>NZ_JAFEUO010000002.1:0-1129092 GCF_016900955.1 Micromonospora humidisoli
GTGTTACGGCGGTCATGGCGGAGGGGAAACGCCCGGTTACATTCCGAACCCGGAAGCTAAGCCCTCCAGCGCCGATGGTACTGCACTCGGGAGGGTGTGGGAGAGTAGGACACCGCCGGACAATCTTTCGGTCGAGGCCGGCCCCGTCACGGGGCCGGCCTCGACTGCTGTCCGCACCCATTCACCCGCGACCTGCCCGGGGGAACAGTCCCCTGGGGCTGCGTCCAGGCCCTGAGCTGCGGTGTCCGCCAGGCGTAGGACCGACGCCAGGGGCGGGGCGGGTACCGGCAGGGGCTGCCGACGTTCGGTGAATCGGCCCGGATGACGCCCGTGACCTCGTACCGTCGATTCGGGACCTGGCTCCCGGGCCCGCGCCCGGGTCCGCGACGACGTGACGTGGTGCACGCCCCGACCGCAATCGGAGCGAACCTGTCGGGGTACCTGCTGACCGTAGGACCGGAACTGACCGTCGGGACCGGCGGAGGCAGGAGTGGTCATGAAGATCGGAATCATTGGTTCGGGGCACATCGGTGGCACCCTCACCCGGCGGCTGAGCGCCCTGGGGCACGACGTGACGGTCGCCAACTCGCGTGGCCCGGAGAGTCTCACCGAACTGGCCCGGGAGAGCGGCGCGACGGCCGGCACCGTGGAGCAGGCCGTCCAGGACGCCGAGCTGGTCGTGGTGGCGATCCCGCTGTTCGCGGTGCCCACGCTGCCGGTGCAGCCGTTCGACGGCAAGATCGTGGTCGACGCCAACAACTACTACCCGCAGCGTGACGGCGACATCGCCGAACTGCTCGACCGCAGCCTCAGCTCCAGCCGGTGGACGGCCGACCATCTCAAGGGCGCCCGGGTGGTGAAGACGTTCAACAACATCCAGGCGGCGCATCTGATGGACCACGGCAAGCCGGCCGACGCCGGTGACCGGATCGCGCTGCCGGTGGCCGGGGACGACAACGACGCCAAGCAGCTCGTGATGCAGCTCGTCGACGCGCTCGGCTTCGACCCGGTCGACGCGGGCACCCTCGACGAGAGCTGGCGACAGCAGCCCGACACCCCCGTGTACGGCACCGACCGGGACGCCGAGGGCGTCCGGCAGGGCCTCGCCGAAGCCCGCCCCTGACCTGCCACGTCGGCGGGTCACGGCCGGGTGGCACCGCCACCCACCACCGCAGCGACTCCCTCCGCCGGGAGGCACCGGATGCCGGGCCGGCCCGGATGTCCGGCAGGCACCGCGTACCCGGGGACACACCGCGTACCCGGGGACACCGAGCCCCGCCGGCTGATCAGCCGGCGGGGCTCGGTCGTGTCCGGGGTGGTACCGGCCCGGCGCGGGTCGGGGCGCGGGTCAGGGTTTGGGACCGCAGACGAAGTTGGGTTCGGGGTCGTAGGTCCAGCTGAACTTCTCCCGCTTGACGACCTTGCCATCCTTCTTGATCACGCGGAAGGCGTCCTGGGTGAAGCCGGTGCTGCCGGCGGCGGCGATGCAACTCGGGCCGGGCTCCAGGTAGACCGTCCTCGGCGAGGTGATGTTGCGGCGCGGGCCGTACTCCGTCTTCACGCTGTCGTAGATCTTGGTGCTCCACATCGACACGGTGATCGTGTCCGAGGTGTACGCGGTGTCGATCAGGACCCCGTACGGCGTGTTGTTGCGGAACTTGAAGTCCAGGTCCGGCCAGAAGATCGTCGACTCGATCACCGCCGGGTAGCGGCTGAAGTAGAACGAGTGCGGCTTGTGCTCGACGTCCTCCAAGCCGGCGTAGTAACTGGCGTTGAAGAGCGTGGTGGTGAACTGGGAGACGCCGCCACCCACCCCGGGAACCAGCTTGCCGCCGAGGATCACCGGAGCGTCCTTGTAGCCCTGGTCGTAGCCCCGCTCGCCGGTGTGGCCGTTGAGCGAGAACGTCTCCCCGGGCTTGACGATGGTGCCGTCCACGTCCTTCGCCGCCTGGATGATGTTCTGGCTGCGGGGCGAGGAGAGCCCACCGGGGAACTTCGTGGAGAAGGTGGAGACCCGCTCCTTGATGCCCAGTTCGGCCAGCTTCGCCTCGGTCAGCTCCGGCTCGGCCTCCTTGAGCTGCCCGGTGACCGTCCGGCCGTCCGGCTTCGGCAGCACCGCCAGCAGGTCGCGGCTCAGCGCCGCCGCGTCGAGCTGCTGGCCGGCCCGGCCCGACACCACCTTCGGCTTACCGCCCGAGATGGTCAACCCGGCGTCCTTGGGCGTCGACTCGATCGCGGTCAGCTTGCTGCCCAGCGCCGACCGGAGCCGCTTCACGTCGACCTTCGGCGTCAGCTTCCCCTCGTCGTCGGCCGAGAAGCGCAACGACCGGGCGATCGCCGCCGGCGGCACGCTGACCGAGCCCTTGGCGGAGGTGATCGTCACCGGTGCGGCGACCGCCGGCTTCGCCAGCTCGGCGATCATCCGGTCCACCTCCTCCCGGGTGGTCACCGGGTTCTTCTCCACCACCGGCACCGTCACCGGCTGGCCGGCCAGCCAGCCCGCGCGGACCACCCGGGCGGACTGCTCCGGGTCCAGGGTCAGGCTCGGCTTCGGGTAGACCGGCTTCGGCGTGGTGCCGGTGAAGATGATCGCCGGCATGGTCATGTCCCGACCCTGCTCGCCGAGGACCTGCCGCAACGCCGCGTCCAGCTTGGTGGCGTCGACGGTCACCACCGGGTCGACCGAACGGGAACCGAACAGCCGGTCCACCGGGTGCGCCTGCGCGTCGGTGGCGGCGGCGACGGTGGCGTCCACGTCCACCGTCAGGCCGACGTCGGCGGGTTTGATCTCCGCCCGGTTCTCGCCCACCACCACGGTCAACGGCGCGTCGAGCGTCGCGGCCCGCTTCTGCAACTCGGCCCGCAGCTCCCGGGCCGCGTCGGCCCGGCTGCGGCCACCCAGCTCGGTGCCGAGCACGCTGGTGCCGCGTGGGACGTCCCCGGCGTACGCCCAGGCGCCCGCGCCGACCACCCCGGCCAGCACCGCGGCGGTCACCCCGGCGGCGAGCAGCACCCGGCCGCGCCGCCACCACGGCCCCGGTCCGGAACCGGGACCTGCGGGCCCACCGGGCGGTGGGGGATCGTCCTCGGACGGCCAGCTGACCGCGGTGACCTGCACCGTGGGGCGGTCGTCGGAGACCGGTTTGTCGCCGTACAGGGTCACAGCCACCTCGATCGGACGTACCACGTGGGGGGTTGCGGGCCCCCAGGGACACCTACGGTAGCCAACCGCACGGCCAGCCGACAGCGTGCGTCCGGCCATCCTCACCGCCGCGTGTCGCGGCCGGTCACACGGTGTATGAGCGTTCGTGGCACGGTGTCCGGATGAGCGCCAGGTGGCCGCCGTACGGGGGCGGACGAATCGACCGTGGTGCGGTGTTCCGCCGGGACCCGCAGTGGTCGGCGGCACAGTCGCCCGCCACCCGGATCGCGCCACCGGCCGGTGCTCAGCGGATGCGGACGCCGACGGCCGGGGTCGGTGGCCCGTCGTCCCGCCCGTCGGTCACGGCGACCCGGAACCGGTAGTCGTGCCCCCGGGTCAGCAGCACCGCCGTGTGCCGGGCTTCCCGCACCGGGTACGGGTCGGCCCGCCACGGCTCCCCGGCGGTGACGTCGCGCCACTGCACCCGGTAGGCCAACCCCGGCCCGGCAGGTTGCCAGGTCAGTCGGGCCTCACCGGCGTCGACGGCGGTCACGACGAGACCGGTGGGGGTGGGCAACCGCGGGGTGGCCCGTACCGGCACGCTGCGTGGGCCCGGGCCGGCCTGGTTCGTCGCGGCCACCGTGAACTCGTACTCGTGGCCGTTGCGCAGCCCCGCCACGACGGCCCGGGTGCCCCGGGTGGGGATCTCGTCGACGGTGAAGTCGCGTTCCCCGGCGGTGACGTCCCGCCGGTGGACCCGGTGCCAGCCGTCCGGCACCGGCGAGAGCCAGGTCAGCTCGACGCTGCCGACACCGGCCTTGGCGCGCAGCTGCCGGGGGGCGTCGCCGGGTGCGGTGAACCGGGCGCGGGCCCGCACCGGCGTGGACCGGGTCCCCTCGCCGCCGCCGTTCACCGCGCTGACTGTGAACTCGTACTCGTGGCCGTGTTCCAGGTGCCGGGCGAGGTGCCCGGCGGTGGTCTCCAGCGCGGGCGGGCCGTACTCCCGGGTGCCGGCGGTCAGGTCCCGCCGGTACACCCGGTAGGAGACGCCCGGCCCGAGGGTGCGCCAGGCCAGCCGGACGGTGCCGTCGGGCTGCCCGGCGGCGACCAGGCCCGACGGTGGCGCGGGTGGGGTGACCAGGGCGGTGACCCGGACCGGGGCCGAGGGTGGGCTGTCGCCGCCACCGCCGACCGCGACCACGGTGAACTCGTAGCGGTGCGCGTGCCGCAGGAACGCGACGGTGGCGGTGGTGCCGGTGAAGGTGCCGACCGCGTCGTGTTCCCCGGTGTCCAGGTCGTGCCGGTACACCCGGTAGAGCTGGACGAAGGGCACCGGTTGCCAGCTCAACGCGACGTCACCGGCCCGGCCCGGCACCGCCCGCAGGCCGCCCGGCGGTGGCGGGGGCGGCACCGTGGCGGTGACCCGGCCGGGCGGTGAGGGCGGGCCCTCGCCGCGCCGGCCCACGGCGCTCACCCGGAACTCGTAGTCGTGCCCGTTGACCAGGAAGTCGGCCGCGAAGCGGGGCTCGTCGACCGGTTCGCCGATCCGGACGAAATGGGTCTGACCGGCGGTGACGTCCCGCCGGTGCACCTGGTAGCGCAGTTCGTCGTCGATGGGTACCGGCGGCCAGGCCAGCTCGGCGGTGCCGGCGCCGCCCGGACGGGCGGTCACCGCCGCCGGTGGCGGGGGCAGCTCGGCCAGGTCGGGGCGGCGGCGGGGCCACGGCACCTCGACGAAACGGGGCCGGTAGAGGCCCGCGTCAGCGTAGGTGACCGCGTCGTCGACGTCGTTGACGTTGTAGGAGAAGAGCAGCCGGCCGGGACGGGCCAGCTCCGGGTGCAGGTCGACGTCGTAGACCAGGTGGCCGGCCGCCGTCTCACCGGCCCGGTGCAGGTAGTCCGGGCCGGTGAACGGGCCGGTCGGTGCGTCGGCCAAGTAGGCCACCAGGTCGCCGCTGAACACCAGGTTGTTCTCCTGGGTGACCAGCACGTACCGGCCGTCGACCCGCTGCACCCCGTAGGCGGTGCCGACGCCGCTGAGCAGCCGGGTCGAGGCGCGGTCGTCGGCGGACCAGCCGTTGCCGGTCCAGAACTCCCACCGGCCGGTCAGGTCGTCGCCGGCCACCCGGGCCAGGTGGGCGAACTTCGCCCCGCCGGCCGCCTCGGTGCCGTACACGTAGGTGTGGTCGCCGTCGCGGAGCAGCTCGGAGCCCCAGGAGACCCGGGCGGCCAGGGGCAGCGGGCGGACCCCGGTGGGGGTGAGCGCGGGCAGCGCGAACGTGGCCAGGGCGGTGCCGAGCAGGGTGTGGTCCAGCGGGCTGACACCGGTACGCCGGTAGCGGTGGACCAGCACCTGGAGGGTGTCGCCGGAGACGGTGGCGTCGCCGATCCAGGAGAACTCGCCGGGTGCCGTCGCGGGGATCAGGTCGCGCGGGTCGTCAGCGGTGCCGCCGTGCAGGGTCGCGGTGAGCTGGTCGCCCTGCTGGACGACCGCCGAGTTGTGCACGAACGGCGCGGTGCGGGGGCGGGAGCCGTCGGGGTGCACCGGGCCGAGGAAGGTGTCGGAGAACAGCCAGAGCAGCCGGCCGTCGGGCAGCCGTACCGAGGCCGTCCGGTCGGCGCCGTTCCACCGGCCGGAGGTGTCGCCGTAGTCGTCGAAGGCGGCGGTGAGCCGGGCGGCGGCCGTCCCGTCGTCGGGCCGGGCCGGGTGCGGCGTCGCGGCGGGTACGGCGGCGAGCACCCCGACCAGCCAGACGGCGAGCAGCCAGCGGGTCGGCCGGCGGACACCGGCACCGCCCCGGCCCACGTCGACCACCGCCACCAGAACCCCCGTCTACCGGTCACCGACCCGTAGGGTGTCATGATCGACGGCGGGGGCGGTAGTCGTCGGCCGGGTGGACGTGGACGGTGCTGCCGGGGCGCGGTGGAGCGTCAGTACGCCGGTGACGGCGGCGGTGACCGCCGCGGTGGCCAGGGCGGCACCGGCGATCCCGGTGACGGTGTGCGGCACCACCGTGGCGGTCGCGGCCAGGAAACCCGCCGTGGAGATCCACAGTGGTGCCGAGGGCCACCGGGCCGCCGCGGCGACCCGGGCGTTGATCAGCACGAAGACCAGCGCGTACAGCGCCCCGGTGGCGGCGAACAGCGGTGCCAGACCGCCGTGGCGGGTGTACTCCGGGCCGCCGGCCAACCCGAAGGCCAGGCCACCGGCCAGGGTCGCGGCGAGCACCAGTGCCGCGCCGGCCGCCCCGACCAGCAGCAGCGCGGCCCGCAGGGTGCCCCGGTCGCCCCGGGCCAGCCGGGGCAGCGCGATCACCGTCACCACCTGGGGGGCCCACAACGCGCCCTTGGTGAGCACCGTGCCGACCGCGTACGTGCCGGAGGCGTCCGGGGGCAGGAACCGGCGGGCCAGCAGCAGGTCGGCGTACGACACGACGAGCATTGCCAGGGTGGCCCCGCTGGCGGTGAGCACCGTCCGGGTGGCCAGGGTCGGGGCGACCGGGTCCAGGCCCGCCCCCCGGTTGAGCCGGACCAGCAGTGCCAGCACCAGCACAGAGGTGACCGCCCCGGCCAGCAGCGCGCCGGTCAACCCGCCACCGGACGCCAGCCCGGCGATCATGCCGCCGTAGCGGCCGGCGGCGAGCAACGCCATCCCGCCGGCCAGCCGCAGGAAACGCTGGTCGCCCTGGAGTTCACCGAGCCACCGGCCGGCGGCCACCACGGCCACGGTCAGCACCCCGAGCAGCAGCACCGCCGGGCCGGTCAACCGCAGCCCGACGGCGGCGACCGGCAACGTCACGGCCAGCAGCGCGGTGGTCACCGCCACGGTCAGCAGGGTGGGGCGGGCGGTGCCGGCCCGACCGTGCCGGGCCCGGTGCACGGCCACCGCGATCTGCAGGCCGGTGCCGGCCACGCCGCCGATCGCGCCGAGCGCCAGCAGGGTGGCCAGCGCGCTCAGCTCGGCCGGTGCGAGGTGCCGGGCACCGAGGACCGGCACCACGTAGGCGAGCCCGTTGACGAAGACCCCGGCCAGGGTGACGGCCACCCCGGCGACGCCGATCCCGGCCGCCCGGCCCCCGGTGCCGTCGGTCGGCCGGCCCCCGGGTCGCCGGTGCTCCGCTGCTGTGCCCATCACCGCTCCGTGTCGCCGGCTCCGCCGGTGCTCCGCTGCCCCGCCCGTGATCGCCCGGGTCGGCGGCTCCGCCCGTCGCCAGCAGCGCAAGTACAGTGTCGCCACGCCGGCGTCGATCGCCGGGTCAGCCTAGTGAGGAGGTCAACCCCTGCGGGAGAGGCCGATCCTCGTCGTCACCGGGCTGGCCGTCACCGCACTGGTGCTGGCCCCGCTGGCCGCGCCCGGGTACGTGCTCGGCTACGACATGGTCTTCGTGCCCCGGCAGCCGTGGCGGGCCGAACTGGTCGCGCCGGTCGACTCGCTGCCCCGGGCGGTCCCGCTGGACGCGCTGGTCTCGCTGGCCAGCCAGGCGGTGCCGGGGTGGCTGCTGCAACGGCTGGTGCTGGCCGGGGTGCTGCTGCTCGCCGCGACCGGGGCCGGTCGGCTGGTGCCCGCCCGGCGGCCGGTGGTCCGGGTGGTCGCCGCGGTCGGCTACGCGTGGACGCCGTACCTGGCGGAGCGGCTGTTGATCGGGCACTGGGGGTTGCTGCTGGCGTACGGGGCGCTGCCCTGGCTGGTCGACGCCGCGATCCGGGTGCACCGGCCGGGCGGGTTGCGCCGGTTGGTGCTGGCCGCGTTGCCCGCCGTGGTCACCCCGACGGGTGGCCTGGTCGCCCTGGTCACGGTCGCCGTGCTGGTCGCCCGACGGGGTGCCGTCCGGACGACCGCGCTGGCCGTCGGCGCACTGCTGCTGCTGAACCTGCCGTGGCTGGTGGTCGCCGGGTTCAGTGCGGCGGACGCCCGGTCCGACCCGGCCGGGGTGGCCGCGTTCGCGGCGCGGGCGGAGAACTGGAGCGGGGTGGTCGGTGCGCTGGCCGGCACCGGCGGGATCTGGAACGGGCAGACCGTCCCGGCGAGCCGCGCGTCGCCGTTGACCCCGCTGGCGACGGTGGTCCTGCTGGTGCTGGCGGGGTACGGCCTGCGGGAGTTGCGCCGGCGGTGGCCGGCCGGGGCGGCGGACCGGCTCGTCGGGTTGGCGGTGGCCGGTTTCCTGGCCGCCCTGGCCGGGGCGCTGCCGGGCGGGTCGGCCGGGCTGGGGTGGCTGGTGGCGACGGTGCCCGGGGCCGGGGTGCTGCGCGACGGGCAGAAGCTCCTGGTCCCGTACGCGCTGCTGCTGGCGCTGGCCGCCGCGCTGGGGGCGGAGCGGCTGGCCGATCGGGTCGCCGCCCGGGGTGCGCCGGGCGGTGCCGGTGCGGTGCTCGTCGCCGTGCTGCTGCTGCCCGTGGTGGTGCTGCCCGACCTGGCGTTCGGTGCGGCGGGCCGGCTGCGTCCGGTGGCGTACCCGGCGGACTGGGACGCGGTGGCCCGGCGGCTGGACGGCCGGTCGGGGGAGGTGCTGTCGCTGCCGTTCGGGGCCTACCGGGCTTACCCGTGGAACGACGGTCGGACGGTGCTGGACCCGCTGCCCCGCTACGTCGACGCCGACGTGCTGGTGGACGACACGCTGTGGGTGGGGTCGACGGCGGTGCGGGGGGAGAACCCGCGGGCCGCCGAGGTGGGCCGGGTGCTCGCCGCCGGTGGCCCGGTCGCCGCGACCGGGGTGCGGTGGGTGGTGGTGCAGCGGACCGTCGGTGGCCGGGTGGACCCGGCGACGCTGGCCGGGTTGCGCGAGGTGTACGCCGGGCCCGACCTGACCCTGTACGAGAATCCCGCCGGCCGGTGACCGGCCGGTCGCCGCCTGTTTCCCCTGCCTGCCGGGCCGGTGGTTGATCGTCCGCGCGGCCCTCCCGGCGTTGGCTACTTGGTGGTAACGTGCCGCGCACGCAGCTCACGAGGAGGAATACAGCACCATGCGCAGTGCTCTCTCGTTGGTTCTGGTCGCGGTGGCCGCGATCGCTCTGGGTGCCTTCGGCACGGTGGCGTTGGCCACCAGCCTGACCGGCACGTCGGCGGCCGAGGCGGCGAAGGCCGAGCAGGCCGCCCGCACCGAGTCCGGCGGCGGCAACGGTGGTGCCAACCGGCCGCTGGTCTACGGCACCAGGTAGGACCGTTCCACCTGCCCGGCCGGTGACCCCGCCGGCACCGTCGACCCTGACTGTCCTGTCTGCTCCGACCGTTGCGCCGGTGTGTCCGCCGGCCCCGACCGCTCGACCGGCGTGCCCGCCGGACCGTTCGCGGCTCTCGTCACGAGGGCCGCGAATTTTTCGCCCGAGACGGGCCAGGTGAACCGGGCGGCATGGGCGCGGGCCGCCGCGCCCATGGTGGCCCGGTGGTCGTCGTCGGTCAACAGCCGGCGCACCTTGGCCACGAAGTCGTCGACGTCCTCGGCGAGCAGGCCGGTCTCACCGTCCACCAGGGATTCCTCGACCCCACCGGCGCCCCGGAACGCGACCGTCGGGGTGCCGACCGCGCCGGCCTCGACGATGGTGAGCCCCCAGCCCTCCTTGAGCGACGGGGTCAGCGCCACCCAGGCCGAGGCGAGCAGCTGCCGCTTGTCGGCGTCGGAGACGAAGCCGGTGAACCGGACCCGGTCGGTGAGGCCCAGCTCGGCGGTGGTGTGCCGCAGCTGCGCCTCCCACCAGCCCTGCCCGGCCACGGTCAGGGTCAGGCCGGGCAGTTCGTCGCCGAGCGCGGCGAGGGTCCACAGCGCCACCTCGACCTGCTTGTGCGGGACCAGCCGGCCGAGCACCACCAGCGACGGCTCCGCCGAGCGGGGCACCTGCCCGACTGTCATGTCCGGGGTGCCGTTGTGCACGATGTCGACCCGGGCCGGGTCGATGCCGAGGGTGGCCAGTTCGTCGCGGGTGGCGGCGGAGACGGTGACGTACCGGCAGCGACGGTAGACCCGGGGGGCGAGCCAGGACTCCACCCACCAGCCGAACCGGGCCAGCCCGGGGCCGAGCACCACCGGCCACTGCTCGCGGTGCACGTGGTGCACCAGCGCGATGACCGGTCGGCGGGCGTAGAGGGCGGACAGGAACGGCAGCCCGTTGCCGACGTCGACGATCAGGTCGGGTCGGCCGCCCCGGCGGCGGCTCAGCGGGCCGAAGCCGAGCGCCCCGGCCAGGTACGCCAGCGCCGCCCGGAGGTAGACGGTGTGCCGGCCACCGCGCCGCAGCACGCGTACGCCGTCGGGGGTGGTCTCCTCGTCGGGACCGGCGGGGTGGGTGGCGCAGAACAGGGTGGCCCGGTGGCCGCGGCGGACCAGTTCGCCGGCGATCCGCTCGACGTAGACCTCCGATCCGCCGCCCTCCGGATTGCGGGTGTCCCGCCAGTTGAGGAACAGAACGTGCCTGGTGGTGGCGGCAGCGGGTGCGTCCAACACTCAACTCCTACTGCCGAGTAGTCTTCGCGGTCGCGTCACACTATGGGCTGCGTCACGCACGTCGCAATGCCCGATCGGAGGCGAGATGCAGCAGTCGCCGGGCCGTCCGGGGGCGGCCGAGGGGCCGGACGACACATCGAGCACGGTGTGGCGTGTGCGCTTGGTGGCGGTGTGTCTGGCTTTGTCGGCACTGGCGTTCCTCCAGGACCCCGGGCTGATCGCCATCGACACCAAGGTCGACCTGGCCATCGATCCGGCCGGATGGCTGACCCGGGCCCTGCACGTCTGGGACCCGGACGGCACCTTCGGGCAGTTGCAGAATCAGGCGTACGGCTACCTGTGGCCGATGGGACCGTTCTTCCTGCTCGGCAAGCTGCTCGCCGTACCGGCGTGGGTGGTGCAGCGGTTGTGGTGGGCGCTGCTGCTGACGGTGGCCTGCGTCGGCGTGGTCCGGCTCGCCGAGCGGCTGCACGTCGGCACCCCGTGGGCGCGGCTGCTCGCCGGTGCCGCCTTCGCGCTCTCCCCCCGGCTGCTCACCGAACTCGGCCCGATCTCGGTGGAAGCGTGGCCCAGCGCGCTCGCCCCGTGGGTGCTCGTCCCGCTGGTCGGCCTGGTCGACGGGGTGCCGCTGCGTCGGGCGGTCACCCGGTCGGCCCTGGTGGTGGCCTGTGCCGGTGGGGTCAACGCGACAGCCGTACTGGCCGTGGTGCCGCTGGCCGCGCTCTGGCTGCTCGGCCTGCACCCGTTCCGGCTGCGGGTGAAGGCACTGGCCGCCTGGGGGCTCGCGGTGGGTGCGGCGACCGCCTGGTGGCTGGTGCCGCTGCTGCTGCTCGGCCGGTACAGCCCGCCGTTCCTCGACTACATCGAGACCGCGCCGGTGACCACCACCCCCACCGACACCACCACCGTGCTGCGCGGCGCCTCGCACTGGCACGCCTACCTCACCGGCGCGTACGGGCCGCCGTGGACAGCGGGTTGGCGGCTCGCCACCGAACGTCCCCTGGTGGTCGCCACCCTGGTGGTCGCCGGGCTGGGCATCGCCGGGCTGGCCCGCCGGGGCATGCCGTACCGGCGGTTCCTGGTCACCGGGCTGCTGGTCGGGCTGGCCCTGGTCGGGCTCGGGCACCTCGGCCAGCTCGACGGGTTCGGCGCGCAGACCCAGCGCACCTTCCTCGACGCGGCCGGCGCGCCGCTGCGCAACGTGCACAAGTTCGACGTGGTGCTCCGGCTGCCGCTCATCCTCGGCCTGGCCCACCTGGTCGGGCTGGTGCTGCGGGCCGCCCGCACCGGCGACCGGCCGGAGCTGGCCGCCGTGCTGCCGCGGGCGCTGCAACCGGTCCGGCTGCGTGCCGGCCTGGTCACCGGCACCGCCCTGGTCGCGGTCGCCGCGGTGGCCACGCCCGCGCTCGGCGGCGGGTTGGCCGCCCAGGGCAGCTTCGCCGGGGTACCCGGCTACTGGCGGGAGGCGTCGGACTGGCTGGACCGGGCCGTCGGCGACGACCGGGTGCTGGTGGTGCCCGCCGCCCGGTTCCCCCGCTACCTGTGGGGCAGCCCCAGCGACGAGATCACCCAGCCGTTGTCCGACCGGCCGTGGGCGGTGCGCAGCTCGGTGCCGCTCACCCCGCCCGGCACCATCCGGCTGCTGGACACCGTCGAGTCGGCACTGGCCGACGGGGAGGGTTCCGCCGGCCTCGCCGACCTGCTCGCCCGTTCCGGGGTGAAGTACCTGCTGCTGCGCTCCGACCTCGACTACGGCCGCAGCGATGCCGTCCGGCCGGTGGTGGTCCGGCAGGCGCTGCTGCGCTCCGCCGGCATCGAGCCGGTGCGCGGGTTCGGCCCCGAGGTCGGCGGGGGCCGGCTGCCCGGCAACGTCGTCGACCGGGGACTGGACGTCGCGGTCCGGGCCCTGGAGGTGTACGAGGTCCGCCGCGACGTCGACCGGGTCGTCGCGTACGACGCCGCCGACCTGACCACTGTCGTCGGCGGCCCCGAGTCGCTGCTGCCGCTGGCCGCCGCCGGCCGGCTCTCCGCCGCGCCCACCGTGCTCGCCGGGGACCGCCCGGCCGGGCTGGACGCGTCGTCGGTGACGCTCACCGACGGGTTGCGCCGCCGGGAGGTGGCCTTCGGGCAGCAGCACGACAACGCCTCGGCCACCCTCACCGCCCGGGACCGCCCCCAGCTCGACGCCCCGGCCCGGGACTACCTGCCGGAGTGGGCCGACGGGCAGTCCACCGTGGTGCGGTACCTCGGCATCGGCGGGGTGACCGCGTCCAGTTCCTGGTCGCAGGCGCAGCCGCTGGGCGGGGGACGCCCCGAACACCAGCCGTACGCGGCAGTCGACGGCGACCTGAGCACGTCCTGGCGGTCCGCCCCGGGAACCAGCGCGCCGGGGCAGTGGTTCGAGGTGGAACTGGACCGGCCGCAGGTCGTGCGGCAGGTGCGGATCACCTTCGACACCGGGGCGGACTCGCTGCCCACCAGGATCACCGTGACCGCAGGCCGGCAGCAGAGCACCGTGCAGACCGCCGGACAGACCGTCGAGGTGCCCCTGCCCGACGGCTACCCCACCCGGTTCGTCCGGGTCACCGTCGAGCAGGTCTTCGACGTGCGGGCCGGCTTCGGCGGGGTGGGCATCGCCGAACTCGTCATCCCCGGTGTCGAGGCCGCCCGGACCCTGGTCGTGCCGGACCCGCCGGCCACCGACCGGCCGGCCACGATGGTGTTCGTCGCAGCCCCGGCCATCCCGGCGTGCGTCTTCGACGAGGGCCGGCCGATCTGCGCCGGGGCGATGGCCCGCGCCTCCGAGGACAGCGACCGGATCGACCGCACCGTACGGTTGCCGGTCGGCGCGGACCACCGGGTCGCGCTGTGGGCCCGGCCCCGGCCCGGCGGGGCGCTCAACGCGCTGCTCGATCCCGGTGGGGCGGCGGCGGTCACCACCGGGGTCACCCCGACCGTGGCCGCCTCGACCGTCGGCGTGTCCCACCCGAGCGCCCGCCCCGGCGCGGTGGTCGACGGGAACCCCGCGACCATCTGGTACGCCGCCGACGCCGACCGGCAACCGTGGCTGCGGTTGACCTGGCCGAAGGCGCGTACGGTCAGCGGGTTGCGGATCACCCTGCCGCCCGGTGCGGCGGCGGCCCGCCCCTGGCGGGTCACCGTGCTCGGCGACGAGGGGATGCGCGGCGGGGTGCTCGACGAGGGCGGCACGCTGCTGTTCGACAGGCCGATGCGCAGCGACGACCTGACCGTGCTGATCGCCGACGTGGTGCCGACGGCGTCGTACGACCCGTACCGGCGGGTGACGCAGGACCTGCCGGTGGGGGTGGGTGAGCTGACCGTGCTACCGGACGGCCCGGCCACCACGGTGGACCCCGCGAAGCGGGTGACCCTGCCCTGCGGCACCGGCCCGACGGTGACCGTGGCCGGTGGGCAGCGCCGGACCGCGCTGGTCGCCAGCCGACGGGACCTGGTGGAACTACGCGAGGTGCCGGCGGTGCTCTGCGGTCCGGCCGCGAGGACGCCGCTGCGGCTGGCCGCCGGGGAGAACCGGGTGGTGGCGGCGGGGACCCGGCTGACCGTACCGACCCGGCTCGCCCTCACCCCGACGGGCGGGGCCCCGACCCCGGCGGTGCCGGCCGGCGGCACCGCGGCCGGCACCGGTACGAGCGACGCGACCGGCGGACCCCGACCACCCGGGGCGACCCGGACGGTGCTGCGGGTCGACGAGTGGACGGCCTCCCGTCGGGTGCTGCGCCTGGAGAGCTATCCCGGCCAGCGGGTGCTGGCGTTGCGGGAGAACGCCAACGCCGGTTGGGTCGCCACCGCAGGCGGCCGGACGCTCACCCCGTTCGTGGTGGACGGCTGGCAGCAGGGCTGGCTCGTCCCGGCCGACGTGGCCGGTACGGTGACGCTGCGGTTCGCCCCCGACCGGGGGTACGTGCTGGCGCTCGGGGCCGGGGCGGTGCTGCTGGCCGGGGTCGCCCTGCTGGCGCTGCTGCCGTCACGGCGTACCCCGGGGGCGGTGGTGCTGCGGCGGCGGCGCGGGCGGGTGCTCGCCGCGCTCGTCGGCGGCGGGGCGTTGCTGTCGTTCGGCGGGCCGGCGGCGGTCGGGGTGGCGCTGACGGTGGTGGCCGTGGTGCTGGCCGGTCGGGCGTTGGAACCGCACCTGCACCCGCCGGACCGGCGCGGTATGCACCGGCTGCGCCGGGCCACCGTGCGCTGGCTGCCGGTGGCGTGTTTCGCGGTGGCCGGCTGGTGGGCGGCGACCCGGGGCGGGCACACCGCCTGGCTGCCTCAGTTGGCCGCGGTCGCCACCGCCACCCTGCTCTGGCTGTCGCTGGTGCTGCGCCGACGTGGCCACCGGCCACCCCAGCGCTGGAAGGGGCGCTCCACCGCGTAGTAGCTGACCGCCGCGAGGACCAGCCCACCGGCCACGGTGAGGGCGAACGTGCCGAGCGGGTCACCGGTGAACTCCGGCCGGCCGTCGAGCAGGTAGATCCCCTCCAGCACGAACGGGTGCCAGAGGAACAGCCCGTAGGACACCCGGCCCAGCCACCGGCCGACGATGCTGTCGAAGACGCCCTTGGTGCGGGTCTGCGGCCCGAACGCCACCGGCACGATCAGCAGCACCGCGACCACCAGGTAGAGCACGAGCTTGGTGGCGAACTGGCCGGCGGTCGGCTCGGCCAGGTCCCGGGGGCCGGTGACCGGGGTGGTGGCGACGGCCAGCGCGCCCAGGGCGATCGTCCAGCAGGCCAGCGGGGCCCGACCCAGGTCGTCCAGGAAGCGCCAGCGCCCGCCCCGGCCGGTGCGCAGCGCGACCTGCGCGCCGGCCAGGGCCATCCCGGCACCGAACCAGCCGGCGTACGAGGGCAGCCACATGGTGTGCAGGCCGAGGCTGAGCAGGCCCGACCCCATCAACGCCACCCAGCCGCCGGTGACCACCGTCGCGGCCACCGCGATCCGCAGCACCCCGTCCGGGTGGGCCGACGTCGGTGTGCCCGGTGTCCGTCGCCGGCCGAGCAGGAGGACCGCCAGCACCGGCAGCAGCAGGTAGAACGTGACCTCGGTGGCCAGGCTCCAGGTCTGGCTGAGCCCGTGCCGCAGCTGCCCGTGCTGGTAGATCTGGGTCAGCGTGAGGTGCCGCAGCCAGTCACCTGTCGACGCCGGCCGGTTCTGTGGCAGCGCCAGCAGGCAGACCACCACCGCCATCCAGTAGGCGGGCAGGATGCGGGTGGCCCGTCGCCACAGGTAGCGGCCGGTGCCCGGGGGCCGCTGGCCGGTTGCCCGCGCGTGCGCGTACGGCCGGAACAGCAGGAACCCGGAGAGGACGAAGAAGACCGCGACGCCCACGTCCAGTCGGGACAGCCAGGCCCCGACGGTGGTGTCGCCGGTGTTACGCCCGGTGGCGAAGCCGACATGGTGCCCCACCACGGCGAGTGCCCCGATCACCCGGACGGCGTCGAGGGCGGGCAGCCGTCGCAGGACCTGATCGGGAAGCGGGGCAGACATCAACCGTCCAGAGGGTCGCGGGGCTATGTGACTCGGGAGTAACCTGCGGCCAAGTTTTACATCCTCGATCTTCCGCCGGTAACCGGCTGACCGTCTTTGTTAGGGGAGGACCAGTGAAGACTCGCCTGGGTGCCGCGTTGTTCGGCATCGGCGTGCTGTCGCTCGCGGTCGCCGCGGGAACGGCGTACTACGTGGCGCCGTCGGTGACGAAGCTGCCGTACGACCTGACGTTCTGCGACGCGGACGGCAAGCCGGACGGGTGCCTGCGGGCGAGCGTCGCGATCGCCGACGACGCCACCTACATGCAGGTGCTCGACGGGAAGCCGACGATCCAGACCGGGCAGCTCAAGGCCACCACCGAGGTGGTGCCGCAGGCGGCGACGACCGAGAAGGAGATGACCGGCGACCTGCGGGGCGAGGCGGTCGTCTGGGACGTCTACGGGACCGTCGTGCGGACCGACAACGGCTCCGACGTCAGCAAGTACGCGGCCGAGTTCGCCCTGGACCGGGTCAGTGCCGCCGCCCGGGACTGGGACAAGCAATACCTGGACACCGACGGTCCGGGTGGCACCGACGACTCGGTGACCTTCGCCGGGCAGACCTACAAGTTCCCGTTCCGCGCCGAACGCCGGGACCACACCTTCTTCGACCGGGACCTGCGCCGGGGGCTGCCGATCGTGTTCGACGGCACCGAGCAGATCAACGGCACCGAGGCGTACCGGTACGTGCAGCGGATTCCGGAGACCGACCTGGTCACCCCGGAGGGTTCGCTGACCGCGTTGGCCGGTGCGCTGGCCCCGGGGGCGACCACCGGCAAGGTCACCTACAGCAACACCCGGACGATCTGGATCGAGCCGGTCAGCGGCAACTTCGTCAAGGTACGCGAGCAGCAGCGGAAGAACTTCGTGCCGAACCAGGGCAGCCCGGTGACCCTGCTCGACGCGGACTTCGTCTATGACGAGGCGACCATCGCCAACAGCGTGAAGTCGGCGGGCGTCACCCGGGACAAGCTCCAGCTGATCGGCCGTACCCTGCCGATCGGGCTGGCCGTCTTCGGTGGCCTGGTGCTGCTGCTGGGGCTCTGGTTGGTCGTCGCCGGGCGGCGTGCGACGACGGCCGGCGGCCCGGGTTCGGCAGGCGTCGCCCCGGCGGCCGACGTGCCGACCCGCGGCGGGAAGGCCGAGCCGGCCACGGTCGGTGGGCCGGCCGCCGGGCGGCCGGGCGGTCCGCTGACCGACGAGATCCCACCCGCGTCGACCAACTGGCGGACCGGCGACGGTTCCGGTACGCGCTGACTCCACAGCGGTGTGCGGAGGGCGGGTCGGGTTTCCCGGCCCGCCCTCCGCGTCTGTCCGGTAACCGTCCGCATCCGTTGCACAATCGTAACCTGTCGATGGTTTGTCAGCTCAGCGTGAGGATCGACGCCGGATTTGGCGGTATCTATCCGGTCGGCGGCGGGGAGTGGGTTGCACCCAGCGTGAACATGGCGACCGGTCCCGGCGATCGACGGTTACCGGTCGGTAGGTGGGGTCTTGTGAGCCACGCCTCAGCGGGTGCACCATCAGGCGCACATTCGTTACCCGTCGGTAACAGATCTTCCGGCCCGGTCGGCGGCCCGACCGGCTTCCACGACCGGCACCAGCCTGAGGAGGAATCCGTGCAGAATCGGACCGACGAGCCGGGGCGTACCCGGTGGCGGCGCTTCGCCGCGATGATGGTGCCCGCGACGGCCGCCGTGGGCGCCATCCTGTTCGGCATGCAGAGCGGGGCCATCGCCTCCGACATCACCGTCTCCGGGCAGACCTTCAAGATCGGCGCCGAACGCCTGGAGGGCGACGGCTTCACCCAGTACGGCGGCATCGTCAAGGAGAAGAACGGCAAGGTCCACCCGGTCGCCCTCTCCGAGATCAGCAGCGCGCAGCTCTACAAGCTCTGCCAGTCCGTCCGCGCCGACCTGCCCGGCCTGCCGGTGGTGCTGACCATCAACGCCGGTGACGACAAGCCGGCCACCGCCAAGAACATGATGATCGCGATGGACAGCCTGGGCGGCAACGCCACCTTCACCAACATCCGCATCGGCCGGGACGCCACCGACCTCAACGCGTCGGCGCAGGCCGGCTCGTTCGGCCAGGACGCCCAGCACGTCACCATCACCGACCTGCGGCAGGTGTCCCGCTACACCACGGCGGCCACGTTCAACCTGACCGGCCTGCGGCTCAAGGTGAACGTCGGCGACGCCGCCAAGGGCAAGGAGTGCTTCGCGGACGAGTGAGCCGCGCCCGACGACGCCGGGCCGGACCCCTCTCGTCACCCCCGCCGGACGGCAGGGGCCCGGCCCACCCGACCCCGAACCCATCCGCCCAGGAGGAGCACGTGACAAGCGCGCAACCGCCGTACGCCCCGGCCGGCCCCGGTCGCGGGTGGCGGAGCTTCCGCCGGTGGCGACGCAGCCGGCCGTTCTGGGGTGGCCTGCTCACCGTGCTCGCCGGGGTGGAGATGTTCGCCTCCACCAGGATGACCCTCAACGGGCTGAGCTTCTCCTCCGGCGCGACCGGGCTCTACTCGCTGCTCATCCCGATCATCCTGGTCACCTGTGGGCTGCTGCTCTGGTTCAGCCCCGGCCAGCGGCTGTTCTACTCGATCGTCGCGGCGGTCACCACGGTCTACTCCCTGATGGGCCTCAACCTCGGCGGGTTCTTCCTCGGTCTGCTGCTCGGCCTCGTCGGCAGTGCCCTCGGCTTCGCCTGGACCCCGGTCCGCCCCGCCCCACCGCCCGCCACCGACCCCGCCGCGCCGACCACCGCCGCACCCCACCCGGACGCCGACCCCGAGGCGGACGCCGCCCCCGGCGTCGACGGCGGGTTCGACGCCGACGGCCGGCTCGGCTTCTTCGGCGGCTCCGGAACTGACGCCACCACAGCACGCGATCCGGCACAGGACCCCGCAGGCGGGCGGGACCCGCGCCACCTCGGGGTCGCGCTGCTGGTCCTCGGCCTCGCCGCCGGTGCCCTGGTGGCCGCCGCCCCGGGGCCGGTACGGGCCGCCGCGTCGCAGCCGGTACGGGCCGCCGCGCCGCAGTCGGCACCGACCACCTGCGCACGGCCGATCCCCACCGGGACCGCCGCCCCGCGTCCCACGGCGAGCCGGACCGCGACCCCGACGGCCACCCCCGGCGCGGCCAGCCCGTCCCCGTCCTCGTCTCCGTCCCCGGACGGCAACCTGCTCACCGACCTGCTGCACGGCATCGGTGACCTGTTCACCGGCGGTGGTAGGACCGATCCGACCGCCACCCCGTCCGGCCGCACCCCGCTGCCTGGGGCCGGGACGACCCCGAAGGCCACCCCCACCACCCGACCGAAGCCCAGCGCGACCCGCCCCCCGACCCGCTGCACCCCCGGGAAACCCGGCGGCCCCGGCACCGTACGGCCGGGACGGCCGCTGCCGAGGATCGCCCCCGAGCCGGGGCAGCCGAGGGTGGCCCGGCAGCCGTCCAAGCTGACCGGCACCCGGGTCACCATGACCGGGCTGCGGTTCGAGGGCATCGTCGAGCTGCCCACCGCCGACGGCACGCTGACGGCGTTGAAGTTCAGCATGAGCCGGGCGGTCACCGCCGACTTCAGCCTGGTCGCGGACGGCCCGGCGGGCCGCCACCAGCGGTACGTCACCGACGAGTTGACGGTGCGGGGCGACGTCGCGTTCTACGCCACCCGGTTCGTCGGCAAGCTGCTCGGCATCACCATCACGCTGACCCCCGACCTGCCGTTCCCCGACGGCATCCCGGTCACCTCGCCGATCCCGATCACCTTCACCGACCCGGCGATCGACCTGGCGTTCGTCGACTCCGACACGCTGACCGCCCGACCGGCCCTGGCGTTGAGCCTCTCCTGACCCTGCTCCCACCCCCACGGTGTGTCGGGGGCGGGCATCCGCCCGCCCCCGACACACCCGTCACGACCGCCGACCGGCGGTGCGGTTCAGAGCCGGGCCAGGGCCCGACGCAGCGGGTCGAGCCCGAGCGCACCCAGGTCGAGCGCCTGCCGGTGGAACTCCTTCAGGTCGAAGTCGGCGCCCTTGCGGGCCATCGCCTCCTCCCGGGCCTGGAGCCAGATCCGCTCGCCCACCTTGTACGACGGCGCCTGCCCCGGCCAGCCCAGGTAGCGGTTCAGTTCGAAGCGCAGGTTCTCCTCCGGCACCCGGCAGTGCGCCCGCATGAACTCCCAGCCCAGCTCCGGCGTCCACCGCTCACCCGGGTGGAAGCCGAACGGGTTGTCCCGGGGAATCTCCAGCTCCAGGTGCATGCCGATGTCGACGATCACCCGGGCCGCCCGGAACGCCTGCCCGTCGAGCATGCCGAGCTTGTCGCCCGGGTCCTCCAGGTAGCCCAGCTCGTCCATCAGCCGTTCGGAGTAGAGCGCCCAGCCCTCGCCGTGGCCGGAGACCCAGCACAGCAGCCGCTGCCAGCGGTTGAGCAGCTCCGCCCGGACGGCGGTCTGCGCGACCTGGAGGTGGTGCCCGGGAACGCCCTCGTGGTAGACCGTGGTCACCTCGCGCCAGGTGGAGAAGTCGGTGACCCCCTGCGGCACCGCCCACCACATCCGCCCCGGCCGGGAGAAGTCCTCACTCGGCCCGGTGTAGTAGATCGCCCCGTCGCTGGTCGGGGCGAGACAGCACTCGATCCGCCGGACCTGCTCGGGGATGTCGAAGTGGGTGCCGTGCAGTTCGCTGATCGCCTTGTCGGCAAGCGCCTGCATCCAGTCCCGGAACGCCTCCTTGCCCTGGATGGTGCGGGCCGGGTCGGCGTCCAGCACGGCCACCGCCTCGTCGATGGTGGCACCCGGGCCGGCGATCCGGCCGGACACGATCCGCATCTCGGCCTCCAGGCGGGCCAGTTCCGCGAACCCCCAGGCGTACGTCTCGTCGAGGTCGATCTTCGCGCCGAGGAAGTACTGCGAGGCCAGCTCGTAGCGTTCCCGGCCGGCGGCCTGCTTGTCCCGCCCCAGCGGAACCAGCTCGGTACGCAGGAACTGGCCGAACTCGGCGGTCGCCGCGGTCGCCGCCGCCGCGCCCCGGCGCAGCTCGGCACCGAGCGTGCCGTCGGCGTCCAGCCGCTGCACCAGCCCGTGGAAGAAGTTGTCGCCGTGCGGGTCCGTCCAGGTGTCGCACTGCTTGGCCACCTCGGTGAGCTGCACCTTGGAGCTGACCCGACCGGCGGCGGCGGCCTCACGCAGCGTGGTCTTGTAGCCCTCCAGGGTGGCGGCGAACCGGTTGAGCCGGGCGGCGACGGCGGCCCGGCCCTGCTCCCCCTCGGTGGGCATCAGGTCGAAGACCATCCGGATCTCGTGCAGGCCGCTGGCGATGACGTTCACCTCGCTGGTGATCTCGCCCGCGTCGTGCCGGGCCAGTTCCAGCCCCAGGCGCTCCTGCATCGCCTCCTTGGCCGTCCGCTCCGCCTCGGACTCCGGCTCGGTCACGTCCAGGTCGGCGAGGGCGCGCCGGGTCAGTTCGGCCCGTGCCTCGTAACCGGCGGGCGAGAGGTCGTCGAGCTGGTCGTCGTAGCCGGCGATGCCGACGTAGGTGGCGCCGGTCGGGCTCAGCTGCGCCCAGTCGGCCACGTACCGGTTCGCGAGGTCATCGATTCGTCCCACGCTGCGACCCTACGTGACCGTCGCGAACGGCGTGACCGGCACATCGGAGCCGTCGTTGCGGTATCCCCTGCGCTTCCGGTACCGCAACACCGCCCCAAAGGAGTGGATCATCCCGAGGCGCGGGTGTGGGTCCAGTCGAGGAGCCGGTCGGCCGGCCAGGTGTTGACCACCCGGTCGGCGGGCACGCCGCACAGGGCTGCCCGCACACAGCCGAACCGCTGCCAGTCGAGCTGCCCGGGGGCGTGCGCGTCGGTGTCGATGGCGAACCGGCAGCCGGCCTCCAGGGCGCGGCGGATCAGCCGCTTCGGCGGGTCCTGCCGCTCCGGCCGGGAGTTGATCTCCACGGCCACGTCGTGTTCGGCACAGGCGGCGAAGACCGCGTCCGCGTCGAAGTCGCTCTCGGCCCGGGTCCGCGCCCGGTGCCCCTTGTCACCCGGGCCGGTCACCCCGGCGGGCCGGGACGACACCATCCGCCCGGTGCAGTGGCCGAGGATGTCCAGGTGCGGGTTGGCGACCGCGGTGAGCATCCGGCGGGTCATCCGGGCCCGCTCGTCACGCAGCCCGCTGTGCACCGAGCCGACCACCACGTCGAGCCGGGCCAGCAACTCCTCGTCCTGGTCGAGGGTGCCGTCGGCGAGGATGTCCACCTCGATCCCGGTGAGGATGCGGAACCCCTCGGGCAGCGCTGCGTTGACCGCCGCCACGTGGTCGAGCTGCCGGCGCAGCCGGTCGGCGGTGAGGCCCCGGGCCACCGTCAGCCGGGGCGAGTGGTCGGTCAGCACCACGTACTCGTGGCCGAGTTCGACCGCTGCGAGCGCCATCTCCTCGATCGGTGACCCGCCGTCGGACCAGTCCGAGTGGGTGTGGCAGTCGCCGCGCAGCGCGGCCCGCAGCGCGCCGGCCGCCTCGTCGAGGTCGACGCCCTCGGTGGCGACCAGCCGGCGCAGGTAGACCGGTTCCTCGCCGGCCAGCGACTCGGTGACGCAGCGGGCGGTGACGTCGCCGACCCCGGGCAGGTCGGTGAGCGTGCCGGCCCGCGCCCGCTCGGCCAGCTCCGCCGCCGGCAACGCGGCCAGGGCGGTCGCCGCCGAGCGGAACGCGCGTACCCGGTAGGTGGCCTCGTTGGCCCGCTCCAGCAGGAACGCGATCCGGCGCAGGTCGGCGACGGGGTCTCTGGCGCTCATGGATGGCAACCTACGCGCCCGCGCCGCCGGTCGGGGGACGACCGGCGGCGCGGGGTGTGGACAACGGGGAGGCGGATCAGGAGTACGGCAGCTTCACCACCGACTGGTTGCCGGTGCCGAGAGTGGACGGGTTGACGCCGATCGCCGACCAGACCTCCACCCTGACCGTGCCGCCGGACAGGTTGCCCAGCGTGCCGGTGGCCGAGTGCAGGCCGGCGTTCTGCGTGTAGTGCTCGTAGCCGAGCACCGGGTCGGTGGCGAAGTACCGGTAGGTCTCCACCCGGTCGAAGGTGCCGTCCCCGGTCAGGTCGTAGGAGACCCGGGCCTGCACCCCGTTGCCGACCGACTGGCCGGCGTCGAGGAACAGGTCGAAGCCGGTCTGGCCGCCGGTGTAGGCGAGGTTCAGCCGGGTCGCGGTGAACACCACCGGGTTGCTGGGGGTGCCGTCGTGGTTCGCGCCTCCGCTGCCGGGGACGGTGGTCGTCGCCGCGCTGCCGGCGGAACCGAGCCCGCCACCGGGCAGCAGGAACCGGGTGGGCGAGCCGGCCGGCGGGGTGGTCGGCGGCGGGGTCGGGCTGGTCGGGGTCGGCGACGGCCCGGTCGGGGTGGGCGTCGGGTTGGGCGACGTCGTCGGGGAGGTGGTCGGCGTCGGGCTCGGGTTGGTGCCGCCGGCCGCGTTGCCACCACTCCAGGTGTACGCCCCGGTCGTGGCGGTCTTCCCGGCGGCCACGGTGAGACTGGTGCCGTCGGAGAACCGTACGGTCAGCGGCGCGGCGGTGATGTTGCTGGCCACGTAGGTGCGTGCGCCGTTGCGGCTGAACACGGCGGCCAGCGGGTGGCTGGCGGTGACCGTGGTGTCGACCTGGCCGAGCGCGGCGAGGTTGCGGACCCAGTGGAAGGTGTGGGCCCGGCTCTCGCCCTCCTCCGGGGTGTAGCCGGGGTTGGCGCGCAGCTTGGCCAGTGCCGCGTCCGGGTCGCCGAGGGCGAGGAACTGCCAGTGGATGTCCTGCCACACGGTGGGTTCGCCGCCGTTGTTGCGGACCAGTTCGGCGTAGTTGGCCTTGTTGTAGGCCGGCCGGTAGCCGAGGTAGAGGTGTCCACCGGTGACCGGGAGCATGTTGATGCCCTGGATCATCTCCGGTTCGGCGCTGAACCAGGTCGCGTACGCCCCACCGTCGCCCCAGACCATGCCGACGGTGGAGTGCCCGAACGCCGCCGGGTAGTTCTCGTCGTCGACGTCGAACCAGTACTCCTGGATCGCGGCGGCCTGGGTGGTGTAGATGAACACGCCCGCGTCCCGTACGGCGGTGTCGCCGGTGGCCTGACCCCACTGGATCAGCGCGTTGGCGAAGTTCATCCCCTCCGACGAGGACTCCTGGTTGTTGCCGGCGTTGAACGAGCCGTGCCCGGAGGCCCAGTCGTGCCCGGCGTAGATGTCGTAGTCCCGCAGGTAGGGGAAGCGGGTGTCGGAGCGCTGGTAGTTGTTGGCGTCCCGGATGAGCAGGTCGACCATGCCGCCGTACTGGCTCTGGGTGGCCCACGCCGGGTCGAACTTGGCGAGCGTCGCCGCCGCCGCGATGAAGTAGCCGTAGTGGAAGTGGTGGTCGTTGAGTTCCTGGTCGGACCCGTATGACGCGGGGTAGCCGATCAGGGTGCCCCAGTTGCGGTCGTAGTAGAAGATCTTCGCGGTCTTGCCCGGGGCGGCGGTGAACCAGTCGGTCAGGGTGCTGCGGATAGCGTTCAGCGCCGCGTTGCGGGTCTCGGTGTCGCCGACCTGGTCGGCGATCTCGGCGATCCGGGCGGCCCGGCCGAGGCCCTTGCCGGTCCAGTAGGTGTCGGTGCCGCGCTGGTCCATCGGGTTGCCCCGGACGGCGGCGAGCTGCTCCTTCAGTTGGGTCAGGTCGCTGCCGGAGCCGGTGGCCACGGCGGGCACCTCGGGCAGCACCCCGTGGAACTTCATCCCGGTGCGGAAGGAGGCCACCCCGGTCAGCACCTTCATCCGGCCGCGCGCCGACGGGTAGGTCTGGGTGAGCGGGGTGCTGCCGGTGAGCGCCTTCCACTGGTGCGGGTAGAGGCTCACCACGGTCTGGGTGGCGGTGCCCTCCCGGGCCGTGGTGGTGAACGAGTACGTGGTGGTCACGGTGCTGGTCGCCGGGTCGTAGGTGTAGCCGACCCCGGTACCGGTGACGTGCGCGTGTGCGTACCGGCCGTAGCTCGTGGCGAGCGAGGCGCGGGCGGTGGCGTCGGCGGTGGGCGGCAGCAGGGCGATCGAGAAGTAACCCTTGCCGGCCAGGGTGGAGGTGATCCGTCCGTTGGCGACGGTCCAGCTCGCTCCGGTCGGGGCGTACCCGACGTAGTCGTGGCCCCGGACGGTGAAGCCGATGGTGCTCCCGCTGTTGGACCAGACGGTGGCGGTGCCGCCGGTCGGGTTGATCTGGGCGTCGCCGCCGCTGGCCTGGAAGTAGGCGAACGGCAGCCCGTGGCCGATGGTGGCGCGCAGGGTCCGTGACCCGTCACTCCAGTACGGGGTGACCGTCCAGTCCGTCCAGTCGTCGACCTTGACCACCGGTGCGCCGAGCGCGGCCACGCCGACCCGGATGTCCTCGGTGTAGGTGTACTTGAACTCGCCCACCCCGGTCGCGGTGCCGCTGACGGTGGCGGCCGACGGTGCCGAGAAGCCGAGCCCGTCGCTGAACGGCTGGTAGGACACCGGGTGGGCGTGCAGCGGTTCGCTGTAGGAGCAGTTCGTCTTCTTCCACAGCAGCGACGACCACCAGTCGTTGGTGGGCACCGGCCCGGCGGGGGCGTTGGCGGTGGCGTACTGGCGGGGGTTGGTGGACAGGGCGCCGCAGCCGGCGGGGAGCGGGCCGACCGGGTCGGTGGTGTAGCTGCCGGCGCCGACGGTGGCCGCCTCGGCGGGGGTGCCGGCGGTGGTGAGGGTGAGACCGCCAACGAGGACGGTCAGGGCGGTGGTGGCGGCCAGCACCCAGGGGGTGCGGCGGCGGGGGACGGGAGGTGTCATCGTGCCTCCTCCGCGCGCGGGGCGGGTCGGCCGGCAGCGCGCGGTTCGTCGGAATTCGGGGGCTTGGTCGGTCGAGAGAGCGCTCTCTCTAGCGGGACGTTAACCGACGGGTAACACCCACGTCAATGCGTACGGTCGAGGTGCGCCGCCGCCGACCCCCGGTCAGCCTGCGCCGGAGGAGCCGCGCGGCGCGCGCGGGCAGCCGTGCTCACGCTCCCAGGCGGTCACCGCCGACACCGGCGACCGGTTGCCCTTCTTCCGCCAGGAGTCCAGGTACTTCGCCGGCCACACCACACCCCGGCGGATCCACCAGTCGTCGTGCCCGGTGCACTTCGGCGACAACCCGAAGTGCAGGTGACAGACGTTGTTCGCGTTCCCCGTCCGGCCCACCTCGCCGAGCTGCTGCCCGGAACGCACCCGGACCCCGGCCTCGATCCCCGGGGCGACCGCACTCAGGTGCGACCCGTAGTACCGCACCCCGTCGTCGCCCAGCAACGACACCGACAGACCACCGTTGTACGGCCCCAACGGCCCGTTCTTGCGGAAGCGGTCCACCCGGCTCACCTCCAGCACCGTCCCGTCGGTCACCGCCACCACCGGCTCACCGCAGTCGGCGAAGATGTCGGTGCCCGGGTAACCCGAGTGCGTCGGGTGGTAGGCGACGTTGCCCGCCCGTACCGGGAAGACCCGGCGCAGGGCCGCCGCATCCGGCGTGGCCGACGGCGTCCCGCTCGGAGCCGGGGTGCCCGACGGGCTGCCCGCCGGGGCCGTCGGGGTCGCCGGCTGGTCGCCCGTCGCCACCGTCGACGGGCCGTCCCAGACCGGGCCCGCGACCGGCTCGTCCGTCCCGCAGCCGGCCAGCACCGCCGCCACGAGCAGCAGGACGGGGTACGCCGGACGGGTACGCCGTAGGTCGGGCCGCAACAGGGACATTCGGACATCCTGACAGACGGCTACCGTGGAGGTCGCACCGACAGCGGCACCCGGCCGACGACGGCTCCCGCGACGACCCGTCGACCCGTCACCGGCCGGCGGCGGCGCGCCGGGTTCCGTCCGGCCGGAGGGGGAACAGTGACCATGACCGACCACCAGCCCGGACGCGTCCCGTACGCCGCCTCGGGGCTCTTCCCCGCCGGTCCGCCCCGCCGGCCGACCTGGCGGGAACCACACCCCGTCACCGGCGCGGCGGTGGCCGCGGGTGGCACCCTCGCCGCCGCCTGGCTGGTGCTCTTCGGCCTGCTCGGCCGCGACGTCGCAGGTTACGCCTGGTGGACGGTGATCGCCGGAGCGTTCGCCTGGCTCGCCGCGTTCGCCCTGGTCCGCTTCGGCGACCGGGGGGTCGGCACAGGTGTGGCCATCGTCACCGCCGGTGGCTGGAGCATCGCGTTCGCGGTGGTCGTGGTGCGGTGGGCGGTCAGCGCGGACTGGCCGATGTGGTGACCCTGTGTCATCGCGCGGCTTCGTTTGCCGCACCATCTTGACGTACCCGCTGTGACTGAGGACGCTCTTCGGTATGGCCTGGAACACCCCGCGGCTCGACTCCGAGCGGAGCCGCCGCCGCCTCCAGATTCTCGCCGAGCTGGCGGGCGCCCGCTCCGTACGCCAGCGGGAACGGCCGCAGCGGGAACGCACCGAGCGGCTGCGCCAGCTCATCGCGACCCGTCGCCGCGTCGCCGGCTGACGAACTTTCCCCGGATTGCCGGCCCTTCGGGGCGTTGAGCGGTCGGCTGCCGACCCGACCGGTTAACGTGCACGCGTAACGAGTCGGCTGTGCCGAGGTCTTTGGGGGAACCATGTCGTACTTCGCTGCCGCCGTGGTGCGCGACGGGGGCGGCTGGAACGCCGCCGAGGTGAACCTGCGCGGGGCCACCGACATCGACGAGGTCGCCGACCGGCTGCGCGACGTCGAACCCGACGCCGACGTGTCGTTGCTCTTCGTCGAGGCCGACGACGCCTACCTGGTGGTGCTGCGCCTCGACGAGGGGGAGGACCTGCGGGTCTTCGGCTCCGACTCGGGCTACGCCGAGGAGTCCCGGCTCGGTGCGCTGCTCGTCGGCGACCTCAAGACGTCGGTCACCGGCCTCGACGACGTCGACGAACCGCCGTCGGCCACCGCCGGTGGCGGCGACGAGGACAGCGAGCAGCCGGCCGTCGACCCGGAAGCCGACCCGGTGGGCGATGCCGACATCCTCGCCGACCTGGGCATCTCCGCCCAACGCCTGCTCAAGCTCTGCGCCCACGAGGGCATGCTCCCCGCCGACGTGACCGCCGAGGTGTGCCAGGTGCTCGGCTGCGCCGACGAGGTCGAGGAGCTGCGTGAGGTCTGACCCTCCCCACCCCGACGACGCCACCGCAGGGTCGGCCGGGGCCGGAGGTGGCCCGGCGTGGCCGGGTGCGGCCGGGCCGGTCGACGCGACCGATCCCGCCCCGGATGCCGTACGGCCGGGGCAGCCGACGCCCGGCGCGGGCGGACGGGCCGGTCCCGGGGCGACCGAGCGGCCGGCCGGGCCGGAATCCGTCGGCCGCCGGCAGCGGCACGAACGGTGGATGCGCCGAGCGCTGGAGATCGCCGTCACCGGCCCCGACCTGCCCGCCGACACCTCCGCCGGACCCGGGCAACCCGACGGGCCGGGTGGAGCGGGCGGGCCCGGTGGGATGGTCGAGGGTGCCGGGGTGCTGGGGGACGTGCCGGTGGGGGCGGTGGTCTACGGCCCGGACGGCACCGAACTGGCCGTCGGCCGCAACGAACGGGAGCTGACCGGGGACCCGACCGCACACGCCGAGGTGCTGGCGCTGCGCCGGGCCGCCGCGCGGTTGGGCCGGTGGCGGCTCGACGACTGCACGCTGGTGGTCACCCTGGAACCGTGCACGATGTGCGCGGGCGCGCTGGTGCTGTCCCGGATCTCGACGGTCGTCTTCGGTGCCTGGGAACCCAAGACCGGCGCCGCCGGCTCACTGTGGGACGTCCTGCGCGACCGCCGGCTCAACCACCGCCCCGAGGTCTACCCAGGCGTCCTGGAGGCCGAGAACGCGGCGGTCCTGCGCGCCTTCTTTCGCTGACCCAGGCCGGGCCGACGGGCCGGGCCGGGCCGGGTCGGGCCGACGGATGTTGCGGTATCGCCGGGCGGAGATACCGCAACATCGGCCCCGTCGAGCCGTCGAGCCGTCGAGCCGTCGAGCCGTCGAGCCGTCGAGCCGTCGAGCCGTCGGGGCGGCGGTCAGGAGGCGGCGACGGTGTCCAGGGCGATCTCGACCATCTGGCCGAAGGTCTGCTCACGCTCCTGCGCGGTGGTCTTCGCGCCGGTCTTGATGTGGTCGCTGACCGTCAGCAGGGTCAGCGCGCGGGCCTTGAACCGGGCGGCGATCGTGTAGAGCGCGGCCGACTCCATCTCTACCGCCAGCACGCCGTAGTCGGCGAGCGTGTCGTACAGGTCGGGCCGGTCGGTGTAGAAGGCGTCAGCGGCGAGGATCGGCCCGACGTGCATGGTGATGCCGCGCCGCTCGGCCACCTCGACCGAGGTACGCAGCAGCCCGAAGTCGGCCACCGGGGCGTAGTCGATCAACCCGTCGAAGCGCATCCGGTTCATGTTCGAGTCGGTCGACGACCCGATCGCCGCGATCACGTCCCGCAACTGGAGGTCCTCGGTGAGCGCGCCGCAGGAACCGACCCGGATCAGGGTCTTCACGCCGTACTCGTTGATCAGCTCGTGGGCGTAGATGGACGCGGACGGCATGCCCATCCCGGAGCCCTGGACAGAGACGTCCACGCCGTTCCACCGCCCGGTGAAACCCAGCATCCCCCGCACCGTCGAGTAGCAGGTGGCGTCCTCGAGGTAGGTCTCCGCGATCCACTTGGCCCGCAGCGGGTCGCCCGGCATCAGGACCCGCTCGGCGATCTCGTCCGGCTTCGCGCCGATGTGCGTACTCATGGCGAAGATCCTGCCAGGCCGGCCGGAGCGATACCGGTGCGGCATCCGAACCGGTGTTCCTGTACCCTCGTCGGCGGTGGCGTGTCCGAGTGGCCTAAGGAGCACGCCTCGAAAGCGTGTGAGGGTTTACGCCCTCCGCGGGTTCAAATCCCGCCGCCACCGCTCGTGAACAGCGAGAACGCCCGGTTGATCCGTGAGGATCGACCGGGCGTTCCGCGTTTGTCGGGCCGGCCCCTGGTCGGAGCCGGCCCGCGACCGGGTCAGGAGGTGCCGGCGTTCCGGTGACCCAGCCGGTAGGTGGCGGTGTTGCCGTCGGCATCCAGCAGCACGGTGACCGGGCCGGGAGGCAGCGCGCAGGTGACGGTGCCCTGGACGGCACGGTCCGTCCCGCACGGCGACCGTCCCGCCCCGTCGAAGACGGTCAGCCGGGCCCGGCCGGTGCCGGCGGTGCGCGCCCAGGTGAGGGTCTGCCGGGCGGCGTGCTGGTCGGCTGGGACGGTGAAGCAGGCCGCGAGGCGGTCCGGGCCGGTGGTCACGGTGGTGTCCGTGGTGTCCCGGGGCAGCGTCGGGCAGGCCGGCGCGTCGGTCCTGGCGAAGCCCACCGTGTACGCCAGCTGCGTCACGAAGGTGTGCCCGGTGAGCAGCGCCGAGTGCGGTGCCGGGCCGTCCAGTTCGCAGCCGTGCCAGGTGTACCACCAGAGGCTGCACTCCGCCTCGCCGTCCGCGTCCACGATGTCGACGTTCAACGCGGCGTCGACAGGCAGCAGCGTGGCGATCGACGCCCCGGACAGGGTGGGCAGGACCAGGCAGTCGATCTGGCCGGAGGTGTCGATCCGGCCCCGGTGCGGCGCGTCGGCCCAGCCGGCGTCGGAGACGGGTGTGCACCCGGTCGGCCGCAGCGGCAGCAGGGACACCACGAACTCGGTGGTGCTGGTGGCGTCCCCGCTGGCCAGCAGGGTGTGCCGTCCGGCGGGCAGCGGGCAGCGGACCTGGGCGCAGACCGTCCGGCCGGCGGTGTCGAGGACCCGGGCGAACGCGGTCACGTTGTCGCTGTCCAGGGCGGTCACCCGGTAGACCCCGGCGGCCGGGACGTCCAGGATCCGGCACGCGACCGGGGCCGGGGCACCGGTGGGTGCCGTGCCGTAGCTGCCGGGCCGGACCGTGGGGCAGCCCACCGGGTCGGAGATCCGCCTGATGGCCAGCGGGTACGTCTCGGGGGCGTTCCCGGTCCACTCCCGGTATGAGATCACCCGGTAATCGCCGTCAGCCGGGAGCACGCAGCCGACCTGGTCGGAAGGCTCAGTGCAGACCCGTTCGCCACCGCTGTCCATCGTCCAGCGTGCGCCGGACACGATCACCCGTTCACCTGCCAGGCCGGTGAAGGGATGGCAGTTGGTCTGTACCCGGGCGAGCTGGCGTACCTGGAGGGCCGGTTGGTCCCAGGGGGCGTAGCCGGTGTTCGGCGCGCATCCGTCGGCCCGGTCGAGCGGGTTCAGCGCCACCTCGTACCGGTGGGGCCGGTCGGCGTAGAGGGGACTACTGACCAGCAGGGTGTACCGGCCGGCGGCCGGCACGCTGCAGACCGGGATGCCCTCCCGGGCGCAGACCTGAGCGCCCGTGGCATCCAGCACCTGCCAGTCGAAGCTGGTGGCGTCGAGGCTGATGGCGCGGACGAGCAGCGGCCGGGCCGCGTCGGTGCTGAAGATGTGACAGGTCGTCTCGCCGGCCGGGGTCGCACCGCTGTTCACGGCGCTGCCCGGGTCGCCGTACGGGGCGAGCGGCAGGCTCTGGCAGCCCGCCGGGTCGGACAGCCGCCGCGCCTTGACCAGGTGGGTGCCCTCCTTGCCGTACTGTTCCCAGCTCAGCAGCCGGTAGGGGCCCGGCCGTTCGAGCCAGCAGTCACCGCCGCCATAGCTCAACTCGCAGAGCGTTCCGTGCTGCCCGTCGAGGATCAGCCCCCGGATGTCGCGCGGGCCGCCCGGGTCGGCGAACCGCAGCAGCGCACCGCGCGGCTGGTCGAACAGGTGACACCGGGCGGCCGCCCCGGCCGGCAGGGTCACCGTGCTCCCCGGTGACCCGAAGTCGAACAGATCCGCCGGCAACTGCCCGCAGCTCGACGGGGTATGCGTCGACTCGGCCGCGATCGTGTAGTTCCCCCGCCCGGTCGAGTACGGCAACCGCAGGGTGATCCGGTAGGTCCCGGCGGCACCGACCCGACAGCGGTTCGCGTCCACGCCGAGCCGGCACAACTCGCGACCTGCGGCATCGGCGACCCGGCCGCCGACGGAGTCCGGCCCGGAGCCCCGCCCGAGCTGGATCAGCAGCAGGTCGTCGGCGGCGGTGGTGGTGACGGTCCAGACGTCCTGCGCCTGGTCGACGATCGCGGTGCAGGTGAAGACCCTGCCGAGGGCCAGAACGCCGCCGCAGCGGGAGCGGGGTGGCTTGGGCTGCCGGACGATGGTGGTGGACCGGGTACGTGGCTGTCCGGTGCTCAGCCCGGCGGCCTGCGTACCAGGGGCCGGGGTCGTCGCCAGTTGTGGTGCGGTCCGCTCGGCTGCGGGAACCGGCACGTCCCGGTCCGGTGTGTTCCGGCCAGATCCGGTGGCCGGCGTCTTCCGGGCGGTGGCGGCCGGCGACCCCGGGTCCCATGTGGCGGGTGCCGGCGGGTGGGTCGCCGTGCTGTCTGACGTACCGACCGCCGCAGCCGGGGTCGGTGCCCCGTCACCTGCGGCGATCGGGCCGACGGCCAGGGCCGGGACGAGCAGGGCGGCCAGCGCGAGGCGTGGCAGTGACTTTCCGGCCCGGATCACCGGGCGGGACAGGACGGTACGTGACATCGATCCCCCGTGTGCTGCTGACGCCGACCGCGTGGCCAGGAGATGTTCTCATCGGGGCCGGTCGCGGACAATCCACGTCGCGGTTGCAGTTCAGCAGGGGCTGTGACCCTCGTCGAAGAGGCGGCGGGCCCAGTCGGCGTACCCGGCGATGATCTCCCGGACGGCCGTGCCGTCGTGCAGGAAGAGGTAGCCCCGGTCGCCGTCGCGGGCCAGCAGCCCGTCGAACCGGTACGTCCGTGGTGGCGCGTGCAGCCGGACGGATGACGGGTAGCGGCTCAGCACCTCGGCGACGGGGGTGCCGACCGTGATCCCCTCCGGGGTGCTCATCGGGTCGTCGAGCCAGAGCAGCACCAGCCGGTCGTCGACGAAGATCGGGCTGGCCGTGCCGTGCCCGGCCAGCGTCATGCCGCAGGCGTCGGCGTCGGCGCGCAGCACCCCGCGTCGGGCCAGCTCGGTCTCGCTGGCACCGAACTCGGCCCCGGCGAGGCCGTGCAGTCCGACCACCTGGCTGGCCCCGATCGGCCGCGCCGGGACCTCGGGCCCCGACGGATGGGTGCCGCTGCCCGACGCCGAGGCAGCCACCAGTAACGCCGCAAGAACGGCAAATTGTCGCAATTTCATGGAATCCCCCAGTCCCCAACGGGACCGGAGCGTTCAGGTTGCTGGTCAGCCGGGAATTGCTGCTCTTCCCATTCCTCGGCCAGCTCGTCCCAGTAGTCGGCAGTCAGCCCGCGCCGGCCGTGTGCCAGCCAGCCGGCGGTGTGCCGTTCCAGGTGCAGGCCCAGCTCGGCGAACGGGTCCAGCCACCGGCCGGGCTCCACGCCGAGCCGGGCCAGTGCCGCGTTGATCGGCCACTCCCCGCGCGGCAGCGTGAAGGCCGAGTCGAAGCGGGGGCCCCAGCTCAACCGGCCGCCTAACCACACCGCCGACGCCTGGTGGCCGAGCCCGCCGGCGAACTCCGCCTCCAGGTACGCCACCGGCCCCCGCTGCGACCAGCGGTCCAGCAGCCCACCCAGCGCCGGCGAGATCACCAGCTCGAACGGCTGCTCGGGGGTCGGTTCCTCGGGGTGGTAGTCCGGCAGCGCGCCGGTCAGCTCCTCGACCAACTGCGGCGTCACCGGCAGCAGCGCGAAATCCTGTCGCAGCGCCGCCAGCACCGCGTGATCCAGGTCGGCGGTCTGCTCCCGCAGCAGCTCGACGTCCGCGACGACCGCGCTGAGCTCGTAACTCATCCGATCCCCCCGCCATCCACACCCTGTGGATAGCACATGTGTACGACGGTGCCCGGGCCGCCGCGAGTGCCCGCACCGTACCGGGGTCCGCGGCGGGAGGCATGCCGGTGTTGCTGTGCCCTGCCGACGGGCCGGGCGGCTACTCGTCGTCTTCCGCAGGCGGGCGGGGTGGGCGGTGGCGGCGTGCCCACTCGTCCACCTCGTCCGCGTCCCAGACCGTGGTGCCGATCAGGCGGGCGAGTGGTTCGGGGAAGCCGGGTCGGCGGGTGATCTGTAGGACCCGTTGCCGCGACACGTTGAACAGGGCAGCCAGTTCGCCCGGTCCGTACAAGCGCGGTCGCTTCACCGTTCGACCGTAAGGGACACGCACCGCTCAGACCCCTCTGGCGTCCCGCGCATATGTTCTCAGTCGTGTTCGGCGGCGACCTTCCGCAGCAGACTGGCGAGCAGTTCCGGGTGGGAGAGCATCGGATGGTGCCCGGTGGCCAGCTCCACCGTCCGCCCCGCCCGTGCCGCCTGGGCGCGCTGCACCTCCGGCGGGGTGGCGCGGTCCCCGGCACAGACCACCCCCGTCGACGGGGTCGACCGCCAGCCGGCGTACCGGACCGGGGTGGTGAGCACGGCGGCGTCCTGCCGGACCAGCCGGGCCAGCGCACCGTCCACCGCCGCCGGGTCACAGTCGTGCATGAACAGCGGCGGAACCAGCTCGGGCCGGGCTGCGAACGTGCCGTCGGGGAAGAACTCCAGGTGGGGCGCGGGTCCGGCGGGGCCGAGATCGGCCAGCGACTCACCCACGTCGGGCAGGAACGAGCTGACGTAGACGAGATGCCGGACGTCCCCGGCGTCGGCCGCCGCACTGGCGACCACCCCGCCGTAGGAATGGGCGACGAGGATCGTCGGCCCGCCGTCCCGCAGGACCCGACGGGTCTCCTCCACGTCGTCGTCCAGCCCTGCCGGCCGACGGGCGTCCGGCAGCTCACCGCAGCTCGGTAGCCGTACCGCGACGCTCGCCGTCCCGCCGGCCGCGAGCAGCGCGTCGACCCGGGACCACCACCACGCCCCGTCGCGTACGCACGCCCCGTGCACGAAGACGATCCGCATCGCTGCCTCCCCACCGGGCGGCCCGCCCACCGGCCCACCTGCGGTGACCCTAGAGAAGGGGACGAGGCGTGGTACGCCCGTTCTGCCACGGGCATAGCGCAGCGGGACCGGGCGCGGCCGGCGGGCGGGGCGCTGGACGTCGCAGGAAACGACGAAGGGCCGGCTCCCGATCGGGGCCGACCCTCGACGTTGGTGCTGCTCAGGCGAGCGGAGGATACGAGATTCGAACTCGTGAGGGTTTTATCCCAACACGCTTTCCAAGCGTGCGCCCTAGGCCTCTAGGCGAATCCTCCGCGAGCCAGGATACAGGTCCCCGGCGGCCCGGCCACCCCACCACCCCCCGAAGATCCACCGGCTGTCGGGTAGGGTGGGGCCTACCTCCCGTGCGGCGGTATCTCGTGAACCTCCCCAGGGCCGGAAGGCAGCAAGGATAAGCGAGCTCTGCCGGGTGCACGGGAGGCCTTTTTGTCTCCGGCCACCGGTACCGTACCTGCGGGCCGGGTCCGGGGTGGTGGGTGGTCACCCGCGCCCGACCGGCGCAGAATGGCTCGGTCGAGAGGAGGCGGGGCGAGTGACGCTGGCGCTCTACCGCAAGTACCGGCCGCGCACCTTCGCCGAGGTCATCGGCCAGGAGCACGTCACCGAGCCGTTGTCGCAGGCGCTGCGCAGCGGGCGGCTCAACCACGCCTACCTGTTCTCCGGCCCCCGGGGCTGCGGCAAGACCTCCAGCGCCCGGATCCTGGCCCGTTCGCTCAACTGTGAGCAGGGCCCCACCCCGGAGCCGTGCGGGCAGTGCGACTCCTGCCGGTCGCTGGCCGTCGACGGCTCCGGCTCGATCGACGTCATCGAGATCGACGCGGCCAGCCACGGTGGCGTCGACGATGCCCGTGAGCTGCGCGAGAAGGCGTTCTTCGCGCCGGCCCAGAGCCGCTTCAAGATCTATGTCATCGACGAGGCGCACATGGTCTCGTCGGCCGGCTTCAACGCGCTGCTCAAGCTGGTCGAGGAGCCCCCGGAGTACGTCAAGTTCATCTTCGCCACGACCGAGCCGGAGAAGGTCCTCGGCACGATCAGGTCACGGACGCACCACTACCCGTTCCGGCTGATCCCGCCGAAGGTGCTCCGGCCGTACCTGGAGCAGCTCACCCAGGCCGAGGGGGTGACCGTCGATCCGGCGGTCTTCCCGCTGGTGGTGCGCGCCGGTGGCGGCAGCGCCCGGGACAGCCTCTCCGTGCTCGACCAGCTCATCGCGGGTGCCGGCCCGGAGGGGGTCAGCTATCCCCGGGCCGCTGCGCTGCTCGGCGTCACCGATGCCGCGTTGATCGACGAGATGTGCGACGCGCTGGCCGCCGGGGACGGCGCGGCGGCGTACGCGACCGTCGACCGGGTGGCCGAGGCCGGGCACGACCCGCGCCGGTTCGCCTCCGACCTGCTGGAACGGCTGCGCGACCTGATCGTGCTCCAGCAGGTGCCGGACGCCGCCGACAAGGGCCTGATCGACGGCCCGGCCGACCAGATCGAGCGGATGGCCGCCCAGGCCCAGCGGCTCGGCCCGGCGACGCTGTCCCGCTGCGCCGACATCGTGCACAACGGTCTGGTCGACATGCGCGGCACCACCGCTCCCCGGCTGCTGCTGGAGCTGATCTGCGCCCGGATGCTGCTGCCCGGCGTCGACGACTCCTCAGGTGGCCTGCTGCAACGCCTGGAACGGATGGAGCGCCGGCTCACCCTGGGTGCCGTCGACCTGCCGCCGGCCGCCGCCGGCTCCGCGACTTCCCCCACCCCCACCGAGGTACGCCCCCAGCCCACTCCGGCCGTCGCCGACACCCCGGCGGAGTCCGCAGGCCCCACCGGGGCGGCTGCCGCGCGGGCCGCCGTGGCCGGAGCCCGATCCGCACCATCCTCGGCGGCACCCGCCGCGCCGACGTCGGGTGGCCCACCGGTCGTCGACGCCGCTCCCGTACGCCGTCCGGTGCCGCCGTCGGCGGTGCTGCCCGATCCGGCGACGCCCGAGCCGCCCCGTCCGGGCGGCGACCCGGTGGGCGCGCTCGACGCGGTGGCCGTCCGGCGGGCGTGGCCGGAGGTGGTCGGCAAGGTCAACCGGACGAACAAGCGGATCGCCGCCCTGATGCGGGACGCCGTGGTCCGGGACCTCGACGGTGACACGCTGGTGGTGACCGTGAAGTCGGTGGTGCTGGCCAAGATGATGGCCGACCACGCCCGGGTGCTCACCGACGCGCTCTACGAGGAGCTGGGCGGTCGCTGGCAGATCCGCTGCGAGGTGGCCGGCGAGCGGGGTGGGGCGACCCTGGGTGGTCCGTCGCGTCCGGCCCGCCCGGCCACGCCTGTCGCCGACTCCCCGCCCGGCCCGCCCGATGGTGCTGCCACCCCCCACCCGTCCCGCCCGTCAGCCAGCCCGGATGCCGGTCCCGGCCCGTCCAGCGTGGCCCGTCCGGCCGGCGGGCCGGCGGCCCGGTCCGATGCTGCCCCGACCGGCGCGCACCCCGGGCTCGGCGTGAACGGCGTGGCGGGCGGGGCCGGCCCCGGTGGCCCGCACGGGGTGCCGGGTGTTGCCGGTGCCGGTCGCGTGAACGGCGCCGGTGCGGTGGACGGTTCCGGCGCGGGCGGGGCGACCGCCGTCGCGGTGCGGGGCGACGACCCGCAGGCGCAGGGCGGCGGGACCAACGCGGCCGACGACGACTGGCCCGAGCCGGCCCGTCCCGGTGGCGAGGACGGATGGCCGGAGGCTGCCCGCCCCGGCGGGGTCGGCGGCGCGGGCGACGCCGGCGACTGGCCCGAGGCGGCCCGTCCGGGCGGCGCGGTGGCCACGGCGACGACGCCCGACGGTATGGCGGGCCGATCTGCGGGCGCGCAGGCCGGACCGGGCACGGCCGGGGGGTCGGGAGCACGGCCGGTGGCACCGGCGGCCGGGGCGGCGACCGCGCGTGCCGGCGGGGCGGCGACTGCCGTACCCAGGCCGGCGGGACCGGCGACGGCCCCGGCGCAGACCGGTGCGACCGCCCCCGGTGCAGCCCCGGTGAGCAGCGCGATCGCGGCGGCGCGGGCGGCCGCGGCGGCGGCAGCGGCCGGCAGCGCCAAGGTGCCCCGGACCGCCCAGCCGGCACGCCGGACGGCGGACGCCGACTGGGCCGGTGAGCCACCGTACGACCCGGACTACGACGGGCCGGGGCGTGCCGGTGGACGTTCGCAGCCGACGACCGCCCCGGCCTACGAGGGCTTCGATCCGGGTGACGAACCGCTGGACGAGGTGATCGACGAGCGGACCGCCCGGCAGTCCAGCGAGGAGCAGGCGGTGCAGTTGCTCCGGGAGGCGTTCGGGGCCGAGAAGATCGACGAGGTGGACGCGCGCTGACCCGCCGTCGCCCGGACCGGAGACCACCGGTCGTGCCCGACTAGGCTGGGCGCGGCCGAGCAGACGAGTGCGAGAAGGAGCCATCCGTGCGCCCAGGTGGACAGCCGAACATGCAGCAGATGCTGAAGCAGGCGCAGAAGATGCAGCAGCAGATCGCCAAGGCGCAGGCCGAACTGGCCGAGGCCGAGCTGACCGGCACCGCCGGCGGCGGCCTGGTCACCGCGACCGTGTCCGGCTCCGGCGAGGTCAAGAGCATCAGGATCGACCCGAAGGCGGTCGACCCGGAGGACGTCGAGACCCTGGAGGACCTGGTCGTCGCGGCCCTGCACAACGCCGCCGAGGCGGCCAAGGAGCTGACCGACCGGAAGATGGGCCCGGTGGCCGGCGGCATGGGCGGCCTCGGCCTGCCCGGATTCTGACCCGCAGATGTACGAGGGTGCCATCCAGGACCTGATCGACGAGTTGGGGCGGCTGCCGGGCGTCGGCCCGAAGAGCGCCCAACGGATCGCCTTCCACGTCCTGTCGGCGGACCCGGCCGACGTCACCCGGCTCGCCGGTGCGCTGCGCAAGGTCAAGGACCTGGTCCGGTTCTGCACCACCTGCTTCAACGTCGCCGAGTCGGAGCAGTGCCGGATCTGCCGCGACCCGCGCCGCACCGACGAGGTGATCTGCGTGGTCGAGGAACCGAAGGACGTGGTGGCGATCGAGCGGACCGGTGAGTTCCGGGGCCGCTACCACGTGCTCGGCGGGGCGATCAATCCGTTGGAGGGGATCGGCCCGGACAACCTGCGCATCCGCGAGTTGATGAGCCGGCTCAGCGCGGGGACGATCCGCGAGTTGATCCTGGCCACCGACCCGAACACCGAGGGCGAGGCGACCGCGACGTACCTGGCGTTGATGGTCAAGCCGATGGGCATCGCGGTCACCCGCCTGGCCAGCGGCCTACCGGTCGGCGGCGACCTGGAGTACGCCGACGAGATCACCCTGGGTCGGGCCTTCGAGGGCCGCCGCGCGGTCTGACCCCCCGCCACGTACGCCGATGGCCGGCACCCCGTTCGGGGTGCCGGCCATCGTGTCGTACGCAGGGTCAGCTGTTCCAGTGCTGGGCGACGAGGTCGGCGGCCTGCTGTTCCCACTGGGCGTAGTGGTCGGGGTAGGCGGAGACCTGCACCGTCTGGGCGGCCTTGGTCAGGGGCATGTCCTGCCAGCCATCGACCTGCTTGAGGCCCTTGAGGAAGGCCAGGGTGGCGTATTCGGGGTCGGTGATCTGCTCCACCGTGCCCCAACCACTCGACGGGCGCTGCTGGAACAGGCCCTGCGAGTCGTGGTCGTTGCGGTCGCCGAGGTGGCCGAGGTTCTCCAGCTTCGACTCCTGCAGGGCGGTGGCGATCGACACCACCGCGGCCCGCTCGTCCATGCCGGCCTTCTTCGTCGCCGCGATGATCGCCTTGACGTTGCCGGTCTGCTCGTCGTTGAGGTCGATGTGGGACTGGTCGCCCTGCACACCGTGCGGGATCAGCGTGTCGGTGGCCGGCTTGTCGGCCTGGACGGCGGCGACGGGGCGGGTGTCGATGGTGGGGGTGTGGTGGTTGAGCGGGCCGGCGGCCAGGCCACCGGCGACGGCGAGACCGGCGATGCCGAGGATGCTCTTGCGCAGGATGGTGGTGTTCATGGGGAAGCTCCTTCGGGGGTAGACGCCCCGTCCGGCCGGTGGAGGGCCGGGTGTGCCCGTGGGGGACGGGCGGTGTTGGGGCGTGGGCACCACGTCGGGGGCCGCTCGTGCGGGGGAAGGGAGGTTCAGGGGTTCCCGGCCGGGGTGGTTGCCGCTCGTGCCGGGGTCAGTGGTAACGACCGGGGTTCCGGGGTCATTCCCGCAGCTGGTGCGGGGTGGGCCGGGGTGCTGCTGCGGTCGTACCGAGGTGTAACGACCGTCGGTGCCGGGTCATTCCGCCGGCGGCCGGGGCGTCGGGCGGCCCGGGGTGCTGCTGCGGTCGTACGGATGGTGTAACGCCGGGGGCCCGGTCGGGATTCCGGCCGGCGGGTGCCGCCGGTCACCGGACGTCGACCCCACCCGGCGCATACGACCCGGGCCCGGACGCGGGCCGTGCCCAGGACCGGACACCGGTGCCGGCGGCGCCCGGCACCCCGTCCGGACGGCGTCCGTCGGCCCGGTCGGCGCGGGGCGGCGGGCTGGATCGTGACGGCGGGTGACGACGGCGTTCCTGGCCCGGACAATCGGGTGACTTCCCGACATAACTCCGAGGTTCCGCTGTGACAGTCCCGTTTGTCGGGAGATCCGGCGGTGTCAGACGGAGCGCTTGGTGTCGGCTTGGTAGCGATTGCCTAACGGACGTTCCGCTTCGGTGTGTCGTGTCATAGCCTCCCGCTCACGGACCGAGCCATGGACCGGCGTTGTTCAGGCGGATGACAGAGGTGAGAGATGCAGGCGAGAAGGCTAAGGACGGCCGTGAGCCTCGTGGCCGTTGCAGCCCTGGCGGTCGGCGCGGCCGGCTGTGCGGAGAGTGACCGCGGCGATGACAGCAGTGGCGAGGCCAAGACGGGCGGCACCTTCATCTTCGCCGGTGCCGGTGACCCGAAGAACTTCGACCCGATCTTCAACGACGACGGTGAGTCGTTCCGGCCGGTCCGGCAGATGTACGACACGCTGGTCCAGCACAAGCCCGGCACGGCCGACCTGGTCGGTGGCCTCGCCGAGAGCTGGGAGCACGACCCCGAGGGCAAGGTCTGGACCTTCAAGCTGCGCCAGGGCGTGAAGTTCCACGACGGCACCCCCTTCAACGCCGCCGCGGTCTGCTTCAACTTCGACCGCTGGTACAACATGAAGGGCGCCGCCGCCCAGTCGCAGATGATCTACTACCAGGACGTCTTCGGCGGGTTCGCCAAGAACGAGGCCGAGGGTGCCGGCGAGGCGCTCTACAACAAGTGTGAGGCCAAGGACGACGGCACCGCCGTGGTCACCCTCAACAGGTACAAGGGTGCGTTCCCCGGCGCGTTCGCGCTGACCGCGCTCTCGATCGCCAGCCCGGAGGCCCTCAAGAAGGGTGACGCCGACACGGTCAAGCAGAACGGCGACTCCTTCGAGTACAGCTCGTTCGCGACCACCACCCCGGTCGGCACCGGCCCGTTCACCTTCGGCGGCTGGGACAAGGCCAAGAACGAGATCACCCTGAACCGCAACCCCGACTACTGGGGTGAGAAGGCCAAGGTCGACAAGGTCATCATCAAGGTGATCAAGGACGAGAACACCCGTAAGCAGGAGCTGCGCGCGGGCACCGTCCAGGGCATCGACTTCCCGGCGCCGGCCGACCGCAAGGCGCTGGCCGGTGAGGGCTTCCAGGTCCTCGACCGCCCGGCGTTCAACATCCTCTACCTGGGCATCAACCAGAAGAACCCGAAGCTGAAGGACCTGCGGGTGCGCCAGGCGATCGCCTACGCCCTCAACCGTCAGCAGCTTGTGCAGACCAAGGGCCCGGGTGGCACCAAGGTCGCCGACGAGTTCATGCCGGACACCGTGCTCGGCTACGCCCCGGACGTGCAGAAGTACGAGTACAACCCGGACAAGGCCAAGCAGCTGCTCAAGGAGGCCGGTGCCGAGGGGCTGACCCTCAACTTCTACTACCCGCCGGACGTCTCCCGGCCGTACATGCCGAACCCGCAGGAGATCTTCACCGTCCTGGCCAACGACCTGCAGGCCGTCGGCATCAAGGTCAACGGCACGCCGCGTCCGTGGAACGGTGGCTTCAAGGACGACGTGCAGCAGTTCGGCAAGCAGGACCTGCACATCCTCGGCTGGACCGGTGACTACAACGACCCGGGCAACTTCGTCGGCACCTTCTTCGGCCGGGGCAAGGTCGAGTTCGGCGACCAGGCCATGACCGAGATGTTCGACGCGATCGCCAAGGCCGACGGCACCGTCGACGAGGCGGGCAAGAAGGCGGCCTGGGAGCAGGTCAACCGCGACATCGCCGCGAAGTGGCTGCCGGCCGTGCCGGTCTGGCACGCCCCGCCGGCCATCGTCGTCACCAAGGACGTGCAGGGGATGGTCGCCAGCCCGTTGACCGACGAGCGGTTCAACACGGTCAGCGTCAGCAGCAAGTGACGTCCGTCGGCTGACGCCGTAGGCGTGCATCGGCCCGGGTCGGGAGCAAGTGCCGGCCCGGGCCGATGCCGCGAACATCGAGAGTCTGGTGTGTGAGAGATGTTGCGAGTCATAGTCCGCCGCCTGCTCCAACTGGTGGTGACGCTGATAGCGCTGTCCGCGCTGATCTTCGTCTGGTTGCGGAACCTGCCCGGCGGGCCGGTCGAGGCGCTGCTCGGTGAGCGGGCCACCCCGGAACGACGGGCGCTGCTGATCAAGGCGCTCGGTTACGACCAGCCGATCCTCGTGCAGTACGGCAAGTTCATGCAGCGGGTCCTCACCGGGGACCTGGGCAACTCGATCCGGACCGGTGACCCCGTCACCGACGTCATCGCCCGCGCCTTCCCGGCCACCATCGAACTGGCCATCGCCGCCATGATCATCGCGGTGGGGCTGGGGGTGCCGCTGGGCTATCTCGCCGCCCGCTACCGGGGCCGACTCCTCGACAACCTGACCATCGCCGGCACCCTGCTCGGCATCTCGATCCCCATCTTCTTCCTGGGCTACCTGCTCAAGGACGTGCTCACCCAGGACATCCACTGGTTCCCGCCGTCCGGGCGGATCAGCACCGGGATGGACAACACCTCGGTGACCGGGTTCTACGTCCTGGACGGCCTGCTCACCCGGGAGTTCGACGCCAGCGCCGACGCGCTCTGGCACCTGATCCTGCCGGCGGTCACGCTGGCCACGATCCCGCTGGCGGTGATCGTCCGGATCACCCGGGCCAGCGTGCTCGACGTGCTCAACGAGGACTACGTACGGACCGCCGAGGCGAAGGGCCTGCGGCACCGCACCATCCGGGGCCGGCACATCCTGCGTAACGCCCTGCTGCCGGTGGTCACCACCATCGGTCTGCAGACGGGTGCGCTGCTCTCCGGCGCGGTGCTCACCGAGAAGGTCTACAACTGGGGCGGGCTCGGCACCCTGATCACCGACTCGATCAGCGGTGGCCGGGACTACCCGGTGCTCCAGGCGATCATCCTGCTCGCCGCGCTGGTCTTCGTGCTGGTCAACCTGCTGGTCGACCTCTCCTACGCCTTCATCGACCCGAGGGTGCGTGTGCGATGACCGACCCGACCACCCGCCCCGGCGTGGGCAAGCCCCGTACCGGCGACACCCCCACCGACCAGCCCGCCGGGAACCCGACCGAGGACCGCCCCGCCGGGCCGGCCGACGAGACCCCGGAGCAGCGGCGGGAGCGCAGCATCGGTCGGCTCGGCGACCGCAAGCGGGCCCGGCTCGACGAGTTGGCGCGGGCCACCGCCGACCCGGGCGGGGTCAGCCTCTACCGGGACGCGCTGCGCCGGCTGCGCCGTAACCCGGTGGCCATCGTCGGCGCCGTCATCGTCGGCTTGTTCGTGCTGGTGGCGCTCTTCGCCCCGCTGATCGCCCCGCACGACCCGGTGCAACGCTTCGACGAGCTGACCCGGGACCTGACCGTGGACAGCATCCCCGGCGCCACCGCCGGGCACCCGTTCGGCTCGGACCCGCTCGGCCGGGACTTCCTTTCCCGGATGATCCACGGCAGTCGGCAGACCCTCTTCGTGGGCGTGCTGGCCACCCTGATCGGCCTCACCCTGGGCGTGCTGCTCGGCGCGATCGCCGGTGCCTTCGGCGGCTGGGTCGACGTGGTGCTGATGCGCCTCACCGACGTGATGCTGGCGCTGCCCAGCCTGCTGCTGGCGATCACCCTGGTCGCGATGGCCAGCCGGTCGAGCCAGTGGACGGTGATCTTCGCGGTGGCGATCGTCAGCGTGCCGATCTTCGCCCGGCTGCTGCGCGGCTCGATGCTGGCCCAGCGGGAGAGCGACCACGTCCTCGCCGCGCGGGCGTTGGGCGTCAAGGAACGCAACATCGTCCTGCGGCACATGCTGCCCAACTCGCTGACCGCGGTGATCGTGCAGGCCACGCTGACCTTCGCGGTGTCGATCCTCGACGCGGCGGCGCTGTCCTTCCTCGGCCTCGGCGACCCGGACATCAACCGGGCGGAGTGGGGGCTGATGCTCGGCGTCGACGGCCAGCGCTACTTCGAGGTCCGCCCCGAGCTGGCCTACCATCCGGCGCTCGCGATCATCGTGGTCGCGCTCGGCTTCACCCTGCTCGGTGAGGCGATGCGCGAGGCGATCGACCCGAAGAACCGGCGGTGACGGCGGTGCGGCGGTGCGGTGTGGCAGGCGGCCCCGGGCCGGACGGGAGCCGGGTGGACCGGCGACCGCAGCCGGAGGCGAACGACCAGCACAGTGAGGATGTGACCCGATGAGCCTGCTCGACGTACGCGATCTGAGCGTGGTGTTCCAACGCCGGGGCGAGCGGCCGTTCACGGCGGTCGACCAGGTCAGCTTCACGGTGGAGCCGGGGCAGACGGTCGGCCTGGTCGGCGAGTCCGGCTGCGGCAAGAGCGTGACCAGCCTGGCGGTCATGGGGCTGCTGCCGAAGCGCGGCAACCGGGTCACCGGTGAGGTGCTGTTCGAGGGCACCGACCTGCTCAAGCTCCGCCCGGACGACCTGCGGGACCGCCGCGGCCGGGACATCGGCATGATCTTCCAGGACCCGCTGTCCTCGCTGAACCCGGTCGTCCCGATCGGGGTGCAGGTCGCCGAGGTGCTGGAGCGGCACCGGGGGATGGACCGCCGCAAGGCGCTGCGGGAGGCCCGGGAACTGCTCGACGCGGTGGGCATCCCCGACCCGGACCGTCGGCTGACGGAGTTCCCGCACCAGATCTCCGGCGGTATGCGCCAGCGTGCCCTGATCGCCATCGCGCTGGCCTGCAAGCCCCGGCTGCTCATCGCCGACGAGCCGACCACCGCGCTGGACGTCACCATCCAGGCGCAGATCCTCACCCTGCTCAAGCAGCTGGTCGACGAGACCGGCACCGCGCTCATCATGATCACTCACGATCTCGGGGTGGTGGCCGGCCTCTGCGACACGGTCAACGTGCTCTACGGCGGCAAGGTGGTGGAGCGGGCCGCCCGGCACGAGCTGTTCGCCAGGCCCCGGCACCCGTACACGCACGGGTTGCTCAACTCGGTGCCCCGGCTCGACTCGGTGCGGGGCGAACGGCTGCACGCGATCCGTGGCTCGGTGGCCGACAACATCCCGTGGGTCGAGGGCTGCGCCTTCGCGCCCCGCTGCGACAACGTGGTGGACGCCTGCCTGGACGGCCCGCCACCGTTGGAGCCCACCGCCACCGGCGGCGACCTGCGGTGCAACAACCCCGTTTCGGAGGAGGTGGCGGTGCCGTGACCGAACGGACCGGAAACACGGATGGTGCCGCGACGGACGACGCCGCGACCGGGCAGGCCGGGGCGGGGGGTGCGGCGGAACAGGGGCGGCCGCTGATCGAGCTGCGCGACGTCAAGGTGCACTTCCCGATCAAGAGCGGGCTGCTCTTCGACCGTACCGTCGGCTACGTCTACGCGGTCGACGGTGTCTCCCTGTCGATCAACGCGGGTGAGACGTACGGGCTGGTGGGCGAGTCGGGGTGCGGCAAGTCGACGCTCGGCCGGGGCCTGCTGCGGCTGGTCGAACCGACCGACGGCGAGATCGTCTTCGACGGCACCGACGTACGCGCGCTCAAGGGCGAGTCGATGCGCAGGGCCCGCCGCCGGATGCAGATGATCTTCCAGGACCCGCTCTCCAGCCTGGACCCCCGGCAGTCGGTGGAGTCGCTGCTGGTGGAAGGGCTCAAGGCGCACGGCCTCGCCGACGACAAGGAGGCGACGAACCGGCGGCTGCGGGACACCCTGAAGGCGGTCGGCCTGCCCGCCTCGGCGCTGAGCAGGTATCCGCACGAGTTCTCCGGCGGGCAGCGCCAGCGCATCGGCATCGCCCGTGCCCTGGTGCTCGACCCGGACCTGATCGTCGCCGACGAACCCGTCTCCGCCCTCGACGTGTCGATCCAGGCCCAGGTGCTCAACCTGCTGGAGGACCTCCAGAACGAGCGCGGGCTGACGTACCTGATCATCGCGCACGACCTGGCGGTGGTCCGGCACATCGCCGACACCGTCGGGGTGATGTACCTGGGCGGGCTGGTGGAGGAGGCGTCCAGCGACGACCTCTACCGGGAGCCGATGCACCCGTACACGAAGGCGTTGATGTCGGCGGTGCCGGTGCCGGACCCGCTGGTCGAGGACCGGCGGGAGCGGATCCTGCTCGCCGGTGACCTGCCGTCGCCCACCAACCCGCCGGCCGGCTGCCGGTTCCACACCCGGTGTCCGTGGGCGCAGCCGACCCGCTGCGCCGACGAGCGGCCGGCGCTGCGCGAGGTCGTCGGCGGCCACCGGGTCGCCTGCCACTTCGCCGAGGATATCGCCGCCGGGCGGCTGCGCCCGCACGAGGTGGAACCCGAACTGGTCCGACCGGACGAGGGCGGGACGCCGGGCGACCCCGGTGAGCTGATCCCCACCCCGTGAGCAGGTGACAGGGCCCCCTTCCCGGCGTCGGGAAGGGGGCCCTGCCGTGGGTGCGTCAGCCCTCGGGGCGGTGCAGCAGGGCGAGCGCGACGGTGTGCACGGCGTCGAGGTCGGCCGGGTCGGCGAGCTTGGCCGTCCCGCCGGTCACCGCGTACCACTCGTCGGCGTCCTTGTACTGCACGGTGAGCGTGACCTGCCCGTCGGCGTACCGCGTCTTGAGGGTCAGCTCGCCGGTCACCACGCCCACCTCGTCGGTCATCACCCCGCCGGGGCCGGCGACCAGGTCGGCGGTCAGCTCGCGGGGCCCGCCGGTGCCGCCCGCGTCGGCGGTCATCCCCGCGCCCGGCACCCCGGCCGGGGCGGCGGGCTGTCCGTCGGCGGTCATCCCGGCGGTGGCCGCCCCCGTGCCCTCCTGCGATCGGTCGGCCGGGGTCCCGGCCGGGTCGGCCCCGGCGTCGGCCGGTGTCAGCGCTTGCTCGCCCATGTGCAGCCCCCCAACATGTCGGTGATGGCGGCCTTCTCGGCGCTGGTCACCGTCAACTTCCAGTGGTGCTTGACCTCTACCCAGTGTTCCGCGTACGTGCACCAGTAGGCGCGATTCGGCGGTTTCCACTGCGACGGGTCCTGGTCACCCTTGGACCGGTTGGAGCTGGCGGAGACCGCGAAGAGCTGCGGTCGGGTCAGGTCGTTGGCGAAGTCGCCGCGCTTGGCGTCGTCCCACTCGTCGGCCCCGGAACGCCACGCGTTGGCCAGCGGCACCATGTGGTCGATGTCCACGTCGGAGGGGTCGGTGAAGGTCCGCCCGTCGTAGACGCTCTCCCACCGCCCGCCGACCACGTTGCAGCCGGAGAGCCGGATGTCCTTGCCGTCGCGCTGGAGCACACTGTCCCGTACGTCGCAGTTCTTGCCGGTGTCCCGCCAGTGTGGGAAGCGGTTCCGGCTGTAACCCTTCATCGAGCCGGCCTCGGCGACGGTCAGCTCCGCGAGCTGCTCACCGACGTTGCCGGAGTTGCCGGGTGGCGCCTCCGGTTCCGCCACCGAGACGTCACAACCACCCGCGCCGAGGGCGAGCAGCGCGGCAAGGGCCGCCGCCACCGCCGCGCGGCCTCCTGATCTGGTACGCACAGACGACACCTTTCCAGCTTGCGGGCTTCCGGCGATCCCGCACAGTACCCAAGGCACGGTTTCCGCGTTTCGTGGCGTCTCCGGTCGAGGGCGTGCAGATTGGTACCCATGACGGCACCCGCTCACGCGCTCCGTATCCGTACCACGGCCGGACGGGGGACGCTGCTCGCCGCGATCCTCGCCTCGGGCATGGTGTTCCTGGACAGCACCGTGGTCAACGTGGCGTTGCCCCGGCTGGGCGCCGACCTCGACGCGACCGTCGCCGGTCTGCAATGGACGGTCAACGGGTACGCGCTGATGCTGGCCGCGTTCGTCCTGCTCGGTGGGTCGCTGGGAGACCGGTTCGGCAGGCGGCGGATCTTCCTGATCGGGGTGGTCTGGTTCGCGGTCGCCTCCGTCCTGTGCGGCCTCGCCCAGGACACCAACCAGCTGATCGCCGCCCGGTTCCTCCAGGGCGCGGGCGGGGCGCTGCTCACCCCCGGGTCGCTGTCGGTGCTCCAGGCGAGCTTCCACCCGGACGACCGGGGCCGCGCCATCGGCACCTGGTCCGGCCTGTCCGGGGTGTCCACCGCGCTCGGACCGTTCGTCGGCGGGTGGCTGATCGACGCGCTCTCCTGGCGGTGGATCTTCTTCATCAACCTGCCGCTCGCGGCCGGGGTGCTGCTGGCGGGGGTGCGCTGGGTGCCGGAGAGCCGGGACGAGAACGCCTCCCGCACCGCCGGCCGACGGTTCGACATCGCCGGTGCGCTGCTCGGCGCGCTGGCCCTGGGTGGGCTCACCTACGCCCTGATCGACGCCCCGGTACGTGGGGCCGGCTCCTGGCCGGTGCTGCTCGCCGCCGGCGTCGGGGTCCTCGCCGCGGTCTGCTTCGTGCTGCTGGAACGGCACCGGGGCGAGGGGGCGATGCTGCCCACCACGATCTTCGGCAGCCGGCTCTTCTCGGTGCTGAACGTGTTCACCGTGCTGGTCTACGCCGCGCTGAGCGGGTTCACCTTCTTCCTCTCCGTCTACCTACAGAACGTTGTCGGCTGGTCGGCGCTGCGCACCGGGCTGGCCACCGTGCCGATGACGGTGCTGTTGCTGCTCGGCTCGGCGCGGGCCGGGGCGCTGTCGGCGCGGATCGGCCCCCGGCCGCTGCTGACCGTCGGCCCGGTCGTCGCCGCCGCCGGTCTGCTGCTGTTGCGTCGGGTCGGGCCGGGTGCGTCGTACTGGTGGGACGTGCTGCCCGGGGTGCTGCTGTTCGGCGTCGGGCTGACCCTGGTGGTGGCGCCGCTGACCGCGTCGGTGCTGGCCGCCGTGGCGGACCGGTTCGCCGGGGTGGCCAGCGGCTTCAACAACGCCGCGTCGCGCACCGGCGGCCTGCTCGCGGTGGCCGCGCTGCCGCTACTGGTCGGCCTGTCCGGCACCGGCTACGAGCAGACCGCCGCCCTGACCGACGCGTTCCGGGGCGCGATGACCTGGTGCGCCGGGCTGCTGCTCGGCGGCGCGCTGCTGGCCGGCCTGCTGGTGCACCGCCCGGCGTCCCCCGACGGCGCGCCGGACCGGGCCGCGCGCCCGGCCACGGGCGGGTGACGGCCCTGACGAGTTGTCACCTGGGGGTGAGTAGGGTTTCAGTCAACACCACCAAGCCGGTCGGTGACTCACACTGCACCCGTATGGTGAGTTCGTCAGTCTTCTCGACATCGACCGAAAGCTGAACCGGGGCACCCTGCCTGGTCGTCTTGCCGCCGCGATCCAGCCGATTGACCGTGTCATCCTCCTGTTTGGTGGAGGTGATCACTGACACGTAGGCCTTCGCCTGCGAATCGTCCGGAAAGTAGGGGCGAACGACAGTCGTGAGATCCACATAACGGCCCAGCAGTGGGTAGGTGACCTCCCGGTACTTGTCTGCTGAGGTGTTCCGTGGGCAGGTAATGGTGATCGGGCGCTGATAACCTGGCTGACCGCGCAGGGCGCGTGGCAGATCCACCAAATTGTCCTTCCCGCCCTGCACTTCCAGGGTGTCGAGGTGGACGCCGTTCGGAGTGCTCTGCCCGCCGGTAGGCTCCCCCGTATTCTCTTGATCGACATTTCCCCGATCGCCGGCTGTTTGGGCGGGTGCAGTAGCCGTTGTCCGGCTAGCTGACGCCGCAGGATCGGAATTGGGTTCACGTTTCTTGAGATCGAGGTAGTCGCGTCCCAGCGACGCGGCGGCTATGAGGATGCCCAGCAAGGTCAGGGCAATCGTCAAGCGACGACCGCGTCTCGACCCTTCGTCGGGCTGGTGGCCACGGCTCTCTGCTGGGCGGAGGTTCTCAACGTCAGCCACGTCTCTCCCCGATTGTATCCACTAATGCTCGGACGGCATCTATCATCCGGATGATCGGACTCCACCCCTAACTGGCTGCTGTCGTTTATGCGACAGTGGATCTCGTTGTTTCTTGTATGGAGGGGACTACAGAATTCCCTGCTACAGATTGCAGGAGGTTTTTAGTGGTTCTGCCAAACGATGGGAACGCGCCAAGCAGTCCGGCTGCTCCGCCGACGGCGGGCGACCAGTCGGGTGCCGCTTCCCATCCGCAACCCGTGAATTCCGATAGCCGTTCCCCCCGTGGTCGGGGCGTGGCTCTCACTGCGTTGGGGGTTTCGGTCCTGGCGCTGTTGCTGGCGTTCGGGTCCGCCTTGTTCGCCTGGCGCGCGATCGACCAGGCCAAGGATGCAAAGTCGTTCGCACTGGGTAACCGCCCGGCGAGTACCGCGCCGTCACCGGACCCTTCCGGTGCGGCCCCGGCCACCTCGGCGCCGGCATCGAACCTCCCGTCGGAACTGCCGTCGGGGATCGACGACGTTCCGCGTTCGCCGGGCGAGGCGCCGGTGCTGACCGAGCAGACCGTCTACGAACCCAAGTACCAGAAGCAGCCGATGGTCCTACAGGCCGCGTGTGGACGCACGATGTACGCCGACCTGGACGAGCCGAGGGCCAAGAACGACGACGACCAGGCCGAGATCAGTCTGTCGACCAGTTGCAGTTCCAACCAGCCCATGCTCCGTCTGATGGACGGAGTGGAGGGCAGCGAGGACGCCCGTCCCGGCATGACACCGAAGGAGTGCGCCGACAAGATCCGTAGCGCGCTGGTCGGACGGGACGCGCCCATCCCGGTGCGCAAAGGTACGGCCCTGTGCATCACGACCAGTTACCAGGATGCGCGAGAGCGCAGGGATCAATGGCGGATGATCCTGATGCAGGTGGTCGGCGTTTCCAACGACGGCGCGGCCACGGTGGAGTTGTCGGCTTGGAACATCCCGGACTAGTTCCGTAGGGCCGCTCCCCTGCGCGGCTCAGATGTGAGGCCCGTGGGGCCGGTGCTGGCGTCACTGGTCTTGACCTGTGGATCACGAATGGCGACGGGGCCCTGACGGAACACGCCAGGGCCCCGTGCTCGTCCGGGATCAGTGCCGGGTGCGGTTGGCGGCGCTGGTGACGGCCTTGATGGAGGCGGTGACGATGTTGGGGTCGGTGCCGACGCCCCACACGGTCTGGCCGTTGATGTCGCACTCCACGTAGGCGGCGGCCTGGGCGTCGCCACCCGAGGAGAGGGCGTGCTCGTGGTAGTCCAGCACGCGTACGGCCACACCCACCGACTGGAGCGCGTTGACGTACGCGTCGATGGGGCCGTTGCCGACGGCGGTGAGGGTGCGCGCCGCGCCGTCGACGACCACCTGGGCCTCGATCTCGACCTTGCCGTCGACGGTGCCGATCGTGTAGCCGGTCAGGTTGACGGACGGGTCGACCTGGTGGTCGAGCAGGTAGTTGCGGGCGAAGATCTGCCACATGGTGCCCGGGTCGACCTCGCCACCGTCGTGGTCGGTGACCTGCTGCACGACGCCCGAGAACTCGATCTGGAGCCGGCGCGGCAGGTCCAGCTGGTGCTCGGTCTTCATGATGTACGCGACGCCGCCCTTGCCGGACTGCGAGTTGACCCGGATGACCGCCTCGTAGGTGCGGCCCAGGTCCTTGGGGTCGATCGGCAGGTAGGGCACCGCCCAGGTGAACTCGTCGATCGGCACCCCGGCCGCCTCGGCGTCGCGGTGCAGGGCGTCGAAGCCCTTCTTGATGGCGTCCTGGTGGGAGCCGGAGAAGGCGGTGTAGACCAGGTCGCCGGCGTACGGGTGCCGCTCGTGCACGGGGAGCTGGTTGCAGTACTCGACGGCCCGCTTGACCTCGTCGATGTTCGAGAAGTCGATCATCGGGTCGATGCCCTGGGAGAACAGGTTCAGCCCCAGCGTCACCAGGTCGACGTTGCCGGTGCGCTCGCCGTTGCCGAACAGGCAGCCCTCGATCCGGTCCGCGCCGGCCAGCAGGCCCAGCTCGGCGGCGGCGACCCCGGTGCCCCGGTCGTTGTGCGGGTGCAGGCTGAGCACCAGGCTGTCCCGGCGGGGCAGGTGCCGGTGCATCCACTCGATCGAGTCGGCGTACACGTTGGGGGTGGCCATCTCGACGGTGGCCGGCAGGTTGATGATCAGCTTGCGGTCCGGGGTGGGGTCGATCACCTCGATGACCTTGCCGCACACCTCCACCGCGTACTCCAGCTCCGTGCCGGTGTACGACTCGGGCGAGTACTCGTAGTAGATGTCGGTGTCCGGGGTGTGGATCTCGGCATATTTGCGGCACAGCCGTGCGCCCTGGGTGGCGATGTCGGTGATGCCGTCGCGGTCCAGGCCGAAGACCACCCGACGCTGGAGCGTCGAGGTGGAGTTGTAGAAGTGCACGATGGCCCGGTGCGCGCCGCGCAGCGACTCGAAGGTCCGCTCGATCAGGTGCTCCCGGCACTGGGTGAGCACCTGGATGGTGACGTCGTCGGGGATCAGGTCCTGCTCGATGAGCTGCCTGACGAAGTCGAAGTCGGTCTGGCTGGCTGACGGGAAGCCGACCTCGATCTCCTTGTAGCCCATCTGCACCAGCAGCTGGAACATCCGCCGCTTGCGTTCCGGCGACATCGGGTCGATCAGGGCCTGGTTGCCGTCGCGCAGGTCGACCGCGCACCAGCGGGGGGCGGCCTCGACGTGCCGGGTCGGCCAGGTGCGGTCCGGCAGGTCGATCCGGAACTGCTGGTGGTACGGCTGGTAGCGCTGGTACGGCATCCGGCTGGGACGTTGCCGGGCGATCTGATCGGCGTCGGCGTCGGTGGTGACAGGTTGAGCCATGACGGAGTGCTCCCGTGGGTCAGGTGGCGTCAGCATTGCGAAGGTGTCGGCGGGTCGGGCGGCGATGCCCGGACGGTTGCCGAGATGGAGTTCGGATCTGCTGGACGGCGCGGTTCGACTCCGCGACGGGGTGCCGGCCGGTCAGGCCCCGTCGCGGCGACCAAGGAGAAGGTACGCCCGCCACATGACAGAGTGACCCTACGTGATGAGCCGGGGGGTGCAAAGGTGGGTCCGGACTCTGAGATCCGAATCGCACCCGCCACGGGCCGCCGGCCGAGGTCCCGCCACCACCGTCGAGGGGCGGTGGCGTCAGCCGAGCAGCAGGGCGTGGACCGGGTGCCGACGGCGCAGCGCGGTCTCCCGGCGCAACAGGTCCACGGGCAGCGTGGACGGGTCACCGAGCGGGCCGACGGCGGTCACCACCAGGGGGCGTACCCCGGTGGGCAGGTCCAGGTCGGCGGCGAGCGCGGCCCGGTCGAAGTCGCGGATCTGGCGTACGTGCAGACCGAGGGCGGTGGCCTGGACGCTCAGGTGGGCGATCGACTGGCCCAGGTCGTACGCGCACCGCTCCGGATCGCCCGCGACGTGCGCGCCCACCAGCAGCGCGGCGGCGTGCCGCGCCCAGCGCTGGTCGGCCCCGGTGAGGCTGACCAGGATGCGTTTCCAGGTCTCGTCGTCGCGGCGGCCGAGGGCGAACCGCCACGGCTGGGCGTTGCCGGCCGACGGGGCCCAGCGGGCCGCCTCCAGCAGGGAGGCCGCCTCGTCGCCGGTCAGTTCGGCGGTCGGGTGGAACGCCCGGGGGCTCCAGCGGAAGGCGAGCAGCGGCGTGAGGTGAACCATGCGAAGAGAATCCCGTATGGGGTTTTTGGTGGATTAGCCCGCTATGGCAAATGTGGTCAAGGCCACCCGTAACGCCCGAACGGGTCAGGACGTTTCCGGGCTCGGTTCGGCCGATGCCCCCGACTCCCGCCCGAGCGGCTCACCGGGCACCACCGGCCCGGCCAGCGGCACCGTGTCGGGCGCCGGGCCGGGCGGACCGACCAGGGTCAACGTGCCCAGCGCCGCCCGGACGAAGGTGGGCGTCCCGTCCGGCTGGTAGCAGTAGATGCCCACGTCCAGCGGCGGATTCAGCGAGGCGGACGTGCTCTCCACCGCGTAGCAGGTCCCCGGCACCCCGGGCGGCGTGGTCGCGGTGGAGACCGACAACGCGGTACGCCTGTCGGTGAGCACCTCCAGCCAGTCGGTGAACGGGTGCTGCACCCGGGGGTCCAGCCGGTGCGGCACCGCGTCGTCCCGGTCACCCAGCCGTACGCAGCTCGCCGGCTCGGGGCGGCCGGCCGAGGGCAGGCCGCACTGGAACAACCCGTCCCGGGTGGCGGTGAGCGCGACGTCGGCCGCCCCGTCGAGGGCGCCCCCCGGCACGTCCACCCGCCAACTACCGTCGTTCGCGCTGGTCACGGTGATCTCGCGGGCCGGCCCGCCGGTGCCGGTGAGGGTGTAGCGGGCGGTCAGGTGCCGGTCCCGGGCGGCGGCGGCCAGCGCGGCCAGCTCGTCGCGGGCGCTGTCGACCGTGACGGGTGCCGGAGCGGACGGCGGGGCGGTCGGCGGGACGTCCGGCCCGTCGGAGCCGCAACCGGCCAGCAGTACCAGCACCGACACCACCGGCAGCACCGCCCGCCCTGGCCCCGATCGGTCGGGCGGCCCCGATCGGTCGGGCGGCCCCGATCGGTCGGGCGGCCCCGATCGGTCGGGCGGCCCCGATCGGTCGGGCGGCCCCGATCGGTCGGGCGGCCCCGATCGGTCGGGCGGCCCCGATCGGTCCGGCGGCCGCGGCCCGGTCGGACCGGCCAGGTGGGTCGGCGGCATCCGACGCGCGGGACGGGCCGGTCGGGCCGGCCGCGCCGGGGGAAGGAGGAGCGGGCGGGGGTGGGCATGCACCGGGTCATTCTGCGCCCGGCGACCGCCCCGGACGACCCCGCGCGGACCGTTGACGGGCCGGGCGTGTCGGGTCCCGTCCCCCGCCCGGACCGCGCCGTGCGGCGGTGGCCTGCGCCGGATGGTGGGATCACCCGACCCGCACTCGCGTACCGCCCGATACCCTGGGGTGGTCTGACACGCGCCGCCGGACTTCAGCCGGCGGCGTCGGCACGCTCAGGGTCATCGCTGGGAGGGAGTGCGCCGTCGTGGCACTCGTGGTGCAGAAGTACGGCGGATCCTCCGTCGCCAACGCCGAGCGGATCAAGCGGGTGGCCGAGCGCATCGTCGCCGCCCGCAAGGCCGGCGACGACGTGGTGGTGGTGGTCTCCGCGATGGGCGACACCACCGACGAGCTGCTCGACCTGGCCAACCAGGTCAGCCCCCTACCGCCGGGCCGTGAGCTGGACATGCTGCTCACCGCCGGGGAGCGGATCTCGATGGCGCTGCTGGCCATGGCCATCCACAACCTGGGGTACGAGGCACGCTCGTTCACCGGCTCGCAGGCCGGTGTGATCACCACCTCGGCGCACGGCCGGGCGCGGATCATCGACGTCACCCCCGGGCGGCTCAAGGGCGCGCTCGACGAGGGCTCGGTGGTGATCGTGGCCGGCTTCCAGGGCGTCTCGCAGGACACCAAGGACGTCACCACGCTGGGCCGGGGCGGCTCGGACACCACCGCCGTGGCGCTCGCCGCCGCGTTGCACGCCGACGTCTGCGAGATCTACACCGACGTGGACGGCGTCTTCACCGCCGATCCCCGGATCGTGCCCAACGCCCGGCACATCAGGCACATCACCTACGAGGAGATGCTGGAGCTGGCCGCCTGCGGCGCCAAGGTGCTGCACCTGCGCAGCGTGGAGTACGCGCGTCGGGCAGGCTTGCCGATCCACGTCCGTTCGTCATACTCGACCAACACCGGCACCATGGTCACCGGATCGATGGAGGACCTTCCCGTGGAACAGGCACTGATCACCGGGGTTGCCCACGACCGCAGCGAGGCGAAGATCACGATCGTGGGGGTGCCCGACGAGCCGGGTGCCGCCGCCAGCATCTTCGACACCGTGGCCGGTGCCGAGATCAACATCGACATGATCGTGCAGAACGTCTCCACCGAGGGCACCGGGCGTACCGACATCTCGTTCACCCTGCCCAAGGCCGACGGGCCGACCGCGATGGCCGCGCTCAGCAAGATCCAGGAGCCGGTCAAGTTCAAGGGCCTGCTCTACGACGACCACGTCGGCAAGGTGTCCCTGATCGGCGCCGGCATGCGCTCGCACCCCGGTGTCGCGGCCGGTTTCTTCGCCGCCCTCGGCGCGGCCGGCGTCAACATCGAGATGATCTCCACCTCCGAGATCCGGGTCTCCGTGGTCTGCCGCGACACCGACCTCGACCGGGCGGTACGCGCCATTCACGACCAGTTCGAGCTGGGCGGCGACTCCGAAGCCGTGGTGTACGCGGGAACCGGGCGGTAGCCCCGATGGGACCGCAGCCCACCCTGGCCGTGGTCGGGGCGACGGGGGCTGTCGGCACCGTGCTGTGTGACCTGCTCTCCTCCCGGCGCAACGTCTGGGGGGAGATCAGGCTGCTCGCCTCGGCCCGCTCGGTCGGCCGGCAGGTGCGCTGCCGGGGCGAGGAACTGACCGTCGGCGCGCTCACCCCCGAGGCGTTCGACGGGGTCGACGTGGCGGTCTTCGACGTGCCCGACGAGGTGTCGGCGTACTGGGCGCCGATCGCCGTCGAGCGGGGCGCGGTGGTCGTCGACAACTCGGCCGCGTTCCGGATGGACCGCGACGTGCCGCTGGTGGTGCCCGAGATCAACCCCGAACAGGTGCACCACCGGCCCCGGGGGATCATCGCCAACGCCAACTGCACCACCCTGACCATGATCGTGGCGATCGCCCCGCTGCACCGCGAGTACGGCCTGCGGGAGCTGGTGCTCGCGTCGTACCAGGCGGTGTCGGGGGCGGGGCAGGCCGGGGTGGACGCGCTGCACAGGCAACTCGGCAAGATCGCCGGAGACCGGGTGCTCGGCTCCCGCCCCGGCGACGTCAGGCAGGCGGTCGGCGACGAGCTGGGCCCGTTCCCCGCGCCGCTGGCGTTGAACGTGGTGCCGTGGGCGGGGTCACCGGCCGAGCAGGGCTGGTCGTCCGAGGAGATGAAGGTCCGCAACGAGTCCCGCAAGATCCTCGGCCTGCCCGATCTCAAGGTCTCCGCCACCTGCGTACGGGTGCCTGTGGTGACCGGCCACTCGGTCGCCGTACATGCCGTCTTCGCCACCGAGGTCGACGCCGAGGGTGCCCGGGAGGCGCTGCGCAACGCACCCGGCGTGATCCTGGTCGACGACCCGGAAGCCGGGGAGTTCCCGATGCCCATCGACGCGGTCGGCACCGACCCCTCCTGGGTGGGCCGGATCCGCCGGGCGATCGACGACCCACGCGCCCTCGACTTCTTCGTCACCGGCGACAACCTGCGCAAGGGCGCCGCCCTCAACACCGCCCAGATCGCAGAACTACTAGTCAAACCCCCCCGCCCCTAACCCCACCCCCACCTCCCGGGCCCCACCCCGCCCCCCGCCCCCGCGCCCCCACTCCCTGTCGATCAAGGAGTTGTGGTGCTCACAAAAGGGTCGGAACCGGAGCAAAACGCCCACCACGAGTCCATGATCGACTGGGGCGGGGCGGGGCGGGGCGGGGCGGGGCGGGGCGGGGCGGGGAGCGGGGGCGGGGGAGCGGGGGAGGGGTGGGGGTTAGGGGGTGGAGAGGTGGACTCGGTTTCGGCCTTGGTGTTTGGCGGTGTAGAGGGCCTGGTCGGCGCGGTGCAGGGTGCGGTCGGCGGGTTCGCCGGGGAGCGGTAGCGCCACGCCGACGCTGATCGTGCGGCCGGTGCGGCGGGCCGCCCCGGTGAGCCGTTCGGCGATCCGGACCGCCTCGTCGGGGTGGGCCACCTCGATCACCGCGACGAACTCGTCGCCGCCGGTGCGGTACAACTCGTCGCCGTGCCGCAGCGCCGCCTCCAGGGCGCGGGCCAGCCCCACCAGCAGCCGGTCCCCGGCCTGGTGGCCGTACGTGTCGTTGACGCTCTTGAAGCCGTCCACGTCGATGGCGAGCAGCGCGGTGCGCCCGGGGGTGGCCGCCGCGATCCGCCGCCCGAACGTGCCGGTGTGCCGCAGCCCGGTGAGCGGGTCGAGGCTGGCCTGTTCGCGCAGCTGCGCCAGGGTGCGCAGCCGCTCCAGGGCGGCCCACGCCTGCCCGGCGAGCAGTTCCATCAGGTTGACCGTGGTCGGGTCGGGGTGCAGCAGCCGTTCGTCGGCGACCAGCAGCACCCCGCCGTCATCGGGTGGGCCGACCGGCACCGACACCAGGGTGCGTACCCCAGCACGGGCCAGCGCGAGGTGTTCCTCCGTGGGCGGGCAGCCCGCCTCACCCAGGGTGTACGCCGCGCCGTACCGGTGGGCCCGCGCGACGAGCCGGTCGAGTTGCGTGGTCGGGGCGTCGGCCAGCGCGGCCCGGACCCGCGCCTCCCACTCGGTGGGCACCGTGGCGGGTGCGCCGACGCGGGGGCCGTGTCGACCGGCGAGCACCAGCACGGCGGTGGAGAGGGTGGAGACCTCCCGGGCGGCGGTGAGTGCGGCGGTCAGCAGGTCCCAGTCGGTGGGGGCGGCGGTCATCGCGGTGGCGTGCCTGAGCAGTTTCTCGCTGCGGCTCTCGGCGGGCGGCCCGCCCAGCGCCGCGATCCGGGCACCGAGCCGCTCGGCGAGCCGGTCGGCGGTCTCCCGCCACGGCGTGAGGTCCACCGGCCCGCTCCACTGGAGGTCGAGCACGCCGATCGGCCGGCCCTGCGGGTCCCGCACCGGTACGCAGATCTCGGCCGTGACGTCGGGGCGCAGCGGCAGGTAGTCCGGGTCGGCGGTGACGTCGACGACGGTGGCCCCCACGCCGGAGGCGTACACCCGGCCGACGATGCCCGACTTCGGCGGGACGGCGGAGAAGACCTGCCAGGCCCCGGTGGCGGCGATGCAGCGCAGCCGGTCGTGCACCTGGAGCAGGACGGAGATCGTGGCGGGGGCGTACCGGGCGAGCGCGGTCACCGTCCACCGGCACGCCTCGGCGGCGGTCGACGCCATCGACAGGCGGACCGTGACGTCCCGGACGACTCGCTCGTGATCCACGTTCTTCCAGGTGAGATGGGCCCGGCGGGTGCCGGGGCTGCGATCAAGCGTACTCAGCGCCGACCGGTCGGTCCCACCATGATCATTTCGTTCGTACACATGTTTCATCCACAGGGTGTGGACAGGGCCTGTGGGCGATAGCGTGGGGACCCCGGCGCGTGGGAGGGGGGTGGAATGGAACTGCTCTGGTACGTCGCCTACGGGTCGAACCTGCACGCCGCCCGGCTCGGCTGGTACCTCTCCGGCGGCCGGCCGCCCGGCGGGCTGCGGACGTACCCCGGCTGCCGGGACTGCCGACCGCCGCGCCTGACGCTGCCGGTGCTGATCCCCGGCGGCATCTACTTCGCCGGCGAGTCCCGGGCCTGGACGGGCGGGATGGCCTTCTACGACCCGACGCTGCCGGGCGTCGCGGCGGCCCGCGGCTACCTGCTCACCCGGGCCCAGTTCGCCGACCTCGCCGCCCAGGAGATGTACCGGCCCCCCGGCGACGACCTGCCCGCGCTCGACGCGGCGGTGGCCGACGGCCGGGCCACCCTCGGCCCGGGGCGCTACGAGACGCTGCTGCGGGTCGGCACCCGCGACGGCCTGCCGATGCTCACCTTCACCGCGCCGTGGCGGGCCGCCGACGTGGCGTGGACCCCGCCCGCCCCGGTCTACCTGCGGATGATCGCCGAAGGGCTGCGGGAGGCGCACGGCTGGTCGCCGGCCGAGGCGGTCGACTACCTGGCCGACCGGCCCGGGGTGGCCGGACACTGGAACCGGCCCCGACTGGTTGGCCTGATCCGCCCGCCGGACGAGTGCGGATCGGTGGAAGGGCCGCCGTCGCCTGACGATCGCGTCGTCCATGATCACCATTAGGGTCCCGCTGCCGGGACTGGCGGACCGGATTGGCGACGCGGCGCATTTCCGGTCCACAGTCGCCGGTCCGCGTCGATAACCTCGGCTCACTTTCCGTGACCGGTCCCCGTGGACGCCGGTCCGTGAACCTGTGGGGGTACGCGTGAAGCACACCAGGCTCGTCGGATTCGCCGTGGCGCTCGTCGTCGCCGTCGGCGGTTCGCTCGCCGTCGCCGGGCCGGCCCAGGCCGCCACCCCGGCCGTCGAGATCACCAAGGTCTACTACGACTCCCCGGGCAGCGACACCCGCTCCAACACCAGCCTCAACGCCGAGTACGTCAAACTGACCAACCGGCGCAGCTCGACGCTCAACCTGAAGTCCTGGACGCTGCGTGACAAGTCCAAGCACGTCTACACGTTCTCCGGCGACGTCCGCCTCGCCAAGGGCGCCAGCGTCTACATCCACACCGGCAAGGGCAAGAACACCTCCACCCACCGGTACTGGGGTTCCGGGAACTACATCTGGAACAACACCGGGGACACCGCCTACCTGCGCAACTCCGCCGGTACCGGGATCGACTCCTGCACGTGGGGAAGCAAGGGCAGCTACACGAACTGCTGACCACCGCTCGGACCCGCGGTGACCGGAGCGTTGAGGGGCGTTCTCCGGCCATCGTTCGACCGTCCCGGGAAGGACGGCCGGCGACTTCTCGCACCGGGAGTCGCGGCCGGTCCCGGGGCGGTCGACCCGTTTCCGCCCTTGCCGGCACCACCGGCGTCCGGCCGGGTCGGTGTCGGTCGGCTCTGCCATGCTGGGCCGGTGACGGTGACCTGGCGACACCTGCCCGCCCCGGCCCGCGAGATCGCGGTGGCCGCCACCGCGGCGGTCGAGGCCGCCCAGGCCCACGACGACGCGGCGTACGACGACGCGGTGCCCCGGCTCGCCGGTGCCGACCGCGCCGGGCTGGTCCTCGGCGGCGTGGTCCGGCTCCTGCTCGAACAGGCCCACCCCGACGGGCTCGACAGCGACGACGTGCGGCAGGTGCTGGAACGCTGCGTCCGGGCCGCCGCCACCTGGCGACCCGACGTCCACCCGCACGTGGTGCTGGTGCTGCTGGCCGGCGCGCTCGGCGTCTACGACCCGGGCGACGACGACACCCCGCCCGACCCGGCCGCCGTCGCCGCCCACGCGCCGCTGCTGGTGGCCGACCTGCTCGCGGTGACCGGCGTCCCGCTCGCCGGCTGCCTGGAAGCGGCGTTCGCCGAGGTCGCCCGCACCGAACGCCACGACGACTGACGACGCCCCCACCCGCGACGACGGCGGGGAGGACACCTGTCACCAGGTGGCCTCCCCGCCGTCGCGGCCCCGCCGGTCAGGAGGCGGCGGCCACCTGGAACGAGTACCAGTTCGGGTAGTCGTGGACCGTGCTGTCGGCGCGGACCGCGTACACGGTCAGGGTGACCCAGCCGGCGGTCTCCGGCGTCCAGGTCACCGTCGCCCGGCCGGCGGAGTCGGCGGCCACCTCGGTCAGCTCACCGTCGCCGCCGAACGAGTACCGGTAGGCGGCGGTGTCGGTCCCGCCGGGCGGCGGGGAGAAGGTGAAGGTGCCGGTGACCCCGACACCGCCTGACGGTTCGCCGCTGTCGGGGTAGACGTCGGACCGCACCCCCGGCCACGGCAGGAAGTACGCCTGCCAGGTCGCCTCGGGTGAGACGAACCCGTTCCCGCTGTGGCTGCGCACCCGCACGGTGTGCCCGTCGGGGTTGTTCGCGACGAAGCTGAAGTACGCGGTGCCGTCCGCCTCCGCCTGCCGGGTTTCCGGCTGGGCGTTGTCGAGCACGATCTCGTACTCCTGCACGTCGGTGACCCCGGTGGCGGGGAGGAACTTCAACAGCACCTCCTGGCCCCACTGCGGCGTCCCGCTCTCCACCCGGATCTGCGGGGTGGACGACGGCACGAAGGTGCGGTAGACGGTCTCGGCGGAGACGTTCCCGGCCGCGTCGACGGAGCGGACGGTCAGCCGCTGCGGCCCGGAACCGGTCGGGTTGAGGGTTACCGTCGCCGATCCGCCGGGCGTGGCCGCCCGGACGGTGCCCGGCTTGCTGAACGGGTCCTTGCAGACCAGTTGCCCGTACTCGCCGCTGTATTCGCAGACGCCGGCCGCGCCGAGGCCGCTCCAGGAGTACTGGAAGCCGGCCACGTCCTTGTCGCCCATGCCGGAGAAGGTGAAGACCGCCGGTTCGCCGGCCGGAGCCTGCTGCCCGGTGTCGTCGGCCGGGTAGTTCGACGAGCTGACCGCCGGGGCGGTCGGGCCGGTACCGTCGTAGGTGAAGAAGCACTTCTTCGACCAGGCGGAGGTGTCCGCGCCGTCACCGACGCGGGCCTGCCAGCCGTACGACTTCCCGTCGACCAGGACGCCGGCGGGCACCGTGCCGCTGGCGACCCGCCCGAACGTGCCACGGTCCGAGCTGAACTCGGTGCGCTGCTCCGGTTGGCCGGTCGGCCAGATCGCGAAATCCGTCCGGGGGGAGTCCCACTCGTCGGCGTCGGTGCCGCGGGCCTGGAGCAGGCCGGCGAACCCGCCGATCCGGGGGTACGGCTTCAGCTGGGTGCAGAGGAAACCGCCGTTGTAGAGGTGTTCGCTGTCGACCTTCGGCAGCGAGTTGTAGCTGACGCTGAGCTCTACGTTCTTGTACCAGTACAGCTCCCGGCCGTACGACGGGTCGGCCTCGTACTGCTCCGGCACCCGGATCTCGAAGGTGACCCGGCGCTGCTTGTGGGCCACCGCGTCCTGCACCGCCGCGCCGACGTCGAAGGCGAGGGACCGGGGGCAGTACGTCGAGCTCCCCTCCTCGTCCAGCTTGACCAGGGGTTCGGGCTGCTTGTTCCAGGTCGGCGTGGCACCCACCGGCTTGGTACGCCAGATCTCGACGGCCCGTTTGGTGCAGTCGGCGGCACTGTGCTCCTGGACGAAGACCTTGCCCTCGTAGATCTTCTTCCCCTCGTACCGGGACAGGTCGAAGGTGGCGTAGACGCGGGCGGTGTGGGTCTTGCCGGCGTCGTCGACCCGGGTGCCGAGCGGCAGGTTGGTGTCCCCGTCGGCCTGGTAGGCCGTCTTCGGGGTGGCCGAGTCGACCCAGCCGACCTGGACGGCCGGTGGGCTGTCGAAGTGCGGTGCCGCCGACGCGACACCGGCGGTGGTGGCGACGGCGAGCCCGGTGACGCCGAGCGTCAACGCGAGCGCGCCGATGAGACCACGACGTGGCCTGGATGTGAGCACAGTGGATCGTCCTCCCCGTGTAGCCGTCCGGGCCCCCGCCCGGACAGTTACCGGCATCAAACCCTGAGCATGTGCCCCCGACAACCACCTTTCGGTCGGTGCCTGTTGCGGGGTCAGGGGCTGGCGGCGAGGAAGACGAACGCGGCGAGCAGCACCAGGTGCACCCCGCCCTGCAGGACGGTGGCCCGGCCCGGCACCACGGTCAGCACCCCGGTGACGACGGTCAACGCCAGCAGGGTCAACTGGGTGCCGGCGAGGCCGAGCAGCAGCGGCCCGTCCAGCCAGATCGAGGCGAGGACGATCGCCGGAATGGTCAGGCCGATGCTCGCCATCGCGGAGCCGAGCGCCAGGTTGAGGCTGATCTGCACCCGGTCCCGGCGGGCCGCGCGGGCGGCGGCCAGGGTCTCCGGCAGCAGCACGAGTAGCGCGATGACCACCCCGACGAAGGACTGCGGCAGGTTCGCCGCCGCGACCCCGGCCTCGATGGTCGGCGAGACGGTCTTCGCGTCACCGACCACGGCGACCAGGGCGACGACGAGCAGCACCAGACTCGTCACCGCGGTCCGCGTCGACGGCGGGTCGGCGTGCCCGTCGCCGTCGGCGTCGGGCACGCTGCCGTCGCTGGTCACCGGCAGGAAGTAGTCCCGGTGCCGGCCGGTCTGCACCATCACGAACAGCCCGTACAGGGCCAGTGAGGCCACGGCGGCGAAGGCGAGCTGGGCGGGGGAGAACTCGGGGCCGGTCTTGCTGGTGGTGAACGTCGGCACCACCAGGCTCAGGGTGGCGAGGGTCGCCACGGTGGCCAGCGCCCCACCGGTGCCCTCCGGGTTGAACACCGCCACCCGCCGTCGGAGCGCGCCGAGCAGCAGCGAGAGCCCGAGGATGCCGTTACAGGTGATCATCACGGCGGCGAAGACGGTGTCCCGGGCCAACGCCTGGGTCTTGTCCCCGCCGCTGATCATCAGGGTGACGATCAGGGCGACCTCGATGACGGTGACCGCCACCGCGAGCACCAGCGAACCGTACGGCTCACCGACCTTGTGGGCGACCACCTCGGCGTGGTGCACGGCCGCCAGCACCGCCCCGGCCAGCAGCAGGGCGACCACCGCCACCAGCAGACCCGGCAGCTCGCGGTTCCAGGTGACGAGCAGCAGCAGCACCGCGAGTACGGGTACCACGATCGTCCAGTCGGACATCCGGGGGCGGCGCAGCGCGGGCATGCCGTACACCTTGCCAGGAAAACCGGGTCGTCGCGCCGCGCCGGGCGGCGGACGGCACGGTCACCGCGTCGGCTCGACCACCGCCGCCTCGCCCGGGACGCCCCGGTCGACCTCGACCGGCGGGTCACCCGGTCGCCGCCACGACCGGTAGTGCCGGAAGGCCATCGGCAAGCCCCGGGCGGCGTACGGGTCGGCGGCGTCCATCACCTGTAGGTGCAGGTGCGGCTGGGTGGAGTTCCCCGAGTTGCCGCAGTCGCCCAGCTCCTGCCCGACGTCGACCGGGTCGCCCACCGCCACCCGGACCGACCCGGCGCGCAGGTGGGCGAGCAGGACGTACCCCTGACGCCCGGCCAGCTCGACGATCACGTGGTTGCCGGCGACGGCGCCCGCGCCCCGGCGGACCCGGGCCGCCTGGGTCAGCGCGTAGGCCAGCAGCGTCGTCGGCGACCGGCGGGCCTCGTGGTCGACCTCCCCGTCGTGCACCGCCACCACCCGGCCGGCGGCGGGGGCGAGGACCGGCCGCCCGAAGGCGAGGAACCGCTGCGGCGGCTCGGTCGCCAGCAGCGTCCGCCAGTCCCGGACGGTCGCCGTCCGTCGCCCCCGCACCGCCACGAAATCCATCGCGTACGTGGTGGCGAAGAGGTCGGTGCCGTGGCTGGGCACCCGCCGGGCGGGGCTGTTCTGCACCAGCCAGGTGCCCCGGAACGGCAGGGCGAGCACGACCGGATCGGGGATCGACATCGGGCTCCTCCACGGGTGGGACGCCCACGGTACGACGCCACGGCCACCGGCATCCCGGGGGCGAATCCGGCCCGTTCGTGACGTTCCACATCGGCCGGACAATTCCTTCGGCGAAAACAGTACGCGCGTTCCGAATGGTCGGGCCGGTGCGGTGGCGTTCAGTCCATCACCCGACAGGCAGGCGTATTGCCTGACGTAAATCAATAGATGATGCTCTCGATGGCGGGCAATCGCCATTTATCGAGAGGGTGCAGATGAACAATTCGCTCCGAAGAATCATTGCCCTGGTGGGCGTGGGTGTCGTACTGCCGTTCATGGCCGTGCCGGCCAACGCGGCAGCACCGGGACCGCTGAGCGTCGCGGCGGTAGCGGCCATGACGCCGGAACGACAGGCCACGGTGCTCGAACCGCTGCGGCTGGCGGCCGACGCCGTGGCCCAGGTCGGGCAGGGCACCCGGGCGGACATCTACACGCAGGTCGAGATGGCCGCCGACTACCGGTCGATCAACGTCTACCTGACCGACGTGCGGCAGGGACGCGCCTTCATCGCCGCGGTCCGCCGGGTCAACCCCAGGGTGGACACCCGGCTGATCAACGTGGTGCAGAGCAGGAAGTCCCGGCAGCAGCTCCGGCAGGAGATCACCGCCCTCACCGAGCGCACCGACCTGCCCTTCACCGTCGGCCTGGCGGGCAGCTCGGTCGACGGCAGCGTCATCGAACTCGCCGTGGACGACACCGAGGCCGCGCACGCCTACCTCGCCTCGCCGGCCGTCACGCAGCGGCGCGCCACCGCCGACGCCACCGAGATCCGCATCCGGCAGGCACCCCCGTCGAAGCCGCTGAGCCGCTGGAACGACACCTCCCCGTTCTACGCGGGAGCAGCCCTCGGGCCGGCCTACGGGAGCGAGTCCTACTGCACCAGCGGCATCCCCGCCGTCAGTACCTGGGACGGCCGGCAGTGGCTGGTCACCGCCGGTCACTGTTACAACGTCGGCGACAACGTTTCGGCGGCCGGCGGCAATTACATCGGCCAGGTCAAGTACAAGCGGGCCGATCTCGACTCGCTATTCATCGAGGCGCCGACGAACCGGTACACCTGGGACGGCCTCGACGCGGCCGGCTACTCCCGCTATCTCAACGGCGTACGCAATGTGGCGGTCGGCGATTTCCTCTGCCAGCTCGGATACAACTCGAAGGTCGTCTGCAACATCAGGACGGTGTACGCGGGCAATGCCAGCTGGGTCGTGAACGGCACCACCGTCTGGGGCAGCTACGGCGTACCGAACGCCGGCGGCATCGTCGGTCGCGGTGGCGACAGCGGCGGGCCGGTCATCTACCTCAACGACCCCAACTCCCGCCAGCTCAACGGCATCGTCAGCTACGGCTACGGCTGCAACGCGTCCGGGTGCACCACCGGGCTGGCCTGGGTCGACGTGTGGTCGATCTTCAACGGCTTCGCCATCAAACTGAACCCGTCCTGACCTGACCGACGGGGTCCGGCGGGCACGGGTGACCGTGCCGCCGTCGTCCCCGACCGGGCCGGGGGCCACTCCCTGTTGAGGGGAGTGGCCTCCGACCTCGGGCTGAGCCGTCTCACCACGGCACCTTCCCGTCGTCGTCGAAGAACCCGCCGCTGGGGCACTCCCGCCCCAGCGTGGCCAGCCGCACCACCACCGCCGCGCCCTCGGCCGGCGTCCGGGACAGCTGGAAGGGCAGCCCCTTGGCGAAATCCGTGTCGCACGCGCCCGGCGCGATCGCGTTCACCAGGATCCCGTCCCCGGCCAGCGCCTTCGCATACTGCACGGTCAGCATGTTCAACGCCGCCTTGGACACCGGATAACCCAGCGACGCCGGCATCCGGCTCAGATAGTGCGTCGCGTCGGTCATCCACGCCATCGACGACGTGCCACTGGACACGTTCACGATCCGCGCCCCGGCCGAGCGGCGCAGCAGCGGCAGCATCGCCTCGGTCACCGTCACCACCCCGAACAGGTTCGTCTCGAACACCTCCCGGATGCCGTCCAGCCGGGCCGCACCGGGTGCCTGCGCCGTCAGGTCACCGCCGATCCCCGCGTTGTTGACCAGGATGTCCAGCCGGCCGAACCGGGCCCCGATCTCCTCGGCGGCAGCGGCGACCCCGGCCGGATCGGTCACGTCCAGCCGGACCGCCGACGCGCCCCCGATCGTCGCCGCCGCCTCCGCTCCCCGCTCCGGGTCCCGGGCACCGACCAGCACCGTGATCCCCAACTCGGCGAGGCCCTCGGCGACGGCCCGCCCGATCCCCTTGTTCGCCCCGGTCACCAGCGCGATGCGTGCTCCACTCATGCACCCAGCCCAGCACCGGCAGCGCCTGCGGACCAGGACCGAAGCGGTCCGTGGCGATACCTTGGCGGTATGGATGACGTCGAGACGCGCGAACTGCGTTACTTCGTCGCGGTCGCCGAGGAACTGCACTTCGGCCGCGCCGCACAGCGCCTCGGCATCGCCCAGCCACCCCTGTCCCGGGCGATCCGCCTGCTCGAACGCCGGATGGGTGTCACGCTGCTGGAACGCACCAGCCGCGCGGTCCACCTCACCCCGCCCGGCGAGGTGCTGCTCACCGAGGCCCGCGGCGCGCTCGACGCGGTCGAGGCGGCGATCCGGCGTACCCGAAAAGCCGCCCGAACCACCCCGCGCCTGACCCTGGCCCTCAAACCCGGCGGCGACGCCGGACTGCTGCGCACCATCCTCGACCGCTACGCGGCATCTCCCGACGCCATCCCGGTCGACCTCGACTTCCGGGTCGGCGGACGCGCCGCCATGGTCCGCGACGGCCGCGCCGACCTCGCCCTGCTGCACCGGCCGCAGAACGACCTGACCGGCCTGGACAGCGACGACCTGCACACGGAGGACCAGGTCGTGCTGCTGCCCGAGGGTCACCGGCTCGCCGAACGCGCCACCGTGTCGATGGCCGACCTGCACGGCGAACCGATGCCCCGCTGGCCCGAAGCCCGCCCCGGCGTCACCGGCCACCCGGTCGCCGACAGCAACCAACTGCTGCACCTGATCCAGCTCGGCCGCCTGATCGCGGTCGTCCCGGAATCGGTAGGCGAGTACCTGCCCCCGGGCCTGATCAGCCGCCCCGTCCTGGACGCCGACCCGGCCACCCTGGTCCTCGCCTGGTCGCAGACCAGCACGTCACGCGAGGTCGCCGCCTTCGTCCGCGCCGCGGTTGCAGGCTGACACCGGCTCGCCGTCGCACGCGCAGCACCTGCCCGCCGACCGCCTCCAGCACCATGGACCCGCTTGTACGTCACTGCTGTACAGAAGCACTAGAGGGCACATCCATGGATCGGATGTGCCCTCTGACCTCTGTCGGGGTGGCCGGATTCGAACCGACGACCTCTTCGTCCCGAACTGGCGGCGGGTCGGTTGGATCGGGTGTCATCCGAGGTCATCCGGCCTGCTGGGGTCGCGCTGGGTCGGGTGTGGTCGGCTCGGTTGCTGTACTTCGCTGCTGTACTGCTCGTCGACGAGGAACTGCCGGAAGTGGGTGCGCATCTCCAGCCAGTGGCGGTGTTCGTCGCAGGGGTGGAGTCGGCCGCAGCGGCACAGACTGAGGGTCGACTCGGCGTGCTTGGTCAGCAGGATGTCCGCGTAGGCCACCTGGGCTCGGGCGTACTCGCGGAAGGCTGCCGAGGTGTAGAGGGCTCCCATCGGTCACCGCCCCGACCTGTGGGTGTGGCGGCGGTGCCAGAGGGCTTCGGCGACGGCGTCCATGGGGTCGATCTCGCCGGTGGCCAGGCGTTCGCGGGTGACGGCGATCCAGGGCGGCGAGGCGCTGACGGCTTCGCCGCAGGCGGTGCGCATCCCCTGCTGGGCGAGTCGGGCCAGCCGGCAGGGGTCACGTTGGTTCGTGTGCCAGCAGCCGGTGGCCACGCAGAAGCCGGTGCTGTCGGGTCGGTGGGCTTCCCAGAGGGCGCGGGCCAGTCGCCACAGCAGACGGTGTTGGCAGTCGGCGGGTGGATCTTCGGGCGGGTTGTCGACATCGAAGGACATGCTCCGACGATCTCGGCAGGCGGTGGGCCGTTCCATGGCCAGCGGTCATGTCACGGTGACATGGGACGGCTCGACCAGTACGAATGGTCGCCCTAGGCTGTCGACCTGAACACCTTGAGTAGTCGGAACGCGACGCTGGGAGCTGCCGTGCTGCTCGATCCGCTGCGAATACCGGAGGATGCGTGGTCGCACGGCGAGGTGCTGAACGTCCTGGCCGTCCGCGATATCGGCGGGCTGTTCCGGTGGATCACCCGTCTCACCGGGGCGAGTCAGAGCCGGATCGGGGCCGCTGTCGGGCTGGAACAGGGCTACGTCAGCCGGATCATGGCCGGACGCAAGGTCACCTCGATCGACGTCCTGGAGCGGATCGCCGACGGCTGTCGGATGCCCGACCAGGCGCGTACCACGATGGGCCTGGCACCCCGCCAGGCCGCACCACCGGCCGCCGCCCCCAGTCGGCGCGTTCCCGACGCGCCGCCTTTTCAGCGGACCTGGCGCGACGACGTAAGCAGTGCCGCAGAGCTTTGGCGAGGTGACGTGAACCGTCGAGACGTACTCCGGCAGGTGGCCTTCAGTTCCGCCGGCTACACCCTGCCGGCGCTGCGCTGGTTCACCGCTCCCGACCCGGCCCCGGTCACCCAACCCGGACGCAGCGCGGTCGGTCAACCCGCGATTGACACCATCCGGGCGATGACGGCGACCTACCGCCAGTTGGACAACCAGTACGGCGGTGGGCACGCCCGCGACACCGTCGCCCGCTACCTCCACCAGGAGGTGACCCCGCTGCTCACCGACGGCCGCTACGACCACGCCACCGGCCAACGGCTGCTCAGTGCCGCCGCCGAGCTGGCCCAACTCGCCGGGTGGCAGGCGTATGACACGGCCGAGCACGGCATCGCCCAGCGGTACCTGACCCTTGCCCTGGACTTCGCCCACGCTGCCGGAGACGACGGCCTCGGCGCGGAGATCCTCGCCGCGATGAGCCACCAGGCCACCTACCTCGGCCACACCGCCACCGGCCTCGACCTCGCCCGCGCCGCCGGCCGGACCGCCCGCCGCGCCGGGGTTCCCGTGCTGACCGCCGAAGCCCACGTCATGGAAGCCCACGCCCTGGCCAAGGCCAACGACGAACGGGCCTGCGCTGCCGCCCTGCACCAGGCGGAACAGGCCCTCGACCGGGCCGACCGCAGCGGTGATCCGCAATGGCTCAGCTACTTCGACGAGGCGTACCTGTCGGCCAAGTTCGGCCACTGCTTCCACGCCCTCGGCCGCAACACCCACGCCGAACGCTTCGCCGCCCGATCCCTGCGGATGGACAACCGGTATGTACGCGGCAGAGCCTTCAACCTCGCGCTGCTCGCCAGCGTCCATGCCCAGCAGGGCGAACCCGACCGGGCCTGCGCCGTCGGCGCGGAAGCCCTGACTCTGACTAACCAGCTTCGCTCGGCCAGGGCCGTTCGCTATGTCCGCGACCTGCAAGCGCAGCTCGCCCCGCACCGGCGGCTACCGGCCGTCCGGCACTTCACCGGCCGTGTTGACGCCACCCTCGGCCCTCGACGCTGACCGTCACAGCTCTCCCCGGGCTTTGCGCGCCACCAGCTCCAGCACCGCGATAACCGTGCCGGCACCGACGATCTCACCCCGGGACACCATCTCGTACGCCTCTTCGAGCGGAATCCAGGCGACCTGCTCGGCCTCGTTCACGTCCGTGGGTGTGCCGATGTGCTCGGCGTGCCGAGCCAGGAAGAGAAGGTTCTCGGCGTCGGCAGTGCCGACCCACGGTTGGAAGGACAGCAGCGGCTCTACCGCCTGGGGCCGCCAGCCGGTTTCCTCCTCGACCTCCCGTACCGCACACTGCGCCGGCTGCTCCTGGTCATCGACGTAGCCGCCGGGCAGCTCCCACACCCACCGGTCGAACACGAACCGGTGCCGCCGCATCAGCAGCAGGCGCTCCCGGTCGTCGAGTACGGCGACCATGGCTGACCGGGGAGCCCGGATCACGTACTGCTCGAAGCGAATCCCATCGGGCAACTCCACCTCGGCGATGCTCAGCCGCGCCCGGCGGGTGTCGTCCACGACCCGCTCGCCGTGGATGGTCCACCGGGTCAACTCCGTCGCCTGCTCCTCCACCACCCCGCCAGTATCCGCGCCGAACCCTCACCGCGCGATGGAACCGAGGGCGACGTCGACTATCCCCATAGAGATCACCGCTTCCCTGAAGGTCGAGACGACTGCCAGGATCAGAAGCGGCAGCACCGGGCGGGCTTTACACTCCGCTCAATCCAGCGCCGTCTCAGTAAGGGCCCCGCGCTGCCAAGGTCAACGCTTTTCCGCTCCAAGCTGTCTCACTGTCGGCTATAAGACAGGCTTTCAAACTTAGCCTGACAGCCCTCCCGGCCTTCGGACGTCCACAAGCGCAGGTCATTGCCGGTTGCAATCTACAAAGATGAGCGCAGAGCTTGGAAACCTCTCGGCTAGGCAACTTGCCGATGCTTCCAACTCTCGTGGGCTTGGTGTAGGTATGGGAGATGGACCTAGAAGCTGCGCAGGTCGCATCGGCGGTCGTGCCGTACATCGTCTCCGCCGTCCAGGCCTACGGGACGCAAACACTAGCGAAGATTCGCGACGCTGCCATAGGTGAGGCATCGGACGCATCAGTTGACTGGGGGCGCAGGCTGCTGGCGCGGCTTGTAGGAAAGGGTGGGGTTCAACCGGCCATCGAGGCTGCTATTCGTGATTTGGAAGTAACTCCAGAAAGCGAAGACGCGACCGCAGCTTTGCGATTCCAAATTCGGAATGAGCTAGCCAATGACCCTGCTTTGCTGGCTGATCTATCGGAGATAGTAACGCGTGCCATGCGCTCCTCGAATTCGGGTTCGTCTACCAATTTCAATGTCACCCAGCATGCTACAAGCTTCGGAAGCTCAAAGCAGGCCGTACTGGGGTCCGGCGTGCAGAATGTTACGTTTGATCAGCATGGATGCTAGCCACAACGCGCTGGCGCCGCTGAGGGATATCGAGCAAACCACTTTGACCCTCGGTCACGGTCAATCTGCATCTCTTGGGCACGGCATACAGCATGTCTATTACGGCATTCACCCGCAGTTGTCAACCCTCCCGCCGGTACACACCACCATCTCGCCCCCGCTCGGTCGAATTTCCAAGGAGCGGCCGCTGCGAGGCCGCTACGACTTGATTACCGGCATTCAAGGAGGGTCGGAAGGCCGAGTCGCAGGAGTACATGTTATCTGCGGGCTCGCGGGTAGCGGAAAAACAAGCGTCGCGCTAGAAATTGCATCGCGGTCCGTTCAAGCAGGCATTCAGACTTGGTGGATCGCGGGCAACAGCGGCAGCACCCTGGCTATGGGGATGAGAACATTGGCCAGCAGCGTTGGTGTAACCGAGATCGAGTTGGCCCACAGTGATCCAGCCGATGCGCTGTGGCGACGGCTAGGTCAACTGGATCAACCTTGGCTACTTATCATTGATAATGTTGACGATCCCTCAGTGCTTGACGGTGGAGGTAGCAACTTCACCGACGGTACGGGGTGGGTGCGTCCGATCGTCGGGCCCAGCGGCGGCGTCCTGATTACGACCAGAATGGCGACGCCCTCGGCCTGGGGTTCGTGGTGTTCGCTACATCCGACAATGATGTTAAGCGCAGACGACGGTGCGAGGATGTTGTTCGACTACGTACCTTCGTCTGCTGGAAGCATTCACGACGCTAGGTCACTTTCGGCGCGCCTTGGCGGCCTCCCTCTAGCAATTAGACTTGCTGGCCTCTACCTAGCCGAAACAAGCGGCATTCCATGGCCAGATCCCGACTCTATTGCGACGATGGCCGAGTATCAGAAGGCAATGGACGAGGGCCTAATCCCGGACAACGAAAGTCGAGATACCTTCGCCCGCGCATGGTCCTTGTCGCTGCAACTGCTAGACAATCGAGGTTTTCGATTCGCGCGGCAGACGCTCTACCTGTTGTCACTGTTTGCTGAAACGCTCTTTCCGTTCCGGGTGCTGCTTGATCCACCAACCCTCGCTATCCAGTTGCCGTTCGAGGGAATTAACAGTGCATCCCTATGGAGGACGATCAACGCCCTAGCGGATCTCGGCATGGTCGATATGGTGCGATTTGACGGAAGTCGGGAACTACCCGAGCATCTCCGAATTCACCCCGTCGTTCGGGATATTACGCGCATCGGCGATCCGCCGATTGCAAATGCGGCCTCATACCTTGAGGCGGCGGCTCGCCTCGTACGTCGAGTGGTTGAGGATGCCAATATCGGGGAAGCTGACGATGTTAAGAGCTGGAAAACATGGGGGGATCTCACGCCGCATGTCATGCTGCTCACCCGCTCTGTAGAGTCTGCCGACGCGACGGCAGGATCTGTCCAAGAACTCGTCCCGGCATGGTGCGCTTTTTCGGACTACCTGATGGCCCGAGGGATGCAGGCCGATGCGGAAGAACTGGCGCGCAAATCAACAAGAGCGACTGAAAAACTACTAGGTAGCCAGGATTCGGTGGTACTGCATCGCCGCTTCCACTTAGCCATAGTATTGGCCGGCCGGTCCAAATATCAAGAAGCTGAAGGTGTCTTCGCCGCAGTCGTCCGCGACTATGGGCGGGTGTTCGGCACTGACTCGCTCCGATTCTTGGACGCCCGACATAGATATGCCGACTTCCTGAGGGAAAGGGGTGAATACCCTAAAGCTGAACGCATTCTACGAATGGTTCTCGCGACTGAGAGTAGCCTTCGCGGTGAGATGCACGAGAGCACTTTGCAAACGAAGTTCTGTTTAGCCAAAATTTTGGGAGATAAGGGCGAATTTCCGGCCGCACTTGAATGCTTCAGGGAGGTTTTGGATGCTCGCATCGAGGTGCTCGGACCAAATCATGACCATACGCTACATACGCGCCATAATTTCGCTCACATATTATCAGACATGGGTGAATTGAGTGAGGCGGAGAAGCTGCATCGTCGCATTATTGATGACTACGTCTCCAAGTATGGGCCCGATTCCCCAGCGGTTTTCGCCAGCAGGCATTGCCTATCACACCTACTTACCAGCCAAGGTGAGCTAGTCGAGGCTATGAATCAGGCAACGATCGCCTTCGAAGGACGCCGCAAAATTTATGGCGAAACTCACCCGAGCACTCTCGAAATGCGTACCTGTATCGCGTCTGTTCTGACCAAGCAAGAAAAGTCGGATGCGGCAGAACGTGAGTTCCGGGCCGTCATAAAGCTGCTTGAAGAGACGCTCGGCCATGAGCATTATCAAACCTTGAGGGCACGTCACGAATTAGCTCATGCCATCTCCAATTCAGGGGACTCAATCGGGGCACAGTCCGCTCTCTCTCAGCTGTATGCGATAGAACGACGAGTTTTAGGTCCCAAGCACTCCGAAACTCGCGATACAAAGCTTTGCCTGGAAGCCGAGAAGCGGAAGGCCTCGGCGCTCCGCGGCTCGTTTCCCCTACATGGCGGTGGTAAATCCTCGGGTCGCAAGAAAGGCCGCAAGAAGTGAGCTGTCCATCCTCACTGGCTGCCGTTGACCCGTCCTGTTGGAAGGGACTCCGCCCAGCCTGCCACGTCAAGCGGACCCTCGCGGCCCGCACGGACGCTGGCGGGTCGGGGCGGTGGTGTGCTCGGCTTGCCGGGTCGATGGCAGGCGGGATGTCCCATGGCGACGACCCCGGACCGTGACCCATCGGCGGTGCTATGGCCATCCTAGAGCTTACCCTCGGCGGTGTGCTGCTCGGTGATGTCGGCCAGCCGCAACCGGTTCAGGCCATCGGCGGTGAAGCCCCGCGCTGGAGCAGGTCGTCGTGCACCGGTGGATCGACCTTGCCGTCCTTGCCGCGACGCTTGCGCCTGCCGGACGCGCTCCACCAGTTGTTCCCCGAGTAGATCCGCCACGCGGTTCAGCTGGCCATCGGGTGCCCGGCATTCGGTAGTCGCCCCGGTCAACCTAGGCCCTGACACAAGCAACCATCAGGAGTCAATGGCTGCCTCGTCTTCCGTGTGCGACCACAGGAGCACTACTTCAGGCAGTCCATGAAAACCCATCACTGCTCGGGCCAGTCGTCACTCAAAGAGGCGTGGTCTGGGATGGCAGCGTGACCTGATCCCTCACCGCGCGCTGCTACCCGCGCTGCGAGGTTGCCGTCCTGCTCTGCTTCAGCCTGTCCAAGGTCAATATGAAGAATCGCCACCGGGGGGCTGCGCTCTACAAGGACGGCAAGGACGGCAAGTGCGGCCGTGTCTTGTCCGGCCGCACCCGCGCCAACGGCGAAGGCTCGATCTTCCCGTACCGCAACGGCTTCGCCGCGTACGCTGGGTCACCAAGCCCGACGGGAAGCGGACCCGCAAGTACGTCTACGGCCCGACCCGGGAGGTCGTCCACGACAAGTGGATCAAGCTGCACCAGCAGGCCAAGGCCGGGCCGGTCGCCACCCGCGTGCCGACCCTCGGCGACTACCTGACCTACTGGCACCGGGAGGTCGTGCGCCCCAACCTCGCGCCGCTGACCTGCGCTACCTACGAGACGATCCTCCGGCTGTACGTGATCCCCGGCCTCGGCGGGAAGCGGCTCGACCGGCTCCAGGTGCGCGACGTGCAGACCTGGATCAACGAGGCGGCCCGCGACTGCCAGTGCTGCGCCCAGGGCAAGGACGCCCGCCGCCCGGAACTCAGGCGGCGCTGCTGTGCGCTCGGCCGTTGCTGCGGTGACGTGCCGTCCGCCCGCACCGTCAAGGACGTCCGGGGTGTGCTGCGCTCGGCGCTCAACCATGCCGCCACCGAGGAACTGGTCACCCGCAACGCCGCCGCCCTGGTCAAGCTCCCACCGGTCCGTCGCCGTCGGGGCCGGGTGTGGACCAGCGACGAGGCGCGTCGCTTCCTGGAGTCCGCGCGGGCCGACCGCGATCCGCTCTACGCCGCGTACGTGCTGATCCTGGTGCTCGGGCTGCGCAAGGGTGAGGTGCTCGGCCTCACCGGGGACGCCGTGGACCTGGCGGCGGGGGAGCTGTCGATCGGCTGGCAGTTGCAGCGGGTCGGCGGCCAACTGCTGCACCGGGAGACCAAGACGCAGACCTCGGACGCCACCCTCCCTCTGCCCGACATCTGCGCGGCGGCACTCGACCTCCGCCAGCAGGCGAGGAAGGCCGACCGCGACCAGGCGGGCATCGCCTGGCAGGGCTCGCCGCTGCTGTTCACCACCCGCTACGGAACCCCCATCGAGCCGCGCAACTTCAACCGCTCCTGGGACGCCCGCTGTGCCCGTGCCGGAGTTCGGAAGATCACCGTGCACGACGCCCGGCGTACCTGCGCGACCCTGCTCGTCGACCTGGACGTGCACCCGCGCGTCATCATGCAGGTGCTCCGGCACGCCGAGGTGTCGGTGACGATGGAGATCTATTCGCAGGCGTCCTCGGACGCCACCCGCGACGCCCTCAAGCGGCTGGGGGAGAGTTTGCGCTGACCGCTGCTGTACTTCACTGCTGTACAGAAGCACCAGAGGGCACATCCATGGATCGGATGTGCCCTCTGACCTCTGTCGGGGTGGCCGGATTCGAACCGACGACCTCTTCGTCCCGAACGCCAGGACGGTGCATCGTGGCCTGTCGTCCGCTGTCATCCTGTGCCGCTGAGCACGACTGTGGTACCAACCACCGACAGGCGCTACCGGCCGCCCCTACCGGATTTGCTGCCTCCTCGCTGCTTCCGCCTCGCAGCGGGCAAGACTGCCGCCAGCCAGCGACGGCGAAGGCGCTGATCCGACCGAGTTGTTGCGCCCCTTAGATCTCGGATGCCCAACTCGTCACGCACCCGCGACACAAACTCCTTACCTAGCCCAGAAATGTGTTTCCTCACCTCGGGGAACGATTCTCCATCGCCGTGGTTTCGGACCTTCCTCGTCGCCGCAAAGAGAGCATTGCGCAACTCGCCCGCAGCGCGCACAACTGGACTGGAAGCTACGATAAGTATTTCTTGATACCGGAATACGAGCTTCTGTTGCAACGTGTCGATTTGTTGCAGATTTTCCGGCCGATCCCAGGCCACTCGTAAGACTTGAAGGTATTCGAAAGCGATAGCAAGGAACTCTGCGTATGCCTGACGGCGATCATTGTGCCAGCGCCGCTCATCTTCACGCTCTGACCGGGCCTTCTCAATGCGCATCGCCACCGCCTGCGCCAAAACTACACCAATAAGGGTAAAGGCACCTGCGAGAATGGCAGTTCCCCACCATGGACCGTTAGCCATGACGCAAGGCTAGTCTCTCATCTCAAACAACTACGCCTCGGGCTTAGGAGGATCCTGCTGACTAGCCAGTTGGTGAGCTGTGCATCAGAACGGAACCTCTACCAAGCACCGAAGGTCCTCTGCCATCCCGTCTGCCGCCGACCCACACACCGTGGAGCAGGTCAGGGCCAGGGTGACAAGGTGGAGCGCCCTACCGGACGAACGACCTTGTCACCCTGGCCCTGATCTGCTCGGCTCTGCCTGGGTCGGTGGCTGGCGGGATGGCATCCCACCCCCACCACCCACCCACCGCAACGTTCGGCAACTCCATCCCGGAGTCGTCTGGCCCCCGCCGGAGGCACAGCCCTAACCCCAACCCCGCCACCACCCACCGCCCCCTTCCCCACCCTCACCCCTTTCCCACCTCGGACCCGTGAGCAGCCCGACGGATTCCGTTCGGCAACTTCGTCCCGACCGGCCGTCGACCGGTCCGAGGTGAGACGTCACGTGGTGGAAGACCACCGGGCGGATCGGGGTTGTCGTCCTGGTCCCGGTCGTCTCCGGGACTCGTCACCGGTTCCCTTCACGGAACCAGTGGGTGACGCGCGGGGCGGGCGTGGGCTTCGGGCCGGCTGACTTTCCGCCCCGCCGCCGCAGGCGAGCGGGGCGGCGGCTCCGCAGGAGCCGGTTACCGCGCCCGGCCCGCGCCGCGCGGAGCGCGCTTGATCTAGTACAGGCCAATTCGGCAACAGATCACCGTAAGCTCCGAGCCAACCTGGACGGGTACGACGACACCAACCACCCGGCGTCTCCCATCCGCAGCAACCTTGCAGCCTTGCTGCCGGCGAGGGTTGTGTCTGTCGTCGAGGGGCACCCGTGCTGTTGCCGGTGGGTCGCTGCCTTCATCTCCACCAACTCATGACAGCTGAGAACCTTGTCGCCTCGCCGGCTACTCTTCCCCACCTGCCTTACCCGGCGGCAACGACTCTCGCCATGAGTCGAGCAACTGGCGTACGCCTGGCCAGTCTTCCACCGTGACGCTGTAGAAGATTGAGTGGCGAATGTGGCCGTCGAGCAGAATGCGGTGGTTGCGGAAGACACCTTCGCGGGTTGCGCCGATTCGTTCGATCGCTCGTTGAGAGCGGAGGTTGCGAGAGTCCGTCTTGAAGACGACTCGAATCGCACCCGCCGTCTCGAAAGCGTGGCGCATGAGTAGATACGACGCCTCACGTGCAGCGCCTGTGCGCCAGTGGCTCGGCGTTACCCATGCCCACCCGATCTCCACGCCTCGGTGCCGGGGCTGAATGTCGATAAAGCTGATGCTTCCGATGGCGTTTCCGTGGAGACGTTCAGTAATTACGTACGGTACTCGCACACCCTGGCGCTGCTCCTCGATGGCCTCTTCCACCAGGTCTGAGACTGCCTGCATGGTGTCCGGTGTGGGCTCGTCGAGGTAGCGCCAGATTTCCGCGTGCTTTGCAGCTTCCGCAAGCGCAGCGGCTGAGTCCTCGGTCAGGGGCTCCAGTCGGATGAGCTTTCCGGTGAGGGTGGGTTGTCCAAGCTCCATCGGCTCGTTCATTCGCCCGAAACCTCGTATACCAAGATGTGCTTATCGCCGGCTAGAAGCTGGTCGAACGCCTCAATCGGCGTGTCCTCGCTGTCGTATGCGATGCGGACCGCACGCACGACGCAAACCCCGGGGTCGAGACGTAATGTCGTGGCCTCCTCCGGCGTCGGCATACGGAAACTCAACTCGTCGATATAGTACGAGATCGGTTTTCCGTGCACCCGTTCGAGCACCGTCAAGACGCCTTCCTCAACGGGTGCTGCCTCGGCAATAGCGGTGTCCTTTACCAGTTCGTTGACGTAGTAGCTGTCGCCAAGCTGATACGGATCATCATCGACAAGCATCACCCGACGGCGTGCCAGCACTGGCGTTCCCTCCGCGATGCGTAGCCACCGTGCCACCTCGGCTGAGGCGGGTTCCGGGGCGACGCTGAGGATGTTCTGACGCCCGATCCGACCCTGCCGGGCAATCTCGCTGTTGAAGGTCGCCGCATGGTTCTCGGCTCGACGTGCCCGTCGATCTTGGTCCATCGCCATGACGCGAATGGGCCGGGCCTTGCGCACGTACGTGCCCTGCCCCTGCCCAGACCCGATCAAGCCCTGCGACTTCAAGGCGGACAGGGCTAGGCGGACGGTGGTCCGGGAGGCGTTGAAGCGGTCCGCAAGCTCGCGCTCCGGGGGCAGCCGTTCGCCGGGCGAGAACTCACCACGGCTGATCGCGTCACGCAGTGTCGTGGCAAGAACGACGTGACGCGGTTCCGGCTCCCGCCCCAGGTCATTCGACGTTCGCTCCGAACTCATGGCGTCCACTCTACGACTTGGTACGGACCAAGTGTTGACGGGGCGCTCTCGTTGTGATTCCTTGGTAGATACCAAGTGGGCGACCCAAGGTTTGGGTCCGGACAACAAAGGCCCCGACGGGCTGGCACCCGTCGAGGCCGGTGCACCGCTTCACCTGTCGAAGGGACGAGAACGATGCTGGTCAAGCCTATCTCTGCTCCTCCTGTCACGCCTGCTGGCACCTCGCTGTCCGCGACGGATCGGGACTTCCTCCGACTCGTGTCCGGCCCTGACGCTGGCCTGGCGGTCGATGGCCCGTTCTGGCGAGCGACGGTTGGTGACCTGGTGACCATGGACGAGTTCGCCGTTGCGCTGGCCGCGTCCAGCATGCCGACGAAGAAGACGCCGTCCGACCCGCGTCAGGTGTGGGCCTTCTTCGTAGAAGGGCTGACCCGGCTTGGCCTGTCAGAGGTTCGTCTTCGTGCTCACGCGCAACGCCGGCTGAACTTGCGGCTGATCAACGAAGCGGATACCGGTGGTGCCCCCGCGTGGTACCGGCAGGGGGTGCGGGAGCTGTGGGGTAGTGACCGCCGGTTCTTGCGCTGTACGGAGATGGCGTTCTTCTTCTTGGTCGATAGCCGGGGCCACGCATGACCGCTCCGGCCCTGCCCGGCCTCGCCCCCGACACCCCCACCCCCGTACCCGCCGACACCCCGCCCACCCCCGGCACCCGTGCCGCCCGGATGGCGCTGCCGATGTCGCGTCAGGTCCTCAAAGAGATGGCCGCCGAGTACGGCGTCTGCCTGCACCCGGTCACCCTGCGCCGCACCGACCTGCACACCGGCCACACCGAAGTCATCGACCTGCCCTGCGGCTCCACCCGCGACGACAAGTGCCCACCCTGCGCCCAACGCGCCCTACGGCTGCGCCGTACCCAGATCCGGGAAGGCTGGCACCGCACCGACGAACCCGCCCCCGCACCCACACCCGCCACCGACGCCCAACGCGAACTGATCCTGCTGCGGGCGCACCTGGAGTTCGCCCGCGACGACGCCTCCCGTGCCGCCCAGCACGACCAGGTCGCCGACGTCGACGACGCCATCCGTGAGGTAGAGGAAGCCATCGCCGCCGAAGGACTCCGCGGCCACATCGCCCCCACCCACGAACCCGACGACGAAGACGACACCGGTCCCCGCCGCAAGCGCTCCACCCGCCGCCGCCAGGACGCACCCGACCTGCCTCGCAAGAAGGTCGAGCCGCGCACCGTCGGCCGCGTCTACACCGCCCCGGACGGCACCGAGCACCGGCCGTCGATGTGGCTGACCCTCACCCTCGACAGCTACGGCCGCGTCCTACCCGACGGCACCCCCGTCGACCCGGACACCTACGACTACCGACGGGCCGCCTGGGACGCCGTGCACTTCCCCCGACTCCTCGACCGGTTCTGGCAAAACCTCCGCCGCTGCGCCGGCTGGAACATCCAATACGCCGGCTGCGTCGAACCCCAACGCCGACTCGCCCCACACGCACACTTCGCCATCCGAGGCACCATCCCCCGCGCCATGCTCAAGCAGGTAGCCGCCGCCACCTACCACCAGGTGTGGTGGCCCCCCGCCGACAAACCCGTGTACACCCTCGACCGGCTACCCGTCTGGGACAACGACCACAACGCCTGGGTCGACCCCGACACCCGACAGCCGCTGCCGTCCTGGACCGACGCCCTGGACCAGGTCGACGCCGACCCCGACGCCCAACCGGCACACGTCGCCCGCTTCGGTGTACAGGTCCGCGCCGAAGGCGTCACCCCCGGCACCGTCCACGCCAACCGCACGATCGGCTACATCACGAAGTACATCACCAAGTCCGCCGCCGACTGCCACACCGCGACGACCGACCGGCAGCGGCAGCACCACGACCGGCTCTGGCAGCAACTACGGGTCACCCCCTGCAACGAACGCTGCGCGAACTGGCTGATCTACGGCATCCAGCCGAAGAAAGCCCACGGCAGGCTGCAAGCGGGACGCTGCAAAGGCAAAGTCCACCAACGCGCCACCCTCGGCATCGGCGGGCGCCGCATCCTCGTCTCCCGCGACTGGTCCGGCAAGACCCTCGCCGACCACCGCGCCGACGCCCGCGCCTGGGTCCGCAACCTCCTCGGCGTCACCATCCCCGCCGACACCGCCCCGACCACCGGACCCGACGACCCACCCGCCTACGCCTGGGAACTCGCCCGACCCGACGACCCCGACATCCCACCCCTCCAACACCGACTCCTCAAAGCCCTATCCCAACGCGCCCAATGGAAAGCCGCACTCAACGCCGCAAGAGCCGGAACAACCGCCGGCGACAACCAACGCCCGAACGTCACCCCTTGATCGAAGGAAACTCATGGACAGCAACGTCACTCGCCTCGACTCGCGTTCCCGTCCCGCCACCACTGAGCCTGAGACGCCGGGCCGTGTTCTTCGCCTCGGAGACGCCCGCGTCGTCTATTCCGTCCGCGAGGTCGCCCGTCTGCTCTCCCTCTCCCTGGGTAGCACTTACGCCCTGGTTCGCGAGGGGGAGATACCCGCCCGAAAGCTCGGTGGACGCTGGGTCATCCCCAAGAAGCGATTTCACGCCTGGCTTGACTCGTGCGTCGAGCCGGCTGAGGAACCGAGGGGATGGGCCTGATGGGCTTCGTGCGCAAGACCCCGGTCGGCCGCCACCGCGCGTGCTGGCGTGACCCGGCTGGTCGGCAGCGGTCGAAGACGTTTCGGACTAAGCGGGAGGCCAACGCCTTCCTGGCGGAGGTTGAGTCCGCGCTCAACCGTGGGACCTATGTCGCGCCTGACGCGGGTCGACTTCGCTTCGCTGAGTACGGAACCCGCTGGCTCAGCAACCGAAACGACGAGAAGGCTACCGCTGCTCGGGATTCCTCGATCATGCGTAATCACGTGCTGCCCAAGTGGGGACCGGTGCCGTTGGCGAAGATCGAGCACTCAGCCGTTCAGGAGTGGGTGACCAGTCTGGGGCAACGGCTGTCGCCAGCCACCGTCCGCGAGTGCTATCGCCTCACCTCCGGGGTCCTGCGTTCGGCGGTCCGCGATCGGCTCATCGGCTTCAACCCCTGCGACGGTGTCCGGCTGCCCCCGCGTAGGCGGACCGATACTGAGGAACTGGTGATCTCGCGTTCGGAGTTGTTCGGCAAGTTGCTGCCTGTCGTCCCGGACCGCTATCGAGCCCTGGTCGCCCTCGCCGCTGGCACCGGTCTTCGATGGGGAGAATGCGTGGGGCTCCGTTGGGACGTCGTCGACCTGGCGGTGGGTGAGCTTCGGGTGGTGCGAGTGGCGGAAGAGATTTCGGGGCACGTCACGTTGAAGCCGTACCCGAAGTCACGCGCTGGCCGGCGCACCGTGCCTTTGCCGCCGTTCGTGGTTCAGGCGCTGACCGAGCATCGGCAGGCATTCGAGACGGGCACCGAGGATCTGATCTTCGTCGCGCGTACCGGTGAACCGCTCAAGCGTGGCACGTTTCGGGCGCGGGTATGGAAGCCGTCACTACAGCGCGCCGGTCTGCCGTTCGGGCTGCGGTTTCACGACCTGCGGCACTCGTATGCGACGTGGCTCGTCTCCGACGGGGTGCCCATCAACGACGTTGCCAAGGTCATGGGGCACGAGCAGACGTCGACCACCCTGGACCGCTACACGCACTCAACACGTGACCGCGATCGCAGGGTGCTCGCTTCGTTCGCTGCCTTCTCGCTGCCTCCGGGAGGGCAGTGAGCCCCAGGAATGAATCAAGGCCCCTCCGTGGAGGGGCCTTGACCTGCTCTTACCTCTGGTCGGGGTGGCCGGATTCGAACCGACGACCTCTTCGTCCCGAACGAAGCGCGCTACCAAGCTGCGCCACACCCCGAGGCGTGCGGTGAAATAGTAGCCCACCCGCTCCGCCGATCAAACTCGGTACCCCCCCGGCTCCGGCCGCTCGGGGCCGGGGGTGTCTCTGATGGCGCTCCGTCGCCCGGTTCCGCCCTGCTGCCGACCGGGTCACCCCACCGGCTCCATGATCAGATTGCGATTTCGCGCAGTGTTGACGGCGTGTCGTCTGCATTTCGGCAATCTGATCATGGAGTGGGCGAGAAGGCGTAGCAGGGCAGGAGGCGGTGGGGGCAGCAGAGCGGGGTCAGCGGGGGGTGAGGGTGAGGATGCTGGCCTCGGGTGGGCAGGCGAAGCGGACCGGGGCGGTGGGGTGGGTGCCGAGGCCCGCCGAGACGTGCAGCCAGGAGTCGGAGCCGGGCCACCTGTGCAGGCCCTTCGCCATCGACCGAGGCAGCCCGCAGTTGGTCACCAGCGCGCCGTAGCCGGGTACGCAGACCTGACCGCCGTGGGTGTGCCCGGCCAGCAGCAGGCCGAAGCCGTCGGCGGCCATCTGGTCGAGCAGCGCCGGTTCCGGGGCGTGGGCGAGCGCGATGGACAGGTCGGCGGCGGGGGTGACCGGGCCGGCGACGGCCGGGTAGTCGTCCTGCCCGATGTGCGGGTCGTCCACGCCGACCAGCTCGACGAGGCGGCCACCGGCCTTGAGTGAGGTACGCGCGTTGTTGAGGTCCGCCCAGCCGGCCCCGGTGAGGACGTCACGCAGTTCCTCGTACGGCAGGGCGGCGCCCTCGGTGTACTCCCGGCCGGGCAGGAAGTAGGTGAACGGGTTCTTCCAGACCGGCCCGGTGTAGTCGTTGGAGCCGAAGACGAACGCGCCCGGGTAGTCGAGCAGCGGTTGCAGGGCGCGCAGCACCCCGGGCACCGCGTCGGGGTGGGCCATGTTGTCCCCGGTGACCACCACCAGGTCCGGGTCGAGGGCGGCGAGCGACGCCACCCACTGCTGCTTGCGCCGCTGGTCGGGCATCATGTGCAGGTCCGACAGGTGCAGCACGCGCAGTGGCTCGGCGTCGGCCGGCAGCACCGGCACGTCGTACCGGCGCAGGGTGAACATGTTGCGTTCGACGAGGGACGCGTACGCCAGGGTGGCCGCCCCGGCGGCGACGGTCCCGGCGGCGAGGCCGAATAGTGTGCGCTTTCGCATGCCGACCAGGGTAGTTTGACCGTCCATGAGCACGCTGAAGGACCGCCTGACCGCAGACATGCGCGCCGCCCTCAAGGCGCGCGACGAGCTGACCACCTCCACGTTGCGGATGGCGCTGGCCGCCGTCGGCAACGCCGAGGTCGCCGGCAAGGCCAAGCGCGAGCTCTCCGACGACGAGGTGCTCGCGGTGCTGACCAAGGAGGCGAAGAAGCGCCGGGAGGCGGCTGCCGCGTTCGCCGACGCCGGCCGTGCCGAGCAGGCCGACAAGGAGACCGCCGAGGGTGCGGTGCTCGACCGCTACCTGCCCAAGCAGCTCTCGGAGCAGGAGCTGACGGAGCTGGTGTCGGGGGCGTTGGCCGCGGGCGGCTTCACCGAGAAGTCCCAGATGGGCCCGGCGATGAAGGTGGCCCAGGCCGCGGTGGCCGGCCGGGCCGAGGGTGGCCGCGTCGCCGCCGAGGTACGCCGACAGCTCGGCCTCTGACCCACCGTCACGCCGGTCGGTCCGCTTCGCCGGTACGCCGGACACGCAACGGGCGGGCACCCCGTGTGGGGTGCCCGCCCGTCGTCGTCGGTACGGGTCAGTTGTTGCCTGGTGGTGGGCCGCCCGGCCCGCCGGGCCCGCCGGGCGTGTTGCCGCCCTGGTTCGGGGTGCTGCCGCCGCCACTGCTCACCTCGATGGTGACCACGCCGCCCTTGATGGTGCGGCCGTTGGGGCTGGTGCCGGCGACGGTGCCGGCCGGGCACTCCGAGGCGATCTTGTTGTCGGAGACGACGACGGAGAAGCCGGCCTCCTTGAGCTTGCCCCGGGCTCCGTCCACCGACTGGCACTTCACGTTCGGGATGGAACGCTGGTCACCGTTGATGATCTTGCCGTTGGGTGGGGTGAACTCGACGCCGGGCTTGCCCTTCATGGCGTCCCGCAGCGTCTCGTAGACCGCCGGGTTGATGCCGGTGGCCGTGTCGTGGCCCATCTGCTGGTTGGTCTGCGCCCAGTCCGGGTCGGCCATGATGCCGGCCACCGCGAACTGCTTGGTCATCGCCACCAGCGAGGAGGTCTTCTCGCTGTCGGTGGTGCCGGACTTGCCGGCCACCGGCTTGCCGACGATGCCCCGGACGTTGCGGGCGGTCGCCCCGGAGCACTTGGAGACCGACGACCGGTCACCGACCGGGCAGCGGGCCGCGTCCACGGCGGCCCGGGCCACCTCGGTCGAGATCCGCTGCTCACAACGCGGGTTGGCGACGTCGAGCTTGTTGCCCTCCGGGTCCTTGATCTGCTGCACCGGGATCGGCTCGCAGTACTTCCCGTCGGCCGCCAGGGTGGCGTAGGCGTTGGCCAACTCCAGCGGGGTGGTCTGGGAGACACCCAGGGTGAACGCGCCCCACTGGTTGGCGCCGCCCTCCTTGGTGGCCCGGCGGGCGTCGTCGCTGCTGCGGAAGGTGATGCCGAGCTTCTGCGCCGCCTTGATCACGTTCTCCGCGCCGACCTGCTGCTCCAGCGGGACGAAGTAGGTGTTGACCGAGCTGCCGAAGGCGGTCCACATGTTGTGCACGCCGGCCATGCTCGCCGAGGCGTTCTTGGGGCAGTAGAAGTGCGTCCCCGGGCAGGCGGCGGGCGAGTTCTGCTCGACGATGTACTCCGACTTGAAGACCGGCGGCGAGTTGATCTGGTAGGCGAGCGGGATGCCCTTCTCCAGCGCGGCCACCATGGTGAACATCTTGAACGTCGAGCCGGCCTGGTAGCCGGTGATGCCCTGGCCGCCGCTGAGCAGCGGGTTCACCGTGTTGGGGTAGTTGCCCCGGATCTTCTTCTTGGCCTTCTTGGGGTCGCTGGAGAGCTTGTTCTGCGGCTTCTTCGGATCATCGATCTTGAAGTTCCGGTTGACCGACAGCGCGCGCACCCGACCGGTGCCCGGCTCGATCGCGGCGACCATCCGGGCGGCCTTGCTGTTCACCCCGAGGTTGCGGCGGACGGCCCGGTCGGCACCGTTCTGCGCCTGCACGTCGAGCGTGGTGGTGATGGTGTAGCCACCGCTCTTGAGCCGCCGCTCCCGGTCGTACGTGGTGGAGCCGAAGGTCTCCTGCGAAAGCCACCAGCGGTAGAAGTAGTCGCAGAAGAAGCCCCAGTCCTTCTGGTTGGTGGCGACGCAGCCGTTCGGGGTGCGCTTGTCCTTCACCACCAGCTTGGTCGCCTTGGCGGCGTCGGCCTCCTGCTGGGTGATGGCCTTCGTCTTGACCATGTTGTCGATGACGTAGTTACGCCGGTCGAGCGCGAGCGGGTAGCCGCTGCGGGTGGTCGGATCGTTGGTGGTCGGCGCCTTGACCATGCCGGCCAGCAGCGCCGCCTCCTCGATCTTGAGGTTCTTGGGGGACTTGCCGAAGTACACCTGGCTGGCGGCGAAGATGCCGTACGCGCCGTTGCCGAAGGAGGCGAGGTTCAGGTAGCGGGTGAGGATCTCGTCCTTCGAGAACTCCTTGTCGACCTGGAGGGCCAGCCGCATCTCGCGGATCTTGCGGGCGCTGGTGTCCTCGGTCGCGGCGACCACGTCGGCCGGGTGGGTGGCCGAGTAGGCGATGGCCAGCCGGACGTACTGCATGGTCAGGGTGGACGCACCCTGCTGCGAGTTGGTGCCGGACTGGTTGTTGACGAACGCCCGGGCCACGCCGTTGACGTCCACGCCGTTGTGCTTGTAGAAGTCGTGGTCCTCGGCGGCGATGATCGCCTTCTGCATGTACGGGGAGATGTCCGCGAGCTTGACGTCGCGCCGGTTCTCGTCGTACATGGTCGCCAGCGGGGTCTTGCCGTCGTTGGCGAGCAGGTAGCTGATCTGTGGCGCGCGGGCCACCGTCAGCTCCTTGGGCAGCGCGCCGAAGGTCTCGGCGCCGGCCTTGGCCGCCAGACCGGACATCGCCACCGCGGGGAAGGCCGCCGCCGCCACCACCACACCGGCCAGCAGGCCGCAGATCAGTAGCGATGCGGCGTTGGTGAAGACATTGTGGTCACGTTTCCGCATCCAGGTCACCTCGACAGGGTACGCGAGTAGGGAACGAGGGGCGCCGGGGCGTTCTTTCCCCATTTCCTGCGCGCGCCGACCTCGTTGTGCTAAACGCACGACCCCCGGTGCGAGGTTGCGGGTGACCGCGCCGAGTCTCCACCGATCGGTGGAGCCCGCGCAGCGTTTTCACGTACTCCGACGGGGTAAGCGGCGATCGAAGGCCCGGGAAGCCGGGACTGTCCGGAATGTTGGATTTCGCCGACAACGTTGCGTAATCATGCGACTACAGAGCATGATGGTGGCGGCGACCCGAGCCACACGTCGTCCGTGCCTCCTTGGGGAAGGAACGGGCCGGACGACCGGGGGGAACGACGGCTGGTCGCACGAGTCGGTTGGTACTGCAAGGGGGGACGTGTACAGATGGGGATGATCACTGACTGGCCGTCGCTGGCGGCGTGTCAGAACGGAGACCCGGACGCGTTGTTCGTACAGGGCGCCGAGCAGAACGTCGCGAAGCGGATCTGCCGCAGCTGCCCGGTGCGGTACGAGTGCCTGGCCGACGCGCTCGACAACCGCATCGAGTTCGGCGTGTGGGGTGGCATGACCGAACGGGAACGCCGCGCCCTGCTGCGCCGGCACCCGCAGGTGGCGAGCTGGCGCAAGATGTTCGAGGCGGCGATGAAGAAGAACGCCAAGGACCGCAGCGGCAAGGACAAGATCCTGGTCACCACCGCCGGCTGAGACCCGACCGTGGTCCGCCCGGACCACGGTCCGCCCGGCGCGGGCCCGGCCAGGTGGACCGGCCCGCAGGTCAGGGGTGGCTGATCGCCGCGCCGATCGTCCGCAGCCCGTCGACGTCGTGCACGTCGGCGGGCTGTGCCGTCACCGACACCGTCGGCACCGCCGGGAACGCCTCGGTGAACCGCCGGGCCACCTGCTGTTCGCGGGCCGCCTGCTGCGCCAGCGCGGCGTGCGCCCGCAACACGTCGACCGTGGCCTCGTGCCCGCCCAGGTCGGCCAGCCGGTCGGCCGCCGCCCGGCTGGCCGCCGCGTCCAGGGCCACCGCCGGCCGGTGCACCCGGTTGAGCACCAGCCCGGCCAGCGGCATCCGCTCCGCGCCCAACCGGCCGGCGAAGTAGGCCGCCTCCCGGACCGCGTCCGGCTCCGGCGTCGCCACCAGCAGGAACGCCGTCTCGCGGGCCTGCAGGATCCGGTACGTCTGCTCGGACCGCTGCCGGAAGCCGCCGAACATCGAGTCCAGCGCGGCGACGAAACCGGAGAGGTCGGTCAGCAACTGCGCCCCGAGCACCTTCTGCACCACCCGGGAGAACATCCCGAAGCTGGCGGTGACGAAACTGAACATGCTCCGCCCTCCGCTGCGGGCCGGGGCGAGCAGCAGCCGCAGCATCCGGCCGTCCAGGAAACGGGAGAGCCGGGCCGGGGCGTCGAGGAAGTCCAGCGCCGAACGGGACGGCGGGGTGTCCACCACGATCAGGTCCCACTCGCCCCGGGCATGCAACTGGCCGAGCTTCTCCATCGCCATGTACTCCTGGGTGCCGGCGAAGGTGGAGCTCATGGCCTGGTAGAACGGGTTGGCGAAGATCTCCGCCGCCTTCGCCGGGTCGGTGTGCTGGAGCACCACGTCGTCGAAGGTGCGCTTCATGTCCAGCATCATGGCGTGCAGCTCGCCGCCGCCGGCCTCCACGTCGATCCCCTTGACCCGGCGGGGGGTGTTGTCCAGCTCGGTCAGGCCGAGCGACTGGGCCAGCCGGCGGGCCGGGTCGATGGTGAGCACCACCGTGCGTCGGCCGTGCCGCTCGGCCGCCCGCAGCGCCAGCGCCGCCGCCGTGGTCGTCTTGCCCACTCCGCCGGCGCCACAGCAGACCACGATGCGCACGCCGGGGTCGGCGAGGATCTGGTCGACGTCCAGCACGGGCGCCGCGTCTTCGGAAGGCACCAATCGAGCGTATCGGGCCGGTGGGGTCCGTGCGCCAGGGCCGACGTGAGGTGCGCGTCAATCCGCCCGACGGAGGATCTCGGCGAACGCCGCCAGCCCGGCCGAATCCACCCCGTCGGGCAGCAGCGGCAGCTCGGTCACCGGTCGCCCCAGCTCCACCAGGTCGGTCCGCAGCGAATCCTCCAGCTCCCGGCGTACCTGCTGGTCCCGTGCCTCGCCGGCCAGGCCGGCCACGGTCGCCGGGTCGGTCGGCAGGCCGGCGGCGGCCAACCCCCGCTTCAGCTCCGCCCGGGTCACCTCCCGGCCGGTGGTCGACGGCGGGCGGGCCGCGTTGACGATCACCCGGCCCACCGGGAAACCGAGCTGGGTCAGCTCGGCGATCGCGTCCACCGTCTCCTGGACCGGCATCTCCTCCAGCAGCGTCACCACGTGCACCGCGGTCATCGGGGAGCGCAGCAACGCCGACACCCCGTCGCTCTGGGTCTTGATCGGGCCGACCTTCGCCAGCCGGGCGGTCTCGGCGGTGACGTTGAGGAACCGCCCGATCCGGCCGGTCGGCGGGGCGTCCAGCACCACCGCGTCGTACACCCGGCGTTGGCCGGCGGTGCGGGTGGTGGCCTCCTTGACCTTGCCGGTGAGCAGCACGTCCCGCAGACCCGGGGCGATGGTGGTGGCGAAGTCGATCGCGCCGAGCTTGCGCAGCGCCCGGCCGGCCGCGCCGAGCTTGTAGAACATGTCGAGGTACTCCAGCAACGCCTCCTCGGCGTCCACCGCGAGGGCGCGCACCTCGCCGCCGCCGGGGGCGTCGACGAGGTGCCGCTCGGCGTACGGCAGGGGATCGACCCCGAAGAGCTGGGCGATCCCCTGCCGGCCCTCCACCTCGACCAGCAGGGTGCGGCGGCCACCGGCGGCCAGGGCGAGCGCCAGCGCCGCCGCCACGCTCGTCTTTCCCGTGCCGCCCTTGCCGGTCACCACGTGCAGGCGGGACGGCCACCCGGTACCGGCCGGGTCGGCCGGCCGCTCTGCTGCTCGCACCGGTCGAGCCTATCCACCCCGCGCGGTCAGCCGACCTCGCAGACCCACCAACCCGTCTTCCGTACGACGGTGAACCGCAACGGCTGCTCGGCGATCTTCTCGTCGGCGGTGGTCATGGTCAGCGTGGTGGAGACGGTGGCCCGGTCGCCGTTCTGGCTGTCGACGGTCGGGCTGGACCAGCGGAACCGCGGGTTGATGTAGGTGGTGGCGTACTTCTGCACCTCGGCCACCTTGGCGTTGATCTTCTGCGGGTCGCGGGACTCCGCGCAGACGAAGTTGGCCGCCCTGCCGGCGTCGCGTTCCTGGTAGACGGCGGTGAGGAAGCCGTCCACCGCCACCGTCGGCTCCTTGGCCCCCTCACCGCCCTCGGCGTCGCGAAGGGTCAGGAAGGCGAGCGTCCCGCCGCCGCCGCAGAGCACCACGGCCGCCGCCAGCGCGAGCCAGGCGGCCAGCGGGCCGCGTCGCCGCGCCGGGGTCGCCGCCCGGTACCCGGGGTGACTGGTCGACGGCGGCGCGCCGACACCTGACGGGGAGAGGCCGGGAGCGGTCGTCCCGCCCGGGTCTGGTGGGTCGTGCCGTGGCGGTGGTCCGCCTGGCGATCCGCTCGCGCCACCGAACGGTGGATGGGTCATGTGGTCCCCCGGGGGATGGGGCGCCGTCGCCGCCCCTGGCGACGACGCGGGTACGGGCGCGGCGGGCGACCCCTGATCGCCCGTCCGAGGCGCAAGGGTAACGGTCGATGGGCGGCGCGTGGCGGACCGCTCACGACCTGCTGTGGATCGCGATCGTTTTCCGGACCAAGCGAGTGTCGCATATGTGACTTTGCGTAATCAACCGTGCGCGTCCCGTTGTCCCCGTGTCGGGCGGGGTCCTACGTTCGTCCGGGTGTGGGGGAGCGGATCGGGTCGGCACCCGGTCCGGACGGCGGTCATTCACGGTACGAGGCCGGAGGAAGGTACATGCGCGACGCGGAGAATATCGCCCGAGCCCACTTCTCAGCACCAGGAGACCGGGGGAGGCGGGGAGGTTCGGCCGGTGACGCGGACGCCCCCGGCACGGGGCTGCCGATGAACGAGCGCTCCTACCGGCGCTGCGCCGAACCGACCGAGGTGCTGCGGATGCTCGGCCGCCCCGGTGACCGTGGCCGGGACGACGAGGAGCCCGGCTACGTCATCCACCTGCCGATCCGGGTGGCCGACCTGGCGGCGGCGACCGCGCTGGCCGGCACCGTGGCCACCTCGCTGGGTTTCCTCGTCGAACTCGACGCCGGCGAGACCACCGTCTCCACCGCCGACGACCAGAACAACAGGCACCGGGTCTTCTGCGACCTGCTGCTGCCCGACCGGTCCCGCTGCCCCCAGCCGTACGACCACACCGGGCAGTGCGGCGAGCTGCCCACCGCCCCCGAGCAGCGTCCCGCGCCCCGGCCGTCACCCGGACCGTAGGCTGTCGACGACACAGTCCACGCCAGGCAAGGGAGCCTTCCACCGATGCAGAAGTGGGAATACGCCACGGTCCCGCTGCTGGTCCACGCGACCAAGCAGATCCTCGACAACTGGGGCGAGGACGGCTGGGAACTCGTCGCCGTGATCCCCGGCCCGAACCCGGACCAGCTGGTCGCGTACCTCAAGCGGCCCAAGGGCTGAAGGGACCGAGGATGAGCAACGGACCCCACGCCAAGCTGGCCGAGCTGGGCCTGGCCCTGCCCGAGGTGGTGCCGCCGGTGGCCAGCTACGTCCCGGCCGTGCAGTCCGGTCAGCACGTCTACGTCTCCGGTCAACTGCCCGTCGCCGAGGGGAAGCTGCTCGCCACCGGGCAGGTCGGCGCGGGTGTCTCGCCCGAGCAGGCCAAGGACCTCGCCGAGCGGTGCGCGCTGAACGCCCTCGCCGCCGTCGACTCGCTGGTCGGCCTGGAGAACATCGTCAAGATCGTGAAGCTGACCGGCTTCGTGGCCTCGGCACCGGGCTTCCACGGCCAGCCGACCGTGATCAACGGGGCCTCCGACCTGCTCGGCGCGGTCTTCGGGGAGGCCGGCCGGCACGCCCGTTCGGCCGTCGGGGTGGCCGAGCTACCGCTGGACGCCCCGGTCGAGATCGAGTTGATCGTCGAGGTGGCCTGACCGCACCGCCACTCCCCGCGAGGTGACCCGCCCGGTGGGTCGAAAGCCGTGAAGGGCCACAAACCTGTGGGCCGGTTCGGCAAGATCGCGGGGAGTGGCGTACAGGGTCGTACGATCGCAGCCATGACCGGGCATGTGACGGCACCGCCGGCCGCGCTGGCCGACCGGCTGCCGCAGTGGGTGACGTTGCTGCGCGCCCCCAACCCGGGGCCGATGACCCTGGAGGGCACCAACACCTGGCTGCTGCGCGCCCCCGACGCGCAACGGGCGATCGTCGTCGACCCCGGCCCGGCCGACGAGGGACACCTCGCCGCCGTGGTCGCGTCCGGGCCGGTCGGGCTCGTGCTGATCACCCACGGGCACCCCGACCACACCGAGGGTGCCCCCCGGCTGAGCGACCTGCTCGGTGGGGTCCCCGTGCTCGCCGTCGACCCGGCACACACCGTCGGCGGCAACCCGCTGACCGGGGCGGCCGGGCAGCTCGACGGGCACGGGTTGGGCATCGATCTGATCGCCACCCCCGGGCACACCGCCGACTCGGTCTGCCTACAGGTGTCGTACGGCACCGAGCGGGTGGTGCTGACCGGGGACACCATCCTCGGCCGGGGCACCACCGTCGTCGCCCACCCCGACGGCCACCTCGGCGACTACCTGGCCAGCCTGGAGCGGCTGTCGGCGTACCAGGGCATCCCGGCGCTGCCCGGCCACGGCCCGGCGCTCGCTGACTGCGGCGCGGCGGCCGACTTCTACCTCGCCCACCGCCGGGCCCGGCTCGACCAGGTCCGGGCCGCCGTCGACGCGGGCGCGCGCACCGCATCCGAGGTGGTCGCGACCGTCTACGCCGACGTGGACCGGTCGCTGTGGTGGGCCGCCGAATGGTCGGTCCGCGCCCAGCTGGAGTACCTGGGAGTGGAGCAGCCGTGACCTGCCCGGTGTGCGGCACGCTCGCCGTCCCGGGCGCGCGGTTCTGCCACAACTGCGGGGCGGCGCTGCCGGCCGCCGCCGGCCTGCCGACCGCCGAACGCCGGGTCGTCACCGTGCTCTTCGGCGACCTGTCCGAGTTCACCTCGTGGTCGGAGGACCTCGACCCGGAGCGGGTCGGCGCGGTCACCGACCGGGTGCTCGCCGCGCTCGCCGGCGCGGTCAAGACGTTCGGCGGGCACGTCGACAAGCTCACCGGCGACGGCATCATGGCGGTCTTCGGCGCGCCCGTGGCCCACGAGGACGACGCCGAACGGGCCGTCCGGGCCGCCCTGTCGATGCAGCGGGCGGTGCGTCGGGTGCTCGACGACGAACGCGGCGGCGGCGCACCGCTCGGCCTACGGGTCGGGCTGAACACCGGCGACGTGATCGCCGGCATCCAGGCCGCCATCGAGTACACGGTCATCGGGGACACGGTGAACACCGCCGCCCGGCTGGCCGACGCCGCCGCCGTCGGCGCGATCTACGCCGGGGCCCGCACCTCGTCGGCCACCCGGCACGTCGCCTCCTGGCGGGTGCTGCGTCCGCTGCGGCTCAAGGGCAAGCGCGAGCCGGTCGAGGCGTACGAGCTGCTGGGCCTGCTCGACGCCCCCGGCACCCGGTCCGGGCTCGGTGACGAGGCGCCCTTCGTGGGGCGGGAGACCGAGATCGGCCGGGTCGCCGGCCGGCTCGCCGAGGTGATCGACCGGGGCGAACCCCGGGTGCTGCTGATGACCGCCGAGGCGGGGATCGGCAAGTCCCGGTTCGCCGCCGAGGTGGAACGCCTCGCCGCCGGCTACGACGTCGGCGCGGGCCGGTACGCCGCGCACAGCGGGGCCCGGGTGCTGTCGGTGCGCTGTGCCGCCTTCGGTGAGCGACGTCGGCTGGCCCCGCTGGCCGACCTGGTCCGGGCCGCCGTCGGCCTGCCCAGTGACACCTCCACCGCGCTCACCCGGCCGGCCGTGGAGGAACGGCTGCGCCGGCTCGCCCAGCGGCTCGGCCGGCTGCGCCCCGACCCGCCACCGCTCGCCGGTGACCAGCTCCTGGCCCTGCTCGGGTACGCCGAACTGCCCGCCGGCAGCCCCGGCGACCAGGGCGGGTGGGGGGCCACCCCGCCGACCGCCGACGCCGAGGCGGTGCCGGTCGCGGTGGCCGGGCTGCTCAACGCCCTGGCCGCCGAGGCGCCGCTGGTGATCGTGGTCGACGACCTGCACGACGCCACCGGCGAGACGATCGCCGCCCTCGGCGCGACCCTGTCCCGGCTCACCGGCCCGGTCCTGGTGATGCTGCTGGGCCGCCCGGAGCTGGTCCGGACCGCCGGGGCGTTGACCTGGATCGCCGACGCCGAGGTGCAGCCGTTGCCGCCACTGCGCGGCGCGGACGCCTCCCGCCTGCTCACCAGCTATCTCAACGGCGGCAGGCTGCCCCAGGCCGACGCCGACCGGCTGCTCGCCACCGCCCAGGGCAACGCCTTCTACCTGGCCGAACTGGTCACCCTGCTGCGGGAACGGGGGGCGTTGACCGCCGGCCCCGACGGCGGCTGGCGGCTGGTGCCCGGGTCGCTGGGCAGCCGGCTGCTCTCCCGGGACCTCGCCGCCGTGCTCGCCGCCCGCATCGACGCGCTCCCGCCGGAGGCCCGGTCGGTGCTGCGGGACGCCGCCGTGGTCGGCGACGTGGTGCCCACCGGTGCGCTGGAGGCGCTGCGTGAGCAGCGGACCGGTCCGGCCGGCCGGCCGGGCGCGGTGGCCGCCGTCGAGCTGGAACGGGCCGTGGAGGAGTTGCTGCAACGCCGGATGCTGCACCGCACCCGCAGCGGCTTCGCGTTCGCCACCCCGCTGATGCGGGAGGCCGCCTACGCCGGGGTGAGCAAGGCCGAACTCGCCGAACGGCACGCCGCGCTGGCCCGCTGGGCGACCGGGGTCCCCGGCGCGACGGTCGCCCCGCCTGGCGGGTTCACCGACGCGGCCCGGGACGACTTCGTGGCCGAGCAGGTCGAGCGGGCCGCCGTCCTCGCCGACGCGGTGAAGCTCCGCCCGGACTCGCCGGCCCGGACGGTCGCCGGGCTCGGGGTGGCCGCGCTGGGCCGGGCCGCCCGCCGGGCGTTGCAGGACGGCGAGCCGGCGCTGGCCGTCGAGCACGCCGAACGCGCCGCCGAGCTGGCCCGCGAGGGGATGCCCCCGGCCGACCGGTTGGTGCACGCGCGGGCGTTGCTCCAGGTCGGCCGGGTCGGTGACGCGCTCGCCTTCGCCGAGAAGATCGCTGCCAACGCCGGTGACGACGCCGGCACCCGGGCCAGCGCCCTGCTGCTCGCCGGCCAGGCCCAGCAGACCCAGGGCGACCAGGCCCGCGCGACGGCCTGCTGGCAGGAGGCGTTGCAGGTGGCCACCGACGGGAAGGTGACCAACCTGCGGGCCTCGGCGATGCGCCGGCTCGGGATGGCCGACTTCGTCGCCGGCCGGCTCGGGCAGGCGAGCAGCCGGCTCGCCGCCTCCTACCAGATCAGCCTCGCCGCGAAGGACCTGCGCGGGCAGGCGTGGGCGTTGCAGAACCTGGCCTGGGTCACCACCACCCGGGGGGACTTCGCCGGCACCGACGCGGTGCTCGGCCGGGCCGCCCGGCTCTTCGCCGAGCTGAAGGACCCGTACGGGCGGGCCTGGTTGCGCGGCACCACCGCCTTCGCCCGGCTGCTGGCCGGCCGGCTGGGGGAGGCCTGCCGGCTGGCCGGGGTCTTCCTGCCGTTCGGGGAACGCGTCGGCGAGGCGTGGGCGGTGGGCACGCTGCGCGCGGTCGAGGCGTTCGCCGGGGCGGAGATGGGTGAGGTGGCCGAGGCCGACCGGTCGGCCCGCCGGGCGTACCGGGACTTCGCCGCCGTCTCCGACGACTGGGGGCGCGGGTTCGCCCTGGTGGTCCGGGGGGTGGTGGCGCGCGGGCTGGGCGAGCCGGAGCACGCGGCCGACCTGTTCACCGACGCCCTCGCGTACGCCGGGCGGACCTCGCATCCGCTGCTGACCGGGATGGCCGGCACGTTGCGCGGCTTCGTTGCGCTGGACATGGGCGACTGCGAGACCGCCGAGCGGGACGCCCGGGCGGTGCTGACCGCCGTGGAACCGCACAACCCGCAGGCCCCGGCGCAGGCCGCCCCCCGGGTGCTGCTGGCCACCGCCCGGCTCGCCGCCGGTGACCCGGCCACCGCGGTCGGGTTGCTCGCCCCGGTGGCGACGACCGCCGCGAAGACGCCGACGCTGCTGTTCTCCCGCCGGCAGACCCTCGCCCGGTACGCTTCCGCGCTGCTCGCCCACGGCCAGCCGGAGCAGGCGTTGGACTGGGCCCGACGGGCGGTCGCCGCCCCGGCGGAGGACGTCCGCAGCCAGGTGATCGGCGCCGGGGTGCTGGCCGAGGCGCTGGCGGCCTGCGGTCATCCGGCCGAGGCTTCGGCCAGCGCGCAGGAGGCGGTGCGGCTGGCGTACGCCACCGAGCAGCGCAGCGAACGGGCCAGCGCCGACGCCTTGGCGGCCCGGCTCGCTGACGGGGTCTGACCGGTCGGTCGGCGGGTGCCGGCGGGTCCGGCCGGGTGGTCCGGCGGGTCCTGATCGTCGGTGGACGGTAGGTCTGTCGGTTCCGGGGATGTGCGCCTGTCGGCCGGGACGGTTAGCGTGTCACTTCACGCGACCGCCACTCGGTGCCGGTCGCGCCGTCGGGTGGGGGGCAGGATGAGGTTGCCGCGTTCGGGTGCCGGTTGGACGATCGCGGTCTTCGGGGTGCTGGCGGTGCTGCTCGGCGCGCTCGGGCTGGTGTGGCCGGAGGCGCAGCTGCGGATGCTCGGCTTCGAGGTGCCGGCGACCCGGGCACCTGGCGACTACACCGGCACGTTCCTCACCGCGTCCTCGATGGCCTCGTTCAACATGGGCGTCTACTACCTGTTGGCGGTGGCGACCGAGTGGCGGGCGTTCTACCGGTTCACGGTGGTCTTCCGGTTGGTCACCTTCACCGTCTTCACGCTGACCGTGCTGGCCGACGTGGCACCTGACCGGTTCATCGGGGTGGCGCTGTGGGAGGGGGTCGGCGCGGTGGCCACGGCGCTCGGCCTGCGCTGGGATGCCCGTCGATCCGCAGGTGGGGGCGGTAGCGCTCCCATCTCGACACCGTCCCAGGTCAGCGGCGTTTCCGGAGGCGTGACGAGCCGGTCGGCTGCTGCCGGTCCGGCCACAGCCGCCGGTACGGACCGCTGAGCGCCCCGGCGGAACGGGTATTTTCGAGCCGTGACCGAGACCCCGCCCGGCGCCCTCCGGCTGCCCAATGTGCCCGGTCTGACCGACTTGCAGGTCTTTGCCCGGGGCGGCTACGCCACCGTCTACCGGGCCACCCAGATCTCCGTCGGTCGGGAGGTCGCCGTCAAGGTGGAGAACCGCACCCTGGACAACGAACGTGACCAGGCCCGGTTCCTGCGGGAGGCGCGGGCGGCCGGGCGGATGTCCTCGCACCCGCACGTGGTGGACCTGTTCGACGTCGGGGTGACAGTCGACCAGCACCCCTACCTGATCATGGAGTTGTGCGACGGGTCGTACGCCGAACGGATGCGGACCTCGCCGCTCGACGCGTCCGAGACCCGTGACCTCGGCATCAAGATCGCCGATGCGCTGGCCCACTCGCACGCGGCCGGGGTGCTGCACCGCGACGTCAAGCCCGCCAACATCCTGCACTCGCACTTCAACTCGGCGGTGCTCGCCGACTTCGGGCTGGCCGTACTGGCCGAGGCGCGGGACGCCTCGGTCACCCTGGAGGTGCTCACCCCGGCCTACGCCCCGCCGGAGATGTTCAACCACAGCCCGCCGTCCCCGGCCGTCGACGTGTACGCCCTCTGCGCCACCCTCTACGCGGTGATGACCGGACGCCCCCCGCGCTGGCAGTCCGAGCGCAACCCGAGCCTGGTAACCGTCCTGGAACTGTTCCACCAGCCGATCCCCGACCTGCCCGGGGTGCCCACCGAACTGGTCGACGTGCTGCGCGCCGGGATGTCCAACGACCCCGACGCCCGCCCCTCCGCCCTCGAACTGCGCGACCTGCTCACCGCGCTGCCCCTCGACCCGGCTCCCGCCCCGGTCAGCGGCGCTCCGGTCTCCGGCGGGCCGTCCGGTGGCACCGGCGGCGGTGGGCCGTACACCCTCGGGTGGACCACCAGCCAACCCGGACGGACCACCGGGCGGCCCGCTCCCCGTCCCCCGTCCCAGGACGACCACCCGACCGTGCCGCACGGCACACGTCGGCGGCGGCGCTGGTTCTTCGGCGGGGCCGGGGTGCTCGCCCTGGCCGCCTCGGCAAGCGCCGGGGCGTGGGTCGCCGGTGGCGCTCCGCCGCTGGCCGGGCCGACCGCCGCCCCGTCGACGGTCGGGTCGTCCAGCCCGGCCGCCCGCTGGGGCACCCTGCCCGGCTGCGCCGCCGACGGCACCGCCGTGGTCCTGCCGCCCGGTGCCCGGTGCGCCCCGGTGCTGGAGTGCTTCGGCCCCGTCCGGCTGCGTGCCGACCGGGCCGAGGCCGAGCAGGTCTCGTGCGAGGGGCGGCACACCTGGGAGACGTACGTGGAGGGGCAGTTGCCGGCCGCGTTGACCACCGCCGGGCACGCCGCGATCAGCGCCGACCCGACCGTCCGGTCGGTGTGCAACGCGCGGACGTTCCGGCTGACCAGCGGGATCGACTACACCAACGGCTGGCGGCTCGAAGTGCTGCCGCCAGCCGAGAAGGACCTCGACCGCACCTACCGCTGCCTCGCCGGGCGGGGCGTGAACGCCCTGGTCGCCCCCACCCTCACTGGTCGCTGACCTCGCGCGTCCGGTGCAGCCGGCTCAACACCGCCGCGCTGTCCAGCGCGTCGAGGGTGTCGGCGTCGAGGAACGAGCCGGCCTCCGGCAGGCGTGGAGCGGCTGTTCCGACAGGTTGCTCCCGGTCGTCGCGTTCGCGCAGCGCGGCCAGCGCGGTGCCGGTCACCGTCGCGAAGAGGACACCGAGCAGCGCCAACCCCACGGTCAGGATGCCGGCGGGGTGCCGGAAGACCAGCGCCACCACCACCGCGCCGGTCGCCAGCGCCGCGACCACCGCCACGGTCCGCGCGTCCGGCCTCAGGAATCGCCTCACCCGACAAGCATGGCCTGAACGGGCGTGCTGTCAAACCATACGGCTCGCTGTGGTTGTCCGTTCTGCCTAGAGTGACGAAACGACGGTGTCGGCCCGGCCCGTCCAGTGGGCCGGGCGATGCGACGGAGATGGACCGGAGCCGCTACCCTCGGTGTCCCCAGGCTGTCCGTCAGCGAGGTGCGCCGATGAATCACATCTTCACCCGCCACCGGGTCCGATCGGTCACCACCACCCTGGCGGTGGCCCTGACCCTCACCCTGGCCGCCGCCGCCGGTTGCGAGAACCGCCGTGAGCCGTCGCTGCCCTCGGTCCGCGACAAGTTGCGCGAGTCGCACATCGACGGTCAGCCGAAGATCAAGATCGGGGTGGCCACCACCGAGCCGCTGATGGGCGAGCTGCGCAACGGCGTGCACTCCGGCTTCGACGTGGAGATCGCCCGCTACGTCGCCTCCTACCTCGGCTACGAGGGTGACCAGCGCATCGAGTGGGTCTCGGTGACCACCGAGGACCGTATCCCCGCCCTCCAGGGCGGCGTGGTCGACCTGGTGGTGTCCAGCTTCTCCATCACCGAGGAGCGGGAGAAGCTGGTCAGCTTCGCCGGGCCGTACTTCGTCACCACCCAGGAGGTGATGGTGCCGACCCGGCTCAGGGACAAGATCCGCACCATCGAGGACCTCCGCGAACCGGCCTACAAGGTGTGCACCAGCGGCGGCTCCACCACCGAGGCCGAGCTGGCCAAGCACGACGTCAAGGCGCTGGTGGTCAAGGAGGTCGGCGACTGCGTCAAGGGCATCCGGGAGGGCCGCTACGACGCGGTCAGCTCCGACGAGACGATCCTCGCCGGGTTCCTCTCCCTCTACCCGACCGAGTTCGAGATCGTCGACATGCCCTTCGGCACCAGTGAACTGCTCGGCGTCGGGGTGCCGATCGGCGACCCCGCCCTGCGCGACCTGGTCGCTTTCGCCCTCCAGAAGAGCTACCTGGCCGGGCGCAACGGGATCAGCAGCCCGTGGCTCACCGCCTACAACAAGACCCTCGGGCCCTGGTTGAAGGCGGACAAGGCACAGCCCCAGCCGTTGAACGTGCCGGAGCTGGTCGACTTCGACGACAAGGCGCCGACGCGGTGACCGCCCCGGCCGTACCGCAGGATCTGGGCGCCACCACCGTCCCGGTGCGCGACGGCTGGGACCCGGCGGTGGAGCGGCGGGCGCGGGCCAGCCAGTCGTTCTGGACGGCCGTGGTGGGGGTGCCCGCCATCTTCTCCGTGCTGCGTCTCGGTGTGGAGGCGGGCGGCGAGCTCCAGACCACGCTGCTGCTGGTGGCGAACGTCGGGCCGGTGAACCTGCTCGCCGGCTTCCTCACCACCGCCGCCCGGCTGCTCTCCACCGGCCTGGTCGCGGTCTTCGCGCTCGGCGCGGTGCTGCGGGTCAGCGTGGAACGGATGCCGCCCACCGTCCGTCGTCCACTCTTCGTCCGCTGGGCGGACCTCACCCCCGCCTGGTTCGTGCTCGCCAGCTTCCTCACCGCCCTGGTCACCTGGCAGCTGCTCTACCTGCCGCTGCTGCTGCCCGCGTTCGTGGCCGCCTTCCAGCTCACCCCGGCCCGCCTGCACGAGCACGTCGTGCCCCGGACGCTGGTCCTGGTGGCGCTGCTCGCCGGGTACGGCTGGCTGCTCGCCCCCACCCTGGTCGACGCGTGGCAGCAACGGGAACTGCTCGTCCTGGCGCTGCTGGTCGCCCCGCCGCTGCTCGCCCTGGCGGTGACCGGCCCGCTGCCCGGGGCGGTGATCCGACCGCTCGCCTCGGTCACCGAGGCGGCGGTGCTGGCCATGCTGGTCTGGGCGGCGCTGCCGGTGATCACCACCCCGGTGCTGCCGCTGACCGTGACCACCGTGGAGTCGAGCCCCGGCGTCACCGAGGACGTCCGGGGGCACGTGGTCACCGTGGACGACGTCAACATGGTGCTGCTCCAGGAGCGCGGCGGCGTCCGGTACGTGCCGGTGGACGACGTCCGCGGCCAGGTGCTCTGCCCCAGCGAGGAGGAACTGCCCCGGCACCGGCTGCGCATCCGCGACTACCACGTCGAGGACTCGCTGTTGGAGGGGCTGGGCCGGCGGGTGCGCCCGGTGCACCGTACCGACGCGGCCTGCCGCGCCGTGCGCTGACCGACGGATCAGTAGGACTTCTCCTGACCCAGCACGTGCTGGGCGACGAAGTTGAGGATCATCTCCCGGCTGACCGGGGCGATCCGTCCGGCCCGGACCGCGCCGAGCAGCGTCGCCACGCCGTACTCGGTGGTCATGCCGGCCCCGCCGAGGGCCTGCACGGCGGTGTCCACGGCCAACGCGGCGGCCTCCCCGGCCGCGTACTTGGCCATGTTGCCGGCCACCCCGGCCTCCAGGTCGCGGCCCGCGTCGTACAGGGTGGCCGCCTTGTGGATCATCAGTCGGGCGAGTTCCACCTGCACCGCCGCGTGCGCCAACGGGTGCGCCACGCCCTGGTGCGCGCCGATGCTCCGCCCACCCCAGACCTTGCGGGTGGCGGTGTAGTCGGTGGCCCGCTCGATGGCGTACCGGCCGGTGCCGACACCCATCGCGGCGACCGTGATCCGCTCCGGGTTCAGCCCGGCGAACAACGCCGGCAGGCCGGCGTCCAACGACCCGCCGACCAGCGCGTCGGCGGGTAGCCGGACGTCGTCCAGGTAGAGCAGGAACTGGTTCTCCGGAGAGACGATCTCCATGTCCAGTTTGGACCGGGTCAACCCGGGCGCGTCGGTCGGCACCACGAACAGCGCGGGCTTGAGCTTTCCGGTCGTCGCGTCCTCCGTACGGGCCACCACCAGCACGTACTGTGCCTCGTCCACCCCGGAGATGTAGCACTTACGGCCGGAGAGCAGCCAGTCGTCGCCGTCGCGGCGGGCCACCGTGCCGAGCCGGTGGAAGTTCGACCCGGCGTCCGGCTCGGTGATCGCGAAGACCACCTTCAGCGAGCCGTCGGCGAACCCGGGCAGGAACCGCTTGCGCTGCTCTTCGGTGCCGTGCCGGTTGATCACCGTGGCGGCGATGGCCGGCGACACCACCAGCAGCAGCAACGGGCAGCCGGCGGCGGCCAGCTCCTCGCAGACGATGGCCAGCTCGGTGAGGCCGCCACCGCCGCCGCCGTACTCGGTGGGGACGTTCACCCCCAGGTAGCCGAGCCGGCCGGCCTCCTCCCACAGCTCGGTGGTGTGCCCGCCGGATTTCGCCTTCTCGACGAAGTAGGAGTGGCCGTACCGGCGGCCCAGCGCGCGGACGGCGTCGCGGAGCTGGTCCTGCTCGGGGGTGAGGTCGAAGTTCATCGGGGTGCCTCCTCGGGGTTGACCACGGCCAGCACCGCACCCGTCTCGACCTGCCCGCCGGCGGGCACCGGCAGGTCGGCGACCACGCCGTCGGTCGGGGCGAGCACGGGATGTTCCAGTTTCATCGCCTCCAGGGTCAGCAGCAGGTCACCGGCGGCGACCCGCTGACCGGCCACCACGTGCACCCGGGTCACCGTGCCGGGCAGCGGCGCGAGCAGCGAACCGACCGCCAACGCCGCGCGGGGCAGCGGGAACCGGGGCAGCTCGGTCAGCTCCGCCGCCCCGTCCGGGCCGTCCACGAAGACCGTCGACCCCGCCCGGTGTACGCGCAACACCCGCCGTACCCCGGCCACGTCGAGCAGCACCCGCTCCGGTGCCGCCGCCACCAGCTCCACCATCGCCGGTGCGGCGGCGGTCGGGTCGGTGGACCAGTCGGCGAGCGCGCCGGACCGGTCCAGCCGGTAGCGCACCTCGATCTCGTCCCCGGTCGCCGTGGCGTACCGGACGGACTGGGGGACGGCCGGCACGTTGCGCCAGCCCGACGGGAGCCCGGCGAGGACCGGGGCGTCGGCCCGACGCGCGGCGGCCCCGGCCAGCGCGGCGGCCAGCGCGGCGACCGGCAGCCGGTCGGCCGGCAGCAGCGGCGCGAAGACCTCGGCGTGCGCGTCCAGGAACCCGGTGTCCACCTGCGCCGCGCCGAACTCCGCGCTGCGCAGCACCCGCACCAGCAGGTCCCGGTTGGTGGCCACCCCGTGCAACTCGGCGCGGGCCAACGCCCCGGCCAGCGACCGGGCCGCCTCGGCCCGGGTCGGCGCCCAGGCGACCAGCTTGGCGAGCATCGAGTCGTAGTGCACGCCCACCGTCGACCCGGTGTCCACCCCCGAGTCGAGCCGCAGGCCCCGGGTCGGGGTGAACGCGCCGGCCACCCCGGGCACCGCGAACCGGTGCAGCGTGCCGGTCGCCGGCCGGAACCCCTGCGTCGGGTCCTCCGCGCACAGCCGTACCTCGATGGCGTGGCCGTCGGGCGGCGGGGTCGCCGGCACCGGCAGCGCACCGCCCTCGGCAACCAGCAGTTGCAGCCGCACCAGGTCCAGCCCGGTGACCGCCTCGGTGACCGGGTGCTCCACCTGGAGCCGGGTGTTCATCTCCAGGAAGAAGAACTCGCCGCCCGGGGCGAGCAGGAACTCCACCGTCCCCGCCCCGACGTAGTCGACCGCCCGCCCGGCGGCGACCGCCGCCGCGTGCAGCCGCTCCCGCACCCCGTCGGGCAGCACCGCCGGGGCCTCCTCGACGATCTTCTGGTGCCGCCGCTGGATCGAGCAGTCCCGCTCGCCGAGCGCCACCACCGTACCGTGGGTGTCGCCGAAGACCTGCACCTCGACGTGCCGGCCGCGTTCGACGTACCGCTCGACGAAGACCGTGCCGTCGCCGAACGCGGCGGCGGCCTCGCGGCGCGCCGAGTCGACGGCCGCCGGCAGGTCGGCGGGGTCGCGGACGATGCGCATCCCCCGGCCGCCGCCCCCGGCGGACGCCTTGACCAGCACCGGGAAGTCGGTGACCGCGTCGGCCTCGGTCCAGGTGGGCAGCATCGGCACCCCCGCCCCGGCGAGCAGCTCCTTCGCCGCGATCTTGTCGCCCATCGCCGCGATCGCCCCGGCCGACGGACCGACCCAGGTCAGGCCCGCGTCGACCACGGCCGCCGCGAACCCGGCGTGCTCGGCGAGGAACCCGTAACCCGGGTGGACGGCGTCCGCGCCGGTGCGCCGGGCCGCGTCCAGGATCGACCCGATCCGCAGGTACGTCTCGACGGGCGTGTTCCCCGGCAACCGGACCGCCTCGTCGGCCTCGGCCACGTACGGCGCGTCGGCGTCCGCGTCGGAGTGCACGGCGACCGTCGCCACGCCCAGCGCCCGGCAGGTGGCGAAGACCCGGCGGGCGATCTCCCCCCGGTTGGCCACCAGCAGTTTCCGAATCACGAACCCCTGCCTTTCGTTGGTGGCTACATCCGGAAGACGCCGAAGCCGTCGGCGCCCTTCACCGGTGAGTTGTGGATCGCCGACAGGCAGAGCCCGAGGACGGTACGGGTGTCCCGGGGGTCGATCACCCCGTCGTCGTAGAGCCGGCCGGACAGGAACAGCGCCCCCGACTGCGACTCGATCTGCTGCTCGACCATCATCCGCATCGCCGCGTCGGAGTCCTCGTCGTAGTCCCGGCCCCGGGCGGCGGCGGCCTGCCGGGCGACGATCGACAGCACCCCGGCCAACTGCGCCGGACCCATCACCGCCGACTTCGCGTTCGGCCAGGTGAACAGGAACCTCGGCTCGTACGCCCGGCCGCACATGCCGTAGTTGCCGGCACCGTACGAGGCACCCAGATTGACCGTCAGGTGCGGCACCGTCGAGTTCGCCACCGCATTGATCATCAGGGCGCCGTGCTTGATGATGCCGCGCTGCTCGTACTCGGTGCCGACCATGTAGCCGGTGGTGTTCTGGAGAAAGACCAGCGGGGTGTCGGCGGCGTTGGCGAGCTGGATGAACTGGGCCGCCTTCTGCGCCTCCGCGCTGAACAGCACCCCCCGGGCGTTCGCCAGCACGCCGACCGGGTAGCCGTGCAGCTCGCCCCAGCCGGTGACCAGCGCGGTGCCGTACGCCGGCTTGAACTCGTCGAACTCGCTGCCGTCGAGGATCCGGGCCAGCACCGCACGCGGGTCGAACGGCACCTTCAGGTCGGCGCTGACGATGCCGAGCAGCTCCTCCGGGTCGTACCTCGGTGGGGTCGGCGTCGGGTTGCGCGGCGGCGGACCCTGCTTGCGCCAGTTGAACCGGCGGACGCAGCGCCGGGCCAGCCGGATGCCGTCCCGCTCGTCCTCGGCGAGCTGGTCGGCGAGGCCGGACGTGCCGGCGTGCATCGCCGCGCCACCCAGCGACTCGTCGTCGGTGACCTCGCCGGTGGCCATCTTCACCAGCGGCGGCCCGGCCAGGTAGACCTGCGACCGGTCCCGGATCATGATCACGTGGTCGGACATCCCCGGCACGTACGCGCCACCGGCGGTGGCGTTGCCGAAGACCACGCTGACCGTGGGGATGCCGGCGGCGGAGAGCCGGGTCAGGTCACGAAACACCCGGCCGCCCGGAATGAAGATCTCCGCCTGGGTGGGCAGGTCCGCCCCGGCGCTCTCCACCAGGTTCACCATCGGCAGCCGGTTCGCCAGGGCGATCTCACCGGCCCGCCGGGTCTTCGCCAGCGACCACGGGTTCACCGCGCCGCCGCGTACCGTCGGGTCGTTGGCGACGATCAGGCACTCGACGCCCTCGACCACGCCGATGCCGGTGACCACGCTCGCCCCGACGGGGAAGTCGGTGCCGTACCCGGCGACCGGCGACAACTCCAGGAACGGGCTGTCCCGGTCCAGCAGCAACTCGATCCGCTCCCGGGGCAGCAGCTTGCCGCGCCCGTGGTGCCGGGCCACGTACTTCTCGCCGCCGCCGGCCCGCGCCCGGTCGAGGGCGGCGTCCAACTCGGCGAGCCGCTCCCGCAGCGCCTCCCGGTTGGCCACGAAGGCCGGCGCGGCCGGATCGACCGCACTCTCCAGCGTCGTCATAGATCTCCCCCGTTCGTTCGCGACTGCGGGGCTCGCAAACCCGGCTCACTCCTCGCGCTCACAGGTCCGTCTTTCGTTCGCGACTGCGGGGCTCGCAGACCCGGCTCACTCCTCGCGCTCACAGGCCCAGGCCCTTCGCGATGATCTCGTTCATGATCTCGGTGGTGCCGCCGCCGATGCCGAGGATGCGGGCGTCCCGGTAGTGCCGCTCCACCTCGGCGTCGCGCAGGTAGCCGAAGCCGCCGTGCAGTTGCAGCGCGGCGTCGACCACCTGGTCGCAGGCGGCCACCGCGACGTTCTTCGCCATCGCCACCTCGGTCACCACCGGCTCGCCGGCCGCCACCCGGGCGGCCACCTGGTGCACGTACGCGCGGGCCGCCTCGGCGCGGGTGTGCATCTCGGCCAGCCGGTGCCGGACCAGTTGCCGGCCGGCCAGCGGACGACCGAACGTGGACCGGTCCCGACACCAGCGGGTCGAAAGCTCCACGCAGCGCTGCGCGGTCGCGTACGCCTGGGTGGCCAGGGAGAGCCGCTCGGCGGCGAAGCCCTGCATGATCGCCAGGAAGCCGGTGTCCTCCTCGCCGATCCGGTTGCCCACCGGCACCCGGACGTCCACGAAGGACAACTCGGCGGTGTCCGAGCAGTGCCAGCCGAGCTTGTCCAGCTTCCGGCCGACGGTGAACCCGGGGGTGCCCTTGTCGATCACCAGCAGGTGCAGCGACCCGCTGCCGGGAAAGTCACCGCAGACCGCAGTGGTGACGAAGTCGGCGCGTACCCCGCTGGTGACGTACGTCTTCGTCCCGTTCACCAGGTAGTGGTCGCCGTCGCGGCGGGCGGTGGTGCGGATCGCGGCGACGTCGGAGCCGGCGTCCGGTTCGGTGATCGCCAGCGCGCCGATCAGCTCACCCGCCAGCGTCGGCCGGACGTACCGGTTGACCAGGGGATCGTCGGCGGCGGACGGGCGGGCGGCGAGCCGGCCACCGAGCGTGCCGCCGGTCCGCCCACCGGCCGCCGCGACGATGTGCGGCAGCGCGATGCCATGCGTGAACAGGGCCGCGACCAGCCCGGACGAGCCGCCGGAGCGGATGATCTCCTCGGTGACCACGATCGAGTCGAGCAGGTCGCCGCCGCTGCCGCCGACCGACTCGGGGAAGCCGACGCCGAGCAGGCCGAGCTTCGCGGCGGTGGCGTGCAGCGCGCGCGGGACCTCACCGGACCGTTCCCAGTCGACCAGGTGGGGCAGCACCTCCCGGGTCACGAAGGCCCGGGTCAACTCCCGCAACTGCCGCCGCTCCGGGGTGTCCACGATGGTCACCGGTCGGCCTCCCCGGCTGCCGGCGGTCCGGCGGCGAGGGCGGCGGGCAGGTCGACGATGCGGGAGCGGAGCAGTTCGCCGAGCGCCTTGGCCTGCGGGTCGAACCGGGTGGAGGCGGCCACCCCCGGCCCGAGCAGTCCCCGGATCACGAAGTTGACCGCCCGCAGGTGCGGCAGCTCGTACCGTTCGACGGTCAACGCGGCCGTGTCCGGCAGCAGCCCGGTCAGCCGGTCGACGGTCAACCATCCGCGCAGCCACTCCCAGGTGGCGTCGGTACGCGCCCAGACGCCGAGGTTGGCGTCGCCACCCTTGTCACCCGACCGGGCCCCGACCAGCTCACCCAGCGGCCCCCGCCGGGTCGGCCCGGCCACCGGGATCGGGCCCGCCGCGACGGGCGTCGGTCCGGCCAGCACCGGTGCCACCGTCTCGGGCGGGGGGATCGACAGCCGGGTGCCGTCCGGCAGGACTGCCACGTGCGGCACGTCGGCCTGCGGCACCGCGTCGGCGGTGAACACCCCGTACGGGGTGGCGTCGCCTGGCAGGGTGGTCAGCGTGCACCCCGGATAGGAGGCGAGGGCCAGTTCCACCGCCGCCGCCGAGAACGCCCGCCCGGCCCGCGCCCGGTCACCGTCGCGCAGGTGTACGTGCAGCAGCGCGCTCGCCGTCTCGGTGTCGACCGCGTCGACGTGGTCGGTACGGGCCAGGGTGAACTCCAGCCCGTCCGCGCCGACCGCCGCCTCGACCTGCCCCCGGACCAGGGCGGCCTTGGCCGGGATGTCCAACCCGCAGAGCACGAACGTCATCGTGTTGCGGAAACCGCCCAGGTTGTTGACCCCCACCTTGAGGGTGGCCGGCGGTGGGGTGCCCCGGACCCCGTGCACCCGGACCCGGTCCGGCCCGTCGGGGTGCAGCCGTACCGTGTCCAGCCGGGTCACCACGTCCGGGCCGAGGTAGTCGGGGCCGCCCACCTCGTACAACAGTTGGGCGGTGACCGTCTCGACGGTGACCGCGCCGCCGGTGCCGGGGTGCTTGGTGAGCACCGACGAGCCGTCCGGGTGGATCTCGGCGATCGGGAAGCCGGGCTGGTGCCCGCCGTCGGGCAGCTCGGTGAAGAAGCTGAAGTTGCCCCCGGTGACCTGCGCCCCGCACTCGATCAGGTGCCCGGCGACGGTCGCCCCGGCCAGCGCGTCCAGGTCGTCCCGCCGCCAGCCGAACCGGGCGATGGCCGGCCCGACGGCCAGCGAGGCGTCGGTGACCCGCCCGGTGACCACCACGTCCGCCCCGGCGTCGAGGCAGGCGGCGATGCCGAACGCGCCGAGGTAGGCGTTGGCGGTGAGCGCGTCCGGCCGGGCCAGGGTGTCGCCCTCGACGTGGGCGACCCGGACGGTGAGGCCGAGCCGGTCGGCGAGCGCGCCGATCGCAGCGGCCAGCCCGGCCGGGTTCAACCCGCCCGCGTTGGTGACGATCCGTACCCCCCGGTCGAGGGCGGCGCCGAGACACCCTTCGAGCTGGCGCAGGAAGGTCTTCGCATAGCCGAGGCCGGGATCGCGCAGTCGGTCCCGGCCGAGGATCAGCATGGTCAGCTCGGCCAGGTAGTCGCCGGTCAGCACGTCCAGCTCACCGCCGTCGAGCATCTCCCGCCAGGCGGTGGACCGGTCGCCGTAGAAGCCGGACGCGTTGCCGACCCGCAGCACCCCGGTCACCGGACGGCCGTCCCGGCTGCGCCCGCGCGGGGCGTGCGGCCGTCCCCCGGCGGGCCGGTGGGGGCCGACGTCATGTCGGGCCACGCGGCGGCGGTCGGGGGCGGCCCGGCGACGGGCGCGTCGGGTTGCCCTGACTCGTCAGTCAGGTCGGCGGGCGGTGCGGTCGGGTCGACCATGGTGCCTCCGGTCGGGTGGGCCGGTGCGTACGGGTCAGGTGCGGTCGTCGGGGTCGGGGTCCGGTGGTGGCGCGGGCGTCGGGTCGTGGGGTCCGGTGTCGGCGGCGGTTGCGCGGCGGTCGTCGGGTCAGGCCGGCCCGTCGTCGCCCGGTGCTGCGGGGGCGAGCAGGGTGGCGAGCTGGTGCTTCCAGGTGCGCAGCAGGGCGGTGCGCCGGACCGAGTCGTCGTTGAGCAGGTTGGCCACGCCGAGCCCACGGAGCAGGTCGAGGGTGGCCTGCACGGCCTCGCGGACGCCGGGGCGGCGCTCGTCCACGTCGAGCAGCGCCACGGTGAGCCGGTGCATCTCCCGGCCCACCCGTGCCTCCAGCGGCACCAGCGCATCGCGCAGCTCCGGGTCGGTACGGGCGGCCACCCACAGCTCCAGTGCGGCCACGAAGAGCGGCCCGGTGAAGGCGACCCCGAGCAGGTCGACCACCCGGTCGAGGCGTTGCGGCCCGACCGGCAGTGCCTCGGCCTCGGCGCGTAGCTCCTCGGCACGCCGCTCGGCGAGGTGGGCGACGGCGGCGGTGACCAGGGCCGCCTTGGTGGGGTAGTGGTGCAGTTGAGCGCCCCGGGAGACGCCGGCGTGGGCGGCGACCACGGTGGTGGTGGTGCCCGACCAGCCGTACCGAACCAGGCAGTCGACGGTCGCCTCCAGCAGCCGGGCCCGGGTGGCGCGGCTGCGTTCCTGCTGGGGGACGCGGGTCGACGGGGTGGACACGGGAACAGCGTGCCGCCGCCGAAACAAACAGTCAAGCCTGACTTTTTTCGGCTCCGGATGACCCCGGCCGGGCCCGCTGGTCCGGCCCGGTGCCGGGTGGCCGGTCAGCGGCCGTCGCGTGGGGCGAAGGCGGTGAGCGCGTCGAGGTCGCTGTGCCGGGAACGCAGGTACTCGTCCGCCCAGGCGGCGGCGTCCGGATAGGTCGATTCGGCGGCGACCCGGGCGCAGGCCGCGTCGACGTCGAACGGCGTACGCCGCAGCTGCACCCCCGGGCCGAGCAGCGCCCAGTACGCCCCCGGCCCGCCGTACGGCATGCCCACGCTGCCCGGATTGACCACCAGGCGGCGGTCGACCAGCCGGGTGAACGGCATGTGGGTGTGCCCGCAGACCACGGTGCGCACCGACGCGGGCAGCCCGGCGAACACCTCGGCCCAGCGGGCGGGTCGGGAGTCGACCAGTACCACCTCCTCGTCGTCGCGGGGCGTGGCGTGGCAGAAGAGCACCGGGCCGAGACCGGCGACCGGAAGGGTGAGCGTCAGCGGCAGCGCGCCCAGCAGGGCCACCTGATCGGCCCGGAGCTGGTCGGCCGCCCAGTTCGAGACGTCGTGCTCCGACGGCCGGCCGGCGCGGGCCTGCACCAGCTCCCGGTCGGCGTTGCCGCGCACCCAGCGGACCCGGTCACCCAGCCCGGTCAGCAGGTCCAACACCTCGACCGGCTGCGGGCCGGCCGCCACGTCACCGGTGACCACGACCAGGTCGGCGGCGGCCACCTCCGGCTCGGCCAGGACCGCCTCCAGCGCGGGCAACGCGCCGTGGACGTCGGAGAGCACCGCTACCCGTTCCAGCACCGGTCCAGGGTTGCGCCCGGCGGAGCGGGTTGTCGAGCGATTCTGCGCCGGGCAGAGCGGGCCGTCGCCGACCGGGGCGGGCGGAACCGGGCCGGCATGCCGACGAGCCAGGGCCGCCGGTGGGGGCGGCCCTGGCTCGGGGTGCGTACGCGGTGCCGGTCAGACCCGGGCGCGGCGGGCGAGACGCTCCGGGTCGAGGATGATGATGCTCTTGCCGTCCAGCCGCAGCCAGCCCCGCGAGGCGAAGTCGGCGAGCGCCTTGTTGACCGTCTCCCGGGAGGCGCCGACGAGCTGGGCGATCTCCTCCTGGGTCAGGTCGTGGGTCACCCGCAGCACGCCGCCGTCGCGGGTGCCGAACCGGCCGGCCATCTGGAGCAGGTTCTTGGCGACCCGGCCCGGCACGTCGGTGAAGATCAGGTCGGCCAGCGAGTCGTTCGTCCGGCGCAGCCTGCGGGCGAGCACCCGCAACAGCTGCTCGGCGATCTCGGGCCGGTTGTTCAGCCAGGGCCGCAGCGCCTGCTTGCGCAGCCGGACCAGGCGGGTGTCGGTGACCGCGGTGGCGGTGGCCGTACGCGGGCCGGGGTCGAAGAGCGACAGCTCACCGACCATGTCCGACGGGCCCATCACCGCGATCAGGTTCTGCCGGCCGTCGGCTGCCCGCCGCCCGACCTTGATCTTGCCTGACAGGAGGATGTAGAGACTGTCGCCAGGCTCGCCCTCGTTGAACACGATCTCGCCCTTACGGACGTCGATCGTCTCCATCTCCTTGGCGAGCGCCTCGGCAGCCTCCGGGTCGACACCCTGGAAGATCCCGCTGCGGGCCAGTACCTCGTCCATCGCGCACCTCCGGTTGCGCGTTGCCGTCCCTCGGCCGGGTCCGCCGTCCGCTGATCCCTCGCGCGCCGCCAAGTCTAGGCGCACGTGAGGACGAATCAGAGCTGCACCCCTGGAATCTTGATCGTTGGGCGTAACCTCACCGACCCGATCGGGCACTATGATCGTCCGCCCGAACCACCTGGTCACCGGCGTTCACCACCCCCGGTCGTAGGGTGTCCGGGTGCTGAGCGACCCGGTGCTGACCCACCGCCCCGAGGACGGGTGGGACATTCCGGTGCTCGTCTGGCGGGCCCGCGTCCCGCTACGGGCGGTCAGCTCCGGCCCGCTCGGTGGCGGCGTCGGCCCGCGCAACTGGGTGCTCAACGCGACCGTGCCGATGTCGTACCACCGGGACGACCCGGCGGCCCACCTGGCCGCGCTCGCCGCCCGGTTCGACCTCGACGGACCCGGGGTCGGCCTGCTCACCGGCGTCGACGTCGCCGAGGTGGTGACCCGGACCGACACCGGGGTCCGGGCCTGGGTCACCGTCGGCCTCGGCACCCCCCTGTGGGCCGCCGCCGACCCCGCCCCCGCCCCGGCGCAGCGGGTGGGCACGGTCAACATCGTGGTGTACGTGCCGGCGGCGCTCGGCGACGCGGCGCTGGTGAACGCGGTCGCCACCGCCACCGAGGCCAAGTGCCAGGCGATCGGGGAGTTGGGCCTGCCGGGCACCGGCACGCCCACCGACGCGGTCACCGTGCTCTGCCCGGCGGGCGACCCGGCCGAGCCCTACGGCGGCCCCCGGTCGACCTGGGGCGGGCCGCTCGCCCGCGCCGTCCACGCGGCCGTGCGGGACGGCGGCACGGCGCCCTGCGTGCCGTGGTCGCAGCGGCGGACGGGCTGAACTTCCGTCCGATCGGCCCGTCGTCGGTCGATTCGCCACCCGGTAGCGTCGCGGGCGATGTACTCTGCCGCCTTCCTCCAGCCCCGTCCCCGTCGCCGCGCCGCGCTCGCCTGTGGCGCGCTGTTCGCCGTGCTCCTCGCCGGCTGCGGCCAGTCGTCCGACACCCCGGCCCCGGTCTGGCGACCGGGCGGCGGCGGTGGCGCCACCGGTTCCCCGGTGCCGACCACCGGGGCGGCCGACAAGGACGGGTCGGTCACCCTGTCGGCCACCGGGGACATCGTGATGGGGATGGCCCCGTCCCGGCTGCCCGCCAACGGCGGCAAGGGCTTCTTCGACGAGGTCAAGGGCGCGCTCAAGGCCGACCTGGTGATGGGCAACCTGGAGGAGCCGCTCACCACCGACACCGGCACCGGCAAGTGCGGCGCGAACGCCAGCAACTGCTACCAGTTCCGGGTCCCGCCGGAGTACGCCGGGCACCTCAAGGACGCCGGGTTCCAACTGCTCAACCAGGCCAACAACCACGGCTACGACTTCGGCCCGCAGGGCTATGAGAACACCCAGCAGGCGTTGGAGCAGCACGGCCTCAAGCACACCGGCGCACCCGACCAGATCACCGTGGTCGAGGTCGGCGGGGTGAAGGTCGCGGTGGCCGGCTTCTCGTCGTACCCGTGGTCGAACAGCCTGGTCGACATCGACGCCGCCACGGAGGTGGTCGAGAAGGCCGCCACCATGGCCGACCTGGTCGTGGTGCAGGTGCACATGGGGGCCGAGGGGTCGGACAAGACCCGGGTCCGGCCCGGCACCGAGATGTTCCTCGGCGAGAACCGGGGGGACCCGGTGAAGTTCTCCCACGCCATGATCGACGCCGGGGCCGACCTGATCGTCGGTCACGGCCCGCACGTGCTGCGCGGGATGGAGTTCTACCAGGGCCGGCTGATCGCGTACAGCCTGGGCAACTTCGCCGGCGGCGCCCGGTCGCTCAACCCGACCGGCCGGCTCGGCTGGGGCGGGGTGCTGAAGGTCTCCCTCAAGCCCGACGGCAGCTTCGCCGGTGGCTCGTTCACCTCCACCCGGATGAGTTCGGTGGGCAAGCCAGGGCTGGACCCCGCCGGGCAGGGCCTCGGCCTGGTCAAGCAGCTCAGCACCAACGACTTCCCGCGTACCGCCGCCCGGTTCGACGGCAAGGGGAAGATCAGCCCGCCCGACGCCGGCTGACCGGGGGCGTGCTCCGGCGGCCCGTCGGGGCGGCGACGTAGGCTGGCCGGCGTGACCATCAGCTCTCCCGGCCGGGTCGAGACGGATCTCGGCCGTACCCGGCGCGCCCGGCGGATCGGCCGGGCGCTGACCGAGGCGCACCCGGACGCCCACTGCGAACTGGACCACACCACCGCGCTGGAGCTGGCCGTCGCCACGATCCTCTCCGCGCAGTGCACCGACAAGAAGGTCAACGAGGTCACCCCGAAGCTGTTCGCCCGTTACCCGACGGCGGCCGACTACGCCGGGGCCGACCGGGGCGAGCTGGAGGAGCTGATCCGGCCGACCGGGTTCTACCGCAACAAGACCGACTCGCTGATCAAGCTGGGGCAGGTCCTGACCGAGCGGTACGACGGCCGGGTCCCCGGCCGGCTGGCCGACCTGGTGACGTTGCCCGGGATCGGCCGCAAGACGGCGAACGTGATCCTCGGCAACGCCTTCGACGTACCGGGGATCACCGTCGACACCCACTTCCAGCGGCTGGTGCAGCGCTGGGGGCTGACCATCCAGACCGACCCCGTCAAGATCGAACACGAGATCGGGGCGATGTTCCCCAAGCGGGAGTGGACCATGCTCTCCCACCGGATCATCTTCCACGGCCGACGGGTCTGCCACGCCCGCAAACCCGCCTGCGGGGCGTGCACCCTGACCCGGCTCTGCCCGTCGTACGGGCTCGGGCCGACCGAGCCGGCCGCCGCCGCCAAGCTGCTCAAGGGGCCCCGCGCCCGGGAGCTCGCGGTCGCCGCCGGGGTCGACCCGGAGCTGGTGCCCGCGCAGGCCGCCGTTGCGGAGGCGCCGTGAAACCCCGGCTCGCCGCGCTGCTCGTCCCGGTGCTGCTGGTGCTCGCCGGCTGCACCGCCACCACCGGCCAGGAGGGCTCCGCCGCCGGCCCCACCCGCGCCGCGCGCCCCTCGCCGTTCGCCGACTGTGCCACCCTGACCGCCCCGACCGGCACCACCGCCGCCCCGTCCGGGTCCGCCGCCCGGTCCGGCCCGGCCGCCCCCACCGGGTCCGCCGGTGCCGGCGACGGCAGCGGTACGGCCGGCAGCCCGGCTGCGGCCGACGGCGGCGGCAGCCCCCTGCCCGAACTGGTGCTCTCCTGTTTCACCGGTGGTGCCCCGGTGGCGCTGCGTGACATCCACGGCCCGGCCGTGATCAACGTGTGGGCCTCCTGGTGCCCGCCCTGCCGCAAGGAACTGCCGGCCTTCCAACGGCTCAGCGTCCGCGCCGCCGGCCAGCTCCAGGTGATCGGGGTGAACAGCCGGGACAGCCGGGACGGCGCACAGGCCGTCGGCGAGGACTTCGGCATCCGTTTCCCGGTCCTGTTCGACCAGGGGGAGGCCCTGCAACGGGAGCTGCGCCGCACGGCGGTGCCGCTGACCCTGCTGGTGGACGCGAAGGGGCGGATCGCCCACACCGACACCTCCGGCGCGCTCGACGACGTCCGCCTCGCCGACCTGGTCCACCGGCACCTCGGCCTGGCGGTGCCCGCGTGAGACCGACCGCCGGTGCCGGGCCGGTCCGATGAACCGCCGTCCACCGTCCTGGTTCGATCCGCTGCTCGGCCGGCTCGGCACCGCCCGGGCCGAGGACTTCACCCGGCTGACCACCCCCGAGCAGGGCGGCCGGGAGAGCGCGGTGCTGGTGCTGCTCGGCGAGGAGCCCGGCGTCGGCCCCGACGTGCTGGTCCTCCAGCGGGCCGCCACCCTGCGCAACCACGCCGGCCAGCCGGCCTTCCCCGGTGGCGCGGCCGACCCGGGGGACGCCGACGCACGGGCCACCGCATTGCGTGAGGCCAACGAGGAGGTCGACCTCGACCCGGCCAGTGTGACCGTCCTCGCCGAACTGCCGAGGCTCTGGATTCCGGTCAGCGAGTTCGTGGTCACCCCGGTCCTGGCCTGGTGGCACAGCCCGCACCCGGTGCACCCCCGGGAACCGGCCGAGGTGGCGCACGTCGCCCGGCTGCCCGTCGCCGAACTGGTCGACCCGGCCAACCGGATGCGGGTCCGCCACCCCAGCGGCTGGACCGGCCCGGCGTTCTCCGTCCGGGGGATGCTGGTCTGGGGCTTCACCGCCGGGGTGCTCGCCGCGCTGCTGGAGATGGCCGGGTGGGCCCGCCCGTGGCCCCGGTCGCGGGTGGTCGAACTACCGCCGTCCGGTGCCACCCCGGCCCCCTCCGCCGGCACCGACAGGGCCGACGAACTGGCCGGTCCGCTGACCTGATCATTACGTTCCGCAGCCGCAGCGCCGTACGGGTGTCCGGTGCACGTACCCTTGACCGGTGTCGGCCGTGGATCTCGTTCTGCTCCTGCTCATGCTCGTGTTCGCGATCAGCGGATACCGTCAGGGCTTCGTCATCGGGGCGCTGTCGTTCTCCGGGTTCTTCCTGGGCGCGCTCATCGGACTCCAGGTCGGGCCGATGCTCGCCCGCCAGTTCATCGACAGCGGGACGCGGGTGCTGGTCTCCCTGGTCGCCGTCTTCGGGCTCGCCGTCCTCGGCCAGGCGCTGGCCGGCTGGCTCGGCTCCCACCTGCGCCGCACGATCACCAACGACGTCGCCAGGCGGGCCGACGACATCGGCGGCGCGTTCGTCTCGATCCTCGCGGTGATGCTGGTGGCCTGGCTGGTCGCCGTACCGCTGGGTTCCTCGTCGCTGCCCTGGCTGGCCGCCTCGGTCAAGAACAGCGCCTTGCTGACCGTGGTGGACCGGGTCCTGCCCGACCAGGCCCAGGAGTTGTCCACGGCGCTGCGCGACACCGTCGACACCAACGGTTTCCCCGACGTCTTCAACGGGCTGGGCCGCACCTCGGCCCGGCAGGTCGCCCCGCCGGACCCGGCGCTCGCCGGTTCGCAGGTGGTGGCGAACAGCCAGCGGGCGGTGGTGAAGGTGCTCGGGTCCGCGCCGAGCTGCTCGCGCCGGATCGAGGGTTCCGGCTTCGTCTACGCCGACGACCGGGTGATGACCAACGCGCACGTCGTCGCGGGCACCCGCTCCGTCGCGGTCGAGCTGCGCGGCGAACGGTACGACGGGGTGGTCGTCGTCTACGACCCGGACCGCGACCTCGCCGTGCTGCACGTGCCGGGGCTGCCCGGTCCGTCCCTGCGCTTCGCCGCCGGGCAGGCCGGCAGCGGGGCGGACGCGATCGTGCTGGGCTTCCCGCTCGACGGCCCGTACGACGCCCGCCCGGCCCGCATCCGTGACGTCGACCGGATCGAGGGCCCGGACATCTACAACGCCAGCAAGGTCAACCGGGAGATCTACACCATCCGGGCGCTGGTCCGCAGCGGGAACTCCGGCGGGCCGCTGGTCTCCTCCAACGGGCTGGTGCTCGGGGTGATCTTCGCGGCGGCGGCGGACGACCCGAACACCGGCTTCGCGGTGACCGCCGAGGAGGCCCGGCCGGTGGCGCTGGCCGGCGCGGAGCGTACCCGGGGAGTGGGCACCGGCGACTGCACCTGAGCCCCCGGACATGGCCCGACGGCCGGGGCCGGGGCGTCGTCGCCGGGTGGTCAGCCGCCGGCCGGCGCGGTGGCCGGGGCGTCACCACCGGCCGGGGTGAGGCCGGGCAGCTTGGCCCGACCCCAGGTCAGCGACCTGTCGAGCACCGCCCGCGCCATGATCGCCACGCAGGTGCCGCCGTTGACGAAGGACGCCACCACGTCGCTCGGATGGTGCATCCCCCGGTACATCCGGGTCACCGCCACCCCGACCGGGACCAGCACCAGCAGCGTCCACCAGGTCACCTTGCCGGCGGTGCTCCGGGCCCGCAGCGCCAGCAGCAGCGCGATGCCGACATAGAGGGCGACCGACGCCGAGGTGTGGCCGGACGGGAAACTCGACGTCGGCGGCGAGACGTCCATGTGCTCCACCGCCGGCCGACGCCGGTCGATGGCCAGCGTGGTGAGCAGGAAGACCAGCGCCTGGGCGCTCACCGCCGCGCACAGGAACAGCGGCTCCCGCCAGCGGTGCAGCACCAGCCGGAGCACCAGCGCCACCAGCACGGTGACCACGACGATCAGCTGGGTGCTGGCCAGCGTGCTGAACACCAGTGAGACGTCGTTCCACCCCCCGGTCCGGTCGGCCGCCAGTTCGCGGTTGACCGCGTCCTCCACGGTGAACGGCCAGACGTCGTCGAGGACCCGGGTCACCAGCAGCCCGAGCAGGACCATGAACGAGAGCAGCAGGGCGACCGGAACGAGCACCCGCTTGGCGACCTGCGCAGCGATGGTGGACATGGCCGCCCAGTACCCGGAGCGCGGGGCCGCTACGCGTGCGGGTCGGTCTGCTCCGGCGCGACCCCGTCGACCGTGGCCCGGCCGTCGGGCAGCCCGACCCGCTCCCGCCAGGTACGGAACGCCGCCGCGGTGGCCGCCACCACCGCCACCCCGAGCAGGCAGCCGCCGAGCACGTCACTGACCCAGTGCACACCCAGCGCCACCCGGCTCAGACAGGTCACCCCGACGAGCAGCACGGCTACCGTCCACAGCGCCACCCGGACCGCCGGACGACCCCTGGCGAACGGCAGGAACACCAGCAGCAGCACCCCCGCCGCGAGGGTCGCGTTCAGCGCGTGCCCGGATGGGAAGGAGAACCCGGCGGCCCGCGCCACCGGATCGAGCAACTCCGGGCGGTCCCGGCCGACGAGCAGCTTCAGCACCGCCCCCAGCGCCCCGCCGACGGCCATCGTGGTGACCACCCAGAGCGCCAGCCGGCGGGCCCCGCGACGCCACAGCCACACCACCACGACCAGCGCGGCCACCCGCAGCGGTCCCGGCGAGGCCAGGTGCGTCCACGCCGTCATCCCCCGCACCCACAGCGGATGGTCGGCGGCGAACCGGTGCAGGGCGTCGGTGACCGCCGCGTCCAGGTCGTGCAGCGGCGGCCAGGCCCCGACCACCAGCACCGCCAGCAGCGCGAACGGCACCAGCACCAGGAACGCCGCCGCCGACGCCAGGGTCAGCCGCAACCCGAGCGAACGGTCCCGGTCCAGGCGGCGGTCCCGCCAGGACCGGGCCGACGGGGACACGGAGGTACGCGGACCGGAGGAACTCATGCGCCCTGCTCTACCCACCCGAACCCGCGCTCAGGCCCGGTTCAACGACTCCGCAGCCGGAACCGACGGACCATCATCGCGACCCCGGTGACCAGTGCGGCCACGACCGCGACACCCGTCCACAGCCGACGGGGGGCGTCCTCGCCGGCGGCACCGGCCGGCTGGGCCGTCCACCGGGTCTGCTGGCGGGGCGCGGCGAACCCGAGCGGGTCGCTGCCGGTGCCACCGGCGCGGGCGTCGTCGGCGGAACCGGGTGCCGGCCCGAACCCGACCACCCCGGGGGAGTCGTTGTCGTCCAGCGGGTTGTAGCCGATCAGCGGCACGTCGGCGGTGAGCGCGGCCACCGGGTCGACCCGGCCGTACCCGAAACGGTCGTCCCGGCCGACGGGGCCGATGTCCTTCGCGGTGCTCAGCAGCCGGTTCACCACGTCCCCGGCGGACATCTGCGGGTAGCGGGCGCGAACCAGGGCGGCGGTCGCCGTGACCAGCGGCGCGGCGAAACTGGTGCCCTGCACGCCCCAGTAGTTGCTCGGCGGGCGGGCCCCGACCAGACCGGTCGCCGGAGCGGTCAACGTGGTGGCGTGACCGGTGATCGAACCGGACCAGAGGTTCTCGCTGTCGCGTTCCAGACCGGCCACCGCGATCACCCCCGGCTCCCGCGCCGGGTACCAGACCTGCGAGGTGGTGGACGTGGCGACGTTGCCGGTGCAGGCGACCACCACCACGTCCCGGGCGAACGCGTAGTCCAGCGCGGCGGCCAGGGCCGGGCTGTCGCCGCTGCCGCCCAGGGAAAGGTTGATCACCCGGGCGCCGTTGTCGACCGCCCAGCGCACACCCTTGGCGACGATCATCGCGTCGTCGTAGCGGTTCTCGTCGTCGAGCACCCGGACGGGCAGGATGCGGGCGTCCGGCGCGAGCCCGACCACCCCCCGCCGGTCGTCGCCCCGCCCGGCGATCAGGCTGGCCACCGTGGTGCCGTGCCCCACCGGGTCCGGCTCGTCACCGCCGCCGGGGGAGACCAGGTCCATGCCGGGCAGCACCTGGCCGACCAGGTCGGGATGGTTGCCGTCCACCCCGGAGTCGATCACCGCCACCGTGACGCCCCGCCCGGTCGAGGTACGCCAGGCGGTCGCCGCGTTCAACTCGTCGAGCTGGAACTGGTCGTCGCGGACCCGGTCGGCGCGCGCCTGCACCGGGGCGAAGTCGGGCTCGGCCCGTGCCCCGACCAGGGTGGACGACGGCAGAGGCGCAGCGGACGCGGGCGGCGGGGCCGTGCCGAGCACGGTGACGGTGGTCGCCGCGACACCGAGCAGCGCCCGCCCGGCGAACCGGTGCAGCGCCGTCGGAGAGCCCTGCCGAACCCTGGTCACATCGTCAGCCATTCATCACGTGGGACACATGCTGCTCGGAGATTACCGGTTCCGGCTGCCGACACGGCACGTTCCGGCACACCCGGATCACGGTGGCGGAAGATGTGCCAGCTGAACGAGGCGGACCCCCTCGCGCCGGGTGACCAGCCGACCACGCCCCGCCGGCAGCGGACCGGGACGGACCGCGCCGACCAGCTGCCCCTCGTCGGGGCTGCCGCTCATCACCAGACCGGCGGTGGACAGCTCCCGCAACCGCTGCACGACCGGCTCGTACTGGGACCGGCCCGCGCCACCGCAGCGGCGGGCCAGCACCAGGTGCAGGCCGACGTCCCGGGCCTGGGGCAGGTGCTCCTCCAGCCCGCGCAGCGGGTTCGCCGGGCCGCTGGCCACCAGGTCGTAGTCGTCGACCAGGATGAACAACTCCGGGCCGGACCACCAGGAACGGTCCCGCAACTGGGCCGGGGTGACCTCCGGGCCGGGCAGCCGCCCGCGCATGTAACCGGCGACCGACTCGATCAGCTCGGTGGTGTGCGCCGCCGCCGTGCCGTACCCGATCAGGTGGTCGGTCTCGACCGTGCCGAGCAGGCTGCGCCGGTAGTCGACCAGGATCACCCGGGCCTGCTCCGGGGTGAACCGGGTGACGATCGAGGTGGCCAGCGCCCGCAGGAACGACGACTTGCCGCACTCGGCGTCGCCGAAGACCACGAAGTGCGGCTCGGTGGCGAAGTCGAGCAGCACCGGCCGCAGGTCCGCCTCGGCGATCCCGACCGGGAACGCCAGGCCGGTGCCGGCCGAGGTGTCCAGGTCGGCGTACGGCAGCACCGGCGGGAGCAACCGCACCCGGGGCGCGACCGGCCCCGACCAGGCACCCGCCACCGCCTTCACCAGATCTGCGGTGTCCCCGCCGGTGAGCTGCGGCAGGGCGGTGAGGAAGTGCAGGCTCTGCGCGGTGATCCCCCGCCCCGCCTGCTCCGGCACGCCGGCCGCCGCCACCCGCTTCACCACCGAGTCGGACGGGTCACCCAGGCGCAGCTCCAACCGGGACCCGAACAGGTCCCGGATGCCGGGCCGGAAGTCCAGCCAGCGCACCGCGCTCGCCACGACGTGCACCCCGTAGGACAGGCCCCGGGTGGCCAGGTCGGTGATCAGGGGTTCCAGGTCGTCGTACTCGCCGCGTAGGGTGGCCCAGCCGTCGACGACGAGGAACACGTCACCGAACGGGTCGACAGGGGGCTGACCGGCGGCGGCCAGCTCCCGCCGCCGCTTGCGCCACGCCGCCATCGACTCCACACCCAGCTCGGTGAAGCGGCGTTCCCGTTCGGCGAGCAGCGTGGCGACCTCCCCGACCGTCCGCCGGACCACGGTCGGGTCGGCCCGGCCGGCGACCCCGCCCACGTGCGGCAGTTCCCGCAGCGCGGTCAACCCGCCGCCGCCGAAGTCCAGGCAGTAGACCTGCGCCTCGGTCGGGGTGTGGGTGAGCGCCAGCGCGCAGACCAGCGTCCGCAACGCGTGCGACTTGCCGCTCTGCGGCGCGCCGACCACGGCCACGTGCCCGGCGGCCCCGCCCAACGCCAACCACAGCAGGTCGCGGCGCTGCTCGTACGGCTTGTCGACCACCGCCACCGGCACCTGGAGGCCGCCGTGCAGCTCCGGGTTGGCGAAGGTCAGCCCCCGTTCGGGGTCGACGCCGGGCGGGCCGAGCAGCTCGTCGAGGGCCGGTGCCAGGTCCAGCGGCGGCAACCACACCTGGTGGGCCGGCGGCCCCTGCCCGGCCAACCGGCCGACCAGCGTGTCGAGCAGGCTCCCCGACGCCTCCTCGACGACAGGTGGGGTCACCGGGGCGGCCGGTTCGGGCACCGGCACGACATGGGTGGTGAAGGCGAGCAGCCGGGCCGCCCCACCGCCGCCCCCGACCGGACCGCCGTGCCGACGCAGCGGACCGGACACGTACGCGGCCCGGAACCGCACCAACGGGTCGGTGCCGGCGCGCAGGTAGCCGTGCCCGGGGGAGCGGGGCAGCTCGTGCGCGTCAGGCACCCCGAGCACCGTGCGGGACTCCAGCGCCGAGAAGGTCCGCAACCCGATCCGGTACGACAGGTGGGTGTCCAGGCCGCGCAGCCGCCCCTCCTCCAGCCGCTGGCTGGCCAGCAGCAGGTGCACCCCGAGTGACCGGCCCAGCCGGCCGATCTGCACGAACAGGTCGATGAAGTCGGGCTTGGCCGAGAGCAGTTCGGAGAACTCGTCGCAGACCAGCAGCAGCGACGGCAGCGGGGCGAGCGGCGCGCCGGCCGTCCGGGCCCGCTCGTAGTCGCGCAGGCTGGCGAAGTTGCCGGCCCGGCGCAGCAGCTCCTGGCGGCGCATCAGCTCGCCGTTGATGGCGTCCACCATCCGGTCGACCAGCGGTAGCGCGTCGACCAGGTTGGTGATCACGGCGGCGGTGTGCGGCAGCCGGTCGAAGGAGGCGAAGGTGGCCCCGCCCTTGAAGTCGACCAGGACGAAGTTGAGCTGTTCCGAGCTGTGCGTGGCGGCCAACGCCAGGACCAGGGTTCGCAGCAACTCCGACTTGCCGGAACCGGTCGCGCCGATCAGCAGCCCGTGTGGGCCCATCCCGTCCTGCGCCGACTCCTTGAGGTCCAGCTCGACCGCGCCGCCGTCCGGGCCGACCCCGATCGGCACCCGCAGCCGGTCCCGGGGCGACCGGGGCAACCACCCCTGGTCGGCGGTGAACCCCTCCGGGTCGCCCAGCCCGAGCAGCTCGGGGAGGCCGGGCTCGGCCCCGGGGGCGGCCTCGGCGCCCCGGGCGACGGCGGCGAGCCGCAGCGGGGCGAGCCGCCGGGCGACCGCCTCCGCGTCGACCACGTCCAGCCGGTCGGCGGTGCCCACCTCGGCGTGCCCCTCGGCCGACCAGGAGTGCAGCCGGCCGGCGCGGATCTCCAGCAGCAGGGCGAACCGGTCCAGCAGGCGCGGCGGCGGGGTGTCCAGGTCGAGTACGGTGACCGCGTCGATGCCGCCGTCGCCGGTCAGTTCGGTGGCGTCGGTCAGGTCACCGCCGTCGAGGAGCACCACCACGTGCGGGCCGTCGGTGGCCGGCCCGGCCGGGCTGAACCGGGACCGGCTGGCCAGCACGTCGCCGAGGAGCCGTTCCAGGTCGACGGCGGAGCTGGTGACCAGCCGGACGGGACCGAGCGCGTCGACCCTGCTCGGGTGGTGGGCGTGCGGCAGCCACTTCACCCACTCCCAGTGCCGACGCCGTTCCGGGCCGGCGCAGACGGCGACGAGCAGCTCGTCGGGGGCGTGGAAGACGGCGAGCTGGAGGAGCATCGCGCGGGCCAGCGCCTGCGCGTCGGGCGAGCCGGTGCCGACGCTCTGCGCCGCCCCGCCGGGGCCGGCCGGCTGCCCACCCCGGACGAAGACCCGGGCGAAGCTGCGCAGCGACAGCGCCACCGGCAGGTCCGGCACCACCGAGTACGCGTCGAGGAACCGCCGCAGCGCCCCCGCGGTCATCGGTTCCAGCTCCTCCAGCGGTCGGGTGACCGGCGGCACCAGCGGGGTGGCCAACGTCTGCGGACCGACGGCGACCCGCACCACGCCGAAGTCGGGGTCGCCCGGCCGGCGTTCCCAGACCCGGTGACTGTCCACCGTCGACCAGAGCCGGCCCGGGTCGGGATGCCGGTAGTAGAGGCCGGCCCGCTGCTGCCGGGCGGTCTGCCGGACCCGTCGCCGCAGGGTGGTCAGGTGCCGCAGGTACTCCCGGCGGGCGGCCATCATCTCCGACTTCCCCGGGCTGCCGGTGGCGCTGCCCCAGGAGGTCATCAGCATCGCCACCGAGGAGAGCCCGAACATCGCGCCCACCACGTACGAGTAGGCGCCGCCGCCCCGGCCGAACATCATCGCCATCGCCACCGTGCCACCGAGCATCGGCAGCACCATCAGCGCCTGCTGCCAGCGTCCGCCGTTGACCACCGGGATCTCGGGCGGACCCGCCACGGGCAGCTCGCCGACCGGGATCTCCGGGGCGGGCCGGCGCGGTGGCCGCTTGATGACGACAGTGGACAAAAGCACCTCCCTGTGGCGCTCGGTAACCCGAACCTGGCTCATCGTAGGTAAAGTGCGCGTCGTCCGTCAGCCGCCGCTCCCGATCGATATGGAGTCCAGTCGATGACCATCGGGCTGGCCAGGGTCACCATCAGCGCGCCCGGGCGACGCGTCGACGTGGCCCTGCCGGAGCAGATCCCCCTGGCCGAGCTGCTGCCCGAGGTGCTCCGGCACGCCGGGGAGGGGCTGGCCGACGACGGCGAACGGCACGGCGGCTGGGTGCTGCGGCGTACCGACGGGGCGGTGCTGGTCACCGCTCAGCCGCTGCTCCCGCAGGGGGTACGCGACGGCGAGGTGCTGCACCTGGTGCCCGCCCACGACCAGTGGCCCGAACTGGAGTACGACGACGTGGTCGAGGCCATCGCCGACGGCGCGCGCCGCCGGGGTGCGGCCTGGTCGCCGGCGACGACCCGGGCGGCCGTGCTGGCCGGCGCGGCCGTCCCGCTCGCCGTGGGGCTGCTCGCCGTGCTGGCCGCCGGTCCGGGGCAGCCCGCCGCCTGGCCCGCCGCGGTCGCGGTCGCGCTGCTGCTCACCCTCGCCGGCACCGCCGCCTCCCGGGCGTACGGCGACGGCCCGACCGGGGCCACCCTCGGCGGCTACGCCCTGCCGTACGCCGCCGCAGCCGGTGCGCTCGCGGTCAGCTCGGGCGACCCGGTGGGGGCGTTCCGGCCACTGCCCTGGCTCGGCGCGCCCGAACTGCTCGCCGGGGCGGTGGCGCTGCTCCTGGCCGCCGTGCTGGGCCTGCTCGGCGTCGCCACCCGGCTGCGGGTCTTCGTGGCCGGCGCGACGGCCGGCACGGTGGGCACGCTCGCCGGTCTGGGCGGGCTGCTGCTCGACCCGGCCGGCACCGCCGCCGTGCTGCTCTGCGTACTGGTCTTCGTCCTCGGGGCGCTGCCGCTGCTGGCGATCCGGCTGGGCAAGGTGCCGCTGCCGCCGATCACCCTGCCGGCCGGCCCCACGGGTGGCCCGGACGGCGTACGGGACCTGCCGGACCGGGCCCGGGTGCACACGGCGGTGGCCCGCAGCGAGGAGATGCTGACCGGGATGCTGCTGGGGCACGCGGTCGCGGTGGTGGCCGCCGTGCTGGTGCTCGCCGCCGACGGTGGGCCCGCCGGACGGGTGCTGGTGGCCGTCGGCGCGGCGGTTCTGCTGCTGCGGTCCCGGACGTTCGTGGCCGTCCGGCACCGGGTGCCCCCGGTCACGGCCGGGCTGGCCGGGTTCGCGGTGCTCGGGGCGGTGCTCGCCGACCGGCCCGGTGCCCCCGGTCTGCTGGCGTTGAGCGGGGGCGGGCTGGTCGTCGCCCTGCTCGCCGTCGCCGCCGGCACCACGTACGCCAGGCGGCCGGTCTCGCCGTACCTCGGTCGGGTGGCCGACCTGAGCGACACCGCGCTGGTGGTGGCGGTGGTCCCGGTGGCCTGCGCGGTGCTGGACCTCTACGACGCGGCCCGGGGCCTGCTGGGTTGACCGCCGCCGGCCGGGCGACGACGAAGGCCCGGACCGTCAGGTCCGGGCCGCTCGCGGCAAGCCGGTCAGTGCGCGGTGCCGCCCTGCGCCTCGGCGTCGCGGGCCCGCTGGTAGGAGGCCAGCACCTCGGCCTCGGCCTCGACCCGGCCGACCCAGGTCGCACCCTCGACCGACTTGCCCGGTTCGAGGTCCTTGTAGACCTCGAAGAAGTGCTGGATCTCCAGCCGGTCGAACTCGCCCAGGTGGTGGATGTCGCGCAGGTGCTCCTGACGCGGGTCCTCGTAGGGCACGCAGAGGACCTTGTCGTCGCCGCCCTTCTCGTCGGTCATCCGGAACATGCCGATGGTGCGGCAGCGGATCAGGCAGCCCGGGAAGGTCGGCTCGGGGACCAGCACCAGCGCGTCCAGCGGGTCGCCGTCCTCGCCGAGGGTGCCCTCGATGAAGCCGTAGTCGGCCGGGTACTGGGTCGACGTGAACAGGGTGCGGTCCAGCCGGATCCGGCCCGTCGCGTGGTCCACCTCGTACTTGTTGCGGTGACCCTTCGGGATCTCAACCGTGACGTCGAAATCCATCTCCCACGCTCCCTCGTCTGCCCACGCTGGCTGAACGGAACCACTGACGTCCCCGGTGCGGATGAATGGCCACCCGTCGGCTCCGGACGCCGCATAGTCTTCGGACCGAAGTAGTGTCACCCAGGCGAGTTCGGCGGCGGGAGGAGGGGGTCGTGGGGAGGGAAGATTCACACTACCGCCCGGAGGGGCTTGACGGTCGGGGATCGGGCCGGTCCGTGACCGGCGGTGCCACCGGTCGGGTCTCGGTGCCCGACGCGAACGTCCCCCGTCGCCCCGAGTCGACGCCCGAACCGCCGGTCACCGGTCGGACCGGCGAGCACCCGCCACCGCCGGCCTGGCGTCCGCCGTCGGCAGCCGGTGACCGGCCGGCCGTCGGGTCCGCCCCGGTGTCGCCCCCGTTCCCCCCGTCCGGTGCCGCCCCGGCCGTCGGTTCCGCGTCGGTCGCCGGTTCCGCCCCGGTTGCCGGCTCTTCCCCGCACCGGGGCGCGGCCCCGGTCGTCGGCCGTCCGGACGTGGCGTCGCCCCCTGCGGAGCCGTCGGCCCGTCCCGGTTCCGCGCCGCCCGCCACCGGCCCGTCGCGTCGGCGTCGACGGTGGGTGCCGGTGGTGCTGGTCGTCGTGCTGCTGGCGGGTCTCGCCGGCGCGGCGGCGGTGCTCCGCCCGGGCCCGGTCGCCGGCTGGCTGGGCGCGACTAGCACCCCGTCGCCCTCCGCGCGTCCCCCCGAGCCCGACCCGGTGCCGGTGCTCGCCGGCCCCGACGCCGCCGCACCGGCGCCGACCCCCGCCGGGGTACGCGCCGCAGTCGAGCCGCTGACCGTTTCCGCCGCCCTGGGCAGCCGGGTCAACCTGTCGGTGGCCGACGTGGTCACCGGCGAACCGCTGTACGCCAAGGGCGGCGACGACGCCACCGTGCCCGCCTCGGTCACCAAGCTCGCCACCGGGGTGACCGTGCTCAAGGCGCGGGGTCCCGGCTACCGGATCGCCACCCGGGCGGTGGCCGGGGCGAGTCCGGGCGAGGTGGTGCTGGTCGGTGGCGGCGACCCGACGCTGGCCGTGGACAAAAACGGCTTCTACCCCGGCGCGGCCCGCCTCGACGCGCTCGCGACGCAGGTCAAACAGGCCCTCGGCGGCACCGCGCCGACCCGGGTGGTGGTCGACTCCACGCTCTTCCCCGGCCCGGTCCACGGCCCGGGCTGGGACGCGGACATCCCGACCGGCGGCTTCGGCGCGTCGATCACCGCGCTGATGACCGACGGGGCACGCCGGGACCCGGTGGGGGCGCGGAAGAACTTCGCCGACAGCCACGGTGCGGCCACCCGGTACGCCGAACCGGACCTGGCCGCCGGCCGCTCGTTCGCCCGGCTGCTCGGCCTGCCCGAGGGCGGGGTGGTCCGGGGCACCGCACCGGCGGACGGCGGCGCGACGGCGACCGGCGCGCCCGCGCCCGGCACCGAGTTGGGCAAGGTCGAGTCGCTGCCGATGGTCCGGCTGGTCGACATCATGATCACCGACAGTGACAACGTGATCGCCGAGGCCCTGGCCCGCCAGGTGGCCCTGGCCCGCAACCAGCAGGCGTCCTTCGCCGGTGGCGCGGCGGCGACGGACGAGGTGATCGGCGAGCTGGGACTGCCGGCCGACGAGATCAGCCTCGCCGACGGCAGCGGACTGTCCCGGAGCAACCGGATCAGCCCCTCGCTGCTCACCGACCTGATCGCGGTGGCCGGCAACGGCACCCACCCGGAGTTGACCGCGATCTTCGGCGGCCTGCCGGTGGCCGCCTGGTCGGGCACCCTCGGCGGTCGCTACGAGTCGACGGAGACCGCCGCCGGAGCCGGCGTGGTCCGGGCCAAGACCGGCACCCTGACCGGGGTGCACGCCATCGCCGGCCTGGTCACCACCCGCGACGGCCGGCTGCTCACCTTCGCCGTGCTCACCGACCGGGCCCCGGCGGGCGACCCGGAGGTGACCCGGGCGGCGCTGGACCGGATCGCCGGCGCGCTGGCCGGCTGCGGCTGCCGCTGACCGGCGGCAGCCGACCTGCCCGGTGGGCGCGGCCTGTCCGGACCGCCCCGCCGTGGGGTGCGTCCGGGTCGGCTGCCGGGCGGCCCGTCGCGCGCAGCCGGCCGGGGTGTCGCGGCGCGGGTACGGTGGGTGGCATGGCGCAGTTCGTGGACTGGGATCTGGCCGCCGCCACCGCGGGGGCGCTGAGCAAGTCGGGCCCCCGCGTGTCGTACGCGGAGGCGACCGGGGTGGTCGGCGATCTGCGCCGGCTCACCGACGAGGCGGCCGGGCACGTCGCCGACTACACGGGGCTGCGCCCACAGGTCAGCCACCCGCCGGTGCGGGTGGTGGACCGGCGGGACTGGGCGGCCACCAACATCGCCGGCCTGCGTGAGGTGATCACCCCGCTGGTCAGCCGGCTCTCCGGTGACAAGCCGCCAGGCGTGCTCACCGAGGCGGTCGGCTCCCGGCTCACCGGGGTGCAGGCCGGCACCGTGCTGGCGTACCTCTCCGGCCGGGTGCTCGGCCAGTACGAGGTCTTCTCGGCCGATCCGGGGCAGCTGCTGCTGGTCGCGCCGAACATCGTCGAGGTGGAACGCAAGCTCGGGGCCGACCCGCGCGACTTCCGGCTCTGGGTGTGCCTGCACGAGGTCACCCACCGCACCCAGTTCACCGCCGTGCCGTGGATGCGGGCGTACTTCCTGGGTGAGGTGCAGGCGTTCGTGGACGCCTCGCAGGGCGCCGAGCACCTGGTCGAGCGGCTGCGCCGGGGGGTGTCCACCCTGTCGGACGCGGTCCGCGACCCGGACAGCCGCACCAGCGTGCTGGACATCGTGCAGACCCCGGCGCAGCGGGCCGTGCTGGACCGGCTCACCGCGCTGATGACCCTGCTGGAGGGGCACGCCGAGTTCGTGATGGACGGCGTCGGCCCGCAGGTCATCCCCAGCGTGGAGCGGATCCGGGCGGGGTTCAACCGCCGCCGCGAGGCGGGCAACCCGCTGGAGAAGGCGATCCGCCGGCTGCTCGGCGTGGACGTCAAGATGCGCCAGTACGCCGAGGGCCGCAAGTTCGTGCACGGCGTGGTCGAGCAGGTCGGCATGCCCGGCTTCAACAAGATCTTCGGTTCGCCGCTGACCCTGCCCCGGCTCGACGAGCTGGGCGACCCGGCCGCCTGGGTGGCCCGGGTGCACGGGCCGGCCGGCGCCACCCCGACCGCCGGCTGACCCCGGTGGCCGGCCGGCCCACCCCCGCCGACCCGGTGACCGGGCCGCCCCCTGCCGCCCCGCCGACCGGGCCCGTCATGAAGGAGGCCGTGGTCGGGCGGCATGGCACCGGTGCCGCCCGCGGGCCGTCCCCCGATCCGGCGGTGGTCGCCGTCCGGGTCGCGGTACGCCGTGCCCTGGCCGGGCTCCCCGTCGACGGGCCGGTGCTGGTGGCGTGCTCGGGCGGGGCGGACTCGCTCGCCCTCGCCGCCGCCACCGCCTTCGTGACGTCCCGGGTCGGCCGACCGGCCGGTCTGGTGACCGTCGACCACGGCTTGCAGGCCGGGTCGGCCGGGCGCGCCGCCGCCGTGGCCGAGTGGGCCGCGAGAGTCGGCTTCGATCCGGTGGAGGCGGTGCCGGTGACGGTGGCCGGTCGTCCCGGTGGCCCCGAGGCCGCCGCCCGGCAGGCCCGCTACCAGGGGCTCTCGAACGCCGCCCGCCGGCACCGGGCCAGCGCCGTCCTGCTCGGACACACCCGCGACGACCAGGCTGAGACGGTGCTGCTGGCGCTCGCCCGGGGGGCCGGCCCGCGCGGGCTGGCCGGGATGCCCGCCCGGCGGGACCTGGCCGGGGTGCCGCTGCTGCGCCCCCTGCTCGACGTCACCCGGGCGCAGACCCGCGACGCGTGCGCGGCGCTCGGCCTGACCCCGTGGCAGGACCCGCACAACACCGATCCGTCGTACGCCCGGGCCCGGGTCCGCGCCGACGCGCTGCCGGCGCTGGTCGCGGCGCTCGGCGACGGGGTGGTGGACAACCTGGCGCGTACGGCCCGACTGCTCGCCGCCGACACCGCCGCCCTGGACGACCTGGCCACCGCCGCCCTCGGCACCCCGCAACCCCGGCCCGACGGGGTGGGGCTCCCCGTGCGCGACGGTGGGGGGCTGTCGGTCGCGGCGCTGGCCGGGTTGCCTGGTGCGGTCCGCAGCCGGGTGCTGCACGCCTGGGCGCGGGAGCTGGGGGCCCCTCCCGGTGCGCTCTCCCACCGGCACGTGGACGCGTTGGACGCGCTGGTCACCGCCTGGCGCGGGCAGGGCCCGACCGCCCTGCCGGGTGGCGTACGCGTCGCGCGCCGGGACGGCCGGCTGCTCCCCGTCGACCTGGGCGGCCCCGCTGCGGTGCGGTAGACAGGGCTGATGGCGTACCCCCGCAGTGCCCTGTTCGCCCCGCACGGTGCCGTCTCGACCAGCCATCCGCTCGCGGCGGCGGCGGGCCTGGCCGTGCTGCGGCGCGGCGGCAACGCCGTCGACGCGGCGCTGGCCACCGCGATCACGTTGACCGTGGTGCAACCGCCGTCCAACGACATCGGCGGTGACCTGTTCGCCATCGTCTGGGACGGCGACCGGCTGCACGGCCTCGCCGCCGCCGGGCGGTCACCGGCCGGGCTGACCCGGGAGGTGGTGCTGGCCGCCACCGGCGGGGTGCCGGCGGAACCGGTTGCGGCGCTCGGTGGCGCGCAGGCGTCCGGGCCGGCGATGCCCGCCCGGGGCTGGTTGCCGGTGACCGTGCCGGGTGCGCCGGCCGGCTGGCGGGACCTGCACGACCGGTTCGGCGTGCTGCCCTTCGCCGACCTGTTCACCGACGCGGTCGGGTACGCCGAGCACGGCCACCCCGTCTCGGCCGGCACCGCGGCCACCTGGGCCCGCGCGCTGGCGCAGCCGGTGCCGGCAGGCGCCGAGTTCACCGAGTTCGACCGGGTCTTCACGGTGGCCGGCCGGGCGCCCCGGCCCGGCGAACGCTGGCGCAACCCGGCGGCGGCCCGGACGCTACGCCTGATCGCCGCCAGCGGCGCGGAGGACTTCTACCGGGGTGCGGTCGCGCAGGCGCTGGACCGGCACGCGGCCCGTACCGGTGGCCTGCTCACCGCCGCCGACCTGGCCGGGCACACCTCGACCTGGGTCGACCCGGTCAGCGTCCGCTACCGGGGGTACGAGGTGTGGGAGCTGCCGCCGCCGGGGCAGGGGCTGGCGGCGCTGCAGGCGCTGGGCGTCCTCGACGGTCTCGACCCGGCCGCCGGCCCGGTGGACCGGGTACACCGGCAGGTGGAGGCGGTCAAGCTCGGCTTCGCCGACGCGCACGCCCACGTGGCCGACCCGGACCGTGCCGACGTGCCGACAGCCGGCCTGCTCGACCCGGGCTATCTGGCGGCTCGGCGGGCGCTGCTCACCGACCGGGCCGGCGACCCGGTGGCCGGTACGCCCGAGCGGGGCGGCACCGTCTACCTCTGCACGGCCGACGCGGGCGGTCTGATGGTCAGCCTGATCCAGTCCACCTACCTGGGGTTCGGTTCCCGGGTGGTGCTGCCCGGATACGGTTTCGCCCTGCAGAACCGGGGCACCGGTTTCCGGCTCGACCCGGGCCACCCCAACGTGGTGGGGCCGGTCAAGCGGCCCTTCCACACGATCATCCCGGGTTTCCTGACCCGCGACGGCGCACCGGTCGGCCCGTTCGGGGTGATGGGCGGGCACATGCAGCCGCAGGGGCACGTGCAGCTGGTCGCCGCGACCGTCGACGACGGCCGTGATCCGCAGGCCGCCCTGGACGCCCCCCGCTGGTACTGGCACGCCGGCCGGACCCTGCTGGTCGAGCCGGCCCTGGCGGCCGAGCCCGGCCTGGTCGCGGGGTTGCGCGCCCGGGGCCACGAGGTCACCGTCGCCGACGAGCCGTCCGTCTTCGGGTACGGCCAGGCGCTGTGGCGTGACCCGGCCGGCGGCTGGGTGGTCGGCGCGGAGCCCCGGGTCGACGGCGCGGCGCTGGGCTACTGACCCCCGGCGCGGCCCCGGCGGTTCAGGCGGTGGGGACCCGGTCGCGGAAGGTGGTGCGGTAGCCCTGCGGGGTGGTGCCGACCCGCCTGGCGAAGTGGTGGCGCAGGGCGGCGGCGTCGGGGAAACCCGAGCGGCCGGCGACGCTCTCCACGCTCAGCCGGGTCTCCTCCAGCAGCCGGCGGGCCAGCAGCACCCGTTGGTTGGTCAGCCAGTCGTGCGGGGTGGTGCCGGTCTCGGCCCGGAACCGGCGGGCGAAGGTCCGCGGTGACATGCCGGCGCGGGCGGCCAGCTCGTCCACCGTGGTCGGCCGGTCCAGGTGCCCCATCAGCCAGCTCAGCACCGGTTCGAGGGTGGGCGCGTCGGGGGTGGCCGGGATCGGCGCCTCGACGTACTGGGATTGGCCGCCGTCGCGGTGCGGGGGTACCACCATCCGGCGGGCCAGCCGGGTGGCGGTGACCGAGCCGTGTTCCTGGCGTACCAGGTGCAGGCAGGCGTCGATTCCGGCGGCGGTGCCGGCACTGGTCAGCACCGGCCCGTCGGCCACGTAGAGGTCGTTGCACCGGACCCGGGCCGAGGGGTGGCGGCGTTGCAGCTCGTCGGCGTACTTCCAGTGGGTGGTGCACTCCCGGCCGTCGAGCAGGCCGGCCGCGCCGAGCACGAACGCCGCCGAGCAGAGGCTGAACACGTACGCCCCCCGGTCGGCGGCGCGGCGTAGCGCGGCCAGCACCGCCTCGGGCACCTCACCCCCCTGGGTGTACGCGGGCACGGCGACCAGGTCGGCGTCGTCGACCGGGGCGAGGTCGGCGTGCGGGGTGAGGCCGAACCCGGAGGCGGTACGGACCGGGTCGCCGTCGGCGCTGCAGACGGTGAACCGGTAGCCGGGGAAGTCGTCGTCGGTGCGGTCGGTGCCGAACACCTCGGTGAGCACACCCAGCTCGAAGACGGCCACCTGGTCCAACGCGATGACGGCCACCGATCGAATCATGTGACGAGGGTAACCGGAGAGATGGCAGGAAATCGAGGGTGTGTGGCATGGCTGCCACTGGCCCGCCCTGGACCACCGGCGGAAACTGGGATGAGTCCGGTGCGCACCGGCGGCGAAAACCACTCAGAACAGGAGAAAGTGAGCGCCGCCATGCAGTTCCTGTTGTTCCTGCTCTTTCTCGCCGCGCTGACCGCCGCCTCGGCGTTCGGCCTGACCGCCGACACCCGCGACTCGGCCGACTGGAAGCCCACCGAGGAGGGTCGCCGCTGGCGATCCCGCACCTGCTGAGGTGATTGATTCCGTTGTGCCGGAAAATTCGGGGCGGGACCGCGCCAAAAGCGGCGGCCCCGCCGACGCGGGCCCTCCGGCGTACGGCAGGCTAGGACCATGGCTGACGGCTCCTGGTACGACGCCGACATCGATCACGTGATCATCTCCGAGGCGCAGATCCGCGAGAAGACGGCGGAGCTGGCCAAGCAGGTCTCGGCGGACTACGCCGGGGTCACCGACGGACTGCTGCTCGTCTGCGTCCTCAAGGGCGCGGTCATGTTCATGGCCGACTTCGCCCGCGCGCTGGGCCGGCAGGGTCCGCCCGTCGAGCTGGACTTCATGGCCATCTCCTCGTACGGCCAGGGCACCACCTCCTCCGGTGTGGTGCGCATCCTCAAGGACCTCGACCGGGACATCGCCGGCCGGCACGTGGTGGTGGTCGAGGACATCGTCGACTCCGGGCTGACCCTGTCCTGGCTGCTGCGGTACCTGGAATCCCGGTCGGCCGCCAGCGTCGAGGTGGTGGCCCTGTTCCGCAAGCCCGACGCGGTGAAGGTCACGGTGCCGGTCAAGTACGTCGGCTTCGACATCCCCACCGAGTTCGTGGTCGGCTACGGCCTCGACTTCGGTGAGCGCTACCGCGAACTGCCCTACGTCGGGGTGCTCAAGCCCGAGGTCTACGCCCGCGCCTGAGCTCTGCCCGGACCTGTCGTCGTCGAGCGGACGTTCAGCGGGCTCCCAGGCAGTCCGACTACGGTGGGTACTGGTGGCGTGGGACATCTCCGCGTCCGGGACCCCGACCCGCGTGACCGGGCGGTCGACGGTTCCGGTGCGCACGTTCCCCGGCACGCCGGCTGAAACCCCGGTTCGCCGTACGCGTAACTGCGGGGCTCGCAAGCTCCCGTGTCGCGTGCACGGTGTACCGTCGAATGACCGCGGTGCGGCAGTTCGCGCGCCTCGGGGTCGAGGCCGGCCCGCACGGCGGCTCGACGCCGCCCCCGGCGGCGACACCATTCAGACGGTCAGGACGTCGATCAGGAGGATGCGGGCGCCTCGGCGCTCGACAACAGCATGGAACGTACGCGTTTCTTCCGCCGACCGGTGGTCTGGATCATCCTGGTCATCCTCGGCGCCGTTGTGCTCAGTCAGCTGTTCACCGCTGGTCCCAGCTACCACCGGGTGGACACTTCCGTTGCGCTCGACCAACTGCACACCGCCAAGATCAACAAGGTCGTCTTCCAGGACAAGGAGCAGACGCTCCAGCTCAACCTGGCCGAGAAGACCAAGTTCGGCGACACCACGACCGACCGGATCGAGGCCCAGTTCCCCTACCAGGCCGGCGAGCAGGTCTGGAACGAGGTGCTGGAGGCCAAGGCGGCCAACCGGGTCACCGGCCCGGCCGACGCCAAGGTGTCGTCCGACAGCATCTGGGTGAGCCTGCTGGTCAACCTGTTGCCGATCGCGCTGCTCGTGCTCCTGCTGCTGTTCTTCATGTCGCAGATGCAGGGTGGCGGCTCCCGGGTGCTCAACTTCGGCAAGTCCAAGGCGAAGATGATCACCAAGGACACCCCGAAGACGACCTTCGCGGACGTCGCCGGGGCCGAGGAGGCGGTGGAGGAACTCCACGAGATCAAGGACTTCCTCCAGAACCCGGCGAAGTACCAGGCCCTGGGCGCCAAGATCCCGAAGGGCGTGCTGCTCTTCGGTCCGCCCGGTACCGGTAAGACGCTGCTGGCCCGCGCCGTCGCCGGTGAGGCCGGGGTGCCGTTCTACTCGATCTCCGGCTCCGACTTCGTCGAGATGTTCGTCGGTGTCGGTGCCAGCCGGGTCCGGGACCTCTTCGAGCAGGCCAAGGCGAACGCCCCGGCGATCGTCTTCGTCGACGAGATCGACGCCGTCGGCCGGCACCGCGGCGCCGGCATGGGCGGCGGCCACGACGAGCGGGAGCAGACCCTCAACCAGTTGCTCGTCGAGATGGACGGCTTCGACACCAAGGGCGGGGTCATCCTGATCGCCGCCACCAACCGGCCGGACATCCTCGACCCGGCGCTGCTGCGTCCGGGCCGCTTCGACAGGCAGATCCCGGTCGACGCCCCCGACATGGAGGGCCGCAAGGCGATCCTGCGGGTGCACGCCAAGGGCAAGCCGTTCACGCCCGACGTCGACCTCGACGCGGTCGCCAGGCGTACCCCCGGCTTCTCCGGTGCCGACCTGGCCAACGTGATCAACGAGTCGGCGCTGCTCACCGCGCGCAAGGAACAGCGGGCGATCACCAACGACTCGCTGGAGGAGTCGATCGACCGGGTGATCGCCGGTCCGCAGCGCCGGACCCGGGTGATGAGCGACCAGGAGAAGAAGATCACCGCGTACCACGAGGGCGGGCACGCGCTGGTCGCCTGGGCGCTGCCGCACGCCGCGCCGGTGCACAAGGTGACCATCCTGTCCCGGGGACGCTCGCTGGGGCACACCCTGGTCCTGCCGACCGAGGACAAGTACACCCAGACCCGGGCCGAGATGATCGACACCCTGGCGTACGCCCTGGGTGGCCGGGCCGCCGAGGAACTCGTCTTCCACGAGCCCACCACCGGGGCCGGCAACGACATCGAGAAGGCCACCCAGTTGGCCCGCGCGATGATCACGCAGTACGGCATGAGCTCGAAGCTCGGCGCGATCAAGTACGGCACCAGCGGGGACGAGCCGTTCCTCGGCCGCAACATGGGCCACGAGCGGGACTACTCCGACTCGGTCGCCGCCGAGATCGACGGCGAGATGCGGGCCCTGATCGAGCTGGCCCACGACGAGGCCTGGGAGATCCTGGTGGAGTACCGGGACGTCCTGGACAACATGGTCCTGGAGCTGATGGAGAAGGAAACCCTCTCCACCGCCGACATGGCCCGGATCTGCTCCCGGGTGGTCAAGCGCCCGCCGATGGCCCCGTACAACGGCTTCGGCAAGCGTCTGCCCTCCACCGAGCCGCCGGTGCTCACCCCGGCCGAGAAGGAGAAGCTCAAGGCGCAGGCCACGGCCGACGGCATCTCCGTCGGCGGGGCCACGAACAACTCGGACGGTCTGCACTGAACACCGACGCCGCGGCCAGCCCCGACAACCCGGGGCTGGCCGTCTCGTCCACCGAGCCCGGTGACGAGACGTTGGACTACGTCGCCGCCCGGTTGATCAGCGGCAAGCTCAACGGTCGCCCGATCGAGGACACCATGGACCTCGGCCGGATCGAGAAGGCGGTCCGCGAGATCCTCATCGCGGTCGGCGAGGACCCCGACCGGGACGGCCTCCAGCAGACCCCGGCCCGGGTCGCCCGCGCGTACGCCGAGCTCTTCGCCGGCCTGCGGGTCGACCCGTCCCAGGTGCTCAGCACCACCTTCGAGGCCAACCACGAGGAGTTGGTGCTCGTCCGGGACATCGACGTGATGAGCCTCTGCGAGCACCACCTGCTCCCGTTCCGGGGCAGCGCGCACATCGGCTACATCCCCGGCCCCGACGGCCGGATCACCGGCCTGTCCAAGCTGGCCCGGCTGGTCGAGGTGTTCGCCCGCCGCCCGCAGGTGCAGGAGCGGCTCACCTCGCAGATCGCCGACCTGCTGATGAGCAAGCTGGAACCGCGTGGCGTCATCGTGATACTGGACTGCGAGCACATGTGCATGGCCATGCGCGGCATCCAGAAGAGCGGCGCCAAGACCATCACCTCGGCGGTACGGGGCGTGCTCCAGCACGACGCGAAGTCCCGCGCCGAGGCGATGTCGCTGATCATCCCCCGCTGAACCGCCGCCTGGACTGCCCGCCGCCCCGCCAGGGGCGCGCCCCGGTCAACCGGCCAGCAACGCCAACGTGATCCCGGCGGCGGTCACCACCGCCGGAATCAGGCAGGTCAGCAACCCCAGCCGGGGCGTACGGTCCCACCGGCCGTCAGGCCCCGGCGGGAACAACCGACCCACCCCCACCCAGCCGGCCGCGAACGACACCGCCGGCAACGGCAGACCCACCAGCAGCGCCACCACGACCACCGGCCCGGTGCCGAGGGTCACCAGGAGCAGCAGCTGCACCAGCGGCACGACCAGCGCCAGTGGGCCGTACACCAGCAGGTTGCGCAACCGGGGCGGCCAGGCCGCCGACCGCAACGAACCGCGCGCCGCCAGCGCCGCATCGGCGCCCTCCACCCAGCCCTGGGCCGTCCGGAGGCCGGCCAGCACCGCCGCCGGACCGCCAGCCATCGCCCGGGTCGCCTCGGTCAGTTCCGGCGGCGTCGGGGTCAGCGAGATCGCCGGTACGCCCAACTCCCGCAGCCGGGCCTGCTGCGGCGTCAGGCGGGCACGCACCCCGTCCAACTCGGCACGGGCCCCCTCGACCGCCCGGGCCTGGTCGGCGGCGGCCGTCGCCGCGCCCCGGCGTACCCCGTCGAGCTGACGGGCGGCGGCCAGGTAGTCGGTCCAGGCGGCGGCCACCGACGGAGCCGGCCCGCTGCCGGCCCGCTGCCGGACCGGAGCCACCGTCACGGCGTCGTCGATGCTCACGGCCGATGTTCCTCCTCGTCGGCGAACGGCACCAGGACCGTGCCCCGGTCGTCGGTGGTGTCCCAGAGGACCACCCGGGCCGGCCGGGGCCGCCACTGCACCGGATGCCCGAAGAGCGCGGCGAGCTGCGCACCCGGTACGTCGACCGCCGCGACCGCCGTCAGCTTTCCCACCTCGCCGTCCGGCTCCACCAGCCCGGCCAGCGGCGGCACCGTCCGCCACCAGCCCAGCAGGTGCCGGCCCGCCGGCGGACCCTCCCGCAGCAGCGCACGCAGCCGGTCCACGGGCAACTCCTCCGCCGGGGGCACGTCCACCCCGAACACCACCAGGTAGGTCGGACCGGCACCCGCAGGAGCGGTCAGCAACCCCGGCCCGTCCACCGTCGACACCCGGTGGCGCTCGCCCAGCTCGGCGGCGAGGGCGGCGGCCAGCGGCGCGGACCCCTCGGCCAGCGGCGCGAGCACGAACTCCGCGCCACCCGGCGGATGGTGCGCGGCGGTGCTGCGCGCGGCCGTCGCCAGCAGCGCCGCCGCCCCCGGACCGGGCCCGAGGACAGCCAGGTTCTGGCCGGCCACCGGGCCCAGCGGCACCGCAACGGTCGTCCGGGCCACGTCGACCGCCCGACCCAGCAGCGCCGCCGGTGCCCCGCACCCGCCGGCCACGGCGGCGCGCATCCGCGGATCGTTGCCCAGCAACGGCCGGGCCCAACCCGCGAACACCACAGGCGGTACGGCATCCTGCGGCCGTGCCGCGAACAGCCGGTGCCGCAGTTCCTGCACCACCTCCGGGGCGTCGTGCGGGTCCGGGAACCGGATCAACCGCTCGTGCCCGCGGGTCGCGCCGCGTGGGCCACCCAGCCCACCCGCGGTGTTGACCACGGCACTACCCACCGCCAGACCGGCGGCGGCGTCGTTGGTCGGCATCAGCACCGCACTGCCCCCGGCGAGCGCCACCCGCACCGGGAACTGCCCCAGCACCGAGTCCCGGGGGGCCGGACCCGCGCCGACACCCAGGTCACCCACGCCGGCCAGCACCAGGTGTACGCCGTACCCGCGACCCGACCGGGCCAGCCCGTCCAACCGGCTCAGCACCTCGGCAGCCACCGGATCCCGATCCGCCAGCAACAGCGGAAAGTTGTCGATGACGCAGACGACGCGCGGCAGCGCCTGATGCTCACGCAGCTCGGCGAAACGCTGACCACCGGCCCGCGCCGCCGCCTCCTCCCGGCGGTGGATCTCCGCCGCCAACTGATCGAAGAGGTCCCGCACGTACTCCGGGTCGGCGGCCATCCCCGCCGCGCGGACCTGCGGCACCCACGACCTGTCCCGCCGGGTCTGGAGGAACTCCACGAACGACTCCCCGGCACCCAGATCCACCAGGTACAGGGCCAGTTCGTCCGGACCGTACCGGGCTGCCAGACCGAGCAGCGTGTTGGTCAGGAAGGCCCCCCGGTCCGCGTCCGACCGGCCGCTGACCAGCCAGTGCGGGGTCAACTCGGTGAAGCCCACGGTGACCGGCCGGCCGCCGGCGTCGCCCACGGTGGTGGACAGGCCGTCGACCGACGAGGACGCCCAGAGCGGCGCGTCCCCGGGCGGCAGCAACTCGGCGAGACCCAACCGGGAGCCCGCCTCGATCTGGTCGGCCAGCCGGCGGCAGACGGCCCCGATCAGCTCCGGGCCGGGGTCCTCGTCGACGAGGACGGGACAGTTGAGGCCGCCCGGCGGGTCGGTGCCCGGCCCGCTGAACGGGCTCCCCGGCGGATCACCCAGCAGCGCGTACGACGTGCGCAGCCGTACCGGGGTGGCCTGCGGCAGCGGTGGCCGGGCCGCCGGCCAGCCGGCGACCACCAGGTGCAGACCGGTGCCCCGAGCCCGCTCGGCGAGCGCTGCGATCCGGTCCAGGTCACTCGGCCCGGACGACGCGGGCAGCCCGGCGATCACCAGCAGCAGCGTCCGGTCGTGCCGGCGGGGCCGGCCGGCCCCCGGGGAGACCCACTGCTCGGCCTCGGCGAGCACCGCCCGCAGCCCGGCCGCGTCAGTCGCCGGAGGCGGGAACAGGCCGGCGTCGGCCAGCGCGGTGAACGGGGCGAAGACGGTGCCGCTCCGGGCCTCCTGTGGTGCACCGTTGCGCGTTGCGGTGCTCGCGTTGTCGGTGGCGGTGACGGTGACGTTCCGGGGTTCGGCTCCTGCGGTGCCGGCTCTGCCGGTGCCTGGGCCGGGGCTGACGGTGGTGTCGTCCGTGCCGGTGCCCGCGGTGCCCGGCGCGGCGGTGCCGTCGACGCCCCGGACCAGCAGGCAGCCCGCCGGAGTGGCCGCCAGCAGACGCAACAACACGGCCCGGACGAGACCAGCCACCCGGGTGTCACGGACGTCCCCGTCGAGGGTCAGATGAGCCGAGCCGAGCAGCGGCACCAGCGCCGGGAAGCGCGCATCCTCCAACGGGGCCGCCGTACCGATCCGTACGAAGGGCGGATGCTCCTCACCACACGGGGCGTCGGGCGTCAGGTCCTCCAGGGCGTTCCCGGCCCAGCCCGGGGCGAGCAGGGCGGCGGCGTGCCGCAGGCGGGCCGCCAGCTCGTACTGTCGACGCTGGTCGGCGGGGGCCGGACGGATCTCGTCGAGGACCGTGACGGCAGCGGCAACGGTCGCAGCGGCCCGACGGTGCAGGGCTGCGGCGCGGTTCGTGCGAGCCTTGGGACCGGCCACCGCGTCCACCCCTCTTTCCGAGGCGCGTCCACCCCGCTGTTCGCGACGGGAAGCCTCCCCGACTGCAGACCGTATCCCAGCCCCCGCCGCTCCTCCGGGAAGCGCGGCGGCGGTGCGCCAGGCTTGTCGCAAATCGCGGCTAACTCTCACCTCCCGGGGTCGTCCTGTCACGATCCGCAGCTTCCGGGGCATTGGGAACGGAGCGTCCAGCCGATAGCCTCAGGGGGTGGAATCAGTGCAGCCCCCCGCCGGTTCCCAGGTGTCCCGAGTTCCGGCGCAGCGGACCCCACCGGAGCACTCGGCCCCCCCTGCGCCGCTGCCGGTGCCGCAGCGTCCGACCCGCCGGCTCCGGACCGTCCTCACCGTCGTGGCCGGGGTGCTGGCGTTGCTCTGCGTCGGCGGTGGGATCACCGGCTACGTGCTGTACGAGCGGGCCGCGACCCCGGACCGCAGCGCCCCGGACGTCGTCGTGGTCAGCTATTTGCAGGCTACCTTTGTGGCTCGTGACGACAATAGAGCGAAGCTCTTCACCTGTACCGGTTTACTGCCATCGGTTGATGATTTTCGAAACCAGATGGTGAGTCGGGAGCGGGAGCTGGATGCCGTCTTCTCGATCAATATCGAGGATGTCCACGTGACAATGACCAGCAAGTCGTCCGCTGCGGTACAGGTGGTCGTCAGGCGAAGTGCAACCATTGATGAGGTTCAGCAAAGCTTGGCCGACGCCTGGCGTTTTGAGGTCGTGGATCAAAAGGAGGGCTGGCGAGTCTGTTCAGGTGAACGCCTCAGATAGTTTTCATTCAATCCACAGTAGGTGGACGGGGATCTCCATCGTGGTGGGCGGCTGCCCACGCCAGGCCCAGCGGTACCACTCCAGTTCCGGCGTGACCCGGACGCAGATGTCGCCGTCGGCACCGGAGTATGACTCGGTCACCGCACGCAGGTCGCGGTGTTCGACGGCGTCCTCGACGTGTACCACCCGTCGTCCGCTGACCGCGTCGGTCTCGAAGACCGGGGTGGGGGCCCGGTGGGTCGGCCCGTCCAACGAGACGAGCTGGATCCCCTGCTCGCGGATCGGTCCGGTGGGTGCAGGCCGGTCACCCAGGGTCTCCACCCAGACCCGTTCCACGGGGACGAGCGGGGCGAAGACCTCCACCTGGTCGGCCTCCGCCCGGTACCACTCGTGCTCGGGGATGACCGGCACGTAGGTCCGGCTGCCCTGCACCACCCGCTCGTCGGCGCGGAGGTCTCCCCGCCAACCGAGGCCGGGGAGCCCGACGAGGACCCGCCGGCCGCGCAGTTCGACCCGGCCGGTGGCGGGGACGATCTCGACCGGCCGTGGTGGAAGTGGTGCCCAGTCGGGCTGACCGGCGAACGGGTCCGGCAGTGGTCCGCTCATCGGGGCGACGGCCTCATGCCGAACCGTTCAGCGGGGCACCGCGCTGCCGCATGAACGGGACCGGGTTGATCCCGCCGGAGAAGCTGCGGTTGCTGTCGATGTGCACCTCGAAGTGCAGGTGCGGACCGGAGGAGTTGCCACTGCTTCCGACCAGCCCGATCACCTCCCCGGCCTTGACGAGTTGTCCGGGGGCCACCCGGGGCTTTTCGATCATGTGGCAGTACCGGGTGACGAAGCCGCCGGCGTGCAGGATGTCGACGAACCATCCGCACCCCCCCTTGCCGGGGAAACCGTCGACGTCACAGCTGCGATTTCCGCTGTGGTCCGGATCGCAGCGGGCCACCAGCACCCGGCCGGTGGCAGCGGCATGGATCTCGGTTCGCTTGCGGGCGCCGATGTCCACGCCGTTGTGTCGCGGTCGGCTGGCCGTGCGGAAGCCGGAGCCGACCCCGCCGTCGATCGGTGCGGTCCAGCCCGAAGCGGCGATGGTCCGCGCGGCGGCCCGGTCGCACACCGCCTGCTCGGCGATCTGGACCGTCCGGGCAGCCCCGCCGGCGAGCGCGTTGACGATCTGACTGGCGACGTCCTCGTGCTTGGCGTACGCGTCGGGGTAGGCGCTGATCTGCACCTTCTGCGCGGCCCGGGTTAGGGGCATCCGCTCCCAACCGTCGATCTTCACCAGTTTCTCGTAGAACTTGCGGGCCGCATAGTCGGGGCTCATCCGTTGCGTGACGCTGCCCCAGCCCGCCCGCTGCTGAAAGAGACCGAGGGAGTCGTGGTCGGAGCCGACCCCCTCGTTCGGGATGCCGCGAGAGCCTGCGACGGTGCTGTTGGACAGGTTGCGCAGCGCCGACTCCTGCATCGCCGTGGCCACCGCGATCACCCAGCCCCGGGGTGGCACCTTCATATCTTGTCCGACCTTGATGATGACTGCCGCATTACGCATCTGTGTCTGTCCGTATCGCCCGAGCCGGGGGATGGTTCCAGACAATTTGACCTGGTGATCTTCTTCGCAGCTCATATCCGCAGCCGTCGGGGATTGCCGGGTGGTGCCCAGACTGGTCAGGAAGAAGGCAGCTGTTCCCCCGGTGCAACAGAGGAGTGACAGTAGGGCTATAGACAGCCCCAAGGCGAAACCCGTCCGGATCTTGCGGCGTGGTGATCTGGGCTTTGAATTCATTTTCGCTCCCAGTCCACGGCATCCACCAGCCATCGGCCATCGGGTGCAACCAGTTCGAGGCGAAGGATCCCGGCATCCAGTGGTATAACCACCTCAGCGAACGTTGCGTTTCGCGGTCGTACCTCTGGCTCGCCAGTAACGCGAGCTCGCGGGGCGCCATCAGGGCCTGCGCCGGCGAGTTTTTCCATCAATTCCGGTGTGGAAAACGGGTGCAATTTACTACGCCACTGGTCGGCCTCAGAGATTGTGTGGTCAAGCCATGCTGTGGTGAACCGGATTGCCGTCTGAGCAGGCGGTAGCTGGCCAGGGGCAACGACCGGGGCCTCCGGCGATGGCGCTCCTACGACCCCGTCATCACCCTCATCCGGTTCGACAGTGGTGATGGGTTCACGTGGCCTATTCAACCCCGTGTTGAATTCGCCTGGGCCGGCAACCAAGCGGGCTGCTCCGATTACTGCCAGGACCGACACGGCAAGCATGAGTGCGATGCCGATGCGAGAACGCAGTGCCCGGGTGACGAGGAAACTAAGTGCTCGCCGCATCGCGTCACCTGGCCTCGGAGCGTATACGGGGGCTGGGCTTCACGGGCGTCGGTGCCGGCGTGGCGGAGTCGGGTCGGTAGACCACGAAGGACGGGGTCTCCTCTGGCACGTCCGGCTCGGTCCAGCCCGCCGTGGCACGACGCCGGGGGCGGGGTGCGGCCGTGTGCCGGCTGTTCTCCCGCGTCGGTGGCTTCGCCTCGGTCTCGTCGGCGCGTTCACGTCCATCCGGGCGTTCCCGCTGCGCCGGCGTGCTGACCGTCGAGTGACTGGGGTCCTCCCGTCTGGCCTCGGGACGAAGGGTGGCCGGTTCCAGTCCGGCCCCGCGTCTGCGGGTGAGCTTCGGCTCGGCCGTACCGCCCGGCTCGGCCACGTCGATTCGGGCGGCGACGCGCATGTCCCGGAAGAACCGGCGATGCCACGACCCGGCCGAGCCGACCGCCTCGCTGCTGTCCTTGCCGCCGAGCTGGGTGATCCGCCGGTAGGGCCGCAGCAGCAACCAACCGACCACACCACAGAGCCAGACCAGCACCACCTGGAGCCAGCCCGGCAGGGTCGGAGTGCTCATGATCAGATCGACGGCGAACAGGTAGATCGCCGCTCCGGTGCCGAAGATGGCGATGTTGAACACAGCAGCGACCACGGCGTTCGCCAGCCGTCGCAGTCCGGCGCTGGCCGGACGGAGCAGGCCAATCGTGCCCAGGATCGGCGCGGCGATCACCGCCCACCGGAAGATCATGAATCCGAGCAGCACCAATAGCGAGGCGGTGAGATCGAACATGGCGAAGAGCAACGAGGCCAGGACCGCGATGAACCCGGAACCGATCCGGTCCATGTCCCTTTTTCCTTGCAGATATTCGTACGCCTCGGGATCTTCTGCTTTGATCTGCTCGGAGACCTTCATCCACTGCTGCTTCTTCGCCTGAACCGTCGCATCGCGGGTGGCAGGGTTGCTGCGAATGGATTTGGCCTCACCCCAGGTCAAGGACCGGGCATCGTATAGGGCGGGGCCATATTTCTTGGCGGTTTCACTGTCGGCGGAGCCGAGGACGCCACGCAGCCAGTTTCGATAGAGCATGGTCTCCGCTGCGGTGTCACTCGCGCGGACAGCTGGAGGGCGGAGATCCTTACATCGGTCAGGATTGGGATCGATGCAACGGCCGGGCTCGGGATCCTTTGCTTGTGGTCCGACGGCGTCATGCACAACGCCGAGTGAGGCGATGAGCGTGCCGTCAGCTATATTGGCAGACTTCACCGGCCATGCTGCGAGCGCGGTTACAGCCACCATCACGAGTATTGCCCAGCCTGCGGTGGTCATTGCGTTGCTCATGTCGGACTGGCGAGAGCGCCATAGAAGATAGAGGCCCACTACGCACAGTGTGACGATTCCGAAGACACTGAAGACCTTTTGGTAGACAGCCTTGGTTGCCTTTTCTACAAGTGGGTCTGCCCAACCCCACATCGAGCTCGGATCCCAGGCGCGTTCACGCAGTGCGTTTGAGGCACCCACCACGGCCGTAGCGAACATGAATTCGCCGTTAGCCACTGTCGTGGTGAATTTGTAGTCTGCGTGAAGGACAGAGGCCCCGCACCCGAGGTCGTAAGTGTTGTAGTCGTAACCCGCGTAGCCGTAGAGGCTGTAGCGGCCAGCGACACCTCCCGCCGTCGCGGCAGCAGGCTCACTGGCAAACCAACCAGCGAGGCCAGAGTCAGGTGTACTGGGTGTAGGAGGTTCTAGGCAGGCGGCTCTGTCAGACGTAATGTCATCGAGCTTCTTGACGCAGGCGCGGAAGTCGGCCTGCCACTCCTTGGTGGTGCAGAGGTCGGCGGCCGCCTGTGCCGTCACGGGGGTACGGGCGTACGCCGGTGTGGCCCCAACCACCGGCCAGGCGATCGTGGCACCGGCGAGTACGCCGAGTGCGAGGAGGAGCGCCGTGATCCGTGCCCGGGCCCTCGCCATTGTCACGCCTCCAGATCAGCCAGGACGGTCGGCAGTATCCCGGCGGCCTGGGCGACCGCGGCGGGGGTGGTGTCGAGGTGATCCAGCAGCCCCTCGACGTACGACACGTCGACCCGGACCTTCTGCACCCGGCCGTCCACGTCCCGCATGACGAACTCGCGGAAGCCGAGCCGGGTGGCGGAGGTGGTGTCGACGGCGGACAGGGAGGCCAGGGTGGCCTCGTAGCCGTCGTCGACCGGCACCCGGAGCAGCCGGAGCGCCTCGGAGGCGATCTCGGTGTCCTCGGCGATGCGGCCGACGAAGACGGTGGAGACGAGGTTCTGGACGTCGAGGCCGAGGATGTCCTTCGGGTTCTGCGAGGCGACCAGGGCGGCGAGGTTCCACTTGCGGGAGTCCCGGGCGAGGCGGACCAGGAAGGACCGGCCGGAGCGCCAGCCCTCCATGAAGTGCGCCTCGTCCAGGCCGACGAGTTTGCGCGAGGACATCGACCCGCCGTAGCAGCGGCGGACGGCGAGCCGGTGCGCGGTGTGCAGCATCGGCAGGGCCAATGCCTCCTCGGCCGACCAGTACTCGCGTTCGATCTTGAGGTCGGGCAGGCGGAGGCCGGCCATGGTGATCACGGTGAGCGCCGCGCCCGCACCGAGCAGCCCCTCCGGCGGGCGGCCGAAGAAGAGCATGGCCAGCGGCATCTCGGCGGTGTCGAGCAGCAGGTGGGCCAGTTCCCGACCGGCGTCGTCGTCGAGCCCTTGCAGGCAGGCGACCACATCGTCCAGGGTGGACGTCTCCTCGGCCGGCACCTGGCGTACCGCGTGCCGGAACAGGGTGGCGGTGGACGCCTCCCGGGCGACCTGCGGCGGCACCAGCATCATGCAGATGTCCTGGACCAGCATGCGTCGTTCGGCCCGGGCGTTGGAGACGGCGATCTCGAACTCCCGGTCGCCCGCCGCCCCGGAGGTGAACTCGCTGCGCAGCGGGGTGGGGATGAGCGCGTACGGGGCCAGCGTCCCCGGCTCCGAACCGGTCAGGTTGAGCACCCGGGCGTACGGCTTGAGCTCCGGCATGGCGCAGAGCCGGGCCAGCGGACCGGACGGGTCGAGCAGGGTGACCTGCACGCCCCGCCGGGCGGCCAGGTAGCCGAGCGCGCCGAGCAGGGTCGACTTGCCACCACCGGGTTCGGCGACGAAGACGGCGAGCCCGGAGCGCTCGCGTACCTCCATCGGGAAGTGCAGGTCGAGGAAGACCGGCCGACGGCAGGTCCCGGCGGTACGCCCGATCAGGTCGCCCCGGCGGTCGCCGACGGTCGACGCCGCCTGGGGGAGCGCGGCGGCCAGCAGCGGCACCGGCATCCGGCGGACGTACCCGGTGTTGGCGATCGGTTCGCCGGGGATGAACTCCCGGGCCAGCCAGTCCTGGTTCTTCGGGTGTTGCAGGGAGATGCGCAGTTCCCGGGAGTAGAGCTGGATGAGCCGGCGGGCCCGTTCCATGCACTCCTCGCGGGTCCGGCCGCCCACGGCGATCCGGTGCCAGCCGTGTGCCCGGGCGGAGTCGACCGGTAGCCCGGTGGTCATCTCGTCGCCGATCACCAGCGCCCGCTTGGCGAGCCGTTCCAGCTCGGGCGGGGCGTCGATGCCGTGCTCGGCGTAGTCGAGCTGCTGCGACCGGATCATCCGCAGCCGGTGTTCGAGGTTACGGAAGGAGTCGCCGGAGCCGAGGATGTCGACCCGGGTGGAGATTTCCATCGGCCAGGGCAGCCGTTCGTGGAAGTGCAGCCACGGCTCGTGCCGTTCGGGGATCTCCAGCGGCTCCATCCGGCCGACCGCGAGCACGGCCACGTGCCGTTCCTCACCGGTCATCCGGTTGACCAGCTTGACGGTGGTGCCGTACGGGGTGCGGTACCGCTCGACCTGTTCGGTGAGGGCGAGCAGGTCGCCGCGTTCCCACCGGCCGTTGGTCACCGGGGAGAGCGCACCGGGCGGGGCCATGCACAGCGCCACCGAGCGGTAGAGCAGCCATTCCAGCTCCTGCGCGGTGACCCGCCTGCCCCGCATGCCGAAGCTGCCCAGCACCTCGTCGAACTGCTCGACGGTACGACCCAGCTTGCGGCGTTCGCCGTCGGCGGTGCCCTTGCCGAAGGCGCGCAGCAGGCGTTCGGTGAGGGAGTCGCCGAGGGAACGACGGGCGAAGGTGACCCCCAGGTAGGTCTGCCCCTCGGCGTGGTTGACCGACATCAGGTGCTGCTGGGCGGCGACCAGGTGGTCGGCCCAGCCCGGCGTGCCGGGGACGTCGGGCAGCGGCGACGCGGTGTGCGCGTCGATGGTGCGGGCCCACTCGTCGGCGGGGAACGGCCTGGTGGTGCGGCGCAGGTGCAGCCGGAAGCCGGCGAGGCCGGCGTACTGCTCGGAGATCGCGGAGAGCAGCGCCTCGCGTTCGGCGTCCGGGCGGAACGCCCACCGCACCTCGGGGAGCCAGTACCAGGCGGTGACCGTGTTGGGGGTGAACGTCAGGTGCCCGGCGATCTCGGTGATGGCCAGTTCGATCGACGGGTCCCGGTCCCCGAACTTGATCTTCGGCGGGCGTACCCGGACCGGTTTGGTCGCCGCGGTACGGCGGCTCGCCGCGCGTTCCCGGGGCGTGGCCAGTTCCCGGGGGCCGGAGTCCGCCGGCGCGATCCGGTCGGCGTCGACGGGTGCGGGGCGGGCCGGTTCGGCGGCCAGCGCGCCGGTCGGGGCGATCACGGCCTCCGCCCGGATCGGTTCGGCCGGCTCCGGCCAGCCGGGGGCGACGTCCTCCGGCCAGGCCGGTTCGGCCGTTTCCGGCCAGCCGGGGGTGGGCACCACCGGGGTGGGCCGGGGCCGGGCGGTCAGCGTCGCGTCGCGTCGGGCCGACCCGGCGTTCTCCCGGCGCGCCTGTTCGGCGGCCTCGCGTCGGGCCTGTTCGGCGACGTCCTGTCGGATCTGCTCGTCGGCGTCCCGGCGCGCCTGTTCGGCGGCCTCGCGTCGGGTCTGTTCGGCCGCCTCCCGTCGGGCCTGTTCGGCGGCCTCGCGTTCGGCCTGCGCGGCGGCCTCCCGGCGGGCCGCGTCCGCCGCGGCCTGTTCGGCGGCCTCCCGGCGGGCCCGCTCGGCGGCCTCGCGCCGGGCGCGGTCGGTGGCCTCCCGGGCCCGTTCGGTGGCCTCCCGGCGGGCGCGTTCGGCCGCCTCCCGCGCGGTGAGCGGTTCGCCGGTGTCCCTGGGGAACAGGTCGGTGGGCACCCGGCGCGGTGGCCGCTGTGGTGCCTCGGCCCGGCGGTCGTCGGTCGGGGCCGCCGTCGACCGGTCGCCCTGCTGGTGCGGGACGCGGGTGCGCGCGGTGCGCCCGGCCGGTGGGGCCGCCTCGATGGCCGCCGGGGGGCCTGCGCCTCGATGGCCGGCGGCGGGGTCGGCGCGGGGCTCGGTTGGTGCGGTACGGGGCGCTGCTCCCGGCCCGGACCCCGGCGTGCGGGGGTGCCGGGCGACGGGGCGGTGCCGGGGCGGGGGCCGCCACCGAAGAGGTCGAGGAAGGGGGAGTCGATGTCGGTGCCGTCACCCACCAGCATCGGCGCGGCAGGCGTCGGCTCGGCCTCAGGGGTGCCCCGGCCGGGGCTGGGCCGGGGGGCCTGGAACACCCCTACACCGCTCTGACCCGGGCCGGTGAGCAGGGAAGGGTCGTACGGCTCGTCGTCCCGCAGCTCCTCCTGGGGGTAGTCGAACGACCGCGCACGGTTACCGTGCGGGGCGCTGTGTCGTCCGGCCGGGAAACCCGGCGTGGAAGAGCGACTCATTCGACCGCCTCACCCGTGTGGTCCGACTGCCCGATTCGGGTACGCCCCGTCATGCCAGTTCCTCCCGGATCCTGATCCGGCTGCCGACCAGGCGGGGGTCCCGCAGTTCGGCGGCCGGTTCCCGGGTGCGTCGCCAGTCGGTGAGCGCGGTGCGGATGACCATCCGCGCCGGCCGGTCCGGGTCGACGTACCGGAAGATGAACGAGGTGCTCACGATGGCGAGCGCGATCTCCCAGGCGGGAAAGAGCTCGACCTGCAACGTGAACAGCCAGTGGATGAACATGTAGAGGGGTACGAGCAGCATGAACAGTCCGTACTGGGCGTACGGCAGGTGGACCGGAAGGGTGTAGCCGGGTGGCCCGAGGTAGACCAGGCGGGCCCGGTAGATGTCGTCGTCGGTGCGCAGCCGCATGTCTCGCCCGCGCCTATTCGAAGATCAGATCGATCAGGTAGTCACCGATGAAGAAGAGTGTTGCCGCGCCGGCGATGAAGGCCAGCCCGACGATCGCGATGGCCGAGCTGGTCAGCACCTTGGAGATCTCGCCCCGGCTGGCCCGGCCGATGAAGATGACGCCGAGCACGGCGAGCAGGATGGGCGCGATCTTGCTGGCGAAGAAGGTGACGACACCGTTGGTGTCGATGCCCTTGGGGGCCGGTTCGGCGAGTGGCGTCGTCGCCAGGGTGTGCAGCACCTGTGCGACGCCGGAAGACGTCGTCTCCATCAGCTCGAAGGCGATCACTGGAACCTCCCCATAACGCGGCCGGCGGTGCCGCGGTGGTGCAGTAGGCAAGCCTGGCGGGAATGTGCTCACTGTGCACGGCGTCGATGACGCGGCGCGGGTCTCCCACCACGGAGAGTGGCGAGATTTGGGGGGATTTTCCCGCTTCGGCCCTCCCTCCAGGCTTCACCATCTCTTGATGCTGGGCAATTCCACAGCGTACGGGCCGCCCTCCTTTGCGACAAGCCGCGAAGAGTCGACCCGATTCGACCCGGAAGACCGATCGTACACCTGTTCCAACAGGCACGTCAGGGTGGCCGTGGAGGGGTCGGTGGGGGTGCCCGGAGCGGCCCGATGCGACCGGTACCGTCTAGTCGTGACCGATCTGGTACGGGCGCAGGCCCCGGTGGTGATGGGCGTCCTCAACGTCACGCCCGACTCCTTCTCCGACGGTGGCCGGTACGCCGACCTCGACGCCGCCGTCGCACACGGTGTGCGACTGCACCGCGAGGGCGCGCACCTGGTCGACGTCGGAGGCGAGTCCACCCGCCCGGGTGCCGACCGGGTCGACCCCCGCACCGAGGCGTCCCGGGTGCTGCCGGTGATCCGCGAACTCGCCGCCGCCGGGGTGCCGGTCAGCATCGACACCACCCGCGCCCCGGTCGCCGAGGCGGCCGTCGTCGCCGGGGCCGCCGTGGTCAACGACGTCTCCGGCGGGTTGGCCGACCCCGACATGGCCCGGGTGGTCCGCGACGCCGGCTGCCCCTGGGTGCTCATGCACTGGCGGGGACACTCCCGGGGGATGCGCGAGCTGGCCAGCTACACCGACGTGGTCACCGACGTCCGGGCCGAACTGGCCCAACGGGTCGACGACGCGCTGGCCGCCGGGGTGGCCGCCGACCGGCTGGTGATCGACCCCGGGCTCGGCTTCGCCAAGACCGCCGCGCACAACTGGGAACTCAGCGCCCGCCTGCCCGAACTGCTCGACCTCGGGCTGCCGCTGCTCTTCGGAGCCAGCCGCAAGTCCTACCTGGGCCACCTGCTCGCCACCCCCGACGGCACCCCCCGGGACACCGACGGCCGGGCCGCCGCCACCATCGCCACCAGCGTGCTCGCCGTCGCCGCCGGTGCCTGGGGGGTACGCGTGCACGACGTCCGGGGCACCACCGACGCGCTCGCCGTCTGGTCGGCCACCGGCCGCCCCCGGCTCGCCACCACCGGCAACGACCCGGCCCCCACCGGCCGGACGGAGGGAGGAACGTGACCGACCGGATCGTCCTGACCGGACTGCGGGCCCGGGGCCGGCACGGCGTCTACGACTTCGAACGCGCCCAAGGCCAGGACTTCGTGGTCGACGCCGAACTCGAACTCGACCTCGCCCCGGCCGCCCGCTCCGACGAGGTGACCGACACCGTGCACTACGGCGAGCTGGCGCAGCGGCTGGTCGCGGTGGTCACCGGTGAGCCGGTCAACCTGATCGAGACGCTGGCCGACCGGCTGCTCGCGGTCTGCCTGGCCGAGCCGCTGGTCACCGCCGCCACCGTCACCGTCCACAAGCCCGAGGCCCCGATCCCGCACACGTTCACCGACGTGGCCGTGACGATGCGGCGTACCCGGTGACCCGGGCGGTGCTGTCGATCGGCAGCAACCTCGGCGACCGGATCGACCACCTGCGGGCCGCGGTCGCCGGTCTCGGCGACGCGGTGCTGGTGGTCTCCGGCGTCTACGAGACACCCCCGTGGGGCGACGCCGACCAGCCGGCGTACCTGAACGCGGCGGTCATGGTCGCCGACCCGGCGGCGACCCCCGACGACTGGCTGGCGCGGGCGCACGCCGCCGAGACCGCCGCCGGCCGGGTCCGCGACCCGGCCCGCCGGTACGGGCCGCGCACCCTCGACGTGGACGTCGTCGCCGTCTGGGACGACGGCGGCCGGCCGGTGCTCAGCGACGACCCCGCGCTGACCCTGCCGCACCCCCGCGCCCACCAGCGCGCCTTCGTGCTCCGCCCGTGGATCGACATCGACCCGCACGGGCGGCTGGCCGGGCACGGCTGGCTCACCGACCTGCTCAACGCCGAACCGGTCGCCGGGGACGCCCTCGAACTGACCCCCCGCCCCGATCTTTCGTTAGAGTCGGACACATGAACCAGTGGAGCCGGCCGGTATGACGTCGTCCCGACCGCCCCGTGACCGGGAGCCCGACGGGTCGAGGATGGGCCCCACCCGGTTCTCGACCCTGTTGGTCGCCGTGCTCGCCGCCGCCGCCGTGGCCTGGTTGCTGATCAGCAGCTTCTACTACAGCGGCATCCCCCGGCTGCCCTGGCTGCCGGTGGTCACCCTGGCCGGGCTGGCCGTGCTGGAGGCGTACGCGGCGGTCAACACCCGGGGGCGGATCGAGCGCAAGCCCGGCCGGGAGCCGGTCAATCCACTGCTGGTCGCCCGGTTCGTGGTGCTGGCCAAGGCGTCCGCGCTGGCCGGGTCGATCTTCCTCGGCTTCTACATCGGGCTGACCGGCTGGCTCTTCGTCGAGCCGACCAACGCCGCCATCGAGGACCGGCCGGCGGCCGGGGCGGGTGCCCTGGCCGCGCTGGCCCTGGTCGCCGCCGCGCTCTGGCTCGAACGCTCCTGCCGGGTCCCCGAGTCCGACGACGACGCCGACGACCGGGCGGACCGACCCGGGCGGCGCTGACAGGGGTTACGCCCGCCCCCGGCGCGCGGGTACGGTGCCTGGCGACCGGAACACAGTCAGCCGTCACCGGTGACGGCCGGTCACCTGGGAGGCGCGCCGCATGGTGTACGACGACCCGGGCCGGACCGCGTCGGCAGAGGTGCCCGCGACCGTACCCGAGAACGTCCTCGACGACCCGGAGCAGGGGGAACCCGGCCGGGACCGGCTCGGCGTGCACGTGGTCTGGGAGCTGGTGCTGCTGCTCGCCCTCGCCGCGTTGGCCTACCTGCTGTGGCGGGACGACCCGGACGCGCTGCGCGGTGCCGGCCTGCGGCGGCTGCTCGTCGACGCGGTCGCGCTCGGCCTGCTCGTCCTCGCCGCCGGGCTGAGCCTGCGGACCGCCGCGGTGAATCTGGCGATCGGCCCGGTCGCGCTGGCCGCCGCGTTGCACTTCGCCGAGCAGGGTGACCGGGGGGTGTCCGCCGCGGTCGTCCCGGCCCTGGTCGTCGCCGCGCTGGGCGGGCTGGCCCTGGCCTGGGCGGTGGTGGTGCTGCACGTGCCCGGCTGGGCGGCCAGCCTCGCCGCCGCCGCCGGGGTGATCGTCTGGATCGAACGGCGGGACCTGCCGGTGGCGGTGCAGGCCGACTACGATCCCCGGCGCAACGCCTACTACCTGTTCGCCGGGTTGGCCGGGGTGGTCGTGCTGCTCGGCGCGTTCGGCGCGATCCGGACCGTACGCCGGCTGGTCGGCCGGTTCCGGCCGGTGGCCGACCCGGCCCGCCGACGCGGCATGGCCGCCGCTCTGGTGACCTCGGCCGGGCTGATCGCCTCCACCGTGCTGGCGATGCTCGCCGGGGTGCTCGTCGCCGCCAACGCGGAGGGCCCGGTGACGCCGACGTCGGGACTGGACTGGACGGTGCTCGCGGTCGGCGTGTCCATGTTCGGCGGCACCAGCGCGTACGGCAGGCGGGGTGGGATCTTCGGCGCCCTCCTCGCGGTCGGCCTGGTGGTGACCTACCTGGCCTGGGCGGACGGTGCCGGTGCGCCGACCGACAGGTGGGCAGTCGGCGGGACGGCACTGGCCGGTGGGCTGCTGGTCACCCGGCTGGTCGAGACGTACGGTCGGCCCCGCACCGTCCCGGGTGAACCGGTGGAGCTGCCGCCGGTGCGGGACGGGGCGATCAGCTCCGGTTGGTCGATGCCCCCGGGCGGGCAGGAGCGCAACTGGACCCCGGCCCTGCCGGAGCGGACGACCGACGACACCCCGCCCGACCCCTGGGAGGCACCCCGCTGGCAGAGCGCCCCGCCCCGCTGGGACGCCGACGAGCGGTGACCCGGCCGACCGACACGCCGCCGGCCGCTGCCGTGGGCGGGCGTGGACGGCGGGCCGGCGACGACCTCGCCGGTTAGGCTCGCGGGCATGACCGAGACTCCTTCCGCCGGCACCGGCCACACCTTCGACCAGCTCGACGCCCTCTCCACCGAGGAGCTGCGCGAGCGGGCCTTCGCGCGGGCCCGGGAACGGCGGGACGTCGGGTTCTTCTGGTCGGTGCTGCGGCACCTGCCCAACGCCGACGAGGCCGCCGCGCTCGACGGGGCACCCAACTCGGTGGGGCCGACCATCGACGAGGCGGCGGCGCTGTGGCGGGAGCTGACCGGGCACGGCTACGAGGAGTCGGCGCCACTGCTGCGGGCGGCGTTCATCGACTACCTGATGAAGCACTGAGCGGCCGGCCCGCCGGCTGGCGGGAGAGGTTTGCCGGCCGTGGCGGGTCGGGAACTTCCCGCCGCATGGCCCTCACCCAACGCCCCCGCACCGTGCAGGGGTACGGCACCGCCGCCGGCACCGGCAGCCTCGCCGCGCTGATCCTCGTCGTCGTCTGTGGCAGCCCCTGGTACGTCGGCTGGGCCGAGGCCCACACCGATCCGAACTCCGCCGGGGGCTGGTACCTGCGGCTGCTCGCCTGGCCCGCCTGGCGGGTCGGGTCGACCGATCCGGAGCACGGGGTGCTCGCCACCGACCTGCGGGCCATCCTGCTGCTGCTGTTCGCCGCGGGCCTGCTCTACCTGCTGCCGGCGGGTCAGGTGGCCCGGGTGCCCGGGTCGGCCAGCCAGTTCTTCTCCGGTTGGGCCGCGTACACCCTGGCGGCGGCGGCAGCGACCCTGCTGGCGGCGCTGCTCACCGCGGACGGCCCGCTGCTGGCGGCCTTCGAGACCACCGGCACCGGGGCCGGCTACGGCTTCTTTGCCGGCTGGATCATCGGGCTGGCCAGCCTGGGCGGCCGGGCCTGACCCGCCGGGTGGCTAGCTGCCGGGCCGCCCGAGGTCGAGCACCCGGGCCCGGCTGAGCGTGCCGGCCGGCCGGCCGTCGGCGGTGACCACGACCGCGTCGGTGCCGGCGGTCAGCATCGCGGCCAGCGCGTCGTACGCCGAGCGGCCCAGCGGTAGTTCCGGCAGGGTGGCGTCGGTGGCCTCCCCGTCGAGCACCTCGCGGGTGACCGGGGTGACCGCGAGCCGACGGATGCCCCGGTCCGCGCCGACGAACTCCCGCACGAACGGCGAGGCGGGCGTGCCGAGCAGCGCCGCCGGGGTGTCGTACTGCTCCAGTCGGCCGCCCTCGGAGAGCACCGCGATCCGGTCGCCGAGCCGGACGGCCTCGTCGAGGTCGTGGGTGACCAGCACGATGGTCTTGCGGACCTCGGCCTGGAGCCGGAGGAACTCCTCCTGCAACCGGGTCCGCACGATCGGGTCGACGGCGGAGAACGGCTCGTCCATCAGCAGCACCACCGGGTCGGCGGCCAGCGCGCGGGCCACCCCGACCCGCTGCCGCTGACCGCCGGACAGTTCGTGCGGGTAGCGGCGTCCGAACTGGGCCGGGTCCAACCCGACCAGCTCCAGCAGTTCGCCGCTGCGCTGCCGGATCCGCTCCTTCGACCAGCCGAGCAGCCGGGGTACGGTGCCGACGTTGGTGGCGACCGTCTGGTGCGGGAACAGGCCGACGTTCTGGATGACGTAGCCGATCCGTCGGCGCAGTTTCACCGGGTCGACCCGGGTGATGTCCTCGTCGCCGAGCAGGATCCGGCCGCCGGTCGGCTCGATCAGCCGGTTCACCATCCGCAGCACCGTCGACTTGCCGCAGCCGGACGGGCCGATCAGCACCACGAGCTCGCCGGCCGGCACCTCCAGGCTCAGCTCACGGACGGCGTCGGTGCCGTCCGGGTACCGCTTGCGGATGCCGTCGAGCGTGATCGAGGCGGCGCTGTGTCCTGCGTCGCCGGTGCCCCCGGGGGTAACGTCCACGTGTGTCCTTCCACCTGAGTTACCGGGCCGAGCCGGGTAATCCGTGGTTCTCCTGGCAGTACGTGCGGGACAACTCTGACACCATTCTCGCCGCGCTGCGCGAGCACGCCTCGCTGACCGGCCGGGCGGTGCTGCTCGCCGCCCTGGTCGCCCTGCCGCTGGCGGTGGTGGCCTACTGGTACGGGCGTCTCGCCGGGCCGATTCTCGCACTGACCGGCGTGCTCTACACGATCCCCTCCCTGGCCCTGTTCGCGTTCATCGCCCCCTACCTGGGCATCGGGGCGGTGACCGTGCTGACGGTGGTGGTGCTGTACGCGCTGCTGGTGATCGTCCGCAACGCGGTGGCCGGGCTGAACCAGGTGCCCCCCGAGGTGCGTGACGCCGCCGAGGGCATGGGGTACGGCCGGTGGGCCCGGCTGTTCCGGATCGACCTGCCGCTGGCCCTGCCCGGCATCCTCACCGGGGTACGCCTCGCCACGGTCTCCACCGTCGCGCTGGTCACCGTCGGGGTGGTGATCGGCCGGGGTGGCCTGGGGCAGCTGATCTTCGCCGGCTTCCAGAACAACTTCTACAAGGCCCAGATCATGACCGGCACCCTGCTCTGCGTCCTGCTCGCCCTGGTGCTGGACCTGATCCTGGCGGGCGTGGGCCGCCTGCTCACCCCCTGGCTGCGGAGCCGCCCCCGATGAGCGCGGCGCGGTGGAGCCCCGCAGTCACGACCAGGGGGCCGATCCGGTGAGCCCCGCAGTCACGAGCGAAAGGCAGACCCGGTGAACCCGGTGCAGCAGGCGGTGGTCTGGCTCAACGACCCGCTCAACTGGACCAACCCCGGTGGGGTGCTGGACCGGATCGGGGAGCACCTGAGCATGTCCGCCGCGGCGGTGCTGCTGGGCTGCCTGGTGGCCTGGCCGGTCGGCCTCTGGCTGGGGCACTCCGGGCGCGGCGGCGGCGCGGTCGTGCTGATCTCCAACCTGACCCTGTCCATCCCTACCCTGGCGCTGCTCACCATCCTGCCGCTGACCTTCCTCGGCTTCGGGCGACCGGCGGTGGTGGTGGCGCTGGCCGTGTTCGCGGTGCCGCCGCTGCTGGCGAACGCGTACACCGGGGTGCGGCAGGCCGACCCGGAGGCCCGGGACGCGGCGCGCGGGATGGGGTTGTCCGGGTGGCAGGTGTTGCGCCGGGTGGAGTTGCCGCTGGCGGTGCCGTACCTGGCCGCCGGGTTCCGGACGGCCGCCGTGCAGGTGGTGGCGACGGCGGCGTTGGCCTCGTTCGTCAACGGCGGCGGGCTGGGCCAGATCATCCGGGCCGGTTTCGGGCTGGACATCGCGGCCGGTGGCGGGCAGATCATCGCCGGCGGGGTGCTGGTGGCGGGGTTGGCGTTGGCGGCGGAGGGGGTGCTGGCGCTGGTCGAGCGGGCGGTGACCCCGCGACCGCTGCGGCGTACCCGGCGGGCGGCGAACCGACGGGCGGCGGACGCCACGGCGGGGAACTGATCCCGTTCCGTGACGATCACATGACGAAACTGGCTCAGGGTTTGTCGGTCGGCCCGGAAGGATATTGGCTGAACCCGCGGGCGGCGGCCGTCGCCCGTCGGATACGCGGCCGGCCCACTCCGGGTCGCGCCGGGACACGGAAGGCGGGCACGATGCGCGTACGGACACGGCTGGCGGTGGGCGCGGTGGGCGCCCTGACCCTGGCGGGTCTGTTGACCGGGTGTGGGGACGCCGGTTCGTCCGGCACCGACGCCCCGGAGCAGGGCGCCAGCGGTGCTGGCTGCGCCCCGGTCGCCGGTGACCAGCTCGTCGTTCTCGACGACGACAAGAAGCTCCAGAACACCGACAACATCATTCCGGCGGTCAACGCCAAGGTGGCCAACCCGCAGCTGCTCGCCGCGCTGGACAAGGTCTCCGCCGCGCTGGACACGCCGAAGCTGATCGCCCTCAACAAGGCGGTCGACGTGGACCGCAAGACGCCGAAGGCGGCGGCCGAGGAGTTCGCCTCGGCCAACGGGCTGACCACCGGCATCGCCAAGGGCCCGGGCGGGCAGATCGTCGTCGGCGCGGGCAACTTCTCCGAGAGCCAGACCCTGGCCGAGCTGTACAACATCGCCCTGACCGCAGCCGGTTACCAGGTCAAGGTGCAGCAGATCGGCAACCGCGAGCTGTACGAGCCGAGCCTGGAGAAGGGCGAGATCCAGGTCGTCCCCGAGTACGCGGCGACCATGGCCGAGTTCCTCAACACCAAGGCCAACGGCAAGGACGCCACCCCGGTCTCCTCGCCGGAGCTGGACAAGACGGTCAGCGCGTTGAAGTCCGAGGGTGACAAGGCGGGCATCACGTTCGGCACCCCGTCCTCGGCGCAGGACCAGAACGCCTTCGCCGTCACCAAGGCGTTCGCCGACAAGTACGCCCTGAAGACCATCTCCGACCTGGCGGCCAAGTGCTCCGGCAAGGACACCGTGCTGGCCGGCCCGCCGGAGTGCCCGCAGCGGCCGAAGTGCCAGGCCGGTCTGGTGGAGGTCTACGATTTCAAGGCCGGTTCGTTCAGCTCGCTGGACGCCGGCGGCCCGCAGACCAAGAATGCCCTGAAGACCGGCACCGCCAGTGTCGGACTGGTCTTCTCGTCCGACGGCGCGCTCGCCACCAGCTGAGCGTGATCCCGGTCGCGGTCGGCTGGTCCCGACCGCGACCGGGCCTGCCCCGCAACGGGCTGTTCGTGCCCCGCTGACCAGGCGGGATGCCGGTCCGCAGTGATCCGGTCGCGCCGACCGTACCGGCTGAGATCGGGGCAATTCTGCCCTGGGACCGTTCCCACTCCGCCTACATCTCGGTAGGCTGCACAGCCATGCCCTCCCCGGTCGTCTCCGAGAAGCGCAGGCCGCAACTACTGACCGTACTGTTCTGGATCGGGGTGGCGTTCGCGCCGATCGCCGCGCTGATCCTGCTGTTCGCCGACGGCAACGGCCCGCTGCGCTTCGCCGCGGTGCTGGCCATCACCGCCGTGGTGCTGATCGGCCTGTCCATCGCGTTGCGTGCCGACGGCGGTGCCCGGTCGTCCGACGAGACGGTGCTCGACGAGTTGGAGCAGCTCCGCCGCGAGCTGCGCAGCGAGATCGTGGCCGCCGCCCAGCGCGGCAACCAGGCGCTGGACCAGTCGCAGCGGGCCGAGGAGCAGGTCACCGCGTTGCGTCGCCGGTTGGACACGGCGGCCGAGCTGGCTGCCGCCGTCGCCGCCCCGCCCGCCGAGGATTCCGTCGCCGGTGCCGGCCGGGCCCGGGTCCCGGCCGCCGAGCCGGCACCGGAGGCCCCGGTGGGCCGGCGACGGGCCGCCGTCGAGGAGCCCCTGTCGGACTGGGAACACCCGGAGAGTTCCGCGCCGGTCGCGGCGGGTCGGGGGCGGGTCCCGGCCGATCGGGAGGCCGCCGAACCGACCGGCCGCCGCTACGCCCCGGAGCGTCCGACCGGGCAGGCCGGGGTGTACGGGGCGGCCACCCGGGAGCCGCGCGGCGGGGTGCCCGCTGCCGAGTCGACGTCCCGTCCGCTCGGGGTGGTGCGGCACACCGAGACCGTGCACGTGACCACTCGGCACACCGTCGTCGACGGCCCCGACCCGGCCGGCGGCTACGGCGGCGGGTACGCCGGCCGGTGGGCCTCGGGCGGGGACGAGTCGTCCTGGGCCGGTGGGGAGCCGGAGCGTTCCTGGTCGACGCCGGCCGAGCCGACCGGCCGGGGCTGGTCGGCCCGACCGGAGGACCGTTCCCGGGCGACCCGTCAGGCATCCCCTGACGACCGGGCCTGGCCGAGCGCCGCCGGCACCGGCTGGTCGCCGCCGGCCGCTCCCGGCCCCGGGTGGTCGACCCCGGGCGACGACCGGCCCGAGCCGGTCCGGCCGGAGTGGTCGGCGGCTGGCGGGGAGGCGGGTGCCTGGTCGGCGGGTGGCCGGTCCGACTGGGCAGAGGGCCGTACCGAGTCGCGCGCCGGTGACCGCCGGGCGCAGGACCGGGCCGATCCGCCGGCCCGTGCGGCGCGGGCCGGTGACCGCTGGGCCGACGTGCGCGACGAGGGACGGGCCCGGGAGGTACGGGTCGGGGAGCGCCGTGCGGAGGCGCGCGCCGACGGCGGCTACCACTACTCGGACCGGTGGGCCTCGGTGCGGCAGGAGGAGCCGTACCGGGACGGGACGGAACCCACCGGCGACCGGTGGGGTGGTGCTCGGCCGGAGCAGGCCGACCGTCCCGCGCTGCCGGCCGGCGGGGTGCCGGTGCCGCAGCAGTGGCGGGAGCCGGCGCGCAGCCACCGGCCGGCCGAACAGTGGCCTGACCACGTGACCCCACCGGCACCGGACCGGCCGGACGGGCAGTGGCCGGCCCGCGCCGAGCCGCAGCCCGCTCGTGAGTGGCCGGCGCGCGCCGACGACCGGCGGTGGGAGGGGCAGCGCGCCGAGCAGTGGCGGGACCGGGAGCCGGTGGTGTCGTGGCGCGACCCCGAGCCCGAGCCCGAGCCCGAGCCGCGCGAGCACCAGCAGTGGGCGGGCGGGCAGCGGTACGGCTACCCGCCGCAGGACGACGTCCCCCGCGCGGGCGGCCACTGGCGCTGACCGCCGGGGTGCACCGCCGACGGCAGGGTCAGTGGCGGTTCACTTGTCGATGTCGCCGACCACGAAGAACATCGAGCCGAGAATGGCGATCAGGTCGGGCACCAGGCAGCCGGGAAGCAGGGTGGCCAGCGCCTGCACGTTGGCGTACGACGCGGTGCGCAGCTTGAGCCGCCACGGGGTCTTCTCGCCCCGCGACACCAGGTAGTAGCCGTTGATCCCGAGCGGGTTCTCGGTCCAGGCGTAGGTGTGCCCCTCGGGGGCCTTGACCACCTTGGGCAGTCGGGTGTTCACCGGGCCGGTGAGCCGGTCGACCCGGTCCAGGCACTGCTCGGCGAGGTCGAGGGAGGCGTACACCTGGTCGAGGAGCACCTCGAAGCGGGCGTGGCAGTCCCCGGCGGTCCGGGTGACCACCGGCACGTCGAGCTGGTCGTACGCCAGGTAGGGGTCGTCGCGGCGCAGGTCGAGGTCGAGCCCGGAGGCGCGGGCGACCGGCCCGGACGCCCCGAACGCGGCGGCGTCGGCGGCCGACAGCACCCCCACCCCGACGGTGCGGGCCAGGAAGATCTCGTTGCGTCGGATCAGGTTGTCGAGGTCGGGCATCCGGCGGCGGACCTCGCCGATGGCGGCGCGGGCCCGTCCGGTCCAGCCGGCGGGGACCTCCTCCTTGAGCCCGCCGACCCGGTTGAACATGTAGTGGATCCGGCCGCCGGAGACCTCCTCCATGACCGCCTGGATGGTCTCCCGTTCCCGGAACGCGTAGAAGACCGGGGTGATCGCGCCGATCTCCAGCGGGTAGGAGCCGAGGAACATCAGGTGGTTGAGCACCCGGTTCAGCTCGGCCAGCGCCATCCGCAGCCAGGTGGCCCGCTCGGGGACCTCCATGCCCATCAGCCGTTCGACGGCGAGCACCACGCCCAGCTCGTTGGAGAACGCCGACAGCCAGTCGTGCCGGTTGGCCAGCACGATGATCTGCCGGTAGTCGCGGACCTCGAACAGTTTCTCCGCGCCCCGGTGCATGTATCCGACGATGGGTTCGGCGGCGACCACCCGTTCCCCGTCGAGCACCAGTTTGAGGCGCAGCACGCCGTGCGTGGAGGGGTGCTGCGGGCCGATGTTGAGCACCATGTCGGTGCCGAGCTGTTCCCCGCCGGCCCCGGTGCCGACGGTCAGCTCGCGCAGTTCACCGGTGTCCGTGGTCATGCCGGTCATCGTGCCATGAGCGCATCGACGGCGACGCCGACCGGCTGGAGCAGCCACCAGTGCCCGCCGAGCCCGGCCGGGTCGGTCAGCTCGGCCACCGTCGAGGCGGCGGCGAGGGCCCGCACGTAGCCGGCCGGGTCGGTGCCGGCCAGGCTCAGCGCCGGTCGGCCGCCGTCGGCCCCGAGCGCCCGCAACGCCTCCCGCTGCGACAGCAACGTGTACGCACACCCGGCGACCTGTGCACCGGCGGCGGCGACGGAGTCCACGGCGACGTGCGCGGTGATGTCGCACGACCCGTCCGGCACCGGGGGGACCTGCCGTCCGTTCCGGTATCCGGTCAACGTTCCGCCCACCGGCCGCCGCTCGCGCAGGTGCCCGTAGTCCACGGCCAATGCCACCCCCCGCCGCACCCGCCCGACCACTCCACCCCAGGCGAGATCCCGCCCGCTGCCCACCTCCACCCGCCCCACCCAGGCCCGCTCCGCCTCCACCCCCGCTCCGGGCCCGGTGATCAAGAGGTTTGCGTCAACGGAAGGGCCCGAAGCTGACGCAAACCTCTTGATCACCGGGGCGGTCGCGGGGGGTGGGGTGGGGGTTTGGGGTGGGGTGGGGTGCCAGGTGGTCAGCCAGGTGAGGTCCTCGGGGGTCAGTGGGGGGCCTGGGGTTTCCTCGCCGGTGCTCGGGTCCACCAGGTGGTAGCGCCAGCCGGTGACGGTGGGGACGGCCACGTCCAGGGGGACGTTGTCCAGCCATTCGGTGGCGGTCAGCAGACCGGTGATTGCCCCCGGGGGCTCGGTCGTCCAGGCGATGGCGGGCGGCAGGTCCGTCGGGCGGGGGGCCAGTTCCACGGCCGTGAGGCGCAGGCGGTCAGACAGCGGCGTCGTAGCCGCGTCGGGCCCCGCCGAGCCGTGGGCGAGGGCGGCCAGGGCGCGCAGCAACTCACCCCGGCCGGCACCGACGTCCACCACGTCGAACGGGGTGGGGAAGCCGAGGGCGGCGTCGAGGCGGGACACGAGCCGGAACACCGCCGCCGCGAACGCCGGGGAGGCGTGCACGCTGGTCCGGAAGTGGTCGGCCGGGCCGGAACCGGAGACGAAGAAGCCGTGCGGCCCGTAGAGGGCGGCTGCCATGGCGTCCCGCCAGCGAATCGCGTTCATCCCGTGTTCAGGGTCCGTCACCGTGCCGACCCTACGGTCTGCGGGCATGAGACGAATCGTGATCCCCGCGCTGGCGGTCGTACCGCTGCTGGTGACGACCACCGGTGCCGCCGCCGCGCCCGCCCGCCACGACGTGCCGCGTGCGGTCCGGGCGGTGGCCGAGACCCCCGCCCTGTTCGACGACGCCGCCGGTGGCGACGCCGACGCCGACGATCCGGCGATCTGGGTGCACCCGACCGACCGGGCCGGCAGCCTGGTGATCGTCACCGCCAAGAACGGCGGCCTGCGGGTGTACGACCTGAGGGCCCGGGAACGGCAGGCGATGGCCACCCCGCCGGCCCCCGGTCCGGACGACGAGGCGGGCCGGTTCAACAACGTCGACCTGGTCAGCGGCTTCCGGTTGGCGGGCCGGCCGGTCGACCTGGCGGTGGTCACCGACCGGGGGCGGGACCAGCTCCGGTTCTACCGGATCGACCCGGTGTCGCGGCGGCTGGTCGACGTGACCGCGCCGCAGCCGCCGTTCGCGTTCAGCCGGGACCAGGCGGAGGTGAACACCCAGCGCACCGCGTACGGGTTGGGCACGTTCACCGACCGGGACGGGGCCGCGTACGCGGTGGTGAGCCGGCGCAGCACCCCTGAGGTGGGGGTGTTCCGGCTGGTGGAGCAGGCCGGGCGGGTCAGCTACCGGCCGGTGGGGCGGCTGGTGCTGCCGTCGACGTTCACCCTGCCGGACGGCTCCGCCTGGTCGCCGTGCACCGACCCGGGGGACGGCCCGCAGGTGGAGGGGACGGTGGTGGATCCGGCCACCGGCGTGGTGTACCTGGCGCAGGAGAAGGTCGGCCTGTGGCGGACCCGACTGGTCGGTGGCCGGTTCGTGGGCGTACCCCGGTCGGTGGAGCGGGTCCGCGAGTACGGCGTCCCGGCGGTCTTCGACCCGGCGGCCGACGACTGCGTCACCGACCACACCGCCGACCCGGGCTTCGGCGGGCGGATCGCCCAGGACGTGGAGGGCCTGACGATCATGCGCACCGGCCGGTATGCGGGCACCCTCGTCGTGTCCAGCCAGGGCGACGACACGTTCTTCACCTACGACCGGGTCAGCAACCGGCCGACCGGGCGGTTCGCGGTGGTCGACGGCCGGTTCGACGGCGCGCAGGAGTGCGACGGGGCGGCGGTGACGGCCACGCCGCTGCCGGGCTTCCCCGGCGGGCTGCTGGTGGTGCAGGACGGCCGCAACACCCCGACGACGCCGGACGGGGACGACGGGGTACGCCCGGACAGCAACGTCAAGTTCGTCGACGCCGGGTTCCTGGCCGGACGGCGGTGAGTTGCCACACCGGGCCCCCGGCCGCCACCGGGGCGCCCGGTGCCGGCGGTCGGTGAACGTTTTCACACATCCTTGTTCGGGTTCCCTGCCCCCGGCGCATACTTGCCCTCGACCGGTACCCCCTTCGAGGACTGGATCGTTGCCATGAGCGCACCGCTGCGCCCGCGTCCGGCTGCCCCCGGCGTCGCCGTACCGCAGGGCCCCGTCGGACCCGGCGTCCCGTTCGTCCTTCCCGCGCAGCTCACCGTCGGTGTGGTCGGTGCCGGCCGGGTGGGGGCCGTGCTCGGCGCGGCGCTGGTCGCCGCCGGGCACCGGGTGGTGGCCGCCTCCGGCGTCTCCGGGGCGACCCGGGCCCGGATCGCGCTGCTCCTGCCGGACGCCGAGATCAGGTCGGCCACCTCGGTCGCCCGGGAGGCCACCGACCTGCTGCTGCTCGCCGTCCCCGACGACGCGCTGGCCGGTGTGGTCGCCGGGCTGGCCGACACCGGGGCGCTGCACCCCGGCCAGGTGGTCGCGCACACCTCCGGCGCGCACGGGCTGGCCGTGCTGGCCCCGGCCGCCGCCGTGGGTGCCCGGCCGCTGGCCCTGCACCCCGCGATGACCTTCACCGGTACGCCTGACGACCTGTCCCGGCTGGCCGGGATCTCCTTCGGGGTGACCGTCCCGGCGGAGCTGCGGGCGGCGGCGGCCCGGCTCGTCGCCGACCTGGGCGGGGTGCCGGAGTGGGTGGGGGAGACCGACCGGGTGCTCTACCATGCGGCGCTGGCACACGGCGCCAACCATCTGGTGACCCTGGTCAACGAGGCGGCCGACCGGCTGCGGGACGCCGGGGTGACCCAGCCGGAGAAGGTGCTGGCCCCGCTGCTGCGGGCGGCATTGGAGAACGCCCTGCGGCTCGGTGACGACGCGCTCACCGGCCCGGTGTCGCGCGGCGACGCGGGCACCGTACGACGGCACCTGCTCCGGCTGGCGCAGACCGCGCCGGAATCCGTCGCCCCCTACCTGGCGTTGGCCCGACGGAGCGCGGACCGGGCGATCGCGGCGGGCCGGCTGCGCCCGGTCGACGCCGAGTCCCTGCTCGACGTGCTGGCAGGCGTCCACCGCGAGGTGGCGGCGTGAACCGGGTGCCGTGGGCCCGGCAGGCGAAGGAGGGCTGAGCAATGACGGAGCTGGTGCACACCCGGGCGGAGCTGGCGAAGGCGCGGGCCGGGCTGACCGGCACGGTCGGCGTGGTGATGACGATGGGTGCGCTGCACCCGGGGCACGAGACGCTGATCCGGGCCGCCCGGGAGCGGGCCGACCACGTGCTGGTGACGATCTTCGTGAACCCGTTGCAGTTCGGCCCGAACGAGGACTTCGACAGGTACCCGCGCACCCTCGACACCGACCTGGAGGTGTGCCGGCGGGCCGGCGCGGACCTGGTCTTCGCCCCGTCCGTGGCGGACATGTACCCGGACGGGCAGCCCGCGGTCCGGGTGAACCCGGGGCAGCTCGGTGAGGATCTGGAGGGGCAGAGCCGGCCCGGCTTCTTCCACGGGGTGCTGACCGTGGTGTTGAAGCTGCTCCAGCTCACCCGGCCCGATCTCACCTTCTTCGGGGAGAAGGACTACCAGCAGCTGACCCTGGTCCGCCGGATGGCCCGGGACCTGGACGTGCCGGTGGAGGTGGTCGGCGTGCCCACCGTCCGGGAGCCGGACGGGCTGGCCCTGTCCAGCCGCAACCGCTACCTGTCGGCGGACGAGCGGCAGGCTGCGTTGGGGCTGTCCGCCGCGCTGCGCGCCGGTGCGGAGGCCGCCGAGCGGGGTGCCGACGCCGGTGAGGTGCTGTCGGCCGCGAACCGGGCGCTGGGCGGGACGGCGGGCGTGCGGTTGGACTACCTGGTGCTCACCGATCCGGATCTGGAGCCGGGGCCGGTCACCGGGCCGGCCCGGCTGCTGATCGCGGCCTGGGTGGGCGGCACCCGGCTGATCGACAACCTGGCCATCGACCTCGCCCCCCGATCCTGACCACGCACACCACCTGTCGAGAGGCACCACGATGCTCCGCACCATGCTCAAGTCGAAGATCCACCGGGCGACGGTGACCCAGGCCGACCTGCACTACGTCGGTTCGGTGACGGTGGACCAGGATCTGCTCGACGCCGCCGACCTGCTCCCGGGCGAGCAGGTGGCGATCGTGGACGTGACCAACGGGGCCCGGCTGGAGACGTACGTGATCCCCGGTGAGCGGGGCAGCGGCGTGATCGGCATCAACGGCGCGGCGGCGCACCTGGTGCACCCGCAGGACCTGGTGATCCTGATCTCCTACGGTCAGATGGACGACGCGGAGGCCCGGACGTACCGCCCCCGGGTGGTCCACGTGGACGCCGACAACAGGGTGGTTGAGCTGGGCGGCGATCCGGCGGCTGCGGCCCCCGGGACGGCCGGTGACCCGGTGCCGAGTCCACTCGCCGTCGTGGGCTGACCGGAATTCCGGTCTGTTACCGGAAGGTCATTTTTGGTTACCCTGGGCTGACCGTCGGATTGACGGTCGTCGGCTGGGGGAGGCCGCGTTGCGCCGTGCGATGAGGGTCCGCCGAGCGGTGACGCTCGTGATCGCCGCCGTGGCGGCGGGAGCGGTCCTGGCGGCCTGCGGCGCCCCGGGCGGCCTTGACGGCGATCTCACCGACGACTGGGCGGCCCTGCCGCCGGCCGGGCCGTTCACCCCCGCGGCAGGCGTGTGCCAGGTCGCCGACTTCACCGACACGGTCTCCCTGGCGGCGTACGCGCCGGTGGACTGCGCGGTACCGCACCGGGTGGAGACGGTGCACGTGGGCGTGTTGCCGGGTTCGCGGGCCACCGCGCCGGCCACCGGCTCGACGGAGCTGCGGGGCGCGTTCGCCGAGTGCGACACCCGGGCTGCCGGCTACGTGGGCGACGACTGGCGGGCCGGCCGGCTGCGGCTGGCGGTGGCGGTGCCGACCGCGCCGGGTTGGGCGGCCGGGGCCCGCTGGTTCCGGTGCGACCTGAGCGAGCTGAACACCGTCGAGGCGGCGGCCACCGTGGTCACAAGGACGGGCAGCCTGCGGGACGCGTTGAAGGGCCCCTCCCCGCTGCGGCTGGGCTGCCAGCGGGCCAAGAGCGGTGGTCGGGGTGCCGGGGTGCAGGTGCTGGTCCCAGTGGAGTGCGCGGCCGTGCACGAGGCGGAGTTCGTGGGCGTCTGGAAGGCCCCCGACCGGCCGTATCCGACCAAGGACGTCGACTGGCTGCCGATGTACGCCGGCTGCCGCGGCACGCTGGCCCGGTACGTGGGGGTGCCGAACGACACCAGCCTGCCCTTCCGTAGCGGGGTGGTGGTGCGTCCGCCCGGTCCTGGCCGGTGGCGGGTCGGTGACCGGGGGGTCCGCTGCTATCTGTGGTTGAGCGACCGGACGGTGACGGCCTCACTGAAGGGCGGCGGTCCGGCCGCCCTGCCGGTGCGGACGAAGTAGCGGACGGGGTAGCCGAAACCACTCGTCCCGCCCCCCGCCCCCCGTCGCGAGGATCGTTCGGGTTGACTGTGGTCATGGAACTTCGTCCGACCGTCGACCTGCCGGCCCTGCCCAGCCTGCTGGCTGCTCCCGCGCCCGGCTGGGTGGAGACCACCGACGTGATCGTGGTCGGCTCCGGGGTGGCCGGGCTCACCGCCGCGCTGCACCTGCGCGAGGCGGGCCTGCACGTCACCGTGGTCACCAAGGTCAACATCGACGACGGTTCGACCCGCTGGGCGCAGGGCGGGATCGCCGCCGTGCTCGACCCGGCGGACTCGCCCGCCGCGCACGCCCGGGACACCGAGATCGCCGGGGTCGGACTCTGCGACCCGGCGGCGGTCCGGGTGCTGGTGGAGGAGGGGCCGCTGCGGCTGCGGGAGCTGATGCGCATCGGCGCGGAGTTCGACCGCAACCCGGACGGTTCGCTGATGCTCACCCGGGAGGGCGGGCACCGGGCCGACCGGATCGTCCACGCCGGTGGTGACGCGACCGGGGCGGAGGTGCAGCGGGCCCTGCACGCGGCGGTCCGCCGCGACCCGTGGATCAGGCTGGTCGAGCACGCCCTGGTGCTGGATCTGCTGCGCGCCCCCGGCGACGGCCCGGACTCCCCCGGCCCCGCCTGCGGGATCACCCTGCACGTGCTCGGCGAGGGCAGTGAGGACGGCGTCGGCGCCCTGCTGGCCCGCGCGGTGGTGTTGGCCACCGGCGGCATGGGGCAGGTCTTCTCGGCCACCACCAACCCGGCGGTCTCCACCGGCGACGGGGTGGCGCTGGCGCTGCGGGCCGGCGCGGCCGTCACCGACGTCGAGTTCGTGCAGTTCCACCCGACCGCGCTGATCGTGCCCGAGCCGGCCCGGGTGCCCGGGGCCGGCCTGGCCCAGCAGCCGCTGGTCTCCGAGGCGCTGCGGGGCGAGGGTGCGCACCTGGTCGACGCCGACGGCAAGCGGTTCATGCTCGGCCAGCACGAACTGGCCGAGCTGGCCCCCCGCGACGTGGTGGCCAAGGGCATCCACCGGGTGCTGCTGGCCACCGGCGCGGATCACGTGTTTCTCGACGCCCGGCACCTCGGCGGCGACTTCCTCGCCGGGCGGTTCCCGACCATCGTCGCGTCCTGCCTGGCCATCGGGGTCGACCCGGCGACGGACCTGATCCCGGTCGCCCCGGCCGCCCACTACGCCTCCGGCGGGGTCCGCACCGACCTGCGCGGCCGGACCTCCATCCCCGGCCTGTACGCCTGCGGCGAGGTCGCCTGCACGGGTGTGCACGGTGCGAACCGGCTGGCCAGCAACTCGCTGCTGGAGGGGCTGGTCTTCTCCCGTCGGATCGCCGAGGACATCGCCACCGGGCTGCCCGAGCAGGCGCAGCCGGCGTCGACCGGCGCGTGGGTGGGCGGCGGGGGTGGGGTGCTGTCCGCCGATGGCGTGCCGGCGCTGCAACGGTCGATGACCCGGGGTGCCGGGGTGCTGCGGTCGGCGGCCAGCCTCGCCGGGACCGCCGCCACCCTGACCGGGCTGGCCGGGGACGCCGGCCGGGCGGGCACCGCCGGTTGGGAGGCGACGAACCTGGTCACCGTGGCGGCGACCCTGGTCGCCGCCGCGTACGCCCGGCAGGAGACCCGGGGCTGCCACTGGCGGGAGGACTTCCCGACGGCCGACGAGGGATGGCGCGGTCACCTGGTCGCGGCGGTCGGCACCCGGGGCGAGTTGACCGAACGCTGGGAGGCCGTGCCCTGACCACCCGGAGCGGGCCGGGTTTGCGAGCCCCGTAGTGGCGAACGGAAGGAAGTACATTGCGCGAACCGACGCGGCAGGCGTTGACGAGCGGTGGGCTGGACCCGGAACGGGTGCGGCGGGTGATCGTCGACGCGCTCACCGAGGACCTGGGGGCGGACTTCCGCGACGTCACCAGCGTCGCCACCATCGCGGCCGGGCAGACCGACACCGCCGACCTGGTGGCCCGGGAGGACGGGGTGGTGGCCGGGCTGGCGGTGGCCGCCGCGGTGTTCGAGCTGGTCGGGGAGGTGACGGCTGCGGAGCGTACCGTCGAGGTGGTCGTGGTGGCCCACGACGGCGCGCGGGTGGCCCGGGGTGACGTGCTGGCGACGGTGACCGGCCCGACCCGGCTGCTGCTCACCGCCGAGCGCACCGCGCTGAACCTGCTCTCCCGGATGTCCGGGGTGGCCACCCACACCCGGGCCTGGGCGGACGCCCTGGCCGGCACCAAGGCGACCGTGCTGGACACCCGCAAGACCACACCCGGCCTGCGGATGCTGGAGAAGTACGCGGTCCGCGTCGGCGGCGGCACCAACAAGCGGATGGGCCTGTACGACGTCGCCATGATCAAGGACAACCACAAGCTGGCCGCCGGTGGTGTCGGGGCGGCCTACCGGCGGGTCCGGCAGACTTTCCCCGAGGTGCCGGTGCAGGTGGAGGTGGACACCCCGGCCGAGGCGGTGGAGGCGGTCGAGGCCGGTGCCGACTTCCTGCTGCTGGACAACATGTCCCCGGCGACCCTGCGCGAGGTGGTAGCGGCGGTCGGCGACCGGGCCGAACTGGAGGCGACCGGTGGGCTGACCCTGGAGGTGGCAGCCGAGTACGGGGCGACCGGGGTGGACTACCTCTCGGTGGGCGCGCTGACGCACTCGTCGCCGATCCTGGACATCGCCCTGGACCTGCGCGAGCGGTGAACCGGCACAGGTCGCCGGACGCCGGCCCACTCCTCGCGTCCGGCGGCCCGGCCGGCGTCTAGGCTGCGTGCGTGCTGCTCTGCATCGACATCGGAAACACCAACACCGTGCTGGCGACGTTCGACGGCGACCGCCTGGTGCACTCGTGGCGGATCAAGACCGACGCCCGTTCGACGGCGGACGAGCTGGGGCTGATGTTCCGGGGGCTGCTGGCCGGTGACGCCGTCGAGATCACCGGGGTGGCCGCCTGCTCGACGGTGCCGGCGGCGCTGCGCTCGCTGCGGACCATGCTGGCCCGCTACTACGCCGACCTGCCGAGCGTGGTCGTCGAGCCCGGGGTACGCACCGGCGTGCAGCTGGCCATCGACAACCCGAAGGAGGTCGGCGCGGACCGGGTGGTCAACACGCTGGCCGCGTACACCCTCTACGGTGGCCCCTCGATCGTGGTGGACTTCGGCACCACCACCAACTTCGACGTGATCAGCGGCCGGGGGGAGTTCCTCGGCGGGGCGTTCGCCCCCGGCATCGAGATCTCCTTCGACGCGCTCGCCGCCCGCGCCGCCCAGCTGCGCAAGGTGGAGGCGAACAAGCCCCGCTCGGTGATCGGCAAGAACACCGTGGAGTGCCTCCAGTCCGGCCTCTACTTCGGCTTCGCCGGGCAGGTCGACCGGATCGTCGAGCGGATGACCGAGGAACTCGGCGAGGTCCGGGCGGTGATCGCCACCGGTGGGCTGGCCTCGGTGGTGATCGGCGAGTGCCGGACCATCACCCACCACGAGCCGATGATCACCCTGATCGGCCTGCGCATGGTCTACGAACGCAACACCTGATCACGGCGGCCGGGCCGGTGGTGGCGGTTCAGCGCCGCCGGGCCCGGAAGACCAGCGTCTGGTACGGCAGCTCGACGGTCGCCCGGCCGGCCAGGTCGGGGTGGGTGGCGAACAGCTCGCGCACTTCCCGGTCCATCCGTTGCCGCTGCTGCGGGGCGGCGACCAACCAGTGCGAGCGGGTACGCATCAGCCCGAGGACCTCGTCGGAGGTGACTGTCGTGCGGTGGGTGAACCGGCCCAGCTCGACCGGGCCGAAGGCCGCACCGAAGGTGGTCACCTTCACGGTCAGGTCGCTGATGCTCTCGCCCATCTGGGCGATCCGCCCCAGCTCGGCCACCCAGCCGACCGTTTCGTCCCGGATGTTCCAGATCGGGGCGAAGATGCCGTCCGGCTGGAGGACCCGGGCGATCTCGACGTGCGCGCGTTCCCGGTCGAACCAGTGGTACGCCTGCCCGACCAGCACCGCGTCCGCACTCGCGTCGGGCAGCGGGACCGCCTCGGCGCAGCCGGCGAGGGCGGTGGTCCCCGGGACGGCCGTGTCGAGCCGGGCCCGCATCGCCGGGTCGGGTTCGACCGGAGTGACCCGGTGGCCGAGGGCCCGCAGGTCACGGGTGAGCAGGCCGGTGCCGGCACCCAGGTCGACCACGTGCGCGTCGTCGCCCGTGCCGGCCAGCGCCCAGCGCAGCGCCTCGGCCGGATAGCCGGGTCGGAACCGGTCGTAGTCGGCGGCGATCGTGCCGAAGGAGCGTGCGCGGGTGTGGTCGACCATGGCGGGCAGGTTATCCCGTAACGGCCGCCCGGGGGCTTGAGTACGCTCATGGGCTGACCCCGCCGAAACTCCCTTAGCCGAGGAAGCGTGCCGTGACCGAGCAGAACGCCGTGCCAGTGGACCCCGCCGACGACCTTCCCGAGCAGATGAAGGTCCGCCGGGAGAAGCGGGACCGGATGCTCGCCGAGGGCGTCGAGCCGTACCCCGTCGGTTTTCCCCGGACCAGCACCCTGGCCGAGGTGCGCGAGCGGTACGCCGAACTGCCCACCGACACCGCGACCGGGGACCGGGCCTCGGTCACCGGCCGGGTGATCTTCGTACGGAACACCGGCAAGCTCTGTTTCGCGACCCTGCGCGACGGTGACGGCACCGAGTTGCAGGCGATGCTCTCCCTGGACCGGGTCGGCGCGGAGCGGCTGGAGGACTGGAAGCGCCTGGTCGACCTGGGTGACCACGTCGGGGTCACCGGCGAGGTGATCACCAGCCGGCGCGGTGAGCTGTCGGTGCTCGCCGACGAGTGGGCGGTGACCGCCAAGGCGTTGCGTCCGCTGCCGGTGGCGCACAAGCCGCTGAGCGAGGAGGCCCGGGTCCGCCAGCGTTACGTGGACCTGATCGTCCGCCCGCAGGCCCGCCAGATGGTCCGGACCCGGGCCGCGGCGGTGCGCAGCCTGCGTGACTCGTTGCACGGTCAGGGATTCATCGAGGTCGAGACGCCGATGCTCCAGTTGCTGCACGGCGGCGCGGCGGCCCGCCCATTCGTGACCCACAGCAATGCACTCGGTACTGATCTGTATCTGCGAATCGCGCCGGAACTGTTTCTCAAGCGCGCCGTGGTCGGCGGGGTCGACCGGGTGTTCGAGATCAACCGCAACTTCCGCAATGAGGGAGTCGACTCGTCGCACTCGCCGGAGTTCGCGATGCTGGAGACCTACCAGGCGTACGGCGACTACGACACGATGGCCGAGTTGACCCGTAATCTCGTGCAGCAGGCGGCGGTGGCGGTCAGCGGCTCCACGACGGTGACCCACGCCGACGGGCGCGAGTTCGACCTGGGCGGGCAGTGGCGCTCGGTGACCCTCTTCGGGGTGCTTTCCGAGGCGCTCGGCGAGGAGGTCACGGTCCGCACCGACCGGGCCCGCCTGGTGGAGTACGCCGACAAGGTGGGGCTCGCGGTCGACCCGAAGTGGGGTCCGGGCAAGCTGGCCGAGGAGCTGTTCGAGGAACTGGTGGTGCCGGGCCTCCAGGCGCCGACCTTCGTGCGGGACTACCCCGAGGAGACCAGCCCGCTGACCCGGGCCCACCGCAGCGAGCCGGGGCTGGCCGAGAAGTGGGACCTCTACGTGCTCGGCTTCGAGTTGGGCACCGCGTATTCGGAGCTGGTCGACCCGGTGGTGCAGCGGGAACGCCTGGTCACGCAGGCGCAGCTGGCCGCCCGGGGCGACGACGAGGCCATGCGGCTGGACGAGGACTTTCTCCGGGCCATGGAGTACGGAATGCCGCCCGCCGGGGGTATGGGAATGGGAATCGACCGGCTCTTGATGGCGCTGACCGGCCTGGGAATTCGGGAAACCATCCTCTTCCCGTTGGTCCGTGCCGAGTAGCTCCCCGGTGGGACCTTTGCCGGGTCGTTACAGCGACCTATTGACGTGGCAAGCATCGGGCGGGTTATCGTGCTCCTATTGCAGGAGCACCCTGCTCGAAAGGAATGTGGGACGTGGCCAAGCAGATCATTCACAAGCTGGTCGATGACCTGGACGGCGGGGACGCGGACGAGACCGTCAAGTTCGCCCTCGACGGTGTTCAGTACGAGATCGACCTGTCGAACTCCAACGCCGACAAATTGCGGGATGTTTTCGCGCCGTACGTGGCCGCCGGTACCCGGGTCGGTCGCGGCGGTGTGGTCGTGGGTGGCCGGGCTGCCCGGGGCCGGGGCGGGGCGACCGCCGACCGCGAGCAGAACAAGGCGATCCGGTCCTGGGCCAAGAAGAACGGCAAGGACATCTCCGACCGGGGTCGCATCCCGCAGGAGATCGTCGACGAGTACCACGCGACCCGCTGAGCGTCAGTGGCGAACCGACGCCGGGCCGGAGCACCCCTCCGGGCCGGCGTCGCCGTCTGGGGCCGGTCCGGGCGGTCCGCGGTGCCTCCGGGCGTCGCGGGTGCTCCTCCTTGCGCCCGGCGGCGGTACCCGGCCCGGAAGGGAAGTTTTCCGGCTCCGGGGGCGTTGTCCACAGACGGTGGAGACTTCGTCCACAGCCTGTGGATGACCCACGGGCCCCCGGGAGGGCGTCGTGCACCCCGGGCGAATTTCGCTCTGCGCGTACAGGCTGGGGTGCCGGAACACCTCCTGAGCGCGGATGGTTGGTCAAAACGACGTCGGAATGGCTCGGTACGAGGAGACACGACCTCAGCGGAGTCGGTCAGCGGCGATAGAGTAAGGAGGCACGGACGCCCGTCCCGGACGTCCGAGCACCGGCCCCGCCAAGATCTCGCAGTCGAGGCGCACGGCACGTGAGGAGCACGAGGGCATGTTCGAGCGGTTCACCGACCGAGCGCGACGGGTTGTCGTCCTGGCCCAAGAAGAGGCCCGGATGCTCAACCACAACTACATCGGTACGGAGCACATCCTGCTGGGCCTGATCCACGAGGGTGAGGGTGTGGCGGCCAAGGCCCTGGAGAGCCTCGGCATCTCCCTGGAGGGCGTCCGTCAGCAGGTCGAGGAGATCATCGGCCAGGGCCAGCAGGCGCCGAGCGGGCACATCCCGTTCACGCCCCGGGCCAAGAAGGTGCTGGAGCTGTCCCTGCGCGAGGCGCTACAGCTCGGCCACAACTACATCGGCACCGAGCACATCCTGCTCGGGCTGATCCGCGAGGGCGAGGGCGTCGCCGCCCAGGTGCTGGTGAAGCTGGGCGCCGACCTCAACCGGGTCCGTCAGCAGGTGATCCAGCTCCTCTCCGGCTACCAGGGCAAGGAGCCGGCCGCCGCCGGCACCGCGCCGGGCGAGGCCGCGCCGTCGACCAGCCTCGTGCTGGACCAGTTCGGCCGCAACCTGACCCAGGCGGCCCGCGAGGGCAAGCTCGACCCGGTGATCGGGCGCGAGAAGGAGATCGAGCGGGTCATGCAGGTGCTGTCCCGCCGCACCAAGAACAACCCGGTCCTGATCGGTGAGCCAGGCGTCGGCAAGACCGCCGTGGTGGAGGGCCTGTCCCAGAAGATCATCAAGGGCGAGGTGCCCGAGACGCTCAAGGACAAGCAGCTCTACACCCTCGACCTCGGTGCCCTGGTCGCCGGCTCCCGCTACCGGGGTGACTTCGAGGAGCGCCTCAAGAAGGTGCTCAAGGAGATCCGCACCCGGGGCGACATCATCCTGTTCATCGACGAGATCCACACCCTGGTCGGTGCGGGTGCCGCCGAGGGCGCGATCGACGCGGCGAGCATCCTCAAGCCGATGCTGGCCCGTGGCGAGCTCCAGACCATCGGTGCGACCACCCTCGACGAGTACCGCAAGCACCTGGAGAAGGACGCCGCGCTGGAGCGCCGTTTCCAGCCGATCCAGGTGGGTGAGCCGTCGCTGGCCCACACCATCGAGATCCTCAAGGGCCTGCGCGACCGCTACGAGGCGCACCACCGGGTGAGCATCACCGACGCCGCCCTCGTGGCCGCCGCGACGCTTGCCGACCGGTACATCTCCGACCGCTTCCTGCCCGACAAGGCGATCGACCTGATCGACGAGGCCGGGGCCCGGATGCGTATCCGCCGGATGACCGCGCCGCCAGACCTGCGTGACTTCGACGAGCGGATCGCCCAGGTGCGCCGCGACAAGGAGTCCGCGATCGACGCGCAGGACTTCGAGCGGGCCGCCCAGCTGCGCGACAAGGAGAAGCAGCTCCTTGGCCAGAAGGCGCAGCGGGAGAAGGAGTGGAAGGCCGGTGACCTGGACGTCGTCAGCGAGGTCGACGACGAGCAGATCGCCGAGGTCCTGGGCAACTGGACCGGCATCCCCGTCTACAAGCTGACCGAGGAGGAGACCTCCCGGCTGCTGCGGATGGAAGACGAGCTGCACAAGCGCGTCATCGGCCAGGAGGACGCGGTCAAGGCGGTCTCGAAGGCGATCCGGCGTACCCGGGCCGGCCTGAAGGACCCGAAGCGGCCGTCCGGCTCGTTCATCTTCGCCGGCCCGTCCGGTGTGGGTAAGACCGAGCTGTCCAAGGCGCTCGCCGAGTTCCTGTTCGGCAGCGAGGACGCGCTGATCCAGCTGGACATGTCCGAGTTCCACGACCGCTACACGGTGTCTCGCCTGGTCGGTGCCCCTCCCGGTTACGTCGGTTACGACGAGGGTGGCCAGCTGACCGAGAAGGTCCGTCGTCGTCCGTTCTCGGTGGTGCTTTTCGACGAGATCGAGAAGGCCCACCCGGACGTGTTCAACACGCTGCTCCAGATCCTGGAGGACGGCCGGTTGACCGACGGTCAGGGTCGGATCGTGGACTTCAAGAACACGGTTATCATCCTGACCACCAACCTGGGCACCCGGGACGTCGCCAAGGCGGTGTCGTTGGGCTTCCAGCAGTCGGAGGACTCCGAGTCCACCTACGACCGGATGAAGCAGAAGGTCAACGACGAGCTGAAGCAGCACTTCCGGCCCGAGTTCCTCAACCGGATCGACGACACCATCGTCTTCCACCAGCTGCGTCAGAACGAGATCCTCTCGATCGTGGACATCATGATCCAGCGGATCGAGGGCCAGCTCCGCAACAAGGACATGGGTCTGGAGCTGACCGACAATGCCAAGAAGTACCTGTCCAAGAAGGGCTTCGACCCGGTGTTGGGTGCCCGTCCGCTGCGTCGGACGATCCAGCGCGACATCGAGGACAACCTCTCCGAGCGGATCCTGTTCAACGAGCTGACCCCCGGTCAGATCGTGGTGGTGGACTGCGAGGGCGACCCGGAGGACATCGACAAGTCGAAGCTGGTCTTCCACGGCTCCGACCGTCCGGCCGCAGTGCCGGACGCCGTCCCGGCCGACCTGGGTGGCGCCGCCACCACGGGCGAGTAGGCCCCGACGGGCCGGTAGGACATCGAGCACGAGGGCGGCGGCCCGGTGGCGTGAGCCACCGGGCCGCCGCCCTTTCCGCCTACCACCGGTCTTCCTCGGTGCACGCGGAGCCGCAGTCGCTGGTGACGGGCCGTGCGGGGCCTGCCCGGAGCGGGGGCGCGGTCAGCCGGGAAGCGGCCAGGCCGGCTGTTCCGGGGTCCGGGTCAGCCGGGAAGCGGCTGGGTGGCGGGGCCGTCCCCGATGAGCCGGAAGTGGTCCTCGCCGACCGGCTCCACCATGCCGTCCTTGACCAGCGCGGCGAGTGCCCTGGCCCGCTGCACGTCGTCGTGCCACACCTGGTCGAGCCGCTGGTGCGGCACCGGGCCGATGGCGTCCCGGAGCACCCCGAGCAGCAGCCCGCGTACCTGACGGTCGGTGCCGGCGTACCGCTGGATCTTGCGGGTCGGACCGGCGGGTGCCACCTGGCCGGAGGCCCGCCAGGCGCAGATCGACTCGACCGGGCAACCCGTGCAGCGCGGCGAACGGGCGGTGCAGACGATCGCCCCGAGTTCCATGAAGGCGGCGCTGGCCAGCGCGGCGGCGGCCGGCTCCACCGGCAGCAGCTCCGCACAGGCGACCAGGTCGGCCGGGGTGGTGGCCGGGCCGGCATCCGGTGCACCGGCGACGGCCCGGGAGACGACCCGCCTGACGTTCGTGTCGACCACCGGGTGCCGCTGACCGTAGGCGAACGCGGCGACCGCCCGCGCCGTGTACGTCCCGATGCCGGGCAGCGCCAGCAACTGGTCCAGCTGGTCGGGCACCCGCCCGCCGTGGCGTTCCACGATCGCCACCGCGCACTCGTGCAGTCGTACCGCGCGGCGGGGGTAGCCGAGCCGACCCCACATCCGGATCGCCTCGGCCGGGGTGTCGGCGGCGAGGGCGGCGGGATCGGGCCAGCGGGCCAGCCAGGCGTGCCAGGCGGGCAGCACACGTACCACCGGGGTCTGCTGGAGCATGACCTCGCTGACCAGGATCGGCCAGGCCCCGATGCCGGGCACCCGCCAGGGCAGGTCGCGGGCGTTCTGCTCGTACCACCGGCTGACCAGGGTGGTGAATGTGGGTTCAGTCATCGCGCCGACGATGATGTCACGCGATGCCTTCCCGCTGGTTGGGCGGGCCGGGCGGGGCGTCGCCGGGTCGCCGGGCGGATCGGGCAGAATGCCCGGATGAGCGAGCTCGCGATCACCGTCATCGGTCGGGACCGGCCCGGCATCGTGGCCGACGTCGCCGAGGTGCTCGCCGGGCTCGGCGCGAACCTCACCGACTCCACCATGACCCGGCTACGCGGTCACTTCGCCATGACCCTGATCTGTGTCGGCCCCGCCGCCGCCGAGGTCGAGGCCGCCCTGACCCCGCTGGCCGCCGACGGTCAACTTCTGGCCACCGTACGCGTGGTCACCCCGGACGGTACGGCGACGGCGGCGGGTGAACCGTACGTGCTGGCGGTGCACGGCGCGGACCGGATGGGCATCGTCGCGGCGATGACCAGGGTGATCGCCGAGGCGGGTGGCAACGTGACGGATCTGAGCACCCGGCTGGCCGGCACGCTCTACGTGGTGGTGGCCGAGGTGGATCTGCTTGCCGGCCGCGCCGACGAGCTGGCCGGCCGGCTCGCCCGAACGGCCGCCGACCTGGGGGTCGGGGTCTCCCTGCGCCCCGCCGACCCGGACCTCCTGTGAGCGCGAGGAGTGAGCCGGGGTTGCGAGCCCCGCAGTCGCGAACCGAGGTGGCCCTGTGAGCGCGAGGAGTGAGCCGGGGTTGCGAGCCCCGCAGTCGCGAACCGAGGTGGCCCTGTGAGCGCGAGGAGTGAGCCGGGGTTGCGAGCCCCGCAGTCGCGAACGGAGGCGAACCCGTGAGCGCGGAACCGTACCTCGGGCTGGGCGGCTGGACCCCGGCGGACCTGGGCGTGCCGGGGGAGGTGCGCCGGGTGGTCTGCGCCCCTGAGGCGGTGCTGAGCCGGCCGGGGCCGCAGGTGGATCCGACGGCCGAGGAGACCGTCCGGCTCGCCGCCGACCTGGTCGCCACGATGCGGGTGTCGCCCGGCTGTGTGGGGTTGGCGGCGCCGCAGGTGGGGGTGGGGGCGCAGGTGTTCGCGGTGGACGTGACCGGGCATGCCAAGGCGGTGACGGTGCACGGCACCTTCGTGCTCTGCAACGCCCGGGTGGTCGAGGCGAGCCGTTGGAAGCCGGGTCGGGAGGGCTGCATGTCGGTGCCCGACCTGACCGGTGACGTGAAGCGGGCCAGCCGGTTGGTGGTGGAGGGGGCGCTGCCGGGCAGTGGCACGCCGGTCCGGCTGGTCACCGACGGGTTCGAGGCGCGTGCCCTGCAACACGAGATCGACCACTGCGCCGGGCTGCTCTTCCTCGACCGGGTGGCTGGCGCGCACGCGGTCTACCAACGCAAGGTCTACCTGTGACCCGGCCGGTCACCGCTCCGGTGGGGCCGGTTCCCGCTGCAGCGGGCCGGCCGACTGTCGTCAGTGGAACGTGGTTCGCCGCCCGGTGGCCGATACCCGGCGAGTCGTGGCCGGTCCACGTGCGCTGCGCCGCTACGGTGGGGGCATCATGCGTCTGACGGTCGGTCCCCTGCCTTCCGCCGTGTACTGGCGGCGTCGCGCCGTCGTACTCGGAGCGGGGCTTCTGCTCCTGGTTGTTCTGCTCTACTCGTGTGCCCGATCGGGGGACACCGGCGCCACACCGGGCGCCGGGGCCTCGTCGTCGGCTCCCGCCGCGGGCGCGGCCACACCGACGGCCGCCTCGCCGCCCGCCGGGTCCGCATCCCCGTCGGGTGGTTCCGATGCGGCGGGCCCGCCCGCCGGGCCGACCGCCGACCCGGACACGAGCAGCGCCCCGGCCGCCGATCCGCCCGCCCCGCCTGTCAACCCGGCCCGGGTCGACGACGGCACCTGCACCGACAGTGAGATCGTGGTGACCCCGGTGGCGCTGCCTGCCGAGGTGAGCAGCGGTGCCCCGGTCGATCTCAGCCTCAAGGTCAGGAACAAGTCCCAGCGGACCTGTAACCGGGACGTCGGCGCGGACGCCCAGGAGTTGTTCATCAAGTCCGGCGCGGAGAAGGTCTGGTCGTCGGACACCTGCGGCACCGGCCGGGGTTCCGACGTGCAGACGTTCACCCCCGGCTTCGAGCGCTCCTACCAGCTCACCTGGAACGGCATGGACGCCAGCCGGTGCAAGCAGGGGGTGGCCGCAGGCCCCAACCCGCCGGCCGGCAACTACCAGGTCTTCGCCCGGGTGGGCACCAAGCTGAGCGAGCCGGTCAAGCTGGTCGTCACCGGCTGACCGGCCCCCGGTCAGACGTAACGTTCCAGGATGGACGCCTCGGCCAGCCGGGACAGCCCTTCGCGGACGCCCCGGGCGCGTGCGTCACCGACGCCCTCGACGGCCTGGAGGTCCTCCACGGTCGCCCCGAGCAGCCGCTGGAGGCTGCCGAAGTGCAGCACCAGCCGGTCGACGATGGACACCGGCAGCCGCGGCACCTTGGCCAGCAGCCGGAACCCGCGCGGGCTGACCGCCGCGTCGAGCGCGTCGGAGGCGGCCGGGTAGCCGATCGCCTTGGCGACCGCGACCAGGTCGATCAGCTCGGTCGCACCGAGCAGGTCCAACTCGACCAGCGCCTCGTCGAGGGTGCGCGACTTGCGGCCGGTGGGCAGGTAGTCCCGGATGACCAGGGTACGGTCGGCGTCGACACCGGCCATCAGCTCGTCGAGTTGCAGGGCGAGCAGGCGACCGTCGGTGCCCAGCTCGACCACGTACCCGGCGATCTCGTCGGCGATCCGCCTGACCATCTCCAGCCGCTGCACCACGGCGACCGCGTCGCGCACGGTGACCAGATCCTCGATCTCCAGCGCGGACAGCGTGCCGGAGACCTCGTCGAGGCGGAGCTTGTAACGCTCCAGGGTGGCCAGGGCCTGGTTGGCCCGGGAGAGGATCGCCGCCGAGTCGTCGAGCACGTGCCGCTGCCCGTTGACGTAGAGGCTGATGATCCGCATCGACTGGCTGACCGAGATGACCGGGTAGCCGGTCTGCCGGGCCACCCGCTCGGCGGTACGGTGCCGGGTGCCGGACTCCTCGGTCGGGATGGACGGGTCGGGCATCAGGTGCACCCCGGCCTGCACGATCCGGGTGCCGTCGCTGGAGAGCACCACCGCGCCGTCCATCTTGCACAGTTCACGGACCCGGGTCGCGGAGAACTCGACGTCCATCGGGAAGCCGCCGGTGCAGATCCCGTCGACGACCTTGTCGTAGCCGAGGACTATCAGTGCGCCCGTCCGGCCGCGCAGGATGCGTTCGAGCCCGTCGCGCAACGCGGTGCCGGGTGCCATCAGGGCGAGGTTGGCCCGCAGCGGGTCACCGGCGTTGCCGGTGGCCCCGGCCACGCTCACGCTGATCGGACGGGTGGGCGAGCCCACGGCGGCGGCGCGGGTGTGGGGCGTCGCGCCGGCAGGCTTGGCGGCGTCGCGGTCGGTCGGCACGGGCACAGTCTACGGACTGCCCTGCGGTGGGTGCTCCCGTGGTTACTGTGATGTGTCACGGCGTCGTCTTCCTCCACCTGCCGGACCTGCCGGACGTTGACCGGTATGGGCCGACCGGTACCCCGCCGTCGCCACCCTCGGTCACTCCGCGGATGCGCGGGCGACCGCCTGGAGCGCCGACCGGACGTCCGTGACCTCGGTCACCCGCATGTTCTCCGGGCCGGCACCGGTGCTTTCCGGGCCGCAGCCGGGCGGCACCAGCGCCATCCGGAAGCCGAGCCGGGCCGCCTCGGCGAGCCGGCGGGGGACCGCGCCGACCCGGCGCACCTCGCCGGTCAGCCCGACCTCGCCGATCGCCACCAGGTGCGGCGCGATGGCCAGGTTGAGCCCGCCGGAGGCGACCGCCAGCGCGACCGCGAGATCGGCGGCCGGCTCGACCACCCGGATGCCGCCGACGGTGGCTGCGAAGACCTCCCGGTCGTGCAGGGTCAGCCGTTCGGTACGGCGTTGCAGCACCGCCAGCACCATGGCCAGCCGGGCCCCGTCGAGCCCCGAGACGGTACGCCGGGGCGACCCGGCCACCGTCGCGCCGATCAGCGCCTGCACCTCGGTCAACAGCGCCCGCCGCCCCTCCATCGCCACGGTGACGCAGGTGCCCGGGACCGGCTCGGAGTAGCGGGTGAGGAAGAGCCCGGACGGGTCGGCCAGGCTGCTGATGCCCCCCTCGTGCATCTCGAAGCAGCCGACCTCGTCGGCCGCGCCGAACCGGTTCTTGATTCCCCGGACCATCCGCAGCGAGGAGTGCTTGTCTCCCTCGAAGTGCAGCACCACGTCGACCAGGTGTTCCAGCACCCGGGGGCCGGCGACCTGACCGTCCTTGGTGACGTGACCGACCAGCACGGTGGCGATGCCGCGCTCCTTGGCGACCGCGACCAGGGCGGCGGTGACGGCCCGGACCTGGGTGACCCCGCCCTGCACCCCCTCGGTGCCGGTGGTGGAGATGGTCTGCACCGAGTCGAGGACGAGCAGGCCCGGCTTGACCGCGTCGAGGTGCCCGAGCACGGCGCTCAGGTCGCTCTCGGCGGCCAGCCAGAGCTGTTCGTGCAGGGCACCCATCCGCTCGGCGCGCAACCGGACCTGGCTGACCGACTCCTCGCCGCTGACCACCAGCGACGGGCTGCCGGCGCTGGCCGCCCACTGCTGCGCCACGTCGAGCAGCAGGGTGGACTTGCCGACCCCAGGCTCACCGGCCAGCAGGACCACCGCGCCGGGGACCAGGCCGCCGCCGAGGACCCGGTCGAGTTCGCTGACCCCGGTGGGGCGGGCCCGGGCCGGCGCGGCGCTGATCGTGGCGATCGGCCGGGCCGGCTCGGCCGGCATCCGGGAGCTGACCACCCGGCCGGAGACGACCGGCCCGGTGACGGTGGACTCGACCACCGAACCCCACTCGCCGCACTCCGGGCACCGCCCGACCCACTTGGGTGGCTGGTGGCCGCAGGCGTCGCACTCGTAGGCGGGGCGGGGCTCGCGGGCGGCCCGGCCCCGGGAGGTGCCGGCACCGCTGCGGGCGGGGGTCGATCGGGAGGTGGTCACCCCAGGACGCTAACCCCCACCGGTGACGAAAACACCGCCGGCGTGGTGGTCACCACGCCGGCGGTGTCGTCGGTGTCTGCGGGCCGGCCGGGTCAGCCGCCGTGGCCGGAGGTGCCCTCCTGGCCGCTCTCCTCGCCACCCTCGCGGTGCACGATCGGGGAGGGGCGGGCGGCCGGGCTCAGCGGCACGCCGACCGGGACCGGGGTGCTGACGGTACGGCCGTCGCCGAAGTCGAAGGTCAGGTTGACCTGCTGGCCGGTGCGCAACGCCTCGTTGAGCCCGATGAGCTGGAGGTGCTGGCCGTTCTGCACGTTGAGCTGTACGTAACCGAGCGCCGGGATCTCGATCCGGGCCGGCTGACCGGCCGGCGCGGACGGGCCGGCCGACGGCGAGGCCCCCTCGGACGGGGACGCCCCCTCGGACGGCGAGGCCCCCTCAGATGGGGAGGCCCCCTCGGCCGGGGAGGCGCTGCCCGATGGCGACGGGCTCTCGGACGGCGACGCGCTCTCGGAGGGGGAGGCGGAGCCGGAGGGGCTGGCCGAGCCGGCGGCCCCGGTGAGCACGATCTGCCGGGCGCTGTCGGTGGTGACGGTGACGGTGACCGGGTCCCGGGTGTCGTTGTAGATCACGGCGTTGAGCGCGGCGTTCGCCCCGGCGGTGAGACCGTCCTCGCCCGGGTAGGCGACGTAGAGACCACGCACCTTGTAGGCGTTGTCCGACGTCTGGACGTTGACCCCCTGGACCGACGGCTGCTTGTTGGCGGTCTCGGACACCTGGCCCGCCCCGCAGCCCGTCGCCAGCAGGGCGGTCGCCCCCGCCAGGCCGGACAGCAGCAGGGTGGCCCGCCGGGAACCCCTGATCGAGCGCGTCACGTCGGTCCTCCTCGTCACGATCCCCACCCGGTGCGTGCCCCGGGCGTGGGGTGGTCATACCCGCGCAGACCGCGCTCCAGGGTAGTTGGGGCTGATCGAGGGCCGCACACGGACCCGGTGCCGCCACCCGGGCGGGTGCCGGTCAGACCACCCGACCGCTCGCCACCAGCAGCAGCACATCGATCAGGGCCACCACCAGCACCGCCCGGAAGGCCGCCACCGAGCGGCCGTCGCGCCGGGTGGCGGCGCGGCCCGCGTACCAGCCGGCGGCCGGCACCGCGACGGCCGCCGCGACCGCCGACCAGCCGACCCACGACGGCGGACCGGGTGGCCCGAGGACCAGGGCGACGGTGGCGGCGAGCAGCAGCCCGGCGGCGGCCAGCCGGCTGCCGGTGGCACCGAGGCGGTGCGGCAGCCCGCGCACCCCGGTCCGGGCGTCGTCGGCCAGGTCGGGCAGCACGTTGGCGAAGTGCGCCCCCGCGCCCAGGCAGGCCGCCGCGACGACCAGCCAGACCGGCGGCGCGGGCGCCCCGGGCAGGGCGAGCACCACGAAGGCGGGCAACGAGCCGAAGGAGACCGCGTACGGCAGCACCGAGACCAAGGTGGACTTCAGCGGCCAGTCGTAGAGCAGCGCCGAGACCAGGCCGACGGTGTAGCAGAGCGCGGCGACCGGGGTGGTGGTCAGCGCCAGCAGCGGGGTGGCGACCGCGGCCAGCGCGGCGGCCACCACCACCGTCCGGCGGCCCACCGCCCCGGCGGCGACTGGCTTGTCGGTACGCCCCACCGTGGCGTCCCGCCCGGCGTCCACCGCGTCGTTGGCCCAGCCGACGGCGAGCTGGCTGGACAGCACGGTGAGCACCACGGCGACCGTCCCGGCCGGACGGTGCCCGACCGCGACGGCGAGCAGCCCGGCCACCGTGGTCACGGCCAGGCCCGGTTCCGGATGACTCGCCTTGACCAGCCCTAACACCGTCCGCCACATAAGGGAAGTCTGGTCGTTACCGGCCGGTCGTGCCACGCTCGGTGCCATGGGTGACGGTCCGGTGTCCAACGGTGTACGCGCGCTGCCCCCCAACGACCTCCGCCAGTACGACGACCTGGCCGGCGAGTGGTGGCGGCCCGACGGCGCGTTCGCGATGCTGCACTGGCTGGCCCGGGCCCGCGCCGCCCTGGTGCCGCCGGCGACCCGGCCCGGCGCGCTCCTGGTCGACCTGGGCTGCGGTGCCGGACTGATGGCGCCGCACCTGGCCGGCAAGGGTTACCGGCACGTCGGGGTGGACCTCACCCGGTCGGCGTTGGAGCAGGCGGCGGCGCACGGCGTCAGCACGCTGGTCGGTGACGCCACGGCGGTGCCGCTCGCCGACGGATGCGCCGACGTGGTGGCGGCCGGCGAGGTGCTGGAGCACGTGCCGGACTGGCGGGCGGCGGTCGCCCAGGCGTGCCGGCTGCTGCGTCCCGGCGGGCTGCTCGTGCTGGACACCCTCAACGACACGCTGCTGGCCCGGCTGGTCGCGGTGGAGCTGGGCGAACGGCTGCCCACCGTGCCCCGGGGCATCCACGACCCACGGTTGTTCGTGGACGACCGGGAGTTGGTGGCCGAGTGCGCCAGGCACGGCGTCGCCCTGCGGGTGCGCGGTGTCCGGCCGGGGTTGCGGGCGACGCTGGGCTGGCTGGCGCGGCGTACCCGTGGGGGTGCCGCCCGCGACGTGTCGCACGCCGGACCCGCGATCCGGCCGACCTGGTCGACGGCGGTGCTCTACCAGGGCCGGGGGGTCCGGCACGGGTAGCCGCCCCGGTTCGGGGTACCAGGAACACCCAGGAAGGGGACCGCATGACTGTGGACGCACCGGCGGTGGCCCGTCGGTTGGCACCGAGGTTCGCCGCCCGGGCCGCCGGGCACGACCGGGACGGCACGTTCCCGGTCGACGACTTCGCCGACCTGCGGGAGTCCGGGCTCTTCGGGCTGATGGTCCCGGCCGGGCTGGGGGGCGCGGAAGCCTCCTTCGCCGGGTACGCGGCCGTCGCCACCGAGCTGGCCCGGGGCAACGGCGCGACCGCGCTGGTGTTCAACATGCACGCCTCGGTCACCGGCGCGCTCGGTGCGGTCACCGAGGAACTGGCCGAGGCGCTGGGCGTACCGGACGAGGCGCTGGCCGCCCGGGACCGGCTGCTGCGCGCGGCGGCCGAGGGTGCCTGGTACGCGGTGGCGATGAGCGAACGCGGGGCGGGGGCCCGGCTGTCCCGGCTCAGCACGGTCTACGAGCCGGTCGACGGCGGTTGGCGGATCAAGGGGAGCAAGACCTTCTGCTCCGGTGCCGGGCACGCCGACGGCTATCTGGTGGCCGCCCGCAGCGCCGCCGACCCGTCGGTGGTCTCCCAGTTCCTGGTGCCCGCCGGGGACGGGGTGAGCGTGGAACCGACCTGGGACGCCCTGGGCATGCGGGCCACCTCGTCGCACGACCTGCATCTGGACGTGACGGTTCCGGCGGACCGGCTGCTCGGTGGGGTGGAGGGGCTGGCCCTGGTGGTCGCCCATCTCATGCCGCACTGGCTGGTGGCCAGCTACGCCGCCGTCTACGTGGGGGTGGCCCGGGCGGCGGTGGACGCCGCCGCCGAGCACCTCACCGCGCGGGACCTCGGCGGACTGCCGGCGGTGCGGGCCCGGCTCGGCCGGGCGGACGCGGCGGTGGCGGCGGCGGAGCTGGTGGTGGCCGAGGCGGCCCGCCGGGTCGACGACGCCCCCGGCGACGCGGAGACCAACCGGTGGGTGTGGCGGGCCAAGCTGCTCGCCGGCACCACGGCGGCTGAGGTGGCGGCGTCCATGCTGGAGGCGGCCGGCACCTCGGCGACCCGCCGGGGGCATCCGTTGGAACGGCTCTACCGGGACGCCCGCTGCGGCTCGCTGCACCCGGCGACCTCGGACGTGTGCGCCGACTGGCTCGGGGTGGCGGTGCTCGGGGGTGACCCGGACCGCGACGGAACGGCCCCTCGTTGGTGAGGGTGACGGGGGTCGGGGCGACCGCCGGACGGGCAGTGTCGACGAGAGGTGGGGACGGATGGCCGTGCCGTTGATCGCGGGGCTGGGGGCGGCACACCCGTCCGGCGCCGCCCAGGACGAGCTGTGGGCGGGCTACTTCGCGAAGCACTTCTCGGGTCCGACCCGGGCGCTGGCCGAGCGGATCTTCGCCAACTCGGGGGTGTCCCACCGGCAGGCGGCGGTCAACCCGCTGTTGGAGGACGTCTCGGACTGGCCTACCGACCGGCGGATGCGGCGCTACCAGGTGGAGGCGCTGCCGCTGGGCAAGGAGGCGATCGGCCGGGCGTTGACCGCCGCCGGGCTCGCGGCGAGTGACCTGGGGCTGTTCGTGGTCTGCTCCTGCACCGGTTACGCCACCCCCGGGCTGGACATCCTCCTCGCCCGGGACCTGGGCATGGCCCCGGACTGCCAGCGGATGTTCGTCGGGCACATGGGCTGTTACGCGGCCCTGCCCGGCCTGGGCGCGGCTGGTGACTTCGTGACCGCGCGGGGCCGGCCGGCGCTGTTGCTCTGTGCCGAGCTGACCAGCCTGCACATCCAGCCGTCCTCGGCCCGGATGGACACCCAGCAGATCATCTCGCACGCCCTCTTCTCCGACGCCGCGGTCGCCGCCGTGCTGGTCCCCGGGACCGGCACCACCGGCCGGGGGTACGCGCTGCGCGAGGTCGCCTCGGTCACCGACACCTCCACCGCCGACCACATGACCTGGGACGTCACCGACACCGGCTTCCGGATGGGTCTGTCGCCGAAGGTGCCGCAGGTGCTCTCGGCGCACGTCCGGGGGCTGGTGGACGGCCTGCTGGCCCGGCACGGCACGACGGTCGCCGAGGTGGACGGCTGGGCGGTGCACCCGGGTGGTCCGCGCATCCTCAACGTGGTGGAGCGGGAACTGGCCCTGCCCGACGGCGCGCTGGCGGCCTCCCGGGCGGTCCTCGACGCGCACGGCAACTGCTCGTCGCCCACGGTGCTGCTGATCCTGGACCGGCTGCTGCGGGCGGCGGTACCGCCCCGGTGGATCGTGCTGCTCGCCTTCGGCCCGGGACTGACCCTCTACGCCGCCCTCCTCGAACGCCGCTCCTGAGCCACCCGCCACCGCACCCGGGCCGGCCCGGTCCGCCGCGGACCCGGTCCGGCCCGCTTCGGACCCGGTCCGGCCCGGTCCGGAAGCTGGCCGGCCCGGACCCGTCGCCGGCCGGTCGGGAACGCTCGGAGTGAGGTAGATGACCTGGTCAGGGCCGGTGGGGTCGGCGCTGCGCCAAGCGCCGCCGCCGGCTGCTGGTTACCCTCGCCAGGTGGGGATCGAGCGGGGCGGCGGTGATCGGCTGCGCGGTGCGGTACTGGCCGGCGTGGCCCTGCTCGCCCTGGTCGGGGGCGGCTGGTGGTGGTCGGCCACCGCCCCGGTGGTCGACCCGGCCGGCTCGGCGGCGACGGTGTCGCCGCAGGCGTCGGTCGGTGCGGAGGCCACCAGGCGGGTGGTGGTGATCGACGCCCGCACCGGGCGGCTGCTGGGCGCGACCGAGCTGCCCGGGACCTCCGGTGACCCGGACGTGGGGCTGCCGACGTTCACCGACACCACCTGGCGGGAGCGGATGACCCTGGTGTCCGGCCGGGCGCCGGTACGCCGGGAGTCGGCCCCGGACGGCGCACGGCACCTCTTCCAGTACCGCTGCTCGGGCGACGGGACGCTGCTGGTCTCGGTGCTGCACGACGATCCGCCGCAGCACCGGCGGACGGCCTGCGACGGCGAACTGGTCGCCTGGGAGCTGCACGGTCCGGACGGGGGCACCCGGTTGGAGTTCTCGGTGGTCGGGCCGGGCTCGGTCGAGCTGGAGGCGCAGGTCGTCGCCCTGCCCTGAGTGGCCCGGTCAGCCGGCGAGCCGGATCAGGTCGCCCCGGTAGTCGGCGGCGGCACCCAGCTCGGGTAGCACCCGGACGACCGTGCCGGCCCGGTCCACCAGCAGCGCCGGGGCGGCGCCGGCCTGGGCGGGCAGGTGCACCGCGGCACGTAGCTCGCCGGCGGGGTCGGCGAGGGCGCGGACCGGCCCGCCGACCGGTGGCGCGGGGGTGACCTCCCGGCCGGCGGCGACGCTGACCACCTGCACCCCGTCGGGGGCGGCACCGGCGGCGGCGGCGACCTGCTCGGCGCAGGTACAGCCGTCGACCAGGATGATCATGGCGGGCAGCAGGCCGCGCAGCGGTACCGGCCGCTGGTCGACGTCGACCAGGTCCAGCGCGGGCAGCGACCGTCCGACCAGCGGCGTCGGCGTGCCCGCCTGCGGCAGGACGGTGGGTCGTTCGGTGCCCCGCGACGACCGGGGCCAGGTGACGGTGACCAGCCCGACGGCGGTGGCGAGCACCGCCACCAGGAGCATCAGCAGGGGCAGCCCGAGCGGTGGCCGCCCGTCGGGGCGGGCGGTCAACCCCAGCCGGCGGCGCCACCGGCCGGACCGGGCCTGGCGGCGCAGTTCGCGGCGGAGTTGGGCGGCCTCGTCGGCGAGCGCGGACGCGTCGTCCGGCACCACCACCCGACCCCACTCCGGTGGCAGGTCGGGCAGCCCGTCGGTCGGACCGTTTCCCTCGGCGTCGGGCATGCCCATCGGACCCCCCGGTAAGCGGTGCGGCGAGCGGTGTGCGGTACCCCTCCAGCCTCCCGCACGGACCCTCCTGCCGCTAGACCTGGGCGGCCGGGACGCCGCCGGGCTACCATGGGAGGAGCGCACAGCTGGAGAAATCCGCGCTCCGATCACCCGTACCGGGTTGTCATCCGCTGCTCACGGAGCGTGTTTGAACCACTGGTTTGGCCGCCTGTCAAGCCGAAGCAACGCCTCTCACAGGGCCCCTGAGCTGCGCCAACGGTCAGGACGGCAGCGGGACATTGGTGCCTGAGCGTGTTACCCTAGACACAGCGAAAGGGGTTTCGAACCTATGGTTTTCAGCGTCGGCGAGACCGTTGTTTACCCCCACCACGGGGCCGCACTCATCGAGGCAATCGAGACTCGGGTCATCAAGGGCGAACCCAAGCAGTACCTCGTCCTGAGGGTCGCGCAGGGTGACCTGACGGTCCGGGTGCCGGCCGAGAACGCCGAGATCGTGGGTGTGCGTGAGGTGGTCGGCGAAGAGGGCCTGGGAAAGGTCTTCGACGTGCTCCGTGCACCGCACACCGAAGAGCCGACCAACTGGTCGCGGCGTTACAAGGCGAATCTGGAGAAGCTGGCCTCCGGCAACCCGCTGAAGGTCGCCGAGGTCGTCCGCGACCTGTGGCGTCGGGAGCGGGAGCGGGGCCTGTCCGCGGGCGAGAAGCGCATGCTCGCCAAGGCCCGCGACATTCTCGTCGGCGAGGTCGCGCTGGCCGAGAAGAGCACCAAGGACGAGGCGGAGACGCTGCTCGACAAGGTCCTCACCGAGGCCTGATCCCACCGCATCGTCGTACCCACCCCGCAGCGAAGAATTCCCGAGGACCGCGACGTGACCGCGCAGCTCAATCCGCGCGGTGACGTCGCGGTCCTCGTTCCTGCGGCCGGTGCCGGCGTACGGCTCGGGCCGGGCGGCCCCAAGGCGCTGCGGCTCCTCGGTGGCGAACCCCTACTGGTGCACGTGGTACGCCGGATCGCCGCCGCCCCGTCGGTGCACACCGTCGTCGTCGCCGCCCCGGCCGCCGAGGCCGACGCCGTCCGGCAGTTACTGACCCCGGTCGCCCCGGTCCTGGTGGTGGCGGGTGGTGCCGAACGTCAGGCGTCGGTGGCGAACGCGCTGGCGGCGGTGCCACCCGGCCCCGACATCGTGCTGGTGCACGACGCGGCGCGGGCGCTCACCCCGCCCGCGCTCGTCGAGGCGGTGGCGGCAGCCGTCCGGGCCGGCCACGACGCGGTGATCCCGGTGCTCCCCGTCAGCGACACGATCAAGCGGGTGGACGCTGCCGGCGTCGTCCTCGCCACCGTCGACAGGTCCGCCCTGCGGGCCGTGCAGACCCCGCAGGGTTTCCGCCGGGGGGTGCTCGCCGCCGCGCACGCCGCCGCCGGTGACCCGCTCACCGACGACGCCGGCCTGGTCGAGCAGCAGGGGGTGCCGGTGTTCTGCGTCCCCGGCTCGGAGTACGCGCTCAAGGTCACCCGCCCGTTCGACCTGACCCTGGCCGAGCACCTGCTGGCCGCCGGGCACTGACGCGTACCCTCGATTCATGATCGTTCCCAGGGTCGCCGTCGGCACCGACATCCACGCCTTCGCGGCCGGCCGGCCATGCTGGCTGGCCGGCCTGCACTGGCCGGGCGAGGACGGCCTGGCCGGGCACTCCGACGCCGACGTGGTCGCCCACGCCGCCTGCAACGCGCTGCTCTCCGCCGCCGGGCTCGGTGATCTCGGGGCGAACTTCGGGGTGGACCAGCCGGAGTGGGCCGCCGCCTCCGGGGTCACGCTGCTCACCGAGTCGGCCCGCCGGGTCCGCGCCGCCGGGTACGCGATCGGCAACGTCTCGGTGCAGGTCGTCGGCAACCGGCCCCGGATCGGGCCGCGTCGCGACGAGGCGCAGCAGGTGCTCTCCGCGGCGGTCGGCGCACCGGTCACCGTCACCGCCGCCACCAGCGACGGCCTCGGCTTCACCGGGCGGGGCGAGGGCCTCGCCGGCATCGCGGTGGCCCTGGTCTACGACGCGTCGGCCGGGTAGGGCCGCGATGACCGACGACGAGTCGCCGCTGGACGGCTACCGGCAGCGGGCCGGACTCCTGGCCGAGCTGGGCCGCCACGACGAGGCCACCGAGGAGTTGGGCTTCGCGCTCGCCCTGGCCCCCACCGACCCGGCCGCGTTGACGCTGCTGGCCCGGCTGCACCTGGCCGCCGGCCGCCCCGCTGAGGCACTCGCCGCCGCCGATGCGGCGATCGCCCCACCCCGCCCCGACACCCCACCGCTCCCCGCACCGCCGCACCCGCCTGTGCCCCGGGGGCCCGCCGTGCTCCCGGGGCCAGCCGTGCCGCCGGGGCCGGCTGTGCCCTCGGGCCCGGTTGACCGGGCAGGTGGGCCGGTGCCGGCCGGCCCTACCGGATCATGGGCGACGCCGGGACAGGCGGGCCCTCCGACGTCGCCCGACCCGTCCGGGTCGTCGCCGGACCGGCCCGCACCGCCGGTCGGCTCCGACCAGCCGGATGCACCCTCGTTCCCCGGTCCGGCCGGTGCACCCGCCCCCGGTCCGGCCGGAGGAGCCGGCGCGCCCGGGGAGGCCGGGGCGAGGGTGCCGACCGCCGCGCTGGTCGTCCGGGCGATCGCCCTCGCCGACCTGGGGGAGTACGCCGAGTCGGCGCGTACCGCCGATCGGATCCTGGCGGCCGGGCCGGGTGACGCGTACGCCCAGCGGAGCGCCGCGGCGATCCTGGCCGAGGCGCGCAACGGCCAGCCGGCGCTGAACGCGGCCTGGCGCGGGGTGGAGCTGGCCCCCGACGAGCCGCAGGCGCATCTGGTGCTGGCCCTGGTCGCCGGCCGGCTGGAGTTGTTCGACCTGGCCGAGCGGGCCTACCGGGAGGCGTTGCGGCTCGATCCGGAGCTGGCCGAGGCGCGGCACGACCCGGGGGTGCTGCGGTTGGAGCGGCGGCGCTGGGTGCTGGCGCTGGAACAGGTCGCCGCGTTGGCGCCGGTGCAGCCGGCGCGGGCCGAGAAGCTGCCGCTCTGGGCCGGGCTGCGCCGGCTCGTCCTGATCGGCAACGGCTGGTCGCTGGTGGCCAGCCTGCTGCTCGCGTTCCTGGCCGCCGGCGGCGCGGGGGCGAGTCGGGTGGTGGCGGTGCTGGCGGCGGCCGGTGGTGCGCTGCTGGCCTGGCGGCTGTCCCGGCGGGTGCCCGAACTGGGCCGGGTGGTCCTGCCGGCGCTGCGCCGGGAGGACCGGGCGTTGGCGTTCGCCGTGTACGCCGTCCCGGCCGGCCCGGCCCTGCTGCTGCTGTTCGCCCTGGTGGGCAGCCCGTGGCCGCTGGTGCTCGCGATCGCCGTCGCGGTGCCGTCGACGCTGATCGCCGCCACCCGCGCGGGCGTCTCCTAGCCTCCAGGGCCCGGGGTCAGGGCTGGCGGTTCCAGGTCCAGGCGTAGCCCGGGTCCTCGCACTCGACGGCGGCGTCGCAGAGGTCGAGGGGGCGGAAGGTGTCGACCATGACGGCCAGTTCGTCGAAGAAGTCGACGCCGATCGAGCGTTCCGCCGCGCCGGGCTGCGGGCCGTGGGTGAAGCCGGACGGGTGCAGCGAGATCGAGCCCTGCCCGATGCCGGAGCCGCGCCGGGCCTCGTAGTTGCCGCCGGTGTAGAAGAGCATCTCGTCGGAGTCGACGTTGTGGTGGTGGTACGGCACCGGGATGGCGTCCGGGTGGTAGTCGACCTTGCGGGGCACGAACGAGCAGATCACGAAGTTGGGGCCCTGGAAGGTCTGGTGCACCGGTGGCGGCTGGTGCAGGCGGCCGGTGATCGGCTCGAAGTCGTGGATGGAGAACGCCCACGGGTACTGGTGGCCGTCCCAGCCGACCACGTCGAACGGGTGGTGGGCGTAGACGTGTCGGGTCCAGGCGGTGCCGGTGGCCGTCCGGGCGCGGTGGCGGACCAGCACCTCGACGTCGGTGCCGTCGACCAGCAGCGGCGTGTCCGGCCCCCGGACGTCCCGCTCGCAGTAGGGGGAGTGTTCGAGGAACTGGCCGCGTACCGACAGGTAGCGCTTGGGTGGGCCGATGTGCCCGGTGGCCTCGATGGTGAGCAGCCGGACCGGGGTGTCGCCGGTGGGGACCAGCCGGTGGACCGTCGAGGTGGGGACGACCACGTAGTCGCCGGCGACCAGGTCGAGCGCGCCGAAGGTGGACTCCAGGCGCAGGGTGCCCGCCTCGACGTAGAGGCACTCGTCGCCGGTGGCGTTGCGGTAGAGCGGGGACGGCCGGTCGGCCAGCACGTACCCGATCCGGACGTCGTCGTTGGCGAGCAGGTGACGCCGGCCGAGCACCGGGTCGGCACCCGCGCCGTCGAGCTTGTGGGTCTGTAGGTGGCGCGGCTTGAGCGGGTGGTTCGGCAGCCGGGTGTACCCGGGCGGGGTGAACTCTTCGGCGGCGACGATCGCGGTCGGCGGGTGCCGGTGGTAGAGCAGGGACGAGTCGGCGGAGAAGCCCTCCTGACCCATCAGCTCCTCGGTGTAGAGGCTGCCGTCGGGCTGGCGGAACTGGGTGTGCCGCTTGCGGGGCACCTCGCCGACGCTGCGGTAGTACGGCATGTCGCCTCCCGTATTGTCCCGATATCCGGCCGGTGGTGTCCGTTAATCGGACGTCGCTGTCCGTTCCTTGACAGCGTCCCGTAGATTCTTGTCTCGTGTCAACGCAGGTCCCCCGCCTCCTCGCCGGACTCGTCGACGACGCCGCCGTCTTCCCGCCCGGCAGCGCGACGCTGCCCGACGCGGTCGCGGCACACCGTGAACACCGCGCCTCCTGGTACGCCGACCTGGTCGGCCCGCTGCTGGTGCCCGCCTCCGCCGTCGACGCGTTGACCGGCCTGACCGACCCGGCGGAGGACTTCGTGGTCGGGTTGATCGGCGACACCGGTCCCGCCCGGTTGCCCGCCGCGCTGGGCCGCCTCGACGCCGCCGGCCTCGTGGTCCGGCAGGTCGAGGTGGCGGTCGCCCGACGTGGCGAGGACCCGCAGCCCGGCCTGGCCGAGCTGCTCCGGCTCGCCGCGGCGGACCCCGGTCGGGAGCCGGCCGTGCACTGGTACGCCGAACTGCCGCTGACCTTCGGGCTGACCGCCGCGCTGGACACCCTCGCCGAGGCCCGCGCCACCGGCCTGCCGATCGCCGCGAAGTTCCGCACCGGCGGACTGGCCGCCGAACTGTTCCCCACCCCCGTCGAGCTGGCCGCGGTGATCTGCGCCTGCCGGGACCGGGCGCTGCCGTTCAAGCTGACCGCCGGGCTGCACCACGCGCTGCGCCAGATCGACCCGGAGACCGGCTTCACCCACCACGGGTTCGGCAACGTGCTGGCCGCCACCCTCGCCGCCGCCGACGACGCCGAGGTGGACGCCGTGGCCGCGCTGCTCGCCGACACCGACCCGCTACGGGTGGTCGAGCCGGCCCGGTCGGCCCGCGACACCGACCGTCCGCTGTGGATCGGGTTCGGCTCGTGCAGCGTGCGGGAACCACTGACCGATCTGATCCGGCTGGGGCTGGTGAACGGGGGATTCGACAGATGAGCTGGGTGACGGGCGCGGACGGCTCGGCGTACGGGGTGACCAACCTGCCGTACGGGGTGTTCCGGCACGACGGGCGGCCACCCCGGATCGGCGTACGCGTCGCCGACCTGGTGTTCGACCTGACCGGAGCCGAGGAGGCCGGGCTGGTCCTCGCCGCCGGGGCGTTGCGTCGGCCCACCCTCAACGACTTCATGGCGCTGGGCCGCCCGCAGTGGACCTCGGTCCGGCAGCGCCTCGTCGAACTGCTCACCGACCCGGCGCACCGGCCCGCCGTCGAGCCGCTGCTGGTGCCACTGGCCGAGGTCGAGCTGCTGCTGCCGTTCGAGGTGGCCGACTACGTCGACTTCTACTCCTCCGAGCACCACGCCGGCAACGTCGGGCAGATCTTCCGCCCCGGCCAGCCGCCGCTGCTGCCGAACTGGAAGCACCTGCCGATCGGCTACCACGGCCGGGCCGGCACGGTGGTGGTCTCCGGTACCCCGGTCGTCCGCCCGAGCGGGCAGCGCGCCACCGGCGAGGGCCCCACCGTCGGCCCGTCGGTACGCCTCGACATCGAGGCCGAGGTGGGCTTCGTGGTCGGCGTGCCGAGCGCGCTCGGCGACCGGGTGCCCACCGGCGACTTCACCGACCACGTCTTCGGGGTGGTGCTGGTCAACGACTGGTCGGCCCGGGACATCCAGGCGTGGGAGTACCAGCCGCTCGGGCCGTTCCTCGGCAAGTCCTTCGCCACCTCCGTCTCGGCCTGGGTGACCCCGCTGGACGCCCTGGCCGACGCGTTCGTGCCCGCCCCGCGGCAGGACCCGCCGGTGCAGGACTACCTGCGCCAGACCCCGCACCTGGGCCTCGACCTGCGGCTTTCGGTGGAGTGGAACGGTGAGCGGGTCACCGAGCCGCCGTTCGCCGGCATGTACTGGACCCCCGCCCAACAGTTGGCCCACCTGACCGTCAACGGCGCGTCCCTGCGGACCGGCGATCTGTACGCCTCGGGCACGGTCTCCGGCCCCGAACGCGGCCAGGTGGGCTCGTTCCTGGAACTGACCTGGGGCGGGGCCGAACCGGTCACCGTCGGTGGGGACACCCGCACCTTCCTCGCCGACGGCGACACCGTCACCCTGCGGGCCACCGCGCCCGGCCCGGACGGCTCCACCATCGCGCTCGGCGAGGTCACCGGGCGCATCCTGCCCGCCCGCTGAACCGACGTCGGACGGTCGCACCCGCTGTCCGACCGTCAGGCGCTCCTGCCGCGTTTCTCCCACCGGATTCCGCCGTACGCCCCGCGCCGCCGTCTCCCGTCGGCGGCGCGGGGCGCGTCGGCGTGGCACGTCCCAGTGGAGAGGAGGTACGAGCATGAACGATCTCGTCGGCGCGGTGTGGCGCACCAGTAGCCGCTCGAACGACCAGGGGCTCTGTGTGGAGGTGGCGGACAACCTCGTCCGCACCCGGGCCGTGGTCGGGGTACGCGACTCCAAGGACCCGTCGGGCCCGGCCCTGGTCATCGGCCCACCGGGTTGGACGGCGTTCGTCGACGCCGTCCGGCAGGGGGCCTTCCGCCCCTGACCGGCCCCGTCACCGGCGTCCCACCCGGGACGCCGGTGACGGAAATTTCACCGTACGGCCCCCCGTCGGTCGCTCACCCGCCGTACGGTGGACGACACGGGAGGTGCCATGTCGACGGTCGCGGTCACCGCTGTCATCGAGGCGTCGGCCGTCGACGTGTGGGAACTCCTGACCGACCTGCCCGTCCGGGTCGACTGGCTCTGCACGGTCAGCGCCGCCGAGTTGCTCACCCCGGGGCCGTTCGGGCCGGGCACCGCCTGGCGGGAGACCCGTACCCGCCCGGACGGCGGTGACCAGGTGGAGGAGTTCCTGGTGCTGGCCGCCGAGCCACCGCACCGGCTGGTGCTCGCCTCCCCGGGCAGCGGGGTGGACTACCGGATCACCTGGACCCTGCGCGCCGTGCACCGTCGCCGCCGCGCCTGCACCGCCGTCACCGTCGAACACCGGGCCCTGCCGACCACCCCGTACGGGCGGGTGATGGCGCTGCTCTTCGGCGGCCTGGCCGCCCGGACGGTCGAGGGCGCGATCCGGCACGACCTGACCGCGCTGGCCGCCACCGTGCGCAGCACCGGCCGGGCCACCGCCGCCTGATCCGCGTCCGGACACCGGCGGCCCGACTTCCTTCGCGCGACGCGACGCGACCTGACCGGTCCCCAGGAGGGATGCCTGGGTAGGGTGCCGGGCGGAGGTGGGCATGGGATTCCCGAAGGGACGGCGGCGACTCGTGGTCGCGGCCACCACGCTGCTCACCCTCGCGGCGGTCGCCGGCATCGGCTACCGGGTGCTCGCCCCCGCCGAGGTCGTCACGCCCGCCCGGGGCGCACCGCCGCCCGCCGGCACCCCGGCGGTCGGGGTGGTGGGTCGGCTGCCGGTCGCGCCGCTGGTGGTGGCGGGACGGCTGCGGGTCTACGCCGCCGAGCGTCAGCTCTACGCCGACCAGCCCGCCGACGGTCGCAACCGGGTCACCCCGTTCTGGTCGTACCGGCGCTGGCCGGCCACCCTCGACGGAGTGCTGGCGGCCGGCACGACGGTGCTCAGCCGCTGGTCGGACGGGAAGCTGGTGGCGCTGGACGGGCTCACCGGTACGGTCGCCTGGCGGGTCGACGGGCCGACGCCGTACGCCGTGGCCCCCGCCCGGCGCACCGGGGCGGCCACCGTCTGGGACCCGCGCGGCATCTCCGTCGCCCCCGCCCCCGGAAGCCGGACGGTGCTCGTCATCTCCGGCCGGAACGGCCTGCGCGGCTACGACCTCGCCGACGGGCGCGAGCTGTGGCGGGTCGACGGCGGCCGGGACTGCCGTACCGACCTGGGCACCACCGCCGCCGGTCAGGTCTTCTCGGTCGACTCCTGCGCCGGCCCGACGACTGTCGAGTTCCGCGCCGTCGCCACCGGCACGGTGGGCACCCGCTGGCGGCCCCCGGACGCACCCGAGCGGTTCACCGTCACCCCGGTCGGCTGCCTCACCCCCCGGTCGCAGTGCCGGGGGCTGCGCACCGACGGCGGTGACGGCGGCCGGGGCTGGCAGGTCGGCCCGGGTGCGCCGATGGCCGCCCCCGCCCTGGACGCCGCCGACACCACCCTGGTCGGCGAGTTGGCCGTCGGCGATGACGGCGGGGTGCTCAAGGGCTGGGAGGCGCGCAGTGGCAAGGGCCGCTGGCAGCGCGGTGACCTGGGCCGGGTGACGGTCCTCGCCACCGAGGCGGGCCGGCTCTACGTGCTGACCGAACGCCGGGAACTGGTCACCCTCGATCCGGTCACCGGTGCCGAGCGGTCCCGCTTCCCGCTGACCCCCGGCCGGGACGGCATCGGCTGGAAACCGGGCCGGGCGTACGCGGCCGGCGGCTACGTCGCGGTGGAACGGCTGCGGGAGCGTGCCGGCCCGGACGACGACGACCAGGCGTACTTCCTGATGGCCGAGCCGGTGGTGCTCGCCGCGACCTGACCCGGCCCGACCGGCGTCCGGCCGCGCGCCCCGGCCGGTGGGCCGGGGCGGGGCCGGACGGTGGTTCAGGACAGGGCGGCCTCCGCCACGGCCAGGAAGGCGTCGTTCTCGGCCGGGGTGCCGATGGTGACCCGGACGCCGTCGCCGGGGAACGGGCGGACGATCACGCCGCGCGCCTCACAGGCCCGGCCGAACTCCACGGCCCTCTCGCCCAGCGGCAGCCAGACGAAGTTGGCCTGGCTGGACGGCAGGTCGGGGACGAACTTGCGCAGTGCCGCGGTGACCCGCTCCCGTTCCGCCACGACCAGCGCGCAGCGGCGTTCGACCTCGTCGGCCTGGGCGAGCGCGGCCAGCGCCCCCGCCTGCGCCGCCGTGTTCGTGGAGAACGGGGTGACCACCTTGCGCACCGCGGCGGCCACCTCCGGGGTGCCGACCAGCCAGCCGATCCGCAGCCCGGCCAGGCCCCACGCCTTGGACAGGGTGCGCAGCACCACCACGTTGGGCCGGTCGAGGTAGGTCAGGCCGTCGGGCACCTGCGGGTCGGTGACGAACTCCCGGTACGCCTCGTCGATGACGACCAGCACGTCGTCGCCGACGGCGTCGAGGAAGCGGTCCAGTTCCGGCTTGTGCACGGCGGTACCGGTGGGATTGTTGGGGTTACAGACCAGCACCATCCGGGTCCGGTCGGTCACCGCCGCGGCCATCGCCGCCAGGTCGTGCCCGTGCCCGGCGTCGCTGGGCACCCGCACGCTGCTCGCGCCGCTGGTCGCCGCGATGATCGGGTACGCCTCGAACGAGCGCCACGAGTAGAGCAGTTCGTCGCCGGGCAGGCAGGTGGCCCGGACCAGGTGCTCGGCCAGCGCCACCGACCCGCAGCCGGTGGCGATCCGGTCCGGGTCCACGCCGTACCGCTCGGCGAGCGCGGCGCGCAGCGCCACCACGCCCATGTCCGGGTAGCGGTGCGACCCGGCGACCGCGTCGGTGACCGCCTCGACCACCCCGGGCAGCGGCCCGTACGGCACCTCGTTGCTGGCCAGCTTGATCGCCTCGGCCAGGCCCAGTTCGCGGGCCAGGTCGGCCGGGCTGCGCCCGGGGACGTAGTTCGGCAGGGCGTCCAGGTCGGCGCGGGTCAGCCGCAGCGGGGGCTGGTGCCGTCCGGTGTCGGTCATGGGGTGTCTCCCGGGGGCTCGGGGTCGGTGCGGTCGGTGGCGGTGTCGGAATCGTCGGTGCGGGTGTCCGGGTGGTCGGTGCGGGGCACCTGCACCACGACCGTCTGGGCCCGCTTGTCGTGCAGCGCCTGGCGCAGCGGGTGGTCGAACAGCGCGGAGACCGCGTCGACGAACTGGAGCAGCAGGCCGAAGCCGCAGCAGAACCAGAGCAGGGTGGGCATGCCCATGGTGCTCCACCGCCGGGTGGCCCGGCCGAAGCCGAGCGGCTGGTCGGCGTCGACGGGTACCGCCCGGATGCGCAGCAGCCGCTTGCCCAGGGTCTGCCCGCCGGCGGCCATCGTCGGCACCTCGTAGGCGAACCAGAGCGCGGTCGCGATGACCAGGATGGCGATCTGGAGGCCGCCGGCCTGCTCACCGATGGCGGGCAGCCCCTCCCGGGAGGAGTCGCCGGCCATCGCCCGCCGGACCGCCTCCCGCAGGTAGGGGGCGGTCTCTTCGAAGTACCGCCAGACGAACCAGCCGTTGACCACCGCGTTGAGCGCGAAGACGACCCCGAAGTCGATCAGCCGGGCGAGCAGCCGGGCACCGTAGCCGGCCAGCGGCACGCCATGCGGCCTGGGTTCCGGCGGTCGCCCCGGCCAGGTCGGGTACGGCCACCCGGGCGGTGGACCGCCGGGCTGCCCCACTCCCGGCTGGCCGGCCCAGGGCTGCCCGGTCGCGCCGGGCTGTCCCGTCCACGGCTGACCCGGGCCGGGCTGGCCGGCGTCGGGTTGCCCGGCCCAGGGCCGGCCTGCGCCCGGCTGCCCCGCCCAGGTCGGGCCGGGTACGGCAGGCGTGCCGGGAGCGACCGGCGGGTGCTGGCCGGACACCGGGGTGGCCCCGGCGGGGGAGGTCGGGGCGGGCGGCTCGGCGGCGGGCTCCGGCTCGGGCGGGGGCGGCCCGTCGGGTGGCGTGGCGTCGACCGGGATCGGGGCACCGATCCAGCCCTCGCCGTCCCACCACCGTCGGGTGGTCGGCTCGGCCGGGTCGACGTACCAACCTGGTTGCACGCTCACGGTCTCGCCCTGCGCTGTCCGGTGCGGTCGCTCTGCTCGCTCACCCGGCAACCTTAACGACGATGGTGCCGGCGAACTTGTCGTGGAGGCACTGCTGCCACGGCTTGTCCCAGAGCTGCCACAGCCCGTCGAGGTAGCTGAAGACGGGAATGACCGCCCCGCCGATCTGGTAGGCGGCCCACCGCTTGGCCGCCGCCGTACGGGTCAGCGTGGCGGCCGGGTCGAGCGGCACCACCTGGATCTTCATCACCCGCTTGCCGATGGTCTGCCCGGTCTTGAACATCATCTCGACCTGGTAGACGTAGCTCAGGGCGAACGCCACCACGAAGATCACGCCCTGCAACACCAGCATCGGAATCAGGAAGTTGGTGAACGGGTCGGAGGTGGCCCGGCCGTCGGCCGTGGTGGTCAGGTCGGGCAGGACCAGCTGGAAGAAGACGATGAAGGCCGGCACGATGAAGACCATGCTGGCCGCGATGAGCACCGCCCCGTCGATGAGCAGGGCGAGCAGCCGGTCACCGAAGCTGGCCAGCGGCAGCCCACGCGGCGACATCCCGGGCGGCGGCATGCCGGGTGCCGGCGGCGGGTACCCGGGCATCCCGGCGTACGGGCCGGGTCGCGGGTAGCCGCCGGGCGGGGCGGCGTAGGGGCCGGGTTGCGGCGGCACGGCGTACCCCTGGGGGTGTGGGCCGGCGGGCGGGGCGAAGCCGCCGGCGGCGGGCCTGGGCCCACCGGCCGGCGGTGTCGGATAGCTCGGAGGTTGCGTCACGCGAGACAGTGTTACAAATTGCCGCGCGCTTCCTGCTCACGCTCGATGGCTTCGAACAGCGCCTTGAAGTTGCCCTTGCCGAAACCGAGCGAGCCGTGCCGCTCGATCAGCTCGAAGAAGACCGTCGGCCGGTCCTGCACCGGCTTGGTGAAGATCTGGAGCAGGTAGCCGTCCTCGTCCCGGTCGACCAGGATCTTGCGGGACTTCAGCTCCTCGATCGGCACCCGCACCTTGCCGATCCGGGCCCGCAGCTCCGGGTCGTCGTAGTACGAGTCGGGGGTGTCGAGGAACTCGACGCCGGCCGCGCGCATCGCGTCGACGCTGGCCAGGATGTCGTTGGTGGCGACCGCGATGTGCTGCGCGCCGGGGCCCTGGTAGAACTCCAGGTACTCGTCGATCTGCGACTTCTTGCGGGCTACCGCCGGCTCGTTGAGCGGGAACTTCACCTTCCGGGTGCCGCTGGCGACGACCTTGCTCATCAGCGCCGAGTAGTCGGTGGCGATGTCGTCGCCGATGAACTCGGCCATGTTGGAGAAGCCCATCACCCGCTTGTAGAACTCCACCCACTCGTCCATCCGGCCCAGCTCCACGTTGCCGACCACGTGGTCGACGGCCTGGAAGAAGCGCTTCGGCTGGAGGCCGGCGGCGATCATCGGCTGCCGGTCGACGATCGGGCCCCGGGCCACGAAGCCGGGCAGGAACGGGCCGCTGTAGCGGGACCTGTCGACCAGGCTGTGCCGGGTGTCGCCGTACGCGGCGATGGCGGCCATCCGGACGGTGCCGTACGCGTCGGTCACGTCGTGCGGCTCGACCAGGCCGGTAGCGCCCTGGGCCAGCGCGTGCGCGTACGCGGCGTCGACGTCCGGCACCTCCAGCGCGATGTCACTGACCCCGTCGGAGTGCTTCGCGACGTGGTCGGCGCCGGCCGCGTCGGGGCGGACCGCGCCGGTCAGCACGAACCGGGCCGAGCCGCTGGTCAGCACGTACTCGGCGTGGTCGCGGTAGCCCTGCTCGGGCCCCCGGTAGGCCACGCAGGTCATCCCGAACGCGGTGGAGTAGTAGTGCGCGGCCTGCTTGGCGTTGCCGACCAGGAAGTGCACGTGGTCGAGGCCCTTGACCGGGAACGGGTCACGGGTGATGTCGTGGTCGACTGCGCCGACGAGCGTGTCGACGTCGATGTTCTCGGTCGGCTGGGGTCGGTCGATCGCCTGGGTCACGGTGGCCTCCCTCGGTTGCGGCCGGCGTCGTGGGCCGGTGGTCCGACAGCTCTTGCAGGGAGCATCGCGGGGCCGGGTTCACTGGGCAACCGTCACGTTTTCCGCTGGTCAGGTTGCGCAATCGGTAGGGTGTCCAGCCATGAACGCTGGACAGGGTGCACAGCTCGACGCGTTGGACGGCAGGCTGGTCCAACTCCTCGCCGACGAACCCCGGATCGGGGTGCTGGAATGCTCCCGCCGGCTCGGGGTGGCCCGGGGCACCGTCCAGGCCCGGCTGGACAAGCTGGTCGACCGGGGGGTGATCGGCGGGTTCGGGCCGGAGATCCGGCCGGCGGCGATCGGGTTCGCGGTGACCAGCTTCGTCACTTTGGAGATCAGCCAGCGGCACGGCCACGACACGGTCACCGCCCACCTGGCGGCGATCCCGGAGGTGCTGGAGGCGCACACCATCACCGGGGCGAGCGACCTGCTCTGCCGGATCGTGGCGCGCTCCAACACCGACCTGCAACGGGTGATCGACCAGATCGTCTCGTCCGAGGCGATCCGCCGGGCCTCCACGATCATCGCGCTGGCCGAGCAGATCCCGTACCGCACGCTGCCGTTGCTGCGGTCCGCCGCCGGTTCGTGATCAGGGCAATTGGGCTGATATAGCGGTATCCGAAGGCTCTATGGACGCTATTTCGGCGATGGTGTGATGCGTCCGGTCTGCCCGCCGGGTACGTCCCCCGCCAGGGAGAAAGCGGGGCGACACTCCGGCGCGGGGGCGGGGCGGGGAGGTGATCGTCGCTACGGTGTCCGGTGTGAAGGGCCTTGGCGGGGTGCGGGGAGGGCTGCTGCTCGGGCTCGTCATCGTGATCGCGCTCGCCGTCACCGGAGTGTGGAACCCCTTCCCCGGGGTGTGGGACTGGGTCGACCGCAGCGAGCCGATCTCCGAACCGGACGTGCTGTGGCAGCAGCGGGTCGGCGGTACCCCGAAGAGCGTCACGATCGTCGGCGACACCGTCGTGGTCGAGCAACGTACCCGCACGGAGGTGCGCAGCCTCGCCACCGGCGCGCCGCTGTGGGAACGCAAGGCGGACTGGTCGGCGGTGGCCGGCGGCGACCGCGACGCCGTCGTCGCCGTGGGCAAGCTCCTGGTCAAGGGGTACGAGCTGCTCGACCCCACCACCGGGGCGGTGCGGCGACGTGACGGTGACGCGGTGGCCGTCTGGACGTACCGGAACATGCTGCTGGACGCCCGGTGCGTGGCCGCCACCGACTGCACGCTCAGCGCCTGGGACCCGCGCGGCACCCGCCCACTGTGGACGGCCTTCCTGCCCGGCGTCAGCAGCGGGCTGTTCGCCGACAACCCGGGTCTGCTCGGCACCCGGCGGCTCACCGCGCAGCGCATCGACGAGGGGGTGGCCGGGCCGGAGTCGGTGCCGCCGCTGCTCGGCTTCCCCGTCGACGGCCGGGTGCACGTGGTGGACACCGCCACCGGCCGGGTGGTGCAGGACGTCGAGCCGGGCCGGGACGAGCGGTTGTCGGTGGTCGGCGGCCGGCTGCTCAAGATCCGCGCGGTGTCGGTCGACGGCAGCTGCCAGTACACCGTCTCGGCCCGCGACCCGGCCACCGGGCAGGAGGTGTGGCGGCGCAGCGGGTTCAACCTGCGCACCGCCGACAGCGCCGGATGCGCGCAGCGGGAGGACCCGCAGGGGGCGCGCAGCGTGCTGATCGGGGTGGCCCCCGACGGGCGGGAGGCCGTCCTCGACGGCTACGACGGCCGGCTGCTGCTGGTGGACGCCGAGGGCGAGAAACTGCTCGCCGTCGACGACAGGTACGCCCTGGTCCGCAGCGCCGACAAGGAATCGGTGATCGCCCGGGAACTGGGCACCGGCAGGGCCCGCTGGACCCGGCCGGCCGGCGCGAAGGCGGGCGCGGCGCTCACCCCGTACGCGGCGGTGCTGACCGGGGACAAGCCGAACCGGCTGGTCGCCGTGGACCCGCGTACCGGTAGGGAACTCGTGGTGTTGCGGACCAGCGCCAACGCGCTCGCTGTCGGCCCGAACGGGATGGTCGTCGGCGAGGGGCGGGAGATCGGCTACGTCCGGTTCGGCGCGGGTGCCGGTGCGCCCCCGCCCGCCGCGCCCCCGGCCGGATCGGACGGTGGTGACGGGTCCGGCCCGGGGCGGACCGGCGGCGCGCCGGAGCCCGAGGACAGCTGCGGGCCGAAACGGGAACTCTGCGCCAACGGCAACGGGTGAGAGCGGCGTCCCACGACCCACCCGGCGGGTGTCACCGATCGCCCGGTCTGCCCTAGGCTTTTCCGTCATGAGCAGTGCCGCCGCGTTCTCGTACGCCCCCTTGCTGCCGACCGGTCCGGATCAGACCGAATACCGCCTGGTCACCGACGAGGGCGTCGACGTCGTCCACGGTCCGGGGGGTCGCCGTTTCCTGACCGTGGAGCCGGCCGCGCTGACCGCGCTGACCGCCGAGGCGATGCATGACATCGCGCACTTCCTGCGCCCGGCGCACCTGGCCCAGCTCCGGTCGATCATCGACGATCCGGCGGCCTCGCCGAACGACCGGTTCGTCGCGCTGGACCTGCTGCGCAACGCCAACATCGCCGCCGGTGGCGTGCTGCCGATGTGCCAGGACACCGGCACCGCGATCGTGATGGGCAAGCGGGGCCGGCACGTGCTCACCGACGGCGCCGACGCCGAGGCGATCTCGCGTGGCGTCTACCAGGCGTACACGCGGCTGAACCTGCGGTACTCGCAGCTCGCCCCGCTGACCATGTGGGACGAACGGAACACCGGCAGCAATCTGCCCGCCCAGGTCGACCTGTACGCCGAGGACCCGGACGGGCACCCCGACGCGTACAAGTTCCTGTTCATGGCCAAGGGCGGTGGTTCGGCCAACAAGTCCTACCTCTACCAGGAGACCAAGGCGCTGCTCAACCCGACGCGGATGATGCAGTTCCTGGAGGAGAAGCTGCGGCTGATCGGCACCTCGGCCTGCCCGCCGTACCACCTGGCGATCGTCATCGGCGGCACCTCGGCCGAGTACGCCCTCAAGACCGCCAAGTACGCCTCGGCGAAGTACCTCGACGCGCTGCCCACCTCCGGCTCGATGACCGCCCACGGCTTCCGGGACCTGGAGCTGGAGGCGGAGGTGCTGGAGCTGACCCGCAACTTCGGCATCGGCGCGCAGTTCGGCGGCAGGTACTTCTGCCACGACGTGCGGGTGGTCCGGCTGCCCCGGCACGGCGCGTCCTGCCCGGTGGCGATCGCGGTGTCCTGCTCGGCCGACCGGCAGGCGGTCGCCAAGATCACCCCGTCCGGCGTGTGGCTGGAGCGCCTGGAGACCGACCCGGCGCGCTACCTGCCGGACGTCACCGACGAGACGCTCGACGCCTCCGACGTGGTACGCGTCGACCTCAACCGGCCGATGGACGAGATCCGGGCCGAGCTGTCGAAGTACCCGGTGAAGACCCGGCTGTCGCTGACCGGCCCGCTGGTCGTCGCCCGGGACATCGCCCACGCCAAGATCGCCGAGCGGCTCGACGCCGGGGAGCCGATGCCGCAGTACCTGCGCGACCACGCCGTCTACTACGCCGGCCCGGCCAAGACCCCCGAGGGCTACGCCTCCGGCTCGTTCGGCCCGACCACCGCGGGCCGGATGGACGCGTACGTGGCGAAGTTCCAGGCGGCCGGCGGTTCCCAGGTGATGCTGGCCAAGGGCAACCGGTCGGGCCAGGTGACCCGCTCCTGCCAGCAGCACGGCGGGTTCTACCTCGGCTCGATCGGCGGCCCGGCGGCCCGGCTCGCCCAGGACTGCATCAAGCACGTCGAGGTGCTGGAGTACGCCGAGCTGGGCATGGAGGCGGTCTGGAAGATCGAGGTGGAGGACTTCCCGGCGTTCATCGTGGTCGACGACAAGGGCAACGACTTCTTCGCCGAGGTCACCAAGCCGGTCCTGACCGTGGGCCGCCGCTGACGAGCCAGTTCGCCCCGCACACGCCCTAACATCGCTGAGTGTCCCGACCGACCTACCCGATTCGTACGGCGCGGCTCACCCTGCCTCCGGTCACGCTCGACGATCTCGATGACGTGTGCTCCTGTCAGCGTCGACCGGAGGTCTTCGCCGATCATGGAGTTGTGGTGGGTAACAGAACGCCCGTAAGACCCCCAAAGTCGGCACCACAACTCCATGATCGTCAAGCGGGCCTACCCCGTTTTGCTTGATCTTGTTCTGTCGTCCGTTTTCTCCTGAGCCTCGCTGCGAGCAGGGGGAGCGCGGGGCAGGATGGGACGGGTGACGACTCCAGACGCAGCGGGCTACCGGATCGAACGCGACTCGATGGGCGAGGTGGAGGTGCCCGCCGAGGCGTTGTGGCGGGCGCAGACCCAGCGCGCGGTGCAGAACTTCCCGATCTCCGGCCGGGGCATCGAGCCGGCCCAGATCAAGGCGCTGGCCCAGATCAAGGGGGCCGCCGCCCTGGTCAACGGCGAGCTGGGGGTGATCGGCGCGGACGTCGCCGAGGCGATCGCCACCGCCGCCGCGCACGTGGCCGACGGCGGGTACGACGACCAGTTCCCGATCGACGTGTTCCAGACCGGCTCGGGTACCTCGTCGAACATGAACACCAACGAGGTGATCGCCACCCTGGCCACCCGGGAGCTGGGCCGCGACGTGCACCCGAACGACGACGTGAATGCCTCCCAGTCCAGCAACGACGTCTTCCCGTCCTCGATCCACCTGGCCGCCACCCAGTTCGTGGTGGAGGACCTGCTGCCGTCGCTGCGCCACCTGGCGGAGGCGTTGGAGGCGAAGGCGGCCGAGTTCGAGACGGTGGTCAAGGCGGGGCGTACCCACCTGATGGACGCCACCCCGGTCACCCTGGGGCAGGAGTTCGGCGGGTACGCGGCACAGGTCCGCTACGGCGTCGAGCGGTTGGAGTCGGCGCTGCCCCGGCTGGCCGAGCTGCCGTTGGGCGGCACCGCCGTGGGCACCGGCATCAACACCCCGCTGGGCTTCGCCGGCAAGGTGATCGAGAAGCTGCGCGCCTCGACCGGGCTGCCGTTGACCGAGGCCCGAAACCACTTCGAGGCGCAGGGGGCGCGGGACGCGTTGGTCGAGACGTCCGGCCAGCTGCGTACCGTCGCGGTCGGGCTCTACAAGATCGCCAACGACGTACGCTGGATGGGGTCCGGCCCCCGGGCGGGCCTGCGGGAGCTGCGCATCCCCGACCTCCAGCCCGGCTCGTCGATCATGCCGGGCAAGGTGAACCCGGTGGTCGCCGAGGCGGTGCGGCAGGTCTGCGCGCAGGTGATCGGCAACGACGCGGCGGTCGCGTTCGCCGGCAGCCAGGGCGACTTCGAGCTGAACGTCATGCTCCCGGTGATGGGCCGCAACCTGCTCGAATCGATCAAGCTGCTCTCCACGTCCAGCCGGCTCTTCGCCGACCGGCTGGTGGCCGGCCTGGTCGCGGACGCCGAGGTCTGCCTGGCGTACGCGGAGGGGTCGCCGTCGATCGTCACCCCGCTCAACCGCCACCTCGGGTACGACGAGGCCGCCTCGATCGCCAAGGAGGCGCTGGCGAAGCAGGTCAGCATCCGGGAGGTGGTGATCTCCCGGGGGCACGTCGACTCCGGCAAACTCACCGAGACCCAGCTCGACGAGGCCCTTGACCTGCTCCGGATGACCCACCCCTGACCCGCCCTGCCTGACCCCGCCCCTGCTTGATCGACTCCTGTGGGCCGATGGAGCGGTGTCAGGCGGATTCGACAGCGCTACATCGGCTCTCGTGAGTGGATCATGGCTCGGTCGGTGGGCGGGTACGGGGAACCCAGGCGAGGAAGCGGGCGAAGAGGGTCGCCGGGTCGGGGCCGGTGTCGGGATAGAGGCGGTACAGGTCGGCGGTGGCGTCGTGCAGCACCGTGCAGAGGTAGATGTTGAGCGCGACCCGGTCGTGGGCGTACTCGGAGACGAGGGTGAGTCGGGCGGTCCCGCAGGGCCACGGCGCGGCGCACACCCGACACAGCCAGAGCGGGCGCAACGGCAGGTGGGGGCGCGGATTCGCCGGCCCCGGCCCACCGCGGCCGACGGGGTCGGGTGGTCCGCCGGGGCGGCGCGGCCCGTCCGGGCCGGCCGCCGCGCTCACCGGCGTCCCCGGTTGGCGCGCCACTCCTGGGCGAGCGTGAGCCAACCGACCCGCCCCACCCGGGGAAACGAGATGGTGGTGTCCTCCCACCCGGGCGGACCCGACCCGGTACCCGGGGTTACCTCCGCTCCCGTGTCCGGGGTCGGATGGGCGTCCGGTCCGCTGGCCCGGTAGAAGGCCGGGTGGGTGGCTGGCCCGGTGGTCGGGGACGTGGCCGGATAAGCGCCCGGTCCGCTGGGCGGAAACGGTGTCGGGTGGGTGACCGGGCGGGCGGGTGGGGGAGCGGGCCGGTGGAGTGGGGCCGCTTCGGGGAACCGGCCGGATCGGAATCTACGGGCAAGCCGGTATCGCCAGGTGAGCCGGGGCATCGCGTCGCCTCCATGGTGGGTCGGCTGGTCGTCTCCCCCGGCGGTGGGACCGCCGGCCGGGGAGCAGGCCGTCCCACCGCGACACCGGTCCGCCCGGAGGGAGAGCGGTCGATGTCGCACTTCACAGTCTGCTGATGAAACCACTACCGTGTGAAGGGTTGTTGTCGGCTTCCGGTCTTGTCCTGTGTCAGCGGCGTCCCTGGTCGGCGTGGTGTCGGAGTCGATCGTCGGCGCGGTGGAGGGCGGCTGGAGATGACGGACGGGCGGATGACGGCGGCGGCCTTCCTCGTCGCCGAGCTGCGGCGGGCCCGAACCCGGCGGGGCTTGAGCCAGGACGACCTCGCCAAGGCGGTCAACTACTCGGCGTCGATGGTCAGCGCGATCGAACTGGGCCAGCAGCCGCCCACCGCCAAGTACCTCGAACTGGCCGACAGGGCCCTCGACACCGGCGGCATCTTCAGCCGGATGCTCACCGACCTGGTCGCGCTCGACCGGGCCCGGGTGTGGCAACTCGGCTGGCGGGCACTGATCGAGCAGGCGCGCGCGGTCCGCTGGTACGAGCCGCTGTACGTGCCCGGTCTCTTCCAGACGGAGGCGTATGCCCGAGCCGTCTTCGAGGCCGGCGCGTTGCTCGACGGGCCCGAGGTGGAGCGGCGGCTGACCGACCGGCTGGAGACCCACGCGGTGCTGTACCGCGACCAGCCGCCGCAGGTGGTCGCGATCCTCGACGAGGCTGCCCTCCGCCGTCAGGTCGGCAACCGGAAGGTGATGGGTGAGCAGGTCGCGCACCTCGCGCGGGTGGCGACGGAGCACCCCCGGGTCCGGCTGCACCTGGTGCCGGGCACGGCCGGGGAGTACCCGGGGCTCGCCGGGGGTTTCGTGCTGGCGACCCTGCCCGACGGCGTGGAGCTGGGGTGTGTCGGCGGGCAGGTCCGTACCCAGGAGTTCACCGAGCCCGACGTGCTGATCCGGATGCGGGAGGTCTGGGAGTCGACCCTCGGTGAGGCGTTGCCCCCGGCAGAGTCCATCGAGTTGATGCGGGAGGTGGCGGAGTCGTGGAACTGACCGGTGCGGCAGGTCGTGCGGTTCCCGGGCCGACCGGCCCGACCTGGCGCACGAGCACCCGCAGCAGCCAGAACCACGACTGTGTCGAGGTGGCGAACCTGGTCGGGGTGGTCGGGGTGCGGGACAGCAAGGACCCGACGGGCCCGGTGCTCACCTTCCCGGCGTACTCCTGGCGGATCTTCGTGGCCGCGCCGCCGCGCTGACGGGACCGGAAAAGCCGGTCGACCGGACGGCCGGCGGGCGGCATGATCCGGGGTGTGACCGGCTCGGACGGGGTGTTGCTGACGACGGCCCGGCTGCGGTTGCGCCGTTTCACCTCGGACGACGTGCCGCATCTGGTCGAACTGGACAGCGACCCGGAGGTGATGCGGTTCCTCACCGGCGGCCGGCCGACCCCGCCCGCCACCGTGCGGGACGAGCAGCTACCCCGGATTCTCGCCGGCTACGACCGCTACCCGGGGCTGGGCCGGTGGGCGGCTGAGGACACCATCGACGGTGCTTTCCTCGGCTGGTTCGCGCTCGACCCGTCCGACGACGGCACCGGGCCGGAGCTGGGTTACCGGCTGCGTCGGGCGGCCTGGGGGCGGGGCCTGGCCACCGAGGGGGCCCGCGCGCTGGTCGGCCACGCCTTCGACACCCCGGGGGTACGCCGGGTGTGGGCGCAGACGATGGCGGTGAACGTGCGCTCCCGGGCGGTGCTGGCGAAGGCCGGCCTGCGGTACGTCCGCACCTTCCACCTCGACTGGGCCGACCCGATCCCCGGAACGGAGCACGGCGAGGTGGAGTACGAGTTGCTCAGGGGCGACTACCGGCCGCCTTGCGGGCCCGGTACGCGCTGACCGCGACCCGGTTGCCGCAGCCCGCGTCGCAGAACCGGCGGGACCGGTTCCGGGACAGGTCGACCAGCACGTTGGGGCATTCGGGGTGGGCGCAGTGCCGCAGCCGGCCCAGCTCGTCGCCTCGGACCAGGTCGGCGACGGCCATCGCCGCCTCGACGGCCATCCGGGTGGCCAGCGGGGCGTCCCGGGGCACCGCGTGCACGTGGTACGGCTCGTCATCGTGCCGGATGAGCTGCGGCAGCGCCCGGGACTCGCGGAGCAGGTCGTTGACCACGGTGACGACGGTGTCCGGGTCGTCGTCCCAGAGCCGGCGCAGCCGGGGGCGCAGGGCCCGGACGGCGTGCAGCTCGGCGTCGGTGCGCTCGTGCCGGCCGGTCCACCCGTTCGCGGTGACGAAGCGGTCCAGCGCGGCGATGTCGGGCAGCCCTTCGCCGTCCCGGCCGTCGGTGTTGACCAGGGCGGTGGCGGCGGTCAGCCCGCACTCCGTGTCATGGGCGAAAAGCAACTTGACCCCTGTCGTCGTCGGCGGCTAGCGTCACTGGCGTAAGCCTACTTTGCTGATGTCACGTCCGAGGAGCCCCGATGCCGCACCGACCCGTCGCCGGCACCGGCCTGGCCCTTGCCCTGCTCTCCGCCGTCACGTTCGCCACCTCCGGCATCTTCGCCAGGTCGCTGATCGGGGCCGGCTGGTCGGCCGAGGCGGTCGTGGTCGCCCGGGTCGGCCTGGCCGCCCTGGTGCTGGCCGTCCCCGCCGTGCTGGCGCTGCGCGGCCGGGCCGGGGTGCTGCGCCGCAACCTCGGCCCGGTCACCGTCTTCGGCCTGCTCGGTGTCGCCACCGCACAGGCCTGCTTCTTCAACGCCGTCCGCTACCTGCCGGTCGGGGTGGCCCTGCTCCTGGAATACCTCGGCATCATCCTCGTGGTCGGCTGGCTGTGGCTGGTGCACGGGCAGCGCCCCCGCCGGCTCACCGTCGCCGGATCACTGGCCGCCCTGGTCGGGCTCGTCCTGGTGCTCGACCTGACCGGCACGGGCCGGCTCGACCCGGTGGGCGTGCTCTGGGGCCTCGGCGCGGCCGTCGGGCTGGCCGGCTACTTCGTCCTCGCCGCGCGGGTCGACGCCGACCTGCCCTCGGTGACCATGGCCAGTGGCGGGATGGCCGTCGGCGCGGCCGTGCTCGCCCTGCTCGGCCTGGTCGGGGTGCTGCCGCTGCGGGCCACCTTCGGCGCGGTCGACTTCGCCGGGCAGCGCACCAGCTGGCTCGTCCCGATCGTCGGGCTGTCACTGGTCGCCGCCGTGGTCGCCTACCTGACCGGGATCGCCGCGACGCGCCTGCTCGGTGCCCGGCTGTCGTCGTTCGTCGGGCTGACCGAGGTGCTGTTCGCGGTGCTCATCGCCTGGCTGGTGCTCGGCGAGCTGCCGGTGCCGGTGCAACTCGCCGGGGGTGCGCTGATCGTCGCCGGGGTGGCCCTGGTCCGCCTCGACGAGCTGCGCGCGGGCCGCACCGAACAGCCGGCGGCCCGGACGGAACAGCCGGCACTGACCTGAGCCGGGGTGGTGGCCTGCTCGACGTGGCCGGGCAGGGGGAACGTGAGAGGGTGTCGGGCATGCTCAGCGTGGTGGTGTTCGACGCCGACGAGACCCTGATCGACCTGCGCCCGGCGGTCACCGGCGCCCTGGTGGCCGTACTGGAGGAGATGCGTCGCCGGACCCCGGTGGCGGCCGGGGTGACCTTCGCCGAGGTGGAGTCCGACTGGCAGGCGGTGTTCGGGTCGATGACCGCCGCGCCGGTGATGGAGATCCGCCGGGCCGCGCTGGCCCGGTCCCTCGACCGGGCCGGGCTGGTCGGCCAGCTCGACGAGTTCGCCGAACTCTTCTTCACCACGCGCTACGCGCTCAGCCACCCGTACCCCGACGCCCTGCCGGCGCTGGCCGCGCTGCGCGCCGACTTCACCCTCGGGTACGCCACCAACGGCAACAGCCGCGCCGAACGCTGCGGCCTGCCCGGAGAGTTCGCCTTCGAGTTGTACGCCCACGAGGGCGGCCTGCCCAAGAAGCCCGACCCGGCGTTCTACGCGGCGATCGTCGCCGCCGCCGGCGTGCCGGCGCAACGGATCGCGTACGTCGGCGACTCGATCTCCCACGACGTGCTCGGCCCCCAGCAGGCCGGAATGCGTGGCATCTGGCTCAACCGACGCGGACTGGCCCTCCCCGCCGGGGTACGCCCCGACGCCGAGGTGGGCACGCTCACCGATCTGCCGGCGGCCCTGCGCAGCCTGCAACCGACGAATGCCTGATGCGGGACCAATTCGGATTTGTATCTGGCGGAATTCCCGCTGGTGCTATGGGATGGCGCCACGTCCCTCAACGAGAGGATCTGATGTGGTGAGCAAGCGCTTCACCGCCGGAGCCGTCGCGACCGCGGCGGCCCTGGCACTTACGGTGACCGGCCTGACCGTCCCGGCGAACGCCGGGCCGACCACCAGCCGGACGTTCACCGTGGTGGCCGAGGACGGCGTCTCTGCGGACGCGGCGATCGCCGCGATCCGTGCCGCCGGCGGCACCGTCGTGTCCCGTACGGACGACGTCGGTCTGTACCAGGTCACCAGCGACCGGGCCGACTTCGCCGGTCGGGTCACCGCCGCCCCCGCGCTGGTCGGCGCGGCCGAGCAGCGGGCCATCGGCCGCAAGCCCAAGTTGGACCGGGTCGAGCAGGAGAACCTGCTGACCCGGGCCGGGCAGGCGGCCAAGGCGAAGGGCAACGCCAACGGCAAGAAGCTCGACCCGCTCGACGACAAGCTCTGGGGCCTCGGCATGATCGGGGCCGACAAGGCCCGCAAGGTCATGCCCGGCGACAAGCGGGTCACCGTCGGCGTCCTGGACACCGGCGTCGACGCCAGCCAGCCCGACCTCGCGCCCAACTTCAACTGGGCGCTGTCCCGCAACTTCGCTCCGGACATCGTCGACATCGACGGTCCGTGCGAGGTGGCGAGTTGCCTCGACCCGGTCGGCACCGACGACGGTGGGCACGGCACCCACGTCGCCGGCACCATCGGTGCGGCGGCCAACGGCTTCGGCCTGTCCGGTGTCGCCCCGAACGTCTCGCTGGTGGAGCTCAAGGGCGGCCAGGACTCCGGATACTTCTTCCTCAACCCGGTCGTCAACGCCCTGGTGCACGCCGGCAAGTCCGGCCTCGACGTGGTGAACATGTCGTTCTACGTCGACCCGTGGCTCTACAACTGCACCGCGAACCCGGCCGACTCGCCCGAGTCGCAGGCCGAGCAGCGGGCTGTCATCAAGGCGATGAAGCGGGCCCTGAACTTCGCCCACAACAAGGGCGTCACCCTGGTCGGCGCGCTCGGCAACAACCACGAGGACCTCGGCGCGCCCCGCACCGACGTGTCCAGCCCGGACTACGGCGCCGACCCGTACCCGCGCCCGATCGACAACGAGAGCTGCTGGGACCTCCCCGCGGAGGGCCCGCACGTGATCGGCGTGTCCGCCGTCGGCCCGTCCGGCAAGAAGGCCGACTTCTCCAACTACGGCACCGAGCAGATTTCGGTCGCCGCGCCGGGTGGCTGGTACCGCGACGGCTTCGGCACCGACACCTACCGCACCGACGCCAACATGATCCTCTCGACGTACCCGAAGAAGGTGCTCCAGGAGGAGGGATCGGTCGACGAGAACGGCAACGTCGTGCCGGGCTTCGAGAACTCGGTGTTCAAGCAGTGCACCACCGCCGGTGAGTGTGGCTACTACACCTACCTCCAGGGCACCTCGATGGCGTCGCCGCACGTCAGCGGGGTCGCCGCGCTGATCGTCAGCAAGTGGGGCAAGAAGGAGGGGAAGGACGGCTACGGCCTGGCGCCGGCCAAGGTGGAGCAGCACCTCTACCGGACCGCCACCGAGCACGCCTGCCCGGAGCCGCGTCTGCAGAGCTACGCCAACGAGGGCCGGTCGACCGAGTTCGACGCGTACTGCGCCGGGTCGCTGAACTTCAACGGCTTCTACGGGTACGGCATCGTGGACGCCAACGCGGCGGTCCGCAGCCCGCTCAAGCCGAACGTCACCCCCTGACGTTCGACAGCACGGCCTGAACCGCTCGACGGAGAGGCCCGGACGACCCCTGGTCGTGCGGGCCTCTCCGCGCATCTGCCCGGCGGCTCAGGACAGGGCGGTGGCGATCGTCCGGGCGGCAGTGGTGACCTGCGGGCCGACCGTGTCGACCGGCAGCGGGGCCAGCGAGATCACCCCGACGCTCGCCTCCAGGCCGGGCACCCCGAGCACCGGCGCGGCCACCCCGTACGCCCCGGCCTGGAGTTCCCCGGCGGTGCTCACCGGGCCCGCGTGGCCGGCCCGCCCGGCGAGGACGGCCCGCCCGGCGGCCCCGCGCTCCAGCGGGTGCCGGGCCCCCGGCCGGTACGCCACGTGGAGCGACGTCCAGCTCGGCTCGACCACGGCCAGGGCGACCCCCTCGCCGCCCTCCACCACGGTCAGGTGCGCGGTCGCCCCGGTCTGCTCGGCGAGCCGCCGCAGCGCCGGCAGGGCCCCCTCGGCCAGCAGCGGCTGGGCCCGTCGGGCCAGGTGCAGCACGCCGACACCGAGGCGCAGCCGGCCGTCGCCGCCCCGGCGCAGCATGCCGTGTCCGGTCAGCGCGCTCACCAGCCGGTAGACGGCGGCCCGGCCGATGCCGAGCCGGTGGGCGGCCTCGGTGACGGTCAGTCCGGCCGGCGCGTCGGCGACCAGGTGCAGCAGGCGCAGGCCCCGGTCCAGGGTCTGCGCCGTCTCGCCACCCGCAGGCGTCTGGTTGCCCGGCTCGCCGGGGGCCGCCGTCGTCTCCACAGCAGGCAGCGTACGACCCGGCTCGGGCCGACCCGGGACAGCACGGACAGCTACCCTGGTACGGTGACGCTACGCCTGTATGACACCGCCGCCCGATCGGTGCGGGACTTCGTTCCGCGGGAAACCGGCAAGGTGGGGGTCTACCTGTGTGGTCTCACCCTCCAGGCGCCGCCGCACATCGGTCACCTTCGCTCCGGCGTCAACTACGACGTGTTGCGGCGTTGGCTGTCGGCCGCCGGCTTCGAGGTCACCTTCATCCGCAACGTGACCGACATCGACGACAAGATCCTCGTCAAGGCGCAGGAGCAGGGCCGCCCGTTCTGGTCCATCGCGTACGCCAACGAGCTGGTCCTGGCCCGGTCCTACCGGGCGTTGAACGTGCTGCCGCCGACGTACGAGCCGCGGGCGACCGGGCACATCCCGGAGATGCACGAGCTGATCGCCAGGCTGATCGAGACCGGTCACGCCTACCCGGCCACCGACGGCTCCGGCGACGTCTACTTCGACGTGTCCTCCTGGCCGGCGTACGGGTCGCTGTCCGGCCAGTCGCCCGACGACATGCAGTCCGCCGGGGACGCCCCGGAGCGCGGCAAGCGGGACCCCCGGGACTTCGCGCTGTGGAAGGGCGTCAAGCCGGACGAGCCGGCCGACGCCTACTGGCCCTCGCCGTGGGGTCGGGGCCGGCCCGGCTGGCACATCGAGTGCTCGGCGATGTGCCTGCGGTACCTCGGCGCGGAGTTCGACATCCACGGCGGCGGGCTCGACCTGACCTTCCCGCACCACGAGAACGAGATCGCCCAGTCGCAGGCCGCCGGGCTGCCCTTCGCCCGCTGGTGGGTGCACCACGGACTGCTCAGCATCGGCGGCGCCAAGATGGGCAAGTCGCTGGGCAACGCCCTCGACCTCGACTACGTCGACTCGCTCGGGGTGCGTCCGGTGGAGCTGCGCTACTACTACGCGGCGGCGCACTACCGGTCCCGGATCGACTACTCGGAGGACGCGCTGCGCGAGGCCGCGGTGGCGTACCGGCGGATCGAGGGGTTCGTGCAGCGGGCCGTGGAGCGGGTCGGCGCGGGGCAGCTCGGTGAGTTGCCCGCCGGGTTCGTGGCCGCGATGGACGACGACCTGAACACCTCGGCCGCGCTCGCCGTCCTCCAGGCGACCCTGCGGGACGGCAACACCGCGCTGGCCGACGGCGACGATGTGACGGTCCGCACCACCCTGGCCGCCACCCGGGCGATGCTGGATATCCTCGGCGTCGACCCCCTCGACCCGGCCTGGACCGGTGGCGGTCGCGTCGACGACCTGCGGGGCGTGGTGGACTCCCTGGTCGCACTGGCCCTGGAGCAGCGCGCGCAGGCCCGCAGCCGCAAGGACTGGGCGGCTGCGGACGCCGTACGCGACCAGCTCAAGCAGGCCGGCGTGGTGGTCGAGGACACCCCGCAGGGCCCCCGTTGGACTATTGGAGAGCAGGACTGATGGCCGGCAACTCGCAGCGCCGTGGCCGGCGACTGACGTCGAAGGCGGGTGCCCCCAAGGGCTCCGGCGGCAAGAACAAGGACTCCCTCGCGGGCCGGGGCAAGACCCTGCCCGCCGACGAGCGTCCCTGGCACAAGGCGTACTCGGGGACCGAGAAGCTGCCCCAGCGCACCGCCTGGAAGCAGGACAAGGAGCGCCGGGCGGCGGCCGAGGAGGGCCGGGCTCCCAAGATCGGCCAGCCGGGCACCAAGGACACCACCTGGGGCAAGGGAACCCGGGGCGTGGCCCCCGCCCGGGCCGGCGGTGGTGGTCGGTCCGGCGCGGGTGGCCGGGGTGGCGCCGGTGCGGGCCGCAGCGGTCCCCGGGTCGCGCCGGGGCGCAAGTCCAACCCGTCGAGGGACAGCCCGGAGCTGCTGGTGGGCCGCAACCCGGTGCTGGAGTCGCTGCGCGCCCAGGTGCCGGCGACCGCGCTCTACACCGCGCTGGGCATCGACGCCGACGACCGGGTCAACGAGATCACCCGGACGGCCGCCGACCGGGGCATCGCCATCCTGGAGATCAGCCGGGCCGAACTGGACCGGATGACCGGCGGTGTGCTGCACCAGGGTGTCGGCCTCCAGGTGCCGCCGTTCGCCTACGAGCTCTTCGAGGACCTGCTGGCGGCCTCCCTGGAGCAGCCCGCCCCGCTGTTGGTGGCGCTGGACGGGGTCACCGACCCGCGCAACCTGGGTGCGGTGATCCGGTCGGCTGCCGCGTTCGGTGCGCAGGGTGTGTTCGTACCGGAGCGGCGGGCCGCCGGAATCACCGCGACCGCCTGGCGGACCAGTGCCGGCGCGGCGGCGCGGGTGCCGGTCGCCCAGGTCACCAACCTGACCCGGTCGTTGAAGGCGTGTCAGGACGCCGGGTTCATGGTGGTCGGCCTGGACGCCGACGGCGACACCGACCTGTACGACCTGGAGGCCGCGGTCGGCCCGCTGGTCGTGGTGGTCGGCTCCGAGGGGCGCGGGCTGTCCCGGCTGGTCGGGGAGACCTGTGACCTGACCGTCAGCATCCCGATGATCTCCGACGTGGAGTCGTTGAACGCCAGCGTCGCCGCCGCCGTCACCCTCGCCGAGGTGGCCCGCCGCCGCGCTGCGGAAGGCTGATCCGGCGCGGGCACCCGGCCCGCCCGGGACGAGAACACGACGAAAGGGGCGGCCCGCCGAAGCGGACCGCCCCTTTCCGTGCGGTGGGATCAGATGCGGTGACCGGTGGCCGCGTTGAAGACGTGGCTGCGGCCGGCACGCGGCTTCACGAACACGGTGTCACCCATGTTCGGCATGTTCCGCCGGTCGGTGCGGACCACGAACCGCTCCTCGTGGCCCTCCAGCGCGGCGTGGCCGTAGACGTTCGCGTCCGAACCGAGGTCCTCGACCAGCTCGACCACGACCGGCATGCCGCCCTCGGTGGGGCTGACCAGGTCGCAGTCCTCCGGGCGGAAACCGACGGTGACCCGGTTGTCGCCACCCTCGCTGCGGGCCGCCTCGACCTGCTCGCGGGTCAGCGGGATGTGCATCTCGGCGAACGCCGCACCCCGCTCGTTCAGCGGGACGGTCTTGATGTTCATGGCGGGGGAGCCCATGAAGCCGGCGACGAACACGTTGGCCGGGGTGTCGTAGAGCGCCCGCGGGGTGTCCACCTGCTGGAGGACGCCGTCGAGCATGACCGCCACCCGGTGACCCATGGTCATGGCCTCGACCTGGTCGTGGGTGACGTAGACCGTGGTGATGCCCAGCTTGGCCTGGAGCGACGCGATCTGGGTACGGGTCTGCACGCGGAGCTTGGCGTCGAGGTTCGACAGCGGCTCGTCCATGAGGAAGACCTGCGGCTCGCGGACGATCGCCCGGCCCATCGCGACGCGCTGGCGCTGACCACCGGAGAGCGCCTTCGGCTTGCGGCTGAGGTACTCCTCCAGCTGGAGCAGGCCGGCCGCCTCCTTGACCCGCCGGTCGATCTCGGCCTTGGGGGTCTTGCGCAGCTTGAGGGCGAACGCCATGTTCTCGTACACCGACATGTGCGGGTAGAGGGCGTAGTTCTGGAAGACCATCGCGATGTCGCGGGCCTTCGGCGGGAGGTGGGTGACGTCCCGGTCGTCGATGTAGATCGCGCCGTCGTCGACGTCCTCCAGGCCGGCGAGCATCCGCAGGCTGGTGGACTTGCCGCAACCCGACGGGCCGACCAGGACGAGGAACTCGCCGTCGCCGATCTGGAGGTCGAGCTGGTTGACGGCGGGGCGTTCGGTGCCCGGGTAGATCCGGGAGGCCTTCGCGTAGGTGACCGTAGCCATGGTGGTGCGCTTCCTTTCACCGGCAGGAACGTGCCGGACGATCCGAGTGAAGGAGCTGTCGGCACCCACGGTGCCGACCCGCGGACGCCATCCGCAGGGCAGCCGTGGCCGACCCCGGGTGTCATCCGTGTCACTGCACGGTAAACGGGATTTCCATCCCTGCCAAGACGGGATACACCGAGTGGGACGGACGGCATACGCATTTCGGTCAGGCGGGCACGGCCGGGCATCAATCCCCTCGCCTGACGGGGCTCCGGCGCGTCGATTCGTCGGTGGTACGGGCATGAGATTGACGTTTTCCATGCTCGGGCACCCTGCCGGCCGGGATTTCCCGACGTCAGTCGCTATGCTGACCTCGCACCACGCGCCCCTGTAGCTCAGCTGGCCAGAGCACTCGCCTTGTAAGCGAGATGTCGCCGGTTCGATCCCGGCCGGGGGCTCCAATTCCACAGCACGGCCGCCACTGGCGTTGCCGCTTGTCGATCCGTCGGCGGTGCGCGGGCGCGGACGACCGTCCGTGCCGCCGTCCCCGCCCGTCGCGGGACCCCGCCGGCCGGGCCCGGCTGGGTAACCTGATCCGGCGCGAACGGGGACGACGGGGGCGGGGGCCGATGAGTCGTGCGGTGGAGCAGTCGAACCGGGCCATGCTGCGGGCCCGGGACGCGATGGACCGGGCATACGCCGAACCGCTGGACATCCCGGCGCTGGCCCGGATCGCGCTGGTGTCCGAGGCGCACTTCATCCGTACCTTCCGGGCAACCTTCGGCGAGACGCCCCACCGCTACCTGCAACGACGTCGGGTGGAGCGGGCGATGGCGCTGCTGGTGGAGACCGGCCGGGACGTCACCGACATCTGTTTCGCCGTCGGGTTCAGCAGTCTCGGCTCGTTCAGCCGCACCTTCCGGCAGATCGTCGGCGAGTCACCGAGCGAGTACCGCAGCCGCCGGTCGGCCGGCGACCCGACGGTGCCGAGCTGCTTCACCAAGGCCTGGACCAGGCCCAGCAGTTTTGGATAAGCAGCAGGTCAGCGGCCTGGCATAGCGTCTGCGGCATGACGATGAACGCGATCACCCGCTCCCAGCTCTACGTCCTCGACCAGGACGAGGCGCTCGACTTCTACGTCGGCAAGCTGGGCTTCGAGGTCAACACCGACCAGGATCTGGGCTTCATGCGGTGGCTGACGGTCAACGTGCCAGGCGACCCGCAGCGCGAGGTGCTGCTGGAGAGGCCCGGCCCGCCCGCGCTGGACCCGGCGACCGCCGAGCAGGTCCGGGAGCTGCTGACCAAGGGCGCGATCGGCGGGTGGCTGAGCATCACCACCGACGACGCGCACAAGACGTACGAGGACCTGGTCGCCATGGGCGTCGACATCACCGACGAGCCGACCGAACGGCCGTACGGCATCGACTTCGGCATCCGTGACCCGTTCGGCAACCGGATCCGGATCGGCCAGATGTTCCCCCGGGCCTGACCCGGCGACGCCGGTATCGCGGGTGCGGGCGGCGTGGTCACCGGGCTACCGTCGCCCGGTGACCACGCTGAACGTTCCCGACCTGCCGAAATGCGAGTTCGCCTTCCCTGGCCCGCTGCGTGACCAACTCGTCGCCGCCGTGCTCAGCGGGGCGAAGACCTCCACCACGGGCCTGCTCCAGGACTACGAGCGCGACGGCGAGCCGTTACCGGCGGTGGGCGACCGGTCGGTGGTGGTCGACTCCGCCGACCGGCCGGTCGCGGTGATCGAGGTGACCGGGGTGCGGGTGGTCCGGCTCGGCGACGTCGACCTCGACCACGCCCGCGACGAGGGGGAGGGCTACGACTCGGTGGCGGCCTGGCGGGCCGGTCACGAGGACTACTGGCACGGGCCGGACTACCTGGGCTGGCTGGGTGATCCCGGGTTCCGGGTGGACGACGACACCCTCGCCGTCGTCGAACGCTTCCGGGTGGTGCCGGGCGTCACCGGCTGACCCGGGGTGGCGGGCTGGTCAGCCGGTGGGCTGTTCCAGTTCGTCCCGGATGGTGATGAAGTCTTCCTTGCGGTCCGGCTGCTTGGTGGCGGTCAGGAAGACCACCACCCCGGCGACCTCGGGATCGGCCCAGGCGCAGGCGGTGAGGTGGCCCTGGTCGGCGGTCCGCCCGCGCCCGCACCGGGCCTCGCCGCCGTACCTGCCGAACTCCACCGACCGGGGCTTCGGAACCCGGTACGGCTTGAGCAGCCGGTCCAGCATGGCCTGCGGGTCGGCGATGGTGCCCGAGACGGCGCTCACCACGATCGTCTCCGGGGTGGGTCGACCCTGTCCGTAGACCCCCTCGACGGTGCTGGTGGCCGGGGAAGCCTCGCGGGTCAGCTCGTTGAGCCGGAACCGGGGCAGCCCGGCGGGCAGTGGCGTGCCCGTGCGGGGCAGCCCCAGCAGGGTGTCCGGGGTCCGCAACGTCCGCGCCACCGGTGTCGGAGTGGGCACGGAGGCCCGTTCGACGTCGGCGACCGCGCACCCCGTGGCCAGGACGGTGGCGACCACCGCCGGCAGCGACCCGATCCGGCCGAGCGTCCGGCGCAGGCCGGCCGGCCCGGACGCGCGCGGTAGGCCGAGGGGGAGGTGCGGGCGCGACGGGCGGTGTGGGACGGTCGGGTCGAGCGGGTGGCGCGGACCGGCGGGTCGTCTCTTCGGCACAACGCTCCTCGCACGAATCGGAGCGGGTAGGTTATCCGACCAGTGTCACCCCGGGCGGCTTCCGCCCGCGCGGGCCGCCGTGAGCCGCGCCACCGCCGACGCGACCGCTGGCCGGACGCGGGAAACGACCTTCGTGGTCAGCCGGTGGTGGTGGTCTTCATCAGCAGCGCGGCCAGTTCCCGCGTGGCGGCGGGTGGCTGCGGGCCGGTCGGGCAGTCGGTCCAGTCGACGTGGGTGGCGCCGACGGCGAGCTGATAGCGGTACGTGTCGGCGCAGCCGTCGTCGGACAGGACGCCGGCATGGTCGCGGGTTGCCGGGCCGATGAGCATCCGGAGCCGGTCGAGCGCCGCCGAGTCGAGCCGGCCGGTACGCGTCGCGCCGGCCCGGTCGGTCGTGGTCCACCGGCCGTCGGGCTCGACGGTCACCGTGTCCCGGTTACCGGCGAAACCGCCGGAGCGGGTCAGGACGACCCGGTCCGCCCCGGTTCCCCGGGTGCCGGGGTCGCCGGGCGTGCCGGTCGCCGGGGCCCCGGTCGGGGTGCCTGCGGCGGCGGTCCCGTCGGAGGTCGGAGCGGTCGTGGCCGCTGGTGACGCAGGGGTTCCCGGCTCGGCCGCTGAGCAGCCGGTCAGTAGCGCGGCGGCGGTCGTGACGGTTGCCAGGAGCAGGGCGGGTGATCTCATCCCGATCGGACGTGCATCGACGTCAATCGGTTCCCCGGGTAGGGCCCCTCCTCCGTTCGGCCAGTGTCGTGTCATGGAACCGCTCCATCCCTTCTCTTTTCCCGGGTGTATCGCTATATCTACATGCGTGACTACCCCCGTCACATCTTTCCCTTGCCAGGAGGGCACGTGAAAAGACCCCTCGCCGCCGTCAGCGCAGCTCTGCTCACCAGCGGAATGCTGACCTGCGTCGCCACCGCAGCGCACGCGGCTCCCCCCGCCCCCGCCCCCGATGCCGCCCCCGCCGCCCGCGCCGAGAGCCTGCTGCGCAGCAACCCGGGCGCGGTCCAGGGCACCGGCGCGGAGGCGTACCAGGCGGTCCGCACCAAGGTCGACGCCAACGGTGCGGCACACGTCCGGTACACACGTACCTACCAGGGGCTGCGGGTGTACGGCGGTGACTTCGTCATCCACACCGCGCCCGACGGCACCCTCGCCGGCACCTCGGTCGGCCTGGCCGCCCCGCTGACCCTCGGCACCACCGCCAAGATCAGCGCGGCGTCGGCCGCCGCGACGGCCCGCAAGGCGTTCTCCGGCACGATCACCGAGGTGGGTACGCCGGAACTCTTCGTCGACGCCACCTCCGGCAAGGGCATGCTCGCCTGGGAGACCGTGCTGTCCGGCTGGAAGGCCGACCAGCAGACCCCGTCGAAGCTGCACGTCATCACCGACGCCAGCACCGGCCGGGTCGTCGGCGCGCACGACGAGATCGAGTCGGTGGTCGGCAGCGGCCAGGGCATCTACACCGGCTCGGTCAGCATCGACACCACGCTCTCCGGCAGCACCTACCAGATGATCGACCCGTCGCACGGCAACGGGCGCACCTGTGACATGAACAACGGCACCACCACCTGCACCACGTTCACCGACGCCGACAACGTCTGGGGCGACGGCACCAACAGCAACCGGCAGTCCGCCGGCGTCGACGCCCACTTCGGCGCGGCCAAGACGTTCGACTACTTCAAGAACGTGCACGGCCGCAACGGCATCTTCGGCAACGGCACCGGCGTGCCGAGCCGGGTCCACTACGGCCGCAACTACATCAACGCCTTCTGGGACGGCGCCCAGATGACCTACGGCGACGGCGCCAGCAACTCCCGGCCGCTGGTCTCCCTCGACGTGGCCGGCCACGAGATGAGCCACGGCGTCACCGAGGCCGTCTCCGGCCTGGTCTACTCCGGCGAGTCGGGCGGCCTCAACGAGGCCACCAGCGACATCTTCGGCAACATGGTGGAGTTTTACGCCGCCGCGCCGAGCGACCCGGGCGACTACCAGGTCGGCGAGAAGATCAACATCAACGGCAACGGCACCCCGCTGCGCTACATGTACAACCCGTCGCTGGACGGCTCGTCCGACTCGTGCTGGACCACCAGCACCAAGAACAAGGACGTGCACTACTCCTCCGGCGTCGGCAACCACTTCTTCTTCAACCTCGCCGAGGGCACCGGCGCCACGTCGTACGGCACCTCGCCGGTCTGCGGCTCCGCCCCGGCGGTCACCGGCATCGGCCGGGAGAAGGCCGAGAAGATCTGGTTCCGCGCCCTGGACGTGTACTTCACCTCCAACACGTCGTACGTCAACACCAGCACCCCGTCGAACACCGCCCGTGCGTACAGCCTGAAGGCGGCCACCGACCTGTACGGCAGCTGCTCCACCGAGTACAAGGCCGTCCAGGCGGCGTGGACCGCGGTCGCCGTCTCCGGCAGCGACGCCCCCTGCTCCTCGACCGGTAACGACTTCTCCGTCTCGCTCTCCCCGACCTCCGGTTCGGTGACCGCGGGCGGTTCGGTCGCCACCACCGTCGCCACCGCGACCACCAGCGGCACCGCGCAGACCGTCACGTTCTCCGCGTCCGGCCTGCCGACCGGCGCGACCGCGACGTTCAGCCCGGCCTCGGTGACCTCGGGTGCCGCGTCGACCCTGACCATCGCCACCTCGGCCAGCACCCCGGCCGGCAGCTACCCGGTGACGGTCACCGGCACCGGCGCGGTGGCCCACTCGGCCAGCTACACGCTGGTCGTGAGCAGCGTCGGTGGCACCTGCACCGCCGGCCAGAAGCTGGGCAACCCCGGCTTCGAGTCCGGCAACACGGTCTGGGCGGCCAGCACCGGCGTCATCGGGCAGAACGGCGCCAGCCAGCCCACCCACGGTGGCACCTGGAACGCCTGGCTGGGCGGCACCGGTGGCACCCTGACCGAGACGCTCTCCCAGTCGGTGAGCGTGCCGGCGGGCTGCTCGACGTACAACTTCAGCTTCTGGCTGCACATCGACAGCCGGGAGGTCACCACCACGACCGCGTACGACAAGCTGACCGTGCAGGTGCTCAACTCCTCGGGCACCGTGCTGGCGACCCTGGCGACCTACTCGAACCTGAACAAGGCCACCGGGTACACCCAGCGCTCGTTCTCGCTGGCCGCGTACGCCGGCCAGAGCGTGACCCTGAAGTTCACCGGCACCGAGGACGCCTCGCTGCGGACGTCCTTCGTGGTCGACGACACGGCGCTCGACGTGTCCTGACCTGACCCCTGCGTCGGTGGGCCCGGCGGCCACCCCTCCTGGGTGGTCGCCGGGCCCGCGCCGTTATGGTCGCCGCACCGGTGACGCGACGAGAGGGGTTACGACGGTGTCGGACGCGGAGTTGACCGTCGGGGTGACCGGCGCGGTGGCGACGGTGACGATCCGTAACCCGGCCCGGCGCAACGCGATGACGCCTGCCATGTGGCGGCGGCTGCCGGTGCTGCTGGACGGGCTGGAGGCCGACCCGGCGGTCCGCGCCCTGGTGCTCACCGGCGCTGACGGGGCGTTCTGCGCCGGTGCCGACCTCGGCGACTTCGACGAGCTGCTGGACGCGAACGGGGACGCGGGCATCGCGGTCGCCGCCGAGGAACGGTTGGCCGCGTTCGCCAAGCCCACCGTCGCGGCGGTGCAGGGCCCGTGCGTGGGCGGTGGATGCCTGCTCGCGGTCGCCTGCGACCTGCGGATCGCCGCCCCGGACGCCCGGTTCGGGGTGCCGCCGGCCCGGCTCGGGCTGGTCTACCCGGCACCCACCACCAGGCGGCTGACCCGGCTCGTCGGCCCGTCCACGGCCAAGTTCCTGATCTTCACCGCCGAGCTGATCGACGCCGAACGGGCGCTGCGGGTCGGCCTGGCCGACGAGGTGGTCGACGACCTGCCCGGCCGGGTGTCCGCGATCACCGGGGCCATCGCCGCCCGCTCCCAGCTCAGTATCGCCGCCGCCAAGGAGATCATCGACGACCGGGCCGGGCCGGCGAGGATCGCCTGGTGGCACCGCAAGGCACGCGACAGTGGCGAGGCCCGCGAGGGCGTCGCCGCCCACCACGAACGCCGCCCGCCCGACTTTCCCTGGTCGCCGGCCGCCGGTCACTGATCCGGTCCGCCCGGCTGCCACCGATTGCGGGGCCCGTTCCCCTGGGTGGGGCGGGGCGGTGGGGGCCGGCGGGCGTCGCGCCGGGGCGTACCCCGACGCGACCCCCTGTGCCCGCCGGCCGGTCCGGTCACCGCCCGGCGAGGCTCGCCCAGCTCGGCGTCGCCGGTGCCCGCCGCAGCGGCATGTCCGCCTCGGCCGGCGTCCGGTCACCCTTGCGCTGGTTGCACGGGTAGCAGGCGGCGGTGGTGTTCCGCCAGGTGTTGCCACCGCCGCGTGAGCGGGGCAGCACGTGGTCGACGGTGCTGGCCGGCCCGCCGCAGTACGCGCACCGCCCACCGTCGCGGCGCAGCACCCCCGCCCGGGACCAGGCCGGGCCGGCGCTGAACCGCCAGCGGGTGACGACGTACCGGACGAGCCGGACCACCCGGGGGACGGGGAAGACCCCGATCACCCGGTCCGGCTCGGCCTCGTGGATCTCGGCGACCCGACGGCACAGCATCCGGATCGCGTGTTGGACGGTGACCCGGTGCAGTGGGCCGAGGTCGGCGTTGATGACGAGGACGGCGTCCACCGGGCTCTCCCTTCGCGGTCGGTGGGTCGATCGGTCTGTCGGTCGGCCCGGACGACGAAGGCCACCCGGTCCACGGTGGGACGGGGCGGCCGGCACGTGCGGCACGCGTCAGTCGGGTTCCCCGTCCCGGGGGTGTTCGGCTCGGTCACCGTCGACGGGTAGCGTCGACCACGCGCTGGTGAGCTGCGGCGACGTCATGGCGTGCTCCCGGTTCGACTGGTTGGCCTTGCGCGGATCACGGTAGGCGCGGCGGCGCGGGCGGGCAACGCATTTCGATGCCACCCGCCGGCCGTGCCCTCCGCTTGCGAGCTGCCGGACCGGCAGACCTGGTTACGAGCGGACCGACCAGACGGTCACGTCGACCGAGGCCGGCGTCGCCTGGTAGCGGTTGTGGTCGATCCGGACGTAGTTGACCACCGTCGGGTCGCCCGGGTCGGGCTGGCAGTAGGTGACCGGGGTGGGTTCGAGCTGTTCGAGGTCGATGCTCGAATAGCGCTGCGCCTTCGGATTCCGGCAGCCCTCGTAGCTGAGGTCGGTCGGGTCGTCGGTCCAGTTGTAGAGGGCGAGCTGGTGGTCCTTCCCCTGGAAGATCAGGGTGCCGGAACCGGTGCCCTTCGCCAGTCGGGGCTTCGGCAGGAAGTAGACCGAGTCCCCGTCGAGCAGCTTCCAGTGCGGCGCGTCCTTCGGCGGCACCCAGTCCCGTTCGACCGGCCCGGGGGCGGGCGTCGGCCGGGCCGTGGGGGTCGGGCCCGGGCCGGCCGTGGGCCCGTCCGGGCCGGGATCCGGGGTCGCCGGGGTGGTGGCGGGCGTCGCCCCGGACGGATCGGCGGAGGGCGTCGGCCCGACCGGGGTCGCCGTGACGCCGGGGTCGGCCGACGAAGCGTCGACGGAGGTCGTGGGGGAGGCGCTGCGCGCGTCCGGCGTGCGGTCCGTCGGCCAGGAGAGCACGGTCACCGTACTGACGATCACCAGCAGCAGCGCGGCGATCCCGGCCGGCAGCCGCCAGCGTCGCCAGCGGCGGCGCAACCCCGGGGCCGACGGAGTGGCGTCTGCTCCGGTCGGTGCGTCGGACGCGGGCGGGGTGGACCCCGGCGGCAGGGCGGCGGCGTCCGTCGCCGCCCGGGACAGTCGTGGGTCGATCGCGCTGAACAGGGACAACAGCCCGAGCGCGCTCGCGGCGAAGACGCCGGCCAGGCCCACCAGGGCATTGGCCTTGTCGACCCCGATCCGCCAGGCCAGCACCGCCACCCCGACGGCGGCCACGGCGAGCAACGTGTAGGCCCTTCGCGGTCCCGTCATGCGAATCATGGTGGACGGGGGCGACGGGGCGCGGTGTCGGGTAGGCGACGCTGCGTGCCCGCCGCGTGACATCGGGACCTTCGGTCGACCCGGAGGTGCCCGGGACGGGCGTGACGACGGGACCTTTGGCCACCGTCGGACGGGTCCTTGCGCCCCACCGCCGAGACGGCCGTCGATGGATGCTGAGGGTGTCCGAGACGCCGCCAACCGCCGAGGTGAAAGCATGTCGACCGAACTCGCCACCACGATCGACGCCCTGGTCGCCGACGGCCTCAAGGCCCTGGCCGACTACGACCGGTACGACCAGGAGCAGATCGACCACATCGTCGGCAAGGCGTCGGTGGCCGCGCTGGACCGGCACGCCGCCCTCGCCCAGCTCGCCGTCGCCGAGACCGGTCGGGGGGTGTTCGAGGACAAGGCGGTGAAGAACATCTTCGCCTGCGAGCACGTCACGCACAGCATGGCGAAGACCCGTACCGTCGGGGTGATCGCCCGGGACGAGATCAGCGGGATCGTCGAGATCGCCGACCCGGTGGGCGTGGTCGCCGGGATCACCCCGGTCACCAACCCCACCTCGACCACCATCTTCAAGGCGCTGCTGGCGCTCAAGACCCGCAACCCGATCATCTTCGCCTTCCACCCGGCGGCGCAGCGGTGCAGCGTCGAGGCCGCCCGCACGGTACGCGACGCGGCCGTCGCCGCCGGGGCCCCCGAGCACTGCATCCAGTGGATCGAGGAGCCGTCGGTCGAGGCGACCACCGCGCTGATGCACCACCCCGGCGTCGCCACCATCCTCGCCACCGGCGGCAACGCCATGGTCCGGGCGGCCTACTCGGCGGGGAAGCCGGCGCTCGGTGTGGGCGCGGGCAACGTGCCGGCCTGGATCGAGGCGACCGCCAAGCTGAAGCGCGCGGTCAACGACATCGTGCTGTCCAAGTCGTTCGACAACGGCATGATCTGCGCCTCCGAGCAGGCCGTCATCCTCGACGCGGCGATCCACGACGCCGCCATCGCGGAGTTCCGCACCCTGCACGCCCACCTGGCCACCCCGGCCGAGAAGGCCAAACTGGAGGCGCTGCTGTTCCCCGCCGGCAAGCTCAACCCCGACGTGGTCGGCCGGACCGCCGCCTGGATCGCCGACGCCGCCGGGATCACCGTCGCCCCCGACACCTCGATCATCCTGGTCGCGGTCGACCGGGTCGGCCCCGACGAGCCGCTGACCCGGGAGAAGCTCTGCCCGGTGCTGGCCGTGCTCCGCGCCGACAGCCGCGAGCAGGGCCTGCGGTACGCCGAGCAGATGGTCGAGTTCCACGGCCTCGGGCACAGCGCGGTCATCCACACCGCCGACGAGGACCTGGTGGAGGAGTTCGGCCGCCGGGTCAAGGCGGTCCGGATCATCTGGAACTCGCCGGCCTCGCAGGGCGGCATCGGCGACATGTACAACGCGTTCCTGCCGTCGCTGACGCTGGGCTGCGGCAGCTACGGCCGTACCTCGGTGTCGGACAACGTCTCGGCGGTGAACCTGCTCAACATCAAGCGGATCGGCCGGCGGAACAACAACATGCAGTGGTTCAAGGTCCCGTCGAAGATCTTCTTCGAGGCGAACGCGATCCGCTACCTCGCCGAGATGCCCGACGTGCACCGGGTCACCGTGGTCACCGACGCCACCATGACCCGGCTCGGCTTCGTCGACCGGATCAACCGGGTGCTGCAACGCCGCCCCGGGCGGATCGCCCTGCAGATCATCGACGACGTGGAGCCCGAGCCGAGCGTCGAGACCGTCGACCGGGGGGCCGCGCTGATGCGGGCCTTCCGGCCGGACACCATCGTCGCCCTCGGCGGCGGCTCGGCGATGGACGCGGCCAAGGTGATGTGGCTGCGCTACGAGCACCCGGACGTGGTCTTCGACGACATGCGGGAGAAGTTCTTCGACATCCGCAAGCGCGCCTTCACCTTCCCGACCCTCGGCGCGCTGGCCCGGCTGGTCTGTGTGCCGACCACGTCGGGCACGGGCGCGGAGGTCACCCCGTTCGCGGTGATCACCGACCACCGGACCGGCAAGAAGTACCCGCTGGCCGACTACGCGCTCACCCCGACCGTGGCGATCGTCGACCCGGTGCTGACCGCCAGCATGCCGGCGACCATCGCCGCCGACAGCGGCTTCGACGCCCTCACCCACGCCATCGAGGCGTACGTGTCGGTGTACGCGAACGACTTCACCGACGGGCTGGCGCTGCACGCCATCCGGCTGATCTTCGCCAACCTGGAACGGGCGGTGGTCGACGCCGACCCCGAGGCGCGGGAACGGATGCACAACGCGGGCACCATCGCCGGGATGGCGTTCGGCAGCGCCTTCCTCGGCATCGTGCACGCCATGTCGCACACCCTCGGCGCGACGTTCCACATCGCCCACGGCCGGACCAACGCGGTGCTGCTGCCGCACGTGATCCGCTACAACGGCACCGTCCCGACGAAGCTGTCCGGCTGGCCGCGCTACGAGAGCTACCGGGCCCCGGAACGGTTCGCCGAGATCGCCACCCAACTCGGCCTGCCGGCGGGCACCCCGGCGGAAGGGGTGGCGTCGCTGGCCGACGCGGTGGAACGGCTGCGCGGCGCGGTCGGCATCGAACCGTCGTTCGCCGCGATCGGCGTCGACCGGGCCGCGTTCGAGGCGGCGCTGCCGCAGCAGGCCCTCAACGCCTACGAGGACCAGTGCGCCCCGGCGAACCCCCGGATGCCGATGCTCGACGACATGCAGCAGCTCATGCGGGACGCGTACCAGGGCACCGCGCGCTGACCGTCCGGCCCACCGGCCGGGCGGGCCCCCGTTCACTTCCCGGCGAGCAGTCCCCGGGGGCGGATGGAGCGGACCGGTTCGGTGGCCGCCCCCGCAGCGCGCAGGATGTGGTTGGCGGCGATGATCCCGGTCGCCGCCGACCGTTCCATCAACGCGCTGGGGAAGTCGGTGCCGATGCCGTCCCCGGCCAGGTAGAGGCCCTCGGCGTCGGTGCGTACCCCGGGGCGGCCGGGGTGGCTGCCCGGGGTGAACGCCGGGGCCTGCGCCTCGACCCGGGCGCGCAGCTCCCGCACCCCCAACCCGCCGACCTCCGGCCAGAGCGTGACCAGCTCGGTGCGCATCCGCTCGGCCAGCTCCTCGGCCGGCACCCCCTCGTCGCAGGCGTACGCGTGCAGCTCCACCACCGCGCCGCCGGTGCGCTGCGCCCAGCGGCGGGACTCGTTCTCCAGCCGGTGGTAGAGGGTCACCGAGTCCAGGGTGGGCTGTCGGGACACCCCGCTGAACACCGCCCGGTCGGCCCGGACGTCCCCGTCGAGCCAGTACCGCGCCACCGCGTACGGCGGGCCGGGCCGACCGAACGCGGGCATCCGCGCCACCAGCTCGGGTGCCACCGTGACCAGGCCGGGGGAGGCGGCGACCAGCGCCGCCAGCGCGGGCGGGTCGACGGCCAGCACCACCTGCCCGGCGGAGTGGACGGTGCCGTCGGCGGTGGTCACCCGCCAGCCGTCCGGTTCCCGGTCCAGCCGGGTGGCGGCGACCCCGGTGTGCACCCGGCCGCCGTGCTTGTCCACGTACCGGGTCAGCGGCTGCCAGATCGCCGTGGCGTAGTCCTCGTCGGGGCAGTCGAACGCCAACCCCTCCGGGTTGCCCAGCAGATAGAAGTGGAACTGGGCGATCATCTCGGCGGCCGACATCTCGGTCTCGTGGTTGAAGAACGAGTGCGAGAAGACCTCGAACAGCATCGCCCGCGCCCGGTCGGGCAGTTTCAGCGAGGCGAGCAGCGCGTCGGCGGTGGTGTCGTCGAACTCGGCGTAGGTGCGTACCGGGTCGTAGCTGAGCAGCGGCAACGCGGCGTCCCGGTCCATCGTGCGCAGGTCGGCCAGGCGCAGGCTGGGGCTGCGCAGCAGTAACGCCAGCAGGTTGGCCGGCGGGGCCGGGGGCAGCCGGCCGAACTCCTCGGTGGGCCACTGCGCGGACAGGATCGGATAGCCGGGAATCGGCTTGAGGAAACCGAGCGTCGGCTCGACCCGCCGCAGGATCGACCGCCAGTTGTAGTACTGCCGGAAGAACGCGTGGAAGCCGTGCTCGTTGACCTGGCTGCCGTCGGCGAGCGCCTCCGGCCACGCGCCGAGCCGGCCGCCCAGCGTCGGCGCGGCCTCCAGCACGGTGACGTCCACCCCGCGTTCGGCGAGCACCACCGCCGCCGACATGCCGGCGATCCCGCCGCCCACCACCACGGCCGTGGTCGGTCGGGCCACCCGGGGGGCGCCACCCCCGCCCGGGTCCACCACGTGCTCGCGTACGCCGATGAGCCGGCCCAGCTTCTGCGACAGCGCCATGTGCACCTTCCGACCCGAGGGACCCCCAGTCTGCCCGACCAGGCCCGATCCGGCCCGGTCAGACCGGTGCGGTGCCGCCACCGGAGTCGTCGGCGGGGTTCGGCCGACCGGCGGCGAGCGGGGGACGGTCGGACGGCGGCCAGACGTACTCCAGGTCGGACGGCACGTCGCCGAACTGCGGGCGGTAGTGCGCCGGGTCCTTGCGCAGCAGCGCCGAGCGGTGGCTGCGGTGCAGGTCCTCGCGGCCCAACCAGGGTGGCAGCTCACCGACGGCGGCCAACTCCGCCTGGCTGCGGACCCGGCCGTGGCCCCGGGCGGCGGTCAGGTCGGTGACCAGTGTCGACGCGCAGGTGTCCGCCCGGCCCGCCGCCGACCAGACCGCGCACACGTCCAGCCCGTACCGGGTCAACGCCTCCTCGTAACCGGCCCACATCTTCACCGCCGGGTGGTTGCGCCAGCCGTAACCTGGCCGGGTCAGCCCGCGCAGCACCTGGAGCGCCTCGACCCGCTGCTTGCCCAGCCGCCGCTGGTCGAGGGTCCGCGCACTGGCCAGGAAGTCCGGGTACGGCAGGAACGTCTGCACGTCCGCTGCTCTACCCGCCGCCACGCCCACCATGCCTGCCCGCCCAACCGGTACCGTCCGGTGCGCTCACCAGGGCTGCGTGTCCGGCGACCGGATGGCTACCATCCGGGCATGGCCGAACCCCTGCGGGACCGGGCCCGGCGCGCGACCGGCTGGCGGTTACGGATGAACGGCGACACCCGTGGGCACTACGTGGTCTGCGGCGACGACCCGCTGGCGTACTGGGTGGTGCGGGCGCTGCTCGGCACCGACCCGGCGCACGGGCGGGTCCGGATCACCCTGGTGGTGCCGGAACGCCGCCGCTCCGAGGGCCCCGACGGGCGGGACGTCGACGGGGTACAGGTGATCCGGGCCGACCGGCTCGACGAGTCGACCTTCCGCCGGGCCGGCCTGGCCGGCGCGGACGGCCTGGCCCTGCTGCACCAGGACGACGTGGGCAACATGCAGGCCGCGCTCTGCGCGCAGGAGGTCGAACCCCGGCTGCGCCTGGTGGTCCGGATGTTCAACACCAGCCTCGCCAACGGCCTGCGGCAGCTCTTTCCCGACTCGGCGGTCCTCTCCGACGCCTCGATGGCCGCCCCGGCGTTCGTCGCCGCCGCCCTCGGTGAGGTGGCCCCGACCCACTTCCGGCACGGCGGTCGCACCCTCTACGTGGCCCGCCGCGCCGACGTCCGCCCCGCCGACGTGGTCTGCGGGCTGGCCGTCACCACCGATCCGGAACTGGTCCGGGTGCTGCCCGCCGACGAGCAGGCAGCCGACGTGGTGCTCGCCGAGGCGACCGGCCAGCCCGCCGGCACCGAGCTGGCGGCCCGCCGGCTGGTCCGGGCGCGGCGTCGCCGGCGACCCCTGGCGGTGCTGCTGCGGGCGGTCCGCAGCTTCGCCACCCGCAAGATCGGTATCGCGGTGCTGACCCTGCTCGGGGTGATCGCCCTGCTCGGCTGGCTCAACGCCCGTGCGGTCGCGGTGAGCTGGACGGAGGCGCTCTACCTGACCCTGGTCACCACGCTCAGCGGCCAGGACCCGGACGTCACCAAACCGGCCGCCGCCCAGATCATGCAGGTGGTGCTCAACCTGGCCGGGCTGGCGCTGATCCCGCTGATCACCGCCGTGGTGGTCGACGGCATCGTCAACGCCCGGCTGGCCCTGCACGCCGGGCGCATCCAGCCGGAACGCACCGGGCACGTGGTGGTCGTCGGCCTGGGCAACATCGGCACCCGGGTGATGGCCCAACTGCACGACTTCGGCGTCGAGGTGGTGGCGATCGACCGCAGCGCGGAGGCGCGTGGTGCGGCGCTGGCCCGGCGGCTGGGGGTGCCCCTGATCGTCGGGGACGCCGCCCGCGAGGAGACCCTCCGTTCGGCCTCGGTGGAACACTGCCAGGCGCTGGTGGTGGTCTCCACCGACGACGGGGTCAACCTGCGGGCCGCGCTGAACGGCCGGGTGCTCAACCCGGAGCTGCGGGTGGTGCTGCGGCTCTTCGACGGCGACTTCGCCGAACGTATCCAGCGGGCGTTCGGCATCGGCATCTCGCGCAGCGTGTCCTACCTGGCCGCGCCGTCGTTCGCCGCCGCCCTGCTGGACCGGGCGGTGATCGCCACCATCCCGGTCGACCGGCACGCCCTGCTGGTGGTGGAGGTGCCGGTGACGGCCGGTGCGGCCCTGGACGGTCGCCCGCTCGGCGCGGTGGCCCGCCCCGGCGAGGTGCGCCTGCTGGCCCACTCCCGGCCCGGCCACAAGACCGACTGGCGGGCCGACCCCCAGATGGTGATCTCGGCGGGGGACCGGCTGACCGTGGTGGCCCGGCGGGCCGGGCTGAGCGCCCTGCTCAGCGAGACCACCCCGCCCCCGCCCCCGCCCCCGGCCCCGCCGCCGCCCGCCGGGGTGCCGGCCTCACGTGACCCGCAGGAGTGACTAGCGGGGGCGGACGGCGTACCAGAGCGCGCCGAGGGCGAGCACCCCGAAACCGGCGAGCACGCTGGCGGTGGGCAGGCTGACCGCGAGTAGCAGGCAGCCGACCAGCCCCGCCCCGGCGAGCGCCCGGGTGGGCAGCCGTCGGGTCGGGTCCCGGCCCAGCGTCCACGCGGCGGCGTTGGTGATCGCGTAGTAGACCAGCACCGTGCAACTGGAGAAGCCGATCGCGCCCCGGACGTCACCGAGCGCCACCACCGCGACCACCACGGCGGCCACGGTCAGCTCGGCGCGGTGCGGGACCCGGTGCACCTGGTGCACGGCGGCCAGCGCCCCCGGCACGTCCCGGCGGCGGGCCATCGCCAGCAGGGTGCGGCCCACCCCGGCGAGCAGGGACAGCAGCACCCCGGTCACCGCCACCGTCGCCCCGGCCCGGACCACCCAGGCCAGGCCGGGCAGCCCGGCGACGGTCACCACGTCGGCCAGGGGCGCGACGGACGCGGCCAGCCGGTCGGGGCCGAGCACGCCGACGGCGACCACGGCGAGGACCAGGTAGACCGCCAGCACCACCCCGAGGGCCAGCGGCACCGCCCGGGGAATCGTGCGGGCCGGGTCGCGGACCTCCTCACCGAGGGTGGCGATCCGGGCGTACCCGGCGAAGGCGAAGAAGAGCAGCCCGGCGGCGGTCAGCACACCCCGGGCCGTACCGCCGCCCTCGGCGAGCCGGTCGAGCCGCACCTCCCCGGCGGCCAGGCCGGTCACCGCGACCAGGGCCAGCACCGCCAGCACCACGACCACCAGCACCTTGGTGGCGGCGACCGTGCGGGTGACACCGCGCAGGTTCACCGCGGTCACCGCGAGCACCGCGCCGACCGCGACCGGCCGGGCCTGCCCCGGCCACAGGTACGCTCCGATGGTCAGCGCCATCGCCGCGCAACTCGCCGTCTTGCCGACCACGAAACCCCAACCGGCGAGGAACCCGGCGAACGGGCCGAGGCGTTCCCGGCCGTAGACGTAGCTGCCGCCGGATTCCGGATAGCGGGCCGCCAGCCGGGCCGAACTGGTCGCGTTGCAGTAGGCGACGAACCCGGCCAGCGCCAGCGCCACCAGCAGCCCGGTGCCCCCGGCCGCTGCGGCGGCCGGGGCGAAGACCACGAACACGCCCGCGCCGAGCATCGCCCCCAACCCGACCACCACCGCATCGGGTACGCCCAACCGCCGCCGCAGTCGATCCACCCCGGCAGGTTACGGGGCGGAGGTGAACGGGCGGCCCCCATCGGGCGACCGGCCCGGGTCGGCGGTGAACGGGCGGTCCCGGCCGCGCAGCCGGGTCGGTAGCGGCAGGTCGTCCCAGGGGATCCGGCGCAGCAGCCGGTCCAGCAGCAGCCCCAGCAGCAGCCCGGCCACCGAGTCGGTCAACCAGTGCCAGCCCAGGTAGGTGGTGGTGCACAGGACCACCAGCGGCGGCACCACCCGTACGGCGGTGGCCAGCCGGGGCGGCATCCGCCGGCCGACGGTACGCAACAGCGGGACGAGCAGCAGGGCGAGCACGCCGTACCAGACGATCGCGTTGGCCACGTGCCCCGACGGGTACGACTGCGCGTAGCGCACCGGCAGCTCGTGCTGGAACAGCGGCAGGGTCTGCTCCGGTGACAGGAACGGCTCCTTCACGCTGGCGCTCGGGGCCGGGCGGGCCGTCCACACCTTGAGCGGCCCGATGGTCAGCAGGGTGAGCGCGAAGGCGACCACCGGGGGCAGCAGCGGGCGCACCGAGCGGAGCCGGACGGCCAGCAGCACCCCCAGGGCGGCGGCGAGCAGCGTCAACGGGGTGCCCTGGCCGAGCAGGTTGAGCACCCGGGCGGCCCAGTAGGCGGCGGTCGGCCGGTGTCCGTCGGCCCAGTCGGCCACCGCCCGGTCGACGCCGAACAGGTGGCCGGCGGCGAGTGCCCAGGTCAGCGCGACCAGGGCGGTGAGCAGCAGCAGGTCGTACCACCAGCCGGCCGGGCGGACCGGTCTGAGCCGCACTCCGCCGCGTACCCTCGTGGTTCGCTCCCGCACGCGATCACGCTACCGGCCGACCCGGTGGTCGGGACGGCACGGCCCGGGGTCGATGTGTGTCGAACCACGAAGGGAAGCGTCGGACGGGGGACACCCGGCACACTTGTCCCCGTGCGGATCACCTCGGCCCTCGTCGACCCGGCGCTGCTCGACCTTCCCTGGTCGACTCCGCTGGAACAGTGGCCCGCCCGGCACCTGGTGGCGCTGCCGCAGGGCATCTCCCGGCACATCGTCCGGTTCGTCCGCCTCGGCGACTACGTGTACGCGGTCAAGGAGACCGGGGAACGGGTCGCCGAACGCGAGTACGACCTGCTGCGGGCGCTGGAACGGATCGACTTCCCGTCGGTGGAGGCGATCGCGATCGTGGCCGACCGGCAGGCCGACGACGGCACCCCGCTGGACCCGGTGCTGATCACCAGGCACCTCCAGTTCTCGCTGCCCTACCGGGCGTTGTTCTCCCGCACGTTGCGCCCGGAGACGATGGGCCGGCTGCTCGACGCCCTCGCCGTGCTGCTGGTCCGGATGCACCTGACGGGCTTCTTCTGGGGTGACTGCTCGCTGTCGAACACCCTGTTCCGGCGGGATGCCGGGGCGTTCGCCGCCTACCTGGTCGACGCCGAGACCGGCGCGCTGCACCGTTCGCTGTCCAACGGGCAGCGCGGCGAGGACCTGGAGATCGCCCGGGTCAACATCTTCGGTGAGGCGCTGGACCTCCAGGCGGCGGGGCTGCTGCACGACTCGATCGACCCGGAGGTGGTCTGCGAGGAGGTCGTGCAGCGCTACGAACGGCTCTGGCACGAGATCACCTACGAGCAGCAGGTCGAGCGGGAGGCCCGGCACGACATCGAGCGCCGCATCCGCCGCCTCAACGACCTGGGCTTCGACGTGGCCGAGGTGGCCCTGTCGACGGTCGACGACGGGCGGTACCTGGTTCGCCCGAAGGTCGTCGACGCCGGCTACCACACCCGGCGGCTGATCCGGCTCACCGGGCTGGACGCCGAGGAGAACCAGGCCCGCCGGCTCCTCAACGACCTGGACGCCTACCGGGTGGAGAGCGACCTGACCGACGAGCAGCAGGCGGCCCACCGCTGGCTGACCGAGGTCTTCGAGCCGGTCGTCCGGGCGGTCCCCGCGCACCTGCGGCACAAGCTGGAGCCGCAGGAGGTCTTCGCGCAGATCATCGAGCACAAGTGGTTGCTCTCCGAGCGGGCCGGCCGGGACGTGGGGATGGGTCCGGCGGTGCAGTCGTACCTGGCCGACGTGCTGGTGCACCGCCCCGACGAGCAGGCCGTGCTGGGCGTCGAGGTCCCCACCGCCTGACCCGCCCGCGTTCCGGCCGGGGGCGGCACCGGGTCGACCGGATGACCGCCGGCCGGCCGGCTCCGCAACACCGGCTCCGCCAACGCCTCCGCCGTCAACACCGCCGCCGCCAAGGCCTTTGCCGCCAAGGCCTCCGCCGTCAGCGCCTCCGCCGGTCAGGATGTGTGGTGCGCGTCCTTTAGACCTGATGACGTGGACGACTCGGGTACCCGGTGCGGCGCGTTTCGCCACACCGGGGTTCGATGCGTCGGTCCGCTGTGGTCCTTCGGGCACCGGCGTCTTCGGGTGCCCCGTGAACCGTTGACGTCATCAGCTCGAAAGGACGCGCGCCGCACCCCCGGTGCTCGCCGGTCCGCACCTGTGGGCAGGTCGCCGGGGAGCCAGCGGGCCGCGTTACGGAATGGCGGATGACCGAGGTCCCGCCCAGGCCCGACGCGTCGCGTCGCCGTGTCGCACCAGCTGGGCGGGCGGAGTGGTCAGTCGAGCCAGCTGCCGGCGCGCATCACCCGGACGACGTTCAGCTCGTCGTCGAGCACCACCAGGTCCGCACGGCGGCCCGGCTGGAGCGCGCCGATCCGGTCGCCCAGGCCGATGGCACGGGCCGGGGTGGTGGCGGCCATGCGTACCGCGTCGACGATCGGGATGCCGGCGGTGACGGCGTGCCGCAGCGCCGCGTCCATGGTGAGGGTGCTGCCGGCGATCGCGCCGTCCCGGGCCAGCCGGGCCACCCCGTCGGCCACGGCGACCGGCTGGCCGCCCAGCTCGTACTCGCCGTCGGGCATCCCGGCGGCGGCCATGGCGTCGGTGACCAGGGCGATCCGCTCCGGGCCGGCCACGGTGGCGGCGAAGCTGAGCATCCCGTCGTGCAGGTGCACCCCGTCGGCGACCAGCTCGCAGACCACGTTCGGGGCCTCCAGCAGGGCCACCACCGGGCCCGGTTCGCGGTGGTGCAGCGGGCGCATCCCGTTGAACAGGTGGGTGCCGACGCTGGCCCCGGCCGAGACGGCGGCCCGGGTCTGCTCCCAGGTGGCGTCGGTGTGGCCGACGGCGGCGACCACCCCGTGCGAGGCGAGCAGCTTGATGGCGTCCAGCGCGCCGGGGCGCTCGGGGGCCAGGGTGACCATGCGGACCGTCCCGTCGCCGTCCGCGATGAGCCGGCCCAGTTCGTCGGTGGCCGGGTCGCGGAGGAACTCCGGGTTCTGCGCGCCGCACCGGGCCGCCGACAGGTACGGCCCCTCGAAGTGGACGCCGGCCAGCACCCCCTCGCGGACCAGCGGCGCGAACGCGACGGTCGCCGTCCGCATCAGCTCGAACGGGGAGCTGACCAGGCTGGCCAGCAGGGTGGTGGTGCCGTGCCGCAGATGGAACGCGGCGGCCTCGCGGGCGGCGTCGGCGTCACCGGTGGTGAAGGTGTGCCCGCCCCCGCCGTGGGTGTGCATGTCCACGAAGCCCGGCACGATCCAGTGCCCGTCGCGCTTGGCCGGGTACTCGGCGACGGCGGTGATCCGCTCGCCGTCCAGCTCCACGCACCCCTGCCGGATCACGCCGGTCGGGGTCACCACCTTGCCGGTCACCCGCTGGGTCATCGTCTCTCCAGACTGTCGAGGGCGAGCAGGGCCGCACCGAGGCAGCCGGCCTCGTCGCCCAGGGCCGCCGCGACCAGGCGCGGCTCCCGATGGAAGGTCATCCGTTCGTGCAGGGCGGCGCGGAGCGGGTCGAGCAGCTGCCCGCCGGCCCGGGCCAGGCCGCCGCCGATGACCATGGTGTCCACGTCGTAGAGGGCCTGCCCGGTGGCGAGCCCGTCGGCGAGCGCCTCGACGGCCTCCCGCCACACCCGCCCGGCCAGCTCCTCACCGGCCGCCGCCCGCCCGGCCACGTCGGCCGCGCTCGCCGTCGCCCCGGCCAGTTCGGCGTAGCGGCGGGCCACGGCCGAGGCGGACGAGACGGCCTCCAGGCAGCCGGTCCGGCCGCAGCCGCAGCGCGGGCCGTCGGGGCGTACCAGGATGTGGCCGATCTCGCCGGCGGCACCGTGCGCGCCGACGGCGGCCGACCCGGCGACCACGTGCGCGGCGGCGATGCCGGTGCCGATCGCGACGAAGAGCACGTGCCGGGCCGCCCGGCCGGCGCCGAGCCGGGCCTCGGCGATCCCGCCCACCCGCACGTCGTGGCCGAGCGCCGCCGGCAGCCCGAGCCGCGCACCCACCAGCTCCCGCAGCGGTACGTTCCGGAAGCCGACGTTGGCCGACCAGACCGCCACCCCGGCGGCCTCGTCGACCACCCCGGGCACGGCGACGCCGCAGGCCACCGGGATCGACCCGGCGGCACGCGCCCGGTCGGCCAGGCCCCCGGCGACGGCCAGGACGGTCTCCACCACGGCGTCCGGGCCGCGCCCGGCGTCGGTCGGGTGCCGTTCGGCGTGCAGCACGCTGCCGTCCGGGCGGACCAGGGCGCACTTCATGCCGGTGCCGCCGACGTCCAGCGCGACGACGACCCGGTCGTCGCCCGGCGGCCCGTCGGTCATGCCAGCACCACGGAGCGGGTCAGGTGGCGGGGCGCGTCCGGGTCCAGCCCCCGGCTGGTCGCCAGGGCCACCGCGAAGCGTTGGGCGAGGATCAGGTCGGCCATCGGGTCGACCGGGGTCCGGCCGGCCGCCCAACTGCCGAGCACGGTGTGGCAGCCGTGGTGCCGGCTGTGCACGAACGCCGCCCCGGTTGCCGCCACGTCCTCCGGCAGGCCCTCGGGCAGCTCACCGAACGCCCAGACCAGCCGGCCGGGGCCGGCGATCGAGATGGGGCCGTGCCGGTAGTCCATCGCCGGGTACGCCTCGGCCCAGAAGGTGGCCGCCTCACGGCACTTCAGCGCTGCCTCCTGGGCCAGCCCGACCGTCCAGCCGCGACCGAGGAAGGTGGCCTGGTCGATGCGGGCCGGGTCGAGCGGCAGCGGGGCGCGGACGGCGACCTCGGCGTCGGCGGCCAGCGCCTCGACGTTGTCGCCGAGGTGGGCGCGGAGCAGGGCCAGGGCGGTGGTGGCGAACCGGGTCTGCACCACCGAACGCTCGTCGGCGAAGGGCATCGGCACGGCCGTGTCGGCGAACGTGACGGCGGGCGAGCCGGGGTCGCCGACCAGGACGGTGGTGGGGGTCCGCCCGTGCAGCGCGGCGAGCAGGTCGAGGACTTCGGTGGTGGTGCCGGAGCGGGTGATGGCGATCAGCCGGTCGTAGCGGCGGTCGGCGGGGAACTCGCTGGCCTGGAAGGCGTCGGTCTCGCCGTGGCCGGCCCGTTCGCGCAGCCCGGCGTACGCCATGGCCATGAACCACGACGTGCCGCACCCGACGACGGCGACCCGCTCGCCGGGGCGGGGAAGGGTGCCGGCGACGGTGCCGGCCAGTCGGGCCGCCTCCCGCCAGCAGTCGGGCTGGCTGGCGATCTCCGCGTCGACGTACGCCATGGGGAACTCCTCGCACAGGGGAGGGAGGTGCGCAATACGGCTCATTACCACCGTCTTTCGCGCGTTATTCTGCGCGAAACGAGGTGCGCGTGGCAACCTGCCCCCGGATCGCGCAGTCGATGGTTTTGCGTACCGGGAGTTTCGCGCACTACTGTGCACGCATTCGATCACCCTTCGTGCAGAGTCGGAGGCCCCCCGTGGACCGGTACGCCAGGTGGAACGCTCTGCTCGAAATGCTCACCGACAGCGGTCGGGTCAGCGTCGAGGAGGCCGCCGAGCGGCTGGACGTCTCCCAGGCCACCATCCGCCGCGACTTCGACCAGCTCGCCCAGCAGCAGATGATCACCCGGACCCGGGGCGGCGCGGTCGCCAACGGTGTGTCCTACGACCTGCCGCTGCGCTACAAGACGGCCAAGCACTCGGCCGAGAAGCAGCGGATCGGGGCCGCCGCCGCCGCGCTCGTGTCGCCGGGCACCGTGGTCGGCCTCAACGGCGGCACCACCAGCACCGAGGTGGCCCGCGCCCTGGCCGTCCGGCCGGATCTGAACACCAACGCCGAGGGTGCCCAGCTCACCGTGGTCACCAACGCCCTGAACATCGCCAACGAACTGCTGGTCCGCTCCCGGATGAAGGTGGTGGTCGCCGGGGGTGTGGTGCGGCCGAAGTCGTTCGAACTGGTCGGGCCGCTCGGTGGGGCGTTGCTGCGCGAGGTCACCCTGGACGTCGCCCTGTTGGGCGTGGACGCGCTCGATCCGCAGCTGGGTGCCGCCGCCCACCACGAGGGGGAGGCGGCGATGAACAACCTGATGGTGGCGCGGGCCAAACGGGTCGTGATCATCGCGGACTCGTCCAAGCTGGGCGGTCACGCCTTCGCCCGGATCTGCCCGGTGGAGCGGGTGGAGACCCTGGTGACCGACTCCGGGGCGGCCCCGGAACTGGTCGATGCGTTCCGCGCCGCCGGAGTGGCCGTCATCTGTGCCTGAGTGACCCGTCGGTACACCGTCGGTAGTAATCGAGCGCCGATGCATACCGGGTATTGCCCTCCCGGGTATACCGAGTATGGTGACCGCTGTCATCAGCCACCATCGGGGGAGGCGCAGCTTGTCGGCTGTCCTGGAGATCGAAGGTCTACGTAAGACGTACAAGAGCCGCCGGCGTGGGGTCCGCAACGCGCTGGACGGCTTCGACATGCGGGTGGAGGCCGGCCAGGTGCACGGCTTCCTCGGCCCCAACGGGTCGGGCAAGACCACCACCCTGCGTACCCTGCTCGGGCTGATCCAGCCCGACGGTGGGCGGATGGCCGTCCTCGGGCACGAGGTGCCCGGCGCACTGCCCACCGTCGCCGGTCAGGTCGGCGCGATCGTGGAGAGCCCGCAGTTCTTCCCGCACTTCTCCGCCCGGGACACCCTGTCCCTGCTGGCCGGGGCCGGCGACGTCCCCGCCGTACGGGTCGACGAGGTGCTCGAACTCGTCGGGCTGCGCGACCGGGCTGCCGAGCGGGTCAAGACGTACTCACTCGGCATGAAGCAGCGGCTCGCCGTCGCGTCCGCCCTGCTCAAGAACCCCAAGCTGCTGATCCTCGACGAGCCGGCCAACGGCCTCGACCCGGGCGGCATCCGGGAGATGCGCACCCTGATGCGCACCCTCGCCGAATCCGGGATGACGGTGGTGCTCTCCAGCCACATCCTCGGCGAGATCCAGCTCATCTGCGACGAGGTCACCATCATCTCGCTGGGCCGCCGGGTCGCCGCCGGTCCGGTGGAGCAGGTGCTGGCCCAGCACTCGCACGGCGGCGTACGGGTGCGGCTGGACGCCGCCGAGGACCTCGCCGCCGCCGCCGACCTGCTCGGCCGGGCCGGCGTCGCGGTCACCCGCCACCCGGACCACCTGATGCTGGCCGGCGTGGACAAGCCGGCCACGGTCAGCCGGCTGCTCGCCGAACAACACCTGTACGTCAGCGAACTGGCCCCGGTCTCGGTGGACCTGGAGAGCGTCTTCCTGGAGATCACCGCCACCGCACCGGTCCCCGGTCAGCACCGCCAGGTCGACCAGTCCGCCACGATCGGCGAGCCGGGCCGCACCGCCGGCACCACGGGAGGGTGGGGCGCATGAGCCTGTACGTCACCGAACTACGTCGGCTGGCCAAGCGCCGGCTCACCCGGGTCATGCTGATCCTGCTCGTCCTCGGCCTGGCCGGCATCGTCACCGCCTTCACCTTCTCCAGCCAGAAACTCTCGCCGGCCGTGATCGCCCAGGCGCAGGCGGAGTCGGACGCGAACTTCCGCGACGCCCTCCGGGAGTGGGAGCGTTCGATCGCCGAGTGCGACGCGGCCAAGGCGCGCGGCGAGCAGACCGACGAGCGGTACGGCCCGAACTGCGGCCGGGACTGGAAGCCCACCGCCGAGATGTTCGACCCGAAGTGGAACCTGCCCTACCAGTTCGACTTCCGGGCCGAGTTCGGCAACTTCATCGCCATCTTCGCCGGGGCGGTGGCGCTGTTCGGCTTCCTGATCGGCGCCTCCTTCGTGGGGGCCGAGTGGAGCACCGGCGGGATGATGAACCTGCTGCTGTGGCGGCCGAAACGGCTCACCGTGCTCGGCACCAAGCTGGCCGCCGTGCTCACCACGCTGACCGGGGTGACGGTGGTGCTCGGTGCGCTGTGGACGCTGGCCTTCTGGCTGATCGCCAGCTTCCGGGGGACCACCGAGAAGGTCACCTCCGGGGTGTGGCAGTCCGCCGGGATCAGCGGCCTGCGGGCACTGGCGATGATCCTCGCCGCCGGCGCGGTGGCCTTCGCCCTGGCGTCCCTGGGCCGGCACACGGCGATGGCCCTGGGGGTGGCCGTGGGCGCCGGGGTGATCAGTGAGATCGGCATCCGGATCGCCACGACGATCGCCGAGGTGCGCTTCGGTGACCGGTGGGTGCTGTCCACCTACGCGCTGGCCTGGTTCCAGAAGCAGTGGGCGCTCGTCGACTACCGCTCCTGCGAGCTCGTCCAGGGCGAGTGCACGCCCAAGGAACTGCTGGTGACCTGGCAGGACTCGGCGCTGGTGTTCGGCATCGGCACCGCCGTGGTGATGGTCGCCGCGTTCTGGATGATGCGCCGGCGGGACATCACCTGATCCGGGTGCCGCCCGGTTCGGGCGGCACCCGATCGTGACGGGCCCGGGTCGACCACGTGTCGGGCCGGGCCCGTCCGTCGTCCGGAAGCGTCGCCCACCCTGGTTAAGCTGGGCTTCCCCGGCCGGCACGCCCGGTCGTCCACCCTGCCGAGGAGCGCCGTGCCGCCGCCCACCGACGCCATGCCGCCCACCGACCCCACACCGCCCACCGACGCCCGGTCCACGCCGCCGCCGGTGCCCGCGCCCCGACCGGCTCCGGAGGGTGACCTGCCGGAGGGTGACCTGCCCGCACCCCGACCGACCCCGGACACCGACGTGCCGTCGCCCCGGTCCGGGCCGGAGGCCGGGTCGGCCGGTGCACGGGCGGCGGCCGGCGACGAGCTGACCGAGCGGGAGCGGTCGATCCTCGCCTTCGAACAGCAGTGGTGGCGGCACGCCGGGGCCAAGGAACAGGCCATCCGGGACACCTTCGGGCTGTCCGCGACCCGTTACTACCAGTTGCTCAACGCCCTGCTGGACCGCCCGGCCGCGCTGGCCGCCGAGCCGCTGCTGATCGGTCGGCTCCGCCGGCTGCGCGCCTCCCGCGCCCGCAACCGCCGCCGCTGAGACCCGCGCGCACCGACAGCGGAGCGTGAGGTTGCCCGCTCCGATGGGACGACCGGCCGAGACCTGCGACCAGACCGCCAGTCACCGGCCAAAGAGGTGGACGACGGCCGCTACGGGCGGCAGACTGCGGCACGTGGCAGGCACGGTACGGCTGGAGCCGGTGGACGAGGCGAACCTGGAATCGTTGCTCTCCGTAGCGGCGGCCGAGGCGGAGCCGATTGACGTCATGCCCCCGGTCGACGCCCCCGCCGGCTGGTCGCTGGCCCGCCGGGAGGCGTTCCGGGATTTCCACCGGGCCAGCTTCGGCGGGCTGGACGGCCCGACCCGCACCCTGATGTTCGCCGTGTGCGCCGGCGGCGAGGTCGTCGGCATGATCCGGATGACCCGCTGCGACGCTCCCGGCGTGGTCGAGACCGGAATGTGGCTCGGCCGGTCGGCCCGGGGCCAGGGGCTCGGCGCGGCGGCCCTGCGGCAACTGCTCAACGCCGCAGCGGCGGCCGGCATGCACTCCGTCGTCGCCGAGACCACCCCGGACAACCTGGGGGCCGTCGCGGTGCTGCGCAACTGCGGCGCCAAGCTCCGCGAAGACGACCACAAGGTGTACGCGGAGATCTCACTCGACGCGACGCCCCCCGCCGCCGGCTGACCCCGCCGTCGGCTGGCCCGGCCGAGGGCTGACCCCGCGGACCGCCGGTCCGCGCAGCACCCCACGGGCGACACCAGCAGGATCAGCCTGCGTGCTTGTCGGCGTAGGCGGCCAGCCAGGCGACCTGCTCCGGGTCCAGCGAGGGGCGGACGCGGTCCCGGGCGGTGGCGACGTGCGCGGCGGTGACCGTGGCGGCCGACAGCGACTCCCGCATCGCGGCCAGCGCCGCCTCCCGCACCAGCGCCGCGCAGTCCGCTGCCGAGAAGCCGGTCAGCTCCTCGCCGAGCGCCGCCAGGTCGACGTCCCCGGCGAGCGGCACGGCACGGGACGCGGCCCGCAGGATCTCCGCGCGGGCCGGGCCGTCCGGCGGCGGCACGTACACCAGCCGTTCCAGCCGGCCGGGGCGCAGCAGGGCCGGGTCGACCAGGTCCGGCCGGTTGGTCGCCCCGATCACCACGACGTTGCGCAGCGCCTCCACCCCGTCCAGCTCGGTCAGCAGGGCGGCCACCACCCGGTCGGTCGTACCGCCGTCGGTGGCCTGGCCGCGCACCGGGGCCAGCGCGTCCATCTCGTCGAGGAAGACCAGCGTCGGCGCGGCCTCGCGGGCCCGGCGGAACAGCTCCCGTACGGCCCGCTCGCTCTCGCCGACCCACTTGGACAACAGTTCGGCACCCTTCACCGACAGCACGTTCGCCCGTCCGGTGCCGGCCAGGGCGGTCACCAGGTAGGTCTTGCCGCACCCGGGCGGCCCGTAGAGCAGCACCCCCCGGGGCGGCTGCACCCCCAGCCGGGCGAAGGTGTCCGGGTAGGTCAGCGGCCAGAGCACCGACTCGGTGAGGGTCTGCTTCACCTCGCCGAGACCGCCGACGTCGTCCAGGGTGACCGTCGCCAGCTCCAGCGTGGACGCCGCCATGGTGGTCGGCCGGACCACCTCCAGCGCCGCCGTGAAGTCGGCCATCGCCACCGTCGGCGTCTGCGCCGTCTTCTGCCGCAGCGCCGCCCGCACCCCGGCCTCGCGGACCAGCGCGGCCAGGTCGGCGGCGACGAACCCGGGGGTACGCCCCGCCACCTCGTCGAGCCGGACGTCCTCGGCCAGCGGCACCTGCCGGGTCAGCACGGTCAACTGCTCCCGACGCAACGCCGGGTCGGGCAGCGGCACCGAGATCCGCATCGACAGCAGATCCGGCGCGCGCAACCCCGGGTCGACCGACTCCGGCCGCGAGGTGGTGCACACCACCGCCGTACCCGACCGGACGGCCCCGGCGAGCACCTGCCGGAACACGGTGGCCAGCGGCCCGGCGTCCTCGGCCGGGGCCAGCGCCTCCACGTCGGTGACCAGCAGCACGGTCGGCCCGCCCGAGGCCAGCTCGGCGACGGTGTCGCGCAGCCGTCGGGCCGCCGCGTCGTTGGTCAGCGCGGCGAGTTCCGGCGCCCACAGCGGGCGTACCCGGGCACCGACCGTCTTGGCCACCGCCCGCACCAGCGCCGACTTGCCCGAGCCGGCCGGCCCGCTGAGCAGCACACCGAGCGAGACCGTGGTGCCCAGCCGCCCCAGCACCTCCCGGTGGTGGAAGCCGAGGTCCAGCAGTTCGGTCAGCTGCTCGGCCTGGGCCCGCAGGCCGGGCAGTTCGTCCACGTGCGGCACGTCGTCGTCGTGCCCGGCCCCGCCGGCCTCCCCGGCCCCGCCGGCCTGCCCGGCCCTCTCGGCCTCTCCGGTCGGGCCCGTCGGGCTGCCGGCCGGAGCCGTCCCGGCGCGGCCGGCCGAGCCCGGCCCGCCACCGCCCGGACCGGACGAACCGTGGGTGACCTGGCCGTGTTCCCAACCGACCACGGTGTCCATGGTGACCAGGCCACCGGTCTGCGGGTCGGCAGCGACCACGGTCAACAGGGTGCTCGTCCAGGCGTACCCGACGGTGTTGGCGAGACTGCGGCGGGCGGCCTCGACCAGACCGCGCACCGAGGCGTCGGGGAGCACGTCCTGGGGGAGCAGCGAGACGTTGTCACCCTCGGTGACGACCTTGCCGAGCAGGGCGAGCCGGAGCATCTCCGGGGACACCGCGGCGAGCACCGACACCGGGCCGGCCAGGGTCACCCGACGGGCCGAGGTCACCGGGGCGGGACCGACAGTCACCTGACCGCCGTCGCGTAGCCCGAGGTTGCCCAGCGTCAGGTCGTCGGCGTAGAGCAGAGCGGCGCTGGCGGTCGGCTCGGCGGGCGCGACGATCCCGGCGGTGACCCGCCTACCGGCCAGCCGCACCGGGTCCCCGGGGCGCAGGGCCAGGGCGGTGAGCACCTCCGGATGCAGCCGGACGATGCCACGTCGGGCGTCCAGCGCGGCCGGGCGCAGACTGGCGGTCAGGGTCAGATCCGGTGCGGGCATCGCCCGACAGTAGCCGCCCGCCGCCGCCGACGCCCGTGGTCATCCGGTACGACCGCCCAGGCCAGCCGCCCGGCCGGCCGGTGACGCGGGGTCCCGCGCCCCGGTCGTACCGTCAGGTGTCGCTGTCGAGCAGCGTCGGGTCCCGCCTGATCAACTCGGCGAGCCGGGCGGCCGGATCGACACCCGGCATCTCCCGGGCCGGTGTCCACGCCGGCGGAGTCTGGTCGGCCAGCGGCCAGGCCGGCGGCGGGGCGGCCGACGGGTCGACACCCGCCCGTGCCCCGACCTCCGGCCGCTCGTTGCGTGCCCCGTTCTCCGGTCCTTCGGTGCGGGGCCCGGTGCCCGGCCGCTCGTTACGGGCCGTGGGCTGCGCCTGCTCGATGCGCAGCGGGTACGTGCGTCCCGCGTACTCGACACGCAGCACCACGGTCAGCCCGGGACGGGCGGCCACCACCCGGCGGACGGCCTCGGCCACCTCCTCCACCGGGTCGCCGTCGGCGGCGGGCACCGGCCCGGCCCACCCGGACCCGGTCCGGGCCAGTTCGCCGGCCGCCGGCGTCGCGGGTCCCGGCGCGGAGCGCGTCGGCTCGGTGGCGGTCGGCCCCGGGCGTGCCTGTTGCGTCGCTCCCGGCCCAGGGCTGGCCGGGGTGGTGGGCGGGTGGCCGGTGGCCCCGAAGGCCAGGGTCGGTCCACCGTCGTCGGCCTCCGGATCGGCCGACCGGCGGCGGCGGGCCTCCTCACGGCGGGCCAACCGGGCCAGTGTCTCGTCCAGACCACCCCTCATCACGTCCCCCTCTCCGATGAAACGACCGGGCGTCGGTTCGGTCAGGCGCCCTTCTCCCGTACCGCCCGGTCCAGCGCCCGGTCCAGGACGACCAGCAGGGCGTCCCGCACCGACAGCCGTTCCCGGGCATCGAACTGCACCAGCGGCACGTGGTCACCGATCGCCAGCGCCCACCGGATCGCCCCCAGCTCGTGGGTCAGCCGGCCGTCGAAGGTGTTCACCCCGACCACGAAGGGCAGGCCGGCCCGCTCGAAGAAGTCGATCGCCGGGTAGCAGTCGTCCAGCCGGGAGCTGTCCACCACCACCAACGCGCCGAGCGCGCCCCGTGCCAGGTCGTCCCACATGAAACCGAACCGGTCCTGGCCGGGCGTGCCGAACAGGTAGAGCTTCAGGCTCCGGTCGATGGTCACGCAGCCGAAGTCCATCGCCACCGTGGTGGTGGTCTTCCCGCTGCGGGCCCCCGGGTCGTCCACCCCGATCCCGGCGCTGGTCATCTCGGCCTCGGTGGTCAGCGGAGCGATCTCGGAGATGGCACCGACCGTGGTCGTCTTGCCCACTCCGAACCCCCCGGCGATGAGCAGCTTGACCGGGATCGGCGGAGCGGTCGGCGGGCCGCTGCGGGTGTCCGTCGTCGGTGTCGCCGACGCCGCCGGTGGTCGGTACGGCGGTGGCGCGCCCAGGTGCTGCGGCACCGTCGGAGGGCCGCCCACGGGCTGTCCGTAGCGGGCGGAGGCACTGTTCGCGGCGAGCCCGCCGAGCGGGGCGACCGGCCATTCAGGAGATCGCACGGAGTCCATCAATCACTCGCAGGATGAGGTCGGGGTCAAATGCGTCGTCGACGACGCCGACGTGCACGTCGAGATGGCCGGCGGCCCGCAGGTCACCGACCAGCACCCGGGTCACGCCGAGTTGCAGCCGCATCCGGGCGGAGATCTCCGCCACCGAGATCGGCTCGCCGCACAGGGCGACGATCGCCTGCAACTCGGGGGCCAGCAGGGCCGCCACGGCGGCGGCCCGGCCCGGCCCGGACCGGGCGGTGACCTGGGTCTCCAGGCCGATCGCCGGGTCCGCGCCGGCCACCCGCCCGGCGGTCAGCACGAACGGACGAGGGCTGGCCGGGCGGTCGGCCTCCGGCTCGGGCGCGGGCGTCGGTGTCGCGTCGCCGATCGGAATCCGCAGGTAGGGGCGGACCCGGACCATGGGTTCGGGTTCCGGTTCCTCGCCGGCGGCGTCCCGGGTCATTGCTGAACGGCGTTCTTCAGCTCGGCGATGAGTCTCGGTGTCAGCGCGCCGCCGGCCCGGCCGGCGAAGAGCGTCATCTCGTACGCGACGGTGCCCAGGTTCGCCGACCGGTCGGCGATCACGCCCAGCACGGAACCGCTGCTGATCGCCGTGATCAGCAGGTAGCCGTCGGCCATGTCCACGATCACCCGGTTGAGCCCGCCGAGGGCGTACCAGCTGGCGGCACCCCCGGCCAGGCTGGTCATGCCGGAGACGACGGCGGCGAGGCGTTCCGCGTTGGACCGGTCCTTGATCGACGACATGGCCATCAGCAGCCCGTCGGAGGAGACCGCGATGGCCTCCAGGACGCCGGCGGTGCTGGAGGTGAACGAGTCCAACAGCCAGTTGAACGTGCGCGCCTCCGGGCTGAGATCCCCGGCGGGATGGTTCTGGTAGTCGACGTTCTCGTGTACGTGCGGGCTGGTCACCGTGTCGTTCCTTCTTCAGTGCGGTGGTCGGTGCGGACTTCGCGCAGAGCGCGGGCGACGCCCGTCTCGAACGCGTTGATGAGATCGCGGACCTCGCCCGGATCTCCCGGATTCTGGCTGGGTGCCTGCCGGGGCGGTGAGACGACCAGGTTGGCGCCCGGGATCCGCCGGGTCAGCCGGGGCACCGCCGGTTCGGCGGAGGGCTGGGCCGCAGGGGGTCGGGTGGCAGCGGGCTGGGTGGCGGCGGGTCGGGCGGCGACGGGCGCGGCGGTCGGCCCGGCCTGTTCGGCCCGGTGCACCCCGGACTGGAACTGCTCGACCAGGGCCCGCGCGGCGTCCGGGTCGGCCCGGCTGCCGTCGACCGGCCCGACGACAGGTGCGGTGCGGGGCAGGCTGGCCCCGGGGACCCGCTGCCGGATGCCGGGCAGCGGGGCCGGTCGGTCCGCCGTGGGCGCGGTGGTCTGCCCCACCGTGGGGAGTCCGACGGCCTGCGGGACCGCCGGGCGGGGCGCGTCGGCCACCGGGGCGGTGCCCCGGGCCGGCAGCACCGTCGTCGTCCCGGCCGGTTCGCCGCCGGTGGGACGGGCCACGTCCGGGTCGCCGCCGGAGGCACGGGACGGCTCCTGGTCGGCCGGCGCGGTGCTGAACGCGTCCCAGGGGCCGGTGGCCGCCATGCTCCTGGTCGCCTTGCTGAGCAGCGTGGGATCGAACCCGGGCAGCGCCGTGGCGTCGACCACCGGCCGGGCCGACGCCGCGTCGACCGTCGGCCGGGCCGGACCGGCGTCGAGCACGACCGGCGTGCGGCCGGTCCGCAGGGGAACGTCGGTACCGGGCCCGGTGGCCGGGCCGGTCGGTCCGGGTCGTTCCCGCGTCGGCAGTCCGGCCGGCGGGGTCGTCACGGGTCGTTCCCGCGCCGGCAGCGCGACCCGGTTGACGGGTTCCCCGCCACGCCCGGTCGCGGGGCGGGCCAGGGCTGAGCCGGGAAGCGCCAGGCTGGCGGTCACCCCGCCGCCCGGGGTGGCGGCGAGTTCCACCGTCCAGCCGTGCCGGCGGGCGAGCCGACCCACCACGAAGAGCCCCAGCACCTCGGACGGGGCCAGGTCCAGCCGTTCCCGGCGGGTGAACCGGGCGTTCTCCTCGGCGAGCCGTTGCCCGCTCATCCCGATGCCCTGGTCGATGACGGCCAGCCGGGCGCCGTCGTCGGTCGTCTCGGCGGTGACCACGACCCGGGTGTGCGGCGGGGAGAACACGGTGGCGTTCTCCATCAGCTCGGCCAGCGTCAGCACCAGGTCACCGACGATCGCCGGTGCGGCGACGACCTCCGGCGGGACCTGCACGTCCACCCGGGTGTAGTCCTCGATCTCACCGAGGGCCAACCGGACCACGTCGGCGACCGGGACCGGTGCGACGTGCGCGTCGTCACCGGTCGCGCCGGAGAGCACCACCAGGCTGCCCGCGTTGCGGCGCAGCCGGCTGGAGATGTGGTCGAGCCGGTACAGGTGTTCCAGCCGGCCCGGCTCGGTCTCCTGCTGCTCCAGCCGGTCGATCAGGGCGATCTGCCGGCCGACCAGGTTCTGGGTACGCCGCCCGACGTGGCCGAACATCTGGGCCACGTTGCGGCGGCTGGCCACCTGCCGTTCCACCAGCCGGGCGGCGGTGTTCTGCACCCGTTCGAAGGCGCGGGCCAGGTCGCCGATCTCGTCCCGGGCACCCACGTCGACCGGGTCGAGGCGTACCGGTGGGGTGGTTTCGGACTCGTCGTCGGCGACCCGGACCAGTTCGGACTCGGCGACCCGGGCGACCCGGTCGGCGGAGCGGGTGAGCCGGGTGAGCGGTCGGGCCACCGCCCGGCCGACCGCCATGGTGAGCAGGATGACCGCGATCAGGATGGTCACCATCAGCAGCGTCACCCAGTACGCCCCGGCGAGCGCCACCTGCCGGTCGGCGCGTACCTCGGCGGTGACGTCGGCGGCCAGTTTCTTCTCGACGAACTGGCCTAGCGTGATCATCGAGCCAACGGTGGGGAAGAGGGTCGCCACGTCCAGTGCGCCGATGGCGGTGGCCGGGTCGACGGCGCTCTGGTCGATGAAGTTCGGCCCGGTGCGGTTGGCGACCGCGATCTCCTCCAGGGTGAGCAGGTCGAGCTGCTCGGGGGTGACCAGGGCCTGGAGCCTGGCGCTCTCGTCGGAGAGGACGGCGAAGTTGGCCACGTAGGCGGTGACGGTCTGGGCGTTGGGTCGGGCGGCGACCAGCACGATCAGGGTGGCCCCGGCGCTGAGGCTCTCGCCGGTGCGCAGCAGGCCGTCCAGGGCGAGCACCTGTCGTCCGGCCGGGGTGCGGGTGTCCGCGTTGAGCCGCAGTCGCAGCGAGTCGATCAGGGCGGTGTTCACCGGCCCGTACCCGGCCATGAGCTGGTCGGGGCCGGTCTGCCCGGCGACCGCCGCCGTCCGCAGCGTGGCCAGCTGGCGTACCCCGTCGAGGGCGGTGTCGACCTCGGCGGGTAGGTCGTCGCCGAGGTCGGAGCGCAGGTCGGCGACCCGGTCGTCCACCTCGGCGATCTTCTGCACGAGGTCGGTGCGTTGGACCTGCCCGAGCAGCAGGCCGACGGCGAGCAGGCGTTCCTGCTGGAGGTGTTGCAGGATCGTGCCGACCCGGCTGGCGATCCGGACCCGGTCGGCGGTGTCGCCGGCCCGCTGGGCCTCGGTGGCGCGTTCCCAGACCACCGGCACCGTGAGCCCGGCCATGCAGAGCAGCGGGACGACCACCAGCAGGGCAAGCTTGCCCCGGATCCGCAGCCTACCGAGCAGCATCGAAGGGCCTCCACCTGTCGGGTTCGGTGCCCCGGCCGGCCGGCTGGAGCACCGGCCCGGCGGGCAGGCGACCGGGCGGCGTCGGCGGTTCCCATGGGGTGGGCGCGGTGGCGTCGGCGGGCTCTCCGCCCGGTGGGTTGCCCCGGCCCGTGGGGCGTTCGCGGCGGCGGGTCGGCAGCCAACCGCTCGCGCCGAGCGCCACCAGCAGCAGCCCGGCCACCCCACCGGCGGCGAGGATCAGTAGGGCGTCGCGGTCGAGCTGGTCGATGCGCTGCCGCAGCAGCCGGTCGATCTCGTCGAGCAGGACCGGCTGGAGTTCCCGGGCGGCGGTCTGCGCCTGGGTCCGGGCGGCGGCGAGTTTCGCCACGTCCAGCTCCTGGGTCCGGCCCCGGGGCTGGGACAGCGCCCCCAGGGCCTCGACGGCCCGCTGGTACTTGTCGAACGGGGTGAGCACGTCGGCGCCGATGTCGGCGCTCTCCGAGGTGTCGACCACCGTCTGGAGGTCGTTGACCAGGTCACCGGCCGGTTGCAGGGCGGCGAACCGGAGGGTGGCCAGCTCACCCACGGTGCGGGCCTGGTCGGCGGCGGGGCGTCGCTGTGCCAGCACGGCCAGGTCGACGAGGCGTCCGGCGGCGACCGTCGCCTCCGGCATCTCCTCGCCGACGCCGTCCTGCAGGAAGTACGAGTCGGAGCCGGGGTCGCGGATCAGGCCGGAGGTTTCGCGGATCTTGCCGTGCAGGGCGAGCAGCAGGTCGGTGACCTCGCCGTACGCGGTGAAGGCGGTTTCCGGGTCGGTGAGCGACCGGCTGGGCAGGCCCTCCAGTTTCGCCCGCAGGCCGGCCCACCGTTCGGTGCTGCGCAGTTCGCCGCCGACCCGGGCGTCGACCGCCGCGGCCGCCTCCACGGCTCGGTCCAGGGCGTCGCGGGGCACCGGGCGGGAGGCGACGGCGGCGGTCTGCGCGTCGACCAGCGCCTCGGTGACCGGGCCGAGGGCGCGCAGGTACTCGACGCCGAGCCGTTCCCGTTCGGCCAGCTCGCGGTCGGTGTCCACGAGCTGGTGGCCCTGTACGACGAGGAACGCCACCGGCAGCAGCAGCGCAGTGGCGAGTAACAGCGGCAACAGGCGGCCCGGTGTCCTGGGCCGTCGACGGACCCGCGAGGCGGGAACGGTCATGGTTGTCTCCTCCGGCGGCGGCGCAGGGGGTCGGGGATGGCGTGACAGTTCGGTCCCGTGCGTCGGACCGAGAACCTAATCGACGGGTGATCCCTGGTCGGAGGTCTACGCGGGTCAGTTTTGCGTCACTTCGAGTGATGTGACGCAAGATTGACCTTCTCGTGACGCTGCGTACTGTTGTCACGGTGACATGCTCGTTTCCATAGCGATATCACGCCTTACGCGTGAATTCACGTAATCCGAATTCGTTCTGCGTGAACGCCGGGTGACCTTGTGCGGTTTGCCCCCGCCGATCGCCGATCGGCTGGCCAGGACGGACGTACGGCGGATCTCAGCCAACGCTCAGCTTCCGGGCCGTACCGTGAGCCGAATGAAATCGCCGTTGTCGGCCGCCCGGCTTCGCCGTGCCCTGCCCACCGGTCGTCGAGCGGTCGCCGCGTCGGTGGTCGTCGTCCTGTTGGCGGCGGTCGTCGGCTGGGCGGTCTGGCCGGACCGGCCGGACTTCCGCACCGAGTCGACCATGCTCACCGTGCGCTCCGGGCCGGCCGGTGACGAGCCCGTCGACCTGGACACCACGTTCTACCTGCCCGAGGGCGCGTCGGCCGACCGGAAGGCGCCGGCGGTGCTGCTGGCGCACGGCTTCGGCGGTACGAAGGACTCCGTCCGCGCCGACGCCGAGGACCTGGTGGGGCAGGGCTACGCGGTGCTGACCTGGACCGCGCGGGGCTTCGGCCGCAGCGGCGGGCAGATCCACCTGGACAGCCCCGACTACGAGGTGCGCGACGCCCAGCGGCTGCTGGACTGGCTGGCCGCCCGCCCCGAGGTGCGTACCGACACCGCCGGTGACCCCCGGGTCGGGGTGGTCGGTGGCTCGTACGGCGGCGGGCTGGCCCTGCTGCTGGCCGCGCAGGACCCCCGGGTCGACGCGATCGTCCCCATGATCACCTGGAACGACCTGTCCCGCGCCTTCCTGCCGGAGAGCACCGGCAAGCCGGCCACCGAGGGCGTTTTCAAGAAGGGCTGGGCCGGCATCTTCTTCGGCGGCGGCGGCAGCGCCGGTTCCGGGCCGGCCGGGCTCTCCGGCAACACCGCCGCCGTCCAGCCGGAGGGCGCTCCCGCGTCGGCCGGTGCGCCCAGCCCGCAGCCGGGCGACGGGCCGGGCAGCCGGTCGCCGCGCGCCCCCGGGGCCGCCGCCGACCCGTCCTGCGGCCGGTTCGCCGCCGACGTCTGTGCCGCGTACCTGCGGATCGCCACCACCGGGCGGGCCGACCAGGCGGCGGTGGACCTGCTCCGGCGTTCCTCCCCGGCCGACGTGCTGGGCCGGATCAAGGCCCCCGCCCTGTTGGTGCAGGGCGAGGCGGACACCCTCTTCCCGCTCACCGAGGCGGACGCCAACGCGCGTGGCATCGCCGCCGCCGGCACCCCCGTGCGGGTGGCCTGGTTCACCGGCGGCCACGACGGCGGCACCGGGCCGACCAGCGACTCCGACCGGGTGAAGTACCTGACCGTGCAGTGGCTGGACCACTACGTCAAGGGCACCGGCGCGGCCCCCGGTGACGACTTCACGTTCTCCCGGATCGCCGGCTTCGACGCCCTCGACCGGGGACTGGTCGCCACCGGTTACCGCACCGCCGACTATCCCGGGGTGACCGGGGACGCCCGGCGGGAGGTGCCGGTCACCGGGCCGGCGCAGCCGGTCGCGAACCCGCCCAACGGCAACCCGGCGGCGATCTCGGCGATCCCGTTCGCCGGTTCGCTCGGTTCCCTGCTCGACGGGGTGGCCGGTGACGTGCCCGGCCAGCACGCCCGGTTCGAGTCTGCGCCGCTGACCGAGGCGGTGGACGTGGTGGGCGCGCCCACCGTCACCGTCCGGGCCGCGTCGGCGACCGGCGAGGCGGTGCTGTTCGCCAAGCTCTACGACGTCGACCCGGCCGGCGCGGCGACGCTGCCCGACGGGCTGGTCGCCCCGATCCGGTTGACCGGGCTGCCGGCCACGATCGACGCCGCGCAGCCGGTCCAGGTCACCCTGCCGGCGATCGTCCGTCGGGTCGAGGCCGGGCACCGGCTGCGGGTGGTGCTGGCCACCGCCGACCAGGCGTACACCACGCCGACCGCGCCGGCCGTCTACACGGTGGCGGTCGACGGGGCGGTGAGCCTGCCGACGGTCACCGCCACCCCGATCCCGACCACCGCCACGGTGTGGCGCTGGGTGCTGGTCGGCCTGCTGGCCGCGATCCTGGTCGGGCTCGTCGTGGTCGTCGCCGTGGTCCGCCGCCGGCACCGCCGCCAGGACGACTCCGTCCACCCCGAGTACGCGGGCATCCCGCTCGCCGTCCGCGACCTGCGCAAGGAGTACGCGGACGGGTTCGTCGCGGTGTCCCGGGTGGACTTCGAGGTGCACCCCGGTCAGGTGATGGGGCTGCTCGGCCCGAACGGCGCGGGCAAGACCACCACCCTGCGGGTGCTGATGGGGCTGACCCAGCCGACCGCCGGGGAGATCTACGTCTTCGGGCACCGGCTGGTGCCCGGCTCGCCGGTGCTGTCGCGGATCGGCGCGCTGGTGGAGGGGCCCGGTTTCCTGCCGCACCTGTCCGGCCTGGACAACCTGAAGGCGTACTGGCGGGCCACCGGGCGGCCGTGGGCCGACGCGCACTTCGACGAGGCGTTGGAGATCGCCGGCCTGGGCGAGTCGGTGCACCGGCGGACCAAGAACTACAGCCACGGCATGCGGCAGCGGCTGGCCATCGCGCAGGCCATGCTGGGCCTGCCGGAGCTGCTGGTGCTCGACGAGCCGACCGATGGCCTGGACCCGCCGCAGATCGCCGAGATGCGCCGGGTGCTCCAGCGGTACGCCACCGACGGCCGGGCGGTGCTGGTCTCCAGTCACCTGCTGGCCGAGGTGGAGCAGACCTGCACGCACGCGGTGGTGGTGAACAAGGGCCGGATCGTCGCGTCCGGCCCGGTGGAGGAGATCGTCGGCGAGTCGCCGAGCACCCTGTTCGAGGTGACCGACCAGGCCGCCGCGCGGAAGGTGCTGAGCCGCCTCGACGCGGTGCAGGTGCTGACCGCCGACGACGCCGGTGCTCTGGTGGTGGACACGAACGGGACCGCCCGCAGCGAGGTGGTGGCCGAGCTGGTCCGGGCCGGGATCGGGGTGGACCGGGTGGTGCCACGGCGTCGCCTGGAGGATGCGTTCCTCGCTTTGGTGGGCGAGAACTCTCGGGGAAGCGGTGACCGGTGATGGCAGGTTCTTCGGTGGGTTCCCCGTCGGGGGTGGGGGAGTTCGGGTCGGGTGGGGCGGCGGCCGGCTACCGGCCGGGGGCGACCCTGCCGTTCGGGGCGGAGTTCCGCCGGCAGGCGTCGCGGCGGCGTACCCAGTTGGCGCTCGGGTTCATGGTGCTGCTGCCGTTGATCATCCTGGTGGCGTTCCAGTTCGAGTCCGGGGACGACGACGGCGGGGGCCGGGGCGAGTTCGCCAGCCTCGCCGACCTGGCCACCTCGGGCGGGCTCAACTTCACCCTCTTCTCGATCCTGGTGTCGGCGTCGTTCCTGCTGGTCGTGGTGGTGGCGCTGTTCTGCGGTGACACGGTGGCCAGCGAGGCGAGCTGGGGGAGCCTGCGCTACCTGTTGGCGGTGCCGGTGCCCCGGGCCCGGCTGCTGACGGTGAAGCTGTTGGTGGCGCTGGCGTACTCGGGGCTGGCGCTGCTGTTGCTGGCCGGTACGGCCCTGCTCGCCGGTACCCTGCGCTACGGCTGGTCGCCGCTGACCAGCCAGGTCGCCGCCGAGCTGACCCCGACCGAGGGGCTGGTAAGGCTGCTGGCGGTGCTCGGCTATCTGGCGGTGGTGCTGCTGGTGGTGGCCGGGCTGGCGTTCCTGCTGTCGGTGGTCACCGATGCCGCGCTGGGTGCGGTCGGTGGTGCGGTGCTGCTGTGGATCCTGTCCAGCATCCTGGACCAGATCACCGCGCTGGGGGTGCTGCGCGACTTTCTGCCGACCCACTACAGCAGCGCCTGGCTGGGCCTGCTGTCCACCCCGATGCAGACCGACGACGTGGTCCGGGGCGCGATCTCGGCGGTCAGCTACGCCACCCTGTTCTGGGGACTGGCCTTCTGGCGCTTCACCCGCAAGGACGTCACCAGCTGACCCCCGCCCGCTCGCCGTGGAGCAACGGGGTCGATGTTGCGCTATCGCCGCCGGCGGACACCGCGACATCGGCCCCGTTGAGTCGATCATTCCGTCGTCGGGGCGCACCCGCCGTCGTGGCCGGCGGTGCGACCGCAGCGGCCGGGGCCGCCGAGCGGGGCGTCGCACCAGACCCGGGTACGCACGGACTGCCGGTCCTCCGGCGACAGGGTCGTCTCGCCGAAGTCGACGGCGAGCACGTGCCCGAGCGAGCGACGCAACGCCATCGCCAGGGCGGCGACCTCGTCGACGCTGGTCAGCCTGGTCGGCAGGTGGATGATCCAGCACGGGTCGGTCATCGTGGCCACCACCTGTTCCGGGCGGCTCTCGTCCGGCGGCAGTCGGTGTGCCCTGATCCCCACCGTCGCAGCGCCACCCGGATGCGCTCGCCCTCGGTGGTGGCGGTCGCCAGGTCCCGGGTGACCCGTTCCAACTCGTCGGCGACCTGGTCGAGGAAGGCGTACACCTGCTCGGGGTCGAGACCACGCCACCGACGGGTGCCGAAGGTGACGGTGCGGACGTGCTGCGGCAGCAGCCGCCGCCCGGCTCGATAGATCATCCTGTGTCGCCCTTCCTGGCCGGTCGGGGTGCCGCACCCGACAACCCGTCGGTGTACGACCCCAGTGCGGCGACGGCAGCGGCCAGACACTCGGCCATCAGGTCGAGCTGCTCGGCGGCGTATCGCCACTGCCGCGTGGTCGTCTCGGTGTCGTGTCGCCCCTGCCGACGGGTGGCCGCCCCGGCGGGACCGGTGACCTCGGTGGGTGGGGCGTCGGTGGGGGGCGCGTCGCGGAGCTGTTGGCCGGCGGCGGTGACCCGGGCCGGGAGCCGCCGGATCCGATCGGCCGCCGCACTCCACTGGCTGCCGACGGTGTCCAACACCTCGACCAGCTCACCGATGGTGCTCGGATCCGCATGTCCGGCGGTGCCCCGGAGTCGGCGTACCCCGTCGGTGACCTGCTGGTCGACCTCGCCGGCCAGGTCGAGGGCATCCCCGCTGCAACGCTGGGCCAGCCGGAGCGCCGGGTGCGTGCAGCCTGCACCGACGCGTTGCAGCAGCACCATGGCGGCTGCCACCCCGAGGTACGTCTCCCGCAACTCGGCGGCCACCTGCTCGACCGCCCAGATCGCACTGGCGACCGGCACCTCCGTATTCGTCTCCACCGTGCCTCCTCTGCCCGGGTGGGTGCCGGGGCAGCACGCCGACCAGCCTGCAAGGGGGTTCCTGGCCGGGATGCCGCGCACTGCCCCGGCGCTGTCCGGGTGTGTGACCCGGGGCGGGACGCCAGGCTGCCGAGCGAGGAGTCCCGGTTAAATACGCTAGTTCGGTTGGTTACCTAAGTCAACGACGATGTTGTAGGTAATGGTCATTCGTGGTCAGATGGTGGTGCCGAGCGAGGAGTACCACAGATGGCCAACCGAACCGCTGACTACGTTCGTGTCGTAGAGACGATCACCGCGCAGATTCGTGCCGGTGAGCTTGCCCCTGGTGACAAGCTGCCCACCTATGCCCAGCTTGCCGACGAATACAAGATCAGTATCTCGACCGCTCAGGCGGCGCTGCGAATCTTGCGGGATCGCGGCTTGGTGGAGGGGCACCAGGGCAAGGGAACCTACGTCGCCGCACCTGAGGACCCGGCGTAGTTGATACGACGGATCACCATGTCCCGCTTCCGTTGAGCTAGACCGGCATTGCCGCCGACATCGCCGGCCGGGTCACGGCCGGCGAGTATGAGCCGGCGGCGAAGCTCCCGCCCTACGCTCAGCTCGCGGACCCACCCCGCACCACCCCGCCGCCCTCGCCCTCGCACCCGCAAGGTCATGCTGTGTCCGTGATGTAGTGGTGTCGTAGCGGTGGGATGCCACTGCATCGTGGATACAGCACGATCATGGGGGCTGCTCCGTCTCGTTTTCGACGGCTGCGCAGGGTGGTGGCGCTGTTGGGTGACCGGGGTGTGGTCGTCGGAGCGCCGGGTCGTGGAGTGTTCGTCCGTGAGGCGGGTGGCTCCTGATCTCGATCGCTCAGGCGGGACCCACTCCGCACCCCGCATGCCTGAAACCCCACCCGTACCCCGCACCCACCCCGCCCGCACCTGCACCTGCACCTGCACCGTCGTGCTGTATCCACGTTGTAGTGGTGTCGTGGTAGTGGGATGCCACTACATCGTGGACAACACCGTTGCGTTAGGTGGAACGGCTGTTCGTCAACCAGCGCTGCCTCGCCGATCATGGAGTTGTGGTGGGTAACGGAACGCCCGTAAAACCCCAAAGTCGGCACCACAACTCCATGATCGTCAAGCGGGCCCACCCCGCTCCCCGATCGGGCACTTCCTGTCCCGGGTTGACCAGCCGCCCACGGCGTTAACGCAACCGTGTTGACATCATGGATCGAGCACGATCATGGGGCTGTTCCGTCTCGTTTCACGGCTGCGCGAGCGGTGGCGCTGTCGCGTCGTGAGCAGGATGAGGTCGGCGGTGTGCCGGAGAGGATTCCCATGATTGTTTGCAGGTCAGGGAGACGACACGCCGTGTCGAGTGCGCGAGAAGGCTAAATGATCATGAGTGCCCACCTATGCCCACACCGACGGTGCGGCTCCCGCCATTACCGGAGCGCGGCCTGCGGGGGCGGTACGACCTTGTCGAGTTGCCGTTCGAGGCTGAGTGGGTCATCGAAGAACTCGACGTCGCTGACCGTCCGCAACTCGGCGACGATCGCTGCCGGCCAGTCGCGCGCCGAGCCGTCCAGCGCCGCGACCCGGCTCTCTCGCGCGATCGTCGACAGGCCGAAGACGTGGTAGCAGTATTCGGCTGCCTGATCGGGATCACGCAGGCTGACGGCCTGGACGTATGCCGCCTTACTGTCGTTGGCGACCCGCAGGGTGACCGGCCGGTTCCGTCCTGACTCCAGCGGAATCGGAGCGTCCCGTTGAAGCTCGCGGCTGCGCCCGGCCCAAGCGGTGACCCGGTCCGTGACCCGATCGACGAACCCCATTCCCGCCTGCCGTGGGGCGAGCCATCGCAACTGATCGGCGCGGAGGGAGGCCTGGGCGACGTCGAGCACCAGCCTGCCCAGATCATCAGCGGCCCCGAAAGTCGTGATCTCACCGGGTGCAGCGTTGACCCCGTTCAGGCCGGCCCCGACCATGAGCTCGGCGAATGCCTCGGCTGCGCGGCCGGTGGACAGGTTCACTCCAGCCATGGCCAACAGGGAGGCAGCGGCTGCGCGATCGGTCACCCGGTAGCCCGATCCCATCGGCTCGACCAACACCCGCACTCCGTCGCCGTCGCCGTAGGTCAGCGGCAGGTCGACCAGCAGGCCGTCGCCGTACGGGCGTACGACGGTGTTGTCGTTCACCGCTTGGAGGGCAACCACGACCTTCGTCGCGTTCATCGTCATCTCCCGTCATGGCTCCGCTGGCCGTGGGCCGTCGGGTCAGCCGGTGGTGGGGAGGGAGACGGTGACCACCAGGCCGCCGTCGGGGCGGGGGACGGCCCGCACCGTCCCGCCGTGCGCCCGCGCCACCGCCCGCACGATGGACAGCCCCAGGCCGAAGCCCCGCTGACCGGCGACCCGTTCCCGGTTGAGCCGGCGGAACGGCAGGAACATCGTCTCGATCTCGTACCCGGGCACCACCGGCCCGCTGTTGCTGACGGTCAGGGTGGCCCGACCGTCGACCACCGCCGTGGCGACCGAGAGCCAGCCGTCGGTGTCGACGTTGTGCCGGACGGCGTTCTCCACCAGGTTCTGGGTGAGCCGTTCCAGCAGCACCGGGTCGCCGGCTGTACGTGCCGGGGCCAGTTCGCGGGTGACGGCGAGCGTGGTGGACCGGCCGGTCTGCTCCGCGACGTGCCCGGCGATCTCGGCGAGGTCCACCTCGGCGTGTTCGGCCAGCGCGTTCTCCGAGTCGGCGAGGGTGAGCAGCCCGTCGATCAGCCGTTCGTGACGTTCGTTGACGGCCAGCAGGGTCTCCCCGAGCTGCCGGACCTCGGGTGAGGCGTCCGGCCTGGTGATCGCCAGCTCCACCAGGGACCGGTTGATCGCCAGCGGGGTACGCAGCTCGTGTGAGGCGTTGGCGACGAAGCGCCGTTGCCCGTCGAAGGACCGGTCGAGGCGTTCGAGCATCAGGTCGAACGTGTCGGCCAGCTCCTTCACCTCGTCGGTCGGCCCGACCAGGGCGATCCGCTCGTGCAGCCCCCGGCCCGCCCCGTCGGCCCCGGCGATCCGGCGGGCGGTGCCGGTGATCTGCTGCAACGGCTGCAACGCCCGGCCGGCGACCAGCCAGCCGAAGGCGACCGCGGCGATGGTCACCACGGCCAGTGCCACCCCGCCCTGGGTGAGCAGCGAGTCCAGGGCGTCGCGGCGGGCGTCGTCCTGCACCTGTCGGACGATGGTGCGCAGGTGTTCGGCCTGGCTGGCGCTGATCTGGGTGCCCTGCGGCAGCGAGACCGACTCATTGCCGCCGCTGCCGCGCAGGTTGAACCCGAGCCCGTGGGCGAGCCGCTGGTCGACCAGCACGTACGTCACGGCGAGCAGCACCGTGCCGGCGAGCAGGAACAGGCCGCCGTAGATGAGGGTCAGCCGGGCCCGGATGGTCGGTTTCCTCATCGGATCTGGTATCCCACCCCGGGCACCGTCTCGATGACCGGCGGGTCGCCGAGCTTGCGCCGCAGCTTCATCACGGTGACCCGCAGCACGTTGGTCATCGGGTCGATGTGCTCGTCCCAGGCGCGTTCCAGCAGGTCCTCGGCGGAGACCACCGCGCCGTCGGCGCGCAGCAGCTCGGCCAGCACGCCGAACTCCTTACGGGACAGCGGCACGAAGTTCCCGTCCCGGGTGACCTGCAAGCGGGCCGGGTCCAGGACGATCCCGGCCCGGCTCAGCTTCGGCGGGGCGGCCGGGCGGGTACGCCGGGTCAGCGCGTGCACCCGGGCGCTCAGCTCGACGAACGCGAACGGCTTGGTGAGATAGTCGTCGGCGCCGATGGCCAGGCCGGCGACCCGTTCCCGCACGGCGGCGGCGGCGGTCAGCATCAGCACCCGGGTGTCCCGTTCGGCCCGGACCAGTGCCCGGCACACGTCGTCACCGTGCACGACGGGCAGGTCACGGTCGAGGACGACCACGTCGTAGCCGTTGACGCCGATCCGTTCCAGGGCCGCGTCGCCGTCGTACGCGACGTCGACCGCGAACGACTCCCGGCGGAGCCATTCGGCGATCGCGTCCGCGAGCAGCTTCTCGTCCTCGCACACCAGTACGCGCACCGTTCCATCCTCGCCTACGCCGGGATAACCACCGCGTTAACGCCACCGCTTATGCCCTGGATACCGCCTGAGGAGTTGAGTTATCCCTAATGCCGGCTCTCTGCCGGCCGGAAGGGAGACCGACGATGCGACGAAATCCGCTGAGCCTGCTGCTGGCCCTGCCGGTGGTGGCGGCCCTGGCCCTGAGCGGCTGCCAGTCCGACGGCGACGACGACCCCGGGGTGGCCACCGCCGGTGGTGGCGGCGCGGAGCCCTCGGTGTCCGCCGCCGGGCTGAGCGACGAGCAGCGCCAGCTCAAGTTCACCACGTGCCTGCGGGAACAGGGCCTCGACGTGCCGGACCCGGAGCCGGGGCAGAAGGGGCCACGGTTCGACTCGGGGGCGGACATCGACCTGGGCAAGGTGCAGGCGGCGCTCCAGGAGTGCCGCGAGTACGCCCCCAACGGCGGGCAACCCCGGCAGCTCGACGCCGAACAGACCGAGCAGGTCCGCAAGCTGGCCGGCTGCATGCGGGAGAACGGCGTGCCGGACTTCCCGGACCCGTCCGCCGACGGGCGCATCCAGCCCGGCAAGGCCAACATCGACCTGAAGGACCCGAAGGTGCGGGCCGCGTTCGACAAGTGTCGGGAGATCATGCCCAACCTCGGTGAACGCCGGAGGACGTCATGAGCACCACGGCCCGACCCGTCGAGTCGACCGCCACCGCACCCGACGAGCCACCGGCCCGGCGGCGACGCCCACGCGCCGGGGTCCTGCTCGGTGCGGTGGCGTTGCTGGTGGTGGCGGTGGCGGTCGTGGCGGTCACCTCCGCCACCGACGGCCAGGCCGACCGGTCGGCCGCCGTGGACCGGCCGCCGGCGACCGCCACCGTGACCCGGCAGACCCTGGTCGACCGGGAGACCAAGAACGGCGAGCTGGGGTACGGCACCCCGCGCGCCCGGGAGAGCCGGCTGGCCGGGACGGTCACCTGGCTCGCCGCGGGTGGCGCGACGGTCAAGCGGGGCAAGGCCCTCTACCGGATCGACGACGAGCCGGTGGTGCTGCTCTACGGCAGCCTGCCCGCGTACCGGATGCTGCGTTCCGGGGTCAGCGGCACCGACGTCAAGCAGTTCGAGCAGAACCTCGCCGCGCTCGGGCACACCGGCTTCGACGTCGACGAGGACTTCACCTCGGCGACCGCCGACGCGGTCCGCGACTGGCAGGAGGACCTGGGCCTGCCGGAGACCGGTCAGGTCGAACCGGCCCGGATCGTCTACGCCCCGGGCGAGGTGCGGGTGGAGAGCCACGGCGTGGAGGTGGGCGACACGGTGGGCGCGGGCAAGGTGGTGCTGTCCACCACCGGGACGGCCCGGCTGGTCACCTGCACCCTGGACGTCGAGGACCAGCGGCTGGCCCGCAAGGGCGCGAAGGTGACCATCACCCTGCCGGACGGCACCCGCAGCACCGGTCGGGTCGACACGGTCGAGACGGTGGTGCAGACGACGGCGGCGTCCGGCAAGGACCCGGAGACCGAGACCAAGATCGAGGTCACCGTCACCGGGGACGACCCGAAGGTGCTGGCCGGCTACGACAAGGCGGCGGTGGATCTCGGCCTGATCGCCTCGGAACGCGCCGACGTGCTCTCCGTACCGGTCGCGGCGCTGCTCACCCTCGCCGAGGGCGGTTACGGGCTACAGGTGGTGGAGGACACCGGCACCCGGATCGTCGCGGTGCGCACCGGCCTGTTCGCGGACGGTCGGGTGGAGGTCTCCGGCGAGGGGGTCACCGCGGGGCTGACCGTGGGGATGCCCGGTGACTGAGCCGGCCCGGCCCGCCGGCCCCGACCACGTGGTCGAGCTGCGCGACGTCACCAAACGGTACGGCGACACGGTCGCCGCCCTCGGTGGGGTGTCGATGACCGTCGACCGGGGTGCCCTGGTGGCCATCGTCGGCCCGTCCGGGTCGGGGAAGTCCACCATGCTCAACGTGATCGGCACGCTGGACCGGCCCAGCTCGGGCGCGGTCCACATCGACGGGTACGACGCCGCCCGGCTGTCCGACCGGGAGTTGTCCGCGTTGCGGGCCAGCCGGATCGGGTTCGTGTTCCAGCAGTTCCACCTGGCTGCCGGCGTACCCCTGGTGGAGAACGTGGCGGACGGCCTGCTCTATGCCGGGGTGCCCCGGCGGGAGCGGCGGCGGCGGGCGGAGGCGGCGCTGCGACGGGTCGGCCTGGGGCACCGGCTGGACCACCGGCCGCACCAGCTCTCCGGCGGCGAGCGGCAGCGGGCGGCGATCGCCAGGGCGGTGGTCGGTGAACCGCCGTTGCTGCTGGCCGACGAGCCGACCGGCAACCTCGACTCCAGCTCCGGTGCGGGGGTGATGGAGCTGCTGCACGAACTGCACGCGGCCGGCACCACCGTCGTGGTGATCACCCACGACCGGGAGATCGCGGCGAGCCTGCCCCGGCAGGTGCAGATGCGCGACGGGCTGATCGTGGCGGACTCCGCCGCGCCTACCGAAGGGGTGCTGCGATGACCACGACACCGGTGCGGCCGACCGGCGCGCGACGTCGGGGTGACGCCGGGCGGCCGGAGCGGCTGCGCCCGGCCCGGATGAGCCCGCGTGACGTGCTGCGGGTCGGCGGCGTGGGACTACGCACCCGGCCGCTGCGGGCGTTCCTGTCCGCCCTGGGCATCGCCATCGGCATCGCGGCGATGATCAGCGTGGTCGGCATCTCGTCGTCGTCCCGGGCCGACCTGGACCGGACGCTGGCCGCCCTGGGCACCAACCTGCTCACCGTCGCGCCGGGCAGCACCCTGTTCGGCGCGGACGCCCAACTGCCGGTCGAGGCGGTCGGCATGATCAGCCGGATCGCCCCGGTACGCCAGGTGTCGGCCACCGCGCAACTGGCCGACACCCCGGTCTACCGGTCGGACCGGATTCCGGAGGCGCAGACCGGCGGCCTGGGCACCCAGGCGGTGGAGCTGGACCTGCTCGACACCGTCGGCGGCTCGCTGGCCAGCGGGACCTGGCTCAACGAGGCCACCGCGCGGTATCCGGCCACGGTGCTCGGGTCGGTGGCCGCGCAGCGGCTCGGCCTCGGTGCGGCCGGGCCCGACATCCAGGTGTACGTCGACGGGCGGTGGTTCACCGTGATCGGCATCCTGCGGCCGGTCCCGCTCGCCCCGGAACTCGACTCGTCGGCGTTGGTCGGCTGGTCGGCCGCGACCACCTACCTCGGCCTGGACGGGCATCCGACCCGGATCTACACCCGCTCGGCCGAGCAGCACGTCGAGGCCGTCCGGGCGGTGCTGGCGGCGACGGCCAACCCGGAGCAGTCCAACGAGATCCAGGTCTCCCGGCCGTCGGACGCGCTCGCCGCCCAGCAGGCCACCGACGAGGCGTTCACCGGCCTGCTGCTCGGGCTCGGCGCGGTGGCGTTGCTGGTCGGCGGGGTGGGGGTGGCCAACACCATGGTCATCTCGGTGATCGAGCGGCGGGCCGAGATCGGGCTGCGGCGGTCGCTGGGCGCCACCCGGGGGCAGATCCGGACCCAGTTCCTCGCCGAGTCGCTGCTGCTGTCCGCCCTGGGCGGCGTCGGCGGGGTGCTGCTCGGCGGCCTGGTCACCGCCGGTTACGCCAGCTCGCAGGGGTGGCCGACCGTGGTGCCGCTCTGGGTGGTGGCCGGCGGTATCGGGGCGACCATCGCCATCGGCGCGCTGGCCGGGCTCTACCCGGCGATCCGGGCCAGCCGGCTCTCGCCCACCGAGGCCCTCGCCACCCCGTGACGGCCCCGGGCCCGCCCGGCGGCACCTCGCCCGGTGGGCGACGTGCCGCCGGGTGACCCCCGATCCGCGCGCCACACCCGTGCGGGCAGGTGGCGTGCGGGCGGTGCGGCCCGGCGGCCGGTGGAACCCCGGGCCGCCGGGCCACGGTCAGCCGGCCGGCGTCACCGGCGGCTGACCCGGATCAGCTCCCAACCCCCCTTGGGGACGCCGGGCGTCGGGTCGGTACGCAGGTTCATCGGGTTCGCCATCCCGACGTAGAGCGTGGTCCCGTCCACGATCATCGTGCGTACCCCCTGGTTGAGCGGGTTGCCGAAGCCTCCGGTGTCGACCGCGCGGGCGGGTTGGTCCGACCCGTCGAACGCCCAGAGGTCCGAGCCGAAGGTGGGCGGGGTGGTGGTGGCACCGGCCGGCGGCGTCGGCATCTGCCCCTCCAGCGAGATGTAGGCGAAGTCCATGGTGCCGATGTAGAGCCGGCCGCCGGCCACCGCCATCTTCCAGGCGTACAGGTTGAACGGGTCGCCGAAGCCGGAACCGCCGTAGACCGGGGTCACGCCGGTGGGTGCCGGCGCCCAGGCGCCCACGCCGTTGTTCGCGGCCGGGTCGAAGGCCGGCAGCGTCGACTCGCCGTAGAGCGTCTCGATCCGTTCGTGGGCTCCGCCGAGGTTCTGGCCCCGGAAGACGGCGAACGCCCGCTGGGTGTTCTGCACGGTGGCCTGGAGCTGCGCCGGGGTGCGCGGCGGGTACACCGAGACGTGCAGGGCGGTCGCCTGCAGCGGCACGTGCATGGTGCCCCAGTAGAGCTGGCCGCCGAAGGAGGCGAGCCCACCGAGGGCGTACGCCCGGCGGACCACCGGGTCCGGCTCGTACTCGGCGGCCGACCAGACCTGCGTCCAGTTTCCGGCGTCCTCCGGGTTGAGGCCGGGGGTGCCGACGGCGAGCAGCGGGCTCCGCCAGATGCTGGCCAGGTCGTTGACGTCCTCGGCCGGGGGTGCGAGTGGGGTGCCGCTGTCGCCGGGGGCGGTGGCCACCGTGCTGACCGGGGACGGCGCGACGGAGCCCTCGACGACCGCCTTCGGCCAGGTGGAGACGTAGAGCCGGCCCTGGTGTTCGGTCAGGTCGGCGACCTGGGTGGGCAGGTCGGCGACCTCGGTGAAGCTGAACGGGGTGGTGCGGTCGCCGGTCCAGCGCAGCACCTTGCCCGCCTCGCCGCCGTTGATGCCCACGCCGACCCCGGCGTAGAGCACACCGGCGGCGACCACCCAGTGCCTGATGTTCTCGTACGCGGAGAGGTTGGTCGAGCCGAGGTACCGGCCGGTGATGCCGTCGAAGGCGAACACGTTCACCCCGCCGAGCACGCTGGGGCCGGCGAGCAGTACGACGCCCTGGTGGGCGGCGGCGCTGCGCAGCCCGGCCGTGGTGTTCAACAGGTTGGCGTCCGCCGGGGAGGCCGACGTGATGTCGGCGGTGCGCTCGGTGAGCCGTTCGGTGGCCAGGTCGTAGGTGTAGACCTCGGGTGCGCGGTGGTCGCCGAGGGTGGCCGGCCAGGCCGGATTGTTCCGGGCCGGCTGGCTCTGGTTGAACTCGCAGACGTAGTCGTCGTTGAGGATCGGTTCCCGGACCTGGTAGCCCTTGGGCTTGAGGCAGAGCACGTTCGCTCCGGTGCCGAACCAGAGCCGGCGGCCGGCCTGGGCGAGCCCCCAGACGTACGACTGGTTGACCTTGGGTTGTCCCTCGGCGCAGGGCGGCCCCGGAGGGTAGTCGACCCCGACACCGGCGAAACACTCGTCGGCGGCGGCCTTGGCGAGCAGCCGTATCGATTCGGACGGGGTGTCGGCGCTGGCCGGGGTGGCGAGAACGGGTAGCAGAATCAGCGTGCCGAATGCGGCCAGAAGTCGTGACGGCAGGAGTGGTCGACGTCGCACGGTGGTCCTCTCCGTGAATGCTGGTCGAGGTGGCGTCAGCCGGGACGGGGAGTGGGCAGACCGCTCTCGACCAGGGGGAATGGATAATCGACGTGACGCGCGGAATCGCAGCACCGGTCGCCCGGGGTGCCTCGTACGACGGAAATAGGAAATTGCCGACACGGGCATCACGGGCCGATGGGTGTGGTGTGGACGGCTGATGAACAGGGGGATGGGTCCGCAGTTCCGGGCGTAACGTGGTGACGAGGCTAACGTATTACGTAGGTCGATGTCGTGGTACTGGTTGTTAAGGATTATTGAACTGCCCGGGGGATCGGCCGGGGCGCTGGGTGGCGGCTCGGAGGTGCCGCAGTATGCCCGGGGGTGGCGTCGCGGAAATTGCTGATGGGTCCGGCTTTCGGGGTTTCCCGGGAATATCGCGCCAACCGGTTGCTGTCGTCCGAAGCCGGCGCACGGGCCGGGGCGGACGGTCCCGGGTGTCGGCCGCCGCCGGGGTGGCCGGCTCGCTCCACGCCTGTCGGCGCGCTCAGTGAACGTGCACGTCGCACGGTGTGGTGCGGGAGTGTCGGCCGGGAGTGTCGGTCGGGGAGCCGCGCCGGCTGCGTCGCGGCGGGAGGTGGTGGTCGGGGTCGGATGGTCCCACCGCCCGTTGGACGATGCGCCCGCCACGGGTCACGCGAATTGTGCGCATATTCATTTACCATAAACGGGGGGTATGAACTTGATGACAGTTAATTAATAGTTAACAATCATTATGTTCCGTGCCGCGCCGACGGCCCCGCGGGTGGTCGGCGCGGGGTGTGGGGGCGGGGTGGGGGTCGGTCGGTCGGCCGGCGTCGGCCGGCGGGCGGTGACCCGGGGTGCGGAAGGTGGGGTATTGTCTCGCGACGGGATCTTCCCAGTAACAAAGAATTTATCGATTTAAGTGCTTCGATGCCTCATCATGGGTGGGAAGTAATCCCTTCCATGGAGGTTCCCATGAACGTCTCTCGGCTCGGCGGGCCGACCCTGTCCCTGTACCGCATCGTCATCGGCCTGCTGTTCATGCTGCACGGCCTGTCGTCGGTCTTCGGGTTGTTCGGCGGCAACCCGATGACCGGCAAGGCCGTCCCGCTCGGCACCTGGCCGGGCTGGTGGGCCGCGCTGATCCAGCTGGTCTGCGGCGCACTCGTGCTCGCCGGTCTGTTCACCCGGCCCGCGGCGCTGCTCGCGTCCGGCTCGATGGCGTACGCCTACTTCGTGGTGCACCAGCCCGAAGGGCTGCTGCCGATGCGCAACGGTGGGGAACTGTCCGCGCTGTTCTGCTGGTCGTTCCTGCTGATCGCGGTGCTTGGCCCGGGTTCCTGGGCGCTCGACACGCTGCTCGGCGGCCGGCGTTCCGACGCCCCGGCGACCCCGGCGTCCGAGCCCAGCTCGGTGCCGGTCTGACCCACCGATCCGGGTCGCCGGGGCAGGTGGCCCCGGCGACCCGTCCGGTCAGGGGTTGTAGGGGGCGTCGGAGTGGCTCACCTCGGTGAGCGTGCTGCCGGAGAGCTTGTAGACCGACGTGCGCCTGATGTCCAGTTCGGCCATGCCCCGGCTGGGGCTGCGGGTCAACCAGACGACGGTGGCCCGCCGCCCGGCCACACTGATCGACACGACCGGGGTCCGGTCGCCGAGGTCGGTCAGCGCCCGGAACACCGGCAGGCCGCCGCTGTTGCGCCACACCGCGACGGTGTAGAAGGTGCCGCTGCCCCCGGAGTTGACCGAGACCACACCGACCGCGTCGTCCGCGCCGTCGCCGTCGAGGTCGCCGATGCCGCAGGGCTTCTGGAGCGTCACGGTCGCGCCGTCCTCGCCCGACCACTGCCCCTCGGTCAACGGCAGGTAGTCCGGGTAGCCGTTGTAGGGCGTCTTGCTGCTGCCGAGCTTGGCGCCCGCCAGGTGGGCGCAGGTCAACGGAGCCTTGACCACAGGTGCCGGGGCGGTGGTGGTGGTCGCCGGGGCGGTGCCGGAGGCGCTCTTCTGCTGCGGGGCCGGCTTGGCGCTGGTGGGCATCGGGTCGGGCGTGGTCGCGTTCAGCACCGAGGCGGTGGAGGGCTCGGTGGACGGGCTGACCGTGGGCGTCGCCGCCTCCGTCGGGCCCTGCTCACCCCCGCACGCGGTGAGCAGGCAGACCAGGGCGAGGCTGGTGAGGCTCAACGGGATCCGTCGCATGGCCGGGGGGTCCTCTCTCGACATCAGGTGACCGCACCGTACTGATCGATGGCAATATCGGTCATCGGCTCCACGGGCGGCCCGGGTCGGCCTGTCGGAGCGCGGTCAGGGGCCGACCGGGGGGCCGGCGTACGGCTTTCCCGGCCCGGTGCGTACGGCCGTGTTGAGCTGGAAACTTCCCCGAAACAAGGGTGCCGGCCGGGGTGCCCGGCCGAGGTCCGGCAGCGGGGTGGCTCACACCGTGGGAAGCCGGCTGGGCGAAGGCCGCGAAGCTGCCTAGACTCGGTCCCACAACTGCATACCTCATCCAGAGGGGCTGAGGGATACGGCCCGACGACGCCCCGGCAACCACCCCGCGCGCTCATCGCTGAGCGTCCGGCGGGGCAGGTGCCAATTCCGTCCCCGCCGCAGGGTGCGATGCGGGGAAAGATGAGAGGAATCGACATGACGTCGACGCTCGCCGCCCCCGGTATCGACACCACCGCCAGCCCCGCCCGCGCGCTGGTCTGCCGCGCCTGTTCCGCCCGCTACCCGCTCGCCGCGCAGCACGCCTGTCACGAGTGTTTCGGCCCGCTGGAGGTCGACTACGACACCGCCGCGCTGGCCCGCGTCACCCGGGAGCAGATCGAGGCCGGCCCGCAGAACATCTGGCGGTACGCCGCCCTCCTGCCCGCCGGCCAGGACCCGGCCACCCGGGTCACCCTCGACCCCGGGCTGACCCCGCTGGTGGCCGCGCCCAACCTCGCCGCCGAGCTGGGCATCAGCGCGCCGCTGTGGGTCAAGGACGACAGCGCCAACCCGACCCACTCGTTCAAGGACCGGGTGGTCTCGGTGGCACTCACCGCCGCGAAGGCGCTCGGCTTCGAGCGGTTCGCCTGCGCCTCGACCGGCAACCTGGCCAACTCGGTGGCCGCCCACGCGGCCCGCGCCGGTGCGCCCTCGGTGGTCTTCATCCCGGGCGACCTGGAGCAGGGCAAGGTGATCACCACCGCCGTCTACGGCGGCGACCTGGTCGCCATCGACGGCTCGTACGACGACGTGAACCGGCTCTGCGGTGAGCTGGTGGAGACCGACGAGTTCGAGGACACCGCCTTCGTCAACGTCAACGTCCGGCCCTACTACGCCGAGGGCTCCAAGACCCTCGGGTACGAGGTGGCCGAGCAGCTCGGCTGGCGGATCCCGGCCCAGGTGGTCATCCCGATGGCCTCCGGCGAACTGCTCACCAAGATCGACAAGGCGTTCACCGAGCTGGTCGAGATCGGCCTGGTCGAAGCGCCGGCCGGGGGCTGGAAGGTGTTCGGCGCCCAGTCGGCAGGTTGCAACCCGATCGCCGCCGCCCTGCACGCCGACACCGACACCATCACCCCGGTCCGGCCGACCGGCATCGCCAAGTCGCTCAACATCGGTGACCCCGCCGCCGGCCTGTACGCCCTGGAGGCGGTGCGGCGCACCGGCGGCTGGATGGAGTACGTCGACGACGACGAGATCCGCGCCGGCATCCGGCTGCTGGCCCGTACCACCGGGGTCTTCGCCGAGACGGCCGGCGGGGTGACCGTGGCGGTGCTGCGCAAGCTCGTCGAGTCCGGTCGGCTCGACCCGACCGCCGAGACGGTCGTCTTCAACACCGGCGAGGGCCTCAAGACCATCGACGCGGTCGCCGGTCAGGTCGGCCCCACCCACCGGATCAAGCCGTCCCTGCGGGCCGCCCGCGACGCCGGCCTGCTCGCCTGAACCCGGCGCGCCGCCCGCCCCCTGCGTGGTCGGCCCCGTGCGCGTGTCGATCATGGGCGCTGGGCGGCCCGAGTGGATCTCTGGGTGACCGGGTTTTCGCGGTGGGTGATGAAAACCCACCGGGAAGGACTTGACGGCAGGAACCGGGCGGCGGAAGATGCTCCGTGCGGGAGGGCTTTCGCCGGAGACTTTTCAAGTTCTTGCGACCCAACGCCGGAGGCGTTGTGCGAACGTCCCTCCCGACCAACGTGAACCGGGGGCCAGCGGAAATCCGCTGGCCCCCGATGTCGTCCACGGGAAAGACTCGCGGCGTGGCCCTGGACATCGCAACGATCGACCGGACCGATCAGCCCACCCTCGACGCGGCCTACCGGATCGCGGCCACGGTCGAGGCGACGGAATCGCCCGACCTGCCGCCGCTGTGCCGGCGACGCTTCGAGGCGGCGCTGTGGCACCCGATGCCCGGCATCGACACCAGGTGGTCGGTGGCCCGGCTCGACGGGGTGCCCGTCGGCTGGGTCCGGATCAACCTGCACCTGCTGGACAACACCGAGAACGCCAGCATCGAGCTGGCCGTGGATCCGGCGTACCGGCGGCGCGGAGTGGGACGGGCATTGGCCGCCCACGCGCGGCGGCTGCTCCGGGAGGCCGGCTGCAAGCGGGTGGTCGGCTCCGCCGTGACCCCGCTACCGGACGGGCCGGGCGGGGCGATCCCGGGCGGGACGACGCCGGTCGGGCCGGGTGCGTCGGCGTCAGGCGGTCCGGGTGGGACGACACCCGATGAGCCGGGTGCGTCGGCGTCGGGTGGCCTGGGCGGGCAGCCGTCGGCCGGAGCGGTCGGGGCCACCCCGGTGGGGGAGTTTCCCGGGGCCGCCTTCGCGGCGGCACTCGGTGCCCGGCCGGCGCTCGTCGACGTCCGCCGCCGGCTCGACGTCACCGCGCTCGACCGGGACCGGCTGGCGGCGCTGCGGGCCGGGGCGCGGTCGACCGCCGCTGGCTACTGCACCGTCCGCTGGCACGGTCACCCGCCGCCGGAACACCTCGCCGACCTCGCCTACCTGGAGGGTCGGCTGCTGGCCGACGCACCCCTGGGCGACCTGGAATGGGAACCCGAGCGGATGGACGCCGAGCGCCTCCAGGGCATGGAGCGGGCGCTGGACGCGCGGGGCGTCCGCCGGTACAGCGTCGCCGCCGTGCACGGGGCGTCCGGCCGGTTGGTCGCCTGGAGCGTGCTCAGTCTGGCCGCGAACACCACCCGGCACGCCTGGCAGCAGATCACCATCGTCGACCCGGCCCACCGGGGGCACCGGCTCGGCCTGCTCTGCAAGGCCGAGAACCTCGAACACACCCTGGCGTACGAGCCGGAGCTGGGCGCGGTCGACACCTACAACGCGGCGGCGAACAGCCACATGATCGCGATCAACGAGCAGCTCGGGTTCCGGCCGGTGGCCGGGTCCACGGAGTGGCAGTTGACCATCTGAACTGTGACACGCCCCTACTGATCTGGTCGTGATCTGTTGCATGATGGCGGGCATGACGGAGACCCCGCACCCGCTGTACGACAGGCACGCCGACACCCTGCACCGCGCGCTGACCGCGATCACCGAACGCGGGTACTGGTCCGCCTACCCCGAATCGCCCAGCCCCCGGGTGTACGGCGAGACCGCCGCCGCCGACGGCAGGGCCGCCTTCGAGGCGTACCTCGGTGGGGACTTCCCGCTCGACCAGCCCGGCGCGGGCGACCGGGTGGCCACCGAGACGAGCCCGTTCGGGGTGGCCCTGGACGTGCGCTACCCGCACCCGGGCGCGGACGAGGTGGTCGCCGCCGCCTCCGCCGCCCTGCCGGCCTGGCGCGACGCCGGCCCACAGACCCGGGCGGGAGTCTGCCTGGAGATCCTCGCCCGGCTGCACAAGCACATCTTCGAACTGGCCAACGCGGTGCAGTTCACCAGCGGCCAGGCGTTCGTGATGGCGTTCCAGGCCGGTGGCGCGCACGCACTGGACCGGGCCCTGGAGGCGATCGCCTACGCGTACGCCGAGATGACCCGGCACCCGGGGACGGCCGGCTGGGAGAAGGCCGCCGGCAAGGGCGACCCGCTGCGGATGACCAAGACGTTCCACGTGGTGCCGCGCGGGGTGGCCCTGGTCATCGGTTGCAACACCTTCCCGACCTGGAACTCGTACCCCGGGCTGTTCGCCTCGCTGGTCACCGGCAACCCGGTGGTGGTCAAGCCGCACCCCCGCGCGGTGCTGCCCCTGGCGATCACCGTGAAGTACGCCCGGGAGGTGCTCGCCGAGGCCGGCTTCGACCCCGACCTGGTGCTGCTCGCCCCCGAGGCCCCCGGCGAGAAGCTCGCCTCCACCCTGGCCCTGCACCCCGCCGTGAAGATCGTCGACTTCACCGGTTCCACCGGGTACGGCGACTGGCTGGAGGCCAACGCCCGGCAGGCGACCGTCTACACCGAGAAGGCCGGCCTGAACACCGTCGTCATCGACTCCACCGACGACTTCGTCGGGATGTGCCGCAACCTGGGCTTCACGCTGACCCTCTACAGCGGACAGATGTGCACCACCTCGCAGAACATTCTGATCCCCGCCGCCGGCATCGACACCGACCAGGGGCACAAGAGCTTCGACGAGGTGGCCGCCGGCATCGCCGCCGCCGTCGGGAAGCTCACCGCCGATCCGGCCCGGGGGGTGGAGCTGACCGGCGCGATCGTCAACGACGGGGTGTTGGAACGCCTCGACGAGGTCACCAAGGTCGGTGAGGCGGTGCTGGAGTCGCGTACCGTCACACACCCGGCGCTGCCCGACGCGGTGGTCCGGACGCCGACCATCGTCAAGCTCGCCGCCACCGACACCGAGGTCTACGGCCGGGAGTGGTTCGGGCCGATCTCGTTCGTCATCGCCACCGACTCGACCGCGCACGGCCTGGAGATCCTCCGGTCCACCGTGGGCGAGTGCGGCGCGCTGACCGCCGCCGTCTACTCCACCGACGAGGCGGTGCTGGACGCCGCCGAGGCCGCCGCGATCGACGCCGGGGTGCACCTGTCGGCCAACCTCACCGGCGGGGTCTTCGTCAACCAGTCCGCCGCCTTCTCGGACTTCCACGGCAGCGGCGCGAACCCGGCCGCCAACGCCGCCCTCACCGACGGCGCCTACGTGGCCAACCGCTTCCGCATCATCCAGTCCCGCCGCCCCGCCTAAACCCCACCCCGTCCGCCCCGCCCCACCCCGTCCGTCCCGCCCCCGTCCGGCCAGCCCCGGTGATCAAGAGGTTTGCGTCAGATCCGGGCGGCTGGTTGACCTGAACCTCTTGATCACTTGACCTAAACCTCTTGATCACGGGGGAGGCCGGGCGGGGCGGGGAGGGGAGGGGAGGGAGGGGCGGCGGGTCAGGCGGGGCGGCGCATCTGGAGTTCGTTGAGGGCGGGGATCTTGGGGTGCGGGACGCGTACCCCGGTGTCGGTGAAGCCCAGGCGACGGTAGGCCCGGCAGGCCCGGTCGTTGCCGACCACCACCTCCAGCATGAGCTGTGGCCGGCCGCAGGCGCGCGACCAGGCGGCGACCTCGTCGATCAGCGCGCCGAGCAGGCCGGTACCCCGCCACGTGGGGGTCACGTAGACCGCGTAGACCACCGTCAGGCCCGGCTCGTCGGGGGAGATGGTGCCGCCCGCGTGCCCGACCAGCCGGCCGCCGGGGTCGGCCACGAACTGGGCGGTGTGGCACCCCTGGGAGACGTACGCGACCCGGGCCGCGTAGTCGGCGTGCGGGCGGGCGGCTGCCTCGGCGACCGTCTCCAGGAAGGCCAGCGGCGCGTCCGCGAGCATCTCCAGCCGCAGCGCCCGCATCCGGGCCGCGTCCTGCGGACGCACCCGGTGCACGGGGGCCGTGCGGGTCGCCGGTGGGGCCGGGGCAGAGGTCATGCAGGCATGCATACCGCAGCGACGTTCACCGATGGGTGACCGGGTCGATACCCGTCTGATTTGCCCCTATTTGTGGTCGTGCGCTGTCGTCACTCCTCGTGTAGCGTGCGATTTCGGTCACCGATTCAGCGGCCCTCACCGACCGCCGGAACGGTGGCTCTCCGCTGTCGGCCCGCCGGCAATCCGGAGTTGGGGAACGCCGCGCAGAGTGAGGAAGTGCACCGTGGCACAGGGCACCGTCAAGTGGTTCAACTCCGAAAAGGGCTACGGCTTCATCGCCGTCGACGGCGGGCAGGACGTCTTCGTCCACTTCTCCGCCATCGAAATGGACGGCTACAAGGCGCTCGACGACGGTCAGCGGGTGGAGTTCGAGATCGCCCAGGGCCAGAAGGGCCCGCAGGCCGAACGGGTCCGCGTCATCGCCTGACCTCCTCGCCGGTCCCGCTCCTCCCCGGTGACGGGGCGTACCGGGTCCCGCCCCAGGGCCGCCCCCGTGGCCGGGGGTTCCTACCTCCGGGCCGTCCCCGGCGGTCGGGCGGGTCTCACCTCCGGGCCGCTCCGGTGGTCGGGGCGGGTTCGGGCCCGTCGGGCCGTCCGGGTGGCGGCTGGCGGCGCAGGCCGGTGCCGGGAAAGATCGTGAACCGTCCAGGCGTCCCGCTGAGGAGGGTTCATGTCCGACCAGTCGCCTTCGGGTCCGCCCGACCCCGCTGCCGGGTCCCCGGGCGGCCCGTGGGGGCAACCGCCTTCGGGCACGCCCTCCGGCCAGCAGCCCTCGGGCACACCCTCCGGGCAACCCGCCTGGGGCACGTCCCCCGGGCAGCCTGGCTGGGGCACGCCCTCCGGGCAACCCGCTTGGGGCACGTCCCCCGGGCAGCCTGGCTGGGGCGCACCGTCCGGGCAGCCCGGGTGGGGTCAGCCCGGTTGGGGTCAGCCCGGGGTCGGGCCGCCTGGCTGGGGCCAGCCGCCTGCCGGCAGCCTCCCGCCGGGGGTCGGTCCGTACCCCGGCCAGGGTGGCGGTCCTGCGCCGTACGCCGGCCCGTGGGGCCCGGAGGACCCGCTGGTCAACCCCCCGTACGCCGGCCTGGAGGGGTGGTTCGGCAGGTGTGCCGGCGCGGTACGACGCAGCTGGCGGCCCCTGCTGCCGTTGCTGCTGCTGACCCAGGTCGTGCCGGCGGTGGCGGTGTCCCTGCTCTCGCTCGGCATGGGACCCGACGCGACCGTGCTGCCCGCCGACGGCTCGTTGCCCGAGGACTACCTCAGCGACCTGGTGATCTACGGCGTCTCGGTGTTCCTGGTCGCGCTGGCGTTCGGGGTGGTGCAGGGCATCGGTTGGGCCGGTGGCACCTGGGTGGTGACCCGACAGGCCGCCGGCCAGCCGGCCGATCTGCCCGGCGCGCTGCGCTACGGCGCGCGCCGCTGCCTCGGCCTGTGGGGCTGGATGCTGGTGCTGGGCGTGCTCATCGGCGTCGGGTTCTGCCTCTGCCTGCTGCCCGGCGTCTACCTGGCCCTCGCCCTCGCCCTGGCCGGCCCGGTCTACCTGTTCGAGGGGCAGAACCCGGTCGGCCGCTCGTTCCGGATGTTCCACGACCGGCTGGGCATGGTGCTCGGCCGGGTGGCGCTGGTCGCACTGGCGGTGCTCCTCGGCAGCGTGCTCGGCGGGGTGGTGGAGTCGGTCGGCACCGTGCCGTTCGGCACCGACCCGTTCACCGCGCCGGGCACCGCCGTGGGCGCGGTGGCGGTGATCCTGGTCAGCGCGGTGCTGGTGCTCCCCGCCTACCTCGTGCAGCTGGTCGGACTCGTCGTGACGTACGCCGAGCAGCGGGCGCAGGAGGGGCCGGTGAACGTCACGCGACTGGTGGCGGAACTCGGCTGACCGGCCCCATCGTGCTTGCACTCGGCAGGGGAGAGTGCTAAACAAGTCATTGGCACTCGCATACGATGAGTGCCAATGGTCGGGGCGGTAGGGCCACGGTCACACAGGCGTCTCGATGGCGTCGGCGTGGCACATGGCCGGTCGTCGCGGGCTGTCCGGCCCGACCGAGGAGGACGTCGTCGTCGCCAGGTGGCGACGTCCCCAAGGTGCGTACACCAGGCGGCCCGTCCGGGGCACAACACCCGGGTGGCCCGTGAGTGTCCAGGAGGACAACGCCGTATGGCCAAGATGATCGCGTTCGACGAAGAGGCTCGCCGCGGCCTCGAGCGGGGCATGAACCAGCTCGCCGACGCCGTGAAGGTGACCCTCGGCCCCAAGGGCCGCAACGTGGTGCTCGAGAAGAAGTGGGGTGCCCCCACCATCACCAACGATGGTGTGAGCATCGCCAAGGAGATCGAGCTCGAGGACCCGTACGAGAAGATCGGCGCCGAGCTGGTCAAGGAGGTCGCCAAGAAGACCGACGACGTTGCCGGTGACGGCACGACGACGGCGACCGTCCTGGCCCAGGCCCTGGTGCGCGAGGGTCTGCGCAACGTGGCCGCCGGTGCCAACCCGATGGCCCTGAAGCGGGGCATCGAGGCTGCCGTGTCCAGCGTCTCGGAGGAGCTGTCCAAGCTCGCCAAGGACGTCGAGACCAAGGAGCAGATCGCCTCCACCGCCTCCATCTCCGCCGGTGACAGCACCGTCGGCGAGATCATCGCCGAGGCGATGGACAAGGTCGGCAAGGAAGGCGTCATCACCGTCGAGGAGAGCAACACCTTCGGGCTGGAGCTGGAGCTCACCGAGGGCATGCGCTTCGACAAGGGCTACATCTCCGCGTACTTCATGACCGACCCGGAGCGTATGGAGGCCGTCTTCGACGACCCGTACCTCCTGATCGTCAACAGCAAGATCTCCTCGGTGAAGGACCTGCTCCCGATCCTGGAGAAGGTCATGCAGTCGGGCAAGCCGCTGCTGATCATCGCCGAGGACATCGAGGGCGAGGCCCTGGCGACCCTGGTCGTCAACAAGGTCCGGGGCACCTTCAAGTCGGTCGCCGTCAAGGCGCCGGGCTTCGGTGACCGCCGCAAGGCCATGCTCGCCGACATCGCCATCCTCACCGGTGGCCAGGTCATCAGCGAGGAGGTCGGCCTCAAGCTCGACGCCGTCGGCCTCGACATGCTGGGCCGCGCCCGCAAGGTCGTGGTGACCAAGGACGAGACCACCATCGTCGACGGTGCCGGCGACGCCGACCAGATCCAGGGCCGGGTCAACCAGATCCGGGCCGAGATCGACAAGAGCGACTCCGACTACGACCGCGAGAAGCTGCAGGAGCGGCTGGCCAAGCTGGCCGGTGGCGTCGCGGTGATCAAGGTCGGCGCGGCCACCGAGGTCGAGCTCAAGGAGCGCAAGCACCGCATCGAGGACGCCGTCCGCAACGCGAAGGCCGCCGTCGAGGAGGGCATCGTCCCGGGTGGTGGCGTCGCGCTGGTGCAGGCCGGCAAGACCGCCTTCGACAAGCTGGACCTGACCGGCGACGAGGCCACCGGCGCGCAGATCGTCAAGATCGCGCTGGACGCCCCGCTGCGGCAGATCGCCGTCAACGCCGGCCTGGAGGGTGGCGTCGTCGTCGAGCGTGTCCGCAACCTGGACGCCGGGCACGGCCTCAACGCCGCCAGCGGTGAGTACGTCGACCTGCTGGCCGCGGGCATCATCGACCCGGCCAAGGTGACCCGGTCGGCGCTGCAGAACGCCTCGTCGATCGCGGCGCTCTTCCTCACCACCGAGGCCGTCGTGGCGGACAAGCCGGAGAAGACCCCGGCCGCCCCGGCTGGCCCGGGTGGCGGGGACATGGACTTCTGAGTCCAGTTCCAACCCCGAACGGGGCGGGCCGCGCGAGCGGTCCGCCCCGTTCCGTGTCCACGGCCCGTACCCACCACGGCCCGTGCCGGCCCACCCCGGTGACGGGAGCGATCAGCGGCGGGCGGCCCGCACCGCCGCGTACGCGTCGACCAGCCCGGCCCCGCTCGACGCCGTCACCGGGCCGCAGCTGAGGTCGGCGGGCCCGGCCGGCTGCGCCGTGTCCCGCAGGATGTTCCGGGTCCGCGCGAGATCCCCGACCAGCGCCGGATTCGCCGACCACATCAGCGCCACCACGCCCGCCACCTGCGGGGTGGCCATCGAGGTGCCGTCCAGCGTGGCGTAGCCGCCGCCGGGCATCGCGGACCTGATGCCCTCCCCCGGGGCGACCAGATCCGGCTTGACCACCCCACCCGCGACGGGACCCCGGCTGGAGAACTCGGCGACCACCCGGTCCCGGTTCACCGCCCCCACCGTCAGCACGTCCGCATACGGGGCCGGCGGGTCGACGATCGACCCGCAGTCCGGGCCGGTGTTCCCGGCGGCAGCCACCACCAGGATGCCCGCCGCCTCCAGGGCGGCGGTCGCCGGACGCAGCGCCCCCGGATCGCAGCCCTCCACCGGTGGGCACCCCCACGAGTTGGTCAGCACGTCCGGGGCGCGCGCCGGGCGTCCGTCGGTGAAGGGGTCACCGCCGACCGGGAACGGTGCCAGCATGAACTGGAGACAGTCCAGGTAGTGCGCCGGGCTGCCCAGGTTGCGATCCAGGTTGACGCAGCCCACCCACTGCGCGCCGGGCGCCACCCCGATGCCGTCCCGCCCCACGGCGCTGCCGGCGGTGTGGGTGCCGTGGCCGCCGGAGTCGGCGGGGGAGCGGGTGTGGTTCCACGGGTCGTACCAGGAGTCGTCGCCGCCCCGGAAACCGGCGGCCAGCGCCGGGTGGGTGCCGTCGACCCCGGAGTCCGAGCTGCCGACCACCACCCCGGAGCCGGTGACGGACAGCTCCGACCAGACCCGGTCGGCCCCGATCATCCGCAGGTTCCACTCCGGCCCGGTCGGTGCCGGCTGGTCGCCCCGACTGACCGGGGCGGGTGCGGGCAACGGGCGGAGCCGCTGGCTGACCAGCACCCGGGCCACCTCAGGGCGGCCGGACAGCCAGGCCCGCACCGCCGGCCCGCCGTCGGTTTCGATCGCGTTGACCAGGTAGTACGGCGTCGGTTCGAGGCCCAGCCGGTTCAGGTCCCGGCGCAGCCCGCCCTGGGTGCGCTCGGCGGTGGCGACGAGCCTGCGGTACACCTCGGCGGTCCGCGCCTCCCGGCCCGCCCGGCCGGGCGGGCCGGCGGGGATGCCGGAGAGGTCAGCCTGCTCGCGGAGTACCACCAGCAGCCGTTCGCCGTACAGGCCGGGCTGACCGGCGGCCACGTCGACCACCCCGACGGTGAGCAGCAGGACGGCCGCGCCCGACGCGGCGACCAGCCGGCGCGGCGCACGCCCGCGCGGCCTGGCGAGCAGCACCCCGTACCCGATGGCCAGCAGGACCGCGACGGCGAACCCGACGCCCGAGGCGACCATGACCCAGTACGGGACGTCGCGGGTGGTGGCCAGCAGGACCGAGATCTCCTCCGGGTCGGTGAGCGCCAGCGGGCCGAACACCGCCAGGCCGACCAGCCAGCGCACCGGTGCCGAACCGGCGGGCCGGCCGGCCCGCCGGGCCGCCACCTGGCACGCGCCCAGCGCGAACCCGACGGGCGGGACGAAGAGCAGCGCGGGAAGTTGGACGCCGGAGTGGCCGGTGCCCGCGCCGACCAGCAACAGGACCACGCCGGCGACCAGGCCGCCGACCAGCACGGTACGGGCGGCCCGGGGTGGCCCGTCACCGGTGAAGGGGGCCCAGAACCGGTCGTCGAGCAGTGCTCCGGCGAGCAGACCGACCGCCGTCGCGGCGAGCGCGGCGAGCACCGTCTCCAGCAGGCCGCCCAGCGCGCCGAACCGGACCCACGGCAGCAGCAGCGCCAGCCCGGCGGCGACCGCCAGCAGGGTGACCGCCTGCGGCCGGCCGACCCCGCCACCCGGTCCGCGACCGTGGTCGGTCTGCTGGCTGCGCTGCCGGTGACGGTCGGCGGGTGTGGCGGGCCCGTGCGTGGGGTCGGTGCCCTCGGGGGCGGTGGTCGGGGCGGGCATGGCGGCGGCCGGCTGGGCCGGGGCGGGCAGCCGGGCGGCCAGCAGCGCGAGCAGCGTCGCCGTCGCGGCCAGCGCGGCCAGGTACGCCTCGTGGTGGACCTGCGGCAGTGCCCGCAGCGACCCGAGGGCGACCAGGGCGAGCGCGGCGGCGAGCCAGACCCGGCCGGTGACCCGGACCCGGGGGGAGCGGGGGAGCAGGGCCAGCAGCAGCGCGGGCAGGCCGACCAGCAGGGCGGTGGCCAGGCTGAGCGCCGGCCAGAGCCACGCCTGCCGGTCCCAGCCCGCGGCCACCTGCAACTGCTCGACCGACCAGCCGACCGCCTGGAGCAGCACGGCGAGGGTGACCGTCCAGCCGCCGGCGAGGGCGGCGGCCACCACCGGCCACGGGCTCGACGGACGGGCGGCGGCGCTCGGCGGGAAGCCGTAGCCCGGCGGAGGTGGTGTGTCGGCCAACATCCGGAAACAGTACGACGTACGGCGCCGTCCGTCGGCGGTGCCGGTCCGACGCCGGTCCCGCCCGCCGCTGCTTCCACCTCCCGCGTTCCGTCGTTCTCCCCGGTCGCCGACTCCGTCCCCTGGTCACGGAAAGTGACGGAAGGTGGGGTGTGGACGCTACCTTGCGGATCCTTTGCTCTGCTGCCCTGGACGCAGCGGTCACTGAAAGTGCGCGTCGCGTGGAGAGCAGCAGAGCAAAGGGGCCGAGGGAGGGAGGTGGAGTGTGGGCGGGAGATGCGGCGATCGGGCTGGTCGCGGCAGTGGGGGGCGGTGTGCGAGGAGGGGGAGTCGACGGGAAGCTGATTACGGATCGTAATCTAGCCGATCCGGGTGGGTGTTGCTCAGCGTAATCGGGTGGGCGGCGGGGAATCTGGCCGGTTCCGGGCCTGCTGCGGGCGGGACCCGGCGGGTTACGGTGGACGGGTGCGTGACCCCAATGTGACCCGATCCGCCGCCGGTCAACTCTCCCCGCAGCGCCGCGCCGCCGACCTGCGCCGGCTCCGGGCCGAGCGGTTCGACGTACTGGTCATCGGAGGTGGGGCGACCGGGGCCGGGGCCGCGCTCGACGCCGCCTCCCGGGGGCTCAAGGTCGCCCTGGTCGAGGCCCGCGACTTCGCCGCCGGCACCTCCAGCCGGTCCAGCAAACTGATCCACGGCGGCCTGCGCTACCTGGAACAGTTGGAGTTCCACCTGGTCCACGAGGCGCTGACCGAGCGGGGGTTGCTCGCCACCCGGCTCGCCCCGCACCTGGTCCGGCCGGTCCCGTTCCTGATCCCGCTCCCCGCCGGGCGGGGGCTGCGCGACCTGCCGGCCCGGCTGTTCCGCCGCTCCTACTACGGGGCCGGGGTGGCCGCCTACGACGCTTTCGCCGGGCTGTTTGGCACCGGCCGGGGGATGCCGCTGCACCGGCACCTGACCCGTGAGGGCGCCCGCCGGGTCTTCCCCAGCCTGCGGGCCGACGCGCTGGCCGGGGCGATCCGCTACTACGACGGGCAGGTCGACGACGCCCGGCTGGTGGTGACCCTGGCCCGCACCGCCGCCAGCCTCGGCGCGACAGTGGTGAGCAGCGCCCGTGCCGTCGGGCTGGTGCGGCAGGCCCGCGAGGTCACCGGGGTCCGGGTCCGCGACCTGGAGGCGCCCCCCGGCTCCCCGGACGCCGAGTTCGAGGTACGCGCCCGTACCGTCATCGCCGCCACCGGCGTGTGGAGCGACGACATGTCCCGGATGCTCAACGACGTCGGGCTGCGCCCCGGGGTGCGGGTCCGGGCCTCCAAGGGGGTGCACCTGGTGGTGCCCCGCTCGGCGATCACCGGCGAGACCGGGCTGATCGTGCGCACCGCGACCAGTGTGCTCTTCGTCATCCCCTGGGGCGGGCACTGGATCATCGGCACCACCGACACCGACTGGCGGCTCGACCGCTCCCACCCGGCCGCCTCCGCCCGCGACATCCAGTACCTGCTCGACCAGGTCAACCTGGTGCTGGACCGGCCGCTGTCCAGCGCCGACATCGAGGGCGTCTACGCCGGGCTGCGTCCGCTGCTCGCCGGTGAGGCCGACTCGACCTCCAAGCTCTCCCGGGAACACGCCGTCTTCGAGCCGATGCTCGGACTGCTGCTGGTGGCCGGCGGCAAGTACACGACCTATCGGGTGATGGCCGCCGACGTGGTCGACCGGGCCGCCCACCGGCTCGGCGGCGTACGCCCCTCGCGCACCGCCGACCTGCCGCTGCTCGGCGCCGACGGCTACGCCGCGATGTGGCGGGACCGGGCCGACCTGGCCCGCCGGCACGGGGTGCCCGTCGGTGTGGTCGAACACCTGCTGGAGCGGTACGGCACGCTCACCCTGGAGGTGCTGGCGCTGATCGCCGCCGACCCGCTGCTCGCCTCGCCGCTGGCCGGCGCACCGGAGTACCTGGCCGCCGAGGTGACCTACGCCACCCGCTCCGAGGGGGCGCTGCACCTGGAGGACGTGCTGACCCGGCGTACCCGGATCTCCTTCGAGACGACCCACCGGGGTCTCGACTCGGCCGGGCACACGGCGGAGCTGATGGGGGCGGTGCTCGGCTGGGACGCGGCCACCCGGGAGCGGGAGATCGCGCACTACCGGGCCCGGGTCGAGGCCGAGCGGGAGTCGCAGCTCATGCCGGACGATGCGACCGCCGACGCGGCCCGCCTCGGTGCCCCCGACGTGCGGGGTTTCGCGGCCGACCGGGGTGCCGACGGGGTGGAGGACGGCCCGCTGCACCTGCCGACGTCGTCGCGCTGACCGGACCCGGGGCGGCGGTGCGGGGCCGGTCGGCCGGTTCCCGATGGCAGCGGGGTGGGATAGGTTCCGGCCCGTGGTTCCCCCTCAGTGGTCACGCGCGTTCCTCGTCCCCGCCGTCATGACGGTCACCCTGACCGGCTGCGCGCTGGTCGACCGGCAGGGCGGGTCCACGGCGGAGGGTCGGGGCGGCACGACAGCGCCGGGGGCGACCCGGGTGAGCCTGATGCAGAAGCTCGGCGAGGACGGTCCACTACGCTCGCTGACCGTCGAGCCGGACGGCCGGTGGGAGTGCGCCGACTGCGCCGGCGACGGGGTCACCTCGGCCGGTTCGCTGGACCCGGAACAGGTGCAGCGGTTGCACCGGCTGCTGGCCGACCCGCGGCTGGCCCAGGAGACCGACCAGGCCCGCCGGTACCGGGCGACCTGCATCGACGCGTTGACGTCCAGCCTGCTCACCACGGCTGGTCTGATCACCTCGCAGGACTGCCCGGGTGAGGAACGCCCGGCGGTGGCCGGCGAGATCCTGCTCCTGCTCACCCAGGCCACCCCGGCCGAGCCGACCCGCTGAGCCGAGCCGGCCCGCTCAGAGCACCTTGCCCGGGTTGAACAGCCCCGCCGGGTCGAGCGCCGCCTTGATCGCCTGGTGCACCCGGACGCCGACCGGGCCGATCTCCCGGGCCAGCCAGTCCCGCTTGAGCAGCCCGACGCCGTGCTCGCCGGTGCAGGTGCCACCGAGTTCCAGCCCGAGCCGGATGATCTCGTCGAAGGCCCGCCGGCCCCGCTCCAGGCTCGCCGGGTCGGCCCGGTCCACCACGATGTTCGGGTGCAGGTTGCCGTCACCGGCGTGACCGACCACCCCGATCGGCACCCCGCACTCGGTGGCGATCCGGGCCACCCCGTCCAGCAGCGTGGCGAGCGCCCCCCGGGGCACCGCCACGTCGTCGATGATCAGGCCGCCGTTGCCGTCCGGGTAGGTGTCGACGGCGAACTTCTCCATCGCCGGGTGGGCCAGCCGGCGGGCCTGGAGCAGCGCCGCCGCCTCCACCGCGTCGGTCGCCGCGTAGACCTCCTGCGCGCCGGCCGCCGTGCAGACCCCGGCGATCCGGGCCAGGTCGTCCGCCGCCCGGGGGCCGGTGTCGGCGGCGGCGAGCAGCAGCGCCTGCGCATCGGTCCGCAACCCCATCGGCCGGTACGCCTCGATCGCCCGCAGGTGCGTCCGGTCCAGCAGTTCCAGCAGGCTCGGGGTGAGGCCCTGCGCGGCGATCCCGGCCACCGCCGTACCCGCCCCGGCGGTCGAGTCGAAGACCGCCACCATCGTCAGCGACTCCTCCGGCGCGGGCCGTAGCGCCACGGTGACCTCGGTGATCACGCCGAGCGTGCCCTCCGCGCCGACGAAGAGCCGGGTCAGGTCGTACCCGGCCACGCCCTTGGCGGTACGCCGGCCGGTGCGCAGCACCTCGCCGGAGGCGAGCACCACCTCCAGCCCGAGGACGTACTCGGTGGTCACCCCGTACTTGACGCAGCACATCCCGCCGGCGTTGGTGGAGACGTTGCCGCCGATGGTGGAGGACTCCCAGGAACCCGGGTCGGGCGGGTAGTACAGGCCCTGTTCCCGCACCGCGCGGGCCAGCGTGGCGTTCACCACGCCCGGCTGCACCACGGCGATCCGGGCCACCGGGTCGATCTCCCGGATCGCGGTCATCGCGACGGTGCTCACCACCACCGCGCCGTCGACCGCGTTCGCCGCGCCGGCCAGCCCGGTCCGCGCCCCCTGCGGCACCACGGGTACGCCGTGCCGGGCCGCCGCCCGGACCACCACCACCACCTGTGCCGTGTCCCGGGGGCGGACGACCACCAGCGGCGTGCCGGCGGCGCAGAGGTCCGCCTCGTCGCGCCGGTGCAGCCGGAGCAGATCCGGATCGGTGAGGACCGCCTCGTCGCCGAGAGCCGCCCGCAGGTCGTCGAGGAGGAGGGAGCCAGCCATGCGGCCGAGGCTAACCGGCGGCTAGATTGGCCGCCATGCTGTACCTGGACCGGCCCGCCTGGCCGTGGCGCGGTCGGCTCTGGTCGCACCTGATCAGCGACGTCTCCCCGGCGGAGCTGCACGTGTTCGCCGAGATGCTCGGGGTGCCCCGGCGCGGATTCGACCGGGACCATTACGACATCCCCGCCGACCGGTTCGCCGTGGCGGTGTGGCTCGGTGCCCGGGTGGTGCCCAGCCGGGAGATCGTCCGCCTGCTGTACGCCGCCGGCCTGCGCCGCCCCAAACACCTCAACCGCCCCGACCTGCCCGGGGACCTCGCCCGCCGCTGACGCCGGTCGGCCCGCACCCCGGGGTGTCGACGGTCGGCCGGCAGGTCAGCGCAGGGACGTCAGCTCGCGGCGGAGGTTGGCGCGGGCCGGTGCCTCCCACCGGGCGGCCAGCGGGGGCAGCCGGAACAGGGTCGGCAGGGCGAGCAGCCCGTCGAGCACTCGGGCCCGGCCGGCACGGAAGTCCGCCTCGGGCACGTGCGCGTACTCGGCGCGGATCGCGGCGGCGTACCCGTCGTACACCTCGGGGGGTGTGGCCAGGACGGCCAGGTCGGCGTCGCAGAGCAACGCGCCGTCACGGTCGCCGGGCGCGGTGCGGTGCCCGGCGGTGAGCAGCACCAGCCGGCGGACCTCGGCCACCGTGCCGGCCGGCACCCCCAGCCCGGTGAGCAGGTCGCCGGCCAGTTCTGCGCTGGCCCGTTCGTTGGCGTCGGCGGCGGCGCGCGGGTCGTAGACGGCGTCGTGCGTCCAGGCGGCGAGCGCGACCCGTTCCGGCCGGTCGGCCAGGTCGGCGTGCCGGTCGACCAGGTCGAGCACCGCCCGCAGGTGGTGCTCCGTGTGGTAGCGCCGGTGCGGCTCCCGCCAGCGGTTGAGCAGGTCGACCCCGGCGGCGGTGAGCGCCGGCCCGGCGGCGGCCCCGGCGGCGAGCGCCGCCGCCACCCACCTGTCGATCAGCTCGGTCACCCGGACGATTCTGCCGCAGGGATGAACCGGTGTGGCGCGGGTAGTCCCCGCCATGGCGCTGGCCCGGGACCGACGACCGTCACTGTTGCATCGGACCGGGCTGCGTGACGCCGGGGACGACATCGACACCGCGCGGATCGCCGAGGCGGTGGCCTACCTGCGCCACCGGGGCCGGGCCACCCTGCGCGACCGGCTGCACCAGGTGCACCTGGCGATGGGCCTGGCCGTGCAGGCGGGGCTGGCCGCCGCGCTGGCCTGGATCGTGTCGCACCACCTGCTGGGCAACCCGCAACCGGTCTTCGCACCGATCTCGGCGGTCGGCACCCTGGCCGCCTCGGTCGGCCAGCGGCTGCGCCGGACCGTGGAGCTGATCGTCGGGGTGGCGGTCGGGGTGTTCCTCGGCGACGTGCTGATCTACTTCCTGGGCACCGGAGGCTGGCAGCTCGGGCTGGTGGTGACCGCGGCGATCGTGCTCACCACCTTCTTCGGGGCCAGCGTCGCGGTGGTGATCCAGGCCGCCGCGACCGCCGTGCTGATCGTCACGCTGAGCCCGTCCACCGAGGATCTGGAACTGCCCAGGTTCGTCGACGCGTTCGTCGGCGGCGGCATCGCCCTGCTGGTCACGGCGATCCTGCTGCCGCTCAACCCGCTCCGGGTGATCAACCGGGCGGCCCGGCCGGCGCTCGACCTGCTCGCCGACCAGCTCGACGTCTGCGCCCAGGCGTTGCGTGACCGGGACCGGAGCGCCGCCCAGCGGGCGCTGGACCGGCTGCGCGAGAACAAGGAGGAACTGGCCACCTTCACCGAGGCCATCGAGGGGGCGAAGGAGACCAGCACGCTCTCCCCGGCCCGCTGGCACCGGCGCAGCGAACTGACCCACTACGCCGAGGCGGCCGACCCGATCGACCGGGCGATGCGCAACAGCGGCACCCTGATCCGGCGCGCGGTCACCATGATCGAGGACGACGAGCCGGTTCCGGAGCCGATGCCCGACGCGGTGGTCCACCTGGCCGAGTCGGTCCGCCTGCTGCGCCACGAGTTCGCCGCCGGGGACGAGCCGGAACGGGCCCGGGAACGGTCGCTGCGCGCGGTCAGCGAGGCCGGCCGGGCGTACGACCAGGGGGTCGGGTTCTCCGGCAGTGTGGTGATCGCCCAGGTGCGTACGACCGCCAGTGACCTGCTGGTCGCCTCGGGCATCGAGCAGGAGGACGCCAACCGGCTGGTCCGGCAGGCGTTCGGCGACAAGGACAAACCGGGCGGCGGCCCGGCGGAGCAGCACGCCGCCCCGAAACCCCCGACCGCGCCGCCGCTGGGCTGACCCGACCGCGCCGTCCCTGGGCTCGTCCGACCGCGCCGCCCCCCGGGCCGCCCCGGCCGTGGACCGTGCCGTCGCGCACCGGGAGAGCCCGGCCGAACGGGCCGGGGATGACTACGCTGATCCACATGGCCGACACCCCGCCCGGCGGGCCCCCGCTGACGCCCGCGCCCGCCGTACCGTCGCCGGACGCCGCCGCGCCCCGGATGCCGCTGCGCCGGCTCGGCTGGCGGCGGGTCCTGGTGCTGGCCGGGGTGGTGCTGCTGATCGCGGCCTGCGCGGTCTACATGCTCTACACGCTCGGCTCCAACCTGGGTCTGGACGCGCTGCTGGTCGGGGTGACCGCGGCGATCCTGCCGGTGCCCGTCCTGGTCGCCTGCTTCCTCTGGCTCGACAGGTACGAACCCGAACCGCTGAAGTACCTGATCTTCTGCTTCGCCTGGGGCGCATTCGTTTCGACCGCCGCGTCGCTGACCGTCAACAACACCTTCGCCGCCCTGTTCAAGGACTGGGGGGTCTCGTCGTCGCTGACCGGGGTGCTGGTGGCCCCGTTCATCGAGGAGCTGACCAAGGCGCTCGGCCCGATCCTGCTGCTGATCTTCCGGCGCAAGGAGTGGTCCGGGATCACCGACGGCCTGGTCTACTGCGGGCTGTCCGCCGTCGGGTTCGCCATGGTGGAGAACATCCTCTACCTGGGTGGCCTCGGGTACGCCTCGGGCGTCGACCAGTGGGGGCCGGCCACCGGTGTCCGCAACGTCATCGTCATCTTCATCTCCCGGATCCTCTTCTTCGGCTTCGCCCACCCGCTGTTCACCTCGATGACCGGGGTGGGGTTGGGCATCGCCGCGCGCACCGCCGACCGGCGGGTCCGGGTGCTCGCCCCGGTCGCCGGCCTGCTGCTGGCGATGATGCTGCACGGCACCTGGAACCTGATCCCGACGCTGGTGCAGGCCACCGGCCAGGCGGTGATCTTCTTCTACGGGATGGTCGCGGTGATGGTGCCGATCTTCTTCGGCATGGTCGGCTTCGCGGTCTGGCTGCGCGCCTGGGAGGGGCGGCTCACCGAGCGGACCCTGCCCGACTACGTGCGGGCGGGCTGGTTGAGCCCGCCCGAGGTGGCCGCCCTGGGCAGCCTGGGCCGCCGGCACGCCGCCCGCACCTGGGCCCGGCGGGTCGGCGGGGACGCCGGGCTGCGCGCGATGCGCGGCTACCAGTTCGCCGCGACCCGGCTGGCGCTGCTGCGCGACGGGATGCGGCGCGGTCTGGACCGCAAACCGGCGGAGCGGGAGAACACCCTGCGGGAGGAACGGCAGCTGCTGGAGACGATCGCGGCGTACCGGTCGTTCTTCGTCGGCCGGGACCCGCAGACGCCGGTGGGGGTCTGGGACGGGCAGCGCTACCACCTGCGGTTCCCCGACGGCACGCAGCGGGTCGTCGACGCCCCGGACTCGCCGGTGGTGCCGATCCCGGTGGTGCTGGCCCCGCCGCCGCCCCCGGCGTACCCGGCCGGCTACGGCCCGCCCGGCTGGTACGGCCCCCGCCCGGCCGCCCCCTGGCCGCCCGGCGGCGGACGCTGACCGGCCCGGCCGGGCGTTGACCGGCCCGGCCCCGGGTGGGGTCAGGTCATCAGGGTGGTGAGGAAGTCGCCGAGGCCCTGGGCCATCGCCATCAGGGCGGCCCCGATCCCCTTGAACATCTGGGCCGCCCCGTCCGGGCGGAACGCCATGAAATAGATCAGGAAGGCGACGCTGCCCCAGAGCAGCACCTTCTTCACGAGAACCGGCATCGTCCCTCCCCAGGGCGCCTGGACGTGCCTGGCTTCCCGCCGGGAAGCGGGACAAACCGGTAGGTCGCCCGGGACGACTGCCGGGGAGGGACCGGACCTACAGGTAGAGGCCGGTGCTGCCGGTGGACTCGCTCTCCACCCGTTCGGCGGCGACGGCGTGCACGTCCCGCTCGCGCAGCAGCACGTACCCCCGGCCGTGCAGTTCGACCTCGGAGCGGTCGTCCGGGTCGAAGAGCACCCGGTCGCCGGCCACGACGGCGCGTACGTGCGGACCCACCCCCACGGCGGTGGCCCAGGCCAACCGCTTGCCGACGGCGGCGGTGGCCGGGATGACGATGCCTGCGGTGGAACGGCGTTCGCCCTCGCTGCCGTCCACCTTGACCAGCACCCGGTCGTGCAGCAGGCGGATCGGCAGGCCGGTGTCGAGATTCGGGTCGGCGGTCACGCCAAGACGCTACCGTGTGGGCCGGTGGCGTCCGTGCGGTGGTTGAGCCGATGCGGCGCGGGGCAATGAGTGGCGGAACTGCCCTACGGTGGCGGGCGTACGGACGTACCCTGTCCGGGCCGTCGCCACGGGCGTCCCGGTGTCGTTTCTCAGGAGGTGCGCTTGAGCCGCTTCGAGCGGGTACGCGGCCGACTCCGCCGTGCCTACGAGTCCGGACGGGAGTCGGTCCGCGCGGGGCGCGCCGATCCGGTCGACGCGCCCGAGGGGGCCGGAGTGGCCACCCCCGCGTTCCCCGGTCCGCCGGCCGCCCCGTCGGCGACGGTGGTCGGGGTCGAGCCGCCGGCGGCCATGCACAACTCCACCTCCAGCCGGGACGACGCCGACGTGCCGCACGCGCTGCGGATCGCCGCCGCCTGGTCGTGGCGGTTGATCGTGATCGGTGTGGTCACCTGGGCGCTGCTGAGGATCGTCGGGACGATCAGCATCGTGATCATCCCGCTGGCGGTGGCGCTGCTGCTCTCCGCGCTGCTCGCCCCGGCGGTGGGCTGGCTGCTGCGGGCCCGGTTCCCCCGCTCGCTGGCCACCGCCGTGGTGCTGGTCGGCGGCCTGGTCGCGGTGTTCGGCACGCTGACCCTGGTGGTCAACGAGTTCATCCAGGGTGTGCCGGAGCTGAGCGAGAAGTCGTCGCAGGGCGTGCGGCAGATCCAGGACTGGCTCAAGACCGGCCCGCTGCACCTGTCGGACAGCCAGCTCAACCGCTACATCGAAGAGGCACAGGGCTGGATCAACGGCAACACCGAGAGGTTCACCAGCGGGGCGCTGGCCACCGCCACCACGCTGGCCGAGGTGTTGACCGGCACGGTGCTGGTGCTCTTCGCCACCTTCTTCTTCCTGCGTGACGGCAGCCGGATCTGGCGGTTCCTGGTCCGCCTGCTGCCGGTCGCCGCCCGGTGGAAGGTCGACGACGCCGGTCGGGCCTCCTGGGCGACGCTCGGCGCGTACGTGCGGGCCACCGTGCTGGTGGCGTTCATCGACGCGGTGGGCATCGGCATCTTCCTGGTCGTCTTCGACGTCCCGTTCGCGTTCCCGCTGGCCGCGCTGGTCTTCCTCGGGGCGTTCATCCCGATCGTCGGCGCGTTCCTCTCCGGGGTGGTGGCGGTGCTGGTGGCGCTGGTCGACAGCGGCCCGGTGACCGCCCTGATCATCCTGGGCGTGGTGATCGGCGTGCAGCAGGTCGAGGGTCACCTGCTCCAGCCGTTGATCATGGGTCGGGCGGTGGCCATCCACCCGCTCGCGGTGATCATCGGGATCGCCGCCGGGGTGGTACTCGCCGGCATCACCGGCGCGCTGGTCGCGGTGCCGCTGATCGCGGTGCTCAACACCGCCGTCCGCCGACTCGCCGCCCGCAGCGTGCCGGACACCCCGCCCGACGCCGTGGTGGTCGCCTCCCAGGCCCCCTGACCCGGACCGGCCCGCCGCCCGTTCCCCGCCGGGGGAGCGGGCGGTTGCCGTGCGGGGGTCAGGCCTTGGCCAGGCGTTCCAGTGCGCCCCGGGCCACCTCCGGCCGGGTGGTGTACCAGAACGGGGGCAGCGAACGGCGCAGGAACGGCCCGTAGCCGCGCGCCGTCTCCAGCCGCGAGTCGAGGACCGCGACCACCCCCCGGTCGCCGGTGGCCCGGATCAACCGGCCCACCCCCTGCGCCAGCCGGACCGCCGCGATCGGCACGCTGACCGCCGAGAAGCCGGACCCGCCGCCCGCGTCCACCGCCGCCGCGCGGGCCGCCGCCAGCGGCTCGTCGGGGCGCGGGAACGGCAGCCTGTCGATCACCACGAGCTGGCACGAGTCGCCCGGCACGTCCACCCCCTGCCAGAGCGACATCACCCCGAACAGGCAGCTCGACCGGTCGTCGCGGAACCGGCGCACCAGCAGCGGCAGCGCCTCCTCGCCCTGGAGCAGCACGGGCAGGTCGGTGCGCGCCCGCAGCAGCTCCGCCGCCTGCTGCGCGGCCCGCCGGGAGGAGAACAATCCGAGAGTACGACCACCGAGCGCGCCGACCAGCCGCAGCAACTCCTCACCGGCCGCCTCGGGCAGCCCGGAGACGCTGGGCCGGGGCAGGTGCGCGGCGACGTACAGGATGCCCTGCCGGGCGTAGTCGAACGGTGAGCCGACGTCGAGCGACGACCAGCCCGGCCCCGACGTGGCCGGCACCACGCCGGTGGCGGCCCGGCTGCCCGGGGCACTCGCCACCCCGCCGGCATCCGGCCCGGGGCCGCCGACGACCCCTGTCGAACGGCCGGCGGTGGCGGTGGCCAGCGCGGCGGCGGCCGGGGACGGCGGGGCGGGCGGCGGGGCCTCCAGGCCGAGCGCCCGGGCCACCGTGTCGAACCGGCCGCCCAGCGCCAGGGTCGCCGAGGTGGCGACCACGGTGCGCTCGTCGTACAGGTGGGTGGCGAGGGTGCCGGCGACGGACAGCGGTGCGACCACCAGCGCCCGGCGGCTGCCGTTGTCGGGCTTCTCCACCCAGGCGACGTCGTGGTCGGCCTCCTCCAGCAGCCGCTGCGCGGTGCTCGACAACTCGTCGAGCACCGCCTTGGCCTGCTGCTTGCGGACCGGGTCCGGATCGTCGGCCTTGATGTCGCCGATCGCGTCCAGGGCGGCCCGGGTGGCCGCGTCCAGCAGCGTGCACGCCTCGCGCAGCGGGCCGGGCAGGCCGCCGGTGAGCCGCCCGGCCGGGGCCTCGGCCAGCCCGACGGCGAGCGCGTCGCCGGCCTCGGTGAGCCGGTCGGCGACGTCCGGCCGCAGCAGCGGGCGGGCGCGGCGGGCGGACCTGTCGATCTGCTCCGGCACCAGCTCGGCCTGGGCGGCCGAGGAGACCCGGTCGGCCAGCTCGTGCGCCTCGTCGACGATCAGCAGCTTGTGCGGCGGCACGATGTGCCGGCCGGCCAGCATGTCCACCGCGAGCAGGCTGTGGTTGGTGACCACCACGTCGGCCTCCCGGGCGCGGGCCCGCGACGCCTCGGCGAAACACTCCTGCCCGAACGGGCAGCGCGACGCCCCCACGCACTCGCGGGCCGGCATCGAGACCAGCCGCCACGCCTGGTCGTCGACGCCCGGGTCCAGCTCGTCCCGGTCGCCGGTGTCGGTCTTCTCGGCCCAGTCGCGCAGCCGCTGGATCTGCTTGCCCATCCGGCCGGCCTCGCCGAGCCACTTCGTCCCGCCGGCGGGCCGCTCGGCGGGGGCGTCGAAGAGGGTGTCCTCCGGCTCGTCCTCGGTGGAGTTGTCCAGCCGGGCCAGGCAGAGGTAGTGGTGCCGCCCCTTGAGCACGGCGAAGGTTGGGCGGCGGCCGAGCAGCGGCTCGACCGCATCGGCGAGCCGGGGCAGGTCGTGCTCGACCAGTTGGGACTGCAACGCCAGGGTGGCGGTGGAGACCACCACCGGCCCGTCCACGGTCAGCGCCGGGGCGAGGTAGCCCAGCGACTTGCCGGTCCCGGTGCCCGCCTGCACCAGCAGGTGCTCGCGGGCGGCGACGCTGCGTTCGATCGCCTCGGTCATCTGCTGCTGGCCCGGCCGGGTCGCGCCGCCGGGCACCGCGCCGACCGCCGCCGCCAGCAGCTCGGTGCCGCTCGGCCGGCCACCGCGCCGTCGGCCGGAGCGGGCCGCGGGGGTGCTGGGGCCGGCGGCGGTACGGGGCGGAGTCACCGTGCGACGGTACCCGCCGCCGCCGACAGTGGACGCGCCCCCGCCTCCCCGCGTGGCGCGGTCACCGTCCGGATTGTCGTGACCTCGGACCGGTCAACTCACTGCGGCGGGGAGGGGCCGGAATCGGCTAGGGTGCGATTCATGCCGAGCGACGTGGTCCGCGTGATCTACCGCAAGTACGACGGCAGCGCCCACCGCGACTACCCGGCCCGCCGGCTGGCCGAGGACGACCTCGGGGTGTGGCTGGGGGTGACCGAGGGCACCGCGTCGGTCTACCACGGCCGGCCCTCGGTGGAGCAGATCCCCTTCGTCCTGCTGGTGCCGCACCACGCCTGGTGGACGGGCATGTTCAACCCGCCGCCGAGGACCAGCGAGGTCTACTGCGACATCGCCACCCCGGCCCGCTGGGAGGGCGACGACACCGTCCACCTGGTCGACCTCGACCTGGACGTGGTGCGCCGCCGGAGCACCGGCCTGGTGGAGCTGCGCGACGAGGACGAGTTCGCCGAGCACCGGGCCCGGTTCGGCTATCCGGACGACGTGGTGGCGCAGGCGCAGGCGGCGGCGGCGAAGCTGCTCACCGCCCTCGGTGACGGCACCGAGCCGTTCGCCTCGGCGTACCGGAAGTGGCTGGCCCTGGTGGTCTGACCTGGGCGTGGCCTGACCGACGCGGGTTCCCCCACCGATGCCCGGGAGGCGGCCGGTGCGGCGGTGGGCGAGGATCGGGGGATGCGCGCAGACGAGCAGACGGAGGTCGTCGTACCCGAGGGGGCGACGATGCGGCAGTTGTTGCGGGTGCCCGGCGGTGGCGGCCCGGTCGACCTGGGGGCGGTCGATCCCCGGGCCACCCCGGGCCTGCCCGCCGTGGCGGGCCGGGGCGGTGCCCGTAAGCCGTGGGCCCGCCGGCAGGTGGAGCTGGTCGGTGCCGGGCTGGCCCGGCAGCAGGAGATGCTCTTCGCCACCGCGCGGGCCGCCGGCGAACCGGGCCCGTCGGTGTCGGCTCCCGCCCGGGACGGGGCGCGGCTGGGCCGGGGCCGGCCGGGTCGGCTGCTGCTGGTGCTCCAGGCGATGGACTGCGGGGGCAAGGACGGCACGGTGAAGCGGGTGGCCGGCGCGATGAACCCGCTCGGCCTGCACATCCGTTCGTTCGGGCCGCCGACCCGGCAGGAGTTGCGGCACGACTTCCTGTGGCGGGTCCGCCGGGCGCTGCCCCCGCCCGGGTACGTCGGGGTGTTCAACCGCTCGCACTACGAGGACGTGCTGGTGGCCCGGGTCGACGCCCTGGTGCCGGAGCACACCTGGCGGGCCCGCTACGACCAGATCAACGCGTTCGAGCGGGAGCTGACCGACGGCGGGGTGACGGTGGTCAAGGTGCTGCTGCACATCTCGCCGGACGAGCAGGCGCAGCGGTTGTCGGAGCGGTTGACCGATCCGACGAAGTACTGGAAGTACCAGCCGAGCGACCTCGACTCCCGGGCCCGCTGGGACGACTACCAGGCCGCGTACGCGGAGGCGCTGGGGCGGTGCGACACGGACGCCGCGCCCTGGTTCGTGGTGCCGGCGGACCGCAAGTGGTACCGGGACTGGGCGGTGGCGCACCTGCTGCGGGAGACGTTCGAGGGTCTTGATCTGGGGTATCCGGCTGCCGGTTTCGACGTGGAACGGGAGCGCCAGCGGTTGGCGAGTGGCGGTGGTGACGGCCGAGGTGAACAGCAGATGAACGAGCGGTGAATCGGGTCTGACCAGGGGTAGGCCGGCGGAGACCCGCTCCGGCGGGGTACCTAGCATGCATCAGCGGACGCCCCCTGGGGCGGCGGCCACCCTTCCACCGACACGACGAGGTCCGTGCTGTGAAGTTTTCCTTCCGTCCCACCGAGGGCGCCTTCTACGAGCTCTTCACCAGGGCAGCGCAGAACCTGGTGAAGGGCACGGAGCTGCTCAACGAGCTGGCCCTGCCCGGCGTCGACGTGCAGTCGGTCAGCGAGCGGTTGACCGAGGTCGAGCACGACAGCGACCAGATCACCCACGATCTCTACAAGAAGATCAACTCCACCTTCATCACCCCGTTCGACCGGGAGGACATCTACCGGCTGGGCTCGCTGCTCGACGACGTGATGGACCACCTGGAGGCGGTCGGCAACCTGCTCTACCTCTACGGGCTCACCAAGCTCCCGTCGCTGCCGCGTGAGCTGCACGAGCTGGTCAACGTGCTCGACCTCCAGGCCAAGCTGACCGCCGAGGCGATGCCCCGGCTGAAGTCGATGAAGGATCTCGAGGACTACTGGATCGAGTGCAACCGGCTGGAGAACGACGGCGACCAGGCGTACCGGATGCTGCTGGTCCGGCTCTTCTCCGGCGAGTACGACGCGCTGACCGTGCTGAAGATGAAGGAGGTCGCCGACGAGCTGGAGGCCGCCTGCGACGCCTTCGAGCACGTGGCGAACACAGTCGAGACCATCGCGGTCAAGGAGTCCTGATCCTGTGAGTCCCGAACTCATCGCCGTGCTGGCGGTGATCGCGGTGGCCCTGGCGTTCGACTACACCAACGGCTTCCACGACGCTGCCAACGCGATCGCCACCAGCGTCTCCACCCGGGCGCTGACCCCCCGGATCGCCCTGCTCCTGGCGGCGGTCGGCAACTTCGTCGGCGCGCACTTCGGCGCGGGGGTCGCCAAGACCGTGGGCGACGGCCTGGTCACCCTCCCGACCGGGGTGGGCAGTCTCGGGGTGGTCTTCGCCGGGGTGCTCGGCGCCATCGCCTGGAACCTGATCACCTGGTACTTCGGCCTGCCGTCGTCGTCCTCGCACGCGCTGTTCGGCGGGCTGGTCGGGGCGACCCTGCTCTCCACCGGCGGCGTGGTGCAGTGGGTCACCATCGGCGAGAAGGTCATCCTGCCGATGGTGCTTTCCCCGATCATCGGGCTCACCCTCGGTTACCTGCTGATGCTGGCCATCCTGTGGACGTTCCGCAAGGGGCAGCCGGCCAAACTCAACCGGGGCTTCCGCTGGGCGCAGACCGCCTCGGCGGCGGCCATGTCGGTGGGCCACGGCATGCAGGACGCGGCCAAGACCATGGGCATCGTGGTGCTGGCCCTCTACACCGGCGGTTTCCAGGACGACAAGACGCACATCCCGGGCTGGGTCTTCTGGACCTCGGCGACCATGCTGGCGCTCGGCACGTACGCCGGTGGGTGGCGGATCATCCGGACCCTCGGCCGCAAGATCATTGACCTGGGCCCGCCGGAGGGTTTCGCGGCCGAGACGGTGGCCAGCGCGGTGCTCTACTTCAACGCGCTGGTGCTCAAGGCCCCGATCTCCACCACCCACACGATCACCTCGGCGATCATGGGGGTGGGCGCGACCAAGCGGCTCTCCGCAGTCCGCTGGAACGTGGCCGGCAACATCGTGCTCGCCTGGATCATCACGTTCCCGGCCGCCGCGCTGATCGCCTGCCTCACCTACCTGCTGGTCCGCCCGCTGTTCTGACCGTCGTCGCCGAGGGGCACCCCGGTCCCGGGGCGCCCCTCGGCGACGACGTGCTCAGGCGTAGTCGACGCCGATCCGGCCCCGGATGTCGTCCAGCAGGCCCATCACCTCCAGGGTGACCGCGTGCGGCACCAGCGGGCTCTCGGTCAGCCCGGCCGCCAGGCACCGCTGCACCTCGGCGGCCTCGTACTGGTAACCGCCGCCGGTCGGGTCGTCGGTGAGCGTCTCCGGCTCGGCACCGGCCCGGTGCAGCACCGCCGAACCCGGCCGGAAGAACGGTTCGGGCAGCTCGATCCGACCGGTGGTCCCGGTGATCGCGGCGGTCAGCGGGGTCGCCCCCACCATGCCGCAGCCCAGCGTGGCGACCGCGCCCGAGTCGTACCCGAAGACGATGCCGGTGTTCTCGTCCACCCCCTCCGGGCTGAGCTTCGCCCACGCCTGCACGTGCTGCGGCACGCCGAGCAGCAGGTGGGCCAGGCTCACCGGGTAGACGCCCAGGTCCAGCAGGGCGCCACCGCCCAGCGCCGGGTTGCGCATCCGGTGCTCCGGCGGGAACGGCCCGGCCACCCCGAAGTCGGCCCGCACGCTCGTCACCTCGCCGATCGCCCCGGCCCGGACCAGCTCGACCAGGCGCAGGATCAGCGGGTTGCAGCGCATCCACATGGCCTCCATCAGGAAGACGCCCCGGGCCCGCGCCAGCTCGACCAGCTCGGTGCTGGTGGCCAGGTCAAGGGTGAACGGCTTCTCCAGCAGCACCGCCCGCCCGGCCTCCAGGCAGATCCGGGCCGCCTCGTGGTGGGCGGCGTGCGGGGTGGCCACGTAGATCGCGTCCAGCCCGTCGTCGGCCGCCAGCTCCGCCCACGAGCCGTGGGCCCGGTCGGCCCCGTAACGGCCGGCGAACTCCTCGGCGCTGCCAACGGTCCGTGACCCGACCGCGACCAGCTCGGCCCCCGGCACCAGCCGGAGATCCTCGGCGAACCGGCCGGCGATGTGGCCGGTGGACAGAATCCCCCAACGTGTCATGCCGCTACGCTAACCCGCCGCTGGTCGCCTGCCGGTGGCCCGAGGCCGTCCTCCCGCCCCGGGGTCCGGGGTCCGCCGCCTGCCGCCCGGGGCCGGGGTCGTCGACCCGGGGGCGGTCCGGGCGGCGGGGCTAGGCTCGGCGCATGACGATCGACGGCACCGGTTTCCCCGCCCCGCCGGCCCTGGTCGAGCACGCCCGCCGGTTCCACGCCGAGGGCGGCACCCCGGCGACACCCCGGGTCGCGGCCACCGTGCTGCTACTCCGCCCGGCCGGCACCGACTTCGAGGTGTACGTCATCCGCCGGGTCGCCGCGATGGCCTTCGGCGGGGTGTACGCCTTCCCCGGCGGCGGGGTCGACCCGTCGGACTCCGAGGCGCACCTGGACTGGGCCGGGCCCGACCCGGCAACCTGGGCGGGCCGCCTGGGCGTCACGCCGGACGCCGCCCGGGCGGTGGTGTGCGCCGCCGCGCGGGAGGTCTTCGAGGAGGCCGGGGTGCTGCTTGCCGGCCCCGACCCGGACACCGTGGTGGGTGACGTCAGCGGTGACGACTGGGAGGCCGCACGGCAGGATCTGGAGGCACGCCGTCGGGGCTTCGCCGGGCTGCTCGCCGAGCGGAAGCTCACCCTGCGGTCCGACCTGCTGCTGCCGTGGAGCCGGTGGATCACCCCGGAGTTCGAGCCGCGCCGCTTCGACACGTACTTTTTCGTCGCTCTGCTGCCCGCGGGGCAGCGGACCCGGGACGTCTCGGGCGAGGCCGACCACACCATGTGGATCCGCCCGGCCGACGCCCTGGCCCGCGCGCGGGACGGTGAGCTGGCCATGCTCCCGCCCACCCTGGTCACCCTGGCCGAGGTGGCCGCCGCTGCGGCTGGTGACGGTGTGTCGGCCGGCGGCGTCGCCGCTGGCGGCGGTGATGGTGCCGGCGGTGATGGTGCCGGCGGCGTGGCTGCTGGCGGTGGCCTGGCTGCGGTGGCGCGTGCCTCGGCGGCCCGGGACGCGGCCACCCCGGTGACCCCCCGCCTTCACGTCGCCGAGGACGGCACCCCGCACTTCATCGCCTGACCGGCTATGTCCCGCGTCGGGCAGGGGGCCGAGCGGCCGCCGCCCCTGCCGTGCCCGCCCCTGCCGCGCGTCCTCACCGCGCCCGCTCCGGCTGCGCCCGGCCCTCCCGCGCCCGGGTCCGCCGCGCCTGGCCTTCCCGCGTCCGGGTCCGCGGTGCCTGGCCTTACCGCGTCGGGGTCCGCCGTGCCTGGCCTTACCGTGCCTGGCCTTACCGCGTCCGGGTCCGTCGTGCCTGGCCTTACCGCGCTCGGCCTTCCCGCGTCCGGGTCCGCCGTGCCTGGCCTTACCGCGCTCGCCTTACCGCACCCGGGGTCCGCCGTGGGCGGCCCCGCCGCGCCCCACCGAGGGGGTTCACCTCGGATCCTTTCGAGCTGATGACGTTGGCGACTCACCGGCACCCGCCGGTGCGGGCGGCGGTTCGCCGTGCCGTCGGGCGGGGGCTTCTCAGGGCTATGGGACCGGTGAGGTCGCCGGACAGGCGAGTCGTTGACGTCATCAGGTCGAAAGGGCCCGCTGGAGTGTTCCTGGACCGCATCATTCCGCCGCGTCGGCGGTCGCCCCCGCAGGGACGCCCCGGCGCAGCGAACGTGCGGACCGGACCGGCTGGACCGGCCCGTAAAGACCGGACCGGCGGGCGGCAGTCAGCCGAAGCGGCCGGTGATGTAGTCCTCGGTCTTCTTCTGGCCGGGGTTGCTGAAGATCTTCTGGGTGTTGTCGTACTCGATGAGCCGGCCGGGGTCGCCGGTCTTCTCGATCGAGAAGAAGGCGGTGCGGTCGGAGACCCGGGCCGCCTGCTGCATGTTGTGGGTGACGATGATGATGGTGAACTTGTCCTTGAGCTGGAACATCAGGTCCTCGATGGCCAGCGTCGAGATCGGGTCCAGCGCCGAGCAGGGCTCGTCCATCAGCACCACCTGCGGCTCGACCGCGATGGTGCGCGCGATGCAGAGCCGCTGCTGCTGACCGCCGGACAGGCCCGCGCCGGGCTTGCCGAGCCGGTCCTTGACCTCGTCCCACAGGTTCGCCGCGCGGAGCGCCTTCTCGGCGGCCTCGTCCAGGATGGACTTCCGGCGGACCCCGTTGAGCCGCAGCCCGGCCACCACGTTCTCGAAGATGCTCATGGTGGGGAACGGGTTCGGCCGCTGGAACACCATGCCGATCATGCGGCGGACGGCGGTCACGTCGACGTCGCGGTGGTAGACGTCCTGGCCGTCGATGGTCAGGCTGCCCTCGACCCGGGCACCCGGCAGCACCTCGTGCATCCGGTTGATCGACCGCAGGAAGGTCGACTTGCCGCAGCCGGACGGGCCGATCAGGGCGGTGACCGTCTTCGGCTCGACCGTCAGGTTGATGTTCTCGATCGCCTTGAAACCGCCGTAGTAGGCGGTCACGTCGGTGGCGTCGATGCGCTTGGCCATGGTGGTACCTCCGGGGTTCATCGGCCGAGCCGGTTGCGGCGGGCCAGCAGCTTCGCGGCGACGGTCAGGACGAGCACGAGGACGACCAGGGTCAACGCCGCGGTCCAGGCCCGTGCCGGGGAGTACTTCGACGCCTCGCCGGCCTGCTGGTACACGAAGAGGGCCAGCGACGACTGGTTGTTCTCGAACGGGTTGAAGTTGATCGCCGCACCACCACCGGCGACGAGCAGCACCGGGGCGGTCTCACCGGCGGCCCGTGCGATGGAGAGCATGATGCCGGTGACGATGCCGGGCAGTGCGGTCGGCAGGACCACCCGCAGGATGGTCTTCCACTTCGGCACGCCGAGGGCGTACGCGCCCTCCCGCAGCGGCGCGGGGACCAGCCGCAGCATCTCCTCGGTGGAACGGACCACCGTGGGCAGCATCAGCACGCTCAACGCGAGCGCGGCGGCGAACCCGGAGAAGCCGGGCTGCCCGTCGTTGAACCACGGGGACACGATCAGCACCCAGAAGGCCAGCACGAACAGGCCGGTGACGATGGACGGGATGCCCGTCATCACGTCGACGAAGAACCGGATGGTGAAGGCGAACCGGCCCCGGCCGTACTCGACGATGTAGATCGCGCAGAGCACGCCGAGCGGGACGGTGATCGCGGTGGCGATGCCGACCTGCTCCAGGGTGCCGACGATGGCGTGGTACGCGCCGCCGTTGGCGTCCCGGGCCCCGATGTTGTTCATCGAGCTGCCGAAGAAGTCACCGTCGAGCCGGGCGGTGCCCTTGCTGACCAGCGTCCACACCACCGAGGCGAGCGGCAGCACGGCCAGCACCAGGGCGGAGTGGATCAGCGCGCTCCAGAACCGGTTGCGGGCCGAGCGCCGGCCCTCGACCGCGTTCGCCGCGACGAAGAGACCGGTCAGGTAGAGCACCGCGCCGAGCACCACGACCAGGACCGGGCCGCCGAGGTCGACACCGTAGACGAGGCCGGCGGCGACCAGCAGGGCCAGCACCGCCAGGGCGGGGGCGGCGTACCCGGGCAGACGGCGGGCCCGCAGGCTGTCCGGCTGGGCCGGTGGGCGGGAACGGCGGGGGGTGAGGGTGGTGGTCATGCGGCCGACTCCGTGAACTCGCGGCGGCGGTAGATGATCGCCCGCGCGGTGATGTTGACGACCAGCGTGATGGCGAAGAGCACCAGGCCGGAGGCGATGAGCGCACCCCGGCCGGTCTCGTTGGCCTCCGCGAACCGGTTGGCGATGTTCGCGGCGATGCTGTTGCCGCCGTTGGCGAGGATGTTGAACGAGATGGCGTACGTCGAACCGAGGGTGAGCGCGAGCGCGATGGTCTCGCCGAGCGCCCGACCCAGGCCGAGCATGACGGCGGCGATGATGCCCGGCCGGCCGTACGGCAGCACCGCCGTGCGCAGCATCTCCCAGCGGGTGGCGCCCAGCGCGAGGGCGGCCTCCTCGTTGGCGGTCGGGGTCTGGAGGAACACCTCGCGGGAGAGCGAGGTGATGATCGGCAGCACCATGATCGCCAGGACCAGCGAGCCGAGCAGGATCGAGTTGCCGTACGGGCCGTCGCCGAAGATCGGGATCCAGCCGAAGTACCGGTTCAGCCAGGCCGACAGGTCGGCGACCGGCCCGACCAGGTAGTCCCGCCCCCACAGGCCGAACACCACGCTCGGCACGGCGGCCAGCAGGTCGATCACGAAGCCCAGCGCGGTGCCGAGCCGCCGGGGCGCGTAGTGCGACAGGTAGAGGGCGATGCCCAGCGCCACCGGCACCGCGACCAGCAGCGCCAGCAGGGCGGTGAGCACGGTGCCGAAGGCGAGCGCGCCGATGCCGAAGGTGGGTGGATCGTCGTTGGGGAACCACCCCTCGAAGGTCCAGAAGTTCGCACTGTTGGCCCGTAGCGCCGGCACGGCCTTGGCGATCAGGAAGACCGCGATGGCCGCGATGATGACCAGCACGGCGACGCCGGCGGCCAGGGTCACGCCACGGAACGCCCGTTCCGCGCCGAACGCGCGGGCCCGGGGCAGCCCGCCGCCTCCGCCGAGGCCACGGTCGTCATCGGGGGTACGGGGGCTGACTGGTGCCTCGGCCACACGCGCCGAGGCACCGGCGGACCGCTCGTGACCCAGGGTCACGGGGTGTCCGCCGGTGCCGGCGTGTGCCGAGCGGTGAGGGGTTTCACCCATCTGCTCGCTCGCTTCGACTTGAGGTGATGTCGCTCGGGATGGTCAGGCCAGGTTCTTGACCGCGGCCTCGACCTTGGTCCGGACCGAGTCGGGCAGCGGGGCGTAGCCCAGCTCCACCAGTTCGGCCTGGCCCTCGGTGCTGGCGGCGTGCCCCAGCAGGCCCTTGACCAGCGGCAGCTTGTCGGCGGCGATGCCCTTGCTGCACACGATCTCGTAGGTCACCAGGACGATCGGGTACGCCCCGGCCTCCTTGGTGGCGTAGTCGATCGACATCTTGAGGTCGTCGCCCTGGCCCTCGATCTTGGCCCCGGCGATGGTCTTGCCGGCCGACTCGGCGGTCAGCTCGGTGTACTCGCCGGCCCCGTTCTGCACCTTGGCCTTCTTCAGGCCGGAGTTCTCGGCGTACGACCACTCGACGTAGCTGATCGTGCCCTCGGTGCTCTTGACCTTGGAGGCGACCCCGTCGGACTTGGGGGCGCCGAGGCCACCGGGGGCCTTCCACGCCTTGTTGTTGCCGAAGGTCCACTCGGCCGGCGCGGTCTTCGACAGGTACTTGGTGAAGTTGTCGGTGGTGCCCGACTCGTCGGAGCGGTGCACCGTCTGGATCGGCGAGGCCGGGAGCGTGGCGTTCGGGTTGTCGGCCTTGATCGCCGGGTCGTCCCACTTGGTGACCTTGCCGGCGAAGATCTGCGCCAGGGTGGTCGGCTTGAGCTGGAGGTTGTCCAGGCCACCGACGTTGTAGACGACCGCGACCGGGCCGATCACCATCGGCAGGTTGAGCGCCGCGCCGCCGGTGCACTTGGCGTCGGCCTGCGGCTGCTCCTCCGGCTTGAGGGCGGAGTCGGAACCGGCGAAGTCGGCGGTGCCGGCGATGAACGCCTGGATGCCCGCGCCCGAACCGGTCGACTCGTAGTTGATCGTGGTGCCGCTGCACTTCTGCTGGTACGCCTTGATCCACTCAGCCATGGCGTTCTTCTGCGCGGAGGAGCCCTGCGCGTTCAGGGTGCCCTTGCCACAGTCGGCCGCGCTGGCCGAGCCGGAGGCGGAGGCGCTGGCCGGCTCGTTGTTGTCCGAGCCGCAGGCGCTGAGGCCGAGGACCGCGGTAAGAGCGAGGCAGGCAATGGCGCCGTGCCGCTGGAGCTTCACCTGAGGGGTTTCCCTTCACGTCTTTGGTCAGGTCGCCCGGATGGGGCCCGAGTGCCGGCGCTGACCGGCTGACACGAAAGCTAGAAGTGCCAGGTAGACGGTTCGCCGGTCGGAAGTGAACGGAGCATGAACAGCCCCGGCCGGGAAGGTGACCGCTGCCTGAGGCAGGGTTGTCCGTTAGGTGAACTGCCGTCCCGGTATCCGCATTGATGCGATATATCCGGGCAGCCGTTATCCGCGCGTGGCCCCGCCGTTACCGCACGGAGACCGCACCGGTCGTGCCTCGGCAGGTCACCGGACGGGGTGGAGGGGACGGGGCGGCGTCAGCCCAGGTGGTAGTTGACGTGCCCGCACCAGCGGGCGAACCCGAGCCGTTCGTAGAGCGCGACGGCGGCGGTGTTCGACTCGTCGACGTAGAGCATCACCCGGTCCAGCCCGCGCCGGTCCCGCAGGTAGGCCAGGCCGGCCGTGGTGAGTGCGCGGCCCAGGCCGCCGCCGTGGGCGTCCGGGTCCACCCCCACCACGTAGACCTCACCGGTACGGGCCGAGCCCGGCCGCTCGTGCACCTTGGTCCAGTGGAAGCCGAGCAGCCGCCCGGCGGCGTCGACGGCGAGCAGGAAACCGTCCGGGTCGAACCACGGCTCGGCCTGCCGGGCCCGCAGGTCGTCGATGGTCCACCGGCCCTGCTCGGGGTGCGTGGCGAAGGCGCGGGCGTTGAGCGCGAGCCAGGCGTCGTCGTCCGCACCGGGGCGGAAGGACCGCAGCGTCACCCCGTCCGGCAGGCGGGGCGGTGGCACCGCAGCGGTCAGCGGCCGGCGCAACTGCCAGAGCACCCGGGCCCGGGTGAAACCGAGGTCGACGGCGAGCGCCGCGGCGGACGGGTGGTCACCGTGCGCCCAGGCCCGCAGCGGGCCGGACGCCGCCGCGAGGACGCCCCGGACCAGCGCCCGCCCGGTGCCCCGTCGCCGGAAGGCCGGGTGCACCACCAGTTCCACCCCGATTCCGGATTCCGGCTCGGTGGTGTCCAGGTGGGCGTAGCCGGTCAGGGTGCCGTCGGTGGCGCGGGCGGTCAGGTGCCCGGCCGCCGCCTGCGGGTCACGCAGCCGCAGCAGGGTGTGCTCGTCGAACGGATCGGCCCCGTCGGCGTCGCCGCCGAGCCGGGCCAGGGCCAGCACCTCGGTCGCCTCGGCCGGGGTGAGGCGGTCGGTGCGGACCACCCGGTCGGCGTTCGGTTCGACGCTGCTCATCCCGCCACCGTAGTCGGCGTCGCCGGCTCAGTTGGCCCCGCTGGTCGGTAGCGCCTCCAGATGGAACCGGCCGGTCAGGTCGGGCAGCAGCCGACGCAGCGCGTCCACCGTGCCCTGCCGGTCGCCACCGGCGTCGTGCATGAGCACGATCGCGCCCGGCCCGGTGTCCCGGGAGACCGCCGCGATGATCTTCGCGGCCCCGGGGACCTGCCAGTCGTTGGGGTCGACGGTCCAGTGCAGCGGGGTCATCCCCAACCCTTCGGCGACCGACACCACGGGGTAAGTCCAGGCCCCGCCGGGCTGCCGGAAGTAGCTGACCGGGGCGTCCGGCACGGCGGCGTGGATGGCCGCGTTGGTCCGCAGCAGGTCGGCCCGGATCAGAGCGGGGGATCGCTTGCCGAGCAGCACGTCATGCTGCCAGGAGTGGTTGCACAGGGTGTGCCCGTCGGCCACGATCGCCCGGATCAGGTCCGGGTGGTCCTGGGCGTTCTCGCCGACCACGCAGAACGTCGCCTTGACCCCGTACGTGCGCAGCACCTCCAGCACCTGCGGCGTGTACGTCGGGTCGGGGCCGTCGTCGAAGGTCAGCGCGACCTCGCCGGTGCCGGTGCTGGCGTGGCTGCCGAACGGGCCGTCTCCGCCGCTGGCGGGTTGCGCCGCGTCCGGGTCGGCCCCGGCGGTGGGGCTGCCGGCCGGGGTGGTCCCGTCGGGGCTGGTGCCGTCCGTGGTGGCGGGCGGCGCGGCCGGGTCGGCGGGTTGCTCGCCGTACTGGGCCCCCGCGATCTGCGTCGTGCCGAGGGGCTGGCGGGGCGGGTCGGGGGTCATGCTGCGGCCGAGCGCGTACGCGGACCCGAGCAGGGCGGCCAGCACCAACGTGACGACGCCGATGGTGCCGCCGGTCGACCGGGTACGCATCAGCGCCACCGTCGGTCCGGATCGCGGGACGGTCCTCGTGTCGCCCCCGTGGTCAGTGCACGCACCGTAGCCCCTCTCACCCTTGCTGATTCCGGCACCAAGAATAGAGCCGACAACAAGGGCAAAAGGGGCGTATCGGAAATAGTCCTATCGGGGTGCGGTGGTACCGCCCGGAATCAGACCGGCAACGGGGCGGGCTCGGACTCGGGCAGCGACCGGGACGACGGCGGGACCACGAACTTGTAGCCCACCTGGCGGACGGTGCCGATCATCGACTCGTACTCCGAGCCGAGCTTGGCCCGCAGTCGCCTGACGTGCACGTCCACCGTCCGGGTGCCGCCGAAGTAGTCGTAGCCCCAGACCTCGCGCAGGAGCTGGTCCCGGGTGAACACCCGGCCCGGGTGCTGGGCGAGGAACTTGAGCAGCTCGAACTCCTTGTAGGTGAGGTCGAGCGGCCGGCCCTTCAGCTTCGCCGCGTAGGTGTCCGGGTCGATGTTCAGCTCGCCGGCCCGGATCGAGCCGCCGGCGCCGGAGGTGGCGTTGCTCAGCCGGCCCACGGCGAGCCGCAGCCGGGCCTCCACCTCGGCCGGACCCGCCCCGGCCAGGATCACGTCGTCGACGCCCCAATCGGCGTTCAGGGCGATCAGGCCGGCCTCGGTCACCACCGCGACCAGCGGCACGCCCAGCCCGGTGGCGTGCAGCATGCGACAGGTGGCACGAGCCTCGCTCAACTCCGACCGGGCGTCGACCAGCACCGCGTCCGGGCTTGGCCCGGAAACCAGGGTGCGGACGTCACGCGGTGCGGTACGGACCGAATGCGGCAACAGGTCGAGTGCCGGCAGCACCGCCGAGGGCTCACCTGCGCGCGCGGTCACCAGCAGCAGGAGCTCCACACGATCACCTCCGTCCCGGCGGCCCTTCGGCCGCACGCGACCAGCTGCCCCGCGGGTGGGCAGGGCGCTGAGAACTTGCGTGGGTCCCGGCGTCGCTGACGGGCGGGTAACAGCCTGAGCGTAACCGATTGCTCCGCTGTCACCCCGGCGTCCTTTCCTGTTTGTCGGATCTGCCCGTGATCACCGGTCAGGTTTTAACGTCGCCGAAACCGTGATCCCCGTCCGGCACCCCGTGATCCCCGCCGAACCCCGTCGGTCTGGCACGATCGGGGCGTGTTTCCCTCCACCTCGCCCGAGACCGGCCGTGACCCGTGGGCCGACGACGCCCCCGACGGCCCGGCGGACGGGCCCGCACCCGGGCCCCGCCCCGCCCCGGACGACGACCCCGGAAGCCGACGCGAACGCGGCCCGCGCCGGTTCCGCAAGGGCGGCGCACCGCGTCGCAGCGAGGACGACGAGGTCGAGCCGGACGAGGAACCGGTCGAGCCGGTCGAGGTACGCCGGCAGCTCTCGCTGACCGTCGCCGGTTTCGCCGCGCTGCTCGGCGTCGGCCTGGTGCTCGGCGCGCAGACCGCCGGCCCCGGGCACCGGCTGCCGTTCGCGATCATCGTGTTCGGCGTGCAACTGCTCTTCGTGCTGGCCTGGACGATGGCCATGCGCCCGCCCGCGCTGCTGCTGGTCGCGCTGACCAGCGGCGTGGTCGCCGCCGGGGCCGACATCGCCGCCGTGCAAACCGACGTCGCCGGGCTGGCCCCGCTCGGGTACGTGGCGCTGGGCGGGTTCCTGGTCGGGGTGCTCGGCCAGCTCGTCCGCCGGGTGGACCGGGTGCGGGTGACCGACTCGCTCGGCACCACCCTGCTCATCGTGGTCGGCGTGGTGGCGTTCGCCACCCTGATCACGCTCAGCCGGATTCCCGCCGGCACCCAGGCGATCACCGTCTGCCTGGCCGCCACCGGCGTCGCCCTCACCGTGGCCCGGCTCACCGATGCCGTGCTCGCCTGGCCCCGGCTCGCGCCGCAGGTGCCCCGGGGGGCCGCCGGGGTGGTCGTCGGCGCGATGGTGGGCACCCTCACCAGCGCCCTGCTCGGCAGCTACCTGGTCGGCTTCACCCCGACCAGCGCCGCGGTGATCGGGCTGGTCAGTGCGGCCACCGCCGTGCTGGCCGACCTCGCCGTCGGCTACGCCGAGGCGGGCCGGCTGATGGCCGGCGAGCCGCCCACGATGTGGATCGCCCGGCACATGCAGGGTCCGCTGGGCGGGTTCGCGCTTGCCGCTCCGGCGGCGTACGCCATGTGTGTGCTCTTTCTCTGATCCTCCGACGCCGGCCGGGGCCGCTGACGGCGGTGGGGCGCGCGGCGCGATTGGGCGCGGCGGCGCTCGGGTAGTAGCGGTGCGCCGCGGGCGGCGGCATCGATGACAGGCACGTCGCGTACCCGCGACGGCGACGAAGGACGGAGACGGGCGTGGCGCAGACGTACGAGGAGCGGCCCCGGCGGCGCGGGCGCAGGTGGCTCGTCGTACTGGTGATCCTGGTGCTGATCCTGGGCGGATTGCTGGTGGTGGCCGACCGGGTGGCGGCCGGGCTGGCCGAACGCGCCATCGCCGACCAGGTGCAGCAGGCGATCACCGACCAGGACGCCAGTTCCGCGCCGCCCCAGGTCGACGTGGGTGGTTTTCCGTTCCTCACCCAGGTCGTCGACGGCCGGTACGAGCGGATCTCCATCGTGCTGACCGACGTGCAGGGCTCGGTGGAGGGCAACGCGGTCAGCCTGCCCCGGCTCGACGTGGACGCCCGTAACGTGCGCGCCCCGCTGGACACGATCCGTTCGGGGCAGGGCGAGGTGGTGGCCGAGACGGTGGCCGGCACCGGCACGGTCACCTACGACAGCCTGGCCAAGCTGCTGGACCGGCCGGGCCTCAAGCTCGGTGAGCAGAACGGCAAGCTGGCCGTCACCGCGCCTGTCGACATCCTCGGCCAGAAGCTCACCGTCACCGGCACCGCCGACGTCACCGTGGCCGACGACGGCAAGGTGTCGCTGAAGTTCAGCGACCTGAACGCCCAGGGGCTGCCGGCGGTGCCGCTGGCCCGGACCCTGCTGAACAACTACGCCCGGGGCATCTCGGTGGACGTGCCGCTGCCGTCGCTGCCGTTCCAGCTCAACGTGCGCAAGGTCGAGCCGCGCCCGGAGGGGCTCACGGTGACCGCCGACGCGAAGGACGTCCCGATCAACTCGCCGAGCTGAGTCACCGCTCAGCCGTGAACGCGGACCCGCCGGGCGTTGCCCGCCAGGTGGGCAGACGTCCCGCATGTTGGTCGTGAGCTGCCACTCTCCGATACGGCTGGTAGGCTCCGAGCTCATGGGGACGCACCTCACCAAACGGCGCGCGGTCGACCTGTGCCGCGTGGCCACCTGCCTGTGTCGCTCCGTCATCTGACGGCGGGGCTGTCTCCGGCCGCCCAGCGGCCACCGCACCCAGGGTCCTTCCGACCTTCGGTGCCAACCCTCCGAAACGCCCGGCAGCGGCGCCGTCGCACGAACCCGTGATCCGTTCCTCTATGGGTCCCGCGCATGGTGCGACATCACCGATCTCCACCACCCGCGCTGGCTCACCACCCATCCTCACCAGGGAGTGATCTGATGAGTCGCGACACCGCACTCGTCTCGGCCGAGTGGGCCGAGAAGAACCTCGACGCCCCGGGCGTCGTCTTCGTCGAGGTCGACGAGGACACCTCGGCCTACGACACCGGCCACATCGCCGGCGCGATCAAGCTCGACTGGAAGACCGACCTGCAGGACCCGATCCGCCGGGACTTCGTCAACAAGGCGCAGTTCGAGGCGCTGCTGTCCGAGCGGGGCATCGGCAACGACGACGTCGTGGTCCTCTACGGCGGCAACAACAACTGGTTCGCCGCGTACGCGTACTGGTACTTCAAGCTCTACGGCCACCGCGACGTCAAGCTGCTCGACGGCGGTCGCAAGAAGTGGGAGCTGGACGCCCGCCCGCTGGTCACCGACGCGGTGGAGCGGCCGAAGACGCAGTACGTCGCGCAGGAGCCGGACACCTCGATCCGGGCCTTCCGCGACGAGGTCGTCGCCGCGATCGGCACCAAGAACCTGGTCGACGTGCGCAGCCCCGACGAGTTCGCCGGTCGGCTGCTGGCCCCCGCCCACCTGCCGCAGGAGCAGGCGCAGCGGGCCGGTCACATCCCCACCGCGATCAGCGTGCCGTGGTCCAAGGCGGCCAACGAGGACGGCACCTTCAAGTCCGACGACGAGCTGCGCAAGATCTACGCCGACGCCGGGCTGGACGACGGCAAGGAGACCATCGCGTACTGCCGGATCGGCGAGCGCTCCTCGCACACCTGGTTCGTCCTCCAGGAGTTGCTCGGCCACTCCAACGTCAAGAACTACGACGGTTCCTGGACCGAGTACGGCTCGCTGGTCGGTGTGCCGGTGGCCCTCGGCGACGAGCCCGGGGAGGCCTGAGCCATGACTGCTCCCACCGCCGCCGGCTGCGCCGCGCCGGACCAGTCCGCGCCCCTGCCGGCCAGCCTGGACCTGGAGAAGGAAACCGTCATCACCGGCCAGGTGCTGGCCGGGTCGGGCGAGCCCGTGCCGGGCGCGTACGTCCGGCTGCTCGACTCGACGGGTGAGTTCACCGCCGAGGTCGTCACCTCCCCGACCGGCCAGTTCCGGTTCTTCGCCGCGCCGGGCAGCTGGACCTTGCGGGCGCTGTCCCGGCACGGCAACGGCGACACCGCCGTGACCGCCAGCCGGGGCGTCAACGAGGTCTCCGTCACGGTGGCCTGACCCACGCTCACGATCGGCCCGGGGCCGGTCACCCCACCCGGGGTGACCGGCCCCGCGCCGTAGCCCTCTCCGGCACCTCGCGCCGGCACCGCCCCGGTCGCCCGGCGGGCGCGTCACGAGGTGCAGCCGCCCTGGTGGTCGACCCGCCGGACGCAGCGGCGACGCCCACCGAGCCGTCGGTCGCAGAAGACCTGGTGCTGCGGTTCCGACCCGCCCTCCTCGGAGACGGTCGTCTCGCCCAGCACCAGCTCCGGCAGGAACGCCAGCGACCGGCCGATCGCGCCGGCCAGCAGCCGCGCCGCCGGCAGGTCGTCGGCAGCGACGGTCAGGTGTACGACGAACCGCTCGCGTCCGGTCGCGGCGGTCACGCCCGCACCACCCGGGGTGCGAACCGGGACTGCCAGTCGCGCAGCGCACCCTTGATCCGTGCGTTCTCCTCCCGGGTACGGGCCAGCTCGGCGTGCAGCACGGCCAGCTCGTCGGCGACCCGGTGCAGGAACCCGTCCACCTCGGCCGGGTCCAGCCCGTGCCGGGACCGCCGGAACCGTTGCTGCCGCACCTGACTCGTACACAGCGGCCGGTACGCCACCGGTCGATGCTGGTGTGCCGCCGGCCCGTGGTGGTGCCCAGTGTTCTGCCGCCCCGACGGCCCGGACCGCCTGACGGGACGGTTGCCGGTCCGGCTGCTCGCGACATGGCTGGTCGGGACCTGGATGGTCGGGGGTCGGTCGGTTGCCGTCGACCGGTTCCGGCGGAACAGCCGGAGGAACCTGCACACGATGGGACCACCTCTCCGCAGGGGGCAGCGGGGGATCGTGCTGCCGTGGAAGGTGGCCGGGGCGGGCGGTTTCCCTTCCACTGCACCCACCCCGGCCGGGGGAGAGCCCTGCTCGTTGCCACGCGAGGAGCGCTCGGCGACCAACTTAGTCACGGAAGTCTTCTAAGGCAACCTCCAATTGTCTTGTGTCTTCCGCTTGTTCAGTGCGCTTGTTTTGTGATCGAATCGGAGGTGCCACGCGAGGAGTGCTATGCCTGCTTTGCCTGATTACTTCAAGATCGCCAACGAGATCATGTCGGACACGCGGAGCGGTCGCCTCAAGCCGGGGGACAAGCTGCCGTCGATCGCTGAGCTGTGTGCACTGCACAAGGTGAGTGCATCGACGATCAGGATGGTTTTTGTGCGCCTTGAGGCGCTTGAAGTGATCGACCGCCATCAGGGCAAGGGTGTCTATGTGACCGACCCGGCGACCTGGCTGCGCAAGCCCTGACCGGTAGCTGACGGTTCAGCTGCCACCGCCGTGACAGGGTGATCGCATGTGTTCGGAGAGTGGCCTACACCGCGTTTAATGGTGCCTGTGTCCACGGATGCCGATCAACCGCCTGCGCGAGGTCCACGCAGTGGTGTGCCCGCATCGAGACGGCCGTGGCGGGCTGCGGGTCAGCCGCCGACCAGGAACAGGGCGCTACGCCCCTCCCTGCCTGCGACGACCCGGCTGGAAATCGTCCCGGCCGGCAAGGTCGACGTCGTAGCTGACCCCTGGCAGCGGCTGGTGGCTGTCGGCAGCATCCTGTCGGTGCTGTTCGTGGCCATCGGCCTCTATCTCACCAACGAAGCCAACCGGGAACAGCAGCGGCTCACCGCGCAGGGGCAGATCACCGACCGGTTCTCCAAGGCCATCGAACAACTCGGCCAGGCCGGCGCGGAGAAGGTCGACGTGCGACTGGGCGCGATCTACGCACTGGAACGCATCATGCGTGACTCGGCTGCGGACCAACCCGCCGTCGTCGACATTCTCGCCACGTTCATCCGGGTCCATGCCCCCGCGCCCGTAGGGGTCACGCCCATCCCGACGCCCTCCCGCTCCCCGCGAGCCTCCCTGACCCGGTCCAACCCACCGGTTGACATCCAGGCCGCGCTGACCGTGCTCGGCCGCCGCGACAGCGCCCGTGACGGCACCGTCGGTGCGGGTGACGAGGACCCGAGTCCCCGCCGATTGAACCTCTCCGGCGCGGACCTGAGCGGCGCGGACCTCAGCGGTGCCGACCTGCTCCGCGCCAATCTGAAAGGGTCGCACCTGCTCGGCGCGGATCTGAGCAACGCGAATCTGGCCAACGCGAATCTGGGTGAGGCGGACCTGAAGGGTGCGGACCTGGGCCACGCGAATGTGCGGGACGCGGTCCTGCTCCGGGCGAATCTGGAGGGCGCAAACCTGGAAGATGCGGATCTGAGGGGTGCGCTTCTGGGCCTCGCGAACCTGGGCGGCGCCTACCTGATCCATGCGGACCTGAGCGGCGCGAACCTGAGCGGCGCGAACCTGCGCTATGCGCTCCTGAGCGGTACGGACCTGAGTGGCGCGAACCTGTTCGGGGCTGATCTGAGGGGTACCGGACTGCGCAACGCGCGTTGGGAATGTGCCAGAACGAATGACGACACCCGGCTGCCAGCAGGAGCGGTCCGTCCGAAATCGTGCTCCTGATGAGCCGGCCTCCACCGCCGCGCACACCGGATAGCTCAACCATTGGGCCGGCGTAGCGGTATCAGAGCGGGCGGATACCGCTACATCGGCCCAATAGCGTCGATCACGAGGGACGCCGCCCCAGAGGGCGGGGGGAGAGATGGCGGTGGCCGCCGACCCCGGGCGGGGTCGACGGCCACCGGGTGGGGCCGGTCAGCCGGTCAGAGGCCGGATGCCCGGACGCCCGCGCAGGTCGACGTCGGGGTCAGCCCGAAGTTGAGCGTCCCGACGATGCCTGCTTCCACGACGGTGCGCTGGACCTGGGGCACCCAACCGTCCTTGGCCACGATCGCCTCGTACCTGCCCTTGGGCAGCCACCAGGCGTAGCGACCCTGGGCGTCGGCGGTGAGCGTGACGCCGGTGGTCGAGTTGACCAGGTTCAGCCGGATCGTCGCCGGGACGCCGACGGTCTGGCCGCCGCAGGTCACCCCGGTCACCGTGCCCTGGATCTTGCCCCAGTTGTTCGGCGGCGAGACGTTCATCTCGACGCCCACCGACGACACCGGGTACGGCGTGTTCGAGGTGAGCCCCAGCTCACCCGAGTACGCCCCGGGCTGGAGCACCCCGGCCGCCGCCGTGGCGGTCAGCGTGACGGTGACCGTCTGGGACGCCCCCGGGGCGAGCGTGAAGCTGGTCGGCGCGGTGGACAGCCACGGCAGATCGGCGGCGTCCGAGCAGCCCTCCAGCCCGCCGAGGCGTTCGCTGTCCGCCGAGCCGACGAACGAGCTGGGCGAACCACCGATCTTGTACGCCCCGCAGGCGGCGGCGCCCCGGTACCTGCTGAACTGGGCGTTCGGCAGGTTCTTCCAGGCCCCGGCGACCGGGTCGAAGCCGAGCGTCCGGTTGGTGACCGACGTCGAGCCGCCCGTCACCCCGCCGGCCAGCACCAGCATGCCGCCGGCCGACGTGTACTGGGAACCCCACAGGTCGACCGGGAGGTTCGGCAGCGCGCTCCAGGAGTCCGCCGCCGGCTCGTACCGCCAGGTGTCGGTGTACTCGTCGGCGGCGACCCCGCCCGCGCAGTACACCTGGCTGCCGATCCCGCCGCAGGACACCCAGGAGACCGGGTGCGGGTACGCCGCGCCGGTGCGGAACGTGCCGCTACGCGGGTCGAACACCACCAGCTTGTTGCTCTCCGTGCAGGTGCTGTCGACGCAGCCGCCGACCAGGTACACCTTGCCCCCGGCCACGGCGGTGCCGGCAGCTGCGGCGGGTGCCGGGTTGACCGCCCCGGCCAGGGTGCTCCACGCCCCGGTGGCCGGGTCGAACACGTCCACCGTCGGCTCGGCACCGGTACCGTCGCCCCAGCCGCCGAGGACGTACAGCTTGCCGCTGATGCCCACGGCCGACGGCTTGGACCGGGCGTGCGGCAGGTCGGGCAGCGCCGTCCAGACGCCGGTGGCCGGCTCGAACACCCAGGCCTTGCGCTCGTTGCCGGTGTCGCCACCGCCACCGACCGAGTAGACCTTGCCGTCCAGGTTGGCCGCCGCGTTGTCGTAGATCGCGGCGGGCAGGCTGGCGATCCGGGCCCAGGCGTCGTCGGCCTGCGGCGCGGCGTCGACGTTCCCGCCGCCGTACCGGGCACCGTCACGCCCGGTGCTGATCCCCTTGACCACCTGCTCCCGCAGCGGTGCACCGCCGGTGGACAGCACCTCGAACCCGCCACCGCGTTCCAGCAGTTCCACGGTCGCCGGGGCGGAGCCCGTGTTGCGGACCGTCACCTTGGCGGTGCGGGTGCTGCCGTACGGCTGGTGGGCCTCGATCGTGGTGGTGCTGACGGTGAGCCGCCCCGCGGCCAGGGCCAGGTCGGCCCGGCGGGTGCTGTCGGCCACCACGGTCACCTGCTGGGTGACCGGGGTGTACGGCGGCTTGGCGGCGGTGAACGGGTGGGTGCCGGTCAGCCCCGAGAAGAGGTGGTAGAAGCCGTCCGGCAGGTTCGGGTCGTCCGGGGTGGCCGCCGAGACGGCCGTGTCGGTGGGCCGGTCGACGCTGGTCACCGTCACCCCGTTGACCGCCGCGCCGGTGTTGCGGTCGGTGGTGTTGCCGACCACCAGGCCACCCGGCACGGGGGTGCAGTCCCGGTTGACCAGCTGGACGTCGTCCACCTGCCACCACCAGGCGAAGGTGCCCTTGAACCGGAAGCGCACCAGCGCCCCGGTCGCACCGGCCGCCGGGGTCAGCGGCACCTCCTCGACCCGGGGGCCGCGCCGGCTCGCCGTCTGGTGCCAGACGTTCGTCCAGCTCGTCCCGGCGTCGGTGGAGACGTCCACGTCGGCGGTGTCACTGATCCCGACCGCCCGCCAGTCGCTGCGGAAGCGCAGCAGCGGCGCGGCCGAGGCCGTCAGGTCGACCGGTGGGGCGATCAGGTCGGTGTCCTGGGTGTTGCCGGTGCCGAGCTTGTCGCTGTCGATGATCGCGAACCCGCCGGTGCCGCCGGTCAGGTTGCCCCGCGCGCCCGGGTCGTTGAAGACCCAGCCGCCCTTGTCGGTGCGGTTGCGCACCGTCCACCCCTCGGGCGCGGTGGTGCCGTCGAAGCTCTGCGACAGCAGCGGCGCGCTGAGGCTGCCGGTGTAGCCGGCGGCGACACAGGCCGCCTCGACCGGGACCGGGACGTCGGCCGTGGTGGCCGTCGACCCGACGGTCAGGTCCTTGGTCACCGTCCGGTAGCCCGGGTACTTGGCGGTGACGGTGAGCTTGTAGTCGGTGTTGCCGGCCACGGTGAACGAGTACCGGCCGGTCACCGGGTCGGTGAAGACGGGTCCGCCGGGGCGGCCGGCGACGTCGATCGTGGCGTACAGCGGCCAGCCGTGCCCGGAGCCGTCGGTGACCCGGCCGGAGACGGTGGCCGTCGGGGTGGCCGTCAGGGCGAAGTCCCTGGTGACCGTGCCGTCCTCCGGGACGGTCACGGTGTCGATCGCGGTGCGGAAGCCGTACGCGGACACGGTCAGCGTGGTCTCACCGGCCGGGACGGTCAGCGAGTAGCTGCCGTCGGTGCCGGTGGTGACGCTGCGCGCGCCCGTGGCGACGGTGGCACCCGCCACCGGGTCACCGGTCGCCTGGTCGGTGACCTGGCCGCCGACCTGCCCCACCGGCCCGCGCGGGGCCTGCCGGACCGCCTCGTACGCGTTGAGCCGACCCTCGCCGAAGACGTTGTTGTCGGCGGCGGTGCCCCCGCAGTTCGTCGCGTCGACGTCGGTCGCGGTGCGGTCGAGCAGCGCCTCGGTGCCGGCGATGTCCCCGCGCAGGCTGGGCGCGGCCGACCAGATCAGGGCGACCGTGCCGGCGACGTGCGGGGCGGCCATCGAGGTGCCGTTGAACGACGCGTACCCGTTGCCGGGGACGCTGGAGCGCACGTTGCTGCCGGGCGCGGCGATGTTCGGCTTCAGCCCGGCCGGGTCGGTGGAGTTACCCCGACCGGAGAAGCTGGAGATGGCGTTGTTCACGTCGTACGAGCCGACCGCGTAGGCGTTGGGGTTGTCGCCGGGGGAGCCGGCGCTGCCGCAGGCCGGGCCGTCGTTGCCGGCGGAGAAGACCGGGAACATCCCGGCGGCCCGCCAGGCGGCGATGGTCTGCTGGTACCACGGGTCGTCGCCGTCGCCGCCCCAGGAGTTGTTGACGATGTCGGGACGCAGATCGGGGCGGGGGTTCTGCCCGTTGAGGTCGGTCGGGGCGAGCACCCACTGGCCGGCGGCCAGCAGCGAGGCGTCCGAGCAGCTGTTGGTCTCGCAGCCCTTGGCGGCGATCCACTTGGCGCCGGGGGCGACCCCCACCTGGTTGGCGGACCCGTCGGTGCCGACCATGGTGCCCATGGTGTGGGTGCCGTGGTCGTTGTTGTCGCAGGGGGCGTCCTGCGGGCAGATGCCGGCCGGGTCGTACCAGTCGTAGTTGTGGTCGAAGGTGCCGCCACCGAGGTTGCCCCGGTAGGAGTTGACCAGCGCGGGGTGGTCGAACTGGACGCCGCTGTCGATGTTGGCGACGACCAGGCCCTCACCCCGGTCGCCGAACTCGTCCCAGACGCGGGGTGCGCCGATGTTGGTCAGCCCCCATTCGACGGCGTCGGTGCCGGCGCGGGCGGCGGTGCTGCGGACCGGACGGATCAGCGGGTAGCTGCGGGTCGGGGCGATCCGCTCGACCTCGGGCCGGGCGGCGATGGTGTCCAGCAGCGCCCGGTCCCCGGTCACCCGCAGCGCGTTGGCGATCCAGTAGGCGGTGTAGCTGGCCTTCCGGTCGTCGAGCACGGCCCGCAGGTCGCGCTGGGTCCGCTCGGCGGTGGTGGTGAGCAGCCGGTGCACCTCGCCGGCGCGGGCGTCCGGGCTGCGCAGCCGGGCCGCCTGTGCGAGCGGGGCCTGTTCGCGCAGGTAGACCAGGAAGGTCTCGGTGCCGTCGGCGAGTCCGTCGAGTACCTGCCGGTCCACGGTGGCCCGGGGCGCGGCCGGTGCGGCCCCGGCGGGTAGTGCGGGCTGGGCGGTGAGGCCCAACAGTCCGGCCGCGAGCGCGGCCACCAATCGCCACCGGGACGGTCGTCCGGTCGGTCGTCTGAGCACGCTGTTCCTCCCCACGTCGGCGGGCCCGATCGGTTCGGGCCCGGCCGCGTGTGCCGGGTCACGGCCACGCGGAGCGGTCGGGGAGGCGGCAGGTGGTGGGTGCTGGTAAGCCGGCCCCCCACGGCCGCTGTGCATCATGCTCAGCCGGAGAACCATGCTGATCAATGGATCGGGTCGGTCAGTATTTGGTCAGTAACCGGGCGCCACGCTGACCGTTAGGCTGACTTCAGCCGCACCGGCACCTGTCGTGGGCAGACGGGCGTCGGGGGCGGGCGGCGGGTGCGGTCCTGGGGAGGACGGGTGACCGGTGTCGACATCCCTTTCGTGGTCTGTGTCAGCGCTGACGTCGCGGTCCGGGAGCGGGTGGTCCGCCGGCTCGACGACCTCGGCCCGGTGGTGATCTGCGCCGACCTGGCCGAGTTGCGCGCCATGCTCTTCCCGACCACGCCGGTGCCGGCCCCCGCGCCCCCGCCGGAGCAGGTCCCGGTGCGCTGCGGCGACCTCGTCGTCGACCCGGCCCGCCACCTGGTCACCTGGCGGGGGGAGCCGCTGGCGCTGACCCGGCTGGAACGGGCACTGCTGGCCCGGCTGGCCGGCGACCCCGGGTCGGTGTGGAGCTACGAACGGATCTTCGGCTCGGTCTGGGGCGGCACCTGGCTGGGCGACGCGGCCATCCTGCACTCGGCGGTCAAGCGGCTGCGCCGCAAGCTGCGCGAGGTGGCCGGCGGCCCGCAGGTGCAGACCGTACGCGGCGTCGGCTACCGGCTCGCCGTACCGTGCGCCTGACGTCCGGACACCGGCGGGCGGACCGGCGGCGGGGGCGTGACACGATGGCCCGGTGAACGGTGCCGTCCAGCAGGGATACGCCCCACCGACCGGTCCGTCCGCGCCGCGCCGCCGGCTGGCCTGGCTGGTGGCCGTGACGGTGGCCTGGGCGGTGGTGGTGGGCGGGCTCACCTGGTGGTCGGCCCGGCACGATCCGCCGACAGTCAAGGAACAGCGCACCCTCGCCGAGGCCGGGCCGGTGGTCGACCGGGCGCTCGGTGAACTGGTCGCGGCGGTCGGCGACGGCGCCTGGGCCATGACCGGCCCGCAGATCGAGCGCGGCTGCCGGATCACCCCGATGGCCGACGGCGCGACCCTGAGCCGGGGGCTGGACGTGCTGGTCGCCGAGGGCGGCGAGCGGGCCCTGCTGGACCGGGTCGCCGAACGGCTGCCGGCCGGCTGGCGGGCCGGGGTGCGGGCCGGCGCGTCCGGTCCCCGGCTGCGCGCCGACGCCGGGGAGTTCGTCGCCGTGCAGGGCCGGGTCACCAGCGGCGGCCGGGTCCGGTTCACCGCCGACACCGGGTGCCGCCCGGTCGGCGTCGGCTATCCGCAGCCGTCGGCGGCCCCCGCCGATGCGACGCTGGACGCCGCGCTGCGGGCGCTGGGCCGCCCGGCGCGCTCCGCCCCGGAACAGGTCACCGCGCCCTGCCCGGGCGGCGGCACCGCGCGTACCGTCGCCGTCTCGGCCGGCGACGCGCCGGTCGCGCTGACCGGCCTGCGTCCGCTGGCCGCCGGCCCCCCGGTGGCCGACCTCCCCGAGGTGTACGCCTACCGCAGCGGCCCGGCCACCGTGCTGGCCGACGGCACCGGCGCGCAGGTGCGGGTCGCCGCCTCCACCGGCTGCCCCGGCTGACCCGCCCGGCCGGTCAGTGCCGGGGTCCGTGCTCGCGTGGGGTGCGGCTGCGGCCGAGGGCGTCGACCCGCCCCCACCGGCCCGGGATGTCCAGCAGTTCGACCCGGCCCATCCCCTCCGGCACCAGCGGGTCGATGATCAGGTGTTCGCCCTGCGGTTCCAGGCCGAGGATCACCCGCAGCAGCAGCAGCGGGGTGCCGGCCGACCAGGCCTGCGGGCTGCACGCCGTCGGATACTGCACCGGGTAGTCGGTGAGGGTCCGTTCGTAGCCGGCGAACGCCTCAGGTAGCCGGCCGCCGAAGAACCGGGAGGCGTCGAGCATCGCCTCGCAGATCCGCCCGGCCTCCTCCCGGAAGCCGTACCGGCTCAGCCCCCAGGCGATGAACGCGTTGTCGAACGGCCACACCGTGCCGACGTGGTAGCCGATCGGGTTGTAACGGCCCTCGCCGGTGGCCAGGGTGCGTACCCCCCAACCGGAGTAGAGCCGGGGGCCGAGCAGGTGTTCGGCGATCCGGGCCGCCCGGGGCTCGTCGACGATGCCGCTCCACAGCAGGTGGCCGATGTTGGAGGTGAGCGAGTCGACGTGCCGGCCGTCCGGGTCCAGGGCGACGGCGAAGTACTCCTTCTCCGGAATCCAGAAGTCCCGGTTGAAACGCTCCTTGAGCGCCGCCGCCTCCCGTTCCAGCCGGTCGGCGTACTCGGGGTCGTTCCAGAACAGCCGGGCCATCCGGGCGCCGCGCCGCTTGGCGTCGTAGGCGTACCCCTGGATCTCGCAGGTGGCCCGGGGGAAACCGGGCAGCCGGCCGTCGGCGTAGGAGATGGCGTCCCAGGAGTCCTTCCAGCACTGGTTCTCCAGGCCGGTCTCCGGGTTGCGGCTGCGGTACCAGACGTACCCGGTGCCGAGCAGGTCGCCGTAGGTGTCGATCCAGTGCAGCGCGGCCCGGACGGGGGTTTCCAGTTGCTTGACCAGTGTCGCGTCCCCGGTCCACCGCTCGTATTCGTCGAGCAGGATGACGAACAGCGGGGTCGAGTCGGCGGCCCCGTAGTAGGGGGAGTGCGGCTGCTCCTCGAAGCCGGCGGTCTCGCCGTACCGCAGCTCGTGCAGGATCTTGCCGGGTTCCTCGTCGCGGAAGTCGTCGAGCCGGTGGCCCTGGAGCCCGGCCAGCATCAGGATCGTCGGCGGCACCAGTTCCGGCAGGAACGGTAGCACCTGCAACGAGGTGAGCATGCTGTCCCGCCCGAACAGGGTCATGAACCAGGGCAGACCGGCCGCGAGCAGCCGTACGCCCAACGTGATCGACTCGTACCGGAGCGCGGCCAGGTCGTGCAGGCTCTGCCGGTACGCCCCGGCGAGCGGCTCGCAGTCGCAGCCGAGCTGCGGTGCCCGGCTGACCAGTTCCTCCTGTTCGGCGCGGATGACCGACGGCCCGCGTACCGCCCCGAGCGCGGTGATCGCCCGGACGTCCTCGCCCCGCGCGCCGTGGATGATCGGCGTCACGGTCAGCCGGGTGTTCCACTCGGAGTGCGGCGCGACGGTGATCGACCAGGTCATCCCGGCCTGGTCGACGTGGGCGTCGGTGCTGCTGGTGATCGTCGCCTCGCGGTGGAACGCCTCGCGCCGGTAGGTCAGCCGCAGCGCGTTGTCCCCGGCGACGGCGCTGGTGCGGCCCTTCTTCGGCCGCTGGTGTTTGATCTCGAAGAGGTCGGCGAAGTCGGAGCCCATCTCCAGCCGCAGGTCGAAATGCATCTCCCGGCCGGAGTGGTTGAGCACGGTGAGTTCCTCGGTGAAGTTGCCGCCGATCGACCGGGTACGGATCATCGACACCTTGGCGTCGAGGTAGTGCGTCGGCTCGCCCGGGACGAGGAAGAACCGGGTCTGGTAGGAGTGCGCGTCGTCGACCGAGAGGGCGTGCAGCCGCTCGCCGTCGAGGGTGAGCAGCCAGGTGGACAGGAACCGGGTGTCGAACGAGAACAACCCGGTCGGGAAGTCGAACGACGGTTCGACGTCCCCGCGCCCGTCGCAGACCAGGAACGTGTTGCCGTCGAGGATGCTGACCCGTTGCTGCATCACGTCCGCCCGGTCTGCTCACGGGCGGTCTCCCGGGGGTCGCGCACCCCGGGCGGGGCGGGGAAGAACTGCCGGAACACCAGGAACAGCATCACGTTGCCGCTGAACGTGGACTCGTTGCGCAGCACCGCCGAGACCCCCTGGGCCCGCCCGGTGACCAGCCGTTCGAAGAGGTCCGAGCTGCTGCTCCAGATTGCGTCCGCCGGGCCGGTGGCCCGTTCCACCACCGCCCGACCGGGGCTGATCCGCACCAGCCAGTGGTCGGTGTGGTCGTCGTCGACCAGGTCTATCTGGAGTGTTCCGGTGACCGGGGCACGCAGCACCGCCGGGGCACGTGCCGGCAGTGCCGCGAAGAACTCCTCCGTCGCCCGACTCACCTCCGCATGGTAGGCAAAATGCCTACAGACAGGGGCAACATCGGCACCGCCCGGTGCGGGCAGGTGTGGCCGGGTCAGTAGACCAGGGCCTGCGCGCCCTCGGCCATCGCCTCCTCGACGAAGACGGCCGCACCGGCGATCCGGACACCGGGCAGCACGTCGTCCGGGCCGATGTCGCGGCGGGCGGCGCACTGCGTGCAGGCGGTGACCCGGCCGCTGGCGAGGATGACGTCAAGCAGGTCGTCGAGCGGTGCCGAGTGCGGCAGGGTGAACTGCCCGGCCCGACCGGGCACGGCGAACCAGGTTGACTCACCGGTCAGCCAGAGCGACACGGTCACCCCGGCGGCGGCGGCCGTGGCGGCCACCGTGAACGCCTGCGCGCACCGCTCCGGGGCGTCCGCTCCGGCGGTGGCCTTGACGACGAGAGTGCGGCCCATGCCGCCCAGCATAGGATGACCATGATGGTTACCGAGATCGGGTTCGTCAGCCTGCTGGTCGCTGGCCTGGGCGCGCTCGCCGGTGGCCTGGTCTACCTGGCCGTACGCCTGTCGAGAGGTAAATGGTGAGCGCGAGGAGTGAGCCGGGTTTGCGAGCCCCGCAGTCGCGAACGAAGGTGATCCGGTGAGCGCGAGGAGTGAGCCGGGTTTGCGAGCCCCGCAGTCGCGAACGAAGGAGATCCGGTGAGCGAGAATCCCCTTCAGCCGCCGTGGTTGAACGCGCCGCCGGTCGAGGAGTACCCGTACCAGGAGAGCCACGATCTGCGGGTCGGCCCGAAGCTGCACCCGTCGCTGGACGGGCTGCTGCCGTACGTCGGGGTGTGGCGCGGTCGGGGCCGGGGCGGGTTCCCCACCATCGAGGACTTCGACTACGCCCAGGAGATCCGGATCAGCCACGACGGCCGGCCGTTCCTGTTCTACGAGTCCCGGGCCTGGCTGCTCGACGACCAGAGCCGTCCGGTCCGTCCGGCCGGGCGTGAGGTGGGCTGGTGGCGTCCGGTGCTGGACGGTGAGCGGGTCACCGACGAGTTGGAGGCCCTGATGACCGTCCCGACGGGGATCATGGAGCTGCACATCGGCAAGCGCACCGGCACCCAGATCGAGTTCGCCACCGACGCGGTGGTGCGTACGGCCACCGCCAAGGAGGTGACGGCTGGTGCCCGGCTCTTCGGCATCGTGGAGGGGGCGCTGCTCTACGCCCAGGAGATGGCGGGCATGGGCCACAGCCTCTCCCCGCACCTGTCGGCCCGGCTGATCCGGGTGGCCGGCTGACGTCTCGGGTGAGCCGAGGTTGCGGTTACCGCGAGCGGGGATACCGCAACCTCGGCCCGTCGTGTGAATCACGTGAAGCCCAGCAGCTCCCGGAGGCGGGGGGTGTGCGGGGAGGGCGGGCGGGGCGTGCCGTCGAGGGTCCTGACCTCGACCAGGCCACGTACCGACGAGGTCAGCCAGACTCCGGCGGCGGCGTGCAGCCCGGCCGGGGTGACCATCCGTTCGGCCGGGGTCAGGCCCAGCTCGGCGGCCTGGTCGAGCAGCCGGCCGCAGGTGGTGCCGGGCAGGATGCCGGTGCGCGCGGCCGGGACGGTGCACAGGGTGTCGCCGTCCAGCCAGACGACGTTCGCGCCGGGTGCCTCCAGCAGGTAGCCGTCGGTCGAGACCCAGAGCACGTCGTCCACGCCGTTGCGGGCGGCCCAGCGGCGGGCGGCGCTGTTGGTCGCGTACGAGATGGATTTGATGCCCGTGGGCAGCCAGGACAGTTCGGGGCGGGCGGTGGCCGGCACCCCGAGGGGCAGGGTGGCGACGGTGACCCCGGTGTGGCGTAGCCGCTTCGCGGCGGCCGGCACCTCGGCCAGGGTGGCGTAGACGGTGGGCAGCCCGCCACCCTCCGGTCCCCGGGTGCAGACCAGGCGCAGCGCGCCCTCGACCCCGGCGGGCCAGCCGTCGACGACGGCGTCCAGCAGGTCCACCAGGACCGCGTCGGGGGGCAGCGGGAGTTCCAGGGCGGCGGCGCCGGTGCGCAGCCGGGCCAGGTGGGCCGTCCGCAGCCAGGGGCGTCCGTCGCGCAGGTGCATGGTCTCGAACAGCCCGTCGCCGTGCAGTGCACCCAGGTCGTTGCCGCGCAGCACCGGCTCCGTCGCGGGGACGACGCCCCGGCCGAGCACGGCGATCCTCGATGCCACCACGACCGTCGAGCCTAGCGGCGGCACGACGCGGCCGGGCGCGGGCCGGCGGCCGAACTATGATCGGACGGTGTCCGAATCCTCGCTGGCGGAAATGCTCCGCTCCCGTGGGTTGCGGCTGACGGCGCAGCGGCAACTGGTCCTCCAAGCCGTGCTCGACCTGGGGCACGCCACACCGGAGCAGGTGCACACGGCGGTCCGGGAGGTGGCCGCCGGGGTCAACATCACCACCATCTACCGCACGCTGGAGCTGCTGGAACGGCTCGGCCTGGTGACCCACACCCACCTGTCGCACGGCTCGCCGACCTACCACGCGGCGGGTGAGCACCAGCACATCCACCTGGTCTGCCGCGAGTGCGGCGCGATCGACGAGATCGACCCGGAGCTGATGCGCCCGCTGGCCGACCAGCTCGCCACCGGGCGGGGCTTCCGGGTGGACATCGGGCACGTGGCGCTCTTCGGCGTCTGCGACAACTGCGAGGACGGGGAACCGACATGATCGACATCGGGGGGGCGGTCGCCGTCGAGGCGATCGACGAGGCCAGCCGGGACCAGCCGGACGCCGAGCACCGGGCGGCCGGGGTACGGGGCGTCGCCGCGCACTACGGTGACCCGCTGCGCGAGCAGCGCACCCTGGCCACCGGGGTCGGTCTGGTGGACCGCTCGCACCGGGGCGTCGTCGCCGTCTCCGGTCCGGAACGGATCGGCTGGCTGCACACCCTGACCAGTCAGCACCTCGCCGCGCTCGGCCCGTGGCAGGGCACCGAGCTGCTGGTGCTCAGCCCGCACGGGCACGTCGAGCAGCACGCCATGGTGACCGAGGACGGCACGACCACCTGGCTGGACACCGAGCCGGGGATGACCGCCGGCCTGCTGACGTACCTGGAGAAGATGCGGTTCTTCAGCCAGGTCGAGACCCACGACGCCACCGCCGGGCACGCGCTGCTGTCGCTGGTCGGGCCGCAGGCCACCGACGCCGTCGCCACGCTCGGCGTGACCGGGCTGGCCGCACCCGAGGCGCTCACGGTGCCGGGTCCGAAGTTCCGCTCCGGCGAGCTGCCCCCCCGACCCACCATCCGGTACGACGCGCAGCCGCTGACCGGTGGCGGCTGGGCCCGTCGGGTCCCGCTGGGGGTGGACCTGCTGGTGCCCCGGCCCGCCCTGGACGGGGTCGTCGCCGAGCTGCGTGCCGGCGGGGTGCCGGCGGCCGGGCTGTGGGCGTACGAGGCGGTACGGGTGGCCGCCCGACGGCCCCGGGTCGGGGTGGACACCGACCACCGGACCATCCCCGCCGAGGTGGGCCTGATCGCCCCGGCGGTACACCTGGACAAGGGCTGCTACCGGGGGCAGGAGACGGTCGCCCGGGTGCACAACCTGGGTAAGCCGCCGCGTCGGCTCGTCCTGCTGCACCTGGACGGGGTGACCACCGACCAGCTTCCGGCGGCGGGCACCCCGGTCACCCTGGACGGCCGGACGGTCGGCTTCGTCGGCACCGCCGTGCACCACTACGAACTGGGTCAGGTCGCGCTGGCCGTGGTCAAGCGCAACCTTGCCGACGACGCCCGGCTGTCGGTGGGCGACACCGCCGCCGCCATCGACCCGGAGTAGCCGACCCGGGGTGCCGACCCGGGGTGGCCGACCCGGCGGACGGCAAGGATGCCCCTCCGCCGCCACGCGGGCGGGAATTCCTTCGCGTATTCCGCTTCGAGCGTGCGGTTCTTCCTGTCCTGCCTGGCTGCGCCATCGACCTGGGGCGGTCGGGACGGCTACCATCCCGGCATGACGACAGGGACGTTGATCACGGTTGCCCCGACCGGCGCGGAGTCGGCCAAGGCGGAGGTGCCGGCGCTGCCGGTGACCCTCGACGAGTTGCTGCTCACCGCCAAGGAGTGCGAGGCGCTCGGCGCTTCCGTGATCCACGTCCACATCCGGGACGACGCGGCCCGTCCCACCCTCGACCAGGGACGGCTGCGGGAGACGGTGGCGGCGCTGCGCGAGGGTACCGACCTGATCGTGCAGCTCTCCTCCGGCGGCGCGGTGACCGACCCGGAGGCCGACCGGCTGGCCGTGCTGGATGCCGCCCCGGACATGGCCTCCTGCACCATGGGCACCGTCAACTTCGGCGACGACGTCTTCCTCAACCGGTGGGAGTTCATCGTCGACCTGCACACCCGGATGCAGGAACGCGGCATCCTCCCCGAGTACGAGATCTTCGACCTCGGTCACCTCGCCGCCCTGTCCCGCCTGCTCGACCGGTACGGCGTGCCGCACGGCGGGCACGTGCACGTCGACTTCGTGATGGGGGTGCCGGGCGGGATGCCGGGCACCACGGCCACCCTGGTCGCCGCCCAGCAGATGCTGCGGGACCTGCCGGCGGGCACCACCTTCTCGGCCACCGGCATCGGCCGCAGCACCATCCCGGTGATGCTGGCGTCGCTGTCCACCGGCGGTCACCTGCGGGTCGGCATGGAGGACACCGTGACGTACGCCAAGGGCCGCCCGGTGGAGTCCAACATGCAGCTCGTCGCCCGCGCGGTCGGGTTCGCCCAGCTCGCCCAGCGCCCGCCGCTGACCACCACCGAGGCCCGCCGGCTGCTCGGCCGGTAGCCCGCCGCCCGGCCCGGCGTCGGTAAGCCGTACCCGGCCCGGCGCTCCCTACCTCGGTGGCTGACGCCGCAGGTCACCCGGGTGTCGGCCGCTCCGGCCCCCGTCGGTACCTTCCCAGGGTGGCCAAGACGTACGAGGGTGGCGAGCCGGTCGCCGAGGTGGTCCGGTCGGGGTTCGTGGAGGGTGTGCACCGGGGCTCGGCGGTGGTGCTCGACGCCACCGGCGCCCCGGTGGCCGGGGCCGGGGACGGCACCTCCCCGATCTTCCCCCGGTCGGCGAGCAAGCCGTTGCAGACGCTCGGCATGCTCCGGGCCGGCCTGACGACGACCGACCCGGCCGACGTCGCGCTCGTCTCGGCGAGCCACGCCGGTGAGGAGTTCCACCTGGCCCGGGTGGCGACGCTGCTGCGCTCCGCCGGCCTCGACCCGGAGGCCCTGCACTGCCCGCCCGACCTGCCGTTCGGCGAGGCCGCCCGACAGGCCGTGCTCCGGGCCGGCGGTGGCCCGAGCCGGCTGGCGATGAACTGCTCCGGCAAGCACGCCGGGATGCTGTTGACCTGCCTGGCCGCCGACTGGCCGCTGGACGGGTACTGGCGGCCGGAACACCCGTTGCAGCGCCGGCTGACCGCCACCATCGAGGAGTACGCCGGTGAGCCGGCGGCAGCGGTGGGGGTGGACGGCTGCGGTGCGCCGGTGCTGGCGATCTCGCTGACCGGGCTGGCACGGGCTTTCCTGCGGTTGGTGAGCGCCCAGCCCGGCTCCCCGGAGCGCACCGTCGCGGACGCGATGCGGGCGTACCCGGAACTGGTCGGCGGCACCGGGGCGGACGACACCCGGCTGATGCGGGGCGTACCGGGGATGCTGGTGAAGATCGGCGCGGAGGGCGTGATCGCCGCCGCGTTGCCCGGTGTCGGCGCGGTCGCTGTCAAGATCGACGACGGGGCCACCCGGGCCCGGACGCCGGTGCTGGTTTCCGGGCTGCGCCGGCTCGGCGTACAGGCCCCTGTCCTGACCGAGTACGCCGAGCTTCCCCTGCTGGGTGGGGGCCTCCCGGTCGGTGCGGTCCGTTCCGTCTGGTGACCCGCCCCCGCGACTGTCAGGGGAGGAAGGCGCGGAGGGCGTCGGCGACCGGGGCTGGGCTTTCCAGCGGGACCAGGTGGGCCGCGTCGGGTACGTCGGGGAGGCGGTGGGCGTCCGGGGCCTCGGCGGCGATCCGGTCGGCCAGTCCGATGATGTCCGGGATGTCGACGGCACCGGCGGTGACCAGCACCGGCATCCGCAGCTCGCCGAGCCGGCCGATGGCGGGCGGGTCGAGTTCGACGACGTCGACCGCGCTCAGCGCCTGCTCGGCGGCGAGGGCCCGGCGGTCGGACTCCTCGGCGGCGGCGATGAACGCCGGGTCCAGGTCCTCCGGGCGGCGGTACGGCCCGACCACCCAGAACCGCACCTCACCTGCCGCGCTGGCCGCGAGATCCGCCTCGTCGACCTCACCGACCAGGGTGTCCCACAGTTCCTCGGTCTGCGCCGACCACTCGTGCCCGGACACGGCGGTGCCGAACAGCGCCAGCGCCGACACCCGCTGCGGGTACGCCAGCGCGGTGTCGATCGCCACCGCCCCGCCGAACGAGCATCCGACCAGGGCGGCCTGTTCGATGCCGAGCGCGTCCAGCACCGCCCGGACGTCGTCGTGGTGGGCGAAGGACTTCGGCGGCAGCGCGGAGTCCCCGTAGCCGCGCAGGTCCAGGCAGATCACCCGGTGCCGGTCGGCGAGGGCGTCCCGTACGCCGTGCCACATCCGCCGGTCGGCGATCCCCGCGTGCAGCAGGAGCACCGGGCTGCCGCTGCCCGCTTCGTCGTACCCCAGGGTGGTGCCGTTGACGGCGATGTTCGTGGTCACGCCGAGCAAGGTACGGACCGGACATCGGGTGCCGCAACGCGGTTTGTTACCTCGCTAACTCTGGCTAGCGTTTTGCTTGCTGGAGCTAGCGGCGCGGACTACGGTTGGGGTATGGCCGCACCCAAGGATCTACCCGACGTCGGCGGATTCATCCGTGACCTGCGGCGGAACGCCAAGATCTCGCTCCGCCAACTCGCCGAGCAGGCGGGGGTGAGCAACCCCTACCTCAGCCAGATCGAGCGGGGGCTGCGCAAGCCCAGCGCCGAGGTGCTCCAGCAGTTGGCCAGCGCGTTGCGGGTCTCCACCCCGGCGATGTACCTGCGGGCCGGGCTGCTCGACGACAAGGAGGGTCAGGGGGTGCTCGCCGCCATCGCGGTCGACCCCGACCTCACGATGGCCCAGAAACAGTCCCTCAGCCAGATCTACGAGACCTTCCGCCGGGAGAACACCCGCCTGGCCGAGGCCGAAGCCGCCACCAACCCGCCCGCCGAGGACGAGCCGGTGGCCGCCACCGACGAGGCCCCCGGCACGGCTCAGCCGGTCGTCACGGACCGGACCGCCGCCATGGCGGACCGACCGGTCACCAACCCCGGACCGGCCACGCCGGCCCCGGCGGGTGGCCCGTCCGCACCGGCCGTGCCGACCGAGGCGGCAGCCGGGATCACCCCGGCGGCCACCGGCCCGGTCACCCCGGAGGGCACCCCGACCGAGGCCGTCCTCGAATCGGTCGCCCGCACCGAGGCGGGCACCGCCCCCGCCCCGGGCAGCGCCGCCGACAGCGTGGCGGCACCGGAGTTTCCGGCCACCGGCACCCGCACCGGCCGGGTGGACGCCGCACCCACGACCAGCACCAGCAGGGCCGCCGGAGCGGCCGAGGAGGAGTTGTCATGACCCAGCCGAAGACCAACCGCATCCCTGCCCCGCTCTACGCCGCCGCCGGCGCCGGAGAGCTGGCCTACCAGCAGCTGCGCAAGCTGCCCAGCGTGGCGACCGAACTGGGCAACCGGGTCGTCGCCGACGGCACCAAGGTCGTCGCCGAGCTGGGTGGCCGGGCCGTCGTCACCGGGGTCGAGCTGCGGCAGAAGGCCACCGAGACGTTCCGTACCGCCAACCTGACCGCCACCGGCCTGCGTGAGCGGGTCGCCCCGACCGAGCTGAACCTGGACAAGCTGCGCGCCGAGCTGAACCTGGACAAGCTCCGCGCCGAGCTGGACCTGGACAAGCTGCGGGCCGAGCTGGACCTGGACCGGCTGCGCGGCGCCGCCACCCGCAACGCGGCCGTCGTGGTCGCCGGGGCGCAGGCCGCCCAGGAGCGTGCGCTGGCCGCCTACGGTGCGTTGATCGCCCGGGGCGAACGGGTGGTCGGTGCCGGGGTGCTGGAGGCCGCCGAGACCGTCAACGCCGACATCGAGGCGACCGACGCCACCGTGCGTACGGGGACCACGCAGGACGCCACGACCGGCCCTTCGGACGTGACCGCCACCGACCACACGCCGACCCCGGCGGACGTGGCCGAGGTCGTCGAGGCCAAGCCGGTCGCCGCCAAGCCTGCCCGGACCCGGGTCAGCAAGGCCGCCAAGGCCACCAAGGCGGCGGCGACCGGGTCGACCACGACCGGTACGCCGGCGAAGCCGAAGACCACGAAGCGGACCCGCCCGGCCGCCGAGTGACGGTCGCCGACACCGGCCCCGGGGGCGTCCTGACGGACGTTTCCGGGGCCGTCGGCATATGCTGGCCGACATGGCCATCGCCGCGCCGATCTTCGTGTTCCACCTCGTCTACGTGATCGACCTGGTCCTGCTCGTGTTCGCACTGGCGGTGCAGGGCATCTCGCTGGTGCACGCGTTCACCCAGCGCTCGGACGCCTTCCCGGCGATCGGGACCCTCCCCAAGGGTGGCTGGATCGCCATCCTGGCCGTCTGCATGCTGCTCACCCTGCTCGGTTTCGGCGCGCTGAGCATCTTCGGGCTGATCGGCATCGCTGCCGGCCTGATCTACCTGCTCGACGTCCGGGTGGGGCTGCGTGACCTGCACGACGGCAAAGGGTTCTGGTGAGGGGTTTCCGCTGGCCGCCACCGCCGGACGGCGGACCCCGCACCTGGGGCCCGGGGCCGGGCGCGCCGCGCACCGGGCGACCCGCCCTGCCGGAGCCGGAGACCGAGCTGGTCGCCACCCCGCACGACGTGCAGTTGGAACGGCTGGTCACCGGCGTCGGTGACCCGGTCACCGTGTTCGCGCACGGATTCGGCAACGGCATCGCCACCACCCGCCCGTTCGGCAGCGCGGTCGCCGGCCGCCGGGTCTTCTTCCAGTTCCGGGGCCATGGCCGCTCCGACGCGCCGCCCGGCCCGTGGAGCTACCTCGACCTGGCCCGTGACCTGCGGGCGGTGGCGGACCTCAGCGGCGCCACCCGGGCGTTCGGGGCGAGCCTCGGCGCGGGCGCGCTGTGCCGGCTGCTCGCCGAGAGCCCGGACCGGTTCGACAAGCTGGTCTTCCTGCTGCCCGCCGTCCTCGACCGGCCGCGCGGCCCGATCGCCCAGCAGCGGCTGGCCGACCTGTTGGCGGCGGTGTCCGGCGGCGACGCCTCGGCCGTGGCGGACGTGGTCGCCCTGGAGCTGCCGCCGTCGGTCCGCAACACCCCGGCCGGCTGGGCCTACCTGCGGCAGCGGCTCGACCAGTTGCTCCGCGACGGGCTCGCCGCCGGGCTGGCCGACCTGCCGGAGCAGTCCCCGCTGGCCGACCTCGCCGTGCTGGCCGGGGTGACCGCCCCGGCCCTGGTGATCGGCTGCGTCGGGGACGACCTGCACCCGACCCACATCGCCGCCGAGCTGGCCGATGCGTTGCCGCAGGCGACCCTGCACGTCTACGACCGCCCCGGGTTCGCCTGGACCGACCGCGCCGACCTGCGGGACCGGATCTCCACCTTCCTCAACGACTAGCGTCGGCGTCCGCCGTCGGCAGGTGGGCGGCGCGGACGGCACGCAGCCAGCGTTCCACGGTGGCCTCGTCGGGCCGGTCGGGCAGCGGGGTGCGGAGCCGGTCGAAGTCCCGTTCCGCCTCGGCGACCAGCGCCTGCGCCTCGGCCAGCGCGCCGCCCGCGACCCGCTCGCCGAACGCCCGGAACCACTGCGGGTCCGCCAGCCGGATCTCCAGCACGCCGGTGGCGTAGAGGGTGCGCCCCTGGTGCAGCAGCCGGGCCAGGTGCCGGGCGTGCTTGGCCGAGCGGCGTCGGCCGCCCACCGTCGCGTCCCGGGTGGTCAGCTTGCGGAACTGCTGGCTTGCGTACCCGAGGTAGGCGTCGCGGACGCGCGGTGCGCTGAGGAACGCCGACCGGATGGCGACCAGGCGGTCACCGAGTTCGGTGCGGGTCTCGTAGCAGTCGTCGGGGAGCCAGATCAGCTCGGTGGCCGTCGGGTTGCCGCTCAACGCCAGCCGGGCGTACTTGCCGGCCTCGTGCAGGGTGACGTCCGGGTCGGTGGTGACCACCGACTCCCGGGGCGGACGCAGGCCGTGGAAGGCGACGGTCGGGGCGGCGAAGACGCCGATCCGGTCGACGTCGGAGCCGGGGCCGGCCAGTCCGTAGGCGACCGAGCCGACGATCCCGGAGAGCAGCAGGTGCATGCCGGGAGCATGCCGGATCGAACCGTCGCGTGAAACCGGACTTCGGTTGTCAGGTATCACTGCCACCCTCGACGGTATGACGACGACACCGTTGGACGGAAAGGTCGCGCTGGTGGCCGGCGCGACCCGGGGCGCGGGCCGGCAGATCGCCATCCAGCTCGGCGCGGCCGGAGCGACGGTCTACGCCACCGGCCGCAGCAGCCGGGCCGGCCGCTCCGAGCTGGACCGTCCCGAGACCATCGAGGAGACCGCCGAGCTGGTCACCGCCGCCGGGGGCACCGGCGTCGCGGTCCGGGTCGACCACCTCGTGCCCGAGCAGGTACGCGACCTGGTGGCCCGGATCGACGCCGAACAGGGCCGGCTCGACGTGCTGGTCAACGACGTGTGGGGGGCCGACCCGCTGATCACCTGGGACAAGCCGGTCTGGGAGCAGCCGCTGGACACCGGGTTCCGCACCCTGCGGCTGGCGGTGGACACCCACATCGTCACCAGCCACTTCGCGTTGCCGCTGCTGATCCGCCGCCCCGGGGGGCTGGTCGTCGAGATCGGCGACGGCACCCGGGCGTACAACGACACGCACTACCGGCTGTCGGTCTTCTACGACCTGGCGAAGGTGTCGGTGACCCGGCTCGCGTACAGCTGGGGGCACGAGCTGGCACCGCACGGGTGCACCGCCGTGGCGCTCACCCCCGGCTGGATCCGGTCCGAGGCGATGCTGGAGCACTTCGGGGTGACCGAGGAGACCTGGCGCGACGGCGCGGCGAAGGACCCGCACTTCGTCATCTCGGAGACGCCGGCCTTCGTCGGGCGCGCGGTCGTCGCCCTGGCCGCCGACGCCGACCGGGCCCGCTGGAACCAGGCGTCCGTCTCGGCCGGCGAACTGGCCCGGGTGTACGGCTTCACCGACCTCGACGGCAGCCGCCCGGACGCCTTCCGCTACCTCAGCGAGGTGGTCGAGGCGGACCGGCCCGCCGACCCCACCGGCTACCGCTGATCCGGGGGCCCGGGGGCGACGCCGTAGAGGGTGGCTGAGCGGGCCGCCGCGTCGACCAGGCGGGCCCGTAGCTCCGGCGGGTCGAGCACCTCCGCCTCCGGACCGAAGGCGAGCAGCTGGGCGTACGCCACCTCGACGGACTCGACGGGCAGCCGGGTCACCACCCACCCCTGCCCGTCGGGTGCGCCGGCCGCGGCCAGCGCCTCCTCGTACGCGAAGGGGGTGTCGGCGAGGAACCGCAGCCGGCGCAGGCCGACGGGGCTGACCCGCACGGTGACCCGCTCGGCGAGCATGCCCCGCAGGAACGCCTCGGCCTGCTCCCGCCAGTAGCCGCCCAGGTCGAAACCGTCGTCCCGGACGAACGTCGCCGGGTCGGGCACGACGTCGACCACCCGGTCCACCCGGTAGGTACGCATCGCGTCACCGACCCGGCCGACGAGATACCAGGTGCCGCTCTTGAGCACCAACCCGTACGGCTCGACCCGCCGGGTCACCTCCCGTTCGCCGCGCCGGTACCGCAGCACCACCACGCCGTCCCGCCACACCGCGCGGGCCAGTTCGGCCAGCCAGCGGGGCGGGGTGGACTCCCGGAACCAGCCGGGCACGTCCAGGTGGAACCGTTGCCCGGTGCGGGCCGGGGCGTCGCGCAGGCTCGGCGGCAACGCGGCGAGCACCTTCAGTTCGGCGGACGCCACCGCGTCGGCCAGTCCCAGGTCACCGGCGGGGCCGGGAAGCCCGGCGAGGAAGAGCGCCTCCGCCTCGTCGCGGGTCAGCCCGGTCAGCCGGGTCCGGTAGCCGCCGAGCAGCCGGTACCCGCCGGCGCGTCCCCGGTCGGCGTACACCGGCACCCCGGCGGCGGACAACGCCAGCACGTCCCGGTAGACGGTCCGCTCGGACACCTCCAGCTCCCGGGCGAGTTCGGCGGCGGTCATCGTCTCCCGGGCCTGCAACAGCAGCACCAGGGAGATCAACCGGGCGGCGCGCACCCCTGCATCCTGCCGGCCCGACCCGGCGCGCGGCGTCACCGGGTGTCCGGTGGCGATGGCGTACGGCCGATAGGCTCTGCGGTCGTGAACGGACCCCGTACGATCGCCGCGCCGGTGACCGGCGCCACCCGTCGCTTCTTCGGCGGCGTGGGCCTGCTCCTGCGCGGCCTCGGCCTGTACGTCCGCAGCCCGGGGCTGATGCTGCTGGGCGTGGTACCGGCGCTGCTGTCCGCCGCGCTCTTCGTCGCCGCGTTCGCCACCCTGATCTATTTCGTGGACGAGCTGGCGGCGTGGGTGACCCCGTTCGCCGACGACTGGTCGGACACCCCGCGCAGCCTGGTCCGGGTGATCGCCGGGCTGGCCTTCCTCGGGCTCGGCGGGCTGCTCACCGTGGTCGGGTTCACCGCGGTCACCCTGGTCATCGGTGACCCGTTCTACGAGAAGATCTCCGAGCGGGTGGAGGACCGCCTCGGTGGCACCCCCGGCGCGGTGGAGGTGCCGTTCGGGGCGTCGTTGCGGCGCAGCGTCGTCGACTCGCTGCGGCTGGTCGGGCTCTCGGTGCTGTTCGGCATCCCGCTGTTCCTGGCCGGTTTCATCCCGGTGGTCGGGCAGACCGTGGTGCCGGTGGTCGGCGCGGCGGTGGGCGGCTGGCTGCTCGCCGTGGAGCTGGTCGGTGCGCCGTTCTCCCGCCGGGGGCTGCGCCTGCCGGATCGGCGGGCCCGGCTCAAGGCGGACCGGGCCACCTCGCTCGGCTTCGGCGTGGCGGTCTTCCTGTGTTTCCTGATCCCGCTCGGTGCGGTGCTGGTGATGCCGGCCGCCGTCGCCGGGGCGGCGCTGCTCGCCCGCCGGTCGCTGGGCCAGCACATCGAGGAGAGCTGACATGCGGGTGACCCTGGTCGAGGGGGACATTACCGCTCAGCGGGTCGACGTGATCGTCAACGCGGCCAACTCGTCGTTGCTCGGCGGCGGAGGCGTCGACGGGGCCATCCATCGCCGGGGCGGCCCGGCGATCCTGGCGGAGTGCCGGGCGTTGCGGGCCTCCCGGTACGGCCGGGGTCTGCCCACCGGGCAGGCGGTCGCCACCACCGCCGGTGACCTGCCGGCCCGTTGGGTGGTGCACACCGTCGGCCCGGTCCACTCCATCACCGAGGACCGGTCGGCCCTGCTGCGGGACTGCTACGCCAACAGTCTCGCCGTCGCCGGCGGGTTGGGTGCGACCACCGTCGCGTTCCCGCTGATCTCCGCCGGCGTCTACGGCTGGCCGATCGACGACGCGGTACGCCAGGCGCTGTCCGTGCTGCGCCCTGCGACGCCGGCCCAGGTCACCGAGGCCCGCCTGGTGCTCTTCGGCGTCGATACCCACGCGATCGCCACCCGCGTCCTCGCCGAGGGCTGACCGGCGGCCGGGCTTCCCGGTGGTGGGGTGATCCGGCCGGATGTGTCGTCAGGTGAGTTCGCGGAGGCAGGACCAACTGGATGCCGTCTGGCGGTAGCCGAGTCGGGTGTTGATCGCCAGCATCGGGGCGTTGGCCTCGTCGTTGGCGGTGTAGGCAGTCCGTACCCCATTGCCGGCGGCCCGGTGCAGCGCGGCCTGCTTGGTCAGTCGCGCCAGCCCTCGGCCCCGGTACTCCGGCCGGGTCGCGGTGTAGTCGGACCACATCCGGTCGCCGTCCCGCTTGACCAGACTGAGCGCGACCAGCGCACCGTCGACCTCGGCGACGGTGCTGGCGTCCCGGTCCAGCCCCGGGTTCTCCCAGCACTCCGACCGCCAGTAGGAGTAGCTGGTCGCGTCCACCGGCACGTCGCCCGGCTCGTCCGGAGCGGCGGCGTCGTCGAGGAGATAGACCTGGTACGGGTCGAGCCCGGTGAGCGGGAGCAGACGTACCCCGGCGGGCGGTTCGGGCATCGGTGGTGCCGGGCGGAGGTCGAGCGCCGAGTAGCGCAGTTCCCGGCTCGGGGTGAACCCGTGCCGGCGGGCGTACGGCAGGGAGTCGGTCAGCGCCCAGGTCCGCACCCGGCGGACCCGGAGCGACCTCAGGTGCGCCAGAGCGGCGGTGAGCAGCGCCGTTCCGGCCCCCCGGCCCCGATGCCCCGGATGCACGTGCAGGGTGGAGATGTCCCCGAAGTCCGGCTCGGAGGTCTGAGCGTTCCGGAACGCCGAAACCCAGCCGGTGATCTGCCCGTCCGTCTCGGCGACCCAGGCCGCCCAGTTCTCCTCGGGTGGTGGTTGGGCGATCATCTGCCGGGTCGACGCGATCCCCCGCACCAAATACGGATGGACGAGCGACCGCAGCGCCACCACCCTCGGCGCGTCGTCTGGTCGGGCGGTACGGATCAGCACCCGCGCCACCCCGCCCCCGGCCGGACTGCGGAGCGCTTTTCGCCGGGAGGCACGGGCGAGGGACGACGCGATACAGCGGCGGCAGGCATGCCCGCGAGCGTAGGCATCCGTCGCAGCCGACTGCTACGGCTTTACGTCGTCCCCTACCGTCGTCGCTCTGGGTAGCGGTTGAGAGGGAATGCGACCGTGACTACTCCAGGTAAGCGCCCGCCCATCCCCATCACTTCTCACTTCCTTCCTTTGCTCTGCTGCCCTCTGCGCGACAGGCGTCTGACCTGGCGCGGGGTGGGCGGACGCCCGGCTGACGCTTATCGCGGACGACTACTCACGGTGCCTGTCACTTGGATGGCAGCAGAGCAAAGCGTCGAGGTGGGATGTGGGTGGGCTGCGGCTATGTCACTCAAAGTGATTATGTCGGGCGATGCTCAAATATGCCGGGTGGCCGGGTGGCCGGGTAGCGGGGTGGCCGGGCGGCGGGAAGTGCGGGGAAGTGGGCGAGTAAGGCGCGAGTGGGAGCGGCGAAGGCGTGGGTGTCGGGCCGGGAGCGTCGGGCGGGGAGCATGGGGCGGGGAAGGGAGCGTCGGGCCGGGAGCGGGGCGGGGGAAGGGAACGGGCGGAGGGGTCAGGCGGACTGCCTGATCACCAGCTCGGTCGGCAGCACCACCGCCCGCTCCACCTCCGCACCATCGGCCAGGGCCAGCAGCAGCCGGGTCATCTTCCGGCCCAGTTCGACGATCGGCTGCCGCACGGTGGTCAGCGGCGGCTCGGTGTAGGCGGCCGTCTCGATATCGTCGAAGCCGATCACCGCGACGTCGTCCGGCACCCGCCGGCCCGCCTCGTGCAGCGCCCGCAGGGCCGCGTGCGCCATCAGGTCGGAGGCGGCGAAGACCGCGTCCAGATCGGGGTACGCGGCGAGCAGCCGACGCATCGCGAGGGTCCCCGACTCGCGGGTGAAGTCGCCGTACTCGATCATCTGGGGCAGGCCGGCGGCGACCACGGTGTCCCGGTAGCCGGCGAGCCGTTCGATGCCGGCGACCATGTCCTGCGGGCCGGCGATGGTGGCGATCCGGCGACGACCGTTGTCGATCAGGTAGCGGGTCGCCCTGGCGACCCCGCCGATGTGGTCCACGTCGATGTAGGGCACGTCGGCGGCGTCCAGCGGCCGGCCGCTGCACACCACCGGGATGCCGAGGCGGGCGAGCCGGCCGGGCAGCGGATCCTCCCCGTGCAGCGAGGCGAACAGCACCCCGTCGACGTGCCGGCCGGTGGTGTAGCGGGTGACCCGGTCGTGTCCGGCGGGCGAGCCGGCCAGCATCAGCACCAGCTGCTTGTCGGCCGCCTCCAGCTCCTGGGCCGCGCCCCGGATGAGCCCGGGGAAGACCTGGTCGTCGGAGAAGACCCGGGTGGCCGCCTCCGGCAGCACCAGGGCGACCGAGTCGGTCCGCTGGGTGACCAGGCTGCGGGCGGCCAGGTTCGGCACGTACCCCAGCTCGGCCACCGCCCGACGGACCGCCTCCTGGATCGGTTCGGCGACCGTGGTGGAGCCGTTCACCACCCGGGAGACCGTCGCCCGGGAGACGCCGGCCTGCCGGGCGACCTCCTCCAGGGTGGGCCGCTGTGCCGCCGTCATACCCGCCACCACCACCTCGTCACAGCCCGTTCCGGGAGATCACCTCCTGGTACCACCGGGCGCTCGACTTCGGGGTGCGCCGCTGGTTCAGATAGTCGACGTGGACGATCCCGAACCGCTTCCGATAGCCCTCGGCCCACTCGAAGTTGTCCAGCAACGACCATACGAGATAGCCGCGCAGGTCGACGCCGCGGGAGATGGCCTCGTGCGCGGCCCGTAGGTGCCCGTCCAGGTAGGCGATCCGGTCGGCGTCGTGGATCCGGCCCGCCGCGTCGGCCGCCGGGCTGCTGCCGTCGTCGGGGAACGCGCCACCGTTCTCGGTGATCATCAGCGGGAGCCCCGGGTAGTCGGCGGCGAGCCGCACCAGCAGCCGGGTCAGCCCGGCCGGCTCGATCTGCCAGCCCATGTCGGACACCGGCCCGGTGGCGGGCAGGAACTCCACCGCCCCCTCGGTGCCCGGGTAGGCGCTGCTGCCCGCCCCGTCCGGGCGGCCCGCGACGTAGGTGGGTGAGTAGTAGTTGATCCCGAGCAGGTCCAGCGGCGCGGCGATGATCTTCTCGTCGCCGTCCCGGACGAACGTGGGCTCCACCATCCGGGCCACGTGTTCGAGCATGTCGGCCGGGTAGCCGGCGCCGGTCAGCGGGTCCAGGAAGATCCGGTTCTGGAGGCCGTCGACCAGACGTACCGCGGCGGCGTCGGCGGCGCTGGCCGGGTCGGCCGGCGCGACGTCCGCCGGATTGAGGGTGATCCCGACCGTCCGCGCGCCCGCCGCCCGCAGCGCCCGCGCCGCCAGCCCGTGCCCCAGCAGCAGATGGTGTACGGCCCGGAACGCCGCCCCGGCGTCCCGCTCGCCGGGAGCGTGCACCCCGTTGCCGTAACCCAGGTAGGCCGAGCACCACGGCTCGTTGAGTGTCGTCCAGGTGCGGATGCGGTCGCCGAGCCGGGCGTGCACCGCCAGGGCGTAGTCGGCGAAGTGTTCGGCGGTCTCCCGACTGGCCCAGCCGCCCCGGTCCTGCAAAGCCTGCGGCAGGTCCCAGTGGTAGAGGGTGACGATCGGGTCGATGCCCCGGTCGAGCAGCGCATCGGTCAACCGGTCGTAGAAGTCCAGGCCGCGCGGGTTGACCGGGCCGGTGCCGTCCGGCCTGATCCGGGGCCAGGCCACCGAGAACCGGTACGCGGCCAGCCCCAGCTCGGCCATCAGCGCCACGTCGTCGGCGTACCTGTGGTAGTGGTCGCAGGCGACGTCACCGGTGTGCCCGGCGAACACCTTGCCCGGCGTACGGCTGAAGGTGTCCCAGATGGACTCGCCGCGACCGTCGTCGCGGGCCGCGCCCTCGATCTGGTACGCGGCGGTCGCCGCGCCCCACACGAAGCCCTCCGGAAATCGAACATCGTTCACGCGGCCTTCTCCTTCGTTCGCGACTGCGGGGCTCGCAAACCCGGCTCACTCCTCGCGCTCACGCCTTAACCGCACCTTCCATGATGCCGCCGATGATCTGGCGACCGAACACGACGAACACCAGCAGCAGCGGCAGCGTCGCGATCGCCGTGCCGGTGAACACCTGCGACATGTCCTGGTAGTAACCGTCGGAGAGGGCCCGTAGCGACAACTGCACGGTGGGGTTCTCCGGGTCGTTGAGCACAGCGTACGGCCAGAGGAAGTCGTTCCAGGTCGTCATGAACGTGAGCAGGCCGAGGACGGCGGCGGCGGGGCGCAGCGCGGGCAGCACCACGTTCCAGTAGATCCGCAGCGTGTGGCAGCCGTCGACCCGGGCCGCCTCGATCAGCTCGGTGCTGACCGCCTGGGCCGCGTACTGGCGCATCATGAACACGCCGAACCCGGTGACCAGGGCCGGGACGATCACCGCCGGCAGCCGGTCGTTCCAGTTCAGCTTGGTCATCAGCAGGTACAGCGGGATGACCCCGAGCTGGGTGGGCACCATCATGGTGGCGACGATGACCATGAGCAGGGCGTTGCGGCCCCGGAACCGCAGCTTGGCGAAGGCGAACCCGGCCAGCGTGGAGAAGAGCACCACCGAGAAGGTGACGCTGACCGCGACGATCGTCGAGTTGACCAGGCCGGTGAGGAAGTGCGCGTCGGGGTTGGCGAACAGCCGGGTGATGTTCGCGCCGAGGTTGCCGCCGGGGGTGAGCGGTGGCGGCACCTGGCCCATCGCGTCGCTGCTGCGGCTGGCGACCACGAACATCCAGTAGATCGGGAAGATCGACAGCAGGGCGGTGAGCGTCAGCGCCGGGTAGGTGAGCCGGCCGGCCGACCAGATGCGGGTCATCGGTCCCCCTTGCGGGCGCCGCCGCCGAGCCGGCGCAGGATCAGTACGTTGATCGCCGCGACCACCGCGATCAGGGCGAAGAGCAGCCAGGCGACGGCTGAGCCGTAGCCGAAGTTGTAGTGCGGGGCGAAGGCGTTCTCGAACATGTACATGGTCATCGTCTGGGACTCGCGCAGCGGCCCGCCCCGGATCGCGTTGGTGCCGGAGTTGAACAGCCGGGGCTCGGTGAACAGTTGCAGTCCGCCGATGGTGGAGATGATCACCGCGAAGATGATCGTGGGCTTGAGCAGCGGCACGGTGATCGACCAGAACTGCCGGGCCCGGCCGGCCCCGTCGATGGAGGCGGACTCGTACAGGTCGCGGGGGATGGCCTGCATGGCGGCCAGGAAGATCAACGCGTTGTAGCCGGTCCACCGCCAGTCGACCATGGCGGAGATCGCCGTCCAGGCGGCGAACCGGTTCGCCTTCCAGTCGATCGCGTCGACGCCGACCAGGTCGAGCAGCCAGTTGATCATGCCGAACTCGCGGCCGAACAGCACCGCGAAGACGATCGCCACCGCCGCCGTCGAGGTGACGTTGGGCACCAGCACCGCCATCCGCCAGGTGGTCCGCGCCCGCAGCCGCCGGTTGAGCAGATTGGCCAGCCAGAGGGCGGCGAGCAGCTGCGGCACCGTGGAGATGACGAAGATGCCCAGCGTGTTCACCACCGAGTTCCAGAAGTCGGCGTCGGCCAGCAGCTGGGTGTAGTTCTGCGCGCCCACGAAGGCCGGGTCCACCCCCAACAGGTCCCAGTCGTGCAGCGACACCCAGAACGTGTACGCCAGCGGATAGAGCCCGAAGACCGCGAAGAGCAGGAAGAACGGCGTCACGTACAGGTAGGGCGAGTACCTGACGTCGAGCCGGGCCAACCGGTGCCCCCGCTCCGGCGGTCTGCTCCGGGTCGTCACTGCACCCGGCGGCGGACCGTCAACCTGAACAACCATCTCCCGCAGCTCCCTCTCTCCGCGCCCACCCGGTCCCCGCCTGCCGGGTCCGTCCGGGGCGGGGTGGCGGCGTCCCGGCGTGCTGACCCCGCCACCTCGCCCCCGGACGGACCCGGGCGGGTTACTTGGCGGCGGCCTTCTTCGCGTTGGCGGTGGCGTCGGCCCAGCCCTGGGCGGGGTTGCGCTGGCCCAGTTCGACGGTGCGCACGGCGTTCTCCACCTCGGTGCGGACGGCCTGGTTCTTCGGCCCCATGTAGACCGGCTTGAGGCTCTTCGCGCCGGCGGCGAAGATCGTGCCGACCGGGGCGTCGGAGAAGTACGCGTTGGTCGAGTTGACGATCGCCGGGTCGTCGAGCGCCTGCGGGGACGACGGCAGCGGCCCCTTCTCCTGGAACGCGCCGATCTGGCCCTTGGCGCTGGTCAGGAACTTGGCCAGCTCGATCGCCTCGGCCTGGTGCCGACTCTGCTTCGGCACCGCCAGGTAGGAGCCGCCCCAGTTGCCGCCGCTGCCGGGCACCTGGGCGATGTCCCACTTGCCCTTGGCGTCCGGGCCGGCGTTGCCCTCGATCACCCCGGTCATCCAGGCCGGGCAGGCGATGGTGGCGAACTTGGCCTGCTTGAAGGCCGACACCCACTCCTCCGACCAGGCCCCGTACCGGCCGGAGAGGCCGGAGTCGATGATGTCGACGGTGGTGTCGTACGCCTGGCGTACCGCCGGGTTGCTGTCGACCACCAGCTTGTCGGCGGTGTCGTAGTAGCTGTAGCCGGTGGTGTTGCCGGCGGTCTGCAACAGGATGGTGTTGAAGGTGTTGGTGGCGGCGTCGAGGAAGGCCGCGCCGGTGTTCTTCGCCGTGAACTGCTCGCCGACCCGCACGTAGTCCTGCCAGGTGGGCCAGAGCTTGGACACGGCCTCCCGGTCGGTGGGCAGGCCGGCGGCGGCGAAGAGGTCCTTGCGGTAGCAGATCGCCATCCCGCCGACGTCGGTGCCGAGGCCGATGAGCTGCTTGCCGTCGGCGGTCAGCCCGCCGTTCCACTTCCACTCCAGGAAGTTGCCCTTGAGCTCGGCGGCCCCGTGGTCGAGCAGGTTGACGAAGTTCTGCGGGTTGGCCTTGTACTCGACCAGCAGCCCCTCCTCGATGGCGACCACGTCACCGGCGCCCTTGCCGGCGGCGAGCCACTGGGTGAGCTTGGGGGAGTACTCGTCGAGGTTGCCGCCGGTGCCCCGCTCGACGATCTTGACGCCGGGGTGGTCGGCCTCGTACTGCCGGTAGAGCTTCTCGTAGCCGAACTGGCCGAACACGTCGACGGTCAGCGTGACCGGGCCGCCGTCGGCGGCCTCGTCGTCGCCGCCGCAGGCGGTGGTGCCGAGCAACGCGGTGACGGTGACCAGGGCGACCGCCGTGAGGCGGCGGCGGGAGATGACACCCATGGGTCGGGACCCCTCTCAGGTCGGGTGGTGGGGTGTGGACCTGCGTATGAGCGGGCCGCGCGGATCGTCGGCCCGGATTCGATCTCGGTGAGAGAGCGCTCTCACGACAGGGTGGTAGGTCGATGGGTTCCTGTCAAGAGAGCGCTCTCTCGAACCTTGTCGCGGATGCCGGGGCCGGCCGTCCCGTGGTCTGCACCGCAACGCCGGAAGCAGCCGCCCGGAAACGCCGAGAGCGGCCGTCACGGGTGGGACGGCCGCTCTCGGTACGGCGACGCGCGGTCGCGGGTGGGCGTCAGCCGACGCGCAGGCCCTCCAGCAGGGAACGGTCCCCCGCAACGCCGAGGGTGTCGAAGCTGACCCGGCCCCACAGCGCCAGCAGCAGGTCGCTGGCCGACCCGGTGACCTGGACCCGGGCGTGGTGGTCGTCGTGCCCGAAGACCGTCGCGGTGTCCAGCAGGGCCACCCCCTCGCCGCGCATCCGCAGGTACCAGTCCTGGGCGGCGTCGGTCGCGGTCAGGTGCACCACCCCCTGCCACTGCCCCCGGTTGCGCCGACGGCCGGACGGCAGCCAGGTGTCCAGCACCTCGCTGACCCCGTCGGCGGCGAGCTTCGCCTCGATCGGGTCACCGGCGGCGATGGCGAGCTGGGCGTCCCACCGGTGCACGGCGGTCTCGTGCGCCATCCGCCGGGGCCAGAACCCGGCCTTCTTCGGCTGCGGCGCCCAGTTCCACGCCGGGGCCTCCGGGTCGAGCGTGTCGAAGAGCGTCATCAGCTGGTCGTACTGGTACTGCCAGAGCTGGAGGGGGGACACCCCGGCGGGCATCTCGGCGGTGTCGTCGGGGCGGGCCGGCTGGGCGGTGTCCCCGGAGCCGACGAAGGAGTGCACCCAGTGGTAGAGGCCGGCCAGGTGCAGGGTCAGGTCCGCCACCGTCCACCCCGGGCAGGACAGCACCGGTGTCTCCGGCGGGGCCTCGGCGACGGCCGCGGCGAACGCCGGGCCGTCGACCCGGAGCGCTCCCATCCAGAAGTCCTTCGTGGCGTGCAGTCTGCTCATCGCAAATCCTCCCCGGGGTGACCCGGCGACCAGTGGGTGCCGCGGCTACCCCTCAGCCTAGGGTGAAAGGCGTGTCAGACGTCTACGCCAAACCGACAACGGACGCCGAACCCGCCGATCCGGCTGCCCTGGCGGAATACACCACCCTGCGCCTCGGTGGTCCCGCCGCCCGCTGCGTCGCCGCCACCAGCGCCGACGAGATCGTCCACCGGGTCCGCGAGGCGCACCGGCGCGACGAGCCGGTGCTGGTCCTCGCCGGCGGCAGCAACGTGGTCGTCGGGGACGCCGGCTTCCCCGGCACCGTCGTGCTGATCCGGTCGCGGGGCTTCGCCGTGGTCGCCGAGGACACCGACACCGTCACCGTACGGGTCGAAGCCGGCGAACCCTGGGACGACCTCGTCGCCGCCACCGTCGGCAACGGCTGGTCCGGCCTGGAGTGCCTCTCCGGCATCCCCGGCTCGGCCGGCGCCACCCCCATCCAGAACGTCGGCGCGTACGGCCAGGAGGTCGCCGAACGGATCACCGGCGTCCAGGTGTACGACCGCGCCGAGGACCGGCTCACCACCGTCGCCGCCGCCGACTGCGGCTTCGCGTACCGGGGCAGCATCTTCAAGTACAGCGACCGCTGGGTGGTGCTCTCGGTCGACTTCCGGCTGGACCGCTCGCCGCTGTCCGGGCCGGTCCGCTACGCCGAACTGGCCCGCTCGCTCGGCGTCGAGGTCGGCGACCGGGTGCCGCTGGCCGCCGCCCGGGACACGGTGCTGACCCTGCGCGCCGGCAAGGGCATGGTGCTCGACACCGCCGACCCGGACACCTGGTCGGTCGGCTCGTTCTTCACCAACCCGGTGCTCGACCGGGCGGCGTACGACCTGCTGCGCGAGCGTGCCGCCGACATCGGCGAGCCCCCTTCCTGGCCCTGCCCGGGTGACCTGGTGAAGGTCAGCGCCGCCTGGCTGATCGACAAGGCGGGCTTCGCCAAGGGGCATCCCGGGCCGGGCGGCACCGCCATCTCCGGCAAGCACACCCTGGCCCTGACCAACCACAGCGGCACCGCCCGCACCGCCGACCTGATCGCCCTCGCCCGGGAGATCCGCGACGGCGTGCACACCCGCTTCGCCGTCCCCCTCCACCCCGAACCCGTCCTCATCAACTGCACCCTCTGACCCCCCTGCCCCGCCCCGCGCCGCGTCCGCGCTCGTGTCCGCCCGTGTTGATCAAGAGCTTTACGTCATCCCTGCCCGCCCCCATGACGCAAACCTCTTGATCGCCGGGCCCCACCCTCGGCGGGACGGGTGGCGTTGAGGTGGTCGGTGGTCGGCGAGCGTGATCAAGAGGTTCGGGTCATTCTCGGGCGGCTGGATGACGTAAACCTCTTGATCACCCCTGCGAGGCCCGTCGGGGCGGGGCAGGTGGGCAGGTGGGTCGGGTGATCAAGAGATTTACGTCAGGCTGCTGATCGAATTTGACGTAAAGTTCTTGATCAACACAAATGGGGCGGGTGGGCGCGGGCGGGGCGGCGCGGGTGGGTGCGGGTGGGGAGTGGGGTCAGGTGGGGGAGATGGTGGGCCAGGGGAGGGTGAGTTCGCCGTGCCGCCAGCGGTGGGGGCGGTCGAGGACGGGCCAGCCGGCGGACCGCAAGGTGCCGACGGCGGTCAGCCACCGTTGGCGGGGACCGAACGGGGCCAGCCCGGCGGCGGCGTGCCAGGCGTTGTCCAGGGCGCGGAGCAGGGCATGGATGCGTTCACCCGGCACGTTGTGGTGGATCAGCGCCTTCGGCAGGCGCTCGGCCAGCTGGGCCGGGCCCTCCAGCGTGGTCAGTTTGGCGGCCAGGGTCAGCGTCCGGGGGCCGGTGGCGTCGATCAGCAGCCAGCCGGCCAGCCGGCCCAACTCGTCGCAGGTGCCCTCGACCAGCACCCCGTCCGGGGCGAGCCGGTCGGTGACCGTCCGCCAGGCATCGGCGACCTCGCGCTCGTCGTACTGGCGGAGCACATTGAACGCCCGGACCACGGTGGGCCGCAACCCGGCCAGTTCGAAGCCGCCCCGGGCGAACGTCAACCCCGGCGGGTCGGCGGCCGGCGCGGCGGCGGCCACCCGTACCGGGTCGATCTCCAGCCCGACCACCCGGACGTCGGCGCGGACCCGGGCGGCCAGCCGCTCGCGCAGTTCGACGGCGGTGACCGGGGTGGCGCCGTAACCGAGGTCCACCACCAGCGGGTCGGCGGCGACCCGTAACCGGTCGCCGCAGGTCTCGACGATCCAGTTGTCGACCCGGCGGAGCCGGTTGGGGTTCGTCGTTCCCCGGGTCACCACCCCTACCGGCCGCTGCCGGCCCCGGTCAGCCATCCCGGGTCACTGCCCGACCCGGTGCACCTTGTGCTGGGCGGCCTGGGCCAGCGGGCGGACCACCAGCCGGTCCACGTTGACGTGGTGCGGGAGGGTGGCGCACCAGGCGACGCACTCGGCGACGTCGGCGGCCACCAGGGGCTGCGCCACCCCGGCGTAGGTGGCGTCGGCCTTCGCCGAGTCCCCGCCGAAGCGGTTCAGGCTGAACTCCTCCGTCCGGACCATCCCGGGGTCGATCTCCACCACCCGGACGGGCCGGCCGCACAGCTCCAACCGCAGGGTGCCCGCCACGGCGGTCTGCGCGTGCTTGGCCGCGCTGTATCCGCCGCCGCCCTCGTACACGGTGAAGCCGGCGGTGGAGGAGACCATCACGACTGTCCCGGCGCCGGAGCGCTCCAGGGCCGGCAGCAGGGCCTGGGTGACCCGCAACGTGCCGAGCACGTTCACGTCGTACATCCACTGCCAGTCGGCGACCGAGCCGGTCTCCACCGGGTCCAACCCGCGTGCCCCGCCGGCGTTGTTGACCAGGACGGTGACCGGCCCGGGGGCGTCGTCGGCGGCGCGGGCCAGCCCGGCCACCGACTCGTCCGAGGTGACGTCGCAGGCCACGGCGGTGGCGCTGCCGCCGGCCGACGCGATCTCGGCGACCAGCGCGGCGAGCCGGTCGGTGCGGCGGGCGGCGGCGAGCACGTGGAAACCCTCGGCGGCGAGCCGGCGGGCGGTGGCCGCGCCGATCCCGCTGGACGCCCCGGTGACGATCGCGACAGAGGTCATCACGCCATTCTCACCCTGGCGACGGGACCGGCCGCCCCGGGTCCGGTGATGAGGTCCGTCACGCCCACGGCCCGGGGCGAGGCATTTCCGAAGCCCGATGGGGAAGATTGCATCCGGCGTGCAGGTTGACGGAGGAGCGCCGGTCGTGCGGGACGGCATCAACCCTGACAGAGGGAGCGGACGTGGCGGATCAGCACACCGGTGTCGGGCGTCAGCGAGGTGCCCTGCCGTGGCCCCGGCCCCGCCGGATCGCCACCCTGTCGGTGCACACCTCGCCGTTGCACCAACCGGGCACCGGTGACGCCGGTGGCATGAACGTCTACATCCTGGAGGTCGCCCGGCGGCTCGCCGAGGCGAACGTCGAGGTGGAGATCTTCACCCGGGCCACCTCCGGTGACCTGCCCCCGGTGGTGGAGATGGCCCCCGGCGTGCACGTCCGGCACGTCACCTCCGGCCCGCTGGAGGGGCTGACCAAGGAGGAACTGCCCGGTCAGCTCTGTGCCTTCACCGCCGGGGTGCTGCGGGCCGAGGCGGCCCGCCCGCCGGGCCACTACGACCTGATCCACTCGCACTACTGGCTCTCCGGGCAGGTCGGCTGGCTGGCCAAGGAGCGCTGGGGGGTGCCGTTGGTGCACACCGCGCACACCCTGGCGAAGGTGAAGAACGCCCAGCTCGCCGCCGGCGACCGGCCGGAGCCGAAGGCCCGGGTGATCGGCGAGGAGCAGGTGGTCGCCGAGGCCGACCGGCTGGTCGCGAACACCCGGGCGGAGGCCACCGACCTGGTCGACAGGTACGCCGCCGACCCGGCCCGGGTGGCGGTCGTCGAGCCGGGGGTGGACCTGGCGCGGTTCCGGCCCGTCGTCGGGGACCGGGAGGTCGCCACCCGCGCCGCCCGTCGCCGGCTGGGCCTGCCCACCGGCGGGTACGTCGTCGCGTTCGTCGGCCGGATCCAGCCGTTGAAGGCCCCGGACGTGCTGGTCCGCGCGGTCGCCGCGTTGCGGGAGCGCGATCCGGTCCTCGCCGACCAGGTGACCGTGGTGATCTGCGGCGGCCCGAGCGGCAGCGGCCTCGACCGGCCCACCTCGCTGATCGAGCTGGCCGGGTCGTTGGGGGTCGCCGACCGGGTGCGTTTCCTGCCGCCGCGCACCGGTGACGACCTGCCCGCCCTCTACCGGGCGGCCGACCTGGTGGCGGTGCCCTCGCACAACGAGTCGTTCGGGCTGGTGGCCCTGGAGGCGCAGGCCTGCGGTACGCCGGTGGTCGCCGCCGCCGTGGGTGGCCTGGTGACCGCCGTCCGGGACCAGGTCAGCGGCGTGCTCGTGCGCGGCCACGACCCGGGCGACTGGGCCCGTACGCTGGCCCGGTTGCTGCCCGACCGGGCCGGCCGGGAGGCGCTGGGCCGGGGGGCTGCCCGGCACGCCCGCAGTTTCTCCTGGGAGCGCACCGTGTCCGGGCTGCTCGCCGTGTACGGCGAGGCGGTCACCGGGCACCGGGAGCGGTTGGCGGCCCGGCTTGCCGACGGGCCGGCGCTCACCGGCTCCTGGTGACGGGGTGCCCCGCCCGGCGTCGTCGGGTGGGGCGGCCACGGCGGCCGTAGAGTGGGTCCGATGAGCGCGAAGAGCGAGCTGGCGGCCCTGATCGAGGCGGTCTGCACCGAACGGGAGCTGGACTGGGAAGCCACCGGTGAGGGCTCGTACGCGGTCACCCTGCCGGGCACCCACAAGCTGAAGACGATCTGCAACCTGATCGTCGGTGAGCACGCGCTGCGGGTCGAGGCGTTCGTGATGCGTCAACCCGACGAGCGGCGTGAGGAGCTGTGGGCGTGGCTGCTGCAACGCAACGCCCGGATGTACGGGGTCGCGTTCTCGATCGACGCGGTCGGGGACGTCTACCTGACCGGGCGGGTCAATCCGTCGGCCGTCGACGCCGACGAGTTGGACCGGCTGCTCGGCTCGGTGCTCAGCTACGCCGACGAGTCCTTCGACACGATGCTGGAGATCGGCTTCGGTAGTTCCATCCGCCGGGAGTGGGAGTGGCGGGTCAAGCGGGGCGAGTCGACGGCGAACCTGGCCGCCTTCGCCCACCTGTTCACCCCGTCGTCAGGTGGTTCGGACCGGTCCTGACGGGTATGCCGCAGCGCTGCGGCGCGGCAGTGTGGGACCCGCCGCAGGCCGAGGACGGACTGTCGAGGAGCGTGTCATGGCTCAGCGGAACAGCTCAGGTCGCGGCGCGACGGCGACCAGGACCACGCGTCAGGCCGGCAACCGGACCCCGAACACGCCGGGCATCTCCGAGTCGGAGATCTCCCGGATGCGGGTCGACGACATCCGGGGTCAACTGCGCCGGCGGGGGGTCTCGGGGATCTCCGCGTTGCGCAAGCCGGAACTGGTGAAGACGCTCGCGCGGACGTTGCGCGCGGAGGGTCGGGCCGGCGGTGCCGCCCGACGCAGCACCGGCCCGTCCGGCCGGGCGCCGGCCCGCAAGACGCCGGCCCGCACGGGCACCGCCGGGGCGGCGAAGGCCACCCCGTCGCGGGCAGCGGCGAAGGCGACGCGGGCGAAGGCGACGCCGGCGAAGGCCGCCCGCGCCACCGGTGTCCGCACCGGGCGGTCCACCTCCCGTTCGGTACGCTCCGCGCAGGTCATCACGTCTCCGGCGGACCGTCCGGAACGTCCGGGCCGGAGCCTGGTGACCACCAACCACCAGGTGATCCGGAACTGGGCCGCGGCCCGGGGGGCAAAGCCGGCGACCATTGCGGGCACCGAGCGCAACGGCCGGCCGGGGGTGCTCACCTTCGACCTGCCTGGTTACCGGGAGAATCGTCGGCTGCGCGTGGTGAGCTGGGACGACTGGTTCCGGACGTTCGACGGCCGCAGGCTGAACCTGATCTTCCAGGAGCAGTTGCGGAACGGCCGGCAGAGCAATTTCTTCCGCACCGAGTCACCCGATCGGGAAGCCGGCTGAGGGTTTTACCGGAATGGCTGCCGGGTAGCCGCGTGTTGGCAGTCACGGAGCCCGGAGCAGCGGCACCGAGCAGGGACGGTAGGTGTTGTGACCGGCGAGACAGTGCTCGAAGGTTGAATCCGGAATCCGGGCGAACTAACTTTATTGCACCGCGTCACGCTCGGAAACGTTCGGGGGAGCGGCGGATCGATCAGATCCGTGCACCGAGCGAGACGCAAATCGGGTGGAGCACGCCGTTGGGGGACGGTGCCACCCGGGAACCGGCGGCGCGAGCGGGCGACGCTTACGGGGGTGAGGGTCGCCCGCCGCCGCCGGGCAGGCGGTACGAGCGCCCACCGCGACCATCGGGTCGCCGGTGGGCGCTCTGCCGTTGTGGCTTCTTTCGTCGCTCCTCGGCCCCGTCGCTCCTCGGCCCTGCTCGGCCTCGGCCCCGTTCGGCCGACCGGGCAAGCAAGCTCCATGGTGTCGCGGAACGTGGTTCCAGCCCTCGGCCCGGAGGACCGGATGGCCCGAGCGCGTCCTTTCGAGCTGACGTCGTCAACGATTCAGGCGACCGGCGACCGGCGACCGGCGACCGGCGACCGGCGACCGGCGAGGGGCGACCGGCGAGGGGCGAGCGGCGACCGGCGACGGCAACCGGCGAGCGGCGAGGGGCGAGGGGCGACCGGCGACCGGCGACGGCAACCGGCAACCGGCGAGGGGCGAGGGGCGACCGGCGACCGGTGATGCGTGACTCGTGACTCGTGACAGGCGACAGGACCCAAGCCCTCATCGAAGAGGGCTGCTGCACCCGGGCGGCGGGCGGCGGGCGGCGGGTGCTGGGCGGCACTCGTGCCGACGTCGAAGCCGGTGTGAGTCGCTGAGGTCATCAGGTCTAAAGGACGCGCTCGGTGTATGTCTGCCCCGCCCAGCTACGCGATGACCTGCGGCACTTCGGGTCGCCGGGGTTCCCGCGGATCGGATCCGGGCGGGCAGGGGCGGGTCCGGCGGGCAGGGGTGGATCCCGGTGGGCAGGGGCGGGCCCGGCGGTCCCGGCCGGATGGTCGTCCTGGCAGGTGGTCGTCCTGGCAGGCGAAGTCCGGCCGGGTGGGGTTCGGTCGGGTGGGGTTCGGCCGGGTGGGATTCGAGCGGGTGGGGTTCGGTCGGTGCGGGCGGGCAGGGGCCGATGAAGCAGCCCAGGGGGTGGGGTCGGCGGCGGTGAGCGTACTCAGGCGGGGGTACGGGCCGTGACCGGCTCGGCGGGTGCGCTCCGCACCCCGGCCTCGGCCGACGGCGGGGCCGGCGGCGCAACTGCGGCGACCGGCACGACCGGAGTCCCGGGGCGGCGCAGGCGGGCCGCCCGACGTTCCCGGGCCGGCCCGGACAGCAGGTGGGCCAGCGCGGTCGCCGCGCCGATCCCGGCGCAGCCCAGCCAGAGCGTGGCGTTGCCGGCGTGTTCGCGCACCAGCCCGCCGAGCAGCGGGGCGACCGCCCCGGCCACCTGCCAGGACAGCGAGAACACCCCCTGGTAGCGACCGCGCAGTTCGGCAGGGGAGAGTTCGGCGATCAGGGTGGCGTTGGACGGGGAGTTGAGCATCTCGCCGAGCGTCCAGATCAGCACGGTGAGCCCGAAGAACCAGGCGGCGTCGGCGAACGCGGTCAGCCCGAAGCCGACGCCCATCACCACCGAGGCGAGGGCGAGCACGTGCGACCGGCTCCGTCCCCGGATCAGCCGGGGGACGAAGAGTTGCCCCACCACGATCAGCACCCCGTTGAGCGCGATCACCGAGCCGTAGGTGGCGGGGGACAGACCGGCGTCGCCCATCGCGATCGGCAGCATCGAGAGGTGCTGGAGGAAGACCAGCGCGCCGAACAGGTTGAGCACGACGAAGCCCAGGAACACCCGGTCGGCGGCGATGGTGCGCAGCGCGCCCACCCGGGGCGGACCGGCCGGGGCGGGCACGCCCTGGGCGGTGCCTGCCGTCGGGCGGCGGGTCTCGCCGACCTTGACGAAGATGATCAGCGCGGTGACCAGCGTGGTGGCCGCGTCGACCACGAACAGCAGCAGGTAGCCGGCCTCGGCGGCGAGGCCGGCGAGCACGGCGGCGCAGGCGAAGCCCAGGTTGATCGCCCAGTAGTTGAGCGAGAACGCGCGCAACCGGTCCCGCTCCGGCACCACGTCGATCATCATGGCCCCGAACGCCGGCCGGGCGGCCTCGGCGAACGTGCCGAGCAGCAGTGCGCCCACCGCGACCGCCCAGAGCGGCCGGGCGAAGCCCAGCGTCAGCATCATGGTGGCCGCGCCCAGGTGGGCGGTGAGCAGGGTGGGCCGCCGTCCCCACCGGTCGACCAGGGTGCCACCCACGGTGGTGCCGACCGCGCCGCCGACCCCCCACAGGCCCATCACCAGGCCGGCCTGGGCGGCCGAGAAATGGCGGGCCTGGGTCAGGTAGATGGCGAGGAAGACCAGCACGAACGAACCGAGCCGGTTGATCAGCGTGCCCGTCCAGAGGTACCAGAAGGTCCTCGGTAGCCCGCCTGTGGTCTCCCGGAACCAACCCCGCACCGTCCGCACGCCCGCGCCCCCGCTCAGGTAATGACCGCTGTCCTTGAAGCGCCTTACAACCTAGTTCCGGGGTCGGACACCGGTCATCCGTTTTTCCACGTGGTGGTCGTCACCACCACCGCCCGCGTGTCCCCGGACGCCGTGCGGCAGGATGATCGGCATGACTGCGAGCGAGGGGCCCACCGTCGGGACGCTGGTCCTGCTGCGGCACGGCGAGAGCGACTGGAACGCGAAGAACCTCTTCACCGGCTGGGTCGACGTCGACCTGACCGCCAAGGGCGAGGCGGAGGCGCGTCGCGGCGGCGAACTGCTGCGCGAGCACGGCCTGCTGCCGGACGTGGTGCACACCAGCGTGATGCGCCGGGCGATCCGCACCGCCGAGCTGGCGCTGAACGCCGCCGACCGGCACTGGATCGCGGTGCGTCGGTCGTGGCGGCTCAACGAGCGCCACTACGGCGCCCTACAGGGCAAGAACAAGAAGCAGACCCTCGACGAGTACGGCGAGGAGCAGTTCATGCTCTGGCGTCGCTCGTACGACACGCCGCCGCCGCCGATCGCCGACGACGACGAGTTCTCCCAGGTCGGTGACCCGCGCTACGCGCTGCTGCCGACCGAGCTGATGCCGCGCACCGAGTGCCTCAAGGACGTGGTGCACCGGATGCTGCCGTACTGGTACGACTCGATCGTGCCGGACATCCTCGCCGGCCGTACGGTGCTGGTGGCGGCGCACGGCAATTCGCTGCGTGCCCTGGTCAAGCACCTCGACCAGATCTCCGACGAGGCGATCGCCAAGCTGAACATCCCCACCGGCATCCCGCTGCGCTACGACCTCGACCCGCAGCTGCGCCCGCTCGCCCTGGGCGGGACCTACCTCGACCCGGCCGCCGCCAAGGAGGCCGCCGCCGCGGTCGCCAACCAGGGCCGCTGAGCTGACGGAAGGACCCCGGCCCGGCGGAGCTCGCCGGGCCGGGGCCCTCTCTCACGCGGTGCGGGTCAGCCCGCGGCGGGAGCGGTCTCGCCGGTGATCAGGTAGACCACCCGCTCACCGGCGTTGACCGCGTGGTCGGCGAACCGCTCGTAGAACCGGCCGAGCAGGGTGGCGTCGATGGCGGTCTCCACCCCGTACGGCCACCCGTCGCCGAGCAGGATGCCGAACAGGCTCTTGTGCAGGTCGTCCATGACGTCGTCGTCGCGGTCCAGTTCGGCGGCGATGTCGGCGTCGGGGGTGGCCAGCACCTTGGCGATCTTCTCGGCCATCCGGTCGGCGACCGAGGCCATGTCGGTGAAGACGGGCCGCAGCTCGGCCGGCACCGCCGGGGAGGGATGCCGGCGCAGCGCCGTCTTCGCCACGTGGTCGGCCAGGTCGCCCATCCGCTCCAGGTCGGCCGCGACGTGCAGCGCGGTGATCATCGCGCGCAGGTCGGAGGCGACCGGCGCCTGCCGGGCGAGCAGGTCGCAGACCCGCTCCTCGACGTGCTGGTAGAGGTCGTCGATCTCGGCGTCCCGCGCGATCACGGCCTCGGACGCCTCGCGGTCGGCGGTCAGCAGGCCGCGGGTGGCCTGGCGCATCGCGGCGCGTACGCCGTCGGCCATGTCCACCAGCAGTTGGCTGACGATCTGCAGGTCGGCCCGGAACTCGTCGCGCATCGTCACTTCCTGGGGTCGGTGCCGCCGGTGGTCGCGGGGACCGTTGGCGTACGGGTTGAGCAGGTGCGGAACCCACCGTAGGCGGGGGTGACGGGAGCCCAGATGAACCCGGATGAACGACGCGGGGCCCGGGAGTGAATTTCTGCCAAAGCGAGTGTGGTTCGTCCTGTTATGGGCGATAGCCAGGTTAACAATGACCCTACGATCGCCGGGTGGAGTGGGCGGTGGCGATCGGGGTGGCCCTGGTGACCGGACTGGTCGCCGGGCTGCTGCTGGCGCGTCCCGTCCAGACCTGGCGGCGTCGCGCGACGCCGTCCGGGGGCGAGGGCCCCCACGGGGACCTGGGGAGGCGTGCGATTCCCGACGACCAGTCCGGCGGGCTGAGCGGGCTCGGCCGCAAGACCATCGACTCGCTGCGCGCCGGTGTCGTGGTGCTCGGCCCGGACGACGTTCCGGTGCTGGTGAACCCGGCCGCACGGGCGATGGGGCTGCTCCGTACCGGTGCCACCCCCGGCTCCATCGCGGCCCACCCGCTGATCCGTACCCTCGCCGGGCAGGTCCGGCGGACCGGGGTGCGCCGCGAGATCGAGCTCGACCTGCCCCGTGGCCGCGACAACGCCGGGGAGAACCCGCTCGGCGTGCACCTGCGGGCGATGGGCATCGGCGGCGGGTACATCGCCGTCGAAGCCGCCGACGTCACCGAGTCACACCGGCTCGCCCGGGTCCGGCGGGACTTCGTGGCCAACGTCAGCCACGAGTTGAAGACCCCGATCGGGGCGCTGCAACTGCTCGCCGAGGCGCTCGTCGACGCCACCGAGCCGGCCGACGGGGCACCCGACCTCTCCGAGGACATGCTGGCCGCCCGCCGGTTCGCCGAGCGCATCCAGCACGAGTCGACCCGGCTCGGCCGGCTGGTGCAGGAGCTGCTGGAGCTGACCCGGCTCCAGGGCGCCGAGCCGCAACCCGCGCCGGAACCCGTCGCGGTCGACTGGGTGATCGCCGAGGTGCTCGACCGGACCCGCACCTCGGCCACCGCCCGCCGGGTCCAGGTGGTCACCGAAGGACAGCGGGGCCTGACCGCGTACGGCAGCGACAGCCAGCTCGCCACCGCCGTGTCCAACCTGGTGGAGAACGCGATCACCTACTCCGGCGAGGACACCACCGTGCGGGTCGTCACCCGGGCCGACGACGACCACGTCACGGTCTCCGTCACCGACCAGGGGATCGGCATCGCCCCCACCGACGTCGACCGGATCTTCGAACGGTTCTACCGGGCCGACCAGGCCCGGTCCCGCGCCACCGGTGGCACCGGCCTCGGCCTGGCCATCGTCAAACACATCGCCAGCAACCATGGCGGCCGGGTGGAGGTGGCGAGCACCCTGGGTGGGGGGTCGACATTCACCCTCCGGCTACCCGCCAGCCCACCGGACGCCCTGGAGTCGCTACTGCCGTCCGCTGGTATCGAGCCCGGCCCGACCGTCCCTGCGCCGGGCCTGACCGTAGGAAAGGAAACACCCCGTTGAGCCGCGTACTGGTGGTCGAGGACGAGGAGTCGTTCTCCGACGCCCTGTCGTACATGCTCCGCAAGGAGGGTTTCGAGGTCTCCGTCGCCGCGACGGGCACCTCCGCCCTCACCGAGTTCGACCGGACCGGCGCGGACATCGTGCTGCTCGACCTGATGCTCCCGGAGATGTCCGGGACGGAGGTCTGCCGGCAGCTGCGGCAGCGCTCGCACGTGCCGATCATCATGGTGACCGCCCGGGACAGCGAGATCGACAAGGTGGTCGGGCTGGAGATCGGTGCCGACGACTACGTCACCAAGCCGTACTCGCCCCGGGAGCTGGTGGCCCGGATCCGGGCGGTGCTGCGCCGGCAGAGCCCCGAGGTGACCGAGTCGGGTGCCCCGACGCTGGCCGCCGGCCCGGTCCGGATGGACATCGAACGGCACGTGGTGACCGTCGACGGGGCGGCCGTGCAGCTCCCGCTCAAGGAGTTCGAGCTGCTGGAGCTGCTGCTGCGCAACGCCGGCCGGGTGCTCACCCGGGGGCAACTGATCGACCGGGTCTGGGGTGCCGACTACGTCGGTGACACCAAGACCCTCGACGTGCACGTCAAGCGGCTGCGTTCCAAGATCGAACCGGAGCCGTCGGCACCCCGGTTCATCGTCACCGTGCGCGGGCTGGGCTACAAGTTCGAGCCGTAGGCCGGCACACCGTTCACCCCTGCGGGCTGGCCGGGTGCGGGGCGATCTGGCCCTGGCCCAGCCGGGCCGCGCACAGCTCGGCCAGCTTCGCGTACGCGGGCGCGCCGACCAGCGCGGTCAGCTCCGGGCCGTACGACAGGTACATCGGCTCGGTGCCGACGTGCGCGTCGGTCGACGAGGTGCACCACCAGTCCAGGTCGTGCCCGCCGGAGCCCCAGCCCCGCCTGTCGAACTCGGCGAGCGTCGACACCAGCACCTTCGTGTCGTCGGGGCGGGTGGTCCACTCCTGGTCCCGACGGATCGGCAGCTGCCAGCAGACGTCCGGCTTGTACTCCAGCGGGTGCACCCCGTCGCGCAGCGCCTGGCCGTGCAGCGCGCACCCGCCCCCGCCGGGGAAGTCGGCGTCGTTGAGGAACACGCACGGGGCGTCCTCGCCCCGGGTGGCCGTCCGCCGGGCCGGGTTCTTGCCGTCGATCGTGTCGGTCGCGGTCCAGTTCTTCGTACCCTTGCGGAAGTGCTGCCAGGTCTGCGGGGTGAGCCGCTTGACGGCCGCCCGGACCCGCTTCTCGTCGTCGTCGTCGGTGAAGAACGCGCCGTGTGAGCAGCAGCCGTCGGTGGCCCGCCCGGCGACGATGCCGTGGCAGCCCCGGCCGAAGACACACGTCCAGCGGGACAGCAACCAGGTGAGGTCGGCGCGCACCAGATGCCGCTCGTCGGCCGGGTCGACGAACTCGATCCACTCCCGGGGAAAGTCCAGCCCGACCTCCCGGCTGCGGGGGTCGTCGGGGTCGTCCACCAGCACGTGCAGCTCCACCTGGCTCGTCACCCGGACCAGCGTACGCGTGAGTGAACCGGCCGGCCGGCGTGCCGTCGAAACGTGGCGGCCCTAGGGTCTTCTCATGCGGCTGGGTGTGCTCGACGTCGGTTCCAACACGGTGCATCTGCTACTGGTCGACGCGCACCACGGCGCGCACCCGTGGGCGGCGCACTCCGAGAAGGTGGTGCTGCGGCTGGCCGAGCAGCTCGGCCCCGACGGCGCGCTCACCCGGGCCGGCGCCGACGCGCTGGTCGAGGCGGTCGGGGCGGCCCGTGCGTCGGCCACCGCGTTGGCCGCCGACGACCTGCTGGCCTTCGCGACCAGCGCGGTGCGCGACGCCACCAACGCGGCCGAGGTGCTGACCCGGGTCCGCGAGGAGACCGGCGTACGGCTGGAGGTGCTGTCCGGGGCGGACGAGGCGCGGGCGACGTTCCTCGCGGTCCGGCGCTGGTTCGGCTGGTCGGCGGGGCGGTTGCTGGCGATGGACATCGGCGGCGGCTCGCTGGAGCTGGCCGCCGGCATCGACGAGGACCCGGAGGTGGCGGTGTCGCTGCCGCTGGGCGCCGGCCGGTTGAGCCGGGACCGGCTGCACGTCGACCCGTCGGGGCTGACCCCGCCGACCGCCGAGGCCGTGGAGGAACTGCGCGAGTACGTCGACGCGCAGCTCGACCCGGTGGTGGAGAAACTGGCCGGGGTGGGCTGGGAACGCCCGGTGGCCACCTCCAAGACGTTCCGGACGCTGGCCCGGCTGACCGGGGCGGCCCCCTCCTCGGCCGGCCTGTGGGCGCGGCGCAGCCTCACCCGCACGGGGCTGCGGCAGGTGCTGGGGTTCGTCAGGCACATCCCGCCGGCCCAACTGCCCGAGCTGGAGGGGGTGAGTGCCGGCCGGGCCCACCAGCTGCTGGCGGGGGCGGTGGTGGCCGAGGCGGTGCTGCGCCGGCTCGACGTGCCGGCGGTGGACATCTGCCCGTGGGCGCTGCGTGAGGGCGTCATCCTCAGACGGTTGGATCAGCTCGAACCGATGTGACGTACGCCGGTCGTTGCGCGGCTTTTGCCGCTGCTCGTCCGGAACTGTGGTGGCGGCCCCGGTTACCCTCGGGGATGTGACTTCCCGCGTCCCGGTGCTCCTGTCCAGTTCCTCGGTCTTTCCTGAGCGGACCGCGGCGGCGTTCCAGCTCGCCGCGGCACTCGGCTACGACGGGGTCGAGGTGATGGTCTGGACCGACGCCGTCAGCCAGGACGCCGGCGCGCTGCGTGGGCTCGCCAAGCACTACGGCGTCCCGGTGCTGTCGGTGCACGCCCCCTGCCTGCTGGTCACCCAGCGGGTGTGGAGCCCCGACCCGTGGGTACGGCTGCGCCGGGCCGCCGAGCTGGCCGACACGCTGGAGGCGCCCACGGTGGTGGTGCACCCCCCGTTCACCTGGCAGCGCGACTACGCCCGCAACTTCGCCGACGGGCTGCACACCGTCGCCGACCGGTTCACCGGGCTGCACTTCGCGGTGGAGAACATGTACCCGGTGCGGATGGCCGGCCGGCAGTTCGTGCCGTACGTGCCCGGTTGGGACCCGACCGAGGTCGGCTACCCCGCGTACACCCTCGACCTGTCGCACTGCGCCGCGTCGCACAGCGACCCGCTGGCGATGGCCGACCGGATGGGTGCCGGCCTGGCCCACGTCCACCTCGGCGACGGCACCGGCGAGGGCCGCGACGAGCACCTGGTGCCCGGCCGGGGCACCCAACCCTGCGCCGAACTGCTCCGTTCCCTGGCCGGACGCGGCTTCACCGGCTCGGTCGCGGTGGAGGTCACCACCCGGGGCGCCAAGAGCCGCGCCGTCCGCGAGTCCGACCTCCGCGAATCCCTCGCCTTCGCCCGAGCCCACCTGACCGCCCCCACCCCCCTCAACGCCTAACCCCCACCCCCGCCCTCTCCCCCCTCCCGCCCCGCCCCCCGCCCGCTTCACCCCGGTGATCAAGAGGTTTGCGTCATGTTCGGGCGTGGATCTGACGTAAACCTCTTGATCAACTGACGTAAACCTCTTGATCACCGAGGCGGCACGGCAGGGCGGGGTGCGGCAGGGAGAGGGAGGGGGAGAGCGCGGGGGAGGGGTCAGGGGACCGGGGTGAGGGTGGGTTGTTCGGCGGCGCGTTTGCGGGCGCGGTGGGCGGCCACGTGGGAGCGGGTGGCGCAGCGCTCCGAGCAGAACCGGCGGCAGCAGTTCGACGAGGTGTCCAGGTAGACGTTGCCGCAGCGTTCGTCGGCGCAGACCCCGAACCGGGCGCTGCCGTACTCGCAGAGCCACACCGACAGGCCCCACGCCGCCCCGGCCAGGTATTCGGCGCTGACCGACGCGCCCCGGCTGGTCACGTGCATGTGCCAGTCGCTGGAGTCGTGCCCGGAGATGCGCGGCTGCACCGGGAACGCCTCCAGCAGGGCGTTCAGCTCGGCCACCGCCTGGGCGTCACGCCCCGAGGTGCCGTACTCGAAGACGTCGCGCAACCGCTTCTGCGCCCGTCGGAAGACCGCCAGGTCCCGGTCGGCCACCTCGTCGCGCATCCACGCGTTCTCGTCCGGAATGAGGGCCCGCAGGTCGTCGAGGCCGTCCAGGCGGGCGTTGACGAGGTCAACCCCGGTCCTGGCGTACGCGTCGAAGTTCACCCGACCAACGGTAGTCGACTCACGCGGCACGCGGCGCGTCGATGTAGTGCGGCAGGAAGCGCGCGTAACCGTCGGTGATCAGACTTTCGCTCTCCCGGATGCCGACGCCTGCCGACTCACCGTCGACGATCCAGCTGCCCAGCACCGTCCGACCCCCGTCGAACTGCGGCAACGGCCGGAACTCCTGATAGCAGAAACCCTCGTCGCCATAGATCCCGGGATTGCTGATCTCCGTGTCGCCGGTCACGATGCGTACCGAACCACCCTCCCGGCCGAGCAGCGGCTTCGCCACGTACTCCGGCATCCCGCGCGGCGAGTCCAGGTACGCCGGCAGCAGGTACTCGTGCCCGGGGAACAGCTCCCAGAGCACGGCCAGCAGCGCCTTGTTCGACAGCAGCAGCTTCCAGGCCGGTTCGATCCAGGTGGTCGGCGTGCCCGGCTCCAGGGCCGGTCGGCCGTACGGCTCGGCCAGCATCCACTCCCACGGGTAGAGCTTGAAGCAGGTGGTGACCGGCCGGTCGGCGGCGTCGACGAAGCGCCGGCCGTCCCAGCCGACGTGCTGGATCGGCAGCAGCGTCACGTCCAACCCGGCCTGCCGGGCGGTCTCGGCCAGGTAGCCGGCGGTGATCTGGTCCTCGCCCGACTCCTCCTCGTTGGACCAGCACACGTGCACCCGCCGGTCGTGCAGCCCGGCCCCGATCTTGGCCCACGCCCCGACCAGCCGCTCGTGCAGGCTGTTCCACTGGTCGGCGTCGGGCCGGGTGTCCTCCAGCCAGTACCACTGCACGATGCTCGCCTCGACCAGGGCGGTCGGGGTGTCGGCGTTGTACTCCAGCAGCTTCGGCGGCCACGTGCCGTCGTAGGCGAGGTCGAACCGGCCGTACAGGGTGGGTGGGCGCTCGTGCAGCGACCTGGCGACCGCCTGCGCCGCCCAGGCGGGGATGCCGAACTCGGCGTACCGGTTGCGGGCCACCACGTGCTCGGCGGCGGCCACCGACATCCGGTGCAGCTCCTCGGTCGCCTCCTCCAGCCGCAGCACCTCGTCGAGGTCGAAGGCGTACGCGGCGGACTCGTCCCAGTACGACATGATCTCGCCGTCGGGCAGCTCGGTGTCGACGTACACCAGGCCCTGGGTACGGATCACCGCGTCGGAGTCCGGGCGGGGGGTGACCCGCTCCCGGCGCACCGTCAGCCGCCGCAGGAGGCGAGATGGGTGCCGAACCCGCCGCGTTCCGGCAGCGCGCCGGCCACCGGGTCGGGTGCGGCGGCCCGGGGGTCGATGCCGACGGTCGGCACCTGCATGGCGAGCGCCACGGTGTCCCCGCCGCCGATCGGCCCGAGGGCGCAGTCGTCATCGTCGTCGTCGGAGGTGAGGTTGCAGCCGGACAGGGCGAGTGCCAGCGCGGTGAGCGCGCCGAGCTGCACGGAGGCCGACCGCAGCCGGCGGCGGGGGTGTCGTTCCACGTTCATGGTTGTAACTGATCCACGCCACCGGCGCGTCCCCTGACCGGCCCATGACGCGGCCCGGAACCGGCCCGCCACCGTGGCCGGAACCGGTCCGCCCCGCCGCCGGGCGCGGTCCCACGGCCGGGCGTTACGCTCGGCTCATGCTCCGTTCCGTCATCCTCGCCGCCTCCCGGTCATCCCAGGTCGAGCGGCTCGTCGCGACGGCCCCGTTCACCCGGGACGTCGTCCGCCGGTTCGTCGCCGGCACCGGCACCGACGACGCGTTGCGCGCCACCCGCGAACTCGTCGCCGACGGCCTCCGGGTCACCCTCGACAACCTCGGCGAGGACACCGTCACCGCAGAGCAGGCCACCGCCACCCGGGACGAGTACCTCGCCCTGCTGCGGGCGCTCGACGCCGCCGGGCTCGCCCCGGCCGCCGAGGTGAGCGTGAAGCTCTCCGCCCTCGGCCAGCGGTTCGACGAGCAGTTGGCCTACGACAACGCGCGGGCGATCTGCGCGGCGGCCGACCAGGCGGGCACCACGGTCACCCTGGACATGGAGGACCACACCACCACCGACTCGACCCTGGACACGCTGCTCAAGCTGCGTAAGGACCACCCGTCGACAGGCGCGGTGCTCCAGGCGTACCTGCGGCGGACCGAGTCGGACTGCCGGGAGCTGGCGGGTGCCGGGTCGCGGGTCCGGCTGTGCAAGGGCGCGTACGCCGAGCCGGAGTCGGTGGCGTACCAGTCGGCCCGCGAGGTCGACAAGTCGTACGTGCGCTGTCTCAACGTGCTGATGTCCGGGGCGGGCTACCCGATGCTGGCCACCCACGACCCGCGCCTGATCGCCATCGGCGAGGACCGGGCCCGCTGGTTCGACCGGGGGCCGGGCGAGTTCGAGTTCCAGATGCTGTACGGCATCCGCCCCGAGGAGCAGGCCCGGCTGGCCGGCGAGGGCTACACGGTACGCACCTACCTGCCGTACGGGGAGGACTGGTACGGCTACCTGATGCGTCGTCTCGCCGAGCGCCCCGCGAACCTGGTCTTCTTCGGCCGGGCCCTGGCCTCGAAGAAGTAGGCCCCGGGCCGGCCCGGAAACACCGGGTCACGACCGGGTGAACGACGCCTGCGGCGCGGTCAGTTGTGGGAAGGGATCGCGCAGGTCACAGCCGTCCCGCTACCGTACTGGTAACACGCGCGTTGCCGGCCCGTTCGGGAGCTCCGTCGGGTGGCGCGCGCCGGGCATGGGATGGGTCGGGTGAGCCATGGCCGGGTCGCAGTCCTCCGACGGTCGGCTGTCGGATGTCAGGTTCCTCACGGTCGCCGAGGTCGCCTCGGTGATGCGGGTCTCCAAGATGACCGTCTACCGCCTGGTGCACAGCGGTGAACTCACCGCCGTGCGGGTGGGCCGGTCGTTCCGGGTGCCCGAGCACGCGGTGCACGACTATCTGCGGGGGGCGTTCCAGGAGACCGCCTGAGCCCGCCGATCGCGACGTAACGGGCATCGACGGGGGCGCGTTGGTCCTGCTGACGCTCTCCGGCTACCCTGGAGCCCGATCTGACCGTGCGCCGGTGCGCCCCGACGCCACCAGGCTGGTCCAGGTCCGTTGTCCGTAAGCGGCCACCGGCGTCACCATCTCGACGCCGAGGGTCCGTCCCGAACGTTGCATTGAAAGGCTGTCGTATGGGCTCGGTGGTCAAGAAGCGCCGCAAGCGCATGGCTAAGAAGAAGCACCGCAAGCTGCTGCGCAAGACCCGCGTCCAGCGTCGCCGTCTCGGCAAGTGACCGACGCCGGGTCACCCCCGGCGTCCGGCACCACTTGCCATCTGTCGACCCCCGGAGGCTCAGTGATCAGGCCGCGGACATCCCGGCTCGATCTCGCCTGCCGGTCAGGGCGTGCGCGATGACCCCCGGTGGCACCCCAGGTGCTCCGGGGGTCGTCGTCGTGACCGGGGTCGGTCGCTACCTCGGCGCGCACGTCGCCGCCCGGCTCGCCGCCGACCCCCGGATCGAACGGGTGATCGGCATCGACCCGGCCACCCCCGGCCCCGAGTTCGCCGGCCTGCTCGACCGGGTGGAACGCATCCGGCTGGACCTCGACTCGCTCGGCGGTCTGCTGGCCGACCTCGACGTCGCCGCCGTGGTCCACCTCGCCCTGGTCACCGCCCCCGACCCGCAGCAGGGCGGTCGGGCGGCGATGAAGGAACAGAACGTCATCGGCACCATGCAACTGCTCGCCGCCTGCCAGCGGGCACCCCGGCTGCGCAAGCTGGTGGTCCGGTCGTCGACCGCCGCCTATGGCGCGTCCTTCCGCGACCCGGCGGTCTTCACCGAGGAGACCGAGCCCCGCGAGGTGCCGCGCGGCGGTTTCGGCCGGGACATCCTCGACATCGAGGGGTACGTGCGCGGCTTCCGCCGCCGCCGGCCCGACGTGACCGCGACGGTGCTGCGGTTCGCCCCGTTCATCGGCTCCACCGCCGACACCACGCTCACCCGCTACTTCTCCCGGCCGGTGGTGCCCACCGTCTTCGGCCGGGACCCCCGGCTCCAGTTCGTGCACTTCGACGACGCCCTGGAGGTGCTGCACCGGTCCGTCGCCGAGGACCATCCGGGGACGTACAACGTGGCCGGGCCGGGGGTGCTCTCGCTGTCCCAGGCGATCCGCCGGGCCGGCCGGGTGGCCGTGCCGGTGTGGGAGCCGGGGCTGTCCGGGGCCGCCGCGATCGCCCGTAACCTCGGCTTCGGCCGCTACGGCCTCGACCAGGTCGACCTGATCGTGCACGGCCGGGTGGTCGACACCCGCCGGCTGACCCGGGAGTACGGCTTCACCCCGCGCACCACGGCGGCGGCGTTCGACGACTTCATCCGGGCCCACCACGGCGGTGTCGTGGTCACCCCGGATCAGCTCGCCACCGCCGAGCAGCTGGTGCTGGAGAGCATCCGGCAGGTCCGCTCCGCCGTCCGGGAACGTACGTGACCGCGCAGAACGGCCACCGCCGGCTCACCACGTCACCCACCCCCGCCTCGCGCAACGGGTCGGGCCCCGACCCGACCGTCCCCGCGACGCCCCGTCCCACCCCGGCCACCCCGGGTCCGGCCGCCTCCGGTCCGGCGGGTGGGCGCTCGCCGGGGGTGGAGCGGCCCGGTGACCCGTGGGACCGTCGGGTCGCCTCCGGGCTGGCGTTCCTGCGCCGCCGCCTGGCCGGCCAGTACGAGGTGGACGAGTTCGGGTTCGACCCGGAGCTGACCGGGGCGGTCTTCCACCCGCTGCTGCGGCTGCTCTACCGTGACTGGTTCCGTACCGAGGTCACCGGCCTGGAGCACGTGCCCGCCGACGGCGCCGGCCTGGTGGTGGGCAACCACTCGGGCACGGTGGCCCTGGACGCGCTGATCCTCTCCGCGGCCCTGCACGACCAGCATCCCGCCCACCGCTACCTGCGGTTGCTCGGCGCGGACCTGGTCTTCCGGATGCCCGTGGTCTCCGAGCTGGCCCGCAAGACCGGCGGTACGGTCGCCTGCAACCCGGACGCCGAGCGGCTGCTCGGCAACGGTGAGCTGGTCGGCGTCTTCCCCGAGGGGTTCAAGGGCATCGGCAAGCTCTACTCCGACCGTTACAAGCTGCAACGCTTCGGTCGGGGCGGCTTCGTCTCGGCGGCGTTGCGCACCGGCACCCCGATCGTCCCGGTCGCCATCGTCGGCGGCGAGGAGATCTATCCGATGCTGGCCGACATCAAGCCGCTGGCCCGGCTGCTCAAACTGCCCTACTTCCCGGTCACCCCGACGTTCCCGTGGCTGGGGCCGCTGGGCATGGTGCCGCTGCCGAGCAAGTGGCTGATCGAGTTCTGCCCGCCGATCCCGACCGCCCACCTGACCGACTCGGCGGACGACCCGCTCGTCGTGTTCAACCTCGCCGACCAGGTCCGGGAGACCATCCAACAGACCCTGCACCAGCTGCTGGAACGCCGCCCCGACCCGTTCGGCCCCTGAGCCCACGCCGCCGACCGCCCGGTCCCCGGGGCAGTGCTGCGCGGCCCGGTCCCCCGGGGCAGCGGTGCGGCGAACCCGGCCCCCGGCAGCGGTGCGGCGGTCCGGGTCAGGCCGGGCGGCGACGTCGGTGCAGCGCCCGACCGGCGGAGACCGCGCCGGCCAGCAGCCCGAGCGCGGCCGTCGACGGTACGGCGATCCGCGCGGCCCGGCGACCGGTGCGGAAGTCCCGCACCTCCCAGCCCCGTTCCCGGGCCACCCGCAGCAACGCGCCGTCCGGGTTGACCGCCACCGCGCGTCCCACCGTGGTGAGCATCGGCAGGTCGTTGCAGGAGTCGCTGTAGGCGGTGCAGCGGGGCAGGTCGAGCCCTTCGACGGTGGCGAGCTGGGTGACCGCCTCGGCCTTGGCCGGCCCGTGCATCAGCTCGCCCACCAGCCGACCGGTGTAGGCCCCGTCGACCACCTCGGCGACGGTGCCGATCGCGCCGGTCAGGCCGAGTCGGGCGGCGATCACCCGGCCGATCTCCACGGGCGCGGCGCTGACCAGCCAGACCCGCTGCCCGGCGTCGAGGTGCCGTTGGGCGAGCCGACGGGTGCCGGCCCAGATCCGGGGTGCCATCAACTCGTCGAAGATCTCCTCGGCGAGCCGTTCGACGGCGTCGACCCGCCAGCCCTCGACGAAGGCGAGGGCGGCCTGCCGGGCCTGCGACATGTCGCCGGCGTGCTCGGTGGCCAGCAGCCGGTACCGGGCCTGCCGCCAGGCGAACCGGGCCAGGTCACCGGTGGTGAAGTAGCGGCGGGCGGCGAGCCCCCGGGCGAACCAGTAGATCGACGCGCCGCGCATCATCGTGTTGTCGACGTCGAAGAACGCGGCGGCGCGGGAGTGGGTCGGCGTGGGCCCGGTGGCCGTCGCCTCCGCCCAGCCGGTGGTGTGCCCGTGGGCGTCGGTGCTGACCGTGACCCTGCGGGTGTCGGCCATCATGGCACCTCCCTGCGACGAGCGGCCCTGCGTGATCGAGCCTAGTCCGGCGCGGACCGTGGCCGACCGGCCGGCGCGGGAACTGTGGTGTGCGGCTCCGTCGCCGGTCAGCGGTAGGTCGGGCAGGTGCCGGGCACCGGGCCGAGGGCGTCGCTGCCGACCGGGGCAGGCAGCGCGCAGGCGAGCGCGGTACGCAGCGCGTCGGAGCGCTTGCGGATGGCGTCGAGCAGGGCGAGGGACTGCCGGGTGCGGTCCCGCTCGGCGACGCCGGCCCCGTCGAGCAGGCCACCGACCGCCCGGCGCTGCCCGCTGACGAAGGTGTTCACCGCGTCCAGCGCCGCCGGATCGCCGTGCTGCACGGCACCGCCGGTGAGCAGTCGTACGCCCTGGCGGGTGTCGGCGTCCATGTCGTCGAGGACCGCGCTGAACCCGGCCGCGTCGTCGCGGAGCGTGGCCGCCTCGTCGAGCCGGGTCCGGGCGAAGTCGAGGAAGAGTTGCCCCCGGCTGACGTCCGAGCTGGCCAGGGCGAGCTGGGCGCGTTCGGTGGAGCGCTTCATGCCGTACAGGGCGTCACCCGGCACCGCGTTCTCGCTGGCGGCCGAGATGCCGGAGACGGCGACCGCCCCGGCCGCGATGCCGACCAGGATGGCACCCCGGGCCCGGGCCCGTCGGGCGGTCACCCCGCCCAGCAGGGAACCCCGGCCGGTGGCCTGCGGTGTGCCGTCGGTGACCACCTCGGCGGTGTGCTCGCGTTCGGCGGTGGCCACCAGCATGGCCCGCAGGCCGGCGCGGAACTCGACGTCCACCTGGATGTCGGGTCGTTCGGCGACGAGTCGCTGCCCGACCGCCACGAGCCTGGTGAGCTGGTCGTCGGCACGGGACCGGACGTGGTGGCGTCGGCCGCCGTTGGCCTCGTCGAGAAGCTGGGCGAAGCGTACGGCCCGACGACGGGAGAAAAGGTCGCTGTCCACCGCAGGCACCCCCTCTCGCTGGTCACGGCCGGTCGGCCGCGGTGGTTCCACGCGACCGGCGGCGGCGTGCACCGTCGTACCAGGGTCGTGGTCGGCGGCGCTGCTCCGGACCGGGACGGGTCCGGGGGCGCCGGACAACCACCGGCCGCACCCGGAGAAACGCTCCGTGCCGGGCCCCGGTTACGGGGCGGTCGGGAGCGAAATCACGAAGAGTGATCGTCGGTGCAGGTCAGGGCTGGAATCCGTCCGGCAGCAGCCGGGCCAGCGCGCGGACCGCGCGGTACTGCAACGCCTTGATCGCTCCCTCGTTCTTGCCCATCGCGCGGGCGGTCTCGGCCACCGAGAGGCCCTGGAGGAAGCGGAGCACGATGCATTCCTGCTGCTCCGGGTTGAGCCGGGTGACGGCGGTGAGCAGCGCGACGTTGGTGATGTGCTCGACCACTGCGGCCTCGGGGCTGCCCTCCGGCCCCCGGTCCTCCCGGTCGGCGTCGAGCACGTCGCCGGTGGTCACCTCCAGCCGGTAGCGGCCGGACTTGAAGTGGTCGGCGACCAGGTTGCGGGCGATGGTGACCAGCCAGGCGCCCAGGTCGCGGCCCTGCCAGGTGAAGCTGCCGATCCGTTTGAGGGCGCGCAGGAAGGTGTCCGAGGTGAGGTCCTCGGCCAGTTGCCGGTTGCCGACCCGGAAGTAGACGAACCGAAAGACGGTGTCGACGTACCGGTCGTAGATCAGGCCGAACGCCTCGGCCTCGCCGGCCTGGGCCCGTTCCACCAGGGTCCAGACCTCGGTGGCCGGGTCGGAGGGGTCGGGGCGGCTCGGGAAGCCGGTGGGGGAGGTGCCGGCGGGCGTCGCCGCGGTGCCGGGCGGCTCGGCGGCCGGCGCCGGCGGCGGCCCGTCGGGCACGGCCGGGATCAGGGCGGTGTCGTCGGCGGGCACGGCCGGGATGACGGCGGTGTCGTCGGCGGGCACCACCGGGATCACGGCGGTCTCCCCACCGGCCGGGTCGGTGACGGCGGGCGGCTCACCGACCCGTCGGGTCTGCGTCGGCATCGGGGGCCGGGAGTGGGAGGTCACCCGGCCGGCCGGCGTGGCGTTGCCGCCGGGGGCGGCGGGCCGGGGGGCCGCCTCGTTGGGGTGCGGACGCTGGTGCGGCCGGCGGGGCGTCGCCTCCGGGCGGGCCGGGTCGAGCCGTTCGTTGACGGTGGCCCGGGGCGTCGGCCCGGTCAGTCCGGTGGGACGATCCGGGTAGCCGAAGGCGGTCACCGGGCCTCCCCGCAGCGGGTCACGACGGTGACCGGACGGCGGTGGACGGCCGCCGTGCCGGGTCTGCCCCGGACGGGCAGGGCCGTGTGGGGGGGTGCCGACGCGCGGCAGATCCCCTTGAGGTGCTGGTCCAATGCGCGCACAGGCACGGGGGCCTCCTCGGGCTGAGGGGTGTCGACTCACGGCAAATGGGGTGAGCCGACCCGAGTGATGATAGGGCCAACGTCACCCGCGTGTGCCAAGTCCGTTACACAGGGCCAAAGTATTTGCCCGGCTCGCCGACCCCTGGCGGACCGGTTGTCCGTCGTGGTCGGTTGACTTTCACGTCGCGGCTTGTTCCCTGGTGGAAATTGCAGCCCAGGGGAGTGGTGGAGGGCCGCCGGGGCCCCGCGCGTCCGGTCCGCCGGGCAGTGTCCACAGGTCCGCCCGGCGCGGCTGCGCGGGTGGTTGCGCCGGCCCCGATCGGGTGGTCCGGTCGACGCTGCGTGACCGTCCGGTGTGTGGGCCTGGCCGGGCGGCCGACGGCGTGTCAGACTCAGCCACCGCGCGACCGGCTCGGCCGTCCCGGGTGTGCCGCACCGGGGGACGGGCGAGACTGGGCGGGTGGGCCCGGCCCGCCGCCGGGCATCCGGCACCGGTGCGCAGCGGTCCGCCACCGTGCGCATCCCCGTCGCGGCCGACTCCGGCCGCCCTCACCCGGAGGTCCCGATGTCCACTGCCGCCCGGCTCGCCCTGATCACCCGGCCCGGTTGCCACCTGTGCGAGGACGCCAAGGCCGCGCTGGACCGGGTGGTGGCGGTCACCGGGGACCGGTGGGTGGAGAAGGACGTCACCGGCGACGTCGAGCTGGAGCGCGAGTACGGCGACCGACTGCCGGTGGTGCTGCTCGACGGCAAGGAGCACGGTTACTGGCGGGTGGAGGAGGAGCGGTTGCTGCGCGACCTGACCACCCCCCAGCTCTAGGGTGGCGTGGATCACGCTGGGTCATCGAGCGAGCGCGATTGGTGAGAGAAGTCGGGATTGCGCAATAATCGCGCGGCGGCACCGCTGGCGTGCCCGATCGATCTTGTGGGATGGGGGAGCAGGTGCAGGGCGGCCGCGATTCAGCAAGATCGCGATTTGTGCACGTCTTCACAAGCGCCTACTCTGTAGTTTCGACGCGCCCTGCTAGCACGGCCGGCTCGCCCGGTCACCGGCGGGGGTCCCCCAACGGGCGGGCACCGGAGCCGGCCGAGGATCGCACCGCACGGAGTCTCATGAGTCAGCACCGTCACCCTGGCGCGCCCGGCCGCGCCGGTGCCGTACCGGCGCTCCCGGACCTCCCGGAGGCGACCGTCGCACGGCTCCCCGAGTATCTCCGCGCCCTGCACAACCTCGCCGACGCCGGCCACGAGACGGTCTCCAGCGAGGGGCTGGCCGGGGCGGCCGGGGTCAACTCGGCCAAGCTCCGCAAGGATCTCTCCCACCTCGGCTCGTACGGCACCCGGGGGGTCGGCTACGACGTCGCCCTGTTGATCGACCAGATCGAGTTCGTGCTCGGGCTCACCCAGCGCCGGGCGGTCGCCCTGGTCGGGGTGGGTAATCTCGGTCACGCCCTGGCCGGCTACGACGGCTTCGCCAGCCGGGGTTTCCGGATCGCCGCCCTGTTCGACGCCGACGCGTCGCGGGTCGGCGAGATGATCAACGGGCTGGTCGTCCGGCACGTCGACGAGCTGCCCCGGGTCGCCGCCGAGGAGGCGATCTCGATCGGCGTGATCGCCACCCCCGCGCCGGCCGCCCAGGCGGTGGCCGAGCAGCTGGTCGCCGTCGGCGTCACGAGCATCCTCAACTTCGCGCCGTGCGTACTCTCGGTGCCGGACGGGGTCGACGTGCGCAAGGTCGATCTCGCCATCGAGCTTCAGATCCTGTCCTTCCACGAGCACCGCAAGGCGTCGTTGACCGCGCTGCCCGCCGCCGGCGGCTCCGCCCTCACCGCCCTGCCCGGCGGGCTCGCGACCCCCGACACCCAGGAGGCGATCGGCACGTGAAGCTGCTCGTCGTCGGCGCGTCCTACCGCACCGCTCCCGTGGCGACGCTGGAGCGGTTGGCGGTCGCCCCCGCCGACCTCACCCGCACCCTGGACCGCCTGGTCGCCCAGCCGTACGTCGCCGAGGCGGTGCTCGTCTCCACCTGCAACCGGGTGGAGGTGTACGCCGCCGTGTCCGGTTTCCACGGCGGTCTCGGCGACGTCTGCGCCGTCCTCGCCGAGCAGGCCGGCGCGCCGCCCGCCGCCTTCGCCAGCCACCTCTACGTGCACTACGACTCGGCCGCCGTCGACCACGTCTTCCGGGTCGCCGCCGGGCTGGACTCGATGGTGGTCGGCGAGGCGCAGATCCTCGGCCAGCTCCGCGACGCCTACCACTGGGCCTCCGGCGCGGACACCGCCGGGCGGCTGCTGCACGAGCTGATGCAGCAGGCGCTGCGGGTCGGCAAGCGGGCGCACGCCGAGACCGGCATCGACCGGGCCGGCCAGAGCGTCGTCACCGCAGCCCTGGACCTCACCGCCGAACTGCTCGACGGCGACCTCGCCGGCCGGCCGGCCCTGGTGGTCGGGGCGGGCGCGATGGGCGCGCTGAGCGTGGCGACGCTGTCCCGCCGGGCCGCCGGGCCGCTCACCGTCACCAACCGGGGGGCCGACCGGGCCGTCCGGCTGGCCGAGTCGTACGGCGCGAACGCCGTCCCGATCGCCGGACTCGTCCCCGCGCTCTCCACAGTGGACATCGTAGTGGCCGCCACCGCGGCCACCGAACCGGTCCTCACCGTCGACGTGGTGACCCAGGCGCTCGACCGCCGCGACCCCGACCGTGGACCGCTGGTCCTGCTCGACCTCGCCGTGCCCCGCGACGTCGCCCCCGAGGTGGCCGGGCTGCCCGGCGTCGAGGTGATCGACATCGACCGGATGGCCACCCTGCTCGCCGACGGCCCGGCCGCCACCGACGCCGCCGAGGTCGGCCGGATCGTGACCGCCGAGGTCGAGGCGTTTCTGAGCTGGCTGCGCGGAGCCGACGTGGCACCCACCGTGGCCGCCCTGCGCGGTCGCGCCGACGACGTGGTCACCGCCGAACTGCGCCGGCTCGCCCAGCGTCGCCCGGACTTCAGCGACGACCAGCGTGCCGAGGTGGCCCGCACGGTGCACCGGGTGGTGCAACGGCTGTTGCACCAGCCCACCGTCCGGGTCCGCCAGCTCGCCGCCGAGCCGGGCGGCGACCAGTACGCCGCGCTGCTGCGCGAGCTGTTCGACCTCCAGGTGCCGCAGACCTCCGGGGTCGACTCGGTGCCCGACGTGGTCGAGACCGTCGACGGCCGTGGTCCGTTCGGGGGCGCCGACGCGCCGGCGACCGACACCGACCAGCCGCCCACCGGAGGTGAGCGATGAGTACCCCCCTGCGCCTGGGCACCCGGGGCAGCGCCCTGGCGATGGCCCAGTCCGGCCACGTCGCCGAGGCGATCACCGCGGCGACCGGCCGCGCCGTCGAGCTGGTCGAGGTGGTCACCGCCGGGGACCGGTCGTCCGCGCCGGTGCAACGCCTCGGCGTCGGCGTCTTCGTCTCGGCGCTGCGCGACGCGTTGACCGCCGGCACCATCGACCTGGCCGTGCACTCGTACAAGGACCTGCCCACCGCCGGGGCGAGCGGGCTGCACGTCGCGGCCGTGCCACCCCGGCAGGACCCGCGCGACGCGCTGGTCGCCACCGGTGGGCGTACCCTCGCCGAGCTGCCGGCGGGGGCCGTGGTCGGCACCGGCGCGCTGCGCCGTATCGCCCAGCTGCACGCCCTCGGTCTGCACCTGGAGGTCACCCCGATCCGGGGCAACGTCGACAGCCGGCTCGCCCGGGTGCTCGGCCCGGACGCCGACCTCGACGCCGTCGTCGTGGCGCGGGCCGGGCTGGCCCGGCTCGGCCGCACCGACGTGATCACCGAAACGCTCGACCCGATGCTCATGCTGCCCGCGCCCGCCCAGGGCGCGCTGGCCGTGGAGTGCCGGGCCGACGACTCCGACCTGGTCGAGCTGCTCGCCGTGCTCGACCACGCACCGTCGCGGGCCGCGGTCGTCGCGGAACGCGCGTTGCTGGCCACCCTGGAGGCCGGGTGCTCCGCCCCGGTCGCCGCCTACGCCGAACTCGCCGAAGGTGAGAACGGTGACGAGATTTACCTGCGCGGGGCGGTGATCAGCCCGGACGGTTCGCGAGACCTCCGGCTGTCCCGCACCGGAACGCCCGCCGACGCGGCGGAGATCGGCAAGGCACTCGCCGCCGAACTCCTCGAACTCGGCGCCGACTCGATCCTCGGCCACGAAGGAAGCACCGGCCCGGGGACCCAGCAATTTGGGAGCACAGAATGACCCGCACCCGTAAGCCCGTCGGCCGCATCGCGTTCGTCGGCGCCGGACCCGGTGACCCGGGCCTGCTGACCCGCCGGGCCCACGACGCCCTGGTCGACGCCGACCAGGTGGTCTACGACCGGGGAGTCCCCGAGACGCTGCTCGACGTGGTCCGGGCCCAGGCCCGGTCCGACGCCCAGTTCAGCCCCGCCGAGGGCGTACCGGGCGACGTGGCGAAGATGCTCATCAGCGCGGCCCGCTCCGGGCTCAACGCGGTGCACCTGGTCGCCGGCGACCCGTTCGGCCACGACTCGGTGGTCAAGGAGGTGCAGGCGGTCGCGCGGACCGCCGCGCACTTCGAGGTGGTGCCGGGCGTCGGCCAGGCCGAGGGCGTCGCCACCTACGCCGGGGTGCCGCTGCCCGGGGTACGCACCGCCGCCGACGTCGAGGACGTCGGCACGCTGGACTTCGACGCGCTCGCCGCCGCCGTCGGCCGGGGGTCACTGGCCCTGGCCGTCGACGCCGGTGACCTGGCCGCCGTGCGGGACGGCCTGCTGGCCGCCGGGGTGGACGGCACCACCGGGGTCGGGGTGACCGGCGACGGCACCGGCGAGACGCAGTACACCACCACGTCGAGCGTGGACTCGTTCGTCGCGGCGGCGCTCGGCTTCACCGGCCGGGTGGTGCTCACCGTCGGCGAGGGCGTCGGCCAGCGGGACCGGCTGAGCTGGTGGGAGAACCGCCCGCTGTACGGCTGGAAGGTGCTCGTCCCCCGGACCAAGGAGCAGGCCGGGGCGATGAGCGCCCGGCTGCGCGCGTACGGGGCGATCCCGTGCGAGGTGCCGACCATCGCGGTCGAGCCGCCGCGCACCCCCGCCCAGATGGAGCGGGCGGTCAAGGGGCTGGTCGACGGCCGGTACGCCTGGGTGATCTTCACCTCGGTCAACGCGGTCCGGGCGGTCTGGGAGAAGTTCGCCGAGCACGGTCTCGACGCCAGGCACTTCGGCGGCGTCAAGATCGCCTGCATCGGTGAGGCCACCGCCGACGCGGTACGCGCCTTCGGCATCCAGCCGGAGCTGGTGCCCGCCGGGGAGCAGTCCTCCGAGGGGCTGCTGGCCGAGTTCTCCCCGCACGACGAGATCCTCGACCCGGTCGGCCGGGTGCTGCTGCCCCGCGCCGACATCGCCACCGAGACGCTCGCCGCCGGGCTCACCGAGCGCGGCTGGGAGGTCGACGACGTGACCGCGTACCGCACGGTCCGGGCCGCCCCGCCGCCCGCCGAGATCCGCGACGCGATCAAGTCGGGCGGGTTCGACGCGGTGCTCTTCACGTCCTCCTCGACGGTGCGCAACCTCGTCGGTATCGCCGGGAAGCCGCACGCGCGTACCGTGGTTGCCGTCATCGGGCCCAAGACGGCGGAGACCGCGACGGAGTTCGGCCTGCGGGTCGACGTGCAGCCGCCGCACGCCTCGGTGCCCGACCTGGTCGAGGCGCTGGCCGCCTACGCCGTCGAACTGCGTGAGAAGCTCGCCGCGATGCCGGCGAAGCAGCGTCGGGGTTCGAAGGTGCAGGGGCCGACCGCGCTCAGGTTCCGCTAGCCGTACTGGGAGGCCCCTCATGCCGTACCCCGAGATCCGGCCCCGCCGGCTGCGTCGCAACGCGGCCGTGCGGCGGCTGGTCTCCGAGACCCGCGTCGACCCGGCCGAGCTGGTCGTGCCGATGTTCGTCAAGGAGGGGCTGACCGAGCCACGGGCCATCGCGTCGCTCCCGGGGGTGCTCCAGCACTCGCGGGACTCGCTGCGCAAGGCGGCCGTGGCGGCGGTCCAGGCCGGGGTCGGCGGGATCATGCTGTTCGGGGTGCCCGAGCGGCGGGACCCGACCGGCTCCGGCGGCACCGACCCGGCCGGCATCCTCAACGTCGCCATCCGCGACGTGGTGGCCGAGGTCGGCGACGCCACCGTGGTGATGAGTGACCTGTGTCTCGACGAGTTCACCTCGCACGGTCACTGCGGGCTGCTCACCCCCGACGGCGGGGTGGACAACGACGCGACCCTGGCCGCGTACGCCGAGATGGCGGTGGCGCAGGCGGACGCCGGGGTCGGCATGGTCGGCCCGTCCGGGATGATGGACGGCCAGGTGGGCGTCGTCCGCCGGGCGCTGGACGCCGCCGGCCACGCCGACGTGGCGGTGCTGGCGTACGCGGCGAAGTACGCCTCCGCCTTCTACGGCCCGTTCCGCGACGCCGTCGAGTCGGCGCTCGACGGTGACCGGCGCACCTACCAGCAGGACCCGGCGAACCTGCGGGAATCGTTGCGCGAGGTCGAGCTGGACGTGGCCGAGGGCGCCGACCTGGTGATGGTGAAGCCCGCGCTGCCCTACCTCGACGTGGTGGCGGCGGTCCGGGCCGCCGTGGACGTCCCGGTCGCCGCCTACCAGGTCTCCGGCGAGTACGCGATGGTCGAGGCGGCCGCCGCGAACGGCTGGATCGACCGCGAGCGGGTGATGCTGGAGACGCTCACCTCGATCCGTCGGGCCGGTGCGCAGATCATCCTCACCTACTGGGCGGTCGAGGCCGCCGAGCTGCTGCGCCAGCGCTACTGATCGCGGGGGCGGGCTGCGGACGCCGTGGCCCACGCCCGTGGCCGTGGCTCCTCGCCCACGCCCCTGCACCTGGCTCCCCGGCCCCGCCGCCGTCGGCGGGCGCCTGCTGCCGGCGTGGCTGGTCCCTCATCGGCGTCGACCGCCTGCTCGGCGGTCAACCGATCTGGTTACTCTCCGCACTTTTCGGCTCCCCCCACCACCCTGGTTCGCACGCTTTGCTCTGCTGCCCCCTATGCGACGCTTACCGTGGGTGCCTGTCGCCGATTCGGCAGCAGAGCAAAGCGTGCGAGGGGGAGTAGGGCTGGGTGGAGAGAGGTTGGGCGTTTCCGCTGTTCAGGCTGTTTTTGCGGATCTTGGTGATGTGGATCCCTGCCCGAGGTGACATGACTCACGGTAATTGACGGGTCGGGTCGGTGAAGTGACCCTGTGTAATCGATGCCGGGTCGCAAAGGAAGCGAGTTTTCCACAGGCCTGGGCGTTGTCCACAGGTGATGACGGCGGGATTGCGACGGGGTTCGGCCGGGCGCGACGGTGGCGACATGACCGACCCCGCGCCGCCGCACCGACCTGGCACCCACCCCACTCCGGTCCCCGCGGCTCCCACCGCCCCGGACACCCGCCCGGCTGCCACCTCCCCTCCGACGCCGGACGGGGAAGGGGACGAGCCGCCGACCTTCCTCAGCACGCCCTACGACCTGCCGTGGCCGGCGGCCGGGATCGTGCGGGCGGTCCGCCGGCGTGCCGACGCGAGTCAACGGGAACTGGCGCGCTGGGCGGGGGTGCACCACGGCACGGTCGGGCGGATCGAGGCGGGCGCGCTCACCCCGAGCATCGCCCTGCTGCGCCGGATCATCGCGGCGGCCGGTTTCCGGCTGGCCGTGGTCGACGAGTTCGGTCGGGTGCTCACCCCGATGCGGGACCGCGACGACGCCCGGGACGGTGCGGGCCGCCGCTACCCGTCGCACCTGGACACGATTCTGGACCCGGAACCGGGTGAGTGGTGGGCGGACGTCTACGGGCTCGCCCGGCCACCGGAGACGTTCTACCGTAACCGGGCCGTCCGGGACGCGATGCGCCGCCGGAGCCAGTGGGAGGTGCGGGTGGCGAAGTACCGCAACGTGCCACCGCCGCCCCGGGTGGTGCGCCCGCCATGGTGACGGCCCGCCGATCCGGCGGGAAGCCGGACCGACGGGCCGTCGGAGGTACGCGACGCTCAGTCGTCGTCGGTGATGACGCCGGTCGCCAGCAGGTCGGCGAACCGCAGGTTCAACGGGCCGGCCACCGCGAAGGCGATCTTCTCGTCCGGCTCCCGCTTCTGGTCACCGCGAACGGTCACCGGGAACGCCAGCGAGGTCTGCCCGGCGGGCAGGGTCCGGCAGCCGACGTACGGGGTGAAGTCCAGCACCACCGTCGCGGTCAGCCCCACCGTGGCGGCGCAGAGCGTGGTCGGCTGGGACAGCGGACGGGACACGGTGACCTGGAACGTCATCGTGCTGGTGCCCCGGTCGCCCTCCACCACGGACGCGTCGGCCACCCGCAGCGACGGCTGGCTGCGGAACCGGGCCACCTGCGGGTCGTGGTCGCTGGCCCCCCGGGTGCCGTCCCCGGTGAACTCCGCAGGCCAGTCCGCGTTGACGTGCGCGGCCCGGATCTGCACCAGGTCCGCGTGCAGGGCATCGTTGACGAACAGGTTGTCCAGCGTCTGCGCCGACCCCTGGAAGCTGTACGAGTACGCCGCCGACGGCACGTCGGCCACCAGGTCGTCCCAGAGGTTACGCAGGCCGGCGCGGTAGAGCGGGCCGAGCTGGTCCGACGGGGTCGGGTTCGCCCCGGTCGCGATCGGGTCGTCCGGGCGGGGGAAGACGTTCAGGTCCCCGCCGTACACCACCCGGGCGTCCGGGTCGGCCGCCTCGATCGCGGTGACGATCGCCGCCCCGTACGCGGCCTGCTCGGTGCGCTGCCCGACCCGGGTGTCCGGCCCGGACGAGTAGTGGTTGCTCAGCGCGTACAGCAGGTAGGACTCCGACCCGCCGGGGGTCGCCTTCACCACGAACTTGCCGAGCTGCGGGGCCCGGGTGAAGACGTTGTTGCCGTCCTTGCCGGTCGAGGTGTCGGTGTCGGCCGGCAGCACCGCGTTGAGCGCCTTCGGGTTCTGCACGTCCGCGTTGGACGCCAGCCCCGCCGACCGGTACTGCACGGTGGGCGCGGAACCGAGCAGCGGGTCGGTGGCGCTCGCCCCGGCCAGCGACAACCGGTCGGTGCGGTACAGGAACGCCGAGGTGATGCCCCGGGCGTCCGCGCCGGTCCGGTCGTACGCCGCCGCGTAGGCGGGACCACCGGCGGCCCGCACCGCCAACGCCAGATCCTGGAGGGTGTCCGGCGCTCCGTCGGCGTTGTCGGTGGTGCCACAGACCAGGCTGCCGCCGGAGACCGAGCAGATGTCCTGGTCCTCGGCCTCCTGCACCAGGATCAGATCCGGGGCGTGCAGGTCGGTGCGGATCTGCGCGGCAAGCTCCGACAGGTGCTCCCGGTATTCGGCCTCGCTCGCCGGCACGTAGTCGAACGGCGGGGACACCCCCGGGCAGCCCGCGTTGCCGGTGAAGTCGCAGCCGTCGAACGGGTCGTCGCGGAAGTCGTACAGGTTCTCCACGTTGTAGGTCGCCACCGCGACCTCCCGGGCCCGGTCCGCCGGGCGCGGCGGGTTGTTCGCCGCCGGGTCCACCCCGGCGGTCAGGGCCAGCGACTCCGGCTGCACGCTGAACTTGCTGAAGCCGTACGACACCGCGCCGAACGCGTCGGCGGTGAGGGTGTCGAAGGTACGGGCCGGCGGGAGCAGCGCCGTCGAGTCACCGGCGGTGGCCTTCACGCCGCCACCGCCGAGCAGGATGCGCTGCCCGTTGCCGTTGTCGAAGACCTGCCCTGGCACGTCGTCCAGCGGGTGGGCGTCCCGGAAGACCCGGCGGGCGTACGGGTCGGTCCGCTTGAGCAGCGGGTCCGCCCGGTCCACCACCCACACCTCGGAGTCGGCGGTGGAGCCGAACACGTCCCGGGGACCGGTGACGCCGGAGCCGCTACGGACCCGCAACCGGGCCCCCTCGTGCCGCTCCCAGAACCGGTCGGCTGCCGCCGCGTCGGCCGGCGGGACCGCGTCGTCCACGGTCACGGCGGTGTTCACGTCGAGCCCGGTGTCGAGTCGGCGGACCAGCGAGGCACCGGAGAGCTGGGTCTGGTCGAAGTACTCCGACACCCGGCCGCGCAGCACCACCTCGTCGCCGACGGTCGGCGCGTAGCCACCGATCAGCGTGGTGAAGGATCCCATGAAGACGAAGATCCCGTCCGAGCTGAGCGGGTCGCCGTCCTCGGTGCCGGTGCGGCTCTGCAGGTAGAAGCCGTACTGGTCGGCACCGGCCGAGGTGCGGGCCAGCGACTTCTGGGTGATCACGCCCCGCACGTCGTACAGCAGCGGGCTGGTGCCGGTGCCGGAGGGCGGGGCGAGCGGCGACCGGTCGGTGCGCGGGTTCTCGTCGTCGCGGGTCGGGCCCTGCACCTGGCCCACCGACAGCACCCCGTTGGCCTGCACGGTGAGCGAACAGGTGGCGGTGCCGCCGTCGGTGTCCGTCGCGGTCACGGTGACCGTGTACGTGCCGGCGGGCAGGCCGGTGGCGGTGACCGTCGCGGTCGCTGTGCCACCCGGCGCGGTCGCCGGGGTGAACGCGGTACGGCTGATCGAGCCGCCCGCCGGGGCCGGGGCGACCGCGGTGACCGCCAGGTCGACGACCGTGTCGTCCGGGTCGGTGCCGGTGACCTCCCGGGTGCCGGTCGCGCCGGCCTCGATGGTCAACGTCCCGCCGCAGGTCAGCACGGCCGGCTGGTCGACCGGGCCCCCGCCGTCGAGGGTGTGCGCGCCCAGCCCGTCGAAGGTGTCGGTGGGGTAGCCGGCCCACTGGGCGGCCGGGTCGAACGCGTCAGACGGGTCAGCGTCCCCGCTGGACACCGACGGCAGCCGGCGCAGCGTGTTGTCGGCGGTGCTGGTCAGCCCGCTGCCCCACTCGCTACCCGGGTCGACGCCGACCTGCCCGATCGCGTCGAGCACGACGGCACCCCGACGCAGCACGATCGCGTCGTCGCCGTTGAACAGGCTCGCGCCGGTGGTCTGGTCGGCCTGGGCGAGGATCGCCGGGCCGGCCGACGCGGCGGCGAAGACGAACACGTCCCCGGTGGCGACGGTACCGGTGAGCGCGATCGTGGTGGCCGTGGTGGACCCGTTGAAATAGAGCTGGAGCTGGTAGCCGCCGGCGGTCAGGTCGACCGCTGCGCCGGTGCCGTTGTACAGCTCGATCGCCTTGTTGTTGGACGAGCCTTCGACGTACTCGGAGATGAACAGGTCGGTGGGCGCGGCGGTGGCCGCGGTGGGAGCGACGCCGAGCACCGGTACGGCGACGACGGCGACGGTGGCGAGCGCGGCGAATCTGCGGCGCAGGCGCATGGGGCCTCCACGATGGGTGGACGGGAACCAACGCACGTTAAGGTGCGTCGCTGTCCGCCGTCCATCCCTCGGGCGGCGATGTGGTGAATTCGCGACAGTGCTGCCCGACGCCCCCGACCGGATGCCGCCGGCCGCCCTGCTCAGCGGTGGGCGTCGAGCCGGTGCACCAGTTCGGCGACGTCCACGCTGTACTCGCACCAGTCCCGGTCGGGCTGGTAGCCCAGCTCGGCGTTGACCTTGAGCATCACCTCGTTGGCCTGGGTGTTCCAGGTCTGCACCTCGGTCAGCTCCGGCTCGGCGGAGCGCAGCTCCAGCAGCATCCGCGCCTTGATCGCCCGGTCGATGCCGTTGCCCTGATGGTCACGCGTCACGATGGTGTCGTACTGGTCGGCGCGGGTGGGGTGCTGGACCGGCACCACCACCTCGGTCAGGCCGGCCACCGCGCCGGTGCGCTCGTGCAGGGCGAGCACGATGTACGGCTTCATGCCCCGCCGGTGCAGCGTGTCGAGGCTGTCCCGCAGCCGCTGCGGATCGTACGAGCTGGGGCGCAGCTCGCCGTCCTCGACGTCGCGGACCTCGGCCTTCGCCCGGGCGTACGCCTCGATCAGGTCGTCGAACAGCCCACCCGGGTAGAACTCCAGGTGGTAGCCCGGGTTGACGGCGGCGGCCATCTCGGTCAGCGCCGTCCAGTCGACCGTGCCGAGGTCGAGCACGCTGCGGGTCTCGACGTACTCGCGGGTGAAGCCCAGCGACGAGTAGAAGCCGATCGCCGGGGTGTCGCCGACCACCTCGACCCCGATCGACCGGAAACCCTCCTGATAGACCCGGCGGGCTGCGGTGCGCACCAGTTCCCGGCCCAGCCCGCTGCGACGGACCGCCGGGTGCACCAGCACCTCCAGTACGCCGATGTCACCGAGCAGCAGCACGTGCACGTGCCCGAGGATCGGGGCGGGGCCCCCGTCGGCCGGCGGATCGGCGTGGGCCACCCAGGAGATGCGTCGTTCGCCGGGCATCACCTCGGAGAGGTACTCCCGCAGCGAATCCTCCCGCCACGGCGGGTCCTGCGGGAGGTCGGCCGCGAGAACCGCGTTCAGCGTGTCCAGCACGGAGCCGATCTCGGCGGACGACGCGGTTCGGGGGTCCCATTCGCGCACCATCACGCGTCTAGCTTGCCGTCAACGGCTCTTCGGGGGAAGTGTCCGGTCCGCCAATGTATGCGAACGATCACCTCACGTACGGCTTGCGCGCCCGTACTCCTGGGCCTTGTCGAAGACGTCCTGCGCGTAGCGGCGTACGTCGTTGTAGGAGAGGATGGCCCCCCACCAGTCGCCGGGGATGGTCATGTTCCGGCCGCCCTGGCACAGGTAGTTCCCGGCGGCGAGGGCCGCGTCGTCCAGATCGTGCGGGTCCTTGCGGCCGTCGTTGTCGGCGTCCGCGCCGACCTGCTGCCAGGTGGTCGGGATGAACTGCATCGGCCCGATCGCCCGGTCGTAGACGGTGTCCCGGTCGAACAGCCCGCCGTCGGTGTCCCGGATCAGGGACCGCCCGCCCTTGCCGTCGAGTGGATCACCAATGATTTCCGGTACGGCCCGGCCGTCCGGCCCGAGGGTCGCGCCGTTGGCCTGCCCGTGCCGGGATTCCACGTAGCCGATCGCGGCGAGCGTGGTCCAGCTCAGCTGGCAGCTCCGGTTCGTCTGGGCGAGCACCAGTTCGGCGTAGCCGTACGCCTGCATGGCGATCGGGGAGACGCCCGCCTTGCTGCCGGTGACCCGGGCCCAGTCGCCCAGCGCGTCGGCGGGCCGGCCGGCGGCGGGCGGTACGCCCGACCCGCTCGGCACGGCCCCGGCCGACGGGAAGCTGCCCAGCGGCAGGGTGGGGGTGACACCCGGGAACACCGGCACTCCGGTGGTCGCCCCGGCCGACGGGGCCTCGGGGCCGGCGGAGGCGCTGTCGTCCACGGCCACCGGCCGGGGTGCCCGGACCGCGCTCGGCACCACCACCGCACCGACCGCGGCGGTCGCCGCGACCAGCGCGAACAGGAACAGGCCGGGGAGGGTCAACCGGCCGCTGGGCCGGCGCGACCAGGCCCGGGTGGCCCGGGTCGCTGCTCCCACCGCCTGCCGGGGCGGCGGCAGCCGGACGGCGTGGGCGAACGGCACCCGCCGCCGCCGACCGGTCTTCACCCCGGCTGCGGCGCTGTCGCCCGTGCCGCTCTCCCCGGTCCCGTCGGTCTTCGCGGCCGGCTCGGTCTTCTCCGCGGCCGGCTGGGTCTCTGCGGCCGGCTGGGTCTCTGCGGCCGGCTCGGTCTTTGCGGCCGGCTCGGAAACCTCCCCGGCGTCGGCGTTCGCGGTCCCGTCGGTCCTCGCGGCCGGTCCGGCGGGCTCGGTCCCTGCGCCGGGGGCGGCCGGCTCGGCGGGCCCGGTCCCGCCGCCCGGGGCGGCCGGCGCATCGGACCCGGGACGGGCGTCCGTCCCGGCGGCCGACGGAGGAGCAGCGGCCGGGGGAGGACCGGCGGCGGGTCCGGCGGCCGGCGGGGTGAGGGTGTCGTGGCGGGGTCGGCGGGGCCGGGGGAGCCAGCCGCGACGCGGAGCGGGAGGCACGTCCTCGGGCGGGGTCGCTGCGCGCAGGGGCCGTTCCGTCGAATCTTCGCCGCTCACCACTGTTTGAGTATCACCCATGTCGGCCGGGGAGTCAGGTCCGGCCGTAGGGTGGGCCCATGCCCCGGTACGAGTTCCGCTGCCGCGCCTGCGGCGACACCTTCGAGGTCAACCGACCGATGGCCGAGGCCGGTGCGCCGGCCGACTGCCCCCAGGGTCACGCCGACACGGTCAAGCTGCTGTCCACCGTGGCGGTCACCGGACGTGGGGGCGGCTCCGCCACCGGCGGCGCCCCGGCGGGTCCCGCCGCCGGCGGTGGTTGTTGCGGCGGCGGCTGCGGCTGTTGACCTGGCCGGCCACCGACCGCACCGCAACCGGCCCGATGTAACGGTTCGGCAGGCCGGTACGCCGGGATGAGTGACCCCTTGGGTCTGATATCGCCCGACCGTTCTTACGATGCGTGACCGGTCGACCATAGGGCAGCATGAACCCGACGTCAGGGGCGGAGGTCCACGCATGTCGCCACGGATGCACCTCCCGAGCGGTTGGGTGACCTTCGTCTTCACCGACATCGAAGGTTCCACCCGGTTGGCCCAACTGCTCGGGTCCGACTACCGCCCGGTGCTCTGGGAGCACCGCCGGCTGCTGCGCGACACCCTGGCCGCGACCGACGGCGCGGAGTTGCTCACCGAGGGGGACTCGTTCTTCCTCGCCTTCCCGGACGCGTCGGCGGCGCTGACCGCCTGCCTGACCGCGCAGCGGGCGCTGTCCACCCACGACTGGCCCAACCCGGAGGCCGCGCCGAGGGTACGGATGGGACTGCACACCGGCTTCGCCGAGCCCCGCGACGGCGAGTACGCCAGCCCCGAGGTGCACCGGGCCGCCCGGGTGGCCGCCGCCGCGCACGGTGGGCAGGTGCTCTGCTCGGCGTCGACCGAGCGGCTGGCCCACCCGCTGCCCGCCGGGGCCACCCTGATCGACCTGGGCCTGCACCGGCTGCGGGGCTTCGACGACCGGGAACGGCTGTTCCAGCTCGTCGCGCCGGGGCTGGAACGGCAGTTCCCCCGCCCGAACACCGCCGAGGCGCTGGCGCACAACCTGCCCACCCAGGTCAGCTCGTTCGTCGGCCGGGAGACCGAGCGGGTGGAGCTGGACCTGCTGATCCGCCGCCAGCGGCTGGTCACGGTGGTCGGCGCGGGTGGGGCCGGCAAGACCCGGCTCGCCGTCGAGGTGGCCTCCGGCCAGGTGGAGGCGTACCCGGACGGGGTGTGGTTCGTCGACATCGCCACGGTCACCGACCCGGGGCTGGTGGCGTTCGCCATCGCCGCCGTGCTCGGGGCCCGGCCGGAACCGGGCCGCCCGATCCTGGACACCCTGGTCGAGTACGCGGCCGTCCGGCGGATGCTGGTGGTGCTGGACACCTGTGACGCCCAGCCGGCGGCCTGCGCCGAGGTGATCTCGCGGCTGCTCGCCGGGGGCAGCGGGCTGCGGGTGCTGGCCACCAGCCGGGAGGCGTTCGGTCTGCCCGGCGAGGTGGTGTGGCGGATTCCGCCGCTGGCGGTCGACCCGCAGCCGGGGCGTACCGAGAGCGACGCGGTGGCGCTGCTGCTGGACCGTACGGCGGCGGCCCGGGGCGGGCGGCCACCGGAGTGGACCGAGGCCGCGGACCTGCGTCGGGTGGTGCAGCGGTTGGACGGGTTGCCGTTGGCGATCGAGCTGGCCGCGGCCCGGTTGCGGGTGCTCTCCGCCGGCCAGTTGGCGGCCCGGCTGGACGACATGCTGGGCACCCTCGACGCCGGTCGGGGGGTGCCGGAGCGGCCCCCCGAGCGGGGCTGGGCGGGCAACCAGCAGGACACGGTGGACCTGGTCGCCGCGGCCTCCGGCCAGACGCCGCCGAGCCCGGCGCACCGGGCGGTGCAGCGGTCGGCGACCGAGCGGCACCTCACCATGCAGGCCACTGTCACCTGGTCGTACCGCACGTTGGGGCCCCGCGCGGCCCGGCTGCTGCACTGGTTGGCGGTCTTCACCGGGCCGGTGGACCTGGCCACGGTGGAGTGGTTGATCGGTGACGACCCGCTCGACCCGCTGTCGGTGCTGGTGGACAAGTCGATGGTGCTGGCCGAGCCGCACGCCTCGGGCAGCACCTACCGGATGCTCGACCCGATCCGGGCGTACGCGGCGCGTCGGCTGGTCGAGACCGGTGAGGAGCAGGCCGCCCGGGACCGGCACGTGGCCTGGGCCCAGCACGCGCTGCACCGGGCACACCTGGGGGCGGACGGCCGACCGGTCACCCTGTCGCTGTACGCGGTCGACCCGCTCGCCGGTGAGCTGCGCTCGGCGCTGCGCTGGTCGGCCACCAGGGGCAGCGCCCGCGCCGGGCTGCGGCTGGCCGGTGGGCTGGACCAGTGGTGGCGCGAGCGCGGGCTGTCCCGGGAGGCCCGGCTGTGGCTGTTCCGGCTGTACGGGCGGATCGCCGAGACCGGCGAGGCGATTCCCGAGGCGGAGCTGGCGGCGGCGTACCACCTGCACTCGCTGCACGCCGGCGCGGACGGCGAGTTCGCCGAGGAGCTGCGGTTCTCGCAGCGTGCGGAGGCGGCGGCCCGGCAGGCCGGCGACGCGGGGCTGCTGGCCCGGGTGCTCGCCGGGCGGGCCGTGCCGCTCGTCGACATGGGGCAGTTCGCCGAGGCGGAGCGGGTCTGCCGGGAGGTCATCGACTGGGCGGGCGAGTTGGAGGTCAGCGGGGACGCCCTGCTGGCCGTCTACAACCTGGCCGAGCTGCTGTGGCGGCGGGGCGCGTTGACGGAGGCGGCGGAGCTGCTCGGGGCGGCCCGACCGGTGGAGGCGGCCCGGCCGGTGGAGCGGGGCTACCGGTCGGTGGACATGCTGCTGGGCATGGTGGCGTTGGCCCGGCGTGACCTGGTGGCCGCGCACGAGCACCTGCTGGTGGCGTTGCGGGCCCGGATGGGGCACGGCTACCACGGGCGGGCCTGCGACACGGTGAACGCGGTGGCGGTGCGGTGCGCGTTGGGCGGGGAGCCGTTGACGGCGGCCCGGCTGTTCGGTGCGGCCCAGGCGACCCGGGCGCGGCTGCGCGGCACCCCGGGCATCTACGGCACGTACTGGCTCCAGCAGCAGGCCGAGCTGCGGCGCATCCTCGGTGACGCGGCCTTCGACGCCGCCTACGGCGAGGGTGGTGAGCTGGGCCTGGAGGAGGCGGCGGCGTTGGCGTTCGCGGTGGAGCATCCGGACCTGGCGGCCGACTCGATCCGGTTCCGGGCGACCGGCCCGTTGACGCCCAGGCCGGTCCACCACCGTGAGGCCGACCGTCGGGAGGAGTGGGCCTGACCTGTGGTGCCGTCCGGGGAACCCTGGACGGCACCACAGGTCGGGTGTCGGCCCCGGCGGGGTCAGCCGCGCCGGGCGGCGGCCCGCTCGGCGTCGGCCTTCATCCGGGCGGCCCGGTCGAGGTCGGCCTGCGAGACGGCGGCGACCGAACCGAAGATGCTGACCGCCTGGTAGTACGTCCAGGCCAGGCTGGTGCAGGCCGGCCGGACGACGGAGTTGTAGGTGGCGCAGACCCGCTTCAGGTCCTCGTAGAAGGCGCTGTCCAGGCGGGACTTGTTGGCCGAGAAGATCCCCATCGCCTTGTGGTTGCGGTAGCCGAAGTCGTGCCGGTAGCAGGCGAGGTTGAAGGTGAAGCCGAGCGGGTTGTCCGGGCTCGACGAGCAGTAGTCGGTGGACCAGTCGAAACCGTAGTCGGCCCAGCCGGCCTGGTTGAGGCGGCCGGAGTTCCAGGCGTTGTAGCTGCTGGCGCTGGTCTGGGTCCAGCTGCTGAGCACGCTGAGCTTCTGCGAGGTGCTCACCGCGGCGGACGCGGGCGAGCCGACGCCGAGCACGCTGAGCAGGGCGAACGCGCCGGCGGCAAGGGCGGTGGCGAGACGACGGGACACGGGTTCCTCCGCGGGATGGGCGGTACGGTGCGTCACCGGCTGGTAACCGGAATTCGATCAGTCTCGATCAATATCCGGTCGGTGGGGCGGGGCGGAGGCGACGTATTGGTGACATGCGTCGAAACAGACGAATGCCCCGGGCGTCGCGACGCCCGGGGCGTCCGCGTCCGGTCAGCGCACCACCCGGGCCGGCGAGGCGGCGCTTTCGTTCCACGCCCGGTCCAACGCGGTCACCTGGTAGGTGTACGCCCGGCCGGGCTCGGCGGTGTCGTCCACCCAGGACTGCGGCTGCCCCGGGGCGGCCCGGACCGTGCCGAGCAGGTGCGTGGCGTCGGCCCGGCCGCACCCGTCGACCGGCCCGGGCCCGTCGAATCGGTAGACCGCGTACGACGTGGCGGTGCCCGGCACCGGCTGCCGCCAGCGCAGCCGCACCCCGTCGGCGGTCCGCTCGGCGCGGGTGAGCACCGGGCGCGGCAGCGGCTTCGCCGGCAGATGCGCCATGGTCGGCACCAGCGCCGGCCGGGAGTAGTGCGCGGCGGCGTAGCGGCTCGTCGCGCCCAGCCGGTCGGCCCGCACCTGCACCGCCGAGAAGTGCACGTTGCCGAGCACCTCCGGGTACGCCCGGTTCAACGTCAGGTGATCCGACAGTTCCTGCGGGTTCATCCAGTACGTGCCGTACGCCGGATCGCCGCTCTTGTAGTCCGCCTGGCCGACGTAGAGCTGCACCCGGGTTCCGCGTACCGTCTGCGCCCACCACGGCACCAGCCGGGCGTAGTCGGCGGCCGGATACTGGCCGATGTACCAGTAGAGCTGCGGCACGATGTAGTCGATCCACTCCTGCTTGACCCACCTGCGGGTGTCGGCGGAGATGATGTCGTACGACTGGCTGCCGGTGGTGTCCGAGCCGGCCGGGTCGACGCTGACGTTGCGCCAGATGCCGAACGGGCTCACCCCGAACTTCACCCACGGCTTCACCGCCTTGATCCGGGTGCCCGTCTCCTGGATCAGCAGGTCGATGTTGTCCCGCCGCCAGGCCGCCCGGTCGGTGAACCCCCGGTGGTACGCGGCGAACGTGGCGTCGTCGGGCACCTGGTAGCTGCCGCTCGGGTACGGGTAGAAGTAGTCGTCGAAGTGCACACCGTCGATGTCGTACCGGCGTACCGCGTCGAGCATCGCGGTCTGGACGAACTCGCGGACCTGCGGGACCCCCGGGTCGTAGTAGAACCGGCTGCCGGCGACGCCGGCCGGCGGGTAGGCGAACGTCCACTCCGGGTGCTGCCGGGCCGGATGCCCCGGGGCGAGCTGCCCCAGGTCCGCGCCCGCGCCCCCGGGCGCCGGCATGGAGATCCGGTACGGGTTGAACCAGGCGTGGAACTCCAGGTTCCGCAGGTGCGACTCGGCGACCAGGAAGGCCAGCGGGTCCCAGCCCGGATCCTGTCCCCGCACCCCGGTCAGGTACTCCGACCACGGCTCGTACGGCGACGGCCAGAACGCGTCGGCGGTCGGCCGGACCTGCACCACGACGGCGTTGTGATGCAGCCGCTGTGCCAGGTCGAGCCAGCCCCGGTACTCGGCCTGCTGGGCGGCGATCCGGTCGGGGGCGGTACGGGAACCCGCGCTCGGCCAGTCGATGTTCACCACCGACGAGATCCACATCGCCCGGAACTGCCGCTTCGGCACCGCCGGATCGACCACACAGGCGTCACCCGCCGTGGCGCTGCCGGCGGCCGGCCCGACCGCCGCAGCCCCGCCACCCCCGCCGGTGGCCGCCGCCGGCCCGCTCGCCGCGAGCCCACCGACCACCACCAGCACCAACCCGACCACACCGATCCCGAGCCTTCGCACCACACTCTCCCCCTCATCCGGTCCCGCCCTCACCCGCCGCCACCCCTCCCCCTCCCCCGCCCCCTCCGCCTCCTGCCCTGCCACCTCCCCCCGGTCCCTCCGGCGTCCCGCCCCCGGTGATCAAGAGGTTTGCGTCAGTTGATCAAGAGGTTTGCGTCACCTGATGCGCTCGGATTGACGTAAACCTCTTGATCACCGGGGATGGCGGGGACGGCGGGGGTGGGGGAGGGGAGAGGGGGAGGGGAGGGGAGGGTGGAGGGAAGTGGCGGGGTGGGTGGGGGGATGGGAGGAAATTTTCATACTTGGGGTTCTGGTGCAAGGGGTGGGACGCGGGTGGGGGTGACCGAAAGTGGTTGGTGGGAAACCGGGTGTGGATGGGGCGTGGTGATTGGGGCGGGGTCGGGGTGGGTAGCAACGCCCGGCACCGGCTGTCAGCAGGGCGGTCGCGGTGGTGGGAGGGGTGAGCGCAGTGTCCGTGCTGCGAACCAAACCGATCAGGGACGTGGTTGCCCAGGGCAACGCCGACGGCAGTGACGGCACCCCCGGTCTGAAACGACGACTCGGGGCCCGCGACCTCACCGGCTTCGGCATCGGCATCGTGATCGGCACCGGCATCTTCACCCTCACCGGCATCGAGGCGCGCGACAGCGCCGGGCCGGGTGTGGTGATCTCGTTCGCCATCGCCGGGGCGGTCGCCCTGCTCGCCGCCCTCTGCTACGCCGAACTGGCGTCCAGTGTGCCGACCGCCGGCAGCGCCTATACCTACGCGTACGCCACGATGGGCGAGATCGTCGCGTGGATCATCGGATGGGACCTGCTGCTGGAGTTCGCGCTCGGTGCGGCGGTGGTGGCCCGGGGCTGGTCCGGTTACCTCGCCGAACTGTTCGGCCTGCCGAGCACCTGGTTCGCCGAGGAGGGCAGCGTGGTCAACCTCGGGGCGATCGGCATCGTGCTGCTGCTCGGCGTGGTCGCCATCGTCGGCATCCGCGAGTCGGCCCGGATCACCAACCTGCTGGTCCTGGTGAAGGTCGGCGTCTGCGTCTTCGTCGTGGTCGCCGGGCTGTTCTTCGTCAAGGCGGCCAACCTCACCCCGTTCATCCCGCCGGCCGAGCCGGCCGGTGCCGGCGACGACGGGATCAAGCAGCCGGTCACCCAGGCGCTGTTCGGGCTGGAACCCTCAGTCTTCGGTTTCGTCGGGGTGCTCACCGCCGCCGCCGTGGTCTTCTTCGCGTACACCGGCTTCGAGGCGGTGGCGAACCTGGGTGAGGAGACCCGGCGGCCCAAGCGGGACCTGACCCTGGGTCTGTTCGGGACCCTGCTGATCTCCACCGCGCTCTACATCGGCGTCTCGCTGGTCGTGGTCGGCATGGTGCCGTACACCGAGATCGACCGGGGTGCCCCGATCGCGGCGGCCTTCAACGCGGTCGGCGCGGGTTGGGCCGGGGTGCTCGTCTCCATCGCCGCCGTCGCCGGCCTGACCAGCGTGATCCTGGTCGACCTGGTGGCCATGGGCCGGATCGGCTTCGCCATCTCCCGGGACGGCCTGCTCCCGCCCGCCGTGGCGAAGATCCACCCGCGCTGGGGGACCCCGTACCGGATCTCGGCGGTGATGACGGTCGTGGTGGCGGTGCTCGCCGGGTTCCTGCCGCTGTCGGCCCTGGCCGACCTGGTCAGCATCGGCGCGCTCTGCGCCTTCATGATCGTCTCGATCGCGGTGCCGATCCTGCGCCGCAAGCGCCCCGACCTGGAGCGGCCGTTCCGGGTGCCGTTCTCCCCGGTGCTGCCGATCTTCACCGCGCTGGCCTGCCTGTACCTGACGCTCAACCTGTCGGTCGAGACCTGGATCAGGTTCCTGATCTGGATGGCGCTCGGCGGCGTCGTCTACTTCTGCTACGGCTACCGGCACAACCGGCTGGCCGTCCGGGAGGCCGAGGAGCACGCCAAGGAACCCGCCTCCGCCTGACCGCCCGGCGGGTGCCGGCCGGGACCACCGGCCGGCACCCGCCCCGCCGTCGCCGGACCCGGCGGGGTCAGGGGTGCGGCGCGAAGCGCAGCAGGTTCCAGGAGATCCCCGGCAGGCGTACGGTGCAACGGTCGCCGTCGACGGTGCCGGTGGACAGCTCCCGGGGGGCCACCCGGTCCGGCTCGGCCTCGGTGTTGACCGCATCCGGGTCGTCCCCGGCGACGAGGGCGAGGTGCCGCACCGGGTGCAGCCCCGACAGGCCCCGCAGGTCGATCTCCAACGGGAGGTCGTCGGTGCCCCGGTTGACCGCGAACACGGTCAGCGCGCCGGACTCCTCGTCGTGCAGCGCGACGGTGTCCAGCACCGGCACGTCGCCGTACCGTTTCGTGGCGTAGTGCGGCGCGACCGGCTCGGTGCGTAGCACGGTGCCGGTGGCGTACCGGGCGGTCAGGGCGAACGGGTGGAAGATGCTCTGCCGCCAGGCCGGCCCGCCGGTGCGGGTACGGATCGGGGCGATCACGTTGGCGAGCTGCGCCTGGCAGGCCACGCCGACCCGGTCGGCGTGCCGGAGCAGGGTGATCAGCAGGTCACCGACCACCACCGCGTCGACGGCCGTGTAGTCGTCTTCGAGCAGCTCCGGTGCCTCGACCCAACCGCGCCCGTCCAGGTCGCCCTGGACGCGGGACTGGTACCAGACGTTCCACTCGTCGAAGGAGATCTTCAGCTTGCGGGACTGCCGCAGCCGGGCGGCCACGTGATCGGCGGTGGCGACGACCTCGTCGATGAACTGGTCCATGTCGACGGCCGAGGCGAGCAGGCTGTCCCGGTCGCCGTCGGTCGGGTCGTAGTAGATGTGCGCCGAGACGTAGTCGACCTGCTCGTAGGTGTGTTCCAGCACGGTCGCCTCCCAGGAGGCGAAGGTGGGCATGCCCCGGCCGGAACTGCCGCAGGCGACCAGGCTGATCGAGGGGTCGATCAGCTTCATCGCCCGCGCGGTCTCGGCGGCGAGCCGGCCGTACTCCTGCGCGGTCTTGTGGCCGACCTGCCAGGGGCCGTCCAGTTCGTTGCCGAGGCACCACAGCCGCACCCCGTAGGGCTGCTGCGCGCCGTGTGCGCGGCGCAGATCGGACAGCCGGGTGCCGCCCGGGTGGTTGGTGTACTCCAGCAGGTCACACGCCTCCTGCACACCCCGGGTGCCGAGGTTGACCGCCATCATCGGCTCGACCTGCGCGGCGGTGGCCCAGGCCATGAACTCGTCGAGGCCGAAGGCGTTGGTCTCGATGGTCTTCCAGGCCAGGTCGAGCCGGCGGGGGCGGTCGGTGACCGGGCCGACGCCGTCCTCCCAGCGGTAGCCGGAGACGAAGTTGCCGCCGGGGTAGCGGACCACGGTGACGCCCAGTTCCCGGGTCAGCTCCAGCACGTCGCGGCGCAGGCCGAGCGGGTCGGCCCTCGGGTGCCCCGGCTCGTGGATGCCGCCGTAGACGCAGCGGCCCAGGTGTTCCACGAAGGAACCGAAGAGCCGGCGGTCCACCGGGCCGATCGTGAAGGCCGGGTCGATCGTCATCCGCGCTGCACGCACGGGCCCACCTCTTCCCTGAGCTGGTCGGAGCGACTGCGGTCGATGCACCGCCCCGCGTTTGTATACCGTTGTCGCCAACGTTGTAAAGGATCTGTCGCGGGCCACCGACACGGGAGGGAACGGGCACGTGCGCCACCGCCTCAAGGACGTCGCCGAGCGGGCCGGGGTGTCGGTCAAGACCGTGTCGAACGTGGTCAACGGCTACCAGCACGTCCGCCCGGACACCCGGGCCCGGGTCGAGGCCGCCATCGCCGAACTCCGCTACCGACCCAACCTGTCGGCCCGCAACCTGCGCAAGGGGCGTACCGGCGTGATCGCCCTCGCCGTGCCGGAGCTGGACGTGCCCTACTTCGCCGAGCTGGCGCGGCACGTGGTCACCGCCGCCGCCGGCCACGGCTGGACCGTGCTCATCGACCAGACCGGCGGTGGCCGGGAACGGGAACGGGTGGCCGCCGCCGGCATCGGTGACCACATGATCGACGGATTGATCTTCAGTCCGCTGTCGCTTCCGGCCGACGACCTCGTCGGGCTGGAACTGCCGATGGTGCTGCTCGGCGAGCGGACGGACCACGGCCGGGCCGACCACGTGATGATCGACAACGTGACCGCCGCCCGGGAGATGACCGCCCACCTGATCGGTCTCGGCCGCCGCCGGATCGCCGCCGTCGGCGCGCAACACACCCCCGGGGGTGCCGGCGCCCGCCTCCGGCTGGCCGGCTACACCGCCGCCCTGGCGCAGGCCCGCATCCGGTACGACGAACGCCTCGTCGCCGACACACCGGCCTGGCACCGCGCCGACGGGGCCGCTGCCGTGCGCCACCTGCTCGCCTCCGGCGTCCGCCCGGACGCGGTCTTCTGCTTCAGCGACACCCTCGCCCTCGGCGCGCTGCGCGCCCTGCACGAGGCCGGCCTGCGGGTCCCCGCCGACGTCGCCGTCGCCGGCTTCGACGACATCGAGGACGGCCGGTTCAGCGTCCCCACCCTGACCACGGTCAGCCCGGACAAGGAACGGATCGCCCGGCTCGCCGTCGACCTGCTCGCCGGCCGGCTGGCAGGTGAGCGGGACGCGCCCGCCCGGGAGGTCACCGCCCCGCACCGGCTGTCCTTGCGGGAGAGCACCGCCTGACGCCGTCGTCCGCCCGCGCTACCGGCCCCGGCGGCTGCCGTTTCGCCGCTGCCGTCGGGGTCCGGTTCGGTCAGTCGAAGAAACGGGCCAGGTGGGCCGGGGACACCGGCGGCGCGTCGGCGGGCAGCGGGGTCAGGTCGGCGAAGATCGACGCGCCGTCGCAGCCGGCGTGCAGCGGATACCAGCGCGGGGTCCCCGGCGGGCGCTGACCGCACACCCCCTTGATCGTCTGTACGTCCAGCAGCCGGACGTGGGTCGGGTCGGCCACCGCGTTGACATGCCCCCACCAGGGGCTCATCACGTGCAGCACGCCACCCGGCCGCAACACCCGGTGGCACTCGTCCAGCAGCGGCAGGAAGTCGATCAGGTGCTCCAGGATGTGCACGGTGAAGATCACGTCGACGGAGTCGTCGGCCAGCGGCAGCGACCCGGACAGGTCCGCCACCGCGTCCACCCCGGCGGCCGGGAAGATGTCCAACCCGAGGTTCGTCGGGTACTGCTTCTGTCCGCCGCAGCCCAGGTCCACCACCACCGGGTCCCGGCCGTCGACCCGCACCCGCCCCCACACTCCGTACACCCCGGCCAGCCGGCCGACCAGCTCGCGGACCAGCCGCAACTGCTCCGGTCCCGGCACCTCCCCGCTCAGGTGGGCGACCCCCCGGTCGAACCGCACCTCGATGCCGAGCCCGCGTAACCGCTCGTCGTGGTGGGCCTGCTCGGCCCAGGCCGCTTCGAGGAACCCGTCGAGCGCCCGCAGCCGTTCGGCCGAGGGCGGTGCCTGCGCCAGCGCGACCATGGCCACCTCCCGCCGGCCGTTACCCGCTTCCCGGCCCGGCACACCACCCGATCTGTTTCGCCAGCGCCGCCCGGGTCAGCCGTCACCGCCGACCGGGTCAGCCGCCGGCACCCGGGTCAGCCGCCGGCACGTCGGGTGGGCCGGCCGACGGCCCGGATGCGCTGCCGGGGCGCACCTGCCGCCTTCGGCCGCTTGAGGTGGTAGCGGTGCAGCTCGTTGTGGCCCTCCAGGGACGGGTCCTCGCTCATCCCGACGAGTTCCCAGCCCTGGTCACCGGCCCGGTTCAGGTGGGCCAGCGCGGTGTCGCCGTAGGCGGTGACGTCGGTCATCGAGCCGTCCGGGCCGTACCAGACGAAGACGACCTCCCAGCTGAGGTCGGAGGCGGTCGGCTGGCGACGGCGCACCAGCAGCGCGTACTCCCATCTGAGCATGACCCATTGTCACCCCGCCGCTGCCGGACGGCGCGGATCAGTCCTCGGCGATCCGCCCGTCGGCGACCCGCAGCCGCCTGTCGACGCTGACCGCCTCCAGCATCCGCCGGTCGTGGGTGACCAGCAGCAGCGTCCCCGGATAGCCGGCCAACGCCGACTCCAACTGCTCGATGGCCGGTAGGTCGAGGTGGTTGGTCGGCTCGTCCAGCACCAGCAGGTTGACCCCCCGGCCCTGGAGCAGCGCCAGCGCCGCCCGGGTCCGTTCGCCCGGCGACAGTGTCGCCGCCGGCCGCAGCACGTGCGCGGCGCGCAGGCCGAACTTGGCCAGCAGCGTCCGCGCATCGGCCGGTGCCATGTCCGGTACGGCGGCCCCGAACGCCTCCAGCAGCGGCTGGTCGCCGAGGAACAGCCCCCGGGCCTGGTCCACCTCGCCGACCACCACCCCCGGACCGAGCGCGGCGTGCCCGCCGTCGAGCGGCAACCGGCCCAGCAGCGCGCCGAGCAGGGTGGTCTTGCCGGAGCCGTTCGCCCCGGTGATCGCCACCCGGTCGGCCCAGTCGACCTGGAGGTTCACCGGCCCGAGGGTGAAGTCGCCCCGGCGGACCACCGCGTCGCGCAGCGAGGCCACCACCGCACCGGCCCGGGGCGCGGCGGCGATCTCCATCCGCAGCTCCCACTCCTTGCGGGGCTCCTCGACCACGTCGAGGCGTTCGATCAGCCGTTCGGTCTGCTTCGCCTTGGCCGCCTGCTTCTCCGTGGCCTCGGTCCGGAACTTCCGGCCGATCTTGTCATTGTCGGTGGCCTTGCGGCGGGCGTTCTTCACGCCCTTCTCCATCCAGGCCCGCTGGGTGCGGGCGCGGGCCTCCAACGCGGCCCGGGTTTCGGCGTACTCCTCGAAGTCGGCGCGGGCGTGCCGGCGGGCCACCTCCCGCTCCTCCAGGTAGGCGCCGTAGCCGCCGCCGTAGTGCCGGACCTGCTGCTGCGCCAGGTCGAGTTCGAGCACCCGGGTCACCGTCCGGGTCAGGAACTCCCGGTCGTGGCTGACCAGCACCGTGCCGGCGCGCAGCCCGGTGACGAACCGCTCCAGCCGGTCCAGGCCGGCCAGGTCCAGGTCGTTGGTGGGTTCGTCGAGCAGGAAGACGTCGTACCGGCTGAGCAGCAGGGACGCCAGCCCGGCGCGGGCCGCCTGGCCACCGGACAGGCCGGTCATCGGGTGGTCCAGGTCGACGGTGAGCCCCAACTCGGCGGCGACCTGCTCGGCGCGTTCGTCCAGATCCGCCCCGCCGAGGTCGAGCCACCGCTCCAACGCCCCGGCGTACGCGTCGTCGGCACCGGCCGTGCCCGCGGTGAGCGCCCCGGTGGCCGCCTCCAGGGCGGCCTGTGCCCCGGTGACGCCGGTCCGCCGGGCCAGGAAGTCGCGGACCGTCTCGCCCGTCCGCCGTTCCGTCTCCTGCGACAGGTAGCCCACCGAGGCTCCCGGCGGGCTCAGCGTGACACCGCCCTCCTCTACCGGCTGCACCCCGGCCAGCGTGCGCAGCAGCGTCGACTTGCCGGCCCCGTTGACCCCGACCAGCCCCACCACGTCACCGGGGGCGACCACCAGGTCGAGGTCACTGAAGAGCACCCGCTCCCCGTGCCCGGCGGCGAGTCCCTTGGCGATCATCGTGGCGCTCATGAGGTCCCGAGCCTAGCGTCCGTCGGTCCGGGGCGGGGACACCGCGCGGCCCGGCCCCGGCTGCCGGCCACGGCGGGCCCGGTGACCGGCCTCGGTGGCTGGCCCACCGCCGCCGTCCGGCCGCCGGCCCCGGTGGTCGGCCCTGCCGCCACGGCTGCCGGACCACTGCGGCCTCGGTGACCGGTCCGGGACCACCGGGTGGGGTGCCCGGTGCGGGGACCGGGGGTCCGTGCGCCTGATCGTGGAGAGTTCTTGCGGCTATGGCGACAAGAACTCTCCACGATCCTGTGCTCCGACCGCATCCGTCGGTCACTGTCGCCCGTCACCACCTCCGTCAGGTCTTCCGGCCGGCGGGTGGGTCGGCGGTCGGGCTGCCGGCCCGGTCGGCGAAAGATGAGGGAGGGGCGGGAGGAACGGTGGCGGGTGGGGCAAGGTGGGGGTGTGGGATTGACGTTCGCGGTTGACTGCGGGGGCGGCGGCATCAAGGGCTCGGTGCTGGACGGGGACGGCACCCTGCGGGCACCGGTGATCCGGGTCGACACCCCGTACCCGTTGCCGCCCGAGCTGTTCGTCAAGACGCTGCTGGAGTTGGCCGGCCGGCTGCCCCCGGCGGACCGGGTCACGGTGGGGATGCCGGGCATGATCCGGCACGGGGTGGTGGTAGCCACGCCGCACTACGTGACCCGGTCCGGGCCGCGTAGCCGGGTCGACCCGGACCTGCTCGCCGCATGGTCCGGGTACGACGCGCGGCGGGCGGTCACCGAGGCGTTCGGGATTCCCGCGCTGGTGCTCAACGACGCCGAGGTGCACGGTGCCGGGGTGGTCGCCGGGACCGGCTGTGAACTGGTGCTGACCCTCGGCACCGGGCTGGGCAGCGCGCTGTTCGACGGTGGGCGGCTCGCCCCGCACCTGGAGCTGTCGCACGCCCCGGTCCGCTGGGGCACCACCTACGACACGTACGTCGGGGAGCCGGAGCGGCGGCGGCTCGGCGACGCCTTCTGGTCCCGGCGGATCCGGCAGGTGGTGGACGGGCTGCGGCCGGTGTTCCGCTGGGACCGGCTCTATCTCGGCGGCGGCAACTCGCGGCTGATCCGCCCCGAACAGGTGGCCCGGATGGGCGACGACGTGGTGATCGTGCCCAACACGGCCGGAATCGTCGGCGGTGTCCGGGCCTGGCAGTTGACCGGCGAACGGGACGAGCCGGCCTCCTGAGCCACAAGTCGACCCCCAGGAACACTCGCGGTACGCCCGGTGTTGTGCCAGCGTCGGAGCAATGGCGACGTGACGCGAGGGGGTGGGTCGGGATGGATCTTCTGGCGGAGTACCGACGGGCGACCATGTACTTCGAGATGGGTGACCCGAGCGGAGCGGTCCGGCTGCTGGAGCCGATCGTGGCGGCCGAGCCCGGCAACTCCTCCGTACGTCAGCTGCTGGCCCGGGCGTACTTCCAGACCGCCCAGCTCGGCCGCGCCGAGGAGCAGTTGCGGGAGCTGGTCGACCGGGACCCCAGCGACCACTACGCTCACCACGTGCTGGGCCGGACGCTGGAGCGGCTCAACCGCTACCCGGACGCGCTGCGGCACCTGCGCATCGCGGCGGCCATGCACTCGACCAACGACGACTACGTGACCGCGCTGCGCCGGGTGGAGAGCCGGGTCGGCAACGGTCGGTGAGTCGCAGACCGCGCCGGGCCGGGGGAGGGTTTCTAGCCTTCCCCCGGCCCGGTTCCGCGTCTGGTCCAGGCCAGGAACCTGTCGAACAGCTCCGCCGGGGGCGGTACGGCGTTCGGGTTGAGGGTCGCCAGGTCGCCGGTGGCGTCGAACAGTTGCCCAGCCATGTGGATGGACAGCCCGACCCGGTCCCGCCGGTATTCGAAGATCAGTAGCAGCCGGGCGGGCTGACACGGCCAGGGAGCGGCGCACACCCGGCACAACCAGAGCGGCCGCATCGGTACGTGTGGCCGGGCAGCCCCGCCTGGGCGGGCGTGCACCGGCGAGGCGTTCGAGCTTCGTCGAGTTGCGGTGACGAACCGGTCATGCGGTCTGCCGACGCCGGTGCGGCTGAGGTCCATCGAGTTCTCCGTGGCGTCGGCCATCAGCGTGTGGGACGAGCGGGTCGGGAGGGCTGTTGCGACATCAGTCCAGCGTGTGGGCCTACTCGCTACTTGTCAAGATGCAAGGGTGTATTAGACAAGATGCAGTCTGACTAGCTGCGGTTTGACTACTGGCGGTCTGGCTACTCTCGCGCCGTGCCACGCCACCTCTACGGGGCAGGCGAGATCACGACGCGGCTCGGCGTCAGCCGACAACGGGCCCGGCAGATCATCGACCGGCCCGACTTCCCCCAGCCGTACGACCGGCTCGGGATGGGTGCTGTGTGGCTGAAGGCTGAGGTCGAGGCGTGGATCCGCGAACACCGCCCTCACCTCGGCGAGGCCGACGACGAGGAACAGCCCGTCTGAGTTCGGCCGCTGGGTAGGTATCGGGCTGACCGCTCGTCGCTGAGAGTGGCGAGGCGTACCCCGGTAGCCTCCCGTTCATGGGCCGGCATCTCATGGGCGCGTACGAGATCCGGATGCGGCTGGGCGTGAGCAGGCAGCGCGTCGAGCAGTTGATGAAGCGTCCCGACTGGCCGAAGCCCTACGAGTCGCTCGCCACTGGTCGGATCTGGCGTACCGAGGACATCGAGGCCTGGATCCGCGAGCACCGGCCGAACCTGCCCGACGAAGCCTGAGCCTCGCTCCGACGTCTGCCGGCCTACGATGGGCCTGCCATGGCGGCTGCGCAGGTGGGGGAGGCGGGATGAAGCTCAAGCTGGACCTGCACGACATCTTCAACAAGGGTCACGACATCGACCGCGCCCTGCGCGGGATCATGGACGAGGCGGTGGCGAAGAAGGCCACCCTGGTCGAGATCATCCCGGGTAAGGGGTCCGGCCAGCTCAAAAAGAAGGTGCTGCGCTTCCTCGACCAAAAGGACGTCAAGCAGCTCTACCACCGGGTCGAGAAGGACTCCAAGAACTTCGGCCGCCTCTTCGTCCACTTCCGCTGGAAGTAGCCAGCCCTAGAAGGACCGGTATACCTCTCTCCGGTGGGCGATTCGCACGACTGCTATCAAAGCCTGGTCATCCAGGATCAGGTAGACGATCCGAAATCGCCGACCCGGATGCGCCACTTGGTATCGCCACCGGACAGCTTCACGCAGCCGGCGGGCCGAGGGTCAACTGCCAGCTGATCGATCGCGGCAGCGATCCGGACCTGGGTGGGGCGATCGAGCTTGGCCAGTTCGCGCGCCGCAGCATTGGTGAGCTCGAGCTTCCATGTCACAGGTCGAGCTCCCGCTTGACCGCGCTCCACGGCTGCGTCGACTCACCAGCACGCATCGACGCCAGTGCGTCGTCGCATGCCTGGGCGTCCTCCTCGTCGATCACCTGTTCCATGATCTCGTCGAGCCGCGCAAGCTCCTCACGAGCCGAGGCGCGCAGAGCGGGTGTCCGGTTCGGGTTTCTGGCCACCGCTCCCAGATACTGTCTGATCTTCTCAAGACCCTGCGGATCGAGCGCCGTCGGTGGCCCCATCGCCGCCACCCGCTGCCCCTGACGAGTCAGGTAGACGACGTTGCCATCCTCAGCCGCCTCGACGGCCTCGGACGGCGGACCGGCATGAGGCGGAACCTCATACTCGAACGCGTGTGCGGCGGTTATGGAGGTCATGGTAACGCTGGACTGCCCCGGAGCCGGACAACCAGCTGAGGCGGTGTCGGCTGGAATCCGTCAGAGGGTTGAGTCAGCCCAGCCGGGTGACCCGCTCCTACATCCTCATTGTCAGAGGTTCAGGACGGCGACCGTCTCCCCGTCGCTCTGCTCACCCGTCGGCCGGAAGCCCAGCTTCAGATAGAAGCCCTCCGCCCCGCCCTCCCGGGGAACCCAGGTGACGTACGCCCGGTTGCCGCCCCGGGCGCGGATCTCCGCGCACACCGCCTCGACGGCGAACCGCCCGTAACCCTTTCCCTGGTCGTCGGCCGCGATGTTGAGTTTCCAGAGGCCGGACCGGACATCATCGGGGTTGTCGCCCCACGCGTAGTCGAGGAAGGCCATCAGGAAGCCGACCAGCCGGTCGCCGTCGAAGATCAGCCTCGGCCAGGCGATGTCCGGGAAGACGTACGCCTCGGCCAGTGACTTGACCACCGGCCCGACCAGATCCTCCTGATCGGGGCGCACCGACAGTTTGAGCGCCGCCTCGTAGTTCTCCGGGGTGACCTTCTCCAGCCGCATCCTGCGGACCGTAGTCCGCCCCGCCGGTCCGGGCGACCGGTTATCCGGGCCATCCCACCGTGTTCAGGCTGCCGACAGCTTCCGTACGACGTACTGGTTGAGGCTCATCCCGTCTTCTGCGGCATGGATGGCCAACTCGCGGTGCAGGCTTTCGCCGACGCGCACGTTGAACTTGCCCGAGTAGCTCCGATCGGCAAACGGCTCCGGTACTTCCTCGCCCTGCTGCTCCAGGTCCGCGACCACCTCGCTCAGCAGGTCCTGAAGCCCTTGCAGGGCTTCGATCTGAGAGGGGGCCAGCCAGGACAGCGAGGGAAACTCGGCGCAGGTGGCGACGAACTCGTTGTCCTGGGCCGACCACGTGACGCGATAGGAGTAGTGACTCACCTCGGGGCGAACATCCTGCATCACAAGGCCTCCCACGCTCCAGACATATGGTACCGCCTGTGGTGCTATAGCGGCAGGCGCTCGTCAGAACGGATACGTGCGGGCGACCGCCAACATCTCCGAGGTGTGCGAGCCGACCACCCCCACCCCCGCCGGCCGCTCCCGGAACCCCGGCAGCCCCGCCAGCCCGTCGCTGGCGTCCATCGCCCGCAGCGCCACCTGCCCCGCCCGTGGCCGCACGGTCAGGGTGATCTCGACCCCCTCGGCAGGCGGGGCGTGGAACACGATGCCGAAGCCCCACCGGTCGGCCTTCGCCTCCTCGACGGTCGGCTGCCGCCCGACCGGCACCTCACGCCCGGCCACCTCGGCCCGGGTCACCTCGGCGGTGGTCGCATCCACATGCAGGGTGGCCAGCCGGACGGTGCGCTGGGGAAGCAGTCGCAGCCGCAGGGTGCGCAGCCCACCGGCGGTGGTGTCCGCCAGCACCCGCACCGTCGGCGCGGGCAGGTTCGCCGCCGGGGCCGGGCCGCCACGCAGGTCCGTCTCCCCCAGTCCGGGGAAGTCGTCGAGCGAGGCGGGGCCGTCGACGTACCCGTCGGTCCAGGGCCGGGGGGCGGCCTCCCGGCTGACCCACCGGGCGGTGCCGGTGTCGGCGTCCAGGGCGTACATCAGGTGGGTGGGCACGGGGTGGTCGGCGTCGAACCGGTCGACCGCCAGGCCGACCCCGGCGAACAGGGCGGCGGCGAGCGTGGCGGCGACGGCCGGCAGCGCGGCGAGCCGGCGGGCCCGGGCGGCGACCAGGCCGCGCTGGCCGCCGGCCGCCGGGTGCAGCAGGTCGAGCAGCGGCAGCGCGGCCAGGCCGAGCAGCACCGCGAACAGGGCCGCGACCCCGCCCATCGCCATCCCCAGCGCGGGGAAGAGCAGCACCACGGTGGGCAGCAGGATCACCACGGCGACCGCCCCGGCCAGGGTCACCGCGACCACCGGCCACAGGCCGTCGATCCGGGTACGCAGTGCCACCAGGCCGGCGATCACGCCGGCCAGCGCCGGCAGGGTGGCCAGGTAGGCCCCGCCGGGCACCAGCGCCGCCAGCACCACCCCGAGCAGGGCCAGCCAGCCCAGCCCGCCGACGGCCAGCGCCGCCGGGCCGACCCGGCGGCGGGTCAGCGCGTACCAGGCGAGCAGGATCGCGGCGGCGAGCGCCACCACCGCCAGCCGGTACCAGACCGGCCGGTACGGGTCGAGCAGTTCGGCGTAGCCGGGGCGCAGCGCGGTGATCCCCGCCCACAGCAGTTGGGCGGCGACCGGGGCGGCCACGATCGGCACCAGCGCCAGCCCGAACCCGGCGGCCAGCCGACCGGCCCCGGCCCGGCCGGTGCGCCGGACCAGCCAGCCCAGCGCCAGCACCCCGAGCACCGCCAGGGCGGCCAGCGGCCAGGTCAGCCAGCCGGGATAGCGGACCAGCCCGCCCGGCACCGGGAAGTAGGTGGCGTCGTGACCTGCGCGCAGCGCCGTCAGGTCGGCGCGGCCGAACTCCCGGGCCAGCCCGAGCGCGTTGTCGCCGTGCATCTGGAGGCTGCCCCGGTCCATTGCCGCCGGGGTGTCCAGCGGGGTGTGGTAGATCGCGCCCCCGTCGATGTACGCCGCGTTCAACCCGACGAAGTCGTTGTCGAGGAACGCGGTGAAGTCGGTGTCGTTGGGCAGCGCCCGGTAGATCTCCACCGCGAACGAGGTGCCCACCGGGTGCGGGGCGCCCCGGCCGAAGGCGGCCACCAGTTCGGCGTTGTTCCGGGACGTCTCGAACATGATCACCGGGCCGGTGGAGCCCCGCGCCTCCAGGTTGAGCACCACCCCGCCGTCGGCGGCCAGCGGGTGGCTCGCCGCGAACGCCGCCGCCCCGCACAGGCAGGCCTCCTCGGCGTCGGTCAGCACGAACACGACGTCGTTGCGGGGCCGGGGGCCGGCGGCCAGCGCGCGGGCCACCTCCAGCACGGTGGAGGTGCCGGCCGCGTCGTCGTTGCCACCCGGGCCGGTCTGCACCGAGTCGTAGTGCGCCACCAGGAACACCCGGCCGGTGGAGGCGGTCCCGGGCAGTCGGGCCACCACGTTGCGGACCCGGGCGAAGGTGGCCCCGCCGGCCGCCCCGCTGAGTTGCCCGGCCTCCGGGGCGACGGTGTCCTGCACCTCGGTCTGCAGGCCCAGCCCGCTCAGCACCCCGACCAGGTGCTCACGGACCTGGTCGTTGGCGGCGCTGCCGGCCGGGTGCGGGCGTTGCGCCACCGTCTGCACGGTCCGGTAGGCCCGCCCGGCGCTGAACTCGTCGGCCGGGGCGTCGACCGGCCGGGGCGTCGGGGTGGCCAGGGTGACCAGCACGACCGCGCCCACCGCGACCAGCGCCAGCAGGGCGGCCAGGGCGGCGGGTGGACGACGCCGGGGGCGGGCCAGGGCCCGGTCGGCGGCGGAGGCGGGGGGTGCGCCCACGGGAACTCCTCGGGGGTGGTGCGGGGGTGGTGCACCATCCTGCCCCGGCGGGGCGCGGCCGGGGCGTACCGGAACCGAACCGTGACGCGCGGCGCTGAGCGGACGCTCACCTGGTGACGGCCTTGCCCGGGAACGCCCGGACCGGGCGGACCGTGTTGTGTGCGACCGTTGTCTAATACAGGATCAGCAGGGCACTCGGAAGGAGCCCGACATCACCAGCGAACTCCCGCGTCTCGCGGCGGTGACCCGGTCGCACCGGGGGCCGGGCATGGCCGGGCCCTCCGTCGTGCCGTACCCGCACGGCGGGCTGGGGCCGCACCCCAACCTGCCGCCGGGTGAACGGCTGCGGGTACTGCTGGTCGAGGACGACGAGGGCGACGCCTTCCTGGTCGGTGAGCTGCTCGCCGAGACCAACTCGATGATCGACCTGCTGGTCGCCACCAGCCTCAGCGAGGCCCGGCAGCGCATCGCCGGGGTCGACTGCGTCCTGCTCGACCTGGGCCTGCCCGACGCGCAGGGCCTCGACGGGCTGCGTCGGGTGCTGGAGATGTCCAGCGGTGCGGCCGTCTGCGTGCTGACCGGTCGCTCCGACGAGCACCTCGGCATCGTCGCGGTCGCCGAGGGCGCCCAGGACTACCTGGTCAAGGGCCAGGTGGACGGGGTGCTGCTGACCCGCGCCCTGCGTTACGCGGTGGAACGCAAACGGGCCGACGAGAACGCCCGCCGGCTGCGCGAGGTCGAACTGCGCCAGGCCGAGTCGGCCCGACTGGAACGGGGCCTGCTGCCCCAGCCGCTGATGAGCACCGACGAGGTGGCGGTGCACACCTTCTACCGGCCGGGCCGGCACGCGGCGCTGATCGGCGGGGACTTCTTCGACGTGGTGCAGACCCGGCCGGACCGGGTCGACCTGATCGTCGGCGACGTCTGCGGGCACGGGGTGGACGAGGCCGCCCTCGGCGTCGAGCTGCGGGTGGCCTGGCGGGCGTTGATCCTGGCCGGGGTGCCCGACGACGAGGTGCTGCCCGCCCTGGAGCAGGTGCTGATGAGCGAGCGCCGGCTCCAGGAGATCTTCGCCACCGTCGCCACCGCCCGGCTCGACCTGGCCGCCAACCGGGCCACCGTCCGGCTGGCCGGCCACCCGCCGCCGCTGCTGCTGTCCGGCGGCAAGGTCGCGCCGGTCCCGGCCCGGGGTGGCCTGCTGCTCGGCGTACGACCCCGCCGTCCCGTCGCGTTCGACCTGGAGTTCGACACCGATGACTGGTCCCTGCTGATGTACACCGACGGCCTGATCGAGGGGCGGGTGGGTGACGGCGACGAGCGGTTGGACGTCGACGGGCTGACCGGCCTGCTCCAGGAGCGCGCCAACCACGCCGTGCCGCTGGCCGAGCTGCCCGCCTGGCTGGTCGGTCGGGCCGAGCAGATCAACGGCGGGCCACTCGCCGACGATGTCGCCATGCTGCTGGTCACCCGGGGCGGTGGCCGGTGAACACGTACCGCCGGGGGTGGACCCTGCGTCGCCGGGTGCTGGCGCTGCTGGCCTTGGTGGGCGTGCTGCTGGTCGGGCTGGCCGTGGCCGAGGCGGCGGTGGCGGCGAAGAACCGCGCCTACACCGACACGCTGCTCACCCGGACCGGCCCGCTGCGGGTGCAGGGGCAGGAACTGCTCAACGTGCTGCTCGACCAGGAGACGGGCGTCCGTGGGTACGCGGTCAGCGGCAACCGCGCCGACCTGGCCCCGTACGAGCAGGGGGTGCGGCAGGAGCGTGACGTGGCCGCCACGATCGCCGACCTCGGCCGTGACTACCCGGCGATCGTGGATGCGCTGCGCACGGCGCAGCAGCAGGCGGCGGACTGGCGGCGGACGGTGGCCGAGCCGGTGATCGCGACGACCGGCAGCAGCGGCACGGCCGCCGGCCAGGCGTTGATCACCGCCCAGGCGCGGCAGCAGTTCGACGAGATCCGGACGTCGGTGGGCGACCTCCAGACGGCGATCCTGGCCGAGCGGGAGCGGGGCGCCCGGGACATCGAGCGGACCGGCAACATGCTGGTGATGCTGCTGATCGTCGCGGCGGTGGTGGTCGTCCTCGCCGGCACCCTGATGCTGCTCTCCCTGGAGCGGATGGTGATCCGGCCGCTGACCGGCCTGGCCCAGCAGGTGCGGGAGGTCGCCGCCGGTGACTACCAGCACCACATCGCCGGGTCGGGGCCGCCGGAGTTCCGCCGGCTCGCCGACGACGTCGACGTGATGCGGCAGAAGATCGCCAAGGACCTGGCCGAGGTGCGGGCCGCCCGGGAGAACATCGAGTGGGTCAACAGCCAGTTGCAGAAGCAGGCCGAGGAACTGACCCGTTCCAACCGTGACCTGGAGCAGTTCGCCTACGTCGCCTCGCACGACCTCCAGGAGCCGCTGCGCAAGGTGGCCAGCTTCTGCCAGCTGCTGCAACGCCGGTACGCGGGGCAGCTCGACGAGCGGGCCGACCAGTACATCGCGTTCGCCGTCGACGGCGCGCAGCGGATGCAGCGCCTGATCAACGACCTGCTGGCGTTCTCCCGGATCGGCCGGCTCACCACCGGCTTCGTCGACGTCGACCTGAACCGGGTGATGGGCGACGTGGCCAGCCAGACCGAGCCGGGCCGGCAGTACGCCGACGCCGAGCTGACCTGGGGCGAGCTGCCGGTGATCCGGGGCGAGGAGCCGCTGCTCACCAACCTGCTGGTCAACCTGGTCAGCAACTCGGTGAAGTTCCGCCGCCCGGACGTCGCGCCGAAGGTGCGGGTCTCGGCCCGGCTGGTCGGCGACGAGTGGGAGATCACCTGCGCGGACAACGGCATCGGCATCGAGCCCGAGTTCGCCGACAAGATCTTCGTGATCTTCCAGCGGCTGCACGCCAAGGACGCCTACCCTGGCACCGGCATCGGCCTGGCCATCGTCAAGAAGATCGTCGAGTACCACGGCGGTCGGGTCTGGGTGGACACCGACCAGGCCGAGGGGACGGCGATCCGGTTCACCCTCCCGGCCCGGCCGGAGGACGTCGAAGCGGCGAAGGTGGCCGCCGAGGCGGGCCCGGCGACGGCGACCGGTGAGGACGCCCCGGCAGGGCCCGACGGAGACGTCCCGGCAGGATCCGACGGGGACGTCCCGGCAGCGCCCGACGGGGGCGGCACGGCGACGACGTCCGACGACGCGTCCCGCCCGGCCGGGGACGCCGAGCCGGCTGACCGACCGACGCCTGTCGGCCGGCAACCGGACGGCACGCAGGACGAGGACCCACCCGGCGGGCCGCCGGGGCACGGCACCACGGGTGGCACGAAGGAGAGGGTCGGATGACCGCGCCGGCGGACGGCAAGAGCCCGATCGAGGTCCTGCTGGTCGAGGACGACCCGGGCGACGTGCTGATGACCCAGGAGGCGTTCGAGGAGCACAAGCTCCGCAACCGGCTGACGGTCGTCTCCGACGGCGCCGAGGCGCTGGCCTACCTGCGGCGCGAGGGTCGGTACGCGGACGCGGTGACCCCCGACCTGATCCTGCTCGACCTGAACCTGCCCCGCCGGGACGGCCGGGAGGTGCTGGAGGAGATCAAGAACGACGAGGAGCTGCGCCGTATCCCGGTCGTGGTGCTGACCACCTCCCAGGCCGACGAGGACATCCTGCGCAGCTACCAGCTGCACGCCAACGCCTACGTGACCAAGCCGGTGGACTTCGAGCGTTTCATCTCGGTGGTCCGGCAGATCGACGAGTTCTTCGTCAGCGTGGTCAAGCTGCCGCCGCGTGGCTGACCACCTGCTCGACGACGTCGACACGCTGCTGCGGGAGACCGCGGCGGGCGTGGTGTTGCCGCTGTTCCGCAAGCTGGACGACGCCGACGTCACGGAGAAGGCACCGGGCGACCTGGTCACCGTCGCCGACCAGCGGGCCGAGGAGCGGATCTCGGCGGGGCTGCGCCGGTTGCTGCCGGGTTCCCTGGTCGTCGGCGAGGAGGCGGTGGCCGAGGACGGGTCGCTGCTGCGTCACCTGCGCGGCGACGGCGACGTGTGGGTGGTCGACCCGATCGACGGGACGGGGAACTTCGCCGCCGGACGGCGACCGTTCGCGCTGATGGTGGCCCTGCTCTCCGGCGGTGAGCCGGCCGCGTCCTGGGTGTTCGACCCGCTGGCCGGGACGATGGCCGTGGCCCGCGCCGGGGCCGGCACCCGCCTGGACGGCCGGCCGGTCCGCGAGAACCCCGTCCTGCCGCCGGATCGGCTGCGCGGCACCGCGATGGTCCAGTACCTGCCCCGGGCCACCCGGGACCGGGTGGCGGCCGGCCGCAGCCGGATCGGGGAGCTGCTGCCCGGCCAGCACTGCGCCGGGCGGGAGTACCTCGACCTGCTCACCGGCGACCAGCAGTTCGTCATGTTCTGGCGGACCCTGCCGTGGGACCATCTCCCCGGTGCGCTGCTGGTGCGCGAGGCGGGTGGGGTGGCCCGACGCTTCGACGGCACCGACTACCACCCGGCCGACGACGGCACCGGCCTGCTGGTCGCCTCCGACGAGCAGACCTGGCACGAGGTCCGGGCCGCCCTGCTCGGCGACTGACCGCCGGTCCGGTTCCGGGGCGCGGCGGGCCGCGCCACCGGCTCCACCGCCTGAGGGATCGACGACGGTGGACCCTCGGCTACCGGCTCGACACTCCCGGTCGAGGGTCGCCGTCCGGTGCCGGCACGGGCCTGGTGACCGGGCGTGATTGCGGTAATGTGACCGGCGGTCTCCGCCCCCAGGCCGCCAACCGGGGCCGGCGGGACCGCCGCCGCACCGGCCCCCGGTCGGGCGTCGGCGGCAGAGGGAAGGACACCTCCGTGCCCAGGACCAACCTGACCCGGCCGTTGACCGTGCTGCTCGCCGCGGTGGCGCTGCTGCTCGGCGTCGGAGCGGTGCCCGCCTCGGCGGAGCCCGGCGAAGGTGGCACCAAGCAGCTCAAGGACGCGTTGACGGCGGCGGCCAAGGGGCACATCGAGGCCAAGGCCAAGCTGGACACCTCCAAGCGGCGGCAGGCCGCGCTGGCCGCCCAGCTCAAGGAGGTCGAGGGGCGGCTGGGCGCGTTGACCGCCCAGGTGGGCGAGGTGGCCGCGCAGTCGTACCGGGTGGGCCGGTTGACCCCCACGTCGATGCTGCTCAACACGGCCAGCCCGGAGGCGTTCCTCAAGCGGGCCGCCGACCTGGACATGATGGCGCAGCGGGACGGCAAGCAGCTGCGTGCCCTGGCCGAGGCCCGGCAGACCGCCGCCGAGGCCACCATCGCGATCGACGCCGAGGTCCGCGAGCAGCAGAAGCAGCTCAACACGCTGGCCAAGAAGAAGCGGGACGCCGAGCGCGCCCTGGCCACGGTCAGCTCGGGGAGCAGCGCCGGTTTCAGCGGCGGGTCGAGTTCGGCGAAGCCGGCCCCGCGCAACTCCGACGGGTCGTGGCCTGGCGAGTCGTGTTCGGTGAACGATCCGACCACCTCCGGCTGCATCACCCCGCGCACCCTGCACGCCATGCAGCAGGCCAAGGCGGCCGGCTACAAGCGCTACGTGTCCTGCTACCGCAGCGGCGGGGGCGGCGAGCACCCCAAGGGTCGGGCCTGCGACTTCTCGGCCGCCACCAGCGGCTTCAAGGACGAGACGGCCACCGGCGGGGACAAGGCCTACGGTGACAGCCTGGCCAACTACTTCAAGAACAACGCCAACCGGCTCGGTGTGCTCTACGTGATCTGGTACCGGCAGATCTGGATGCCGAACACCGGCTGGCGGGCCTACAGCGGGTCGGGCAGCCCGGCCGCCGACCACACAAACCATGTTCATCTTTCGATGTACTGACCGTTCGCCCCAGGAACGGGACGTAGCATCGCGACGGTGAGCAGCTCATCGTCCGACGTCGTGACCGTTCCGACGCCCTCCGCGCCGACCTCCTCCCGGGCCCTGCCCAACGGGCTCGCCGCGTTCCTGGTCTTCTTCGCCAGCGGCGCGGTGCTGGTGCTGGAGACGGTCTCGTTGCGCCTGGTCGGTCCCTACGTCGGGGTGACCCTCCAGGTGACCAGCTCGGTGATCGGCATCGCGCTGGCCGCCATCGCCTACGGGGCGTGGACGGGCGGCTGGCTGGCCGACCGTCGGGACCCGCGCGGGCTGCTCGCCCCGGCGCTGATCCTGGCCGGCATCGCCGCCGCGGTCACCCTGCCGGTGGTCCGGTACGCCGGTGAGCTGCTGCGTGGCGGTGCGGTCAGCGGCATCCTGCTGCTCACCGCGTTGGCCGTGTTCGTGCCGGCGGCGCTGCTGTCGGCGGTCACCCCGCTGGTGGTGAAGCTGCAACTGTCCGACCTGCGGCGTACCGGGCAGGTGGTGGGCCGGCTCTCCGGGATCGGCACCCTCGGCGGCATCACCGCCACCCTGGTCACCGGGTTCGTGCTGGTGGCGGCGCTGCCCAGCACGGTCATCCTGATCGGGCTGGCGGCGGCGCTCGGCGTGGTCGGGCTGGCGCTCGGGGTCTACCTGCGCCGGCAGGAGGCCGCCGGGCTGCCCGGCCCGACCCGGGCGAAGGCCGCCCTGGCGGTGCTCGGGCTGGTCGCGGCGGGGCTGAGCGCGGTCGCGCCGAACCCGTGTGACGTGGAGACCGCCTACCACTGCGCCCGGGTGGAACGTGATCCGGACCGGGCCGGCGGGCGCACCCTCTACCTCAACTCGGCCCAGCACTCGTACGTCGACCTGGACGACCCGACGCACCTGGAGTACGAGTACACCCAGTGGATCGGCGCGGTCGCCGACGTGTCCGCCCCGAAGGGGCAGCGGCTGGACGCGCTGCACCTGGGCGGGGGCGGGTTCACCATGCCCCGCTACCTGGGCGCCACCCGGCCGGGCACCGACAACGTGGTCTTCGAGATCGACGGTGAGCTGGTCGACCTGGACCGGCGGGAGTTGGGCGTCCGGACCGGGCCGGGGCTGCGGGCGGCGGTGGGCGACGCCCGGATGCTGGTCGGCGGCGAGCCGGCGGACAGCCGGGATTTCGTCGTCGGCGACGCCTTCGGGCACCTGGTGGTGCCGTGGCACCTGGCCACCCGGGAGATGGCGGCGGAGGTCGACCGGGTGCTGCGTCCCGGCGGCATCTACGTGCAGAACGTCATCGACTACCCGCCGGGCCGGTTCATCAGGTCGGAGCTGGCCACGGTGGCCGCCGAGTTCGAGCACATGGCGCTGGTCGCGCCACCGGAGGCGATCGCCGGGCAGCAGGGCAGCAACTTCCTCATCGTCGCCTCGGACGCCCCGCTGCCGCTGGAGGCGCTGCGGGCCCGGTTGGGCACCGTGACGAAGATCCCGGACCTGCTCGCCGGCAGCGAGGTGACCCGGTTCGTCGACGGCGCGCTGGTGTTGACCGACGACTACGCCCCGGTGGACCAACTGCTCGCGACCGCCTGATCGGGTGACTTTCCTGACCGATTACGACCATCGAGGTGTAGGCCGGGCCGTCCCGGGCAACTCGGTCGACCATGGGTGCAGGAGTCCGGAACGCCGCCCAGCTCCTCGGTGAGCGGTACCGGCTGATCGAGCAGCTCGGCGCGGGCGGCATGTCCGTGGTGTGGCGCGGCTACGACCAGGTGCTCGGCCGTCAGGTCGCGGTGAAGGTGCTCGCCTCGCGGCTGGCCAGCGACCGGGCCTTCCGGCACCGGATCAGGATCGAGGCGCAGGCCGCCGCGCGGCTCTGCCACCCCAACATCACCAACGTGTACGACTACGGCGAGTCGGAGCAGGTCGGCCTGACCGTGCCGTACGTGGTGATGGAGCTGGTGGACGGCGGTCCGCTCACCGCGCGGCTCGGCCGCGACGGGCAGCTGCCCTGGCGGGAGGCGGTGACCATCGGCGCCGAGGTGACCTCGGCACTGGCCACCGCGCACGCCCGGGGGGTGGTGCACCGGGACGTGACCCCGGGCAACGTCATGCTGACCGCGACCGGGGTGAAGGTCGTCGACTTCGGCATCTCGGCGCTGGTCGGGGAGAGTGAGAAGGGGCCGGACGGCGCGCTGCTCGGCACCCCCGCCTACCTCGCCCCGGAGCGCCTCGACAACGGCCAGGTCTCCCCGGCCACCGACGTGTACGCCGTCGGGCTGCTGCTCTACCGGATGCTCACCGGGCGGTTGCCCTGGCAGGCCAGCACCACGACGCAGATGCTGCGGGCGCACATGTACCACGATCCGGAGCCGATGCCCCCGGTCCGCGGGCTCCCCGACGAGGTGGTCGAGCTGGTCGGCCGCTGCCTGGCCAAGCGCCCCGAGGACCGGCCGGCGACGGCCGAGGTGGCGCGTACCCTCGCCGCGGCGGCCGGGATGGTCGCGGCGGTGCCCGTCTCGCCGGCACCCGGGCGAATGGACCCGGCCCTGCTCGCCAACGCCGGCACCACGATCCTGCCCTGGTCGGCCGACACCGACGCGTTGCCGTTCTCGGGGCGTACCCGCACCCGCCGGGCCGCTGCCCGCCGCCGCCGGATCGAGGCCGGGGTGGCCGCCGTGAGCCTGGTGGCCGTCACCGCGGCCGTCTGGGGGGTGACCTCGCGCAGCCCGGCCAGCGGCGGCGTCGACCGGCCCACCGAGGCCCGGATGGGGTTGCCCGAGACCATCCCGTGCGAGGTCGAGTACGCGCTGCGCAGCGACTCCGGCAGGGACTTCGCCGCCCAGCTGACGCTGACCAACACCGGTCCCCGGGAACTGCGGGACTGGACGATGAGTTTCGCCTTCCCCGGCCAGCAGACCGTCACCACGACCACCCCCGAGGTACGCCAGGAGGGCCGCCTGGTGCGGGTCACCCCGGCGGCCGGGCGGGCCGCGCTGGCCCCCGGCGCGTCGGAGAAAGTCGCGCTGACCGGCCGCTACACCGGGGGCAACCCGCTGCCGCTGGAGTTCACCGTCGGCGATTCGAGCTGCGGGGTACGGGTCTCCGGGGTGGCCGGCAGCGCGCCCGTGGTGAAGCCCCCGGCGGCGAAGAAACCGGCGGCCAAGCAGCCGGCGGCGAAGAAACCGGCGAAGACGTCCGGCAAGGGCGGTTCCGGCGCGGCCGGGCCGGCGAAGCCGAAGCCGAAGGCCGAGAAGCCCGCCAAGGGGCCCGGTCCGGCGGCGGGCAAGGGGCCGGGTGGGGCACCGGGAAAAGCGGGAAAGTGACCGGGAAGGGAGGCAGAGGCGCAGGTGGCGGTCCCGGCAAGGGGCCCCGGGGCTGAGGCCGGGCCCGGTCGCGGCGGGCGGACGGCGCGGTCAGCGTAGGGCGGCGAACTGCTGCACCCGGGCGATCCCGCCCTCCACGATCAGGACGCTGCCCGGCCCGAGCACCGTGTCCGGGTCGGCGTACCGGAAGCGTTCCCCGGCCGGTTTCGCACCGACCACCATCACCCCGTAGCGCTCCTGCACCGCCAGGTCCCGCAGCCGGTGACCGACCAGCGGCGGAGGCACCGGCACCTTGGCGATGGCGAAGTCGTCGCCGAACTCCATGAAGTCGAGCATCCGGCTGACGATCAGGTGGGCCACCCGTTCCCCGGTCTCCGCCTCCGGGAAGACCACGTGGTGGGCGCCGACCGAGGCCAGGATCTTGGCGTGCTTGCGGGACGTCGCCCGCGCCCACACCTGCGGTACGCCCACCTCGGTCAGCGCCAGCACGGTGAGCACGCTGGCCTCCACCGAGGCGCCGATGGCGACCACCACCCGGGTGAAGTCGTCGATGCCGAGCTGCCGCAGCGCCTGTTCCTCGGTCGCGTCGGCCTGCACCACCCGGTCCAGCACCGCCGACCAGCGCTGCACCCGGTCGGGGTCGCGGTCCACGGCGAGCACCCGGTGGCCGAGCCGGGTCAACGACCCGGCCAGGTGGCAGCCGAACCGGCCCAGCCCGATCACGGCGATGTCGCCGTCGCCTTCGTCCCTAGCCGACAACGGGTTGCTCCTTCGGGTAGCGGTACAGCCGGCGTCGGGTGTTCAACGCGATCGCCGAACCGAGGGTGAGCGGGCCGATCCGCCCGACGTACATCAGCACGGTCAGTACCAGTTGCCCCGACGCGGGCAGGTGCGGGGTGAGCCCGACGGTGAGGCCGGCGGTGCTGAACGCCGAGGTCACCTCGAACAGCGTCGCGTTGGACCGGACGTCGGTGGTGAGCACGGTCAGGCCGAGCGTGCCGACGGTCACCAGGGCGACGCTGAGCAGCGCCACCGTCAACGCCTGGCGTTGGCTGGCCACCGCGATCCGGCGGCGGCCCACGGTGACGTCCGGTTCCCCGCGCAGCTCCGCCCAGATGACGAAGCCGAGCAGGAAGAACGTGGAGACCTTGATCCCACCGGCGGTGCTGGCGCTGCCGCCGCCGATGAACATCAGGGCGATGAGCAGGGGGTAACTTTCCTCGCGGAGGGCGGCCACGCCGATCACGTCGAAGCCACCGGTACGGCTGAGCGCGATCTGGGTGAACGTGGCGAGCAGCTTGCCCGGGGTGTCGTAGGTGCCGATGGTGAACGGGTTGTCCCACTCGGTGACGAGCAGCCCGACGAAACCCACCGCCACCAGCACCACGCTGCCCCAGACGGTCAGCTTGGTGGACACCGCCCAGCGGCCCGGCCGGCGACGCCGGCGGAACGCCTCGAACAGTGCGGGGAAGCCCAGCCCGCCGACGATCGCGCCGAACGCCAGCGGCAGCGCCACCCACGGGTCCCGGGCGAACCCGACCAGCCCGTCGGTGTACAGGGTGAAACCGCCGTTGTTGAACGCCTGGATCGAGTGGAACGCCGCCGACCACAGCGCCCGGCCGGGGGAGTAGTCGTAGGCGAGCCGGAGCCGGGCGGTGATCACCGCGGTCATCACCAGCTCGCAGCCGAACACCGTGCCGGCGATACGCAGCAGCAGCCGGCGCAGGTCGGCCGGGCCGTACTCGGCGGTCTCGGCCTGTACCAGCAGCCGGTTGCGCAGCCCGAGCTGCCGGGTGACCGCCAGGCTGACCAGGGCCGCGCCGGTGAGGATGCCCAGCCCGCCGACCTGGGTGAGCACGGTGATCATCACCAGCCCGAAGCCGTTCCAGTAGTTCGGGGTGTCGGTGACCGCCATCCCGGTGACCGACACCGCCGAGGTGGCGGTGAACAGCGCGGTGACCAGCGGGGTGAACCGGTGCGCGCTGGTGGCCCAGGGCAGCATCAGCAGGCCGGTGCCGATCGCGATCGTCACCAGGAAACCGAACGGCACCAGCCGGACGGGGTGACGAAGGAACCGGCGCACCAGACAATCCTGTCGATTCCGGCGGGACCGGGTCGGTGAATCGCGTATCCCGGGCCGGTCCCGGTCTCCCCGCAGGGTTCACCTGACGGCCAGTCGGCGACCAACTGGCCGTCAGCCGCGCCCGGTCTGCTGTGAGCGCCCGTCGGGGCGTACCGGCGTCCGGCCGGAGGCCCCTCGACCAAGGAGATCGCGTTGCGACGTACCCTTTCCGCTCTCGGTGTGGCCGGCGCGCTGCTCGCCGTGGCCGTCGCCGTCCCGGTGGCCGCCGCCGGCGCAGCCTCGGCCCGCGAGGACGACGCGGACCGCGCCGACCGGGCCACCCACCGGCCCCTGGTGATCGCCCACCGGGGGGCCAGCGGCTACCGGCCGGAGCACACCCTGGAGGCGTACCGGTTGGCGATCCGGATGGGCGCCGACTACATCGAGCCCGACCTGGTCTCGACCCGGGACCGGGTGCTGGTCGCCCGGCACGAGAACGAGATCTCCGGTACGACCGACGTGGCGGCCCGCCCGGAGTTCGCCGGCCGCAAGGCCACCAAGACCATCGACGGGGTGCCGGTCACCGGCTGGTTCACCGAGGACTTCACCCTGGCCGAGCTGAAGACGCTGCGGGCCAAGGAGCGGCTGCCCCAGGTGCGGGTGGCGAACACCGCGTTCGACGGCCGGTTCGCGGTGCCCACCTTCCAGGAGGTGCTGGACCTGGCCCGCGCCGAGTCGAAGGCGCGGGGCCGCACCATCGGCGTCTACCCGGAGACCAAGCACCCCACCTACTTCGCCTCGATCGGGCTGCCGCTGGAGGAGCCGCTGGTCACGGTGCTGCGCCGGAACAAGCTGACCCACCGCGACGACCCGGTCTTCATCCAGTCCTTCGAGACCGCCAACCTGCGCACGCTCGACCGGATGATCGACGTGCCGCTGGTCCAGCTCCTCGACGCCACCGGCCGGCCGTACGACTTCACCGCCGCCGGTGACCCCCGCACCTACCAGGACCTGGCGACCGCCGCCGGCCTGCGCGGGATCGCCAGGTACGCCGACGGGGTCGGGCTGAACAAAAACCTGATCATCCCCCGGGACGCCACCGGCAAGCTGCTCGCCCCGACCACGGTGATCCGCGACGCGCACCGGCACCAGCTGCTGGTGCACGCCTGGACGTTCCGGGCCGAGAACCAGTTCCTCCCGGTCGACTTCCGGATCGGCGCCGACCCGAACGCCCGGGGCGACATCACCGCCGAGTACGAGCTCTTCCTCGGCCTCGGCCTGGACGGGGTCTTCGCCGACCAGCCGGACACCGCCGTCGCCGCCCGCGCCGGCCTCCCCACCCGCTGACCGCCCGCTGACCTGCCCGCACCCGGTCGGGTCCGGTCGGTTCCGGTCGGGTCCGGTCGGGCGCTTGATCAACTCAGTGTCGCCGAGGTAGCGGTGTCCCGTCGCCCGGGACACCGCTACCTCGGCCCACGGGAGTGGATCAATCGCCCAGGCGCGATCCCGGACCGGCCAGGAGTCGCTTTGGCCGCGTACACATGGTCTCGATCGTCCGGGGCGTACGGAACACCACCGACCTCCAGACCGAATGCCGGCTCGCCGCGATGAACCAGTCGTTGGTTGTCCCCACGGTCTTCCTGCCCGCCCAGCCCGAACTGGCGGCGATGTCGTCGACCGCCGTACGCACGCTCGGTAAGTCGCTGCCGCGACCGGGGTAGCGCGAACACCGGACGGCCGGGGCGCTCCGACTGTGGAGAGTTGTTGTCGCCTGGGCCGCAACAACTCTCCACAATCCAACGGCACGGGTGGGCAGGCCGGCCGGATACCGCTCCATCGGTTCAGGGGAGTGGCGTGCCCCAGGATCTCGGGCTCGGGAGTTCCGATCAGAGACTTCCGCCCCCGGTGCTGCGGAGGTTGCTGCCGTCCGTCGGGTTCCGGTGGTCGTCCAGGCGGCGGCGGGCCTGCTCCGATGCCGTCAGGTCACGTACCTGCCGGTCGCCGTCGGTCACCGCCCGGCGGCCACGACGCCACCATGCCACGGCTGCGAGAGCCACGAGTACGACGACGAGGATGATGAGCCAGCGCATGTCTGCCTCCAGCGGGTGAGGGATCTGCCACTCAGAGTGGACCCTCGGGTCAAGCGCCCGGAGTTGCCATGGGACGGAGTCGCCGTGGGCGGGTTACCCACGCCCACCTCCCACCCGGTCGCCCCGGTGATCAAGAGGTTCGCGTCACCCGAAAAGCGGTTCATGACGTAAACCTCTTGATCAACCGCGTGGGAGGTCGGGGTGTCCGGCCGGGGTGGTAGGAATGCCGGATGAGTGGGGATCGGGCGGCGGTGCGGGAGCGGGCCGAGGGGGTGCTGCGGCGGCTGGCCGGCGCGCACGCCCGGCTGCGGGAGGACCAGTGGCGGGCCATCGAGGCGCTGGTGGTGGACCGGCGGCGGGTGCTCTGCGTGCAGCGCACCGGGTGGGGCAAGTCGGCGGTCTACTTCGTGGCCACCGCCCTGCTGCGCGAACGCGGTGAGCACGGGCCGACGGTCATCGTGTCGCCGCTGCTGGCGTTGATGCGCAACCAGGTGGAGGCGGCGGCCCGCGCCGGCATCCGGGCCCGCACCATCAACTCAGCCAACCTCGACGAGTGGGACGAGATCACCGCCGAGATCCACGCCGGCACGGTGGACGTGCTGCTGATCAGCCCCGAGCGGCTCAACAACCCCGACTTCCGGGACGCCGTCCTGCCGAGGCTGGCCGCCACCACCGGGCTGCTGGTGGTCGACGAGGCGCACTGCGTGTCCGACTGGGGGCACGACTTCCGGCCCGACTACCGCCGGCTGCGTACCTTCCTGGGCAACCTGCCGGAGCGGACCCCGGTGCTCGCCACCACCGCCACCGCCAACGAGCGGGTGACCCGGGACGTCGCCGAGCAGCTCGGCACCGAAACCACCCCGCCCCCGGCCGACCTGGCCACGTCGACCACCGGCCCCGCCGGACCCACCACGCCGCCCACCGGCCCCGCAGCGCCGAGCGCCGACCCCGTCGGGCGGGCCGCGCGCCGGGCCGACGTGCTGGTGCTGCGGGGCACCCTGGACCGGGAGTCGTTGCGGCTCGGCGTGCTCGACCTGCCCAGCCCGGCGCACCGGCTGGCCTGGCTCGCCGACCACCTGGACGCGCTGCCCGGCTCGGGGATCATCTACACGCTCACCGTCGCGGCGGCCACCGAGACCGCTGAGTTCCTCCGTGCGCGCGGCTGGTCGGTGGCCTCCTACACCGGCCAGGCCGAGGACGCCGACCGCCGCGCCGCCGAACAGGACCTCCTCGATAACAAGATCAAGGCGCTGGTGGCGACCAGCGCGCTCGGGATGGGGTTCGACAAGCCCGACCTCGGTTTCGTGGTGCATCTGGGTGCGCCGCCCTCGCCGATCGCCTACTACCAGCAGGTCGGCCGCGCCGGTCGGGCCGTCGAACATGCCGAGGTGCTGCTGCTGCCCGGTGTCGAGGACGCCGCGATCTGGCGCTACTTCGCCTCACTCGCCTTCCCGCCCGAGGAGCAGGTGCGTGCCGTGCTGGCCGCCCTGCACACCGACCGGCCGCTCTCCACCCAGGCCCTCGAACCTCTCGTCGACCTGCGCCGGACCCGCCTGGAGTTGATGCTCAAGGTGCTCGACGTCGACGGCGCGGTCCGCCGGGTGCGCGGGGGGTGGCTCGCCACCGGCGAACCCTGGACCTACGACGAGGCCCGGTTGCGCCGCGTCGCCGAGGCCCGCACCGCCGAGCAGCAGGCCATGCGCGAGTACGCCGCGACGCCCGGCTGCCGGATGCGGTACCTGCGGGACTGCCTCGACGACAGCGGGGCGGACGACTGCGGCCGGTGCGACCGTTGCGCCGCGCCCCTGTTCACCGCCGACGTGTCCGGCCCCGCGCTGACCGCCGCACAGACCTTCCTCGGCCGCCCCGGGGTGCAGATCGCTCCCAAGAAGCTCTGGCCGACCGGCCTCGACGCGGTCGGCGTACCGCTGAAGGGGCGGATTCCGCCGACGGAGCAGGCGCTGCCCGGTCGGGCCGTGGGGCGGCTGTCCGACCTGGGCTGGGGTGGCCGGCTCCGCGCCCTGGTCGGCCCTGGCACGGCCGACGGCCCGGTGCCCGACGACGTCGTGACGGCCGTGGTGGAGGTGCTGAAAGCCTGGGCGCACGGCGACGACCCGTGGCCGCGTCGCCCGGCCGGCGTGGTCACGGTCGGCTCCCGCAGCCACCCGACCCTGGTCGCCTCGCTCGCCGAGCGGATCGCCACGGTCGGCCGGCTACCGCTGCTCGGCGCGGTCACCCCGGTCGGCCCTGCCGGGGGCGGCGGGCCGCGCGGCAACAGCGCCCAGCGGGTACGCGCCCTGCACGACGCCTTCAGCCTCCCCGACGAGGTGGCCGGGGCGCTGACCGTCCTGGACGGCCCGGTGCTGCTCGTCGACGACCTGGTCGACTCCGGGTGGACGATGACGATGGCGGCCCGCCTGCTGCGCCGCTCCGGTGCCCCCGACGTCCTCCCGCTCGCCCTCGCCGTCGCCGGCTGACCCGGACCGGGTCGGCGGACCGGGCGGATAAGTTCCCCGGCCGGCCCTGGTGCGACCGCCGCCACGGTGTCCGGCCGTCGTCCCGGTGCCGTCGGGGTCGGCGGTACGGTGAGCGGATGGCCGACCAGCGATCCGTCACCCGGCCCGCCGGCCCGGCAGCCGGCGGCGGACCGGCCCCCGACCAGGGCACCCCGGAGCCGGTGGACCAGCCGGCCCGGGGGGCCGACGCAGGCATCGGCCGACCGACGGGCCAGCAGGGGCGCGGCAGTGACGCGGGCAGCGCACACCCGGTGGACCGGCAGGAACCGGGCGGCGCGGAACCCGGCGGATGGACCCTGTCAGGCGGGACTACGACCGGGGACGGGGCGTCGACGGTGGGGCCGGACCGGGCCACGCTGCGGCTGGCGCTGGTGGTGGGCGGTCTGGTGCTGGCCGTCCTGCTCGGTTTCGGGCTCGGCCGGGCCAACGGGCGGCCGACCGGGCGTACGACGGCGACCGCCGCGACGGCCGCCGGTGACCACACCCACGCTCCGGGCACCGGCGCACACCAGCACGACGGCACCGGCGGGGACTCCTCAGGCGACGCGGCCACCGGTCTGTCCGTCAGCTCCGGCGGTTACACACTCGTCCGGTCGGGCGGGGAGTTCGTCGCCGGGCGGGCCGGTGAACTGCGGTTCCAGATCCGTGACGCGCAGCGCCGCCCGGTCACCCGGTTCGCGGTCGTGCACGACAAGCCGATGCACCTGGTGGTGGTACGCCGCGACCTCACCGGATTCCAGCACCTGCACCCGACGATGGCCGCCGACGGCACCTGGTCGATCCCGCTGACCCTGCCGCAGCCGGGCGTCTGGCGGGCGTACACGGATTTCACGGCGGTCGCCGACGACGGCCGGCAGACCCCGGCGACGCTGGGCGTGGACCTGGTCGCCCCGGGGGAGTACGCGCCCCGTCCGCTGCCCGCCCCGGCCAGCCGGGCGGCCGTCGACGGGTTCACCGTCGACTACGAGGGCACCCCGCAGGTGGACGCCGCCGTACCGCTGCGGTTCACGGTCCGGGACCCGGCGGGACGACCCGTCGCCCTGGAGCGCTACCTCGACGCGTACGGGCACCTGGTCGCCCTGCGCGAGGGGGACCTGGGCTACCTGCACGTGCACCCGGGCCCGGGGCCGGCCGCCGACACGGTGACGTTCTGGCTGACCGCACCCGGCCCCGGCAACTACCGGATGTACCTGGACTTCCAGGTGGCGGGCGTGGTGCGGACCGCGGAGTTCACCCTGACCGTCCGCTGAGAGCAGCGGCCCGGGGAGCCGGCCGGATCGACCGGCGCGGCGGTCAGCCGGCGCGGCGGACCGGACGGCGGGCCAGATAGCGCAGCAGGTCACGGATGTGGTGCTTCTCCTCGGCGGGTACCGTCGGATCGGCCAGCCGGTCGAGGATCACCCGGACGTCGGCCTCCACCGGGCCGTCGTCGGCGCGGCGGCGGGGGGCGGGCCCCGCGTCGGGCAGGCCGAGCGCCCGGAAGGCCGCCGCGACCGGCAGGTCGAGGGCGGCGCAGAAGCCGCGTACCTTGGCCAGTTCGGGGTAGTCCTGCCAGTCGCCGGCGAGCCAGCGGAAGACGGTGGACCGACCCACACCGGTGTGGGCAGCGAGATCGCTCACCGTCCAACCCCGCTCGTCACGGGCGTCGTCGATGGCCCGTCGCACGAAGCGGGCGAACGCCATCTGGGGTGAAACCTCTGTCGAACCCATGCCTGTGAGATCGTCCTCTTCGGGTGGGAGCCGGGGTGTCCGGTACGCCCCCCGAGGGTAGTACGACGGCGGTCCGGTGCAATTCCCCGTACCGGCCGGCTGAGTCCCCGTCCGGCCTCCACGCGGGGCGGCGGCACAGTTCGTGACACAGCGTCAGTTGTCGTAGGTCAATCGAACCCGACGGGTTCGTCACCTGTCGCATCCGGTGAGGAGCAGCATGGCCGAGTCCGACCGTCCGGCGTCGCACCGTCCCGGTGCGGTCAGCCTCTTCTTCGTCGTCAAGGCGGCCGTGTTCGCCCTGGGTTTCTGGGGCTGGCTGCTGGTGCTGGTGTTCACCGGTGACGAGGCGACCGGGGCGCACGTGCTGGCCGCCGCCGGTGCGGTCACCACCACCCTGGTGGGGGTGCTGCTCGGCGTCCGGCTGGCCCTGCAACGCAGCGCCGCCGTCAGGCACGCCGAACTCAAACGGCTCCTGGTCGACATCTCCTGGAACGCGTTCGCCGCCGCCGGCAACGCCGAACTGTCCGGCACCGTGGTGCCGTTCCCTGCCGCGCCCGGCGACGACGAGCGGAGGCCGCGGGAGCGGATCTCCTCGATCGTCGACCGCAGGCCGGGGGAGCGCCCCGGCGGCGACCGGCGGCGCTGAACCGCTCAGCCCCGCACGCTGTCCGCCACGCCGTCCCCGGTCGGGTCGGCCAGCAGCGTGGCCAGGCGCGGGGTCACCTGCCACTGGTCGACCAGCTGCCGGTACTCGGCCGCCTGCGGGTCACCGCCGCCGGTGCCGGTCCGGCGGGCCCGGATCAGCAGGTTCCGGGGGGTGTGCCGGGAGTCGACGAACTCGACCACCTCGGCCCGGTAGCCGTGCGACCGCAGCAGCCCGGCCCGCAGCGCGTCGGTGAGCACGTCGGCGAAGCGTTCCCGCAGGATGCCCTGCCGGGTCAGCAACTCGTACGGTGCCGGGGCCGGCCGGGCGCGCAGCTGCGCCGCGAGGTCGTGGTGGCAGCACGGCGCGGCCAGCACCCACCTGGCGTCCCAGCGCACCGCGCGGGCCAGCGCCTCGTCGGTGGCGGTGTCGCAGGCGTGCAGGGCGAGCACCAGATCGGGGGTGGGCTCCACCACCGCGTCGGCGATCGTGCCGGCCACGAAGGTGACCCGGTCGGCCCAGCCGAGGCGCTCCGCCAGCTCGCTGTTGCGCTGCCGCTGGTCCTCCCGCACGTCCACCCCGACCAGTTCCACGTCGAGCCCGCGGGCGGTCAGGTAGCGGTAGGCGGCGAAGGTCAGGTAGGCGTTGCCGCAGCCCAGGTCGACCACCCGCAGCCGCCCGGTGAGGTCGTCGGGCAGGGTGGCGGCCAGCGCCCGCAGGAAGGCGTCCACCTGCCGGCGTTTCGCGGCGTTGCCGCCGATCTCCGCGAAGATCGGGTCGCCCGGGTCGAGCAGGTACTCCTTGGCCCGGTCGTGGCCGTCGGCGGGCGCGGCCGGCCGGCTGGCCGCCGCCCGGTGCACCTGCGCCTCGCCGGACTTGGTCACCCGGAGCTGGAGGGTCGCCCCGGCGGTCTCCACGTGCCAGTTGCCGAAGGGCTCGGCGAGCAGCGCGTCGACCGCCGCGTCGGCCTCCGCGCCCGGCGACACGTTCCGGGTGTACGGCCGTGCGCCGTCGGACGTGGCGATCTGCAACCGGGGGCCGGCCTTGAGGGCGACCGGGCGGAGTTCGGCGCGTACCACCGAGGGGCGCTGGCCCCGACGGCGGCCGGCGGCGACGGCACGGGTCAGGGCGGGGTCGAGCAGCAACGCCCTGACCTCGGTCAGGGCGGCGTCCAACGGTTCCGGCATGGTCCCATCATCCTTTCCCACCCGGCCCTCGCCGCTCCCGGCCCGCCCCGGGCAGGGAGGGCGATGTGCCCACCGGCGCAGACGGGACATCCCCCGGACCGTCGGACGGCCGGGGGATGTCGGCGGTGCTGTCGGGTCAGTCGGCGGTGGCCTCGGCCGGCGCGTCCGCGCCGGAGCCGCCACCACCGCGCCGGCGACGGCGGCGACGCGGCCGGCCCGGCTCACCCTCGGTGGCCGACCCGGCGGCGACGGCGGGCTCGCCGGTCGGGCCGGTGGCGGTGTCGGTGGACCCGCCGGTGGTCACCGTGGTCGGCTCGCCCCCGACCACCTCGCCGGCCCGGCGGCGACGCCGGCTGCGGGGGGTACGCGGGCCTTCCTCGGCGGCCTCCACGGGCGTTCCGGTGGCATCCGGCGCGTCGGAGTCGGGGCGGGCCCGACGCCGGTCACCGCGTCCGCCGCCCCGGCCGCTGCTCTCGCCGCGTCCCCGGCCCTCGCCGCGCCGGCCGCCCCGGCCACCGCTCTCGCCCCGGCGGGACCGGCCACCCAGGTCCTCCTCGACCTCGGCGGAGAGCCCGGCGCGGGTCCGCTCGGCGGTCGGCAGGGTGCCGGTCATCTCCGGCGAGATGTCCAGGTCGGTGTAGAGGTGCGGGGAGGTGTGGTAGGTCTCCGGCGGCTCCGGCATGTCGAGCCCGAGCGTCTTGTCGATGATCCGCCACCGGGGCATGTCGTCCCAGTCGACGAAGGTGACCGCGACCCCGGTCGCCCCGGCCCGGCCGGTACGACCGATCCGGTGGGTGTAGGTGTCCTGGTCCTCGGGGCAGTCGTAGTTGATGACGTGGGTGACGCCGCTCACGTCGATGCCCCGGGCGGCCACGTCGGTGGCGACCAGGGTGTCGATCTTGCCGGCCCGGAACGCGCGCAGCGCCCGTTCCCGCGCACCCTGGCCCAGGTCACCGTGCACCGCGGCCACCGCGAAGCCCCGGAAGTCGAGGTCCTCGGCGACCCGGTCGGCGGCCCGCTTGGTCCGGGTGAAGATCATGGTCAGCCCGCGCCCCTCGGCCTGGAGGATACGCGCCACGATCTCGATCTTGTTCATCGAGTGGGTGCGGTAGGCCAGCTGCTGGGTCTGCGGGGACGGGCCGGTTTCGGCGGTGTGCCCGGCGTGGATCGTCACCGGCCGGCGCAGGAACCGCCGGGAGAGGGTGACGATCGGGTCCGGCATGGTCGCCGAGAAGAGCATGGTCTGCCGGTCCTCCGGCAGCATCGCCAGGATCTTCTCGACGTCGTCGAGGAAGCCCAGGTCGAGCATCCGGTCGGCCTCGTCGAGCACCAGCGCGCGGACCCGGTCCAGCCGCAGGTGCTTCTGCTTCTGCAGGTCCATCAGCCGGCCCGGGGTGCCGACCAGGATCTCCACGCCCTTGCGCAGCGCGTCGATCTGCGGCTCGTACGCCACCCCGCCGTAGATCGGCAGCACCCGGACGCCCCGGGTACGGCCGGCGGCGGCCAGGTCCTTGGCGACCTGGATGCCCAGCTCGCGGGTGGGTACGACGACCAGGGCCTGCGGCACGCCGTCGCTGCCCTCGGCCGGGGCGAAGACCCGCTCCAGCAGCGGGACGCCGAACCCGAGGGTCTTGCCGGTGCCGGTGGGTGCCTGACCGATCAGGTCGGTGCCGCGCAGGGCGATCGGCAGCGCGTACTCCTGGATCGCGAAGGCGCGCGTGATGCCCGCCGCAGCCAGGGCCTCGACGGTCTCGGGCCGCGCGCCGAGCGCGGCGAACGTGGGGGCCTCCGGGCGGACCGGGGCGGTGGGGGCCAGTTCCTGGCCCTCCAGCTGGTCGAGAATCTGTTCGCTCATCTGGATCTGGGGGTGCCCTCTCGTGGTGCGCCCCGTGGTGTCCTCAGGGCGCGGTCGGTATGGCGCGGGCCACGCGATCGGCGGCGGAAAATCGCCGTGTCAGACCGGGCCGCACGCGCGCCGTGGGCAGGACTTCGATCAGATCGGCGCCCACGGCAACTACCTCATCCTACCCGAGCGGGTGGGTACACGCCCCTGACCTGGATGGCCGGCTTTTCGGCAGGGGTGAAAAATGTGACCCGCGTCACCGGGTCGCCCTGCGGCGGGCCGTGCCCGCCGCAGGGTCGGACCGGTTCAGCGAACGGTGAAACCGACCGCGCGGGCGGACGCCTCGGCGATCTCGACGTAGGCGACCTTGGTGACCGGCACGATGACCCGTCGACCCTTCTCGTCGGTCAGGGAGAGCGTCCCCTCCGCCTTGGCGAAGGCGTCGGTCACGATCTGCTCGATCTCGGCCGGCGACTGCGCGCTCTCCAGAACCAGCTCGCGCGGCGCGTACTGCACGCCGATCTTGACCTCCACGTGTGCCTCCTCAGGTGGGCGAGATAGCCGCCGTTGGGAAGGCTATCCGATCTCGGAGCCGGATGTTCAGGCCGACTCACCCTGGAGCGGGAAGCTCGCGATACCCCGCCAGGACAACGCCGCGACCAGCGCCTCCGCCTCGGCCTTCGGCACCTGCCGGCCGCCGGCCAGCCAGAACTGGGCGGCCGTCTCGGCCGCGCCGACCAGGCCGGAGGCGAGCAGCTCGGCGTGCGCCCGGCTGACCCCGGTGTCCGAGATGATGGTGTCGGTGATCGCCGCGATACAGCCCTGCTCCACCCGCTCGACCCGCTGCCGCACGGCCGGGTCGTTGCGCAGGTCGGATTCGAAGACGAGTCGGAACGCCTCGCTCTCGTGGTCGACGAAGTCGAAGTACGCGCGCACCGAAGCGCCGACCCGCTCCTTGTTGTCGTTCGTGCCGCGCATCGCTTCGTGCACCTTGGCGACGATGGCGTCACAGTGCGTGTCGAGCAGCGCCAGATACAGATCCATCTTTCCCGGGAAGTGCTGGTACAGCACGGGCTTGGAAACCCCGGCCCGCTCGGCGATGTCGTCCATCGCGGCGGCGTGGTACCCCTGCGCCACGAACACCTCCTGAGCCGCCGCGAGTAGCTGCTTACGGCGTGCTGAACGGGGCAGCCGGGTGGGCCGGCCGGCAGTCTGCGCACCGTTCCCCACAGCGGTCATGGGAACCTCCGAGTTTCGTCATTCCAGCCGGCACTTTTACCCCGTACCGGTCAGGGCACTCACCCCGGCCCCGGAATTGGCCCGCCGCTGTAACTTATCGCCACTGTCACCACACGGTAGCCTCAGCGGGGGCGACCAAGGAGCGCGCGGTGAGTGAATCAGGGCAACCCGGTGCCGCCACCCCGGGAGAGCACGGCGACGGGACGGGTCAGCACGACGACCTGGCCCGCTCCGCCAGTGGGTGGGCACCTGCGACCGGGTGGTCCGGCGGCGTCGACGCCCCGGGTTACCGGGAGACCGGGTCGCCGTGGAACCGGCCCGACCCCGCCGGCGGCTGGGGTGGTCAGCCGTCCCGGCACGGTGATCTACCTGCGCCGTTCGCCGCCCCGTCGACAGACGAGGAGTCCCCGCGTAACGGTCGGGTCCACCGCAATGGTCACGACTCGGCACCGGATTTCCCGGCGCCGCTGCGGCGCCCGGTGAGCGCCCCGCCCGGCGGGCCGGGCCACCCCGCCGACCCCCGGGTCACCGACGGTGACCGGCTGGTCGTGCCGGCCCCCCGGCCGGCCTCCCCGGCCGGGCCGCAGCACGACCCGGAGGCCGCCCGGCATTCCTCGGACGATCCCGCCGCACCCCGGCCGGCCCACCGGCCCGCAGGCGACCTGCCCACCTCGGCCCCACCGGCCGTGCAGGTCCCCCCGGTGGGCACCGCCGCCTCCGGCTTCGAGGTGCCCCCCGGCTTCCACGCGCCCGAGCGGGGCGGCACCGGTTCCCCGGGCGACGACCCCCGCGACCGCTTCTCCGCGCCTGACGGGCCACGCGGGGCCGACCGCCCCGAGCCCACCGCCGACACCGGGCCGTCCGGGACGGACCAGCGGGGCGTCGGTGCGCGCGGTGCCGGGGAGCCGCTGTCCGGCGAGCGCCGGGCGACCGCCGGGCCGGACGAGCCGGACTGGTCCGGACCGAGCTGGAACCGCCCGAGCTGGGGCGGGACCTGGGGCCCCTCCTGGTCGCGGGACGAGGAACCACCAGTCGGCCGACGTACCCGTGCCGAACGCGCGGCCGAGTGGTCGGCCGAGGCCGCCCGCCCGTACGAGCCGGTGCGCGCCGAACCGGCCCGGCCGTACCAGCCGGTGCGCGCCGAGCCCGCCCGCCCGTACGAGCCGGTGCGCTCGGAGGTGCCCCGCCCGTACGAGCTGACCCGAACCGAACCGGCCACCCCACCGGCCCTGCCGGAGCCCACCGCCGAGCGGTCCGGGCGGGAACGGCCGGCCGCCGAGCGGGTCGCCCCGGTAACCCCGGGCATCGACCACCCCGAGCGAGCCTGGGCCGGGCGGAGCGGGGAGTACCCCGTACCGGACTGGTCCGAGCGCGCCGACCGGCCGGAGCGGCACGAGCCCGCCGATCGCGCCGAGCGGGACCGTGCCGACCGTGCCGGTCCGGACTGGTCCGAGCGGGGCACCCGACCGGAGCGGGACTGGTCCGACCCCGCCGGGCGGGACTGGGCCGACCGGTCCGAGCGGGACTGGTCGGACCCGGCCGGGCGCAACTGGCCCGGTCCCGGCGAGCGGGACCGGTCGCCTGCCGAGCCGCCCGTGCCGCAACGGCTGCATCCGGCCGAGCCGCCTGCACTGCAACGACTGCACCCGGCCGAGCGGCCCGGATGGTCGACGGGGAGACCCACCGAGGTGCCCCCGCCCCCGCGGGAGGTGCCTGTCGTTCCGCCGCCGTCGCCCCGGGACGAGCCCGCCGCCCGCGACGAGCCGGGCGTGGTGCCGCTGACCCGCGACGAGCCCACCGGCCTGCGCCAGGACCGGGCCGCCCCGCTGCCGGCCGCCGTCCGCGCCGAGCAGCCGTTCCGGCTCCCGCGCGACGAACCGTCGCCCCGCCCGGCGACCTCCCCGGCCGGCCGCGCCGACCAGCCGTTCCGGCTCCGGTCGGTGCCGACCGAGCCGGCCACCGCCACCGACCTGCCCGGCCACCCGCCGGAGCCCCTCCCGACCGCCGGTGCCCCCGCCACGAGCGGGCCACGCCGGCTGGACCAGATCCCCGCAGCGCCCGCCCCGACGAGCGCACCCCCCTACGCGGCCCGCCGATCCGCGCCCGATCCGCTGACCACGACCGAGCCGGTGGTGGACGGACGGAGACCGGACCGGGGCACGGCGGTGCTGCCGCAGCGCGTCCCCGCCGAACCGGACGTGCCCGTCGTGCCGGAGCCGCCAGCCGTGGAGCCCCCCGCCGAGACCCCGGAACTCGCCCGGATCGCCACCCACCTGCGCCGCGACGACGAGCCGGCGCCGCTGCGGGAACGCCCCGAGGGCTTCGACGTCAACGCGATCCTGGACGCCGTACGTGAGGTGGCCGGGGTCCGCGACGCGGCGTTGCGGCGTACCCCGGCCGGGGCGCACAGCCTGCGGCTCGACCTGTCCGACGGGGCTGACCCGGCGGAGGTGAGCCGGCTGGTGGCCCGCCTGCTCCAGGAACGGATGGGGCTCGCCGCCGCACCGCAGAGCCTGTCCGGTGAGCCCAGCGCCGCGGTGCCGCCGCCGATGCGCCGCCGTACCGGTGAACCCCGCGTGGTCGAGCCGGCCGCCGGCCTGCCGACCTCGGCGGAACGGCCGGCAGGTGACCCGGCCCGGTCGGCGGCGGAGCCCCCGGCCGCCCGGCCCGCCGTGGAGCGACAGGCCACCGGGGTACGCGCCGACGCGGCGACCGGCGGCCCGGCCCGCGACGCCGAGGACCCGCCGGCCGAGCAGTCACCGACGGCGTCGGGGGTGCCCCGGCGACGCCGACAGTCGACCCCGCACCGGGGACGGGCCAGCGTGGAGGAGACCCTCCCGGGCGCGCTGCCGCCCACCGGCAGCCCGGCGACGCTCAACGCGTCGTACTCGGGCGGGCAGATGACCACGACGGAGACCGCGCCCTCGCGACCGCTGGACACCGGCGGCGTGCCGGGGCCCCGGGTGGTCATCGACCACGTCCAGGTGAGCACCTTCGGCCTGGACGCCAACGTCGAGGTACGCCTGCTCACCGCCGGTGAGCCGGCCGCCGGGCACGCCACCGGGCCGGCCGTGGACGGGTACGTCCTGCGGCTGTGCGCGGTGGCCGCCGCCGCGGCGGTGGACGAGTTGCTGCGGCACGCCGAGCGCACCGCCGAACGGGGGCGGTGCTTCGTCGAGCACGCCGCCGTGGTGCCGTTCGGCAACTGCGAGGTGGCGACCGTGGTGGTGCTGCTGGTCTGCGACGGCTGGGTGGAGCAGTTGGCCGGGTCGGCGTTGGTCTCCGGGGACCCACGCCAGGCGGTGGTGCGGGCGACCCTGGCGGCGGTCAACCGTCGCCTCGAAGCGCTGCTGGCCTGACCGGCCACATTGTCGGTACGGGGCCGGAACGGGAACACTTGGCGGCATGAAACGCGCCGCCCTCTGGCCCGAGGAGCACCTGCCCCCGCACCGGCTGCCCCCGCCCTGGCCCGGCCGGCCGGTACGCCTCGACGGCACGGTCACCTACGTCCGGGACACCCCGGCCACCGGCCCGGACGCGGAACCGGCGCTGTACGTGCACGGGTTGGGCGGTTCGTCGCAGAACTGGACGGACCTCGCCGGTCTGCTCGCCGAGCGCCTCGACGGGCAGGCGATCGATCTGCCGGGCTTCGGGCGTAGCGAGCCGGGGCTGCGGTACACGATCCCGGCCTTCGCCGACCGGGTGGTGCGCTGGATCGAGCACTCCGGCCGGGGGCCGGTGCACCTGTTCGGCAACTCGCTGGGCGGCGCCGTCTCGGTGTACGTCGCCGGTCGCCGGCCGGACCTGGTGCGCACCCTGACGCTGATCTCCCCGGCGCTGCCGTTCCTGAACTTCGGCCGCTCGTTGCAGGGGCGGATGCTGCCGCTGCTGGCCATTCCGCGCGGAGAGCGGCTGGCCGCCTGGCGGCTCGCCCAGCTCGCCCCGGAGGTGATGGCCCAGCAGGCGATGGAGGCGTGCGTGGCCGACCTGAGCCGGATCAGCGAGCAGCGCCGGCAGGAGGCGTTGGAGGAGATCCGGGTCCGCTACGACGCGCCCCACTACGCCGCCGCGTACGTGCGCACGTTCCGGGGGCTGGTGGCCAGTTTCCTGCGGTCGTACCTGCCGGGGCCGGAGTCGCTGTGGCGGATCGCCGCCGGCATCGGGGCGCCCACGCTGGTGGTCGGGGGGATGAAGGACCGGTTGGTGGACGTGCGGGTGGCCCCGCAGACGGCCCGGGTCATCCCGGACAGCCGGCTGATGATGCTGGCCGGCGTCGGGCACGTGGCGCAGTTGGAGGTGCCGCGTACGGTGGCCCGCGCGGTGCTGCACCTGCTCGCCGAGTCGACGCCGGGCCCGTCGGCGCAGCGTCCCGCGACCCTGCCCGGTGATGACGCGCCGGGGTCCGGTGATGACGGAAGGTGGCTTCCCGGCATGGCATCCTGACCCGGATGTCTGCGCTCCCCTCCCGTGACCCGCGTCCGATCCTCCTCCCACGGCCGGCGTCCGGCACCGCCCGCTGGCGTCCGACCGCGCTGGTGGTCCTGCTGCTGGTGGTGACCTCCGGCGGGCTGGCCGTCGCCACCCCGCCGCCGGCTGCCGGCCGGCCCGTCGCCGGTCCGGCGACGACACCGGGCGGCCCGAACGGTTACGCGCCGGGCCCGGCCGGCCTGCCCGGCGTACCCGCGTCCGGTGTGACCGCCGGATCGCCCGGTGCCACCGGGGCGTTCGGTGCCGGGGCAGCGTCCGGTGCGGGCGGGCCGTTCGGTCGCGGCGGGCCGGTCGTCGGGGCCGGGCCGGTCGGTGCGCCGGGCGGGGTCGGGTCGGCCCGGCCGGCACCGGCCGGTGCCGTGGTCCCGGCGGGGACCGTGCCGCCGTTGGCGCTGTCGGGCCCGGTGCCGGCGACGGGCCGGGGCACCTTCCGCTACGACGACCGGGCGGGGGCGACGCTGGGCCGGTCGGGCGGCCTGCGGCGCTACCGGGTGGCCGTGGAGGACGGCTCCGGCGAGGACGTGCGTGCCTTCTCGGACCAGGTGCAGGCGGCCCTGGCCGGGCCGGGGAGTTGGGTGGACGGCGGCCGGTTGCGGCTGCGCCGGGTGCCGGGGAACGCGTCTGCCGACTTCACCGTGCAGTTGGCGACCCGCGGCACGGCGGGGCGGCTGTGCCGGGCCGGGGGTGTGGACATCAGGGTCGGTGGCGTGCCGTACACGTCGTGCCGCGCGCCGGGGAAGGTGATCATCAACCTGGACCGGTGGCGGACGTCGGTGCCGCACTTCGTCCGGGCCGGGGTGCCGCTGTCGGTCTACCGGACGTACGTGGTGAACCACGAGGTGGGGCATCAGTTGGGGCACCGCCACGAGGGGTGTCCGGGGGCGGGTCGGCCGGCGCCGGTGATGCAGCAGCAGTCGCTGTTCCTGCGGGGCTGCACCGCGAACCCGTGGCCGTACCTGGACGGTCGCCGGTATGCCGGCCCGGCGCTCTGAGCTCCCGGTGGGGGTGTCCGGGCCTGGTGCCGGCTGTCGGACGGTTACCGGAGAAGTGAAACATGTTCTCGTAGTTTGCGGCAATAGCAGGTTTATGCCCGATTAGTCTGCCATGCTGGCCGGGTGAGCACCGAGTCCGCCGAGCGCCCGGAGCCGCCGGACTCCGGCCGGCCCGACCGGCGTCACACCGACCCGTACCGGGCCGGCCCGCGTCACGCCGACCCGCGCGCCGCATGGTGGCACGGCGAGCCGGGCGTCGGGCCGCGCCGCAGCCGGCGGATGCGCCGGCGTCGTCGACGGGCCGCCCTGCTCGGCCTGGCCCTGCTCGGCGCGGGCGTGGGCGGGTTCGTCACCCTCCACCCGGAGCGCGGCCCGAGCCGCCCCGAGCAGGTCGCCGGGCGGGTGGCCGACGGGTCCGGCGGCGGCCGGCTGCCCGACGGGGTACGCGCGGAACGGACCACCGTCGCCTACCCGCGCAGCGGACCCGGCCGCTTCACCGCCGCCGACGGCCGCTCCGAGGTGTACGGCTTCGACGGGCCGTTGCACCGCTACCGGATCGAGGTGGAGCAGGAAACCGGGCAGGACGTGGCCGCGTTCGCCGCCGCCGTCGACGCGACGCTCGGCGATCCGAACAGCTGGATCCGCTCGGGCGAACTGCGGTTCCAGCGGGTGCCGGAGGTCGCCGCCGCCGACTTCACCATCTATCTCGCCACCCCGGCCACCTCCGAGCGGATGTGCGCCGAGGGTGGGCTGGACACCGAGGGCTACACCTCCTGCCGGCTGCCCGGTCGGGTGGTCATCAACCTGGCCCGCTGGATGGAGGCGGTGCCGGACTACGGGGCGCCGCTGTCGGTCTACCGGACGTACGTGGTCAACCACGAGGTGGGGCACGAACTCGGCGAGGAACACCAGGCCTGCCCCGGCCCCGGCGAGCCGGCCCCGGTCATGCAGCAGCAGACGTACGGGCTGGACGGCTGCGTGGCGAACGCCTGGCCGTACGTCGACGGCTCGTTGTACGCGGGCGATCTCGTACCCGGCAGTTGAGATATTCCCGCTCCCGTATGTCGGACGGGGTGTCACTGCTCATGGCCGAAGGGTGGCCGGTCGAGCAACAATGGCTCGGTTCGCCATCAGCCGATCACCGGGGAGTCCACCGTGTCGTTGCCCCCGCTCGTCGAACCCGCCGCCGAGCTGACCGTTGACGAGATCCGTCGCTACTCCCGTCACCTGATCATCCCCGATGTGGGGGTCGAGGGGCAGAAGCGGTTGAAGAACGCCCGGGTGCTCTGTGTGGGTGCCGGTGGCCTCGGCTCGCCGGCTCTGATGTACCTGGCCGCCGCCGGGGTCGGGACGCTCGGCATCATCGACTTCGACACCGTCGACGAGTCCAACCTCCAGCGCCAGATCATCCACGGCGTCTCCGACATCGGCCGGTCCAAGGCCGAGTCCGCCGCCGCGTCGATCCGCGAGATCAACCCGCTGGTCCAGGTGGAGATCCACAACACCGCCCTGGACCGGGAGAACGTCCGGGAGATCTTCGCCCAGTACGACCTGATCGTCGATGGTACCGACAACTTCGCCACCCGGTACATGGTCAACGACGCGGCGGTGCTGCTCGGCAAGCCGTACGTCTGGGGGTCGATCTACCGGTTCGACGGCCAGGCGTCGGTCTTCTGGGCCGAGCACGGCCCCTGCTACCGCTGCCTCTACCCGGAGCCCCCGCCGCCCGGCATGGTGCCGTCCTGCGCCGAGGGCGGCGTGCTCGGCGTGCTCTGCGCCTCGATCGGGTCGATCCAGGTCAACGAGGCGATCAAGCTGCTCGCCGGGGTCGGCGAGCCGCTGGTCGGCCGGCTGATGGTCTACGACGCACTGGAGATGGAATACCGCAAGATCAAGATCCGCAAGGACCCGAACTGCGTGCTCTGCGGGGAGAACCCCACGGTCACCGACCTGCTGGAGGACTACGAGGACTTCTGCGGCGCGGTCTCGGAGGCGGCCCAGGAGGCGATCGTCGACTCGACCATCACCGCCACCGAGCTCAAGGAGTGGCAGGACGCCGGCAAGGACATCTTCCTGGTCGACGTCCGGGAGCCCGCCGAGTACGAGATCGTCCGGATCCCCGGCTCCACCCTGATCCCCAAGGGCGAGATCATCTCGGGTGAGGCGTTGGCGAAGCTCCCGCAGGACAAGCAGGTGGTGCTGCACTGCAAGTCCGGGGTCCGCTCGGCCGAGGCGCTCGCCGCGCTGAAGGCGGCCGGGTTCCGCGACGCGGTGCACGTCCAGGGCGGGGTGCTCTCCTGGATCAAGCAGATCGATCCCTCACTGCCCGCGTACTGACCTGGGCCGGGGCCGTGGGGCGGTGCCGAACCGCCCCCGGCCTCGACCGATTCCCCGAGGCGGGATCGCGTTCGCGCCGGTAGCGTCAGCGCCGTGGTGGACTTGGATGCCGCGGTCGGCTTCGTCGTGGCGCACGGCGACGCGGTGGACCGCGCCCGACTGTCCCGGCTGCGCACCGGTGCGCCGGTGCCCCCCGACCTGCTCGACGCGGCCGAGGTCGGGCAGACCCCCGACGGTGGCTGGCCGGCCATGCTCGGCGGTGACGTGCCCTCCATCGACGCCACCTGCTTCCGTCTCGCCGAGCTGGACGACCTCGGCGCGCTCGGCCGGCCGGCGGCCCGGCACGCCCTGGACTGGCTGGCCGCCCGGCAACTGCCCGACGGCGGCTGGGACGAGGACCCGAGGCTGGCCGGCAGCGCCCCCGAGTGGGCCACCCCGGGCGACCCGGAGGCCCGGCTCTACCTCTCCGCCAACGCCGCGTTCTGGCTCAGCGTCGCCGGTCGGGACGCCCGTGCCGCCGGCCCGCTGGACCACCGCGTCGGCGGCGCGTACGCCGGGGTGGTGCAGGCGGCGGCGCAGGCCCTGGCCGGGCAGCTCGCCGCGGACGGCAGCTGGCCGTCGTTCCTGGCCGCCGGCTGGTTGAGCGCGGCCGTGCTGCACCGCCAGCAGCTCTACTACGAGTCGGCCCGGATCCAGGCGGTGCTGGCCGAGCGGATGCCGCAGCTCTCCCCGGCCGACACCGCCGCGCTGGCGGCCACGCTGCGCCGGGTCGAGGTGGGCGAGGAGCAGTGGGTGCTGGTGTCGGCCCGCAAGCGGCTCGCCGAGACCCAACGCAGCGACGGCGGCTGGGACAGCGACGACGGCCACCAGTTCGACGTGCACACCACGCTCACCGCGATCCGTGCCTGCCGCCCGATCGGACCGGTCCTCCCACTCGCCCCGATGGGCTCGCCGGTGACGCCACCCGGCTCACCTGTCGTGCGCCGGGTCCGGCCGGTCCCACCGCCGACGGACGACGAGCCCGGCACCTGGTGACCCCGGCCCCGGGGCGTGGCGGGGGCCGGGCGGCTCAGCGCAGGTGACCGTCGCCGGTCACCACGTACTTGGTGGAGGTCAGCTCGGGCAGCCCCATCGGGCCCCGGGCATGCAGCTTCTGGGTGGAGATGCCGATCTCCGCGCCGAAGCCGAACTCGCCGCCGTCGGTGAACCGGGTGGAGGCGTTCACCATCACCGCCGCCGCGTCCACCCGGGCCACGAACTCCCGGGCGGCGGCCTGCGAGTCGGTGACGATCGCCTCGGTGTGCCCGGTGCCGTAGCGGCGGATGTGCGCGACCGCCGCGTCGAGCGAGTCGACCACGGCGACGGAGATGTCGGCGCTGAGGTATTCGGTGGCGAAGTCCTCGTCGGTGGCCGGCACCACGGCGGGCGAGTACGCGGCGACCTCGGGGGAGCCGTGCACGGTCACCCCGGCCTCGGCGAACGCGGCCAGCACCGCCGGCAGGAACGCGTCGGCGACGTCGGCGTGCACCAGCAGCGACTCGGCCGTGTTGCAGGTGGACAGGCGCTGGGTCTTGGCGTTCAGGGCGATCGCCACCGCCTTGGCCTGGTCGGCGGCGGCGTCGACGTAGACGTGGCAGTTGCCCACCCCGGTCTCGATCACCGGCACCGTCGACTCCTCGACCACGGTGCGGATCAGCGACGCGCCGCCGCGCGGGATCAACACGTCGACCAGGCCCCGGGCCCGCATCAGCTCCTTGACCGAGTCCCGGGAGCCGGCGTCGAGCAACTGCACCGCGTCGGCGGGCAGGCCCGCCCCGGCGACCGCGTCGCGCAGCACCGCCACCAGCGCCGCGTTGGAGTGCGCCGCCGAGGACGACCCGCGCAGCAGCGCCGCGTTGCCGGACTTCAGGCAGATGCCGGCCGCGTCCACGGTCACGTTCGGCCGCGCCTCGTAGATGATCCCGACCACCCCGAACGGCACCCGTACCTGCCGCAGCTCCAGCCCGTTGGGCAGGGTCGAACCCCGGACCACCTCGCCCACCGGGTCGGGCAGCGCGGCCATCTCGCGCAGCGCGTCGGCGATGCCGGCCACCCGGCCCGCGTCGAGGGCGAGCCGGTCCAGCACGGCCGCGCTCAGCCCGGCCTCCCGCCCGGCCGCCAGGTCCGCCGCGTTCGCGGTGAGGATCTCCGGCGTACGCGTCACCAGCGCGTCGGCCATCGCGTGCAGCGCGGCATCCTTGACCGTACGGGTGGCCACGGCGAGGGCCTCCGCCGCGTCCCGGGCCCGCCGGGCCTGCTCGACGACGCTCATTGCGTACTCCTTCGGATCTTCGGAAGCGCCCGCGCGGGGACGCCTGACGTCACAGCAGCACCAGGTCGTCGCGGTGGACGACCTCACGTTCGTACGCCGGGCCGAGTGCCGCGGCGAGTTCTCCGGTGGAGCGGCCGAGCAGTCCGGGCAGCTCCACCGCGTCGTAGTTGACCAGGCCCCGGGCCACCGACGCCCCGTCGACGTCGACCAGGTCCACCGGGTCGCCTGCGGTGAACGTGCCGTCCACGGCGGTGATCCCGGCCGGCAGCAGCGACTTGCGCCGGCCCACCACGGCCTGCACCGCGCCCGGGTCCAGGTGCAGCCGGCCCCGGGGGGCGGTGGCGTGCGCCAGCCAGAACAGCCGGGCCGCCGGGCGTCGCCGGGCCGGGTGGAAGAACGTGCCCACCGGCTCCCCGGCCAGCGCGGCGCCGGCCAGCGGGGCGGCGGTCAGCACCACCGGGATGCCGAAGCCGGTGGCGATCCGGGCCGCCTCGACCTTGGTGACCATGCCGCCGGTGCCGACTCCGGCCCGGCCGGCCCCGCCGATGTCCACGCCGGCCAGGTCGGCCTCGCCGCGTACCTCGGTGATCCGGGTGCTGCCGGGGCGGGTCGGGTTGCCCGTCCAGAGCGCGTCGACGTCGGAGAGCAGCATCAGCAGGTCGGCGTCGACCAGGGCGGCGACCAAGGCGGCCAGCCGGTCGTTGTCGCCGAACCGGATCTCCTCGGTGGCGACCGTGTCGTTCTCGTTGACGATCGGCACCGCCCGCAGGTCGAGCAGCTTGCGCAGGGTGCGGTACGCGTTGCGGTAGTGCGCCCGTCGGGTCACGTCGTCGACGGTGAGCAGGACCTGCCCGACGGTGAGCCGGTGCCTGGCGAAACCGGCCGCGTACCGGCCGATCAGCAGGCCCTGGCCGACGCTGGCGGCGGCCTGCTGGGTGGCCAGGTCGCGCGGGCGGCGGGGGAGCCCGAGCGGGGCGAGCCCGGCGGCGATCGCCCCGGAGGAGACCAGCACCACCTCGCGGCCGGCGGCGGCGAGCGCGGCGAGGGCGTCCACCAGGGTGTCCACCCGGGCGTCGTCCAGGCCGCCGGTCGCGGTGGTCAGCGAGGACGAACCGATCTTGACGACGATCCGTCGGGCCTGGGTGACTGCTTCACGCACCCGCCCATTCTGCGCGGTCGGTGCCGGCGGACCCCGTCGCGTTCCCATATCCTGGCCGGTCGTGACGCCTGAGGAGTACGTGGAGGCGGTGCTCGCGCTGGTCGAGCGGATTCCGCCGGGCCGGGTGATGTCCTACGGGGCGATCGCCGACGCCCTGGCCGAGCGGTCCGGACGGGCCTCGGCCCGGCTGGTCGGCTCGATCATGGCCCGGCACGGTGGCGGGGTCCCCTGGTACCGGGTGGTGAACGCGGCGGGTCGGCTGCCACCCGGGCACGAGGCGCGGGCACGGGCCCTGCTGCGGGCCGAGGGCTGCCCGTTGCGGGGGGCCGGGGTGGATCTGGATGCCGCCAAATGGTGGCCGGATGAGGGGCGGTGACCCGGCGGTAACGTGAGTAACATTCGGCCGATGGACGCGCCGCCGGCCGGGCCCGGCTCCCCACCCGCCGGTCCGCCCGGGTCGGCGAGCGATCCGCCTGCGTCGATCGCCGGGCTGTCCGGGTCGGCCAGCGGTTCGTCCGGGTCGGCCGGTGGGACGCCCCGGTCGGCTGGTGCCGGCGGGGGCGGATTGTCGCGTCGGGTGCACGCCGGCTACGCGCTCGGCTCGTTGGCCACCGGGGCGTTCGGCACCGTGCCCGGGTTGCTGCTGCTGCCCTACCTGACCGACACGCTCGGGGTGGCCGCCGGGCTGGCCGCCCTGCTGGTGCTGCTACCCAAGGCGTGGGACGTGCTGGTCAACCCGGTCGCCGGACGGATCTCCGACCGCACCCGTTCCCGCTGGGGGCCGCGCCGACCGTGGCTGCTCGGTGCCGGGCTCGCCCTGGCGGTGCTCTTCGCCGCCATCTTCGCCGCGCCCTTCGGCGTCGGGCCGGCCGCCGGGGCGTACGTGGCCGTCGCGTTCCTCGCCACCGCCACCGCGTTCGCCTTCTTCCAGGTGCCGTACGTGGCGATGCCCGCCGAGCTGACCGACGACGCGGCGGAGCGTACCCGGCTGATGGGCTGGCGGGTCGCGGTGCTGGCGCTGGCCATCCTGATCTCCGGCGCGGTGGCCCCGGTGGTGGTGACCGCCGGCGGCGAGGGGGTGGCCGGGCACCGCTGGATGGGGGTGTTCGTCGCCGCGCTGATCGCGCTCGGCGCGCTCGGCGCGTTCCTCGGCACCCGTGCTGCGGCGACCGGCACGGTGACCGCCACCGAGCCGACGCTGCGCGCCCAGCTCGCGGTGGTCGCCGCGGACCGGCCGTTCCGGGCGCTGCTGCTCTGCTTCGTGATCCAGTCCGCCGGGGTGGCGACCATCCTGGCCGGGGTCAGCTACTTCGCCGCCCAGATCCTGCACGACCCGACCACCGGGCCCACCGTGCTGTTCGCCTGCTTCGTCGGGCCGGCGCTGCTGGTGATGCCGCTGTGGACCCGGCTCGGCGCGCGACTGGGCAAGAAGACCGCGCTGGTGGCCGCCTCGCTGCTGCTGGCCGCCGGCGCGGCGGCCCTGGTGGCCGCGCCGGTGCTGCCCGCCGTCGTCGTCTACGCGGTGGTCGCGCTTCTCGGCGTCGGGTACGCCGGCCAACAGGTCTTCGCGCTGGCCCTGCTCCCCGACTGCGTGGCCGCCTCCACGGCGCGCACCGGCCGCCGCCAGGCCGGCGTCTTCACCGGCCTCTGGACCGCCGGGGAGACCTTCGGCCTGGCCCTGGGCCCCGGCATCTACGGCCTGGTCCTGGCCCTCTCCGGCTACGTCTCCTCAGCCACCGGCACCGCCGCCGCGCAGTCCGACACCGCCCGCCTAGGTGTCCTCCTAGGCTTCACCCTCCTCCCCGCCCTCCTCATCGCCCCCGCCACCCTCCTCCTCCGCCCCCACCCCTACCTCCCCCTCCCGCCTCCCCCCACCCCCGCTCCCCCCTCCCACCCCGTCGATCATGGAGTTGTGGCGGGGACGAAAGCCGCGAAAACCCACGGAAAGGCCAGCACAAGTCCATGATCGACAAGAACGGGGTGCCTGCGGAGCGGGTGCTGGACGAGATTCGGCGGTTGCGGGTGGGGGATCGGCCGGTGCACGGGGGGCGGTTGTTCGCCTATGTGTATGACCCGGGGGTCGGGGGGCTCGACGAGTTGGGGGCGGCGGCCTACGCGGAGAGCGCGCATGTGAACGGGCTCGATCCGACCGCCTTCCCGTCCCTGTTGGCGATGGAGAACTGGCTGGTGGGGGCGGCCGGCGGGCTGCTCGGAGGTGGGCCGGGCAGCGCCGCACCGGACGTGGTGGGCAGCGTCACCAGCGGCGGCACCGAGTCGCTGATCCTGGCCGTCAAGGCCGCCCGGGACGCCCGCCCGGAGCTGACCGCACCCCGGATCGTGGTGCCGGCCAGCGGGCACGCCGCCTTCGCCAAGGCCGCCCACCTGCTGCGGGTCGGCCTGGACACGGTTCCCGTCGACCCGGTCACGCTGCGCCCGTCGGTGGCGGACATGGCCGCCGCGATCGGCCCGCAGACGGTGCTGGTGGCCTGCTCCGCCCCGTCGTACGCGCACGGAGTGGTCGACCCGGTGGCCGGGATCGCGCAGGTGGCGGCGGCGGCCGGGGTGCGGTGCCACGTGGACGCCTGCTTCGGCGGCTGGACCCTGCCCTACCTGCGTCGCCTCGGCGTGCCGGTGCCACCGTTCGACTTCACCGTCGACGGGGTCACCTCGATCTCCGTCGACCTGCACAAGTACGCGTACGCCCCGAAGGGGGTGTCGGTGCTGCTGCACCGGGACCCGACGCTGCGCTCCCCGCAGTACTTCGCGTACGCCGACTGGCCCGGCTACACCATGGTCAACCCGGTGCTCGCCTCCACCCGATCGGGTGGCCCGATCGCCGCCGCGTACGCCACGCTGCGGCACCTCGGCGACGACGGCTACCTGCGGTTGGCCGCCACCACCCGGGACGCGGTCGGCACCCTGGCCGCCGCCGTCCGCGGGGTCGACGGGCTGCGGCTGATGGCCGAACCCGAAGCCACCGTGGTCTGCTTCACCAGCACCGACCCGGCGCTCGACCTGTTCGTCCTGGTCGACGAGCTGACCGCCCGGGGCTGGCACACCCAGCCCCAGCTCCGGTACGCCGACCTGCCCGTCAGCGTGCACCTCACGGTGACCGCCTCGGTGGCCCCCCGGGTGGCCGAATTCGGCCCGGACCTGGCCGACGCGGTGGCCGCCGCCCGTCAGGCCGGGCCGGTCGAACTCTCTGCCGACCTGGTCGCCCTGGCCGGCTCGTTGACCCCGGAGGCGCTCACCCCGGACCTGATCGGTGGACTCGCCGCCGGCCTGGGGCTCGGTGCCGGACCGCCGGACCGGATGGCGGTGGTGAACACCCTGCTCGACGCCGCCCCCGCCGCGCTGCGGGAACGGCTGCTGGTGGAGTTCGTCGGCCTGCTGCAACGCCCCACCTGGTGACCCGGGCGTCCCGGCCGGCGCTCGGGCCGGCCGGGACGGCTGGTCACCGGTAGCGCAGCGGGGTGACGTTGTCGTACTCGACGACCTCCGCGACGACCCGGTGGTCGGCGTCCAACGCGCTGGCGGTCAGTTCGGCGGTGCCCGCGCCGGGCGGGTCGTCACCTGCCACCCGCAGGCCCAGGACGAGCCGGATCTCGGCACCGGGTGCCAGCCCGGCCACCTCGCAGCGCACCGGCCCGCCGGTCGTCCCCGGGGCGCTCCGGCAGGCGGCCCAGCCGTCGCCGTCCGGACGCAACGCCGCCGGCAGGTCGAACCGGAGCGCCACCGACCGGGCCGGCGCGGTGCCGGTGTTGCGGACCCGCACCGTCGTGCTTCCGGTACGGGAGCCGTCCGGCGCGACGCCGAGCACCAGTTCGGTGGCGGTGACCACCAGGTTCACCTCGTGCGGGTTGGTCGGGAAACCGGTCGGACCGGAAACCTGGCGGAACGAGCCGCCGTCCCAGCGGTAGCCGCGCCACTGCCGCTGCGACCACTCACCGGCCCAGCCGCCGCCCGGGTAGATGTCGCCGACCTGCACCCGGACCACCCCGTCGCCGCGTACCTGCACCCCGATCAGCCACTGGGGCCGCTCCCGGGCGCTGACGACCACCCGCCCGACGGTGACGATCCGGCCGGCGGTGCCCCGGTCGAAGGCCACCACCTGCTGCCAGCCGTGGGTGCCGAAGACGCACTGCACCAACACCACCGTCTCCTGCGCCCCGTCCCCGTCGACGTCCCCGTGGGCGAGGGCGAGCAGGGCGTTCCTCCCCTCCTGGCCGTCCGCGGTCAACCGGACGCCTGCGGTAGGGCAGGCCGCACCGGTCGGCCAGGTCGGCAGCGTCACCGGGGTGGCCAGCAGCTCGCCCCGGCTGATCCGGCCGTCGGGCGGGGTCGCCGTCGGGCCCGCGCCGGTCGGCGGAGGGCCGCCGGTCGGGGTCGTCGGCGCGGTCGGCGTCGGCGTGCCGGTGGCGTCGGGGGTGGGCAGCACCGGGCCGGGCCGGGGCTCCGGGCGGTGCAGCGCGACGTAGCCCAGGGTCGGACCGGTGAGCAACGCCAGCGCCGCCGCGACCAGCGCGGCCCACCGGCGACGGCGGCGCAGCCGCACGGTCCGCCGGATGGCGGCCGGGCCCGGCACCACCACCGAGTCCAGCACGGTACGGCGGTAACGGGCGAACTCCTCGGTCGGGTCGAGAATCTCCGAATCAGGCATCGCGCACCTCCCCGGTGCTCTCCCGCAGTTGCGTCGCCAACGCGGCCCGGCCCCGGTGCAACCAGGACTTGACCGTCCCCTCGGCGACCCGTTCCTGGGCGGCGATCTCGCCCACCGACATGTCGGCCAGGTAGTGCAGGACGACCGCCCGGCGCTGCTTCGCGGGCAGCTGCGCCAACGCGACGTCGAGCGCCACCCGGTCGGGCGTCGGCCCGGCCACGTGCGTCTCCCGCTGCCGCGACAACCACGCCTGGGCGGTCCGCAGCCGCCGCCATCGGTGGTGGCCGAGGTTCCAGGCGACCTTGCGGACCCAGGCCAGCGGATCGTCGTAGCCGGACACCCGGTCCCATCGCGCGTACGCCCGGCAGAACGCCTCCTGAACCAGGTCCTGCGCCTGCCCGAGGTCGCCGGTGTAGCCGGTGAGCTGCACGACCAGCCCTCGGAAGTGGGCGTGGTAGAACCCGTCGAAGCTCAGCTGCCCGGGTGCGGTCGCGGGGTCGGGTGGCGGATCACCGACCCGCGCGCTTCTCGTCACAGTCACTCGTCCTCCCCGTGGTCGCCGGCGGCCCGCATCCCGCACCCGGGCCGTCGTCACACCGGTAAGAGCCCGCTGCCGGCGCACGGGGTTGCGTCCGTGGGCTGTGGTTGACTGTCCAGTGGGAGACAGCGCAGCGGCCACGGCGACGGATGGGCGTCGACCGGCCGGACGAGGAGGCGGTCGTGCAGTTGCCGGGAGTGCTCGGCGAGCCGATCCGGTTCGTCCTCAACTGGGGTCGTCGCTACTCGCTCTGGGTGTTCAACTTCGGCCTGGCCTGCTGCGCGATCGAGTTCATCGCCACCAGCATGGGCCGGCACGACTTCATCCGGCTCGGCGTCATCCCGTTCGCGCACGGACCCCGGCAGGCCGACCTGATGGTGGTCTCCGGCACGGTGACCGACAAGATGGCCCCGGCGATCAAGCGGCTCTACGACCAGATGCCCGAGCCGAAGTACGTCATCTCCTTCGGGTCCTGCGCCAACTGCGGTGGCCCGTACTGGGACTCGTACTCGGTGACCAAGGGCGTCGACCAGCTCATCCCGGTCGACGTCTACGTGCCCGGCTGCCCACCCCGGCCGGAGGCGCTCCTGCACGGCATCCTCCGCCTCCAGGAGAAGATCGCCGCCGAACAGTCAGGCATCGGCGGCGTCGACCGCACGGACCCGCTGGCTTCGCCCGCCGACGCCCCCCGCCCGGTCGAGTCCCTGACCGCTCCCCCGGTCCGCCCTCCGACCCCTTCCTGACCCGCTCCCGCCCCACCCTGCCCAGCTGCGCCCCACCCCCGTCCCCGCTGGGCCCCACCGCACCCCCGCTGGGCCCCGCCGCACCTCCGCTGGGCCCCGGTGATCAAGAGGTTTGCGTCAAATCCGCGCCCGACACTGTCCAAAACCTCTTGATCACTGTGCCGGATGCGGGCTGGAGGCCGGATGCTGGCCGGGTCAGCCGGGGTGGCCGAGATCAGGGTGGTGCCGCAGGTGCGTGGCCGATCCGGGCCGGTGACCAAGCCGCCCCGTCGCGGTGATCAAGAGGTTCGCGTCACCATTCCGCGTGAATCTGACGCGAACCTCTTGATCAACTGACGTAAACCTCTTGATCACCGAGACGGGGCGGGGTGGGACGGGTTGGGGAGGAGGGGCCCGAGGGTGGGTGGCGGGTAGGGGTTAGCGTGCGTTTCATGACCGACTCCGTGGACCGGCGGTCCACCTTCATCGTCGACGTACTGACCGATGAGTTCGGCGCGTCGATGGCGCTCGACCCGGCGGCGTTCCGTCGCAAGTTCCGCAAGATGGCCGCCTCCCCGTTCGCCTTCTACCGGGGCAGCGCCTCGTTGTTCTACGCCGACCAGCGCGGCGACTTCGCCGACGACGCGTTCCTCGACGAGCAGACCAGCCGGGTGTGGATCCACGGCGACCTGCACGCCGAGAACTTCGGCACCTACATGAACGCCTCCGGCCGCCTGGTGTTCAACGTCAACGACTTCGACGAGGCGTACGTCGGGCCGTTCTCCTGGGACCTCAAACGGCTCGCCGCCAGCGTGGCCCTGATCGGCTACGCCAAGGCCCTGTCCGACCGGGCGATCGGCGAGCTGGTCACCGGCTTCGCCCGGTCGTACCTGACCGAGTTGCAGGCCATCGCCGCCGGTGGGGATGACGCGATCGGCTCGATCACCCTCGACAACGCCGACGGGGTGCTGCGCCGGGTGCTCCAGGAGGCCCGGCTGAACACCCGGGTCGACCTGCTGGCCGCGCAGACCACCGTCGACAACTACGAGCGGCGGTTCTCCCTCGGCGACGGGGTCTTCGAGATCGACGGCGAGACCCGCAAGAAGGTGTGCGCCGCGTTCACCGCGTACCTGGACACCCTGCCCCCCTCGACGGCCCGACTGCGACCGGTCGCCACCCAGATCAAGGACGTGGTGCTGCGCAAGGGCGTGGGCATCGGCTCGGCCGGGCTGCCGTCGTACAACCTGCTGCTGGAGGGGCACACCGAGGCGTTGGAGAACGACGTCGTCATCTACATGAAGCAGGCGCAGGTGCCGGCGGTGGCCCGGCACATCGACGACGAGCGGGTCCGGGGCTACTTCCGGCACCAGGGGCACCGCACGGCCGAGTCGCAGCGGGCGTTGCAGGCGCACGCCGACCCGTGGCTGGGCTTCACCGAGCTGGACGGGGCCGGTCAGCTCGTCGCCGAGGTCTCCCCGTACGCCGCCGACCTGGACTGGTCGGACGTCAACGAGCCGGAGGAGCTGGCCGGGGTGCTCGCCGACCTGGGTCGGGCGGTGGCCCGGATGCACTCGGTCGCCGACGACGAGTCCAGCCACGACCTGGTGGACTACTCCACCGAAGAGGCGATCGTCGCGGCGATCGGCGACGACACCGACGGCTTCGTCGGGCACCTGGTCGAGTTCGCCCACGCGTACGGCGTCCGGGCCCGCACCGACCACCAGCTCTTCGTCGACCTGTTCCGCAACGGCCGGCTCCCCGGCATCTGAGCCGGCCCGTCGGGCGTCACAGCCCGAACTCCAGCACCACCTTGATGTCGTCGTCGGCGTGGGCGTACGCCTGTGCGTACGCCGACACCGGCACCCGGCGGGTGATCAGGGCGTTCAGCCAGGACTGGTCGGCCCGGGCGAGCGCCTGGGCGGCCAGGTCCCAGTGCCGTCGGTTGGCGTTGACCGAGCCGAACACCACGTTGTTCTCCAGCACCAGCGCCCGGTTGAGCGCCCCGGCGTCGAAGTCGATGGTCCGGCCCCCGCTGGACACCCCGGTCAGGCAGACGATCCCGGCGGGGCCGACCTTGCACATGGCCTCCAGCACCACGGTCGGCGCGCCGGTGCACTCGACCACCACGTCCGGCTCGAAGTCCAGCTCGTCGACCGGCACCGTGTGGTACGTCGCCCCGAGCGCCCGGACCAGGTCCGGTTTGGGGCCGGTGGTGTTGCGGTCCAGCACGTGCACCGACAGGCCACGCTGGATGGCCAGCAGGGCCGCCAGCAGCCCGATCGGCCCGGCCCCGGTGACCAGTACGGTCTGCGGTTTCCACTCGGCCCGGGTGCCGATCTGCGCGATGTGGTCCCACGCCTTCGCCACCACGCTCGCCGGCTCCAGCAGCATGCCGACCGGGGCGAGGACCGGGTCCAGCCCGACGGCGAACTTCGGTTGCACCCGCCACCGTTCCCGGGCGAAGCCGGGCAGCCCCTTGATCCCGTGCTCGGTGTACCGGCCGTTGCGGCACATGTCCCACTCGTCGACGGCGCAGTTCGGGCAGGGCACCGGGTCGGGATGGCGGACGATGCCGGCCACCAGGTCGCCGGGTTGCAGGGTGCCGGACGGGTCCTCCAGCACCCGGCCGAGGGACTCGTGGCCGAGCACCAGTTCCCGCTGGCCGGGCGGGGCCTCGCCGTAGTCCCCGGAGATGATCTCCTGGTCGGTGCCGCAGATGCCGACGGCGAGCGCCTCGACCAGGATGGCGCCCTCCTCGGCCAGCGGCTCCGGCCAGTCCTGCACCAGCCGTAGCGAGTCGCGGACCCCGGGAGTCACCGTCACAGCGCGCACAACCCCCATCTTTCCCCGCCCCGCCCCGCCCTGCCGGCCAAAGCGTCAGATGCCCGCCCCGCCCTGCCCGGCGACGCGCCGGACGAGGCCCGCCGGAACCGTCGTACGACGCCCGCCGGAACCGTCGTACGACGGGGCGCGGGGCCGTCCGTTCACCTCATCCAGGTGTCCGCCGGGCGCGTACGACCGGGCGGGCGGGCCCGGCGTCGGGGCGGCGGCCATAGGATCAACCGCATGACTCCGGAAGAGGTCGGTCGGCGGGTGGTCGCGCTGCTCACGCCGGTCGAGGCGACCGCGTCGGTGTCCGGCGGGCAGGCCCACGCCCGGGCCACCGTCGACGTACCCCCGGCGGCCTGGGCGGACACCCTCCGCGCGGTACGCGACGACGCCGAGCTGGCCTGCGACTTCTTCGACTGGCTCTCCGCCGTCGACGAGCTGGCCGACGGGTTCGACGTCGTGGTCCACCTGTGGTCGACCCGGCACCGGCACGGCGTGCTGCTGCGTACCCGGGTGCCGAGGCAGACGCCGACGGTGGCGTCGGTGGTCGACGTCTTCCCGGGCGCGGCCTGGCACGAGCGGGAGACCCACGAGATGTTCGGTGTCGACTTCACCGGCCACCGGGGGCTGGCCCCGCTGCTGCTGCCGCCCGAGTTCGAGGGGCATCCGCTGCGCAAGGAGTTCGTGCTCGCCTCCCGGGTGGCCAAGCCGTGGCCGGGGGCGAAGGAGCCGGGCGAGTCCGAGGCCGGCGGGGGCCGCCGGGCGGTCCGCCCACCCGGAGTGCCCGCCCCGGGGGAGTGGGGTGCGGTGCCGGCCCCGGCCGGACCGGTGACGGTGGGTGACAGGGCTGCGGCCCGCGCGCCCCGGGAGCGGCCGGCCCGGCCGGCCCCGGGGGCCCGTCCGCCGCGTACCCCCGGCCCCGGCGCGGCAGGCGACGACCCGGCGGCCACCGCCCGCCCGGCCCCCGACGGGCCGGGGATGAGCGACGGCCCGGCGCGCGGTGACCAGGCTGGCGACGAGGGGGGTACGGCCTGATGCCGACCTGGTTGGAGCTGGTGATCCGGATCGGCGGGGTGCTGGTCGCGTTCCTGACCCTGCCGCTGATCGTCGGCCAGGCCGAGCACAAGGTGATGGCGCACATGCAGGGCCGGCTCGGCCCGATGTACGCCGGTGGCTTCCACGGGTGGGCGCAGCTCGTCGCCGACGGGATCAAGTTCGTCCAGAAGGAGGACATCACCCCGCGTGAGGCGGACCGGGCGGTGTTCCGGTTGGCGCCGGTGGTGGCCCTGGTGCCCTACCTGCTGGTGCTGCTGGTGATTCCGCTCGGCCCGGACGACCTGGTCGGGCAGCCGCTGGACATCGGCCTGTTCTTCGTCCTGGCGGTGGTCGGGGTCGGCGTGGTGGCGGTGCTGATGTCGGCGTGGGCGTCGGCCAACAAGTACAGCCTGCTCGGTGGGCTGCGCGGGGCGGCCCAACTGCTGGGCTACGAGCTGCCGCTGGTGTTGGCCGCCGCCTCGGTGGCGGTGGCGGCCGGGACGTTGAGCCTCGGCGGGATCGTCGAGGCGTGGCAGCCGTGGTGGCTGCTCTGGCAGGCCCCGGCCATGATCGTGTTCTTCGTGGCGGGGCTGGCCGAGATCCGGCGGCCCCCGTTCGACATGCCGGTCGCCGACTCGGAGCTGGTCTTCGGCTACATGACCGAGTACACGGGCCTGCGGTTCGCGTTCTTCTTGCTCGCCGAGTACGTCGGGATCGTGGTGATCGCCGCGCTGACCACCGTGCTGTTCCTCGGCGGCTGGCAGGGCCCGTTCGCCGACGCCCAGCTCGGCTGGCTGTGGACCCTGCTGAAGGTGTTCGCCGTCTCGTTCGTGATCATCTGGCTGCGGGTGTCGTTCCCCCGGCTGCGGGAGGACCAGCTCCAGCGGCTGTGCTGGCTGGTGCTGGTGCCGGCCGCGCTGGCCCAGCTCGTCCTCACCACCGCCGTCCGTCTCACCCTGAACTGAGCGTCGGCCCGGAGGGGCCCCGGACGGGGCCCCTCCGGCGTGCTCACGGCGCGGCGTAGAGCAGGCGGTTCGGGGAGCCGGTCCCCGGGTTGACCACCTTGCCGGTGGTGGCGGCGCTGATCAGTGCGCTCTTGGCGGTGGCGAGGGTCGCCGTCGGGTTGGTCTGCCGGTAGCGGGCCAGCCAACCGGTGACGTGCGGGGCCGCCATCGAGGTGCCGGACCAGCCGCTGGCGACGGCGGTGTTCGAGGCGATGCCGGCGGAGGTGATGTCCACCCCCGGGGCGAAGATGTCGACGCAGGTCCCGTAGCTGGAGAACGAGGCCCGGTTGTCGTTGATGTCGGTCGCCGCGACGGTGATGCCCCGGCTGGACCGGGGGCCGTTGGTGCAGGCGTCGGTGTTGAAGTTGTTGGCGATGAAGACCGGGTACACGCCGTGGTCGATCAGGTTCTCGATCGAGGTGTTCGCCGAGGTGCCGTAACCCTGGAGGCTGAAGTTCGCCACCGAGGTGGTGGCGTGGTTGGTGGCCAGCCAGTCGACGCCCTCGATCAGGTCGGTGCTCCACCCGGAGTTGTCGCACTGGAGGACCCGGACCGCCCGCAGCGTCACCGACTTGGCGACCCCGTAGGTGGTGCCGCCGATGGTGCCGGCGACGTGCGTGCCGTGGCCGTGGCAGTCGTTGGTGCCGTTGCCGTCGCCTACCGCGTCGTAGACCCCGGCGGCGCGGGTGCCGAAGTCGACATGGGTGGCCCGGATGCCGGAGTCGACGATGTAGGCGGTCACCCCGGAACCGGTCGTGGTGTAGCCGAAGCTGTTGCTCAGCGGCAGGTTGCGCTGGTCGATGCGGTCCAGCCCCCACGACGGCGGGTTGCTCTGCACGGCCTGGGTGGACGCGCCGCCGGCCTGGGCCCGCTCGGCGCGGGCCGTCGTCGGGCCGGTCCGGTCCGGGGTGGTGCTGGTCAGTCCGCCCTCGATCCGGGTGTCCCGCTCGACGTACTGCACGGCCGGGTCGCTGCGGACGGCGGCGAGGGCGGCCGGGGGCAGCACGGCGGCGTACCCGTCGAGGACCTGGGTGTAGCGGTTCAGCACGGTGCCGCCGGCCCGCTCGGCGACGGCGGCCGACTGGGCGGTGCGGGCGAGGCGGGCGGTGCGCTCGCCGCTGACCGGCTTGTCGTCCAGGACGACGATGTACCGGTCCGGCGCGGCTTCCCCGCTGCCGGTCAGCAGCGGCGCGGGTGCGGTCCGGCCGGGGCCGGGGGTGACCGGTGCCGCGACGGCGGCGTTGGTGGTGGCGGCGAGCGCGCCGGCGAGAACACCGGCGAGTACGCCCAGACGTGCGGTCCTGCTACCCAGCTTGCGCAAGGCTCGTTCCTCCTCGAAGGGGGAGTCCGTAGTGGACTGGTAGCCCGCCGACGGGAATCGCGGCGACGGACGCCCCCTAGTCGAACAGGTCATATTGACCATCGTGTTAACTCTTGAACGCTGAGGGTGAATGTGTGGCAGCTCTCGGTGTCCGCTGTCGACCGTGGTTCCGCGCGTGCGGGGATGGCTCAGTGGGGGCACGGCGGTGCGCCCCCGATCCGGTGGGCCGGGCGGGGGCGCGTGGTCGGGATGGCTCAGCCGATCGGGGTGTGTTCCGGCGGCACCTGCTCGCCGGGCGGCGGGGGCGGCGGGGGCGTGCCGTCGCCGAACGGCCGGCCGCCGAGCGCCTCCCGCCCGTGTGGGCTGAGCCAGTTGACCAGGTCCGGGCCGAGCGGCACCACCCCGGTCGGGTTGATGTCCCGGTGCACCTCGTAGTAGTGCCGCTTGATGTGGTCGAAGTCGATGGTGTCGCCGAACCCGGGGGTGGTGAACAGGTCCCGCGCGTACGCCCACAGCACCGGCATCTCGCTGAGCTTCTGCCGGTTGCACTTGAAGTGGCCGTGGTAGACCGGGTCGAACCGGGCCAGCGTGGTGAACAGTCGCACGTCGGCCTCGGTGATGGTGTCGCCGACCAGGTAACGCTGGTTGGCGAGCCGGTCGCTGAGCCAGTCCAGCCGGTCGAACAACCGCCGGTACGCCTTGTCGTACGCCTCCTGCGAACCGGCGAAGCCGCACCGGTAGACCCCGTTGTTGACGTCGGCGAACACGACCGCGTTCACCTCGTCGATCTCGGCGCGCAGGTGTTCCGGGTAGAGCTGCGGGGCACCCTCACGGTGGTACGCCCCCCACTCGGTGGACAGGTCCAGGGTCATCTGCGCGTAGTCGTTGGTGACCACCTGACCGGTCGGCACGTCGACGATCGCCGGCACGGTGATCCCCCGGTCGTAGTCGGGGTAGCGGGCGAAGAACGCCTCGGCCAGGCGCTCGATGCCGAGCACCGGGTCGCGCCCGCCCGGGTCCAGGTCGAACGTCCAGCTCCGGGCGTCATGGGTGGGCCCGGCCACCGCCATCGGCAGCGCCTCCTCCAGCCCGAGCAGCCGCCGTACGATGATCATGCGGTTGGCCCACGGGCAGGCCCGGCTGACGACCAGCCGGTAGCGGCCCGGCTCGACCGGGTAGCCGTCCCGCCCGTCGACGGTGATCCGGGTGGCGATGTAGCGCTGGTCCCGGGTGAACTCGCCGCCCGGCTCGACGTACTTGCCGCCGGTCTGGGTCGCCGTCCTGCCGTTGCTCTCCGCCATCGTGTCGCCCTTCGTCCGCTTCGGCTCCCATCATGGCGGGTCCGGCGTCCGGTGGCACGGTAACGCGGGCCTAGGCTGCCCACATGATCGACGTGGCGGCGGTGGCCCGGCGGTTCGTGGCCGACGTGTGGAACGCCGGCCGCGAGGAGTCGGCGTACGAGTTGGTGGCGCAGGAGTGCCCGGGGCTCGGCGGCACCGGCCCGGCGGCGGTGCTGGCCTGGCACCGGGACCGCCGGGCCGCCTTCCCCGACCTGCGTTACAAGCTGGTGGACGTGGTGGCGGCCGGGGACCGGGTGGCGCTGCGCTGGCGGGCCGCCGGCACCCAGGCGGGGCAGTTCGGCCCGGTGCCGCCGACCGGGCAGGTGGTCAGCTATTCCGGGGCGACGTTCCTGCGTTTCGACGCCGCCGGCCGGATCGTCGACGTGTGGAGCGTCAACGAGCTGTTCCAACTGTTGCAACAGTTGGGTGTGGAGATGTTGCCGCCGCTCACCGACGCCGGGGCGTGATCCGGTCGATCGACAGGTTCACCGGGAACGGCTCACCGGTGTCGACGAACTTCGTCCACCGCCCGGTCTCGGTGTAGACCTCGTTCACCGCGTCGATCTTGTAGGTGTGCACGACCAGACCGTCGTCCTCCACCTCGATCCGCCAGTAGAACGGGATGCCGGCCTGCGCGTAGAGGGTCGGCTTGAGCACCCGGTCGATGGAGCGGGTGCTGGGGGAGACGATCTCGACGGCCAGCACCACCTCGTGCGGCTCGTACCGGGACGGTTCGCGGGCGGCGGCGGTGGACGTGGTCACCAGGACGTCGGGGATGAACGAGCGGGTCCGGTTGATCCGCACCTCCACGGCCTGGGTCACGTCGTAGTCGTCGGGACACTCCTCTTCGAGCGCGACCATCAGGCGGCCGGCGATGGTCTGGTGGACACGGGTGGGGGAGGGGGACACGATCAGCACTCCATCGAGAAGTTCGCGGCGGCGGCCGTCCTCGGGCAGCGCGTCCAGATCGTCAGTCGTCCAGCCGCCCTCCGGCGGATGGTCGTTCTGCAGCGCGGCGGTCATCGGTCGGTCCTTCCCGGTGCGTCGTTCTCCCCACCCGTGAGGGTAACGCCGGCAAACGCCGGGTGGTGGTCGCGCACGCCGTGGCCACAGGGCAGGATGACCCCATGAGCGAGCGAGTCGGGGCGACACGGTGAGCGAGCACGGCGGGGGCACCGGCGGCGGGCTGGTGAAGGGGCTGGCGGTCACGTTGAAGACGATGACCCGCCGGTCGCACACCCAGCAGTACCCGGACGTCGCCCCCGAGCTGCCGCCCCGCTCCCGGGGCGTGATCGCGCTACTGACCGAGAACTGCACGGTCTGCATGCTCTGCGCCCGGGAGTGCCCCGACTGGTGCATCTACATCGACTCGCACAAGGAGGAGGTGGCGGTGGCCGGCGCGGCCCGTCCCCGCCAGCGCAACGTCCTCGACAAGTTCGACATCGACTTCTCGCTCTGCATGTACTGCGGCATCTGCATCGAGGTCTGCCCGTTCGACGCCCTCTACTGGTCGCCCGAGTTCGAGTACGCCGAGTACGACATCAAGGACCTGCTGCACGACCGGGACCACCTCGGCCAGTGGATGGCCACGGTGCCGCCGCCACCCGCGCACGACCCGCACGGCGAGCCGGCCAAGGAGGAGACCACCGCCGCGCGCAAGGCCGCCGCCCCGACCAGCTCCGCCGCCCGCCCCACCGTGGTACGCCCCGAGCCCGGCCCCGCCGACGACGGAGGTGCCTCCCGGTGACCGGTGCGGACGTCCTCCTGCTCGCCCTGGGCGCGGTGGCGGTCGGGTCGGGGGTGCTGGTGGTCGCCACGAAGCACCTCGTCCGGGCCGGCCTCTACCTGGTGCTCTGCCTGGGCGCGCTGGCCGGTGACTACCTGGTGCTCACCGCCGAACTGGTCGCCTGGGTGCAGGTGTTGATCTACGTGGGCGCGGTGGTGGTGCTGCTGCTGTTCGCGGTGATGCTGACCCGGGCCCCGATCGGGGCGTCCGACGACCTGGACCGTCCGGGTTGGCCGGCCGCGCTGATCGGGGCGGGCACCGGGCTGGGCCTGACGGCGCTGCTGGTCGACGCGTTCCGCTGGTCGACGGTGGAGCTGCCGGCGGCGGGTACCGCCGAGGGCATCGGCGAGCAGGTGTTCCGCTCCTGGGTGCTGCCGTTCGAGGTGCTGTCGGTGCTGCTGCTGGCCGCCCTGGTCGGCGCGGTCATCCTGTCCCGCCCCGACATCGGCCGCCGCCCCGACGCCGCCCCCGCGCAGTCGCGAACAGAGGTCATCCCGTGAGCGCGAGGAGTGAGCCGGTTTTGCGAGCCCCGCAGTCGCGAACAGAGGTCATCCGGTGAGGCCGGTCATCCCGTACGTCACCGCCGCGCTGCTGTTCGGCCTAGGCGTCTACGGCGTGCTGCGGCGACGCAACGCGGTGCTGGTGCTGATGGCGGTGGAGTTGATGCTCAACGCGGTCAACCTGATCCTGGTCACCGCCGACACCACCGTGCGGGCGGTGCTGCCGCACTCCGGGCAGGTCTTCGCGTTGTTCGTGATCGTGCTGGCCGCCGCCGAGATCGGCGTCGGGCTGGCCATCGTGCTCCAGCTCTACCGGATGCGGGCCAGTGTCACCGTGGACGACGTGCCGTTGACCGAGCCGGCCGGGGGCCGGGCGGGGTCGACAGGTGACGTCGAGGCCGGGTCGGCCGGCGCACGGGCGGAGGTCGGGCGGTGACCGGGCTGCTCGGGGCGGCACTGCCCGTCGTACCCCTGGTTGCCGGGTTGCTCGGGTTGCTGCTGCCGCCGGCACCGCAGGGCGCGACCGGCGGGGAGGGCGCGGCCCGGCGGGCGGCGATCGGCCTCGGGGTGGCCGGCGCGGCCGGCGCGTTGCTGGTCGCGGTGCTGCTGCTGGTCCGGGTCGGCGACCCGGTGGAGACCAGCACCAGCTGGATCGATCTGGGTGGGCTGCGGGTCACCCTCGGGGTACGGCTGGACGGCGTCGCCGCGCTGGTCGCGGTCGCGGTGGCGGCGGTGGCCCTGGCGGTGCAGGTCTATTCGGTGGCCTACCTGCGGCGCGGCCCGCACGACGACGTCGAGGTGGACCACCGCTATCCGCCCTACGCCGCGCAGATCAGCCTGTTCACCGCCGCGATGCTGGTGGTGGTGGTCAGCGGCGACCTGATCCTGCTGCTGGTCGGCTGGGAGGTGATGGGCCTCTGCTCGTACCTGCTGATCGCCCACGACCGGCGGCTGCCCGAGGCGCCGGCCGCCGCGATGAAGGCGTTCCTGGTCACCCGGGTGGGTGACGTCGGGTTCCTGCTCGGCATCGCGCTGCTCGGCGTCTCCGCCGGGAGTTTCCGGATCGCCGACGTGCTCGCCCACGACCACTCCACCGCTACGCTGACCGCCGCCTGCCTGCTGCTGCTCGCCGGGGTGGCCGGCAAGAGCGCCCAGTTCCCGCTGCACACCTGGCTGCCGGACGCGATGGCCGGCCCGACGCCGATCTCCGCGCTGATCCACGCCGCGACCATGGTCGCCGCCGGGGTGTACGCGGTGACCCGGCTCTACCCGCTGTTCACCCGCGCCCCGGTGGCGCTGGCGGTGCTCGGCGTGCTCGCCTCGATCACCCTGCTGCTCGGGGCGCTCGCCGCCACCGCCCAGGACGACCTGAAGCGGGTACTCGCCTGGTCGACGGTCTCCCAGCTCGGCTACATGACCGGCGCGCTCGCCGTCGGTGCCCCGGCCGCCGCACTGTTCCACCTGCTCACCCACGCCGCGTTCAAGGCGCTGCTGTTCCTCGCCGCCGGTGCGGTGATCCACGCCGTCGGCACCACCCTGCTGTCCCGGATGGGTGGGCTGCGCCGCAGCATGCCGGTCACCTTCGGGTGCACCCTGATCGGCCTCGGCGCGCTGGCCGGGGTGCCGCCGCTGTCCGGGTTCTGGAGCAAGGACGGCGTGCTCGCCGCCGCCGAGTCGGCCGCGCTCGACGGCACCGGTCCCGCTCCGACCTGGGTAGGGTGGCTGGTCTGGCTGGCCGGGCTGCTCGGGGTGCTGCTCACCGCCGCGTACGCCACCCGGCTGCTGCTGCGCGCCTTCTTCGGCGAGCCCCGGCTGCCGCTGTTGCACCCGCACGACCCCCCGGCTCTGATGCGTTGGCCGGTGTTGCTGCTGGCCGTCCTGGCCGCGCTGCTCGGGCTGGCCGCGTTCTGGCCGCCGTTCACCGACCGGCTGCGCGGCACCGCCGCCGACGTCGAGCTGGTCCACCTCGCCCCGGCGGTGCTGCTGCCGCTCGTGCTGCTGCTGGTCGGGGCGGGGCTGGCCTGGGCCGGTTGGCGGCGGGACCCGGCCGCCGATCCGGCCCGCGCGCTGGGTCCGCTGCGGCCGGTGTTCGCCCGCGCCTTCCGCCTCGACGACCTGCAAAACACCCTCGTGGTACGCCCCACGACGGCGCTTGCCCGGGTGACCCGTACCGGTGACGAGGTCGGGGTGGACGGCCTGGTGGAGGGGGTCGGCCGGGGCACCTCGGCGCTCGGTGCCGGGCTGGCCGCGCTGCACCGGGCGGCGCTGCCCCGCGCGACGGCGGCGGTGCTGGCCGGTGCCCTGCTGATCGGCCTTGCCGCCGCCCTGATCGGAGTCTCCTCATGACGGTGGGGCAGGTGTTGCTGGTCGCGGTGCTGGTACTGCCGGCGGTGGGGGCGGCGCTGGTCGCCGTGCTCCCCGGGGAGCGGGCGGCCCGGCTGCTGGGTACGGCGGTCGCCGGCCTGACCCTGGTCGGGGCGGCGCTGCTGGTGCTCGGCGACCACGGCTGGTTCGGCTACGGCCCGGCACCGGCCGTGCAGCCCTGGCACGAGGTAGACCTGCCCTGGGTGCCCGGCCTCGACCTGCGTTTCCACCTCGGGGTGGACGGCATTTCCTGGCCGCTGGTGGTGCTCACCGCCCTGCTCACCCTGCTCTGCTGCGGCTACACCGTGCGTCGGGTGCCGCAGGGGCGGGGGAGCGGCCGGGCGCTGGTGGCGTTGCTGCTGGTGGTCGAGGTGGGCATCCTGGGCACCTTCCTCGCCCTCGACCTGGTGCTGTTCTTCGTCTTCTTCGAGGTCGTCCTGCTGCCGATGTACGCGATCATCGCCGGCTGGGGCGGCACCGGCGATGATCTGCCGGCACGCGACGCGGCCCGCGCGGCGGCCCGCAAGTTCGCCCTCTACACGCTCTTCGGCTCGGTGCTGCTGCTGGTCGGCGTGTTCGTGGTGGTGGCCGCCGCCGGCACCGCCGACATCGTCGCGCTGACCGGCGGGGTGGGGCTGTCCCGGGGCACCCAGTTGACCGCGTTCGCCCTGCTCGGGTTGGCGTTCGCGGTGAAGGCCCCGCTGTGGCCGCTGCACACCTGGCTGCCCGACGCGCACACCCAGGCCCCCACGGTCGGCAGCGTCATCCTCGCCGGGGTCCTGCTCAAGATGGGCACGTACGGCCTGATCCGGGTCGCCGTCGGGGTGGCTCCGGAGGGTGCCCGTTGGGCTGCGCCGATCCTCGGGGTGCTGGCCGTCGCGGCGATCCTGGTCGGCTCGCTGGTCTGTCTGGCCCAGGACGACCTGAAGCGGCTGATCGCCTACTCCAGCGTGGGGCACATGGGGTTCGTGCTGCTCGGGGTGGCGACGCTGACCGCCACCGGCATCCAGGCGGCGCTGATCGGCAACGTGGCGCACGGGGTGATCACCGGGCTGTTGTTCTTCCTCGCCGGGGCGGTCAAGGACCGGGCCCACACGGGGGCGCTGGCCGAGCTGTCCGGGCTGCGGGAGACCGCACCCCGGCTGGCCGGCCTGCTCGGCTTCGCGGCGGTCGCCTCGCTCGGCCTGCCCGGTCTGGCGGGCTTCTGGGGTGAGGCGTTCGCGGTGGTCGCGGCCGTCGAGCGGGGCGGGCCGCTGTGGACGACGCTGGCGGTGCTGGCGGCGATCGGCGGGGCGCTCACCGCCGCGTACTTCCTGCGGCTGCTGCGTCGGGTCACCCACGGTCGGCCCAGCCCGGTGGTCGGCCGGTTCACCCCCGCCCTGGCCGGGGTGGAGCTGGCCGCCTGGGTCCCGCTGGTCCTGCTCGCCCTCGCCGTCGGCCTGCTGCCCACCCTGGTGCTCGGCTACGCCACCGGCCCGGTGGACGCCCTGGTGGGGATCGTCCGGTGAACGGGGTCGGCCCGGTGAGCGCGAGGAGTGCAGCGCAGCGGAGCCCCGCAGTCGCGAACGAAAGGTCCGACTCGTGAGTGTGGTGCAGAGCGTCGACAACGTGGCGTTGCTGCCGGCGTACCTGGCGGCCGGCACCGCCGTACTCGTGCTGCTGGCGGATCTGCTGGTCGGCCGGGCCGGCGCGACGGTGGCGGTGGCCGGCACGGGCGTCGTCGCCACCGGGGTCGGTGCGGTGGTGGTGGGCGCGGCCGGCACCCGGCGGACGTTCTGTGTGGGTGCCGACTGCTCGTGGGTGTTCGACGGCCGTGCGGCCCTGGTCGCGGGGGTCTTCGCCCTGCTCACCCTGGGGGTGCTCGGGCTCTCCGGCCCGCTGCTGCGCGGCGGTCCGACGCCCGTCGGCGAGTACTGCTTCCTGCTGGCCTGTTCGATGACCGGCGGCGTGGTGCTGGGCGCGGCCGGTGACCTGATCACCCTGATCGTCGCCCTGGAGACCCTGACCCTGCCGCTGTACGTGCTGGTCGGCCTGCGTCGGGGCAGCCTGGCCAGCGCCGAGGCGGCGGTCACCTTCTTCGTGGTGAGCGTGGTGGCCACGACGGTCACCCTGCTCGGTGCGGCCCTGCTCTACGCGGCGACCGGCGGCCTGCACCTGGGTCGGCTCGGCGGGCTGCTGGCCGACGCGCCGGACGTGCCGCTGGTCCCGGCGGCGGTGGCGCTGGTGGTGCTCGGGCTGGCCTTCAAGGTGGCGGCGGTACCGTTCCACGCCTGGGCGCCGGCGACCTACGACGGGGCGCCGCTGCCGGTGGCGGCCTACCTGTCCACCGCGTCGAAGCTGGGTGGGGTGGTGGCCCTGCTGGCGGTGGTGCAGCGGGCGCTGCCGGCCGAGGTGACCGGCCCGGTGCTGGCCCTGCTGGCGGTGCTCACCATGACCGTGGGCAACCTGGTGGCGCTGCGCCAGCGGCGTACCGTCCGGTTGCTCGCCTGGTCGTCGGTGGCCCAGGCCGGCTACATCCTGGCTCCGTTGGGGGTGCTGGCGTCGACCACCGGGCGCGGCGACGACGTCCGGGCCGGGGCGTACGCCGCCGCGGTGGCGTACGCGGTCTTCTTCGTGGTGGTGGAGCTGGCGGCGTTCGCGGCGCTGGTGGCGTTGCGCCCGGCCGGTGCGGACGGCGGCGCGGTGGCGGACCTGCGTGGGGTGGCCCGGCGGCGGCCCTGGGCCGGGGCGGCGTTCGCGCTGGCCCTGGTCGGGCTGGCCGGCCTGCCACCCGGGCTGGCGGGGCTGTTCGCCAAGGTGACAGTGGTCCGGGCGGTGCTGGACGGTGGGGCCGGCTGGCTGGCCCTGGTGGTGGCGCTGAACGCGGTCATCGGACTGGCCTACTACCTGCGTCTCGCCGCCACCCTGTACGCCGACCCGATCCGGGTGCCGGCCGGTCCCGCCGGGGAGCCGGCTGCGGCCGGTTTACCTGCCCGAACCGGGCAGCCGACCGCGCCCGTCGGGGTCGCGCCCGGGGTGACGCCCGGCCGGGTGGCCTGGCCGGTCTCCGTGGCGTTGGCCGTGGCGACCGCGTTGGCCGTGGTGATCGGCTTCGCCCCCCAACTGGTGCTTGATCTCGCCACCCGCTGACCGGCCCGCCCGGAGCTTCCGCCACCCGCTGACCTGGTGTCCCGGGTCGTCCCCGGTTGTCCGGTGCGTTCAGCGGGTTCACAGCTTCTGTCAGTCAACTGCCAGTCATGAGCTGGATGGTTGACGGGTACCGGTGACGTTGTACCGGTCAGCGGGTCCCGCGTGACCCGCGCACCGAAGGAGCGATCGTGCATCACAACCGTCTGAAGACCGCAGCGCTGCTGGGCCTGCTGACCTCGCTGATCCTCGCGGTCGGCTACTGGTTCGGTGGGAGCGGTGGCCTCGTCGTCGCCGTCGTCGTCTCGTTGCTGATGAACGGCGTGACCTACTTCTTCTCCGACAAGCTCGCGTTGCGCTCGATGCGGGCGCAACCGGTCAGCGAGGCCCAGTTCCCCGAGCTGTACCGGATGGTGCGTGAGCTGGCCACCGAGGCCCGGCAGCCGATGCCCCGGCTGTACGTGAGCCCCACCTCACAGCCCAACGCGTTCGCGACCGGTCGTAACCCGGCCAACGCGGCGGTCTGCGTCACCCAGGGGATCACCGAGATCCTCGACTACCGCGAGCTGCGCGGGGTGATCGGCCACGAGCTGTCCCACGTCTACAACCGGGACATCCTGATCTCCAGCGTGGCGGCCGGACTGGCCGGCATCATCACCATGCTGGCGAACCTGGCGTTCTTCATCCCGCTGGGCGGCAGCAACGACGAGGACGGCCCGAACCCGGCGGTGCTGCTGCTCACCATCATCCTCGGCCCGATCGCGGCCACCGTGATCCAGTTGGCGATCAGCCGCAGCCGGGAGTTCCAGGCCGACGCCTCGGGCGCGCAGCTCACCCGGGACCCGTTGGCCCTGGCCAGCGCCCTCCGCAAGATCCACCTGGGGACCCAGGCCCGGCCGCTGCCCGCCCAGGGCCAGCTCACCAGCACCGCCCACCTGATGATCGACAACCCGTTCAAGCGGGGTGGCGGCATCGCCGCGCTCTTCTCCACCCACCCCCGGATGGAGGAGCGGGTGGCCCGGCTGGAGCAGATGGCCCGCAACTCCGGCCCGGTGCAGTTCCAGCGCTGACGGTCACACCCACCGCGCCCGCGTCCACACCCTGGACGCGGGCGCGGTCGTATCCACGGTCAGGGGGTTCGGCCGGTCGGCTGTGCGCCGGCCCCGGCCGGCAACTGGTCGGGGCGGGTCAGCAGCACCACGACCAGCAGCAGCACCCCGGCCAGCAGGTAGGCCACGGCCGGCCCGAACAGCGCGGCGGCCGACCCGAGCAGGAAGATCCCGCAACCTGCCACCACGATGTTGGCGGCCACGATGGTCGCCTCCACCTGCCCCATCCGTTCCACCGGTGCCAGCCGGGCAAAGGTGGCCTGTGCGCCGATCAGCCACCCTCCGCCCGCGCCGATCAGCGCGTTGGCACAGGCCAGCGCCCACACCGGGGAGTGCGTGGCGACCAGCAGGGCGGCCAGCAGCAGCGCCCCGGCCAGGGCGGCGGCCACGGTGACCTGCCCGGTCAACCGGCCCAACCAGGTGCCCCGCCCCAGCACCAGCACGAAGACCGCGCCGCCCAACGCCGACGAGGCCAGCACGACGGGCCGCCAGGCCCCGTCGGCGAGGTCCGGGGTGAGGGTCTCGGGCAGCGCGCCGGAGACGACCGTGGCGAGGGTGAGCAGGGCGACGCCGCGCAGCACCGGGTGCCCGGCGATGGTCCGCAGGCCGGCGGTGGCCGGTGGGCGTGGCCCGCGCCGCCGCTGCTGCCCGGTCGGCAACCCGGCCAGCACCACCGCCGCCACGAGGAACGAGACCAGGTCGATCAGGAGCGCGACCCGGGGGCCGAGGGCCACGGTGATGCTCGCCCCGGCCAGCAGCCCCACCACCTGGCCGACCTGGTTGGCGAAGGCGGACAGGCCGAACAGCGGCAGCCGCAGCGGGGCGTCCACCGACTCGGCGGCTACCGCCACGTTGACGCTGGAGTAGGCGGCCCGGACCGCACCGAGCAGGCCGGCCGCGACGATTGCCGGCACCGGCCGGGGCACCGCGAGGGGGACCGCGATCAGCACCGCACCGGCCACCGAGAGCCAGACCAGCAGGGTACGGCGGGCCGGCACGTCCAGCCAACCGCTGAACACCGTGGCGACCAGCAGGGCGGGCAGGGCGCGGGCGGCGTACACGGCGGCCGGCCCGAGGACCGACTGCGTCTGGTCGTAGGCGAGCAGCAGCAGCGCGGCGAGCCCCACGAAGTCGCCCAGCTCGGAGATCCCCCGGGCGGTGACCAGCCGGGAGGCGACCGGATGGCGGAACAGGGCCAGGTAACCGGGGGGCGGTGAGAGCCGCTCGTCGGCGTCGGTCATCAGGTCGTCGGTTCCGCTTCCTCGACCCCGTTCTGCTGGTGACCGGGGCTCTCCCGGAGCACCGGGGCGGCTGCCCGGTGACGGCCGCCCCGGGACGCCGGGCCGGGCCGGCGGCGTTCGGTCGTCGTGCCGACCATTGGACCTCCTACGACATCGGGGGCGATCCAGCGGTGTATGTATCTGGGTCGATCAGCAAGTTACCCTCTCGCCGCCACCGGGTCAGCGACCCCGGGTGTGAGTGAATCGACCATTCCCGGAGCGACCTGCGGCGTTAGGGTCTACAGGGTTCTGAGTCGTTACCTGATCGTCTCCTGGGAGGTCCGCCGTGTCCGCACTGCGCCAGTACCTGGGCGTCTGGCGGATTCCCGGCGCCCCACTGCTGCTGCTCCTCGGTGTCGTCGGCCGGCTCGGCATCGGCATGACACCGCTGGCGTTGCTGCTGGTCGTGGAGCAGGTCACCGGCCGGTACTCCCTCGCCGCCGTGGCCGGCGGGATCTATGCGCTGTCCGGTGCCGCGCTCAGCCCGGTCGCCGGCCGGATCGCCGACCGGGTCGGACCCACCCCGGTGCTGCTGGTCACCGCCGTGGCCCACCCGCTGGCCCTGTTCGGGCTGCTCGGGGCCAGTCGCGCCGAGAACGCCGACCTGCGCCTGATCTACCTGGCGGCCGGGCTGGCCGGGGCCACCTACCCGCCGCTGACCGCCGCCATCCGGGGAGCCTGGAACGACCTGACCGCCCCGGCGACCGGCCGCTACCAGCTGCGCAACACCGCACTGGCCGCCGAGACGTCGCTGTTCGAGGTCGTCTTCGTGCTCGGCCCGCTGCTGGTGGCCGGGTTCGTCCTGGTCGCCGACGCCGCCGCCGCGCTGCTCGGTGCGGCAGTGGTGACCCTGGTCGGCACCGGCGGGGTGGCGCTGGGCCGGGTGATGCGCGCCTGGCGTCCGCACGCCCGCGAGCACCACGCCCGAGGGCTCGGCCCGCTGCGGGTGGGCGGCTTCCCGGCGCTGCTGGTCTGCGTGGCGAGCCTCGGCATCGCGTTCGGCGCGGCCGGGGTGATCGTGCCGGCGTTCGCCGGCAGCCAGCCCACCGACGACCCGCAGAGCCTGGCCGGCCTGCTGCTCGCCGTCTGGGGGGTGGGCAGCGCCGTGGGCGGTTTCTGGTTCGGGGTACGCCGCCCGGCGGCCAACATGACCCGCCAGTTCGCCTGGCTGCTCGCGGCGGTGGCCGGCACCCTGGCGATCTTCGCGGTGATGCCCGGTCCGGTGTCCCTCGGCATCGCCCTGGTGATCGGCGGGGCCACCATCGCCCCCGCGTTGACCCTGGAGAACACCCTGGTCGGGCGGATCACCCCGACGGGCATGCTCAACGAGGCGTACACCTGGGTGGTGACCATGTCGGTGGCGGCGAGCGCGGCCGGCGGCGCGGTGGCCGGCCTGATCGTCGACCACGCCGGCGGGGTGCCCTGGGCGTTCCTGTTCGCCGCCGGGGCGGTCGGCGTCGGGGCCGCCGTCGCGGCGCTGCCCGGCGGCCCGATCGCCCGCGCCGAGGCCGCCGCCGTCCGCGCCGAACACCCCGTCACGGTCTGAACGGGGTACGCGGCCCCGCTGTCTTCCGGGGTTCGTGCGGCGGGCGGCCGTCCCCGTCGGGGGACGACCGCCCGGCCGGGGCCGCTCTACCTGTAGTTGGTGAACTGGAGGGCCACCCCGAAGTCCTCGCCCTTGAGCAGCGAGATGACGGCCTGGAGGTCGTCCTTCTTCTTGCCGGTCACCCGGAGCTGGTCGCCCTGGATCTGCGCCTGGACGCCCTTCGGGCCCTCGTCGCGGATCTTCTTGCTGATCGCCTTGGCCTTCTCCGACTCGATGCCCTGGATCACCTTGGCATCGATCTTGTAGACCTTGCCCGAGGCACGGGGGTCACCGGCGTCCAGGGACTTCAACGAGATGTTCCGCTTGACCAGCTTCTCCTTGAACACGTCCAGGGCGGCGCTGACCCGCTCCTCGGTCTCGGCCTGGAGGCTGATCGCCTCCTCACCCGACCAGGAGATCTCGGCGCCGGTGCCACGGAAGTCGAACCGCTGGGCAAGCTCCTTCTCCGTCTGGCGAAGGGCGTTGTCGACCTCCTGCCGGTCGACCTTGCTCACGATGTCGAACGACGGGTTCGCTGCCATGCTGATGCTCCTGCTTGTCCGGCGGTCTGTCAGGGTCGTCGCGGTGCTGACCAGCCCCACGACCCTCTGACGGTACCCGGTTGCCATGCCCCCGGGGGCGACCGCTATCCTTGCTCCGCTGCCGCGTTACGACACGGCGGTGTGCCCTGGCGGGTTGCCCGAGCGGCCAATGGGAGCGGACTGTAAATCCGTCGCGAAAGCTACAGAGGTTCGAATCCTCTACCCGCCACCAGGTGCACAAAGAGGCCCCTGACCAGCGCGAACGCCGGTCAGGGGCCTCTTTCGTGAGTCTCACTCAGTCCTGCTCTGACCCGCTCAATCTCGCCGGTCGCGTCGTATTCGCGTCGGCGTTTTCCGCACCTCCTAGCTGGGGAGCCTGATCCGCTTGAGGTGCTACGGCGTACCGGGGCGGCCGGCAACTACGGCACCACGCGTGCGGTAGAGGATGCACTCTGCGCGGCTGAGCGCCGGGCCGTAGAGACTGCCGAGCCGACGCCTTACGGCCGTGAGGTCATCGTGGCTGCCCAGCAAGCCGGGATGCCGGTGGCGGCGGTCAGCAACAACTCAGCCGGGGCCGTATCCGCCTACCTAGCCGCGCACCGGCTCGCCGGTCGTCGGCCGGGCGTACGCAGACCCGGACCGCATGAAGCCCAACCCGGAACCAATCCTGCAAGCCGTACGTGCCCTTGGTCAGTTGCCGGCCCGGTGCGTGCTGGTCGGCGACTCGCTGTCGGATATCGAGGGCGCGCGGGCCGCTGGAGTAACGGTGATCGGCTACGCGAATCGGCCGTCAAAGGTCGATGCGTTCCGGCTCGCCGGGGCGGGCGCGGTGGTTACCAGCATGGGCGAGATTGCCGAGGTTCTGATCGACCGGGCTGAGGGCTGAAATCGGGAGGGCCTGCATCTGGTCGTTTGCTCCGATCGACTACGAAGAGGGACGTGGAGCGCGAAAGTCGATCTCTGTCCTCGGTGCCTGGCGGCATTGGAGTTCCACCACTTTCACCAGCGGATAGTCCGGTGCCGGCGCTTCGGCTTTGGAGTATCCGCCGGTCGATCGCGCTGGTCATCGCGACTGCGGTGCTAGTGGTTGGAGCCTTGGTTGCTGGAGCGCTCTGGTACGCCGGTTGGCCGAGCCTCCACCGGGCCAGCACCGTTACGGCTGCCACACTGTTTGACCTGCTGAAGCTCGTCTTTTCCGTGGTGGCGGGTGTTGGAGGCGTCGCAGCTCTCGTAGTGGCGTACCGACGGCAGCGCGTTGCCGAGCACGCCAACAAGCTGGCCGAATTCGCCCATGGACTAGCGCACGCCGCTGACTTGCGCGCGGAGGCTGGCGAGGGTCGAGCCAAGATCGAAACCGACCGTAACGGCATTCGGATTTTCAACGAGCGATTCGCCAAGGCTTCCGAACAGCTTGGCTCGGACAAGGCGGCAGTGCGATTGGCCGGGGTCTACGCCATGGCCGGGCTCGCAGACGACTGGCGAGACGGTCGACAGACCTGCATCGACGTACTCTGCGCGTACCTCCGAATGCCCTACACCCCGCCTCAGGAAGCATCAAACGAAGCACCGCCGGAGCAGGCCGACGACGACGCGTCGGCGGCAACCTCGGAGGCTGCTCGGACCGCTCGCGAGGAGCGGGAGGTGCGTCATACCGTCATTCGACTCATCGGCAGGCATTTACGGCTTGCCGAGGAGGATGCGAATTCGTGGTGCGGCTTCGACTACGACTTCACCGGCGCAGTTTTCGACGGTGGTGACCTCTCGGGCGTGACGTTCAGCGGTGGGCGGGTCTCGTTCGATGGGGCGACGTTCGGCGGCGGACGGGTGTCTTTCGATGGGGCGAGGTTCAGCGGCGGGGACGTGTCTTTCGATGGGGCGACGTTCGGCGGCGGGTTGGTGTACTTGGGCGGGGCGTCGTTCGGCGGCGGGGAGGTGTACTTCGGCGGGGCGTCGTTCGGCGGCGGGGAGGTGTACTTCGGCGGGGCGTCGTTTATCGGTGGGCGGGTGTACTTCGGCGGGGCGACGTTCGGCGGCGGGTTGGTGTCGTTCGGCGGGGCGACGTTCGGCGGCGGGGAGGTGTACTTCGGCGGGGCGTCGTTTATCGGCGGGCGGGTGTACTTCGACGGGGCGAGGTTCAGCGGCGGGCGCGTGTCCTTCGATAGGGCGACGTTCAGAGGCGGGAAGGTGTCCTTCGACAGGGCGACGTTCAGCGGCGGGGAGGTGTCCTTCGACAGGGCGACGTTCAGCGGCGGGGACGTGTCCTTCGATAGAGCGGATCTGGATCTTCCCCCGGAGTTCGACCGATGGCCGGACGGACGCCCGCCAGAAGGGCTACATCTGCCCCACGAGTGAGGTTGCGTCGCATCTGCGTCGCCATCCCTGCCGATACAGCCCACCTGCGCAGGTCAGGGCTTTGAGCGTGGCGCTCTGTAAATCCGTCGCGAAAGCTACAGAGGTTCGAATCCTCTACCCGCCACCAGGAGCACGAACGGCCCTGTGAACAGCGGAAACGCTGACCACAGGGCCGTTCTCGTTGATCTAGCCGAGTCCAGTGCGGTCTAGCCGTCTACGAGCCTCCACGGGAACATGGCGGGAACGCTGATCATGGTCCGGTGTCTATCCGTGGTGCGGCGGCTACGTCCGCGTTGATCGCTGCTGAGCGGGCACCGGCTCAACGAGCCTTGACGAACGCGCCTTTGCCGGGCACCACGTAGATCAGGCCTTCTTCGACCAGCACGCGCACCGTGTGCAGGATGGTGCCGCGCGCCAGGCCGTATTCCTGTTGGAGTCGGGCAACGCTCGGTATCGGCCGGTTGGGCACCAGGTCGCCGCGCTCAATCCGCTCGCGCAGGATCGCCGCCAACTGCTGATACAGCGGCACTGGCCCTTCGGGGTCAATCACGTCTTGACGGTAGGTGGGCAGGGATGCCGCTGGTCAGGCTTGGTAGACCATGGACCACCATGTACCGGGTGGGATAGGGTGTGTCTATCCCGCTGTGCTGGTCGTGGAGGCCCGAACCCGCCCCGGTGCGGCGGTCCCCCTGCCCGGCCGGTCTCCTCCGACACCGGTCGGGCAGGGCCACCGCAGGGAGGGAAGAGCATGTTTCCTGACGCACGGGGCCTTCCCCGTCTCCAGCCCCCGACGCCGGGTGAGGAACTGCTGATCAGCCGGGAAGCGTCGGTGCAGTTCGCGCGGACACCGGCGTTCGTGTTCCGGGTGATCTCGGTCTGCCCCCGGCCCACCTATGACGGCTGGGCGTGGGTGACCGGCTACCAGCTCGACGGCCAGGGCCAGGCCGTCACCAAGCGGGAGATCTTCGTACGGCTGGCGGGCCTCAAGCGGGTCCGTCGTTCTGATGGGCGCCTGACGGCGGGCTCGGCTTTCGTGTCACGGCCGAACACCCGGTGGACACCGCCACGTGAGCGCCTTTGACCTGACCGCGCCGGTGATGGCGACGCGCAGACCATCAAGATCCATGGCCGACAGTGAAGCACCTCAACTCTGGTTGAGGTCAACGGGAACCTCCCGAGATCGGGCATTCGCTCATCGGCAGATCCGAGCATCCCACGACGCACCGATGCGCCCCTAGGTTCATTGCGCTGCCGCGCATCACGTGGCGGAGAGGCTCGCACGTCAGTTGTCGGGCCGCAGCAGCGCGCCGGCACGCACTACAGGCGACAAACCACCGCCGTGGCGTCGTCTCGGTGCTTGTACCTCGGCCAGATCACACCATTGGGATCGCGGTCCTCAAATTCACGGGTGGCCGCAATCAGGGCGGATGGGCCGTGTTCGTAGGTGAAGGTAAGTAGCCTGGGCCAATCCATAGCGCTGAAATCGGTAACAAGAAGAGCAGCCCCATCTGACAGCAGGGCAGCGCCACGCACTTCGACCACAAATCCGGACATGGCATGCGCAGCGGCCGACGGGTCAACCTGCGCCACCCAGTAGCCACCGGGACGATTTCTCACCTGTTGCTGTTCACGAATCAGCGTGAAAAGCGCCTCCTTATCGCTCTTGTCTTTGCTGGAAATGGCGGCCCTTGCACTATCCGACGCGAAGGCATCAACCGACTTGTCCTGTACTACCAGCGGCCCACCACTGACACGGTCGAGCACTATAATCGAGTCCGAGAGAACAAGATACTCCAGCGACTCTCCTGCATGCCTCACCATTGTTACCGTCGTGCACGGGGAGCCGGGGTGGGCGAGGTCGCAGGAGTCGCGATGCATGGCTGCCACTGCATCGATGGACTCCGCCAAGACTTCCTCCAAGCCTCGACCAGAGTCGCCCGCGAGCCACAACAGCTTGCTTCCGAGCTGGTGCACGTACCAAGGAGTCCCATGCACGCAGCCGGTCTCTGACGCCTCAGAGAGTCCGTCAAGAACTACGGCAGCGCTCGTCGTGGCTCCGGCCCAGTCCTCGTTGGGCTGGTCGGCTTTGGCCGGGCTGGTTGCCATGGTGACTTGCATCAGCGTCCTCTACACATCCAGGGTGATGATCTGATTCGGCGGGAGGTGTCGAGGGGTCGACTTTCGACTGGATGATCACCAGGCTGGGTCGGCTATTCGGACCACCCAGATACAAGGATGGCTGATCGATGTGAAGTTTGGGTTATCTCGATTTCGGGGAAGCGTTTCCCGGTCAGGGTGACTCCGGAGAGGGTCAGGGTGGCACCGGCCATGATCCGGTCGTGACGGCTTCGCGCGCAGAAAAGCCATCCGAGATTCACGGCGACGACAGGCCGGAGTCGACCCGGGCGTGCCGGCTGGTGCGGGCACCTGTGCGCCGGCCGATGAGCGGCGGCGGCCCGCAGGGTCGGGTACGGGGAACGTCGGCGAGGATCGCGGGATGTCCGACGACAACTTCATGCGTATCCACAGCCCCGAGTTCCAGGCGATGGCGGCGAGGGTGCTGCGGGCCACCGAGTTGACCTCCCGGCTGAACGTGCTGCCCTTCGACGACGAGGCCGGCCGGGCGGAGCTGTTGGCGCAGCTCCTCGGCCGGCCGCTGCCGGCGCGGGTCACCATCTATCCGCCGTTCTTCACCGACCACGGCCTCAACCTGGAGATCGCGGAGCGGGTGTTCATCAACCAGAACTGTACGTTCCTCGACTATGCCGGTATCCGGCTCGGCGAGGGCGTCATGATCGGCCCGAAGGCCACCTTCATCACCCTCGGCCATCCGGTCGACCCCGCGCAGCGGCGGGAGTGGCTGACCGGTGCGCCCATCGACGTGGCGGAGAACGTCTGGATCGGGGCCGGCGCGACGATCCTCCCCGGCGTCCGCATCGGCCGCGACGCCGTGGTGGCGGCCGGCGCGGTGGTCGCCGACGACATCCCGCCCGCCACCCTGGTCACCGGCCCCAAAGCGGGTGTACGCCGCCAGTGGTGACCCCCGCCCGTCTCGCTACCGGGCCGAGGTAGCGGTATCGGGCGCGGCGGATACCGCTACTCAGGCCCAGTTGCGTGGATCATCGCGACGCCCGTCCTGGTCAGAGAGGCCGCGCCGACTCCGGCGTGGCCTCGTGGCCGGGCATGCCGTGGGTACGCCGCCGCTGCTTCATCTCCGCCTCGTAGAGGTGCCGCCGGCCGCCGACCAGCTTTTCCCGGGCGTACCGTTCGATCTCCTGGAACGTGGCGTAGTAGCCGTCGTCGAACTCCTCCACGATCTGGAACGTCCACCGGCCGGGCAGCAGGTTACGCCCCAACAGCTCGTGTTCGACCCGGTCGGCCACCTCGTCGTGCCCGGCCCCGCGCAGCAGCTCCACCACCCGGTCCAGGGTGAGGTCCGCGCCGCCGACGAGCTGGTGCGCGGAGTAGAGGTGCCCACGCACCCGGTGGATCGTCTCCAACGCCTCACTCAACTTGCCCAACGCCTCGACCGTCGCGTCGTCGACTCCCGCCGGCCGTGCGTGCTCCTCGTCTATCGCATCGTGCTGACCTGCCATAACCCCCGACATACCCCCATACCGCCCCAGGTATCCCATGGTCTCGGTGCCAGCAGCGCGGCCGGCGGAGTGCGCGGGAACACCGCAGACGCCGGGGGCGGTCGTTCAGGCGGGGGCGGTGGCTCAGCGGTCTCCCGCTGTGCCGCCGAGCAGCTGCCGGGCCTCCGCGACGACATCCGCATCGACTTCCGCAACCGCATCGTCCGGGTACGGCTGCCCGTCGTGGACGACGGCCTCGACGATCTCGTACGCGTACTCCAGGTCGATGAGCCCGGCCGCCAGCGGAGTCCCGTCCCGGGTGATGAACCCGTACGCCCAGGAGGTGAGGGCGCGGGCGGTGATCGTCCGGTCGAGCAGTCGGCGGGCCATGATCCGGACGGCTTCGTCCTCACCCGCCCGGCTGCCCTCCGGAAAGAAGGTCAGTGAGAGTTCCGCCAGTGCGTCGCCGAGCCACCGACGTAGTTCGTCGCTCTCGCTGCCGGGAGTGGGGGAGATACCCGTCAGGATACGAAGCGTCGGGGTGTCCACGCCCGCTACCAGGCAGTCGCAGGCGGCCCCGATCACCCCGCCCGGCGTGCCCGACCCGACGCTCCACAGGACGGCGGCCTCCTGGAGGCGGGCCAGCGCATCGTCGGGTCGCATCGGTACATGGTCCGCTGTCCGGCCGGCGGTGTCTCGGCGATAACGCCCGCGGCAACCCGCCGCACCGTTCGCAGTGGCCGGCGCGCGGTCAACCAGTCGACAAGATCGGCCAGGCAGCCGCGGCGTCGCCGACGGTCACCGTGCGTCGGATCCCAGGTACGGCTGGGGCGTCCGTTTCTCGATCACCGGCGTCACCGGTGTCTGCGATGTCATGGATTCACGACATCATCGGGGTACGACATCACGGGGTCCGACCGCCTCGGCGGGTGTTTCACCTGCTCGCGCCGGCTCGCCACCGTACGCGTGTTTTGTCGTTGATCTGGTGCGGAGTCCGTCGACTCCCGACAGGCCGCTTCCGTACCTGACGAAATGAGCTATGGTGATCGATGTGACGGTTCCGGGAGCAGTCGTCGCGACCCTCGAATCCGACGGTCGCCCTGCCACCCGGACAGCGGCCTCGCGCCGTTAAGATCGGGTTTGCGTCGATAGTGACATTGGGCGATTCGTGGAGGCCGTTACCCGTCCTGGTGCCGCTGATCTGGCACGGGGAGGCGACGGTGGTGGTCCGAACGGCGGAACCTCTCCGCTGCTCGGACCAGCACCGCTCTCCCCGCTTTTCTGGGTACCCGAGGTGTGGCACGATCGTGGAACCTCCACCATCCCCCGTGAACACTCTCTCGACAGGAGCAATCATGTCTGGTCGAAGGCTGGGCCGGCTGTTTGGCTCGCTCCTCGTGCTCGCCACCATCCTGGGTGGACTCGCCGTCGCCGGCGTCCAATCCATCGACGGCAGCGCGCAAATGGCGGACGTCGTCTGGACGATGGGCGGCGCGCGCTAAGCCCCCGCGTCGTCCCCGCTCCCGGTGTCCTGGGGGTGACGTCTCTCAGGGAGAGGGTGGCGCATGGCCAGCCGAGATCAGCGGCGTAAGTCCACCGAACGCGCCTGGTTCATCACCGCACCCCTGGCCCTGCTGGCCATCGTCTTCAGCACCGCGATCGGTGTCCTGCGTCCCGAGTTCGGGAAGTGGGGCCTGGCGTTCGTTCTCTTCGTGGCGATGACGGGGATCAGCATCCCGGTCCTCAACGTCATAGTCCGACGGCAGTCCGTCGGGGTGACGTTGACCGAGGTGCCCCTCGTCGTCGCGCTCTTCTTCCTGCCACCGCTGATCGTGGTGCTCATCTACACGCTCTCCGTGCTGATCTGGAGTGCGTCACACCGGTTCGCCCCGGCCAAGCTGTGGTTCAACGTCGCGAAGGCGGCGGCGGCCACCTCATTGGCCGGGCTGCTCCTGCTGGCCCTGCCCCCGCTCGAGGGGGTGGGGCCGGGCACCTGGGGCATCCTGTTCCTGGCGGTCAACACCATCACCCTGGTCAGCCTGCTCTCGGTGGCCGGGGTGCACGTGCTGCTCCAGGGCTGGCAGGCCGGCCGGGAGGCACTGCGGACCGCGCCGTCGGTCTTCCTCACCACCTCGATCAACGCCTCGGTGGGCCTGCTCGTCCTGATCGCGTTGAAGACCACCTGGTGGTCGGTGCTGCTGCTGGCCGCGTTGTTCGCGGCGTTGTTCCAGGTCTACCGGTCCTACTCGCAGTTCTTCCGGCAGCACCGCACCCTGACCGGCATGTACGACCTGACCCGGTTGCTCACCAACAGCGCCGAGGGCGCGATCGCCGACATCCTGCTCGACCGGGTGCGGGGCCTGATGCAGGCCGAGTACGCCACCCTGTGGCTGCCCGCCCAGCGCCGGCACCCCGAGGTGCTGCTGACCGCCCGGGTCGACACCCCCGGCCTGCTCGACGTCGCGCCCACCCCGACCGTCTTCCGGGAACAGGCCCGCGAGCTGGGCAAGACGCTGTCCATCGGGCGGTTGCTCGGCGACGACACGGCGTTGCGCCGGGAGGTCGGCGCGCAGCAGGTCAAGGACGCCATCGTGGTGCCGCTGCGGTCGGGCCAGGCGGTGATCGGCACCCTGGAGGTGACCAACCGGCTCAGCGACATCGGCCACTTCACCACCAGTGACATCCCGGTCTTCGAGACGGTGGCCGCGCACGCCGCCGTCGCCCTGGAGAATTCCCGGCTGGTCGACCGGCTGCGCCACGACGCCTACCACGACGCGCTGACCACGCTGCCCAACCGGCGGCGGATCACCGCCGCGCTGGCCGAGGCGGTCAAGATCAGGGCGCCCGGCGAGGTGGTCGCCGTCCTCCTCTTCGACGTCGACGGCCTGCGTCAGGTCAACGAGTCGCTGGGCCACGCGGCGGGGGACAAGGTCCTCGTCGAGGTGGCCGACCGGCTGCGTGCCTGCGCCCCCTCGTCGGCTCTGGTGGGCCGGGCCGGCGGGGACGAGTTCCTGGTGACGCTGCGGCTGGAGAACGCCGAGGCGGCCCTGGAACTGGCCGCCCAGCTCCGCGAGCAGATTCGCGACGAGATGGTGTTCGACGCGCTCACCCTCGACGTGGACACCGCGGTCGGGGTGGCGGTGCACCCGGATCACGGCAGCGACGCCGCCGTGCTGTTGCAACGGGTCGACCTGGCGGCCACCGCGGCCAAGGCGGTGCCGGGCAGCGTCCAGTTGTTCAACCCGGCGCTGGAGTCGCGGTCGCTGCGCCGGCTCGGGCTCGCCGGTGACCTGCGCCGCGCCCTCGACGAGGGGGAGCTGGAGGTCTACTTCCAGCCGAAGGTGACCCTGCGGGACCGCCGCCTGCTCGGGGTGGAGTGCCTGGCCCGCTGGGAGCACCCGGCGCACGGCACGGTCTCCCCGGAGGACTTCGTCGCGGTCGCCGAGCACACCGGGCAGCTGGGCCGGCTCACCGAGTTCGTCCTCCGTGAGGGGCTGCGCCGCAGCCGGGACTGGAGCCACACCGGGCAGCCGTTGGCGGTGGCGGTCAACATCGCCGCCCGTTCGCTGACCGACCGGCACTTCCCGGACCGGGTCGGCGAGCTGCTGGCCGAGTACGGCGTCCCACCGCAGCTGCTGACCGTCGAGATCCCCGAGGCGGCGGTCCTGGACGGCACCGAGCGACCCATTCCCACCCTGCGCCGGTTGCGGGACCTCGGCGTCCGGCTGGCGGTCGACGACTTCGGCACGGGCAACTCGTCGCTGGCCCAGCTGCGCCGGCTGCCGGTGCACGAGGTGAAGGTGGACCGGTCGTTCGTGCAGGGGATGGCGACCGACCCGGGGGACCTGGCGATCGTGAACGCGGTGGTGTCGCTCTCCCAGCAGTTCGGCCTGGCGGTGGTGGCCGAGGGGGTGGAGAGCGAGCTGACCCTCGAACTGCTCCAGGACATCGGCTGCGAGATCGGGCAGGGCTTCCTGTTCAGCCGACCGCTGCCGTACGAGCGGCTGGAGGCCTGGTTCGGTGCCCAGACCGACCCGGAGGTGATCGGCCCGGACGCGCTGCCGAGGCTCCGCGTCGTGCCCTGAGCTGCGACGACGCGGTACGGGGGGATCCCATTTCACCCCCGGCGCGGTGCCGTGTAATGTATCCCCTGCGCGACGCCCTCCGGGGTGATCGGGTAGGCCCCCTTAGCTCAGTCGGCAGAGCGTCTCCATGGTAAGGAGAAGGTCTACGGTTCGATTCCGTAAGGGGGCTCAGAGGGTCCGGCTGGACCCGCCTGCGGCGGTGTAGCTCAGATGGCAGAGCAAGCGGCTCATAATCGCTGTGTCGCCGGTTCAAGTCCGGCCACCGCTACTCTCGTCCTCCGGGCTCATCCCCGGTGGTCGGTGGGACGGGCGCCACTGGCGCCCGCTTTGCATGTCCCGGCGTTGTCCGCGTAGGCTGATGCGCTGTAGTTGATATCCGTAGCGAGGAAGGCACTCCGCCGTGGCGAAGGCGACCGATGTCCGGCCGAAGATCACTTTGGCGTGTGTGGAGTGCAAGGAGCGCAACTACATCACGCGCAAGAACCGCCGCAATGACCCGGACCGCATCGAGCTGAAGAAGTTCTGCCCCCGGGACGGCAAGCACACGGTCCACCGCGAGACCCGCTGACCCGCGGCCGGCAGTAGGCCGGCCCGGTCCGCAGCAGCTTCACCCCGGACGCCGATCCGCACGGCTGGCGTGGCCTTTCACGGTCGCCCCGCCCGTACGGGTCGGCGTTCGCGTGTCCCGTGTAGGTTCGGCGGCATGTCCCTGGACCCGTCCTTCGTCGGCCGGACGTACCCGCCGACCGCCCCCTACCAGGTGGGCCGAGAAAAGATCCGCGAGTTCGCCACCGCCATCGGTGCCACCGACCCGGCCCACCACGACCCGGCGGCGGCCCGTGCGCTCGGCCACCCGGACGTGGTCGCCCCGCCCACCTTCCCGGTCCTGATCACCATGGCCGCCAGCCAGCAGATCGTGGACGATCCGGCGCTCGGAGTCGACTACAGCCGGGTGGTGCACGGCGACCAGCGGTTCGCCTACACCCGGCCGGTGGTGGCCGGTGACGAGCTGGTCTGCGTGAACACCATCGAGGAGATCAGCTCCCGCAGCGGGCACGGCTTCCTCACCACCCGCACCGACGTGACCACCGTGGCCGGTGAGCCGGTGGTCGCCGTCTGGTCCAAGCTCGTCGTCCGTGGGGAGTCCTGACGTGGAACTGTCGACCCGTACGTTCCGGGTGACCCGGGCGGACCTGGTCCGCTACGCGGGCGCCTCGGGGGACTTCAACCCGATCCACTGGAGCGACCGGACCGCCACGAAGGTGGGGCTGCCCGGGGTGATCGCGCACGGCATGTTCACCATGGCGCTCGTCGGTCGGGCGGTCGCCGAGTGGGCCGGCGCGCCCGACGCGGTGGTCGAGTTCGGGGTGCGGTTCACCAGGCCGGTGGTCGTCCCGGACGACGACGAGGGCACCGAGATCACCGTCGACGCGGTGGTCAAGGAGGTCACTGAAGCCGGTCTGACCAGGCTCGATGTGACCGCCAGGTGCGGCGGCGAGAAGGTCCTGTCGCAGGCGCGGGCGCTCGTGCGGACGGCCGGCTGACAGGTCGTCGGAACGGACCGGGCGGGACCGGTTGGGAAAGTCGGGGCGCTACCCGTACACTGGTCCGCCGTGGGGCAAGTGACCCCTGCTCGGCCGCGCAGGCCGGGTGGGGCGAGCGTTGCCGCACAGGGGTGTAGCTCAATTGGCAGAGCAGCGGTCTCCAAAACCGCAGGCTGCAGGTTCAAGTCCTGTCACCCCTGCGCCTCAGGCCTGACCGTTCCCGTGGGTCGCGCCGCCGCAAGGCGGCGTCCGGCCCGTGGTGGTGGCATCGGCGGGGTGGCTTCGAGGCGACTCGGGGCCCTTCGTCCGGTCCGCCGGCCGCGGCCCGTCGCGGGACGGTTGGTCCGGCCGGCGTGACCAGCGCCGCGTACGCCTCCCGGCGTACGAACCGACATCCCGCGACGGAGGGCGAAGTGGCCGAGAGCAAGCGGCGCGGCGAGGACGCCGGCGACGACGGTCTGCGCGACGAGCGCGACGAGGTCGTCGACGAGGTGACCGCCGACAGCGACGCCATCGACGACGACGCCACCGACGCGGACGAGCCGGTATCCCGGGGCGGCACCGCGACCCGGTCGCGGACCCGTGCAGGCGCCGCCGACAGCAAGCCGAAGACCCGCTCCGAGACCGACCGGGTGGGGCCGTTCGCCCGCATCGCGCGTTTCTTCCGCGAGGTCGTCGCCGAACTGCGTAAGGTCATCTGGCCGACCCGCAAGGAGCTGCTGACCTACACGGCCGTGGTGGTCACCTTCGTCGCGGTGATGCTGACCATCGTGGGCCTGCTCGACTTCGCCTTCGCGAAGGGCGTGCTGTGGGTCTTCGGCAGCCCCAGCTGACCGGCCGACTGAGCCGATAGTGACGGAAGTGAGCAAGCGTGCCTGAGTACGACGAGACCGCCGAGACCACGGACGACCAGTCCACGGTCGCGACGGCGGCGAGTGACGAGTCGGTCGAGGCCGCCAGCGAGCCGGAATTCCCGACCACGGAGCCGGAGCCGGACGAGGACTACGACCCGGTCGCCGAGCTGCGCCAGAAGCTGCGCTACGCGCCCGGCGACTGGTACGTGGTGCACTCGTACGCCGGTTACGAGAACAAGGTCAAGACCAACCTCGAGACCCGGATCACCTCCCTCGACATGGAGGAGTTCATCTACCAGGTCGAGGTGCCGACCCGGGAAGAGGTCGAGGTCAAGAACGGCAAGCGTTCCCAGATCCAGGCCAAGGTCTTCCCCGGCTACATCCTGGTCCGGATGGAGCTGACCGCCGAGTCCTACTCCTGCGTGCGCAACACGCCGGGGGTCACCGGGTTCGTGGGGGCCACCGACCGGGCCGACCGGCCGGCGCCGTTGAGCCTCGACGAGGTGCTCAAGTGGCTGGCCCCGGCGGTGGAGACCGAGCAGAAGAAGGCCAAGCCCGAGATCAAGGTCCTCGACTTCGAGGTGGGCGACTCGGTCACCGTCACCGACGGGGCGTTCGCCTCGCTGCCGGCGACGATCAGCGAGATCAACGCCGACCAGCAGAAGCTCAAGGTGCTGGTGTCGATCTTCGGCCGGGAGACCCCGGTCGAGCTGAACTTCAACCAGGTCGCCAAGATCTGACGTTGTACCCCGTCGCCGGCGGTGGGCCACGGCCCGCCGCCGGCGACGTCGTTCCGCCCCGGCGCGGACCTCGGCGCAGAGGGTCGCCGGGCGCTGCGCTACCCTTGAATGTCGTCGCTGTGGCACCGCGCTGACCGTGCGCGCCCGTGGCCGGCACCTTTCCCAGTTCCAAGCCCCAGGAAGTGACATGCCTCCGAAGAAGAAGCTCGTCAAGACGTTCACGCTTCAGCTGAAGGCGGGCCAGGCGACCCCGGCGCCGCCGGTGGGCCCCGCGCTCGGTCAGCACGGCGTGAACATCATGGAGTTCTGCAAGTCCTACAACGCGCAGACCGAGTCCCAGCGGGGCGACATCGTCCCCGCCGAGATCAGCGTCTACGAGGACCGCTCCTTCACCTTCGTCCTGAAGACCCCGCCCGCCGCCCGGCTGCTGCTCAAGGCCGCCGGTGTGGAGAAGGGCTCCGGCGTGCCGCAGAGCCAGAAGGTCGGCTCGGTGAGCCAGGCCCAGGTGCGCGAGATCGCCGAGAAGAAGATGGTCGACCTCAACGCCAACGACGTCGACCAGGCTGCGAAGATCATCGCCGGTACCGCCCGGTCGATGGGCATCGTCGTCAACGACTGACGTCCGTCAGTCCCCAGACCAGTTCGTGGGAGGGCGCGCGTCGACCGCGGCCCGCCAGAGACCACAGGAGTAACCCGAGATGCAGCGCAGCAAGACGTACCGCAAGGCCGCCGAGGCGATCGACAAGTCGAAGCTCTACACCCCGGCCGAGGCGGTCAAGCTCGCCAAGGACACCACCAGCGCCAAGTTCGACGCCACGGTCGAGGTCGCCATGCGCCTCGGCGTCGACCCCCGCAAGGCGGACCAGATGGTCCGCGGCGTGGTCAACCTGCCGCACGGCACCGGTAAGACCGCCCGCGTGATCGTCTTCGCCGCCGGCGCGAAGGCCGAGGAGGCCGTCGCCGCCGGTGCCGACGAGGTGGGCACGGACGAGCTGGTCGCCCGGATCCAGGGCGGCTGGCTGGACTTCGACGCGGCGATCGCCACGCCGGACCAGATGGCCAAGATCGGCCGGATCGCGCGGATCCTGGGCCCGCGCGGCCTGATGCCGAACCCGAAGACCGGCACCGTGACCATGGACGTCACCAAGGCCGTCTCGGACATCAAGGGCGGCAAGATCACCTTCCGGGTGGACAAGCACTCCAACCTCCACCTGATCATCGGCAAGGCCTCGTTCTCGGAGACCCAGCTGATCGACAACTACGCCGCGGTGCTGGACGAGGTGCTCCGCGCCAAGCCGTCCGCGGCCAAGGGCAAGTACCTCAAGAAGGTCACCCTGGCCACCACGATGGGTCCGGGCGTCCCGATCGACCCGAACGTGGTGAAGAACCTCCAGGAGACCGCCGTCGAGGGCTGATCCCGACCGCTCCCGCGCAGGGGCCCCGCCACGCACCGTGGCGGGGCCCCTGCCGTGTGTCGGGCTGTGGCAGGCTCACCCCCATGCGACTGGAGGACGTCCGGCTCCGGTACCGCCGGAGCGGCCCCTGGGTGTTGCGCGGCGTCACGGCCCGCCTCGACCCGGGCGAGGTGGCGGTGGTGCTCGGCCGTAACGGGGCCGGCAAGTCGACCCTCCTGCAACTCTGCGCCGGGGTGCTGCGTCCGGTCCGGGGCCGGGTGGTCGACCGTCCCCACCGGGTCGGCTGGGTGCCCGAGCGGTTCCCCGCCGACCAGCCGTTCACCGTGACCCGCTACCTCACCGCCATGGGCCGGGCCGCCGGCCTGGGCCGGGCCGACGCCGACCGGGCCGTCGACAGGTGGACCGACCGGTTGGGCCTGACCCCGTTCCGTACGGTCCGCCTGCCCGACCTGTCCAAGGGCACCGCGCAGAAGGTCGGCCTGGCCCAGGCGATGCTGCGCACCCCCGGCCTGCTGGTCCTCGACGAGCCCTGGGAGGGGCTGGACGCAGCCGCCCGCGGCCTGGTCCCGGAACTGGTCGACGAGGTGCTGACGGCCGGGGGAGCGGTCCTGGTCAGCGACCACCGGGGCGAGACGGTCCGGCTGCCCGGGGCCCGGCACTGGACGGTCGCCGACGGTCTGCTCACCGATGAGCCGGCCACGGGTGACGCGGCCGTCGCCGTGGTCGAGGTCGCGGTGCCGGCCGCGCGGGTGGCCGGCACCGTCGCCCGGTTGCGCGCCGACGGCCACCGGATCCTGCGGGTACGCGAACCCGCCGGCACACCCCCACCGGCACCCGTCCCACCCGTCGGAGCCGGGTCGGCGGGCGAGCCGGCGCGGGACGGCCGGGCGGGGGAGGGGGCCCGGTGAGCGCGCTGGTGCGGATGCGGTTGGCCGGTTTCCTGCGTACCGGACGGGCGCTGGCACCGCTGCTGGCCGGCCTGCTGGCCCTCGGCATCCTGTACGGCGGCGGCCGGGCCCGCCCGGCGGAGGCGTACGGCGTCAGCGCGGTCGTGCTCTTCCCCGTGCTGGCCTGGCAGACCAAGATCCTGCTGGACGTCGAACCGGACGTGCAGCGCCGGCTGGCGCAGGTGCTTGTCGGCCCGGTCCGGGAGCGGTGCGCCGGGCTGTTCGCGGCCGTCCTCGCCGGGCTGGGCACGGTGCTGGTCGCGCTGGTCTTCCCGTGGCCGGTCGGCGGGGTGGCCGCGCCCGGTCCGGGTGATCCGCCGGTGGTGGCGGCGTTGGCCCTCGGCCTGTGGGCGCACCTGCTCGCCCTGCTGCCGGCGGTGGCCCTGGGCGCCCTGGCCAGCCGGGCGCTCACCCGCAGCGCCGGGTACGGCGTGGCCGTGCTCGCCGTGGGCGCGGTCGGCACCCTCGCGCTGGGCCTGCGCGGCTCGGTGGCGCCCTGGCTGGTGCCGCCGGTGCTGGCCACCGCGCGGGCGCTCGCCGGTTCCCTGCCCGCCGGCACCGCGCTGCTCCTGTCGGCCTGGGCGCTGGTGTGGGCGGGGGTGGCGTTGGCCGGCTACGTCCGGTGGCGGCGGGTCCGTCCGTGAGCAACGGAGGGCGATTTGGTGATGGCCGGGCCGTCGCGTAACCTGGTGCGGTAGTTCCACCCAGAGACCGCTGGTCACCGTGCCCCGGCACGGTCGAAGGCTCCGCGACGACGGGCGACCCGCGCAGGGCGGTAAGCGTAATACGGTTCCTTTCCGTGGTCCGCCGACCATGGTGATCGGTCCGGTCCTCGCCCCGCGCGCCCTGCGCCGGGGCTTTTTCGTTGTCGTGAGGCCTCCGGCGTCGTCGCAGAGTTTCGTGCCGCGCGACGGCGACCAGCTCCGAGTAACGAGAGAGGAGGGACATGGCGGACAAGCCGATCCGGGCCGACAAGGCCACGGCCGTCGCTGAGCTGACCGAGAGCTTCCGTACCTCGGGCGCCGCGGTGCTCACCGAGTACCGTGGTCTGACGGTTTCCCAGCTCACCCAGCTGCGGCGCTCGCTCGGCAAGGAGACCACCTACACGGTTGCGAAGAACACGCTGGCCAAGCGTGCCGCGACCGAGGCGGGCATCTCCGGCCTCGACGAGCTGTTCACCGGTCCTACCGCGCTGACTTTCGTTTCGGGCGACGTCGTCGAGGCGGCGAAGGGTCTTCGCGACTTCGCGAAGGCCAACCCGAAGCTCGTCATCAAGGGCGGTGTGTTCGAGGGCAAGGCCATTTCCGCGGCCGAGGTCACGAAGCTCGCCGACCTGGAGTCCCGTGAGGTGCTGCTGGCCAAGCTGGCCGGCGCGATGAAGGGCAACCTGAGCAAGGCCGCGGCCCTGTTCCAGGCGCCGCTCTCCAAGGCCGCCCGCGCGGCGGCCGCCCTGGCGGACAAGAAGCGCGAGCAGGAGGGCGCCGAGGCGGCCTGAGGCCCCCCGGCGCACCACGTTCTTTAATTTTCATTGCGAGAAAGGACGCCAGACATGGCGAAGCTCAGCACCGACGAGCTGCTCGACGCGTTCAAGGAGATGACGCTGATCGAGCTCTCCGAGTTCGTGAAGCAGTTCGAGGAGACCTTCGAGGTCACCGCCGCCGCGCCGGTCGCGGTTGCCGCCGCGGGTGGTGCCGGTGGCGCCGCCGCCGCGCCGGTCGAGGAGGAGAAGGACGAGTTCGACGTCGTCCTGGAGGCCGACGGTGGCAAGAAGATCCAGGTCATCAAGGTCGTGCGTGAGCTGACCGGCCTGGGCCTCAAGGAGGCCAAGGACGCGGTCGAGTCCGCGCCGAAGGCGATCCTGGAGAAGGTCAACAAGGAGACCGCCGAGAAGGCCAAGGCCAAGCTCGAGGGTGAGGGCGCCAAGGTCACCCTCAAGTGACCTGAGGTCGACCCCTGGGGTCGACAGTGGCGCGTGTCCGGCTCGGGTGAGTCGCGGCACACCACGAACTGAACGGGCGGTGATCCGATACACGGATCACCGCCCGTCCTGCTTGGTGACTCCGGGTATCAGTGGTGTGAGCAGGGTGTTCGCACTCGTGGTGCGACATCGTGGTGACGCCGTGGGTAGCCCGTCCGTGGGAAACCCGTCGAGCAGGCGCTTGGAGCCTCTTGACGTGGCCCCGGCCTGCCAGGCACGCTGACACCAGCAAGACCTTCCGCGCTTGCGACGGCCCCCTCCCGGGTAATGGCTGCGGCAGCACCAGCAGCCGCTCCACCGGGCGGTCCGACAGGAACGTCGTGTTCCGAGCGGCCCGGTGTGACCCCGTTCTCCGGGGTCCCGTGGCGCGTTCCGCGACGACCTGCGGGATGGGCTGGACAGCGGTTAGCCTCTCGGCTACACTGCTAGTTTGCGCTGCCTTCCGACTTGACCCCTGCTCGGAAATGTCCGGTTACGGATATTTCTGGTGGGGTCATTGGAGTGCACGCGTACCAGCCGTTCTGCAGCACCGGTCCTCGGAAGGACGCATCTTGGCAGCTTCCCGCCCTGCGAAGACCAGTCGTACGTCGAGCGCTTTCGCGCCCCGCCGAGTTTCTTTCGGCAGGATCACCGAACACCTCGAGGTCCCCAACCTCCTCGCCATCCAGAACGAGTCCTTCGACTGGCTCGTCGGCAACGAGGCTTGGCAGGGCCGGTCGGCGGACGACCCGCACGCACGCTCGGGTCTCGCGGAAATCCTCGACGAGATCAGTCCCATTGAGGACTTTTCCGGCACCATGTCGCTGTCCTTCTCGGCACCGCGCTTCGACGAGGTCAAGGCCTCGATCGAGGAGTGCAAGGAGAAGGACCTGACCTACTGCGCCCCGCTGTTCGTGACGGCGGAGTTCACCAACAACACCACCGGCGAGATCAAGAGCCAGACGGTGTTCATGGGTGACTTCCCGATGATGACGCCCAAGGGCACGTTCATCATCAACGGCACCGAGCGCGTCGTGGTCAGCCAGCTCGTCCGGTCCCCGGGCGTCTACTTCGACAAGCAGCCGGACAAGACCTCCGACCGCGACCTCTCCAGCGTCAAGGTCATCCCCAGCCGGGGTGCCTGGCTGGAGTTCGACATCGACAAGCGCGACACGGTCGGCGTCCGCATCGACCGCAAGCGCCGGCAGGCCGTCACGGTCCTGCTCAAGGCCATCGGTTGGTCCGCCGAGCAGATCCGCGAGAAGTTCGGCTGGTCCGAGCTGATGATGACCACGCTCGAAAAGGACCACATCGCCGGCCAGGACGAGGCCCTGCTCGACATCTACCGCAAGCTCCGCCCTGGCGAGCCGCCGACCCGCGAGAACGCCCAGACCCTGCTCGACAACCTCTTCTTCAACCCGAAGCGGTACGACGTCGCCAAGGTCGGTCGGTACAAGTTCAACAAGAAGCTCGAACTCGACGTGCCGATCACCACCGGCACGCTCACCGAGGACGACGTCGTCGCCACCGTGGAGTACCTCTGCCGGCTGCACGCCGGTGAGGACGGCTACGAGGCCGACGACATCGACCACTTCGGCAACCGTCGCCTGCGTACCGTGGGCGAGCTGATCCAGAACCAGGTCCGGGTGGGTCTCTCCCGGATGGAGCGGGTCGTCCGTGAGCGGATGACCACGCAGGACGTCGAGGCGATCACGCCGCAGACCCTGATCAACATCCGCCCGGTGGTGGCGGCGATCAAGGAGTTCTTCGGTACGTCCCAGCTGTCCCAGTTCATGGACCAGACCAACCCGCTGGCGGGCCTGACCCACCGGCGGCGGCTGAGCGCGCTCGGCCCGGGTGGTCTGTCCCGGGAGCGGGCCGGCTTCGAGGTCCGCGACGTGCACCCGTCCCACTACGGCCGGATGTGCCCGATCGAGACGCCGGAAGGCCCGAACATCGGCCTGATCGGCGCGCTGTCCACCTTCGCCCGGGTCAACCCGTTCGGCTTCATCGAGACGCCGTACCGGAAGGTCGTCGAGGGTCGGGTCACCGACCAGATCGACTACCTGACCGCGGACGAAGAGGACCGGTTCGTCAAGGCCCAGGCCAACGCGCCGCTCAAGTCCGACGGCACGTTCGCCGAGGACCGGGTGCTGTGTCGCCGTAAGGGTGGCGAGACCGAGGACGTGGTCCCCGGCGCCGTCGACTACATGGACGTGTCGCCGCGGCAGATGACCTCGGTCGCGACCGCGATGATCCCGTTCCTGGAGCACGACGACGCCAACCGCGCGCTGATGGGCGCCAACATGCAGCGCCAGGCGGTGCCGCTGGTCAAGGCGGAGTCGCCGCTGGTCGGCACCGGTATGGAATACCGCGCCGCGGTCGACGCCGGTGACGTGGTGGTGGCCGAGGTCGGTGGCGTGATCGAGGATCTCTGCGCCGACTACATCACCATCCACCAGGACGACGGCCACCGCCGGACGTACCTGCTGCACAAGTTCCGCCGCTCCAACGCCGGCTCCTGCGTCAACCAGAAGCCTGTCGTCTTCGAGGGCGACCGCGTCGAGGCCGGCCAGGTCATCGCCGACGGTCCGTGCACCGACGAGGGCGAGATGGCGCTCGGACGCAACCTGCTGGTCGCGTTCATGTGCTGGGAGGGCCACAACTACGAGGACGCGATCATCCTGTCGCAGCGCCTCGTGCAGCAGGACGTGCTCACCTCGATCCACATCGAGGAGCACGAGGTCGACGCCCGGGACACCAAGCTCGGCCCGGAGGAGATCACCCGGGACATCCCGAACGTCAGCGAGGAGATGCTCGCCGACCTCGACGAGCGCGGCATCATCCGGATCGGCGCCGAGGTCGTCCCCGGCGACATCCTGGTCGGCAAGGTCACGCCGAAGGGCGAGACCGAGCTGACCCCGGAGGAGCGGCTGCTGCGGGCGATCTTCGGTGAGAAGGCCCGGGAGGTCCGGGACACCTCGCTGAAGGTGCCGCACGGCGAGACCGGCACGGTCATCGGGGTGCGGACCTTCTCCCGCGAGGACGGCGACGAACTGCCGCCGGGCGTCAACGAGCTGGTCCGGGTGTACGTCGCCCAGAAGCGCAAGATCCAGGACGGCGACAAGCTCGCCGGCCGGCACGGCAACAAGGGTGTCATCTCGAAGATCCTGCCGATCGAGGACATGCCGTTCCTGGAGGACGGCACCCCGGTCGACATCGTGCTGAACCCGCTGGGTGTGCCGTCCCGGATGAACATCGGCCAGGTCCTGGAGACCCACCTCGGGTGGGTGGCCAAGACCGGCTGGAGCGTGGACGGCGACGACACCGAGTGGAAGCGTCAGCTCCGCTCGATCGAGGCGCACGAGTCCGAGCCGGACACCAACGTGGCCACGCCGGTCTTCGACGGTGCCCGCGAGGAGGAGATCTCCGGTCTGCTCGCGTCGACCCTGCCCAACCGGGACGGCAAGCAGCTGATCGGTTCCTCCGGCAAGGCGCAGCTGTTCGACGGTCGTTCCGGCGAGCCGCTGCCCGACCCGATCGCGGTCGGCTACATCTACATCCTGAAGCTCAACCACCTGGTCGACGACAAGATCCACGCCCGGTCGACCGGTCCGTACTCGATGATCACGCAGCAGCCGCTGGGTGGTAAGGCGCAGTTCGGTGGCCAGCGCTTCGGTGAGATGGAGTGCTGGGCGATGCAGGCGTACGGCGCCGCCTACGCCCTGCAGGAACTGCTGACGATCAAGTCCGACGACGTCCTGGGCCGGGTCAAGGTCTACGAGGCGATCGTCAAGGGCGAGAACATCCCGGAGCCGGGCATCCCGGAGTCGTTCAAGGTGTTGCTCAAGGAGCTCCAGTCGCTGTGCCTGAACGTCGAGGTGCTCAGCAGCGACGGGGTGGCCCTGGAGATGCGCGAGACCGACGACGAGGTGTTCCGGGCCGCGGAGGAGCTGGGCATCGACCTGTCCCGGCGCGAGCCGAGCTCGGTCGAAGAGGTGTAAGTGGTGCGGGTCGGGGGCCGGCTGTCCGGCTCCCGACCCCGCCCGTGATCTAGCTGTAAAGACGACGACATAGGGGACATAGTGCTCGACGTCAACTTCTTCGACGAGCTGCGCATCGGCCTCGCGACCGCGGACGACATCCGCCAGTGGTCGCACGGTGAGGTCAAGAAGCCTGAGACGATCAACTACCGCACCCTCAAGCCGGAGAAGGACGGGCTCTTCTGCGAGAAGATCTTCGGTCCTCAGCGGGACTGGGAGTGCTACTGCGGCAAGTACAAGCGGGTCCGGTTCAAGGGCATCATCTGTGAGCGCTGCGGCGTCGAGGTGACCCGCTCCAAGGTCCGTCGTGAGCGGATGGGGCACATCGAGCTGGCTGCTCCGGTGACCCACATCTGGTACTTCAAGGGCGTGCCGAGCCGGCTGGGCTACCTGCTGGACCTCGCCCCCAAGGACCTCGAAAAGATCATCTACTTCGCCTCGTACGTCGTGACGAGCGTGGACGCCGAGGCGCGTCACCGTGACCTCTCGACGATCGAGAACGAGATCCTCGCCGAGAAGCGGCAGTCCGAGAACAGCCGCGACTCGGAGATCGAGAAGCGGGCCGCCAAGCTGGAGGCCGACCTGGCCGAGCTGGAGGCCGAGGGCGCCAAGGCGGACGTCCGGCGCAAGGTCAAGGAGGGCGGAGAGCGCGAGATGCGCCAGATCCGCGACCGGGCCCAGCGCGAGATCGACCGCCTCGACGAGGTCCTCGACACGTTCCGCAAGCTCGACTCCAAGCAGCTGGTCACCGACGAGCTGCTCTACCGCGAGCTGCGTGACCGGTTCGGCGAGTACTTCACCGGTGGTATGGGTGCCGAGGCGATCAAGGCGCTGGTCCAGAACATGGACCTCGACGCCGAGGCTGAGAACCTCCGCGAGACCATCCGCTCCGGCAAGGGCCAGCGCAAGATCCGCGCGCTCAAGCGGCTGAAGGTCGTCGCGGCGTTCCTGAACACCCGCAACTCGCCGCTGGGCATGGTGCTGGACTGCGTCCCGGTCATCCCGCCGGACCTGCGCCCGATGGTGCAGCTCGACGGTGGCCGCTTCGCGACCTCCGACCTGAACGACCTGTACCGCCGGGTGATCAACCGGAACAACCGGCTCAAGCGGCTGATCGACCTCGGCGCGCCCGAGATCATCGTCAACAACGAGAAGCGGATGCTCCAGGAGGCCGTCGACGCGCTGTTCGACAACGGCCGTCGTGGCCGGCCGGTCACCGGCCCGGGTAACCGCCCGCTCAAGTCGCTGTCCGACATGCTCAAGGGCAAGCAGGGCCGGTTCCGGCAGAACCTGCTCGGCAAGCGCGTCGACTACTCCGGCCGTTCGGTCATCGTGGTCGGCCCCAAGCTGAAGCTGCACCAGTGCGGCCTGCCCAAGCAGATGGCGCTGGAGCTGTTCAAGCCGTTCGTGATGAAGCGGCTGGTCGACCTCAACCACGCGCAGAACATCAAGTCCGCCAAGCGGATGGTCGAGCGGCAGCGCCCGGTCGTGTGGGACGTGCTGGAAGAGGTCATCGGCGAGCACCCGGTGCTGCTCAACCGCGCGCCGACGCTGCACCGCCTGGGCATCCAGGCCTTCGAGCCGCAGCTGGTCGAGGGCAAGGCGATCCAGATCCACCCGCTGGTCTGCACCGCGTTCAACGCCGACTTCGACGGTGACCAGATGGCGGTGCACGTGCCGCTGTCGGCCGAGGCCCAGGCCGAGGCGCGGATCCTGATGCTGTCGTCGAACAACATCCTCAAGCCGGCCGACGGCAAGCCGGTCACCATGCCCACCCAGGACATGGTCATCGGTCTCTACCACCTCACCCACCTGACCCCGGGTGGGATCGGCGAGGGCCGGGCGTTCAGCTCGGACGCCGAGGCGCGGATGGCCTTCGACGCGGGCGAGCTGCACCTGCAGACCCCGGTCAAGATCCGGCTGCGGGACGTGATCGGTGTCGACAACGGCAACGGCGCGGAGCCCTGGGTGGCCCCGGAGGGCTGGGTCGAGGGTGAGCCGCTGACCGTGGAGACCACGCTCGGCCGGGTCCTGTTCAACGAGACGCTGCCGCAGGGCTACCGCTTCGTGAACTACGAGATCCGCAAGGGCCAGCTCTCCGCGATCGTCAACGACCTCGCGGAGCGTTTCCCCAAGGTGGCGCTGGCCGCCACCCTGGACGGGCTCAAGGAGGCCGGTTTCCACTGGGCCACCTGGTCCGGCGTCACCATCGGCATGGAGGACGTCATCGCTCCGCCGCGCAAGCGGGAGATCCTGGAGCGGTACGAGAAGGAAGCCGACCGGATCGACAAGCAGTACCAGCGTGGTCTGATGACCGCCGAGGAGCGTCGCGGCGAACTCATCGAGATCTGGACCAAGGCGACCAACGAGGTCGCCAAGGAGATGGACACCGCGCTGCCGCAGGAGAACCCGCTGTGGAAGATGATCAACTCGGGCGCCCGCGGTAACCTGCTCCAGCTCCGGCAGATCGCGGCGATCCGTGGTCTGGTGGCCAACCCGAAGGGCGAGATCATCCCGCGACCCATCAAGGCGTCGTACCGGGAGGGTCTGTCCGTGCTGGAGTACTTCATCTCCACGCACGGTGCCCGTAAGGGTCTGGCGGACACCGCGCTGCGTACCGCCGACTCGGGTTACCTGACCCGTCGTCTGGTGGACGTCTCGCAGGACGTCATCATCCGCGAGGAGGACTGCGGCACCGACCGGGCGATCCCGATGCAGATCGGCGAGCGTCTGGAGGGTGGCCGGCTGGTCGTCCACGAGCACGCCGAGACCAGCGTGCACGCCCGTACCCTGGCCGACGACATCAAGGGGCCGGACGGCACCGTGGTGGCCCACCGGGGTCAGGACATCAACTCCATCGGGGTCGACAAGATCGTCGCCGCCGGGGTGGAGACGGTCCGGGTGCGCAGCGTGCTCACCTGCGAGTCGAAGCTGGGCGTCTGCGGTGCGTGCTACGGCCGCTCGCTGCCGACCGGCAAGACCGTGGACGTCGGCGAGGCGGTCGGCATCATCGCCGCCCAGTCGATCGGTGAGCCGGGCACCCAGCTGACGATGCGTACCTTCCACACCGGTGGTGTCGCGGGTGAGGACATCACCCAGGGTCTGCCGCGTGTCCAGGAGATCTTCGAGGCGCGTATCCCGAAGGGCAAGGCGCCCATCGCCGACACCCCGGGCCGGATCCGGATCGAGGACGGCGAGCGGTCCCGGAAGATCATCGTGGTGCCGGACGACGGCAGCGACGAGATCGTCTACGACAAGATCTCCAAGCGGGTCCGGCTGCGGACCCACGACGGGGACCACGTCGAGGTCGGCGAGAAGCTCACCGAGGGCACCATCGACCCGCACGAGCTGCTGCGCATCCTCGGCCCGCGCGCGGTCCAGGTCCACCTGACCCAGGAGGTCCAGGAGGTCTACCGCTCGCAGGGTGTGCTCATCCACGACAAGCACATCGAGATCATCATCCGCCAGATGCTCAAGCGGGTGACGGTCATCGACTCCGGCTCGACCGAGTTCCTGCCGGGTGTGCTGGTCGACCGGGCGCTGTTCGAGTCGGAGAACCGCCGGCTCGTCGGCGAGGGTGGCGAGCCCGCCGCCGGTCGTCCGGTGCTGATGGGTATCACCAAGGCCTCGCTGGCCACCGACTCCTGGCTCTCGGCGGCCTCCTTCCAGGAGACCACCCGGGTGCTGACCGACGCGGCGATCAACTCGCGCAGCGACTCGCTGGTCGGCCTCAAGGAGAACGTGATCATCGGTAAGCTCATCCCGGCCGGTACCGGCATCAGCAAGTACCGCAACGTCCGGGTCGAGCCGACCGAGGAGGCGAAGGCCAAGGTCTACTCGATGACCGGCTACCCGGAGACCGACTACGGCTTCGGGCCGGCCAGCGGCCAGGCGGTTCCGCTTGACGACTTCGACTTCGGGTCGTACCGCTGAGCACCAGTTGACGAGGAAGGCCCCCGGCGTCGCGCCGGGGGCCTTCCTCGTCACGGGGCCGGTGCCGGCGGGAAGTGTCAGGTACGGCCGGAGGGCGGGCATGATGGTGGGCATGACGACCGCTGCGGGGCCGCTGCCGTTGGCGCACCAGCCACCACGTCATCCGCTCGACCCGGACCCGGTCCGCGCCACCAAGGCCCGGGCCGTCTTCGCGCTCGGGTTGATCGGGGCGTTGACCGGGATCTTCGTCGGCGGGGTGGTGCCCGCCACGATCGCCCTCCAGTTGGCCCGGCAGGCCCGCCGGGAGGCGTACGCCTCTGGTGGGTTCCTCACCGGCGCGGCCTGGCTGCGGCGGGGGGAGCGGTTGGCCTGGGCGGGCCTGGTGCTGGTCGCGGTCGCGGTGGTGACGCTGGTGGTGATCGGCGTGGTCCGGCTGGCCGGGTCCCCGTACGGGCAGGACTTCGCCCCGAACGTTGACTGACCCGTCGGGGTGATGATCCGGCAGGGGGCACCCGCGGTGCGCGGCGGCGGTAGCCTGGCCGGTGTCCGTCGCGTGACGGTGGACCCAGATCGCGACAGGAGGACCCCGTGACGGAACCGGCGTCGCCGTCGGGAGGCGACCCGGGCGGACCGCCCGTCGGCTCCCCGGAGCCGGCCGCGCCCGGCACCGACGCCGGGACGACCCGCCCGCCCGACCCGTGGGCCGCCGGCCCGTGGGGTGCGCCGTCCGAGCCCGGCCCGGTGCACGGCGCCGGCATCCCGCCGGAGGCCACCCCCCTCGGGTACGCCCCGCCGCCGATGTCCGGGGCCGGCGGCACACCATCGGGTGGCGGGCCGGCCAGCGCTGTGCCGTTCGGTGGTGGGCCGTTCGGTGGTGGGCCGTTCGGCGGTGGGGCACCGTCGGGTGGCGGGCCGTCCTCGTATCCGGGTCCGTCGCCGTATCCCGGCCCGGGTGGGGCGTATCCCGAGACGGGCGCGGCCGGGGCGTACCCGGGTCAGCCGGCGGCCGGGACGGGCTGGCCGACGCCGTCGGGGCACGGACCGGGGCCGCTGCCACCACCGCCGCCGGAGGCCCCGCGCGCACCCAAGCGGGTCGACGCCGTGCCCGGCACCCCCTTCGGGGTGGTGCACCTGGACGTGCCGGCGGTCACCTCCGGGCCGGCGGTGGGCTCGTTGATCGCCGGCATCGGGTCGATCCTGGTGTCGTTCCTGGTGATCTGCTTCGGCGTCGGGGGAGCGCAGCTCGGCGGCGCCTGGGCGGCCGGCGCGTTCACCGTGCCGGGGGTGCTGGCCGGTACGGCGGCGATCGTCGCCGGGCTGCTGGCCCGCCGGCAGATCCGCCGGGCCGCGCCACCACCGGCGGTGCGGTTCACCGGTCGGGGCCTGGCGACGGCCGGGATCAGCTGCGGCGGGGTGGGGCTGGTGCTCAGCCTGCTGGGCCTGGGGCTGGCGTTGCTGGTGCAGTTGGCGTGACCCCCGTCGCCCGGGGGTGACGGGCTGCAGCGCACGGCAGCCGGTACACTGGACAGCCTAGGGGCCCGTCACGGGCGAGCAGGCAGGGCGCACGGCGCGACCGACGGAGTTCTGAGACCCGGCGGACCAGCCCGTTTTGACCTGCGAGGCTGTGGTAGGTACTCTTTCCCCTTGCGCCCGGGCATGCCCGGGCGACTCGTGCGTGCGCGGGATCCGGATTGATCCGGAGATCGAGCGGCCGTACGACACAGTCCACAGGACCCGGCGGGCGGACGACCACGCGCCGGTGACAGAAGCCGGTGCCACCCGCGCGAGCGACGGCACCGGGACCGCGAACCGGGCGACACACCCGACCGCGGGTACCGGGACCGCCGCGAGGCGGACCCGGTCGGAATGTAGGAGAGTCGGCCACCAGGTCGGCTAACGAGCAGACGGCGCGGTCGCGTGACGCGGCCGAAGGGAGCGGAGAAACCCGGTGCCCACCATTCAGCAGCTGGTCCGAAAGGGCCGCCAGGCCAAGACGACCAAGACCAAGACCCCGGCGCTGAAGGGATCCCCTCAGCGGCGCGGTGTGTGCACCCGCGTGTACACCACCACCCCCAAGAAGCCGAACTCGGCGCTCCGCAAGGTCGCGCGTGTCAAGCTCAGCAGCCAGATCGAGGTGACCGCCTACATCCCGGGCGTGGGTCACAACCTTCAGGAGCACTCGATCGTGCTCGTTCGCGGCGGCCGGGTGAAGGACCTCCCCGGCGTGCGTTACAAGATCGTCCGCGGCTCGCTGGACACCCAGGGTGTCCGCAACCGCAAGCAGGCGCGCAGCCGGTACGGCGCGAAGAAGGAGAAGAGCTGACATGCCGCGTAAGGGACCCGCTCCGCGGAAGCCGCTGGTCGCTGACCCGGTGTACAACTCGCCGCTGGTCACCCAGCTGGTCAACAAGATCCTGATGCGCGGCAAGCGGCAGCTCGCCGAGCGCATCGTGTACGCCGCCCTGGAGGGCTGCCGCGAGAAGAGCGGCACCGACCCGGTCGTCACCCTCAAGCGCGCGATGGACAACGTCAAGCCGACCCTGGAGGTGCGCAGCCGCCGGGTCGGTGGCGCCACCTACCAGGTGCCGGTCGAGGTCCGTCCGGCCCGGGCGACCACCCTCGGTCTGCGCTGGCTGGTCACGTACTCCAAGGCCCGCCGCGAGAAGACCATGGTCGAGCGGCTGATGAACGAGCTGCTCGACGCGAGCAACGGTCTGGGCGCCGCCGTCAAGCGGCGCGAGGACACCCACAAGATGGCGGAGTCCAACAAGGCCTTCGCGCACTACCGCTGGTAACAGCCTGGTTCCGGCGCCGGACCGGCGCCGGAACCGCCACCGGTCGAGTCGAGACGACGATAAGTAGGGATTGAAGTGGCCGCCGCAGACGCGCTCGCCAACGTACGCAACATCGGCATCATGGCGCACATCGATGCCGGTAAGACCACGACCACCGAGCGGATCCTGTTCTACACCGGTATCACCTACAAGATCGGTGAGGTCCACGAGGGCGCTGCCGTCATGGACTGGATGGAGCAGGAGCAGGAGCGTGGTATCACCATCACCTCCGCTGCCACCAAGTGTGAGTGGAAGGGCCACACGATCCAGATCATCGACACGCCCGGTCACGTCGACTTCACGGTCGAGGTCGAGCGGTCGTTGCGGGTGCTGGACGGTGCGGTCGCGGTCTACGACGGCGTGGCCGGCGTGGAGCCGCAGACGGAGAACGTCTGGCGGCAGGCCGACAAGTACCACGTCCCGCGGATGTGCTTCGTCAACAAGCTCGACCGTACGGGCGCGGACTTCTTCCGCTGCGTCCAGATGATGATCGACCGGCTCAACGCCACCCCGCTGGTGCTCCAGATCCCGATCGGGCTCGAGGGCGACCACATCGGTGTCGTCGACCTGATCGGCATGCGCGCCCTCACCTGGCGCGGGGAGACCCAGAAGGGTGAGGACTACGCCATCGAGGAGATCCCGGCCGACCTGGCCGACTCCGCGGCCGAGTGGCGCGAGAAGCTGATGGAGACCCTGGCCGACGTCGACGACGCGGTGATGGAGAAGTACCTGGAGGGCGAGGAGATCTCCGTCGAGGAGATCAAGGCCGCCATCCGGCGGGCCACCATCGCCAGCAAGGCCAACCCGGTGCTGTGCGGCTCGGCGTTCAAGAACAAGGGCGTGCAGCCCATGCTCGACGCCGTGGTCGACTTCCTGCCGTCGCCGCTGGACGTGCCTGCCATCGAGGGCACCGCGACCGACGGCGAGACGCCGTTGCAGCGTAAGCCGTCGAAGGCGGAGCCCTTCTCCGGCCTGGCCTTCAAGATCCAGACCGACAAGCACCTCGGCAAGCTCACCTACGTCCGGGTCTACTCCGGCGTGGTCGAGACCGGTAACCAGGTGGTGAACTCCACCAAGGACCGCAAGGAGCGGATCGGCAAGATCTACCAGATGCACGCCAACAAGCGGGAAGAGCGCGGCTCGGCCCAGGCTGGCGACATCATCGCGGTGCAGGGTCTCAAGCAGACCACCACCGGTGACACCCTCTGCGACCCGGCGAACCCGGTCATCCTGGAGTCGATGACCTTCCCCGAGCCGGTCATCGAGGTGGCGATCGAGCCGAAGACCAAGGCCGACCAGGAGAAGCTCAGCACCGCCATCCAGCGGCTGGCCGAGGAGGACCCGACCTTCCGCGTCAAGCTGGACGAGGAGACCGGTCAGACGGTCATCGCCGGCATGGGCGAGCTGCACCTGGACATCCTGGTCGACCGGATGCGCCGCGAGTTCAACGTCGAGGCGAACATCGGCAAGCCGCAGGTGGCGTACCGCGAGACGATCCGCCGCAAGGTGGACAAGATCGAGTACACCCACAAGAAGCAGACCGGTGGCTCCGGCCAGTACGCCCGCGTCATCGTGAGCATCGAGCCGCTGCCGCTGGACAACGAGTCGCCGACCTACGAGTTCGCCAACGCCGTCACCGGTGGCCGCATCCCCCGGGAGTTCATCCCGTCGGTGGACGCCGGTGCGCAGGACGCCATGCAGTACGGCATCCTGGCGGGCTTCCCGCTGGTCGGTGTCAAGCTGACCCTGCTGGATGGCCAGTACCACGAGGTCGACTCGTCCGAAATGGCATTCAAGATCGCCGGCTCGATGGTGATGAAGGAGGCGGCCCGCAAGGCCGACCCCGCGCTCCTCGAACCGATGATGGCCGTTGAGGTCACCACTCCCGAGGAGAACATGGGTGACGTCATCGGCGACCTCAACTCCCGCCGTGGCATCATCCAGGCGATGGAGGAGCGCAGCGGCGCCCGCATCGTGAGGGCCCTGGTGCCGTTGTCGGAGATGTTCGGCTACGTCGGCGACCTGCGGTCGAAGACCCAGGGCCGGGCAAGCTACAGCATGCAGTTCGACTCCTACGCCGAGGTGCCGCAGAGCGTGGCGAAGGAGATCATCGCCAAGGCGACGGGTGAGTGACGCTCACCTGCTGCTGATCCGGTGAGCCGGGGCCGGTCGCGGACGGGAGTCCCGCCCGCGACCACCTCGGTCGGGTTGTGTGAATCCGGGCCTGTAGGCTTCATCGCCGCAGAACCCACCAAGCTCTCCGGCCGCAGGCCGGAAAGGCTGTCGACAGAGTCCTAAGCGCCGTCCGGCGCGCCGGGGCGAGAAGAACCAAGAAGTCCACAGGAGGACACCAGTGGCGAAGGCGAAGTTCGAGCGGACTAAGCCGCACGTCAACATCGGCACCATTGGTCACATCGACCACGGTAAGACGACGCTGACGGCGGCCATCACGAAGGTCCTGCACGACCAGTACCCGGACCTCAACCCGTACACGCCGTTCGACGAGATCGACAAGGCGCCGGAGGAGAAGGCCCGCGGTATCACGATCTCGATCGCACACGTCGAGTACCAGACCGAGGCGCGGCACTACGCGCACGTCGACTGCCCCGGGCACGCCGACTACATCAAGAACATGATCACCGGTGCCGCGCAGATGGACGGCGCGATCCTGGTGGTCGCCGCGACCGACGGCCCGATGCCGCAGACCCGCGAGCACGTGCTGCTGGCCCGTCAGGTCGGTGTGCCGTACATCGTCGTGGCGCTCAACAAGAGCGACATGGTCGACGACGAGGAACTCCTGGAGCTCGTCGAGCTCGAGGTCCGCGAGCTGCTCTCGGCGCAGGAGTACCCGGGTGACGACCTGCCGGTCGTCCGGGTCTCGGCGCTGAAGGCCCTCGAGGGTGACCCCGAGTGGACCGGCCGCCTGCTGGAGCTGATGAACGCGGTCGACACCGCGATCCCGCAGCCCGAGCGGGAGACCGAGAAGCCGTTCCTGATGCCGATCGAGGACGTCTTCACGATCACCGGTCGTGGCACCGTCGTCACCGGTCGCGCCGAGCGCGGCATCCTCAAGCCGAACGAGGAGGTGGAGATCGTCGGCATCCGCGAGAAGTCGCAGAAGACGGTCTGCACCGGCATCGAGATGTTCCGCAAGCTGCTCGACGAGGCCCGCGCGGGCGAGAACGTCGGTCTGCTGCTGCGTGGCATCAAGCGCGAGGACGTCGAGCGCGGCATGGTGGTCGTCAAGCCGGGCACCAGCACCCCGCACACGGAGTTCGAGGCGACGGTCTACATCCTCTCCAAGGAGGAGGGCGGCCGGCACACCCCGTTCTTCCAGAACTACCGCCCGCAGTTCTACTTCCGCACCACCGACGTCACCGGTGTCGTCACCCTCCCCGAGGGCACCGAGATGGTCATGCCGGGCGACAACACCACGATGGCCGTCAAGCTCATCCAGCCCATCGCGATGGAGGACAACCTCAAGTTCGCGATCCGCGAGGGTGGTCGTACGGTCGGCGCGGGTCGCGTCACCAAGATCATCAAGTGACCCAGGTAACCCCGATTAGCGTCGCCGCCGGTCGTGCGGCATACTAGTCAGGTTGCGTAACGACGGTTAGTCGCCCGTGTCCGGCGAAAGCTGGACCTCCGGGAAGACCAACAGTCGCGCGTAGGGTGGTTGATCGCCCCTGGCGGTCAACCACCCTCGCACGGCGTCCAGATCGCTGTGATGCGATCGGCGCCTTGACCCACCGCGTGGTCAGAGAGTCGCTCCGGAGTCCCGGGGCGGAGCCTGGTCCGAGGGCGCGACACGCCCGACCGCGGGGGTCGGCGAAGTGGGCCTGTGCCAGCCGGTACAGGTGCCCGCAACACAGCGGCATCGAGAGAAGGAACAGAAGCCACCATGGCGGGACAGAAGATCCGCATCCGGCTCAAGGCCTATGACCACGAGGTCGTCGACTCCTCGGCGCGGAAGATCGTCGAGACGGTGACGCGCACCGGGGCGCAGGTCGCGGGCCCGGTGCCGCTGCCCACGGAGATCAACCGTTTCTGCGTCATCCGCTCGCCGCACAAGTACAAGGACTCGCGCGAGCACTTCGAGATGCGTACGCACAAGCGGCTGATCGACATCATCGACCCGACCCCGAAGACGGTCGACTCGCTCATGCGCCTCGACCTGCCGGCTGGCGTCGACATCGAGATCAAGCTGTAGGGACCGGACAAATGGACAGGCAAGTCAAGGGGATCCTGGGCGCAAAGCTCGGCATGACCCAGGTCTGGGACAACAACAAGGTTGTCCCCGTGACCGTGGTTCAGGCCGGCCCCTGCGTCGTCAGCCAGGTTCGTAGCGCCGAGAAGGACGGTTACTCCGCGGTCCAGCTCGCCTACGGCACGATCGACCCGCGCAAGGCCAAGAAGCCGCTCGCCGGGCACTACGCCAAGGCGGACGTGGCGCCGCGCCGGCACATCGTCGAGCTGCGCACCACCGATGCCGCGGACTACTCGCTCGGCCAGGAGGTCACGGTCGAGGAGTTCCCGGTCGGCGTGGTCATCGACGTCACCGGCAAGACCAAGGGCAAGGGCTACGCCGGCCCGATGAAGCGGCACGGCTTCCACGGTCTGCGGGCCAGCCACGGTGTCGAGCGCAAGCACCGCTCGCCGGGCTCCATCGGCGCCTGCGCGACCCCGGGTCGCGTCTTCAAGGGCACCCGGATGGCGGGCCGGATGGGTGGCGTGCGCTACACCGTCCAGAACCTGACCGTCCAGGCGGTCGACACCGAGAACAACCTCCTGCTCGTCCGTGGTGCCATTCCCGGCCCCAAGGGCGCGCTGGTCCTGGTCCGCACCGCGGCCAAGACGAAGGCGAAGAAGGGCGGTGTGGCCAAGTGACCACCGTTGACGTCCTCAACGTCGAAGGCGCCAAGAGCGGCTCCGTCGAGCTGCCGGCCGACATCTTCGACGTCCAGGCCAACATCGCGCTGATGCACCAGGTCGTGGTGGCTCAGCTCGCGGCGGCCCGGCAGGGCACCCACAAGGCCAAGTCCCGTGGCGAGGTCTCCGGCGGCGGCAAGAAGCCGTACAAGCAGAAGGGCACCGGTCGTGCCCGGCAGGGCTCGATCCGCGCGCCGCAGTTCGCCGGCGGTGGCGTGGTCCACGGCCCGGTGCCGCGCGACTACAGCCAGCGGACCCCGAAGAAGATGAAGGCCGCCGCCCTGCGTGGCGCCCTCTCCGACCGGGCCCGCGCCGGCCAGGTGCACGTCGTCGAGACCTTCGTCTCGGGCGAGAAGCCGTCGACCAAGGCGGCCCTGGCCACCCTGGCCAAGCTGACCGGGGCCCGGCGGGTGCTGGTCGTGCTGAGCAGCACCGACGAGCTGAACTGGGTGTCGCTGCGCAACGAGCCGCGGGTGCACCTGATCGAGTCCGGCCAGCTCAACACGTACGACGTGCTGGTGGCCGACGACGTGGTCTTCAGCAAGGACGCCCTGGACGAGTTCCTGGGCGTGCCCGCGGAGGCCGGCCCTGCGGCCGAGTCCGCCGCCGAGACCACCGAGGAGGGTGGCAAGTGAGCACGATCGCCGACCCGCGGGACGTCATCGTCGCGCCGGTCGTCTCGGAGAAGAGCTACAGCGAGCTGAACCGGAACTGGTACACCTTCCTGGTGCACCCGGACGCGAACAAGACCGAGATCAAGATCGCTATCCAGCAGATCTTCAACGTCCGCGTCCTGACGGTCAACACGCTCAACCGCCAGGGCAAGCGCAAGCGCACCAAGACCGGCTTCGGTCAGCGCAAGGCGACCAAGCGGGCGATCGTGAAGCTGGCTGACGGTGACCGTATCGAGGCCTTCGGCGGCCCGGTCAGCTGAGGGGTGTAGACAATGGCTATCCGTAAGTACAAGCCGACGACGCCGGGCCGACGCGGCTCCAGCGTCGCCGACTTCGCCGAGATCACCCGGTCCACGCCGGAGAAGTCCCTGCTGGCCCCGCTGCCGAAGAAGGGCGGACGCAACGCCCACGGCCGGATCACCGCCCGGCACCACGGCGGCGGCCACAAGCGGCAGTACCGCCTGATCGACTTCAAGCGGGTCGACAAGGACGGCGTGCCGGCGAAGGTCGCGCACATCGAGTACGACCCGAACCGCACCGCGCGCATCGCGCTGCTGCACTACGCCGACGGCGAGAAGCGCTACATCCTCGCGCCGAAGGACATGAAGCAGGGCGACCGGGTCGAGTCCGGGCCGGGTGCCGACATCAAGCCGGGCAACAACCTGCCGCTGCGCAACATCCCGGTCGGTACCACGATCCACAACGTGGAGCTGCGTCCGGGCGGCGGTGCCAAGCTGGCCCGTTCGGCAGGCGTCGGCATCCAGCTGCTCGGCCGGGAGGGCGTCTACGCGACCCTGCGTATGCCGTCCGGCGAGATCCGGCGGGTCGACGTGCGCTGCCGTGCCAGCGTCGGCGAGATCGGCAACGCCGACCAGTCGAACATCAACTGGGGCAAGGCCGGCCGGATGCGGTGGAAGGGCAAGCGCCCGACCGTCCGTGGTGTCGCGATGAACCCGGTCGACCACCCGCACGGTGGTGGTGAGGGTAAGACCTCCGGTGGTCGCCACCCGGTGAACCCGCAGGGTAAGCCCGAGGGCCGCACCCGTCGTAAGGGCCAGCCGAGCGACCGGCTGATCGTCCGCCGCCGCTACGCCACGCGTAAGCGCGGCTGAGGGAGATAGAGCATGCCTCGCAGCCTGAAGAAGGGCCCGTTCGTCGACGACCACCTGCTCAAGAAGGTGGAGACGCAGAACGACAAGGGCTCGAAGAACGTCATCAAGACCTGGTCGCGCCGTTCGACGATCATCCCCGAGATGCTCGGGCACACGATCGCCGTGCACGACGGACGTAAGCACGTCCCGGTGTTCGTGACCGAGGCCATGGTCGGGCACAAGCTCGGCGAGTTCGCGCTGACCCGCACGTTCAAGGGTCACGAGAAGGACGACCGGAAGAGCCGCCGGCGCTGACGCCGCGGGCATACGGATAGAGGAACAAGGGGTTACAGCGATGCCAGGAAAGGGCGACGCTCCGGTGCTTCCGGGCGCGCGGGCGGTTGCGCGACACGTGCGCATCTCGCCGATGAAGGCGCGCCGGGTGGTCAACCTCGTCCGCGGCCTGCCCGCGAAGGAGGCGCTCACGGTGCTGCAGTTCGCGCCGCAGGCGGCGAGCGAGCAGGTGTACAAGGTGCTCGCGAGCGCGATCGCCAACGCGGAGAACAACGAGCGGCTGGACCCCGACGCGCTGCTCGTCAGCGAGGCGTTCGTCGACGAGGGCCCGACGATGAAGCGGTTCCGGCCGCGGGCGCAGGGCCGGGCGTACCGGATCCGCAAGCGCACCTGCCACATCACCGTGGCGGTCGAGGCGGTCGCGCCGGCCGCGCCGAAGAAGTCCGCGGCGAAGAAGGCGGCGCCGGCGCAGCAGGCCGAGCCCGCGGCGACCGAGAGCAAGACGGAGGGTGCCGAGTAATGGGTCAGAAGGTTCACCCCACTGGGTTCCGGCTCGGCATCTCGACCGACTGGAAGTCCCGCTGGTTCGCCGACAAGCTCTACAAGGACTACATCGGCGAGGACGTCAAGATCCGCCGGATGATGTCCAAGGGTCTTGAGCGGGCCGGCATCTCCAAGGTCGACATCGAGCGGACCCGGGACCGGGTCCGGGTCGACATCCACACCGCCCGGCCGGGCATCGTCATCGGCCGTAAGGGTGCGGAGGCCGACCGGATCCGCGGCGAGCTGGAGAAGCTCACCGGCAAGCAGGTGCAGCTGAACATCATCGAGGTCAAGAACCCCGAGTCGGACGCGCAGCTGGTCGCCCAGGGTGTCGCCGAGCAGCTCTCCAGCCGGGTCAGCTTCCGTCGGGCCATGCGCAAGTCGATGCAGTCGGCGATGAAGAACCCCGTCTGCAAGGGCATCCGGGTGCAGGTCTCGGGCCGTCTCGGCGGCGCCGAGATGAGCCGGACGGAGTTCTACCGCGAGGGTCGGGTTCCGCTGCACACGCTGCGGGCCAACATCGAGTACGGCTTCTTCGAGGCCCGTACCACCTTCGGCCGGATCGGCGTGAAGGTCTGGATCTACAAGGGCGACGCCGTGCCGGGCCGGGAGGCTCCGGCCGAGGCCGGTCCGTCCCGCCCGCGTCGTGGTGAGCGTGGCGACCGGCCCGAGCGGCCGCGTCGTGGCCGGTCGGGTTCGTCGGGTACGACCGCCGGCGGTACCGAGGCCGGCCGGGCTGCCGCGACCACCATCGCGCAGCAGGCCGAGACGCCGAGTGGCGAGCCGGTCGACAGCTCCGCTGTCGCCGCAGCCGCCACCCAGCCGGCAGAAACGCAGCAGGAGGGCTGACAGATGCTGATGCCGCGCAAGCCCCCGAAGGGCTTCCGCAAGCCGCACCACCCGGACCGCCACGGCGCGTCCAAGGGCGGTAACCGGGTGGTGTTCGGCGAGTTCGGAATCCAGGCTCTCGAGCCGGCGTACGTGACCAACCGGCAGATCGAGTCGGCACGTATCGCCATGACCCGGCACATCAAGCGTGGCGGCAAGGTGTGGATCACGGTCTTCCCGGACCAGGCCCTCACCAAGAAGCCGGCCGAGACCCGGATGGGTTCCGGCAAGGGCTCGCCCGAGTGGTGGGTCGCGAACGTCAAGCCGGGGCGGGTTCTCTTCGAGATGTCCTTCCCCAACGAGCAGATCGCGCGAGAGGCGATGCGTCGCGCGATCCACAAGCTCCCGATGAAGTGCCGCATTGTTACGCGCGAAGTGGGTGAATCCTGATGGCAGCGGGCGTCAAGCCCTCCGAGCTGCGTGAACTCTCCGAGGAGGAGCTGGTCACGAAGCTGCGCGAGGCCAAGGCGGAGCTGTTCAACCTCCGCGTGCAGGCCGCGACCGGTCAGCTGGACAACAACCGGCGGCTGCAGGTCATCCGTCGGGAGATCGCCCGGATCTACACGATCATGCGTGAGCGCGAGCTGGGTCTCTCGGCCGCGCCGACTGAGGTGACTGCATCATGAGTGAGACCGAGAACACCGCCACCACCGTGCGGGCCCGCCGTAAGGTCCGTGAGGGCCTGGTGGTCAGCGACAAGATGGACAAGACCGTCGTGGTCGAGGTCGAGGACCGGGTCAAGCACGCGCTGTACGGCAAGATCATGCGCCGTACCAGCAAGCTGAAGGTCCACGACGAGCAGAACGCTGCCGGCATCGGTGACCGGGTCCTGATCATGGAGACCCGGCCGCTGTCCGCCACCAAGCGTTGGCGGATCGTGGAGATCCTCGAGAAGGCCAAGTAGCGAAGGCTCGAGCTCGGCCGGTTTCGGTCGGGCGCAGGTTCCGCCAGGCTCCGGCCGTCCGCGAGGGCGGCCGGAGAACCGGCAGACATAGGAGATAGACGTGATTCAGCAGGAGTCGCGACTGCGCGTCGCCGACAACACGGGTGCCCGGGAGATCCTGTGCATCCGGGTTCTCGGTGGCTCCGGTCGGCGCTACGCGAGCATCGGCGACGTCATCGTGGCCACCGTCAAGGACGCGATCCCGGGTGCCGGTGTCAAGAAGGGCGACGTGGTCAAGGCCGTCGTCGTCCGCACCGCCAAGGAGAAGCGGCGGCCGGATGGCTCGTACATCCGTTTCGACGAGAACGCCGCCGTCATCATCAAGGACGGCGGGGACCCGCGCGGCACCCGTATCTTCGGCCCGGTGGGCCGCGAGCTGCGGGACAAGCGGTTCATGAAGATCATTTCCCTCGCGCCGGAGGTGTTGTGACCGTGAAGGTCAAGAAGGGCGACACGGTCATCGTCATCGCCGGCAAGGACAAGGGTGCCAAGGGCAAGGTCATCGCGGCCTACCCGCGGCAGGACAAGGTCCTCGTCGAAGGCGTGAACCGGGTCAAGAAGCACACCCGTGTCAGCACCACCCAGCGCGGCGCCAAGACCGGTGGCATCGTCACCCAGGAGGCCCCGATCCACGTCTCGAACGTGCAGGTCCTGGACTCCGACGGGAACCCGACCCGGGTCGGTTACCGGTTCGACGACAACGGCCAGAAGGTCCGCATCGCGCGTAGCACCGGTAAGGACCTGTGATGACCACGGCTACCGAAACCAAGACCCTGCCGCGCCTCAAGGAGCGGTACCGCAACGAGATCGTGGCCAAGCTGCAGGAGCAGCACAACTTCGGCAACCCCATGCAGGTGCCGCGGCTGGTCAAGATCGTCGTCAACATGGGCGTGGGCGAGGCTGCCCGCGACGCCAAGCTGATCGACGGCGCCGTCCGCGACCTGGCCACGATCACCGGCCAGAAGCCGCAGGTGCGTCGGGCCACCAAGTCGATCGCGCAGTTCAAGCTGCGTGAGGGCATGCCGATCGGCGCGAAGGTGACCCTGCGCGGCGACCGGATGTGGGAGTTCCTCGACCGGTTGCTGTCGATCGCGCTGCCGCGTATCCGTGACTTCCGCGGCCTGGACGGACGCAAGCTCGACGGGCACGGCAACTACACGTTCGGCCTGACCGAGCAGTCGGTGTTCCACGAGATCGACCAGGACCGGATCGATCGCCAGCGGGGCATGGACATCACGGTGGTCACGACCGCCACGACCGACGACGAGGGCCGGGCGCTGCTCAAGCTCCTGGGCTTCCCGTTCAAGGAGAACTGAGATGGCCAAGAAGGCGCTGATCCTCAAGGCCGCCGCGAAGCCGAAGTTCTCGGTTCGCGCGTACACCCGCTGCCAGCGGTGCGGGCGTCCGAAGGCGGTCTACCGCAAGTTCGGCCTCTGCCGGGTGTGCATCCGGGAGATGGCCCACCGCGGTGAGCTGCCCGGCGTGTCCAAGGCTTCCTGGTAATAGCCCGGCGCGCTCCGCGCGTCAGCTGAACTGTCTCTTCGCCGTAGGCCCCGGGCCGTGCCCGGGGAACCCCGGCGAGAAAGGTTGACGAATTTCATGACGATGACCGACCCGATCGCAGACATGCTCACGCGTCTGCGGAACGCCAACCAGGCGTACCACGACCGGGTGACGATGCCCTACTCGAAGATCAAGGCGAACATCGCCGAGGTCCTCAAGGCCGAGGGTTACATCGCCACCTGGTTGGTCGAGGAGCCCGAGGAGGGCGCCGTCGGCAAGCGACTGGTCGTCGAGCTGAAGTACGGCCAGAACCGGGAGCGGAGCCTGGCCGGCATCAAGCGCGTGTCCAAGCCCGGCCTCCGGGTGTACGCCAAGTCGGACGGGCTCCCGCGGGTGCTCGGCGGGCTGGGCGTGGCGATCATTTCGACGTCCCAGGGGCTGCTCACCGACCGGCAGGCCCGCAAGCGGAGCGTTGGCGGGGAAGTCCTCGCCTTCGTCTGGTAACGGGAGACAGGTAGAAATGTCGCGTATTGGACGTAAGTCGATCCCGGTGCCTTCCGGCGTCGACATCACGATCGAGGGCCAGACCGTCAAGGTCAAGGGCCCCAAGGGCGAGCTGGCGCACACGCTCGCCGAGCCGATCTCCGCGGAGCGGGGCGAGGACGGCCAGCTGCACGTCAACCGGCCGAACGACGAGCGCAAGGCCAAGGAGCTGCACGGCCTGAGCCGTACCCTGGTCGCCAACATGATCGTCGGGGTGACCGAGGGCTACCGCAAGAGCCTGGAGATCGCCGGCACGGGTTACCGGGTCACCGCCAAGGGCAAGGACCTGGAGTTCGCGCTCGGGTTCTCGCACCCGGTCGTGGTGCAGGCACCGGACGGCATCACCTTCACGGTGGAGCGGCCGACGCTGTTCCACGTGGCCGGCATCGACAAGCAGCAGGTCGGTGAGGTCGCCGCCAACATCCGGAAGATCCGCCCGCCGGAGCCCTACAAGGGCAAGGGTGTCAAGTACCAGGGCGAGGTCATCCGCCGCAAGGCCGGAAAGGCAGGTAAGAAGTGAGCGCCACGCTGCTCAAGCGCCGCCGCGGCGTCGCCGCCAAGCGCGCCGTCGGCCGTGCGCGTCGGCACTTCCGCGTCCGCAAGAACGTCAGCGGCACGGCCGAGCGTCCGCGCCTGGTCGTCACCCGTTCGCTGCGCCACATGGTCGCCCAGATCGTCGACGACACCAAGGGTCACACCCTGGCGTCGGCGTCGACCCTGGACGCCTCGCTGCGCGGCACGGAGGGCGACAAGAGCGCCCTCGCCGGCAAGGTGGGCGCCCTGCTCGCCGAGCGGGCCAAGGCCGCCGGCGTCTCCAAGGTCGTCTTCGACCGCGGTGGCAACCGGTACGCGGGGCGGGTCGCCGCGCTTGCCGATGCCGCCCGCGAAGCCGGGCTCGAGTTCTAGAAACCCCGTCACGAGAGATAAGGAAGGCTGCTGATGCCAGGTCAACAGCGCCGTGGCGGCGGGTCCGGTGGCAACGAGGGTGGTCGCCGCGACAACCGCCGTGAGGGCGGCCGCGGAAACGCGCCCGTCGAGAAGACCCCGCACCTCGAGCGGGTCGTCGCGATCAACCGCGTCGCCAAGGTCGTGAAGGGTGGTCGTCGCTTCAGCTTCACCGCCCTGGTGATCGTGGGCGACGGCGACGGCACGGTCGGCGTGGGCTACGGAAAGGCCAAGGAGGTGCCCGCGGCGATCGCCAAGGGCGTCGAGGAGGCCAAGAAGCACTTCTTCAAGGTGCCGCGGATCGGCCAGTCGATCCCGCACCCGATCCAGGGTGAGGCCGCGGCCGGTGTGGTGCTGCTCAAGCCGGCGTCCGCCGGTACGGGCGTCATCGCCGGTGGCCCGGTGCGTGCCGTGCTGGAGTGCGCGGGCATCCACGACGTGCTCTCCAAGAGCCTCGGCTCGTCCAACCCGATCAACATCGTGCACGCCACGGTGGCGGCGCTGAAGGGGCTCGAATCCCCGGAGGCCGTCGCGGCCCGTCGTGGCCTGCCGGTCGAGGACGTCGCGCCGGCCGCCATGCTGGCGTCGCGGGCGGGGGTGGCGTCCTGATGGCACGCCTGAAGGTCACCCAGATCCGGTCCGAGATCGGGCGGAAGCAGAACCAGCGGCACTCGCTGCGTTCGCTCGGCCTGAAGCGGATCAATGACGTGGTGGTCAAGGAGGACCGTCCCGAGATTCGGGGCATGATCTTCACGGTCAGCCACCTCGTGAAGGTCGAGGAGGTCGAGTAATGACGATCAAGGTTCACCATCTCCGTCCGGCCCCGGGCGCCAAGACCGCGAAGACCCGCGTGGGTCGCGGTGAGGGCTCCAAGGGCAAGACCGCCGGTCGCGGCACCAAGGGCTCCAAGGCCCGCAAGAACATCTCGGCGGCGTTCGAGGGTGGGCAGATGCCCATCCACATGCGCCTGCCGAAGATGAAGGGCTTCAAGAACAAGTTCAAGGTCGTCTTCCAGGTGGTCAACCTGGACCGGCTGGCCGAACTGTTCCCCAACGGCGGCCAGGTCGGCCCGCTGGAGCTGGTCGAGGCCGGCGCGGTCCGCAAGGGCCACCCGGTCAAGATCCTCGGCACCGGCGACCTCGGTGGCGTGACCCTCCAGGTGTCGGCGCAGGCATTCAGCGCGTCGGCCAAGGAGAAGATCACCGCTGCCGGCGGCTCGGTCACCGAGCTGTAGGACAGGCAGACCATGGCGCCCGCTCAGTTCTTCGTGACTGGGCGGGCGCCCTGGTCTACCCGGAGCGTGTTCGCCGGGTAACATCGGATTCGGTTTATGTAGCCGGGCACACCTGCCCGGAGCGGGATCGGGCTGTTAGAGTCCCTTCCCAGCCATGGATATCGGGCACTCGCCCGGCACCCACCCCACCCGCCAGGGACCACCACCGGGCGGCCCGCGCGCAGGAGGAAGAAGTTGCTGTCCGCCTTTCTCAGTGCGTTCCGTACGCCTGACCTGCGCAAGAAGCTGCTGTTCACAGTAGGCATCATCGCGGTCTACCGGCTCGGCGCCACTCTGCCCAGCCCCGGCGTCTCGTACGGCAACGTGCAGAAGTGTCTCGACAGTCTGCAGGGCCAGAACACGGGCGTGCTCAACCTGCTCGACCTGTTCTCCGGCGGCGCGCTGTTGCAGCTCTCGGTCTTCGCGCTGGGCATCATGCCCTACATCACCGCGTCGATCATCCTGCAGCTGCTGACGGTGGTCATCCCCCGGCTGGAGCAGCTCCGCAAGGAGGGCCAGGCCGGCCAGGCGAAGATCACCCAGTACACCCGCTACCTGACCCTCGGCCTGGGCATCCTCCAGTCGTCGGCGTTCGTGGCGCTGGCCCGTTCCGGCCAGCTGTTCCAGAACCGCTGCGACCAGTTCCCGATCGTGCCCGAGGGCACCGGCATCCCGGACTGGCTGACCCTCGGCATCCTGGTCATGACGATGACCGCCGGCACCGGCATGGTGATGTGGCTCGGCGAGCTGATCACCGACCGGGGCGTCGGCAACGGCATGTCCGTCCTGATCTTCACCTCGATCGCGGCCCGGCTCCCCAGCGAGGGCTGGAAGATCAAGACCAACGAGGGCTGGGGCAAGTTCGCCCTGGTGCTCGCCCTGGTCCTGGTGGTCATCACCGCGGTCTGCTTCATCGAGCAGGCGCAGCGCCGGATCCCGGTGCAGTACGCCAAGCGGATGATCGGCCGGCGGATGTACGGCGGCACCTCCACCTACATCCCGCTGAAGGTGAACCAGGCCGGTGTCATCCCGGTCATCTTCGCCTCGTCGCTGCTCTACCTGCCGCAGCTGGCGCTCCAGTTCTTCGACCAGAACGACCCGGGCAAGACCCAGGCCTGGATCCAGAACAACATCGTGCAGGCCGACGCCCCGCTGCACATCGTGATCTACTTCCTGCTGATCATCTTCTTCACGTACTTCTACGTGTCGATCACGTTCAACCCGACCGAGGTCGCGGACAACATGAAGAAGTACGGCGGCTTCGTGCCGGGCATCCGCCCCGGCAAGCCGACCGCCGACTACCTCGACTTCATCCTCAGCCGGATCACCCTGCCGGGCGCGCTCTACCTGGGTATCGTGGCGGTCCTGCCGAACTTCTTCTTCATCTGGCTGAACAGCCAGCAGTTCCAGAACTTCCCGTTCGGCGGCACCGCTGTGCTCATCATGGTCGGCGTCGGTCTGGAGACCGTGAAGCAGATCGAGAGCCAACTCATGCAGCGGAACTACGAAGGGTTCCTGCGGTAGATGCGACTCGTTCTGGTTGGCCCGCCGGGCGCGGGCAAGGGCACACAGGCGGAGTTCATCGCCGCACACCTCTCGGTGCCGAAGATCTCGACCGGTGACATCTTCCGGGCCAACGTCTCCCAGGGGACGCCCCTGGGAGTCGAGGCGAAGCGGTACATGGACGCGGGCAAGCTGGTCCCGGACGAGGTGACCATCAACATGGTCCGGGACCGGCTTGCCGAGCCGGACGCCTCCGAGGGCTTCCTGCTCGACGGCTTCCCGCGCACCACGCCGCAGGCCGCCGCGTTGGACAAGCTCCTCGCCGACCTGGGCACCGCGTTGGATCTGGTGCTGGAGCTGGTCGTCGACGACGACGAGGTGATCCGGCGGCTCTCCGGCCGGCGTACCTGCCGGGGCTGCGGCAAGATCTGGCACGTCGAGTTCGACGCGACCACCAAGGACGGCATCTGCGACAGGTGCGGCGCCGAGCTGTTCCAACGCGACGACGACAAGCCGGAGACCATCGCCGCCCGGCTGCGGGAATACGCCGAGAAGACCGCGCCGCTCGTCGACTACTACGGCGCCCAGAACAAGCTGGTCGGGATCGACGCCACCGGCCCCGTGGAGGACGTCACCGTCCGCGCGATCGACGCGCTGCGCTCGTACGGCGGCTGACCTCCCGCCGGGGCCCGGCGGATAGAGTGCGAACAGCGGGGTACGCGACGTGCCCCGCTGTTTCGCTGTGCAAGGCAACGAAAGGTGACCGCTCCATGCGCCGTGCCCAGCTGGACATCCAGCTGAAGACCCCTGACCAGATCCAGAAGATGCGGGCCGCCGGCCTGGTGGTCGCCGAGGCCCTGCGCCGGATGAGCGCTGCGGTCGCCCCCGGGGTGAGTACGGCCGACCTCGACGCCATCGCCGAGGCGACCATCCGTGAGGCGGGCGCGATCCCGTCCTTCAAGGGCTACCACGGCTTCCCCGCCTCGATCTGCTCGTCGGTCAACGAGCAGGTGGTGCACGCGATCCCCGCCGCCGACCAGGTGCTCCGGGACGGCGACCTGATCTCCATCGACTGCGGTGCGGTGCTGGACGGCTGGCACGGCGACGCGGCGGTCACCGTCGGGGTCGGCGAGGTCGACCCGGCGCTGCTGAAGATGGCCTCGGTCGCCGAGGACGCCATGTGGGCCGGGATCGCCGCCGCCGCGCGGGGTGCCGCGAACGGCCGTGGCCGGCTCACCGACATCTCGCACGCCGTCGAGACCGCCGTCCGTAGGGGCGGCCGGTACGGCATCGTCGACGGTTACGGCGGCCACGGCATCGGCACCGAGATGCACCAGGACCCGCACGTGCTCAACCACGGGCGGCCCGGCAAGGGACCACGCCTGGTGCCGGGCATGGCGCTGGCGATCGAGCCGATGATCACCATGGGTTCCCCGCGTACCGTGGAGTTGTCCGACGGGTGGACCGTGGTCACCCGGGACCGGTCGATGGCGGTGCACGTCGAGCACTCGATGGCGCTGCTGGAGGACGGGGTCTGGGTACTGACCGCGTTCGACGGCGGGCGGGCGCGGCTCGGCGACCTGGTGACCGCCCGGCAGCCGGCCGACTCCCCGGCCACCTGACCCCGTCGCCGCAGCTTCCCCTCCCCACGCGGTTCCCGTCGCCTACGGGTCGGGAGCGTGTCCGGACGGGGCGTGGGGGTGTGCCTGGGCCGGTGGTGCGGGTCATCGCGGCCCCTTTCCCGGCGGAGCCGGTGCCAGGCTAGACGAGTACGGGTCCTTTCGACCTGATGACGTTGACGATTCGAGCGTCGTCCCGGGGAAGGACGTGAGTCCGACCGTTGCCCGGGAGACGTACGTGAATCGCTGACGTCATCAGGTCGAAAGGACCCGAGGACAGATGTGGTGGGGGCGGGATGCCACCGGTGAGAGCGGGGTGGCTCGTCGGACGGGAGCCGGGGTCGGCATGATCCTCGCCCGCCGCCCGCCGCCCGCCGCCCGCCGCCCGCCGCCCGCCGCCCGCCGCCCGCCGCCCGCCGCGGGACGGGTGGTCGGGTGGTCGGGTGGTCGGGCAGCCGGCGCGGCAGCCCGCCGGGACACCGGGGGCGGTTGCAGGTTCGGCGGCGGTGGCCCCGTGGTGTCATGCTTGCCGACATGGAGGGGCGAGCCGGCGAGCAGGGGCGGGACCGGATGCGGGCGGCGGACGCCGACCGGGAGGCGACGGCGGAACGACTCCGGGTCGCCCTGGAAGAGGGCCGGCTGGACCTGCACGAGTACGACGAGCGGCTGCAACAGACGTACGGGGCGAAAACGTACGCGGAGCTGGATACCGTACTGGTTGACCTGCCGAGGCCGGCGTCCGCGCAGCGCTCCGCGCTGACCCCGCTCGGCCCGCAGCCGCCGCCGGTGTCCGGACCCGGGGCGTCGGTGCCCGGCGGGGAGGTGCCGCCGGGGCCGCCGGTGACCGGGGAAACCGCGGTCGGGAAGTCGGCGCCGACGGGTGCCGCCGCCGGCCGGTGGCCGGTGGCGGTGTGGGGGCCCTGGCTGCGGGTGGCGGCCCTGCTCACCGCGATCTGGGCGATCTCCTCGGTCGGCAGCCGGGAACTGCTGTTCTACTGGCCGGTCTGGGCGCTCGGCCCGTGGGGTGTCCTGCTGCTCTTCCGCACCACCGGTGGCTTCGCCGGTGCCGCTCCCGCGCGGGACCGCCGGCGGGCGGCCCGCGCCACCCGGCGACGCAGGCGCCGGCCCGACCGCTGACGGCCGGGTGTTGCGCGGGGTGGTGCCCGGTTTCGTCCGGGTGGGTGACACCACGGGTGGCCGGTTTGGCGACCGCCAGTGGGCGGGCGTACACTTTCAGATCGGCGCACAGCGTCCACTCCGGCATGCCCGCCACGCGCTTCGGTGGGAGCCCGGAGCCGCGGCTGGCGCGGGTCCCCGATGACCGTCGGATGGCCCGTGTAAGACGTTGTGGGTCGTCCGGAACAACCGACGTCAGGACAGCGGAGTACATGCCGAAAAAAGACGGAGCCATCGAGATCGAGGGTCGGGTCATCGAGCCTCTGCCGAACGCCATGTTCCGGGTGGAACTCGCGAACGGCCACAAGGTGCTGGCTCACATCAGCGGCAAGATGCGGCAGCACTACATCCGCATCCTGCCGGAGGACCGGGTCGTCGTCGAACTCTCGCCGTACGACCTGACCCGCGGGCGCATCGTCTACCGCTACAAGTAAAGCCTGACGGCGGCCGGGAAGTCCCCGTGTCCGTCTTCGACGTCCGGAGTCGCGGTCACCGCGTCACCGGGCCGGATGGGAAGTAAGGCAACCGTGAAGGTCAAGCCGAGCGTCAAGAGGATCTGCAACAAGTGCCGGGTTATCCGCCGGCACGGCCGGGTCATGGTGATCTGCACCGACCCGCGCCACAAGCAGCGCCAGGGCTGATCCGAGCCCGCTCTCCGCATGACGGAGGGCGGTGGACCGGTCCGGGTCGCGCAGATCCGACGACAACACGTCACCAGCTCGTCCCAGCCGCGGAACGTACGCACGCGTACCTTCTCGTGGCCAACCCCCGGTCGGAGGCCGGGGCCCGCTCGGGCAGCGGCCGTCCGGTCGCCGGCGCACGACGCGCCGGAACCGGAACAGGTCGGTAGCGGGGTGGGACGGGTCCACACCTCCGCCACACATCACGAGGAGTACGCCCGCACATGGCACGTCTAGTCGGCGTGGATCTCCCCCGCGAGAAGCGGATGGAGATCGCGCTCACCTACATCTTCGGGGTCGGTCGCACCCGCGCCCAGGAGACGCTCGCCGCTACCGGCATCTCGCCGGACAAGCGCGCTCGGGACCTCACGGACGAGGAGCTCGTTCAGCTCCGCGACCACATCGAGGCGAACTACAAGGTTGAAGGCGACCTGCGCCGCGAGGTTGCCGCCGACATCCGCCGCAAGGTCGAGATCGGCTGCTACGCCGGTATCCGGCACCGCCGGGGCCTGCCCGTGCGCGGTCAGCGGACCCGCACCAACGCGCGGACCCGCAAGGGCCCGAAGCGGACCGTGGCCGGCAAGAAGAAGCCCGGCAAGAAGTAATTTCCACGCCGGCGCCCAGGCCAAGAGCCAGCAGCCGATCGAGAACCCATACAGGAGCGCAGAAGACTTATGCCACCGAAGGCTCGTGCCGGAGCCGCAGTCAAGAAGGTCCGGCGCAAGGAACGCAAGAACGTCGCCCACGGGCAGGCGCACATCAAGAGCACGTTCAACAACACCATCGTGTCCATCACGGACCCGACCGGTGCGGTCATCTCCTGGGCCTCCGCCGGCCAGGTGGGCTTCAAGGGCTCCCGCAAGTCGACCCCGTTCGCCGCGCAGCTGGCCGCCGAGGCCGCCGCGCGCCGGGCGATGGAGCACGGCATGCGCAAGGTCGACGTGTTCGTCAAGGGTCCCGGCTCCGGCCGGGAGACCGCCATCCGTTCGTTGCAGGCCGTCGGGCTGGAGGTCGGCCAGATCGCCGACGTCACCCCGCAGCCGCACAACGGGTGCCGTCCGCCGAAGCGTCGCCGGGTCTGAGAGGTTAGAGAGAGATGGCTCGTTACACCGGTGCTGACTGCCGCCGTTGCCGGCGGGAGAAGATGAAGCTGTTCCTCAAGGGCAGCAAGTGCGATGGCCCGAAGTGCCCGTTCGAGTCCCGGCCGTTCCCGCCCGGGCAGCACGGCCGTGGCCGCACGAAGGAGACGGAGTACCTGCTCCAGCTCCGCGAGAAGCAGAAGGCCCGTCGTGTCTACGGCGTGCTGGAGAAGCAGTTCCGCGGGTACTACGAGGAGGCCGTGGCCAAGCAGGCCAAGACCGGTGAGGTCCTCCTGCAGATCCTCGAGTCGCGGCTCGACAACGTGGTCTACCGGGCCGGGTACGCGCACTCCCGGGACATGGCCCGCCAGCTTGTCAAGCACGGTCACTTCACCGTGAACGGCAAGAAGGTCGACATCCCGTCGTACCGCGTCAAGGAGCACGACATCATCGAGGTCCGGGGCAAGAGCAAGGAGCTCACCCCGTTCATCGTGGCGCAGGCCCAGGCCGGCTCGAAGACCGTTCCGGCGTGGCTGGAGGCGATCCCGAGCCAGATGAAGGTCCTGGTGCACTCGCTCCCGGCCCGCCAGGTGATCGACACCCAGGTCCAGGAGCAGCTGATCGTCGAGCTCTACTCCAAGTAAGGGCTCGTTGCGGTGGCCCGTCCTGCGGGGCGGGCCACCGGAACAGTTTGTGTCGCGGACGTCATATAGCGGGCGTCCCGGAAGAGAAGAGAAGAAATGCTCATCAGCCAGCGACCGTCTCTCTCCGAAGAGTCGATCAACGAGACCCGCTCCCGGTTCACCATCGAGCCGCTGGAGCCCGGCTTCGGCTACACCCTGGGCAACTCGCTGCGGCGTACGCTGCTGTCGTCCATCCCGGGTGCCGCGGTCACCTCGATCAAGATCGACGGTGTGCTGCACGAGTTCACCACGATCCCCGGGGTCAAGGAGGACGTGGTCGAGCTCGTCATGAACATCAAGGAGCTCTGCGTCAGCTCCGAGCACGACGAGCCGGTCAGCATGTACCTGCGCAAGCAGGGGCCGGGCGACGTGACCGCCGGTGACATCCAGCCCCCGGCCGGTGTCTCGGTGCACAACCCCGACCTCAAGCTCGCCACCCTCAACGGCAAGGGCCGGCTCGACATGGAGCTGACCGTCGAGCGGGGTCGCGGCTACGTGACGGCGGCGCAGAACAAGCAGGCCGGTGCCGAGATCGGCCGGATCCCGGTCGACTCGATCTACTCGCCGGTGCTGAAGGTGACGTACCGCGTCGAGGCGACCCGTGTCGAGCAGCGGACCGACTTCGACCGGCTGATCATCGACGTCGAGACCAAGCCGTCGATGGGCCCGCGTACCGCGCTGGCCTCCGCCGGTTCGACGCTGGTGGAGCTGTTCGGGCTGGCCCGGGAGCTGGACGAGACCGCCGAGGGCATCGACATCGGGCCGTCCCCGCAGGACGCCCAGCTGGCGGCCGACCTCGCCCTGCCGATCGAGGAGCTGGACCTCACCGTCCGCTCCTACAACTGCCTCAAGCGCGAGGGCATCAACTCCGTTGGTGAGCTGATCGGGCGTACCGAGGCCGACCTCCTCGACATCCGCAACTTCGGTCAGAAGTCGATCGACGAGGTCAAGATGAAGCTCGCCGGGATGGGTCTGGGGCTGAAGGACTCGGCCCCGAACTTCGACCCGGCACACGTCGTGGACGCCTTCGGCGAGGCCGACTACGACACCGACGACTATCGCGAGACCGAGCAGCTCTAGTCCGCGCTGCCGCCACACCTGAGGAGCACCAAGCATGCCCACGCCCACCAAGGGCCCCCGCCTCGGCGGCAGCCCCGCGCACGAGCGGCTGATGCTGGCCAACCTGGCCACCGCGCTGTTCCAGCACGGCAAGATCCAGACCACCGAGACGAAGGCCCGGCGGCTGCGTCCGCTGGCCGAGCAGCTCATCACCAAGGCCAAGCGGGGCGACCTCGCCTCGCGGCGGCGGGTGCTGGGCGTCGTCAAGGACAAGGACGTGGTCTACTCCCTGTTCGACCAGATCGCGCCCCGGTACGCCAACCGCAACGGTGGCTACACCCGGATCGTGAAGACCGGCCCGCGCAAGGGTGACGCCGCTCCGATGGCGATCATCGAGCTGGTGGAGGAGCTTCAGGTCGCCGAGCCGAAGGCGAACAGGAAGACCGCCGCCCGCAAGGCCGCCCAGCAGGACAAGGTCGAGGCGCTCGCCCCGGCCGAGGAGACCCCGGCGGCCCCGGCCGACCAGGACTCCGAGGCACCGGTCTCGGCGTCCGGTGACACCGCCGCCGCCCGCGAGGACAGCGACGAGGCTACCGAGACCGAGGCCACCGAGAAGAAGGCCTGAGCAACGGCAGCACCGTCGGGCCCGGCACCCCTTCCTGGGGTGCCGGGCCCGACGTCGTGAAGGGAAGGTACGAGGTGGACGAGCGGATCCGGCTGCGGTTGCACGTCGCGTACGACGGCACCGACTTCTCCGGCTGGGCCGCCCAGCCGACCCGGCGCACGGTGGCCGGGGTGCTGGTCTCGACCCTGGACCTGGTGCTCGGGGCGGGCACCGTGACCGGCCTGACGGTGGCCGGGCGCACCGACGCCGGGGTGCACGCCACCGGGCAGGTCTGCCACCTCGACCTGCCCGCCGCCGTCTGGGCGGAGCACCGGGAACGGCTGCTGCGCCGGTTGGCCCGGCTGCTCCCCGGTGACGTGCGGGTGCGGGCGATGACGGAGGTGCCCGCCGACTTCGACGCCCGCTTCTCGGCGACCTTCCGTCGCTACGAGTACCGGGTGACCGACGCCCCGTGGGGTGCCGAGCCGCTGCGGCGACGGGACACCCTCGCCTGGCCCCGGGCGCTGGACCCGGCTGCCCTGAACGTCGCGGCGGCCGGCCTGGTGGGGGAGCACGACTACGCCGCGTTCTGCCGGCGCAAGGAGAACGCCACCACGGTGCGCGAGGTGACCAGGCTGGACTGGCGGCGGGACGCCGACGGGATCCTGGTCGCCACCGTGCAGGCCGACGCGTTCTGCCAGGCGATGGTGCGCAGCCTGGTGGGGGCGATGCTGACCGCCGGGGACGGCCGCCGGCCGGTCGACTGGCCGGCCGGGCTGCTCGTGCGGCGGGACCGCGCAAGCGAGGTGACGGTCGCCCCGGCGCACGGGTTGACCCTGGTGGCCGTCGGCTATCCGGACGACCCGGCCGACTACGCCGACCGCGCCGACCGGACCCGCCGCCTGCGGCTCCCGGTGGAGTCCTAGCCGGTCGGCTGGTGCTGCCGGCTGGCGGCGGCGCTGCGCTGGCGTGCCGACTCGTAGAGCACGACGGTCGCGGCGGCCGCCGCGTTCAGGGAGCTGGCGGCCCCGGACATCGGGATCCGGACGAGTTGGTCGCAGGCTGCACGCCAGCCGACGCTGAGACCTGAGGTCTCGTTGCCGATCAGGATCAGCGTGGGCCGGGTGAAGTCGTATCCGGCGGCATCGACGGGGGCGTGCTCGTCGGCACCCACGATGCCGAGGCGGACACCACCGGCGTGCAGGCCGGCGACCCAGGACAGCACCGCCTGGTGTGCGGGTGCCCGGACCACGGGCAGCGCGAACAACGAGCCGGTGCTCGCCCGTACCGCCTTCGGGTCGTACACGTCGGCGGCGTGGCCGGTGACGATGACGCCGGACGCGCCGAAGGCGTCCGCGGACCGGATGAGCGTCCCGATGTTGCCGGGGCTGGTGGGTCTGTCGAACACGACGGTGAGCATGGTCGGCCCGACCGGGATGCGGCCCAGGTCGTCCTCCGGCAGGGCGACCACGGCCAGCAGTTCCGGCACCGTGTCCGCCTTGCCGCCCAGCTCGTGCATCAGGTCGGGGGCGACGGCGTACCGCTCGGCGCGGACGGTGTCCAGGGCTCTGCGGGCCCAGCCGGACAACTGGACGTCGGCGTCGTAGAGCAGCTCCCGGATCTGCCAGCCGTGTTCGACGGCCATCGCGATCGGGCGTACGCCCTGCACGAGGAACTCGCCGCGCCGCTGCCGCTTGGTCCGGTTGTGCAGCAGCGCCTCCCACTGCTGGAACCGCGCGTTGCGGCCACTGACCCGCCCGCTCACGACTGTTCCCGCCTCCCCGCTACCTCGGGATCGGGGGTCTCCTGCCCGAGTCCCCGGCGGATCGCGATCTCCACGGGCGAGTACGCGCCGTCGGCCCGTTCCAGTTCGTACGGTGCCGCCGGCAGCAGCGGCGGCTGGGCCATGAAGCGGGGCCGCGTCCCGTGGTGCGGCTGCGCCGCGTGCACCAGGAACGGATGGCAGAGGAAGACGTCACCCGGGGACCCGGTGGCCAGCGCGACCGGCCGGTGGTCCGACGCCGCCACCAGTTCGGGCGCGAGGTCGAGCCCGCTCGCCCCGTCCTCCCCGTACCGCTGGAGCACCTTCGGCACGTCGAGGTGCGAGCCGACCCTGATCCGGGTCGGGGCGTCCCCGGCACCGACCTCGCTGAACAGGAACAGCATCAGCAGGGCCCGACCCTGGGAGCGGATGTTCGTGAAGTACCAGCTCGCGCCCTCCGGCAGATAGCTGCCCTCGATGTGCCAGCCCGCGTCGTCCGGCTCGTCCGGGTGCGGGAAACGCAACGGGAAGGTGCCCAGTGAGTAGCGCGGCTCCCAGCGTCCCGCGCCGACGAGCAGGTCGTACGCGTGGTGCAGGTACGGGGAGTTGGGTGCGGCGGCGAACGGCCCCTGCGCCATGCCGGGCACCCAGTGCACGGGCTTCGTCCAGGTGGCCGGGTCGTCCGGGTCGCAGCCGGTCTCCCGCCACAGCAGCCGCGCGCAGTCCGCGGCCACCCGTGGCGCGACGGCTCCCGCCACCTTCACGAAGCCGTCGTGAAGGAACCGGGATACCAGTGTGGTGTCGTCCATGCGCCCATCGTGGGGCGGCACCGGGCCCGGTCGCCCGACACTTTCCGCTCCGCTTCGGTCGGGTGTGCCGCACCGGTGCCGGCCACGATACGAAGGGTCGGGTCGCCCGGTACGACGGCTCAGGTTCCGCCGCAGCGCCGAAGGGAACGAACGCATGGAAACCCGCATCGTCGGCCGTCCCGCATTCCGGCTCGTGGGGCACGCCACCCGGGTTCCCCTGATCCACCGGGGCGTCAACCCGTACATCCAGCGGCACGTCGCGGCGCTGCCGGCGCGGGAGCACCTGCGGCTGAAGGCGCTCGGCGACACCGAGCCGGCCGGCCTGCTCGCGGTCTGCGCCGACCTCGACGCGGACTTCGACGAGGGCAGCGAGCTGACGTACCTGCACGGGGTCGCCGTGTCACGGGGCACGCCGGTCCCGGCCGATCTGGACGTCATCGAGGTCCCGGCGGGCCGTTGGGTGGTCCTGCGGGTGGTGGGGCCGGATCCGCAGGTCCTGCAGGAGACCTGGGCCACCGCCGTGACGGGGTGGTTCCCCTTCAACCCGTGGCGGCTGCGGCCGGGGCCGGAGATCGTCGCGGTGTCCGCGGGGACGGACGACCCCGGCGGTACGGCCCGGGAGCTCTGGCTGCCCGTCGAGCCGGCGTAGCGACCGGTCCGCCGCCGCAGCCGGGTCGCCCGGCATGACGCGGGCCCGGCCGGAGTGGCCGGGCCCGTGTCGACGGTGGTCAGTCGCCCGGCAGTTCGTCGGTGTCCGGGTCGTCGCCGCGCGGGGTGGCGGTGGGTGTCCGGCTCGTCCCGGCGGACGGGGTCGCCGCGGGGCCGGTGGCCTTCGCGGTGGGCTGGTCCACACTGACGCCGGCGGCGCGACGGTCCAGCACCCCCTTGTCCAGGTGCAGCTCGATCAGGTCGTAGATGATCTCGCGGACGGTGCGGTCACCGGCCGGGACGGCACCGGCGTCGTCCCGGGTGACCAGGCAGTAGGCGACGTAGTGGCCGCGTACCTGCCAGGCGACGCGGGCGGCGGCGGTGGCGACCGACTCGGTGTCGTCCCCGGCGGGCATCCCCCGGAACCGGCCGCGCCGGTCGTCGAGCAGCGGTCTGATCCGGTCCCGGACGCGTTGCGCGGTGGCCAGGTCGGTCAGGTTGAGCAGGCCGGCGGTGAGCAGGTGGTCGCCGTCGGGGGAGCGCAGGGTGGCCCGGACGACCTGGCTGCACCCGAGGGTGACCAGCAGGTCGGCGATCTCGCCGGTGGCGGCCACGGCGCAGTTCGAGCCGGACTGGGTCTTGAGCACCTGGTACTCGTGTCTGTCGACGCCGACGACCAGGGTCTTGTCGGGGAAGACCTCCTTGGTGGTCAGCGGCTGCCTGTCGACGTCCCGGGTGTCCAGGGGACCGGCGGCGGTCGGGTCGGTCGGGGCGGTGCTCGCCGACGCCGTGGGTGCGGCCCCGGTCTGCCCCGGATCGTCGGTGGCGGAGCGGTCGATGAGCAGCAGGGCCCCGCCGATGCCGCAGAGGCCGAGCAGCATCAGCACCGCCGCCCCGCCGACGGCGATCTGCCAGAGCCGGCCGCCCCGGGCGTCACCGGAGCGGCGGGACCGGGACCGCTGTGGCGTGGGCGTCGGGGCGGGTACCTGGACGGCGGAGCGGATCGGGACGGGATCGGCCTCCGGCGGTGCCGGCCGGCTGGTCCGGGGCAGGGAGGGTGCCGGGAAGCGGGACGGGGAGGGACCGGCCGGTGCGGTCGGGCCGGGTTGGAACAGCGGCAGGTCCGCCCCGGGCCGCGGGTTCTCCTCAAACGCGTCCTCAGCGGACTCGTACCGATATACCATGTCGCCCAGAGTAGGGTCCATTGCCCCTTTAGGGGATAAAATCAGGAAATACTGCGCGGCGCGTCGGATGCCCCGGGCCGTCCACCCCGGCGTGCCGCCGGGCACACCGACCGCCGACGACGGGACCGCTACGGGCCGGTGGAACAATGCCCCGGTGACCGGCGACCACTACTTCACCCCGGAGCCCAGCGCCCCGGCCCAGCCCCGCGAGGTCGAGTTCCACGTCGCCGGGCGCGACTACACACTCGCCTCCGCAAGCGGGGTCTTCTCCGCCACCCGGCTCGACCCCGGCACCGCCGTCCTGCTGCGCAAGGCCGAGCTGCCGACCGCCGCCACCGGTGGCCACCTGCTCGACATCGGCTCCGGATTCGGTCCGATCAGCTGCGTGCTGGCCGACCTCGCACCGACCGCCACCGTCTGGGCGGTCGACGTCAACGAGCGGGCCCGCGCGCTGACCGCCGCGAACGCCGTCCGCCTCGACGCCGCCGACCGGATCCACGCCGTCGCCCCGGACGAGGTGCCGACCGACGTCACCTTCACCCAGGTCTGGTCCAACCCGCCGATCCACATCGGCAAGCCCGAACTGCACGCCCTGCTGCGCCGCTGGCTGCCCCGGCTCGCCCCGGACGGCGTCGGCTGGCTGGTGGTGGCCCGGCACCTGGGCGGCGACTCGCTGCACCGCTGGCTGCTCGACGAGGGGTTCGCGGTGACCCGGCAGGCCAGCCAGAAGGGCTACCGGGTGCTGCGGGTCACCAGGTAATCCGGTGTCGCCCGCCCCCGCGCCTCGGGCAGGATGCCGGCGTGGGATACGTGGACGTGGCAGCGGTCGGGCACATCCTCCCGGACGGTCGGGAACTCTTCGCCGACGTGTCGTTCCGGGTCGGTGAGGGGGCCAAGGTCGCCCTGGTCGGGCCGAACGGCGCCGGCAAGACGACGCTGCTCCGGATGGTCGCCGGTGACCTGCCGGTGCGTACCGGCGCAATCGCCCGCTCCGGTGGGCTCGGCGTGATGCGGCAGTTCATCGGCATGATCGGCGACGAGTCGACGCTCGCCGACCTGGCCCTGTCGCTGGCCCCACCGGCGTTGCGCGCGGCCGGCCGCCGGCTCGCCGACACCGAACGGGCCATGCGCGACGCCGAGCTGCGCGGCAAGTACAGCACCGTCGCCGGCAAGGCCCAACTGGCGTACGCCGACGCGCTGGCCGCCTGGGGCGAGGCCGGCGGGTACGACGCCGAGGTGCTCTTCGACACCGTCACCACCACCGTGCTCGACCTGCCCTGGGACGCCTCCCGGGACCGGCCGGTGCGCACCCTGTCCGGCGGGCAGCAGAAGCGCTTCGCCCTGGAGCTGCTGCTGCGTGGCCCCGACGAGGTGCTGTTGCTCGACGAGCCGGACAACTTCCTCGACGTACCGGGCAAACGCTGGCTGGAGCAGCGGCTGCGCGAGTCCACCAAGTCGGTGCTGTACGTCTCGCACGACCGGGAACTGCTCGCGCACACCGCCGACCGGGTGGTCGCCGTCGAAGGGGGTAGCGCCTGGGTGCACCCGGGGGGCTTCGCCAGCTGGCACGAGGCCCGCACGGCCCGGCACGCCCGCCTCGACGAGCTGCGCCGCCGCTGGGACGAGGAGCACCAGAAGCTGCGTGAGCTGATGCTGATGTACAAGCAGAAGGCCGCGTACAACGACGGGCTCGCCTCCCGCTACCAGGCGGCACAGACCCGGCTGCGCAAGTTCGAGGAGGCCGGGCCGCCGCCCGTACCACCGAAGGACCAGGACATCCGGATGCGGCTGGCCGGCGGACGGACCGGCAAGCGCGCGGTGATCTGCGAGCAGCTGGAGCTGGACGGCCTGACCTACCCCTTCGACCTGGAGCTGTGGTACGGCGACCGGGTGGCGGTGCTCGGGGCCAACGGCACCGGCAAGTCGCACTTCCTGCGCCTGCTGGCCCGGGGCGGCACCGACCCCGACCCGGCCAACGGCCCGGTGGACGGGGCCGCCGCGCTGGCCCCGGTGGCGCACGGCGGGGTGGTCCGGCTGGGTGCGCGGGTGCGCCCGGGGCACTTCTCGCAGACCCACGACCGGCCGGAGCTGATGGCGAAGACCCTGGTCGAGGTGCTGTGGCGCGGTGACGAGCACCGGGACGGGATGGACCGGCACGCGGCGATGGCGGCGCTGAGCCGCTACGAGCTGGCCGCCCAGGGTGACCAACGCTTCGGCACCCTCTCCGGCGGCCAGCAGGCCCGGTTCCTGGTGCTGCTGCTGGAGCTGTCCGGGGCGACCCTGCTGCTGCTGGACGAGCCGACCGACAACCTCGACCTGGCCTCGGCGGAGGCGTTGGAGGCGGGAATGGCGGCGTTCGCCGGTACGGTCGTGGCGGTCACCCACGACCGCTGGTTCACCCGGTCGTTCGACAGGTTCGTGCTGTTCCGGGGCGACGGTGACGTGGTGGAGACCCCGGAGCCGGTCTGGGACGTGGGCTGAGCCGCCTACGCGGAACGTGAGGCGACGACCACGACCGGTCACCGGGCGTGGTCGTCGCCGGTCGGGGCCGGTCCGGCCGGCATAGGGTGGATCTCGTGACTGAGATGACCTACCGCAGGCTGGGCGACTCCGGGCTCGTGGTGTCCGTGGTCGGCGTCGGCTGCAACAACTTCGGCCGCAAGCTCGACATCGACGGCACCCGGGCGGTGGTCGACGCCGCGCTCGACGCCGGGATCACCTTCTTCGACACCGCCGACATCTACGGCGAGCCGCCGGGCGGCTCGGAGGAACTGCTCGGGCAGGCCCTCAAGGGCCGGCGGGACGACGTGGTGCTGGCCACCAAGTTCGGCATGTCGATGGGCGGTCGCAACGGCCGCGACTTCGGGGTTCGCGGCTCCCGGCGGTACGTGGTGCGGGCCGTCGAGGCGTCGCTGCGCCGGCTCGACACCGACCACATCGACCTCTACCAACTGCACGAACCCGACCCGGACACTCCGGTCGACGAGACGCTCGCCGCGCTGGACGACCTGGTCCGCGCCGGCAAGGTGCGCTACCTGGGCAACTCCAACTTCTCCGGCTGGCAGATCGCCGACGCGGACTGGACGGCGAAGACCCGGGGGCTGACCCGGTTCGTCAGCGCGCAGAACCACTACAACCTGCTCCACCGGGACGCCGAGGTCGAGATCATTCCGGCCTGCGAGCGGTTCGGCCTGGGCCTGCTGCCATTCTTCCCGCTGGCCAACGGGCTGCTCACCGGCAAGTACCGGCGGGACACCGCCCCACCCGCCGGCAGCCGCCTCGCCGGTGGCGGCCGGTACGCCGAGCGGCTCGCCGCCGCCCGCTGGGACACCATCGAGGCGCTGGAGACGTTCGCTGCGCAGCGGGGTCTCACGCTGCTCCAGGTGGCCATCGGTGGGCTGGCCGCCCGACCGGCGGTGGCCTCGGTCATCGCCGGCGCCACCACCGCCGAGCAGGTCCGGGCGAACGCCGCCGCCGGCACCTGGCAGCCCACCGACGACGACCTCGACGCCCTGGACGCCCTGCTCTGAGCCGACGGTCGGGCGGGGAGGCGGGTCCGGGCCGGTCGGAGGCTGACCTGCCCGGACGAGTTCCGGCCTGGCAGGGCCGACGCTTCGGCCCCGGACACCGGTGGGTGTCCGGGGCCGATCGGTCGTCGGTGGGTGGCGGGAACCGGTGCCGGGGCGTCAGCCGCCCAGACCGGCCGGCTGGTCCCCGGGTCCGAGGTCGACCCGGCGACGACGCCACAGCAGCGCCGCCGCGGCGACGACCACCACGAGTCCGCCGGCCAGCCACGGCCACCACCGCACCCCGGCCGGATCGGTCCGGTCCGCCGGGCGTTCAATGGCGACCGGTGACGGCGACTGGGCCACCCGGGCCTGCACCTGCGCCGTCGCCGTGCTCTGGTACGGGGCGGGGGCGCTGACCGTCACCCGCCAGTCGCCGGGGGAGAGCAGCGGGCCGCTGCTGTAGAAGCCCTGACCCTCCCCGGCCGGCTCGATCTGCACCGGACCCGCCGTCCGGCCACCCTCGCCCTCAGCGGTCAGGGTGAGCCGGACCAGCTGGTCCAGCCGGTGCCCGTCGGCGTACACGGCCATCACGGTGACCCCGCCGGCACCGTCACCGGCCACGGTCAGCTTGATTTTCCCGCCGTGCGCCGCCGCCGGGCCCGCAGGCAGGGCCACCAGGACCGCCACGACCAGCGCGGCAAGGGCTCTCAAGCTTCGCATCGACGCCTCCTTCCGATATGGAGGGGGCCGCTCCCACCGTCGGTGTCGACGGTGGGAGCGGCCCCGTGGTGCTCCTTACAGCGAACCGCCCTCGGCGATCCGGGTGGGGTCGGCACCGAGCCGGCCGGCCCCGTCGACCGACTTGTTGTCGTTCGCCTTGACGCCGGCCTTGGTGGCCGCGCCACCGAGCCGGACGATCATGGCGTCGGCGTCCCGGACCAGCACGTCCCGGACGTCGGTGTCGGTGACCACGGCGGTGTCGGTGGCCAACGCCTTGAAGGCGGTCAACTGCTGCACCGCCCGCTTGTCGTTGCCCGCCGCCTCGGACTCCCGCACCGCGTCCAGCTTGTTGGACAGCTGGCGGTGCGCCTTGGTGGTGAGTCGTCCGGTCGCCTTGAACCGGTCCAGCAGGTTCTGCATGTCCCGGAACGAGGTGGTGACGAAGAACCGGACCGTCGAGGTGGTGGAGTTGCCCGCCTTGTCGGTCGCGGTCACCGTCAGCTCGTGCAGGCCGAGCGGCAGCTCGTACAGCGCCTGCAGGGTGCCGCTGGCGTACGCCCGGCCGTCCAGCACGCCGGAGGTCGTCTTGATGCCGGAGGTCGGGTCGACCGCCTGCCACGAGATCCGGACGTCCTGGCTGTCACCGTAGAGCTGGCCGTCGGCGATGCCGGAGACCAGCAGCGTCGGCTTGGTGCCGTCGATCTTCACGACCGCCGACTTGAGCGCCTCGACGTTGCCGGCGGCGTCGGTGGCCCGGTACAGCAGCTCGTGCGTGCCGTCCCCGGTCACCTCGACCGGCGTGGTGTACGCCGTCCAGGCACCGCCGTCGAGCGACCACTCCAGCTTCTTCACCCCGGAACCGGCGTCGGTGGAGGTGATCACCACCGGGACGGTGCCGTTGTGCCAGCCGTCGTCGTTGGCCGGGGCGAACGACGCCGAGCTGACCGGCGCGGTGGCGTCGATCTTCACGGCGACCTTCTTCGTCGCCTCCACGTTGCCTGCCGCGTCCGTCGACCGGAACCGCACCTCGTGCGTGCCGTCCCCGGTGACCTGCACCGGCTCGGTGTACGCGGTCCAGGTGGTGGCCCCGTCGAGCTGGTACTCGGTGCTCGCCACCCCGCTACCGCCAGCCTCGTCGGCCGCCGCCAGCGTCACCGTGACCGGGCCGGTGTACCAGCCCTCGGTCGGGGTGCCGGAGACGGTGGCCGTGGTCACCGGGGCGGTCGTGTCGGCCGCCTTGGTGGAGAGCCGGAAGTAGTCGAACGAGGCCGTCTTGGAGGTGGCCGCGTTCGCGCCGAGGGTGAACAGACCGACCTTCGGGGTGGCCCCGACGGCGGTGTTCGTCAGCGTCTCGAACGTCGTCCACTCCTGCCCGTCGGCCGAGTACGACGCGGTGAAGGTGTCACCGGCGCGGGCCAGCCGCAGGTACCACACCGCCGAGGTCAGGTTGGAGACCTGCGGCTGCGGGTTCTGCGTCACCCCGGCGACCTCGCCACGGAACTCGATCCGCCGCGACGGGGTCTGACCTGCCTGGTTGTCCACGATGAAGTCGAACTTGACGTAGTTGTCGTCGTCGGCGTGGACGATCAGACCGGCCTGCTGGTACTGCTCGGCCAGCGCGCTGCCGTCGACCTTCGTCTCCAGGGTCCAGTCGCCGCTCGGCGCGGTCTGGAGGATGAAGTTCGTCGGCCCGGTGTTGCTGGTGCCGTAGATGTCACCCTTCGGCACGTCGATCTTCAGCGCGCCGTCGGCCACCCGGTAGGCGGCCGGGTCCTCCCGGAGCACCGCGTTCCACCGGCACTTGTCCAGCGTGGTGCCGGTGAACTCGTCCGACGGGTCCACCGGGCCGGCCGGGGCGTCCGGCGAGACCACGAACGAGTCGAACACCGCGTCCACCACCGGGGCGGTGGTGGCGCCGTTGAGGGCGAGCAGACCGATCCGCGGGTTGGTGATGCCGGCCAGCGCGGCGGACCGGCCGACCGGGGTGAACGTGGTGCCGTCGGTCGAGAACTGCGCGGTCAGGTTGGTCCCGTCGCTGATCAGCCGCAGCCAGATGGTGTCACCGGCCGGGGCGGCCACGGCGTCCGCCGAGTCGTTACGCGGCGTACCGGCGGTCTCCCGGATGAACTCCACCTTGCGCGAACCGCCGTAGAGCAGGTCCACCTTGGCGTAGTTGTCGTCGTCGCCGTAGATCAGCAGGCCGGCCTGCTGGTAGTCGGCGGTGACGGGCACGGTGACCTTCGTGGTGGCCTGCCAGGCCCCGCTGGGTGCGGGCTGGAGCACCAGGTTGGTCGCGTCGTTCCGGGAGCCGTACAGGTCACCGGAGGCGGTGGGCAGTCGCAGCGCCCCGCCGGAGACCGAGTAGAGCTGGTTCTCCCGGACCACCGACCAGCGGTCCTTGTTCAGGCTGTTGCCGGTGAACTCGTCCGACCGCGCGCCGAGGCACGAGTTGGTCGGCGCGTCCACCTTGACCGGGACGGTGGCGTAGGACTTCGCGCCCCGGCTGTCCGTCACCGTCAGGGTGGCGGTGAAGGTGCCCGGGGTGGTGTAGGTGTGGGTGGCGTTCAGGGTCGTCGCCGTCCCACCGTCACCGAAGTCCCAGGCGTACGTCAGCGGGGTGTCACCCTCGGTGTCGGTGGCCGTGCCGGTGAAGGTCACGGTGACCGGCGCGGTGCCGGTCGCCGGGGTGGCGGTGGCCGTCACCTGCGGCGGCGCGTTGTCGGTGACGCCCCGTCCGATGAAGTCCATCCAGTTGACGTTGAACAGCGAACCCGCGCCACCGGCCGGGTCCTTGGCGACGAAGTACAGCGCGCCCTCCGCACCGGCCGTCACCGGCGCGGTCACGTCGACGAACTGCTGCCAGCCGCCCGTGCCCGGCACGGTGGCCGTGGCCACCACCGGACCGTCGACGGCACCGGCGTGCACGTCGATCCGGCCGCCCTGGACCTCGGAGGCCACCCGGAACCGGATCTGCTCGACCCCGGTCAGGTTGGCCGGGACGAGCGACCACCAGTCGCCGTCCTCGATGAAGCCGATGTTCTGGCCGCCACCGGCGGGGTCGGTGGTGGTCTCCTTCTGCACGCCCGGGTCACCGCCGCCGGTGCTGCCCGGGGCCCGCCCGGTGGCCGTGAAGTACTCGGCCTGCTTGCGCTTGGGCTGGAGGATCTCGATCGCCCGACCGGTCAGCGGGCCGGCGCCGCCGGTGCCGCCGTCGTCGGTGTAGGTGGCCTCGAAGACCGCGAAGACGTTGGCCTCCGCGCCGTGCCCGGACGCCAGCGAGGTCTGCACGGTGCCGGTGCAGCCGGTGTGCTGCTCCAGCGGGTGGGCGTGCTCGTCGTGGCCGAGCAGCACCTGCAGCTGCACCCGGTCACAGTCGACGGTGCCGTCCTCCGGGTCGGTCACCTTGATCGTGTACTTGACCTGGTCGCCCCAGTCGAAGAAACCGCCGCTGGGCGGGAACTCGATGGTCACCGTCGGAGCGGTGTTGCCGACCGTCACCGGCACGTTCGCCACGGCGGTGCGGCCCTTGGGGTTGGTCACGGTGAGCTGCGCGGTGTAGTCGCCGGCCGCGGTGTAGGTGTGGGTGGGGTTGGCCTCGGTGGAGGTCTGCCCGTCACCGAACTTCCACGCGTAGGTCAGCGTGCCGCCGTCCGGGTCACGGGACCCGGCGCTGGAGAAGTTCACGGTCAGCGGCGCGGCCCCGGAGGTGGGGTCGGCGCTGGCCTCGGCGATGGGGGCGCGGTCACCGGCGGTGTAGTCGATCCGGTAGACCCCGGAGTCGTCGTTGTTGCCGCCGAACCCGGTGCCCCACTCGATCATGTAGAGCGCGCCGTCCGGGCCGAACTCGAAGTCCATCGGGCGGATCATCGGCATGCCGGTGAGCAACTGGTTGATGTCGACCAGCGTCTTGCCGTCCTCGCTGACCTGCATCGTGTACATCTTCGACTGGTTCCACTCGCCGAGCAGCGCCTTGCCGTCGTAGTACGCCGGCCACTTGCGGCTCGACGTGCTGTCGGCGTCGTAGCGGTAGACCGGGCCGCCCATCGGGGCGCCGCCGCCGCCGATCTCGGGGAAGCGCGGGTCGCCGGCGTAGCCGTAGTCCACCGTCGCCGCGATGGCCGGCGGCAGGTTGGTCAGGCCGGTGTTGTTGGGCGAGTCGTTGACCGGCGCGGCGCAGTCGAACTTCGCCCCGCTCGGCCCGGACGGGAAGGTGTAGTCGTTGTACGCCTTGTTGTTGCCGGTGCAGTACGGCCAGCCGTAGTTGCCGGCCGTGGCGACGATGTTCCACTCCACCAGACCCTCGGGGCCCCGGTTCGGGTTGGCCGCGGAGGCGTCCGGCCCGTAGTCGGCGACGTAGAGGGTGTCGGTCTTCTGGTCGACGCCGATCCGGAACGGGTTACGGAAGCCCATGCCGAAGATCTCGGGACGGGTCTTCGCGGTGCCCGGGGCGAACAGGTTGCCCGCCGGGACGGTGTAGGTGCCGTCGTCCTCCGGGTGGATCCGGATCACCTTGCCGCGCAGGTCGTTGGTGTTGCCGGCGCTGCGCTGCGCGTCGTAGTCCTGCCGGCCGGCCCGCTCGTCGATCGGGGTGAAGGCGCTGGACTCGAACGGGTTGGTGTTGTCGCCGGTGGCCAGGTAGAGGTTGCCCTGCGAGTCGAAGGTCATGCTGCCGCCGGCGTGGCAGCAGGTGTTGCGCTGGGTGTCGACCTGGAGCACGACCTTCTCGGTGGCCTTGTCGATGGTGTCACCGTTGACGGTGAACCGGGACAGGTAGTTGCGCGGGGCGCCACCGGCCGGTGCGTAGTACAGGTAGATCCACTTGTTGGTGGTGAAGTCCGGGTCGAGGCGTAACCCGAGCAGGCCGTCCTCGTTGCCGGTGAACACGTCCAGCCGGGTCGCGGTGACCGTGTTGCCGGTGTCCGGCTTCACGATCTGCACCCGGCCGTCGCGCTCGGCGTAGAACACCCGGCCGTCGGGAGCGATGTCCAGCTCCATCGGGTTGTTGGTGTTGCTGTCGAGGGTGACCTTCTCGAAGTTCGCGGTCTTGGTGGCGCCGCAGTCGGCGTTCTCGACCCCGGCCGCGGTGCGGATGCCGCCGAGCAGGTGGCTGAGGAACTCCGGCTCGGTGTACGACGCCTGGGTGTGGCCGCCGCCGGTGTACCAGGAGCGACCGCCGTCGTAGTCCTGGCACCAGGCGGTGGGGTGGTCGGCACCCATCGCGCCGGCACCCGGGCTGTAGGACTTCTCGTCCAGGCTGGCCAGCACGTGCACCTTGGAGCGCGGGTTGGTGCGGAAGTTGTACCACTCGTCGAACCGGGACCAGCGGTCCGGCAGGTCGGCGGTCGACGGGTGCGCGGGGTCCTCGACCTTGACGGTGGCCTGCTGGTTGGCCGGGTGGCCGGAGAAGTACGCGCCGACCAGGTTGCCGTACCAGGCCCAGTCGTACTCGGTGTCGGAGGCGGCGTGCACGCCCGCGTAGCCGCCGCCGGCCTTGATGTAGCGCTCGAACGCGGCCTGCTGGGTGGCGTCGAGCACGTCACCGGTGGTGGAGAGCCAGATCACCGCCTGGTACTTGGCCAGGTTGGTGTCGTTGAAGGCGGCTCCGTCCTCGGTGGTGTCGACGGTGAAGCCGTTCTCGGTGCCGAGCTTCTGGATCGCGGCGATGCCGGCCGGGATGGCGTCGTGCCGGAATCCGGCGGTCTTGGAGAAGACCAGGACCGAGAAGGGTTCGGCGGCGGCTGCCGCCGGTGCCGGTGCGGCCTGTGGCAGGGCCGCCGCGGCGGGAGCGGCCTGGGCGGCGGTGCCGCCGATCAGGCCGCCGGCAAGTAGGGAGAGGGCCAGTAGACCGGCACCCAGTGGGCCGCGACGTGCGCGGCGATGGCGGGATGGAGACACTCCATGCTCCTTTTGTCCGTGCTGGACAGTGGTGGGGGCATGGGGACGACTCGCCGCAGACCGTCCCCGGTCGGATCGGTGTGGGCCCGCCGAGGTCCGCACCAGTGGCGATCAGGTGCGGGCCACGCCGAGGCTCCGCACCGGAATAATGTCGATCGGTTGAACAAATTAGCGCCGCTGGATTGGTTTCCGGCAAGGCATGAGCATGTAACGATTCGGTATCGGCGACTCGCTTTTCCGGCTTATGTGGATACAAGCCCACAACCGTACGCATCGATGGTCATGGATCAATCTAACACCCCTTGGCGGATCAGCGGATCTGTCGTACGGTCACAGACACGTGACCCACGGGAGCCCGGTGCACCGGGCTGAGAGGGGGGCTGAGAGCCCCCGACCGTCGAACCTGATCCGGGTAATGCCGGCGCAGGGAGGAGAGTTGCCGTGCCGTCCCTCGGCCGACTGCATCTGATCACCGACACCCGCCCCGGGTGCGACCCGCTCGCCGTCGTGCGGGCCGCCCTGCCGGTGGCCCGCGCCGACCTGGTCGTCCAGGTCCGGGTCGACGACGACACCACCGACCGGCAGGCCTACGACCTGGCCCGACGGGTGCGCGCGCTCTGCGTGCCGTACGGGGCGACCTGCCTGGTCAACGACCGGCTGCACGTCGCCCTCGCGGTGGACGCCCACGGCGGCCACGTCGGCGCGGACGACCTGCCCGTCGCGGCGGCCCGCCGGGTCCTCGGCCCCGACGCCGTGCTCGGCGCGACCGCCCGGGAACCGGACGCCGCCGCCCGGGCGGTCGCCGCCGGAGCCAGCTACCTGGGCGTCGGCCCGTGCCACCCGACCGCCACCAAGACCGGCCTGCCCGACCCGATCGGCCCGGCCGGGGTCCGCGCCGTCGTCACGGCAGTCGACGTGCCGGTGATCGCCATCGGCGGGATCACCGTCGCCACGGTTCCGGCGCTGCGGGCCGCCGGGGCGTACGGGGTGGCGGTCGTCGGGGCGCTGTCCACCGCCGCCGACCCCGGCCGGGTCACCGCCGAACTGATCGCGGCGCTGACGTGCTGACCCGGCCCGACGTCGCCGTCGTGGGCGCGGGGCCGGTCGGGTTGGCGATCGCCTGGCGCTGCGCCACCCGGGGCCTGCGGGTGGCCGTGCACGACCCGGCCCCCGGCTCCGGCGCGTCCCGGGTCGCCGCCGGGATGCTCGCCCCCGTCGCCGAGGCGTACTTCGGGGAACGGGAGCTGACCGGGCTGCTCACCGAGTCCGCCGCCCGCTGGCCGGGCTTCGCCGCCGAGCTGGCCGAAGCCACCGGAACGGAGTTCGGGTACCGCACCGACGGCACCCTCGTCGTCGGGCTGACCGGGGACGACCTGGCCGAGGCGCGCCGGCTCTGGTCGTACCAGCAGGGGTTGGGGCTGCCGATCAGCGCGCTGCGGCCGTCGCAGCTGCGGGAACGCGAACCGGCGCTGACCCCCCGGCTGCGCGGCGGCGCGGTCGCCCCCGGCGACCACCAGGTCGACCCGCGCCGGCTGGTCGACGCGCTGCGGGTCGCCGCCGAACGGGCCGGGGCGACCCTGCTGCCCGGCGCGGTGACCCGACTGGCCGACCTCGACTCGCCGGTCGTCGTGGTCGCCGCCGGCTGCGGCGCCGCCGCGCTGACCGGGCTGCCGGTCCGCCCGGTCAAGGGCCAGGTGCTGCGGCTACGCGCGCCCGACCACCGCCCGCCCGGCTTCCGGCACGTCATCCGGGGGTACGCCGACGGCGAGCCGGTCTACCTCGTCCCCCGCGACGACGGCGAGGTGGTGCTCGGGGCGACCGTCGAGGAACGCACCGACACCGAGGTGACCGCCGGGGCGGTGCTGCGCCTGCTCCGCGCCGCCGTCGACCTCGTCCCCGAACTCGCCGAGTACGCGCTGACCGAGGCGACCGCCGGGCTGCGCCCCGGCACCCCGGACAACGCGCCGATCCTCGGGCCGCTGCCCGACCGACCCGGCGTGCTCGCCGCCACCGGCCACCACCGGCACGGCATCGTGCTCACCCCGGTCACCGCCGACCTGATCACCGATCTGATCGTCACCGGTCGGCCGGACCCGCTACTCACCCCCTTCACCGCCGACCGGTTCCACTGAGGAGGACAACGTGCGACTGATCGTCAACGGTGTCGGACGCGAGCTGGCCGGCGGCACGACCGTCGCGGACCTGGTCGCCACGGTCACCGGGCAGCGGCGCGGAATCGCCGTCGCGGTCAACGGCGAGGTGGTCCCCCGGGGCGGCTGGCCGGCGACCGTGCTGCGCGACGGCGACCGGGTCGAGGTGCTCAGCGCCGCCCAGGGCGGGTGACCGGGATGCCCCTCACCATCGCCGGACAGACTTTGCCCTCCCGGCTCATCCTCGGCACCGGCGGCGCGGCCAACCTGCACGTGCTGGAACAGGCGGTCCGGGCCTCCGGCACCGGACTGGTCACCCTCGCCCTGCGTCGGGTCGACACCGCCCCCGGCACCGCAGGTGGCCTGCTCGACCTGCTCGACAGGTGCGCGGTGCGGCTGCTGCCCAACACCGCCGGCTGCTACACCGCCGCCGAGGCGGTCAAGGTCGCCCGGCTGGCCCGGGAGGCGTTCGACACCGACTGGGTGAAGCTGGAGGTGATCGGCGACGAACGCACCCTGCTCCCGGACGGGGTGGAGCTGCTGCGGGCCGCCGAGGAACTCATCGCCGACGGGTTCGTCGTGCTGCCGTACACCTCCGACGACCCGGTGCTGGCCCGCCGGCTGGCCGACGTCGGCTGCGCGGCGGTGATGCCGGCGGGTGCGCCGATCGGTTCCGGACTGGGCATCACCAACCCGCACCACATCCGGCTGATCCGGCAGAGCGTCGACGTGCCGGTGATCCTCGACGCCGGGATCGGCACCGCCTCCGACGCGGCGCTCGCCATGGAACTGGGCTGCGACGGGGTGCTGCTGGCCAGCGCCGTCACCCGGGCCGCCGACCCGACGGCGATGGCCACCGCCATGCGGTACGGCGTACGGGCCGGGCGGCTCGCGTACACCGCCGGGCGGATCCCCCGGCGCTTCCACGCCCTCGCCTCCACCCCCGACGACGGAAGACCCGACCTGTGACCCGCCCCGCCACCCCGCACGGGGTGGTGCTGCTGACCGACCGGCTGGTGGCGCACGGGGACCTCGTCGACGTGGTCGCGGGGGCGGTGCACGGCGGCGTGCGGTGGGTGGTGCTGCGGGAGAAGGACCTGCCCCGCGCCGACCGGGCCGCGCTCGCCGTCGACCTGCGGGCCGCCCTGACGCAGGTCGACGGCACCCTGATCGTCGCCGGCCCCGACCCGCTGGACGACGGCTCGGACGGCTCCGACCCGCTCGGCCCGGACCCGGGCGGTGCCGGTGGGGCGGTGCATCTGCCGGCGGCCGGGCCGTACCCGCCGCCTGCCCTGCGGCTCGTCGGGCGGTCCTGTCACGACGCTGCGGAGTTGGCCCGGCTCAGCACCGAGCACTACGTGACGCTCTCGCCGGTCTGGACCACCCGCAGCAAACCCGGCTACGGCCCACCCCTGCACCCGGACGGGCTGCGCCGGCTGGTCCGGCTCAGCCCGGTGCCGGTCCTCGCCCTGGGTGGCATCGAGACCCCGCAGCAGGTGACGGCCTGTGCCGAGGCGGGCGCGGTCGGGGTGGCGGTGCTCGGCGCGATCATGCGGGCCGCCGACCCGGCCGAGGTCGCCGCCACCCTCACCAGCGCCTTCCCGTCGACCCGCCGGACGACGGACCGTATCCCGGTCGGCGGGGCGCGGCCCGAGGAGACGACATGACACCGACGACAGTGCTCACCATCGCCGGCTCCGACTCCGGGGGTGGTGCCGGCATCCAGGCCGACCTGAAGGTGTTCGCCGCCCTCGGCGCGTACGGGACCAGCGTGCTGACCGCCGTCACCGCGCAGAACACCCGGGGCGTGGACGCCGTGCTGCCGCTGCCCCCGCGCACCGTCACCGAACAACTCGACAGCGTGCTCGGCGACTTCGCGGTCCGGGCGGTGAAGACCGGGATGCTCGGCACCCCGGCGGTCGCCGACGCGGTGGCCGAGGCGGCGAAGGCGGGCCGGCTGCCGCACCTCGTCGTCGACCCGGTGCTCGTCGCCACCAGCGGACACCGGCTCGGGGTGGTCACGGCCGTCGAGCGGCTGCTGCCGTACGCCCGGGTGGCGACGCCGAACTGCGCGGAGGCCGCCGCCCTCACCGGAGGCCCGGTGACCACGGTCGGGGAGATGGTCGCGGCGGCGCAGGCCCTGGCGGCCGGCGGGCCCGAGTTCGTGGTGGTCACCGGCGGCGACGTCGACGCGGCCGGCGAGTCGGTCGACGTGCTGGCCGGCGGCGGCACGACCACCCTGCTGCGCGCGCCCCGGGTGGACACCCGGCACAGCCACGGCACCGGCTGCTCGTTCTCGGCGGCGATCGCCGTCCGGCTGGCCGCCGGCGACCCGGTGCCGGTCGCGGTCGCCACCGCCAAGGAGTACGTCACCCGCGCGCTGACCGGCGCGCGGGACTGGGAACTGGGCGCGGGACGCGGCCCGCTGGACCACTTCGGCTGGTCCCGATGACCAACAGGGAGGCTGTCATGCAGGCACGTCGCAAGGTCTACGTCGAGGGGTCCCGACCGGACGTCCGGGTGCCGTTCGCGGAGGTGGAGCTGGCCGGGGACAACCCGCCGCTGCGCCTGTACGACACCTCCGGCCCCGGCTCGGACCCGCAGGTGGGGTTGCCGCCGCTGCGCGGGCCGTGGATCGCCGAGCGGGGCGACGTCGCGCCGGCCCGGGGCGCGGGCAGCCCGTTGGCCGGCGTCGACGCCAAACGCCCCACCCAGCTCTGGTACGCCCGCGCCGGGATGATCACCCCGGAGATGGAGTTCGTGGCGATCCGGGAGGGACTGCCGCCGGAGCTGGTGCGCGACGAGATCGCCGCCGGGCGGGCGGTGCTGCCGCTCAACGTCAACCACCCCGAGTGCGAGCCGGCGATCATCGGCAAGGCGTTCCTGGTCAAGGTGAACGCCAACATCGGCACCTCGGCGGTGACCTCGTCGGTCGCCGAGGAGGTGGAGAAGCTGACCTGGGCCACCCGGTGGGGCGCGGACACCGTGATGGACCTGTCCACCGGCAAGCGGATCCACGAGACCCGGGAGGCGATCGTCCGCAACTCGCCGGTGCCGATCGGCACCGTGCCGATCTACCAGGCGTTGGAGAAGGTCGGTGGCGACCCGGTCAAGCTGAGCTGGGAGGTGTTCCGGGAGACCGTCATCGAGCAGGCCGAGCAGGGTGTGGACTACATGACGGTGCACGCGGGGGTGCTGCTGCCGTACGTGCCGCTGGCGGTGGACCGGGTCACCGGGATCGTCTCCCGGGGCGGCTCGATCATGGCGGCCTGGTGCCTGGCGCACCACGAGGAGAACTTCCTCTACACCAACTTCCGGGAGCTGTGCGCGATCCTCGCCCGGTACGACGTGACCTTCTCCCTCGGCGACGGGCTGCGGCCCGGCTCGATCGCCGACGCCAACGACGAGGCCCAGTTCGCCGAGCTGCGTACCCTCGGTGAACTGACCCGGATCGCCTGGGAGTACGACGTACAGGTGATGATCGAGGGTCCCGGCCACGTGCCGATGCACAAGATCAAGGAGAACGTGGACCTCCAGCAGGAGTGGTGCCACGAGGCCCCGTTCTACACCCTCGGCCCGCTGACCACCGACATCGCCCCCGCGTACGACCACATCACCTCGGCGATCGGGGCCGCGATGATCGGCATGTACGGCACCGCGATGCTGTGTTACGTCACCCCGAAGGAGCACCTCGGGCTGCCCGACCGGGACGACGTGAAGGCGGGCGTGATCGCGTACAAAATCGCGGCGCACGCGGCCGACCTGGCCAAGGGGCACCCCGGCGCGCAGGCCTGGGACGACGCGCTGTCGAAGGCGCGGTTCGAGTTCCGCTGGGAAGACCAGTTCAACCTGTCGCTGGACCCGGAGACCGCGCGTTCCTACCACGACGCGACCCTGCCGGCGGAGCCGGCGAAGACCGCCCACTTCTGCTCCATGTGCGGCCCGAAGTTCTGCTCCATGAAGATCACCCAGGAGCTGAAGGAGTACGCCGCCCAGGGCATGCAGGCCAAGTCGGCAGAGTTCCGCTCCACCGGCAACCGCGTCTACCTCCCCCTCGCCTGAGCGACCCGGGCACCGACTCGGCCCCACTCGGCCCCGCTCTGCCCTGCTCTGCCCCGCTCCACCCGTCCTGCCGGCTCCACCCCGTTCTGCTCCGGTGATCAAGAGGTTTGCGTCAGATTTGCGCCGGCGGATGACGTAAAGCTCTTGATCACCGCGCCCCTGGGCCGTGTCGGTGGCTAAATATCCGGTTCGTCGGGGTTTGGTGCTGTTGATCAAGAGGTTTGCGTCAGGTTTCGCCTGCGGGTTGACGTAAAGCTCTTGATCACCGGGGCAAACCGGGGGCGGGGCGGGGCAAATCGGGGGGCGGGGTGGGTGGGGTGGGGTGGGTGGGGTGGGTCAGTCGTGGTGGTGGTGGCGGCCGGTGGTGCGTAGTGAGCGTCGGCCGCTCTCCCGGTCCGGTTCGTTGTCGGCCAGGGGCTTGCTCAGGCCGGTGACCCAGTCGACGTATTCGTCGTCCGGCGCCGCCGACGTCCGGTCGGCCTCGTCCGTCGGAGCATCCTGCGGGGAGCGGTTACGCCGGAACAGTCCCCGTCGGCTGCGGGCCTTCCCGGTCGGCTCCGGAGCGCTGCCGCCGTCCGGAGCGGGATCGGCCTGGTCAGGATCGACGGAGGGACCCTCCGACGGTGCGGTGCCGGTGGACTCCTCCGGCTCCCAGCGGAGACTGACAGGCTTCGGAGCACCCGGCTGCCCGGCGGGTGCGGGAAACGGCAGGGTCGCTCGGGCCGGTCCGGGTCGGTGGGCATCGGTCGGCTGGTCGTCCCCGCCGTCACCGGATCCTGCGCCGGGCGAGGGCTCGGGTGGCCCGGCGGGGACCGCCGCAGCTCCGGTCGCGGTGGACCGGGCACGGCTGGCCCGCTTCGCCCGGGGCTTGGGCGTGGCCGCAGGCTCGTCCCCGGCACCTGCCGGCCCCGCTGCGCCGACCTCACCGGCGGTCTGTTCGGCCGGTACCGCCATCCGCTGGCCGGAACGGCCTCGCGGCGACCCGGTCCGGTCCGACCCGGTCCGGTCCGACCCGGTCCGGTCCGACCCGGTCCGGTCCGACCCGGTCCGGTCCGACCCGGTCCGGTCCGACCCGGTCCGGTCCGACCCGGTCCGGTCCGACCCGGCCTGTGCGGGCGACGTCGCACCCGCTCCGTGCCCGGCCGGCCCGTTCGGGGCCGCTGGCGTCAAGTCCCCGGTCGGCTGGTCCGGGCCCGGCGTGGTGTGGGGGGCGTGCCGGTCGGCGACCGTGGCGGCGGGGTCCGGCCAGTCCCAGTGGGCCGGGTGGCGACCGGTGCCCGGCGCGTCGGGCGACGGCCACCCCGCCGTGCCCGGCACCGCCGGCACCCCGCCGACCCCCGGCGTGGTGTCGGCCGGGGCGCCGGAGACGGTGGCCCTCCGCGGTGCGGTGGCAGCGGGCCGGTCGGCGGCCCGGGAGCGGGTGACGTCCGGCTGGTCGGGGAGGAGGGGACGCGTGGCGGCGCGCCGCTCACCGGCGACGCCCCCCACCCCGCTCAGGTCCACGGTGACCGGCTCGTCCCCGCCGGTGCCGGCCAGTTCGGAGCCGGTGAGGACGGTGCCGGCCGGGTCGGTGCCGGTCCGGGTGGCCCGGTCCGGGCCGGAGACGGCCGGGTCGGTCACGGACGGCAGCGGGGCGAGGATGTCGGTCGGTTCGATCGCCGTCTCGCCGTCGCGGCGGGCGGAACGGGTGGGCAGCAGCGGCCAGCGCAGCAGAGTGGCGGCGACCGAGCCGAGCGCGCCGGTGACGACCGCGATCACCGCGCCGTAGTACGGGGCGAGCTGGTACCGGTCGACCTGGTCGCCCGGCCCGGCGGTCAGGTAGGCGAAGGCGAGCAGCACCGGCCCGGCCACCCCGGCCGCCCCGCCGATCAGCCGGGGGTGTCCCCGTCGCCGGGCCAGTCCACCGGTCACCGCGCCGGCCACCAGCGCGATCACGGGCAGCAACAGCATCGCCACCCGCTGTGCCCGGTCCGGTCCGAGCCACGAGGGTTCCAGCACCCCCAGGCGTACGGTGCGCAGCGGCTCGCTGGACAGTACCGCCGGTGCGACCGACAGGAGCGCGACCAGCCAGATCGTCCCACCCAGCAGGGCGACGTTCCAGCCCAGCGGGGGGCGCAGCAGGACGGCCGAGGCGGCGCCCGCGCCGACCACCGCCCCGGCGACCGCGCAGATGCCGACCGCCCAGACCGGGTCGACGGCGTTCAGGTCGGCGGCCCGGGCGGGCTGCATGCAGAGTGGGGCGACGACCAGCGCGCCGAGCGCGGCGACGCCGGAGATCGCGAGCTGGACGGGGGTGCCCTCGGGCAGCCCCTCGCGCCGGGCGAGCCGGCCGGTGAGGACCGCGCCGACCACGGCGGCGGTCACCGCGAACCAGCCGACCCAGGCGAGCTGGGCCGGCCAGCGGTTGACGTCGGTGAAGTCGCCGGTGAGTCGGACGATGCCGAAGCCGTACGCGATGCCGAGCTGGCCGGCCCCGGCCAACATGCTCACCCCGAGTGCGGTGAGCAGCAGTTTGCCCCACGTCCGAAAGGCCATGTGGCGCACGTTACGGCCCGGTGCCCCCGATCGCCACTGCGGCGCGGCGTGCCCGTGACGACCTGTTACCCAAGCTCTACCAGCGACTACTTCAACTCGACCAGGCGGGCCAGGTAGGTCGTCTCCCCGACGTTGGTGAGCATGTGGACGGCACCCGGGTCCCGGTAGACCACGCCGCCGGTGGGTTCGTCGGCGTCGATCCGGGTGCCGTCGACCGTCTGCACCACGTTCTTCGCACCCTCGATCGCCACCACCAGGTACGGGTGGTCGTGCCGGTGCAGCGGTTGCCGCTCGCCCGGGGCCAGCCGGATGTGCCAGACCCGCACCCGGTCGTTCTCGAAGACGATCTCCTGGCCGACCGGGCCGAGTTCGAGGTCGTGCGTCACGTCGGTCATCGGGTTCCGTCCAGTTGGGGGAGTACCTCGGTGGCGATGAGCTCCAGGTGGTCGAGGTCGTCGAGTTCGATCAGCCGCAGGTGGACCCGGGTGGCACCGATCGCCGCGAACTCGCCGATCCGGTCGACGAGCTGGGCGGGGGAGCCGACCACCGGGTCCTCCGGCGGCAGGGCGCTCTTGACATGCAGCGGCGCGGCCCGACGGTGGGCTTCGGCGTCGGTACGCCCGATCGCCACCACGATCCCGGCGGAGAGCACCAGCGGCGCCCGCCCCGACTCGGCCCGGCCGGCCCGGTCGCAGGCTTCCCGCACCCGGTCGTACGCCTCGGCGGTCTCCCCGACCGACGTGAACGGCATGTTGAACTCGTCGGCGTACCGGGCGGCGAGGTCGGGGGTGCGCTTCGGTCCCCGGCCGCCGACGATGATCGGCGGGCCGGGTTGCTGGACCGGTTTGGGCAGGGCCGGGGCGTCGACGAGGCGGTAGTGCTCACCGGCCCAGCTGTAGGTCTCGCCGACCGGGGTGCGCCACAGCCCGGTGACGATCTCCAACTGCTCGGCGAGCCGGTCGAAGCGTTCGCCGACGCTGGGGAAGGGGATGCCGTACGCGATGTGTTCCCGCTCGTACCAGCCGGCACCGATGCCCAGGTCGACCCGTCCGCCGCTCATCTGGTCGACCTGGGCGACCATCAGGGCCAGCGGGCCGGGCAGCCGGAAGGTGGCCGAGGTGACCAGGGTGCCGAGCCGGATGCGGGAGGTTTCGCGGGCGAGCGCGGCGAGGGTCAGCCAGGCGTCGGTGGGGCCGGGCAGCCCGGGTTCGTCGCCCATCGCCCGGTAGTGGTCGGCCCGCAGGAACGCGTCGAAGCCGCCGGCCTCGCAGAGCCGGGCGAACCGGAGCTGGTCGTCGTAGCTGGCGCCCCGGTGCGGCTCGGTGAACACTGCCACCCGTACGGTCATCGTCCCTCCACCCCGGCTGTCGCCGGCAGGTCCCGTTCCATCAGCAGTTCGTGCAGGTCGGCGCTGACCCGGGCGACGTCGGCCAGGTGTGCGTTGCGGCCGAGGGTGCGGGGCCGGGGGATGTCCACGTCGACGATCCTGCGGATCCGCCCCGGGCGGGGGCTGAGCACGACCACCCGGTCGGCGAGCAGCACCGCCTCGTCGATGGAGTGGGTGACGAAGACGACTGTCGCCCCGGTCTCCATGTGCACCCGTTGCAGCTCACCGGAGAGTTCCTCGCGGGTGAGCGCGTCCAGGGCGGAGAAGGGTTCGTCCATCAGCATCACCCGGGGTTGGCCGATCAGCGACCGGCACAGTGACACCCGCTGCTGCATGCCGCCGGACAGTTCGTGTGGCAGCCGCTTCTCGAAGCCGGCCAGGCCGGAGAGTTCCAGCAGTTGGCGGGCGCGGTCGCGGTGTTTGGCCCGGCTCCAGCCGAAGATCTCGGCGGGCAGCAGCACGTTGTCGAGCACGCTGCGCCAGGGGAGCAGGGCCGGCTTCTGGAAGAGCATGGCGACGTCCCGGCGGGGCCTGGTGATCCGGCTGCCGGCTACAGTGATCTCGCCACCGCTGACCGGAAGCAGCCCGGCGATCATCCGGAGCAGTGTCGACTTGCCACATCCGGAGCGGCCGAGCACGGCGACGAACTCGCCCTCGGCCACGTCGAGATTGATCCCGCGCAACGCCTCGACCCGCCCGGAACGGCCGTCGAACGTACGCGACACATCGGACAGTCGGATCATCGCCGTCGGTCTCCCCTGATTCGGCGGTCAGGAATCCGACAAGGATATCCCCAGCGTGTTGGCCGCTCACTGTCCGGGGTGGAGTGGAGTTGTTTCCGTTCCGCAACCCGATCCGCCTGGTGTGGTGACGGTGGGTGTCTCGTACGCTGTGCCAGCGAAGAGTCCCTTCACGACGGCGGCTCGGTGCCCCCTCACGCCGTGCCGCCGACCGACAACCCCCTCCGGGTACACCGCCCGGTCGGAAAGGACATGGTGCACAGATGACAAGGCTGACCCGCACGGTCGCCGCGGCCACCCTGGCCACCGCCCTCGCCCTGGTCTCCGCCTGCAGTGGCGGGTCCGACTCGGCGGACGCAGCAAAGACCGGCGACGGCTCGTCGCTGGAGAAGGTGACCTACCTCACCTCGTTCGGCAACTTCGGTCGTGACTCCTACGCCTGGGTGGCGAAGGACAAGGGCTTCTTCAAGGAGGCCGGCTTCGACGTGGAGATCAAGCCCGGTCAGGGCACCGGCGCGGTCATCCAGACCATCGTCGGCGGCCAGGCCGACTTCGGCCCGATCGACCTGACCGGTGGCCTGCTCCAGGTCGGCAACGGGCAGGCCAAGGACTTCGTGGCGGTGGCCGCGATCCAGCAGCGGACCATGGCCGCCATCGTCTCGGTCGAGGGCAAGAACATCGCCACGCCGAAGGACCTGGAGGGCAAGAAGCTCGCGGACACCCCCGGCTCCGTCGTGCGCAACCTCTTCCCGACCTACGCCCGGATGGCCGGGGTGGACTACACCAAGGTCACCTGGGTCAACGACCAGGCGCAGAACCTGATGGGCACGCTGGCCTCCGGCCAGGTGGACGGGATCGGCCAGTTCGTCGTCGGCCAGCCGACCGTCGAGGCGGTCACCAAGAAGAAGCCCGTCGTGCTGCCGTACAGCAACGTCATGCAGGACCTCTACGGCAACGCGCTGATCACCTCCAGCAAGATGGCCAAGGAGAACCCGGACAAGGTGAAGAAGTTCACCGCCGCCCTGCTCAAGGGCCTGGAGTACGCCCTGGCCAACCCGCAGGAGGCGGCCACGATCCTGAAGAAGAACGTGGACGCCACCAACCCCGCCGCCGCCGCTGCCGAGCTGCAGCTGATGGCCGGCTACGTCCGCTCCAGCAACTCCGGCACCGCCATCGGCACCCTGGACAGTGACCGGGTCGCCAAGAGCATCGCCATCCTCCAGGGCGCCGGCGCGCTCAAGTCGAACATCACGCCGGACCAGATCATCAACTTCGACCTCGTACCGAAGGCCTGACCGGCACCGACGGTGCCACGGGGGTGCGACCCAGCGGTTCGACCGGTGGGACGCACCCCCGTCGTGTGCCGGCCCACGCGCCGGCAGGAGAGGAGGACCCTGTGACGGAGTCGATGACCCGTCCCGTACCCGGGTCGGCCGGACCACCGACCGCCGTGCCGACCGTGCCCCCGACGCCCCGCCGGTCACCCTGGTCCCGGATGCGCCCCGCGACGGTCGGCCTGCCGCTGCTCGGCCTGGTGGTCACGCTGGCCGTCTGGTGGGCGGTCACCTCCGGGCTGCACCTGGTGCACCCGGCGTCCCTGCCGCCGCCACAGGCGGTCGGGAGCTCACTGACCGCGTCGGCGGACGTGCTCCTCCCGGCGCTGGGCACGACCACCCTGATGACGGTGCTCGGCTTCCTGCTGTCGGCGGTCGCCGGGGTGCTGATCGGGATGACGCTGGCCGCCTCCCGGCGGGTCGAGCGGATGTTCGCCCCGCTGCTGGTGGCGATCAACGCGGTCCCGAAGATCGCGTTGGGGCCGCTGCTGGTGGTCTCGGTCGGCTGGGGGACCAAGCCGATCCTGACCATGGTGTTCCTGCTCTGCTTCTTCCCGATCGTGCTCTCCACCGCCACCGGCCTGACCACCACCCCGGCGGACCTGGCCGAGCTGGCCCGGTCGTTGAACGCCTCCTGGTGGCAGTCGTTCCGCAAGGTCCGGTTCCCGGCCGCGCTGCCGCAGATCTTCGTCGGGTTGAAGGTGGCGATGCCGCTGGCCGCGATCGGCGCGGTGATCGGGGAGTTCTACTCCGACAAGCCGGGTCTGGGCTACCAGATCCTCCAGTACAACGGCGTCGGCGACACGGCGACCGCGTGGGCGGCGATCGTGTTGATCGCCGCCATGAGCATCCTCCTCTATTCGGCGTTGTCCCTGGTGGAGCGGCTGGCCCTGCCCTGGGTCCGGGCCACCACGTCGGCCCGCTGACCCGCTCCGGGGCGACCCCCGACGCCACTGACGGGCCGACCCCACCTGGGGGCCGGCCCGTCAGCGTGTGGTGGTCAGCCCGCCAGCCGCCACCGCCCACCGCGCGCGACGAGCGTGGTCAGCGCCTGCGGCATCAGGCCGGAGTGGTTGTCCGGGGTCATCCGGATCGGCCCGGACAGACCGTCCAACTGGGACGTCTCCAGCACGTCGCGCAGGCCGTCCCGGTTGACCTTGCCGTCGGGGCCGCCGGAGCGCAGCGCCGAGTCGGCGATCAGCTGTACGGCGTCGGCGGCGAACGACGACAGTCCGTTGTACCCGCCGAACCGGGCGGTGTAGTCCTGGAACCACTGCCGGCGGGCGGCCTTGGCCGGGGTGGTGGCGATGACGTCGTCGATCACCATGGTCTGCGTGAAGATCATCGTGGCCCGTTCGGTGGCCTGGCCGGAACCGCCCAGGAAGAGGTCACCGGCGGCGGCGGCGTCGAAGAAGAGCGACCCGCCGTAGCCGGACTGGTCGGCGGCGGTGGCGGCGAGGGTGGCCTGCTCCGGCGGGGTCCAGATGATCAGGGCGGCGGGGTCGCGGTTGGTCAGCCGGCGCACCGGTGCGGCCAGTTCGGTGTCGGTGGTGCGGACCGCCTCGGCGCGCACCCGCTTGATGGTGGTCTTGCCGAACTCGGCGTCCAGCGCGGTCAGACCCTCGCGGCCGTAGTCGTCGTCGCTGTGCAGGACGCCGACCTCGGTGATCCCGCGTCGCCGCAGTTCGGCGGTGAGCGCGGAAGCGTTGTCGGCCGCGTTCGGCGCGAGCTTGAACACGTACCGGCGTTCGGTGACCGGGCTGGCGACCGTGCCGGACGGGGCGAGCGCGATGGTCGGGATCTTCCGCTCGTTGATGGTGCGCACGGCGTCGACGGCACACTGGTTGCAGCCGCCCATGATGATGGCGTTGACCGTGGCGTCGTTGCTGAAGTCGCCGATGTTGCGCAGCGATTCGGCGGCGTCGGAGCGGTTGTCCTTGACCACCAGCCTGACCTTCCGGTCGCCCAGGGCGCCGGACGCGTTCAACTGGTCGACCTTCAGTTCCAGGGCGCGCTGGTACGCCTTGCCGACCGGTGCCGCGGCACCGGAGAGTTCGAGGTCGGCGGCGATGGTGATCGGGCTGCTGTCCTTCTCTGCCGCGCCGAACGAGCAGCCGGTGAGCGTGGCGGCCAGCACGGCCGATGCGAGCGCCACGATGGTCGCGGAGCGGATGGGGCTCAACTCAGTCCTCCAGGTGCGGCGCGGGCGAGGCCCGGTCACCGCCGCTAGTCCGTCCTCAGTGGAGAAACGGGATTGTGTGCCGTACGGTGTGCGCGAAAGCCTGCAAAACCTTGCCAATGCGGGGGCGTGCGGTCAAGCGCGATGCTGACGGCGGTTTCGGGACGCGAATCTCACATTGTGGGGACATCAGATATTTACCCATGCTCACTCATCAGAGGCGAACGAACACTCTGGAGTGACATGCCCTGTTCAGGGGTGGCCTGCTCAGCAGGGAAAATGGTGACCAGCGCACTGGTCGACCGATTCCTGTCCGAACGCGGCTTCCCAAACAGGATCTTCTCTGATGAAATCGCGGCCGTGCCGCGCATGGCGCTGTCCGTCGCACCAGGCGCGGGTCGGCGGGTCAGGCGTGTGGAAGATACGACGGAGGCGATGTCGTGAGCACCGGACCGACGACCCTGCCCGAGCCAGGCGAAAGCGCCGGACCCGAACGGGAGCGCCGACTGCCCCGGTTGCGGGATGCGCGCATTCGTTCCAAGCTCGCCCTGATTCTGGTCGTACCGGTAGCCGCGGTCATCGCGTTGGCGACAATCCGACTCGTCTCCACTACCGAGGGTGCGGTCGACGCGACCCAGATCCGGTCACTGACCGCACTGTCCATCGACGTCTCCGCACTGACACAGGATCTGCACAAGGAACGGATGGCGGCCGCCGCCTACCTGGCGAACCCGCAGCTGCGTCCCGACGACTACAACCTGCGGGTGCGGGCCACCGGCGAGCGGATCAACGCGTACCGGGCCGAGCGGGCCGACCTCGGCGAGGTCCCGTCCGCCGTGCGGGACCGGCTCAAGGTGATCGACGACCACCTGCGCACGCTCGACGCGACCCGGCAGGAGGTGCTCGACCGCCGGCAGATGCCCGTCGCCGAGGCCACCCTGCGGTACGGCGTGATCCTCACCGACCTGGTCTCGTACGGCGACACCCTGGCCCAGATGCCCGGCCAGGAGAGCCTGGCGGACGCCCGCCGCGCGGTGGCCGCGTTCAGCCGGGCCAAGTCGGCCGTCGCCGAGGAGGAGGCGGTCGCCTACACCGCGCTGGTCGGCGGACGCCTCGACGAGGAGCAGTTCTCCTCCTTCGTGGCGACCCTGACCAGCCAGCAGGAGGCGTTGCTCGGCTTCTCCCTGGCCGCCGACCCCACCCAGCGTGCGCTGGTCGACAGCGCGGTCTCCGGTGACGCCGTCGGCCTGGCCGACCGGGTGGCCGCCGACATCACCCGCTCGGTCGGTCAGCGCAGCCCGGTCAGCGCCGGCGACGCCAGCGCCGCGATCGGCGCGGTCAACGACCTGATGCGGTGGACCGAGATCCAGCTCCAGGACACCCTGCTCGCCCGCTCCGAGCAGGCCCGCAGCGACGTCATCCAGCAGGCCGTCATCGAGACGGTGCTGGTGCTGCTCACCCTCATCGTCGCGATCACCCTCGCGGTGGTGCTGGCCCGCTCGCTCAACCACTCGCTGCGCCGGCTGCGGGAGGGCGCGCTGTCGGTGGCCAACCACGACCTGCCGGACGCGGTCAAGCGGCTGCAGAACATGGGCAGCGTCGGTGACGGCGGTGTCGAGGAGATCGTCCGTCAGGTGCGGGACCCGATCCGGTTGACCAACCGGGACGAGGTCGGCCAGGTGGCCCTGGCGTTCAACGTCGTGCACCGGGAGGCCGTCCGGGTCGCCGCCGAGCAGGCGGCCCTGCGGACCAGCGTCTCGGCGATGTTCCTCAACCTGGCCCGGCGCAGTCAGACCCTGGTCGACCGGATGATCGGCGAACTGGACGCGATCGAGCGCGGCGAGGAGGACCCGAAGCGGCTCGCCCAGCTCTTCGAGTTGGACCACCTCGCCACCCGGATGCGCCGCAACGACGAGAACCTGCTGGTCCTGGCCGGTGCCGACTCGGCCGTGCCGCGTCGCGACGACGCGCTGCTGGTAGACGTGCTGCGCGCCGCCCAGTCCGAGGTGGAGCTGTACAACCGGATCGAGTTCGGCACCGTCGACACCGACATCTCGGTCGCCGCCCACGCCGTCAACGACGTGGTACGGCTCGTGGCCGAGCTGCTGGACAACGCCACCCGCTTCTCGCCGCCGACCACCACCGTGGTCGCCGACGGCCGGCGCATCCGCGACTACGTGCTGATCCAGATCGAGGACCGGGGACTCGGCCTCACCGACGAGCAGCTCGACTCGCTCAACCGCCGGCTCGCCGCCCCGCCGACCGTGGACGTGGCCGCCTTCCGACTGATGGGGCTGGCCGTGGTCAGCCGGCTCGCCAGCCGGTACGGCATCCGGGTGGAGCTGCGCCGCAACGTCGAGGGCGGCACCGTCGCCCAGGTGACGCTGCCCAACGCCACCGTGGTGCTCCCCGCCCACCGGGGCCGGGACCAGGCGATCAGCCGGCCCCGCCAGCCGCTGGCGGTCGAGCAGCCGCCCGCCCCCGCCGGTCTCGGCGGTGCCCTCAACGGGACCCGCAGCGCAGCGGCGACCCTGACCGACCAGTGGCGCAACACCCCGCCCGCCCCGGCCCCCTGGCAGCCGCCGGTGGATGCCCGGGACACCGCTCCCGCCGTGCAGTTCGGCGGCCCGGTCTCCGCCCCGCCGTTCGCGCCGCTGCCCACCCCGGCGACCGCCGACTCCGGGTTCAACGCCTTCTCCGCCGGCAGCCCCACGGTGGCGAACCCGACCATCGACCCGCTGCCCCGGCGGGCCACACCGGCCGAGCCCGCCCCGGTCCTGCCGGCCGGCCCGGTCGCCGGTGCCGCACCGCACCCGACGGAGTCGTACGGCGCGGGGGCCATGCCGTTCGCCGGGGCGCCCGCCGCCGCCCCGTATGCCGGGGCACCCGCCGCCACCCCGTACGCGGGGGCACCGGCGGCGACCCCGTTCGCCCCGGCCGCCGCCGCGTCGTTCGCCCCGGCCGCACCGCCGGCCGCGTACGCCGCTCCCGCCGCGCAGCCGTACACCGCGCCGGCCACCTCGTACACCCCGCCGGCCCCGTCGACGCCGGTGGTGGCCCGCCCGGACCGGCCGGCCGACTCGCCGATCTTCCGGGAGATGGAGGCGGTGTGGTTCCGGTCCCACGGCGACGACGCCACCGCGATCTTCACCCGCCCCCGGTTCGACGAGGAACCGCCGGCCGCGCCGGCCCGCCCGAACGGCGCGACCGCGCCGTCGCGCCCGCCGCTGCCCACCCGGGTGCCGACCGCACCGACCGCCGCCGGCACGCCTACCGTCACGCCGGCACCCCCGGAGGCGCCAGCCGCCCCGGCGGCCCCGGAAGCGCCAGCCGCCCCGGGTCCCGTACCGCCCGCCGCCACCGCGTCGCCGACCTACGGCACAACCCCGCCGGCCGCCCCCGAGGCCCCGCCGACCGGGCCGGAAACCGATCCCGACGCGTGGCGGACGGCGGCCGACGAGGGCTGGACCCGGGCCAGCCAGGCGGCCGAGCCCGCCAACGCCGGCACCACCCGGTCCGGCCTGCCCAAGCGGGTGCCCCAGGCGCAGCTCGTGCCCGGCGGGATCGAGCCGAAGAGCGGCCGGGACCGTAGCCGCCGCACCCCCGACGAAGTACGCGGCCTGCTCTCGGCCTACCACCGCGGCGTCCAGCGCGGTCGTACGGCGGGCGCGGACCTCAACAGCACCTCGACCAAGGAGACGAACCGATGAACAGGCCAGCTGCCATGCAGGACATGGGTTGGCTGCTCACCAACTTCGCCGACAGCGTGGCGGGTATCGCCCACGTGGTGGCGGTGTCCGCGGACGGGCTGCTGCTCGCCTCCTCGCGGGACCTGCCCGCCGACCGGGCCGACCAGCTCGCGGCGATCACCTCCGGCGTGGTGAGTCTGACCGAGGGTGCCGCCCGGATGTTCAGCGCCGGCGGGGTGCTGCAGACAGTGATCGAGATGGACAGCGGCTACCTGTTCCTGATGTCGATCAGCGACGGCTCGTCGATGGCGGTGCTCGCCGCCCGCAGCTGTGACGTGGGTCAGGTCGGCTACGAGATGGCGCTGCTGGTCGAGCGGGTGGGCGCGGCGCTGGTGCCGCTGCCCCGGGACGCCGTGCGCTCGTAGCCACGGTCGGCGGGTGGGCCGGGCGCGACCGCGTCCGGCCCGAGTGACGAAGCATCCGGGCCCGGTCCCGGGCGGGAGGAGGTGATCGAGGGATGGACCCCAGGCGGGACCCACGTGGAGCGCTGGTACGTCCGTACGCGGTCACCCGGGGCCGCACCGAACCGAGCCGGGACATCGCGTTGGAGGCGGTGCTCAGCTCCAACGCGACCCAGGTGGCCGAGTCCCGTTTCGCCGGACACGACAAGTACCGCATCGCCACCGTCTGCGAGGGTCGGGCGCAGTCGCTGGCGGAGATCGCCGCGTACACCCGGATGCCGCTGGGCGTCGCCCGGGTGCTGATCGCCGACCTGGTCGCCGACGGTCTGCTCACGCTACACACTGCCGCTCCCGCCGAGGGGTTCGAGGAGCGGATGGAAATCCTTGGAAGGGTGCTAAGTGGACTTCGCAGGCTATGACCCCGCCGGGTCGCGCCAGAGCCGGGGAATCGTCTCCGCGAAGATCGTGGTCGCGGGTGGCTTCGGCGTGGGCAAGACGACCCTGGTCGGGGCGATCTCCGAGATCACTCCGCTGACCACAGAGGCGCTGATGACCGCCGCCGGTGTCGGCATCGACGACCCGTCGAAGGTGCCAGGCAAGGAGACCACCACGGTCGCCATGGACTTCGGCCGGATCACCATGGCGCAGGACCTGATCCTGTACCTGTTCGGCACCCCCGGCCAGACCCGGTTCTGGTTCATGTGGGACGAGATCATCAGGGGTGCGGTGGGTGCCGCCGTCCTGGTGGACACCCGCCGGATCACCGACGCCTTCGCCCCGCTCGACTACTTCGAGAACCGCAAACTCCCGTACGTGGTCGCGCTGAACCGGTTCGACGGCTCGGACCTGTACGAGCCGGACGAGGTCCGGGAGGCGCTGGCCATCTCGGCGGACGTGCCGCTGGTGATGTGCGACGCCCGGGACCGTGAGTCGGTCAAGCAGGTGCTGGTGACGGTGGTGGAGCACGCCATGATCAGGCTCCAGGCTGAGCACGGCCGGGGCTTCCCCACCCCGGTGGGCTGAGCCGACCCGTGACCACCCGGCCCGCCCCTCCGTGTGACGGTGGGGCGGGCCGTCGCGTTCCACGCCCGCCACCCGGTCCGCGTCCACCGTTACGGGTCCGGGTCACTCCACCCGTAGCCGGTAGCCGCGCTTGACCACGGTCTGCACCACCCGGGGTGCCCGCAGCCCCACCCGCAGCCGGGCCACCGCCATCTCCACCGCGTGCTCATCGGCCCCGCGGGGCAGCGTGCGCAGCAGTTCGGTCCGGGACAGCACCCGGCCGGGTCGGGTGGCCAGCGCCCGCAGCACCGCCATCGGGGCAGGGGCCAGCGGGCGCAGTTCCCCGTCGATGACGGCGGCGTGCCCGCGCAGGGTCAGCAGGTGTCCGGCCGCCTTCACGGTGACGGTACGGCGGGGCAGTTCGTCCACGATGGTGCGGACCAGTGCGCCGAGCCGGGCGCGGCTCGGCGCACTGACCGGCACCCCCCGCCGGACCAGGGGTTCGGCGGTGACCGCGCCGACGCAGCTGACCAGCACGTCCCCGCGCAGCGCGGCGAGCACCGCCTCGGTGCGGTCCCCGGCGGCGCGCAGCAGCGCCTCCGCCGCCGCGGCGGAGGTGAAGGTGACGGCGTCGACCAGCCGGCCGGCGACCAGGTCGATCAGCCGGTGCAGCGGGGCCGGATCGGTCGGCGGGGCCCACCGGTAGACGGGCACCTCGATCACGGTGGCGCCGGCTGCCTCCAGCGCCTCGGTGCACTCCGGCTGCCGGTCGCCGTGCAGCTGCATGGCGATCACCTGCCCGGCCACCCCGCGCCGGCACAGGTGCTCCACCACCTCCTCGCAGCTCTCCGAGGCCGGCGACCACTGGTCGTGCAGGCCGGCGGCCCGGATCGCGCCGCGCGCCTTGGGGCCGCGGGCCACCACGTAGGCCCGGGACAGCACGTTCTTCAGCGGCTCGGCTAACCCCCAGCCCTCGGCCGCCTCCAGCCAGCCCCGCATGCCGATGCCGGTGTTGGCCATCAGCACGTCCGGTGGCCGGTCCAGGCAGGCCCGGGTGGCGTCCCGCAGGTCGGTGTCGTCGGACAGCGGCACGATCCGCAGGGCCGGGGCGAGCACCACCCGGGCACCGCGCCGCTCCAGCAACGCGGCCAGTTCGTCGCGTCGCCGGTCGGCGGTCACCCCGATGGTGAAGCCGGCCAGTTCGTCCCGCATCACTCCTCCTGTCGCAGCCGCACCTCGACCAGGCCGTCCCGGCAGCGGACGTCGTACCGGGGCAGGGTCACCCCGGGCAGGTCCAGGCAGAGCCCGGTTCGCAGGTCGTACACCTGCTTGTGCAGGGGGGAGGCGACGGTGGGCACCCCGCCCCGGCTGCCGACGATGCCCCGCGACATGACGTACGCGCCGCTGAGCGGGTCGAGGTTGTCGACCGCGAACAGCTCGTCGTCGATCCGGAAGATCGCCACCTGGACGCCGCCGACCAGGGCGGCGACGCCCCGTTCGGGTTCCAGCCGCTGCAGTGGGCAGACCGGGGTCCAGGCGGCGGTGACGGTGTCGCTCATCGCCGCACCTCCGGCAGACCCAGGACGACCGGCTGCCGACGTCGGGCGGGTGCCCCGTCGGGTGGCGTGCCGCCATCGGGTGGCGCGGTCCCGGCGGGACGGGTGTCGCGCGTCGGCACCGGCTGGCCGCGTTCCACGGCGAAGGTGATCGACGGGTCCGGCACGTCGGGGGCGTTGACGAACGAGGTGAACCGGCGCAGCCGGTCGGGGTCGTCGAGCACGTCCCGCCACTCGTCGGAGTAGGAGGTGACGTGTCGGGCCATCGCCGCGTCGAGTTCGGCGCAGAGCCCCAGCGAGTCGTCGACGATCACCGAGCGGAGGTGTTCCAGGCCGCCGTCCATCGCCTCGATCCAGGCGGAGGTGCGTTGCAGCCGGTCGGCGGTGCGGACGTAGAACATCAGGAACCTGTCGATGAGTGTGATCAGTTCCTCGGTGCCCAGGTCGGTGGCGAACAGGTCGGCGTGCCGGGGCCGGAAGCCGCCGTTGCCGCCGAGGTAGAGGTTCCAGCCGGTGTCGGTGGCGATGATGCCGAAGTCCTTGCTGCGCGCCTCGGCGCACTCCCGGGCGCAGCCGGAGACGGCGGATTTGAGCTTGTGCGGGGCCCGCAGACCCCGGTAGCGCAGTTCCAGCGCGACGGCCAGGCCGACCGAGTCCTGCACGCCGTAGCGGCACCAGGTCTCGCCGACGCAGGACTTCACCGTGCGCAGCGACTTGCCGTACGCGTGGCCGGACTCGAAGCCGGCGTCGACCAGCCGCCGCCAGATCTGCGGTAGCTGCTCGACCCGCGCGCCGAACAGGTCGATCCGCTGCCCGCCGGTGATCTTGGTGTAGAGCTTGAAGTCGCGGGCCACCTCACCGATCACGATGAGCTTGTCCGGGGTGATCTCGCCGCCCGGGATCCGGGGCACCACCGAGTAGCTGCCGTCGCGTTGCAGGTTGGCCAGGAAGTGGTCGTTGGTGTCCTGCAACGACGCCTGCTCGCCGTCGAGCACGTGCCCGGTGCCCAGCGAGGCCAGGATCGAGGCCACCACCGGCTTGCAGACGTCACACCCCCGGCCCCGGCCGTGTTCGGCGACGAGCTGCGAGAACGTCCGGATACCGCGGACCCGGACGATGTCGAACAACTCCTGCCGGCTGGCGTCGAAGTGCTCGCACAGGGCGGTGGACTGCTGCACCCCGGCCGCGTCGAGCAGAGACTTGAGCATCGGCACGCAGGAGCCGCAGCTCGTCCCGGCCCGGGTGCACGCCTTCAACGCCGGCACGTCGCACGCCCCGCCGGCGATCGCCGCGTCGATGTCGTCCCGGGTCACCGCGTTGCACGAGCAGACCTGCGCCGCGCCGGGCAGCGCGGTCACCCCGCCGCCGCCCTCGCCGGCCGGGGCCAGCAGTGCCAGCGGGGGAGCGGGCAGCGGCCCACCGACGCTGGCCCGCAGCGTCGGATAGGCGCTCGCGTCCCCGACCAGCACCCCACCGAGCAGCGTCCGTGCGTCGTCGGAGAGCACCAGCTTCGCGTACGAACGGGTGGCCGGGTCGGTGAACGTGACGTCCAGGCAGCCAGGGGTGGTGCCGTGGGCGTCGCCGAACGAGGCCACGTCGACGCCGAGCAGCTTGAGTTTGGTGGCGCTGTCCGCGCCGGGGAAGGTGGCCGCGCCACCGAGCAGCCGGTCGGCGACCACCTCGGCCATCGCGTACCCGGGGGCGACCAGGCCGTGACAGGTGCCGTCGACGGCGGCGCACTCGCCGACCGCCCAGATCCGCTCGTCGTCGCTGCGGCAGGCCCCGTCGACCAGCACTCCGCCGCGGGGGCCCAGCGGCAGACCGGCGGCGCGGGCCAGCTCGTCGCGGGGCCGGATGCCGGCGGCCACCACGACCAGGTCGGCGTCGACCGTGCCGCCGTCGGAGAGGTCCAGCGCGGCGACCGTGCCGTCCGGGCCGGGCCGCAGCGCGGTGGTGCCCACCCCGAGGTGGGTGGCGACGCCCAGTTCCTCGACGTAGCGGCGCAGCATCGCCCCGCCCGCCTCGTCGACCTGCACCGGCATCAGCCGGGGTGCGAACTCCACCACGTGGGTCCGCAACCCCAGCAGGCGCAGCGCGTTGGCGGCCTCCAGCCCGAGCAGGCCACCACCGATGACCGCCCCGGTGGACCGGCCCCGGGCGTGCGCCCGGATCGCCGCCAGGTCGTCGAGGGTGCGGTAGACGAAGACGCCGGGCAGGTCGGTGCCGGTCACCGGCGGGACGAACGGGTACGACCCGGTGGCCAGCACCAGCGCGTCGTACGGGTGCTCGGCGGTTGCGGTGGTCACCACCCGCCGGCGGCGGTCGATCCCGGTGACCGGGTCGCCGAGGCGCAGTTCCACCCCGTCGTCGGGGGTGTGCAGGTTCAGTTCCTCGGCGCTGACCCCGTCGAAGAACGCGGACAGCCGCACCCGGTCGTAGGCCGGGCGGGACTCCTCGGCGAGCACCGTCAGCTGCCACCGCCGGTCGTGGTCGCGGGCGCGCAGCGCCTCGACGAACCGCTGGCCGACCATGCCGTTGCCGACGACGACCAATCGTTGACGGGTCATCGGTTCACCTCCTCGTGGTGTCGTCACGGTCATCGGGTCGTCCCCACCGAGTCCGCCTCGGACAGCCAGTCGACGATCCCGCCGACGGCCTGCCGGCAGCCACCGCAGCCGGTTCCGGCCCGGGTCGCGGCGACCACCTCGTCGACCGTCCGGGCCCCGGAGCGCCAGCAGCGGACCAGGGTGCCCTTGTCGACGTCGTTGCACTGGCAGACGGTCGCCGCGTCCGGCATCAGCGCCGGGGAGGCGACGGGGGCGGCGGGAGCGCCGAGTGACCGGCCGAGCAGCAGTGCCCGCCGGTCGGTGGGGACCGGGGCGCCCCGGTCGAAGAGCTGCACCACCGTGCCGACCGACGGGTTGTCGCCGAGCAGGATCGCGCCGGTGAGCCGGTCGTGGTGGATGCGCAGCCGGGCGTACGTCCCCCGGGCCGGGTCGCTGAAGGTCAGCTCCTCACCGGGGCCGCCGGCCGGGTCGCCCATCGCGGCCAGGTCGATCCCGGCGGCCTTGAGCCGGGTGACCACCGGCCGGGGCCGGTAGCGGGCGGCGGGGTCCTCGCCGGTGAGCAGCCGGGCCACCACCCGGGCCTGCGCCCAGGCGGGTGCGACCAGCCCGGTCGGGCCCGTGCCGGGCGGGCGGGCACAGTCGCCGATCGCCGAGATCGCCTCGTCGTCGGTGCGCAGCCGGTCGTCGACCTGCACCCCCCGGTCGACGGTCAGCCCGGCGGCGGTGGCCAGGCCGGTGTCGGGGCGCACCCCGCAGGAGAGCACCAGCAGGTCGGCGTGCAGGGCGGTGCCGTCGGCCAGGTCGAGCCGGACCCCGTCGGGGTCGGCGGCCAGCCCGGTCGCCGGGACGCCCAGCCGGGTGGCGACGCCGAGCCCGGCCAACGTGCCGGCGAGCACCGCGCCGGCGGCCGGGTCGAGCTGCCGTTCCATCAGGTACGGGTGGGGGTGGACCACGGTCACCGCGAGCCCCCGGGCGGCGAGGCCACGGGCCGCCTCCAGGCCGAGCAGCCCCCCGCCGAGCACCAGCGCGGTGCGCGCCGACCGGGCGGTGGCCAGGATCCGGCGGCAGTCGGCCAGGGTACGGAAGACGGCCACCCGGGGCGGCAGGGCGGCCGGGTCGAGGCCGGCCAGCGGGGGCACCACCGCCCGGCTGCCGGTGGCCAGGACCAGGTGGTCGTAGTCGAGGTCGCCGTCGGGGGTGCGCACCGTGCGGGCGGCCCGGTCGATGGCGGTGACGGTCGCGCCGGTCCGCACGTCGGTGCCCTGCCCGGCGACCTCGGCCAGCTCCACGTCGGGCTCGTCGACCTTGCCGGCGAGCAGCGTGGACAGCATGATCCGGTTGTACGCCCGGTGCGGTTCCGCCCCGAGCACGGTGACCTTGCGGTCCCCGTTGCGGGCGTGCAGTTCGGTGGCGAGCCGGGCGCCGGCCATGCCGTACCCGACGATCACGATGTGGCCGGTCATGCCCGCTCCACCCGGACCGCGCAGATCTTGAACTCGGGCATTCCGGAGACCGGGTCGAGAGCGTCGTTGGTGACGGAGTTGGCGCGGGCCGCACCGGGCCAGTGGAACGGGGCGAAGACGGTGTCCGGCCGGATGGTCGGGCTGAGCCGGGCCGGTGCCCGCAGCTCACCGCGGCGGGAGGCGACCCGTACCTCGTCGCCGTCGTCGACGCCGAGCCGGGCGGCCAGGTCGGGGTGCAGCTCGACGAAGCCGTGCGGGGCGGCCCGGCGCAGCGCGTCGACCCGTCGGGTCTGGGTGCCGGACTGGTACTGGGCGAGGACCCGCCCGGTGGTGAAGTGCAGCGGATAGTCGGCGCAGACCGGCTCGGCCGCCGGCCGGTGCCGGACGGCGTGGAACCGGGCCCGGCCGGTCGGGGTGGGGAACGTGTCGGCGAAGAGCCGGGGGGAGTCGGGTCCGTCCGGGTCGGGGCACGGCCAGAAGACCCCGTCGGCGGATTCGATCCGTTCCCAGCTCACCCCGGCGTAGTCGGCGACGCCACCGGCGGAGGCCCGGCGCAGCTCGGCGAAGACCACCCTCGGGTCGGTGGGGAAGCGCTCCGGCGTGGTCACCGGGGCCGGACCGTCCGCCGCCCCGGCCGGACCGGTCCCCGGGCCGGCCGGCACCGGGTCGGTGTCGTCGAGGCGGGCGGCGAGGTCGGCGAGGACCGCCAGGTCGGTACGGACGCCGGGGGGTGGTTCGCGCAGCGCCCGGCGGCGCAGCACCCGACCCTCCAGATTGGTCATCGTGCCGTCCTCCTCGGCCCATTGGGCCACCGGGAGCACCACATCGGCGAGCTCGGCCGTCTCGGAGCGCAGGAAGTCGGCCACCACCAGCAGGTCGAGCCCGCGCAGCCGGGACTCGACCCGGGCGGCGCGGGGGGCGGAGACCACCGGGTTGGAGCCGAAGACCAGCAGCGCGCGGGGGCCGTCGGGGGTGCCGAGCGAATCGAGCAGCTGGTAGGCGGGCACTCCGGGGCCGGGCAGCTCGGCCGGGTCGACGCCCCAGACCCCGGCGACGTGCGCGCGGGCGGCCGGATCGTCGATCTTGCGGTAGCCGGGGAGCTGGTCGGCCTTCTGGCCGTGCTCGCGTCCACCCTGGCCGTTGCCCTGTCCGGTGAGGCAGCCGTACCCGGAGTGTGGGCGGCCGGGCAGGCCGAGGGCGAGGGCGAGGTTGACGTAGGCGCTGACCGTGTCGACGCCCTTGGCGTGCTGTTCGGCGCCCCGGGCGGTGAGGATGATCGCCGAGGCGGCGGTGCCGAGCGCGCGGGCGGTCGCCTCCAGGTCGGCCACCGGAATCCCGGAGAGCCGTTCCACCTCGGCCGGCCAGTACTCGGCGACGGTGCGGCGGACCGCGTCGAAGCCCTCGGTGCGGGCGGCGACGTAGTCCCTGTCGATCAGTCCCTCGGTGAGCGCGATGTGCAGCAGCGCGTTGGCGACCGCGAGGTCGGTGCCGGGCAGCGGTTGCAGGTGCAGGTCGGCCTGGCGGGCGGTGGCGGTGAGCCGGGGGTCGACGACGATCAGCCGGCCGCCCCGGGCCCGCTGGTCGGTCACGTGCCGCATCAGTGGCGGCATGGTCTCGGCCGGGTTCGCCCCGACCAGCAGCAGGGTGTCGGTGCGGCCCAGGTCGGTCAGCGGGAACGGCAGCCCCCGGTCGACGCCGAAGGCGCGCAGCCCGGCCGCCGCAGCGGAGGACATGCACCACCGGCCGTTGTAGTCGATGTGCCGGGTGCGCAGCGCCACCCGAGCGAACTTGCCGAGGGCGTACGCCTTCTCGTTGGTGAGCCCGCCGCCGCCGAAGACGGCGACCGCGTCCCGCCCGTGGGTCCGCTGGACGGTGCGCAGCCCGTCGGCGATCCGGTCCAGCGCGACCTGCCAGCTGGCCGGCCGCAGCTCGCCCGACGGGTCACGGACCAGCGGGGTGGTCAACCGGTCGGGGTGGTCGAGCAGGTCGGCGGCGGTCCAGCCCTTCTGGCACAACCCGCCCCGGTTGGTGGGGAACTGTCGGGGCTGGACCTCGGTCCGGCCGTCGTCGGTGTCCCGCAGGACCATGCCGCACTGGAGTGCGCAGTACGGGCAGTGCGTCCCCACTTCCCGGGGTGGGGGCCCCGTTCGTGTCGCGGCGCGTGCACCGTCTGTCATGTCCGCAAAGCGTGCCGCCGGGCGGTTTCCGACTGGGGTCCCTTCTGTTTCGGTCCTGTCAAGAGCGGTTCACACCGCACGGGTGCATCGGACCGGTCGGTGGGGTCTATAATATGAGACAGATTTCCTAATATTTGGGAGGACGGATCATGGACGTGACGGCGGCCTTCGATGCGGTGGCGGGCTCCTACGATCAGGCCCGCCGTCGGCTCGTCCCCTGCTTCGACGACTTCTACGGCACTGCCGTCGAGGTTGCCGCCCCACCGCTGCGGGCCGCGTCCGCCGCCGGCCGTACCCCCGAGGTGCTCGACCTGGGCGCCGGCACCGGGCTGCTCTCGCTGCTGCTCACCGCGGCGCTGCCCGGGGTGCGGGTGACCCTGGTCGACGGGGCCGCCCGGATGCTCGCGGTGGCCGGCGACGGGCTGACCGCCCGGGGGGTGGCGCACCGCACCGTCGTGGCCGACCTGGCCGACCCGCTGCCCGCCGGCCGGTACGACGCGGTGGTCTCCGCGCTGGCCGTGCACCACCTCGACGACGACGGCAAGCGCGCCCTCTACCGGCGGGCGGCCGACGCGCTCGTCCCCGGCGGGGTGTTCGTCAACGCCGAGCAGGTGGCCGGCCCCACCCCGACGCTGGACCGCCGCTACGACGACGTCTGGCTGGCGCAGACCGCCGCCCGCGGGTCGGACGCCGACGAGATCGCCGCCGCCCGGCAGCGGATGCGGCACGACCGCCCGGCGTCGGTGACCGACCAGTGCCGGTGGCTTGTCGACGCCGGCCTGGTCGACGTGGACTGCTTCTACAAGGCGTGGCGGTTCGCCGTCTTCGGCGGACGCCGGCCGGCCTGACCCGGGCCGTCGGTGCGACGGTCGTGGCAAGGGGATGACCTGTGGTCATACCAGGGGTAGGATCGACGGCATGACTGCCAAGGTGACCCTCTCGTTCTCGGACGAGACGATCGAGGAGGCCCGCCGGTTCGCCAAACGGGAGGGCCTGTCCCTCTCCGCCTGGATGGACCAGGCCGCCCGGGAGAAGGCCCTGCGGGAGGTGTTCACCGCGCACGCCGAGGCGGTCGGTCGGGCCGGGCTCGACCTGGAATCCGCCGCCCTCGCCGACGCCCGTGAGGTGGGGATGGTCGCCGACGTGCTCTTCGGTGGTCGCCCGCGTGCTGCGTAGGGGAGAGGTCTGGCGCATCGAGGGCGCCCGGGAACGGCTCGGCCTGGTGATCAGCTCCGACGTCTACAACTCCACCGACGTGCCGATCGTGATCGTCGCCGAGGTGGTCGAGACCGCGCTGCTGCGCGACTCCCCGCTCGCCGTGCCGATGGGTGGCAACGTGGTCATGCCCGACCGGCTGTCCGCGCCGATGAAGAAGTGGTTCACCGAGTGCGTGGACGTCGCCGACACCGAGACCATGCAGCGGGTGACCCGCGCGTTGCGCATCCTCCAGGAGCTCTGACCACCTCACCGCAGGTTTCCGGGCGACGTGCGATTCCCGTTTCCGGAACGACCCAGCCGGGCCACCGCCGGGAAACCGGCACTGCCTACCATCCTCCTCACATCGATGAGGAGGAATCGCCGTGAGCGCGCTCGCCAGCAGCAGCAACCCCGCCGCCGACCCGCCGGGCGTCACCGACGCGCCGCCGGAGGTCGACCCGTCGACAGCCGCCGGCCCGCCGGCCGACCGGGGGGCCGGCCGCCGCCACCGGCTCGACGACTGGCGTCCCGAGGACCCCACCTTCTGGCGGACGACCGGAGCCCCGATCGCCCGCCGTAACCTCTGGGTGTCGATCTTCGCCGAGCACGTCGGCTTCTCGGTGTGGAGCCTCTGGTCGGTCACCGTGCTCTTCCTCGGCCCGGCCTACGGCATCGACCCGGCGGGCAAGTTCCTGCTCACCGCCGTACCGGCCGCGCTGGGTGCGGTGCTGCGGCTGCCGTACACCCTGGCCGTGGCCCGCTTCGGCGGGCGGAACTGGACCATCGTCAGCGCGCTGCTGCTGCTCCTGCCGGCGGTGCCGATGACGGTGCTGCTGGAGCCGGGGGTGTCCTATACCACCCTGATGGTGCTGGCCTGCCTCACCGGGGTGGGCGGGGGCAACTTCGCCTCGTCGATGGCGAACATCAACCTGTTCTTCCCCGACCGGCTCAAGGGCCGCGCGCTCGGGCTCAACGCCGGCGGCGGCAACCTCGGCGTACCGGCGGTGCAACTGGTCGGGCTCGCGGTGCTGGCCACCGCCGGGGCCGCGTACCCCCGGCTGGTGCCGGCGGTCTACCTGCCGCTGATCGTGCTGGCCGCGCTCGCCGCCGCCCGCTGGCTGGACAACATCCCGGACGCCCACAACGAGCCCGGCGCGCTGCGCGAGGCCGCCCGCGACCGGCACACCTGGGTGATGTCCCTGCTGTACGTGGGCACCTTCGGCTCGTTCATCGGCTTCGGTTTCGCCTTCGGTCAGGTGCTCCAGCTCCAGTTCGCCGAGCGGTTCCCCACCCCGGTCGACGCGGCCTGGCTGACCTTCCTCGGACCACTGATCGGTTCGCTGATCCGGCCCGTCGGCGGGCAGCTCGCCGACCGGCTCGGCGGGGCCCGGGTGACCTTCTGGAACTTCGTGGCGATGGCCGTCGGCGCCAGCCTGGTGCTCTTCGCCGCCCGGGAGCGGTCGTTCCCGCTCTACCTGACCGGGTTCCTGTCGCTGTTCGTCTTCTCCGGCATCGGCAACGGGTCGACGTACAAGATGATCCCGGCGATCTTCCGGGCCCGCGCGACGGCCGAGGCGGAGCTGACCGGCGACCCGGTCGCCGCACAGCGTCGGGCCCGGCGGCTCTCCGGGGCCCTGATCGGCATCGCCGGGGCGGTCGGCGCCTCGGGTGGGGTGCTGGTGAACGTGGCCTTCCGGCAGTCCTTCCTCGCCTCGGGCAACGCCGACGCCGCCTATCTGGCCTTCATCGGGTGGTACGCGCTCTGCTTCGTGGTGACCTGGACGGTCTACCTGCGGCCCGGCCCGGGTAGGCTCACCGGGGTGTGACCCTGGTCATGCGGGAAAACCGCAGGCCACGCCGGTCGACCCCCCGTTTTGACCAGCTGACGGGGCGGCGGGTATCGTTGCCTGCTGTTGTACGACATCCAGAGGCGTGCCGCTCAGGTACGCTTGGTCGTTCGTGCGCGCTGGTCCGGCCGGGAAGCCTCTGGTCACCTCGGCGCGCGACCCCAGACCGACGACGAGACAAGGTAGACCTGTGCGTACGTACAGCCCGAAGCCGGGTGAGATCGAGCGTCAGTGGCACGTTATCGACGCCTCTGATGTCGTGCTGGGCCGCCTGGCCACCCACGCCGCCACGCTGCTGCGCGGCAAGCACAAGCCGACTTTCGCGCCGCACGTCGACACGGGCGACTTCGTCGTCATCGTGAACGCGGGCAAGGTGGCGCTGACCGGCAACAAGCGGCAGACCAAGGTCGCCTACCGGCACTCCGGTTACCCGGGCGGCCTCAAGCAGGTCGGCTACGAGGAGCTGCTGACCAAGCGGCCCGAGCGGGCGATCGAGCTGGCCGTGAAGGGCATGCTCCCGCACAACAAGCTGGGCCGTCAGCTGATCAAGAAGCTGAAGGTCTACGCCGGCGCCGAGCACCCGCACCTGGCGCAGCAGCCGGTGCCGTTCGAGATCAAGCAGATCGCGCAGTGAGCGAGGGCGAAGGAAACAGCATGACCGACATCACCGAGACCGAGGTTGCCGCGGAAGCCCCCGAGGCCACCGAGGCGCCCGCGCCCGTCGCCCGCGCGCCGCGTGGTGACCGCCCGATCCAGACCGTCGGCCGCCGCAAGGAGGCCATCGTCCGGGTCCGCATCGTCCCCGGCAGCGGCAAGATCACCTGCAACGGCCGCGACCTTGAGGCCTACTTCCCGAGCAAGGTGCACCAGCAGCTCATCAAGGACCCGCTGGTCACCGCCGAGAAGCCCGAGGCGTTCGACGTCATCGCCAACCTGCGGGGCGGCGGCACCACCGGCCAGGCCGGTGCGCTGCGGCTGGCCATCGCCCGCGCGCTGATCGTCAGCGAGCCGGACGACCGTCCGGCGCTGAAGAAGGCCGGTTTCCTCACCCGGGACGCCCGGGTCAAGGAAAGCAAGAAGTACGGTCTCAAGAAGGCCCGTAAGGCACCCCAGTACTCGAAGCGCTGATCATCGACAGCGCGTTGTACTTCTGACGGACGGCCGGGTCCGCCTCCCCCAGCGGGGAGGTGGCCCGGCCGTTCCGTTTGCTCCACTCATCGCAGTCGCACCGGAGGTTGGCGGGTATGGGTCGGTTGTTCGGCACGGACGGCGTACGCGGGCGGGCGAACGTCGACCTCACCCCGGAACTGGCGCTCGCGGTGGCCGTGGCCGCCGCGCACACGCTGGCCGAGTCGGACCGCAGCCACCCGCCGCTGGCGGTGGTCGGCCGGGACACCCGGGCCAGCGGCGAGATGCTGGAGGCCGCCGTGGTCGCCGGCCTCACCAGCGCCGGGGCCAGCGTGGTCCGGGTCGGCGTGCTGCCCACCCCCGCCGTGGCGTTCCTGACCGCCGAGGCCAAGGCCGACCTGGGCGTGATGCTCTCCGCCTCGCACAACCCGATGCCGGACAACGGGATCAAACTGTTCGCCGCCGGCGGGCACAAACTGCCCGACGAGATCGAGCTGCGGATCGAGGCCGCCGTCGAGGCGAACGCCACCACCGCCTGGGACCGCCCGGTCGGTGCCGGCGTCGGCCGGGTGCACGACCTGCTCGACGGTGCCGACCACTACGTGCAGCACCTCGTCGGCACCGTGCCGCACCGCCTCGACGGGATCAAGGTGGTGGTCGACTGCGCCAACGGCGCCGCCGCCGAGGTCGCCCCGGTGGCCTACCGGGAGGCGGGTGCCGAGGTCATCGCGATCCACGCCGAGCCGGACGGCCTCAACATCAACGACGAGTGCGGTTCCAACCACCTCGACGGCCTGCGGGCCGCCGTGGTCGAGCACGGTGCGCACCTGGGCCTCGCCCACGACGGCGACGCGGACCGCTGCGTCGCCGTCGACGCCGACGGCGCGGAGGTCGACGGCGACGAGCTGATGGCGATCCTCGCGCTGGCCCTGCGCGACGCCGGCGAGCTGACCCGGGACACCCTGGTCGCCACCGTGATGAGCAACCTCGGCCTGCGGCTGGCCATGTCCGCGCAGGGCATCCGGCTGGTCGAGACCAAGGTCGGCGACCGGTACGTGCTGGAGGAGCTGCGCGCCTCCGGCCTCGCCCTCGGCGGCGAGCAGAGCGGACACCTCGTCATGCCCGCGCACGCCACCACCGGCGACGGGGTGCTCACCGGCCTGCACCTGATGGCCCGGATGGCCGCCACCGGCCGGTCCCTGGCCGAGCTGGCCTCGGTGGTCACCAAGCTGCCGCAGGTGCTGATCAACGTGCCGGTCGGGGACCGTACCGTCGGTGCCACCGCGCCCGCCGTCGCGGCCGAGGTCGAACGGGCCGAGGCCGAGCTGGGGGAGACCGGTCGGGTGCTGCTGCGCCCGTCAGGCACCGAACCGCTGGTCCGGGTGATGGTGGAGGCCGGCACCGAGGAGACCGCCCGGTCGGTGGCCGAACGGATCGCCGAGCAGGTCCGCAGCGCCAGCCCCGCCAGCTGACCGGTCTCCGCTCCGCCGCCGGCGGGATCAGTGTGCGGCGGCCAGTCCGCGTAGCCGGGTGACCGCCTCGGTCAGCACCTCGGGGCGCTTGCAGAAGGCGAACCGGACCAGCCGGCGGCCGGCCTCGGCGTCGTCGTAGAAGACCTGGGTGGGCACCGCCACCACGCCGCAGCGTTCCGGCAGGGACCGGCAGAATTCCAGCCCGTCCCGACCGCCGAGGCCGGTGATGTCAGCGGTGACGAAGTACGTCCCCTCCGGGGTGAGCACCGTGAAACCGGCGTCGGTCAGGCCACCGATCAGCAGGTCCCGCTGCCGTTGGAGGCTGTCGCGGAAACCGGTGTAGTAGTCGTCGGGCAGGGCCAACGCCACGGCGACCGCCGGTTGCAGCGGTGCGGCGTTGACATAGGTGAGGAACTGCTTGACCCGCAGCACCGCCGAGACCAGCGGGGCGGGCCCACTGACCCAGCCCACCTTCCACCCGGTGCAGGAGAAGGTCTTGCCGGCCGACGAGATGCGCAGGGTGCGTTCCCACATCCCCGGCAGGGTGGCCAGCGGCAGGTGCGTGGCGGCGGCGTCGGTGAAGACGAGGTGCTCGTACACCTCGTCGGTGACCGCGTACACGTCGTGTTCCCGGCAGAGGTCGGCGACCAGGGCCAGCTCCGGTGCGGTGAAGACCTTCCCGGTCGGGTTGTGCGGCGAGTTCAGCAGCACCAGCCGGGTACGCGGCCCGAACGCGGCCCGCAGCTCGTCCGGGTCGAAGGCGTACCGGCCGTCGTCGCCGGGACGCAGCGTCACCGGCCGCCGTACCGCCCCGGCCAGGGCGACCGACGCCGCGTAAGAGTCGTAGTACGGCTCGAAGCAGATCACCTCGTCGCCCGGCTCGCAGAGCGCGAGGATGCTGGCCGCGACCGCCTCGGTGGCCCCGGCGGTGACGACCACCTCGCCGTCCGGGTCGTACGTCAGGCCGTGGAAGCGCAGCTGGTGCTCGGCGACGGCCCGGCGCAGCACGGGCACCCCCGGACCGGGCGGGTACTGGTTGTGCCCGGAGCGCAGCGCCTCGGCGGCGGCGGCGAGCATCTCGGGCGGCCCGTCGGTGTCCGGGAAGCCCTGGCCCAGGTTGACCGCACCGGTCCGGACGGCGAGCGCGGACATCTCCGCGAAGACGGTCGTCCCGAACGGGCGCATCCGGGCCACCAGCGGGTCGACATCGGTAGGCGTCGTCACGCCCGTCAGCCTACGGCCCGCGACCACCCCCGCCACCAGGGCTCGTCACCGCCTTTCCGCCGTTGAGCCGGCTCGCTGCCGCTGGTCCGGTGTGGTCAACGGATCGGGTTGGCGTGGCACTGCACCCGCCAGTCGTCCGGGCCGGCCGCGTCGGTGACCCGGGGCCGGTTGCCGACGGTGGTGGCGCACCGGAATCCGCCCGGGTTGCCGTCGGAGCGGGCGGCGCTGACCAGCACCCGGTTCGGATCGTCGGTACGCAGCTCCATCCGCCAGGGCAGCCGTACGTTCTCCTGCTGGATGAAGTAGCCGTCCCCGTCGTAGAACTGGAGGTCCACCGGGCCGGTGCCGGTCACCTCGTAGGTCACCGGGTGCCGGCCGGGGCCGTCGGCCGGCCGGGTGGCGGGTGCGGAGGGTTGGAACGGCTGCGGCGGGCTCCAGCTCGGCTCGGGTTCGTCGTCGTAGTAACCCCGGCCGTAGGGGTCCTCGGTCGCCGTGTCCGGCCCGGTCCTACCCAGCAGGGCACCACCCCCGCAGAAGCAGGCGCAGCCGACGAGGGCGAGCACCACGACCACGGCGACCACGATGCCCACCACCGTGCCGACGCCGGTCCGCCTGCCCGCCTGCGGGTATCCGGGGTGGGCGAACGGCGGCGGATAACCCGGCGGCGGCCAGCCGTGGCCGGGCGGTCCGCCGGGCCAGCCCGCTGCGGGTGGCCCGGCGGGGATTCCGGGCCAGCCGGCGGCGGGTGGGCCGGCGGGGATTCCGGGCGGGCCGGCGGGCCAGGCGACGCCGGGCGTACCGGGGGCCGGGCCGGAAGAAGGTGAGCCGAGCGGGCCGGGAGGAGCCGGGCCGGTCGGGTCGGGATAGGCGGCACCGGTCGGATCGGGATAGGCGGCAGCGGAGGGGCCGGGTGCCGATCCGTGGACCCAGGGGCCGGGGGCCGCCCAGGGCTGTGGGACCGCGAACGGGTCCGGCGGGGCCCACGCGGACGGGCCCGGGGCGCCGGCGGGCCCGGGACCCGGGTAGCCGGCTGCCGGAGGCGTCGGGTCACCGGCGGCAGGTGCGGGGTCGCTGGCGGCAGGTGCGGAACTGCCGGCCGCAGGTGCGGAATCGCCGGATGGGGGAGTGGGGTCGCTGGGGGGCGACGTGTCGGACATGGCTGCTCCGGGGACGGAAGAGGAGGAAAGGGGCGTGCGGGCCGTCCCAGGGACGTTCCAGGGTCGCCGAGAGACTGTCGTACCGGCGGGCCTGCCGCAACCCCGTACGGCCGGACGGCCGGGACGGTCGTCCGGTTGCCGCCCGTCACCGCCCGATCGCTCAAATTCGGTGATCGTTTGCCTGGCTTCCGCGCACGCGAGGTGAGCGAAACTGGGTTAGGCTGCGAACCATGTGTGGAATCGTGGGTTACGCCGGCGCGCGCCCGGCGCTCGGCATCGTGCTCGACGGACTGCGGCGGCTGGAATACCGGGGCTACGACTCGGCCGGGGTCGCGATCGTCTGCGACGACGAGCTGCTCACCGAGAAGAAGGCCGGCAAGCTGGCCAACCTGGAGAAGGTCCTCTCCGAGCGGGCCGCCACCAACCCCGACGACTGCGCCGCCAGCCCGGTCGGCATCGGCGACGGCACCACCGGCATCGGCCACACCCGGTGGGCCACCCACGGCGGCCCGACCGACCGCAACGCCCACCCGCACCTGGCCCCCGACGGCCGGGTCGCCGTGATCCACAACGGCATCATCGAGAACTTCGCCAAGCTCCGCGCCGAGCTGGAGGACGACGGCGTCCAGTTCACCAGCGACACCGACACCGAGTGCGCCGCCCACCTGCTCTCCCACGCGCTCGCCGAGTTGCGGGCGGCCGGTGGCACCGACGGCCCGCAGCTGCTCGCCGCCGCGATGCGGGTGGTGTGCCGGCGGTTGGAGGGCGCATTCACCCTGCTCGCCGTCGACGCGGCCATCCCGGGTGCGGTGGTCGGTGCCCGGCGCAACTCGCCGCTGGTGGTCGGCCGGGGTGACGGGGAGAACTACCTGGCCAGTGACGTGGCGGCGTTCATCGAGCACACCCGCGAGGCGGTCGAGCTGGGGCAGGACCAGCTCGTCCTGATCACCGCCGACAGCATCGAGATCACCGACTTCGACGGCCAGCCGGCCACCGGCAAGGACTTCCACATCGACTGGGACTCCTCGGCCGCCGAGAAGGGTGGTTACGACTGGTTCATGCTCAAGGAGATCGAGGAGCAGCCGCAGGCCATCGCGGACACCCTGCTCGGCCGGCTCACCGAGACCGGGGAGATCGCCCTCGACGAGGTCCGCCTCAGCGACCAGGACCTGCGCGACGTCGACAAGATCTTCATCGTGGCCTGCGGCACCGCGTACCACTCGGGCATGGTCGCCAAGTACGCCATCGAGCACTGGACCCGGATCCCCTGCGAGGTGGAACTGGCCAGCGAGTTCCGCTACCGCGACCCGGTGCTCGACCGGTCCACCCTGATCGTGGTGATCTCGCAGTCCGGCGAGACGATGGACACCCTGATGGCGTTGCGGCACGCCAAGGAGCAGAAGGCCCGGGTGTTGGCCATCTGCAACACCAACGGCTCCACCATTCCGCGCGAGTCCGACGCGGTGCTCTACACCCACGGTGGCCCGGAGATCGCCGTCGCCTCGACCAAGGCGTTCCTCACCCAGCTGGTCGCCTGCTACCTGATCGGCCTGCACCTGGCCCAGGTACGCGGGATCAAGTTCGCCGACGAGGTCGGCGCGGTGGTCGCCCAGCTCCAGGAGATGCCGGGCAAGCTGCGGGAGCTGCTGGGTCGGATCGAGCCGGTGCGGGAGCTGGCCCGGGAGCTGAAGTCGGAGCCGACGGTGCTGTTCATCGGCCGGCACGTCGGCTACCCGGTGGCCCTGGAGGGCGCCCTCAAGCTCAAGGAGTTGGCGTACATGCACGCCGAGGGGTTCGCCGCCGGTGAGCTGAAGCACGGGCCGATCGCCCTGATCGACAAGGGCACCCCGGTGATCTGCGTGGTGCCGTCGCCGGTCGGCCGGGGCATGCTGCACGACAAGGTCGTCTCCAACATCCAGGAGGTGCGGGCCCGGGGCGCGCGGACCATCGTGATCGCCGAGGAGGGCGACGAGGCGGTGGTCCGCTACGCCGACCACCTGATCTACGTGCCGCGTACGCCGACCCTGCTCGCGCCGCTGGTCACCACCGTGCCGTTGCAGGTGTTCGCGGCCGAGATCGCCGCCGCCCGGGGGCACGACGTGGACCAGCCGCGCAACCTGGCGAAGTCGGTCACCGTGGAGTAGGTCGCCGCTCACCGGCCGAGCACGATCCGGGCCATCCCGTCCAGGGCGGGGTTGTCGGGGTCCCAGTAACCGGTGTGGCCGCCCCGACCGCTGGGGAAGGTCCGGCCGCCGAAGCCCGGATCGCTCGGGTCGTGCCCGAACCACAGCCGGTGGTCGTCCGGGCGGAACAGCGCGGCGGCGCTGGCCAGCGGCGAGGTGGCCAGCACCGCCCGACCGGCCAGCTCCCGGGGTGGCTCGACCAGCCGGATCACGTCGTCGCCGGCGGTGCTCGACCAGACCTGCCCCGGCGGCAGGCCGAGCGCCCCGGCCCGGTCCACCCCCACCCCCGGTGACCCGACGAAGGCCAACGCGTCGGCAGCCAACCCGTGGTCGCGGGCGGCGCTGCCCACCACCAGCGAGCCGTAACTGTGCCCCAGCACGGTCTGCCGGGCCGGCGGTCCGTCGTGGGTGGCGCGCAGCCCCTCCTGGAAGCGGTGCAGGCCGGGCCCGGCGTCCCGGGCCTGGGCCGGTGAGGACGCCTCGGGCAGGAAGTCGGGGGCGTCGTAGTCCAGCCACAGCACCGCCGCCGTCTCCTCGCCGGGAGCGAGGGCGGTGCACCGGTCCTGCACCCGGGCGGCCCGGCCCAGCTCACCGGGGACGTCGGCGAGGTCGCTCGTCATGCCCGGCACGTAGGTCAGCACCCGGCGGGCCCGGTCCGGGTTGCCCAGCGCGACGATCGCCCGGCCGTCGCCGCTCGGGTCGAGCCCGAGCAGGTACGCCCGGGGTCCCGTCGTCGCGGCGAGTCGTCCGGCGAGCCCGTCCAGGGCGGCCAGCGCCCGGTCGATCCGGCGCAGCCCGGAACGCCCGCCCGACCCGCTGGCCGACAACGCCCGGCGTTCGGCCAGCAGGGCCTCCCGGTGCCCGGCCAGCAGCAACCGGTTCGCCTGGTCCCGGGCCGCCGCCGGCACCCCGTCGCGGGGGCCGGTCCGGGCCGGTTCGTGCAGCACCAGCCAGCGTCGTTGGGCCGGGGTGAGACCGTCCCACCAGGCGCGGACCGCCGCCGGGGTGGCATCGTCGGCCGGCCGGCCCGGTGGTGGCCGGTGCACCCAGCCGGTGCGGGCCGCCCCGGTCAACTCGGCCAGCCGGCCGGCGGCCTCCTGGTCGGCCACGTCGGCCAGGGCCAGCGCCTCCCGCAGCGCCACCGCCACCTGGGCCACCGCCGCCGGCGATCCCACCCCGCCACCGTTGCCACCACCACCGGTCCCACGGCCACCGGGACCGCCATCAGGCGCGCCCGTGCCGGCGCGGGGGCCGGGGGAGTGGGCCGCGCCGGCACCACCCGCCGGGGCGCGGTGGGCACCAGTCCCGGCCGGCAGCCCGCCCGATTCGGGGCCGCGCCAGGTCGGCGGGACCGCCCGCAGCCCACCGTGCCGGTCCACCGCCACGCCGGTACGGTCGGCCAGCGTCACCGCTTCGGCGAGCCGGGCCTTGGCCACCCGCAGCCGACCGGCGAACTCGGCGAGCACCTGATCGGTCTCGACCAGCGCCGGCAGAATGGTGCCCAGCTCCGCGCGCAGCCCGTCGAGCCGGGCACCGGCCCTGGTGGCCGCCCCGCCCGACCAGCTGGCCCGCAGCGTCGTCGCCTGCTCGGCCAACCCGGACCGCCGTCGGGTGACCGGCGCGTCCAGCCCGCGCCAGGCCACCCCCGCCGCCGCCCAGTCGCCGGGGGAGGCGGCCCAGAGCTGGGCGTACCCGATCATCGGGGTCGACCGGCCAGTCGCTCGGCGGCCCGGTCGTCGGCCGCCGCGTACGCCTCGGCGGCGGCCCGCAGCGCGGCACCGGTCTCGGCGACCCGTACGCCGAGCACCCCGTGCCAGGCGTGCACCGCCGACTCCAACCCGGCCAGCGCGGCCCCGGCCCGCCAACCCGGCGCGGACAGCACCAACCCGGGGTGACCCGCCAGCCCCCGGGCCAGCGTGTACGCCTCGTCGGCCAGCCCACCGGCCGCGGCGCGCAGCACCGGCAGGTCCACCCGCACCGGCTCGTCCGTCATCGTCCGCCTCCCTGCCTCGGTCGGCCCGCCGCCGTGACCGTGCCGCCGACGCTAGGTGGCCGGGCGGCCCTCCGGCGGGCCCTGTGGACGACGGGCAGGGGTCGTACGTCCGGTTGTCCACAGGTCTTGCCGGCCGCGACGCCGGTGGCTAATCTGCCGCCTCCACCGCCGGTAGGGTGATCCCGACCACGGCGGACGGGCCCGGCCGGGACGGGCGGGCCGGCCGCCCGGCGGCGAAGACGGGGGCGGCATGAGATCGGTGTGGCGGGTGTCGGACGTGCGCGCGGCGGAGGCCGGCCTGATGGCCGCCCTCCCGCCCGGGACGCTGATGCAGCGGGCGGCGGCCGGGTTGGCCCGGCGGTGCGCCCTGCTGCTCGCCGACCGGGGCGGGGTGTACGGCGCGCGGGTGCTGCTGCTGGTCGGCAGCGGCGACAACGGCGGCGACGCGTTGTACGCCGGTGAGCGGCTGGCCCGCCGGGGTGCCCAGGTCGCGGTGCTGCCGACCGCCCCCGGGCGGGCGCACGCCGACGGGCTGGCGGCGCTGCGGGCCGCCGGGGGACGGCTGGTCGACGCCCCGCCCGCCACGGTCGACCTGGTGCTCGACGGGATCGTCGGGATCGGCGGCACCGGCGGGCTGCGGGACGCCGCCGACGAACTCGTCGCCGGCCTGCCCGAATTGCGGGGCCGGGACGGCGGCCGGGCCACCGTCGTCGCGGTGGACGTGCCCAGCGGGGTGGCGGTGGACACCGGCGACGTGCCGACGGACGGGGTGGGCCGGCCCCGCGCGGTGCGGGCCGACGTGACGGTGGCGTTCGGCGCGCTCAAGCCGGCCCTGGTGGTCGGCCCGGCGGCCCCGCTGGCCGGGCAGGTCGAACTGGTCGACATCGGGCTCGGGCCGTGGCTGCGCGGCACCCCCGCGCTGCACGTCACCGAGTGGTCCGACGTGCGCGACTGGTGGCCCCGCACCGGCGCGTCCTCGGAGAAGTACCGCCGGGGCGTGGTCGGGGTGGCCACCGGGTCGCGGACCTACCCGGGGGCGGCGGTGCTCTCGGTGGGTGGCGCGCTGGCCGGCCCCACCGGGCTGGTCCGGTACGCCGGCGGCGCCCGCGACGAGGTGGTCCGCCAGCACCCGTCGGTGATCGCCACCGACCGGGTCGCCGGGGCCGGCCGGGTGCAGGCCTGGGTCTGCGGCTCCGGCCTCGGCACCGACGAGCAGGCCGGCGCGGAGCTGCGCGCGGTGCTGGCCGCGCCGGTGCCGGTGGTGCTCGACGCGGACGCGTTGACCCTGCTGGTGGACGGTTCGCTCGCCGGTCGGCTGCGGGACCGGGACGCCCCGATCGTGGTCACCCCGCACGACCGGGAGTTCGCCAGGCTGTGCGGTGAGGAACCGGGGGCCGACCGGGTCGCCGCCGCGCTGCGGCTGGCCGCCTGGATGAACGCGACGGTGCTGCTCAAGGGGGACCGCACGGTGGTCGGCACGCCTGACGGCCGGGCGTACGTCAACCCGACCGGCAGTCCCGCGCTGGCCACCGGGGGCACCGGCGACGTGCTCGCCGGGCTGCTCGGGTCGCTGCTCGCCGCCGGGTTGGCCCCGGAGCGGGCGGCGGTCGTCGCGGCGTACCTGCACGGGTTGGCCGGGCGGGAGGCGGCCCGGGGCGGCCCGGTGACCGCGCCGGACGTGGTCACCGCGCTGCGTACGGTGGCGGCCCCGCTGCTCTGACCGGCGGTCGGGTCGGCGTCCACCGACCCGGTGATCACCGACGCCAGTAGGCTGGGCGTATGTGGCAGGCCGAGGTGCGCGTCGATCTGGACGCGATCCGTGCAAACGTGGCCCGGCTCCGGTCGGGCACCAGCGCCGAGTTGATGGCGGTGGTGAAGGCCGACGGGTACGGCCACGGCATGGTCCCGTCGGCGCGGGCCGCGCTCGACGCGGGGGCGGACTGGCTGGGGGTGTGCACCCTCGACGAGGCGTTGACGCTGCGCCGGGCCGGGATCACCGTGCCGGTGCTGGCGTGGCTGCTCGACCCGGGGCTGCCCCTGCACGAGGGGGTGGCGGCGGGGGTGGACCTGGCCGCCGCGAGCCTGTCCCAGCTCGACGAGATGGTCGCGGCGGGGCGGGCAGCCGACCGGCCGGCCCGGCTGCACCTCAAGATCGACACCGGGCTGTCCCGGGGCGGCGCGACCGTCGCCGACTGGCCGACCCTGCTGGAGGCCGCCGCGAAGGCCCAGGCCGACGGCCTGGTCGAGGTGGTCGGCGTGTGGAGCCACTTCGTGTACGCGGACTCGCCCGGCCACCCTACCACCGACCGGCAGTTGGCGGTCTTCCACGAGGGGCTGGCCATGGTCGAGCGGGCCGGCCTGCGTCCGCGCTACCGGCACCTGGCCAACTCGGCGGCCACCCTGACCCGCCCCGACACCCACTTCGACCTGGTCCGACCCGGGATCGCCGTCTACGGGCTGTCGCCGATCGCCGGGCAGCAGTTCGGGCTGCGTCGGGCGATGACCGCGCGGGCCCGGGTGATGCTCGCCAAGCGGGTCCCCGCCGGCACCGGCGTGTCGTACGGGCACACCTACACCACGACCGAGGAGGCGAACCTGGCCGTGGTGCCGCTCGGCTACGCCGACGGGGTGCCCCGGCACGCCTCCAACGTGGGCCCGGTGCAGCTCGGCGGGAAGCGGCGGACCATCTCCGGCCGGGTCTGCATGGACCAGTTCGTGCTCGACTGCGGCGCGGACGAGGTGGCCGCCGGTGACGTGGCGACCCTGTTCGGCAGCGGCGACGACGGCATGCCCACCGCCGACGACTGGGCGGAGGCGGTCGGCACGATCAACTACGAGATCGTCACCCGGTTCGGCGGGGTCCGGGTGCCCCGGGTCTACGACGGGACGCGCCCGTGAGCGCGGTCAGCCGGTTCCGGGTGCCCCGACCGAGGACCGCCGCCGGACGGGTCGCCGGTGTGGTCGGGGCCGCGGTGGGGGTGGCCGCCGCCGGGCTGGCCGCCGGGGTGGCCACCGAACGGGCCCTGGTCCGCCGGCTCAAGGCCGACCCCGCCGACCCGTACGCCGGGGAGGACTTCGGCGCGCAGCGGTACGACGAGGCGTACCGGCTGGAGTTGCCGGACGGCACCGACATCCACGTCGAGGTGGTCGAGCCGACCCGGCCGGTGCCGGGGCGTCCGACGGTGGTGCTGGTGCACGGCTTCTGCCTGGACATGGGGACGTTCCACTTCCAGCGTCAACTGCTGGCCGAGCGGGGCGACTACCGGGTCGTCGCGTACGACCAGCCGGGGCACGGCCGGTCGGGGCGGTTGGAGACCGGCGAGTACGACCTCGCCGCACTCGGCCACACCCTGCGCCGGGTGATCGACGCGACCGCCCCGGAGGGGCCGCTGGTGCTGGTCGGGCACTCGATGGGTGGGATGACCATCATGGCGTTCGCCGAGGCGTACCCGGAGTTGTTCGGTGACCGGGTGGTCGGCACGGTGCTGATGGCCACGTCGGGCGGGTTGCTGGCCGAGACGAAGCTGGTCGCGCCGGCCCTGCTCGGCCGGGTCGGCTCGCCGGTGCTGTTCATGATGAGCAACGCCACCAGGTACGGCGGGCTCGTCATCGACCGGGCCCGGAAGTCCACCTCGAACGTGGCCTGGCTGCTGACCCGCCGGTACGGCTTCGGCACCCCGAAGCCGAGCCCGGCCCTGGTGTCGTACGTGGAGCGGATGAACTCCCGGACGTCGGCCGACACGGTGACCCGCTACCTGCGGACCCTGGCCACCCACTCCCGGTTCCCGGCGTTGGCCGCGCTGAGCGGCACTCCGGTGCTGGTGGTGGTGGGCGACAAGGACATGATCACGCCGGTGGTCCACTCGGACGAGATCGTCCGTCGGCTGCCGCACGCCGAATACGTCAAGATCCGGGACAGTGGGCACGTGGTGATGCTGGAACACGCCGACGAGGTCAACGCCGCGCTGGAACGTTTCCTGGAGGCGTTGTGAGCGTGCGCGTCACGTTGCCCACGGCCGAGGACACGCACGCCTTCGGCCGTCGGCTCGCCGGGGTGCTGCGCGCCGGTGACCTGCTGCTGCTCACCGGCCCGCTGGGGGCCGGCAAGACCGCCCTCACCCGGGGCCTCGGCGTCGGCCTGGGGGTACGCGGCGACGTCACCTCGCCGACCTTCGTGATCGCCCGGGTGCACCGGCCGGATCCGGCGCGCGGCGGCACGGTGGCCCTGGTGCACGCCGACGCGTACCGGCTGGGTGACGCCGCCGACCCGCGCGCCGAGATCGACGACCTGGACCTGGACGCCTCGGTGGACGACTCGGTGACCGTGGTCGAGTGGGGCGAGGGGCTGGTCGAGCAGCTCGCCGAGACCCACCTGCGGGTACGCATCGACCGGCGCGACGACGACTCCCGGGTGGTCGAGTTGGAGCCGGTGGGCGGGGACTGGGCGGACCGCCTGACCGCGCTGGGCTGACCCGGCCCTGGGGTGCGGGGTGTCGTACCCGCTGCCTAGAGTGCCGGGGACTTCGTTTGTGAAAGGTTGCCGATGCCCGACGACACCCCCACCCTCGACCTGCTGGAGCTGCTGCCGCAGGAGTGGCGTGCCGTGCTCACCCCGCACCTGGACCCGGCCCGGACGGCGGCGCTCGCCGAATTCGTCGCCCGCGAGTACGCCACCCAGACCGTCTTCCCGCCGCAGGAGGACCTCTTCTCCGCCTACCGGCTGTGCGGTCCGCAGCAGTGCCGGGTGCTGATCCTCGGCCAGGACCCGTACCACAAGGCGGGGCAGGCGCACGGGCTGAGCTTCAGCGTCCGCGAGGGGGTGTCGGTGCCGCCGTCGCTGCGCAACGTCTTCAAGGAGCTGAGCGAGGACCTCGGGGTGCCCAAGCCGCGCAGCGGCAACCTGGACGGGTGGGCGGCGCAGGGTGTGCTGCTGCTCAACGCGGTGCTGACCGTCCGCCAGGCCAGCCCCGGTTCGCACGGCAACTCCGGGTGGGAGGAGTTCACCGACGCGACCATCCGCGCCCTGGACGCCCGGGACGAGCCGGTGGTCTTCCTGCTCTGGGGTGGCTACGCCCGCAAGAAGGCGGCCCTGGTCACCAACTCCCGGCACGTGGTGCTGGAGGCCGGTCACCCGAGCCCGATGAACCCGCGTGGGTTCCTGGGCAGCCGCCCGTTCAGCGCCACCAACAAGGCACTCGCCGACGCCGGGCTGCCCCCGATCGACTGGGAGCGCTCGGCCGGCTGACCTGCGTGGCCGCCGTCCCCACCGCGTGGTGGTGCGCCGCATCGCGGCGTGGTGGGGACACGGCGCTGCGTTTCGTCGGCGCGGTGCTCACCGCCCGGTCCGGTCGGCCGGGCCGACGTCCGGGGCACGGCCGTCGGCGGCGCGTTGCCGGTGCCGGCGCAGCAGTGCGGCGGCCCGCGGGTCGGTCAGCTCCACGGCGACCAGCGGGACCACCCGGTAGCCGCGCTCCCCGTGCCGTACCTCGATCGCCGCCGGGAACTCGTCGCACATCTGCGCGCGGATCTCGCCGTACCGGGTCATCCAGAGGTGCTCGCCGGGTTCCTCCGGTTCCAGGTGCAGGCCACCGAACTCACCCCACCTGGCGTTCCAGCGCTGGCCATAGGCGGCCGTCAGCCAGGCGGTGAACCGGGCGGAGTCGCACCACCGGACGGCGATCTCGACCGCGTCGACGGGTACGGGCGCACCCTGCAGCAGCGCGGCGGTGCTGCCGGTCAGCAGGTGGGGCAGGTCGCCCAGCCGGTCGAGCAGCCGGTCCAGCCCCAGCTCGTCGATCCGGTCGGTGGTCGACCGCCCGGCCAGCGCGTCCATCTCGGCGTCGAGGTGGTTGTCGAGGGGCTCGGTGGTGACGGCGAGTTGCCGGCCGAGGGCGGCGAAGAGGCGCTCGACCAGGTCGAGGCTCGGCACCCGACCACCGCGCTCGACGCGGGCCACCGCGCTCTGACTCGTCCCGGCCCGATCCGCCAGTTGCTGCTGGGTGAGCCGTCCGACGCTGCGTTCCCGACGAAGCAGGGCGGCGATCTCTGTGGCGAGCCGACTACTTTCAGGCATCCCCGGATGATGATGTGCCGGCAGTGAGCGGTATGCCTGTGAGTCATAAGTATGACTCACAGGCATACCGCTCTACGTCGGATGGCACTCCCCGCCCTGGCCGGTTCCCCATCCGGTGGTCCGTCGACGGGGCCAGGAGCCAGGGGGTGAGGAGCAGTCGGGGCGGGGACAGGGGGGTGGCCCGAGAGCGAGGCGTGGACCTGAGGGCGGAGCCGAAGGGCTGTTCCGAGGCAGCAGCGCGGGGCCGGGACCGGGACGATTCCGAGGTCGAGGAGCAGGACGAGCGCCCAGGATGAGAGCCCGGGCGGGGGCGAGGGCGCGGGATGAGAGGGCGGGCGGGGTGTGACCGGGCGGCGCGGGTGGCCGGCTAGGCTGGCTTACCGTGCTCGTACTGGTGGTGGACTCCTCGACCCCCGCGGTCACCGCGGCGCTGGCCGAGGTCACGGCGGACGGCGTCGCGCTGCGGGCGCACCGGTGCACGGTCGACGCCCGCGCCCACGGTGAACTGCTCGCCCCGCAGGTCGAGGCGGTGCTCGCCGACGTCCACGCCCGACCGGCCGATCTCGACGCGATCGTCGCCGGGCTCGGCCCCGGACCTTTCACCGGGCTGCGGGTCGGGCTGGTCACCGCCGCCACCATGGGCCAGGTGCTCGGCGTCCCCACGTACGGCGTCTGCTCGCTCGACGGCATCGGCCACGCCCCGATGCCTGACAACGCCGGCACCGCCGCGCCCGCCGCCGTCGGCGACGGCACGGTCCGGGAGCAGCGGGTGCTGGTCGCCGCCGACGCCCGGCGCAAGGAGGTCTACTGGGCGGTCTACGGCGACGGCCGGCGGATCGTCGGGCCGGAGGTGGACGCCCCGGCCGTCGCCGTCGCCCGCGCCCGCGAGCTGGCCGTCACCGTCGCGGTCGGCGACGGCGCCCACCGGTACGCCGACGTGCTCGGCCTGCCGCTGCGCGCCGAACCCCGCTACCCGGACGCCGCCACACTTGTCGCCCTGGCCGCCGAGCGGGTCCGGGCCGGGGCCGCCGGCGAGACGCTCACCCCGTTGTACCTGCGCCGCCCGGACGCGGTCGCGGCGACCAGCCGTAAGTCGGTGCTGCCGTGACCGTCCGCATCGAGCGGTTCCGCTGGTGGCACGTCGCCGAGGTGCTGCCGATCGAGGCTGACCTGTTCGGTGCCGAGCAGTGGTCGCCGGCGATGTTCTGGAACGAGCTGGCCAGCGGCCACCACTACCGGGTCGCCCTGGACACCGACGGGTCGCTGCTGGGCTACGCGGGTCTGACCGTCGATCCGGACGGCGAGTCGTGGGTGCAGAACATCGCGGTCCGCCGGGACGCCCAGCGGCGCGGGATCGGCCGGGCGCTGCTTGCGGACCTGCTCGCCGAGGCGGCCCGGCGCGGGATCGACAGTGTCCTGCTGGAGGTGGCCGTCGACAACGCCCCCGCCCAGCGGCTCTACGCGACGTACGGGTTCGAGCCGATCGGCGTACGACGGGGCTACTACCAACCGAGCAACACCGACGCGCTGGTCATGCGGCGCGACGCGGAACCGGGTGCGGACGGGACGGACCATGGCTGACGAACCGCTGATCCTCGGGATCGAGACCTCCTGCGACGAGACCGGGGTGGGCATCGTGCGCGGCCACACGCTGCTCGCCGACGCGTTGGCCTCCAGCGTGGACGAACACGCCCGGTTCGGCGGGGTGGTGCCCGAGGTGGCCAGCCGGGCGCACCTGGAGGCCATCGTGCCGACCATGGACCGGGCGCTGCGCGACGCGGGGGTGACCCTCGCCGACATCGACGCGATCGCGGTCACCTCCGGCCCCGGCCTGGCCGGGGCCCTGCTGGTCGGGGTGGCCGCCGCGAAGGGTTACGCGCTGGCCGCCGAGAAGCCGGTGTACGGGGTGAACCACCTGGCCGCCCACGTCGCGGTGGACACCCTGGAGCACGGTCCGCTGCCCGCGCCGGCGATCGCCATGCTGGTCTCCGGTGGACACTCCTCGCTGCTGCGCGTCGACGACCTGGCCCGGGGGGTGACCCCGCTGGGCGCGACCATCGACGACGCGGCAGGTGAGGCGTTCGACAAGGTGGCCCGGCTGCTCGGCCTGCCGTTCCCGGGTGGCCCGTACATCGACCGGGAGGCGCGCTCCGGTGACCCGGCGTCGATCGCCTTCCCGCGTGGCCTGACCGCCGCGAAGGATCTCGTCGCCCACCGCTACGACTTCTCCTTCTCCGGATTGAAGACGGCGGTGGCCCGCTGGGTGGAGGCGCGGCGGCGGGCCGGTGAGCCGGTGCCGGTGGCCGACGTGGCGGCCGCCTTCCAGGAGGCGGTCTGCGACGTGCTCACCGGCAAGGCGTTGGCCGCCTGCCGGGAACACGGGATCGACACCCTGGTCATCGGCGGGGGCGTGGCGGCGAACTCGCGGCTGCGGGCGATGGCCGAGCAGCGGGCGCAGCGGTACGGCATCCGGGTCCGCACGCCCCGGCCGGGGCTGTGCACCGACAACGGCGCGATGGTCGCCGCGCTCGGGTCGCATCTGGTGGCCGCCGGGGTACGTCCGAGCCGGCTGGACCTGCCCGCCGACTCGGCGTTGCCACTGACCACGGTCAGCGTGTGAGGGGAGGGACCGACGTGATCGTACGGATGTGGGAGGCGCGGGCCGAGTCGTACGGCTTCGCCGACCTGATCACCTGGGTGTGCGAGACGGCGCTGCCGGAGTTCGAGCACGATCCGCTGCACGTGTCCAGTGAGGTCTTCTCCTCCACCGACCACCGGGTGGTGGTCGTCTCGAAGTGGCGCAGCAGCCCCCGGTCGCTGCCCGAGCCGCCGGCCACCCTGCTCGCCCGCCCCCCGCACTCCTGGGACTTCACCCAGGTCGACCGCTGACCGGCCGCCCGGTGCCGGGCCCGGACAGCCGGACGGCCCGCCGGCGGTGGTGCCGCCTGCGGGCCGTCGGGTCAGTCGCGCCGGGTCAACTGCGGCGGGTGATCCGCCAGGTCGCGTAGCCGCCCGCGCCGAGCGCGAGCAGGAAGACCGCCCAGACCACCGTGGTGCTCACCCCGACCGACGGGCCGGAGGCGGCCCCGGCCTGCGCGGCGGCGACCAGCGAGTCGTTCTGCGCGGCCGGGATCGCGGCCGGCGGCATCTGCTGCCAGCGGACCAGCCCGGTGCTCTCCAGCATGGCCATGTGGTCGCCCACGAACTTGTTGGCCTCGTCGGCGAGCTTGCGGACGGTGTTGTCCCGGGTGCTGGCCCGGACCGCGCCGATCACCGGGAAGATCTTGCCGTGGGCCAGCCGGAGCCGGGTCACGAAGATCTGGTCGAACTGAGCACCGGAGGCGTTCTGCATCTCGGTCAGCCACCCCTTCTGCTCCGTGGTGGGATCGGTGGGCAGCGTCGCGCCCAGCTTGTTGGCGGCCTGCACCACCAACTCGTCGAGGACGCCGTGCTGCCGGGCGATCTCCGCGCCGACCTCCCGCACCCGCGCGGACTGGCCCTTCTCGGCGGCCATCGTGCCCGCCGGCATCTCCCACAGGCCGGCCAACCGGACGCCGTTGAGCAGCGTCATGTCGGCGGCGTTCAACTGGACGCCGGGTGCGGCGACCGCCATGCCGGGTAGCACGACCAGCCCGGCCAGGAAGGTGACGAGCAGCACCGCCACCCGGTGGGTCCGGTGCCCTCGCCGACGACGTACGGAATCCAGCGGTGCCATGCTGCGGTGCCTCCTCGATCCGGCCGACCTGTCCTGCCGGGCAGCGACCCCCGGCTGCCCGTCCGCCCACTGGTACGGACTGTCGGGCCGATCAGTTCACCGGGCGGCGCACGAGTCGGAAGGGGACCGTTCAGGCGGCGTCGAGCGGGTCGGCGAGGAGCCGTTCGAAGGCCAGCTCGGCGGCACCGATCAGGGCCGCGTCGTCGCCGAGTTTCGGGGTCCGCAGCCGGACGTGTTCCAGGCAGGCGGGCAGCCCGGTCTCGTTGAGCCGGCTGCGGACCTGGGCGGCGGCGGCCAGGTAGAGGTCCCGCATGGTGCCGCCGAAGATGACCATCTCCGGGTTGAAGATGTTGACCAGGTTCGCCACCCCGAACCCGAGCCAGTCCCCGGCGTGCCGGACGGCGGTCTGGGCGCGGGCGTCCCCCCGGTCGGCGGCGTCGAAGACGGCCAGCAGCGCGTCCCGGCCCCGGGCGTCGGACCGGCCGGCGGCCCGCAGCAGCCCGTACTCGCCGATCTGGGTCTCCCAGCAACCCCGGGAACCGCACTCGCAGGGGGTTCCGTCGCGGACCACCACCATGTGGCCGACCTCGCCGCCGTACCCGCCGTGGCCGGTCAGCCGGCGGCCACCGGCGATGATGCCGGCGCCGACGCCGACGTCCCCGTACAGGTAGATGACGTTGTCGCAGCCGGCGGCGACGCCCCGGGCGTGCTCGGCGAAGGCGGCGACGTCGGCCACGTTGCCCACCGTGACGGGCAGCTCGACGCCGAGTTCGACGGCGAGGGCGGCCCCGATCGGCTCGTCCACCCAGCCGGTGGTGGGACCGAGCCGAACCAGCCCGTCGGCCTTGCGGACCATGCCGCAGACCGCGACGCCGGCACCCACGCAGATCGACTCCGGCGGCACCCGTTCCCGCATCTGCTTGAGGGCGCCGGCCAGCATCGGGACGGTCTCCCCGGCGTCGAGGTCACGTGGCCTGTCGAGTTCCCGGCGGTCGAGCACCTCGCCGCCGAGACCGACCCGCGCGGCCCGCAGCCGGTCCACCTCGATCGAGTACGCGTACGCGTAGACCCGGGCCGACTCGGGCCGGACGACCAGCGACGGTCGCCCGGCCCGGCCGGTCTCCTTCGGTGTGCCCTCGCTGACCAGGCCGGCCCCGGCCAGGTCGGCGGTGAGCGCGCCGATGGTGCTGCGGTTGAGCCCGAGGGCGGTGGTGAGTTCCGCGCGGGAGGTGGCGCCGTGCACGTGGACGTGTCGGAGCAGCGCCCCGAGGTTCTGCCGTCGGATCTCGTCCTGGCTCGGTCCTACCCGCATCGTTGGTGACACCCCGTGTTCCGCCGCTGGCGTACGCGGATCAGCGGGTGCCGGAGGCGGAGGCGCGGCGGCGCGACAGCGCGTCCACGCTGGCCGCGAGGAGCAGCACCACACCGGTGACGACGTACTTCACCCCGGCGCTGTAGCCCATCAGGCCCATGCCGTTGTCGATGACGGCGACCACCGCGCCACCGAGCACGGCGTCGAGGACCCGGCCCTTGCCGCCGAAGAGGCTGGTGCCGCCGATCACCGCCGCGCCGACGGCGTAGAGCAGCACGTTGCTGCCGCCGGTGTTGGGGTCGACCGAGTTGGCCCGGCTGGCCGCGACGATGCCGCCGACCGCCGCCATGGACGAGCAGATCACGAAGACCGAGATCCGGATCCGGTCGACGTTGATGCCGGCCCGACGGGCGGCCTCCTTGTTGCCGCCGACGGCGTAGACGTGCCGGCCGTAGCTGGTGCGCTGGAGCACGAAGGTCCAGACGATCAGCAGCACCGCGATGACCGGCACCACGATCGGCACGCCCTTGAGTGAGTTGATCAGGACGTTGCGGCTGCGCTCCTGGTTGAGGATGTAGACCGCGATGCCGAGGATCAGGGTCAGGCCGCCGATGCGGGCGAGCACCACCGCCATCGGGTCGGCGGTCAGTCCCCGGGACAGCCGCTTGCGGTACCGCAGCAGCTGCACGGCGGCGTACCCGCCGATGGCGAGGGCGGCCAGCGCCCAGCCGACGGCCGGGGGCAGGTTGCGGTTGGCGATCGCCACCAGCACCTCGTCGTTGACCGAGATGTTGGCGCCACCGCTGATCAGCATCAGCACGATGCCCTGGAAGGCGAGGAAGCCGGCCAGGGTGACCACGAACGACGGGATGCCGATCTTGGCGACCAGGAAGCCGAGCACGGTGCCGATGACCACACCGGTGAGGATCGCCGCGAGCACGGCCACGTACCAGGGGTAGCCGGCCTTGGTGGCGACGTTGGCCAGGATGGCCGCGCAGACCCCGCTGGCGAAGCCGGCGGACAGGTCGATCTCGCCGAGCAGCAGGACGAAGACCAGCCCCATGGCGATCAGGGTGACCGCCGCGCCCTGGGTGAACAGGTTGGCGAAGTTGCCGGCGGTGAGGAACGACGGCCGCATGATCGAGAAGACCGTGCAGAGCACGATCAGTCCGAGGACGGCGGGCAGCGCGCCGATGTCGCCGCCGCGTACCCGGCCCCAGTAGCCGCGCAGGTGGCTGCCGACGGTGGGCGGCGGCGTAACCGCCGCCGGGCCTTCCTTGCGCACGGCGGTGGTGGTCATCGAACGCCTCCTGGAGTGGTGTCGGCGGGTCCCGCGCCGGTGCCGTTGCCGGCGGTGACCGGTTCGCCGGTGAGACCGAGGTTGCCGGAACGACCGGCGGTGATCAACTCGACGACCTGCGAGTGGGTGATGTCGGTGGTCTTCACCTGGGCGACCATCTGCCCGAGGTAGAGCGCGGCGATCCGGTCGGAGACCGCGAAGACGTCGTTCATGTTGTGCGAGATCAGCACCACGGCCAGCCCGTTGTCGGCCAGCCGGCGGACCAGTTCGAGGACCTGGGCGGTCTGTGCCACGCCCAGTGCGGCGGTCGGCTCGTCGAGGATGACCAGCTTGCTGTTCCAGAGCACCGCCTTGGCGATGGCGACGGTCTGCCGCTGCCCGCCGGAGAGGCTGGAGACGTGTTGGCGAAGCGACTTCACCGTCCGTACGGAGAGCCCGGCGAGGGTTTCCGCCGCCATCTGTTCCATGGTCGGCTCGTCGAGCACCAGCCCGCTGTGCTTCTCCCGGCCGAGGAACATGTTCTGCACGATGTCGAGGTTGTCGCAGAGCGCGAGGTCCTGGTAGACGACCTCGATGCCGAGCGTGGCGGCGTCCCGGGGGCTGTTGATGGTCACCGGTCGGCCGTCGAAGAGGAACTCGCCGGCGTCGGCCGGGTAGATGCCGCTGATGCACTTGACCAGGGTGGACTTGCCGGCGCCGTTGTCGCCGACCAGTGCGGTCACCTCTCCGGCGTGGGCGGCGAGGGCGACGTCGCGCAGGACCTGGACGGGACCGAAGCTCTTGTCGATCCCGCGCAGTTCCAGCAGGGGGGTCGCGGACACGGGGGTCTCCTTCGGACGGAGGGAAGATCTCGGAGCCCGTCCGGCGGCGAGCGCCGCCCGGCACGGGGTTCCGTGCCGGGCGGCGTCGCGTCGACGGGGTACGACGCTCGTCGTACGGTCAGCTGATGCCGTTGGCGGTGCAGAGCGCGGCGTACGCGCCGGTGCAGAGCTTCGCCTTGTCGACGTAGCCGTCGGCCACGACGTCCTTGACGGTCGCCTTGTCGATCGCCTTCGGCTCCAGCAGCACGGACGGGACGTCCCGGCCGCTCTCCGGGTCCTTGACCGTCTGCCCGGTCTCCTTGCGCTCGCCCTTGGCCACGGCGATGGCCAGCTCGGCGGCCGCGTCGGCCTCCTTCTTGACGGCCTTGTAGACGGTCATGCACTGGTCACCGGCGAGGATGTTCTGCAGGCCGGTCACGTCGGCGTCCTGGCCGGTGACCGGGACCTTGCCGTTGAGCTTGTTCTTCTTCAGCACCGAGATGGCCGCGTTGCCGAGGCCGTCGTTGGCGGAGAGCACACCGTCGATCTTGCCGCCGGTCTGGGTGAGCATCTGCTCGAAGATCGTGGCGGCCTGCGCCGGGTCCCAGTCCGGCACCGACTGGTCCGGGCCCTTGGTGTATTCCTTCGACTCGAACTTCGGCTTGAGCACCGAGTCGTAGCCGTTCTTGAACAGGGTGGCGTTGTTGTCGGTCGGCGAGCCGTTGAGGTAGGCGACCGTCGGGTTCTTGACGCCCTTCTCGGTCAGGCACTTGACCAGGCCCTCGCCCTGGAGCTTGCCGACGGCCTCGTTGTCGAAGCTGACGTAGTACTGGGCGGAGCCGCCCAGGGTGAGCCGGTCGTAGTCGATCGTCGCGACGCCCTGCGACTTCGCCTTGTCCAGCACGGCCTTGCCGGTGCCGGAGTCCAGGTTGACGATCATCAGGGTGGTGACCCCGCTGGTGATCATCTGGTCGGCGATGGTCTGGAAGGCGTTCTTGTCGTTCTGGGCGTTCTGGATGTCCGACTCGACACCGGCGGCGTCGAAGGCGGCCTTGAGGAACCTGCGGTCGGCGGTCTCCCAGCGGGCGGAGGACTTGCTGTCCGGCAGGATGACGCCGATCTTCGGCTTCTTGGCGGCATCGCCGCCGGCGTCGTTGCTGCTGGAGTCGTCGCCGCAGGCGGCCATGCTGCCGGTGGCCAGCAGGCCGACGGCGGCGAAGGTGAGGAAGCCCTTGCGCATCTGCACGGGTCCTTTCGAGGGTGGGGGAGGAGTGGTCGGTGTTTTGTTGTGTCCGGCAACGTATTCCCGCTCACAACGCGGGCGCAAGACTGCCGAGGTCAGAAGTTTGTTGGCGGCGGTAACAATTCAGCAACGCGGTTGTCACCCGCAGGACACCCGCCCCGTAATCACGCTGCGTGTCCGGTCTGCGGCCGGCTGCCGACCGCCGGCCGGGGTCAGCCGGCGGCGATCCGCGCGGTGCCGGCGTCGGTGAGGGCGACCAGGTCCGCCGGGGCGAGTTGGAGCTGCAACCCCCGCCGGCCGGCCGACACGTAGACGGTGTCGTGGTCCAGCGCCGAGACGTCGACCACCGTCGGCAGCCGCCGTCGCTGGCCCAGCGGGCTGATCCCGCCCCGCACGTAACCGGTGCTCCGCTCGGCGGCGGCCCGGTCGGCCAGCGCGGCCCGCTTGCCGCCCAGCGCCGTGGCCAGGGCCTTGAGGTTCAGCTCGCCGGTGACCGGGACGACCGCCACCGCCAGCGCCCCGTCCACCTCGGCGACGAGCGTCTTGAACACCCGCCCCGGCGGCACCCCGAGCGCCGCCGCGACCAGCGCGCCGTAGTTCGGCGCGTCCGGCGCGACGTCGTACGGGTGGGTGCGGTGGGCGATCTTCCGCTTGGTCAGCAGTGCCGTCGCCGCAGTGGCCTGTCCCGCCATGCCGGTCACGCTAGCCCGGCGGGCCGCCGTCCGCGACCGGTCGGCCGATCAGCACCGTCGGCGCCCCGGCCACCCGGGTCAGCACCAGGCTGGCCGGATTCTCCCCGGCCAGTCGCAGGTCCCGCCGCAGCTGCTCGGGCGACAACGCCGAGCCCCGCTTGAGGATCTCGACCCGGCCGACCCGGCGTTCCCGCAGCAGCGCGCGCAGCCGTTTCAGCGAGAACGGCAGCACGTCGACGATCTCCAGGCACCTGCCGAACGGGGTGGGACGCGGGGTGTCCGCGTAGAGGTAGGCGATGCTCGGGTCGGCAAGCGTCGCGTCGAGGGTGTCGGCCAGTTCGGCGACCAGGTGCGACCGGACCACCGCCGGGTCCGGGTCGTACAGGTAGCGCCGGACCGGGCCGACCGGGGCCTCGGCCGTACCGGTGCCGGTCAACCGGTGGACGGCGACCGGCTCGCCGTCGGCGGGCGAACCGTCCGCCGGCCGCCGCCGGTCGGCGGGCCCCGACCGCAGGACGGTCGCCCGGCGGGGCACCCCGGCGAGCGCGCCGCACCACAGGGCCGCCTCGACCAGGTCCCCGTCGACGCTCACCCACTCCGCCTCGGCGTCGGCCGGGACCAACGCGTGGTCGATGCCGGGGGCCACCTTCACCACCGTGTGCGGCACCCGCGCGGCCAGCCCGGTGACGAAGTCCCACGGCGGCGAGTAGGCGTCCGGGTCGAAGATCCGCCGGCCGGTGCCGGCCCGCCGCCGGGCCGGATCGCAGAAGACCGCGTCGACCCGGGTCACGTCGAAGGCCGTCGCGTCGCCGCACTCCACGGTGAACATCCCGGCCAGCCCGGCGGCCCCGGCGTTCGCGGCGGCCAGCGCGGCGGTGACCGGATCGGCCTCCACGCCGTACACCCGGATGCCGGCGCGGGCGGCGGCGAGCGCGTCGGCACCGAGGCCGCAACCCAGGTCGGCGAGGGTGCGCACCCCGGCGGCGGCGAGCCGGGCGGCCCGCCGGTCGGCGACCACCCGGCGGGTGGCCTGCTCCAGGCCGGGGCGGGTGAGGAACATCCCGGCCGCCTCCGGGCCGAACTTGCCGACCGCCCGGCGGCGCAGCTCGGCCTGGGTCAGCGCGGCGGCGGCCAGCCCGGGGGGCACCCCGCGCGAGCGCAGCGCCGCCGCCGCGACCAGCGGGTCGCCGCCGGCCACCCCGGCCGCCGCGGCGAGCACGGCCGACCCCTCGGCGGTACGCAGCGCGGCGAACTGGTCGAGATCCACCCGCCCATTGTCCGGCCCTCCCGGGAGATCGACTCAGGTGGGGCGATGTTGCGGTGTCCGGGCGGTGTCGTCACCGCAACATCGCCACCCTTGAGTTGATCATCGGCGGGACGGCGACACGGAGGGCGGCAGATTGGCACTCTCCTTGACGGAGTGCTAGCCGAGGAATAACCTGCGATTAGCACTCTCACCCCGAGGGTGCCAGCGTCCGGGCCATCCGGTCCGGATGCTGAACGCCAGGCGGACCGGCACCCGCGACGACGGCCCCGCCCGGTGGCATGTGGCAGATTGACGCTGGTCGGACTCTCGGCCGGCAACGAAACCAAGTACCCCAGGAGGGTATGCCCGTGACTACCGCGACCAAGGTTGCGATCAAGCCGCTCGAGGACCGGATCGTGGTCCAGGCGAACGAGGCTGAGACCACCACGGCGTCGGGCATCGTGATCCCCGACACCGCCAAGGAGAAGCCGCAGGAGGGCACCGTCCTCGCCGTCGGCCCCGGCCGGATCGACGACAAGGGCAACCGCGTGCCGCTCGACGTCAAGGTCGGCGACACCGTCCTCTACTCGAAGTACGGCGGCACCGAGATCAAGTACGCCGGCGAGGAGTACCTGGTGCTCTCCGCCCGCGACGTTCTCGCGGTCATCGAGAAGTAACCAACCGATTCCCGTGTCGTCGCCCCGGTCCGGCTCGCCGGGCCGGGGCGACGACGCTTCGAAGGGACATTCATGGCGAAGATCCTGAGCTTCTCGGACGACGCCCGGCACCTGCTGGAGCACGGTGTCAACGCCCTCGCGGACGCGGTCAAGGTCACCCTCGGCCCGCGCGGGCGCAACGTCGTCCTGGACAAGAAATTCGGTGCGCCGACGATCACCAACGATGGTGTGACCATCGCCAAGGAGATCGAGCTCACCAACCCGTACGAGAACCTCGGCGCGCAGCTGGTCAAGGAGGTGGCGACGAAGACCAACGACGTCGCCGGCGACGGGACCACCACCGCGACCGTGCTGGCCCAGGCGATGGTCCGCGAGGGCCTGCGCAACGTGGCCGCCGGGGCCAACCCGACCGGCCTCAAGCGGGGCGTCGACGCGGCGGCCACCAAGGTCTCCGAGGCGCTGCTCGGCCGGGCCGTCGAGGTGGCCGACAAGAAGTCGATCGCGCACGTCGCGACGATCTCGGCGCAGGACGCCACCATCGGTGAGCTGATCGCCGAGGCGATGGAGCGGGTCGGCCGCGACGGTGTCATCACCGTCGAGGAGGGCTCCACCCTGACCACCGAGCTGGAGGTGACCGAGGGTCTCCAGTTCGACAAGGGCTTCATCTCGCCGAACTTCGTCACCGACTCGGAGTCGCAGGAGTCGGTGCTGGAGGACCCGTACATCCTCATCACCACCCAGAAGATCTCGGCGATCGAGGAGCTGCTGCCGCTGCTGGAGAAGGTCCTCCAGAACAGCAAGCCGCTGCTGATCGTCGCCGAGGACGTCGAGGGTCAGGCGCTGTCCACCCTGGTGGTCAACGCGATCCGCAAGACCATCAAGGTCTGCGCGGTCAAGGCCCCCGGCTTCGGTGACCGCCGCAAGGCGATGCTCCAGGACATGGCGATCCTGACCGGCGCCGAGCTGGTCGCCCCGGAGCTGGGCTACCGGCTCGACCAGGTCGGCCTGGAGGCGCTCGGCACCGCCCGGCGCGTCGTGGTCGACAAGGAGAACACCACCGTCGTCGACGGCGGCGGCAGGTCCGCCGAGGTCGCCGACCGGGTCGCCCAGATCCGCAAGGAGATCGAGGCGTCCGACTCCGACTGGGACCGGGAGAAGCTGGCCGAGCGGCTGGCGAAGCTCTCCGGTGGCATCGCGGTCATCAAGGCGGGCGCGGCGACCGAGGTCGAGATGAAGGAGCGCAAGCACCGCATCGAGGACGCGATCGCCGCCACCAAGGCCGCGGTCGAGGAGGGGACGGTTCCCGGCGGCGGTGCCGCGCTGGCCCAGATCCGCTCGGTGCTCGACGACGACCTTGGCCTGACCGGTGACGAGAAGGTCGGTGTCTCGATCGTGCGCAAGGCGCTGGTCGAGCCGCTGCGCTGGATCGCCCAGAACGCCGGCCACGACGGCTACGTGGTGGTGGAGAAGGTCGCCGGCCAGGACTGGGGCCAGGGCCTCGACGCTGCCAAGGGCGAGTGGGTCGACCTGGTGAAGTCCGGCATCATCGACCCGGTGAAGGTGACCCGCAATGCGGTCACCAACGCCGCGTCGATCGCCGGTCTCCTGCTGACCACCGAGAGCCTGGTGGTCGAGAAGCCGGAGCAGCCGGAGCCGGCCGCCGCCGGTGGCCACGGCCACGGCCACGGTCACGGCCACCAGCACGGCCCGGGTTTCTGACCCGGTAGCACGCCAGCTCAGGGCGCACCGTCGATCTCGGCGGTGCGCCCTGACGCGTACGGTGACGGCTGCTTACGGAACGGTGACGTGGTTGGCGGCCGGCCCGGTCGATCGACGACACTGGCCCGATGAGCACCACCTCCCGTGGCTTCGCCGCGCTGGCCGGGGTCACCGCCGCCGTGGTGGCCATCGGCGTCGCCGAGCCGGTCGCCGTCCTCACCGGTCCCCGCTCCGCCCCGCTGATCGCGGTCGGCGGGGTGGTCGTCGACACGGTCCCCGAGCCGCTCAAGCAGTTCGCCATCGACGTCTTCGGCAGGTACGACAAGATCGCCCTGCTGGTGGGTACGGCGGTGCTGCTGGCGGCGTTCGCCGCCGGGATCGGGGTGCTGGCCGCGCGCCGGCTGGCGGTGGGGCTGGTGGGCATCGCGGCGTTCACCGGCCTCGGTGTCGCCGCCGCGCTCACCCGGGCCGGCGCGGATGCCGCCGACGCGCTCCCCGCACTGGTCGGCGGGGGGTTGGGCGGGCTGGTGCTCTGGGCGTTCGTGGCCGGCCCCTGGCAGCTCGACCCGTGGCCCTGGCAGCCGCCCACCCCGCTGTCCGCCACCCCGCCGGCCTCTCCGGGGCCGACCCCCACCGGTCCGGGCAGCGGTCCGCCGTCCGGGTGGGAGCCGTTGGAGTCGACCGACCCGGAGTCCCGGCGGCGGTTCCTGCGTGGTGCGGGCCTGCTCGCGGGCGCGGCGACCGTGGTGGGGCTGGGCGGGCACTGGCTCGCCGGGCGGCGGGGGGTTTCGGCGGCCCGGGAGGCGGTCGCGTTGCCCACCCCGTCGGCGGTGGCGCCGACGGTGCCGGCCGGTGCGGACCTGTCCCTGGCCCAGCTCGCCCCCTACACCACGCCGAACGGCGGCTTCTACCGGATCGACACGGCGCTGGTGGTGCCGCAGGTCGACCCGGAGACCTGGCGGTTGCGCATCCACGGTCGGGTGCGCAACCCGATCGAGCTGACCTTCGCCGAGTTGCTCGCCCGGCCGATGGTGGAGCGGTACGTGACCCTGGCCTGCGTCTCCAACGAGGTGGGCGGGGACCTGATCGGCAACGCCCGCTGGCTGGGCGTACCGATCAAGGAGCTGCTCGACGAGGCGGAGCCGGAGGAGGGGGCCGACCAGGTGGTCGGCCGGTCGGTCGACGGCTGGACCTGCGGCACCCCGACGGCGGCGCTGCGCGACGGGCGGGACGCCCTGCTGGCGGTGGGGATGAACGGCGAGCCGCTGCCCGTCGAGCACGGCTTCCCGGTGCGGATGGTGGTGCCGGGCCTCTACGGGTACGTGTCGGCCTGCAAGTGGGTGACCGAGCTGGAGTTGACCAGCTTCGCCGACTTCGACGCGTACTGGGTGCCGCGTGGCTGGTCGGCGCAGGGGCCGGTGAAGACGCAGTCGCGGATCGACACCCCCCGCGCGCGTAACCGGCTCACCGCGGGCGAGGTGACGGTGGCCGGGGTGGCCTGGGCGCAGCACCGGGGAATCAGCCGGGTCGAGGTACGCGTCGACGGCGGCGCGTGGCAGGAGGCGACCCTCGCCCCGACGGTGTCGGTGGACACCTGGGTGCAGTGGTCGTGGCGGTGGCCGGCGACCCCGGGTGAGCACACCCTCCAGGTGCGGGCGACCGACCGGGACGGCGAGACGCAGACCCCGTTGACCGCGCCGGTCGCCCCGGACGGAGCGACCGGCTGGCACAGCGTCACAGTCACCGTGCGCTGATTCCCCATCAGCGTTAAGTCATCAAGAGTGATCAATGTACGGATAGCCAAAAATTCCTCGGTGATGTCGAGGGTTGAGGCTATGGGAGCGCTCCCGTAACATACCTGACGCGACTGTTAACGTTAACCTAACAACGGCCACCACCAATGTGCAGGTCGCCATCCCGTCAGGAGGGTGTTTTATGTCCAGATCCAGATCGGCCAATGTCGGCCTGGTCTCGGCCGGTGTCGCGTTGCTGGCGTCGGCCACGGTAGTCACCGCGCTGCCCGCAGGCGCGGCGGCGGCGGGATGCTCGGTGAACTACACCGTCTCCTCGGAGTGGGGCGGTGGCTTCGGGGCCAACGTCGCCATCACCAACCTGGGCGACGCGCTGAGCAGTTGGACGCTTACCTGGTCCTTTGCCTCCGGGCAGTCGGTGACCCAGGCGTGGAACGCGACAGTGACGCAGAGCGGCTCGGCGGTGACCGCCAAGAACGTGAGTTACAACGGCGCGATCCCCACCAACGGCTCGGTGTCGTTCGGTTTCAACGGCGCGTGGACGTCGAGCAACCCGGTCCCGACGAGCTTCGCGCTCAACGGGGTGGCCTGCAACGGCGGCACGACGCCGACCAACCCGCCCACCACGCCGCCGACGACCGCGCCGCCGACCACCCCGCCCCCCACCACCCCGCCGCCGACCACGCCCCCGCCGACCACCCCGCCGCCGACGGGCAACTGCGCCCTGCCGACGTCCTACCGCTGGTCGTCGACCGGCCCGCTGGCGCAGCCGAAGGCCGGCTGGGCGTCACTCAAGGACTTCACCATCGCCCCCTACCAGGGCAAGCAGTTGGTGTACGCCACCACCCACAGCAGCAGCGCCACCGGCGGCTGGGGTTCGATGAACTTCGGTCTGGTCGACAACCTCAACCAGCTCAGCACGGCTCCCCAGAACACCATGAGCCAGAGCACCGTCGCGCCGTCGCTGTTCTACTTCGCGCCGAAGAACATCTGGATCCTCGCCCACCAGTGGGGTCCGACGTCGTTCTCGTACCGCACGTCGACCAACCCGGCCAACGCCAATGGCTGGTCGGCCGCGCAGACCCTGTCGACCGCGAAGATCACTGACTCCGGCACCGGCGTGATCGACCAGACGATCATCGGCGACGACCAGAACATGTACCTGTTCTTCGCCGGCGACAACGGCAAGATCTACCGCCAGATCATGCCGATCGGGAACTTCCCGGGCAGCTTCGGCTCCAACTACACCACCATCATGAGCGACACCTCGGAGAACATCTTCGAGGCGCCGCAGGTCTACAAGGTCGCGGGCCGCAACCAGTACCTGATGATCATCGAGGCCCGGACCAGCGGCTGGGAGCGCTACTTCCGCTCGTTCACGGCGACCAGCCTGGGCGGCACCTGGACGCCGAACGCGACGACCTACAACAACCCGTTCGCGGGCAAGGCCAACAGCGGTGCCACCTGGACCAACGACATCAGCCACGGCGAGCTGCTGCGCACCAGCGCGGACCAGACGAACACGATCGACCCGTGCAACCTGCAGCTGCTGTACCAGGGCCGCGCCACGAACTCGGGCGGTGACTACGGCCTCCTGCCGTACCGGCCGGGTCTGCTGACCCTGCAGCGCTGACGGCGTGACGCAGGTGCGGCCCCGCTGTTCCTGACTCCCGCGACCGGTGGCGAACGCCGCACCGGGTGAGCCGCACGACGGCTCGGAGCAGGATCGGGTGCAATGAAGGGGCGGGTCCGGCTGTGCCGGGCCCGCCCCGCTTGTCGTACCTGTCGGCCCGGCGTCGGACCATGGGCCGGGACACGACGAGGCCGCGCTCCGGAGATCGGAGTGCGGCCTCGTCGAGGTGTGCCGGGTCGGTCAGGCGATCTTGCGCTGGGCCGGTACGGCGGTCTTGTGCGAAGCGCCGAGCCGGGCCTCCATGCGGGCGATGTCCACCCGGGTCTGCCGGCGGTCGGCCAGGTCCTCCCAGCCGAGGGCGAGCAGCCGCAGCCGCTCGGACTCGCTGAGGCCACCCCAGACGCCGTACGGCTCCCGCACGGACAGGGCGTGCGCCGCGCACTCGGCCCGCACGGGGCAGGCCTGGCAGACGGACTTGGCACCGGACTCCCGGCGTAGCCGGGACGAACCGCGCTCGCCGTCCGGGTGGAAGAACTGCGCGCTGTCCCGGCCCCGACAGGCGCCGAGACGCTGCCAGTCCCACAGGTCGACGATGGGTCCGGGCAGTCTACGTACGTTCGACATCAGCACCCCTCCTCCCGCGCGGCACCGCGGAGATCCTCGTTGAACCGGCGTCCGGGCTGTGGTCCGCGCTGGCGTACCCCGTTTCCGGCGTGGAGCCTCGGTACCCGAACCCTCGCCGACTCACACGTGTTGAGATCGAAAACCCGAAGCCTTCTGTGGCATATGACCTAAATGTCGGAAAAGTTCAGAGGATTGCCCGGAACCTCCTCCCCGGTGGACCCCGTCATGGTCTGCTCATGTCCGGAGAGGAGACCACCGTGCGTACCGTTCTCGTATGCGTTCGGACACCGATCGCCGCGCAGCAGTTGACCAACGCGGCGGCGCGACTTGGCCTGGCCTCGGTCGTCCGGACAGCCGTCTCCGATCCCGAGGCGATGCTGCGGCTCGCCGAGCGCCCGGTCGACGTGGTGCTCGCCGACACGGCGCTCACCCGCCCGGACAGCGCCGGCTTCGTCCGCCGGGTGCTCGCCCGCGCCCCGCAGGCCGCGGTGCTGCTGCTCGGCACCGAGGAGTCGGAGGCGGCGGCGGCCACCATCAACGCCGGTGCGCGGGGCCTGATCCAGGGCGCCGACCACGACCTGACCAGCGCGGTGGCGAAGGCGCTGCTGCTGCTCGCCGCGCCCGGCCGGCCCGCCCGGCACCGGGTCGCCGACCCCGCCCGGGACACCGCCGCGGTCGGCGCGCCCCCGCGCCCCGGTCGCCCGCCCGCCCCGGGCTGGTCGCCGACGCCGGCCGACGGTACGCCCGGAGCGCCGTCGGTGGTGCCCGTGCAGCGCGGCGACGACGAGGTCGAGGACCCGGAGGGCACCCCGGCCGAGCCGGCCCCGGCCGCCGGGTTGCCCCGCCCGACCCCCGGCACGCGTGCCGGCCGGACCTCGGTCGGGCTGACCGAGCGTGAACTCCAGGTGCTGCTCGGGATGGCCGAGGGCAAGAGCAACGCGGAGATCGGCCGGGAGTTGTTCGTCTCGGAGGACACCGTCAAGACGCACGCCCGGCGGCTGTTCCGTAAACTCGGCGCGCGGGACCGGGCGCACGCGGTGGCTGCCGGCTTCCGCGCCGGCCTGGTCGCCTGACCGCTCCCGTCCCGGACCCGGTCGGTCAGACGGCGGCGAGCCGGGTCGTGCCGGGCGTCAGTCGTCCGGGTCGGTGTCGTCGTCCGCGGACTCGGTGAGCGTGTCGTGCACCCCGTCGGCGTAGCCCCGGGCGTAGTCCCAGGTGACGTAGTGGTCCGGGTCGGGATCGTAGGCCGGCTCGTGCACCCGGGGCCGGCCCGAGCTGAGCAGGTGCCGCAGGTTGCCCCGGAGCAGGTCCCAGTCGAAGTAGTGCGGCTCGCGGCAGTCCTCGCACTCGATGACCAGCCCGCGCACCCCGATCGGGGACAGCAGGGCCTGGTAGATCTCCAGGTCGGCGAGGTCTTCCAGCACGTCCTGCCGCTCGACCTCGGTCAGCGGGTCGAGCGGGGCGTCGTCGCCCGGATCGTCCAGCCCCGCAGCCGGATCGGCCGGGTCGCCGTTGAACGGGTCGATGGGCTCGTCGTGCACCCCCTCACCGTAGACCCAACCCTCGCCGCACGCGCCCCCCGGCGGTCGCTGTGGCATCGCCGACCTCGGCCGGTCACCGGCGAGGGCCGCCCTGCTCAGTGGGTACGATGAGACGACTCGCCGTCACCCCGGCGTGCGCCGGTTGCCGTGCGCGCCGCCTCGCTGAATCCCGTTCGAGCAGCTCAGGGGAGCAATCGTGGAGAATTCGCCCAGCACCGATCTTCCGGCCGGCACCGATCTTCCGGCCGGTGTCGACAGCGGCGAGTGGGGCGGCCATCTGCCGGAGTTGCCGGCCGGGTCGGCGCGGGTGGTGCCGCTCGGTCTGACCTTCGACGACGTGCTGCTCCAGCCCGGCGAGTCGGACGTGGTGCCCAGCCGGGTGAACACCCGTACCCGGCTCACCCGCAACGTGGAGCTGTCCATTCCGCTGCTGTCCAGCGCGATGGACACCGTCACCGAGGCCCGGATGGCGATCGCGATGGCCCGCCAGGGCGGCATCGGCGTGCTGCACCGCAACCTGTCGCTGGAGGACCAGGCGCTCCAGGTCGACCTGGTCAAGCGCTCCGAGTCCGGCATGATCACCAATCCGGTGACGGCCAGCCCCGAGGACACCCTGCGTGAGGTCGACGAGCTGTGCGGCCGTTACCGCATCTCCGGCGTCCCGGTGGTCGACGGCGAGGGCCAGCTGGTGGGCATCGTCACCAACCGGGACATGCGGTTCGTCTCCGACCCGGCCACCCCGGTCCACGCGATCATGACCCGGACGCCGCTGGTCACCGCCCCGGTGGGGGTGAGCAAGGACGACGCGCTCTCCCTGCTGCGTCAGCACAAGGTCGAGAAGCTGCCGATCGTGGACGACTCCGGGCGGCTGCGCGGGCTGATCACCGTCAAGGACTTCACCAAGAGCGAGCAGTACCCGGACGCCACCAAGGACGACGCCGGCCGGCTGCGGGTCGCCGCCGCCATCGGGGTCGGCGAGGACGCCTACAAGCGGGCCCGCACCCTGGTCGACGCCGGTGTCGACGTGCTGATCGTGGACACCGCGCACGGCCACCAGCGGGCCGTGCTGGACATGGTCCGCCGGCTCAAGGCTGACGTCGCGATCGACATCGTGGGCGGCAACGTGGCCACCTACGCCGGGGCGAAGGCCCTGGTCGACGCCGGTGCCGACGGTGTCAAGGTGGGCGTCGGCCCGGGTGCGATCTGCACCACCCGGATCGTCGCCGGGGTCGGGGTGCCGCAGGTGACCGCGATCATGGAGGCGGCCCGCGCGGCCCGTCCGGCCGGCGTCCCGGTGATCGGCGACGGCGGCATCCAGTACTCCGGCGACATCGCCAAGGCCCTGGTGGCCGGCGCCGACACGGTGATGCTCGGCAGCCTGCTGGCCGGCTGCGAGGAGAGCCCCGGTGAGCTGATCTTCGTCAACGGCAAGCAGTTCAAGGCGTACCGGGGGATGGGGTCGCTGGGCGCGATGCAGTCCCGGGGGCAGGCCAAGTCGTACAGCAAGGACCGCTACTTCCAGCAGGACGTGCTCAGCGACGACAAGCTGGTGCCGGAGGGCGTGGAGGGCCAGGTGCCCTACCGGGGGCCGCTGTCCCGGGTGGCCCACCAGCTCGTCGGCGGGCTGCGGCTGGCGATGGGGTACGCCGGTGCGGAGAACATCACCGACCTGCACCACCGGGGCCAGCTCATCCGGATCACCGCGGCCGGGCTCAAGGAGAGCCACCCGCACGACATCCAGATGACCGTCGAGGCCCCCAACTACCACACCCGCTGACCCACCACCCCAAACCACCTGGAGTCCCTCATGCGTGACGTGGTCGAGATCGGGCTGGGCAAGACCGCGCAGCGCGGCTACCACCTGGACGACATCGCCATCGTGCCCAGCCGGCGGACCAGGGACGTCGACGACGTCTCCACCGGCTGGCAGCTCGACGCCTACCAGTTCGACATCCCCTGCGTCGGCCATCCGTCGGACGCCACCATGAGCCCCGCCTCGGCGGTCCGGCTCGGGCAGCTCGGCGGCCTGGGCGTGCTCAACGTCGAGGGCCTGTGGACCCGCTACGAGAACCCGACCAAGGTGCTGGAGGAGCTGGCCGGGCTGGGCGAGGACGCCCGCGCGACCAAGCGGCTCCAGGAGGTCTACGCCGAGCCGATCCGCCCCGACCTGATCGCCGAGCGGGTCCGCGAGCTGCGGGCCGGCGGCAGCACGGTGGCGGTGCGGGTGTCCCCGCAGCACACCCTCGCGCTGGCCCCGGTGATCCTGGACGCGGGCGTCGACATCCTGGTCATCCAGGGCACCATCGTCTCGGCCGAGCACGTCTCGACCACCGACGAGCCGTTGAACCTCAAGGAGTTCATCGCCGACCTCGACCTACCGGTGGTCGTCGGCGGCTGCACCGACTACAAGACGGCGCTGCACCTGATGCGTACCGGCGCCGCCGGGGTGATCGTCGGCATCGGCGGTGACGACTGGTCGACGAGCGAGTCGGTGCTCGGTATCCGGGTGCCGATGGCCACCGCGATCGCGGACGCCGCCGCGGCCCGCCGCGACTACCTCGACGAGACCGGTGGACGCTACGTGCACCTCATCGCCGACGGCGACATCCAGACCTCGGGCGACATCGCCAAGGCGCTCGGCTGCGGCGCGGACGCGGTGATGCTCGGCGAGCCGCTGTCGCTGTGCGAGGAGGCCCCGGCCGGCGGTGCCTGGTGGCACTCGGCGGCCAGCCACCCGTCGCTGCCGCGCGGCGCGTTCGAGGTGGCCGGCGAGCCGCTCGGTTCGATGGAACGGCTGCTGTTCGGCCCGGCCGACGAGCCGGACGGCCAGCTCAACCTGTTCGGTGGGCTGCGTCGCGCGATGGCCAAGTGCGGCTACCGCGACCTCAAGGAGTTCCAGCGGGTCGGGCTGGTCCTCGACCGCTGACCCGGGTCCGTCCCGGCCGGCCGGTCCCGTCGTGGGCCGGCCGGCCGTACCGTCGTCAGGCGTTGCGGCCACGCGGGGTCGGCCGGATCGGTAGGCTGCGCGGACGGCGGCGGTGAACGGGGGACGAAGGTGGCCATCAGCCGGAACCGGCGCGGGCTCGCGCTGCTCGTCACCGGGGCGCTCGCCCTGGCCGGCTGCACCGCCGACCCGGCACCCCGGCGGGAATCCCGGTCGACCCCGACGCCCGGGGCGACCCCGAGCGTGACCCCCGGCCCGGCGGGCGTGGGCGACCCGTACTTCCCGACCGCCGGCAACAGCGGGTACGACGTCGAGCGGTACACCCTCAAGGTCCGCTACGACCCGGCCAGCGACGAGTTGCGCGGCGACGCCACCGTCCGGGCCACCGCGGGGGCCGACCTGCCGCTGTTCCACCTCGACCTGGCCGGGCTGACGGTGCGTCGGGTGACCGTGGACGGCGTCCCGGCCCGGCACACCCGCGAGGGGACCGAGCTGGTGGTCACCCCGGCCGCGCCGGTCCGCGCCGGGGCGGCCTTCACCGTCCAGGTCGGGTACGACGGCCGGCCGGAGCCGCTGCGCAACGAGACGATCGGCGAGGGCGGCTGGCTGCACACCGCCGACGGCGCGGTCGCGCTCGGCCAACCCGAGTCGGCGAGCACCTGGTTCCCGGTCAACGACCACCCCTCGGACAAGGCCGCCTACGACTTCGAGATCACCGTGCCCAAGGGGCTGGTCGCGGTCGCCAACGGGGTGCCCGGGGGGCAACGTCCGGCGGCCGGTGGTTTCACCACGTGGCGCTGGTCGGAGGCCGCCCCGATGGCCAGCTACCTGAGTACGGTGGTGATCGGGAAATACCGCACCAGCACCGGCGAGCACCAGGGCCGGCCGGTGTTCAGCGCGGTCGCCAGCAGCCTGCCCCGGGGGGCCGCCGACGACTCGATCGCCCGCACCGTGGCGGTCGCCGACTACCTGGAGAGCGTCTTCGGGCCGTACCCGTTCGCGGCGTACGGCGGGGTGGTGGTCGACGAGCCCCGGATCAGGTACGCGTTGGAGACGCAGAGCCGGCCGGTCTACTCGGCCAACTTCTTCCGGGGCGGTGAGAACACCGGGGTGGTCGCGCACGAGCTGGCCCACCAGTGGTTCGGCGACAGCGTGTCGGTGGCCCGCTGGGCGGACATCTGGCTCAACGAGGGGCTGGCCACGTACGCCGAGTGGCTGTGGGCCGAGCACGAGGGCCGGGACACCGCGCAGGCCACCTTCGACCAGGAGTACACCACCGCCGACGACGCGGTGTGGCGGGTGCCGCCGGCCGCGCCCGGGGCGGCCAACCTGTTCAGCGAGTCGGTCTACCAGCGGGGCGCGATGGCGGTGCACGCGCTGCGGGTGACGGTCGGCGACGACGCGTTCTTCCGCCTGCTGAAGACGTGGGCGGCGGAGAAGCGCAACGGCAACGCCACCACCGCCGAGTTCGTGGCGACCGCCGAGCGGGTCTGCGGGCAGCAGCTCGACGACCTCTTCGCCGCCTGGTTGTACGGCACCGAGCGGCCCGGCCCGCCCACCCGCCGCTGACCGCCGACGCCTGCGGTCAGTTCTTCACCCGCAGCTCGGGGTGGGCGTCGAGGTACTTCTCGGCGTCGCCGGCCTTGAGCGCGGGCAGGAAGCCCTTGCCGACGCCGGTCAGCTGCTCGCCGCGGTAGCTGCTGCCCTTGCCCACCCCGTCGCCGGGCAGCCCGACCAGGGTGATCCGGTCGGCGCTCAGCCCACCCAGGGCGTACGCCAGGTCGACGATGCGGGGGCCGCCGGCGTAGACCAGGGTGTCGCCGAGCGCCGACACCACCTGCTCCACCCGGTCGGGCTGGCGGGCCAGGTTCTCGTTGAGGATCTTGGCGGCCAACGCCCGGAGGAGCTGCTGCTGGTGGCGCTGCCGGGCGTAGTCGCCGCCGGTGATGTAGCGCTGCCTGGCGTAGTCCAGCGCCTGCCAGCCGTTGAGGTGCCGCTCGCCCTTTTCGTAGACCATCTGCGGGCCGGTGTACCCGCCGCCGCCCGGGGCCGGTTCTCGGTATCTGCCGTCCGGCCGGCGGTGCAGCGAGGGAACCCGCTGGTCGACGTAGAGGTCGACCCCGCCGAGGCTGTCGACCAGCCGGTCGAAGCCGTTGAAGGTGACCACCGCGCCGGCGTCGAAGCGCAGCCCGGTGTACCCGCTGACCGTGCTGCGCAGTAGCTCGTACCCCTGGGCGGCGCTGGGGTTCTTGGGTTTGCCCGGCACCCGGCTGCCGTAGCTCATCGCGTGGGTGAGCTTCGTCCGGCCGCCCCGGTAACCCGACTTCGGGAACGCCGGGATGTCGACCACCAGGTCGCGGGGGAGCGAGAAGAGGTATGCCCGGTCCAGTCCGGCCGGCACGTGCAGGATCAGCACCGCGTCGCCGTGCGGTTCCCAGCCGGGCACGCTGACCCGGGTGTCCACCCCGACCAGGAGCAGGTTGAGCGGGCCGGTGATCGAGGCCCCGGGGGGCGGGGTCGGGCTGGGGGTGGGGCTCGGCGTCGGCGTCGGGCCGGCGGTCGTGGCGGCCGGCCCGGCCGTACGCCGTGGCCCGTCATCGCGGACCACCCGGGTCACCACCAGGGCGGCCACCCCCACCAGGACGACCACGGCCAGGGCGGCCAGCCCCCACACCCAGCGTGGTCGTCCCGTTCCGGTTTCCTGAGTCATCGCTCGCCACCCCCGTCTGCACAACGCTTCGACCGGGCCTCCGGGTTGCGGGCGTCGATCGGCGACGGTGAGCATGATCGCGCGAAATCCCGCACTGGCGCGATGGCTACCCGCGGGTAATGATGCGTTGATGCGGTACGACGTGCTCGTCATCGGCTCCGGCTTCGGCGGTAGCGTCAGCGCGCTGCGGCTGGCCGAGAAGGGCTACACCGTCGGGGTGCTGGAGGCGGGCCGGCGGTTCGCCGACGACGAGTTCCCGCAGACCTCCTGGCGGCTGCGCCGGTTCCTCTGGGCCCCCCGGCTGGGCTGTTACGGGCTGCAACGGATCACCCTGCTCCGCCCGGCCGAACGGAGGACCGGCGGCGGGGTGCTGGTGCTCTCCGGCGCCGGCGTCGGCGGCGGCTCCCTGGTCTACGCGAACACCCTCTACCGGCCACCGGACGCCTTCTACACCGATCCGCAGTGGCGCGACGTCACCGACTGGCGGGCCGAACTCGCCAGCCACTACGACCAGGCCGGCCGGATGCTCGGGGTCACCACGTACCCCCGGCACACCGGCGCGGACCGGGCGATGCGGGCGGTGGCCGAGCGGATGGGGGTCGGGCACACCTTCGTGCCGACCCCGGTGGGGGTGCACCTCGGCCGGCCCGGGCAGCGGGTGGCGGACCCGTACTTCGGCGGGGCCGGCCCGGAGCGCACCGGCTGCACGCACTGCGGGTCGTGCCTGACCGGCTGCCGGCACGGTGCCAAGAACACCCTGGTCAAGAACTACCTGTGGCTGGCCGAACGGCTCGGCGCGCGGGTCCACCCGCTGACCACGGTCACCGCCGTGCGGCCGGCCGACGGCGGCGGCTACCTGGTGCACACCGTACGGACCGGGGCCTGGCTGCGGCGGCGACGCCAGGTGTTCCACGCCGACCAGGTGGTCTTCGCGGCCGGGGCGCTCGGCACCCAGCGGCTGCTGCACGCGATGAAGCAGACCGGCGCGCTGCCCCACCTGTCGGACCGCCTCGGCGCGCTGACCCGCACCAACTCGGAGGCGATCCTCGGCGCGTCGGTCGACCGGCGGCAGGCCCGGCGGCGGGGGCTGGACTTCACCGACGGGGTGGCGATCACCAGCTCGTTCCATCCCGACCCGCAGACCCACGTCGAGCCGGTCCGCTACGGCCGGGGCGCGAACGCGATGGGGCTGCTCCAGTCGCTGCTGGTCGACGGCGGCCCGCACCGGGTCCGGCGCTGGCTGGCCGGCCTGGCCCGGCACCCGGGGCAGGCCGCCCGGATGCTGTCGGTGCGGCACTGGTCCGAGCGGACGGTCATCGCGTTGGTGATGCAGTCGGTCGACAACTCGCTGACCACTCGGTGGCGGCGGGGGTGGCTGGGCCGGCGGCGGCTGGTCTCCGGGCCGGGGCACGGCACACCGAACCCGACCTGGATTCCGGCCGGCAACCGGGCCGCCCGACTGCTCGCCGAGGAGGTCGGCGGCACCCCGGGCGGGGCGTTGACCGAACCGTTCGACATCCCGCTGACCGCGCACCTGCTCGGCGGGGCGGTGATCGGCGGGACCCCGGCCGACGGGGTGATCGACCCCTGGCACCGGGTGTACGGCCATCCGGGGCTGCACGTGGTCGACGGGGCGGCGGTCTCGGCCAACCTCGGGGTGAACCCGTCGCTGACGATCACCGCGCAGGCGGAGCGGGCGATGTCGTACTGGCCGAACAAGGGCGAAGCGGACCCCCGGCCGCCGCTCGGGTCGGCGTACACCCGGGTGGCGGCGGTGGTGCCCCGGCACCCGGCGGTCCCGGCGGACGCCCCCGGCGCGCTGCGCACCGACCGGTGCTGACCGGGCCCGGCGCGCCCGGGGGCGGCCCGTGCCCGGGGCGGGTGTGACTGTCGGTAGGCTTTGCCCACATGAGCACGCCTCGCCCCGTCCTCGTGGTGGACTTCGGAGCCCAGTACGCCCAGCTCATCGCGCGCCGAGTGCGCGAGGCGAAGGTCTATTCGGAGATCGTCCCGCACTCCATGCCGGTCGCCGAGATGCTGGCGAAGGACCCGGCCGCGATCATCCTGTCCGGCGGCCCGTCCAGCGTCTACGCCCCGGACGCCCCACAGATCGACGCCGGCCTGTTCGACGCGGGCGTGCCGGTCTTCGGCATCTGCTACGGCTTCCAGGCGATGGCCCAGGCGCTCGGCGGCACGGTCGCCCGGACCGGCAACCGGGAGTACGGCGGCACCCCGCTGCGTCCCCGGCTGCTCGACCCGGGGGTGCTGCTGCGGGATCTGCCGGCGGACCTGCCGGTCTGGATGAGTCACGGCGACGCGGTGACCGAGGCCCCCGCCGGGTTCACGGTGACCGCCGAGTCGGCGGGTGCCCCGGTCGCCGCCTTCGAGGACCTGGCCGGCCGCCGGGCCGGTGTGCAGTTCCACCCCGAGGTGGGGCACACCGCGCAGGGGCAGGAGATGCTCCGCCGCTTCCTCTACGACATCGCCGGCATCGAGCCCACCTGGACGCCGCAGAACATCATCGACGAGCAGGTGGCCCGGATCCGGGCCCAGGTCGGCGACAAGGAGGTCATCTGCGGCCTGTCCGGCGGGGTCGACTCGGCGGTCGCCGCCGCGCTGGTTCACGAGGCGGTCGGTGACCAGCTCACCTGCGTCTTCGTCGACCACGGCCTGCTGCGCGCCGGCGAGGCCGAGCAGGTGGAGAAGGACTACGTCGCGGCCACCGGCATCAAGCTGAAGGTGGTCGACGCGGCCGACCGGTTCCTCGGCGCGCTGGCCGGGGTGACCGACCCCGAGCAGAAGCGCAAGATCATCGGTCGGGAGTTCATCCGGGTCTTCGAGGCCGCCGCCCGCGAGGTCGCTGCGCACGGCGACGTCGAGTTCCTGGTGCAGGGCACCCTCTACCCGGACGTGGTCGAGTCCGGCGGCGGCACCGGCACCGCCAACATCAAGAGCCACCACAACGTCGGCGGCCTCCCGGACGACCTGAAGTTCGCCCTGGTCGAGCCGCTGCGCACGCTGTTCAAGGACGAGGTCCGCGCGCTCGGGCTCCAGCTGGGCCTGCCCGAGGCGATGGTCTGGCGGCACCCGTTCCCCGGGCCGGGGCTGGCCATCCGGATCATCGGCGCGGTCGACCGGGAGCGGCTGGCGCTGCTGCGCCAGGCCGACCTGATCGCCCGGGAGGAGCTGACGGCCGCCGGCCTGGACCGGGGCGTCTGGCAGTTCCCGGTGGTGCTCCTGGCCGACGTGCGCAGCGTCGGGGTGCAGGGTGACGGGCGCAGCTACGGGCATCCCGTGGTGCTGCGCCCGGTCTCCAGCGAGGACGCGATGACCGCCGACTGGTCCCGGCTGCCCTACGAGGTGGTGGCCCGGATCTCCACCCGGATCACCAACGAGGTCGCCGAGGTCAACCGGGTGGTCCTGGACGTGACCAGCAAGCCGCCGGGCACCATCGAGTGGGAGTGAGCCGGGCTCAGCCGGCCGTCGGCGGGGTCGTCGGCGGCTGCGGCCAGGTGGTGGGAGCGGTCGCCGCCGGGTCCGTCGGGTGCGGCCAGGCCGGCGCGCCGGCCGGCTCTTCGGGCATCAGGAACCACATGATCGGGTACGCCAGCGCGGCGAGACCGCCGGTGACCAGGGTCGCCACCGCGAACAGCACCCGGACCAGGGTGGGGTCGACGGCGAAGTAGCGACCGAGGCCGCTGGCAACGCCGGCCACCATCCGGTCGGTGGTCGGCCTGCGGAGTTGCTTGTACGGGGCGTGGGGGGTGCTCGTCGAGGTCATGTCTCCACGGTCCGCGCCGGACGCCCCGTCGACCTCGGTGACCGCCCGGAGGCATACCCTGATCGATCCCTGAGTAGCCAGCCCTGAGTCAGGAATCCGACTCTTTTCCGCGTCGGTAACGCTACCCGGGGAGAATTTGGCCCCGTGACCACCTTGCTGGAGCCGCTCCGCAGGATCGCGGCATATGCAGTCTGTGCTGATTCAGTCGGCCGAGTGTTGCTGGTCCGCGCATCGGAGCGCTCCGGCACCCCCGGCGTATGGTCCCTGCCCGGTGGGGCGGTCGACCACGGCGAGGACCCGAACCACACGGTCGTCCGGGAGACCGCCGCCGAGACCGGCCTCTCCGTCGCCGTCGCCGGCCTGGCGGACGTCCTGGCCGACATGCGTGCCCTGCCCGAGCGGGGCATCACCATCCACACCGACCGCCTGATCTACCAGGTGTCGGTACGCGGCGGCACCCTCACCGACCGGGTGGACCGCTCCACCGACCTGGCCCGTTGGTACACCCTCGACGAGGCGCGGGAGCTGCCGCTACGGGCCTTCACCGCCCGCGCGCTGGGGCTGCCGGCGTCCTCGGCCGACGTGGTTCCCGACGAGGCCCCCGAGTTCCCCTCGTTCTACGCCGTGCCCGGCCCGGACGGGCTGCACCGGGCGCAGCGTTTCGCCGCGTACGCGGTGGCCACCGACCCGGAGGGCCGGGTGCTGCTGACCCGGGTCTCCGACGGCTACCCGGGCGCGGGCTGCTGGCACCTGCCCGGCGGGGGCACCGACTACGGCGAGCAGCCGGGCGCGGCGCTGATCCGGGAACTGGTCGAGGAGACCGGGCAGACCGGCCGGCTGGTCGAGCTGCTCGGGGTGGCCAGCCACCGCGACGCCGCCTCGCTCGGCCCGGAGGGCTATCCGATCGACTGGCACGGCGTGCGGGCCTTCTACCGGGTGATGGTCGACCAGCCCGCCCCGCCGACCGTCACCGACGTGGGCGGCTCCACCTGCGAGGCCCGCTGGTTCGCCCGGGACGAGTTGGGTGCCCTGCCCACCGACCGGCTCACCGAGGTCACCGCCGAGGCCGTCCAGGCCGCCCGGCTCACCGCCTGACCTGCCCCGCCCGCCGGCGGCGTCGGCCCGGCACGACGGCGCCCGCCCCGCCCGGACTACCGCTAGCCTCATGATCGACGGCGGAGCGCGGGCGGGGGAGGGTGACGTGCAGGGGCGACGACGGATCGCGGCGTACGGCTGGTGTGCGGACGAATCCGGCCGGGTGCTGCTGGTACGCGGTGCCGGCGACGGCAGCGGTGCGGCGGCGTCCGATCCGGCGGCGGTGCTCTGGCGGCTGCCCGGGGGTGCCGTGCGGCACGCGGAGCATCCGGCCGACACCGTGGTCCGCGCGTACGCCGGGCAGGTCGGGTTGGTCGTGGTGGTGGCCGGGATACGTGCCGCCGTCGCCGACCTGACCGCTGCGGACCCGGCGGACGCCGCAGGGCCGGTGCACACCGACCGGTTGGTGTTCGACGTCACGATCCCGGGTGACCTGCCGGTGGCCGGGGCGACGCCACCGCCGGGGGTCGGCGGGGGCGACGGCCCCGGTGAGCTGGTCTGGTGCACCCCGCAGGAGGCGGCGACGCTGCCGCTGGCGTCGTTCACCGCCGATCTGCTCGGCCTGCCCGGCCCGCAGCCTCCGGTCGGCCCGGAACCCGGTGCGCCGGTCGCGCCGGCGGTGGTGGAGTCGACTGACCGGCGGCAGCGGTTCGCCGCGTACGGGCTGGTCACCGATCCTGACGGGCGGGTGCTGCTCACGCTGATCGCGCCCGGCTATCCGGGTGCCGGACTCTGGCATCTGCCGGGCGGCGGGACCGATCACGGTGAGCAACCGGTCGACGGTCTGTTACGGGAACTGGTGGAGGAATCGGGTCAGCGGGGCCGGGTCGACAGGCTGATCCTGGCCGACAATCTACACAATCCGGGTGCGGTGGGCCCTGAGGGCCGGCCGTTGGACTGGCACGGCGTACGGGTGATCTACCGGGTGCTGGTCGACGAGCCGACCGGGCCGGTGGTGACCGAACAGGCCGGAGGATCGACGGCCGACGCTGCATGGTTCACGTATGCCCAGCTCAGCGGCCTGAAGATGACCGACGTCGCGATGTTGGCCGCCAGGTGGCCGGTCGGCTGACGGACGCTCGACGAGCCGACTGGGTGGTGCTCCGGTAAAGTCGGCCCTGCGGTTGGCGAAGAAAATGGGCGATGAAGCCCGAAAAACGGACCCGAAAGTCCGAGATGGGAACAAGGCAGCGGTTTGCGCGGTTAACGAGGTTATAAGTACCGCCGGCAGCTATCGCCAACCACCACGCCGCTGTGCAATGGTGTACTCCGCTTGAACGGCTGCCGGGCCAGAAGCGGTCCGGCACGAGACAGCCGGACACCCGCCCGCACGGGCGGCCAGCCGATCCGGTGATGGAGGAAACGTGCCGAGAGCCCCATGGCGCCGGCGTCGTACGACTGACAGTCCGCGCCCCGCAGGGCGTCGCTGGGCGGGCCGGTTGCGCCGCAGCAGCACATTCGCCCGCCAGGTACTGCTGGTTCGGGTGGGTCGCCGGGACGGTGACCAGCTCAACGGCACCGACCTGGTTCTTCCCGAGCACCGCGTCGACCGCCAGCGTCGCCGGTACGGCTTCGACCGTCGCGGCATCACCCTCGACCGCGCCGAGATCGAGGCGGTCGCCCCGGTCAGCCCGGCCCTGGGCCCCACCACATCGGTCGACGACTCGCCGGCGATGGCGATCCCGCTGCTCCCCGGCGCGCGTACCCCCGCCCGGCGGATGAAGTTCGCGCTGGTCAACGCCTGCACCCTGGCCAGCCTGGTGCTCGGCATCAACGCCATCTTCGTCGCCATGAACGGCCAGCCCCGGCTCGCGGCCCTGCTGCTGATCGCCTGTGTCGTCTTCGACGGCCTCGACGGCGCGCTCGCCCGCAAGTTCGGCGTGGCCAGCCCGTTCGGCGCGCAGATGGACTCGCTCGCCGACATGTGCTCCTTCGGCCTGGCCGCCCCGGTGGTGGTCTACGCCTCGCTGGCCGGATCGGCCCCCGCTCCTGCGGCGGCGGTCGCGGCAGCGCTCGTGGCGTCCTGCGCCGCGATCCGGCTCGCCCGGTTCAACGTCTCGCCCAAGGACGGCCGGTTCTTCTGCGGTGTGCCCACCACGATGGCGGCGGCGGTGCTCGCGCTCGGTGTGGCCATCGGGCTGCCGCTGCCGGCGACCGTGCAGATCGGCGGGGTGGCGCTGCTCGCCTTCGCGATGGTCTCCAGCTTCCCGTACGCCAAGCTGGCCCGGCTGGTCAAGCTGCCGCCGTGGCTCTGGCTGGCCCCGGCCGTCGGCGCGCTGGTCGACATCCGGCTCACCTTCGCCCTCGTGGTGGTGGGCTACCTGGTCAGCGGGCCGCTGCTCTGGCTGCACCAGCGCCGCACCGCCTGACCCGTCCGCCGTCACACGACAGGGGCGCCGCGACCGCGGCGCCCCTGTTTCGTACCGGTGCCGGCTCAGCTCCAGCGGGCGATGACCGAGGAACCGCCGATCATCTTGTCGCCGGGGCCGACCAGCGGCGTGGCGGCGTCGGCCGGCAGGTAGACGTCGGTACGGGAACCGAAACGGATCAGCCCGAACCGCTCCCCCCGGGCCAGCAGCGCCCCCACCGGCGCCCGCTGCACGATCCGACGGGCGATCAACCCGGTCCGCTGCGCCACCACCACCGTGCCGTGCTCGGTGTCCAGCACCGTGTACGCCGCGACGTTGTGCTCCGCGTCCGGCTTCATCGCGTTGACGAAGCCGCCGTCGGCGACGAAGTAGTCGACCACCTTGCCGGCCACCGGCGAACGGTTGACGTGCACGTCGAGCACCGACAGGAAGACCGCGATCCGCAGCCACTCGCCGTCGCCGAACCGCTCGTCGTGCAGCCGTTGCACCGACAGCACCTGACCGTCGGCGGCGGCGACCACCGCGGACGGGTCCTCCGGCACGTCCCGCTGCGGGTCCCTGAAGAACGCGGCCACCGGGGCGGCGGCCAGCGCCGGCACCAGCCACAGCTTCGACTTCGGCCGGGCGACCCGGGCGACGGCGGCCAGGCCGAGCGCGATACCTGCCGCGGCGACCCCGTTCGAGTCGATGTGCATGCTTCGGGTCAGCGGCACGCTCGACGGCCGGTACGCCGGGGCGAGGCGGGCGGCCGACGCGGCACCGGCCGGGGTGAACCGCAGGTGGTGCACCCGTACCGGCGGGGAGTTGCGCACCACCAGGTCGGTCCGGACGCCGTGCAGCACGCCGTACCGGTCCAGCTCGGCGGCGGCCCCCCCGGTACGGAACACCGGCGCGGCGACGCTGAGCACCGCGCCGTCGGTCAGGTACTTGGTGAGGCCGTCGACGGCGTCGCGGGTCTGCTCACCGGTACCGGTGAACGGCTCGGCGGCGATGACCAGCTCGGCGGCGTCCGCCTCGGCCAGCGAGTCGACCACCCGTACCCGGTCGGCGACCCAGCGGCCCTGGGCCGTCACGTGGTCGCGCAGCGTGGCGGCGTCGGTCGTCGCGGCCGGCACGACGGTCAGCGTGTCGCCCGGCAGCAGCGCGTCGATCGCCGCGGCGAGGACCGTGGCCCCGGGGGCCGCGCCCACCAGCAGGGCGGCCTTCGGGTCGTTGCGGCGGGCGAGTTCGGCGACGAGGGTACGGGCGGCACGCTCGCCGATGCGGACCGGACCGGACGGACCGGAGGGGCGCACGGCGGGGGACTGGGTCATGTCGGGCGGGCTCCTGACGGGGTAGGCGGACGTCGCGGCGGGACCGCCTCGGGTGCCCGACGAGGCGCACCCGGGCCGGTGCCGGGCCGCCTCTCGCGCGCGGCCACCGGCGGGGCTCGGCCGACGGAGGCGGGATCTCCCCGGCCAGCATACGAGCCGGCGGCGGCCGTCCGCACCGGCGCGGTCAGCTCGGCGGCGGTGGTGGGGTGCCGGGTGGCCCGGTGACCGGGTCGTCGGCCGGCCACCGCCGGGTGTCCCCGTCGCCGATCCGGGCCGGCTCGTCCGGTCGACGCTCCACCGTGTCCGGCCGCCCCGGCTCGTCCGCCGGGTCGCCGACCTGCCCGCCCACCGGGTCGACCGGGGCCGGCGTGGGGGTCGCGGCGCTGTCGGCGGCCGGGGACCCGGCGTCGACGGTCCGCGCCGACCGCACCGCGCCGACCAGGCCGAGCAGCCCGATCAGCACCAGCGCGCCGGCCAGGAACCAGCCCACGGCCGGCAGGGCCAACCCGAGGATCTGGGCCAGCAGCCACCACAGGGCAAGGCCGACGAAGAGCAGCCCGAAGACGAACGACACCAGGTCGGTGCGGTGGGCCTTCACCGGGTCACCTCCAGGTTGCCGGCGTTGACCTGGACGGTGAGCCGTAGCGTGCCACCGCCGGTCCCGTCCGGACCCAGGTCGGTGACCTGCCGTGCCTGTCCCTCGAATCCGGCGCTACGTCGCCCGAACACGGTCGCCTCCCCGGCCTTGACGTTGGTCACCACGGTGACGTCCACGTTCGGCGGGACCACGATGGTGGCCTCCCCGAAGTTGACCACCACGGTGAGGTCGGTGTCCTGCTTGTCGAAGTCCACCGCGCGCAGGTCCAGGGTGGTGTCGCCGAAGCTGTTCTCGTAGCGGTCGGCCAGTTCCCGGTAACTGGCCGGTGCCCAGGTGACCGCCCCGTCGACGCCCCTGACCCGGTCGTAGGACTCGGCGACGGTGGCGACGGCGAGAGCGGCGGCGGCGACCAGACCGAGGGCGATCAGCCAGCGGGCCCGGCCGAACCAGGTGCCCACCAGCAGGCCGAGCCCGATCGTGGCGAGCACCGCCGCGAAGTAGCCGGCCGCGCCGATCGGAAAGACGTCCAGCAGGTCCAGGATGGCCACCACGCCGAGGACCAGGAAGATCAGCGAGAAGGTGGCGGCACCCAGGGCCGAGCGTTCCTTCGGCTTCTTCGGCGGCTTGACCCGGGGTGCGGGCGGCGGCGGGCCCGACCCGGCGTACGGGCCGTGCGGGGCGAACGGCGGCCGGTAGCCCGTACCGGGTGGTGGCGGGACGGCCACCGGTGTGCCGGGCACCGGTGGGCGCGGCGGCCAGCCCGGCGCTTCCGCCCGGGTCGCGGTGACCTCCATCGGCCGGGCGGGTGGCCAGGGCGGCAGCGCAGCGGTGGGGCCCTGCGCCGGCCAGCCCACCGCGCCGCCCGCCCGGGGGGCCGTCGGGGCACCGGCCGGGAACGGCACGGCGGGTGCGGGCGGGGTGAACGGCGTGGGTGCCGGGTAACCGACCGGGGGCACCGGTCCCGGCGGTCCGGCCGGCGCGGGTGCCGGACCGGCGGCGGCGAAGCCGGACCGGCCGTCCCGGTTGAGCAGCAGCGCGCCGCCGATCAGGATCGCCGCGCCCAGCAGCACCGCCCGGAACGCGTCGGTGACGATGTAGCCGAAGCTGACCGCGACCAGGATGGTCAGCACGATCACGGTGATCGGGGACATGCTCGACCGGCCCCGCCCGAGCATCGACTCCAGCGGGGAGGCGCTGTCGCCCTCGCCCGGGATGATCAACCAGGCGGCCACGTAGACCAGGATGCCGACCCCGCCGAAGAACCCGAGCACGGCGAGCAGCACCCGCCACAGCACCGGGTCGGTGTTGGTGGCCCGGCCGATCGCCGCGCAGACGCCGGCGAGGTAGCGGCCGTCGCGGGGCCGGACCAGGCCGTACCGGGAGGTGAAGCTGGCCCCGCCGGACGGCGGGGGATAGCCACCGGGCGGTGGTGGCGCGTCGTCGCCCCCCGTGGGCGACGCGGGCGCCGTGGGGTCCGGCCCGGCGGCGGGACCGGGCGGCGGCGTACCACCCGGTGTGGCCACCGGAGGGTACGGCGGCAGGGCGGGGTCCTCGGTCATGACTCGATCCTGCGCCGCAGTCGGGCCGGGTCACCTCCGGAACCGACCCTGACCCCACCCTGAGATCCCGGGAGGCGGATGTCGGGGGCGTCCCCGTGGTCGGCGGCGTCCCGGGCGTGTGACGATCGGAGCGGCACCGTACCGCCAGGTGTCCGTCCGCCACCCACCGTGACCAGGGGAGCCTCCCATCAGCGTCGTGACCCCGCCGCCACCCCGCCTCTACCGGGCGCCGGAGCACCGGTTGGCCGCCGGGGTGGCCGCCGGCATCGCCGACCACCTCGGCATCTCGGTGCTGCGGGTCCGGGTCGCGTTCATGGTGCTGCTCGGGCTCAGCGGCCTGGGCCTGCTGCTGTACGCGGCGTTCTGGGCGGTGGTGCCGCTGCGGCCGGGTGACACCGCCGTGCCGCCCCGGCGGGACCCCGGGCAGCTGCTGCCGTTCGTGGCGATCGGCCTCGGTGTGCTGCTGGTCCAGGTGCTGGTCTTCGACTCGGTCGGCGCGGCGGGCACCGCCGGCTGGCTGGTGGCGATCATCGCGGTCGGTGCCGGGGTGATCTGGCACCAGGCCGCGCCGGAGCGTCGTCGGCAGTGGAGCGGTTCGATGCCGGTGCCGTGGCTCGGCGCGGTGGTGGAGGAGACCGACAGGCGGGCACTCGTGCTCCGGTTCGCCGGTGGCGCGGTGCTGGTCGCCGTCGGCATCATCGGCGTGGCGGCGGTCTACTCCCCGGTGCAGAACCTCGACGCGGTGGTCAACGGCGTGATCTTCGCGCTGGTCGGGCTGGTCGGCGTCGGGGTGGTGGCCGCCCCGATGCTGTGGCGCATCTGGAACCAGCTCCGCTCGGAGCGGGAGGGGCGCATCCGTGAGCAGGAGCGGGCCGAGTTGGCCGCCATGGTGCACGACCAGGTGCTGCACACCCTCGCCCTGATCCAGCGCAACGCCAGCGACGTCAAGACGGTGCAGCGACTCGCCCGGGGCCAGGAGCGGTCGTTGCGCAACTGGCTCTACAAACCGACCGCCTCGCCGACCGAGCGGTTCGCGGCGGCGCTGGAGCAGGCCGCCGCCGAGGTGGAGGACACCTTCGCGATCACCGTCGAGGCGGTGGTGGTGGGTGACCGGGGGACCGACGAGCGGGTCGGCGCGCTGGTGGCGGCGGCCCGGGAGGCGCTGGTCAATGCGGCCCGGCACGCCGGGGTGCAGACGGTGTCGCTCTATGCCGAGGTCGAACCGGAGCAGGTGAGCGTCTTCGTCCGGGACCGGGGCAAGGGCTTCGACCCGGATACCGTGGAGGATCACCGGCACGGGGTCCGAGGGTCGATCATCGGGCGGATGAAGCGGCACGGTGGCCGGGCGGAGATCCGTTCCGAGCCCGGAGAGGGGACGGAGGTCCGGTTGATGCTGCCGATCACCGGCACCGGCTCCACGGCGGAAAGGGGCAGCTGAGATGGCGGAACAGTCGATGGATGCGGGGGCGGGCACGGCGGACCGGGCGCACCGGTTGAAGGTCTTCCTGGTCGACGACCACGCCATGTTCCGGGCCGGGGTCCGGGCCGAGCTGGGCGCGCACGTCGAGGTGGTGGGGGAGGCGAGCACGGTGGCCGAGGCGGTCGCCCGGATCGCCGCCACCGGGCCGGACGTGGTGCTGCTCGACGTCCACATGCCCGACGGCGGCGGGCGGGCGGTGCTGGACGCGATGCGCCGCAGCCACCCGCAGGTGAAGTTCCTCGCGCTGAGCGTGTCCGACGCCGCCGAGGACGTGATCGGGCTGATCCGGGCGGGCGCCCGGGGCTACGTGACCAAGACCATCTCCCCGGACGAGCTGACCGACGCGATCCGCCGGGTGGCCGACGGGGACGCCGTGTTCAGCCCCCGGCTGGCCGGATTCGTGCTGGACGCCTTCGCCGCCCGGCCGGACGCCCCGGTCGCCGACCCCGAGCTGGACCAGCTCACCAACCGCGAGCGCGAGGTGTTGCGCCTGCTCGCCCGGGGGTACGCGTACAAGGAGATCGCCAAGGAGCTGTTCATCTCGATCAAGACGGTCGAGACGCACGTGTCGAACGTGCTGCGCAAGCTCCAGATGTCCAACCGGTATGAGTTGTCCCGCTGGGCGGCGGACCGACGACTCGTCTGACACCTCCCATTCCGGGAGCATCATCCCAGGGCTGACAAGAGATCAATTCGTGTCGCATAATGCCCCGTCGCCTTCGCGCGTGCGGGTGGTGTCACGACCCCGCCCGGGGGCGACGCACACCGGCCCGCCCGGAGCGGGCCAACCCCTGGGGAGAGGTGCACGGAACTGATGTTCGGAGAACGAGGACGACGCTGGGCGGGTACCGTCACGGCGCTCGTCACCGGTGGCGCGTTGGTGCTCGCCGCAGCCGGTCCGGCCGCCGCCGAGCCGGCGACGAAGGGCGTGGCGCGGGCGGTGCCGGGCACCAGCGTCACCCTGAAGCTGGACGGTCGGGCGCAGAAGACCTCGGCGCTGGCCCTGGAGCTGAAGGACGGCACCGTGCCGGTCTTCTGCATCGACTTCCACACCCCGGTGGCCCGCAACGGCGAGTACGCCGAGGGCAGCTGGGACGAGTCGGAGGTGAAGAACCTCGGCCGGGTGCAGTGGGTGCTCACCCACGGCTACCCCAACGCCGACCGGGCGAAGCTGCTCGCCGCGGCCGGTGCCACCCTGCCCGCCGGGCTGCCCGACTCCCGGCGCGACACGCTGCTCTACTTCGGCACCCAGACGGCCGTCTGGCAGTTCAGCGACGGCATCACCCTGGGTGACTGGGAGCGGGGGCTGACCGTCGCCGCCGAGTACGACGTGATCCGCCGGGTGCACGACTACCTGGTGCGCAACGCCACCGACCAGCCGGAGCCGAAGGCCGAGCTGAGCCTCGATCCGGCCTCGGCCAGCGCGACCACCGGCGGGCGGGCCGGGCCGTTCACCGTGCACGGACCGGCCGGGGAGATCGCGCTCAAGGTCGAGGGCGGCAGCGCCGTCGACGCCGAGGGGCGTCCCGTCGCCGCGACCACCAACGGTGGCCGGTTCTGGCTGACCGCCACCGCCGCCGGCCGGGTCACGGTGACCGTCTCCGCCCCGGACTCGGTCTCCTTCGGGCGGGTCTTCCTCTTCTCCGGCGGCAAGAACGCCAAGCAGAAGCTGATCCTGGGTGGCAGCACCGGCACCTCGGTCACCGCCGACGCGGCGGCGACCTTCGCCGCCGCCCCGGCCTCGCCGTCGCCGTCGGCCTCGCCGTCCGGGTCGCCGTCGCCGTCGCCCTCCCCGTCGTCCTCGGCGGCGTCCCCGTCGCCGTCGACCCCGGCGGATTCCTCGTCGCCGCCGGCCAGCCCGGCTCCGTCGACCTCGCCGGCCAGCAACGGCGGCGGCCTGCCGCTGACCGGGTCGCCGATCGCCCTGGCCGCCCTGGCCGGGATGGCGCTGCTCGCGTTCGGCGCGGTGGCGGTGCTGCTGGTCCGCCGCCGCCGGATCCGCTTCACCGTCTGAGGTACGGACACCCCGGCCCCGGCACCCCGATGGTGCCGGGGCCGGCCCGTTTCCGTCGGGGGTGCTCCGGCCCGTTTCCGTCGGGTCGAGGGGTGTTCCGGTCCGGCGACGCCGTCCGGGTGGTCACGCCGTCCGGGTGGTCACGCGGTCCGGAGGGACCGGTGCGGACCTGCGCCGGTGTCGTCGGCCGGCCGGTCGGGACTTGTCTCCGCGCGGCGGAAGTTGCCATCATCCGGATGGTCGAAATCGGGCAACTCTCGGTGGACGTCCAACCGTCGTGACGGGACGGCGGGAAAGCTCACACTTGCTACCCGTCGGTCACTACCTGCTGCAGCAGACTTGCTGTCTTTCCTGCTCAGAGCGGTACGACCAGGGCATCTCATGATCTTTTCTCAAGTATCGGCAACATGGCGGGCAACTAACGGCTTGATAACGGCACCTTCACGTAATGGGCCGGTGGGTGTCACAGTGGCAGCACCTCACCCCTGACGTGAGGCACCCGTGTGTCCCGACCGACCACGTCGCCGCTGCCCATGGCACGGATCGTGGTCGTCGAGCCTGCCCGGGGGCCGAGTGCGGGAGTGTGGTGGCCCGGCGGATCGGTACCCCTGGGGTGTCCCGATTTCTCTGCGGTAACCGGTGATCTGTAACACATGATCGCCGTGCGGTGTCACCCCCCAACGTGCGTGAAACCCACGACGGAACCAGGTTAGAAAGAGGAGGCCCCTCGGAATGAGAGTCTCGAAGCGGGCGAGCGGCGCCATCGCGATGGGTGCGGCGTTCGCGCTCATCGCGTCCGGCTGCTCCAGCGGTAGCGACGACGAAGGCAGCAGCGGCGCCAGCAGCTCGGACGGTGCCATCGTCATCGACGGCACCGAGCCGGAGAACCCCCTGGTTCCGGCGAACACCACCGAGACCGGTGGCGGCAAGATCATCGACTGGCTCTGGACCGGTCTGGTCGAGTACCCCAACAACGGTGGTGCGCCGCAGAACGCGCTGGCCGAGTCGATCGAGACCAGCGACTCCAAGGTCTACAAGATCAAGATCAAGCAGAACACGAAGTTCCACGACGGCACCGTCGTCAAGGCCAAGAACTTCGTGGACGCCTGGAACTGGGGCGCGTACTCGCCGAACGGCGCGCAGAACGCCAGCTTCTTCGCCGACATCGCCGGCTTCGCCGACGTCAACACCTCCGACCCGGACGGCGACGGCCCGAAGAAGGCGCCCGAGCCCAAGGCCAAGGAGATGTCCGGCCTCAAGGTCGTCGACGACTGGAACTTCGAGGTCACGCTCGCCGCGCCGACCGCCGTGTTCCCGACCAAGCTCGGCTACAGCACCTTCATGCCGCTGCCGGACGCCTTCTTCTCGCAGGGTGCCGAGACCTTCGGCAAGAAGCCGATCGGTAACGGCCCGGTCAGCTTCGTCTCGTGGGAGAACAACGTCGCGATCAAGCTGACGCGGTTCGACGACTACAACCTGCGCGACAAGATGAAGATCAAGGACGTCACCGTCAAGATCTACCAGGACGACACGGCGGCCTACAACGACCTGGTCTCCAACAACCTGGACTTCCAGCAGCAGGTTCCGGTCTCCTCGCTGGCCGGCGACAAGTGGAAGGCCGACCTGGGCGACCGGGCGATCCCGTCGACCACGCCGTCGACCGGCATCATCGCCTTCCCGATCTACGACAAGCGCTTCCAGAACCCGAAGCTGCGCAAGGCGATCTCGCTGTCGATCAACCGGCAGGAGATCACCGACAAGATCTTCTTCGGTAACCGCAAGCCGGCCGACAGCTGGGCCAACCCGCTGACCCCGGGTGCCAAGCCGGGCAACTGCACCGCGTGCTCCTTCGACGCGGCCCAGGCCAAGACCCTGCTGACCGAGGCCGGTGGCTTCACCGGGCAGCTGAAGATGTACTACAACGCCGACGCCAGCCACAAGGACTGGATGGAGGCCGTCGCCCAGCAGATCAAGACCAACCTGGGTATCGACGCGGTCGCCGTCGGTGTGCCGACCTTCGCGGTCTTCCGGCAGAACATCAACGCCCACAAGATGGACGGCGCCTACCGTGCCGGCTGGCAGCAGGACTACCCGGACGTGGAGAACTGGATCAACCCGCTCTACGTGACCGGTGGTTCCTCGAACGACGGTCTCTACAGCAACCCCGAGGTGGACGCCCTGGCCAAGCAGGCCAGCTCCGCCCCGAGCCTGGAGGCCTCGCACGAGCTGTTCGCCAAGGCGGTCGAGAAGGTCGACCAGGACGTTCCGTCGATGCCGATCTACTTCGGTGGCCAGCAGTCCGGTCACTCCGAGAAGATCAAGAAGATGGAGCTGACCAACGTCGGCGAGCTCGACATCACCTCCGTCGAGCTCTGATCCGAACGGTCTGACCCCGGGTCGGGCTCGCCTACCGGTGAGCCCGACCCGGGGCCGTTCCGCGAGTGGGTGCACCCCACCCCTCGCCACGTTGTCGCCACCCGTGTCGGCCGCACCCCCGCCCCCGGCACACCCCTTGTCAGGAGGACCACCCCATGGGCCGTTATCTGGTGAGACGGCTGCTCCAACTCGTCCCGGTGTTCATCGGGACGACGCTGATGATCTACCTGCTGGTGTGGAAGGTCCCCGGGGACCCGTTCGCCGGCAAGTGCGGTGACCGTGGCTGCCCGGACAACTACCGGGCCATGATGACCGAGAAGTTCCAGCTGGATCAGCCCTGGTTCGTGCAGTACGCCACCTACATGAAGAACCTCCTGCAAGGCGACTTCGGGACCACCTGGTCGGGGCGCGACGTCGGCGAGATCATCGCCACCGCGTACCCGAACACCCTCAAGCTGGCCCTGGTGGCCCTGATCATCGAGGGTGTCATCGGCCTCACCGCAGGTGTGCTCACCGGCCTGCGCCGCAACGGCTTCCTGGACAACCTGGTCCTGGTCTCCACGCTCTTCCTGATCGCGCTGCCGGTCTTCGTGGTCGGCTTCGTGCTCCAGTGGTTCTTCGGCGTGAAGCTCGGCATCGTCAAGCCGACCGTCTCCAACGAGATGCGGATCACCGAACTGCTCCTACCGGGCTTCGTGCTGGGCAGCGCGTCGATGGCGTACATCGCCCGGGTGTCGCGCACCAGCATCGCGGAGAACCGCCGGGCCGACTACGTGCGTACCGCGATCGCCAAGGGGCTCCCGATGCGCCGGGTGGTCGGCATCCACCTGCTGCGCAACTCGCTGATCCCGGTGGTGACCCTGCTCGGCACCGACCTCGGCGCCCTGATGGGCGGCGCGATCATCACCGAGGGCATCTTCGGCATCAACGGCATCGGCCGCACCGTGCTGCGGGCGATCGTCACCAAGGAGAGCGCTACCGTTGTCTCCATCGTGGTCGTGCTGGTGCTCGTCTACCTGGTGATGAATCTGCTGGTGGACCTGCTCTACGCCGCATTGGACCCGAGGATCCGCTATGAGTGAGCGCAGCAGCGAACGAACCGTCATTGCAGTGTGCGCGGGCAACCAGGCCGGCGCCGAGCGCAGCGAGGTGCAGGCATGAGCGACCCGAGTGCCGCTTCGATCGTGAGCACGCCCCGTCCCGAGCAGTTGACCGAGGCAAGCTCCCCGGCCACCGCCGGCCCCGGCGGCAAGCAGGAGAAGCCGCGTAGCCTGCTCGGCGACGCCTGGCTCGACCTGCGTCGCAAGCCGCTGTTCTGGATCTCCGCCGTCTTCATCGTGCTCTTCGTGGTGATGTCGACCTTCCCGTCGCTGTTCACCTCCGGCAACCCGACCGACGGCGTGCTGGCCCGCAGCCGGGTCGAGCCGTCGTCGGACGCCTGGTTCGGTTACGACGTGCAGGGCCGTGACGTCTACGCCCGGGTCATCTACGGCGCCAACGCCTCGATCGTGGTCTCGCTGCTCTCCACGATCGGCACCCTGCTGATCGGCGGGACGGTCGGCATCATCGCGGGCTACAAGGGTGGCTGGATCGACGGCCTGCTCTCCCGGATCACCGACATCTTCTTCGGTCTGCCGTTCGTGCTCGGTGCGATCGTCATCCTCACCACGTTCAACGGCGCCGGCTCCGACAACGGCGAGTGGGAGATCAAGCTCCTGGTGATCGGCTCGCTGGTGCTGCTGAGCTGGCCGGTGGTGATGCGGCTGATGCGTTCCTCGGTGCTCGCCACCAAGGAGGCCGACTACATCGTGGCGGCCCGGGCGATGGGTGCCAGCACCGGTCGGATCATCTTCAAGCACCTGCTGCCGAACTGCCTGGCACCGCTGCTGGTCTACGGGACGATCATGATCGGCTCCTTCATCGGTGCCGAGGCCACCCTGTCCTTCCTGGGTATCGGCCTGCAGAGCCCGGTGGTCTCCTGGGGCATCATGATCAATGAAGCGCAGAACTACCTCCGGGTCTCGCCCTTCCTGCTCTTCTTCCCCTCCGCGTTCCTCGTCACCGCCGTGCTGAGCTTCGTCATGCTCGGCGAGGCGGTCCGCGAGGCCCTCGACCCGAAGCTCCGATAGGGGAGACTGAGTTGTCCGACATTCTCGTGTCCGAGCAGTCCGCGCCCGGCGCCGACGGATCCGGCCGCCCCTCCGGTCGGCTGCTCGAGGTCGACGGCCTGCGGGTGGAGTTCCGCACCCGGGACGGCGTCGCCAAGGTCATCAACGGAGTGACGTACCACGTCGACGCGGGGGAGACCCTCGCCGTGCTCGGCGAGTCCGGCTCCGGTAAGAGCGTAACCGCGCAGACCATCATGGGCATCCTGGACATGCCCCCCGGCTTCGTCACCGGCGGCGAGGTCCGCTTCCACGGCAAGGACATGCTCACCATGTCCGCCGAGGAACGTCGCCGCATCCGTGGCGAGGGCATTGCGATGATCTTCCAGGACTCGCTCTCCGCCCTGAACCCGGTCTTCACCGTCGGGTTCCAGATCGCCGAGCAGTTCCGGGTCCGGCGCGGGATGAGCCGTTCCGACGCCAAGAAGCGCGCGATCGAGATGCTCGACCAGGTCAAGATCCCGAACGCCAAGGGCCGGTTCAGCAACTTCCCGCACCAGTTCTCCGGCGGCATGCGGCAGCGCGCGATGATCGCGATGTCGCTGGCGCTCGACCCCGAGGTGCTGATCGCCGACGAGCCGACCACCGCGCTGGACGTGACCGTGCAGGCCCAGATCATGGACCTGCTCGGCGAACTCCAGCGGGAACGCCAGATGGGCATGATCCTGATCACCCACGACCTCGGCGTGGTCGCCGACGTCGCGGACCGGATCGCGGTCATGTACGCCGGCCGGATCGTCGAGGAAGCCGACGTCTACGACCTGTACGCCAAGCCGGCGCACCCGTACACCCTCGGCCTGCTCAACTCGATCCCCCGGCTGGACGAGAAGGGGCAGCAGCTCCGCACCATCAAGGGCCTCCCGCCGAACCTGATGAACATCCCGCCGGGCTGCCCGTTCAACCCGCGCTGCCCGATGGCGCAGCCGGTGTGCCGGGAGACCGTCCCCCCGCTGTTGCAGATCGGCACCGGTCGGGCCAGCGCCTGCCACTTCGCCGAGGAACTGGTGAACCGTGACTGAGAACATCATCGAAGTCCGCGACCTGGTCAAGCACTACCCGGTCACCCGGGGCATCGTGTTCAAGAAGACCATCGGCCAGGTCAAGGCCGTTGACGGCGTCTCATTCGACCTCAAGGCCGGCGAGACGCTGGGCGTGGTCGGTGAGTCGGGCTGCGGCAAGTCGACGCTGAGCCGGGTGCTGATGAACCTGGAGAAGCCGACCGCCGGCACGGTGCACTACAAGGGCCAGGACATCGCCAAGCTCTCCGGTGGCGCGCTGCGGCGGCTGCGCCGGCAGATCCAGCTGGTCATGCAGGACCCGTACACCTCGCTGAACCCGCGGATGACCGTCGGCGACCTGATCGGCGAGCCGTTCGAGATCCACCCGGAGGTCGCGCCGCGCGGCAGCCGCCGGGACAAGGTCAAGGAACTGCTCGACCTGGTCGGCCTCAACCCGGAGCACATCAACAGGTATCCGCACCAGTTCTCCGGCGGCCAGCGGCAGCGCATCGGCATCGCCCGCGCGCTCGCCCTGCGCCCCGAGGTGATCGTCTGCGACGAGCCGGTCTCCGCCCTGGACGTCTCGATCCAGGCCCAGGTGATGAACCTGCTGGAGAAGCTCCAGAACGAGCTGGGCCTGTCGTACGTGTTCATCGCGCACGACCTGTCGGTGGTCCGGCACCTGTCGGACCGGGTCGCGGTGATGTACCTCGGCAAGATCGTCGAGATCGGCACCGAGGACGAGATCTACGAGCGGCCGACCCACCCGTACACCCAGGCGCTGCTGTCGGCGGTGCCGGTGCCGGACCCGACGCTGCGGGAGAACAAGGCGATCATCCGGCTCACCGGTGACGTGCCCTCGCCGATCAGCCCGCCGTCGGGCTGCCGGTTCCGCACCCGGTGCTGGAAGGCGCAGGATGTCTGCGCCGAGCAGCCGCCGCTGCTGGAGATCCGCCCCGGCTCGGACCACCCGAGCGCCTGCCACTTCGCCGAGAAGCGGGAGATCGTCGCCACGCACGAGGCGTGACAGCACCCGGACCGCCTGCCACCGTCCACCCGACGGCGGCAGGCGGTTCGTCGTTCCACCACGGTCCCCGGGACGCCCTCACCGCGGCCCGCGTAAACCGCAGTGCCGCTACCGCACCCCGTGTCCGCCGGGTCGCCGGTTACAGCGGCCCGCGCCCGGCCCGCAGCAGCAGCAACGCCAACTGGGTGCCGTCGGCCCCCAGCTCGCTGCGGAAACGCTCCAGGATCTCCCGCTCCCGGGAGAGCACCAGCCGGGTGCCCCCGGAGGCCATCCGGGTCACCCCGACCTCCTGGGACAGCGCCGCCCGCTCCTGCCAGAGCGCGATCAGCGTACGGTCGATCTCGTCGATCCGTTCCCTGATCGCCACGATCCGTTCGGCCGCCACCGTGTCGCCGGTGCCGGTCCGGGCGGCAGCGGCGCCGGTCGGGTCCGCCTCCGTGGGCTCGGCCCCGGCCGGATCGTCGTGCCGCGCGGGGCCACCGCTGGACTCCACCACGTCAGTCATCATCGTCGTACCCCTCGGGTCTCGGGCCCGGTGTTCGGATCCCGGGACGAAAAAAGCCCCGGGCTCTCCGAGCCCGGGGCTTTCGTAGGTCTGTCGATCAGGCGCGACCCACGGCTGCCGGACTCCCGGTGCCGTAGTAAAAAAAGAACTGCCGCTCGATCACGTCGTCGAGTATGCCGACCGGTGGCCGGTGCGCGCAAGCACCCGGAAGGCTGAGAGAAGGGCCCCTCGTCGCCGCGCGCCCGCGCCGACGAGGGGCCCTTCCCGCCGGTCAGCCCAGCCGGGTGATGCGGTCCGCCGCCGTGGGGGCGACCGGCGCGCCGGCACCCAGGTACGCCACCAGAGCGTCCACGTCGAAGCCGGGGGCGGTGGTCCGGCCGGTGCCGCCCGCCAGCTCGGTGAACCCGTCCCCGCCGTTGGCGAGGAAGTCGTTCGTGGTGACCCGGAAGCTGGCGGCCGGGTCGACCGGGGTGCCGTTCAGGGCCAGCGCGCTGACCCGCGAGCCGGCCGGCGCGGTGCTGTCGTAGGAGTAGGTCAGCCCGGCCGACGGCTGGAGGATGCGCTGGGTGGTCTGCCCCTTGAAGCCGACGAACTGCTGCTCCAGTACGTCCTTGAGCTGCGCGCCGGTGAACGTCTGGGTGACCACCAGGTTGTTGAACGGCTGCACGGTGAACGCCTCGCCGTAGGTGACCTCGCCCGGCGCCTCGCCACCGGTCGACGCCCCGTACGCCAGGGAGGCCCGCACGCCGCCCGGGTTCATCAGCGCGAGCTGCGCCCCGTCGCCCCTGGTGTACGCCAGCTGCGCGTCGGCGATCACGTCACCCAGCGGGCTCTCCCCGTTGGGCCGGGCGTCCCGGACGATGTCGGCGCTGATCTTCCCGACCACCCGGTTGGCGATCGGGGCGACCGCGGTGCGGTACTTGTCGGCCAGCGCCTTCGCGCCCGCGTCGACCAGCGCCGGGTTCTTGGCGAACACCCCGCCGGTCTGCTGCCAGGTCCCGTCGGCGTTGCGCACGCCGTTCTCCACGATCACGTTCTTCGCGGTGATGCTGGTGAACCGGCCGGTCCGCCGGTTCAGCGAGTAGTCGATGTCGGTGACCAGCTGGCCGTTGTTGCCGGCGCTGGTGACCACGCTCGGCTTGCCCGAGGAGTTCGGCAGCGAGCAGGAGTAGAAGCGGTGGGTGTGTCCGGAGACCACCACGCCGAACTCCGGCCGCAGGCCCTTGACGATGTCGACGATCGGGCCGGAGAAGTTGGCGCAGTCGGAGACGCCCGGGGTGGCCGGCGGCGCGGACTGCGCGCCACCCTCGTGCACCAGCAGCACCATCGCCTTGACGCCGAACAGCTTGAGCAGGCCGCCCCACTTGTTGGCGGTCTGCACCTCGTCGGTGAAGGTGACGTCCTTGATCCCGGCCGGGTTGACGATGCCCGGGGTGCCCTCCAGGGTGACCCCGACGAAGCCGACCGGCACGCCGCCGACGAACTTCACGTCGATCGGGGGCAGGATCGGCAGCTTGGTCTTCTTGTTGATGGTGTTGGCGGCCAGGTAGGTGAACTTCGCGCCGGCGAAGCCGTCGCCGTCCTGGCAGCCGTCGACCGGGTGGCAGCCGCCCTTGTCGATCCGGAGCAGCTCCTTGACGCCCTCGTCGAACTCGTGGTTGCCGACCGAGCTGACGTCGAGGCCGACCTGGTTCATCAGCTCGATCGTGGGCTCGTCGTGGAAGGCGGCGCTGACCAGCGGGGTGGCCCCGATCAGGTCGCCGGCGCCGACGGTGGTGGTGACCCGGCCCTCGGCCTTCGCCTCGGCCCGCAGCTTCTTCAGCCAGGTGGCGAGGTATTCCACCCCGCCGGCCGGGGTGCCGTTGACGGTGGCGCCGCTGCCGCCGGGCGGGTCGATCGCGCCGTGGAAGTCGTTGTAGCTGAGGAACTGGCCCTTGACCTCGCCACCCGTCGCGGTGGCGTACGAGACGGCGACCGGGGCGAGGCCGGCACCGGGGGCGGCGTCGGCCGGCGGCGTGGTGGCGCGGCCGGTGATGGGCAGGCTGGCCACGACGGCCAGGGCGAGGGCCGGTGCGGCGAGGTGACGCAGCACGGCCCGACCGCGCGAGCGCGGGTGACTCATATTTGTTCTCCCAAGTCGTCTACGGGGGAGCAGGCGGGGATTTCCCGGGTCATCGTCGCGCCTCGGGGCGGAAGATGCCAGTGGGGCCACCGTGACAGGTTCGTCTCAGTCCGGCCGGTCGGCGGCCGGGGCGTGCGCCCGGTGGCGGGGCACGATCCGTGCCGGGCGTGCGCGGGCGGGAAGTGTCCGGCCGACGGCATAGACTCGCCGTGCGATGCATCCTCTCTTCGACATCCCCGCGTCCCCGCCCGCGCCCGAGCCCGAGTCGGTTCCGCCGCGCCGGCCCGGCCCCGCCCGTCGCCTCGATCCGCAGGACCTGGTGGAGGGCCTGAACGGTCCCCAACGGGACGCGGTCGTCCACGCCGGCTCACCGCTGCTGATCGTGGCCGGGGCCGGCTCCGGCAAGACCCGGGTGCTCACCCACCGGATCGCCTACCTGCTCGCCGCGCGGGACGTCCACCCCGGCGAGATCATCGCGATCACCTTCACCAACAAGGCCGCCGGGGAGATGAAGGAGCGGGTGACCCACCTGGTCGGTCCGCGCGCCAGGCTGATGTGGGTGTCGACGTTCCACTCCGCCTGCGTGCGCATCCTGCGCGCCGAGCACGAGCACGCCGGCCTGAAGTCGACCTTCTCCATCTACGACGCCGACGACTCCCGCCGGCTGATGCAGTTGGTCGCCCGGGAACTGGATCTCGACCCGAAGCGCTACCCGGCCCGGGGGCTGGCCGCCCAGGTCTCCAACCTGAAGAACGAGCTGACCGACCCGGAGGAGTTCGCCGGCCGGGCCACGGGCCCCAACGAGCGGGCGCTGGCCGAGGCGTACACGCTCTACCAGCGGCGGCTGCGGGAGGCGCACGCGCTGGACTTCGACGACCTGATCATGACGACGGTGCACCTGCTCCAGTCGCATCCGCACGTCGCGGAGAGCTACCGCCGCCGATTCCGGCACGTCCTGGTCGACGAGTACCAGGACACCAACCACGCGCAGTACACCCTGATCAAGGAGCTGGTCGCCGGCACCGAGGGGCTCGCCCCGGCCGAGCTGTGCGTGGTCGGCGACGCCGACCAGTCGATCTACGCGTTCCGGGGCGCGACTATCCGCAACATCCTGGAGTTCGAGCGGGACTTCACCGACGCCCGCACCATCCTGCTGGAGCAGAACTACCGCTCCACCCAGACCATCCTCAACGCGGCCAACGCGGTGATCGACCGGAACACCTCCCGCAAGCCCAAGCGGCTGTGGAGCGACGCCGGGGCGGGCGAGCAGATCGTCGGCTACGTCGCCGACACCGAGCACGCCGAAGCCGACTGGGTGGGCCGGGAGGTCGACCGGCTGGTCGACGCGGGGGAGACCCGCCCCGGCGACATCGCCGTCTTCTACCGCACCAACGCCCAGTCCCGGGTCTTCGAGGAGGTGTTCATCCGGGTCGGCCTGCCCTACAAGGTGGTCGGCGGGGTGCGCTTCTACGAGCGCAAGGAGGTCCGCGACGCGCTGGCCTACCTGCGCGCGGTGGTCAACGACGACGACACGGTCAGCCTCCGCCGGGTGCTGAACACCCCGCGCCGGGGCATCGGCGACCGGGCCGAGGCGTGCGTCGAGGCGCTGTCCAGCCGGGAGCGGATCTCCTTCGGGGCGGCGCTGCGCCGGGCCCGGGAGGCGCCGGGCATCTCCACCCGGGCCGCCAACTCCATCGCCGAGTTCGTCGCCCTGCTCGACGGGGCCCGCGAGCTGGCCGAGGAGGGCACCCCGGAGGAGGTGCTGGAGGCGCTGCTGACCCGCTCGGGCTACCTGACCGAGCTGGAGGAGAGCGTCGACCCGCAGGACGCCGGCCGGGTCGACAACCTCCAGGAACTGGTGAGCGTCGCCCGGGAGTACACCGAGCGGATCGAGGCGCTGGGCGCCGACGACGAGCGGGCCACCCTGGCCGGTTTCCTGGAGCAGGTGGCGCTGGTCGCCGACGCCGACCAGATCCCTTCCGACGACCCCGACCACCAGGGCGTGGTCACCCTGATGACCCTGCACACCGCCAAGGGCCTGGAGTTCCCGGTGGTGTTCCTGACCGGCCTGGAGGACGGCGTCTTCCCCCACCTGCGGTCGCTGGGCGACACCCGGGAACTGGAGGAGGAGCGGCGGCTGGCGTACGTGGGCATCACCCGGGCCCGGCAGCGGCTCTACCTGTCCCGGGCGGTCACCCGTTCGGCCTGGGGACAGCCGTCGTACAACCCGCCGTCGCGTTTCCTGGAGGAGTTGCCGCCGGAGCTGGTGCGCTGGGAGCGCACCGAGGGGACGTACACCTCGTGGGCCGGTGGGGGCGGCGGCGTCGGCGGGCGCGCGGACCGCGCGCCCGGCGGGCGGAACGGCTTCACCGGGGGCACTCCGAGAGCGGCGGAGCTGGCGAAACGGCTCGGGGTGGACGCCAGTCGGCTGGCCACCGCCAGCGAGCTGCCGCAGGGGCCGAAGGTGTCGGCCGGCGACCGGGTCAACCACCAGCGCTACGGCCTGGGGCGGGTGCTCGCGGTCGAGGGGCACGGGCCGAGCGCCCGCGCGCAGATCGACTTCGGCGACCAGACCATGTGGCTGGTGCTGCGGCACGCTCCGCTCGACAAGCTCTGAGCCGACACCGACGGGCCCGGTCCGGCGTGCTGCCGGCCGGGCCCGTCGGTGGTACGGCTCAGCAGGCCACGTCGATGCCCCGGGCGCGCAGGAACGGCGCCGGGTCGATCTGGTTCCACATCTGCCCCTGGTGCACCTCGAAGTGCAGGTGCGGGCCGGTGGAGTCGCCGGTGGAGCCCTCGTAGCCGATCACCTCGCCGACGCCGACCCGGTCTCCGACGGCGACCTTCACGCTGCTCTGGTGGGCGTAGTGGGTCAGGTAGCCGTTGCCGTGGTCGATGAAGACCGAGATGCCGTAGCCGTCGCCGACGTCGCCGGCCTTGACGACCGTGCCGGCGGCGGCGGCGCGGATCGGGGTGCCGGCCGGCAGGGCGAAGTCGATGCCGGCGTGCAGGGTGCCCCAGCGCTCCCCGTAGCAGGAGGTGATCTGCGCGCCGGCCATCGGGATCACCCAGGACGGCTTCGGCTTCGGCGCGGTCGTCTTCCGCGCGGTGACCTTGGGCTTCGCGGTGACCTTCGACTTCACGGCGGCCTTCCGGGTGGCCGTGGCCGTCGGGGTGGGACTGGCGCTGGTGGGGCTCGGCACGGCGGTGGGGCTGGCCGGGGCGGCCGACTCGCGGGTAGACCGGTCGGCGCGGGCGGCGGCCTCGGCCCGCTCCCGGGCGTCGAGCGCGACGGCCGCCGGTTCGGGGGCGTCGTCCCGGTCCAGGGCGGTGACCGTGGCGACCCCGGCCAGGCCGAGGCCGACCAGCGCGGCGAGGCCGAGGGTCAGGGTGCGTACGCCCCGCGGGTGACGCCTGCGGTGCCGGACCACGGCGGCCGAGATCCGGGCTCCGGGGCCGGTGCGGGTGGGGTTCCCGGCGCGGGTGGTGCCGTCGTCCGGGCGGTTGTTGTCTTCCAGCACGGTGGACCTTCAACTACTCAGGGGGTTTCGGACCCGGACCATCCTGGGTGTCGAAGCGCGCCTGGCCGGGTACGGGTACCGACGGGTAGCCCGGATCGTCCGGCGGCCTGACCGGCTATGTCCCGTCGGGGTGTCGTCTGACCTGTTGCCTCCACCGGCCCGACCGTGGGCTCGGTCACACTGCGGAGTGTGACGCAGCAGACTTGGCCGCACGAAAAACCGCCCGGATCCGTAGATCCGGGCGGTGAGCAGGCGTTACCGAGCGTCAGGAAGCGGCTGCTTCGGTGTAGTACGCCTCGACTTGCAGCTTGATGTCCACTCCGCGTTCCTGCAGCCACGGCACCGGGTCGAGGGGCTGGCCCTTGACATGGACCTCCAGGTGCAGGTGCGCGCCGTAGGAGTGGCCGGTGTTGCCGACCAGTCCGAGCTGGTCGCCCGCCTTCACCTGCTGGCCCTCGTGCACGCTCACCGCCGAGGAGTGGCCGTAGATGGCCTCGCTGCCGTCGGCGTGCTGCACGATCACCGCGTAGCCGTAGCCGCCGAACCAGCCGGCCTTGGTGACCGTGCCGGAGTGGATGGCCACGTAGGGGGTGCCCTCCGGCGCGACCAGGTCGATGCCGGTGTGCAGCTTGCCCCAGCGCATGCCGTACGGGGAGTTGAAGTCGTAGCCCTGCATGGGCAGCAGCCACGGGTCCTGCTCGTCGACGCCCGGCTGGCTGTCCCGGGCGTCGCTGCGGGTGGCCCGGTCGGCGGCGTCGGCACGGGCGGCGGCGTCCTGGCTGGTGATCGAGGCCTGCCGCAGCTCGTCGAGGACCGACGGGCTGACGCTCTTGGCGTCCGGCATCGCCCCCGCGCCGAGCGCGACGATCCCGGCGCCGACGAACGCGGTGGTCACAACCGCCGCGTAACGGCTCCGCGGGGGGGTGGGCACGCGGCGACGGCCGCGATATCTATCGGGCTCAGACGACAGGCGCTGGCGCACGCACACCCTCCGTTGTCGGGGATCCGATGCAACCTCCGACCGATCGGCGCAGCCGCCCCGACGATCGTTGATCGCGTCATCACCCGTCCGTGGACCTGATGACAACCGTGGACACGTTAGCCCTCCGCCGCGCCGGTCACAAGCGTGCCCCCCGGATCGGCGATTCGTTCTGTCCCTTTCCGTCCATCATTGTCATAGCTCCACGCGCCGGACGGCTGTCCCCCTTCCTGCCCGTTCGTCGCGCACAGTGACCGATCGGCGGAGGCGTCCGGCTTCCCGGGGGCGGGCCGGGACGGTAGGGGTCCGGCCCGGGTTCTCCACCCCCGGTGGGCCGGGTTACCGTTCGTTCAGCTGGTAGCCGCGGAGCCGTGAAGGGTGTGCGCTGATGAACTCTCGTATCCGGGTAGTCGTCGCGAAGCCGGGCCTCGACGGCCACGACCGGGGTGCCAAGGTGGTGGCGCGTGCCCTGCGTGACGCGGGTATGGAGGTCATCTACACCGGCCTGCACCAGACCCCGGAGCAGATCGTCGAGACCGCCGTCCAGGAGGACGCCGACGCGGTCGGCCTGTCGGTGCTCTCCGGCGCGCACATGACGCTCTTCCGCCGGGTGCTGGAGTTGCTCGCCGAGCGGGACGCGCGGGACGTCGTCGTCTTCGGCGGCGGCATCATCCCCGACGCCGACATCCCCGAGTTGATGGAGATCGGCGTCAGGAAGATCTTCACGCCGGGGGCGACCACCCAGTCGATCGTCGAGTGGGTCCGCGCCAACGTGGCCCAGCCGGTCGCCTGACGACCTGCGGGTGCGCCGCACCCGTCCGTACACCGACGGTGGTGGACCCGTTCCGGGCCGCCGCCGTCGCGTCGTACGGTGAGGCGGTGGCCGGGAGGGGCGGGTTGCCGAATCCGGGCAGGGTGAAGGGCCGGACGCACCCCTCACACGCCCGGCCCTTCTATGCACGATGCCCCGCCGCCACCCCTCGACCGACAGGGCATCGGCCGCTCCCGTCTTCGCGCTGATCAGCGCTCCGACATCAGACTCAACGACGCCCGTACCGTGGGGTTACGCGTTGCGTGGGACAACCTGTGGACCAATTTGTGCCACCGGCGAGTCGTCGGCGGCGCGCTGTGCATTACCGCACACCGCGCACCCGCTCGGTTGCCGCCGGTGCCCACCTCGCTAGGCTGCGGCCAATGGCCTGTTTCAACTGATGACAGGCGTCAACGGAGTTTCCACAACGCTGGCGGCGGCGCGACGGCGCGCCGCGGAGACGGGACGGGACGCGCAATCGTGGACCTGTACGAGTACCAGGGGCGGGACCTGTTCGAGCGGCACGGCTTGCCCGTGCTCGCCGGCGGCGTCGCCACGACCCCGGAGGAGGCCCGCGCGATCGCCGAACGCCTCGGCGGCCGGGTGGTCGTCAAGGCGCAGGTGAAGGTCGGCGGCCGAGGCAAGGCCGGCGGCGTCAAGCTGGCCGAGGGCGCCGACGAGACGGTGGCCAGGGCCACCGACATCCTCGGCATGGACATCAAGGGCCACACCGTCCACAAGGTCATGATCACGGTGACCGCGGACGTGGCCGAGGAGTACTACTTCTCCTACCTGCTCGACCGGGCGAACCGCACCTTCCTCTGCATCGCCAGCGTGGCCGGCGGCATGGACATCGAGCAGGTCGCCGCCGAGACCCCCGACAAGGTGGTCAAGGCCCCGATCGACGCGGTCGAGGGTGTGGACGAGGCGAAGGCCCGGGAGATCGTCGACGCGGCCGGGTTCCCGGCCGAGGTCGCCGACCAGGTCGTCGCGGTCGCGGTCGGGCTGTGGAAGGCGTTCGTCGCCGAGGACGCCACCCTGGTCGAGGTGAACCCGCTGGCCAAGACGGGCGACGGCACGCTGCTGCTGCTCGACGCCAAGATCACCCTGGACGAGAACGCCGGCTTCCGGCACCCGGACCACGAGGCCCTGGTCGACCAGGCCGCGGTGGACCCGCTGGAGCAGGCCGCCAAGGAGAAGGACCTCAACTACGTCAAGCTCGACGGCGAGGTCGGCATCATCGGCAACGGCGCGGGCCTGGTCATGTCCACCCTCGACGTGGTGGCCTACGCGGGCGAGCGGCACGGCAACGTCAAGCCGGCCAACTTCCTCGACATCGGCGGCGGCGCGAGCGCCGCGGTGATGGCCAACGGCCTGGAGATCGTGCTGTCCGACCCGTCGGTGCGCAGCGTCTTCGTCAACGTCTTCGGCGGCATCACCGCCTGCGACGAGGTCGCCAACGGCATCATCCAGGCGTTGGCCCTGCTGGAGGAGCGCGGCGAGAAGGTCACCAAGCCGCTCGTGGTCCGGCTCGACGGCAACAACGCGGAGGCCGGTCGGGCGATCCTCGACGGCGCCGGGAACCCGCTGGTGCAGCGGGTCGACACCATGGACGGCGCGGCCGAGCGGGCCGCCGAGCTGGCTGCTGCGGGGGTCTGACGATGGCGATCTGGCTGACCAAGGAGTCCAAGGTCATCGTGCAGGGGATGACCGGCTCCGAGGGTTCCAAGCACACCCGGCGGATGCTCGCTGCCGGCACCACCGTGGTCGGCGGGGTGAATCCGCGCAAGGCCGGCACCACCGTCGACTTCGACGGCACCGAGCTGCCGGTGTTCGCCTCCGTGGCGGACGCGATGCGGGAGACCGGGGCGGACGCCACGGTGATCTTCGTACCGCCGCAGTTCACCAAGGGGGCGGTGGTCGAGGCGATCGACGCCGGCATCCCGCTCGCCGTGGTGATCACCGAGGGCGTGCCGGTGCACGACACCGCCTCGTTCTGGGCGTACAACGTCGCCAAGGGTGAGCAGACCCGGATCATCGGGCCGAACTGCCCCGGCATCGCCTCGCCTGGCGCGTCCAACGCCGGCATCATCCCGGCCGACATCACCGGCTCCGGCCGGATCGGCCTGGTCAGCAAGAGCGGCACGCTGACCTACCAGATGATGTACGAGCTGCGCGACATCGGCTTCTCCACCTGCGTCGGCATCGGCGGTGACCCGATCATCGGGACCACCCACATCGACGCGCTCGCCGCGTTCGAGGCCGACCCGGAGACCGACGCCATCGTGATGATCGGCGAGATCGGTGGCGACGCCGAGGAGCGGGCCGCCGAGTTCATCAAGGACAACGTCACCAAGCCGGTGGTCGGTTACATCGCCGGCTTCACCGCGCCCCCCGGCAAGACCATGGGGCACGCGGGCGCGATCATTTCCGGTTCGGCGGGCACCGCCGAGGCCAAGCAGCAGGCCCTGGAGGCGGTCGGCGTCAAGGTCGGCAAGACCCCGACCGAGACCGCCAAGCTGATGCGGGAGCTGATGTCCGGCCGCTGAGCCGTGCACCGCACCCACCCGAGCGAGCGACGCAGGGGGTCGACCGGAGACGGTCGGCCCCCTCAGTCGTTCCAGAGCGGGTAGTTCCCGCTGGCCCGCCAGATCGCGGTGCCGATGATGTTGATCACGCCGAACGCGATCGCCAGGTAGCCGAGGACCGGCGACTGGCCGTACCGCTTGGCGTCGCGGATCGACAGGTAACCGAAGATGATGCCCAGGATTCCGCAGCAGATCAGGCCGAGGACGATGCCGAGCACCCCCCAGAGCGTGGTGCGGTCCCGCCCGGCCGCGGCCGGTGGCGGTGGGTACGGAGCGTTCACGGCTTCCTCCGGGCGATCGGTGCCGCGACTTCGGTCGCGTCCCTGCGCCGAGGCTAGACCGGATCGGGGCCCCACGGCGGTGGATCACGGAACTCGCCGGCCCCGGGCGGCCCCGACGGGCAGCCACCACCGGCGCGGCATGCCAGAGTAGAGCCGATGTCCTCGACCACCCCTGATCAGCCCCGCCGTCCCAGCGGTGCCCGCACCGGCGGCCGGCCGCCAGGCCGTGCCGGCGGCGCCCGGGTGCCCGCACCCCGCCGGCCGGAGCAGTCCGGGCGCTCCCGGGCGCCGCTGCCCGTCGCCGCCGGGGTGGCCGCGGCCGGCGCCGCCGTCACCTCGTACCTGCCGGTGGCGGTGGTGCTCGGGCTGGCCCAGTTCAGCGAGGACGCCGGCTCGCTGGTCGGTGCGCTGCGCGCCGGGCTCGCCGGCTGGCTGCTCGGTCACGGGGTGCCGCTGGAGACCACCGCCGGCCGGCTCGGCCTCGTCCCGCTGACGCTCTGCGCCTTCGCCTTCTGGCGGCTGACCCGGGCCGGGGTGCACGCCAGCCGCGCGGTCGGCGCGCGCGACGGCCGGTCACCCCGACGGGCGGCCACCGTCGCCCTCGCGGTCGGCCTCGGATACGCCGTGTTCGGCGTCCTGGCCGCGCTGCTCGTCGACAGCAGCGGCCTGCGGGTGTCCCCGGTCCGGTCCGGGCTGACCCTGCTGCTCTTCGGCACGCTGGCCGCGCTGGTCGGGGCGGCCCGCACCACCGGGGTCACCCGCCTGGTCGCCGACCGTGCCGCACCGGTGCTGCGCGACGGGGTCCGCACCGGCCTGGTCGCCGCCCTGCTGCTGCTCGCCGCCGGGGCGAGCGCGGCGGGCCTTGCGGTGGCGACCGGCGGCGGAGACGCCGCCGACCTGATCGGGGCCTACCGGACCGGGGTCGCCGGGCAGGCCGGCATCACCCTGGTCAGCCTCGCCTACGCGCCGAACGCCACCGTCTGGTCGACGGCCTACCTGCTCGGCCCAGGGTTCGCCGTCGGCACCGGCACGGCGGTCCGGCTCAGCGAGGTCTCCGTCGGGTCGCTGCCGGCCGTACCGCTGCTCGCCGGGCTGCCCAGCGGCCCGGTCGACGGGCTCGGCGCGGCGCTGCTGGCGGTGCCGGTGCTGGCCGGCATGACGGCGGGCTGGCTGCTCGCCCGCCGGCTGCTCCGCCCGGACGCCGACGAGTGGACCCCGCCGGCCTGGCCGGCGCTGCTCGGCCCGGCCGTGCTCGCCGGTCCGGTGGTCGGCCTGGTCGTCGGGCTCGCCGCGGCGGCCTCCGGCGGCCCGCTCGGCGGCGGCCGGCTGGCCGTGATCGGCCCGGTGCCGTGGCAGGTGGCGGCGGTGGCGACCGCGGTGGTCACCGTCGGCGCGCTGCTCGGGGCCGCCGCCGCCAAGGTGCTCGACCGGCCGTCGTCGGCCCGCCCGGCCGCCCGGCCCCGCCCGCCCGCCGGCCGCCCCCGGAGGGCTCCGGAACGGTCCGACCCGGCCGGGGAGCGGCACCGGCCGACCCGGGGCACCGAGGAACGGCCGGCCCGCCCGGTTCCGGACTGACCGGCCGGCCCGACCGCCGGGTGGCCCTGCCGGACACGCGGCGAGGGGCGCCCCGGACGGTGCCGGGACGCCCCTCGATCGTGCCGGCCCGGGTCAGGGCGAGGTGGGGAGCGTGAAACTGCCGATGAGGTTGAGCAGCAGCAGCAGGATGCCGAGGCCGACCGCGACCGCCCCGCAGATCAGGCCGGCCTTGGCCTGACCGCCGTTGCTGGCCAGGCCCTGGTTCGCCTTCTGCATGCCCAGCCAGCCGGTGATCACCGCGCCGATGGCGACCGGGAGGCCCAGGAAGAGGCAGCAGAGCAGCGGCAGGGACGCGATGCCGAGGATCAGCGACACCAGGCCGAGGGTGTTCTGCTGCCCCTGCGGCGTCGGGTAGCCGGCCCCCGGGTAGGAGCCGGCCGCCGCGGCGTACGGCTGCTGCCCGTAGGGGTCCTTGTGGACGGGCTGGCCGTACGGGTCCGGCTGGAGTGGCTGACCGTACGGCTGGCCCGAGGTGGGCTGGGGGCCGTACGGGTCGTGCGGGGGCTGCTGGCCGTACGGCGGCTGTTCACCGTACGGCGTCGCCGGCTGCTGCCCGTACGGTGCCTGCGGCGCGGCGTACGGGTCCTGCGGCTGGCCCGGGACGGGCTGCTGCCCGTACGGATCGTGCGGGGGCTGCTGGCCGTACGGGTCGTGGCCGGGGTTTCCGGGCTGCATCTCGGCTGCTCCTCAGTCGTGGGCCGTCAGTAGCTGCTGGTGCTGCTGCCGTCGATCGCACCCATCACACCACCGAAGAGGCAGCACAGCAGCACGATGACGAGCCACACACCACCGATGATGAAGGCCAGCTTCGACCACTTCTTGGACTCCCGGGCGGCGGCCTCGGCGCCCGCGTAGTCGCCCTGCTGCAGGGCCGGGTTGACCTTCGAGGCGTTGATGATGGCGGGGATCGCCAGCGGCCAGAAGAAGAAGATGGCCACGATCGACGCGGTCATGTTGTTGTTGATCGGCTGCTGCGGGTTGGGGTAACCGGGCTGCATCTGAGGTGCTCCTCGTTCACGTCGGTACGGCGTCCGTACCTGATCATTGGCTATGGGGTGCGGTGGCGGGCACGGCCCGGCCACCGGGCGACCGGCAGCGTACCGTGCCGGGGCGACACGCGTGATCACCCGAAACGTCGCCGCCCGCAGGATGGGCGTGCCGACCTGCCCGCTAGGGTGGCCGGGTGACCGAGCCCGCGTCCGTCGCCCGCCTCGTCGTCCTCGTCTCCGGCTCCGGCAGCAACCTCCAGGCGCTGCTGGACGCCACCGCCGACCCCGGCTACGGGGCCCGGGTGGTGGCCGTCGGCGCCGACCGGGACGGCATCGTCGGGCTGGACCGGGCCGCCGCCGCCGGGGTGCCGACCTTCGTCGACCGGGTGAAGGACCACCCCACCCGTGCCGACTGGGACAAGGCGCTCACCGCGCACGTCGCCGAGCACCGGCCCGACCTGGTGATCTCGGCGGGTTTCCTGAAGCTGGTCGGGCCGCAGTTCCTGGCGGCCTTCGGCGACCGCTACCTGAACACGCACAACACGCTGCTGCCGGCGTTCCCCGGCATCCACGGCCCCCGCGACGCGCTCGCCTACGGCGTCAAGGTCACCGGGGCCACCCTCTTCTTCGTCGACGCCGGGATGGACACCGGCCCGATCGTCGCGCAGGTGGCGGTGCCGGTCCTCGACGACGACGACGAGGAGACGCTCACCGAGCGCATCAAGGAAGCCGAGCGCCGCCAGCTCGTCGAGCAGGTCGGTCGCCTGGTCCGTGCAGGTTGGACGATCACCGGAAGAAAGGTCACGGTTCCGTGAGTGCCCCGCAGGACTCCCGCCGCCCGATCAGGCGGGCGCTGGTCAGCGTCTACGACAAGAGCGGTCTGGTCGAGCTGGCCCGGACGCTGCACGAGGCGGGGGTCGAGATCGTCTCGACCGGTTCCACCGCGTCGACGATCTCCGGTGCGGGGGTGCCGGTGACCCCGGTCGAGCAGGTGACCGGCTTCCCCGAGATCCTCGACGGCCGGGTCAAGACCCTGCATCCCAAGATCCACGGCGGGCTCCTGGCCGACCTGCGCAAGGAGTCGCACGGCGCGCAGCTCGACGAGCACGGCATCGCCGGCATCGACGTCCTGGTCTCCAACCTCTACCCGTTCCAGGCCACCGTCGCCTCCGGCGCGTCCCCGGACGAGTGCATCGAGCAGATCGACATCGGCGGGCCGGCGATGGTCCGGGCCGCCGCCAAGAACCACGCCTCGGTCGCCGTGGTGACCGACCCGGCCGCGTACCCGGCGCTGGTCGCCGCGCTGGCCGAGGGCGGGTTCACGCTGGCCCAGCGGCGGGCGCTGGCCGCCCGCGCGTTCGCCGACATCGCCGAGTACGACGTGGCGGTCGCCGACTGGTTCGCCGGCACCGCCGCCCCGGCCGAGGACGGCTGGCCGCACTTCGCCGGGCTGGCGCTGCGCCGGCAGGCGACGCTGCGCTACGGCGAGAACCCGCACCAGGGCGCCGCCGTCTACGCCGACCCGGGCAGCCCACCGGGGCTGGCCCAGGCCGAGCAGTTGCACGGCAAGGAGATGTCCTACAACAACTACGTCGACGCGGACGCCGCCTGGCGGGCCGCGAACGACTTCCCCGACGAGCCGGCGGTGGCGATCATCAAGCACGCCAACCCGTGCGGCATCGCCGTCGGCGCGGACGTCGCCGAGGCGCACCGCAAGGCGCACGCCTGCGACCCGGTCTCCGCCTTCGGCGGGGTGATCGCCGTCAACCTGCCGGTCTCGGTGGAGCTGGCCGGGCAGGTCGCGGAGATCTTCACCGAGGTGCTGGTGGCACCGGAGTTCGAGCCCGGCGCGGTGGAGATCCTCCAGGGCAAGAAGAACATCCGGCTGCTGCGCGCCCCGGCCTTCGCCCCGCTGCCGGCCGAGTGGCGGCAGGTCACCGGCGGGGTCCTCGTCCAGCAGCGGGACCGGATCGACGCCGCGGGCGACGACCCGGCCAACTGGAAGCTCGCCACCGGCGAGGCGGCCGACGAGGCCACCCTGCGGGACCTGGCGCTGGCCTGGCGGGCGGTCCGCGCGGTCAAGAGCAACGCGATCCTGCTGGCGAAGGACGGCGCGTCGGTCGGGGTCGGGATGGGCCAGGTCAACCGGGTCGACTCGGCCCGGCTGGCGGTCAGCCGGGCCGGTGCGGAGCGGGCCCGGGGCTCCGTCGCCGCCTCCGACGCCTTCTTCCCGTTCGCCGACGGCGCGCAGATCCTGATCGATGCCGGGGTGCGGGCGATCGTCCAGCCCGGCGGCTCGGTCCGCGACGAGGAGACCATCGCCGCCTGCCAGCAGGCCGGCGTCACCATGTACCTGACCGGCACCAGGCACTTCTTCCACTGATCCACCCGGCCGGGCCCGACCCGGCGTACCACCTGCGGCCGAGCGGCATCCGCGCTCGGCCGCAGGTGTGTCCGGCGGCGGTGGGCGGTGTCACCCCCCGCCCGGCGGGTCGCGCAGGGCGGCGAAGTGGCAGGCGCTGGGGTGCGGGTCGGCGGGGCGGGGGACGGTCGGCGGGTCCTCCCGGGCGCAGATCTCCTCGGCCTTCCAGCAGCGGGTGCGGAAGTGGCAGCCGGACGGCGGGTCGGCCGGGCTGGGCACGTCGCCGGTCAACCGGATGATGCCGGCCGCGCCCCGGGCCTGCGGGTCGGGCACCGGCACCGCCGACAGCAGCGCCTGGGTGTACGGGTGGGTGGCCCGCTCGTAGATCTCCTCCTCGGTGCCGATCTCGACGATCCGGCCGAGGTACATCACCGCGACCCGGTCGCAGATGTGCCGGACCACCGACAGGTCGTGCGCGATGAACACGTACGACAGCCCGAACTCGTCCTGGAGCTGCTCCAACAGGTTGATCACCTGGGCCTGGATCGAGACGTCCAGGGCGGAGACCGGCTCGTCGCAGACGATCACCTCGGGGCGCAGGGCGAGCGCGCGGGCGATGCCGATGCGCTGCCGCTGCCCGCCGGAGAACTGGTGCGGGTACCTGTTGACGTGCTCCGGGTTCAGGCCGACCACGTCCAGCAGCTCCTGCACCCGGCCGCGCTTGCTGCCCTTCGGGGCGGCGTCGGGGTGGATGTCGAACGGCTCGCCGATGATGTCGCCCACCGTCATCCGCGGGTTCAGCGAGGTGTACGGGTCCTGCATCACCATCTGCATGTTGCGGCGCAGCCGGCGCAGCTCGCCCCCGGCGGCGGAGAGCAGGTCCCGGCCCTGGAGGGTGGCCCGGCCGGAGGTCGGTGTCTCCAGCCGCATCAGCACCCGGGCGAGGGTCGACTTGCCACAGCCGGACTCGCCGACGATGCCGAGCGTCTCGCCCCGGCGCAGGGTGAAACTGACCCCGTCGACGGCGCGGACCGCGCCGACCTGCCGCCGGAACAGCACCCCCCGGGTGATCGGGAAGTGTTTGACCAGGTCGTCGACGGCGAGGATGGTCTCGCCCCGGACCTTGGTCGGGTCAGCGGTCGCGGTCATCGTGGACCTCCTGCGCGAAGTGGCACGCGCTGGTCCGGCCGTCGGCGAGGACCAGGTCGTCGGGCACCACGTCCACGCACACCTGCTGCACGTACGGGCAGCGGGGGTGGAACGGGCAGCCGTCCGGGATGCGCATCAGGTTCGGCGGCAGGCCCCGGATAGTGGACAGTTCCCGGCCGCGCACGTCCAGTCGGGGGATCGAGGCCAGCAACCCCCTGGTGTACGGGTGGGCCGGTGCCCGGTACAGCGGGTGGACGTCGGCGTGCTCGACGATCCGGCCGGCGTACATGACGGCGATCCGGTCCGCGACGCCGGCCACCACGCCCAGGTCGTGGGTGATCAGGATCATCGCCATGTCGAGGTCGCGGCGCAGGTCGGCCAGCAGGTCCATGATCTGGGCCTGCACGGTGACGTCGAGGGCGGTGGTCGGCTCGTCGGCGATCAGCACCTTCGGGTTCAGCGCCAGCGCCATGGCGATCATGACGCGTTGCCGCATGCCGCCGGAGAACTGGTGCGGGTGGTCGCCGAGCCGTCCGGCCGCACCGGGGATGCGTACCAGGTCCATCAGCTCGACGGTCCGCCGTCGGGCGTCGGCGCGGGACAGCCCGTCGCGGTGGCGCAGCGTCTCGCCGATCTGCCAGCCGACCGGGAAGACCGGGTTCAACGCCGACAGGGCGTCCTGGAAGATCATCGCGATTTCCTTGCCGCGTACCTGCCGGCGCTGCTCCTCGGGCAGGGTGAGCAGGTCGCGGCCCCGGTAGCGGATCTGACCGGAACGGATCACCGCCGGTGGGGTGTCCAGGATGCCCATGACCGCCTGGGCGGTGACCGACTTGCCGGAGCCGGACTCGCCGAGCACGGCGAGCGTCTCGCCCGGGTCCAGGTGGTAGGAGACCCCGTTGATCACCTTGGCCACCCCCTCGCCGGTACGGAACTCGACGTGCAGGTCGCGGACGTCCAGCAGGTGGCCGCCGGGCGGGGTGGGTGAGGCCGGCGTGGGCCGGGGTGCGGACTCGGTCACCGGATCTGCCTCTCGCTCGCGCCCGGGGTGGACATCGGCCTCACCGCAGCTTCGGGTCGAAGGCGTCGCGGATCGCGTCGCCGAGCATGATGAACGCGAGCACGGTCAGCGCGAGGAAGGCCGACGGGACGACCAGTGGCGTCGCCGACTCGCGCATGTGCACCCGGCCGGCGTCGATCTCGATGCCCCAGGAGATGGTCGGGGCCTTCAGCCCGATGCCGAGGAAGCTCAGCGTCGCCTCGGCGGCGATGAACGAGCCGAGCGCGATGGTCAGCACCACGATCGCCGGGGCGAGCGCGTTGGGCAGGATGTGCCGCCACATGATCCGGCCGTGGCCCGCGCCGAGCATCCGGGCGGCGGCCACGTAGTCCTGCTCCTTGGCGGTGATCACCGAGGATCGGACGACCCGGGCGGCGGTGGTCCAGCCGAGCACCGCCAGCACGAAGATCACCGCGAACAGCCGTACCGTGTCGCTGCTGGTGCTGACCCGCTTGAGCAGCACGATCGCGGCCAGCAGCAGCGGGATGCCGAGCACGATGTCGATCACCCGGGAGAGCACCGCGTCGACCCAGCGGCCGAAGTACCCGGCCACCATCCCGACGACCAGCGCGATCGCCCCGGTGAGCAGGGCGGACAACGCGCCGACCAGCAGCGAGGCGCGGGCCCCGTAGACGGCGCGGGCGTACGTGTCGCAGCCCTGGAAGTCGTACCCGAAGACGGCTCCACCGGACGGCCCGGCGTGCTGGCGGGACAGCACGCAGTCGCGCGGGTCGTTCGCGGTGAACAGCGACGGCACGGCGGCCATCGCGGCGACCAGCACGACCAGCACCAGGCTGATCCAGAAGACCGGTTTGCGGCGCAGGTCGCGCCAGGCGTCCCCGGCCAGGCTGCGGGGTTTGTGCGGTACGCCGACCCGGTCGGGCGTCCCGGGCTCGCCGGAGACCCCGCGCCGGGCGGCCTGGTCCTCCGTCGCCGCCACCGTCTCGAAGTCGCTCATGCCGGCACCTCGCTGCGTTCACTCATAGCGGATCCTCGGGTCGAGGACGGCGTACAGGACGTCGACCACCAGGTTGGCGACGAGGTAGACCACGACGAGGACGCTGACGATGCCCACCACCAGCGGGCCGTCCTCGGTGCGGATGCCCCGGAACAGGTTGAAACCGACGCCGGGGATGTTGAACACGCCCTCGGTGATGATCGCGCCGCTCATCAGGTTGCCCAGTTCGACGCCGAGGAAGGTGATCACGGGAATGAGCGAGTTGCGCAGCACGTGCACGCCGATGATCCGCCGCCGGGCCAGCCCCTTCGACCGGGCGGTACGCACGTAGTCGGCGCGCAGGTTCTCGGCGACCGAGGTACGGGTCAGCCGCAGCGCGGTGGCCAGCGACAGCGAGCCGAGCACGATGCCGGGCAGCAGCAGGGCCCAAAGGTCGGGGTCGGCGCCGGCGGTCGGGGGGAAGACCGGCCAGCGGACGCCGAGCAGGTACTGGGCGAGCGGGGCCAGCACGATGGTGGGGATGCCCAGCACCAGCAGGGTCAGCACCAGGGTGGCGTTGTCGAACAGGCTGGCCCGGCGGATGCCGGCGAGGACCCCGGCGGTGACCCCGAACAGGATCGTCACGGCCATCGCGATCAGCGCCAGCTTGACGGTGACCGGCCAGGCGGCGGCGAGGATGTCCCCGATCGACCGGCCGGTCAGCGACTGCCCGAGGTCACCCTGGAGCAGGTTCTTGAGGTAGTCGAGGTAGCGGTAGAGGAAGCCGCCGACGCCGGTGCGGTCGAGGTGGAACTTCTCCGTCAGGTACGCCCGCTGCGCCGGGGTCACCGGCCGTTCTCCGGCCAGCGCCTGGATCGGGTCGCCCTGGCCGGCGAACATCAGGGCGTACACGATCAGGGTGGTCCCGAAGAAGGCCAGGACCATCTGGAGCAGACGCCGCAGAACGAAGCGGAACATACTGTGCAGTCTTGCCCAAAAGTAGCGGAGACGGAGGCGGGTCGGGTCACCGTCCACCGATGACCCGACCCGTTGCTCCCGCCGACGGCCCCGTTGCCGCCGACGCGCCTGCACGTGCCGGCGGCCCGCTCGCCGCCGACGCCCTCCCGGACTAGCTGACCGCCTCGATCTTCAGCAGGTCGACCCGGTCGAAGAGGTCCATCTGGACGTTCTTCACCTTGGTCGAGTGGCCGAAGTTGTTCTGGCCGTAGCGCAGCGGGATCACCGGCAGGTCCTCGGCCAGCAGATCCTCGGCCGCCTGGTACTTGGCGATCGCGGCCTCCTCGTTCGGCGCCTTGGCGCCCTCGGCGAGGAGCTTGTCGAACTCGGGGTTGCTGTAGCCGTAGTAGTTCGACGAGCCGTTGGTGCTGTACAGCGGGCCGAGGTAGTTCTCCATCGACGGGTAGTCCATCACCCAGCCCATCCGGAACAGACCCACCGGCTGCTTCGCCTTGACCTTGGTCAGCAGGTCGGCGAACTTGGGCTCGGCGGTGCCGACGCAGTCCACGCCCAGGTTGGCCTTGAGCTGGTTGCAGGTCGCGTCGATCCAGTCCTTGTGCCCGCCGTCGCCGTTGTACGACAGTTCGATCTTCTTCGGGCCGCCGGCCGCCTCGTACGCCGCCTTCGCCTTGGCCGGGTCGAACTCGCCGGCCGCGCCGATGGTGTTCTCCCGGTAGCCGGCGACCACCGGCGAGACGAACGAGCGGGCCGGCTGCTGCGAGTCCTTGAAGATCGACTTGGTGATCTCGTCCCGGTCGATCGCCATCGAGATCGCCTTGCGCACCTCGGGCTTGCTGAACTCCTTCTGGAAGGTCGGGAAGGCCAGCACCTGCAACGACGACGCGGGGCTTTGCTGGAACCGGTCACCCAGGTCGGTGCCGGCGGTGGACAGGTTCTCGGTCGGGATCGTCTTGATCACGTCGAGGTTGTCCGAGAGCACGTCCGCGTACGCGGCGGTCGGCTGCTGGTAGATCCGGAACTCCACGCCGCCCACCTTCGGCTGCTCGCCGGGGAAGGCGTCGTAGCGCTCCACCTCGACCTTGGCGTCGTGCTGCCAGGAGCCCTTCATCCGGAACGGGCCCTGCCCGACCGGGGCCTGCTCGTAGCCCTCCCTGAGCACGCCGGGGGCCGAGAAGGCGGCCTTCGGCAGCGGGTAGAAGGCGGTGTACCCGAGCATCGACTTGAACTCGCTGTACGGCTCGGTCAGCGTCACCGTGAAGGTCAGGTCGTCGACCTTCTTCAGCCCGGACAGCCGCTCGGCGGCCGGCTCGTCGCCCTGGAGGTCGGCGTACCCGGCGATCTTCTCGAAGAAGTAGCTGGAGTTCTGCCCGTTGGGGGCGTACGCGCCGTAGTTCCAGGCGTCGAGGTAGTTGTCGGCGGTGACCTGCTCGCCGTTGTGGAAGGTGTAGCCGTCCTTGAGCTTGACCGTCCAGACCCTGTTGTCCGACGACGTGACCGACTCGGCCGCCACCTCGTGGGGCTTGTTGGCCTCGTCGTAGTCGACCAGCGGGCTGAACAGGGCGGCGAGCACCTGGGAGCCGCTGGTCTCGTTGGTGTTGGTCGGCACCAGGTGCTGCGGCTCGGCGATCTCGATCCGCACGGCCGCGTCGGGGTCGGACTGGCCGGTTCCGCTGCCGCCGCCCGAGCCGCAGGCCGCCAGGCCCAGCGTCACCGCGAGCGGGAGAGCGGTCCAGGCGGCAAGCCTGCGCACACGCATGGGGGTCTCCTCATCTCATGACGTAGCGCAGCCGGACCCGGCGCTGGGTGACTCTGCGCAACGTTCGGCAACGGTAGGCCGGGCTCGGCCCGACGACAACGACAGTGTTGCGATCACCGGCTACGCCCTTGTCGACGACGACCTTCGCTGGTATAGCGCTTTGGGCAAAATCCCTGCGTGCTAGCGGGGTGTCGAGGGCGGTTCCGGTGCTACGTCGCCCCGGATCGCCTGTCCCGGCACGGGGTCGCCGGATGTCCGGACCGGGTCCGACCCGGCCCGTCCGTCCCGTACGGCAGGTGGGTCGGCCGAAAACCCTCACTCAGGGTGAGTAATGGCACCTCACGGAAAGTCACGGGTTCCCCGTCGTCGGCCTGCCGTCCGCCGGCCATGAGACGATCTGGTCGTGACGGCGATCATCCTGGACGGCAAGGCGACCGCAGCCAAGATCAAGGACGAGCTGCGGGTACGGGTCAAGGCGTTGGCCGAGCGGGGCGTCACCCCCGGCCTGGGCACGGTCCTGGTCGGCGCGGACCCCGGCTCCGAGGCGTACGTCAACGGCAAGCACCGCGACTGCGCCGAGGTGGGCATCGCCTCGATCCGCCGCGAGCTGCCCGCCGACGCCACCCAGCAACAGCTCGACGACGTGCTCGCCGAACTGAACGCCGACCCGGGCTGCCACGGCTACATCGTCCAGCTGCCGCTGCCGGCGCACCTGGACACCCAGCGGGCGCTGGAGATGATCGACCCGGACAAGGACGCCGACGGCCTGCACCCGGTGAACCTGGGCCGGCTGGTGCTCGGCTACGACGGTCCGCTGCCCTGCACCCCGCGCGGCATCGTCGAGCTGCTCCGCCGGTACGACGTGCCGCTGCGCGGCGCCAACGTCGCGCTCGTCGGCCGGGGCAACACCGTCGGCCGCCCGCTCGGCCTGCTGCTCAACCGGCGCAGCGAGAACGCGACGGTCACCCTCTGCCACACCGGCACCCTCGACCTCGCCGCACACACCCGCGCCGCCGACATCGTCATCGTCGCCGCCGGGGTGCCCGGCCTGCTCACCGCCGACATGATCACGCCGGGGGCCACCGTGGTGGACGTCGGCATCACCCGGGTGATCGGCGACGACGGCAAGGGCCGCTACACCGGCGACGTGGACCCGGAGGTGGCCCAGGTCGCCGGCCGGCTCGCCCCGATGCCGGGCGGCGTCGGGCCGATGACCCGGGCCATGCTGCTCACCAACGTCGTCGAACGCGCCGAGCGCGGCTGACCTCCCCGGCCCGTCTCCCGGCCCGGCACCCGTCGCGCCGTCCGTCGGGAACCGGGCGGTGGTGACGTTGGCCCCATCCCGGGGATGGTCACCGCCCCTGGCCGAAACCGTGCCGGGGTGACTGTTACGGTCGGGAAAACCGACTGGTAGCAGGGAGTGGGACGACCATGGGTAAGAAGGTCACTGTCGTCGGGGCCGGCTTCTACGGCTCCACCACCGCACAGCGCCTGGCCGAGTACGACGTCTTCGACACCGTCGTCATCACCGACATCGTGGAGGGCAAGCCGGCGGGTCTCGCGCTGGACCTCAACCAGTCCCGCGCGGTCGAGGGCTTCGAGACCAAGGTCGTCGGCGTCACCACCGGCCCCAGCGGCGAGGGCTACGAGGCCATCGAGGGCTCGGACGTCGTCGTGATCACCGCCGGCCTGCCCCGTAAGCCGGGCATGAGCCGGATGGATCTGCTGGAGACCAACGCCAAGATCGTGCGGCAGGTCGCCGAGAACGTCGCCAAGTACGCCCCGAACGCCGTCGTCATCGTGGTGTCCAACCCGCTCGACGAGATGACCGCGCTGGCCCAGCTCGCCACCCAGTTCCCCAAGAACCGGGTGCTCGGCCAGGCCGGCATGCTCGACACCGCGCGGTTCACCAACTTCGTCGCCGAGGCCCTCGACGTACCGGTGAAGTCGGTGAAGACGCTGACCCTCGGCTCGCACGGCGACACGATGGTCCCGGTGCCCTCGCTGAGCACCGTCAACGGCAAGCCGCTGCGCGACGCGATGCCCGCCGAGCAGATCGAGGAGCTGGTCGTCAAGACCCGCAACGGTGGTGCCGAGGTCGTCGCGCTGCTCAAGACCGGTTCGGCGTACTATGCGCCGTCCGCCGCCGCTGCCCGGATGGCGCGGGCCGTGGCCGAGGACTCCGGCGCGGTCATGCCGGTCTGCGCCTGGGTCGACGGCGAGTACGGCATCTCCGGGGTCTACCTGGGTGTCGAGGCCGAGATCGGTGCCGAGGGCGTGAAGCGGGTCGTCGAGACCGACCTGGACGCCGACGAGCTGGCCAGCCTCAAGGAGGCCGCCGAGGCCGTCCGTGCCAAGCAGGCCGACGTCGCCAGCATGTGATCCACTGAACCATCCGCCGCAGGGGCGGGACGGCGGGAGCCGTCCCGCCCCTGCGCCGTCCCCGCCACCCACCCCGGCCCCCCGCCCCGGTGATCAAGAGGTTTAGGTCAGGAATCCCGGCTGGCATGACCGAAACCTCTTGATCACCGCCGCGGGACCGCCTGGCTTGGAGTGATCAAGAGGTTTAGGTCAGAAGGCCGGCCCAACGTGACCTAAACCTCTTGATCGCGGACGTCAGGTCGGTTGACTCCGGGTGATCAAGAGGTTCAGGTCAGGAGATCGGTCTGGCGTGACCTGAACCTCTTGATCACCGGGGAGGGGCGGGGAGGCGCGGAACGGTCGCGTAGCGCGAAGGCGCGGAACGGCAACCACCACCGGCCGTCGGCGGTCACCGAGGCGGGTTCGCGTCGGTCGGTTTCGCGCCGGTGTGCGGCGGTCGCCCCGGGGAATGCCTCCGTCCAGGGCTGGAAGAACGGTCCCTCACCGTCGGTGGGGCGGGGACCGTGATAGACCCGAGGGTGCGGCTGGCCGGCATCCGGTGGTCCTGGCAGATCCGGCCGTGGCGCACAGGGCGTTTTCCGCCGGCCGGTGCCGCCGGGTGGAGGCCGGCTCGGTGCCGCGAACCAGTTTCCAGTACGCTCGTACTGCTTGAGCACGTGTCCCCCGAGAGGAGCGCCGGCCGATGGCGAAGATCAAGGTAAACAACCCGGTCGTGGAGCTCGACGGCGACGAGATGACCCGGATCATCTGGAAGCAGATCCGCGAGCAGCTGATCCTGCCCTACCTCGACGTCGACCTGCACTACTACGACCTGTCGATCCAGCACCGGGACGCCACCGACGACCAGGTGACCATCGACGCCGCCAACGCGATCAAGGAGCACGGCGTCGGCGTCAAGTGCGCCACCATCACCCCGGACGAGGCCCGGGTCGAGGAGTTCGGCCTCAAGAAGATGTGGCGGTCGCCGAACGGCACCATCCGTAACATCCTCGGCGGCGTGGTCTTCCGCGAGCCGATCATCATGTCGAACGTGCCGCGCCTGGTCCCCGGCTGGACCAAGCCGATCATCATCGGCCGGCACGCCCACGGCGACCAGTACAAGGCCACCGACTTCGTGGTCCCCGGCCCGGGCACGGTGACCATCACCTACACCCCGGCCGACGGCGGCACCCCGATGGAGATGGAGGTCGCCAACTTCCCCGGCGGCGGCATCGCCATGGGCATGTACAACTACGACGAGTCGATCCGGGACTTCGCCCGCGCCTCGTTCCGGTACGGCCTGGACCGCAACTACCCGGTCTACATGTCGACCAAGAACACCATTCTCAAGGCGTACGACGGTCGGTTCAAGGACCTCTTCGCCGAGGTGTTCGAGAACGAGTTCAAGGCCGAGTTCGCCGCCGCCGGCCTCACCTATGAGCACCGGCTCATCGACGACATGGTCGCCGCCGCGCTCAAGTGGGAGGGCGGCTACGTCTGGGCCTGCAAGAACTACGACGGTGACGTGCAGTCCGACACCGTCGCGCAGGGCTTCGGCTCGCTCGGCCTGATGACCTCCGTGCTGCTCTCGCCGGACGGCCGTACCGTCGAGGCGGAGGCCGCCCACGGCACCGTCACCCGGCACTACCGGCAGTACCAGAAGGGCGAGAAGACCTCGACCAACCCGATCGCCTCGATCTACGCCTGGACCCGGGGCCTGGCCCACCGGGGCAAGCTGGACGGCACCCCGGCGGTCACCGAGTTCGCCGACACCCTGGAGCAGGTCATCGTCGACACCGTCGAGAGCGGCCAGATGACCAAGGACCTCGCGCTGCTCATCTCGCGGGACGCCCCGTGGCAGACCACCGACGAGTTCATGAACACCCTCGACGAGAACCTGGCCCGCAAGCTCGGCGCCTGACCCTCGCCCGTACCCACGGAACCCGTCGGCGGACCGCCGGCGGGTTCCGTCGTCTCCGGCGCGCGGCTCCCGCAGGAGGCCGCAGCCGCCACCCGCCCGGGTGACGGGCGCGTCACCGGCCCGGAAAAAGGTCGTTGAGCTGGGTGGACGTGGTGCCAGTCGCGTCCAGGGAGGTTGTCGTCGGCCGTCGCACGGCACCGGTGCCGGCCGGCCAGCCTTCCCGGCTGTCGAGCACAGCCAGCCGTCCCTTCCCCGCGGGGGGCCCTGTTCCGGGGCCCCCCGCGCCCTGCCTGCGGGGTCAGGCGGCGCGCAGCAGTTCGGCGGCCCGCTCGGGGGCGATGTCGTTGATGAAGACCCCCATCCCGGACTCGGAACCAGCCAGGTACTTCAGCTTGTCCCTCGCCCGCCGGACGCTGAACAGTTGCAGGTGCAGGTGACCCAACTCCCGGTCGATCCGCACCGGCGCCTGGTGCCAGGCCGCGATGTACGGCATGGGCAGGTCGAACAGCCCGTCGAACCGGCGCAGCAGGTCCAGGTAGAGCGGGCCGAAGGCATCCCGTTCGGCGTCGTCGAGCGCCGGGATGTCCGGCACCGGCCGGTGCGGCGCGACGTGCACCTCGAACGGCCAGCGGGCCGCCGCCGGCACGTACGCCGTCCAGTGCTCGTTGGCGGCTACCACCCGGTCACCGGCGGCGCGCTCGGCGGCGAGCACGTCGGCGTAGAGGTTGCCGCCGCCGGTGCGCTCCGCGTGCCGGCGTGCCGCCGCCAGCAGCGACCGGGTACGCGGCGTGACGAACGGGTACGCGTAGATCTGCCCGTGCGGGTGGTGCAGGGTCACGCCGATCTCCACGCCCCGGTTCTCGAAGCAGAACACCTGCTCCACCCCGGGCAGTGCGCCGACCGCCGTGGTCCGGTCGGCCAGCGCGTCGAGCACCAGCCGGACCCGGGCGGGGGAGAGGCTGGCGAAGGACGCCTGGTGGTCGTCGGTGAAGCAGACCACCTCGCAGCGCCCCTGGCCGGGGCGGACCGGGGTGAACCCGGTGATCTCGGCCGGCTCGTCGGCGATCCGCTGGCTCAGCGAGGGGAACCGGTTCTCGAAGACCGCCACATCGTAGTCGGGCGCGGGGATCTCGCTGTGCCGGTCGCCCCGCGACGGGCACAGCGGGCACTGGTCGGCCGGCGGGAGGAAGGTCCGGGTCTGCCGGTGCACCGCCACCGCCACCCACTCGTCGGTGAGCGGGTCGTAGCGCAGCTGGGAGGCGGGTGGGGGCGGCGGCAACTCCCGCCGGTCCGGCTGGTCCCGGACGGCGTCGTCCCGCTCGTCGAAGTAGATCAGCTCACGGCCGTCGGCCAGCTCGATCGCCGTACGCTTCACCGCGTCGTCTCCCGCCCGGTCGCCCGGCCCGTGCCTGTCACGATCACCAGTTCGCCCACCTTCTCGTCGATCACCCGGAGCGCCTCGGGGGCCAACCGGTCGTCGCTGACCAGCACGTCGGCGGCGCCCAGGCCGACGATGGAGGAGATGCCGACGGTGCCCCACTTGGTGTGGTCGGCGAGCACGACCAGCCGGTCGGCGGCTTCCACCAGGGCCCGGTCGGTCTCCGCCTCCATCAGGTTGGGGGTGGTGAAACCCGCCCGCTCGGTGATCCCGTGTACGCCGAGGAAGAGCAGGTCCAGGTGCAGCGATCGGATGGCCTCCACGGCCAGCGGGCCGACCAGCGCGTCGGACGGGGTGCGTACCCCGCCGGTCAGCACCACGGTCTGGTCGGGTCGGCCGGCGGTGTGCAGGATCTCGGCCACCGGCAGCGAGTTGGTCACCACGGTCAGCCCCGGCACGTCGACCAGGCGTCGGGCCAGCTCGGCGGTGGTGGTGCCGGCGGAGAGGGCGACCGCCGCACCCGGACGCACCAACTCGGCGGCCCGGGTGGCGATCGCGGCCTTCTCGGCGGCCTGCCGGACGGACTTGGCGTGGAAGCCCGGTTCGTCGGTCGAGCCCGGGTCGGTGACGGTGGCCCCGCCGTGCACCTTGGCCAGTAGGCCCCGGTCGTGCAGCGCGTCCAGGTCACGCCGGATGGTCATGTCGGAGACACCGAACTCGGCGGCCAGCTCGGTGACCCGGACGCCACCGGCGGTGCGGACCCGGTCGAGGATCGTCGCCTGCCGCTGCCGCGCCAGCATCCGCCGTACCTCCCGGGCCCCCGCACCTGCACGCGCTCGCACGTGTTCCAACAAGATTGAACACTAGCGCGCAGCAGGCAGCGGTGGAAGTGGAACCCCCGAGGTCAGGCGGACGGCAGCCGCGGCTCCACCCAGCCGGTCTCGGTCAGATGGGTCATCACCGCCTGCACCGCCTCGTCGATGCTCTGGTCGGTGGTGTCGACCACCAGATCGGCGTCGGTGGGCGTCTCGTACGGGTCGTCGATGCCGGTCATCCCGGTGAGCAGGCCGGCGCGGGCGCGGGCGTACAGGCCCTTGCGGTCGCGCTGCTCGCAGACCTCCAACGGGGTGGCGACGTGCACCAGCAGGAAACCCGCCCCGGCTGACCGGGCCATCTCCCGCACCGCGGCCCGCGCCTGCGCGTACGGGGCGATCGGGCAGCAGATCCCCACCCCCCGGTGCCTGGCGATCTCGGCCGCCACCCAGCCGATCCGGCGGACGTTGGCGTCCCGGTCGGCCCGGCTGAACGTCAACCCGGCCGACAACTCCCGACGCACCACGTCGCCGTCGAGCAGGGTGATCGTCCGGTCGCCCTGCTCGCGCAGCAGATCGGCCAGGCCCCGGGCGATCGTCGACTTGCCGGAGCCGGAGAGCCCGGTGAGGAAGACCACCAGCCCCCGGTGCCGACGCGGCGGGCGGGCCCGGCCCAGCTCCTTGGCCACCGCCGGCGGGGTGTGCCACTCGGGCAGCGGGAAACCCCGGTCGAGCAGGTCGTCGATCTCCGCCTCGCTCAGCGCGAGCTTGCGGTTGCGCGGCGGGATGTCGTCCCGCCAGCGCCACTGGCCGTCCCGGCTGTCGTAGGCCAGCTCGCGGGGGACCAGCACCCGCAGCCCCGCCCCGGACAGCATGCCGCCCGTGGACAGCAGGTGGGTCACCCCGTAGGCGGCGGAGATCCGGGCCCGCAGCAGCGCGTCGCTGATCTCGTCGGCCCGGCGGGGCAGCGGCACCGCGACCAGGGTCGCCGGGGGCATCCGGTCGCGGGCGGCGAAGATGCTGCGGACCAGGGCCTCGGTGGGCAGCCCGCCCACGCCGTCCTCGCCGACCGGGATCATCACCAGCAGATGCGCGCCGAGGGTCCGCGCCGCGTGCGCGATCTGCGCCAGCTGCGGCCGGTGCAGCGGACGGTCGGCGATCACCCCGAGTACCCGGCCCGGGGGCAGCAGCGGACGGATCTCGTCCGGGCCCCGGCGCAGCCGCTGGAACGGGCCGTGCCCGCCGTCGCCGAGCCGACGCACCGGGCCGCCCAGCCCGGCCACGCCCTCGCGGACCGGCCAGACGTCGGTCACCTCCAGCCCGGCCACCGGGGCGCCCTCGCCGTCGGTGAGCACCAGCGTCCGCCGGCCCGGGTCGGCCGGGTCCAGCCCGTCGGCGACGGCGGTGGGCACCTGGAGGGTCACCGGGACCGGCCAGGACGTGCCGTCGGCCAGTCTGCCGCGACGCTGCAACGAGGCCAGGTCGGCGCGGGTCATGAAGCCGGCCAGCGGGGTGTACGCCCCACTCAGCAGCAGCTCCAGATCGGCCAGCTCACCGGGGCGTGGCGCGTACGCGGGGGCGTCCCGCAGCACGTCCTCGGGCAGCACTGCACCGTTGCTCATCCGTACCCCTCACTCGCTGGCCGGATCACAGTTTCTCAGCCGGCCGGCGATCGGTCGAGAGTGCCACTCCACTCCCGACCCGGAAGTGGATCATCGGTGGCGTGTCCCGACCGGTCGGTGGGGGAGCGTCAACCGGCCGGGACCAGGGACGCGGCACCGAACGAGACCGCGAATCGCTGACACCAGATGGTGACACTGGTCAGCTCGGCGAGGTCGGTGCCGGGCGGGACGGCGTACGCCTGGTCGCCGCGGTTGCCCTTGAGTCGGCCCAGTTCCGCCCGGCGGCCGTCGTCGAAGACGTGCCAACCGGCCCGGCCGGTGCGGACCTGCTGGTCGGAGAGCCAGACCCGCAGATCCGGGCCGTTGGAGGTGTCCAGTTCGACCAGTTCCAGCCGGTGCCGGCCGTCGGCGGTGCGGACGATCCGGGCGGTGCCCGAGGTGTCGTGTTCGTGACTGACGAACTCCCCCCGGCTCACCACCACCGGCCGGGTGGCCGTGGGCTCCGCCCGGGGCGGGGCGCCGGCGGCCCCGGTCGGGGTGGCGGTGCCGGCCGGGGTGGTCCCGGCCACGCCGCCGTCGGCCGGTGCGGTGCCGTCGCCGGCCACGGTGCCGGTCGGGGCGGCGTCGTCCACCTCGGAGAGCCGTTCGTCGACCTGGCGGTCGGCCACCACTTTCCAGGGTTGGAACCAGTACAGGCCGAAGGCGGCGCCGACGCCGAGCACGGCGACGGCGACCCAGGTCAGCGGGGCACGGGACAGGCGACGGAACATGCCGTCCAGTCTCGCCGCGCCACCGCGAACGGTCACCCGTGGCCGGGGTTACGGAAGCCTTACCGCCCCGATCGACCGACTCGTCGGGCCGGTACGGCGGTATCGGGTGCGGCGGACACCGCCGTACCGCCGACCGGGCGCGGACCGTCGGCCCGGCCGACCGGGGCGGGGCTGGTCGGGGGCGGGAATCAGGGGCGACCCGGGGCGAATCCGGATACCCGCCAGGGTGCCGGCTCCCTAGGCTGGCGGACGTGACACTGATCGCGACCGAGTCGCTGACCAAGACGTACGGAGGCCGGGTCACCGCGCTGGCCGACCTCACCGTCGCGGTCGAGCCGGGGATCATCGGACTGGTCGGCGCGAACGGCGCCGGCAAGTCGACCCTGATAAAGATCCTGCTGGGCCTGCTCCCGCCGACCAGCGGACGGGTCCGTGTGCTCGACCTCGACCCCACCACCGACCCGGCGGCGGTCCGCGCCCGGGTCGGCTACATGCCCGAACACGAGGCGCTCCCGCCCGACCTGTCCGCCGCCGAACTCGTCACCCACCTGGGGCGGATGAGCGGCCTGCCCCGCACGGTGGCCCGCGAGCGCGCCTCCGAGACGCTGCGCCACGTCGGTCTCTACGAGGAGCGGTACCGCCCGGTGGGCGGCTACTCCACCGGCATGAAGCAGCGGGTCAAGCTCGCCCAGGCTCTGGTGCACGACCCGGACCTGCTGCTGCTCGACGAGCCCACCAACGGGCTCGACCCGGCCGGCCGGGACGCCATGCTCGCCCTGGTCCACCGGATCGGCACCGAGTTCGGCATCTCCGTCCTGGTCTGCTCGCACCTGCTGGGCGAGGTGGAGCGGATCTGCGACACCCTGGTCGCCATCGACGGGGGGCGGCTGCTGCGTGCCGACCGGATCGACGCGATGACCTCGGCCACCGACCTGCTCGCCGTCGAGGTCAGCGAGGGCACCGACCAGTTGGCCGGCCGGCTCGCCGCGCTCGACCTGCCGGTGACCCGCGACGGCCGGATGCTGCTCGTCCCGCTGGCCGACGAGCGTACCTACGACCTGATCCTCGGCGCGGTCGCCGAGCTGGACCTGCCGTTGCACCGGCTGGACCAGCGCCGGCACCGGGTGGCCGAACTCTTCGCCCCGAGGGAGCCCAGCAATGCCTGAGCCGACCGGCGTCATCCACGACATCGGCTACCAGCGCTACACCGGCCCGCGGCTGGGCCGCCGGCACGTCTTCGGCGCGCTCTACCTGCACGGCCTGCGGACGGTCTTCGGGCTGGGCCGCAGCGCCAAGGCGAAGATCTTCCCCTGGCTGGTGGTCGGCATCGTGACGGTGGTGGCCGCCGGCCTCACCGCCGTACGCAGCCAGATCGGCGAGGTGGTGATGACGTACGCCCAGTTCGCCGACGCGATGAGCTGGCTGGTCATCTTCTTCGTCGCGGTGGCCGCCCCCGAGCTGGTCTCCCGGGACCTGCGCAGCGGCGTGCTCCCGCTGTACTTCTCCCGGCCGCTGCCGCGTGACGACTACGCGCTGGCCAAGCTGCTCTCCCTGGCCAGCGCGCTGTGGCTGCTGCTGGGCGGGCCGCAGCTGGTGATGTTCCTGGGGGCTGCGTTCACCACCCCCGACGGCCTGCGCGGCACCTGGAACGAGCTGCTGGACCTGCTGCCCGGCCTGCTCTACGCCGGGCTGTGGGCGGCGGTCTTCGCCTCGATCGGTCTACTGGTCGCCTCGCTCACCGGCAAGCGGGCCTTCGCCGCCGGTGGCATCGTGGCGGTCTTCCTGATGACCACCCCGGTCGTCGGCGTGCTGTCGATCCTGCCCTCGCGGGCCGTCAACGAGCTGGCCCTGCTGGCCTCGCCGTCGACGCTGGTACAGGGGGTCGGCTCGTGGGCGTTGCAGGACCTGCTCTACCCGGGCGCCGGCACCGGCCCGCCGATCGGCGGCTTCGGCCCGGTCTACGCGGTGGTCGCCGTGCTGCTGGTCACCGCCTGCACCGCCCTGCTGCTGCTGCGATACCGGAAGGTGGCCGCCCGATGACCACACTCGACACCGACGCCCGGCCGGCGGTCACCACCAGCACCCTGGACCTCGCCGGGGTCTCCCGCTGGTACGGCAACGTGGTGGCGGTCAACGACGTCACCATGCGGCTCGGCCCCGGGGTGACCGGCCTGCTCGGCCCGAACGGCGCCGGCAAGACCACCCTGCTGCACATGATGGCCGGCTTCCTCGCCCCGTCCCGGGGCACGCTCACCCTCGACGGGGAGTCCACCTGGCGCAACCCGGCGGTCTACCGGCGGCTCGGGCTGGTCAGCGAGCGGGAGGCGGTGCACTCCTTCCTCACCGCCCGCGAGTTCGTGCTGGCCAGCGCGAAGTTGCACCGGCTGCCCGATCCGGAGGCCGCAGCCCGCCGGGCGATCGAGCTGGTCGAGATGACCGACGCCCAGAACCGCCGGATCGGCACGTACTCCAAGGGGATGCGGCAGCGGACCCGGGTGGCCGCCGCGCTGGTGCACGACCCGCAGGTGCTGCTGCTCGACGAGCCGTTCAACGGGATGGACCCGCGCCAGCGGCTGCACATGATGGGCCTGCTGCACTCCCTCGGCGACGCCGGACGGACGATCCTGTTCAGCTCGCACATCCTGGAGGAGGTCGAGCAGGTCTCCGGCACGGTGCAGGTGATGGTGGCCGGCCGGCTGGCCGCCTCCGGCGACTTCCGCACCATCCGCCGGTTGATGACCAACCGGCCGCACGTCTTCGCGGTCCGCTCCACCGACGACCGGGCGCTGGCCGTGGCGCTGATGGCCGACCCGTCGGTCGCGGGCGTCGAGCTGGACAAGACCGGCCTGACCGTACGCGCCGGTGACTACGGCGCGTTCACCCGGGCGCTGCCCAAGATCGCGCTCGCCCGGCAGATCCGGGTCCGGCAGTTGACCCCCGAGGACGAGTCCCTGGAGAGCGTCTTCTCCTACCTGGTGGAGGCCTGATGTCGACCGTTTCCTGGATCACCGCGCGCGGGCTGTTCGGCCGTCGCCGGTTCCTCATGCTGCTGCCGCTGCCGGCGGTGCTGGTGCTGCTGGCCGTCCTGTGCCGGTCGCTCGGGGTGGACCCGGGCCAGTGGGCCCCGCCGGTGCTGGTCGGTCTCGGCCTGGCCGTGGTGCTGCCGGTGGTGGCGCTCATCGTCGGCACCGGCGTGCTGGGCGCGGAGATCGACGACGGCACGGTGGTGCACATCCTGACCAAGCCGCTGCCGCGTTGGCAGATCGTGCTGCCGAAACTCGCGGTGGCCGCCGGGGTCAGCGCGGTCACCGTCGCCGTGCCGCTCTACGTCGCGGGCGTGCTCGCCGATTCGGTACGTCTGGGCCTGGGCCTGGTCGTCGCCTCGGCGCTCGGCGCGCTGGCCTACTCGGCGCTGTTCCTGGCGCTCAGCCTGGTCACCCGGCGGCCGGTGCTGCTCGGCCTGGTCTACGTGCTGATCTGGGAGGGGCTGCTGGGCAACTTCGTCAGCGGCACCCGGGTGCTGTCGATCCAGCAGTGGGTGATCGCCCTGGCCGACCGGATGGCCCCCACCGACCTGCTGTCGACCACCGTCTCGGTGCCGGTGGCGGCGGTGCTGACCGCCCTGGTGAGCGTCGGCTTCACCGTGCTGGCCATCGACCGCCTCCGCTCCTTCAGCATCGCCGGCGAAACCAGCTGACCCGGTCCGGCCGGCCCGGACTTTGATCGACACGATTGCGCCGGTGTGGCGGTATCCAGGTGCCCCGGATACCGCCACACCGGCGTTCGAGCCCGACCCGGCTCAGAACGCGCTGGCGATGACGAGTTCGGGGGCGCGGTCGGGGAGCAGGTCGAGGGTGGTGATCCGGCCGGCGGCGCGCACGTCGTCGGCGACCAGGGTGAGCTGGTCGAGCAGGCCCGCCGGGCCCAGCGCCTCGGCCAGCGGGACCTCCGCCCGCATCGACAGCTTGCGCTCGGACTTGGCCCGCCGGACCTGGCCCAGCGCGTTCCCGGCCAGCCGCAGCAGGGCCGGGTCACCGGTGCCGGTGATCGCCCGCCCCACCTCGTAGGTGGTCGGCCAGGGGGCCCGGTGCACCGAGCCGTACCGCCACCACGACCAGACCTCCTCGGTCACGTACGGCAGCACCGGGGCGAACAGCCGCAACTGCACCGACAGGGCGGTGGCGAGCGCCGCCCGGGCCGAGTCGGCACCCGGCCCGGTGCCGTAGGCACGTTCCTTCACCAACTCGATGTAGTCGTCGCAGAACCGCCAGAAGAACGCCTCGGTGGCCTGCAACGCGGCCGTGTGGTCGTACCCGTCGAAGGCGGCGGTCGCGGTGGCGACCACGGTGGACAGCTCGGCGAGCAGGGCGGTGTCCAGCGGGGTGGTCGCCGGGGTGCGCAGGGCGTCGGCGGCCCCCAGCCCCAACGCGAACTTCGAGGCGTTGAGCAGCTTGGTGGCCAGCCGCCGGCCCACCCTGATCTGCGCCGGGTCGAAGGCCAGGTCCATGCCGGGCCGGCCGTTGGCCGCCCAGTAGCGCACCGCGTCCGAGCCGTGCTGCTCCAGCAGCGCCATCGGGGTGACCACGTTCCCCTTGGACTTGGACATCTTCTTGCGGTCCGGGTCGAGGATCCAGCCGGAGAGCACCGCGTCCCGCCAGGGCAGCACCCCGTGCTCCAGGTGGGCGCGCACGACGGTGCCGAAGAGCCAGGTCCGGATGATCTCCTGCCCCTGCGGGCGCAGGTCCATCGGGAAGATCCGGTCGAACAGCTCCGGGTCGGTCTCCCAACCGCCGACGATCTGCGGGGTCAACGACGAGGTGGCCCAGGTGTCCAGCACGTCCGGGTCGCCGACGAACCCACCGGGCACGCCGCGTCGTGACTCGTCGTAGCCGGGCGGCGGCTCAGCCGACGGGTCGACCGGCAACGACGCCTCGTCCGGTGTGAGAGGGTTGGCATGGTCCGGCTCGCCAAAGGCGTCGAGCCGGTACCACACCGGCACCGGCACCCCGAAGAAGCGCTGCCGGCTGACCAGCCAGTCCCCGGTCAGCCCGCCCACCCAGTGCGCGTAGCGGTGCGCCATGTGCTCCGGCACCCAGCGCAGCTCGTCGCCCCGGGCCAGCAGCTCCGCCCGCAGCCCGGCGTCCCGGCCGCCGTTGCGCAGGTACCACTGCCGGGTCGAGACGATCTCCAACGGCCGGTCGCCGCGTTCGTAGAACTTCACCGGATGGGTGATCTCGCGCGGCTCACCCACCAGGTCACCGGCGTCGCGCAGCTGCTCCACCACGGCCCGCCGGGCGGCGTTGACCGACTGCCCGGAAAGCGCGGCGTAGGGTCCGTCAGGCACGCCGGCCGGCGGCTCGGCCAGCAGCCGGCCGTCCCGGCCGATCACCACCCGGGTCGCCAGGTCGAGATCCCGCCACCAGGTCACGTCGGTCAGGTCGCCGAACGTGCACACCATCGCGACGCCGGTGCCCTTGCCCGGGTCCGCCAGCGGGTGCGCGCGCACCGGCACCCCGACCCCGAACACGGGGGTACGCACGGTCGTGCCCACCAGGTCGGCGTACCGCTCGTCGTCGGGGTGGCAGACCAGCGCCACGCAGGCCGGCAGCAGCTCCGGCCGGGTGGTGTCGATCAGCACCTCCCGCCCGTCCGGCCCGGTGAACCGCAGCCGGTGGTACGCCCCCGGGCGCTCCCGGTCCTCCAGTTCCGCCTGCGCCACGGCGGTGCCGAACCCGACGTCCCACAGCGTCGGCGCCTGCGCCTGGTACGCCTCGCCCCGGGCCAGGTTGCGCAGGAACATCCGCTGCGAGGTGGCCCGCGCCGTACGCCCGATCGTGGTGTACGTCAGCGACCAGTCCACCGACAGCCCGAGCCGCCGCCAGAGCGCCTCGAAGATCTGCTCGTCGGCGGCGGTCAACCGTTCGCACAGCTCGACGAAGTTGCGGCGGGAGATCGGCGTCGGCTCCCGGCGTCGGGCCTCGGTGACCGGGGCGTCGGGCGGCTGCCACGCCGGGTCGTACGGCAGGGACGGGTCGCAACTCACCCCGTGGACGTTCTGCACCCGGCGTTCGGTGGGCAGGCCGTTGTCGTCCCAGCCCATCGGGTAGAACACGTTGCGTCCGCGCATCCGCTGGAACCGGGCCACCGTGTCGGTGTGCGTGTACGAGAAGACGTGCCCCATGTGCAGCTCGCCGGATACGGTCGGCGGCGGGGTGTCGATGGCGTACACGTCGTCGCCGCGACCGTGCCGACGCGGGGTCCCCGCCGTCGACCCGCGACCCGCTACGGTCGCCTTCTCCCGGTCGAACGCGTACGTGCCCTCCTCCTGCCAGCGGCGCGCCCAGCGTTCCTCGATGCCGTCCAGGGTGGGACGTTCGGGAACACCGGCGCGGGCCGTCCTCGCCGTATCAGTCATCGGTCGATCGTAGGCAGCCGTCGACCTCCCGCCCACGGCTTTACCGGGCGTGCCGGCGGCACCGCACCGGGTGCCCGGCACGACATGGGTCGTGGCGGGCCGAGTGCCCGGTGCGACGTGGGCCGGACCCGGTGGGCTACCGGTTCGAAGAGCCGACCGGCGGGGCGAGCAGCGGCCCCTTGGTGGCGATCTGGAAGTCGAGCCCGGTGCGGTCGTTGACCCGGTCGAGGATCACCGAGACCGACGCGTAGGTGTTCGTCTCGTCGGGGTTGGTGCACGGCCCCTCGCCGGGATCGCCGTTGTTGAGGATGCCCAGCGCCCGCCCGTCGGACTCGGTGAACAGCGGGCCGCCGCTGTCACCGGGCCGCGCGCACACCCGCACGTCGATGCCGCCGCCGGCCTTGCCGATGACCTCGCCGCAGCGGGTGCCCGGCAGGTAGCCGACACCGGCACCCGAGTCGACGTACTGCTCGCCGGCCTTCGGGGTGTACGCCGAGCCGGTGGCGCAGACCACCCAGCCGGCCTGCACGGCGGCGTACGGCGTGACGCCGGTGATCGGCACGTCGCGGCTGCCCCTGCCGGCGCAGGCCGGATTGTCGGCCACGCACCAGTAGTTGACCAGGCTCGGCGTGTTGCCGACACTGCGCCTCGGGTACGCCCAGCGGGTGCTGGCCCCCGTGGCGTAGGGCAGGACCGCGTAGTCGTTGGGGAAGTCGTTCTCGGCCAGCACCGGGTTGGTCGACTCGATGCCCACCGGCACCTTCGGCCCGAGGAACTGGTGCCAGGTGTCGTCCACCCGCTGGTGCCGGCCGCCCACCACGCAGTGCCCGGCGGTCAGCACGTAGTACTGCCCGGACTTCGCCCGGACGTTGAAGCCCGTGGTGCAGCCGCCGACGGTGCCGTCGTCGCGGGGCACGTCCAGCCGGATGCCGCCGCGCATCGGCGCCTGCGCGCAGTAGCGCGGGTCGCACGCCTTGGGGATCGCGCCCTCGTCGAGCCGGGTCCGGGCCCGGGCCGGCACCCCGGCCGAGTCGAGCGCACCGGCCAGCCGGGTGTCACCGGCGGGCACCGCGTCGCCGGTGAGCACCAGCACCTCGTTGGCCCGCTCGTCGACCACCACGTCCCGCCCGGCGGTGACGCCCAGCGTCCCGGCCAGTCGGGTCGCCGCCGCGTCCAGGTCGCGCCGCGAGTGCCGGGCCGGCACGACGGTGACGTGCCGGGCGTCCGGCAGCCCGGCGACCGCCCCGGCGACCGGGGCCGGGTCGGTGGCGGCGATGGTGAGCACCCCGCCGCCCGCCTGGTCCAGCCACATCCCGGCGTACGAGTCGGGGAAACGGGTGGCGAGGGTGTCGGCCAGCGGCGCGGACAGCTCCTGGAGGGCCAGCCGGCGGGCGGCCTCGCCCGGGGCGACCCGGTAACGGTCGCTGAGGTAGCTCACCGAGGCGGGGGCCGCCTGCGCGACCTGGGCCGCCGGGCGGGTCGCCACCGGTGCCGGACGCGGTGCGGCGGGCGTCGCGGCCCGGCCACCGACGTCGGTGCCGGCCGCCACCCGGGCCTCCACGGCGACCGGGGCCGCCCCGGCCGCCCAGGTGCCACCTGCCGGTCCGCCGGTCGGACCGGTGCCCCGGTCCATGGCCAACGCCACCCCGGTCGTCCCCATCGTGCTCAGCGCCAACGCCGCTGCCAGCACCACTCGTCCACGGATCCGCACGCCGCAACCTCCCCGTATGCCGGCGACGCGACCGACCCCGCCACGCCCGCCCGGCCGGTCGGACCGGTGGGAACAGGGTCGGGGCCGTCGATGCGGGCAGAGTCTATCCGTCCCCGGCGGGCACCGGTTGCCCCGTACCGTCCGGTTCGGTCCCGACCGCGTTGCTCACCCGCCGGGACCGGGCGGCGGCCGGGTGCGAGGCGTCCGCCGGTCAGCTCAGCGACTCGCGCCACTGCCGGTGCAGCGTGGCGTACCGGCCGCCGGTGGTGGCGAGCCGCGCCGGCGCACCGTCCTCGACGATCCGTCCGGAGTCGACGACCAGCACCCGGTCGGCGGTCTCCACCGTGGAGAGCCGGTGCGCGATCACCAGCGCGGTGCGGTCCCGCAGCACGCTGGCCAGCGCCCGCTGCACCAGCCGCTCGGTCGGCACGTCCAGCGACGACGTCGCCTCGTCCAGGATCAGCACCCGGGGGTCGGCCAGGAACGCGCGGGCGAACGCGACGAGCTGCCGCTGCCCGGCGGAGAGCCGGCCGCCGCGCCGGTGCACCTCGGTGGCGTACCCGTCGGGCAGGGCGGCAATGAAGTCGTGTGCGCCGATCGCCCGCGCCGCCGCCTGCACCGCCGCGTCGGAGGCGTCCGGCCGGCCGAACCGGATGTTCTCCGCCACCGTGCCGCCGAACAGGTGGTTCTCCTGGGTCACCAGCACCACCGCCCGGCGCAGCTCGGCGTCGGACAGGTCCCGCAGGTCGACGCCGTCCAGCTCGACCGTGCCGGCGTCCGGGTCGTGGAAGCGGGCGAGCAGCTTCGCCACCGTCGACTTGCCGGCGCCGGTCGGGCCGATCAGGGCCACCGTCTGACCGGCCGGCACGGCCAGGTCCAGCCCGGCCAGGATCGGCGTCTGCGGCCGGTAACCGAAGGAGACCGCGCGGAACGTCACCGCGCCCCGCCCCGGCCCGGCCGGCAACGGCACCGGCGACGCCGGTTCGGGTACCCCCGGCCGTTCGTCGAGCACCCCGGCGAGCTTCTCCAGGGCGGCGGTCGCCGACTGGAGCGAGTTGTAGAACTGGCTCAGCTCCTGCATCGGATCGAAGAACCGGCGCAGGTAGAGCAGGAACGCGGCGAGCACCCCCACCTCGGTGTCGCCGCCCAGCACCCGCCAGCCGCCGTACCCGAGCACGGTGGCCACGGTGACGTTGCCGATCACCTTGATCCCCGGCGAGTACGTGGCGATCAGCCGGAACCCGTGCAGACTGGTCCGCCGGTACTCGTCGTTGACCGTCACGAAGATCTGCTGGTTGCGCGGCTCACGGCGGAACGCCTGCACCGCCCGGATGCCGCGCAACGACTCGACGAAATGGACGATCACCAGGGCCACCGCCTCCCGGCTGTGCCGGTAGGCCTGGGCCGAGGCGCGGGCGAACCAGCGGGACAGCCAGAACAGGAACGGGAACGCCAGCAGCGTCACCGCCGCCAGCGGCAGGTCCAGCCAGAGCAGGATGGCGGCCACCGACAGCACCGACAGCGCGGCGGCGACCAGGGTGTCGATCCCCCCGTCGACCAGCTCGGCGATGGAGTCGACGTCGCTGGTGAGCCGGGACACCACCCGACCGGAGGTGTAGCGCTCGTGGAAGCCGACGGAGAGGGTCAGCAGGTGGCCGTACACCCGCTGGCGCAGGTCGAGCAGGACGGCCTGGCCGATCCGGGCGGAGCGGGTGAGGTAGCTGCGCCGGGCGGCGTACTCGGTGACCGCCGCGACGGCGAACGCGCCCGCGACGGCGGCCAGCGGACCCGGGTCCCCGGCGCGCAGCGGCGGCACCGCCCGGTCGATGCCGAGCATGACCAGGTACGGCCCGGCCATCGCGGCGGCGTTCTGGGCCAGCAGCAGGCCCACCGCCACGCCGAGCGACCTGCGGTGCGGGCGGAGCAGGTCGCGCAGTAGCGCCCGGCTGCGCCCCCGCAGCCGGGCCACCGCCTCCGGGGAGTCGTCCTCGGCGCGGCTGCGGTCGGCGTCCGGGTCGGTGGCCCGGCCCCGCCAGTGGTCCAGCGCGACCGACCGGCCGTCACCCCCGGCGGTGCCGTGCTGCCGGGGGCGGCCGTCACCGGCGGTCGTGCGGTGCTGCCGGGCCGGCCGGCGGATCACGAACGCACCAGGCCCGGTGCCGGTGCGGGTTCGGCGGCGAGCACCGCCCGGTACGCCGGCACGGTGGCCATCAGGTCGCCGTGCCGGCCGACGGCGGTGATCCGACCCCCGTCGAGCAGCGCCACCCGGTCGGCCAGCGCGACAGTCGACGGCCGGTGCACCACCAGCAGCGCGGTGGTGTCCCGCAGCACCCGGCGCAGCGCCGCCTCGACCAGCGCCTCGGTGTGCACGTCCAGGGCGGAGAGCGGGTCGTCGAGGACCAGCAACGCCGGCCGGCCGAGCACCGCGCGGGCCAGCGCCAGCCGTTGCCGCTGCCCGCCGGAGAGCGACAGCCCCTGCTCGCCCACCCGGGTCGCCAACCCCCACGGCAGGTCGTACGCGAAGTCGGCCTGGGCCAGCGCCAGCGCGGCCCGGACCTCGTCGTCGGTGGCGTCCGGACAGCCCAGGGTGAGGTTCTCCCAGACCGACATGGAGAACAGCGTCGGCTCCTCGAAGGCCACCCCGACCAGCCGGCGCAGCGCGTCCAGGCGTACCCCGCGCAGGTCGTGCCCGTCCAGGGTGATCCGGCCACCGGTGACGTCGTGCAGCCGGGGCACCAGGGAGAGCAGGGTGCTCTTGCCGCAGCCGGTCGCCCCCACCAGGGCCAGCGTCTCGCCCGGCTCGACGGTCAGCTCGATCTCCCGCAGCACCGGTTCGGTGCTGCCCGGATAGCGGAACGACACCCCCTCGAAGCGGAGCCGGCCGCGCACCGCCGAGCGGGCCAGCGGCACGGCGTCCGGCGCGTCCACGATCGAAGGAGGCGTGTCCAGCACCTCCTGGATGCGGTCGGCGGCGGTGGCGGCCTCCTGCCCGTTGGCGATGATCCAACCGAGCGACTGCACCGGCCAGATCAGCATGAGCTGGAGACTGACGAAGGCGACCAGCTCACCGATGGTCAACGCGTCCCGGGCGACCAGCGTCGCGCCGCCGACCAGCGTGGCGCCCAGCGTCAGGTTCGGCACCAGGTCGAACAGGGCCGACGCGCCGGCCAGCAGCGCCCCCTTGGCCACGCCGGTGTCGTGCAGCGCGCGGGCCCGCCCGGCGAACCGGTCGGCCAGTTCCGGCCCCCGCCCGTACGCCTTCATGGTGCGCAGCCCCTGCGCGGTCTCCTCGACCAGGGTGGCCACGTCGCCCTGCTGGTCCTGCATCCGCCGCGACGAGGTGTGGTAGTGCCGCCCGAACCGGCGGCTGATCAGGAACAGCGGCACCGCGCTGGCCGCCACCAGCAGCCCCAGCGGCCCGTGCAGGCGGATCAACAGGATCACCACGGCGACGTAGGTGACCACGTTGAGCACCAGGAACAGCAGCCCGAAGGAGAGGAACCGGCGCAGCACCGACAGGTCGCTGATCGCCCGGGAGAGCAGCTGCCCGGACTGCCAGCGGTCGTGGAATCCGGCCGGCAGGCGTTGCAGGTGGGCGTAGAGGTCGGCGCGGATGGTCGCCTCCATGCCGACCGAGGAGGAGGACTGGCTCCACCGCCGGATGAAGATCAGCACTGCCTCGACCAGGCCGAGCAGCAGGGCCAGCCCGCCGAGGCGGAGCAGCCCCGCCGGGTCGTGCCGGGCGACCGGCCCGTCCACCACCCGCTGTACCACCAGGGGTACGGCCAGACCCGCCCCGGTGGCGGCCAGCGCCGCCAGCAACAGCAGGACGTACGTGGCGGCGTACGGGCGCAGGTAGCGGCGCAGCCGCCAGAGGTTGCGCAGCGACCGGACCCGACCGTCCGCCCTGGGGTTGGCCGGGTCGCCGTCGCGCTGCGCAGGCACTACCCGACGGTAGCGTCGATCGGCATCGATTCCGCTGTCAGCTTGCCGTCAGCCGCCGCTCGTGACCGAGCAACCACCTCTTCACCGGCAGACCGTACCGGTAGCCGCCGAGGGTGCCGTCGGTGCGCAGCACCCGATGGCAGGGCACGAAGAGGGCGGCGGCGTTACGGGCACAGGCGGCGGCGGCCGCCCTGACCGCGGCGGGCCGGCCGGCCAGTGCGGCGTACCCGGTGTAGGTGACCGGCTCGCCCGGTTTGACGTCGCGCAGCACGGTCCAGGCGTGGGTCTGGAACGCCCCGCCGCTGTGCTGCCGTACCGGCACCACGTCGATCGCGGTCAGGTCCCCGTCGAGGTAGGCGCGGACGGCGGCGGTCACCGGACCGAGGTCGGCGTACGGCGTCAGCGGGCCGCGCAGGCTCGGGTGCACCAGCGGCAGCAGGCTGTCCGGGTCGGCCGTGAAACCGGCCGCCCGGACCGCGCCGTCGGGGTCGACGAGCACGCTGAACGGGCCGGCCGGGGTGTCCATGGTGGTGGTGCCGATGGTGGTGGTGCCGAGGGTCGTCATGCCGCTCTCCAGAGTCTGATCGCCGCGTACGACCGCCAGGGTCGCCAGCGGTCGGCGTACGTGTCCAGGGTGGTGGGGGTGGCCGGCAGGCCGAGGGCGGCAGCGCCCCGACGTACCGCGAGGTCGGTGGGGAGCAGCACGTCGGGGTCGCCGAGGGCCCGCATGGCCAGGTAACCGGCGGTCCACGGGCCGATCCCGGGCAGCGCCGTCAACCGTCGTACCGTCTCCGCCCGGTCGCCGCCCGGCTCCAGGTCTACCTCCCCGGCGGCGACCGCCCGGGCCAGCGCCCGGATCGTCTCCCGCCGGGCGGCCGGCATCCCGAACGCCGCATCCGGCAACCCCAGCACCTCCTCCGCCCCCGGGAACCCCCACACTCCCCACCCGCCCGCCCCGCCCCCGTCCGCCGCGCCGCCCCCGTCCGCCGCGCCGCCCCCGTCCGCCGCGCCGCCCCCGTCCGCCGCGGCGCGGTGATCAAGAGGTTTGCGTCGCCGGGAAGCGCTCTCCGTGACGCAAACCTCTTGATCACCGGAGCCGGAGCCGGAGCCGGGGCCGGAGCCGGAGCCGGGGCCGGAGCCGGAGCCGGGGCCGGAGCCGGAGCCGGGGCCGGAGCCGGGGCCGGGGCGGGGGTGGGGGCCGGGGGCGGGGCCGGGGGTGAGGGCCGGGTGGGTGAGGAGGCGGGTGAGGGTGGTGCGGGCGGCGGGGAGGGAGACCTGTTGGCCGATGATGGCCCGCAGCGCCATCTCGAAGCCGTCCACCGCCCGGGGCACCCGCACGCCCGGTTCGGCGGCGACGACCCCGGCCAGGGCCGGATCGGCGGCCAACGTCTGGTCGACCGCCTCCGGATCGGCGTCCAGGTCGAACAGGCGACGGCAGCGGGCCACCGCCGGGGCCAGGTCCCGCAGGTCGGCCAGGCGCAGCGTCGCCCCGACGTACCCGGTCGTCGGGGTCAGCGCGATCTGCGCCGGGCCGTGCGGCAGCCGCAACCCCCGGCGGTACGTCCCGTCGCGCACCTCGTCGAGGCCGGGCAGCGTCCGGGCGGCCAGGAACCCCAGCAGGGCGGCGGCGTGCAGCGGCGGCCGGTACGCCAGCCGGAGCGTGATCGTGCCCGCCCCACCCGGCGTCGGCGGGCCGCCCCGCCCGGTGCGCAACTGCGACGGCACCGTCCCGTACACCTGCCGGACGGTGTCGTTGAACTGCCGTACGCTGCCGAACCCGGCTGCGAACGCCACCTCCGCCAGGCCCAGGTGGGTCGTCTCGATCAACGTTCGGGCGGTCTGGGCACGTTGGGCCCGCGCCAGTGCCAGTGGCCCGGCGCCCAGTTCCGCCCGGAGCATCCGGTGCAGGTGCCGTTGCGTGTAGCCCAGCCGGGCGGCCAGCCCGGGTACGCCGTCCCGGTCGACCACCCCGTCGGCGATGAGCCGCATGGCGCGACCCACCACGTCGGCGCGGACGTCCCACTGCGGTGAGCCGGGCGCGGCGTCCGGGCGGCACCGGCGGCAGGCCCGTAGGCCGGCCCCCTGCGCGGCGGCTGCCGACGGGAAGAAGCGGACGTTACGCCGCTTCGGGGTGATCGCCGGGCAGGACGGCCGGCAGTAGATCCCGGTCGACGTGACGCCCGTGTAGAACCAGCCGTCGAACCGCTGGTCACGGCTGTCCACGGCGCGGTAGCACCGTTCGAAGTCCAACTCCACGCCACCGATCATGCCCGCAGCTCACCGGTGGTGGCTCGCGGGAATCGGACCTGAGCGTGCGGGCGGTGGTCGACCTCCCCACCCCGGCCGTGCCGGGGTGGGGAGGCGGTGCGTCAGCGCGCGGGAACGGGGCCGGTCGCGGGGCCCTGGTCGACGGGCGGTGCGCTGCTGGCGGGGGCCGGTGCGGTGACCGGGCCGGTGCGCGGTCCGGCGACGCGTGGCGCGGGCGACGCGGGGATGGCGGTCGTCGCCGGAGCGGGCGACGCGGGGATGGCGGGCGGTGCCGGAGTGGACGTCGCGGGCGACGCGGGTACGGCCGTCGAGGCCGGCTTGCCCGGCGGTGCGGGAACGGCGGTCCGGGCCGGCGCGCCGCGGCCGGTCCGGACGCCCTGGTCGACGGGGGGTTCGGTCACCGCCGCCGGGGCGGGTGCCGCGGGCGGCCCGCTCGGCGTCGACGCCGGTACGGCGGGCGGGGTGTCCCCGTCACCGCTGGCGGCCATCGCGAACGGGGTGGCGATCAGCATGGCGGCGAGGACCCCCGCCGCGCTCATCGTGATCGTGGCGCGGCGGCGGGACCGGGCCCGGCGTTCCGCCCGGTTCAACTGGTCGTGCACTGTCGGTGCCTCCTCGGCGAGGTCGGAGAGGGTGGCGCGGATGAGGTTCTCGAGGGGCGTGGTCACCGCCGTACCTCCAGCAGTTCGATGTCCGGCAGGAGTTGCCGCAGCCGGGCCACGGCCCGGTGGGTGCGGCTGCGTACGGTGCCGACCGAGCAGCCGAGCGCGGCGGCCACCTGGGTCTCGGTGAGGTCCTCGTAGTAGCGCAGGACCACGACCGTGCGCTGGGCCGCCGGCAGCGCGCGCAGCGCGGCCCGCATCGCCAGCCGTACGTCGGTGCCGCCGAACAGGTCCGGACCGGCCGGGTCGTCGACGCCGGTGAGCAGCGTCTCCCGGTACCGGCGCAGCCGCCGCCACCAGCTGACCTGCTCCCGGTACATGACCGTGCGCAGGTAGCCCTCCGGGTCGGTGTGGCGCAGGTCACGCCACCTCGGAATGGTCTTGGCCAGCGCCGACTGGAACAGGTCCTCGGCGGCGTGCCGGTCCCCGGTGAGCAGGTACGCGACCCGCATCAGGGCCGGTGCCCGGCTGGCCACGAACTCGGCCAGCCGGGCCCGATCGTCCTCGTCCACCCACCCTCCCCGTCATTGTCTGTCACCGATACAGACGCCCCAGCTCACCCCGCCTATCCCGGTCCCGGGGATCAGTTTCCGGCCCGGAAAGTGTCGGTAGTGGTCGGTAGCGTCCCGGCACCAACTCCAGAAAGGGTGCGGCGATGGCGAGCGTGACCGGGCGGGGCGACCCTCGGTCAGGGCCGGGGCGGCTGGACGACGCCACCGCGCAGGGCCTGTACGACCGGATGCGGGTGGTCGCGCCGGCCGCTTTCGGCGCGATCGAGCGGGACCGGGCCGACGATCCGGCACGACCGTTCGCCGACACCGCCTGCGGTCGGCTCGCCGGCTCCCTCGACGCGGCCGGCCTGCGGGCGCTGGGCATGTGGGCACACCACTGGTGCATGCGGTTCTACGACGACGACACCCGGGTCGGCCGCCGGCTGGTCCGGGAGATCGCCGGCCGGCGGGGGCTGGGCTGGACGGTCGACGAGGTGCGCTGGATGTTGGGCGAGTCGGAGCGGGCCGGCCCGAGCGCCGGGGACCGGCTCACCCTGCCGCTCGCGGCGACTGGCGAACTGCCGGGGGTGGCCGACGGCGGGGCGGACTGGCGACTCGCCGGGTGACGCCGGCCGGTGGGCCGGGGGACGGCGGTGGCGCAGGATGACAGCGGAGCCAGCCGCAGAGAGGACCGACATGCCCGCCACCGAACCGACCATCGTCGCCACCAGCATGGGTTTCACCAGTCGTGGCCGGGGCCCCTGGGATGCCGATCCCGGACCGGTCTTCGACCTGATGGCCGAGTTGGCGCAGGCCGACGAGCCGCGGATCTGCTACCTCAACCAGGCCGTCGGCGACCAGCCCACCGCGCTGACCGTCTTCCACGGCGCGTTCGCCGGCACCCGCTACCGCCCCTCGCACCTGGCGCTGTTCCCGATGCCCAACGTCGAGGACGTCCGGGCGCACCTGCTCGGCCAGGACATCATCTGGGTCGGTGGCGGCAGCGTGGCCAACCTCTGCGCGGTGTGGCGGGTGCACGGGCTGCCGGAGATCCTGCGCGAGTGCTGGGAGGCCGGGGTGGTGCTCGGCGGGGTCTCCGCCGGTTCGATCTGCTGGCACGTCGGCGGCACCACCGACAGCTACGGCCGGCGGTTGCGGGCCTACACCGACGGCCTGGGCTGGCTGCCGTACGGCAACGGGGTGCACTACGACAGCGAGGCGCAGCGCCGGCCGCTGCTGCACCGGCTGGTCGCCGACGGCACGTTGCCGGCCAGCCACTGCACCGACGACGGGGTGGGGCTGGTCTACCGGGGCACCCGGCTGGCCGAGGCGGTCGCCGACCGGGCCGGGGTGGCCGCGTACGAGGTGGTGCCGGACGGTGTCGGCGGGGTGCGGGAGACCCGGATCGAACCCCGGTTGCTCACCGCCTGAGCCGCCCCGGCGGTGCCGACGGGGCCGCCTGCCGGGTGACGGCGTAAGCTGGCCCGTCGTGAGTCTCACCATCGGCATCGTCGGCCTGCCCAACGTCGGCAAGAGCACCCTGTTCAACGCGTTGACCAAGAACGACGTGCTCGCGGCGAACTACCCGTTCGCCACGATCGAGCCCAACGTCGGGGTGGTGGGGCTGCCGGACGCGCGGCTCGACAAGCTCGCCGAGATCTTCTCGTCGCAGAAGGTGCTGCCCGCGCCGGTGTCGTTCGTCGACATCGCCGGCCTGGTCCGGGGGGCGTCGAAGGGGCAGGGCCGGGGCAACGCGTTCCTGGCGAACATCCGGGACGCCTCGGCCATCTGCCAGGTGGTACGGGCCTTCTCCGACCCGAACGTGGTGCACGTCGACGGCAAGGTCTCGCCCGCCGACGACATCGAGACGATCAACACGGAGCTGATCCTGGCCGACCTGCAGACCCTGGAGAAGGCGCTGCCCCGGTTGGAGAAGGAGGCCAAGCTCCGCAAGGACCGGGCCGCCGCGGTGACCGCCGCGAAGCAGGCCGTCGAGGTGCTCGACGGCGGCACCACCCTGTACGCCGGGGCCGCCGCCGCCAAGATCGAGCTGGAGCACCTGCGGGAGCTGCACCTGCTCACCACGAAGCCGTTCCTCTACGTGTTCAACGTCGACGAGGCCGAGCTGGGCAACGCCGCCTTCCTCGACGAGCTGCGCGCCCTGGTGGCTCCCGCCGAGGCCGTGTTCATGGACGCCAAGATCGAATCCGAGCTGGTGGACCTGCCCGAGGAGGAGGCCCGCGAGCTGCTGGAGTCGATCGGGCAGTCCGAGCCGGGGCTGGACCAGCTCGTCCGGGTCGGCTTCCGCACGCTCGGGCTCCAGACGTACCTCACGGCGGGGCCGAAGGAGGCGCGGGCCTGGACGGTGCCGGTCGGCGCGACCGCCCCGGAGGCCGCCGGGGTGATCCACAGCGACTTCCAGCGCGGCTTCATCAAGGCCGAGGTGGTCTCCTACGACGACCTGGTCGCGGCCGGTTCGATGGCGGCGGCGAAGGCCGCCGGCAAGGTCCGGATCGAGGGCAAGGAATACGTCATGCAGGACGGCGACGTGGTGGAGTTCCGGTTCAACGTGTAGTTCCGGTCCACCGTCTCGCGGACAAGTTCGCGGGTCGTGCCGCCCGGCTGAATCGCGTTGTCGGGCCTGTCGACCGGTCCTACGGTGATCCGGTGACGATCCGCGACGCCGAGGACGGCGACTGGCCTGCGATCTACCCCTTCTTCAGCGAGATCGTGGCGCAGGGCCGCTCGTACGCGTTCCCCGGGAACCTGTCCCTGGAGCAGGCCCGCGGGTGGTGGATGGAGTCCCCTCCGGGGCGCACCGTCGTCGCGGTGGACGGGCCGACCGTTCTCGGCAGCGCGAAGATGGGTCCGAACCGGCCCGGTCGCGGCGCGCATGTGGCAACGGCCAGCTTCATGGTCGACCCACGGCATTCCGGCCGCGGCGTCGGCCGCGCCCTCGGCGAGTACGTCGTCGGCTGGGCGCGGGCCGCCGGCTACCGGAGCATCCAGTTCAACGCGGTCGTCGAGTCGAACGAGGTCGCGGTCCGGCTGTGGCGTTCGTTGGGTTTCGAGGTGCTCGCCACCGTCCCCGAGGCGTTCGACCACCCCGAGCACGGCCTGGTGGGGCTGCACGTGATGTTCCTGAATCTGGGCGCTCCCGAGCCACCGTCACGGTGACCGGCGACGGGATCCGGTGGGGTCCGCTCCAGCGTGTGGTGGTCGCCGCGCTCAGGCCTTGCGGCCCGGCACCAGCCCGTCCAGGTCAAGCTTGATCACGAACGGCTTCGTGGTCCGCAGTTCGTGGCGATGAATTCCGGTCGCCACGTAGGCCCGTGTCGGCACGTCCAGTTCGTAGGCGTGGACCACAGGTGAGCCGTCCTCCTCCTCGACGCGCCAGTAGTTGGCGATGCCGGCTTCCGCGTACTTGCGCAGCTTGACCGTACGGTCGCGGTGCGCCGACTCCGGCGAGACCACCTCCACGACCAGGAGAGTCTCCTCAGGTGTGTAGAAGGTCCGCGACGGGTCGTGAGGTGCTGCCGCTGCCACGAGGCCGGGCTCGGGACGGTTCCACCTGTCGAGTCGGACCGTGATCTCCCTGTCGACCTCGACACCTGATGGTGCCTGGTCGGTCAGGGCGTTCACCAGCGCTGTGACGATCCGGGCGTGCCAGACCCGCTGGGGGGACATCATGAAGACGAGTGCTCCGTCGATCAGTTCGGTGTGACGGGGTGCCTCGGTGAGCGTGTCGAGGTCGTCTGCGTACCACCCCTCCGGGCGGGGCGGCCGCATCCACTCGGGCACCGCAGTCATGCGGTCACCGTAGCATTCGGTAGTCGCGGTCCCGGCCTCCTGCGCTCGCCCGCCCCGGCCCCGCGTCGTCACGGATCGCGGTGGACCTCCGCTTCGACGTCCGAGCCGGCCGGTACGGTCGGGCCATGGTCACGACGTTGACGCCCGTGCTCCCGGACGGCCGGACCGGTGGGCGGATCGGTGGCGCGCCACCTGTCGCGATCGAGTCCCACCCGGTGCTGACGACGCACCGCTACCTCCTGACACTTCCTGCGGACTGTGCGCCCTGGACCGGCGGTCGTGAGGTGTCGGTGCTGCTGCGCGAGGGGTTCGAGATCAGCGACGACGATCTCGAATACCCGGGCATGGCGATGCGGGCCGTCCTGCACCAGCCCTCGCCGCGGGGCTCCCGTACGGAGCTCGGCTGGCCCGGACTGCGCTGCGCCGCGTTGACGGAGTGCGACGGTGACGTCGTTCCGTTCGTGCGCGTCGGCACCGAGCCGGTGCTCATCCAGGGCGACCCGAGTTACGCGGACGCGGTGCTCGCCGACGGGCACGACTTCCTGTTCCAGGTCGACGAGGAAGGCTGGCCGGTGGCAGGCGAACTGGCGGACATGGTCGAGTCCTACCTCTGGGGATACGGCTCGGTGTACTTCTACGGCACGCTGCGGGACGACGGCACGGTGGACGAGGTCGTGGCCGGGTTCATCGACTTCTGAGGCCGCCGAGGCCGCCGCCATCCGGATGATCAAACGGCTGTAGTGCGCCGGCACACCCCGGGGTCGGGGCAGGTGCCCCGACCCCGGCCGGTCCACCCCTCAGCGGCGGTAGACCGAGATGTGCGACGTGCTGGTGTCGTCGAACGGGTGCCGGTGCCAGTCGGCGTACCGCTCGACGAGGCGCAGGCCGGCCCGGTGGGCCAGCTCGTCGATCTGCTCCGGCCAGCAGTAGCGCATCGCGAACGGTTCCAGGTGTACGCCGTCGCGGTCGAAGGTGATGGTCTGCCGGACGAAGGTCTGCGCCGCCCGGTCGTACTGGTGCAGCCGGATGGTGGCCGAGTCCTCGGTCACCGACCGCATCTGCACCTGTTCGTCCCGGTCGAAGCCGGCCGGGTCGGGCACGAACGCCTCGACGACGAACTCGCCGCCGGGGGCCAGCACCCGGGCCACGTTGCGCAGGCAGTCCTGCTGCCGCTCGGCACGGACCAGGTTGAACAGGGTGTTGAACACCAGGTAGACCAGCCGGTACGGGCCTGTCACGGGCACGTCGGCCATGTCGCCGATGGTGACCGGGACGCCGTCGCCGCCGGGCTTGGCGCGCAGCTTCGCCACCATCTCCGGTGACGCCTCGACCCCGTCGACGGGTACGCCCCGGGCGGCGAGCGGTAACGCCACCCGACCCGTCCCGACGGCGAGTTCGAGCACCCGCCCGTCGCCGGCCCGTTCGGCGAGGAAGTCCACCGCCGGGCCCGGGTCGGGGTTGCCGGGGCTGTCGTACCTGTCGGCCCACATCCTGCCGAAGTGGCCCGGATCATCGAACACCGACATCAGCGACCCCCGTTCGGGGTGCCGGCCGGTCCGGTGTCACCGGCGCATGGTCGCGCCGTCACTGCCGTGGTGCTGGTGGTCACGAAGCCTCGATTCCCGCTGCTGGTCGATGGTGGGCGCCTGGGTGGACCTCGTGGCGTACGACATGTCGTCTGCTCCCTCCGGTCGGCTTCGTCCCCAGCCAAGCAGCGGGCCGGTCAGCGGGGCAACCCGGTTTCCGGCCGGGTCAGGTCGAGCGTCCAGTGCCGGGTACGGATGACCTGGTCGTTGAACTCGACGTCCTCCTCGCCGAGCAGGGTGAACCCGAGCGACCGGCAGATCGCGTTCGACGGGGCGTTGCCGACCGCCGGGAAGGCGTGCACGGTGTCCTCCCGTCCCTCGGTGCGGGCCTGGTCGAGTAGCGCGCGTACGCCCTGCTTGGCCAGCCCCCGGCCCTGGAACTCGGGCAGCACCATCCAGCCGACCTCGGCGACCGCCCCGTCGTCCGGCCCGCGCCAGAGGGTGACGGTCCCGGCGACCGTGTCGTCCACCACGATCATCTTGATCAGTGCGACGCCGTCGGCGGCCAGTCGGGCGTCCCGGCGGACCTGCCGGGCCACGTGGGCGGCCGGCAGCGGCCCGCCGAGTTCGACCATCATCGCCGGGTCGCAGCGCATCCGCTGGTACGCCTCGACATCGGTGGCCAGCACGTCACGCAGGAACACGCCGCACCAGCCCCCGATGACCATTGTGGAGAGTCGTCCGCATGGGCCCGAGTATTCCAGGGACCGGGGCCGGCCGGGTGTCAGACGGAGCGGGCCGGGGTGAGAACCTGGGCCAGCCGGGCCAGTCCGTCCTCGCCGTGACCGGCGGCGATGGTCCGTTCGATGACGGACCGGGCGGCACGCAGCATCCCGGAGTCGATCCCGTGGGCGTCGGTGGCCTCGATGACGTGGGTGATGCTCGCGCCGACCGAGGCGACGGTGGACCGGTCGCCGGGGAACTGGTCCGCGGCGATGTCGTCGGCGAAGCGGCCGACCAGCTCCGCGAGCATCGGGGCGATCCCGGCGGCGTACCGGGCGAACGACCGGGGGTCGATGCCCTCCGCCGAGGCCAGCGCGAAGGCGTGCAGCAGGCCGGTGACCGCGGTGCCGAACAGATCGAACAGCGCCATCTCGTACGCCGCCGTCGCCCCCGGGTCCGGGCCGAGGTGGGCGGGTGTGCCGCCGAAGGCCGTCAGGGTGGGCATGACCGCGTCGACGGTGGGCCGGTCGCCGCACCAGAGCGTCACGGCGGCCGGTGTGCCGATCGTCGGCGTCGGGGTCAGGATCGCGCCCTTCACCAGGTCGACGCCGTTGCCTTCGGCCCATTTCGCCAGTTTGCGCGCCTCGTCCGGTTGACCGGTGGTGACGTCGATGACGGTCCGGCCGGCCCAGTCGTCGTGCGCGGCGAGCACCGAGTCGACCGCTGCCGGGCTACGCAGGCAGGTGACCACGACGGCGGCGGCCCGGACCGCCCCGGCGACGGTCGGCGCAGCCACCGCGCCCCGCGTGACGAGGGGTTCGGCCCGCTCCGGCGTACGGTTCCAGACGATGGTCGGAATGCCGGCCGAGATCAGGGCGGTGGCGAGGGCCTGCCCCATCGGGCCGAGACCGAGCACCGCCACCGGGTCGTGGTGCGTGAGTTTGCGATCGCTCATGCCGGCGACGGTAGACGTTCACGTTGACGTGAAGGTCAAGTCCGCGCTCTCCTGTACGGCATGCGGATCGGTGAACTGGCCCGGCGGGCCGGGGTGAGCACCCGGGCCCTGCGCTACTACGAGGAGCAGGGCCTGCTACGGCCGGAACGGCGGCCGAGCGGCTACCGCGACTACGGCGAGCAGGCCCTGGCCACCGTGCGGCGGATCCAGTTGCTCCTCTCGGCCGGGCTCGGGACGGCCGTGATCGCCGAGATCCTGCCCTGTGTGCCGGACGACACCACGGTGCTCGCCCCCACCTGCCCCGAACTGCTCGACGGCCTCGCCGAGGAACGGGCGCGGATCACCGCGGCCATGCAGCGGCTCGCCGCGGCCCGGGACATCCTCGACTCCCTCATCGCCACCGGCGCCCCCGACCCGCCAGCGGTGAGGCGGGACGGGGCGGCGTGTCGGCGGGCGGGGGCAGGTCAGGAGATGTAGTGCAGGATCACGTTGTGCACGTGGTGGCTCTTCTGCGCGCCCCGGAACTCCACCTCGTAGGTGTGCGTGCCGACGTGTACGGCGATCGCGCCGGTGGAGAAGAACTCCCCGCCCCACGACTTGTTGCTCACCACGCTCACGCTGGTGATCTTCGAGTACGGGATGCTGGTGATCGCGAACTTCTTGCCCACGAACGAGCGGTCCTGGATGATCACCCGCCGGTCGGTCAGGCCGATGAACCCGGTGCCGGTGCCGATGGCGTCGTAGACGGCGATGATCTGTTCCCCGTCGAGCAGTCCACTGCGGATCTGCTGGAACTGCTCCTTGCGGTCGTACGTCACATTTGCCATGGGTTCCACGGTAGGAAGTGGGCGCCAGCGTCGGCCGTTGCCTGCCCGTCCGCCCGGTCGACTAGTCTCCCCATGCCTGGCCGGACGCGGGGCGACGGGGGAGGGAAGCGGTGTGACCAGCGAACGTTCCGAGACGCAGCCCGCCGACGAGTCGCGGCCGGTGCCGCCGACGACCGCGGCCGGCACCGCCGACGCGGCCCCGCCCGACGCGACGCCTCCGGCTCCCGGCGGTGCCGACGCGCCCGACGGCGGTGCGGACGCGAGCCCGGCCGCTGCGGCGACCCCGCCCCCGGCCCCCGGTGCCGACGCGGCCAACGGCGGTGCCGACACGGCCCCGGGCGGTACCGGGGACGCCGAGGCGGGCCCGGCGTCGCATGCCGTGCCCGACTGGGAGCCGTGGCCGCAGCGCCCCGCAGTCCGGGGCCGGCTGAACCGGCTGGCCGTGGTGACGCTGCTGCTCGGCCTGCTCGGCGGGGTGCTGGCACCGGTCACCGCCGGGTTCGCGCTACGCCGGATCAGGCGGGACGGTGAGCGGGGTCGAGGGCTGGTGATCGCCGGCCTGGTGCTGCTCGGTGGCTGGGTGCTGGCCGGTCTGGTGGCGCTGGGCGTCACGATGACCGGTTCCGACCCCGACCCGGGGCTGCGCGGGCTGCGGGTGGGGGACTGTTTCCGGGTGTCCTCCGGTGCCACCGCCAGCCGGACCGCCCCCGAGAAGGTCACCCGGGTGGCCTGTGACACCCCGCACCACGCCGAGTACGTCGACGACTTCCCCGCCTACGAGCGCTCCGCCGACGAGCGGTACCCGGGTGCGGCGGCGCTCTCCCAGCGGGCCGAGACGCTCTGCCGGCAGCGGCAGCGCAGCTACGTGGTGGACCCGCTGGGACTGCCGACCGAGGTGCGGCTGAGCTGGTTCCTGCCGACCCGGGTCGACTGGTCCACCGACCCCACCATCACCTGCTACCTGACCTCCCCGGCGGGGCTGTCCCGGTCGCTGCGGATGGACACCACGGTGCTGGACCCGGCGCAGCTCGGCTACCTGCTGGCCAGCCGGGACTGGACCGAGGCGCGGGCCGCCCTGGTGGCCAGTGCGCCGACCAGCACCCCGGCCGGGCTACGGGACGCGGTGCGTCGGGCCGAGACCATCCACACCGACATGTGGTTCCGGCTGCGCCGCGAGACCTGGCCGGAGGCGGTCCGCCCGGCGATGGAGCGGCTGCTCACCGAGATGGAGCAGGACGAGCCGGCCTGGCGGGACGCCGACGGCGAACCCGACCGGGGCCGGCTGCTCCAGGTGGTCGCGCAGGCCGGGCAGCATCCGGACCCGGCCACCGAGCTGGCCGTACGCCAGGCGCTGGGGTTGCCGACGGCGCAGGGCGAGCCGATGCGCTGAGCTGACCGAGGGTGGTGTTCCGACCACTCGGCGCGGACGGGGCGGACGTTCCGCCGAGGGGGCGGGCCCCGGACGGCTCTAAGCTGGCGGGGAGGGTGCGGCTGGCGACGACGGGGGTCGACGATGACGGGAACCGCCGGTCACCCGCGACCGCCGCGGCCGGCTGGTCAGTCCGCCGTCACCGCGCGGTACGCGTCCTCGATCCGGGCGGCGAGCAGCACCTCACCCTCGGTGAGCGGCTCCCCGTCGCCGTGCCCGACCCGGATGCGGGTCTCGGTGTCCCGCCGGCTGATGTCCGGTCGCAGCCGCAGCGCGTCCGCGACGACCTTGACCCGTTCGGTGAGCGCGGCGTGCTGGCTGTCGTCCATGACCAGGGTGCGGCGGATCTGCTCACCGTCGCGGGTCCACCCGTGCAGGAGCGTGAGGGCGTCACTGAGATAGTCGTGCTTGCTTCGACTGGTGAACAGCGCGCGCATCACCGCACCTCCCAGGCGCCGTTGCCGGCTTGTGGCCAAATCGTCGCCGTCCCGTGTCCTCGTGGTGCTATTAGTCTGTCGACCTGATGGCGGTGTGTCCACGCCCACACTTCCGTCTCTTATTGGCCTACCGGTCGGCCACGGTACCCAAACCGACGATTGATCTGGCACGCTGGACGCCCGTGCAGACCGAACGGAGTAGCGGTAACGGACCGACCGACCGGCGCGAGCCGAGGGTGGTCGTGGGAGCGGCGATCATCTCCGCCGGGCGGGTGCTCGCCTGTGCGCGTACCGCGCCCCCCGAGGTCGCCGGCATGTTCGAGTTCCCCGGCGGCAAGGTCGAGCCGGGCGAGAGTGAGACGGCGGCGCTGGTCCGTGAGTGCGCCGAGGAGTTGGCCGTCCGGGTGGAGGTCGGCGACCGGATCGGCCGCGACGTCCGGATGGCCCACGGCCGGTCGGTGCTGAAGGTGTACGCGGCACGCCTGCTGCACGGCGACCAGCCGCGCGCACTGGAACACTCCGCGCTGCGCTGGCTGACCGCCGACGAACTGCACAGCGTCACCTGGCTCCCCGCCGACGTGCCCATCGTCGCCGCCCTCCGCCCGCTGTTGGCCGCCGGCTGACGGCGGCGGGTGCCCGGCCGACACGGCGACGGGGGCCGACGGCGTGTGCCGTCGACCCCCGTCGACCTCGTCGTGCCCGTTGCGGCGGATGTCGCGCCGCAGCGATGCCGGCCGTCCCGGCCCGTGCCGTTCGCCCGGCCCGTGCCGTTCGCCCGGCCCGTGCCGTTCGCCCGGCCCGGTGGTGCCGTCAGGCCGGCCCGGTGCCTGTCGTGCCGGTCTCGTGCCCGTTCAGTGCTTGTCGTCCTGGCTCGGGTGGGCGAAGTTCAGGTGCTCCGGCGGCAGCGGGAAGGTGACGTCGTCACCGAACGGCGACGGGGCCGCCGCCCGGTCGAAGGTCAACTCCGTCAGCGGGAGCTTGCCCCGGTCGTCGACCGCCGGCATGGTCGGGTGCGGGACCTCGCGGTGCCAGTTCACGCCCTGCTGGGCCTGGGCCTCCGCGGCCGGGTCGCCGGAGCCGCCGGCGTGCGAGTGGACTCCAGCCTGCCGTGCGCCGCTGTGCACCACGGACCCCTTTCCCGCGCTGTTCGCGGTGCTCTGGGGCGTCTCGCCCCGACGGAAGATCTTGCTACCGAGCCATACCAGGGGATCGTACCTGCGGTCGACGACCCGTTCCTTCATGGGGATGATCCCGTTGTCGGTGATCTTGATGTGCTCGGGGCAGACCTCGGTGCAGCACTTGGTGATGTTGCAGAAGCCGAGCCCCTGCTCCTGCTGCGCGTACTGCTTGCGGTCGGTCTTCGCGTCCAGCGGGTGCATGTCCAGCTCGGCGGCCCGGATGAAGAACCGGGGGCCGGAGAAGGCCGGCTTGTTCTCCTCGTGGTCGCGGATCACGTGGCACACGTTCTGGCACAGGAAGCACTCGATGCACTTGCGGAACTCCTGCGAGCGTTCCACGTCGACCTGCTGCATCCGGTACTCACCCGGCGCCAGGTCGGCCGGCGGGGCGAAGGCCGGCGTCTCGCGTGCCTTCTCGTAGTTGAACGAGACGTCCGTGACCAGGTCCCGGATCACCGGGAAGGTGCGCAACGGGGTGACCGTGACGGTCTCGGACTCCTCGAACGTCGACATCCGGGTCATGCAGCTCAGCCGGGGCTTGCCGTTGATCTCCATCGAGCAGGAGCCGCACTTGCCGGCCTTGCAGTTCCACCGGCAGGCCAGATCCGGCGCGTCGGTGGCCTGGAGCCGGTGGATGACGTCGAGGACGACCTCGCCCTCGTTCACCTCGACCGAGTAGTCCTGGAGGTCACCGCCGGTCTCGTCGCCCCGCCAGATGCGGAACTCCCTCTTGCTTCCCATCAGTTCGCCTCCTCGCCGACGGCGTCGACGTCGGCCAGCTCCTCGTCGGTCAGGTACTTGGCCAGCTCGGTACGGTCGAAGAGGCCGATCAGCTCGGCCCGCATCTTCGGCAGCGGCTTGTGCTCCAGCCGGACGGTGTCACCGTCGAGCGTGCAGACCAGGTTGATCCGCCGCCAGCGGGGGTCCATGGTCGGGAAGTCCTCCCGGGTGTGCCCGCCGCGCGACTCCTGCCGCTCCAGCGCCGCCTTCGCGGTGCACTCCGAGACGACCAGCATGTTGCGCAGGTCCAGCGCCAGGTGCCAGCCCGGGTTGTAACGCCGGCCGCCGGCCGCGCTCACCTTCGCCACCCGCTCCCGCAGCTCGGTCAGCCGGCGCAGCGCGTCGACCAGCTCGCCCTCCCGGCGGATGATGCCGACCAGATCCCCCATCACCGCCTGGAGATCCTGCTGGAGGGTGTACGGGCTCTCCCCGGTGTCCCGCTGCAACGGCGCCAGCGCCGTCTCCACGGCGGTCTCCACCGCGGCCACCGGCACCTTCGGGCGCGAGGCCAGCTGATCGGTGTACGACGCCGCGTGCCCGCCCGCCCGCTTGCCGAAGACCAGCAGGTCGGACAGGGAGTTGCCGCCCAGCCGGTTGGAGCCGTGCATGCCGCCGGAGACCTCACCGGCGGCGAACAGCCCCTGCACGGTGCCGAACGCGGCCCCGGAGTCCGGGTCCACCTCGACGCCGCCCATCACGTAGTGGCAGGTCGGCCCGACCTCCATCGGCTCGGCCGTGATGTCGACGTCGGCCAGCTCCTTGAACTGGTGATACATCGACGGCAGTCGACGGCGGATCTCGTCGGCCGAACGCCGGGAGGCGATGTCCAGGTAGACGCCGCCGGCCGGCGTACCCCGACCGGCCTTGACCTCGCTGTTGATCGCGCGGGCGACCTCGTCGCGGGGGAGCAGCTCCGGCGGACGCCGGTTGTTGTCCGGGTCGGTGTACCAGCGGTCGGCCTCCTCCTCGGTCTCCGCGTACTGCTTGCGGAAGACGTCGGGGACGTAGTCGAACATGAACCGCTTGCCCTCGGAGTTCTTCAGCACGCCGCCGTCGCCCCGGACCGACTCGGTGACCAGGATGCCCTTCACCGAGGGCGGCCAGACCATGCCGGTCGGGTGGAACTGGAGGAACTCCATGTTGATCAGCGTGGCCCCGGCGCGCAGCGCCAGCGCGTGCCCGTCCCCGGTGTACTCCCAGGAGTTCGAGGTGACCTTGTAGGACCGGCCGACCCCGCCGGTGGCCAGCACCACCGCCGGTGCTTCGAACAGGATGAACTCGCCGGATTCCCGGTAGTAGCCGAACGCCCCGGCCACCCGGTCCCCGTCGAGCAGCAGTTCGGTGATGGTCGTCTCGGAGAACACCCGGATCCGGGCCTCGTAGTCGCCGAGGTCGCGCTTGTCCTCCTGCTGGAGGGAGACGATCTTCTGCTGGAGGGTGCGGATCAGCTCCAGGCCGGTGCGGTCACCGACGTGCGCCAGCCGGGGGTACTCGTGCCCGCCGAAGTTGCGCTGGGAGATCTTGCCGTCCTTCGTCCGGTCGAAGAGCGCCCCGTACGTCTCCAGCTCCCAGATCCGCTGCGGCGACTCCTTCGCGTGCAGCTCGGCCATCCGGAAGTTGTTGAGGAACTTGCCGCCGCGCATGGTGTCACGGAAGTGCACCTGCCAGTTGTCCCGGCTGTTCACGTTCCCCATCGCGGCCGCCGCGCCGCCCTCGGCCATCACGGTGTGCGCCTTGCCGAACAGTGACTTGGAGATGATCGCGGTCTTCTTGCCGGCGAGCCGGGCCTCGATCGCCGCGCGCAGGCCGGCGCCGCCGGCCCCGATCACGACGACGTCGTAGTGGTGTCGTTCGATGCGAGTGGTAGTGGTCATGTCGCCGCGCCCTCTAGTTGATGAACCGCAGGTCGGTGAACCAGCCGGCGGCGATGGCCATCACGTAGAAGTCGGTGAAGGCCAGCGTGCCGAGGGTGATCCAGGCGAGCTGCATGTGCCGGGTGTTCAGCTTGGACACGAACGTCCAGGCCCGGTACCGCACCGGGTGCGCGGAGAAGTGCTTGAGCCGCCCGCCGATGATGTGCCGGCAGGAGTGGCAGGAGATCGTGTACGCCCAGAGCATCACCACGTTGACCAGCAGGACGATGTTGCCCAGCCCGAAGCCGAAGCCCTCCGGCGAGTGGAAGGCCAGCACCGCGTCCCAGGTGTTGATCAGCGAGATGATCGCGGCGGCGTAGAAGAAGTAGCGGTGCAGGTTCTGCCCGAGCAGCGGGAACCGGGTCTCCCCGGAGTAGGACTTGTGCCCGTCGGGAACCGCGCAGGCCGGCGGCGACAGCCAGAACGACCTGTAGTACGCCTTGCGGTAGTAGTAGCAGGTCAACCGGAACAGCAGCAGGAACGGCAGGGTCAGCGCCGCGTCCGGGATGATCCACCAGCCGGGCAGGAGAGTGCCGAAGTGCGAGGAGCCCTCGACGCACCTGTCGGTCACACAGGGGGAGTAGAACGGCGTCAGGTAGTGGTACTGGTCCACCCAGTACCACTTGTGCATGAACACCCGGACGGTCGCGTACGCCACCCAGGCGCTGAGCCCGACGACGGTGATCAGGGGGGCGAACCACCAGCGGTCGGTCCGCAACGTCTTCGCCGCGATGGCGGCGCGCGCCCGCGCACCCCGCGGCTTCGTTGCCGTTGATGTCATTCGAGTCGTCTTCCTGACGGGACGGGCCCTCGCGGGCGGCGGTTCACGTTCCGTGCCGGCCAGTGGACCGGCCGGACCGTGTCCACTGCCGCGTCGTGCGCAAGCAGGCGACCACGCCGAAACATCGGCGCAGCTAAGTGACACACGTTACGCCGATCATCACGTTCGGGCCGCGCAACGCAGTGTCCCGTGTGTCCCGCACCTTGGAAAGACCCGAACCATGATCAATGTGTAGTCGGCGTCAGTCGGCTGCGCGGGCGCTGCGGCACCGTCAGCCCGACGCGCCGCCGGTGAAGTTCCACGAGGCCAGCCGCAGTGCCGGCCCCTCCCACCAGCCGCCGTCGAACCGGTCCGGCTGGCGGACCGGCCGCCGGCCGAGACCGAGCACCGCCCCCGGCCCCAACGCCCGGGGGTACGCCTCGGTGAACCGGAGGTTCCGCACCGCCCGCACCGGCACGCCGTCCTCGACCAGCCACACCCCGTTGCGGGTCAACCCGGTGACCACCAGGCTCAACGGATCGAGCACCCGGGTGTACCAGAAGTCGCTGACCAGCAGCCCTCGGGCCATCGGCGCGACCAGTGCGGCGGTGTCCGCGTCCGCCACCGCCCCCACGACCGGGCCGCCGGCCGGGTGGCCGCCGACCGCCGGGTCCACCGGATCGCCGGCCGACCCGGGCATCAGGAGATTGCGGGGGATCGGGCCGAAGGTGGCGCCGCCCGGCGTCCCGTGCCCTGTCGACGACGTGCCCGCCCCGGCGGCGCTGCGCCGGTCGTGGGCCACCGCGCGGGTGGTGCCCGCCTCGACCAGGGTCAACGCCGTACGCGGGGTGCCCTCCAGGTCGAACGGCATCGCCCCGCCGTACGTCGGGTCGTCGACCAGGGTCACCGCCGGATCGAACTGGGCGACGCCGGGCCGGGCGAACGACTGGCCTTCGACGTGCCGCTTGCCGTTGAAGCCGTACCAGGCGAGATTCTGTAGCAGGTCGGCCACGGCGGCCGGTTCGAGGACCACCTCGTACCGGCCCGGGGGCAGCTCGACCGGGTCGGCGGCGGCCCGTGCCTTCGCCGCCGCCCGCACCCCCAGGGACGCGCCGTCCAGCTCGTCGAGGCGACCGGCGCAGAGCCGGGCCACCCCGTCCGCGCCGTCCACCCGGGCGATGCCGTCCATCGCCGCCTCGGTGGTGCGCCCCTGCGCCGACTGGCCGGCCGAGTTGGCGAACGCCCCCGACCGGTACGCGGTCCGGCAGTACCCGGCCGCCTCCAGCCCGCCCACCGCGTCGACGAAGGCGCGCACCCGGTCGGCGCGGGCCGCCGGCTCGGCATAGGCGGTGGCCTCGTCGAGCAGGCCGTTGGAGTGCACCGCCGACGGCGGGGTCAGCCCCGGCCAGGCCGGATCGGGCGGGCAGAGCCGGGCGGCGGCGAGGGTCCGCCCGACCAGGGCCCGCAGCCCGTCGGGGCCGATCAGGCTGCCGCCCCCGGCGGCCGTCCGACCGTCGACGTGCACCCGCAGCCGCACCGTCACCTGCGACTCGGCGACGTTCTGGTGGATGAACGAGTTGGCGAACCGGGTCAACGCCAGATCGTGCCGGACGACGTCGACCTCGGCCTCGGCGGTCGGACCGGCGATCTCGTGGACCAGCTCCACCACCCGGGCGGCGACGTCCAGCTCGGTCGCCCCGGTGTCGCGCAGGCCGGTCATGCCCGCACCCCCACCCGGACGCCCCGGAACCGAGCCGGCGCCGCCGGATGCCCGGTGTGCCCGATCTGGCCCGGCTGGCCCTTGCCGCAGTTCGGGGTGCCCCACGGGACGATCTCGGAGGAGAGCATGTCCATCGACTGCCAGAACAGTGGGCCGATGCCGGTGTAGGTGGGGTTGCGCAGCATCCGGCCGCGCCGGCCGTTGCGCACCTCCCAGGCGATCTCACAGCCGAACTGGAAGTTCAGTCGTCGGTCGTCGATCGACCAGGACCGGTTGACGTCCATCAGCACCCCGTCGTCGGTGGCCGCGATGATCTCGTCGAGGGTGTGCGGGCCGGGTTCCAGGCCCACGTTGGTCATCCGCACCATCGGCAGCCGGGCCCAGCCGTCGGCGCGTACGCTGCCGCCGTGACCGAGGCCGGCGACGGCGGCCGAGTCCCGGCCGGCGAGCACCCCGACCCAGCGGCCCTCGCGGACCGCGTCGCGCTTGACCGCCGGGGAACCCTCGTCGTCGAAGCCGAAGCTGCCCAGCGCGCCGGGGATCGTCGGGTCGATGGTGACGTTCATCAGCTCGGAGCCGTAGCGCAGCGACCCGAGCTGGGCCAGGTCGAGCCAGGAGGTGCCGGCGAAGGCGGCCTCCCAGCCGAGGATGCGGTCCAGCTCGATGGCGTGCCCGACCGACTCGTGGATCTGCAACGCGAGCTGCTCGTCGCCAAGGATCAGGTCGGTCTCGCCGGCCGGGCACTCCGGCGCGGTGAGCAGCGCCCGGGACTCGTCGGCGATCCGGGCGGCGTGCCCGGTGAGGTCGAGCGACTCGACCAGCTCCCACCCGGTGGTGCCGTACTGGCCCCGGTAGCTCGGCCAGGAGCGGCGCTGGGTCTCGTGCTCGCCGATCGAGGTGGCCGAGATGCCGCCGCCGCACTCGCGGATGTGCTGGTCGATGCGGTGCCCCTCGCTGGAGACGAACCACTTGCGGGTGTCCCAGACCTGGTAGAGCCCCTGGGCCAGGTCGGCCCCCTGCCCACGGGCCGCCTCGGTGGCCCGCACCAGCAGGTCGCCCTTGTCGGACAACGGCACGCCGAGCGGGTCGACCGCGCAGTCGGAGGCCCAGCTCGCCACCACCGGCTCGGCCGGGGTCAGCGTGATCGGTGGGCCGGGCACCCGGGCGCTCGCGGCGGCGACCTGGGTGGCCCGCCGGCCGGCCGCGCGGGCCGCCGCGTCGGACAGCTCGGGTACGGCGTGGAAGCCCCACCCCGACCCGACCAGCGCACGCACCCCCAGGCCGAGACTCTCGTCCTGGGTCAGCTCCTCGATGTCGCCGTTGCGCGCGGACATCGACTCGTAGCGCAGGTGCATCACCCGGGCGTCGGCGTACCGGGCGCCCGCGTCGAGAGCGGCCTGGACGGCTGCGGACGCCGCATCGAACTCGGTCATGGACCGACCCTAGGCCAGTCCACCGACATCCGTCAGGGCACCAGATCCTCGGGCCGGATCGTGGCCCGCACCGGCTCCGTGAGGTCGAGCGTCTCCCCGACCTTGGCGACCGCGTGCTCCAGGTAGTGCCGGCCGTGTCGGCGGTAGAGGTGCAGGTTGCCGTTCTGCTGCTCGACCAGCAGGTACCACTCGATCCCGGCGGTGGCGTAATAGTGCATCTTGAGGACCTTGTCGGTCGCCGCGTTGCCGGGCGAGATGATCTCGCACACCAGGTGGACGTCGTGTGCCTCGACGTAGACCTCGTCGAAGTCGATCTCGCCGGTGACGACGAGATCGGGAATGGTGATCCGACCCGGCTTGAGGCGGACGTTGACCGCCTCCAGGACCCGCAGGTGCGCACTGCGGGCCGGCTGCCGTAGCGCGGCCCGGAGTTCTCCCGAGATGTTCTGGTGGCGGGGGGTTGGGGCTGGGGTCACGTGGAGGCTCCCGTCGAAGAGTTCGACGCGTTGGGACGTCTTGCCGAGGGAGAGGTACTCCTCTTCGGTCCACGGTCCGTCGTGGCCGAACACCGCTGCGGTCATGGTCGGTCACCTCCACCTCGTGTCGCCGGGCATCCTCCACCGGGCACCTCGCCCATGGTCGCACCCCGGGTGCGACCGGACGGCGACGACACCGTGCGGCGACTACGCTGTGGTCCGGTGACAGCTCCCGCTCCGTAGCTTATTTTCAGCCTCGGCTCTTTGTTGTAGGTTCCCTACAACCCCGGGGAGGCGGTCGTGGACAGTCCGAAGGCAGGCGACGACCCGTACCTGCGGGTGGACGACCTGCGGGTGCGGTTCGACACGGCCGACGGCGTGGTACGTGCGGTGGACGGGGTGTCCTTCGCCGTGCCGCGCGGTCGGACGCTCGGCATCGTCGGCGAGTCGGGCTCCGGCAAGAGCGCCACCGCGCTGGCCGTGCTCGGCCTGCACGACCCCCGACGCGGCACCGTCACCGGCACGATCAGCGTCGGCGGGCGGCAACTCGTCGGCCTGGCCGAGGACCGGGTACGCCGGCTGCGCGGCCGGGACGTGGCGATGATCTTCCAGGATCCGCTCTCCGCACTGCACCCCTACTACAGCGTGGGGCGGCAGATCGCCGAGGCGTACCGGGTACACCACCCCCGGACGGGGCGGCGGGCGGCACGGACCCGTGCCGTGGACATGCTCGACCGGGTGGGCATCCCGCAGCCGGCCCGCCGCTACGACCAGTACCCGCACGAGTTCTCCGGCGGCATGCGGCAGCGGGCGATGATCGCGATGGCGCTGGTCAACGACCCGGCCCTGGTCATCGCCGACGAGCCGACCACCGCGCTGGACGTGACGGTGCAGGCCCAGATCCTCGACCTGCTCGCCGACCTCCAGGCCGAGTTCCGCACCGCGATCGTGCTGATCACCCACGATCTGGGGGTGGTCGCCCAGGTCGCCGACGACGTGCTGGTCATGTACGCCGGGCGGGTGGTCGAGCAGGGCAGCATGCCGCAGGTGCTCCGCCGGCCGCAGCACCCGTACACCTGGGGGCTGCTCTCCAGCGTGCCGTCGCTGCACGGCGACCCGGACGCGGACCTGGTGCCCATCCCCGGCAACCCGCCCTCGCTGATCGACCCGCCGCCCGGCTGCGCGTTCCACCCGCGCTGCCGGTACGCAGGTGACCGCTCCCGTACGGTGGTGCCGGCGCTCGGCCCGGCGGGCGCGGCCGGCCACCTGGTCGCCTGCCACCTTCCCGCCGGCGACCGCGCGGCCCTCTCCCACCAGGCCGTTCCCGGGGCGGGGGTGTCCCGGTGAGCACGACGGACGTGCCGCGGTCGCGAGCGGAGGGCGGGCCGGTGAGCGCCGGTGAGCCGTTGTTGCGGGTACGGGGGTTGACCAAGCACTTCCCGGTCCGCACCGGCCTGTGGTCCCGGGGGCTGGTGCGGGCGGTGGACGGGCTGGACTTCGACGTGCGACCCGGCGAGACGCTGGGCCTGGTGGGGGAGTCCGGCTGTGGCAAGAGCACCACCGGCCGGATGCTGGTCCGGCTGCTGGAGCCGACCGCCGGGACGATCGAGTTCGCCGGCCGGGACATCACCCACGCCCGTCGGCGTGCGCTGCGTCCACTGCGGCAGGACCTCCAGATCATCTTCCAGGACCCGTACGCCTCGCTGAACCCCCGGCACACCGTCGGACGGATCGTGGCGATGCCGTTGCAGGTCAACCGGATCGACCCGCCCGGCGGGGTGAAGGCGCGGGTCCGCGAGCTGCTGGAACTGGTCGGGCTGAACCCGGAGCACTACAACCGCTACCCGCACGAGTTCTCCGGCGGGCAGCGGCAGCGGATCGGGATCGCCCGCGCGCTGGCCCTGCGACCCCGGCTGATCGTCGCCGACGAACCGGTCTCCGCGCTCGACGTCTCGATCCAGGCACAGGTGGTGAACCTGCTGCGCGACCTGCAACGCGACCTCGACCTGGCGTTCGTGTTCATCGCACACGACCTGGCCGTGGTGCGGCACTTCTGCCAACGGGTCGCGGTGATGTACCTGGGCCGGATCGTCGAGATCGGCGACCGGGACGACATCTACCGGCGGCCCCGGCACCCGTACACCCGGGCACTGCTGTCGGCGGTTCCGGACGTGACCGCCACGGGTGCGGTGGGGCGGATCAGACTGACCGGGGACGTGCCCACGCCGCTGGACCCGCCGTCGGGCTGCCGGTTCCGCACCCGGTGCCCCCGGGCGCGCGACGTCTGCGCCCGCGAGGAGCCGGTGCTGGTGGTCGACGCCGGGGGCCGGCACGCCACCGCCTGCCACTTCCCGGAGACCGGACCGACCCCGTCCGGTCCCGGCGACGCACGGGCGGGCACGGCTGGCGGGACGGGCCCGGCCACCCCGGGCGCGGGCCGGGCGGACGGGAACGCCGAGGAGGTGCCGAGATGAGTGTGTCCCCGGTTGATCCGGCGACGCTGGCCGAGGCCGAGGCCGCAACGGGTGGCGACCGGCCCGGCTCCGGGTTCGTCGGGCGCTCGCCCGGCCAACTCGCCTGGGCCCGGCTGCGACGCGACCGGACCGGCCTGGTCAGCGGCGGGATGCTGGTCTTTTTCGTGCTGGTGGCGCTCGCCGTGCCACTGATCGAATGGGCGTACGGGATCGGTCCCCGGGAGCAGTTCCAGTCCCGGCTGGACGGGTTCGGGATGCCGCTCGGCTACGCCGGCGGGGTGACCGGGGAACACTGGTTCGGACTGGAGCCGGCGCTGGGCCGGGACATCTTCATCCGGATGGTGCACGGGCTGCGCACCTCGCTGTTCATCGCCTTCGCGGCGGCGGTGACCACGGCGGCGATCGGTGTCGTGCTGGGCACCGTCGCCGGCTACCTGGGCGGCTGGCTGGACGCGGTGGTCAACTGGGTCACCGACCTGACCCTGGCGATGCCGTTCCTGATCATCGCGCTGGCGTTGACGCCCACCATCGCGCTGCGCTTCTACGGCCAGCGGGAGGAGGTGCCGGCCGCGTTCCAGATCGGGGTGCTGATCGCCATCTTCGCGCTGTTCGGCTGGACGAGCACCGCCCGGCTGGTCCGGGGGCAGGTGATCGCGTTGCGCGAGCGGGAGTTCGTGGAGGCGGCGCGGGCCAGCGGCGCGGGGCTGGGGCACATGCTGTTCCGGCAACTGCTGCCGAACCTCTGGGCGCCGATCCTGGTGTCGTTCTCGCTGGCGGTGCCGGCGTACATCACCAGCGAGGCGGCGCTGTCGTTCATCGGGGTCGGGCTGACCGACGCCACCCCGAGCTTCGGCCGGATGATCTACCGCAGCCTGGACTATCTCCAGACCGACCCGGCGTACGTCTTCTTCCCCGGCATCACGATCTTCGCGCTCGTGTTCGCCTTCAACCTCTTCGGCGACGCGCTGCGCGACGCGCTCGACCCGAAGTCGTCCCGGTAGGAGGGCCCGGCGATGGCGCGGTTCCTGGTCAAGCGGCTCTTCTCGGCGGCGTTGACGCTCTTCGCGGTCAGCGTGCTCAGTTTCCTGATGTTCTTCGCCCTGCCCCGCGACCCGGTCACCGGGATGTGCCCCAAGAACTGCAACCCGGAACGGCTGGAGCGGGTCCGTCAGGAGCTGGGCCTGCGCGATCCGCTGATCAGCCAGTACGCCGGCTACATGAAGGGCATCGTGACCGGCCGGGACCTCGGCAGCGCCCAGGGCGGCAGGTGCGACGCACCCTGCCTGGGCTGGTCGTACGTCGCCAACGAGGCGGTCAGCGACACCATCGCCCGGGTGCTGCCGGTGACGTTGAGCATCGTCGTGCCGGCGGCGGTGCTGTGGCTGCTGCTCGGGGTGGGCCTGGGCATGGTCTCAGCGCTGCGCCGGGGCACCTGGCTGGACCGGGCGGCGATCGGCTTCTCACTGGCCGGGGCGTCGTTGCAGCTCTACTTCGTGGGCGCGGTGCTGCTGCTGGTGTTCGTCTACACGCTGCGCTGGCTGCCGGTACCGAGCTACACGCCGCTGCTCGACGACCCGGTGCGCTGGGCCGGCGGGCTGGTGCTGGCCTGGCTGTCGCTGGCGTTCCTCTTCTCCGCCATCTACGCCCGGCTGTCCCGGGCGCAGATGCTGGAGACACTCTCGGAGGACTTCGTGCGGACCGCACGGGCCAAGGGCCTGGCCAAACGCACGGTGTACGGCCGGCACGCGCTGCGCGCGGCGATCACGCCGGTGGTGACGATCGCCGGCCTGGACGTCGGCGGCGCACTGGGCGGCACGGTGATCACCGAGACGACCTTCGGCCTGGGCGGCATGGGCCGTACGGCGGTCGACGCGGTACGCGCCGGTGACCTGCCCACCATCATGGCGACCGTGCTGATCGCGGCGGTCTTCGTGGTGCTGGCGAACGTGCTGGTGGATCTGCTGTACGCGGCGATCGACCCCCGGGTGCGGTTGCGCTGACCGGCCCGTCGGGCGGTGGAAGTTACCGGAATCTGCTAGACAGTCCGAAGTTTTTCTTCTTGACGATCCCCGGGTGTCGGCGGCCACCTCCGCCGGTGACCGGGTGGAGGAGGTAGGAGATGCGACCACGCGCAGCAGCCGCCGTGGGCGGGGCGATCGCCCTGGTGGTGGCGTTGGGGGCCTGCTCGGAGAACACGGGCGAGGGCACCACCGTGGACACCGACCGGCAGCAGACCGGGGTGATCGCCACCGACCCGAAGGACTCCCAGGGCCCCGCCGCCGAGATCGAGGGGGCGACCCGGGGCGGCACCTTCACCATCATCCGGGAGACCCCCATCTCCCACCTGGACCCGCAGCGGACGTACTCGTTCGCCGGCCTGATGGCCAACCCGCTGTTCGCCCGCTACCTGACCACCTGGAAGGACGACGGCAACGGTGGCCTGGTCCTGGTCGGTGACCTGGCCCAGAACCCTGGCAACAACGTGAACAGCGACTGCCGGGTCTGGGAGTACACCATCAAGGACGGGGTGAAGTTCGAGGACGGCAGCCCGATCACGTCCCGGGAGATCGCGTACGGCATCGCCCGCTCCTTCGACCCCGACCTGACCGGTGGCCCCACCTACCTCCAGGAGTGGCTGGCCGACACCCCGCAGTACGACACGAAGTGGGACTTCACGAAGAACAAGACGTCGCTGCCGCCGGGGCTGACCACCCCGGATGCGAAGACGCTGCGGTTCGAGTTCGCCAAGCCCCGCTGCGACCTGCCGTTCGCGGTCTCGCTGCCGACCACCGCGCCGCTGCGGCCGGACCAGGACACCGGCGTCAACCTGGACCAGCGGCCGTTCTCCTCCGGGCCGTACAAGATCGCCAAGAACCAGGCGGGCGTGCAGCTCACCCTGGAGCGCAACCCGCACTGGGACCCGGCCACCGACCCGGTCCGCCACCAGTACCCGGACCAGTTCGTCTGGACCTTCGGGCCGACCGCCGACGCGGCCGTCAACCGGGTGATCGCCGACAACGGCGCCGACCAGAGCGCGCTGGCCTGGAACTACGTGCCGGCCTCGCTGGTCGCCCGGGTCGCCCAGGACCGGGGTCTCAAGTCGCGCAGCGTCCTGTCGCCGACGCCGAGCGCCAACCAGCTCGTGATCAACAACCAGCGGGTCACCGACCTCGCCGTCCGCCGGGCGCTCAACTACGCCATCGACCGCGACGGCCTGGTCAAGGCGCTCGGCGGGCAGACCGTCGCCCAGCCGATGACCACCCTGATGCCGCCGTCCACCATCGGCTACCAGGCGTACGACGCCTACCCGGCCGGCGCCAACGGCGATGTCGACAAGGCCAAGGAACTGCTCGCCGGCAAGACCCCGGAGCTGGTCCTCGGGGTCGCCGACAACACCACCGAACAGCAGATCGGCACCCAGCTCAAGGCCAACCTGGAACGCGCCGGATTCAGGATCACGCTGCGGAACATCCCGGACGACGCGAAGCTCGACGAGATCAAGAAGAAGAACAACCCGTGGGACCTCTACATCGGCAACTGGGCCGCCGACTGGCCCAGCGGCGCGTCGATCCTGCCGGTGCTCTACGACGGCCGCACGATCAAGGCCGAGGGCAACAGCAACCAGGCGTACTTCAACGACCCGGCGGTCAACGCCGAGATCGACCGCATCCAGGCCATGCCCCCGGCCGACCAGGGCCCCGAGTGGGGCAAGCTCGACCGGCGGATCATGACCGAGTACGCCCCGGTGGTGCCGCTCTTCGTGGATGTGGCCTACACGGTGCACGGCTCGAAGGTGGGCGGGGTGTTCATCTCCAGCGTCTTCGGCTACCCGTCCTTCGTCAACGCCCACGTCAAGCAGTGACGTCGCACTGAGCCGGAACCGGGCTCCCTCCCGACGCCGATCGGGAGGGAGCCCGTCGGCTCTCGTGGGCGCGCTGCGTGGTGCTGGCTGCGCCCGTCAACGCTCGTGTGAATCACGCGATTTGCACAATTGGTGCCACGAGCGGGCCCGGTTGCCCGGGTGGCCCCGCCATGACCACCCCGCTCGCCACCGGCTCGGGCCGCTCCGAACCGCGAAGGTGGTTGCACTTTTTTCACTTCGGGGGATGATGGAGATGGCGTCGAATGGTAGGGAGGGGCTATGGCTGCGAAAGCGATCATGCCGGGGGACAGCGAACGCCATTCGCTTACCGAGTTGGTCGGCTTGCTCCACGACGGCTCGGGGGCGTTGGCGATGACCCGTGGTGGGGCGCAGGTCGAGGTGCCGTCGTCCGTGCGGGACGTGTTGACCCGGATCGCCGATGTCCTGGCATCCGGTCGGGGGGTGGCAATCGTGCCGGTGGACCGGGAGTTGACGACCACCGAGGCGGCGGGGTTGCTCGGAGTGTCCCGTCCCACCCTGATCAAGCTGCTGGAGGCTGGCGAGATCGGCTATTCGCGGCCGAACTCGTCGCGCCGCATCCCGCTTGACCAGGTTCTGGCCTATCGGGATCGGCGTGGGCAGGCCCGGCGGGCGCTCCTCGACGAGTTGACTGCAGACGCGGTCGAGATGGGCATGTACGGGCAGCCCGCGCCGGTCGAGACGGATGACGCGGCCTGACGGGTGACGACGATCGCGGTCCTGGACGCCAACGTTCTGATCCCCAACGCACTGTGCGACTTCCTGTTGCGGCTGGCCGAGGAAGACCTCTATCAGCCGCGCTGGTCACCGGACATTCTTGCGGAGGTCCGACGGCACGTGCCGGTGCCGGCAGCCGCGATCGACCGGCGAATCGCGTTCATGAACGCTGCCTTCGAGGACGCATTGGTCACCGGCTACGAAACCCTGATCGACCAGATGCGCAACGACACCAAGGACCGGCACGTGCTGGCCGCTGCGGTGGCAGCCGGAGCGGACTCGATCATCACCTGCAACCTGCGGGACTTCCCCCTCGCCGCCTGCGAACCGCACGGGGTGGTCGCCGAACACCCCGACACCGTTCTCCTCGATCTGTGGGCCCGTGAGCCGCGAACCCTGCTGCGGATTCTCGGCGAGCAAGCGGCCGGTACGGGCCGACGCGGTCGTCAGTTGACGGCCCACCAGGTATTGGACTACCTGGCCAGTGCAGGCGCACGACGCTTCGCCGCGACGGTCCGACGAAGCACGCTACCCATGGACGGCCCTGTGGCGGCGAGGGAATCGCACCCCCGCGCCTCGGTAGGTGAGTAGTCGGATCTCGACCGGGGAGGCACACGGCGTCGAGAGACTACTCGGGCGGGGCGTTGTAGCGGTCGAGCGTCGCCTTGGACGTGGAAGCGTCCTGGAAGGTCAGCTCCCAGGGGCCGGTGTTGACGTCCATGTCCTTGCCGAACCCGACCCACTTCCCGGCCATCCGTCGACCGGTCGGCTCCACCAGCAGTTGGATCGCGCCGTGGTAGCGGGCTCCCCGGTAGTGGCCGGCGGGGTCGGTCTGCTCCACCCAGGTCCCGGTGACGACGGCGCCGTCCACGCTGAGATCCAGCGACAGCGACGATGCCGCCGAGCCGGGCAGGCTGCGCACGGTCAACCGGTCGCCGTGCTGGAGCACCACCACGAAGTGCTGTCCGGCGAAGGACTCGCCGCGACTGCTGGAGTGGTATTGATAGCGGCTGAGCCACACCCCCTCGTGTGACCCGTGCGCGGCGGCTGATCTGGGCGTCGGGGTGGCCAGGTCGGACATGGGCGAGCGGTCGCCGCCGTCCTGGTCGTCGACCGCGTCGCCGTCAGGGGTCGTGGCGAAGCCGAGCAGTGTGATGGGCAGGCCGGTGACGACCTCCAACGCGCGGGCGTACACGGGTCGAGGGGCGGCGGTCATCCCGGACTCCCAGCGTTGGACGAGCCGCTTGTTGGCGTCGTTGGGTTCGCCGGCACGGTAGCCGGCGGCCTGCAGCGCGCGGGCGAAGTCGTCCTGGCTCATGCGCATCCTGGTCCGAACGGCGCGCAGTGCGATGTTGGGGGCAGCCATGCCGTCACGGTACCGATTTGTCGCCCTAATGTCGTCCTCTAGGCGACCGTTTTGTCACTTGCTATGACGTCGTGCGCAGCGACATTTCAGCGTCGAATCCATGTAGTGCGCGGTGGCTGAACCTGCTGCCGCGTTGTCGATGGAGGTGGCGATGGAGCGTCGTGGCGACGGATCGGCGGGGAGCCGGGGTGAGCAGATCGACGCCGCCGAGCGGGAGGCGGCCCGGCAGCGGATTCTGGCGCAGGCCGAGGCGGAGCGGATACCCGTGGAGGAAACAACCCGGGCGGTGCCGGATCGGCGGTGGCGCGGTGAGCGGTGACGCGTTGCCGATCGGTCGGCGGGTGGCGTACCTGCGGGTGCGGCGGAAGCTGTCGCAGCAGTCCTTCGCCGACCGGCTCGGCAAGTCGAAGAGTTGGGTGGACAAGGTCGAGCGTGGAGTCCGTCCGCTGGAACGGATGTCGACCATCCGGGAGGTCGCGGCGGTGCTGCGGGTCGACACCGCGACGCTGCTCGGTCGGGACGCCCAACCCGCCGAGATGGCCACGCGCGATACGAGTGTCGCCCGGATCAGGGCGGCGCTGTCGACGTACGAGATGGCTCTTGGCCGGGCGACGGGCCGGGAAATGATGTCGACGGATCGGCTGGCGCGGGCGCTGGGGCACGCGTGGACGGCGTACCAGCAGGCCCGGTATCCGCGCCTGGTGGAGTTGCTGCCGGGATTGTTGACCGAGGTGCATCGTGCCCACGTGCGGGACCCGGAGGCGGGCCGGGCGGCGGTGGTGCAGGCGTACCGGCTGACGGCGGCGCTGCTGGTGAAGCTGGACGAGGGAAGCCTTGCCTGGTTGGCCGCCGATCGGGCGATGTCCGCCGCCACCGGTGACCGGGTGTTGCTGGCGGGCGCGGCGGTGCAACTCGGTCAGGTGCTGCGGACGGTGGCGCGGGCGCGGTCGGTGATGCTGGCCGCCGCGTACCAGATCGCCCCGGTCGACCCCAACCGTGGTACGCCGCAGGAGTGGTCGTTGTGCGGATCGCTACTGGTGCAGGCTGCATTGATCGCGGCACGGGCGGGGGACGATCGGGCGGCCGACGGCCTGTTGGACGAGGCCACCGAGATGGCCGCCCAGGTCGGCGACGGTCACGACCATCACCGGACGGGGTTCGGGCCGGCGGCCGTCGAGGCGGGACGGGTCACCGCCGCCGTGGAACTGGGCGACGGCCCGCAGGCGGTCGCCCGGCACGAGGAGGTGATCGGGTGGGACGGGTGGCGCTGGCTGCCGGTCGAGCACCGAGCCGCCCACCTGGTCGACGCGGCGCGCGGGTACCTGCTGACCGGCGATCCGGTCGGCGCGGCGCGGGCGCTGATCCGCGCCGACCGGATCGCGCCCGCCGAGGTCCGGCACCGGCCGGCGGTACGGAAGGTGGTCGACCAACTCGCCCGCGACCCGCGTGCTCCCACCACGATCACCCCGCTCGCCGTCAGCCTCGGGCTGCTCTGACGGGGAGCGGTCCTGCCTGCCGGATCGCCTGGTGGTGTCGACCCGGGCGGTGAAGATGATCCGCTGACCGGGTCGCGCGACGGGCCGGCGGTCAGTCGACCCGCAGGGCCAGTAGGGTGCTCTTCAGTTCCTGTTCGACGTACTGCCGGGAATCCCGGTCGGCGACCATCAGCAGGTAGCTGTCCTGGCGGGCCGGAATTCCCGACACCGAGAACCGGAACTGGCAGGTGCCGTCGGCGAGTGCACGGGCGTCGGTCAACCGTCCACCGGCGAATCCGAGGCCGGCGAAGATGACCACCTGGGCACCCGCTTGGACGTCGGCGTGGCCGCCCGTCCCGGCGCAGCCACCATGACCGTCGGTGACGAAGGATCCCCTGTCGCCGAGCAGCACCGTGCCGGAGGCCGTGAATGTCTCTCCCGGCGGCCGGTTCGCCGCGACCGGGGTTCGGGCCCTGGTGCTGTTGCCCACGAACATGCCCCCGGCGAGCAGCAGCCCAGCGGCAGCACCGGCCCACATCCACCCGGGACGACGTCGCACGGTCCGCTCCTCGTACAAGGGCTGCATGTCGTCTCCGGGGTGGGGGGCGGGCGGGACCCCCGAAAGTGTGATCGACGCTGCCCTCTCCCGCAGCCCCGTTTCGACGTTCGGTCGCTTCGTCCACCACCCGACCCCGGTGATCAAGAGCTTTGCGTCAGATTCCGGCCGCAGGATGACGCGAACCTCTTGATCGCCGGGGCAAGGCGGGGCGTGGCGGGGCGTGGGCGGGCGGGTGGGGTCATGGGGGCGATGTTGGGGTGTCATGGGGCTCGGATACCGCTATATCCGTGACGTTGAGTCGATCCGGGCCGGCGTCGACCCTCGGACAGGGACGCAATTCGATTGACCGCCGGTCTGTCGGTCGGGACAGTTCGGGGTATGGACCCGACGTCGCGTGCCAACCGGACCGCCTGGGAACTGGCCCACCAGGAGCGGGTCTGGGCCAACGACCAGATGACGGCCGAGGCGGCGGCCGGTGTCACGCTCATCCCCAGTGAACGCGCGCTGCTCCGGGACATCCTGGCGACCCGCCCGCTGGTGGTCCACCCGCAGAGCGGCAACGGCCAGGACGACGTCGCACTGGTCCACGCCGGCGCCCGGATGGTGATCGGCGTCGACTACAGCGAGCACGCGATCCGGGGTGCGCGCGGGCGCGCCGACGCCCTCGGTACCGCCTGCGACTACCTGCTCGGGACGGTCCCCGGTGTGCCGCTGCACGACGGCTGCGCCGACCTCGTCTACACCGGCAAGGGCGCGCTGATCTGGATGCCCGACATCGACGCCTGGGCCGGGGAGATGGCCCGGCTGCTGCGCCCCGGCGGCCACCTGTTCGTCCACGACGGTCACCCGGCCACCGACCTGTGGACCTGGGACCTGGACGAGCCGCGCATCCGGCCCGACCGCAGCTACTTCGGCCGCTCGTTCGTCTGCCCCGACGACAGTTTCCCGGCCCACGGGGCGGTGATGTGGCAGTGGACGCTCGGCCGGATCGTCACCGCCGTGGTCACCGCCGGCCTGGAGATCCGGCAGCTCGACGAGTACGCGGAGCCGTTCTGGCGGATGGGCGACGTCGACGCGGCGGCCTTCCGGGGCCGCCTGCCCAACGCGTTCGCCCTGCTGGCCCGCCGCCCCGCCGGCTGACCTGCCCGGCCGCCGCCCCGCCGCCCGCTGACCCGCCCGGCCGGCGGTCCGGCGACCCCCGACCCGGTCCGGCGGGACGGTCCGGCGACGGCTCAGCCCAGGTGGGTGCGGAGGAAGTCGAGTTCCAGGCGGAGCAGCCGTTCGGACAACCCCCCGGCCGCCATGTGGGTGGCCCCGGTCAGCGGCAGCACCGCGTGCGGCCGGCCGGTCGACAGCAGCGCCGCCGACAGCCGCAGCGTGTGCGCGGCCACCACGTTGTCGTCGACCATGCCGTGCACCAGCAGCAGCGGCCGGGCCGGCTCGCCGGGATGCAGCGGCTCCGCCGCCAGTTCCACCAGCGAGTGGTGCCCGTACACGTCGATGCCGTCGTCGGGCAGGCCGAGGTAGCGCTCGGTGTACGCGGTGTCGTACAGCGCCCAGTCGGTGACCGGGGCACCGGCGATGCCGCACCGGAACAGCTCCGGGTGGCGCAGCACCGCCAGCCCGGCGAGCCAGCCGCCGAACGACCAGCCCCGGATCGCCACCCGGTCCAGGTCCAGGTCGGGATGCTTGCCGGCGAGCGCGGTCAGCGCGTCCACCTGGTCGGTCAGGATCACGTCGGCCACCCGCCGGTGGATCGCCTTCTCGAACGAGGGTGCCACGCCCGGCGTACCCCGGTTGTCGACGGTGACCACGGCGAACCCGGAGTCCGCCCACCACTGCCGCTCCAACCAGGCCGACCGGGCGGCCACCACCTCCTGGTGGCCGGGGCCGCCGTAGACGTCCAGCAGCACCGGCAACCGGGTGCCCTTGACGTGCTCGGACGGGTAGAGCACCGCCGTCGGCAACCGCCTGTCGGTCACCCGGACCAGCATCGGCCGGGGCGCCGACGACGGGGTGGCGGCCAGCGACCGCAGCCGGGCCACCTCGCCGTCGCCGCGCCACACCGACCAGGTCGTCCCCGCCTCGTCCAGCGAGGCGGTGCCGACGACCAGGGTGTCCCCGCCGACCACCGCCGTGTGCCAGCCGGGGGTGCTGCTCATCCGGCGGGCGTCCACCCCACCGCCGATCACCGTGCGGACCCGGTAGAGGTGCCGTTGGCTCGGTTCGCCCTCGCTCGCCTCGACCAGCAGGTCGGCCGGGCCGGGGCCGGTGGGCAGCCGGCCCACCACCCGCCGCACGTACAGCGACGGCGGAGTGAGCAGGGTGCCGTCGGCGAACAGGCAGCGGGCGTCGTACCCGTCGTGGGCCAGTTCACCGCCGACCAGCACCCGGCCGTCGGGCAGGTGCGCCGGGGTGCCCGGGATCGGCTCCACCCAGCGCGGGTCGGCCAGCTCGGCATGCACCTGGGTCTCCCCGGTACGCGGGTCCACCGCCAGCACCAGGCCGTGCTGCTGCGACCGGCGCAGCACGGTGATCAGCGGGTTCCCGTCGGCCCAGTCGACCGAGGCCAGGTACGGGTAGGTCTCCCGGTCCCAGTGCACGTCGACCCAGCCGTCGTCCAGGTCGAGCAGGTGCAGGCTGACCTCGGCGTTCGGCCCACCCGCCCGGGGGTACGCGACGGTGGTCGGCGGGGTCGCCGGGTCCGCCGGGTCGTGCAGGTGCCAGCGGGGCAGCCGGGACTCGTCGACCCGGGCGGCGAGCACCATCCGCCCGTCCGGGGCCCACCAGTAGCCCCGGAACCTGCCGAACTCCTCCGCCGCGACATGCTCGGCGAGCCCCCAGGTCACCCCGCCGTCCTCGCCGGCCAGCAGGGTGTCGGTGCCGTCCGGGGCGACCACCCGCAGCTCGCCCCGGCGTACCCCGTCGGCGGCATCGGTCACGTACGCCACCCGCTGCCCGGTCGGGTCGGGGCGCGGGTCGACCACCGGCCCGACGGTGCTCACCTCGATCACGTCGCCGTGCACCAGGTCGGCCCGGAACAACCGGCCGGCCAGCGCGAACACCGCCACCCGGCCCGCGCCGTCCAGCGCGTACGAGCCGATGCCGGCGGCGCTGAGCCGGCGGCGTTCGCGTAACGCCCGCTCGCCGGGGGCCAGCGCCACCGGGTCGGCGTCCTCGCCGAGCAGCACGGCCGGGTCGGCGATCAGCCGTTCCTCGGCGGAGGCGGTCTCCAGCGCCCAGAGCGCGTCGGCCGGGTCCTGCGGGCCGCCCGAGCGGAGGAAGACCACCCGGGAACCGTCGTCGGCCACGGAAACGGCGCGCGGCGCCCCGTGGCTGAACCGACGGGTACGGGCGGCCAGCTCGGGAAAGTCCACAACCCGGATCGTAGAGCCGTGTCGGGCGTGATGTGGCCGACCTGCGTGGACGCGTACGCCCCGGTGCCGCCGGACCGCCGGTTAGAGTGACGGTCGTGACGACGCTGCCCGACCGACGCCTGCTGCTGGTCCACGCGCACCCCGACGACGAGTCCATCGGCACCGGGTCGACGATGGCGCACTACGCCGCCGCCGGGGCCCACGTCACGCTGGTGACCTGCACCCTCGGCGAGGAGGGCGAGGTCCACGTGCCGGCGCTGGCGCAGCTCGTCGCCGCCGAGGCCGACCAGCTCGGCGGGTTCCGGATCGGCGAGCTGGGTGCCGCCTGCGCCGCGCTCGGTGTCACCGACCACCGTTTCCTCGGCGGCGCGGGCCGCTACCGGGACTCGGGGATGATGGGCATGCCCACCAACGAGCATCCTCGGGCGTTCTGGCGGGCCGACCTCGACGAGGCCGCCGGGCTGCTCCTGGAGGTCATCCGGGAGATCCGCCCGCAGGTCCTGGTCACCTACGACCCGAACGGCTTCTACGGGCACCCGGACCACATCCAGGCGCACCGGGTGGCGATGCGGGCCCACGAGCTGGCCGGCGCGGAGGGCATCGCCCCGGCCAAGGTCTACTGGACGGCGCTGCCGCGCAGCGTCCTGGAGGCCGGGATGAGCCAGTTCACCGAGTCGTCGGACAACCCCTTCGCCGCCATCGACGGCGTCGACGACCTGCCGTTCGGCACCCCCGACGAGCAGATCGCCGCCCGGATCGACGCCACCGACCAGCACGCGGCCAAGGAGGCGGCGATGCGGGCGCACGCCACCCAGATCCCGGCCGACTCCTGGCTGTACGCGATCGCCGGTAACTTCGGCGCGGAGTTCATGGGCGTCGAGTACTTCACCCTGGCGGTGGGGGAGCCCGGCCCGGCGGGCGGCCCGAACGGCTGGGAGAACGACCTCTTCGCCGGGATCGACCCGGACCCGGTGGACCTGCCGGACGGCCGGCCGGTGGCGGCGGCGCGTCGGCCGGAGCAGGCGACCCCGGCGGGTGACGCGTCGGCGGCCACGGCGTCGGCCGGGCTCCGGTGACCCTGCCCGCCACGCCGATGCCGGTCGTCGAGGAGGAGGCCGCCGCCGTCCCGCCGCCGCCCGGCTGGACGGTACGCCTGCTCGACGTCGTGCTGCGGGTGGTCGGTGGGCTGGTCGCCGTGGTCGGTGGGGTGCTCACCGCCGTGACCGGGCTGCTGCTGTCCACCGTCCGGGCCGGCGGGCAGCTGATCGGGGTGTCGGTGGTGGTCACCATCCTGGGCGCGGTCGCGGTGAGCTGGTTCGCGTACGCGGCGGTCGGCCGGAAGTGGGCGGTGGCGTTGCCGGCGCTGCCGTGGTTCGTGCTGATGGCGGTGGCGGCGGTCCGGACCGCCGAGGGTGACCTGCTGGTGGCGGGGGACAACTGGGTCGGGCTGGCGATGATCACCACCGGGGCGATGACGTTCGCGGTGATGGCGTTCCGGCAGATGCTCAGCCCGCAGCCGCGTCGCCACGACGGGTGATGACGACACACAGCCTGCGGTGGTAGATATTCCTGCCAGGAGACCCGCCGACGGGGCGGGTGGTACGGCGGGAGGCGTGTGATGACACAGCGGTGGCGGGCGGTCGGCGTACTCGCGGCGGCCCTGTTCGCGGTCAACGTGGTGGCCCGGGTGATCATCAAACTCGGCTTCGACGGGAACGACACCGCCGCCGACCGGGTCTCGCTGGGCATGTTCGTCGTGATCGGGCTGGTCCTGGCCGGGGTGGTGTTCACCTGGGGTAAGGCTGTTCCGGCGGCCCGGTGGGGTGCCGACGTGGCTGCGGCGGTGGCCGTGGCGCTGCTGCTGACGGTGCTCGTCGGCCCGCTGCTGGTCGGGAACAACCCGTTCGGTGGGGGCGCGGGGCTGTTCTTCGCCCAGATCTGGCTCTACCTCGTCGCCGCCGGGGCCGGCGTGGCGCTCGGCTACCTGGTGCTGATCGCGCTCGGGTCGGACTACCGCTCGCAGCAGTTGCGGCGGTACGCCGAGCGTAACGTCGGCAAGCCCCGTCGGGTGGTCCGGCGCTGACCCGCGCGCCCGCTGGGCTTGATCAACTCGTGGGGGCGCACATAGCGGTATCCGGACCGGTGCGATGTCGCAACATCGGCCCACAGGAGTCGATCAAGGCGCCCGGGTCGGGTCAGGTCGCGGGATGGGACGGGGTGGGTCAGCCCGGCGGGGCGACCCGCGTCAGGTAGGTGTGGTGGGTGGTGAAGCCGAGCTTGCGGTAGAGCGTCACCGCCGCGGTGTTGCGCTGCTCCACCTGGAGGAAGGCGTGTGTCGCCCCCTCTGCCGCGCCCCACTCGGCCAGGGCCCGGATCACCCGGGCGGCCAGCCCCTGCCGGCGCGCTGACGGGGTCACCTCGATCAGGCTGAGCCCCAGCCAGCGGCCCTGCCCCGTGACCGTGCCCCGGCCCGTCGCCAGCAGCCTGCCGTCGGCGTACACCTGGGCGAAGCGGACCCGGGCCACGGCGGTGAGGATGTGCCGGGCGGAGTCGGGCAGCCCGCCCTTGCGCCCGGCGGCGACCGCGAGCCACTCCTCGGACGGCGCGGCGTCGAGCCCGACCGGCAGCCCGCCGGCCGGGTCCGGCGTATCCGGCGCGGGTGGTGGCTGCGGGGTGAGCAGGGTGGCCAGCGGGACGGTCTGGACCAGGGTCAGCGGGCGGGCGGTCCAGCCCCGGGCGTCCAGTTCGGCGCCGACCGGCACGGCCAGCGGCAACGGGGTGTTGACCATGGCGGGTTGGCCGTGTCCGGCGTACCAGCGTTCGATGGCGTCGATCGCCGCCGGCAGCGGCCGGTCGGGGTCGCCGACCGGCAGGGCCGAGTTGGCGCGTCCGGTCCAGCCGTCGGCGGAACGCAGCAGCCAGTCGCCGAGCCGGCCGCGTACCGGCGCGGGCCACGCCTCGTCGGCGGCGAGTTCCAGCTCGACCACGGCGGACGCGGTGGGCCGGCGGGTGGGCGGCACCCGCTTGGCCCGGTGCACCTCGGCCACCGGCACCCGGACCCGGCCCTGCGCGGTGGCGATGGTGAGATGGGTCTCGCTCAGCTCGACCAGTTCACCAAGGGCGTCCGAGAAGAGGGGCCGGCCCTCACGAATCCCCACAATGCGGCGAACCACGATCCGGTGTCCCACATCCTGCTGTCGGAGCACGATCGACCTCCTCCCCGGCGAGATACTAGGCTCTTAGCGTCGCGGGTGATCGCGACGAGTCTTGCGGAGGAGAAGACCGGTGACCTACATCATCGCCGAGCCGTGCGTGGATGTGCTCGACAAGGCATGCATCGAGGAATGCCCGGTCGACTGCATTTACGAGGGCAACCGGATGCTCTACATCCACCCCGACGAATGCGTCGACTGTGGTGCCTGTGAGCCGGTCTGCCCGGTGGAGGCCATCTTCTACGAGGACGACGTCCCCGAGCAGTGGAAGGACTACACCGGCGCCAACTACGAGTTCTTCGAGGACCTGGGCTCGCCGGGTGGTGCGTCGAAGATCGGCAAGGTGGAGAAGGACGCGACGTTCGTCGCCGGCCAGCCGCCGCGCGGCGAGGGCCACTGAACCGGCCCGCCGCCGTGACACCGGGGGCACCGGCCGGGCCCGCAGCGGCACCGGCCGGGGCCGCGCCGGAGCGTCAGGTCGGGCCGGCACCGGCCGTGCCGGTGTCGGCCCGGTTGCCCGAGTTCACCTGGGACACCCTGGACTCCGCGGCCACCCTGGCCGCGGCGCACCCGGACGGCCTGATCAACCTCTCCATGGGCACCCCTGTCGATCCGGTGCCCACGGTGATCCGGCAGGCCCTGGCCGACGCGTCCGACGCGCCGGGTTACCCGTTGACGGCGGGCACCCCGGCGTTGCGGCAGGCCATCGCCGGCTGGGTGGCGCGCGCCTGCGCCGCCGGTGTCGACGGGCTCGGGGTGCTGCCGACCATCGGTTCCAAGGAACTGGTGGCCTGGCTGCCCACCCTGCTCGGGATCGGCCCCGGCGACGTGGTCGTGGTGCCCACGGTCGCCTATCCGACATACGAGGACGGTGCCCGGCTGGCCGGCGCCACTGTCGTCCGCGCCGACGCGCTGACCGCGGTCGGCCCGACCTCACGGGTACGCCTGGTCTGGGTCAACTCGCCGGGCAACCCGACCGGTCGGGTGCTGCCCGCCGCCCACCTGCGCAAGGTGGTCGACTGGGCGCGGGAGCGCGGTGCCGTGGTGGCCAGCGACGAGTGCTACCTCCCGCTGGGCTGGACGGCCGACGCCGCCCCGGTGTCGGTGCTCGCGCCGGAGGTCTGCGGCGGGTCGTACGACTCGGTGCTGGCGGTGCACTCGCTGTCCAAGCGCTCCAACCTGGCCGGCTACCGGGCCGGGTTCGTCGCCGGTGACCCGGTGCTGGTCGCCGAGCTGCTGAAGATCCGCAAGCACGCCGGCATGATCGTCCCGGCACCGGTGCAGGCCGCCATGGTGGCCGCGCTCGGCGACCAGGCGCACGCCGACGAGCAGCGGGAACGCTACCGGGCCCGGCGGGAGACGCTGCTCGCCGCGTTCACCGGGGCGGGGTTCCGGCTGGAGCACTCCGAGGCGGGCCTCTACCTCTGGCTCACCCGCGACGAGGACTGCTGGGACACCGTCGACTGGCTGGCCCGCCGGGGCATCCTGGTCGCCGCCGGGGCGTTCTACGGCCCGGCCGGGCAGCGGCACGTCCGGGTGGCGCTGACCGGGTCCGACGCGCACGTCGGGGCGGTCGCGCAGCGGCTCGCCCAGCCGTAGGGCGGCTGCGGTGGGTGACGACGTCGGCCGACCCCGGGTCGCCGTGGTGGGCACCGGCCTGATCGGCGGGTCGATCCTGCTGCGCCTGCACGCGGCGGGCGTCCCGGTGACCGGCTGGGACCCGGACCCGGCGACCCGGGCCGAGGGCCGCCGCCGGGGCCTCGACTTCGCCGACGAGCTCGGCGACGCGGTCCGCGACCGGGACGTGGTGTTCCTCGGCGGCCCGCTGCCCAGCCTGCCGCAGACCCTGCTCACGGTGGCGGGGCTGACCGGTGACCGGTGCATCGTCACCGACGTGGGCAGCACCAAGGAGGCCGTCGCCGGGTTCGCCGGGGCACACGGGTTGACCGGCCGGTTCGTCCCCGGGCACCCGATGGCCGGCACCGAACGGGCCGGGCTCACCGCCGCCCGGGCCGACCTGTTCGCCGACGCGGCCTGGGTGCTCTGCCCGAGCGCCGACGGGCTGGTGCCGTTCCGGGCGCTGGTCGGGCTGGTGGTCGACGTCTTCGGCGCGCACGTCGTACCGATGTCGCCGCAGGTGCACGACCGGGTCGTGGCGCTGTCCTCGCACGTGCCGCACCTGCTGGCCGGCGGTCTGGCCGGGGCCGCCGCCAACTCGACGGTGCGCGACGCGGTGGTCCGGCTCGCCGCCGGCAGCTTCCGCGACGGCACCCGGGTGGCGACCACCCCGGCCCGGCGGACCGCCGCCATGCTGCTGGCCAACCGGGAGCAGGTGCTGCGGCAGTTGGCCGAGGTGCGGGCCGCGCTCGACGTGCTCGCCGAGGCGGTCCGCGACGACGACCTGCCCACGCTGGTGGCCCACTACGAGCGGGCCGGCGCGGTGCGGGCGGCCGGGTCGGGCCGGGAACAGCCTGTCCACCGGGCGTTCGACCTCGATGCCGATCCCGCCGGGGAGTTGGCGTTCGTCAGGTCGGTGGGCGAGTCCGGCGGGCACCTGACCGGCTGCGCGGTGGCGCGGGGGACGGTGACGTACACCGGGCTGCGACCGGCCTGACCGCGCGGATACCGGCGGCACGCCGGTCGCGCCGCTAGGGTGGGGGCGTGGCGGACGGACCGGTGGTGGCGGTGCGCGGTGAAGCGTACCGGGAGGTGCCGCCCGAGCTGGCCCGCTTCGAGGTGACCGCGACGGCCCGGGAACGTGACCGTCAGGTCGCGTTGGCCCGGCTCGCCGAGCGGGCCGCCGCCGTCCGGGTGCTGCTCGACGAGCACGAGCCGGCGGTGGACCGCCGGGAGGCCGGTGAGCTGCGGGTCCGCCCCGAGACGAACCGGTCCGGCGAACGGGTCGTCGGCTACCTGGGCAGCGTCTCCACCACCGTCACCGTCACCGACTTCGGCTCCCTGGCGGAGCTGATGCTGCGGCTGGCCGAACTGGACCACGTCGAGGTGGCCGGCCCCTGGTGGTCGTTGCGCCCGGACAGCCCGGCCCACCGGGAGGCCCGGCACGCGGCGATCGCCGACGCGTTGCGCCGGGCCCGGGAGTACGCCGAGGCGCTCGGCGTCCGGGTGACCGCGCTGCTGGAGTTGGCCGACAGCGACGAGGGTTCCGGCATGGGCGGGGCGCTCTTCGCCCGTCAGGCCCGCCAGGGTGGCCCGCCGGAGCTGGATCTCGACCCCCGTCCGCAGTCGGTGCACGCGGTGGTGCGGGCCCGGTTCACCATCAGCGAGCCGGTCCTGACCTGATGCCCGGGGCACGTCCGTTCTCCCTCGACGACCTGGTGGCAAGGGCCCGGTCGTTGGCCGACGCCGGCCCCCGGCAGTTGCTGGGCATCGCCGGGGCGCCCGGGGCGGGCAAGTCCACCCTGGCCGAGCGGATCGTCGCGGCGGTCGGCCCGAGCGCCCGGCTGGTGCCGATGGACGGCTTCCACCTCGCCCAGGCGGAGCTGGTCCGGCTGGGCCGGGCCGACCGCAAGGGCGCGGTCGACACGTTCGACGCCAACGGGTACGTGTCGTTGCTGCGCCGGCTGCACCGGTTGGAGCCGACCACCGTGTACGCGCCGCTGTTCCGCCGTGACCTGGAGGAGCCGGTGGCCGGGGCGGTGGAGGTGCCGCCCTCGGTCCGGCTGGTGGTGACCGAGGGCAACTATCTGCTGCTCGGCGAGCCGCCGTGGGACGAGGTGCGGTCGTTGCTGCACGAGGCGTGGTTCCTCGACCTGGATGCGGGGGCCCGGCTGCGTCGACTGGTGGCCCGGCACGTGGCGTACGGGCGGTCGCCGGAGGCGGCGCAGGCCTGGGCGTACGGCAGCGACGAGGCGAACGCCGCCGTGGTGGCGGGCACCGCCGACCGGGCCGACCTGGTGATCCGGTCAACCGACCCGGGGTGACGGAACGCTACGCCGCAGCAGCCGGGCCACCAGGGCCCGTTCCCGGTGGAACTCCCACGCCTCCGGGTAGCCGCTGTGGTTGCGGATCGGCGGGTCGGCGACCTCGCCCCCGCTGGGGTGCAGCGCCTCCGGGTCGGTCACCGGCATGTCCCGTTCCCCGGCGTTGACCTGCCAGCCGAGCGGGTCGGTGTCCCGCCAGAAGTTGGTCCACGCGACGTGGCCGGAGGGCCAGGTCAGGGCGTCGGCGAGCACCCGGAGCCGGGCCGGGCCGAAGTAGGCGGGGAAGACCCGCCCGTAGAGTCGGGTGAGTTGGCAGCCGTACGACAGGAACCAGATCCGTCGCCGCCACCGGGTCGGCAGTTGCAGCAGCGTCGCCGCGCAGATCACCGTGCCCTGGCTGTGCCCGGAGAGGATCACCCCGTCCATCCGGCGGGGGTCGCGCTCGGTCAGCGCCAGGAGGCCCGCGATCCGGGTCTGCAACTCGGGGACGGCGCGTTCGGCGTAGCTGGGTGGGGCGAGCGGGTGCGCGGCGCGCGGCCAGAAGGTGCCGACGTCCCACAGCACCCCGACGCTGCGCCGGACGGTGTCGTTGCGGTAGACGAGCATGCCGAGCCCGGCGACCACCAGCGGCAGCCAGCCCAGCAGGGTGTCCCCGAGGTCGGCGGCGGCGTGCACCAGCCCCGGCCAGCCCGACGCGCCGGCCGGGGCCGGGCGGGCCCGGGTCAGCGCCGCCACGCAGGACAGCGCCACCAGCACCGCCGCGATGGTGGCGTAGCAGCCGATCAGCCGTACCGCGTGCTCGCCGACCAGGCGGTGCAGCGCGCGGAAGGTGCTGACGTGCCGGCAGCGGCGCAGGTCGTGCGCGGAGAGGGCCTGCCCGGCGCCGGTGAGCCGGTGGTATTCGACGCGGCGCAGCCGGTGGAAGAGCACCCCGGCGCGGATCAGCGTGCCGAGCAGGGCGGCGGTGGCGACGGTGAAGGCCAGCCCGGCCCAGATCACCGGCAGGGGTGGCACGATCGGGGAGAACCCGCTGGGTGAGGCGGCCCCGTCGAGCCGGTCGGTGACCCAGTAGAGCAGGCCGGCACAGTAGGCGATGGCCATCATCCAGCCGAAGCCGGCGATCACGGCGGCCCCGCGTCCGCCCCAGGCGACGTCGGTGTGCACGCCCAGTGGTTGCTGTCCGGCGTCGCTGCCGGTGCGGGGCAGCAGCAGTCCGGTCGTGGCGAGCGCGATGGCGGGTGCGGCGAGCATCCAGATCCGCAGCCCGTCGGGGGCGGCGGGAAGGCCGGGCAGCCGGCCGTCGAGCCAGGCCGTGCCGAGGGGCAGCAGCACGGCGGCGGCAGCGGGGACGGGCAGCGCGCGGCGGCCGGAGCGGGCGACCGTGCCGATGGCGATCAGCAGCAGCACCTGGTAGGTGGCGAGCCAGGCGACCAGCCCGTCGTAGCCGGGCAGCGAGTGGTCGGCGCGGCAGCCGGCCAGGCCGGGGTCGCGGATGCAGCCGGCCGGTGGGCGGAACTGCGCGAGCGGGGTGCCGGCGGGGCCGTCCGGCAGCAGCAGGAGGGTGAAGGTGCCGGCCAGCGCGAGGCCGGTGAGCACGCCGACGGCGAGGCTCCACCGGCCGAGCGGGGCGGCCCCGCTGCGTCGGGTCAGCCAGGGACGGCCGACCGCCACCACGGCGATCGCCACGACCGTGACCAGGGCGGCGACGGTCGGGACGGCGACCACGGCGCGGACGCCCCGGGCCGGGTCCAGCACCAGCACCGCGCCGACGGGCACCGCCGCGGCGAGCGCCGCGCCGACGCACAGGTGCAGCACGGCGGCCCGGCGCAGCTGTCCCTCCCCGCCCCAGAAGGTGGGGTCCTGCAACGGGTTGGCCGGGTTGGGCGCCGGCTCGGCCGGGTGCTCCCCGTCGCCCGCCGGGGGGCGGGGTTCGGCGGGCATCTCGGCCTCGTACTGGTAGGTGCGCCAGGAGACGATGCCGAGCACCAGCAGCATCGCCAACGGCACCAGCAGGCCGACGGCGAGCGCGCGGGCGTCCGCGCGCCACCAGCCCCGGCCGAGGAACTCCCACGGGCCCGGCAGTTGCCGCAGGCACTCCTGGTCGACGCACTGCCAGGCGATCAGGTCGACCCCGATGCCGGTGGCGGCGAGGACCAGGGTGCCGGTGAGGCTGAGGCAGAACAGCCGGATCAGCCAGGCGGTGATGCCGGAGCGGCTGCCCCAGCGTTCGGTGTCCGGGTCGGGCGGGATGCCGGGGCGGGCGTACAGGGCGACGTTGGCCAGGGTGAACGGCAGCAGCAGCGTCCACAGGGCGCGCTCGACGTCCCGCGCGGTCCGCGCCCCCGAGGTCAACTGCCCCCAGCTGTACGCCTCGACGACGACGGGGTCGTCGGGGGCGGAGTCGTCGGCCCGGTAGAAGCCGGTGACGTCGCCGCCGGAGACGAGCCGGGGGTGCGGGCCGGTGCCGGTCGGGTCGGCGGGCAGGCCGAGGATCTGGTCGGGCGGGGTGTTGGACACGCCGTGTACCCGGAGTTCGAGTACCCGCTCGGCCATCGGTGCTCCCTGGTGACGAAGTCACTACCCAGAGTGCATCGGAATTTGCCGTTCGCCCACGGTTGCGTCGGTGTTTTCGCAGCTCAAGCTGTTATTGCAGGGTACGGATCACTCGTGCGGGGTTACCCACGGCGACCACGTTGGGGGGTAGGTCGCGGGTGACCACCGCGCCCGCGCCGACCACCGTGTTCTCCCCGACCGTCACTCCGGCGAGGACGATCACCCCGCCGCCGAGCCAGACGTTGTCCCCGATGGTGATCGGCTGGGCGGCCTCCCACTTGGCTCTCCGCGCCTCGGCCTCGACGGGGTGGGTGGCGGTGAGCAGCTGCACGTTCGGTCCGATCTGGACGTCCGCGCCGATGGTGATCCGGGCGACGTCGAGCAGGACGGCGTTGAAGTTGACGAAGCTGCGGTCCCCGAGGTGGGTCTGCCAGCCGTAGTCGCAGTACAGCGGTGGACGTACCTGGGCGTCCTCGCCGACGCTGCCGAGCAGGTCGCGCAGGGCGGCGAGCCGGCCCTGCGGGTCGTCGGCGGGGCTGCGGTTGAACCGTTCGGCCAGCCGCGCGGCGCGGTCGAGATCCGCGACGATCTCGGGGTCGTCGGCGACGTACGGCTCGCCGGCGAGCATGCGTTCCCTCATGGACGTCACCAGGCGATCGTCGCCGATCGGGCGGGCCGGTGGGACGAAATCGCGTCGGTCGTGTCTCGGCAATGTGTCCGGACGGTCATCCCGCGGACTTCTTTTTACATACCGAGTATGTAATTCTGGGGCATCGATGTGGCCCGGTCGTCGATGTGGCCGGTCGTCGATGGTTCACGTGGCTCGATGGGCTCACGTCAGGTAAACGTCCCAGAAGGAGGTTCCGTTGCACCGAAGCAGAAGAACCGCGGCCGGCGGGCTGGTGCTCGCCCTGGCCCTCGGTCTGCCGGCGACGGGCGCGCACGCCGCGCCCGCCGGCCCCACCGCGCCCCGGCCCATCACGCCGGCCGCCGGCTCCAGCACCGTCACCCTGATCACCGGGGACCAGGTCACCGTCACCCGCACCGGTGGTGCCGCCGTGCGCCCCGGCCCCGGCCGGGAACACCAGCAGTTCCTGGTCCGCCGGGAACGCGGCCACCTGTCCGTGGTGCCCCGCGACGCGGTGCCGCTGGTGCGCTCCGGGCAGGTCGACAAGCGGCTGTTCGACGTCACCGGCCTGATCGCCGCCCGCTACGACGACGCCCACCGCGACAACCTGCCGCTGCTGGTGTCGTACCGCGAGGGGCAGGCCCGGCGCGGCGCGGCCGGGCTGCCGGGCACCCGGGTGACCCGCGACCTGCCGGCGATCCAGGGCGCGGCGCTGACCGCCGGCAAGTCCTCGACCGGCGCGGTCTGGTCGACGCTGACCGGCGGCGACGCCGGAGCCCGGCTCGACGCGGCAGGGGGCGTCGAGCGGATCTGGCTGGACGGTCGGCGCACGCTCTCCCTCGACCACAGCGTGCCGCAGATCGGCGCGCCCACCGCCTGGGCGGCCGGCTGGACCGGCAAGGGGGTGACCGTCGCGGTGCTGGACACCGGCATCGACGCCACCCACCCGGACCTCGCCGGCAAGGTCGCCGAGGCCCGCAACTTCAGCGACCTGCCCGACCAGCGGGACATCGTCGGGCACGGCACCCACGTCGCCTCCACCATCGCCGGCAGCGGTGCCGCCTCCGGCGGGAAGTACCGGGGCGTCGCGCCGGACGCGACGCTGCTCGACGGCAAGGTCTGCGAGGAGTTCGGCTGCGCCGAGTCGGCGATCCTGGCCGGCATGCAGTGGGCCACCACCGAGAAGAAGGCCGCCGTGGTCAACATGAGCCTCGGCGGCGGCGACACCCCCGAGGTCGACCCGCTGGAGGAGGCCGTCCAGACGCTGACCGCCCAGACCGGCAGCCTCTTCGTCATCGCCGCCGGCAACGACGGCCGGGACGGCTCGGTCGGCTCACCGGGCACCGCCGACGCCGCACTGACCGTCGGCGCGGTCGACCGGGACGACGAACTCGCCGACTTCTCCAGCCGGGGCCCCCGCCTCGGCGACGACGCGCTCAAGCCCGACATCACCGCCCCCGGCGTCGACATCGTGGCCGCCCGCTCCGTCGACGGCCAGATCGGCGACCCGGTCGGCACGAGGTACGTCGCACTCTCCGGCACGTCGATGGCCACCCCGCACGTGGCCGGCTCGGTGGCGCTGCTCGCCCAGCAGCACCCGGGCTGGAAGGCCGGGCAGCTCAAGGCGACCCTGATGGCCGCCGCCAAGCCGCACCCGACGCAGACCGCCTACGAGCAGGGCGCCGGCCGGGTGGACCTGACCCGGGCCATCACCGAGCAGGTCACCACCGACCCGGTCAGCGTCTCGTTCGGCCGGGCCCTGTGGCCGCACGGCGACGACGCCCCGATCACCCGGACCGTCGCCTGGCACAACGGCGGCACCACGCCGCTCACCCTCGACCTGACCGTCGAGGTGAAGGGGCCGGACGGGAAGGCCGCACCGGCCGGCATGTTCACCCTCGGCGTCAACCGGATCACCGTCCCGGCGGGCGGCCGGGCCGAGACTACAGTCACCGCGAACACCCGGCTCGGCGTCGACGGCTACTGGACCGGTCGGGTGGTGGCCCGCTCCGGCGGCACCGTCGCGGTGACCCCGCTGGCCGTGCACCGGGAGGTGGAGAGCTACACCGTCACGCTCACCCACCTCGACCGCAGCGGCGAGCCGGGCGGCGACTACTCGACCAGCCTGGTCAACCTCGCCGACGGCGACCTGCGCGACGTGTTCGAGGCCGACGGCGTCGTCGAACTCCGGGTCCCCAAGGGCCGGTACGGGCTGAGCAGCGTCTTCTTCGAGCCGGGCCCGGACGAGGAGTCGGGCGGCCTGGGCATGCTCGCCCAGCCGGAACTGGTGGTCGACGGCGACACGGCGGTCACCGTCGACCTGCGCAAGGCCAAGCCGGTACGGATGACCGTGCCGCAGGCCGACGCCAAGGTCTCCCTGGTCGACATCAGCGCCAACTACCTGCTGCCCGACGACGGCAGCTACGGCTTCGGCATCGTCTCCTTCGACACCTTCGACGGGCTGTCCACCGGCCAGCTCGGCAAGGCGGTGTCGGCCGACGAGTTCGTCGCCACCTTCAACAGCCAGTGGGCCGACCGGGACGCCGAGGTCAGCCCCTACCTGTACGCGCTGGGCGAGGTCGTGCCGGGCAAGCTGCCCAGCGGGCTGGTGCGCGACTACCGGCGGGGCGACCTGGCCACGGTGGTGCACACGTTCCGTGACCCGTACCCGAAGATGGAAGCCGAACGGCTGGTCTTCCCGGACAGCGGCTACAACCTCGGCGGCTGGGCGGTCGTCCTGCCGACCGACCTGCCCGGCCAGCGCACCGAGCACTACAGCACCAAGGGGATGCGCTGGGAGTCCGAGCTGGACTTCGGCGTCCGCGACCCGGAAGCGGGCTGGCTCGACGTCCAGGCGGTCCTGGTGACCCCGCCCACGAAGTACCAGCCCGGCCGGCGGGCCACCGAGACCTGGGGTGCGGCGCCGCTCGGGCCGTCCCTGCCCGCCCCGCGCTGGCCGGGGGACGGTGTCACCCGGACCGGGGACACCATGCTGGTGAGCGTGGCGCTGCACGCCGACGCGGCCGGGCACCCCGGCGGGTCACTGACCGACAGCGCCCGTACCGCGCTGTGGCGCAACGGCACGCTGGTGGAGGAGACCGACAACCCGGGGTACGGCGAGTTCACCGTGCCGAAGGCGGCCGGCGACTACAAGCTGACCGTCGCGGCGACGCGGAGCCTCACCGACCTCGGCACCGAGGTGGAGGCGAGCTGGACGTTCCGCTCCGGGCACGTGGCGGGTGACACGCCGAAGCCGCTGCCGCTGTCGGAGATCCGGTTCACCCCGCGGCTGCGGGCCGACAACACCGCCCCGGCCGGGCAGGTCTTCGCCGTCCCCGTGCAGGTACGACGGCAGCCCGGCGCCGGCACCGCCAAGCTGGCGAAGCTCAGCGTCGACGTGTCGTACGACGGGGGGAGGACCTGGCGGCGGGCGACCGTGGTGAAGGTGCCGGGCCAGGGCACGGTGGCGCTGGTCAAGCACCCGGCCGGTGCCGGGTACGCGTCCCTGCGGGCGACCGCCCGGGACACCGAGGGCAACACCGCGAGCACCCGGATCATCCAGGCGTACCGCCTGAAGTGATCGGACGTCCGGGCCCGCGACGGTTCTCGTCGCGGGCCCGGACCCGTGCGGGTCAGTCGTTGGCGTGCAGGGCGGCGTTGAGCGTGATGCCCTGGCCGGTGCGCGGCTTCGCCTCCAGCGCCCCGGTCACCGAGTTGCGCCAGAACAGCAGGCCGTCGACGCCGGACAGCTCACGGGCCTTCACCACCCGGCCGTCCGGCAGGGTGATCTTCGAGGCGGCGGTGACGTAGCAGCCGGCCTCGACCACGCAGTCGTCGCCGAGCGAGATGCCGACCCCGGCGTTCGCGCCGATCAGGCTGCGTGCCCCGATCCGCACCCGGTCGGTGCCGCCGCCGGAGAGGGTGCCCATGATCGACGCGCCGCCGCCGATGTCGGAGCCGTCACCGACCACCACGCCCTGCACGATCCGGCCCTCGACCATCGAGGTGCCCAGCGTGCCGGCGTTGAAGTTGACGAAGCCCTCCTGCATCACGGTGGTGCCGGCGGCCAGGTGCGCGCCGAGCCGGACCCGGTCCGCGTCGGCGATCCGCACCCCGGCGGGCACCACGTAGTCGGTCATCCGGGGGAACTTGTCCACCCCGTACACGGCCAGGTGCCGGCCGGCGGCCCGCTCGATCACCCGCAGCTCGTCCACCCGCTCCGGCGGGCACGGGCCGGCCGAGGTCCAGGCCACGTTCGCCAGTTTGCCGAAGATGCCGTCGAGGTTCAGCTCGTTGGGCCGCACCAGGCGGTGGGAGAGCAGGTGCAACCGCAGGTACGCGTCGGCGGCGTCCTTGATCGGCTCGTCCAGCGCGCCGATCACGGTGACCACCTGCACCGTACGCAGGCCCGGCAGGGCCCGCTCACCGACCGCGCCGGGCGGCAGGTCCAGCACGTCGGCCTGGTCCTCGCCGGGGACCAGCGGCAGCTCACCCAGGCCCAGCTTGCCGGTCGGGTACCAGGTGTCGAGCACCTGCTCGGCGGCGGTCACTGTGGCCAGGCCGATACCCCAGGCGGATTGGGACGTCACTGTTCTACCCTCTCGTTCGCGGCTGCGGGGCCGGTGGGCTCACCCCTCCCGCCCACCGTCCAGGACGGTACCGTGCGAATCATGGAGAACCCGCTTACCCCCGAGGTCCTGGCCGATCCGGTGGCGCTGACCCGCGCCCTGGTCGACATCGAGTCCGTCTCCCTCGACGAGAAGGCTATCGCCGACTGTGTCGAGGAGGTCCTGCGCCGGGTGCCGCACCTGAGCACCTTCCGGCACGGCAACACCGTGATGGCGCGGACGGATCTGGGCCGGTCCTCCCGGGTGGTGCTCGCCGGGCACCTGGACACGGTGCCGCACAACGACAACTTCCCGTCGACCATGCGCGGGGATCTGATGTACGGCTGCGGCACCTCCGACATGAAGTCCGGGGTGGCCTTCGCGCTGCACCTGGCGGTTACCCTGCCCGACCCCCGGTACGACGTGACGTACTTCTTCTACGAGGCCGAGGAGATCGAGTCCCGGTACAACGGGCTCACCCTGGTCGCCGAGGCCCACCCGGAATGGCTCCGGGCCGACTTCGCGGTGCTGCTGGAACCGACGTACGGCATCGTGGAGGCCGGCTGCCAGGGCACCATGCGGGCGATCGTCACGGTGCCCGGCGAACGCGCCCACGTGGCCCGCTCCTGGCGCGGGGTCAACGCCATCCACGGCGCGGGCGAGGTGCTCCGCCGCCTCGGCGAATACCGGGCCCGGCGGGTCACCATCGACGGTTGCGACTACCGGGAGGGCCTCAACGCGGTGCGCATCGACGGCGGGGTGGCCGGCAACGTCGTCCCCGACCGCTGCGAAATCGAGATCAACTACCGGTACGCCCCGGACCGTGACCCGGCGGCGGCCGAGGCGCACCTGCGGGAGGTCTTCGCCGGCTACGACCTGGCGATCACCGATGCGGCGGCCGGCGCGGCCCCGGGACTCGACGCGCCGGTGGCCCAGGAGTTCCTGGCTGCCGTCGGTGCCGCCCCGATCGGCAAGCTGGGCTGGACCGACGTGGCCCGGTTCGCGGCGATGGGCATCCCGGCGCTGAACTTCGGCCCCGGCGACCCCAACCTCGCCCACCACAAGGACGAACACGTCGAACTCACCAAGATCCGCGACGGCGCCGCCACCCTCCACCGCTGGCTGACCCCCGCCTAACCCCGCCCCCCGCCCCGCGCCCCCGCCCCGCGCCCCGCCCCGGGTTCGCCCCGGTGATCACGAGGTTTGTGTCACCGAGAGCGCTCTCCCACTCCCCATTTCTCTTGATCACGACTCATTTCTCTTGATCACCGAGTGCGGGGCGGGCCCGGGCTGGCTGCGGGAGCGGACCGGGTGCGGCGCGGGGACTCGGCCGGGCGTGGGGCGGGGCTGGGGAGCGGGCCGGCAGGAGCGCGGGCCGGGTTGGGAGCAGTATGGGCCGGGCCGGCAGGAGTGTGGGCCGGGTCGGGAGCAGCGTGTGCCGGGCCGGCAGGAGTGTGGGCCGGGTCGGGAGCAGCGTGGGCCGGGACGGTCGCAGAGGGCGGGGTCGGCGGGGTGGATGTGGTGAGGCCCCCGGGTCGGGGGACCGCGGGGGCCTCGGTGCGTACTGGGTGAAGGCTCGGGTGGCCGGCCAGGGGTGTGAGGCGGCCGGCCGGTCGGGTGGTGCGGGCCGGGGCGGGTGCTCCGGCCGGGTCGACGCGGGTCGGGCTGGTGGTGTCAGACGGTGGTGAGGCGGGGACTGTCGGGCTCGCTGGGCTCGACGGACTGGGCGGCCGGCTCCACCGGCACCTCCAGCTGTCGGGCGCGGCGGCGCTCGGCCACCACCTCGTTGATCCTTCGCTGCATCTGCCGACGGATCCGCATCCGTTCGTTGTTGCTGATCACGCTTGCTCCTCCCCCGAAGGCGCGCGCCGGGCCATACCCGGTATGTGAATAGTAAGACGTACGGGCGACAGAATTAGTTGCCCATGATCGCGAACTTTTTCTCCGACCCGTCGGCCAGCACCGCCCTGACGTGCGTCTCCACTACGGTGACTGACATGAGTCAGACCAACGGGCGACAGTCGGGCCGCGATCCGGAGCGGCACCGGGGGGCGGTGACACTGCGCCGTGGCGCGATCCCCACCAGCACCGCTGACCAGCGGTTGCTCGACTCCCGAGGGCGCAGCGACTGGAAGACGAAGGACGCCTGGCGGGCGCTGCGCATCCTCGCCGAGTTCGTCGAGGGTTTCGACACGTTAGCCGATCTGCCACCCGCGGTGAGTGTCTTCGGCTCGGCCCGTAGTAAACCCGACAGTCCCGAGTGCCGGCTGGCCGAGGAGTTGGGCGCGGGTCTCGCCCGGGCCGGTTACGCGGTGATCACCGGCGGTGGACCCGGTGTGATGGAGGCGGCCAACCGGGGGGCCAGCGAGGCCGGCGGCCTCTCCGTCGGGTTGGGCATCGAACTCCCCTTCGAGCAGGGGCTCAACGACTGGGTCGACCTGGCCATCGACTTCCGCTACTTCTTCGCCCGCAAGACCATGTTCGTCAAGTACGCCCAGGCGTTCGTGGTGCTGCCGGGCGGGTTCGGCACCATGGACGAGCTGTTCGAGGCGCTGACCCTGGTGCAGACCGGCAAGGTGACCCGGTTCCCGGTGGTGCTCATGGGCACCGACTACTGGCGGGGGCTGCTCGACTGGCTGCGCGACAGCATGGCCGCCGAGGGCAAGATCGGCCCGGTGGACCTGGAGCTGATCTGCCTCACCGACGACGTGGACGCCGCGGTCCGGCACATCGTCGAGGCCGAGGCGGCGCTCGCCGTCGACCAGGAGGCCGTCCGTGAGGCGGCGGTGGCGCGTACCGCCGCCGACCAGCAGGCCGCCCGCCGGGCCGCGGACACCGCCACCCCCTCCCCGGGTACGCCGTCCGACGGCACCGGGTCCAACGGCACGGGCCGGGGTGTCGTCGACGGTCGGGAGGGCTGAGCCGGTGGCGGCGATCTGTGTCTTCTGCGCGTCCTCTCGTACGCTCGACCAGCGCTGGCTGGACCTGGCGGCCGAGACCGGCGCGGAGCTGGCCCGGCGCGGGCACACGCTGGTCAGCGGCGGCGGCTGCGTCGGGATGATGGGCGCGCTCGTCGACGGGGCGCGGGCGGCCGGTGGGCGGACCGTCGGGGTGATCCCGCAGGCGCTGGTGGACCTGGAGGTCGCCGACCTCGCCTCGGACGAACTGCTGGTCACCGACGGCATGGCCAGCCGCAAGACCGTCATGATCGAGAAGTCGGACGCGTTCCTCACCCTGCCCGGCGGTCTGGGCACCCTGGACGAGCTGTTCGAGGTCTGGACCACCGCCACGCTGGCCATGCACGCCAAGCCGATGGTGCTGGTCGACACCGACGGCTTCTACCGCCCGCTGCTCGACTGGCTGGCCACCATCACCGACCAGACCTTCCTCAAGCCGGCCGGCCTGGACCTGCTCACGGTCACCCCGACCGTCGCCACCGCGCTCGACGCCCTGGAGGCCCGGCTGCCCTGACCCGAGGCCGGACCGGCCTCCGGCCGCCCCGTCCGGGCGGGGTGGTGCCCTGGGGGGTGTCGTACCGACATGGTGGGATGTGGGGGTGCAGGGGTACCGGCTGGTGCGCCGACCTGCCGGACCGGGCCCGCAGGACGGGCGGTCCGCCGCGGACGTCCGGGGGGACGGCCGGCACGGCGGGCCGGCCGAGGGGCCGGGTCGGGCCGGTGCGGGTGACGAGGGGGAGCCGCGGCCCGGGGGGCCGACGGGCGATGCCGTACGCCCCGAGGGGAGCCCACCGGCGCGAGGCCCGGCGGGCGATGCCGTTCGCCCCGGCGGGCGGCGGCACGATCCGCTCCAGGCGGAGGTGGTGGCGCACACCGACGGACCGATGCTGGTCCTCGGCGGGCCGGGCACCGGCAAGACCGGCACCCTGGTCGAGGCGGTGGCCGCCCGGGTCGCCGAGGGGGTCGACCCGGAACGTCTGCTGGTGCTCACCTTCAGCCGTCGGCAGGCCACCGGGCTGCGGCAACGGATCGAGGCCCGGATCGCCGCCGACGGCCACCTGGTGCTGCGGGAGCCGCTGGTGCGCACCTTCCCGGCGTACGCCTTCGGGCTGCTGCGCCGGGCCGCCGCCGAGCGGGGCGAGCCGTCCCCCCGGCTGCTCACCGGCCCCGAACAGGATCTGATCATCCGGGAGCTGCTCGACGTCGTCGGCGACGAGCCCGACGACGACCCGGTCGGCTGGCCGGACGACCTGCTTCCCGCCCTGCGTACCCGGGCGTTCGCCGCCCAGCTGCGTGACCTGCTGATGCGCGCCGCCGAACGCGGCGTCGGGCCGGTGGAGCTGGCCCGGCTGGGGGAGAAGCTGGGCCGCGCCGACTGGCCGGCCGCCGCCCGGTTCCTGCGGGAGTACGTCGCCGTCCTCGCCCTGCGCGACGTCGGCAACCGGGGTTCCGTGGCGTACGACCCGGCCGAGTTGGTGCGGGCGGCCACCGGCATGCTCCTCGACGATCCGGAGCTGCTGACGGCCGAACGCCGTCGGCTGGCCCACGTCTACGTCGACGAGCTGGCCGACACCGACCCGGCCCAACAGGACCTGCTGGCCGTCCTGGCCGGTGGTGGCCGGTCCCTGGTGGCGTTCGCCGACCCGGACTCCTCCACGTACGCCTTCCGGGGTGCCGACCCGGCGGTGGTGGCCGCCTTCCCGCACCGGTTCCGCACCGCCTCCGGGGCACCGGCGGCGCAGGTCACCCTCACCACCTCGTACCGGGCCGGTGCGGTGCTGCTGGGGGCCACCGGTCGGCTCGCCAGGCGGTTGCGCGGCCCGGCCGGGCACCGGCGGCTGCGACCGCTGCCCGACGCGCCGCCCGGCAGCGTCGAGGTGCGTACCTTCCGCTCGGCCACCGGCGAGGCCGCCTGGCTGGCCCACGCGCTGCGCTCGGCCCACCTGCTCGACGGGGTGCCCTGGTCGGCGATGGCGGTGCTGGTCCGCTCGACCCACCTGCACCTGCCGTCGCTGCGCCGGGCGCTGCACACCGCCGGGGTGCCCACCGTCGTGCACGGTGAGGACCTGCCGCTGCACCTGCAACCGGCGGTCGCCCCGCTGCTACTCCTGCTGCGCTGTGCGCTCGAACCGGCCCGGCTCGACGAGGAGTCCGCGATCGCGCTGCTGCACTCGCCGCTGGGCGGGGCCGACCCGCTCGCCGAGCGGCGGCTACGCCAGGGGCTGCGGGCGCTCGCGCTGGCCCGGGGTGACCGGCGGCCCTCCGGTGGACTGATCGTCGAGGCGCTGGCCGATCCGGCCGAGCTGGCCGGCATCGAACGGCGCTGGGTCGAGCCGGCCCGTACGGTCGCGGAGCTGCTCGCCACCGCGCGGACGGCGGCGGCAGTGCCCGGGGCGACCGCCGAGGACGTGCTCTGGGCGGTGTGGGACGCCAGCGGTCTCGCCGAACGCTGGGCCGGGGCGATCAACCGGGGGCGGGCGGCCACCGGGGAGCACGAGACCGCCCAGCGTTGGCGGGCCGAGGCCGCCGACCGGGACCTCGACGCGGTGCTGGTGCTCTTCGACGCGGCGGCCCGGTTCGTCGACCGGCTGCCCGGCGCGCGGACGGAGGTCTTCCTCGACCACGTCCTCGGCCAGGACCTGCCGGCCGACACCCTGGCGGCCAGCGCCGACCGGGGCGAGGCGGTCCGCCTGCTCACCGCGCACGCGGCCAAGGGCCTGGAGTGGGACCTGGTCGCGGTGGCCGGCGTGCAGGAGGGCGTCTGGCCCGACCTGCGGCTGCGCGGCAGCCTGCTCGGCTCCGAACGGCTGGTCGACGTGCTGGCCGGCCGGGCGGACGGCACCGGCACCCGGGCCAGCCTGGTCGGGCAGACCTCCGCCCTGCTCGACGAGGAACGCCGGCTGTTCCACGTCGCGGTGACCCGGGCCCGGCGGCGGCTGCTGGTCACCGCCGTCGCCTCGGCCGCCGTCGGCGGCGACGACCACGAGGAGCAGCCCAGCCGCTTCCTGCACGAACTCGGCGTCACCGGCCAGGACGGAGACGGTCCCACCGCAGACGGCCCCACCCACGGTGGCCCCACCCCGACCGCCCCCGACGGTGGCCCGCCAGCGGACGGGCCCGGTGAGGGCGACGCGGGGGACGAGGGGGAACCGGGGGAGGAGACGTCCCGGGAGTTGCCCGTCGGGCGGCCACCCCGGGCGCTCACCCTCTCCGCGCTGGTGGCGGAGCTGCGTACCGCGATCGTCGACCCGGCGGCGTCGGTGGCCCGGCGGCGCGCGGCGGCGGCCGAACTGGCCCGGCTGGCCGCCGCCGGCATCCCCGGCGCGCACCCGGACGACTGGTGGGGCCTGCGCAGCCTCTCCGACGACCGGCCGCTGGCCGAGGAGGGTGAACCGGTGCGGGTCACCCCGTCGGGGATGGAGAGCGCGCTGCGGTGCAGCCTGCGCTGGCTGCTGGAGCGGCACGGCGGCAGCGGGCCGGCCAGCGCCGCCCAGGGGGTCGGCAACCTGGTGCACGCCGCGGCGATGCTGGCCGAGGACGCCAGCGCCGACCGGACGGCCCTGCTGGAGTACGTGGCCGCCCGGTTCGACGCGATCGAGCTGGCGGCCCGGTGGATGCTCGGCCCGGAGCGGGAACGCGCCGAGGCGATGGTGGACAAGCTGCTGCGCTGGCTGGCCGGCAACCCGCGCCGGCTGCTCGCCATCGAGCACGAGTTCGCGGTCCGCCTCGACGACCCGACCCGGCCGATCGAGCTGACCGGCCGGGTCGACCGGCTGGAGGTCGACGCCGACGGCCGGCTGGTGGTGATCGACCTCAAGACCGGCAAGTCGACGACCGTCACCGAACGGGAGATGGCCGAGCATCCGCAGCTCGGGGCGTACCAGGCGGCGGTGGAGGCGGGCGGGTTCGCCGAGTTCGGCGACGAGGCCGGGGGTGCGGCGCTGGTGCAGCTCGGCACCGGCGGGAAGGACGCCCGCGAGCAGACCCAGGCCGCCGCCGGGCAGGGCCCCGAGGCCGGCTGGGCCACCGCCCTGGTCCGGCGTACCGCCGATACGATGGCCGCCTCGACCTTCGCCGCCGTCGCCAACGCGAAGTGCCGGGTCTGCCCGGTACGGACCAGTTGCCCGGTCTCCGGGCAGGGCCGGCAGGTCGTCGAGCCGCCGACCACCGGCGAGCACCGGGCGGGCGGGGAGTGAACGTGTCGGCCGCGCCACCGACGACCGGGCGGCCGGGGCCGCGGCGTGCGACGAGGGGAGAGCGGTGACCCAGCCGACCCTGTTCAGCGCCGCCACTCCCGTGCCGCGTACCGCCGACGCCGGGCCGCGCTACACGCCTGTGGAGCTGGCCCGGCTGCTGCGGCTGCCCGCCCCCACCGCCGAGCAGGCCGCGATCATCGCGGCGCCGGTCGCGCCGCTGCTGGTGGTGGCGGGCGCCGGTTCGGGCAAGACCGAGACGATGGCCGCCCGGGTGGTGTGGCTGGTCGCCAACTCGTACGTCCGCCCGGAGCAGATCCTCGGGTTGACCTTCACCCGTAAGGCCGCCGGTGAGCTGGCGCACCGGGTGCGTACCCGGCTCGACCAGTTGGTGCGGCGGCTCGGGCGGCGGGCCCGCAATCCGCTCGACGATCCGCTGGCCGGTGAGCCCACCGTCGCCACCTACCACTCGTACGCCGGTCGGATCGTCGCCGAGCACGGGTTGCGGGCCGGCTACGAGCCGACCACCCGGCTGCTCACCGAGGCGTCCCGGTGGCAACTGGTCGACCTGCTGGTCCGCAACTACGACGGGGACATGTCCGAGGTCGACCGGATGCCCAGCACGATCACCGACGCCGTGCTGGCGCTGGCCGGCGAGCTGGACGAACACCTGGTCGACCCGGACGCCCTGGCTGCCTGGACGGGCCGGTTCTTCGCCGAGGTGCAGGCCCACCCCGGGCGGGTCTACGCCGACGTCCGCAAGGCCCTCCAACTGCAACGCACCCGGCTGAAGCTGCTGCCGCTGGTGCGGGCGTACGCCCGGCGCAAGGACGACTTCGAGGCGATGGACTTCGCCGACCAGCTCGCCCGCGCCGCCCGGGTGGCCCGCGACCACCCGGCGGTCGGCGCGGTCGAGCGGGACCGTTACCGGGTGGTGCTGCTCGACGAGTACCAGGACACCAGCCACGCCCAGGTGGTGCTGCTCAACCACCTCTTCGGCGGCGGTCACCCGGTCACCGCCGTCGGCGACCCCTGCCAGTCGATCTACGGCTGGCGGGGGGCCAGCGCCGGCACGCTCGACCGGTTCCCCACCGACTTCGCCCACGCCGACGGCACCCCCGCCGGGGCGATGAGCCTCACCACCAGCTGGCGTAACCGGCCGGAGATCCTCGGGGTGGCCAACACCCTGTCGGTGCCGCTGCGGGCGGCCGGCGCCCGGGTGCCGGAGCTGCACGCCGCGTTGAGCGTCCGCGACCCGATCCCGCACCGCAGCCCCCGCGGGCGGGCCGCCGGCACCGTGCACTGTGCGCTGCTGCCCACGTACGTCGACGAGGCGGACTGGATCGCCGACAGTGTGCTCGCCGCCTGGCGGGGGGCGGCCCGGATGCCCGGCGCGCTGCCCGAGCACATCCCGGTGCCGCAGCGCCCCGCCACCGCCGTGCTGGTGCGGGTCCGCAGCCAGATCCCGGCGATCGAGGCGGCCCTGCGGGCGCGGGGGCTGCCGGTCGAGGTGGTCGGCCTGGGCGGGCTGCTGGACACCCCTGAGGTACGGGACGTGGTCTGCACCCTGCGGGTGCTCGCCGACCCGACCGACGGCGCGGCGCTGCTGCGCCTGCTCACCGGGGCGCGCTGGCGGATCGGGCCGCGTGACCTGGTGGCCCTGCACCGGCGGGCACGCGCCATCGCCCGGGCCCGCCGGGAGGTGACCGGCGACGACGGGCCGGAGATCGTGGTGGACGCCCTCGACGAGGCGACCCTGGTGGAGGCGCTGGCCGATCTGGGGCCGGCGCAGGCGTATTCGGCGGAGGGGTACGCGCGGCTGCGGTCGTACGGGATGGAGCTGGCCCTGCTGCGGTACCGGCTGGACCAGACGCTGCCGGAGCTGATCGCGGACGTGGAACGCACCATCGGCCTGGACGTCGAGGTGGCGGTCCGGGCCGGCCGGGACGGCGCCGGCGACGCCGGGCTGGCCCGGGGGCACCTGGACGCGCTCGGTGACGTGGCGGCCCGGTTCAGCGGCGAGACCCCGGCGGCGACGCTCGCCGGTTTCCTGGCCTACCTGACCGCCGCCGAGGACGAGGAGCGCGGGCTGTCCCCGGGCGAGGTGGAGGTGGTCGACGGCGCGGTGCAGGTGCTCACCGCGCACGCCGCCAAGGGCCTGGAGTGGGACGTCGTCGCCGTCGCCGGGCTGACCCGGGGCGGCTGGCCCGGTCAGGTCCGCAACTCCGACCACTGGCTGGGCGGGCTCGGCGTGTTGCCGTTCCCGCTGCGCGGCGACGCCGACGGGCTGCCCGTGCTCGACCTGACCGAGGTGGCCGACCAGCGGGGGGTGGCCCGGGCGGTGGCCGACTTCACCGACGCCTGGCGGGCGCACGACGAACGCGAGGAACGCCGGCTGGCGTACGTGGCGGTGACCCGGCCCCGGCGGCTGCTGCTCTGCTCCGGGTACTGGTGGGGGGAGGGGACCAAGCGGTTCCGGGGCCCGTCGGTGCTGCTCCGCGAGGTGTACGACGCCTGCCTGACCGGTGGCGACGGCCTGCTGATCGACGAGTGGGCACCCGAACCGGCGGGTGACGCGGTCAATCCGACCACCGCGCTGGTGTTGCGGGCGGAGTGGCCGGCCGACCCGCTGGGCCCGCGCCGGCCGGCGCTGACCGAGGCGGCGGCCTTGGTCCGCCGCTTCCTCGCCGACCCTGACGCGGCCCGCCGGGAAGCTCCCGGTCCTGTCCCCGCCCCCGCAATCGACGCCCAGGCGGCGGTGGGGCCGGAGGTGGTGGACCCACCGGCGGCAGGTCCGCAGGCGGCTGGGCGGCAGGCGGCGGGCCGGGTGGTGGCGGGCGGGGAAGCGGCTGGTCCGGAGGTGGCTGCGCCCGAGCCCGATCCGGAGGTGGTGCGGTGGCGGCGGGAGGCGGACCTGCTCCTCGCCGAGCGGGCGGAGCTGCTGCGGCAGGCTGAGGCGGTCGAGGTGACCCTGCCCGGCCACCTGTCGGTGACCCAGTTGGTGGCCCTGCGCCGGGACCCGGCCCAACTGGCCCGTACGCTGCGCCGGCCGATGCCCACCCCACCCAGCCCGTACGCCCGGCGGGGCACCGCCTTCCACGCCTGGCTGGAGTCCCGGTTCGGCATCGACCGGCTGCTCGACGTGGACGAGTTGCCGGGTGCCGCCGACGCGGACGCCGCGCCCGACGGGGCGTTGGCCGAGCTTCAGGAGCGCTTCCTGGCCAGCGAGTGGGCCGACCGGGTGCCGGTGGAGGTGGAGGTGCCGTTCGCCTCGGTGCTGGCCGGCGTGGTGGTCCGGGGCCGGATGGACGCCGTCTTCTCCCGCCCCGGCGGCCGGTACGACGTGGTCGACTGGAAGACCGGTCGGCAGCCGACCGGCGCGGAGGCCGAGGTGGTCGCGGTGCAGTTGGCCGTCTACCGGCTGGCCTGGGCGGAGCTGGCCGGGGTGCCGGTGGACCGGGTGGGGGCCGCCTTCCACTACGTACGGGAAGGGGTGACGGTGCGCCCGGCCGACCTGCTGGACGCCGACGGGCTGACCGCGATCATCGCCGGGTTGCCGGAAAATCCGGTGGGGGGTGGCGCGGCGGCGGATCCGTGGTAAGTTGTTCTTGTTGCAGTTTTGGTTTCCAGAGACTCTGTGTGCGCCTGGCGGATTGTGGCCCCAGGCGCTCTTTGTTGTGTCCGGAGTTCTCCGGGCGGGGCGACCAAAAACAACAGGCGATTCGCGCATCCCGCGCGGAGCGCTCCTCTTCGGGCCCGCAACAGGTGCGGGTCCGACGTTCCGTCAAGGAGACGAAACAGATGGCAATTGGCACCGTCAAGTGGTTCAACGCTGACAAGGGCTTCGGCTTCATCACCCCGGACGGCGGCGGCGCCGACGTCTTCGCCCACTTCTCGGCGATCCAGACCTCCGGCTACCGGAGCCTGGACGAGAACCAGCGGGTCGAGTTCGAGGTGACCCAGGGCCAGAAGGGCCCGCAGGCGGAGAACATCCGCCCGCTCTGATCTTCGGATCGTCCGGTAACACCCTCCGGGTCCTCCGGGCCCGGTGACGGACCGGTCCGCCGCGCCGCCCCCCGCTCCGGCGGGACGCGGCGTGCTGCGGCGGACCGGCTCCCGTACCCCATCGGTTCGTGCTTGTGAGTCACCGACGGACAGCTCCGTCGGTGACCGCGCCGGCTCCCGGCGCCCTCCCTCGACACGTGCCGCGTCGAGGAAGGCCATTTCCGCATGACCATGACCGTTCCCACCTTCGCCGCGACCGGCCTTGCGCCGGCGCTGCTCGCCGAGCTGACCGCGCAGGGCATCACCGAGCCGTTCCCGATCCAGGCGGCCACCCTGCCGGATTCCCTGGCCGGCCGGGACGTGCTCGGCCGGGGCCGCACCGGCTCGGGCAAGACCCTCGCCTTCGGGCTTCCGCTGCTGCACCGCACCGCCGGCCACCGGGCCCGCCCGGGCCGCCCGCTCGCCCTGGTGCTGGTCCCCACCCGTGAACTGGCCGCCCAGGTCACCACGGCACTGACCCCGTACGCCCGGGCGCTGGGGCTGCGCTGCGTCACCGTGGTCGGTGGCCTGTCCCTGCAACGGCAGGCGGACGCGCTGCGCGCCGGTGCCGAGGTGCTGGTCGCCACCCCGGGCCGGCTGCACGACCTGATCAACCGGGGTGATGCCCGGCTCGACCAGGTTGCCGTCACCGTGCTCGACGAGGCCGACCAGATGGCCGACATGGGCTTCCTGCCGCAGGTGACCAAGCTGCTGGAGCAGGTCGCCCCGAACGGCCAGCGGATGCTCTTCTCGGCGACCCTGGACGGCGGGGTGGACCGCCTCGTGCGCCGGTTCCTCAGCAACCCGGTGTCGCACTCGGTGGACCCGGGCACCGCCACGGTGACCGCGATGACCCACCACGTCCTGCACGTCGACGCGGCCGACAAGCCCGCCGCGCTGACCCAGATCGCCGCCCGGGAGGGCCGCACCATCCTGTTCATGGCGACCAAGCACCGCGCCGACCGGATGGCCCGGCAACTGCTCGCCAAGGGCGTACGCGCGGCGGCGCTGCACGGGGGGAAGTCCCAGCCGCAGCGCACCCGGATCCTGGAGCAGTTCCGCACCGGCCAGGTGACCGCGCTGGTCGCCACCGACGTGGCGGCCCGGGGCATCCACGTCGACGGCCTCGACATGGTGGTCAACGTGGACCCGCCGACCGAGGCGAAGGACTACCTGCACCGGGGTGGTCGTACCGCCCGTGCCGGTGAGGCGGGTCAGGTGGTCACCCTGGTCCTGCCGGAGCAGCGTCGGGACGTCTCCCGCCTGATGAGCGTGGCCGGCATCACCCCGCAGTCGACCCAGGTGCGCCTCGGCGACGGTGCGCTGGCCCGGGTGACCGGGGCCCGTGAGCCGTCCGGCGTGCCGGTGACCATCGTCGCCCCGACGCCGGCCCCGGCGGCCCGTCCGCGTGCCGGTGGCGAAGGCGGTCGTCCCCGGGCCGCAGGCGGCGAGGGCGGTCGTCCCCGGGCCGCCGTCGGTGGTGGCGGCGAGGGTGGCCGCCCACACCGCACGTCGGGCCGGTCCCGTCGCCCGCGTCGCCCGCGCACCGCCTGAGGTTCCCGGCCGCTGTCGAGCTGACGTCGCGGTTTCGGCGGGCGGGGACGACGCAGCATCGGCTCAGCCTGAGTCGATCATCTCGGCGCGCGGCGACGGGGACGGCGCGGGGTCGGGTGCGGACCCTCGGTGATCATGCATCGGGATGGGTCGGGTTGCCGGCGCTATTGCGTCCGATCGGTGACTGTTCCATTCGGTCCGGCTGGTCGAAGCTTGCTCCCGGGGGAAGAACCGGCCGGCACGGTCGGGCACGGGAGGGGTGACCATGGGGGGCGACGCTGAGTCGGGAGCGGGGCGCGAGCTACTGGTGGTGTTCGCCGTCGCGGGTGCCGGGCTCGTGCTCGCCATGGTCGCGGCGTTCGCGCCCTGGCACCCGAGGCCGGGGCGCGCCGCCCCGGCCGGGCTGGTCGAACTGCACAGCCCCGACGAGGGGCGTCCGCCGACGGTCGAGCTGACCGCCGGCTGAGCCCCCGCCGGGGGCGGTAGGTCAGGTCGTCCCGTCCGACCGTCGGGTCCTGGGGGACCGACGGTCGGACGGGCGGCCGACGTCAGCGGGCCGGGGCCTGCTCCTGGTGGATGAGCAGGTCGGTCAGCGTGGTCCGGTCCACCACCACGGCTATCGCACCGTCCACCGCCAGCCACACGTCGCGCAGGCCGGCGGCCACCCCGTGGTAGCCGGCGTCCTCGGCGGGCAGCCCCCGTACGGTGGTCAGCGACCCGGCGACGGCGCGCAGCACGTCCCCGACGCTGATCTGCGAGGCGGGACGGGTCAGCGCGTAGCCGCCCTCGGTGCCCCGGTGACTGTGCAGCAGTCCGGCACGACGCAGGTCGAGCAGGATGCCCTGGAGAAAACTCAGCGGGATGCCCTGCGTCCGCGCCAGGCTCGCCGCCTTGACCAGCTCCCCGGCGCCGTCGGGGCGGGTGGTCCCGCCGTCGCCGCCTGCGGCGACGGCGAGCATGGCCCGGAGCGCGTAGTCGCTGCGCGCGGAGATGTACACGTCACTGACCAGCCTGGTCCAGCACGCCCCAGCGGCGGCGGATCGCCCGGTCGGCCGCCCCGAAGGCGGCGTCGACCACCAGCCCGACCACCAGGATGACGATCATCGTGGCGAGCAGCCAGGGCGCGTCGGACAGCTCCCGGGAGTAGGTGAGCTGGGCCCCCAGGGACGTCTGCGAGATGCCGACCACCAGCAGCTCACCGGCCATCAGGCTGCGCCAGGAGAAGGCCCAGCCCTGCTTGAGCCCGGCGACGATGGCGGGCAGCGCGGCCGGCGCGATGACGTACCGGTAGAGGTTCAGCCCCCGGGCGCCGAGGTTGCGCCCGGCCCGGACCAGCAGCGGCGGCACGTAGTCGACCCCACTGATCACCCCGTTGGCGATGGACGGCGCGGCACCGAGCACCACCACGAAGAAGATCGCCTTCTCGCTCAGCTCGAACAGCAGGATGGCCAGCGGGAACCAGGCGATCGACGGCATCGTCTGCAATGCGGTGATCATCGAGCCGATCGCCGCCCGGAGCACCGTGAACCGGGCCACCGCCAGGCCGACCAGGAGGCCGACCGCGACGGAGAAGAGGTAACCGAGCGCCGCCCGTTGCAGCGTGGTGGCGAGTCCGTCCCAGAGTTGCCGGCCACCGGCCTGCCTGACCAGTTCCTCGGCCACGGTGACCGGGCCGGGCAGCGAGTACGGCGGCTTCCACCCGCTCCAGACCACCAGCTGCCACAGCCCGACGGCGATGGCGAGCGCGGCGAGCTTGGGCCAGGTGGACGCCCAGAGCCGGGCACCCCGGGAGACCTCCTTCTCCCGGCCGGCGATCTCCAGCGCGTCCAGCCCGGAGATCTCCGCGTCGGTGCGGGCCGCGCCGGTCAGGGTGTCATTTGCCATGGCGGCCCACCTCCGTACGGAGTCGGTCGGTGACCTCGGAGGCGATCGAGGCGACCTCGGGGGAGTCGATGCGCCGGGGCCGGGGGACGTTCACCTCGGTGGACCAGATGATCCGTCCGGGTCGGCTGCTGAGCAGGATGATCCGGTCGGCCAGCCGGGCCGCCTCCCGGACGTTGTGCGTCACGAACAGCACGGTGAGCTGCCGTTCCGCCCAGATCCGTTCCAGCTCGTCGTGCAGGATGTCCCGGGTCATCGCGTCGAGCGCACCGAACGGCTCGTCCATCAGCAGCACCGGGGTGTCCAGGGCGAGGGTGCGGGCCAGGGCGACCCGCTGCCGCATACCGCCGGAGAGCTGGTGCGGCCGTTTGCGGCCGAAGTCGGACAGGTGGACGGTGCTCAGCAGCTCCGCCACCCGTTCCCGGCGCTCGGCCCGGGGCAGCCCGCGCAGCTTCAACGGCACCTCGACGTTGGCCTCGACGGTCAGCCAGGGGAACAGCGCCGGCTCCTGGAACATCAGGCCGGGGTGGGCGTCGTCGGCCACCGTGATCGTGCCGCCCTGCGCGCGGTCCAGCCCGGCGACGAGGTTGAGCAACGTGCTCTTGCCGCAGCCGGACGCGCCGACGAGGCAGACGAACTCCCCGGGCCGGACGTCGAGGCTGACCCCGTCCAGGGCGAGGACGGCGTTCGTCCCGCGCCCGTACACCTTGGTCACACCGGCGAGCGCGACCGCGGTGGTCGCGCTCGGCGGCGGCGTCGTGGTCGACGTCACGGCTGGGTGACCTCGGCCTGGCCCTGCGTCTTGAGCACCTCGTTGAGGTACTTCAGGTCGTAGAGGCCGTTCAGGTCGACCGGCTGGGTCAGTTCGACGGCGACGGCGTGGTCCAGCCCGGTCTTGAGCGAGGACGCGATCGGGTCGTTGGTGAACAGCAGGGTGGGCCACGCCTGCTTGATCAGCTTCAGGTCCAGCGGCTTGCCGGTGATCTTGCCGATGTGGTCGGAGATGGCCTGCTGGGCCTCGTCCGGCTTGGTGTTGACGAAGTCGTTCGCCGCGACCTGCCCCTCGACCAGCTTCTTCACCGCCTCCGGGTGGGCCTTGAGGAACTTGGTGGAGACGATCAGGTTGGTGATGACGAACTTCTTGTCCGGCCAGAGGTCCCGCTCGTCGACGAGGACCTTGCCGCCGGCGTTGACCAGCCGGGAGACGAACGGCTCGGGCACCCACGCGCCGTCGATCGAGCCGCTGGCGAAGGTCTCGACCGTCTGGGCGTTCTCCTGCGGGACGATCTTGACGTCGCCGCCGCCCTCCTTGGTGGTCTTGAGGCCCTTCTCCTTGAGCCAGTAGCGGATGGCGACGTCCTGGGTGTTGCCGAGCTGCGGGGTGGCGATCTTCTTGCCGCGCAGCTGCTCGACCGAGGTGATCTCGGGCTTGACCACCAGGGCGACCCCGCCGGAGGCGGCGCCGGAGATGACCCGGACGGCCTCGCCCTTGGACTTGGAGAACGCGTTCACCGTCGGGTTCGGACCGATGTACGTGGCGTCGAGCGCGCCCGAGAAGATCGCCTCGATGGCGGCCGGGCCGGCGTTGAACGTCTTGGTCTCCAGCTTGACGCCATCGCCCAGCTTGTCCTCGAAGATCTTCTTCTCCACCCCCACCACTGCCGGAGCGTGGGTGATGTTGGGGAAGTAGCCCAGCCGCAGGGTGACCGGACCGGAGTCGCCGCCACCGGCGCTGTCGTCGTCACCGCACGCCGCGGTGGTTCCCATCGTGGCCACGCCGACGGCGGCGAGGGTGGCGAGGGAGAGCAGCCGACGGAAGGGGAGCCGTCTCATCATCTGTCCAATCCGCAGTATTCCTATTTAGTTGGTAGGAAGAGTGGGTGAGGAGTCCGGCGGCGTCAAGCACCGTCCGCATCGTGGGATATCCGGTCTCGAATATTCCTGGTTTTCCTACCTTCTTGATAGGTTTATCTGCCCCCGGCGAGATGGACCGGGCGGGACACGGCGAGAGGGCTCCGAGATGACCTTCCACTGGTTCCTTCCCACCTCCGGCGACGGCGACCAGGTCGGTGCCGCCACCGTCACCGCCGGCGCGGCCCGGCACGCACGGGCCGCCACCGTCGGATATCTGACCGAGGTGGCCCGGGCCGCCGAGGCGGGCGGATTCACCGCCCTGCTCACCCCGGTCGGCTCCGGCTGCCCCGACCCGTGGATCGTCTGCGCGGCGGTCGCCCAGCACACCGAGCGGATCGGCCTGCTGGTCGCCGTCCGCGCCGGCTTCGCCCTGCCCACCCTGGTCGCCCAGCAGGCCGAGGCGTTCCAGGCGGTCTCCGGCGGGCGGCTCGCGCTGAACGTCGTGACCGGCGGCGACCCCACCGAGCAGCGGGCGTACGGCGACTTCCTCGACCACGACGCCCGCTACGCCCGTACCGGTGAGTTCATCGAGGTGCTCCGTCGCTCCTGGCGCGGCGGCCCGTTCGACTTCGCCGGTGAGCACTACCGGATCGACGGCGGCGGGCTCTCCGGTCCGCTGGCCGACCCGCCGCCGGTCTACCTCGGTGGCGCGTCCCCGGCCGCCGAGGCGGTCGCCGCCCGGCAGGCCGACGCGTACCTGATGTGGGGGGAGCCGCCGGCGGCGATCGCCACCCGGGTGGCCCGGGTCCGGGCCCGTGCCGCCGAACACGGTCGTACCCTGCGCACCGGGCTGCGGCTGCACGTCATCGCCCGGCACACCGCCGCCGAGGCATGGGCCGAGGCCGACCGGCTGCGGGCCGGGATGAGCCCGGAGCGGATCGCCGCCGCCCAGGCCCGGTTCGGCCGGATGGACTCCGTCGGCCAGGCCCGGATGACCGCGCTGCACGGCGGCGGGAGCGGACGCCTCACCGTCGCGACGAACCTGTGGGCCGGCATCGGCCTGGTCCGCGAGGGTGCGGGCACCGCGCTGGTCGGCAGCTACGCCGAGGTCGCCGCCCGGATCGACGAGTACGCCCGCAGCGGCGTCGACGAGTTCATCCTCTCCGGCTGGCCGCACCGCGAGGAGGCGGAACGGGTCGGCGCGGAGGTGCTGCCCCGGGTCACCGCGCTGCGCGTCGCGGTGCCGCACTGAGACGCAGGCCGAGGACGCCCGTGTCACCGCTGGCGACACGCTAGGGTCGATCACGTGCCGACCCGGAGAGCGAGAATTCCAGCGACGAAGTACCCGGTCGAGCGGTTCACCCTCGACAACGGCCTGCGGGTGGTGCTCACCCCGGACCGCAGCGCCTCGGTGATCGGTGTGGCGGTCGTCTACGACGTCGGCATCCGCTCCGAGCCGCAGGGGCGCACCGGCTTCGCCCACCTCTTCGAGCACCTGATGTTCCAGGGCTCGGAGAACCTGGAGAAGCTGGCCCACTTCCGGCACGTGCAGGGTGCCGGCGGCACCTTCAACGGCTCCACCCACCTGGACTACACCGACTACTACGAGACGCTGCCCGGCAACGCCCTGGAACGGGCGCTGTTCCTGGAGGCCGACCGGATGCGCGGCCCCCGGCTGACCGAGGAGAACCTGCGCAACCAGGTCGACGTGGTCAAGGAGGAGATCCGGGTCAACGTGCTCAACCGGCCGTACGGAGGGTTCCCCTGGCTGACCCTGCCGCCGGTGATGTTCGACACCTTCCCCAACGCGCACGACGGCTACGGCTCCTTCGACGATCTGGAGTCCGCCACCGTCGCCGACGCCGCCGACTTCTTCCGCCGCTACTACGCCAGCGGCAACGCCGTGCTCGCGGTCAGCGGGGACATCGACGTCGCCGAGGCGACCACCCTGGTCGAACGGCACTTCGGCGACGTGCCGGCCCGCCCCGCCCCGCAGCGCCCCGACTTCACCGAGCCCGACCTGACCGCCGAGCGGCGCACCGCGTACACCGACCAGTTGGCGCCGCTGCCGGCGGTGGCCTCGGCGTGGCGGGTGCCCGACCCGGTCGGCGACTTCGCCGGCTACCTGCCCTACGTGGTGCTCGCCGAGGTGCTCACCGACGGGGACGCCTCCCGGCTGGTCGAGCGGATGGTGCAGCGCGACCGCAGCGTCACCGGCCTCGGCGGCTACCTCGGTTTCATGGGTGACCCGTTCGACGTCCGCGACCCCACCGCGTTGCTGCTCCAGGCGCACCTGCCGCCCGGCGGCGACGTGGACAAGGCGCTGCGCACGATCGACGAGGAGCTGGACCGGCTGGCCACCGACGGGCTGACCGACGGCGAGCTGGCCCGCACCCAGGCGCGGATGGCCACCCACCTGCTGCGGGACACCGACGCGGTGCTCGGCCGGGCGCTGCGGATGGCGGTGCTGGAGCAGCAGCGCGGCGAGCCGGGACTGCTCAACGACCTGCCCCGGCTGGTCGGCGAGGTCACCGACGACCAGGTCCGCGCCGCCGCCGCCACCCTGCGACCGGACCGCCGCGCCTCCATCGAGGTCATCCCCGGAGGTGCCAAATGACCACCGCCAACCGGGCACTTCCGCCGCTGGGGCCGACCCGGCGGCTCAAGCTGCCCCGGCAGGCCGAGCGGCGGCTCGCCAACGGGCTCACCGTGATCGCGGTACGCCGGCCCGCCGTACCCCTGGTCGAGCTGCGACTGTGGATGCCGTTCGGCCGTACCCACCTGGCCCGGGGCGCGATGCTCGCCGAGACGGTGCTGGCCGGCACCGGCACCCGCACCGCCACCGAGATCGCCGCCGAGTTGCAGCGGGTCGGCGGCGGGCTCTCGGCGGGGGCCGACCCGGACCGGCTGATGCTGTCCGGCGCGGGCCTGGTCACCGGGCTGGACCGGATGCTGGAGCTCCTGGCCGACGTGCTGACCGACGCCAGCTACCCGGCGGACTGGGTGCAGACCGAGCGGGACCGGCTGGTGGACCGCATCCAGGTGGCGTTGAGTCAGCCCGCCCACCTGGCCCGGACAGCGCTGCTGCGGCGGATCTACGGCCGGCACCCGTACGCGGTGCAGACCCCCGAGCCCGACCAGGTCCGCGCGGTCCGGCCGGCGGCGCTGCGCCGGCTGCACGCCGAGCGGGTGCACCCGGCCGAGGCGGTGCTGGTGCTGGTCGGTGACGTGCAACCGGAGCGGGCGCTGGACGCGGCGGAGAAGGCGCTGGGCGGCTGGACCGGGGACAGCCGGGGTGCCGAGCTGCCACCCGCGCCACCGCTGGAACCGGGTCCGTTGCTGCTGGTGGACCGGCCCGGTTCGGTGCAGTCCTCGCTGCGGATCGCGTTGCCGGCGGTGCCCCGCACCCATCCGGACCATGCCGCGCTGCAACTGGCGAACCTGATCTTCGGCGGCTATTTCTCGTCCCGCTGGACGGAGAACATCCGGGAGGACAAGGGCTACACCTACGGCCCGCACTCCTCGGTGGAGCATTCGGTGGCCGGGTCGGTGCTGGTCGCCGGGGCCGAGGTGGCGACCGAGGTGACCGGGCCGGCCCTGCTGGAGACCACGTACGAGTTGGGCCGGCTGGCCTCGGTGCCGCCCGGGACCGACGAGTTGGAACAGGCCCGCCAGTACGCCCTGGGCACCCTCCAGCTCGGCATCTCCACCCAGGCCGGGCTGGCCGCGCTGACCAGTGCGTACGCGGGTAGCGGCCTGCGGTTGGACTTCCTCGCCGAGCACGCCGCCCGGCTGGCGAAGGTCACCGTCGACGATGTCGCCGAGGTGGGTGCCCGTTACCTCGCCCCGGCGCGGGCGGTGGTGGTGGTGCTCGGTGACGCCGAACGGATCGCCGGTCCGCTGGCCGCCCTCACCCCGGTCCGGACGGAGTCGGCGTGAGCGGGGAGACCGCGCCGCCACTGGCCCGGTCCACCCTGGACCGGGCGGCGCACCGGCGTACCGACCCGCAGTGGTTGGCGCAGGCGTGGCAGCGGGCCCGGGTGCTGGTGCTGGATTCGACCCGGGACGGTCGCGCCCTGGTCCGGGCCGACGCGAACCCGCCCGTGCTGGTGTTGCGGGACGCCGCCGAGGTCGGCCCGACTCCGCAGGCGTACCGGCTCTTCCTGGGGGTGGAGCCGGACGGGGTGCCGGTCTTCGCGGTGGACGCCCCGCTGCCGGAGCTGCCGGGGACCCGGGAGGCCAACCTGCGGGAGATCGGCCACCTGCTCGACGACCGGGACGCGGGGATCTTCACCACCGCGCTCGCCCTGGTCAACTGGCACCTGGGGCACGGCTGGTCACCCCGCAGCGGACACCGGACGGAGGTGGACGAGGGTGGCTGGACGCGGGTGGGCACGGACGGCCACCGGATGTGGCCGCGTACCGATCCGGCGATGATCGTGCTGGTGCACGACGGGGTGGACGGCCCGGACGGGCGTTGCCTGCTCGGCAACAACGCCACCTGGCCACGGACCCCGGGGCAGCGGCGGTTCTCCTGCCTCGCCGGGTACGTCGAGCCGGGGGAGTCCGTCGAGGCGGCCGTGCTGCGCGAGGTCCGCGAGGAGGTCGGCGTCGGGGTCGGGCGGATCACGTACGCGGGCAGCCAGGCCTGGCCGTTCCCCGGCTCGCTGATGTTGGGCTACCTGGCCGAGGCGGACCCCCGGGAGCCGGTGCGGGTCGACCCGACGGAGATCGCGTACGCCCGCTGGTTCACCAGGCGGGAGATCGGTGCGGTGCTGGCCGGCCGGGCGGTGGACGCCGGGGACGGCGAGCGGGTGATCCTGCCGCCGCCGTCGTCGATCGCGTTGTTCCTGATCCACCGCTGGCTCGACGGCCACTGCTGACCGGTCCCGGCCCCGGGCCGTCGTTGCCGCGACGGGCCCCGGGCCGGGAACGCGGGTCGTCGTGGCCGGGCGGGGAGTCGACCCGGCGGGCCGGACCGGCCACGACGGACGGCGGTTCAGCCGGGCGGGTTCCGGTGCCGTCGGCCGGGTTCGCCGAGCGGCAGCACCTTGACCCGCTGCCGGCCGGCGCGGACCGCACCCACGGTGGACAGGGCCCGGGCCAGCAGCAGAGCGGCGTCCCGGTCCTCGGCGTGCACGGTCTGTCGGCGTGGTTCGGGGGTGGTGGTCTCGTTGCGTAGGCAACCTCCGCCGGCCCAGGCGGCGGCGAGGTCGATGTCGGCGGCGGTGCGGATGTCGGTACGGACGATCAGGTAACGCATGGTGGTCTCCGGACGGAGCGCGGGTGGCCGGCTACGTTGTGGAACTTCCACGTCACTGGATCGTCATGTTACGCCCGCCGATGCTCCTGGCAAGGCGAACGTGGGCCTTCGGCCGGGGTCCTGTCCGATCATCCGATGCCTGCTCAGGTGGGTCGGCCGGGCGGAGTGGACGGGTGCGGCGACGCGACGACGCGGGGCCGCCGGCAGGCTGCCGACGGCCCCGTTGTGGTGACCGGATCAGTCCAGGGCGAACTGGCCGTCCTTGGTGCCCCGGAGGAAGCCGAGCCAGCCGGCGCGCGGGAACAGCAGCACCGGGCCGTCCGGGTCCTTGCTGTCCCGCAGCGCCACCTCGGTCGTCGCGGTACGCAGCCGGGCGACCTCCACACAGTTGGAGGTCTGGCTACGGCTGCTCTTGTGCCAGCGCAGGTCGGCGGGCACGGTCTGGGTCTCGTTCATGGCTCTGCTCCTGGTTCCTGGAACTGCTTCGACGAAACGAGCGGCGGTCGCCCGGCCCCGACGGGTCGGTGTGTCACCGCTCCGTCAGGCGTCCAGGTTGCCGGCGGCGTTGGGCCGGCGCTGCTGTCGGACCCGGGACCGTCGAGGACGAGGCCGCCGTGTCGGTCAGCCGTCCCGTCGCCGTGAAGAGCCAGGAAAGGGTGTCCGATGCGGAGAGCGCCGCCGAGCTTAGCCACTCAAACGCCACTTTATAGCGATTTACCGTAGATGCCTCGGTTGACATGACGTCGATGAAGCCTCCTTCGATCGCCAGCGTCTCCGGGTCCTGCGAATCGGTGAACCGGTAGAGCGAGAAGGCTGTCGGCGGCAGGTAGAACTCGCCGATCCGGGTGTCGCGCAGCAGCAGGTGCAGCGTCACGTTCGGCAGCATGGCCAGCTCGCAGAGGTGGGCGAGCTGATCCCGCAGCACGTCGGGCGGGCAGGCCCGGCGACCCAGCGCCGCCTCCTCCAGCACCGCCGTGTAGCGGGGACCGTCCGGCCGGTCCAGCAGGGACTGCCGGCCCAACCGCGCCTTGACCTCGGTCTCCGGGTCGTCCCCGGCGGACGGGTCGGCCGACGCGGCGGCGGCGTTGGCCGAGACGATCCGCAGCCGGGCGTACCCCTCGGTCTGCAACAGCCCCGGCACCAGGACCGGGTTGTACTCGCGGATGTGGGCGCAGCCCGCCTCCAGCTCCGCCCAGCCCAGCTGCTGCTGGGTCATCACCGGGTACGACTTGCGCCAGGCGCGCATGTCACCTGCCTCCTCGGTGATGACCAGCAACTCCTCCCGCAGGGCGGGGGCGGCCCGGTAGAGGTCGAGCAGGATGGCGACGTCCTCCGGGTCGGGCCGGCTGCGGCCGTTCTCCAGCCGGGACAGCTTCGACGCCGACGCCCAGCCGATGCGTTCGATCACCTGGTCGCCGGTGAGTCCCGCCGCCTCGCGTAGGCGACGCAGGTCAGTGCCGAGCCTGCGGCGACGCAGGATCGGGCTCGGTACGGCAGGAGGCACGGTGTCCTCGATTCCGTAGACCGTCACGAGACGCGACGGTAACTGTATGAAACTCGACCCCCACGGTCAGTATGGACGGCGCGACCGGCGTCGGAGGTCCCGGCGAGGGCGTGTCTTGCGACAGAAAGACGACTGTGGAACGTGTCAGCCGGGCCCGGGACGACGCCGTCCCCACCGGCGGCAGTTCCCCCGTACGCGTCCAGCCGGACGCCACCCCCGCCGGAGGGAACCCATGCGCACCGTCCTGCGCCGCCCCGACTTCCGTCTGCTCTTCGTCGCGCTGCTGGCCAGCATGGCGGCCGAATCGATGCTGCTGCTCGCCCTGGCCATCTGGGTCAAGGACCTGACCGGCTCCGACGGGCTGGCCGGCGCGACCATCTTCGCGATCATCGCGCCGATGATCCTGGCCCCGCTGATCGGCTGGGTGGTCGACCGCTACCGCCGCCGGCCGTTCTTCGTGATCGCGAACCTGGGCACGGCCCTGCTGCTCAGCCCACTCTTCGCGGTCCACGACAGGTCCGACGTCTGGGTCATCTACGTGGTGGCCGCCTGCTATGGGCTGTCCTACCTGACCCTGCACGCGACCCTGAGCGGGCTGCTCCGCCAGCTCGTGCCGAGCGAGCTGCTGGCCGACGCGAACGGGGCGTTGCAGACCGTACGGCAGGGCCTGCGCCTCGGCGGCCCGCTGGCCGGCGCGGCCCTCTACGCCGCGGTCGGCGGCTGGCTGCTGACCAGCCTGGCGATGACCGGGTTCGTGGTCGCCGCCGCCGTGGTGGGGCTGCTCCGGGTGACCGAGCACCCGCCGGCCGCCGCCGCCCTGCGCTGGCCGGCCGAACTGGGGGCGGGGCTGCGCCACCTGACCCACGAGGCCGCCCTGCGCCGGGCCCTGCTCGGCTACGGCCTGGGCTCGCTCGTGATGGGCTTCACCGAGTCACTGATCTTCGCGTACGTCGACCAGGGGCTGCGCCGTGACGCCGCCTTCGTCGGGGTGCTGATCGCCGTGCAGGGGATCGGCGGCCTGGTGGGCGGCCTGCTCTCGTCGACGGTGGTGCGCCGGGTCGGCGAACTGGGCGCACTCGCCGTCGGGGTGACCCTGTTCGGTCCGGCCGCGCTGATCCTGGCCTGGCCGGACCTCCGGCTCGGCGTGCTGGCCCTGCTGCTCGCCGGGCTGTCCCTGCCGCTGACCATGGTGGGGCTGACCACGCTGGTCCAGCGGCGTACCCCGCCGGGGCTGCTCGGCCGGGTCACCGCCGCCTCCGAGGCGCTGGTCAGCGGGCCGCAGGCGGTCTCCATCGGGGCCGGGGCGCTGCTCGTCGGCGTGTTCGACTACCGGCTGCTCTTCGTGCTCGTCGGGGTGGTCACCACAGCCGCCGGCCTGTGGCTCTGGCGGGGACGTCGGCTCAGCCCACCGGTCCCGCCGAAGCCGCCGGTCCCGCCCACGACACCGCCCGTGGCCCGCATCCCGGCCCCCCGTCGTCCGCTGCCCGACCCGACCGCCGACCGGCTGCCCGGGCGCTGACCCCCACGACACGACGCAGCGGCCGGCCCCGGTGCGGGCCGGCCGCTGCACGAGACGGGGCGGGCTCAGCCCGCGATCGTGGCCAGGTGCTGCTTGACCTGGGTGATGGAGGGGTTGGTCAGGGCGCTGCCGTCGTCGAAGCGCAGCGTCGGCACGGTCTGGTTGCCGCCGTTGACGCCCATCACGAACTCCGCGGCCTTCGGGTCCTGCTCGATGTCGACCACCTCGTACCCGATGCCTTCCCGGTCCAGCTGCGACTTCAGCCGGTGGCAGTAGCCGCACCACGAGGTGGAATACATGGTCAACATCGTCGGATCCTCCAAGGGTCACCGCGCCGGCCCGGGTCAGGCCAGGCTAACCGGTGCAACACCGGCCGGAGCTGAGATGATTCCTCGCTGTGGCGGTTCACTCAGCGGCGGAGACGGTGCTCGCCGGGCTGGACCCGGAGCAGCGGTCGGTGGTGACCGCCCCGGCCGGCCCGGTCTGCGTCCTGGCCGGCGCCGGCACCGGCAAGACCCGGGCGGTGACCTCCCGGATCGCCCACCGGGTACTGACCGGCGGGATCTCCGGGCGGCACGTGCTCGCGGTCACCTTCACCGCCCGCGCCGCCGCCGAGATGCGGCACCGGCTGGCCCTGATCGGGGTGCCGGGCGTGCAGGCCCGGACGTTCCACGCGGCGGCGCTGCGCCAGGTGCGCTACTTCGCGCCCCGGCTGCTGTCCGGGCGGGCCATGCCGGAGCTGCTGGACAGCAAGGTCCGGGTGGTGACCCTGGCCGCCGCCAAGGTCGGCCTGCGGGCCGACCGGGCCGCCGCCCGGGACCTGGCCGGCGAGATCGAGTGGGCCAAGTCGTCGCTGGTCGAGCCGGGGGAGTACGTGGTCGCCGCGACCCGGGCACTGCGCGAGACGCCGTACGAGCCGGCGAAGGTGGCCGAGGTGTTCACCGCGTACGAGCGGCTGAAACGCTCCTCCGGGGTGATCGACTTCGAGGACATGCTGCGGGCCGCGGTGTGGGGCATCGAGGAGCACCCGGACGTCGCCGAGCAGGTACGCGGCCAGTACCGGCACTTCGTCGTGGACGAGTACCAGGACGTCAACCCGCTCCAGCAGCGGCTGCTCGACGCCTGGCTGGGCGGCCGGGACGACGTGACGGTGGTCGGTGACGCCAGCCAGACGATCTACTCGTTCACCGGGGCCACCTCGGCGTACCTGATCGACTTCCCGCGCCGGCACCGGGCGGCCACGGTGGTCCGGCTGGTCCGTGACTACCGGTCCACCCCGCAGGTGGTGGGGCTGGCCAACGCGGTGATCGGGCAGGCCCGGGGCACCGAGGCGCGACTGCGGCTGGAGCTGCACGGCCAGCGCCCGCCCGGCCCCGAACCGGAGCTGCGGATCTTCACCGACGAACCGGCCGAGGCGTCCGCGGTGGCGGCCCGCTGCCGGGTGCTCGTCGACGGCGGCACCCCGGCGAAGGAGATCGCCGTGCTGTTCCGCACCAACGCCCAGTCCGAGGCGTACGAGAAGGCGTTGACCGAGGTCGGCGTCCCGTACGTGGTGCAGGGGGCGGAACGGTTCTTCGAGCGTGCCGAGGTCCGCCAGGCGATGGTGGCGCTGCGCGCCGCCACCCGCTCGATCCCGGGCGAGACGCCGCTGCCGATCGCCGTCCGGGAGGCGCTGACCGCCGTCGGCTGGACGCCCGACACCGCCCCACCCGGTGGCGCCGCCCGGGAACGCTGGGAGGCGCTCGCCGCCCTGGTCCAGCTCGCCGAGGAGTACGCGGCCACCCCCGAGGTGCTGCCGATCGGCGAGGCCGCGACGGTGGAGCGTCAGGCCAGCCTGGCCGACTTCAACGACGAGCTGGCCCGGCGGGCCGCCCAGCAGCACGTGCCGACGGTGGACGGGGTCACCCTGGCCTCCCTGCACTCGGCCAAGGGGCTGGAGTGGGACGCGGTCTTCCTGGTCGGGCTCTCCGAGGGCACCCTGCCCACCTCGTACGCGCGCACCCCGGAGCAGGTCGAGGAGGAGCGGCGGCTGCTCTACGTCGGGATCACCCGGGCCCGGCAGTGGCTCTGGCTGTCGTACGCGTCGGCCCGCTCCCCGGGTGGGCGGGCCCGCCGGCCGTCGCGGTTCCTGCCCCAGCTGGACCGCAGCGGTGGCGGCGAACGGGCCGGTGCGGCCCGGTCGGGCGGTGCGGGGGCGGCGAAGCGGGCGGTCGAGCGGCGGCGGGCCCCGGTGGTCTCCTGCCGGATCTGTGGCGCGACCCTGCTCGCCGGTGCCGACCGCAAGCTGGGCCGTTGCCCCACCTGCCCGTCCGACATCGACGAGCAGCTCTACGAGCGGCTGTCCGACTGGCGGGCCCGGGTGGCCGGCGCGCAGCGGGTCCCGGCGTACGTGGTCTTCACCGACGCGACCCTGGTCGCGCTGGCCGAACGGCGACCGGGCCGGGTCGAGGAGCTGATCGCGATCGCCGGCATCGGCCCGCGCAAACTCGGCCTGTACGGCGAGGCGGTGCTGGCGTTGGTGGCCGGCGCGACGGTCGACGAGATCGGCCCGGAAAAAACTCTCGAAATCTCGTCGTAAATTCGTTTGCCCTCGCCCCGTGGCGAGGAATAGCCTCAGGACGCACCTCAGGAGCAGCGCCATAACGGCTGCTCACGGGGGCTGAGTCCGAATCGGCACGAGGAACGTGAGGGAGGTGGCACCCGTGGAGATCATCACTTATGAGCGTCCGGCGGCGATGCCAGCTGCCTGCGCTCCGCTGTCGGCTGCGTGGGTGGCCCCTGCCGCTCCGCGACCGTCGATCCCGCAGGTGCACCAGGTCTCGGTTCAGGCCGAGCTGAACCTGACTGTTGCGCCGACTGCGGGTGTCGAGGGGACCAGTGGCTTCACGGGTCTGGGCATCGATGTCGCCACGAAGCGCATGGATGTCCGCGGCGTTCCACCTCGAGGTAGACCGGTCTGACACTCAGACCACCGGCTCACCTCGAGGCCGCGGAACCCGCTCACCGGGATCCGCGGCCTCAGTTTTTTGCCCGTCGAAGTACGTCGGAAATGCGATCCACGAGATCGAAGTGAGAGAGAGGTGACCGGGAGATGAGTCTGGCGTTGGCCCCCCTCGACGTGAGCGTCGAGCTGGAGGCGAACCTGCCCTGTCGGAAGTTCGACCCCGACCTGTGGTTCTCCGACTCGCCCACCGACCTGGAGCTGGCCAAGTCGCTCTGCGGGGACTGCCCGCTGCGCGTCGAGTGCCTGGCCGGGGCGGTCGAGCGGGCCGAGCCGTGGGGCGTCTGGGGCGGCGAGATCTTCGAGCGTGGCGCGGTCGTCCCGCGTAAGCGGCCCCGGGGCCGTCCGCGCAAGGAGGACCTCGCCCGCGACGCCGCCCTCCGGGTCGAGGCCGAGGCGCGACTGGCGGCCAATGGTCTGGCCACCTCGCGCAGCGCGGTACGACTGGCAGCCTGACCCACCCGATCCGTTCCACCCACCGCCGACAGTCGTCGGCCCAGAGAGAGAGTTGACCCCGATGCTGCACCTGCCGAACGGAACCGAGATGCAACTACTCCACGAAGCGTTGTCCCGGGCTCGAATGCGCCGGCCTCAGGCCGGTCGTACCACCACGAGCACTGAGGCGCACCGTTCCGCCCGTACCGTCGCGATGGACAGCCGGAGCCAGTCGGCTCGCGACCTGGGCGTTCTCTGAAACCACCACTGATACGCGGGGGCGGTGACCGGATCACGGTCACCGCCCCCGCGTCGTGTCGGTCGGCCGTCGCCGGTCAGGCGACCGGGGCGAAGCCGGGCAGCCAGCGCTCCAGGATCCCCCGGTAGGGGGCCTTCGCCTCCAACTGGCAGAGCACCCCGATCGAGCCCAGCGTCACCCGGTGGATCAGCAGGTACGACGGCGGCAGGTTGAGCTGTCGGCTGAACTGGAAGGCCGGCGACTTGGGGCTGGCCAGCCGGGTCGCCTCGGCGCGCAGCCAGGCCCGGGTGAACCGGAACTCCTCCTGCGCCACCGGGTCCAGCATCGGACGGATGTAGTCCAGCAGCGCCTGCGCGTCGATCGGCTCGGTCGGGTTGACGAAACCTTCCTCGCGCAACCCGGCGACGACCGCGTCGGCGTCGCCGCGCAACGACAGCCCGAGCAGCCGGCCGATCGGCTCCGGGGTGCCCTCGGGCATCCGGGCCACCGCGCCGAAGTCGATCACACCGAGCCGGCCGTCCGGCAGCAACCGGAAGTTGCCCGGGTGCGGGTCGGCGTGCAGCAGCCCGGCCCGGGGCGGGGCGGACAGGTGCAGGGTCGCCATCAACCGGCCGGCCGTGTCGCGCTGCGCCTCGGTGCCCTCCCGGATGATGTCCGCCAGCGGTGTCCCCTCGATCCACTCGGTGACCAGCACCCGGGGCGACGACGAGAGCACCGCCGGGATGAAGATCTCCGGGTCGTCGGCGTACGCGGCGGCGAAGGCGCGCTGCGACTCGGCCTCCAGCTCGTAGTCCAGCTCCTCGGTGATCCGTTCCCGCAGCTCGGCCAGGAGCGGCTTGACGTCCAGGCCGGGCTGGATGACGCGGAACATCCCGCCCAGCCGGGAGAGCTGCTTGAGGTCGGCGAGCAACGCGTCCCCCGCGCCCGGGTACTGGATCTTGACGGCGGCGGACCGGGACACCCCGGTCTCCGGGTCCCGCCACACCGCCCGGTGCACCTGGCCGATGCTGGCCGCCGCGGCCGGCGCGTCGTCGAACTCGACGAACCGGTCCCGCCAGTCCGGCCCGAGCTGCTCCGCGAGCACCTTGTGCACACTCGCCACCGGCAGCGGCGGGGCGGCCTCCTGGAGCTTCGTCAACGCCTGCCGGTAGGGTGCCGCGATCTCGTCCGGCAGGGCCGCCTCGAACACCGACAGGGCCTGGCCGAACTTCATCGCCCCGCCCTTGAGCTGCCCGAGGACGCTGAAGAGCTGCTCGGCGGTGCGCTGCTGGATCTCGGCGGAGATGACGTCGGAGGCGATGCCGGTGACGCGCTTGCCCATCCCGAGGACGGTCCGACCGGCGAAACCGAGCGGCAGAGCGGCGAGCTTGGCGGTCCGGGACACGGCGCGGCGCGGGATGTCGGTCACCTGGCCATTGTTACCGACTTGGTGGCCCCGCTGCTGCGCTGAAGCCGGGCTGGGTGGCCCCGTCCCCCGTTCCGTGCTCCCGCGACCCCCGTCCGCCGCCCCCACCGCGCCCCGGACGGGCCGGCCGGAGGCGTACGCCGCGGACCGGACCCGGTTGTGGCCGGCGGGCGTTCGGCCGGCGTCAACGGCCCGAGCAGGAGCAGTCCGGGTGCGGGGCCCAGGCCCGCCGGCGTAACCGGCCGCCCGGTCCGACCTCCACCGTGCGGCCGACCGTCTCCGGGGTGCCGCCGTCGAGCTGGGCGAGCGCCTCGGCGACCGCGTACCCGGCGGCGGTGAGCAGGGTGGCGGTGCCACAGGACTGGTCCGCCGGACCGGTGGCGAGCTGGGCGGCCAGGCCGGGCCAGCCCGGGTCACGATCGGTGCGGTGCAGCTCCAGACAGTGCAGGCAGGGCCCCACCGGCGGCCGGACCAGGGGGCCGACCACAGGTGTCCCCTCCCGCAGGGTGAGCAGCAGGTGGGGCTGGCGACGCCTGGCGTACCCGGTGGCGAGCAGGGCCGCCGGACGGTCCGTGCCGAGTTGCACCACCAGCTCGACCCGGCGTCGGTCGGCCGGGCGGGTGCGGGTGCCCGGGGCGGCCCGGTCGATGGCGGCCCGGACGGCATCGGCCAGTGGCTGCCCGACGTCGGCGGCGGCCAGCCCGGTGCCCACCAGGTCACCCGGCTGCACCGGACCGGTCAACCCGACCGTCACCTGCCCGACGCCGGCCTGGGCCAGAGCCACGGCGACGGGCGCACCGAGCCGGCCCGCCCCGGCCACCACCACCCGGGCGGCGCGGCGACGCCGGAGCACCTGGGCCGGAGTGCCGGGCAGGGCGGGCGCGGCCAGGGCGAGCGCCCCGGCCTCCGCGGCCAGCCGGGTCCGGTCCGGGCCGGTCAGGTCGCGGGGGAGCAGGGTGTGCGCCGGTACGACCAGCCCTGCGGCGTGCAGGGTGTCGATCAATCCCCGGGCCTGGCCCGGGTCGACCCGGGCGCTCGCCGCGTCCGCCAGCACGCCACGTTCACTGCGGGTGCCGTCGAGCAGGTCGAGCAGCCGGGTGACCCGCGAGTCGGCCACCTCCAGCAGGACGGCCCGGCCGGGCGTCAGCCCCAGTTGCAGGGTGTGCCGGTCCCGCCAGAGCCGGGTCAGGCCCGGCACCAGTGCCGGACGCAACAGCGCGGTACGGGAGGGCGCGGCGTGGGTTGGTACGGCGTGGGTGGGCGCCGGGTGGGTGGGCACGGCGTGGGGCGGGCTCATGACGACGAATCGTGACCGAGTCCCTGCGGTGCGTCGCTCGTTGTCCACAGGTGTGCAGCGCCAGATCCAGCGTTGTCCACAGGATCCCGCGAGTTATCCACAGATTACGCGGAGTTATGTCAGGCAGCCGACAGATCTGCCGCTCGGGTGGTGGGCGACGGGCGGCTGCCACGGTCGGGCGGGGTGGGTGCGGGCGCGGGCGCGGGAGGGGCGGCCCACCGGGCCGCCCCTCCCGCGTCGTACCCGAACGGGTGTCAGACCTTGGCCTTGCCCAGGATGCGGTTCACTGTTGTGCCGCACACCGGACACTTGCCCTTGGCCATGTTCATCCCGGTCTTCGAGACCTCGACGTGCCCCTCGAAGTCCCGCTTCTCCTTGCACTTCACGCAGTAACCGTTGTAGGTCTGGGCCTGGTCGGCCACGGTAGCCTCCTCGTCTCGTCCGCCGGGCACGTCGGTCCGGCGGTGCTCCCGGCGGCGGGCCTGGGGGCGCCGGCACCGGGTCCTTCTCCGCGGCCACCCACGTGACCGCCGGTTGGCGGACCCTACCCAGCTCTGGGCGGTTCCATGTCAGCGGTGCATCGACACTGTGAGCAAGTCGACGTCGAGAGTGTGCATCCCGAAAAGGGCGGGATAAGTGAGTTTGCCGGGGACACGCCGTGTGGAGCCCTCTGGGAGGTCCCCCGGACGGGGGTGCGGTGACGCCGTCGGGACCGATCACCTACCGTGGAGATCGCGCCCGCGGGTGGCTTCCGGTGTCGCCACGAAGGGTGACGGTGGTCCGGCTCCATGGTCACCACCAGTTTTTTTCGGACTCCTTACTACTAACCACCATTTTCCGGGCGCGTGTCGGGGTGTTGACTCTTGCGGACCCCTGGTCAGTACGCATTAGCTTTCCATCGTGGCAGGAAACCACGGCTGCGCGGCCCACTGATGGCGGCGGCGCGGAAGCCAGTCGTCGAGGTACGGCGCAGTCAGCGCCGGCGACGCACGGTGTCCGCCTACCGGGACGGCGAGCGGGTCGTGGTGCTCATCCCGGACCAGTTCTCCCGGGCCGAGGAGAGCGAGTGGGTCGACCGGATGCTCGCCCGGCTCGCCGCCCGGGAAGGCCGACTGGCCCGCAACGACACCGAACTGCTCGACCGGGCCCTGCGCCTGATCAATCTCTACCTGGCCGACCAGGGTGGCGATGCCCTGCCGGCAAGCGTCCGCTGGGTCACCAACCAGAACGGTCGATGGGGTTCCTGCACCCCCGCCGACCGGACCATCCGGATCTCGCACCGGCTTCAGGAGATGCCCGACTGGGTGCTCGACTACGTGTTGCTGCACGAGTTGGCGCACCTGATCGTGCCGAGCCACAACGCCCGCTTCTGGGCCCTGGTCGGCCGGTACGCCAAGACCGAACGGGCCCGGGGCTACCTGGAGGGCGTGGCCGCCGCCTCGGCCGTCCCGGTCGCCGGTTGACCGGCCCACCCGTCGGGCGCCCTGCCGGGGTGATCAACTCATCTGCGCGCAGGTAGCGGTGTCCGGGCGGCGTCGACGGCGCTACTCCGGCCCACAGGAGTCGATCACCCTCGGGCCGCCCACTACAGTCGGGGAATGGTCCGACGGGTGGTGGTCGCGTTGCTCGCTCCGGTGGCCTGGTCGCCGCCCGGCGTCGAGCTGATCCGCTGGCGTACCGCGCTGGCCGAGGACGTGGTGGACCTGTTCGCCACCCTCGCCGAGGTGGAGACCGCGCTCGCGGTGACCCCGGCCGACCGCTGGCTGGCCGACGCGGTGCGCTGGCCCGACACTCCCGTCTACGAGGTGCCCGAGCCGACCGTCACCGCCGTGCTGGCCGCCCTCGACGGGTACGACCAGGCCGCCGTGGTCGCCGCCGACGCCCCCGACCTGCCGGGGCTCGTCCTGGGCAAGCTGCTGCGACCGCTGACCAGCCGACCCGTCGCCGTCGCCCCCGTCGAGGGCGGGCCGGGACTGCTCGGCGTGGCGTCCCGGCTGCCCGTACCCGGGTGGCTGCCGGCGCTGGACCTGGACGTCGCCGGGCCGGCGGACCTGCGGCGCGTGGCGTCGGCCCCGGCCGACGTGGCGGTCACCCCCGGCTGGCACCGGCTGCGCGGCCCGGCCGACCTGGCCGCCCTGGACCCGGCGGTGGAGGGCTGGGAGGCGACCCGCGCCCTGCTCTCCGGCCACCGAACCTGACCGGCCCGACCATCGCGGCCGGCCCGACCAGCGCAGCCGGCCGACGGACGGCGACCGGCCGGGCCCGCCCGGGAGTCGGGCGGTCCGGCCGGTGTCGCGGCTGATCGGTAGCGGTCAGGGCCGGTCGGTGTCGCCGTCGGTGCCGTCGGGGCGGGGCCGGCTGCCCGGCGCCTGTTCCTCCGGACCGCCCGGGGCGGTGAAGTCGAACGTGGCCAGCTCGTCGTCGAGGTCGGTCGAGGTGGTCGCGAACGCCACCGGGTCGGCGAAGTCGGCGTCCGACGGGAGCAGGTCGGGGTGGCCCCAGACGGCGTCCCGGCCGGCGATGCCCCGGTGCTCGGTCAGCGCCGCCCACAGCGCCGACGCCTCCCGCAGCCGGCGCGGACGCAGCTCCAGGCCGACCAGCGCGGCGAAGGTCTGCTCGGCCGGCCCGCCGGCCGCCCGGCGGCGACGGAACGCCTCACCGAGGCGGACCACGTTGGGCAGCCGGTCGGTCGCCGCGCTGTCCACCACGTGGCAGACCCAGCCCTCGACCAGCGCGAGCACCGTCTCCAGCCGGGCCAGGGACGCCTTCTGCGCCGGGGTGTCCTCCGGGGTGAAGATCCCTTCCAGGGCGATCGCCTGCATCGACTCCGGGTCGGTCGGGTCGACCCGGCCCATCGCCTCCTCGATCGCCTCCCGGTTGACCCGGATGCCGGACGCGTAGTTCTCGACCGCGGTCAGCACGTGTCCGCGCAGCCACGGGACGTGCTCGAAGAGCCGCTGGTGGGCCGCCTCGCGCAGGGCGACGTAGAGGCGTACCTCGTCCTCCGGCAGCTCCAGGCCCTCGCCGTACACCCGGATGTTGGCCGGGATCAGCGCGGCGGTGCCGGCCGGGCCGAGCGGCAGGCCGATGTCACCGGCGGAGAGCACCTCGGCGGCGAGCTGCCCGAGGGCCTGCCCGAGCTGACCGCCGAAGAGCGCCCCGCCCAGGGTGGCGACCATCGACTGCATCGGGCCGAGCTGCGCGCGCGCCTCCGGCGGGACCAGGTCGCCCATCGCACCGACCATCCGGCTGGCCACCGGGTCGCAGAGCTTGCGCCAGACGTCGAGCGTCTTGTAGATCCACTCGTTGCGGTTCCAGGCCAGGGAGGTGCGGATGCCCGTCGGCCAGGCCGAGGCCGGCTCCAGCCAGAGGTCGGCCAGGCGCAGCGCCTCCTCCACCGCGTGCCGTTCGTAGGGGGATGCCATCGGGTCACCCGTGGCCGCGAGCTGGCTGGCGGCCACCTGGCGGGCCAGGTCCCAGTTGACCGGCCCGCTGCCCGGCGCGGAGAGCAGGTGCTGCAACTGCGACATGAACTGCTGCATCTGCGCGGGATCGTTGGGGTCTGGTGGTTGCCCACCCGGGAGCGCGAAACCGAACGGAATATCAGGCACGACGTCTACGGTACGCGCGCCGCGCCCCTGGTAACCGCAGCTGGCGTTGCGCTGAGGGCGAAGTCGGCCGCAGCCCGCCGGACCCACCGCCACCGGTCGGTACGCTCTGCCGCATGAGACGTCGTGGCGTGACCGTCCTCCTCGGTGCTCTGCTCACCACCCTGCTGAGCATCGGCGTGCTCGGCGCGCCCATCCCGTACGTGGTGCTCGGCCCCGGCCCGACGGTGAACACCCTGGGCACCAACGACGGCCGGGAGGTCATCCAGGTCAGCGGCCGGGAGACCTCCACCTCCGCCGGTCAGCTCCGGATGACCACGGTCGGGGTGCAGCCGACGGTGAAGCTGCGCGCCGCGATCGCCGGCTGGCTGTCCAAGGACGAGGCTGTGGTCCCCCGGGAACTGGTCTACCCACCGGGCGAGTCGCAGGAGGAGGTCGAGAAGCGCAACGCGGAGGACTTCCAGAACTCGCAGAGCAGCGCCGAGACCGCCGCGCTGGTCAAGCTCGGCTACCCGGTCGAGGTGGTGGCCAAGGAGGTCGCCGCGGACGGGCCGGCGGCCGGCGCGCTCAAGGCCGGCGACGTGGTCACCACCGTCGACGGCGCGCAGGTCACCTCGGCGTCCCGGCTGGTCGAGCTGGTCCGGGGCAAGCCCGCCGGCACCGCGCTGACCATCGGGTACGTCCGTGACGGCGCGGCCGGCACCGCCACCGTGACCAGCCGGGAATCCGACGGCCACCCGCGTATCGGGGTGGTCCCCGACCAGCGGCAGCCGCACCCGTTCACCCTGAAGATCGACCTGAAGGACATCGGCGGCCCGAGCGCCGGGCTGATGTTCGCCCTCGGCATCATCGACAAGCTCAAGCCGGAGGACCTGACCGGCGGGAAGATCATCGCCGGCACCGGCACGATCGACGACGAGGGCCGGGTCGGTCCGATCGGCGGCATCGCCCAGAAGCTGGTCGGGGCGAAGAAGGCCGGGGCCAAGGTGTTCCTGGTCCCCGCCGACAACTGCGCCGAGGCGGTCCGCAACCCGCAACCCGGTCTGCCCATGCTCAAGGTCGGTTCGTTGGACGAGGCATTGACCGCGTTGGACACGTTGCGCGCCGGTGGGGAACCGACCCGCTGCTGAGGGCGGGGCCACGCCGGGGACACCGGGGCGACCCGGGCACGACCTGACCCGACACGTTCAGGAACACCCCGTACTCTGGGTGCCTGTCCGGAGCCGATCACATCGAGCGTGCGGAGCCAAACAGTGGCCATGCGTAGCAGCCCCCTGCCGAGGATGAGTCGGCGCGGACGCGTCACCATCGGGGTCCTGGTCGGGGTGTTCCTCCTGTTCACCCTGCTGGGCTGGGGGGTGCAGGCGTGGACCGACTGGCTGTGGTTCGACGAGGTCCGCTACACCCAGGTGTTCACCGGTGTGCTGCTCACCCGGCTGCTGCTCTTCCTCGCCGTCGGGTTCGGCCTGGCCGCGTTCGTGGGCGGGAACCTGTGGCTGGCGTACCGGCTGCGGCCGAAGCTGCGCCCGCACTCGCTGGAGCAGGCCACCCTGGAGCGGTACCGGATGCTGCTCACCCCGCGCATCGGCACCTGGATCAGCCTGACCGCCGTGGTGCTCGGCCTGTTCGCCGGGCTCTCCGCGCAGGGCCGCTGGTCGCAGTGGCTGCTGTTCCGCAACGGCGGTGACTTCGGCGTCAAGGACCCGGAGTTCGGCATCGACGTCGGCTTCTACGTCTTCCAGCTGCCGTTCTGGCGCTACCTGCTCGGGGTCGGTTTCACCGCCGTGGTGCTGGCGCTGATCGGCGCGCTGGCCGTGCACTACATCTTCGGCGGGGTGCGCCTACAGGGTGTCGGCGACCGGATGACCAACTCCGCGCGCGCCCACCTGAGCACGCTGGTCGCGGTCTTCGTCCTGCTCAAGGCCGTGGCGTACGTGCTGGACCGGCGGGCCATGCTGCTGGAGTACAACGAGGGCGCCAAGCTGTACGGCGCCGGCTACGCCGACGTCAACGCGCTGCTGCCGGCCAAGGAGATCCTGGCGTACATCTCGGTGGTGGTGGCGATCGCCATCATCGTGTTCTCCAACGCGGTGATGCGGAACCTGGTCTGGCCGGGCATCTCGCTGGCCCTGCTCGGGGTCTCCGCCGTCGCGATCGGCGGCATCTACCCGTGGGCGGTGCAGACCTTCGAGGTCAAGCCGAGCGCCCGGGACAAGGAAGCCCCGTACATCCAGCGCAGCATCGACGCCACCCGGGCCGCGTTCGGCATATCCGACGTGCAGACCGAGGGGTACGCGGCGAGCAACCTGGTGCCCCCGGCCAGCCTGGCCACCGACACCTCGGTGGTGCCGAACGTCCGGCTGCTCGACCCGCAACTGGTCTCCGAGACGTACACCCAGCTCCAGCAGGTCCGGGGGTTCTACGACTTCGGCCCCAAGCTGGACATCGACAGGTACTCGGTGGAGAACAAGACCTCCGACTACGTGGTCGGGGTCCGCGAGATCAACTACGGCGAGCTGACCGACCAGCAGAACAACTGGATCAACCGGCACACCGTCTACACCCACGGCTACGGACTGGTCGCGGCCCCGGCCAACCAGGTGGTCTGCGGCGGGCAGCCGTACTTCGTCTCCGGCTTCCTCGGCGAGAAGGCGCAGGAGGCGTGCTCCTCGCAGGCCGAGCAGATCCCGGCCAGCCAGCCGCGGATCTACTACGGCGAGCGGATGCAGCCCGACGACTACGCCATCGTCGGCCAGACCAGCGCGGACAAGGACGTCGAGTTCGACCGGCCCACCCCGACCACCGGCGGCGAGCAGTACTACACCTACACCGGTGAGGGCGGCGTCGAGATCGGCTCGTTCACCCGCCGGCTGCTCTACTCGATCAAGGAGCAGGAGACGAACTTCCTGCTCTCCGAGGCGGTCAACGACAACTCCAAACTGCTCTACGTGCGTAACCCCCGGGACCGGGTGGAGAAGGTCGCGCCGTTCCTCACCCTCGACGGCGACCCGTACCCGGCGGTGGTGGGCGGCAAGGTCCAGTGGATCATCGACGGCTACACCACGGCCGCGACCTACCCGTACGCCGAGCGGATCAACCTCCAGCAGGAGACCACCGACGAGTTGACCAACCGGGGCACCTTCCAGCTCGCCCGGGAGAACGTCAACTACATGCGCAACTCGGTGAAGGCCACCGTCGACGCGTACGACGGCACGGTCCGGCTCTACGAGTTCGACGACGGCGACCCGGTGCTCAAGGCATGGAACAAGGCGTTCGGCGGTGACCTGGTGCTGCCCAAGAGCGCCATCCCGGCCGACCTGGCCGCCCACTTCCGCTACCCGGCCGACATGTTCAAGGTGCAGCGCAACCTGCTCACCAAGTTCCACGTCACCAACCCCGGCGACTTCTACTCCGGCCAGGACTTCTGGCAGGTGCCGAACGTGCCGGACGCGCCGGACAGCGGGCAGAAGCAGCCGCCGTACTACCTGTTCACCCAGTTCCCCAACCAGGACGCCCCCCGGTTCCAGCTCACCTCGGCGGTCACCCCGAACGGCAGGCAGAACCTCGCCGCGCTGATCTCCGGGTCGTACGTCGACGGGCAGCCGAAGCTGGAGGTGCTGGAACTGCCCGACCAGACCCGGATCTCCGGCCCGGTGCAGGTGCACCAGCAGATGACCAACAACGCGACCATCCGGACCGAGCTGAACCTGCTCTCCTCCAACCAGGCCCAGGTGCAGTACGGCAACCTGCTGTCCCTGCCGTTCGGCAACGGGATGCTCTACGTGGAGCCGGTCTACGTCAAGAGCAACCAGCAGGACGCGTACCCGCTGTTGCAGAAGGTGCTCCTGTCGTACGGCGACGGCGGCTCGTACGTGGTGCTGGCCAACAACGTCACCGACGGCATCAAGCAGCTCGTCGAGCAGGGTAAACGGGCCGGGCAGGGGACCACCCCGCCACCGGGTGGCGAGACGCCGCCGCCCTCGGGCGGCACCCCGCCGTCCCCCTCGCCGACGGCCTCGCCCGGGGCGAGCAGCCCACCTCCCGCCGCCGACCTGGCCGCCGCCACACAACGGGTCCAGGCGGCGATCGCCGAGGTCAAGGCCGCGCAGGCGTCCGGCGACTTCGAGCGGTACGGCCGCGCGTTGAAGGCGCTGGACGAGGCGATCACCGCCTTCCAGCAGGCCCAACAGGGCAACCCGGCGGGCACGTCCAGCGGTAACCCGCCCGCCACACCGACGCCGTCCGGCGGCGGCTGACCCGCCTGGTCCCGCGTCGACGGGGCCCACGATCCGTACCGGGATCGTGGGTCCCGTCGTTTTTCCGACCGGTTGTCCCGCAACCTCACGATGCCGCTGACCGTCTCCAGTGCAGTGGCCGGGACGGGGGGACGTGGTGCGGGCATGAGGGACGAGCGGAGTTTCGACGAGTTCTACCGGAGCACCTCGGCGCGGACCCTGCGCTACGGTCACGCCGTGGCGGGCGACCACGGTGAGGCGCAGGACCTCGTCCAGGAGGCGTACGCCCGCGCCTGGCGGCAGTGGGGCCGGCTGGCGCAGCACCCCGCGCCGGAGGCGTGGCTGCGGCTGGTGATCAGCCGGCTGGCCGCCGACCGGTTCCGCCGGTTACGCAGCTGGCGGACGGCGCTGAGCCGCACCGGGCCACCGGAGGACGTGCGGCCACCCGGCGAGGACACCGTGCTGCTGGTGGCCGCGCTGCGGCAGCTACCCGCCAACCAGCGTCAGGCGCTGGCCCTGCACTACCTGTTCGACATGCCGGTGGAGGAGATCGCCCGCGAAGCCCGGGTGCCCAGCGGCACCGTGAAGTCATGGCTGTCCCGGGGGCGGTCCCGGCTGGCCGAGCTGCTCCCCGGCGTCTCGGCGAAGGAGTTGGAGGTCAACGATGTCGCGTGAGCTGCACCGTTTCTACCAATCGTTGGCGCAGGACACCGACCCGGGCGGCCTGGTCTCGCCCGACCTGGTCCGTCGGTACGCCGACCGGCGGGCCCGGCTGCGGGCGGCGGCCGGGGTGCTGGTCGTGGCGGCCCTGGTGGGCGGGACGGCGGCCGGCACCCGGTTCGTGCTCACCGCCGCGCCCGGCCCGCCCGCCGGGCCGCCGGCCCTCCCACCCACCACCGCCGTGTCGGTGCCCGCCCCGGCGGTGTCGCCGGCGGCGACGGTGACCTCCGTCCCGGCCGCGTCCGCGCTCACCGGTTCGGCCGGCCGGTCGTCGGCCGGCCCGGCCAACCCGGCCGTCACGTCGCCGTCCGGCCAACCGCCGACCGCGATCCCCGACGCGGCGTTCTTCACCCTCGCCGCGGCCAACGACACCGGAATCCGGGCGACGTTCGACGCCGGCCCGACGCTGCCGCAGCTCTGCGGCGCGCACCCCGGCGACTCGGGTGTCGTCCAGCGCCGGGGCCGCGCCCTGGCCTTCCGGTACGCCGACACCCCGAAGGGGTACGTCCCGGACGGCAGCTACCGGCACACCATCACCGTCTACCGGTCCGGTCACGCCGGGGAGGCGCTCGGCGAACTGCGGGCGGCGGTGCGGGACTGCCCGATCCAGCAGTCGTCGGACACCCCGGGGGTGACGTCCCGGTACCGGCTGCTCGGCGGGGGCGGCTACGGCGACGAGTCGGTGCTGTTCGAGCTGCGTCGGTCGTACTCCGAAGGGGCGGGCGACCCGGTCGGCGGGGAGGAGGTCCGGCTGGTCCGGGCGATCCGGCTCGGGGACGTGGTGACCGTGCTCTGGGAGCAGGGCTGGGAGGGCACGTCCAGTGACCGGTCGCAGGTGGACGCGGACAGCGGGCGGGCGGTGGACGCGTTGCGGGCCTGGTTGGACTGACCGCCGGGTGCCGTTTTGCGGGCCCGGGGGTCGGTAGGCTACGGTTAACCAGCCGACGCGGGGTGGAGCAGCTCGGTAGCTCGCTGGGCTCATAACCCAGAGGTCGCAGGTTCAAATCCTGTCCCCGCTACTCGTTCGACAGGCCCCGGAGTTCGTCTCCGGGGCCTGTCGCCGTTTCCGTCGACGGGTCCGCCGTCGTGGGGTCGGAAACCGGCGTACCGCGGCCGGCGGATGGGGCGGCACGGACGGCGGTGGTCTCCGGTGGGCGTCCTGAGCTGGGTGGACGCCGGATCGGGGGGCCGGCCGATCTCCGTCGGGCGGATGGGTTAGGCTTAACGGGCCGACGCGGGGTGGAGCAGCTCGGTAGCTCGCTGGGCTCATAACCCAGAGGTCGCAGGTTCAAATCCTGTCCCCGCTACTCGTTCGACAGGCCCCGGAGTTCGTCTCCGGGGCCTGTCGCCGTTTCCGCCCCGGCATCGTTGGGCCCGCGCCGGTCTCCGGGTACCCGCGTCCGGAAACCGGCCCGGGCTTCGGCGTGCCGGAGTTGCCGGCCTCGGTCAGGATGAGGGCATGTCTACTGAGATCAGGACGTCAACTCCGATTACATGGTGGGGCCGGCTGAGCGCGGTCCTCGGCGCGGTCGTGCTGTCGGTCTTCGTGCCGGTGGCCGCGTGGGCGTCCACCGGCACCGGCGAGTTGGTGGTGGAGGCGGCCCGGCGACGGTCCAGGGCCGGCGGGTTCGGCGTCTTCGGGCTGCTCTGCTGCCTGGTGGTCGTCGGCGGCATCGTCCTGCTGGTGGTGCTGCTGACCCGCAACCGCCGCAACCGTCCGCCCCGCTGACCCGCGACCGGCGTCACCGCCCGTCCCGCCGACCCGTCACCGGGCCAGGGCCGCCTGGGCCCGGGCCATGAACTGTGTCGTCGCCGCCCGCGCCCCGGAGCGTCCCGCGCGGATGCTCCGGGCCGCCTCGGTGAGCAGGGCCCGCACCTCGTTGTGCCCTCTCGGGGGTGGCGCGGGTGCCGGGCCGACCTGCTGGTGCAGCGCCTCACCGAGGGCGGCGACCTGTTCGGCCAGCGGATCGTCGAGGGTCTGCACGACCGCCTGGCGTACGGTCAGGCTGGCCGGCAGGCCCCGCTCGGTGCCGAGCAGCCGGCCCACCTCCACGCTGCCGGTGAGGAAGTCGACCACGTCGGCCACCACCTGCGGGTGCCGGGTGCCCCGGAACCCGGCCCAGTACATCGACGCCCGGTCCCACTGGGCGGCCCGGGGGCCGGGGAAGCCGACCAGGGCCAGCTCGTCCCTGCTGTAGCGCTGCAACTCGGGAAACTGGTGCGACCAGGCGAACGAGGCGGCGGTGTGCCCGCTGACCACCAGTTGCCGGGCCGGCTCGCCACCGTCGGCGCGGTCCACCAGGGCGGCGGCCGGGGTGGCCCGTTGGCTGCGGGCCCGCTCCCAGAACTCGAACCAGTCCAGCAGCGCGGCCGAACCGAAGCCCAACTGGCGACCCTGGTAGAACCGGGTGCCCAGCCCACGCAGCCACAGCCACAGCGCCCGGTGGTCGCCCGACGGGTCCATCGAGCCGGCGACCCGGCCCCGGCCGGCCCGGGTCACCCCGGCGGCCCAGCTCAGATAGTCGGCCCAGGTCATCGAGGTGGTCGGGGCGGCGACCCCGAGCCGGTCGAGCAGGTCGCGGTTGAACACCACGGCGGGGTGGGTCTGCGCGGCCGCGACGCCGTACACCCGGTCGTCGATCTTCCCGTAGTCGATCAGGCCGGTCGGCAGGGTGTTCAGGTTGATCCGGCCATCGTCGACGTAGCCGCCGAGGTCGAGCAGGATGCCGCGCTGGGCGTAGTCGCCGAGCATCGAGTCGTCGATCTGGAACAGGTCGGGCGCGTTGCCGCCACCGGCCTGGGTGGCGAGCCGCTCGTAGTAGCCGCCCTGCCCCTGCCAGGTCACCCGGAAGGTGACCTGCGGGTTGCGGGCCGAGTACAGCCGCAGGGCCCGTTCGGTGGCCTCGGCCCGTCGGGTGCCGCCGTACCAGAAGACCGACAGCTCCACCGGGCCGTCAGGCGTCGGCGACTCCGCCTCGCCGCCGCACCCGCTCAGCCCGCCGGCGGCCAGCACCGGGACCCCGAGCAGTGCGCCGAGCAGCCGCCGCCGGGCCGGGTCGACGCCGGGCCGGACCAGCGGGGGACGCACAGCGGACACGTGGTGCTCCTGGGGACGGTCGGGCCGGTAGCCGGACCATTCACGCAGGTGGCGCGGCCGGGTGTCAACGCCCGCCCGCCGGCCGCACGGGTGGGCGACCCGGCCGGCGTGGTCCCCGTGGTGTACTAGGGCACGTGGAACTTCTGCACTCGGGCAAGGTCCGGGACGTCTACGCGGACGGCGAGGACCTGATCCTGGTCGCCTCCGACCGGATCTCCGTCTACGACGTGGTGCTGCCCACCCCGGTCCCGGACAAGGGACGGCTGCTCACCGCCCTGTCGCTCTGGTGGTTCGAGCAGCTCGCCGATCTGGTGCCGCACCACGTCGTCTCGACCACCGACGTGCCGGCCGAGTTCGCCGGCCGGGCGATCCGCTGCCGCCGGCTGGACATGGTGCCCGTCGAGTGCGTCGCCCGGGGCTACCTGACCGGTGGCGGCCTCAAGGAGTACGAGCGCACCGGCGCGGTTTCCGGCGTGCCGCTGCCGCGTGGCCTGGTCGAGGCGTCGATCCTGCCGGAGCCGATCTTCACCCCGTCGACCAAGGCGCCGGCCGGGGAGCACGACGAGCCGATCACCTTCGCCGACGTGGTGGACAAGGTGGGTGCGGAGACCGCCGAGCGGCTGCGCCAGATCACCCTGGACGTCTACCGGCGGGGTGCGGAACTCGCCGCCGACCGGGGCATCCTGGTCGCCGACACCAAGATCGAACTGGGCTGGGCGGCGGACGGCACGCTGGTCCTCGGCGACGAGGTGCTCACCTCGGACTCCTCCCGCTACTGGCCGGCCGAGTCGTACCAGCCGGGCCGCACCCAGTTCTCCTACGACAAGCAGTACGTCCGGGACTGGGCGACCAGCAGCGGCTGGGACAAGCGGTCCCCCGCGCCCGAGGTCCCGGCCGACGTGGTCGAGGCGACCCGGGCCCGTTACGTCGACGTCTACGAACGGTTGACCGGCGAACGCTGGTCCTGACCTACCGCGTCCCGGCCGGCCCGTGGCGGGCCGGCCGGAACGCGCTCAGTTGCCGCCCAGCGCGGTCTTCGGTTCGGCCCGGTAGGAGCGGTCCTCGGCCTGCTTGCCGAGCACACCACCACCCGGCGTCTCCACACTGAACGCCTGCTCGTCGGTGACGATCCCCGGACCGTCACCGGGCCTCTCCCGGTCGTCCCGCTTCGCGGCGGTGGTCCGCCGGGGCGTCAGCTCCGGCGGCACCGGCTGCCCGCCGCGCGCCCGCCGGGGTGCCGGCTCGGCCGCCGGCCGGCCCCGCAACGCGCCAGGCACCTCCTCCAGCCGGGACACCCGCCCCCCGGACAGCGGCGCGGCCGGCGCGTCCAGCACCGGTGCGGTCGCCTCCGACCGCCCGTCACCCAGCCACCCGCCGCCCGGCGTCGCCGGTTGCGCCGCACCGGTCCGGTCCCGGCGCTTCGAGCGGGGCGACCCGGTCACCCCGGCACCCCGTGCCGAGCTGCCCAGCACCGGCGGGGCGGTCCCCGGCCGGGTCGGCGTCGAGGCGTCGCCGGCCTGCGTACCGGCGGAATCGCCGGACGTGCGCCGCGCGTCCGGCCGCCGGTTCTGCAACACCGGCGCGGTGGTCTCCCCGGCCGGCCGGCCGAACAGGTCCTCGTCGCCGGCACCCGCACGGACGGTGCCCCGCCGGGCCGGGTCCGCCTGCTGCCCGCTGCCCGGCCGGCCGGAGGCCGGGGAGTGCGGGGAACCGGCCGGGGTGCCCCGGGCACCGGTCGGCGGGGCCGCCGTCGACCTGGCACCGGGACCACGCAGCCCGTTCGGCGGCGCAGCCCGGCCGCCGGTCGGTGGCGGGGTGGCGTTCGCGCCGGGGGACCGCAGCGATGCCTGGGGCGGTTCGCTGACCGCCGGCGCTCCGGCGCCACCGCGCAGCACGCCGCTGCGCAGCCCGGCACGCTCACCGGCGAGCCCGTCGAGGCCCGGCGGCCGGGCGAGCCCGGCCCGGCCCGCGCCGGTGGCGTTGGCGGTCGCACCGCTCAACCCGGGTGCCCCGGTGGACAGGCCGGGTGGCGGTGCGACCAGCGGCGGCACCACCGGCGGCGGCGTCACGGCGGGACCCGCCCGCCCGTCGGTCCCGGGCGTCGGTGCCGGCGCGCCGGCCTCCGGTGGCGGCCGGAGGGTGTCCAGCACCTGTCGGGCCAACTGGTCCGGATCACCCGGACGGGGCACCGGCCGCACCGACGCCGGTGGCGGGGTCGTCCCCACCCCCGGCGGGCGGGCACCGGGCGGCCCCACCGGCGGCGGCGCGCCGACCGGCCCGCGCCACGGCGGGTGACCGACCGGGTTGAGCACCGCGTCCATCGGGAAGAACGGCGGACCGTGCCCGCCGCTGACCTTGCTCAACGTGTCGAAGTAGTCGTCGGCGGTGCGTCGGGCCAACTCCTGGGCCCGGCGGTTGTACTCCTCCTGCTTCTCCTGCACCGCCTCGGCCTCGGCCGCCTGGATGCCCTTCTCGCCGTCGTACAGGCCCAGGGTGAAGCCCTGCTTGAAGCCCTCCGAGAACTGCGTCCAGCCGTCGGAGTTCTTCGCGTCGTCGATGGCCTCCCGGTATTCCGTCCAGAGACGCTCCATCTCCGCCCGGGAGTCGCGGGCGATGCCGACCATCGCGCGCAGCGCGGTCACGTTGTGCTGGGCCGCGTCCATCCACTCGTCGAGGTACGCCAGCGTCTTGCCCGGCCCCGCCTTGAGGAACGCGTCCCGGGCCTGCGGTGACTTCCAGTGCTCGTCGTGCAGGGTCTGGCTGGCGGACAGCAGTTGCTGGTGGATGCTCTGCAGCAGGTTGTAGGCGTTCTGCCACTGGTCGGCCAGCGCCGAGATGTCCTCCGGGTGCTGCCCCAGCACCTGCTGGCGGACCGCCTCGATGGTGGCCCCGCCCTCACCACCCGGTGCGGGGGTGAACTTCAGGTCCGGGTTCTCCGGCGGCATGACGTACCGGGTGCCCTCGCCGCGCGGGCCACCGTGCGCGTACGTCGCCTGGGCACCCCAGTAGTCGGCCATGGTGTCCTCCCGGGCTCAGATGCCGTAGTCGTGCTGCTTGATCTCGTCCAGGGCCCGCTTGGCGGGGGATTCGGTCAGCTCGGCCGGGTCCACCCCCTCGGTGTCCTCGCCGATGTGCAGCTCCTGGGTGACGGTGCCCTTGCCGTCGGTCGTGGTGATCGTGTGCGTCCCGTCGGCGTGCTGCGCGTCGACCCGGGTGGCGGTCGGCTTGTCCCCGGCGTCGAGCTGCTCGCTGGTCACCGTACGACCGCCGTCGACGCCGTACGACGTGGTCTCCCGGCTGCCGCCGGTGCGCCGGCCCTCGGCGTCGGTGTTGGTGGTGGTGACCACCGTCGAGTTGCCGGTGACGACGGTGGTCGTCCGGCTGGTGCTGCTGTCGAGCACCTTGCCGGTGGCGTCGGTCGTGGTGGTGACCGTCTCGGTGCCCACGCCGCCGGGCAACGACCGCTGCACGATGGTGCGCACCACACCGCCGGGGCCGAGCGCGGTGAAGGTGATGCTGCCGTCCGGGGCGACCCGGGGCTGGCCCTGGTCGACGAACTGCTCGGGGGTCGGCGCGACGCCGGCCTGACCGCTCGACACCGTTTCGAGGTACTGGTCCCACCAGGTCTTTCCGGAGACGAACGGCGGCAGCCCGGCGGGACGCGGCGCGTCGGCCTCGCCGAAGGCGAACCGGACCGCGTCCAGCGAGGCCGCCGACCAGCCGTCGGTGTTGGCGTAGGCGTCCGCCACCGTCTGCGCGGCCATGCCGATGTTGGTCAGCGCCGCGCCCAGGTAGGTCAGGTACTGCTGGAACTCGGCGTAGTTGAGGGTGAGCTGGGTGCGGACGTAGACGCCCTCGGGCAGCGCGGCACCCTCCCAGGCGCGGTGCGGCAACTGGCCGAGCTGGCTCAACCGACCGCCGTGGCTCTGCAGATTTTCCTGGATGACGACCATGTTCTTGCCGTAGTCGACCAGCCCGTCCGGATCGACGTCGACGGGTTTCTGGTCGGCCAGCCAGTCGGTCCGGGTGTTCTGGTCGGTCTCGTGCTGGTACGGGTTGCTGCCGTCGTCCTGCGCCACCGAACCTCCCCTGGTGCGGCGGGCCCCCGCCCGGGTCTCACCGGAAATCGCCCCGAGCGTAACCGCTGCCGACCACCGGCGGGACCCGGTACCACCACTGTCGGCGCACCGACCAGCCACTTCGGACGTAGTGAGGTGGCCCGATTCGTTACGGGGCGCTACCGTCAGGGTCGGCCATGACGGCCACCACCATCAAGGGGACGCTTCCCTGACCGGGGGGCGCAAGCAGAGGAGCGGGTGAGTCCACCTTGACCGACACTCCTGGACTGGGTCAGGTTCACGCCACCCAGGAACAGCTGAACCAGATGGCGACGCGCTGCAACGACACCGGTGAGGGCCTCGCGCTGGGCATGGCACGGCTCATCGAACGGGTGCAGGCCCTGGGCGGCAGCGGTATGCGCGGCTCGGCCAACAACGCGCTTCAGGACGTCTCCATTCAGCTCAACGACGGCCTCAAGAAGATCATCTCGGCGCTCGACGAGCTGTCCGGCAAGATGACCAGCGCCGCCACCCAGTACGGCATGAACGACGAGGACGCCGCGACCGAGATCCGCCAGGCCGCCGCCGAGACCGGCGACGCCAGCGTGATGAGCATCCTGCGCGGCTGACGCCGCCGGTATCCGCCGCGGCACGTCGACCCGCCCGGGCGACCCGTGCCGCCGTGACCAGCGAAAGGTGACCTTCCAGTGAGCAGTCCCATCACCTACAACTTCGCCCAGATCTCCGACGTGGCCACCGCCATCGGCACCTACCAGGGCCAGATGGACGGCAGCCTCCAGGACCTCTACACCCAGTTCACCCAGCTCTTCGCGCAGGACTGGCAGGGGCCGGCGGGGCAGGCGTGCGACGAGGCCCGGCAGAAGTGGAACCAGGGTGCCACCGAGATCAAGGAGGCGCTGACCCGGGTCGGCGTGAAGCTCGGCGCGTCGGCCGAGCGGATGCAGCAGGTCGACCAGCAGATCGCCGCCGGCATGTGACCGTCCGGTCCGCCGCCCTCCCGGCCGGGAGGGCGGCGGACCGGCGGGGCGGCCGGTGCCGGGCCGCCCCGGCTAGGCTGCCCGGCGGAGGGACCTCGGGGGAGGGACGATGGAGGAACGACCGAACTTCGGCGCGTTGACCGCCATGATCGGTGACCTCAAGAAGGCCTGGTCCGGAATGGACGACGTCCAGCGCCGGATGCTCCGGGTGACCGGCACGGCCTGGTCGGACGACCGCACCGTCAAGGCGGTCGTCGGCCCCCGGGGGCACCTGCTGGAGCTGGACATCGACCCCCGGGTGTTCCGTAACCCCAACTCCAGGGCGCTGGCCGCCACCATCGTGGCGACCGTCCGGCTCGCTGTCGAGGACGCCGCCGAGCAGTCCAAGGAGATCCTCGACGACAGCATCGCCCCCGACCTGCGCCGGCTGGCCCCCGGCGGCGCGCAGCTGGAGAAGCTGCTGCACAGCCACGACGCCGACGTGCGCCTGAAGGGGGACGACGATGAGTAGCTTCGTCGAGATCAAGACGAGCGTGGCCGACATCCTCGGCATCGCCAACCGGCTGCGGTTCGCCGGGCAGTCGATGTCCACCACGATGGGTGACAGGTTCCGGGCGATCACTACCCTGGAAGGCACGCCCGGGACGCTGCCGCGCGACGAGTTCACCAACGAGTTCCTCAAGACGTACCACAAGTCGGTCGAGGTTTCCGGCGGCGGCGGGCAGCAGATGAACGAGGCGATCAAGACCACCGTGCCCAAGCTCGGCGAGGCGATGGACAAGCTCGGTGCGTACGTGGCCGACGCGATGTGGAGCTACACCGGCACCGACGACGACAACGCCACCGACATCGACCGGGCCGGTGGCCGGCACTGACCCGAGGCGGCCGGCCGGGCAATCCGACGGTGCCGCGGAGGACCCCGCGTGAGCGAGAGTGACCACGCCCTCGCCGAGATCCTGGAGTGGTTCTCCGACCTCGAAGCCGCCATCCCGGGCGTCCGTTCCACCGTCGGTGAGATCCTCATCGGCAAGATCCCCGAGTCGGACATCGACGCGGTCTACGAGCTCTCCGACGCCTGGGGCGCCGCGACGCAGGAACTCGCCGCCTTCTACACCGAGGCGGTACACGCGGCCGACGGCATCCTGACCAACTGGAGCGGCGACGGGGCCGCCGGGGCGTTCACCCGGGAATGGCTCGCCTACCTGGAGTCGCTCGCCGGCACGGTCGACACCCTCGCCTCCATGGAGGAGGCGGTGCAGAGCTTCGGGCTCCAGATCGAGCTGATGAAGTTCATGGCCCTGCTCGGCCTGATCATGCTGGCCGTCTCGCTGTTCCTGCTGGTCGCCGCCGCCATCCCGTCCCTCGGCCTGTCCACCGCCGGCATTCCGGGGGCGTTCGCCGCCTGCCGCGCCGCGATCGGGGCCGCCGCCACCAACGCGGTACGGGCCATCGGCAGCATCTCCGTCCGCGCCGCGCTCGCCGAGGTGACCGCGCTGCTGACCCGTACGCTGCCGACCCTGGTGCGGACCCAGTTGCCGAACCTGGTCCGTACCCAGGTCCCCCGGCTGGTCACCACCCAGCTGCCGCGCTTCGCGCGGACCCAGGTCCCCACCTTCGTCCGGCAGACCCTGCCGACGGTGATCCGGCAGGGCGCGGGCACCCTCGCCCGCAACACCCTGCCGCGCAACGTCATCGCCCGGTCGGTCGCCGACCGGATGGCCGGTCAGTGGCTGCGCGGCGTCACCAACCGGGAACTGCTGCGCCAACTCGGCCGGGAGGCCGGGCTGGAGTCCCGACGGCTGGCCGGGCGCAGCCTGCTCGCCGCCCGCAACCAGCTCGCCCGGGAGATCGAGGAACAGCTGCTGCGCAAGTTCGGTGCCCGGGTCGGCACCGACCTCGCCACCCGCGGCGGCGTACGACTGGCCGGCACCGAGGCGTTCGAGCAGCTCAGCCGGGCCACCCTGAGCCAGTACGCGACCCGCGAGATCGCCACCACCACCTTCGGCCGGGAGCTGACCAAGTACCTGGGCCAGCGGGTGGCGTTCGGGGCGGCGTTCATGGGCGGGGGCAACCTGCTGGGCCAGATGTACCAGATCGCCGGTGGCGAACGGGCCAGCCTCGACCTCGGTCAGCTCGGCGTCTCCACCGTCCAGGGTGGGCTGTTCGGGGCGTCGATGTTCGGCGGCATCCCCGGCCACGTCATCGGTGGCGGGGTCACCGGTGCGCTGGTGACCGGCGCGACCGACGCCGCCCAGGGGAAGTTCGACCTGCAGAACATGCTGCACGGGGGTGCCGAGGGGGCCAAGGCCGGCGTCGTCTTCGGCGCGCAGAACAAACTGGACACCGTCCGGGTCGGCGGGACGAACCTGCGGATCGGGCGGGACGTGCTGGTGCTCCCCGAGGGGATGGCCGCCGTCGACCGGGCCGCCGGCCTGCGGGTCACCTACAGCGAGCGGGGCGCGGTCTGGACCCACGTCGACGGCGACGGCCAGCGGATCGACGGTGGGGCGATCGCTGCCGACGGCACCGTGCTCGCCCGCGACGGCGTCCGGTCGCCCGACCCGACGGTGGTCGACGGCGACGGCCCCACCCCGGGCGGCCCGGGTGGCCCGCACCCGCCGCGACCCGAGCTGCCCTCGGCCGACCTGCCGCAACGCACCGACCTGGTCGGCGGCACCGGAGGCGGGGACGGCAGCGGCCCGCGCCAGCCCGCCCACCCCGCACCGGTACGCACCCCGGAGGCCGGGACCCGCCTCGCCGACCCGGCCCGCCCGTCTCTCGACCCGGCCCGTCCACCTGCCGATCCGGTGCGGCCCGGGGGCGAGCGGACGCCGGGGGAGTGGTCCCGCCCGGGTGGCGACCGGGTGGCGGGGGAGTCGACCCCGCCGACCGGCGGACGGGCGGCCGGTGACCCGGTGACCCGGCCGACACCGGCCGACACCGCGCCGCCGCGTGGACCCGTCGACGGTGCTCCCACCCGCCCCGAAGCACCGGTGACCACTGCCCGGGACCACCCGGCGGCCACCGGTGCCGACCGGACCGGGCCGGCCACCGACCCGACCGGGGTGACCCGGGCCGAACCCCACCCGGACCACCCCCACCCGGACCACCCCCACCCGGACCACCACCGCCCGGACCACCCCCGACCGGGGGACCACCCGGCCGACGACCGGCCCCCACCGGACCGGCCCCCCGAGGATCGGGGGGCGGGGGACCGGGGGCCCGAGGAGCAGGACGCGCAGACCGGGGCCGCGATCCGTCCCCGGGACGAACTCCGGGCGATGGAGTGGGCGGACCGGGCCTACGACCGGTTCCGGGCAGATCCGGGGGACATCGCGGACATCGCGGCGAACCTCGCCACCGTCGCCCGGCCCGGCGGCACGACAGGGTTCACCCACGCCGAGATCGCCCGGGTGAAACAGCACCTCATGGTCGACGAGCACGTGCTGCGGGACTACCCGGACGGCTGGGTCCGCCGACGTTTCGACGCGGACGAGGACATCGCCGAGGCGTGGATCAGGTTGCGGGAGGGCCGCCCGCTCGAACCCGACCTGATCCTGCTGGAGCACGAGCTGGCCGAGTCGGGCTACCTGCTGTTGCACCCGGACGCCACCTACCCGGATGCCCACGCGTACGCCCAGAGCCTGTTCAATTGGGAGCGGGTCGCGCCCGGCCGGACCGGAGAGGACCTGGACAACTCGTGGCCGAGGAGAACCGGTGATGGCGATTCTGGTGGACTTCGAACTGGTCCGGGAGGACAGTCGGGAGGTCGAGTACAGCTTCGGCCACCCGGAGAAGGACCGTCGGCTGGTCATCCAGAAGGAGTCCCGGGAGGGGCAGGTGCTGGACGGGCCGGCGGATATGCAGTACCGGAAGGCGTACGGCAAGATCCTGCGGATGCAGGCCGAGGCGGCGAGCTGGCCGCCGGGGGGCAGCTACGCGGCGTAGCGCAGGGACACGTCCCGGTCGAGCTGGTGCCGACCGGGTCGCACCCGATCGGGCCCTCGGTGCCGTTGCCCGAGGCGGTGCGGTCGACGTTCGACGGGCACGTCGGGGAGTTGCTGGCCGGCCGGGACGCCGGGCCGGTGGACCAGCCGCACCGGGCCAGCTGGGACGAGTCGTCCCGGCTGCTCACCGTCGAGTACCCGGACGGGCTGCGGGTCGGGGTGGTGCTCCAGGTCAACTCGGCGCTGCCACCCGGACAGCCGGTGGTGCTGCGGCCGGGAATGGCGGTCGAGCACGGGCGGTGGGTCCAGCGGGAGCCGGCCGGGGTGGTGCTGCCGGAGCACCTGCCGGCCGACCCGGCCACTCGGGCCGCCTTCGTCGACAGGCAGCTCGGCGACGCCTGGCGCACCCTGCACCGCGAGATCCACCAGGTGTTCGACCGCCCGGTCGAGCCCGGCCGGTCCGGGGTGCCGGCGGACGGCGTACCGGAAGGGGGTCGGGCCGGGGCGACGACGCCGGACGGGCCGACGCGACCCGGACCGGTGCGGACGATGCCGGAGCCGTCGCTTGCGCCGTTGGAGGCACCGGTCCGGCCGGACCCGCCGGTGCTGGACGCCGACGCGGTCAGCTTCCGGGACGCCACCGCCCCGACGCCGGCACCACCCCGGCCCCTCAGCCCGGACACGGTGCGCGGCCTGCTCGCCGGCGACCCGACGACCCCCGGGCAGCTGCGCGACTGGGCCCGGGAACACCTGGCGGTGCGCCAGGAGGACGGCTCCTACCTGCCGCGCAGCCAGGCGGAGATCGACGCCGTGGTGGCCCGGCTGCGCGCGGAGACGACGGCGCTGGTCGCCCAGCGAAGCCCGGCCGACCCGACCGCCACGCCGCCGGCCGTCCCACCCCGGACGGGCGACGAGTTGCCGATCAGCCAGGAACTCGCGCCGAGCGGCAACTTCCCGGCGCACCGCACCAGGACCGGCGCGGAACTGCCCGAGCAGGTGCACGAGCTGGTGGGCAGGGCGAAGGAGAACCTGCTCGGCCGGTACCCGCAGGCGGCGGTGGCCCGCCGGATCGCCGACCTCGACGCGGTGGCCGGGCAGGCCGACCGGTTGCAGGCGGCCGCCGACCGGGCCCGCGCCGGCGGCCCGCTCGGTGACGTCGTCCGGGAGGTACGCGCGCTGAGCCGGGCGGTCGACGGGTACGCCGACCGGTACCGCGACTGGCGGGACTTCTCCCGGGGCGGGGAACACGCCGACCCGGGCTGGCGGGACCTGGACGGGGTGGACCCGCTCAACGCCGTCGAGATGGCCCATCGGGTGGTCAGCGTGGACCCGGTCACCCACCGGTTCCACGTCATCGACCAGGCGATCGCGGTGGCGAAGATCGGCGACGTGCTCGGGCCGGCCTTCGAGCGGCACGCCGCCGACACCTTCGACCGGCTGATCCCCAAGGACCCGGAGAGCGTCGCGGCGCTGCTCCCACCGGAGCTGCGCCACCCGGAGCTGGACGCGTGGATCCGCGGACCGGCGCGCGGCGGCTTCGACACCCGGACCGAGATCCTCTATGTCGACCCCCGCGACGGCGCCACCTTCCGACCGATCAGCGCGGTCGCCGCGACCGTCGTGCACGAGAGCATGCACCGGCTCCAGCCCGGCCCCGACGTGGTGGGCGACGTCCTGGCCCAGGGAGTCGCCGAAGGACGCTACGGCGACGACATCTCGGCGCAGGTGCTGGTGCCGTTCCGGTTCGAAGGCGAGTTCCAGGCGTTCGCCGTCCAGCAGCACTTCCTGCGGGGGCTGGCCGGTTTCCGCGCCACCGACCACGCAGGGGACCCGCGCCTACCCCGCAGTGACGCCTACCAGGAGATGGCCGACTGGACCCCGCAGCAGATGCGGGACTATGTCCTCGACCGGTACGTGCTGGATCCGGCCGAGCGGGCCGTCCTGCCCCGGGAACTGCTCGACCGGGCGGTCGACCAACCTGTCGCGCAGATCGTGGAACGGGCCCGCCTGGCCATCGCCGAGGCGAACCACCCGATCCCCGGCGAGCGTCGTGGCGGCGCCTTCCACGGCCCGCTGAGCCGGGAGATCGCCGACCGGTACGGCATCGACCTCGACGCGATCGGACAGGAGCAGTCGGGACGGTCGCTGCCCGCGCTCCGCGACCGTCCGGCCGCCCCGGACGGGTCGGCCCCACCCCGCTCCGACCCCGGTGTGCCACCGCTCGCCGAGTGGGGGCCGGCACGCGACGGTGGCCCGGCGGACCGGCCGGCGGGGCATCGCCCGGGAGTGTTGGGTCGGGCCCTGCACCGGATCACCGGCCTCCTCGGCGGGGCCGATCCGACCCCGCTCCCGCCGGAGCGGGGAGCGGCACCCCGGTGGGGCACCGGCGAAGCGGGGACGCCGCGACCGGGTGGACCGGGCGAGGGGACCGTCGGATCGTGGTCGCCTCCGGGGCGGGCCGCGGACCACCGGACGTGGGCACCGGAACCGGGGCCGGGCTGGCCCGCTGCGGAGCCGGTCCGTCCGGCGGGCCAGCCGGGTGCGGGGCGCGGGGCGGCCGACGCGGTGGCCCCGGATGGACGGACCCTGCTCGGGCTGACCGAGCGCCGGTGCGTCGTCGACGAGCTGCGGGCGGCGACCGACCCGATCGACCGGGCCCGGCTCCGGGAGGACCTCCACCGGCTCGACGCCGACCTGGCCCGACGCGGGTACCCCGTGCACGAGCTGGAGCAGGTGCCGCAGGCGGACGGGGAGACACCTGCCGACGGGCGGGAGCCCGCCCGCAACGACGAGATGTGGTCCGACCCGCCGTGGCGGCGGGAGGACCGTCGTCCGTCGCTCGACGAGCTGATCCCCGCCAGCCGGGAGGAGGCCGACGCCTGGGGTGACGCCGTCCGCCGGGAGTTCGCCGACCAGCTCGACGGACGCGAGTTCGCCGGGCTGCGCGTCCGGGTGGAACTAGACGATCCGTACAGCGTCAGTGTGCACCGCGACGAGGTCGTCGTCCGGGCCGCCGTGCACGATCCGGACGGCGTGCCCGTCGGTCGGGTGGTGCGGTCCTTCCACCGTGACCACGACGGCAGCCTGTTCGTCGAACACGTCTCGCTGAAGCTCAGCGAACGGGTCCAGGGCCAGGGCTTCGCCCGGGAGTGGAACGGCCATCTCACCGACTGGTACCGGTACTCAGGCGTCGAACGGGTCGAGGTGCACGCCGCCTCCACCGTCGGCGGGTACGCGTGGGCGCGCGACGGATTCGACTGGGCGCCGAACACCGGGCACCGGGCCGAGGGCGTGCTCGACCGGCTCCGAGATGAGCTGCGTGCGGTGGACGTCGACATCGCGCTGGCCCGGCGGGCGGCCGACGGCGACGACCCCGTCGACGTCGACCGGCTCCGGGAACGCTACGGCACCAGCGAACCGGAGCAGGTGCTCACCGAGGCGTACCGGCAGCGGGAGGCGGGACGGGAGATCCTGGACCGGGCCCGCAGCCACCCCTTCGGCACCGGCCGGTACCCGACGCCGTTCGAGATCAGCCAGGCCGGCTGGGGGGAGCACCACCGGGGGCGGGACGCCTCCTGGATCGGCAAGCGGGCCCTGCTCGGCGCCGACTGGAAGGGCGTCAAGTCGATCAGTGACACCGGTCCGCTGCACCCCCGGTCGGCGTACACCGCCGGGCTGCCCCGGGTGCCCGACCCGTCGGCGATCCACGGGCTGCTCCGTGGGGACGGCCCTGCGCCGGTCACCGCCGCCCGGGTGCCCGACGCGCAGTTCCACGGGTACGGCCGGGAGGTGGCTGCGCCGGAACTGGTACGTCGACTCGGCGACGAGGCGTTGCGCCTGCTGATCGACCGGTTGCCGGCGGACGGCACGCTGCGCGGCGTACGGCTGGACCTGACCGCCGTGCCGGCGGACGCCCTGCCCGACGGCGCGGTGGCCCGGTCGGTGCCGGTCGACGCGGACGGCCGGGACCTGCCGCACGGCACCGTGCCACCGGAGGGGGGCGGTTGGCGGATCGAGCTGTCCGACCGGGCTGCCGACGTCAACGTGGCGCGGGCCGTCGCCCACGAGGCGGCCGAGCTGGCGGCGATCAGGCAGCGGGCCGCCGGTGGGCTGGACCCGTTCGCGCCGGACGCTCTCACCCCGGGTGTGCTGGCCGACGGCATCGGTCCCAGCCCGCACGACCTGGGCCGGCTGGCCGAGGTGGAGGTGCTGGCCGACCTGCTGCGCGACCCGGCGCAGGCGACGTACGCCCGCGTCGAACTGCGGGCCCTGCGCGACCATCTCGGCCTGCGTCCGGACGATCCGGGGTCGGCGGCCCGGCTGCGGCTGCTCGACGGGCGGCTCAGCGACGCCGGCCGGGACGCGCTGCTGGGCCGGGCGGGCCCACCGGACGAGCGTGCCGGTCCCTCCGGCGGCGGCCCGCCGGGGCGTGCCCGCGACGGCGATGTGCTGCCGCCGGAGGTCCACCCGTCGAAGCCCACGGGAGACCTGGCTCCGGCGACCTATCCGGCCCGGGTCAGTCGGGTGCCGTTCGAGTTCGCGCGGTTCCTGCACGATCCCCGCTGGTCCACGGAGGCGACCCGGTTCGAGCAGCGGTTGGGGGCGCACTATTTCCGCGACCCGCAGGTGCAGGACACGGTACGGACGGCGCTGACCCGGATGCGTGACATCCTGGTGGCACTGACCGGGCCGGCGCACCCGGGGGAGACCCGCGCCGAGGTGGTCGCCCGGGTGGAGAGCGCCTTCTTCCGGGACGACGCCCCCGACAGCGCCGGTCAGGTGGGCACCTCGGTGAGCTTCGATCGGCTGCTCGCCGAGGGTAACCTCCGGGAGACGATGACCGCCTTCTACAACGCGGCCTACTGCAACTGGAAGAGCCCGTACACCCTTTCCCACGTGCTGCTGTCGGTGCTCGACGGGGGCCGGTGGGAGCAGGCCCGGGACGCGGGCGTCGACGTGGCGGCGGTCCGTCGGATGGGGGACCTGCTCGACGGTACGGTGAACCGGTTGCTGCCGGACCCGCTGCGGGACAGGCTGAAGTTCGGCCGGGACTTCTTCGCCACCGGCAACGTGGCGCGGAACTCGGAGCACGGCATCCGGGACCTGGCCGAGATGACGGCGAGTCAGTCCCCCCGCCGGCCCCGCTCGGATGACGAACAGTTGGCACTGGCCAACACCCCCGACCACTATGCCCGGCTGGGGACTCCGCTCGGTCGGCTCGAACGGGCCTACGTCGACCAGGTGAACAGGGAGAGGTCCGGCGCTCCGCTCGGTGACGACAGCCTGCTGCCGTGGCGTGAGGGGGTGACCGCGCACGACACCGACCATGGGCCGTGGGCCCGCTGGGTGGGTCGGGACGGCTTCCCGGTCATCGACGGGGTCTCCGGCACCACCGCCCGGATGCTCACCGCCGCCCGGTTCGTGGGGCTCGACGGCCGGCAGACCGAGCGGTTCCTGAGCGGCCTGATGGGCTGGATGCTGCCGGCCCGGGACCATTCGCTCTTCGAGATCCTGCGCGGAGCGGAGATCGCCGGTGTCAAGCGGGTGGAGCTGCGCCCGCCCGACACCCGCCTGACGGCGGTGGACCTCTACCGCAGCCTGCCCGACGTCGACCTGCCCACGCTGCGGGCCGAGGTGACGGTGGACGGGCTCTTCCCCCACGAGGCCCGTTACCTGGATCATGCCGTCGACCCGCAGGGTTTCTCGGAGACCCAGCACAAGGTCCCGGCGATCGCGGACCGGCTGTGGCCCCAACTGGAGAGCGGTCAGGTGCGGGACGCCGACCTCGCCGGTTGGCTGCGGCGCAACGGCATCGACCCGGCCGACACCGCAGCCGTGCGCAGTCTGGGTCAGCGGCTGTCGAAGCCCCACGTCATGGCGCTGGCCGTCTACACCCGACACAGCCACTACCTGATCAACAACGTGATCCGTACCCACCTGTTCACCGCAGGGGTGGCGGAGCGGCCGACGAGGGAGGTGTTCGACCGGAAGGTCGACGAACTCGTCCGGAACTACCTGGGCGCTGTCGCTGCCGGCACCAAGGCGTTGCCGTTGCCGTTGCTGCTCCGTGCGGTGGTGCACGAGGGGGCGGGTCACCTCACCGTACGCTCGCCGCTCAGTGACCCGGCCGCGCGGTGGGTGCAGGCGCAACGGCGCATGACGGCGGCCAGGCAGCAGGCGCGGGCCCAGCCGGGCGCCCAGAGCACCGTCGAGCGGGTCCGGGCCGCCCAGGCGCTCGACAGGGCCTGGGACGACCTCACCGGCCGGCTCCGCTCGGTGTCACCCCGGTTGTTCAACGAGGTGCGGTGGCACGCTGACATGGTGCACGACGCGATGATGCAGTTGCCCGCCGTCGGTAGTCCGGACCGGCCGGTGGTCGCCTATCGGGGTGACTGGATCACCCCGGTGTACTCCCCGATCTACGGCAACTCGTGGCTGCCGACCGGTAGGGCGCGGGAGTTCCTCAGCGTCAGTCGTCGCCTCGACGTGGCGGTACGGTTCATGGCCGAGAACCCTGCCTCGGGCGGGAGGATCCTGGTGGTCTACCGGCTCACCGGGCAGCAGGCCCGCGACATATCGGTGTTCTCGTCCTTCGCCGTCGATGAGGAGGCGGTCTTCCCCCCACGCTCGCGGATGCGTCGCACGTCCGATCCTGACCTTGAGGAACAGGTACGGGCCCGGTTGCCTGCCGAGTTCCAGGACAACTGCACGATAATCATCATGGAAGAGATCTGACAGTGATCGACAGTCCTGTATGGGATGAGGCGGACGACCTCTTCGCCGCCGTACACCGCATGCTGTTGCGGTTGGCGGGGCGGTTCCCTGACGAAGTGGTGACCCAGCTGCGTAAGCTCCTCGGCGACGGGGATCTGCGGCACCTTCCGGACGCGGTGTCGGTGGCGACGGTGCAGTACGCCGTACCGATCTCCGCTGCGGACCGGGAACTGCTGGGCCGTATCCTGCGCACGCTGGATGTGCCGGGGGGTGAACCCCAGTTGTACGCCGAGGTGCCGGTCTCCGAGCAGACGCCGTCGGCGGACGCCTTCCGTTTCCTGCCGGCGCGGACAGCGGTTGTCGAGCGCGCCGGGAACCGGCTGCCGAACCCGTTGGACCTGACCGGTGGTGACCCGGAGGACCTCACCCGGTTGCCGGCCCGGCTCGGTCACCTCGCCGATCTGGCCTACGAGCTGACCGACTGGCCCGACACCCGGTTCGTGGTGAGTGTTTCCCGTCATCCCGGTGTCCGGGGTATCTGGCGGGCGTGGCGGTCGGCGGTCGACGGCTCACCGGTGGAACGGCGGGTCTGCCTCGCCGAGTTGAGCCCTGGGATGCGGGCCTGGGACATCACCTACGATGCCCAGCGCGCCCTCGCCGAGGAGGACGAGGAGACGCCGCAGGTGGAGACGTTCTGGGCAGGTGAACCACTGCCGCCGTACCAGCGGGCGGCGCTGGCGGGCGCGGCCCTGCTGTGGACGCCTGGACCGTCCGGCCCGGTCGCGGGATGACACCGGCAGCCGCAGCGGGCCCGTTCCGACGCCCGACCGGGACGGCCGGGTGCGTCGCTGTGGCAGGATGACGTGCGCCGACGGCCGTGACGGGGAGGTTGCTGGTGGACACGGAGCGGACGACCGAGGCGCTCCAGCGGTACGTGCTGGCGCCGGGCGAATCCACCGAGCGGGTGTGGGTCGGTCCGGAGTCGGTGACCGTGCGGACCGCCCGCTTCCGCTACCTGGCCCGCCCGGCGCGGTGGGCGGTCGCCGACGAGGAGTGGGTGGCCGACGCGGTCCGGGTGGTGGCCGCGCGACAGCCGATCTTCGTCACCCATGCCCTGCTCCTCACCGCGTCGGGCGGGACGCTGCATCTCAACCGGCCCGAGGTGATGGGTGAACTGGGTCGCCGGGTGGGCGCCGGGCTGGACCCGCTGGCCTACGCGGAGCTGCTCGGTGAGCTGTACTCGGCGTGGGAGATCGACGGCCCGGTGGTATGCCCGTTCTCGGTGACCGAGGGCACCCGCGCCGGTTGGCTGGTCCGTGACCCCGACCACTTCACCCGGGTGCTGGCGGTGCCGGACGCTCCGGCGGTGACGCCCCCGACGTTCGCGCCGGACCCGGACGGGGGCTGGACTCTGCGGTTCTTCTCGCACAACCATTACCTGTTGGAGATCCGCTCCGCGGTCGATGTGTACCGGTGGACGGTGACGGGCGGGCCGGACCGGGCGGCGACCTGGGCCCGGGAGACCGTCGCCGAGCGGGTGGAGCGTCCGCTGCCGTGACGGGTGGTGCCGCGTGCGACGTACCGGCCAGGAGAGACCAAGCACGGTCGCTGGTCCGGGCGAGCGGTTCGCCCACCGGCGGCCGGTGTCCGGAGGTGACCCGATGGCGATGAACGTCGATCCGGAACGGCAACGCCGGCTGCGGGAGCTGGCCGACCTGCACGCCCGGTGGCAGGCCACACACCGGGTGGACGACGTCGACTTCACCCCCGAGGGTGCCGACTCGGCGCAGCGCCGGTCGCCGTCGGCACAGGCGCAGCGCGAGTACATGCGCCAGGCCCGGGAGATCATGGGTCTCGACCCGGACACCGGCCACTACCGGGACGCGGAATGAGCCTGCTGCCCGCCGTCCGGAGCCGGGACGAGGCCGACCTCTACCTGGAGCTGCATCCGTGTGGCCGGTGCGGGTCGATGGAGGCCGCCTGGACCGGGACGGCGACGGCGCAGGGGAGCCGACCGGCCTACCGGTACTCCGGCCGCTGCGCCGAGTGCCAGGAGCAGCGCGAGTTCGTCTTCGCCCTGCCCGACGGACGGACGACGCCCGCCGATGCCGGGCCGCACCCCACCACCCGGTTCGGCGGTCCGCAGCCGTCCGCCCTGCTCGACCCCGGTGAGTGGCTGCTCGTCGCCGACTGGTGCGGCCAGGCGGCGGAGGTGGCCGAACGGGAGGGTGACGACGCCGAGGCGGCGGACCTGCGCTGGACGGCCGTGGCCGCCCTGGAGGAGGTCCACAAGTTCCTGCCCGACGGCGGCGATGCGGTGCCCGAGGCGGCGTTCTGGTCGACCCGGGGACGGACTGTCTACCACCGGGAACCGGGACGGTTCCGCCGCCGCCGCATCGAGGTCGTGCGGGACTTCCACCTGGACCACATGCCGTGGAGCCCGTCGTGATCCCGTTGGCCGCGCGGTCCCTCCACGAGGCCCACCTCTACATGGACCTGCAACCGTGCGGCTGCGGGCAGGGGCGGTTCCCGCGCGCCTCCACCGTGCTCACCCTGCCCGACGGTGACCTGGCCCGCCGCTACACCGGCGCGTGCCAGGGATGCGGCACGGCCCGCGAGTTCCTGTTCCGGCTGCCCGCCGGGCCCGTCGAGGTCGAGGAGAGCTTCCGGTACGGCGGCCCGGAGCCGTCCCGGCTGATCGACGCCGGGGAGTGGCTGTGGGTGGCCGGGCACCACGCCCGGGGGGTGCCGGCCGGGGCGCACACCCTGCCGGAGGCGGACCGGCAGCGGTGCCGGTCCCGGCTGACCGCCGCCGTCGCCGCGCTCGACGAGGTGGTGAAGTTCGTGCCGCCCGGCGGTGCCCGGGTGCCGTTCACCGCGGTCTGGACGGCGCTGGGCCGCACGGTCTACCAGCGGGAGCCGGGCCGGTTCCGGGCCGGCCGGCTGGTCGCGGTGCGGTCGGCGTACGTCGGGGCGCTGCGCCGGCTGGGCTGAACCGTCGGGGGTGGCCGCGGTCAGTCGGCGGTGCCGCCCGACCGCTGCCCGGGGGCGGGGGCCCGGCCGGCCGGTGGGCTGGCCGACAGGTTCGCCTCGCACGTCGGGGAGATGCTGCTCTGGTCCTGCACGAGCCGGTCGCCGAACAGGATCGTGCAGTGCAACGTCGGTGGCCCGCCGGCGTACGCCAACCGTTCGTCGACCCCCGGGCGGACCTGCGGCGTCGCCGACACCCACACCCGTTCGACGTCCGGATAACGCAGCGTCACCGCGTGGGACCAGGCCCAGGTCAGGCTGGTGGCGGACTGTGTCTCCACCCTGCTGTGTCCCCAGGTGACCGCCATTCCGAACAGCCCACCCCCGCCGCCGACCACCTCGACGGTGAGCGTGACCACGTGGTCCACCGGGGCCGGTGCCGGGGCGGGCGGCGGGCCGGCGGAACAACCGGCCACAGTGGCGGCCAGGGCGGCGACCGCGACGACACGTCGCATGGAACCTCCTGCGGAACGTCGGCGGACGGCGACCGGCCCGTAGCCTAGCGTGCGCCCGTTGCGGGTCCCGCCCGCCGCCGGGACATCGCTAGGCTCAGGTCGACACCGGGCAGGGAGGGAGACCCGTCGTGGACGAGTCGTGGCAGCCGGCCAACGACACCGAACGGGCGTTGCTGCGCGCGGCCCGCGACGACGACCGCACCGGGTTCTTCCGCATCCTCACCCGGGCCGAGCTGTTCCTGCCGCAGGTGCGCGACGACGACCCGGCCGACGGCGGCCAGCGGTTCGTCACGATGGACCTTTTCGGAGCGCCGTTCCTGCCCGTGTTCACCTCGCTGGAGGCGATGGCGCCGCAGGTCGCCGGGGTCGCCGACGCGTACACCGTGACCGGGTACGACGAGCTGTGCGAGCGGTGGCCGGTGGCCGGCTGGCGGCTGGCGGTCAACCCGGGCACCCCGCTGGACGCGTACCTGCCGGTGGAGGCGGTCCGGGCGGCGGCGGCCGGCGAGCTGACCGTGCCCGCCGGGGCGGAACTGCTCACCGAGCTGGCCGAGGCGGCGGCCGACGACGAGATCGCCGCCGCAACCGCCGACGGGCCGGACGACCCGGCTGCCGCGATCGCCCCACCGGCCCCCGCCCCGCGCCCGGCGCCCGAGCCGGACACCGCCGCGCTGTTGCTCGACGCGGCCGAGCATGGTGACTCCGTCGGCTACCTGGACGCGCTGCTCGACGCGCTGGTGGTGCTCCCCACCGCCGCCCCGGTGCCCGACCCGGCCCGGCTGGTCGACCCGGATTTTCCGTGGCGGGCGGTCGGCGCGGGGGAGTCGCCGGTGATCGAGGTGTTCACCGTCCCGGAACGTTTCGCGCGGGCCTACCCGGACGGCACGCCGAGCCTGCGGGCCACGATGACCGCCCTGCTCACCGTCTGGCCGCCGGGGCACGCCCTGGCCGTCGACCCGGACTCCCCGGCCGGTGTCACCGTCCCCGCCGACCAGGTCCCGTTCCTGCTGCTCTGGCCCACCCCCGACGAGACCGTCCCCGGCCCGGACGGGGGGGACCGGTGAGCGGGGGCGGGCCGATCCCCGCAGCCCGGTACGCCTTCGGGGTGGCCCACCCGGTCGCGCCGATGCTGCGGGTCCGCTACCGGCAGGGCGTGCCGGTCGACCCGTACGGCTTTCCCGACTGGACGCCGTACGCGCGGGCGGTGGTCGAGCTGCCGCCGCTGCCGCCCGGCATCGGGGTGGACGAGGCCCGGGTGCTGGACGTGCTCACCGCCAACCTGGCGGTGCCCGACCCGGCCGATCCGCAGGCGTCGGGACGTACCCCGGCGGGGTGGGTCTGGGCGCACCTGCCGCGCAGCCGGCGGCTCGCGCTGGTGCCGGCGGAACTGCACGCGGCGCTGCGGCACCTGGGCGGGGTGAGCACCGGCGACGCCGACCACCGCCGACGCGGCCTGCCGGTGGACTCCGTCACCCCGCCGCCGCTGCGGTTCGCGCAACGGCTCACCCCGCAGGCGGTGACCCGCGTCGAGCAGCGGCTCGGCTTCGCCCTCCCGGCCGGCTACCGGGACTTCCTGGCCCGCACCAACGGCGGCTGGCCGGACTGGCCGGCCGTGCACCCCCGGTTCGGGTTCGTGGTCGACCAGCCGCTGTTCGGGGTGGCACGGGCCGACTGGATGCAGGACCTGTGCCACGCCAACGCCTGGTTCACCGACCGGTTCACCGCCGACTGGCTGGCCGTCGGGCACGTGCAGGGCGGCCTGCTCGCCGTGCGGGTCGCCGGCGGCGACGAGGGGTCGGTCTGGTACTGGGACGACGACGATCCCCGGGCCCGCGACGACGACACCGCCGCCGACGTGGGCGACCGGCTGCTGCACCGCTGCGCCGACAGCTTCGGCGTCTTCTGGCACGACCTGCGGGCGGTGCCCGGGTCGCTGCGTGACCTGGCCGTCGGCGCGGTGACCGGCGGCCTGGTCGGTCGGGTCGACGACGGGCGGACCGGGTCGGCGCTGCCGCCCGCCCGCCGCCGGCCCGCAGCGTGAGACGGGGACGGAGGAACACATGACGGGATACCGGCGACGGCGGATGACGGCGGCCGGCCTGGTGCGTCAGGCGGCGGGCGGGCTCGTCGTCGGGCTCGTCGCCGCGACCCTGGCCGGCCCGGTGCGGCCCGCCCCGGCGGCACCGGCGTGCGCGCCGGCCGGTGGGCAGGTCGGCACGCCGTCCTGGGCGCAGCAGGTGCTCGCCCCGGAGCAGGTGTGGCCGTTCAGCCAGGGGGCCGGGATCACCGTCGCGGTGCTCGGCTCCGGGGTGGACGCCGACCACCCGCAGTTGCGGGGGCGGGTCGGCAGCGGCTTCGACGCGGTCCGGGGCAGCGGCCCGGCCGACACCGACTGCACCGGGCAGGGCACCCGGGTGGCCGGGCTGATCGTCGCCCGGCAGGCCGACGGGTCGCCGTTCGCGGGCCTCGCGCCGAGCGCCCGGGTGCTGCCGGTACGGGTGGTCGACGACCTGGCGTTCGGGGCCGCCCCGGTCGACCCGGCGGTGCTCGCCCGGGGCATCGACTGGGCGGTCGACCGGGGTGCCCGGGTGGTCGCGGTGACCGTGGCCGCCGACCGGGACGCCGCGACCCTGCGGAACTCGGTACGACGGGCCGTCGACCGGGGCGTCCTGGTGGTGGCCGCCAGCGGTGACCGGGGCTCCGACGGCAACCCGGTGTCCTACCCGGCCGGCTACCCGGAGGTGCTCGCCGTCGGGGCGATCGGCCCGGACGGGCGGCGCTGGCCGAAGTCGCAGTACGGGCCGTACCTGGACCTGGTCGCGCCGGGCGTGGCGGTGACCACCACCCAGCGCGGCACCGGACTGGTCGAGGCCGCCGACGGCACCGCACTGGCCTGCGGGTTCGTGGCCGGTGCGGGGGCGCTGACCCTCGCCAAACGGTCCGGAACGCCGCGCAGCGAACTGGTCAGGCTGTTGACCGTGACGGCGGTCCCCGGTGCCGACCGCACCGAGTACGGCCACGGCACGGTCAACCCGTACGGGGCGGTCAACGACCAGTTGCTGCCGCAGGCCCGGCCGGCCCCGCTGCCCCGGTTCCGGCCCGCCGACGACCGGCCCGACCCGGCGGTACGGGAGAGCCGACGGATCGCCCTGGCCGGTGCCGCGCTCGCCCTGGCCACCGTGCTGGTGGTGTGCGCCGTCGCGCTGACCCTGCCCCGGGTGCGGCGTCGCCGGTGGCGGGCGGCCGTCGCGCCGGCACCCGCCCGGTCGACGCCGCCGACCGAACCCGGCCCGCCGGTGCAGCTCTTCGACGATCCGACACCCGGCCGCTGACCCATCACGGCGGACGGTCGGCGGTCAGCCGCCGGTGGTGATCGGCGCGGGTCGGACCGCGGCCAGCGGGTCCAGGGTGGGGCCGGTCGGGACCAGCATGGTCAGGCTCGGCGGCACCGTCAGCGCCCCCTGGGCCGGGTAGCCGAGCAGGCGCAACGCCTCGGCGGACGGCACCGGGTAGCGGATGCCCAGGTCGGTGACGATGCTGTACGCGCCGGGGCTGCCGAGCAGGCGCAGCACGGTGACCCGGCCGGCGGGGGCGGCGATCCGGTCGGCCAGCGGGATGCCGTCGGGGGACACGGAACCGGTCGGCGCGGCCCGGTCCGCGTCGGGCAGGGTGCCGCCCACGGTCAACTCCGGCGGGGTGCCGTCGGCGGTGACGGCGCAGATCTGCTGCCCCGGCTCGGGGCCGAGCAGCTTCGGCGGGGTGGCGGGCGGCTGGCCCCGGTCCGGCGGGCGGGGGACCCGCTGGCTCTTGGGCAGCGACGTGACGTCGGAGACGGCGACCGGGACGGGTTGCCGCCCCGACTGGCCGGTCTGGATGGCCTGCTGCACCGGGGTGATCGGGGCGACCCCGTCGGCGAGCACCAGGTAGTGCTGCGGGCCGGAAGCGGTCTGCGTGACCAGCACGTCGCCGTTGCGCCGCCCGGACACCTCCCGGGACGGGTCCCCCCGGTCGGCGACGGGCAGCGCGGCGAGGTCCACCCCGGCGGGCAGCGCGTTCAGCCAGGCGGTGCCGACGGGGGTCGGGGTGACCGCCCCGAACAGGGCGGGCACGACCACCCGGGAACCCTGCACCAGGTGCCGGCGGCCGTGCCAGACCAGGTAGTTCATGCCCAGCGTGGCGTCCTTGACGAGCAGCCCGTCGTCGCCGACGCCCTGCCCACCGGCCGGCCGGGCGGCCAACGCCAGGGTCACCGTGTCGGTGGTGCGGCCGGTGTCGTCGGTCATCGGGGTGGAGCAGACCGTCCACGGCAGGCCGGCCCGCCGGTTCGCGGCCGGCAGCGAGGCGGGCGCGTTCGGGATGCCCATCGTCACCCCGCGCGGCACCGTGCCGAGGGTGCTGGCGGAGACGCGTACCACCGGGGTGCCGGGGCGGCCGGCGGCCAGCAGCGCCGACGCGTAGTTGAGCGTCGGGTGCAGCCGGCCATCCAGGTAGATGTAGGTCGCGCCGCTCTCCTTCTCGACCACCACCGCGCCGGGCTGCCGCCAACTGTTCCCGCCGACCTTGGTGAGCAGCCCGTAGATGCCGACCCCGGCGGCGACCAGGACGGCGACCATCAGCCCGCCGAAGAGCGCGCCGATGCCCCGACGCAGCGGCGACTGCTGCGGGTCGGTCTCGCGCATCACGAACGCGGACATCACCCGCTGGGTCATGAACTGGTACGACTGGAGCTGGTCCCGTCGCGTCGTCATCGTCGTCTCACCCGCCGATCGAGGCGAACATCCCCCGGATCGCCCCGAACAGGCCGATGACCGCGCAGGCCAGTGGGATCAGCGCCATGATGGCGAGCACGTCGGCGAGGTCGGCGGCCCGACCCAGGTAGGGCGACGGCCGGCGTCGACTGTAGACCAGCCCGGTGACCAGGGTCAGCGCCGCCGCGGCGACCACCCCGAGCCAGACGAGCACCCGGCCACCACCCGGTGCGGTGCCCAGCAGCGCGGCGACCGCCAGCGCCGACAACCCCAGCAGGCCGCTGACCAGCAGCGGCACCCGCTGCGCGGCGGTGGGGAAGAGCCGCCCCCGCAACAGCAGCGCGCCGGCACCGCAGAGCGCCAGCAGCGCGCCGGCCGGGGTACGGTCAGCGGTCAGCAGGAACGCGATGGCCAGCGCGCCGCAGACCGAGGCGGACAGCAGCATCCCGGTGAGCAGTTCGGTGGCCCGCGCGACGGTCACGAAGACCTTCGCCCGCTCGGGCACCGGCCGGTCCTTGAGGATCTCCTCCGGCCGGTCGGGCAGTTCCGGCACCGGCAGCCTGCCCAACCAGCCGGCGATCAGCGGATAGCCGGGCAGCAGCCCGATCACCGTGGTCAGCGTCGCCGCCGCCGAGCCGGCGGGGGAGACCCCGCCGTAGCAGAGCAGCGCGGCCAGCACGCCGGTGAGCCCGGCCGCCGCCCCGGCCATGAACAGCCGCTGCACCCCACCGACCGCCGCGTAGCCGATGATGCCGAAGACCAGCAGCGCGGCGGAGCCGAGCAGCAGGCTCGGTGCCCCCAGGTCGACCAGCCGGGCGTCGTCCGGTGCGCCGAGCAGCGCCCCGCCGAGCAGCGCGTAGGGCAGGCCGGCGGCGGCCACCACGGCCCCGGCGGTGGCGTCGGGCACGGCCCGCGACAGCACCGGGCCGACGACCGCCAGCAACGCCGCGACCCCCAGCGCCAGCAGCCCCGGGGTACGCCACGGCGCGCCGACCGCGGTCAACGCGACCAGGCCGAACCCGAGCAGGGCGGCGGTGACCGCCAGCCCGGCCCGCCGGGTCGCGTCGTCGCTCCAGGATCGACCGGTCCGCCGCGCGCCGCTGGCGATCACCTCGACCACGTCGTCGTACGCCAGCTCGGGCCACTCGTCGCGGCCGGGCGTGAGGTGCAGCAGCTCGCCGTCGCGGACGCCCTGCACGGCGAGGTTGCGGGTGGCCTCCAGCAGGGTGCCGGTGGCCCGGCGCAACACCCACCCGCCCTGCTGTTCGCCGGCGTCGCCGAGGCCCTCCCCGGCGTGCCGGAGCAGGTGCGGCAGGAGTTCCCCGACGAGCATGCCGTTGGGCAACGCCACGTCCATCCGCCGCTGGGGGGCGGCGATGGTCACCCTGGCCAGACTGAGACCGCCCGGGGCCGTCACGCTGGTCACCTCCCCGTGTGCCACGCGTCCGCGCGGTTGCCTCCTGGGCCTTCCGCGGCGGTCAAGGTAGCACGGTCGCACCGCCCGCCGGGTGGCCGTCCGAGCGCGGACGGCGGTCCCTGCCAGGGGCGACCGGTCGATAGAGTGGGCCGCCGGAGACCTACGTGGTGGGAGGTACGGGGGAGATGTCGTCGTTGGTGGTCGTCAAGCGTCCACCCCGCCGGCCGGCGCCCCCGCTGCCGACCGGTGAGGTGCTCCTCGACCCGCCGCCCGAGGTGCCGGCTGCCGGTGGCCGGGGCTGGACCCGGATGCTGATGATCCTGCCGATGGCGGCGGGTGCCGCGGCGATGGGCCTGATGATGGGCATGCAGCGCGGCGGCGTGATGACCTATGTGGTCGGTGGCATGTACGGGATCTCCATCCTCGGCATGATCGCTGTAATGGCGGTCAACCAGACCGGGCCCGGCAAACGCGAGATGATCGAGGCCCGCCGCCAGTACATGCGCCGTCTCGCCCAGCTACGCGCCCAGGTCCGCGCGACCGTACGCCAGCAGCGGGAGGCCATCCACTACCGGCACCCCGACCCGGACTCGCTCTGGTCCACGGTGACCAGTGGCCGGCTGTGGGAACGTCGCCGGGGTGACGCCGACTTCAGCGTGGTCCGCATCGGGCTCGGCCCGCAGGAGGTCGCCACCCCGCTGATCCCACCGCAGACCCGCCCGGTGGACGAGTTGGAGCCGCTGTGCGCGGTGGCGCTGCGCCGGTTCGTCGCCACCTACTCGGTGGTGCCCGACCTGCCGGTGGCGATCGCCCTGCGCGACTTCTCCCACGTCTACCTGCGCGGTGCCGACGACGCCGTACGGGGGCTGGTCCGCGCGGTGGTGGCCCAGCTGACCACCTTCCACGCCCCCGACGACCTGCTGGTCGCACTCTGCGTCGACCCGGACCGGCGGGCCGGCTGGGAGTGGGCGAAGTGGCTGCCGCACGCCCAGCATCCGACCAAGCTGGACGCGGTGGGCCCGATCCGGCTGTTCGCCCCGACCGTGGTGGCGCTGGAGGCGATGCTCGTCGACGTGCTGGCCAACCGGCCCCGCTTCGAACCGACGGCGACGGCGGCGGTCACGCCGTACGTGCTGGTGGTGGTCGACGGTGGGCAGGTCGCCGGCTCCGACCACCTGCTGACCGAGGGTGGCGTCGCCGGGGTGACCCTGCTCGACCTCACCGGCCGGCCGCCGCGCCTGCTCGACGAGACCTCGGTGGTGCTCGACGTCGCCGACGACGGCACCATCTCGGGCACCACGATGGACGGTGCCACCCGGGTCGGCCGGGCCGACACGCTCGACCCGGCGCGGGCCGAGGTGCTGGCCCGGGAGTTGTCGCCGCTGCGGCTCTCCGCCGCCTCGTACGCCGACCAGCCGGCCGTCGCCACCGACCTGGGCCTGGCCGACCTGCTCGGCCTCGGTGACCCGTACGAACTGGACCTGGCCCACGCGTGGGGCAGCCGGCCCAACCGCAGCCGGCTGCGGGTGCCGATCGGGGTCAACGAGAACGGCCGGCCGATCGAGCTGGATCTCAAGGAGTCCGCCCAGGAGGGGATGGGCCCGCACGGGCTGCTCGTCGGCGCGACCGGCTCCGGCAAGAGCGAGCTGCTGCGGACGCTGGTGCTGGCGCTGACCGTCACGCACAGCCCGGAGATCCTCAACCTGGTGCTCGTCGACTTCAAGGGCGGCGCCACGTTCGCCGCGCTGGACCGGCTGCCGCACACCAGCGCCGTGATCACCAACCTGGCCGACGAGCTGTTCCTGGTCGACCGGATGCTCGGCGCGATCCAGGGCGAGATCACCCGCCGGCAGGAGCTGCTGCGCCGGGCCGGCAACTACGCCTCGCAGCGCGACTACGAGCGGGCCCGCGCGGCCGGGGTGCCGCTCGCCCCGCTGCCCAGCCTGCTGATCGTGGTGGACGAGTTCAGCGAGCTGCTCAGCGCCCGCCCGGACTTCATCGACATGTTCGTGCAGATCGGCCGGGTGGGCCGGTCGCTGGGCATGCACCTGCTGCTGGCCTCGCAGCGGCTGGAGGAGGGGCGGCTGCGCGGCCTGGAGACGCACCTGTCGTACCGGCTCGGGTTGCGCACGTTCTCCTCGATGGAGTCCCGGGCGGTGCTCGGGGTGGCCGACGCCTACGAGCTGCCCCGCTCACCGGGGCACGGCTACCTCAAGGCCGGCACCGAGGGGCTGGTCCGGTTCAAGGCCGCGTACGTCTCGGGGGCGGTCCGGCAGCACGGCGGGGTGCCCACCGTCGGCGGTCGGCTGATCGACCCGGTCCGCGACTACACCACCGACTACGTTCCGCTGGCCACCGACGACGCGCCTGACGAGCCGACGCAGGCCCCGGTCGACGAGCACGTCGGGGAGAGCCTGCTCGACGTGCTGGTGGCCCGGATGCAGGGGCGCGGGCCGGCCGCCCACCAGGTCTGGTTGCCGCCGCTGGAGGAGCCGCCGACCCTCGACGCGCTGCTGCCACCGGTGCAGGTGTCCCCGGTGCGCGGCCTGACCATCGCCGCCGAGGACCGGCACGGCGCGCTGCACGGCGTGGCCGGCATCGTCGACAAGCCGTTGGAGCAGCGCCGCGACCCGCTCTGGTTGGACCTGGCCGGGGCGGCCGGCAACGTGATGGTGGTGGGTGCGCCGCAGACCGGCAAGAGCAACCTGCTGCGTACCCTGGTCACCAGCCTGGCCCTGGGCAACACCCCGCGCGAGGCGCAGTTCTACTGCCTCGACTTCGGCGGCGGCACCCTGGCCGCGCTGGCCGGCCTGCCGCACGTCGGCGGGGTGGCCAGCCGGCGCGAGGTGGACAAGGTCCGCCGCACCATCGCCGAGCTGCACGGGCTGATGCAGGCCCGGGACGCGTTGTTCACCGCGCACGCGGTGGAGGGTGCGGCGGCCTACCGGCGGGCCCGCCGCGAGGGCCGGTTCCCCGAGGACCCGTTCGGCGACGTGTTCCTGGTGGTGGACGGCTGGGCGGCGCTGCGGGCCGAGTTCGAGGACCTGGAGCCCCTGGTCACCGAGCTGGCGAACCGGGGTCTCGGCTACGGCATCCACCTCCTGGCCGCCACCAGCAGGTGGATGGACGTCCGGCCCGCGGTGCGGGACATGTTCGGTGCGAAGGTGGAGCTGCGCCTCGGCGAGCCGGCCGACTCGGTGATCAACCGGCGGGCCGCGGTGAACGTGCCGGAACAGCACGGCCACGGGTTGACCCCTGACGGCCTGCACTTCCTCGCCGGCCTGCCCCGCCTCGACGGCCGGCCGGTGGTCGACGACCTGCCGGACGCGCTGGCCGACCTGGTCAAGCGGGTGCAGCAGCACTGGACGTCGGCGGGTGCCCCGGCCGTCCGGCTGCTCCCCGCCGAGCTGCCCTACGCGGCGCTGCCCGCCGCGCAGGGCGGCCTGATCCCGATCGGCATCGCCGAGACCGACCTCCAGCCGGTACGCCTCGACTTCACCGCCGAACCGCACCTGCTGCTCTTCGGGGACGTGGAGTGCGGCAAGAGCACGTTCCTGCGCGGGCTGGCCCGCGGCATCGTCGAGGGCAACGACCCGGCGGCGGCCCGGATCATCCTGGTCGACTTCCGGCGCAGCCTGCTCGGCGCGGTGGAGTCCGAGCACCTGATCGGTTACGGCACCTCCCCGCAGGTCACCGCCGACCTGGTCAAGCAGGTGGCCACGGTGATGGGGGAGCGGTTGCCGGGGCGGGACGTCACCGCCGAGCAGCTACGCGACCGGAGCTGGTGGAAGGGTCCGGAACTCTACCTGCTGGTCGACGACTACGACCTGGTGGCCGGGGCGGCGGTCAACCCGCTCGCGCCGCTGCTGGAGTACCTGCCGCAGGCCCGCGACATCGGCCTGCACCTGGTGCTGACCCGACGGATCGGCGGTGCCGGGCGGGCCATGTTCGACCCGGTGATCGGGCGGATCAGGGAACTCGCCTCCCCGGGCATCATGATGTCCGGTCCGCGTGAGGAGGGCGCGCTGTTCGGCACCGTCAAGCCGCAGCGGCTGCCGCCCGGCCGGGGCTGGCTGTTCACCCGCCGGCACGGTGCCCAACTGGTCCAGCTCCCGCTGGTGCCCCCGACGTAGCGGGCCGTCGGTCCGACGGTCGGTTCTGCTCCCGAGGACCGGAACTGCCTGCTAGCCTGGATGGTGCAGGACGCCCGCCGGGCTCCCGCGCCCGCCTTGAGGCCCGCTGATGCGGGCCTCTCGTGCATTCGTCTCAGCTTTGCCTTCGCATCGGATCCCAGCACCACGAGTGGTTTGGGTGACGGGCGGGACCTGCCCACCCGAGGGTCCGCGTGTCGGGGCGACTCCGCGTGGGAATCAGGCGGGTTACGCTGCGCTGGTGAGCCGCCGTGACCAGTACCGGGCCGAGTTGCGGGCGGGCGGGCCGGCGCGCTGGCCGGCGTACCTGCGGGAGCGTTCGGGGTTGCCGGGGCCGCGCGCCAACCTCGAACTCGCCCAGGCCGTCGCCGACGAGGGCGGGCCCGACACGTTCGACAGCCTGCTCGCCACCGACGACGAGTACCTGGTCTTCTGCGGCGTGCTGGGCCTCGGTCGGCTGCTGGCCGACGGTCCGCCGGCCCGGACCCGGACCCGCATCGAGGCGCGCCTGCACGAGCACGCGACCGACCCCCGCTGGCGGGTACGCGAGGCGGTGGCCCTGGCGTTGCAGCGGCTCGGCGACGCCGACCTGCCGCGCCTGCTCGACCTCGGCACGGCCTGGGTCGGGGACCCGCACCCGCTGGTCCGGCGGGCGGCCGTCGCGGCCGTGTGCGAACCGCGCCTGCTGACCGCTGCGGAGGCCGCCGCCCGCGCCGTCGCCCTGTGCGGACGGGCGACGGCGGGCCTGGCCGCGCTGCCGGCCGACAAGCGTCGCGACGACGACGTCCGGGCCCTGCGTCAGGCGTTGGGCTACTGCTGGAGTGTCGCCGTGGCCGCCGATCCGGCCGGTGGCCTGCCGGCGTTCCGGGCGCTGGCCGCCGTCGACGACGGCGACGTGGCCTGGATCGTCCGCGAGAACGGCCGGAAGAAGCGCCTCGCGCGGCTGCTCGTCAGCGCCGCGGCACGCCCAGCAGGTGCTGCTCGACCGGGGTCTGACTGATCCACAGGTGCCGGTCCGCGCCGCCGCCGACCAGGGCGAGCATGTCGTCGGCCATCACCCGCAGGAACCGGCCGCTGTCCGGGGGCAGCCGCAGCGCCTGCTGCGCGGTCACGGACTCGTCGGCGGAGAGCCGTTGCAGCACGCAGAGGTCGCTGTCGCGCAGGGCGGGGGCGGTGCCGGCATCGAGCCGCCGCAGCACGGTCAGCTCGGCCTGCCACGGGCCCGGGATGGTCGATCCGGGCGCGTGCGGCGGTAGGTCGCGCACGATCAGGGTGGGCTGCCCGGCGGTGCCGGCGGCGGGCACCGGGCGGCCGTCGACGCGTACCTCGACCCGGTCGGCGGCCCGGCCGAGCGCCGCCGGGCCGAACCCGGTCCAGGTGGTCGGGTCGGCGGTGACCACGACGACCCGGGCACCGAGGGCCAGCGCCCGGAAGGCGACGAGCTGACCCGCCCACACCCCGCCGACCAGGACGACCCGGGTCGGTTCCGGGCGGAACAACCGGATGGTGACCGCCGCCCGACGGCGGTCCGCGCCGAGCACCAGACCGGCCGGGAGCGGGCTCGGGCTGAGCCGGGCGAGCGCCGCCGGGGAGACCGCGTGGGTGCCGATCCGCAGCCGGGGCAGCCGACCGGACGGCCCGCCCCGACCGGAGGCGTCGCCGACCCCGGGGAGGTGGGCCGGCGGTGGGCCGGGGGGAGCGGACGGATGGCTCTCCGGGGCGGCCAGCGGACTGGCCAGGGCCCGGGTCAGCGGGTCGGCGGTGGCCAGCGCGGTCGCGGCGGCGACGCCTGTCGCGTCGGCGTCCGCGTCGACCCGGGTGCGGGACGTGCCCAGCACCGGCGCGTCCGTGCCGACAGGCGGCGCGGTGACCGGTGGTGCGGTCACCGGCGGCGGTACGGCGGCCGAGGCGACCGCCCCGCCCGGGTACCTCCCGGCCACCGCCGGCCCCTGCGGGTACGGCCCACCCACCGGGTCGCGGTACGGTCCGGCCGGCTGGTCGGGGGAGGTGCCGAAGGTGGCCGGCACCGCCGTACGCCGTTCGTCACCAGGGCCGGTCATCCCGCGCCACCTCCCGTCGGTGCCGACGCGTACACCGCCGGGCCGTGTTCGCCGTCGAGCGGGAAGAGTTCCCCGCCGGCCTGTCGTACCCCGTCGACCGCCGGCCCGCACAGCTGCGGCAGCAGCTCCGCCGGCCCGGTCACCCGGACCAGGCCGCGCAGGTCGAGATCCTCACCCGGCCCGTTCGTGGCCACCGTCAACGACACCGTCACCAGCGACGCCGGCAGCGTCTCCAGCCAGCCGAGCATGGCCGCCGCCCGGTCGACGGGCGGCCAGCGGCGGATCCAGAACGAGCGGTGCGCGATCGGGCCGCAGTGCCACGCCGACCACTCCTCACGCACTCCGGCGGCACCGGCCGGGAGGCCGGGGGTGAAGCCGCAGGACCGGCCGACGGCGGCGAGCAGGCCGTGCGCGTCCAACAGCCGGTGTTCGACCCCGCTGCGGCGCAGCGACCTGCCGGTCTGCCGGGCCAGCGCGGCCACCACCGAGGGGGCGACGCCCAGGTCGACCGCGTAGTCGCCGACCGCCTCGGCGAGCGCGCGGGCGTCCAGCCGGACCGCCACCCAGGTCGCCCGCCCGGCCGGGACGGGGGTGCCGCCGAGGTCGGCCAGCAACTGCCGGTAGGACTCCCGGGCGGGGGCCGTCGGGTCGTCGGTCGGACCGCCGGCCGGCACGGTGCTGGTCACCACCTGGAGCACGGTGCCCGGCTGGCCGGACTCGGCCAGCGCGGTGGCCAGCACGTCCAGCGGCAGGCCGGCCGGCGCGTCGCCGGTCGGCCCGGAGCCGTCGACGGCGGCCACCGCGAACCAGCCGGCGTCGTCGCGGGCCACCCCGATCCGGGTGCCGTCGGCCATCGCCACGGTGCCCACCGACAGGCCGGGCGCGAGTCGTTGCAGGGCGTCCAATCCCGGGTCGGCGGCGACCGGGACCGGCGCGGCGGCCCGTCGCCGCTGCTGCCGGGCCAGGGCCCGCCGCTCCAGCCACCAGCGGCCCCGCGAGCGCAGGAACACCACGGTCAGCAGGAGTACGCCGCACAGCGCGGCGACGACCAGCACCGGCATCCCGAACAGTCCACTGGCGAGGACGCCGAGCAGCACCGCCTCCAGCAGGAGCAGTTGCAGCACGTGCAGTTCGCCGATCCGGCCGGGCCGACGGCGGGGTGCCAGGTGCACGCGGGCGGCGGGGTCGTCCGGCCGGAGTGTGGCGCGTGCCGGCCGTGGTGCTCCGGTCATCTCCGGCTGCCCCCCAGACGCATCGACCCGTGTTGGCCCGCCCACGGCAGGCCGCCCTCATCATAGGAACCCGCCGCAGCGCCCCGGGGCCCGTGGGTCGGCGGCCCGGGGTCAGCCGACCCGGAAGCCGGTCCGGGGGTCGGCCGCCGCGCCGGACCGGTACGCGGCGAGCGCCGGCCGGTCCGAGTCGATCACCCAGTCGCCGGAGCCCTTCTGGTTGAAGTAGACGAACCCGAGCAGGTCGGGGCGTTTGCGGATGGCGGTGAAGAGTTCGTCGACCGCCCGGCGACGCATCGCGCCCGGTTCGGACCCGGTCTCCACGATCAGCAGTGGCCGGGCGGTGAACTTCCGGACCTGGGTGATGGTGGGGCCGAACAGGTCGTCGAAGGTCTGCTCGCCGCGCCTGGTGAAGTAGCCGTCGATGCCGACCCAGTCCACGTACGCGTCACCGGGGTAGAGCGGGGCGAGCTTCACCGACGGGACCGGGTTGACCACGTTCGGGGTCCACGTCCAGATCACGTTCGTGGCGTCGGCGCGGGCGAAGACGGCGTGGATGTGCCGCCAGGCGGCGACGAACTCCTTGGCGGTGTTGTCGTGCGCGCCCCAGGAGTACCAGTGGCCGTTCATCTCGTGCGCGATGGTGAGCGCCACCGGCAGGTTGAGCCGGCGTACCGCGACGGCGAACTCCACCAGGTACGGGTCGTGCCGCCCGGCGGCGATGTCCTTCAGTTTCGCCTTGAACGGTTCCCAACGGACGATCGGCAGTGCGCCGTACCGGTGGACCCGGCGGACCTCGGCGGCGGCGAACTCGTCGTCGAAGCTCTCGTAGATGGTGATGATGTTGGGTTTGCTGCCGACCAGGTCGGCGAAGCGGTCGACCCGGCTCATGTCCTGCGGTGCGCCGCTGAGCGCCACCCCCAGGTAGCGGCCCTGCGGCTGGACCAGCGGGCGGACGTCGTACGCCGGGGGCGGGCCGGTGGGGGAGGGCGACGCGCTGGGTTCGGTGGCGAACCGGGCCGGACGGCTGGCCGGGCTGGGTGCGAGCGCGGCGTAGCCGAACACCCCGATCACGAACATCGTGACGATGGTGAACAGCTGACGGGAGGTCACCGGGAACGCTCCGGACGGATGTCCCGCGCCGGCTTCACCAGCAGCGCCTGCAACGCGACGGCCAGGTAGAACGCGCCACCGAGGAAGGCCGGCGCGAAGGTCCACAGGTCGTCGGTGATCATCCGGTGGGCGGCCAGACCGGTCCACAGTGCTCCGCTGCCCGCCGTGCAGACGGCCATTCCCCACCACAGTCGACCCGTCCTGTTCTTGCGTCCCGTGCCGCCGGTGGGCTGCCAGCCCATGCTCTGCCCGCGCAGCAGGTCCCAGATGGCGAAGGCGTGCGACCAGCCGTAGATCATCTTCACGGTCCACGCCTCCACCCGGTAGGCGCACCGGTGCCACAGCGGGAAGACCACCAGGTTGTAGACCAGGCTGGGCACGATCCACAGGTAGTTGGCCGGGGCCACCGACTGCGGGAACCAGGCCAGCAGCACGATCGGCACCAGCGGCCCGACGAAGGTGAACAGCGCCGTGTGCAGGTAGTAGCAGAACCCGGAGAGGTACGACAGCCGGGTGCGCAGCCGCATCCGGGTGTTCCAGAACTTCGTCGACCCGAGCAGGCTCATCGAGCCGGCACACCAGCGGTACTGCTGGGTGAAGAACGAGCTGACGTCGGCCGGGCACAGCCCGGTGGCCAACGGCACCGGCAGGTAGCGCAGCCGCCAGCCGCGCCGCCGCATGTCGAACCCGGTGTGTACGTCCTCCGAGTGCTCGATCAGGGTGGAACCGCCGATCGCGTCGAGCGCCTCCCGGCGGTAGAGCGCACAACTGCCGACGCAGATCGCCGCCTCGTGGTGCTGCCGGGACACCTGCACCATCCGGTAGAACAGCTCCTGCACCGCCCCGGCCCCGCGCTCCAGCCAGCCCTGGCCGGCGTGCACCCGGAAGTACTGCGGGGACTGCACGATCCCGAGATCCGGCTCGGCGGCCAGGTAGGGCACCATCTCGTCGAGCATGTCGTGCCGGGGGGTGAAGTCGGCGTCCAGCACCAGGATGTGCTCGCCCAGCGTGCGCTGGTACGCGTACCGCATGTTGCCGGCCTTCTTGTACCAGCCCCGGTTGGGGCGGCGCTGGTAGACGAAGCCGAAGGCGAGCGCCATCGCCTCCCGCTCGTCGGTCGCCGAGTCGTCGAGCACGTAGACGTGCACCCGGCCCCGGTAGTGGTCGACCATCCGGCTGACGTGCTCCCAGGTGTTGCGCAGCACCTCGGTCGCCTCGCCGCAGACCGGCAGGAACACGTCCACCGACGGGTGCACGGGCGGGCGGAAGTCGCGGACCAGCCGGCGGTGCCGGTCCAGGTCGAACCCGGGCGTGCCGATGTTCACCGTCGCCGAGATCAGGTAGTAGAGGACGGTGAAGCCGAACAACGGCAGCAGCGCCAACAGCCAGGGCGCCATCCGGACGAAGAGCAACTGGCTGGTGAGCAGCCCGGTGAAGCTGACGAACGAGGCGACCATCAGCACCGGCAGCCGACGGTGCCGGTAGGCGGCCTTCTCGTCGTCGTCAGGCGGCAGCGGCAGGGACGGGTCCACCGTCGCCGGTCGACCCAGCGCCGCCGGAGCCACCGCCTCCCGCGCCGCCGGCCCCACCGGATTCGGTGCCGCGGCCGGCCCGCGCGGGGTCGGCACCGTCGCCGGGCCCCGGCGCGTCGGCACCGTCGCCGGGCCGCGGGAGGGCGGGGGCGCCGTCGGGGCGGGGCGGGGCGGCGGCACCTGACGGTGGAACTCCGTCGTCTCGTCGGTGCGGCCCGCGCCGGCCCGGGGGCTCACTTCCCCGCCTCCGACTTGCGCACCAGCAGCCCGATGCTGAAGCCCCGGACCCGCCAGGTGCGCTCGACGGCGTACGGCTTGAGTGCGGCCTCCTTCGCCGCGCCGATCCGCTGCACCGGGTCGTCGAACGCCCCCTTGCGGACGACCCACACCCGCTCCGGACGCCCCAGACACACCGGTACGTCCCGGTCGGCGCACTCCCGCGCGCCCAGGGTGCCCTGCCTACGGGCCGGTACGGTCATCAGCACGTCCCGGGGTCGCCAGCTCTCGTCGACGTACCGGTTCACCGCGTCCCGGCTGGTGCGCTGGTCACCGGCGTCGAACGGGCCGTACACCAGGGTGTCGCCGGGGCGCGCGTGCGCCCGCAGCACGGCGGCGATGTCCTTGGTGCCCTGGCTGTGGCCGGTGACGCCCCGGATCTCGACCTGCACCGGGATGCCGAGCAGCCCGACCGCCAGCATCGCGGCGGTGCCCCGCAGCAGTGAACTGCGCCGCAACGCCAGCGAGGCGACCAGCGCCCAGGCCGGCACCGTGAACAGCAGGTAGCGCGGCAACCAGAGCGGGGTGAGCTGGGCGGCGGCCAGCAGACCGGCGGTGGGCAGCACCAGCCAGGCGGTGGCCACCGCCGACCGCTGACGCATCGACATGCCGAGGAAGGCCAGGGCGAGCACGGCGCCGGCGAGCAGCGGTCCGCCGAACAGCGCCTCCGGCGTGTCGACCAGCCGGTCCAGGGTGACCGGCGGAATCCAGTTGATCTGCGTGGCGGTCTGCTGCCTACCGAACCAGAGCACAGGCAGGACCGGCAGCACACCGACCGCCGCCGCGCCGAGCCAACCGAAGAAGCCGCGTCGGCGCTGCGCCCCCCGCCAGGCGACCAGCGCGTGCGCGGCGAGCAGCAGCAGGCCCACCAGGTGCATCAGCCCCAGCAACGCCACCACGGCCGAGTATCCCGCGTAGCGCAGGAACCGGGGCCGGTCCAGCAGCCGGACCAGCAGCAGGGTGGCCAGCGCCGCGGCGCACACCGCGAACGCGTACGGCCGGGCCTCCTGCGCGTACCGGGAGGTGGTCGGCAGCACCGCGAACAGCAGGCCGGCCACCAGCCCGACCCGCAGCCCGCCGATCCGCAGGCCGATCGCGGCGACCAGGCCGGCCGCCGCCGTCATGGCCAGCAGCGACGGCACCCGCAGCGCGACGTCGGAGCTGCCGGCCAGCGCCACCCAGCCGCGCATCAGCAGGTAGTACGGGCCGATGGAGGCGTCGACGTTGCGCAGCACCGCCACGAAGTCGTCGAACCCGACGGTGACCATGCCCCAGGTGGCCAGCTCGTCCTCCCACAGGCCGGGCCGGTTCACCCCGATCCCGCCGAGGACGGCGACGAGCACCATCGGCAGCAGCCGGGCCAGGTGACGCAGCCAGGGCGCGTCCAGGGGCTCCGGCGGGGCCGGCTGGTCGGCCTCGGTGGGCCGCCACGGGGCGGCCGGCTCGGGTGGCGCGTCCCGGACCCGGACGATCAGGGCGGTCGGCGCGTCGCTGCGGGCTCCGGTGCCCCCGGTGGGCGACATCCCGGTCACCGGGTGGCGGCGAGCAGGTCGTCCAGGACGAGGGTGCGCAGGTCGTCCCGGCTCGGCATCCGGCCCAGCGCGCGCAGCCGCCCGGACTGCGCCTTGCGCATCCCCTCCAGCAGCTTGCGCGCCTCCCGGGCGTTGCCGAAGTTCTGGTCCCGCTCGATCTGGCCGAACCACTCCAGCAGCCCGTCGGTCAGCCCGTCGGCGAGCAGGTACTCGTCGGTGCGGGCGATCCGGCCGACGATGTCGACCAACTGGACCGGGCTGTAGTTCTCGAACTCCAGCGTCTTGGCGAACCGGGACGCCAGCCCGGAGTTGGCGTCGAGGAAGGCGGCCATCTCGGTGGTGTACCCGGCGACGATCACCGCCACCTGGTCCCGGTGGTCCTCCATCAGCTTGACCAGGGTGTCGATCGCCTCCTGGCCGAAGTCGCCGCCGGCACCCCCGGCCCGGGAGAGGGTGTACGCCTCGTCGATGAACAGCACCCCGCCCAGCGCCTCGGTGAACACCGACGAGGTCTTCTCGGCGGTGTGCCCGATGTACTGGCCGACCAGGTCCCGCCGGGAGACCTCCCGGAACTGGCCGTTGGGCAGCACCCCGAGGGCCTTGAGCAACTGCCCGTAGACCCGGGCCACCGTCGTCTTGCCGGTGCCCGGCGCGCCCGTGAAGATCAGGTGGTGGCTGACCGCGCCCACCGGCAGGCCGGCGTCGCGTCGCCACTCGTTGACCTGGATCTCGTCGATCAGCGAGCGCACCTCGGCCTTCACCCCGGCCAGGCCGATCATCGAGTCGAGCTCGGCGAGGAGTTCCTCGACCCTCCGCTCGTCCTGGCCGACCGTCCCGCCGCCCGCGCTCACCCCGGCCATCGGCCGCCCGCCCGCCTCCGCCGCCCGGAACACGGTGCCGGCCCCTTCGGCGATCCGGACGCCGGGGGTGGCGGTCTGCTCGGTGCGGCTGCCCTCGATCGTGCCGCCACAGCCCCGGCCGACGTCGATGCCGACGCCCCGGGTGTCGTGCACCCAGCAGTCCACGATGGTGGGGCTGCTCTGCAACGCGACCACGATGCCGGCGTCGCCGGTGCCGGAGATGTCGCAGCGTTCGATGGTGGGCCGGGCCGCCTGGTAGACGTACACGCCCCGGAAGCCGGCGGCGCCGACGGTGCAGTTGCGGATGGTCGGGTCGGCACCGAGCCGCACGATGATCCCGTCGTCGGTGACGTCGCGGATCTCGCACTGCTCGACCGTGCCGCCCGCGTCGGAGACGACCAGCCCGTGCTGGCCGCCGGTGACGGTGACCTCGACGGCCTCGATCCGGGCCCCGTCGCGTACCGACACGGCTGCCGCGTACCCGGCGCTGGCCTGGCACTTCTCCATGCGCAGCCGACCGCCGACCGCCTCCACCGCCGGGTAGTCGCCGCCCTGCACGACCAGCCCCTGCAACAGCACCTCGCCGCCGGTGCAGGCCACCGTCGGCCGTCCGGCGGCCCGACCGTCCACGATGACCGAGCCCGGCTCGCCGGCGGCCACCAGCCGGACCCGCCGGCCGTCGAGCCGGAGCGATTCGGGGTAGACGCCGGGGGCGATCGAGACGACCGCGTCATCCGGCGCGATCTCCAACGCGTCCGTGATGGTCGGACAGGCCCCGGCTCGGTCAGGGGAGACAGTCAGCATGCGCACATGGCCCCGCTCGGTCGTGGAAGGACGGACCGGTTCGTCGTCGACGTCCGGTCGAAGGGTACCGGGCGGGCGGGGGTGGTCTCGCCCCCGCGTCAGATGGTGAAGGTGGCCTCGCGCACCGAGGCGGCCACCTTGCGCACCTCGTCCGCGCGGTCCGGGGGCGCGGTCATCCGCAGCACCAGTTGCCTGTCGATCGCGTCCTCCGGGACGCTGCGCCAGTAGGAGAGGTAGACCAGTCCGTAGCGTGGCGAACCGTCCACCCGGGCGGTCTCCGCCCAGGTGGTGAACTCGCCGCTGCGGATCCACTGCAACCCCCATGCCTCCTCCTGCCGGCGCAGCGTGGTGCGGCGCTCGTCGGTGCAGAGCCGGGGGCACTGCCTGACGACCAGGTCGCCACCGATGATCGACCCGTCGGCGGCCGGTACGCCGCACCGGTAGTGCGCCGAACCGCTGGTGCGGCCGGCCTCGGTGCAGCTCCAGCCGGTGGGCACCCGGAAGCTGAAGTCGACCCCGGCCAGGCCGGTGATCTCCCGGGTCGGCTCGGTGCCGGCGAAGGTGGGCGCTCCGGCCGGCCAGCCGCCGCCGACCGGCGGTTCCACCCCCGGCCGGCGCGGCGGCGTGCCCGGCAGCCCCAGGTCGACGCTCGGGGTCGCGGAGGCCGGCGCGGCGAGGCTGGCCGGCCCGTCGGTCGTCCGGGCAGCGACGAGGTAGCCGCCGGTCGCCCCGAGCGTCGCCGCGAGCAGGGCCACCAGGACCGACCACAGCACGGCCCGACCCCGTCCGCGCGCCGGGCCCGCGACCGGCGGGAACGGTGCCGGCGGGAACGGTGCCGCCAGGGGCGTCGGCGGGTACGGCGGTCCCACCCGCTGCGGCACCGCCTGCTGTGGGCCTGCCTGCTGCCGGGCCATCTGGTGCGGGCCGACCTGCGGCGGGGTCACCTGGCGCGGGGGTGCCGGGTGCGGACCGGCCTGCTGCGGGGCCGCCCGGTGGGGGCCGGCCTGCTGCGGTGCGTGCTGCGGCGGGCTGACCTGCGGCGGGGCGGTCTGGTGCGGGGGCGTCGGGTGGGTCGGGGCGGTCGGGCGGGGTGCGGCAGCCGGCGGCACCGTACCGCCGGTGACCGCCGCAGGCCCGGCGGGCGAAGCAGGCCCGGCGGGTAATGCAGACCCGGCGGGTGAAGCAGACCCGGCCGAGGAAGCAGGCCCGGCGGGTGAAGCAGGCCCGGCCGAGGCGACAGCCCCGGCTGACGGGGCGGAGCCGGTCGACGAGGTGGGCACCCCCGGCCGGGTCGGGCCCGCCGGTCCGTCGGTGCGGTGCCCGTCCGGTGCCGGTGTCCCGGCCGTCCCGGCTGCGGCGATCGTCGTCCCGGCGGCGGGTGCCCCGGCGAGCGGAGTCCCGGCGGCAGGTGCCCCGGCGAGCGGCGTGCCGGTGGCAGGTGCTCCGGCGGTCGGCCGGTGCGCCGGGGCGGGCGCACCCGACGGTCCGGCCGGAGGGCCACCGGCCGGGGGCTCCCCGGCCGGGACGAGGCGCTGTCCCAGCGCGAGGAAGACGTGTGCGGCCCCGGCGCCCTGCTCGGCGGCGCAGGCCACCCAGGGCACCGGGCCGGTGTGGTTGGCCCCGGTGATCGGCAGGCCGTCGGAACGGGCCAGCGTGTTGGCCGCCGCCGCGAACGCCTCCCGCCAGCCGCCCTCGGCGGCGGCCGGCGCGAGCACGGCCACGGTGAACGGCCGCTCGGCGGCGTCCCGTGCGGCCCAGACCTCGCCCAACTCGCACGAGCTGAGCCTGCGGTGCAGCGCATATGGACCGACTGTCTGCATGTGGCATCCCCCCGACTGATCGTATCGGTCGGTACGACGGGGACCGACCGACCGGCGGGCCGCCGACCGGAGTCAGTCGACCCAGTCGAGCGTGCGGGCGACCGCCTTGCGCCACCGGCCCAGTTCCCGCTCCCGGTGCGCCGGGTCCATCCGGGACTCCCACTGCGCGTCGGAGCGCCACTGGGCGCGCAGGGTGGCCAGGTCGGGCCAGAAGCCGACCGCCAGGCCGGCCGCGTACGCCGCGCCGAGGCAGGTGGTCTCGGTGATCCGGGAGCGCACCACCGGCACCGCCAGCACGTCGGCGAGGAACTGCATCAGCAGGCCGTTGGCGGTCATCCCACCGTCCACCCGCAACCGGCGCAGCGCCACGTCGGAGTCGGCGTTCATCGCGTCGACCACCTCGCGGGTCTGCCAGGCCGACGCCTCCAACGCCGCCCGCGCCAGGTGCCCCTTGGTGATGTAGCCGGTCAGCCCGGCGATCACCCCCCGGGCGTCGCTGCGCCAGTGCGGCGCGAACAGTCCGGAGAAGGCGGGCACCACGTAACAGCCCCCGTTGTCGTCCACGGTGGCGGCCAGCTCCTCGACCTCGGCGGCCGAGGAGATCAACCCGAGGTTGTCCCGCAGCCACTGCACCAGCGACCCGGTCACCGCGATCGCCCCCTCCAGGGCGTACGCGGCCGGCTGGCCGTCGATCCGGTAGGCCACCGTGGTCAGCAGGCCGTGACTGGACGGCACCGGGCTGGCCCCGGTGTTGAGCAGCAGGAAGCTCCCGGTCCCGTAGGTGCATTTCGCCTCGCCGGGCTGGAAGCAGGTCTGCCCGAACAGGGCCGCCTGCTGGTCGCCCAGCGCGCTGGCCACCGGCACCCCGTCGAGCACCCCGTGGGCCGTCCCGTAGACCTCCGCCGAGCTGCGGATCTGCGGCAGCATCGCGGCCGGGATGCGCAGCGCGTCGAGCAGCTCCGGGTCCCAGTCGAGGGTCTCCAGGCCCATCAGCATGGTCCGGCTGGCGTTGGTGACGTCGGTGACGTGCCGGCCGGTCAGCTTCCAGATCAGCCAGCTGTCCATGGTGCCGAACAGCACCTCGCCCCGTTCGGCGCGTTCCCGCAGCCCGTCGACGTTGTCCAGCAGCCAGCGCAGCTTCGGGCCGGCGAAGTAGGTGGCCAGGGTGAGCCCGGTACGGGCGCGTAGCCGTTCCTCGCCGTACGACTCGGCCAGCTCGCGCAGCAGCGGACCGGTACGGGTGTCCTGCCAGACGACGGCGTTGGCCACCGGCCGGCCGGTGGCCCGGTCCCAGACCACGGTGGTCTCCCGCTGGTTGGTGATGCCGACGGCGGCCAACCCGTCCGGGCCGGTGCCGGCGTCGGCCAGCGCGTCGCGGACCACCCGTTCGACGTTGGCCCAGATCTCCTCGGCGTCGTGTTCGACCCAGCCGGGGCGGGGGAAGATCTGCCGGTGCTCGCGTTGGGCGACGGCGACGATCCCACCGGCCCGGTCGAAGACGATGCACCGCGACGAGGTGGTGCCCTGGTCGATGGCGGCGACGTACTCTCCGGTCATTTCGGCACCGTACCGGGCCCGGGTCGACGGGAGAACCGGCACGGGTCCGTACGATCTCCAGACGTGCGCGACATCGCCGTGTTCAGTGGAACCGCCCATCCCGACCTCGCCGCCGAGATCTGCGCCCACCTGGGGGTGCCGCTGCACCCGGTGCGGGTGTCCCGGTTCGCCAACGACTGTCTCGAGGTGCAGTTGCAGGCGAACTGCCGGGAGCGGGACGTCTTCCTGATCCAGCCGCTGGTGCCGCCGGTGCAGGAGAACCTGGTCGAGCTGCTGCTCATGATCGACGCCGCCCGGGGCGCGTCGGCGGGCCGGATCACCGTGGTCCTGCCGCACTACGCGTACGCCCGGTCGGACAAGAAGGATGCGCCGCGCATCTCGATCGGTGCCCGGCTGGTGGCGGACCTGCTCACCTCGGCCGGCGCGCACCGGGTGCTGGCGATGACCCTGCACTCACCGCAGGTGCACGGCTTCTTCAGCGTCCCGGTCGACCACCTGCACGCGCTGCGGGAACTGGCCGCCCACTTCCGGGGGCGCGACCTGGGCAACACGGTGGTGGTCTCGCCGGACCTGGGCAACGCGAAGGAGGCGGCGGCGTTCGCCCGGATGCTCGGCACCCCGGTCGCGGCCGGGGCGAAGCAGCGGTTCAGCGACGACCGGGTCACCATCAGCACGGTGATCGGTGAGGTGGCCGACCGGGACGTGATCGTGCTGGACGACGAGATCGCCAAGGGCAGCACGGTGGTGGAGCTGATCGGCCACCTGCACGAACGCAAGGTCCGGTCGATCCGGTTGGCCTGCACGCACGGCCTGTTCTCCAGCGGCGCGCTGACCCGGCTCGCCGCCGTCGACGGGGTACGCGAGATCGTCTGCACCAACACCGTGCCGATCCCGCAGGACAAGCGGGTGCCGGAGCTGACGGTGCTCTCGGTGGCCCCGGCGCTGGCCGAGGCGATGCGCCGGATCCACAACGGCGAGTCGGTGAGCGCCCTGTTCGGCTGACCCGATCCGGCGGGTCAGCCGGCGGCGGCGCTGATCCGCACGGTGGTGCCGGCCGCGCCGCTCTCTACCTCCATCGCGTCGCTGAGTTCCCGGGCCAGCCAGAGCCCCCAGCCGCCGGCGGTGTCCGGCGCGGGCCGGCTGTGGTCGTCGAGCCGCTGCTCGCTGATGCCGGTGCCGTGGTCGGAGACCTCGCAGACCAGCTCGCCGGGGCGTCGCCAGAGCCGCAGCCAGCCCCGGCCGCCGCCGTGCCGGACCGCGTTGGTGATCAGCTCGTTGACCGCCAGCACGAAGTCGTCGAGCCGCTGCCCGGCCAGGCCGGCGGCGTGCGCGCAGGAGCTGACCGAGTGTCTCAGCTCGGTCACCTGTGCCTGGTCGAACGCCTCGGCGATGAGAAGGGAAGGTTCGATGGGCACCACCGTACGCGGTGTGGGAAGCTCTGCGTTCGTCATGGGCCCTGTCCCGACAGCGATCTCGGAGTTTTTCACGCTATTTCTACCGTACGTCAGGGTTCTCCGGTCCGCACCGACCGGCCCGGCCGGCTGACCTGGGACTGTGGCATCGTGGCGGCCATGCCGTCGTCCCCGCCGGGAGGTTTCGCCGACCCGCTGTGGCGGTCCGTCGCGGTCTTCCGATTCGCCTCGCTGGCGTACGTCGGCCTGCTGGTCCTGCGCGACGCCGGCCGGTACGCCCACCCGGTCGCCGCGGGCGGCGTACTGCTGGTGATGCTGGCCTGGTCCGGGGTGACGGCGGTCGGGTACGCCCGGCCGGCCAACCGGCGCTGGCCGCTGCTCCTGGCCGACCTCGGCGTGGTCCTGGCGATCCTGGCGGTCACGCCGTGGGTGGTGGGACGCCCGGCGCTGGCCGCCGGGGTGCCCGCCCTGGCCGTGGCGTGGCTGGCCGGGCCGGTGCTGGCCTGGGCGGTCTCCGGCGGCCGGCGGCGCGGCACGGTGGCGGCGCTGCTGGTCGGCGGCACCGACCTCGCCACCCGGGGCCGGATCGGCCCGTCCTCGCTGACCGGGGCGATCCTGCTGTTGCTCGCCGGGGCGGTGGTGGGGCACGTGGCCCGGCTGGCGGTGAGCACCGAGGAACGGTTGCAGCGGGCGGTGGAGCTGGAGGCGGCGACCCGGGAACGGGAACGGCTGGCCCGGGACATCCACGACTCGGTGCTCCAGGTGCTGTCCCTGGTCCAGCGGCGCGGCGCGCACCTCGACGGGGAGGCCGGGGAACTGGCCCGGCTCGCCGGCCAGCAGGAGCTGGCGTTACGCGCCTTGATCTCCGGAACCCCGCCGGCGTCCCCCGCCGACCCGGTCGGCGAGATCGACCTGCGGTCCCTGCTGTCCGGGTACGCCTCGGCGACGGTGCAGGTCTCCGCCCCGGCGACCCCGGTGCCGCTGCCCGCGTCGGTGGCCCGGGAGGTGGCCGCCGCGACGGCGGCAGCCCTGGACAACGTGCGGCGGCACGCCGACGGGCGGGCCTGGGTGCTGGTCGAGGACGAGGGCGACACGGTGACCGTGTCGGTGCGTGACGCCGGGCCGGGCATCCCGGAGGGGCGGCTGGTCGAGGCGGCCCGGCAGGGTCGGCTGGGGGTGGCGCAGGCCATCCGGGGACGGATGACCGACCTCGGCGGCGAGGTGCGGATCATCTCGACGCCGGGGGAGGGCACCGAGATCGAACTGATGGTGCCGAGGAGGAGCCGATGACCGGGGTACGGGTGATGGTGGTCGACGACCACCCGATGTGGCGGGAGGGGGTGGCCCGGGACCTCACCGAGGCCGGGCACCTGGTGGTGGCGACCAGCGGGGAGGGACGCCAGGCGGTCCGGGTGGCCGCCGCCGCCCGCCCCGACGTGGTGGTGCTCGACCTGCAACTGCCGGACATCTCCGGGGTGGAGGTGATCCAGGGCCTGCGGGCCGCGTTGCCCCGGGTCCGGGTGCTGATGTTGTCGGCCAGCGGCGAGCAGCAGGGGGTGCTGGACGCGGTGAAGGCCGGGGCCACCGGCTACCTGCTGAAGTCGGCGGCCCCGGCGGAGTTCCTGGACGCGGTGCGCCGGACGGCGGCCGGTGAACCGGTGTTCACCCCGGGCCTGGCCGGGCTGGTGCTGGGCGAGTACCGGCGGCTCGCCGCGGACCCGCCGGCCGGTGGGACGGGCGACGACGGGCCCGGCGCGGCACCCCGGCTCACCGAACGGGAGACCGAGGTGCTGCGGCTGGTGGCGAAGGGGCTGTCCTACAAGCAGATCGCCGGCCGGCTCGGCCTGTCGCACCGCACCGTGCAGAACCACGTGCAGAACACGCTCGGCAAGCTCCAACTGCACAACCGGGTGGAGCTGACCCGCTACGCGATCGAGCGGGGCCTGGACGACTGAGCGGTGCGGGCCCGGACGACCGGGGGTCAGTGCGCGTCCGGCGGCCGGGTCTCGTGGACGGCCAGTTCCTCGGCGCTCGCGCCGCCGCCGGCCGCGCCCGCGTCGTAGGCGATGCTGTCGGTCTCCTGGTCGGTGCGGGCCCCCTCGTCCGGTTCGACCAGCCGGCCCACCTGCGCGTCGGCGACCGTGCCGAGCTGACCGTGGTCGTAGAGCGAGACCGGGGAGTTCGGGTCCGAGGTGGGGCCCGGGTCGAGCACGTCGGCGTCGAGTTGGGCCTGCGCGGCGGCCTCCTCGTTCTCCGCCTCGGCGGCGATGTCCGGGTCGACCGGCCCGGCCAGCGGGTCGTCGGCCCGCCGTTCGTACTGCTCGCGGTCGAGCTTGTAGTCCAGCGACTCGCCGTCGAGCTGCTCGTCGGCGGTGGTGCCGAAGTGGTCGACAGCCACCGGGGTACGGTCGCCGGGCAGCTGGGCCGGGTCGGGGCCGTCGGCCTCCCGGCCGGTCAGCACGTCGTCGTCGGCGGTCGAGTCGTCGTCGGCGGTGTCGGGCAGGCCGAGCGCCTCGGGGTCGGACACGGGGGTCGGGAACTCGTCGTCGCGCATGGCTGAGCACTACCCACTGGCACGGCCCGGGTAACCGGGTCCCGCTCCCCGGATCAGGACGAAAGGGCACCAATCAGTCGTGGTGCCAGTGTGACTCATCCTCGGTGTGCAGCACACACCAGATCACCTTGCCGTCCGGGAGCAGGGTGCTGCCCCATCGCCGGGCCACCGTGTCGATCAGCAGCAGCCCCCGGCCGCCGGCCGAGGTGAGCGGGGCCAGCCCCCCGTAGCGGGGCTGCCGCCGGGAGCGGTCGCGCACCGCCAGGTGCACCGTGTCGCCCTGCGCGGCCAACCGCAGCGTCATCGGGGTCGACGCGTGCGCCACCACGTTGTTGACCAGCTCGGTGGCCGCTATGCAGGCGGGTTCGGCCAGCTCCGGCACGCCCCACCGGGCACACCCGTCGGTCACCAGTTCCCGCACCCACCGGGCCGCCCCGACCGCCGGCGTCAGCTCCTCGGTCAGCACCGCCGCCATCGGCGTACGGGCCAGGGCCGCCGTCGCCTCGGCCTCGGTCGGGTAGACCGCCAGCTCCCTCGCGTCCCGCTCGGCGACCGCCCCGGTCGGGTCGACCACCAGCAGGTCGGCGGCGGGCCAGTCGCGTACCGCCCGGCGTACCCCGGCCAGCAGTTGCCCGACGGCGGGCCCTGCGCCGCGCAGCCCGGCCACGTCGACCAGGACCGGACCGGGCCGGTCGACGAGCCGGGTGAGCAGCGCGTCGCGGACCCGGTCGACGTCGGCCGGCCCCAGCGTCCCGGCCAGTCGGACCAGCGCGGAGGACTCGTCGGCCACCACCTGGCATCCGGTCCCGGGGTGCCGGACCGTTCCGGGGGTCGGCAGGTCGGCGCGGCTCATCGCGCTCGCGCCCGACCGGCCCGGGTGGGCCGGGTCGTCGTCGCGGCGACGCCGGGCCGGGCGCGGCACGGCGTGGGGGTGGTGTCGAAGCCGCCGGTGACGCCGGCATTCACCACGGCGGCGACGGCGGGGGTACGGGTCATCGGCATCTCCGCCCGGTACCCCGGGTCGGGCCGGGTCATGCCGCCGCGCAGCCACTGATCATCCGGACCACTCAGGTGAGCCACGGTTCACCCCGGGTCAGGCCCGCCCCGGCCCGGGTCGGTGTGGGCCGCCCCACAGCCGGTCCATCGACCCGCTGACCGCTTCCGATCTGCGAGGTTTCGGCTCGTGGGGCCCCGGTTAATGGGACGCTCTGACCGGAGACCATCCCTTGCAGATCGCATGGAGGTGCACCATGCGCGTCGGCCTCGTCTGCGCGCACGCCGGGTCGTCCCGGCACGCGGAAGGACCGCCCGTCGGCACCCACGAGCACGTCGCTCGGGTCGCCGGCGAGCTGGCCGGGCGCGGCCACGACGTCCGGGTGTACGAGCGCCGCGACGACCCGGCCCTGCCGGCGAGCGTCGAGATCGACGGGTACCTGGTGGAACGGGTGCCCGTCGGCCCGGCACAGCCCACCGCCACCGGCGACCTGGTCCCGTACGTGCCCGAGTTCGGCCGCTGGCTGGCCGACCGGTGGACGGGGGAGTGGACCCCGCAGGTGGTGCACGGGCACTACTGGATCGGGGGCCTGGCCGCCGCGCACGCGGTCCGGGAAACGGACATCCCGGTGGTGCAGACCTTCCATTCGCTCGGCGTCGAGCAGCGCCGCCACCTCGGCCGCCAGTACGACGGCCCCGGCGAACGCATCCCGCTGGAGCGCGCGCTCACCCGGGCGGTGGACGTCGCCGTCGCCCAGTGCAACGACGAGGTCGACGAGCTGACCCGGATGGGGCTGCAACGCTCTTCGGTGGCGATGGTGCCGACCGGGGTGGACGTCGAACGGTTCCACCCCGACGGCGAGGCCGCCCCCCGAGACCAGCGGGCCCGCATCCTCTCCGTCGGCGGGCTGTCCCCCGGACACGGCCAGGACGACCTGATCCGGGCGATGCGGCTGGTCGGCGACGCGGAACTGGTGATCGCCGGCGGGCCGCCGGCGGACCAGCTGGCCACCCACGCGGAGGCCCGGCGGCTGCGCGAGCTGGCCGAGCGCACCGGGGTCGCCGACCAGGTCACCCTGGTCGGGGCGGTGCCGCACGACCAACTCGCCACCTGGTACCGCTCGGCCGACGTGGTCGCCTGCACCCCGCACTACTCCTCGGCCGGGCGGGTGTCGTTGGAGGCGATGGCCTGCGGGGTGCCGGTGGTCGGCTACGCCGTGGGCGGCATCGCCGACGCGGTGGTCGACGAGGTCACCGGCCGGCTGGTGCCCCCCGGTGACGTCCGCACGCTGGGCATGACGCTGCGCCGGCTGCTCGCCGACAACGCGGGCCGGTTCGCCTACGGGCACGCCGCGGTGGACCGGGTGCGGTGCAGCTACACCTGGGAGCGGACGGCCGGCGCGCTGGAACGGCTCTACGAGCGGGTGGTGGGCCGGCGTACCCCGGTCGAGGTGCCCGAGACGGTGCCGGTGGACGTCGAGGTCGATCCGTCGGCCGGCCCGGACGCCACCGTGGGGGTGGAGGTCGAGACGCCGGTCACGGGGACGACCACCACGACCACCGGCCCGGTCGGCGTCTGACCGCGCCCCGACCGCCGACCGGTCAGGCGCGGGGGGCCGCGCCGACCATGGCGCGTTCCCGGGTGCGGGCCACCGCGTGGTGGTGCTGGGGTGCGGCGTACCGGGTGAGCCCGATCACCGAGGCGAGGGTGATCAGGAACCCGACCGCAGCCAGCCACTCCCGGCCCGGCCAGATCTTGTCGTTGAGCAGCAGCAGGCCGACGATCGCGGCGGGCACCGCCCCGGCGGCGTCCATCGCGGCGACGGCGGCCGTCGTGGAGCCCCGCTGCATCGCCAGGCCGAGCAGCAGCTGACCCACCAGCGAATGGGCGATCAGCAGGTAGAGCAGCGGGTCACGGACGAACTCCTCGGCCGACGGGGCGGAGGCCAGCGGCCGGGCGGCCACCGCGGCGGCGGAGAACGCCAGCCCGGCCAGGGAGCCGAGCGCCACCGAACCGGGCGCCCCGTGCAGGCGTACCGCGAAGAAGCCGAGCAGCCCGATCCCGCCGAGCGCCATCGCCAGGGCGACCAGACCGGCGGTGCCGAGCCCCTTGGAGGGAGCCGGCTGGGCGGAGAGCACCAGCGCGGTGATCCCGGCGAAGAGCAGCACCAGCAGCGCCACCTCGGCGGCCGGTAGCCGCCACTTGAGCACCACCACCCCCAGCAGGGCGGTCACCCCCAGGCCCGCCGCCACGCTCGCCTGCACCAGGAACAGCGGCAGGTCGCGCCGGGCCAGGAAGGCCAGCACGAAGCCGGTCACCTGGCAGAGCAGCCCGATCAGGTACGTCCGGTGCCCGGCCAGCCGCAGCAGCAGCCCCGGGTCGAAGGTGTGGTGCACGGTGGTCCGGGCGGCGGCGACCGACTGGAGCATGTTGGCGAAGCCGTACGCGACGATCATCGCCGCGAGGAAGCACCAGCCGGAGGACACCACCAGGCGAGAATAGAGTGCCGGTGCGTTCAGCGCGCGGTTGGCCGACCCAGCCGGGACAGCACCTCGGTGTGCAGCGGCCCGTTGGTGGCGATCGCGCTGATCTCGCTGGATGTCGTCCCACCAGGGGCGGGAGCACCCTCCAACGTGGTCATGGTGCCACCGGCGGCGGTCACGATCGGCACCAGGGCGGCCACGTCCCACAGTGACAGTTCCGGCTCCACCATCACGTCCAGTGCCCCCTCGGCCAGCAGCATGTAGCCGTAGAAGTCGCCGTAGGCGCGGCTGCGCCAGGTGTCGCGCATCAACTGGAGCACCGCGTCCAGCCGGCCGGCCGCCTCCCACCCGGTCAGCGACGAATAGCAGAAGCTGGCGTCGGCGAGGTCGCGGACCCCGGAGACCCCGATCGGTTCACCGGAGGCGGCGTCGCGCCCGGCGTACGCCCCCACGCCGTCGGCACCCCACCAGCGCCTGCCGAGCGCCGGGGCGGAGACCAGCCCGACCACCGGCCGGTCCCCCTCCAGCAGGGCGATCAGGGTGGCCCACACCGGCACACCCCGGACGAAGTTCTTGGTGCCGTCGATCGGGTCGATCACCCACCGCCGGTCGTGCGGGCCGGTGGCCGGCTGCTCGCCGTACTCCTCGCCGAGCAGCCCGTCGTCCGGCCGGTGGGCGGCCAGCAGCGCCCGGATCTCCCGCTCGACTGAGGTGTCTGCGTCGGAGACGGGGGTCAGGTCCGGTTTCGCCGCCACCCGCAGATCCAGCGCCCGGAACCGGTCCATCGAGATGGCATCGGCCGCATCCGCAAGCCGATGAGCAAGATCAATATCCCCCACATACCCCGTCACCCCGAAACCCTACCCTCCTCCCCTCTCCTCCTCCCCTCCTCCCCGTCCCCACCACCCGCTTGCCGCGCGTGATCAAGAGGTTCGCGTCATGGCAGAGCTCCAGATTGACGTAAACCTCTTGATCACCTGACGCAAACCTCTTGATCACGGGGGCGGGAGAGGAGGCCGGGGCGGCGAGGCGGGCCGGCGAGGCCCGAGGCGGGAGGCCCGAGGCGGGAGGCCCGAGGCGGGGGCCCGGGTGGCGGGGTGGAGCCCCGCCGGGGTGGGGCGGCGAGGCAGGCGGTGAGGCCGGACGGGGTGGTGAGGGGAAGGGTGATGGAGGGGCGGGGGTGGTGGAGGGGAGGGGTCAGACGGGGGTGATCGCGAGGTTGGTGACCTGGTCGTCCTGGATGCCGAACACGAACGCGAAGGACAGGGGCCCGCCGGGGAACTCCCCGTCCCCGGAGGCCACCAGCCGGTCGCCGGCGAACGAGGTCGGCGTGATCACGATCTTCGGGTTGATCAGGTGCACCTGGATCCACTCGCGGATGGCGGACTCGCCGGTGTAGGCCGTCCCGTCGTCGTGCACGGTGGCCCCGTCGGCGAAGACCGCGGCCAGGGCGTTCGGGTCGTGGGCGTTGGTGGCCGCGACGAAGTTCTCGACGGCCTGGGGAAGGTGGACAGTGTCCATTGTGCTCTCCAGATCTTCTCGGGTGCCGGGGCGCGGGTGCGTCCCGTGTTCCGGTGGCGGCTCGGCGGCACGGTGATGCTGCGGGTGCCGTCCCGCCATGGGCCGTGCAGCATGGTGATCAGTTCAGGTTCGGGATGACGGTCGGCGAAGGCCCGCCAGGTCGGGAGACCTGCCAGGTCGGAAGGCTCGCCGGGTCGGAAGGCTCGCCGGGTCGGAAGGCCCGCCGGGTCGGGAGGTCCGGTCGGCAGGCTCAGAAGTCCGCCGAGCGCGAGAGCTTCTCGTTCGCGCGCAGCTCCGTGAGGGCGTTCTCGTGCATCGCGACGACGGCGTCGTAGCCGGAGTTGCCGAGCACGATCCGGTGCGGCGGGACGGGTGCGGCCAGCGCGCCGATCACGGCTTGGACGCCGCGTTCGGGATCGCCCTCCTGCCTGCCGTTGTGGTCCACGAACGCCGCCTTGACGCCCTCGACCAGCGGCACGTAGGCGTCGACGGTCTCGTTGACGGGTTCGTCCTGGAAGCCGGCGAAGGCGTTGGTGCGGAATGCTCCCGGTTCCACGAGGAGCACGCGTACCCCGAACTGTTCGACTTCGTGGCGCAGCGTCTCGGACAGCCCTTCGAGGGCGAACTTCGCCGCCGAGTAGTAGCCGAATCCCGGTGCGCCGACGAGGCCCGCCACCGACGACATGTTCACGATCCAGCCGCCGCCGCGGGCCCGCATGCCGGGCAGGACCGCGCGGATCACCTCGACCACGGCGAACAGGTTGAGGTCGAACGTGCGGCGGATCGTCTCGTCGGGGGCACCCTCGATGGAGCCGAACCAGCCCCGGCCCGCGTTGTTGACCAGTACGTCGATCCCGCCGAACCGTTCCTCCGTCGTGCGGACCGCCGCCCGCACCTGCTCGGCATCGGTGACGTCGAGCGGGAGTACGAGCACCCGGGCACCGTACGGTTCGGCCCATTCTCGCAGTTCGGAGGGGCGACGGGAGGTCACCGCCACCTGGTCGCCCTGGTTCAGTGCGGCTTCGGCATAGAACAGGCCGAACCCTCCTGGCGTCCCACCGGTGATGAACCACGTTCGCATGGACTTCTCCTTTCGCTATAGCGGCCAATGTAGCGCTACATGCGCTACTGTAGCAACCATGCAGAACGCACGGGATCGCCTCCTGCTCGCCGCGGCGGAGTTGCTGGAGAGGGGCGGCACGGTGTCCACGAGGGCGGTGTGCGAACGCGCCGGGGTGCAGGCCCCGACGCTCTACCACCACTTCGGCAGCAAGCAGGGCCTGATCGACGCCGTGGCCAACCACGGCTTCACCCAGTACACGGCGGTCGAGAGTTCCGGCGACCCGCTGGGCGACCTGCGGGAGGGCTGGGACCGCCACGTACGGTTCGGGCTGGAGCACCCGTCGTTCTACGGGCTGCTCTACGGCCGGGCCGAACCGGGAAGGCCGTGCGCCGTGACCGCTCCCGCGCACGCCGCGCTGCGCGAGCGGCTCACCGGCGCCGCCGTCCAGGGCATGCTCAAGGTGCCGGCGGCCGACGCCGCCGAACAGGTGCTCGCCGCCAACGTCGGCATCACGCTCACCTTGATCAGCCAGCCGGAGCCGGACTTCGGGCTGTCCGAACGCGTCCGCGAGGCCGCGCTGGCCGGGGTCCTGCACACCCCCTCCGCCGATGCGCCCGCCACCCGGGCGAGCGCCGCACTGACGTTGCGCGCACTGGTCGGCGACGACCCGGGCGACCTCACCCCTGGCGAACGGGCGCTGCTCGACGAGCTGCTGGACCGCCTGGCCCGCTAGGTGTCAGGAGCCGGCCAGCGGATCGCCGGGGTTGCGCTCCACCTCGCGGGGATCGCCCTCGCCGGCCCGGGAGGCCAGCAGCCGACGGTACGAGGCCAGCCGGCGCTGGTCGGCCTTGCCGGCGGCCACCCAGGCGTCCAGCGCGCAGTCCGCCTCGTCCGGGGTGTGCGGGCAGTTGGGTGGGCAGTCCACCGTCCCCTCGACCAGGTCGGGGAAGCCGTGCAGCAGGCTCTCGGCCGAGACGTGGGCCAGCCCGAAGCTGCGGATGCCCGGGGTGTCCACGATCCAGCCCGGGTCACCGTCGCCGTCGGGGGTACGCGGCAGTCGCAGCGCCACCGCGCTGGTCGAGGTGTGCCGGCCCCGGCCGATGGCGCTGACCACGCCGACCGCCCGCAGGGCGTCCGGCACCAGCCGGTTGACCAGCGTCGACTTGCCCACCCCGGAGTGCCCCACCAACACCGACACCCGGCCGGCGAGCAGGGCGCGCAGCGCGTCGAGGTCGGAGTCGGGCCGGACCAGCACGTACGGCAGTTCCAGCTCGGTGTAGTAGCCGACCACCTGTTCCGGGCCGGCCAGGTCGGCCTTGGTCAGGCAGAGCAACGGCTCGATGTCGGCGTCGTACGCGGCGACCAGGCACCTGTCGATGAAGCCGGTCCGGGGCGGCGGGTCGGCCAGCGCGCTGACGATCACCAGTTGGTCGGCGTTGGCGACCACCACCCGTTCCAGCCGTCCCTCGGCGGTGTTCTCGTCGTCGTCGGCGGTGCGCCGCAGCACCGAGCGCCGCTCGGCGATCCGGACGATCCGGGCCAGCGCCCCGTCGGCGCCGGAGACGTCACCGACCAGGCTCACCCGGTCGCCGACCACCACCGACTTGCGGCCGAGTTCACGGGCCCGCATCGCGGTGACGGCCGCGCCGTCCGGGGCTTCGGGGAGGACGCAGGTGTAGCGGCCCCGGTCGACGGCGATGACGAACCCGTCGACCGCGTCGTCGTGCCGGGGGCGGGTCCGGGTACGCGGACGTGAGGACCGGCCGGGCCGGACCCGTACGTCGTCCTCGTCGTACTCCCGTCGCTTGGTCGCCAGGACCTGCCCCCTCCGCCGTCAGCTCTTGCCGGTCACCAACGCCGACCATAGTGCCGGGAACTCCGGCATGGTCTTCGAGGTGCACGCGACGTCGTCCACCTCGATGCCTCCGACGGCGAGCCCGGCCACCGCGGCGGCGTGCGCCATCCGGTGGTCGGCGTAGGTGCGGAAGGGGCCTCCGCGCAGCGGTCGGGGCCGGATCTCCAGCCCGTCGGCGGTCTCGGTCAGGTCGGCGCCGAGCCCGGTGAACTCGCGGGCCAGCGCGGCGATCCGGTCGGTCTCGTGCCCCCGGATGTGCCCGATGCCGGTGAACGTCGACGGCGAGTCGGCGAGCATGGCGAGCGCGGTCAGCGCCGGGGTCAACTCGCTGACGTCGGACAGGTCGGCGGTCAGGCCGTGCACGGTGCCGGTGCCCCGCACGGTCAGCCCGGCGGTGGTCAGGGTGACCTCGCCGCCCATCCGGTCCAGCAGCGAGCGGAGCTGCTCGACCGGTTGGACGCTGTTGTGCGGCCAGCCCTGCAACGTCACCTCGCCGCCGGTGACCATGGCGGCGGCGAAGAAGGGGACCGCGCCGGAGAGGTCGGGTTCGATCTCCCAGCCCCGGCCGGCGAGCGGCCCCGGCTCGACCACCCAGACGTCGTCGACGGTGTCGTCGACGGCCGCCCCGGCGGCGCGCAGCATCTGCACCGTCATCCGCAGGTGCGGCGCGGAGGGCACCGGCGGGCCCTGGTGCCGGACCACCACGCCCCGGTCGAAGCGTGCCCCGGCGAGCAGCAGACCGGAGACGAGCTGGCTGGACGCGGAGGCGTCGATCACCACCTCGCCACCGGTGACCCGGCCGACGCCCTGCACCACCAGGGGCAGGCTGCCGGTCTCCGGGGCGTCGATCCGGACGCCGAGCGAGCGCAGCGCGCCGATCAGCGGGCCGAGCGGCCGGACCCGGGCCTGCGGGTCGCCGTCGAAGGTGACCCGCCCTTCGGTGAGCCCGGCGACCGGCGGGACGAACCGCATCACCGTGCCGGCGAGCCCGACGTCGACGTGGGCCGGGCCGACCAGCCGGTGCGGCCGGACCAGCCAGCGGTCGTCGTCGGAGACCGAGACGTGGGCGCCCATCGCCCGCAGCCCGCCCGCCATGAGTTCGGTGTCGCGGGCGCGCAGCGGCCCGTGCAGCGTCGACGGGCCACCGGCCAGCGCGCTGAGCACCAGGGCCCGTGCGGTCATCGACTTGGAGCCGGGTAGGCGCAGGGCGGCGGTGACCGGGGCGGTGGCGGTCGGTGCGGCCCAGGGCTGTTGCGGACGGGTGGCGGTCAGGTTTCCCACGGTCACATTCTGCCAACCCGGCGGCGTCGTGCGGGACCGCCGACGGGTCGACTCCCGGTGGGCGGGACAGCCGGCGGCGGCGTGGGGGGTTAGCGTAGGCGTCATGTGCGGCAGGTACGCGACGACCCGGAGTGCCGGCGACCTGAGCGCGGTCTTCGAGTCGTACGACGACACCGACGGCGGGGTCCGGCCGGACCACAACGTCGCGCCGACCGACCGGGTGCCCGTGGTGCGGGTCGATCCGGAGCAGGGGCGGGCGCTCTCGGTGGGCCGCTGGGGGTTGGTGCCGCACTGGGCGAAGTCGCCCGCCGGGGCGGCCCGCATGATCAACGCGCGGGCCGAGACCGTCGCCACCAGCCGGGCGTACGCCCTGCCGTTCGCCCGCCGGCGCTGCCTGGTCCCGGCCGACGGCTGGTACGAGTGGGTGCGCCGGGCCGGCGGTGGCAAGCAGCCCTACTTCATGACCCCGCGGGACGGCTCGGTGCTGGCGTTGGCCGGGATCTGGTCACGGTGGGAGACGACGCTCACGTTCAGCGTGCTGACCACGGCGGCGGTGGGTGAGCTGGCCGAGGTGCACGACCGGATGCCGCTGCTGCTGCCGCCCGACCGGTGGGCGGAGTGGCTCGCCCCGGCCGACGATCCGGCGGCGCTGCTGGTCCCGCCGCCGGTGGGGTGGCTCGCCGGGCTGGAGATCCGTCCGGTCGGTACGGCGGTGGGCGACGTGCGCAACGACGGTCCGGAGCTGACCGCCCGGGTGTCGCCGGACGGGGAACGCTCCCACGGGGAGAGCGCACTGTTCTGATCGCGATAGGTGACATTGGCGCGTACGAATTGCCAGAGTTCCGGGTGAAACGTCGCTCGGATCTTTTGCCATCTTTCCGGCAGACCCCTTGTCTCCGTAGCCGACAGTGCGATACAACACAGCGCTGGCACTGGGAGCGTCCTCGCGCGGTGCGAACGACGCCCGTCGATCTTGCCGGTCCCACGGGGGAGGTGGGTGTGATGACCCGGGCACGTATGCCCCGACCGCACGAGGTGGCCGCCGCACGACGAGATCCGCGACTGCTCCGGGCGTTGCGGGATCGCCGTTCCGACGATGCCTGGCGGACCAGGGGCACCTGTCAGAGTGTGGATCCGGAGACGTTCTTTCCGGCACCCAACGAACCGGCCGACGCGGCAATCGCGCTCTGCCGCAGTTGCGACGTGCAGGGTTCCTGCCTGGCCTGGGCGTTGGAGGTGGGCGACACCCACGGCGTGTGGGGCGGCACGACGCCCCGCGAGCGCCGGGCCATGCTGGTCGCCTGGCGGGGCGAGGTCGGGACCGATTCCGGCACGGCCGCCGACGCCGGTCCGCCGGTCCGCGACCGGTTGCTCACCCTGGTGCCGTTGAGCTGAGCACGCCGCCGGCCACGGCGCAGAATGGCCTGATGCCCCGCTCCACGCAGCTCGACACCCCGCGCGGCCCGGCCCGGGTCGACACCGACCGGCCGACCGGCCCGCCGACGTCCCTGCTGGTGCTCGGCCACGGGGCTGGCGGCTCGGTAGACGCGCCGGACCTGCTGGCGGTGCGCGACGCCGCCCGCGACGCCGGGGTGCTGGTGGCCCGGGTGACCCAGCCCTACCGGGTGGCCGGCCGGCGGGCCCCGGCCCCGGCCGGGCACCTGGACGAGGCGTGGACGGCGGTGCTGGCCGTGCTGCGCCGTCGGCACCCCGACCTGCCGTTGCTGGTCGGTGGGCGGTCCAGCGGCGCCCGGGTGGCCTGCCGGACGGCCGGCCCGGTGGGGGCGGCCGGGGTGGTCGCCCTGGCCTTTCCGCTGCACCCGCCCGGCCGCCCGGAGCGGTCCCGGGCCGACGAACTGGTGACCGGCCTGCCGACGCTGGTGGTCAACGGCGACCGGGACCCGTTCGGGCTGCCCGTCGCCGCCGGGACGGTGCAGGTGGAGGTGCGCCGTGGCGAACGTCACGACCTGCGTCAGGACCCGGCCGGGGTGGCCGCCGCGGTGCTCGCCTGGCTGCGTACCCACAGGTGGGCCCGCGGACCGCGTCCACCGGTCGCGTCCCGGGCCGGTTCGCCGCGCTGACCACCCGTTTCCGCCCCGGCGGACCCCTCGTTGCATCCGGTGGTGTCGACCTTCCGGTTCGGGTGGTCGGGACCGTCCCTCCCAGGCCCTTCCTGGTCCCAGTCCTCCGGTAGCCGACCGGTGGGCCGGGACCAGGAGCGGGGGCCGGCGGAATGTGCGGCAGTCGGTCGGGTGTTACGACTCCCGGACGAGGAATCTGGCGAGGGGGGTGACCGGTGCCGACCGAGACACGGAACCGGGAACGGGACGATCGGGACGCACGGCAGCTCAGGCGGCTGCTCGACGGTCCGGACTGGCCGGCGGTGGAAACCGGCCCCCGGGTGGTGAGCGCGGGCACACCCGGCAGAACCGAAGCTGCGGACCGGTCCGTCCGCGTATCCTCGGCGGGACAGCATCCGACGCGAGGGGATGTGCGGTTGACCACCGAGAAGACGGACGAGCGCAGGGCCCGCTTCGAGCGGGACGCGATGCCCTTCGTCGATCAGCTCTACGCCGCCGGGCTGCGGATGACCCGCAACCCGGCCGACGCCGAGGATCTGGTCCAGGAGACGTACCTGAAGGCGTACGCCGCCTTCCACCAGTTCGAGCAGGGCACCAACCTGAAGGCCTGGCTCTACCGGATCCTGACCAACACCTACATCAACTCCTACCGCAAGCGGCAGCGCCAGCCCATCCAGGCGCCCACCGAGGAGATCACCGACTGGCAGCTCGCCGAGGCCGAGTCGCACACCTCCAGCGGGTTGCGGTCGGCGGAGACCGAGGCGTTGGACCGGCTGCCGGACACCGACGTCAAGGAGGCCCTCCAGCAGCTGCCTGAGGAGTTCCGCCTGGCGGTCTACCTGACCGATGTCGAGGGCTTCTCGTACAAGGAGGTCGCCGACATCATGGGCACGCCGATCGGCACCGTGATGTCCCGGTTGCACCGTGGGCGTCGTAACCTGCGCAAGCTGCTGGAGCGGTACGCCGCGGAGCGCGGTTTCAGCGCCGCGCAGCCCGCGAAGGGTTCGACCACCGCCACTGCCGGCCGGGAGGTGTGACGTGAGCTGTGGAGAACCGCACGAGACGGACTGCCGGGAAGTGCTCGCGGAGGTCTACCTCTACCTCGACCTGGAGTGCGCCGACGAGCGCCGCTCGCTGATCCGCCACCACCTGGACGAGTGCGGACCGTGCCTGCGCGAGTACGGCATCGAGCAGGAGGTGCGGGCGCTGGTGGCCCGGTGCTGCGGCAACGAGACCGCCCCCGACAAGCTGCGCGAGCGGCTGCGGGTACGCCTCACCGAGCTGGTGGTCTTCGAGCCCAGCGAGTCCCGCGAACTCGCCGAGTGACACCGCACGGCGGACCCGCCGTGGACGAGACGGACACACGACGGTGGCCCGGGTCGACTCGACCCGGGCCACCGGTGCGTCCGGCACGCGGCCGGACCTGACGTCGTGGCGGTCACCCGCCGCAACGGCTCAGGAGTTGGGGCGCTTGCCGTGGTTCGCGCCGCTCTTCTTACGGGCCTTCTTCTTACGGGCCTTCTTCGCCATGTTGACCTCCTCGTGATGGGTCCGACCCTGCTGCGGTTGACCCGCGACGCCGGTGCACGCCACCGGCCTCCCGGCGTCGGGTCCGACCTGATGATGCTAGTGCGGCCGGCGTGCGCCGTCGTGCGCCGGGGCGGCAGCGGTACGCCGGGGCGCGCGTGGCGCTCTCCGCCCACGCGGGGTCGGTCCGTGATTGGATACCGACGCAGACACACCCGGTGGAGAAGGAGGGCCGTGATGGCCGAGGAGATCCGCGCCGAGATGGTGGCCAACGTGTGGAAGGTCGTCGCGTCGACCGGGGACACCGTCTCCGAGGGGGACACCCTGGTGATCCTGGAGTCGATGAAGATGGAGATCCCGGTCGTCGCCGAGTCCGACGGGGTGGTCGAGCAGCTCGCCGTCAACGAGGGCGACGTGGTGCAGGACGGTGACCTGATCGCGGTGATCGGTTGATCCCCGGCGACCGGTCGACCGGGCTGCTGGTCCGGCGGGCCGTGCCGGCCGAGTTCCCGGCGGTGGCCCGGTTGACCGTCGCCGCCTACGAGGCCGACGGTCAGCTCAAGGGCGAGAACGGCTACGGCGAGGTGCTGGCCGACGTGGCCGGCCGGGCCGAGCACGGTGAGATCCTGGTCGCCGTCGACGGGGCCACCGGCGCGGTCCTCGGTTCGGTCACCTACGTGCTGCCCGGCAGCCCGTACGCGGAGCTGTCCCGGCCGGGCGAGGCGGAGTTCCGGATGCTGGCGGTGGACCCGGCCGCCCAGGGGCGGGGGGTGGGCGTGACACTGGTCCGGGCCTGCCTGTCCCGGGCGGTGGAGCAGGGTTGCTCGGCGATGGTCATCTGCGTCCGCAGCGGGCTCGCCGACGCCGCCCACCGGCTGTACGCGGGGTTGGGCTTCGTGCGTACCCCGGAGCGGGACTGGTCGCCGCTGCCCGGCGTCGACCTGCTCGCCCTGCGGATGGCCCTGCCCGCCGGCCCGTCCTGACCGGGTCGTACCGACCCGCCCGGCCCGGTCTGACCGGGTGGGCACCGACCCGCCCGCCGCCGGGCCTGTCAACCGGTGTCGCAGCCCTCGTCACGCCAGGCCCGGCGGGCGTCGCCGTGTCCCGGTGGCCCCGGACGGCAGGCGGCCCCCGGCCGGGGCCCACCGCGTTGTCTAGCGGGATGCCTTCGCGAAGGTCACGAACCCACGCCACGCGCTGGGAGTGAAGGTCAGCGTTGCGCCGTCGCGGTCCTTGGTGTCCCTTACGAGGACGACGCCGGGCAGGTTGTCGGCCACCTCGACGCAGTTGCCGCCGTTGTCCCCGCTCCTGGTGCTCTTGCGCCACTGCGCGCCGGTCATGTCCATGTCGCTGCCACTTCCCTCACGAGGTCGAGAGACTGTGCCCCGGTAGGGCCTCGCCGACGGTGTGCGCCCACCCGCGTGCCGTCCGGCCGAGGGCTCACTGCCTGTTTAGCGGGATGCCTTCGCGAAGGTCACGAACCCACGCCACGCGCTGGGAGTGAAGGTCAGCGTTGCGCCGTCGCGGTCCTTGGTGTCCCGTACGAATACGACGCCGGGCAGGTTGTCGGCAACCTCGACACATGCCCCGCCGTTGCTGCCGCTCTTGGTGCTCTTGTGCCACTGCGCGCTGGTGATGTCCATGTCGCTGCCACTTTCCTCACTAGGTCGAGAGACTGTGCCCGGGGGAGGGCCTCGCCGACAACGCGCGCCTTACGTTCGAGGCTTGCAATTTCGGTGGCATCGTCGGTGATCTGCGCCCTGGCCGGGCTGTCTTGGTGCGCTACCCGTGTGCCGTCCGGCCGGGGGCCACCGCCCTGTTTAGCGGGATGCCTTCGCGAAGCTGACGAACCCACGCCACGCGCCAGGAGTGAACGTCAGCGTCCCGCCGTCGCGGTTCTTGGTGTCCCGCACCAGCACGACGCCGGGCAGGTTGTCGGCCACCTCGACGCAGTCGCCACCGTTGTTCCCGCTCTTCGTGCTCTTGCGCCACTGCGCGCTGGTCATGTTCATGCCTCTGCCAATCTCCGGATGAGGTCTACGGACTGCGCTGTGGGTAGGGCTTTGCCTACGATGCGTGCCCACCGCCGTTCCAGCGTAGCAACGTCCGCAGGCTGATCGATGATCTGCGCGCGAGCCTGGCTGTCGACGTGGCCGACGCGTCTTCCGTCGTTCAATTCGGCCACAGTGAACGGTCCACCCAGGCCCGCGTACACCCCGGCCGATGCGGGCACCACGTGGAGCTGCACGCTGTCGAGCCGTGCGCACTCGATCAGGTGGGCGAGCTGCGCAGGCATGATCTCGGGTGCGATCCGGCGCAACGCGATCTCGTCCATGATGGCGACGAAGAGCGGCCCCCTCGGTTTGTGCAGCACGGCGGCCCGCGCGATACGTGCCGTCGCCAGATCGTCGACCTCGTCCGGCGTCAGCGCTTCACCCGCGAGCGTCGCCCGCGCGTACGCCTCGGTCTGAAGTAGACCCGGCACCCAGGCGAGTTGAAACCCCCGGAGTGCGACCGCCTCACGTTCGATGTCGGCCCACCTCCGGAACCACACCGGCTCACGGCGTTTCACCACGTCGGGCCAGAGGTCGAGAACGTCCCGCCCGAGGATCGAAGCGACCTGGGCGCGGTGACGCGTCTGCGGGATACGTCCGTGGCTCGCCCACTTCGCGGCCGTCTTCGGATCAACCCCTATCCGAGCTGCAAGGCTCTCGGCGGTCTCACCCTTCTCTGCCATCGCCTCTTTGACCGCGAGATTCATCCCGTCCCTCCAACGTTCTGCCCGAACGTTCCGAACGTCCATCTGCATTTTGCAACGCAGTGTGTTCGCTCCGCAACTGCCTGCGAGAGTCGTGCGTAGAGCGACGCTGCCGGCCGGAGTGGACACCGCCGGTCGCGTCCGCTGTGGGGGCCGCCTCCTTCGGAGGGGTGGGAGGCGGTCCCCTTCCAAAGCCACGACGTTAGGGGAGCACCGTGCCCGACAAGCCGAAGCCCACCGATCCTCCACCAGCGCCGCGCCCGGAGCCGGCCGCCGACCCGCCGCCCGCGCGCCCGTACCTACCGGGTCCGATCGGGCCGGTCGTCCCACCGTGGCGGGGGCCCGGCCGCCTGGCGAACGTCACTCCCGAGCGCCGTTGGCGGGAGCGGAGGCCCGCGCGGTGACCCCGCTGCTGATTCGCTCCGGCGACGTGCTGCGCCTGTCCCGCGCGGCCAGCGTGCAGTTCGTCCGGCCGATCACGGTCCGGGTCATCCGGGTGTTGACCGACTGGCACACGTACGACGGGTGGGTGTGGATCGACGCGTACGTGCTCGACGCCGCTGGCGACGCGGTCTCCCGGCGGACCCTGTTCCTCAGGCCTGCCGGCGTCGGGCGCCTGACGGCCCCGGTCCGCCGGCCGGCAGCCCGCCGGCCCGTCCCGCGAAGGGTGTCGGCCTCGTGACCGGTGCGATCCCGGGGCGGCACACGCCCCTGCCCCCGACCTGGCTGTGCCGGGTGGACGCACACCCGTGGCCCTGCGGGGAGGCGAAGCTCGCACTGCTCGCGACGTACGCCGACGACCGGCCCCGGCTGCTGACGCTGCTCGCGGGCTGGAAAGCGGAAGCGGAGGACCACCTCGCGTCTCTGGACGGCGGTCGCCCGGTCGACGTGACCGACCGCTTCCTCACCTGGGCCCGCCCGCCCGCCGACTGAGCGGTCAGCTCTCCTCGATGCCGGCCAGCAGTTCGTCGGCCACCTCAAGGGCGATCTTCTTACGTTCGTCGTCGGTGATGTCCGGCGTCCGGACGGCGAACCAGCTGCTGTGTACGGCGAACAGGACGAGCGTCGCCCGCAGTTGGGCCCGGGGTGAGTCGTCTCCCTGGCAGATCGCGTCGGCCAGGCGGAACATCCGCTCACGCATCTGCTGGCCGGCGACGAGGCTCTTGAGCACTGTCTGGTTCTGTTCGAAGAACCGCATCACCACGGACTGTCCGGGGGCGAACATCGTGTCGGCGTACTGGCTGACCAGTTCCCGCCGGGTGGCCCGGCTGGCGGGTTGGTCGCGGGCCCAGCCGATCAGCTCGTCCATCCGGTGCAACCGGTCCTCGACGTAGCTGTTGACGATCTCTTCCTTGCTCTTGAAGTGGTAGTAGAGGGCGGCCTTGGTCACCCCGAGCCGCTCGGCGATCTCGCGCAGCGACGTCTTCTCGTAACCCTGCTCGGTGAAGAGCTCCAGGGCGACGGCCTGGATGCGCTCACGCGTGCCGCCTGTGCTCTGGCTCACCTGTACCTACCACCCAACTCGCTTGACGGGGTCCCGCTCACCAACTTACCGTGCGGCTAGTAAGGTGACTAGCCGGGCGGCAAGTAAGTGCGACAGATCTCCGGGGGAGCTTACCCATGACTCAGGAAACCCAGGCGAGGGCGAAACCCAACATCCGGGTGGTGCTGTTCGGCCTCATGATCGCGATGATGCTCGCGATGCTCGACAACATGATCGTCAGCACCGCGTTGCCCCGGATCGTCAGCGAGTTCGGCGGCGTCAACCACTTCACCTGGGTGGTCACCGCGTACGTGCTGGGCACCACCGTCTCCACCCCGATCTGGGGCAAGCTCGGTGACCTCTACGGGCGCAAGGCGATCTTCCTGACCTCGGTGGTCGTCTTCCTGATCGGATCGGCGCTGTGCGGGATGTCCGGTTCGGCGCTGCTCGGCGGCACCGGCAACGGGATGGTCGAGCTGATCGCCTTCCGGGCCGTGCAGGGGCTCGGCGCCGGCGGCCTGATGGTCGGCGTGATGGCGATCATCGGCGACCTGGTCCCGCCGCGTGAGCGGGGCCGCTACCAGGGCATGATCGCCGGCATCATGGCGATCGCCATGGTCGCCGGCCCGCTGGTCGGCGGCTTCATCACCGACAACCTCTCCTGGCGCTGGGCGTTCTACGTCAACCTGCCGCTCGGTGGGCTCGCGCTGCTGATCCTGGCCACCAGCATGCACCTGCCGAAGTACCGTACCGAGCACCGGATCGACTGGCTGGGTGCGGCGCTGCTGTCCGTCGGCATCACCGCGATCGTCCTGGTCACCACCTGGGGCGGCAACGAGTACGACTGGGTCTCCGCGCAGATCCTCGGCCTCGCCGCGCTGGCCCTGGTCAGCCTGGTGGCCTTCGGCCTCGTCGAACGGCGGGTCGTCGAGCCGATCCTGCCGCTCGGCCTCTTCGCCAACCGCAACTTCGCGCTGATCTCGGTGATCGGCTTCCTGCTCGGCTTCGCCATGTTCGGCGCGATGAACTTCCTGCCGCTCTACCAGCAGACCGTGCAGGGCGCCTCGGCCACCAACAGCGGCCTGCTCCTGCTCCCGCTGATGTTCGGCATGCTGGTGGTGTCGCTGGTGGTCGGGCGGGCCATCACCAAGACCGGGCGCTACCGGATGTTCCCGATCGTCGGCGGCGTGGTGATGGCCGCCGGCATGGCGCTGCTGTCCCGGCTGGAGGTCGACACCGGCAAGCTGGAGTCCTCGCTCTACATGCTGGTCCTCGGCGCCGGCATGGGCTTCCTGATGCAGACCTCGATGCTGATCGCGCAGAACAGCGTGGAGCAGAAGGACCTCGGCGCGGCCAGCGGCGCGGCCACCTTCTTCCGCTCCATCGGTGGTTCGTTCGGCATCTCGCTGTTCGGGGCGATCTTCGCCAACCGGCTCGCCGACTCGCCGGCCGGCAGCGCGTTTGCCGGTGGCACCGGTGAGGGGCGGGGGATGGACCTGACGAAGCTCAAGGAACTGCCGGCGCAGGCGCGCGAGGTGGTCCTCGGCGGGCTCTCCGACGCCATCTCGCACGTCTTCTTCTGGGCGATGATCATTACGATCGCGGTGCCGGTGCTCGCCTGGTTCATCCGGGAGATCCCGCTGCGCACGGCGAACGCCGTCCCGCCGCCGGAGGCCACCGGCGAGGAGCAGGCCGAGGTCGCCCTCGGCAAGGCCCCGGTCTCCTGACCCGTCCCGTTCGTCGCGGCCGGTCCGCCCCCGCCAGGGGTACGGGCCGGCCGCGCCCGTAGTGCCCGCCTCCGTCGTGCCCGCCTCCGTGATCGACTCGCTTGGGCCGATGTTGCGGCATTAACCGGCTCGGATACCGCTACCTCGGCCCCGGTGAGTCGATCAAGCTGGGCGGGGGCCGGGGTGGCGGCGGACCAGGGCGGCGAGGCGACGCCAGGCGCGGGCCAGCCGACCGGTCCGGCGGAGGCGGGCCGGGGTGGCGAGCAGCCGGTGGGCCAGCGCGGTGGTGTCCGGGTCGACGGCCGGGGCGACCAACGCCAGATGGGCCAGGGAGACGGCGATCGGCACCGGCCGGCCCTGCGCGACCGTCGCCACGTCGGCGAGCCGCTCGGCCACCAGGCCGGCCACGTCGGGGCGTACCTCCGGGTCCACCCAGGCGGCGGTGACCAGGGCGAACAGTGCCGCCTCGGTGATCCAGTCCTCCACGCCCCAGATCAGCTCCACCAGCACCCGGCGACGGGTCGAGGTCGCCCACGGCTCGTCGGTGCGGTGGTGCAGCAGGCCCAGGCAGGCCCAGACCTGCACACAACGCACCCACAGCGACGGGTCCTGACCGGTGAGCACCCGGCCCAGCGCGGTCGGCGGCGCGTCGGGCGGGTGCACCAGCAGACCCAGCAGGTCGGCCAGCTCCAGGGTGGCCAGCCCGACCGCCGCGTCGTACGCGGCAGGTGGGTGCGGCCAGGCGGGGTGGGCCAGGTGGCGTACCCGCTCGGCGGCGACCGGGGACGGCGCCGGCAGGGCCGGTGCGGCAGTGGTGCCCTCGTAACGCCAGAGCCGGTAGCCGGTGTCCCGACGTGGCTCGCGGGGGTCCGGCTCGGCCACCCCGGTCACCTCGACGTGCAGGCCGGGCACGGCGGCGGCGACCGTACGCATCGCGCTCGGCGGTTCCGGGGTGGTCAGGTGGACCGCCGCGTCGGGGAAACCGTCGGCGGCGAGCGCGCGGCGCAGCGCGTCGACCATCGCGCCGGTCGCCGGGGTGACCTGCCCCAGCCAGGGGCGTCCCCGGCAGGACTCGGCGAGGTCGGTGTGCTCGTGGCTGTCGTCCGGGTGGTCCCGGGTGAAGTCGGCGAGGTCGACCAGGTGCGCCACGTCACCGTCGCGCAGGAACCGCAGCCGGTGCGCGGTGTGCACCGCACAGTCGAAGGCCGGGTCGCGGGCCAGCGCCCGGTCGGTCCAGCCGAGGGCCTCGTCGAGCCGGCCGTGGTCGGCCAGCGTGCCGGCGATGTCGGCGTAGACGGCCAGGTCGTCGGGGTCGTGTCCGACGGCCCGTTCCAGCGCGGCCAGGGCGTCGCGGGTCCGTCCGGCGCTGCGGTAGGCGTACCCGAGCCAGACCTCGCCGAGTTTGGACGGCGTCTCGCGTACCCCTCGGCTGGCCCAGGTGACCGCGAGGGTGACCTCGCCGAGCCGCCGGGCCAGCGCGGACGCCGCGCCGAGCAGCAGCGCGTGCCGGGGGTGCGCGGCGACCGCGTGCCGGGCCAGGGTGAGGTACGGCAGCAGGGGCGTCCGCCCGGCGCGGGGGACCGGGTCGGGCACCGCGGCGCAGACCTGCATCAGGATCCGGGCGCAGCGGTCCGGGTCGAGCCGTTGGGCCAGTTCGGGGGCGGTGACCCAGGGCACCCCGGCCCAGTCGACGCCGGGGGCGTGGCCGGTGGCGGCGACCAGCAGGTCGAGCCCTTCGGCCGGGCGGCCGGCGGCGGCGAGCAGGTGGGCGCGGGCGACCACCGCCCCGACGTGTGCCCGCTGGCCGAGCGGGAAGAGGTCGAGGTCGCCGCCCGAGGCGGCGGCGATCCGGGTGAGCGTCTCGTGCGTGTCGGGCAGGGTCGGTGCCAGCACCAGGGCGGCGGCGAGGTGGTCGGCGGCGTGGGCCAGGTCGCCCTCGTCGAGCGCGAGCCGGGCGAGGGCGAGTTCCTCGGCCGCGGTCAGCGCGGGTGGCTCCTCCGACACGTCGGCCTCTCACTAGCAGGGGGGTTGCCAGGGCTGGGCAAGCGTAGGGGATACCGGCAACCGGTGCCGATCTTCTGCTCATTAGTGCGCGCTGGATTGTCCTCAGCGACAGAATCGTGCAAGACTGAACATGAAACGCGCGGCGATCGCGCAGCGAGGGGAGTTTCCGTGACGCAGCCAGGGGCCGGGATGGCCGCCGACATCGCCGAGCAGCCGGCCGGTTACGCGCGGCTGCTCTCCACCGGGCACGCCGGGGCGATCGCCCGGGTCGCGGCGGCCGTCGCGGAACGCCGCCCCCGGCACGTGGTCTTCACCGCCCGGGGCACCTCCGACCACGCCGCCCTCTACGGGGCGTACCTGACCGAGATCCGGCTCGGGCTGCCCGCCGGGCTCGCCTCGCCCAGCGCGGTCACCGTCTACGGGGCCCGCCCCGACCTCTCCGACGCGCTCGTCGTCGGGGTCAGCCAGAGCGGCGGCTCACCCGACCTGACCGAGGTGCTGCGCACCGCCCGCGAGGCCGGCGCGCTCACCCTGGCGGTCACCAACGCCCCCGACTCGCCGCTGGCCCGGACCGCCGAGCTGGGCATCGACATCGCCGCCGGGCACGAGCGGGCGGTCGCCGCCACCAAGACGTACACCGCCGAACTGCTCGCCCTGCTGCTGCTGGTGGAGGGCGTCCGGGCCGGTGACGGCGTACTGCCGGCCGACCAGCGGGCCGCCCTGGAACGCCTCCCCGAGCTGGCCGAACGCACCCTCGCCGACGACACCCCGACCCGGCTCGCCCCGCGCTACCGGTTCGCCGGCCAACTCGTCACCACCGGCCGGGGGTACGCCTACCCGACCGCCCGGGAGGCGGCACTGAAGCTGATGGAGACCTCCTACCTGCCGGCGCTGGCCTTCTCCGGGGCCGACCTGCTGCACGGCCCGCTCGCGATGACCGACCCGGACGTGCCGGTGCTGGCCGTGGTCGGCTCCGGCCCCGGCGGCCGGTCCATGGGCGAGGTGCTGCCCCGCCTCGGCGAGCGCCGCGCCGACGTGGTGGTGGTGGGCTCGGCCGAGGTCGAGGGGGTCACCCGGCTGGCCGTGCCCGAGGTCGACGAGCGGTACGCCCCGCTGCTGGACATCCTGCCGTTGCAGCGCCTCGCCCTCGCCCTGGCGCTGGCCCGGGGTGAGGACCCGGACGCCCCGCGCGGGCTGAAGAAGGTCACCGCGACGATGTGACCCGGGCCGGCCAGCGCGACGGCGTCCGGGTGGGCGTGGCACGCTGTGTCTCGTGTCCACGCTGCGCGACCTCGCCGAGGAGCACACCCAGCTCCGCCCGGCCGACATCGACCACCTCCACCGGATCGCCGGGGACTGGCAGCTGCTGTCCGACCTGTCCTTCGCCGACCTGCTGCTGTGGGTGCCGGTGGACGCCGACGGCACGTTCCTCTGCGTCGCCCAGGTCCGCCCGACGACCGCCCCGACCGCCTACCTGGACGACCAGGTGGGCCGGATCGTGGGCGGCCCGGAGGTGGCCCACCTGGAGGTCGCCTACCGGCAGGGCCGGATCTGGCGGGAGGGCGACCCGGTCTGGTACGGCGACGTGCCGGCCCGGCACGAGGCGATCCCGGTCCGGCTGCGCACCGCCGACGGGGAGGCCGGCGAGGTGATCGCGGTGGTCGGTCGGGACACCAACCTGTCCACCGCCCGCACCCCCAGCCAGCTGGAGCTGAACTACCTCACCACCGCCGACGACCTGGCCCAGATGATCGCCGACGGCACCTTCCCGCCGCCCCGGCACCCGGGCGAGACCACCTCCGCGCCCCGGGTCGGCGACGGGCTGGTCCGGCTCGACGCCGGTGGCAAGGTCACCTACGCCAGCCCGAACGCGCAGTCGGCGTACCGCCGGTTGGGGTACGCCTCCCACCTGGTGGGCGAGGACCTGGCGAAGCTGCACCGCCGGCTGGCCAGCGACCCGCTCGACGGCACCGAGGCGGCCAACGGCATCCTCGCCGCGCTGCGCGGCGAGGGCCCGCCCCGGCGGGAGATCGACGCCCGGGGGGCGACGATGCTCACCCGGGCCCTGCCGCTGATGCCCGCCGGGGTGCCGATCGGCGCGCTGGTCCTGGTCCGCGACATCACCGAGGTACGCCGCCGCGACCGGGCCCTGATCACCAAGGACGCCACCATCCGGGAGATCCACCACCGGGTGAAGAACAACCTGCAGACCGTCGCCGCACTGTTGCGCCTGCAGGCCCGCCGGGTGTCGATGCCGGAGGCCCGGGTCGCCCTGGAGGAGTCGGTACGCCGGGTCGCCTCCATCGCCCTGGTGCACGAGACGCTCTCCATGTCCAGCGACGAGGCGGTCGAGTTCGACGGGATCGTCGACCGGGTGGCGAGCGCGGCGACCGAGGTGGCCGCGACCGAGGTGAGCGTCGGGATGCGGCGGACCGGCAGCTTCGGGGTGCTACCCGCCGAGATCGCCACCTCGCTGGTGATGGTGCTCAACGAGTTGCTGCTCAACGCCGTCGAGCACGGCTTCCCGCCGGCCGAGGAGGGCGACGAGGTGGTGGAGCCGGAGACCCGGCCCGAGGTGGTCGTCTCGGCGCACCGGCAGCGCAAGCAGTTGCACGTCTCGGTGACCGACAACGGGCGCGGGCTGCCTGCCGAGTTCGACGCCGACCGGGGCGGGCGGCTCGGGTTGCAGATCGTCCGGGCCCTGGTGACCGGGGAGTTGCGGGGCAGCATCGAGCTGCGTCCCGGCCCGACCGGTGGGACCGAGGCGGTGCTGGTGCTGCCGCTGGCGAAGGGCTGAGCCGGTCGGCGACGCACCGGTTTCCCGCCGGTGACGTTCGGGTGAATGTGAGTAGCGTGACGCAGGATCTGCGGCCTGGTGAGGCTTTAGGTCGATTCATCGGCATTGACACCTTGCAGCCGACTGAATAGTTTTCTAGCTTCACCATCAAGCAGCCACGGCCAGTTCACCGTGCCCGGCTTCCTGGACGCGTCCGGCGACCCATCCCGCTCGCACTGCCGGGAAGACCGTGCGGCCCGGCGAGCGGGGGAGACGAAAGCGATGACCTCACCGCCTGCGGTCGATCCGGCCGCGGTGCTGTCGCCCACCGCCGAGTTCCGGGTGCCGCGGCAGGTGTCGAAGTGGACCCCGCGCAGGGACGCCGACGCGCCGCACCGGCCCGCGTACGCCCCGGTGCCGTTGCCGCCGACGGACGCCGAGATGCTCTCCTACCGCAAGCGGCGACTGGCCGCCCTGATGGTGCCGTCGCTGGTCAGCTTCGGCTGCCTGATCACCAGCCAACTGCTCTTCGTCCGGCTCGCCCCGTGGCTGTGGCTGCTCGCCCCGCTGCTGTTCTTCACCGTCGTCTACTACCTCGTCTCGCTCGCGGTCAACCTGTTCACCCCGGGCTTCGACCTGGCCCGCCACCAGGAACTGGTACGCACCTGGCGGCCGGCCCGCCACCCCAGCGTCGACGTGTTCCTGCCGGTCTGCGGCGAACCCGCGCACGTGCTGCGCAACACCTGGGAGCACGTGCGGGCGATGGGCCGCCACTACCGGGGCGAGGTCACCGTCTACGTGCTCGACGACTCGCCCAACGAGGCGATGGAACGGATGGCGCTCGCCTTCGGCTTCGTCTACCAGCGACGACCCAACCGGGGCTGGTTCAAGAAGGCCGGCAACATGCGGTACGCCTTCGAACGCACGATGAGCGACTTCATCCTGGTCCTGGACGCCGACTTCGTCCCGCGTAAGGACATGCTCGACCAGATGCTGCCCTGGTTCGACGCCGAGCCGAACGCGGGCATCGTGCAGTCGCCGCAGTACTTCCGGGTGCACCTCGGGCAGACCTGGGTGGAGCGCGGGGCCGGGGCGGTGCAGGAGCTGTTCTACCGGTCGGTGCAGGTGTCCCGGCAGGCCCACGACTCGGCGATCTGCGTGGGCAGCTGCGCCGTCTACCGCCGCGACGCGCTGTTCTCCATCGGTGGGTCCACCCTCATCGAGCACTCCGAGGACGTGCACACCGGCTTCGACCTGCGGATGAAAGGGTGGAACCTGCGCTACATCCCGGTCGTGCTGGCCGCCGGGCTCTGCCCGTCGGACGTGGACTCGTTCTTCACCCAGCAGTACCGCTGGTGCGCCGGCTCGATGAGCCTGCTCGGGTCGCGGAAGTTCTGGTCGACGAAGCTGCGGTTGCGGGCCCGGCTCAGCTACCTCTCCGGCTTCTGCTACTACCTGCACACCGGGCTGTTCACCTTCGTCGCGCCGGTCATCCCGGTGCTGATGCTCACCGTGTTCGCGCACCAGATCGCGATCGCCAACTATCTGCTGATCCTGCCCAGCGTGGTCTACAACCTGATCATCTTCCCGCTCTGGCACCGCAACCGGTACGGCCTGGAGAGCTGGACCGTCAAGATGATCTACGGCTGGGCGCACGCCTTCGCCGTCATCGACATCGTCCGGGGCCGGCGGATGGGCTGGCAGCCCACCGGCGGCACCGCCAAGAAGAGCAAGACCCGGCGGCTGTGGACCGGCATGAAGGTGTGGACCGCCGGCACCGGCCTGGTCTGGGCCGGCGTCGCCGGCTGGCGGATGCTCGTCGAACCCGAACCGTGGATCTTCGTACCGGCCCTGCTCAGCGCGGTCTTCTACCTCGCCGTCGTCGGGCAGGCGCTGCTGGTCGACCCGGAACGCGACGTCGAGGTCGTCAGGTGAGGACGAAGTACCTGGTCACCTTCCTGCTGGTGGTCGCGCTGGCGTTCACCGAGTTCGCCGTGCTGCGCCGGGTCGACATCACGGTCGCCGGGTCCGCCGCCGGGCCGGGCGGCGTCGCCGCCACCGAGGAACAGGTCCCGGCGTACGACGTCACCGCGCTGAAGTCACCGAAGGGCAGGTACCTCGGTGTCACCGTGACCGGTGGTGCCGAGATGGCGCGGGTCCGCGCCTTTGCCGAGGAGACCGGCAAGACCCCCAACCTGGTGGCGATCTTCGAGAGCTTCGACGACAGGTTCGCCGCCAGCGAGGTCCGTGAGCTGCACAACTACGGCGCGCTGGCGGTGATCCGCTGGGAACCGTACGACGTGCCGCTGCGGGACATCGCCGCCGGCAAGCACGACGCGTACGTCAAGGAGTTCGCCACCGCCGTACGCACCCTGAACCTGCCGATCGCCCTCACCTTCGCCCACGAGATGAACGGGCACTGGTACTCCTGGGGCACCAAGCAGACCAGGGCCACCGAGTACGTCGCCGCCTGGCGGCACCTGCACGACATCTTCACCCAGCAGGGCGCCACCAACGTGATCTGGACGTGGACCCCGAACGTCGTCAACTACCTGCGCAAGGTCAGCATCCGGGCGCTCTACCCCGGGGACGCCTACGTCGACTGGGTCGGCATGGACGGCTACTACACCAACCGGGGCCCCAAGACGTTCCGGGACCTCTTCGTGCCCACCATCACCGAGATCCGCACGTTCACCAGGCGTCCCCTGCTGATCGTGGAGACCGGGGCCGAACCGGGCAGCCGGCGACCGGCCCAGATCACCGACCTGCTCACCAACGTGGCCAAGCGTGGGGACCTCCTCGGGGTGGCCTACTTCAACATCAACGGCTCCGGGAAGTGGAACATCGACCGGGACGACGCCGCCCTGCGCGCGTTCCGCCGGGCCGCCGCCAAGGACACCTTCGGCTTCGACATCAGGACCGTGAAGTGACCGCGCCGGCGATCCAGTGGACCGGGCAGGCCGACCCGGCGGAGGTCACCGGCCACGCCGCACCCCGGCGGGCGGCGGGCCGGGGCGGCGGCTGGTGGGCGCTGCTGCCGACCGTCGTCGCGCTCGGCCTCGGCTGGTGGCGGCTGGACGCCCGGGACCTGTGGAACGACGAACTGGTCACCTGGCACGTCACGTCGCTGTCGGTCGAGCAGTTCCGGATGCTGGTCGGCAACATCGACCTGGTGCACGCCGGCTACTACGTGATCATGTCGGTGCTGACCACGCTGACCGGGGACTCGACGACCGCCCTGCGGCTGCCCTCGGTGCTCGCGGTCGGGCTCACCGCCGGGCTGGTCGCCCTGATCGGGCGGCGACTCTTCGACACCCCGGTCGGGGTGCTGGCCGGCCTGGTCTTCGCCCTGCTGCCCACCGTCTCCCGGTACGCCCAGGAGGCCCGGTCGTACGCCCTGGTCACCCTGGCGGCGGTCGCGGCCACCTGGCTCTTCCTCCGCGCGGTGGACCGGCCGACCCGGAGCCGCTGGTGGGCGTACGGCGTGCTGCTGGTGCTGGTCGGCTGGCTGCACTTCGTCGCGCTGCTGGTGGTGCTCGCGCACCTGTTCCACCTGTGGCGGTCGGTGCCCGGCGAGGAACCCCGGTGGCGGTGGGCGGCGTCCACCGGCATCGCCGGGCTGTTCGTCCTCCCGGTGCTGATCCTCGGCAGCCGGCAGTCCGGCCAGATCTCCTGGGTCGAGAACGACGGCGACGCGGTGCTCCGTTTCCTGGCGAACCTGACCGGCACCACGGCCGCGTTGGCGCTGGTCGCGGCGCTCGCCGTCCTCGCGGTGGCGGTCGCCGGCCGGCAGTGGCGGAACACCGTGCTGATGCTGCTGATCTGGGCCGTGCTGCCCCCGGTCGCCGGTTACCTGACGTTCAGCGTGGTGCACCTGTTCCTGGCCCGGTACTTCCTGTTCACCGTCCCCGCGTGGGCGCTGCTCGCCGCGTTCGCAGTCTGCCGCACCGCGCGGCTGGCCACCCGGGAACGGTTGCCGGCGGCCTGGCTGGCCGGGGCGTTGGTGCTGCTGCCGGTGCTGGCCTGGCAGACCTGGCCGGCCCAGGAGCGGGTCCGCTCCAATGAGGCCGACGGGCAGCCCCGCTACCTCGACGCGGTCCGTTACCTGGGCAGCCAGGTCAAACCGGGCGACGGGGTCGCCTACAACGACGGGTTCGGTGGCTCCAGCGACGTGGCCCGCAAGGCCACCGACTACGGCCTGCGCGACCAGACGCACCCCCGGGACGTCTTCGTGGCCGTACCGGCCCGGCAGACCGGTTGGCTGACCGCCCGCGAGTGCCGGGAACCGCTGCCCTGCCTCGGGGACACCAGGCGGATCTGGCTGGTGGAGACCGGTCACCTCAACGACCCGCTGGCCGGGCTGCCGCCGGCCCGGGAGGCGCTGCTGCGGCAGCGCTTCCTGATCCGTCACGTCGAGCGGTTCGACCGGGTCCGGGTGGTCCTGCTGGAACGCAAACCGGCCTGACCGGGGTGGGTGTGGTCAACGCCGACGGACGAGCAGCGCCACCGTCACCCCCGGCCGGGGGTGGGCCTGCTCGACGGTGAACCCGGCCCGCAGGGCATCGCCCTTGTCGCCGGGCACCGCGGCGAGCGGATCGTCGTGCCGCCCGGCGACCACCAGCCAGACCCGGTCCACGCCGGCCAGGCAGCCGGCGGGCCGGTCGCACTCGCGGACCCACAGGTCGGCCCGCGCCCGCCGCCCCTGGGCGACCAGCACGTCCCGGGGCCGGGGCCCGTCGGCGGCCCGGTCACCGGTGATCCGGGGCAGGTGGTAGTCGATGCCGAGGTCGAGGAAGAGCCACCCGTCGCGGGGGGAGTAGACCACCGCGTCGCCGGGTCGCTGACCTGCGGCGATCACCGCCGCCGCCCCCCGGTAGTCGACCGTCGCGCTGCGCGGCCAGCCGTGGCTGTGCCGTACCGCCGCCTGGTCGGGCAGCCCGAGCAGCGCGGCGAGCGCCACCACCGCCAGCCCCGCCCGCACCGGTCGGGCTCCCGCCGGTCGGGTCCGTGTCGGGCCCGTCGGCGGTGCGGGGCCGGCCAGGGCGGTGCCGGCGAGCAGGCAGGCGAAGGGCACCGTGAAGAACAGGTACCGAGGCACCCAGAGGGGCACGGCCAGCGCGGCGACGAAGATCAGCAGCACCGGCAGCAGCACGCAGAGGCCCGGCAGCAGGCCCCGCCACCCCGAGCGGGTCGCCCCGAGCGCGGCGAGCCCGACCAGCACACCCCCCACCACACCGCTGTGCGCCAGTGCACCCGGCAGGGCCGCCAGATCCGCCAGCCGGGCCGCGGTGACCCAGTCGAGCTGGTGGGACCGCTGCCGCTGCGCCGTGACCAGCAGCGGGGTCAGCACCACCAGGGCGGCCGACACGGCCAGCAGCCACCCCCGCAGCCGCCGTCCCCACGACTCGCGGGTGACGCCGCTGCTGGGCGGACCCCAGGCCGTGAAGGTCAGCACCGCCACGGCATGCGCGGCGAGCAGGCCCAGGGCGAGCAGGTGGGCCAGGCCGAGCCCGGCGACGGCCGCCGCGTAGCCGGCCCAGCGCAGCCGGCCGGGACCGTCCAGCGCGCGGACCAGCAGCACGGTGGCCAGCACGGCGAGCAGGGTCACCAGCGCGTAGGGCCGGGCCTCCTGCGCGTAACGGGAGGTGCCCGGCAGGACCGCGAAGAGCAGGCCGGCGAGCAGGCCGGCAGACACCCCGAACAACCGCCGCCCGAGTACGCCGGTGAGGCCGGCCGCGCCCGCCATCGCCAGCACCGAGGGCAGTCGCAGCGCCGCCACGGAGTCGCCGAACACCCCGGTCCAGCCGTGCACCACCAGGTAGTACGCCCCCGTCGCCGCGTCGACGGTCCGGGTGAGCCGGAACAGGTCCCCGACCGGACGGGTGGCCGCGCTCCAGGTGGCCAGTTCGTCCCGCCAGGGTTGGGCCCGGTTGATTCCCGAGCAGCCGGCGACCAGGGTGACCAGTAGCGGAACCGCCCAGACCACCCACCCCGCCGGCCACCGGTCGGGGCGCAGGAAGACCGCCCGGAAACCTGCCACCGGCCCCGGCCGTGACCTTCCCACGGGTCCCGGGTGCGGACGCGGGCGCGCACCAGCCGGCCCACCCGAATGCCTCTTTCCGGACATCGCGCCCACGGGTCGAGGGTCCCACACCGGACCCGACGATGCCGCCGGAGCTGGCGGCGACCAGGCCTCCGGCCGGGTGGGAGGAGTGGTTTCGCGTCCTTTCGAGCTGATCTCGTAAACGATTCACTCGCTCGACGACCTGGCGACGATCGGCCATGCCTGCCCACCGGCATCGACCTGTCCGTCAGCGGCTGTCCGTGCTCGGCACACCCACCCGGGTACCTCGCCGGCTCGGTGCCGTCCGCGCGGCCGGCGTCGGCTCGTGGTGCCTGATCCGGTGGCAACTCGTGGTGCCTGATCCGGTGGCAACTCGTGGTGCCTGATCCGGTGGCAAGGAGTCGAACGCGTCGCACCCTTCGGCCCCGTCCTGCGGTTCCGCTGGACGGGGCCGCGATTCGTTGTCGTCATCAGCTCGAAAGGGCGCGAGGAAGGTATGGGCGAGGTGGTCGGGCCGGGCCGAGGGGCCGATACTGCGGCGTCGCACCGGGCCGGACACCGCTGTTCGCGCCCACTGCCCGGCCGTGCCGCGGGGTGGGACCGGGCAGGGTGACGGTGGGGATGCGGCCCGTGATGTGGGATGCGGCACGCGGTTCTTGGCCGGTTTCCGCAGGGTGTGGGAGCATGGCTGCATGACCGCCGCTGTCGTCCGCCGCTTCGTGGCACGTCGCCACGTCGACTACGGCCGCGTGCGCAGCGCGATCTGTCCGGCCCACTGACGACGCCCGACCCATCCGTCTCGGGCGCGTATTCTGCGCCGGCCGTTCCGACACCGTTGTCCTCGGCCCTTCCAGGGCCGGCCGTCGCCGCGTTCGCGCTCCCCCCGAGGCACCGCAGAGACAACGGAGGACGCCGCGATGGCGGTCAGCAGCACCCCGGCCCGTCCCGGGACCCCGACGGCCACCGCCGTTCCCGCCACCCGTGCCCCCCGCCGCCCCCGTGGAGAGGGACAGTGGGCGCTCGGCCACCGCGAGCCGCTCAACCCCAACGAGCGGATCAAGAAGGACGACGACCCGCTGAACGTCCGGGCCCGGATCGAGAACATCTACGCCCACGGCGGGTTCGCCTCGATCGACCCACAGGACCTGCGGGGCCGATTCCGCTGGTGGGGCCTCTACACCCAGCGTAAGGCCGGCATCGACGGCGGGCGCACCGCCGTGCTGGAGCCGCACGAGCTGGAGGACGAGTTCTTCATGCTCCGGGTCCGGGTCGACGGCGGTCAGCTCTCGCTGGCCCAGCTCCGGGTGATCGCCGACATCTCCCGCGAGTTCGCCCGGGACACCGCCGACATCACCGACCGGCAGAACATCCAGTACCACTGGATCCGGGTCGAGGACATGCCGGAGATCTGGCGTCGGCTGGAGTCGGTGGGCCTGCAGACCACCGAGGCGTGCGGCGACTGCCCCCGGATCGTGCTGGGCAGCCCGGTCGCCGGGGTGGCCGAGGACGAGGTGCTCGACCCGACGCCCGCGCTCGACGAGATCGTCAGCCGGTACGTCGGCGACAAGGCGTACTCGAACCTGCCCCGGAAGTTCAAGACCACGATCTCGTGGCTGGTCGACACCCCGTACGAGGCGAACGACATCGCCTTCCTCGGGGTCGAGCACCCGGAGCACGGCCCCGGCTTCGACGTCTGGGTCGGCGGCGGCCTGTCCACCAACCCGATGCTGGCCAAGCGGCTCGGCGTCTGGGTGCCGCTGGCCGAGGTGCCTGACGTCTGGGCGGGCGTGGTCGGCATCTTCCGCGACTACGGCTACCGCCGGCTGCGTAACCGGGCCCGGTTGAAGTTCCTGGTCGCCGACTGGGGCGTGGAGAAGTTCCGCGAGGTGCTGGAGAAGGAGTACCTGGGGCGTACCCTGCTCGACGGCCCCGCCCCGCAGCTGCCCGACAAGCCGGTCGACCACATCGGCGTGCACCGCCAGCGTGACGGGCTCAACTACGTCGGGGCCGCCCCGGTGGTCGGGCGGGTCTCCGGCGGTCAGCTGGCCAAGCTCGCCGACGTGGTCGAGGCGCACGGCAGCGGCCGGGTGCGGCTCACGCCGTACCAGAAGCTGCTGGTGCTGGACGTGCCGCCGGCGCGGACGGAGTCCCTGGTCGACGAGCTGCGCGGGATCGGCCTGGAGGCCCGGCCGTCGGCCTGGCGGCGCGGCACCATGGCCTGCACCGGCATCGAGTTCTGCAAGCTGGCCATCGTCGAGACCAAGGCGCGCGGCGAGGAACTGGTGGCCCGGCTGGAGGAGCGGCTGCGCGACTTCGACGCGGACATCTCCATCCACATCAACGGCTGCCCGAACGCCTGCGCCCGCACCCAGGTCGCCGACATCGGCCTCAAGGGGCAGCTGGTGGTCGGTCCGGACGGCCGGCAGGTGGAGGGTTTCCAGGTGCACCTCGGCGGCGGGTTGGGGATGGCCCAGGGCCAGACCGCCGGGTTCGGCCGCAAGCTGCGCGGCCTGAAGACCACCGCCGACGAGCTTCCCGAGTACGTGGAACGACTGGCCCGCCGCTACCTGGCCGGCCGGACCGAGGGCGAGACGTTCGCCAACTGGGTGATCAGGGTCGACGAGGAGGAACTCCGATGAGTGAAACCCGATCCGTGCCGCTGCACTGCCCGTACTGCGGCGAGGAGGACCTGCGGCCGAACGAGGCCGGCCACGGCGTCTGGGAGTGCCACGCCTGCGCCCGGGTCTTCACCGTCAAGTTCAACGGCCTGCTGAGTCGGGCGGTGACCCGGTGACCGGGCTGCTCTCCGCCACCGGTCTGGGCCTGGTCGGTCCCGGTGGCCCGAGGACGACCGACCCGGCCCGGCGTGAGCCGGCCGAGCTGCGGGCACTTGCCGAGCGGGCCGGCCGCGAGCTGGAGGGTGCCCCGGCGTTGGAGATCGCCAGGTGGGCGGCCGACACCTTCGGCGACCGGTTCTGCGTGACCAGCTCGATGGCCGACGCGGTGCTGGCCCACCTGGTGTCCCGGGTCGCCCCCGGGGTGGACGTGATCTTCCTGGACACCGGCCTGCACTTCCCGGAGACGCTGCGGGTCCGCGACGAGGTGGCCCGCCGGCTGCCGGTGAACGTGCGCTCGATCCGACCCCGGCAGACCGTCGGCCAGCAGGATGGCGAGTACGGCCCCCGGCTGTTCAACCGCTCCCCGGACGACTGCTGCCAGCTGCGCAAGGTCGAGCCGCTGGAGCGCGCCCTGTCCGGGTACGACGCGTGGGCCGCCGGGCTGCGTCGGGACGAGTCGCCGACCCGGGCGAACACGCCTGTGGTGACGTTCGACCCGCGACGCGGCAAGGTGAAGGTGAACCCGATCGCCGCCTGGTCCCAGGCCGACGTGGACTCCTACATCTCCCGCTACGACATCCCGGTCAACGAGCTGCTCAGCCGGGGCTACGGCTCGGTCGGCTGCTGGCCGTGCACCCGTCGGACCAAGGCGGGGGAGGACCCCCGGGCCGGCCGCTGGGCCATGTTCGAGAAGACCGAGTGCGGCCTGCACGTCTGACCGGGCCGGAGCACGCCCCGACGCCCGGCGCGGCGTCACCCGGACCCGCCGCCGCTGCGCTGCGCCCGGCCGGTGCGGCCCCGGCGCGGTCGGGGCGGGCCGACGCGGGCGTGCCGGTGGTGCTGGTGGCGCACGGCAGCCGCGACCCCCGGGCGGCGGCGGCGACCCGGGCGCTGGCCCGTGCCGTCGGTGCCGCCCGTCCCGGTACGCCGGTGCTGCCCAGTTGGCTCGACCACACCGATCCGGGGCCGACGGAGGTGCTGCGGGGGCTGGCCGCCGACGGTCACCGCACGGCGGTCGTGGTGCCCCTGCTGCTCACCGCCGCGTACCACCGGCGGGTGGACGTTCCGGCGGCGGTGGCGGCGGCCCGGCAGGCCGCTCCCGGGCTGACGGTACGGGTCACCGACGTGCTCGGGCCGGCCGACGGGACGGTGGACGCGGGTCTGCTGGCCGGGCTGGGTAGCCGGCTGGCGCAGGCGCGGCCGGGGCCGGTGGACGCGTTGGTGCTGGCGGCGGCGGGCACCCGGGACGCGCGGGCGCGGGGGTCGGTGGGGCGGGTCGCCGCCGCTCTCTCCGCCGGATTCGGGGTGCCCTGCACGGTGGCGTACGCGTCGGCGGCCCCGCCGACGACCGACGTGGCGGTGACCCGGCTGCGGGCGGCCGGTGCGCCACAGGTGGCGGTGGTGGCGTACTTCCTCGCGCCGGGGTTGTTCCACGACGCGGTGGTGGCGGCGGCGCAGCGGGCCGGGGCGGTGGCGGTCAGCGCCCCGTTGAACGACTCCCCGGATCTGGTGGATCTGGTGCTGCGTCGGGTCGACACGTCGGGTGACGGGTGACCGGGGTCACTCACAGCTTAACTACCCTCAGTAATTGTCTCGCCACAATACATTGACGAATTCTGATCACGCGGAGTGCGGACAGCAGAACGCCCCGGCGGGCGGACCCGGCCGGGGCGAACAGCGTGTGTGATCGGTTTTTTTTCAGGCGGAGTGAGCGCGCAGCACCCGGAGACCGCCACGGCGCTTGACCGCGCGGCGCTCCTCTTCGCTCATCCCGCCCCAGACGCCGGCGTCCTGACCGGACTCCAGTGCCCACTGGAGGCACTGGTCGGTCACGGAGCAGCGCCGGCAGACGGCCTTGGCCTGCTCGACCTGCAGGACAGCAGGGCCGGACGTCCCGATCGGGAAGAACAGCTCCGGGTCCTCGTCGCGGCAGACGGCATTGTGACGCCAGTCCATGGCGGCAACACTCCTCATTCTGGATGGATGGCAGTTAACGCTGGTGCTTTTCTTATATCCGTCCGCGTTGCCGGTCGTCACGGTTCGCGTTCGACTATTCGGCAATGCGTGAGCAGACTCGTTTTTGGCGCCTGGTCCTGCTGGAACTGCTCAACCGGCCGAGCATATCCAGGCAATGTCCCGGTAACTCAAGTTCGCTTGTGAATACTTTCACGAACGAACGCGATGTCAAGGGGTGACGCTCGGAAAAACTCCGCTCGGTGAGCAAGCTCACGACCCTTTTGTCTGGTTTCCAGGCTTCCCTGCTACCCGGCGTACCACAGTCGAGGATCAATATAGTACAGTCCGCGTGACATTGCTGACATTTCCGGCACTCCTCCTCGGTGTGGCGGCCACCGCGCCGCGCGGTGTACCCGACCGCTCGACCTAGGGCGTTACCCGAGACCTAGCAGATTACTCTCAGTGCGCCGGAAACGGAGGAGAATCTGACTTTGTGTCGCTCGCCAAGGTAGTCCCCGTCCAGCTGGAAGGCCTGCGGGCGGGCCGAGACCAGCGTGAACTCCTCCAGATCGTGCAATCGGAGCACCTGCTTGCCACGCGGATCGGGGTCCCGGGACAGGAACTGGGTCACCGTCCGTGTCGTGCTGGCAACGCGGAGCTGACGCATCGCCAGCACGTCCAGCCCGAGATCGAACGACGCCTCCGGGTTCGGGTTGACCTCCCGGTCGCCGAGGTACGTCCACGGCGCGGTGTTCTGGATGATCACCGTGGCCAGCTCGCCCTCGGCCGGCTCGCCCGGCCGCTCCAGGCTGATCGCCGGATGCCGCCTGTCGGAGCCGAGGAAGTAGTGACTCAGGGTGGAACGGAAGTAGAGCGCGGGTGAGGAGACCCGCCCCCGCCGCCGGGCCTGCTCCACCCGGTGGATCACCGCCGCGTCCAACCCGAAGCCGGCGCAGAAGGTGAAGTAGCGGTCGTCGGCCCGGCCCAGCCCGATCGTGCGGGACCGGCCCAGCCGCAGCGCCTCCAGGATCATGCTGGTGCCGTCGGCCCACTCCCGGGGCAATCCGAGCGCGCGGGCGAAGACGTTCGTCGAGCCGCCCGGCACCGTGGCCAGCGCCGGCAGCCGCTCGGCCGGGGAGCCACCGGTGCGGATCGTCGGGGGATCGGCGGTCATCAGGCCGTTGACCACCTCGTTGACCGTGCCGTCGCCACCCAGGGTGACCACCAGGTCGACGCCCTCCTGGGCGGCCTCCCGGGCCAGGTCGGTGGCGTGACCCCGGCGTCGGGTGTACCGCACCGACAGGTCTACTTGGCTGCGCAACGCCCGGACCAGCACGTCCCGGCTGCGTTCGCTGGTGGTGGTGGCCTTCGGATTGACCACCAGGACGGCCCGCATGGCCGGCACTTTACGTGATGGGACGGGGGTATCGTGGCCCGCGTGACGATCGACTCCGCGCCGGTTCCCGACACCCTGCGCTGGGCGGTACGCCTGCTGCGGGGCGAGGCCGTCGCCCTGGCGCTGCTCGCCGGCTGGCTGGTCTGGGCCGACCTCACCGCCACCACGACCGACCTGGTCTCGGCACTCTTCGTGACCGGGTTCGCCATCGCGGGCGCGGTCGCGCTCTGGGCGTTGGGCGGGGCACTGGCCCGCCGCCGGGCCGGTGCCCGCGCCCCGGCGATGGTGCTGGAGCTGATGCTGCTGCCGGTCGGCTGGTTCATGATCTCCGGCGGGCTGGGCTGGCTCGGCGTGCCCCTGATGGCGCTCGGGGTGGGCGTCTGCGCGTTGCTGGTCAGCCCGCCGACCACCCGCGCGCTGGGCTTCGGCTGACCCACGCCCCGGCCGGGACGCGGTGACGCGCCCCGGTCAGTAGCCGGCGGAACGGCGGGTCAGCAGCGAGATGGTGGCCCGGCCCTGGGTCGACTCCGCCGCCGCCGCCGTGGTCAGCGCGGTGAGCACCTTCCAGGCGAACGAGGACTCCCCGGGCAGTGCCGCGCCGCGCACGGTCGGCACCGTCACCTCGACGGTCAGCGCGTCCTCGGTGACCGAGAACCGGCACTCCAACTCGGCGTCGCGGGTGGCGATGGCGAGCAGCATCGCGCACGCCTCGTCGACCGCGATGCGAAGGTCCTCGATCTCGTCGAGCGCGAACTGGAGACGGGCCGCGAGCCCCGCCGTCGCGGTGCGCAGCACGCCCAGGTAGCCGCCGTCGGCGGGCACGGTGAGGTGCACGACGTCGTCGTCGGTCGCTGGCTGGCCGGTCAGTTGAGTCACGCCTCATCCCCCCGGTCCGGGACTCTACCCGGCCCGGCGGACACCCGCGTGGCCGACGTCACCCCTTCGGCGGCGAGACCGTGCAGGGCCGCCCCGTCGAGCCGGTAGGGCACCCACTCGGTCATCGGCTGGGCCCCGATCGAGGCGTAGAACCGGGCGGCCGGATTCCAGTCGAGCATCCACCACTCCAGCCGCCGGTAGCCGCGTTCCACGCAGATCCCGGCGAGGGTGGCGAGCAGCGCCCGGCCGGTGCCGGTGCCCCGGTACGCGGGGCGGACGTACAGGTCCTCCAGGTAGATGCCGTGCACACCGGCCCAGGTGGAGAAGTTGAGGAACCACAGCGCGAAGCCGACCGGCTGGTCGTCGTCGTCCACCGCGACGTGCCCGAACAGCGCCGGGGCCGGCCCGAACAGGGCGGTGTCGAGCTGTGCCGGGGTCAGCCCGCACCGATCGGCGGCCTGCTCGTAGTCGGCCAACTCGTGCACCATGGCGACGACGGCCGGCACGTCTGCGGGACGCGCCGGCCGGATCGTCGGTGCCGTGACGGGCAGGCTCACGCCTGCTTGGTCTCCCAGAAGATCTTGGAGATCTCGTCGATCTTCTGGAGCAGCTCGTCGGCCTTGGCCGGGTCGGTCGCCCCCTTGGCGCCGGCCGCGCCGGCCGCCTTGGTGGCCTCGTTGAACAGCTGGTGCAGGTGCGGGTACTTCTCGAAGTGCGGCGGCTTGAAGTAGTCGGTCCAGAGCACCCACAGGTGGTGCTTGACCAGGTCGGCGCGCTGCTCCTTGATCAGGATCGCCCGGGTGCGGAACTCGGGGTCCGTGTTCGCCTGGTACTTCTCGCAGATCATTTTGACCGACTCGGCCTCGATCCGGGCCTGCGCCGGGTCGTACACGCCGCACGGCAGGTCACAGTGTGCGCTGGCGGTCACACGTGGCGAAAGGATGCGGGGAAGTCGCATCAGGTTCCTCCATGGGATGTTTGCGATGATCCGAGCCGACATTACTCCTGAGGACGTCCCCGGCAGGGGCGGAGGGGAAACCTTGTGACGGTCGGCGGCTCCGGTCCCATCCTTTGGTCGGGTGCCCCGTTCACCGCCGTCGGCGTGGCCGGGCCCTCGATGTCACCCACCCTGCGCCACGGCGACGCGCTGCTGGTCCGCCGGGGCGGCCGGCCGGTCCGCCCCGGCGACGTGGTGGTGGCGGTGTTCCGCAGCCGACCGGACCTGTTGGTGGTCAAGCGCGCCGTGCGCCCGCAGGACGGCGGGTGGTGGCTGCACGGCGACAACGCGCTGGTCACCGACGACTCCCGGACGTACGGGGTGGCCGACGTGCTGGGCCGGGTGGTGTTCCGCTACTGGCCCCGCCCCGGTCGGCTGGCCGCCGCACCGATATGACCCTCCTCACAACCCGGTACCGGTGGCCTGACTATGCTCGGGGGGTGCCCGGGTGACCCCCGTACCGCGTACCGCGTGTCGCCGCTCCGCCTCACCTCGCGCCCTCGCGCCGGCCGCTCCGTCTGCTCGACAGATCCTGGAGTCACCATGTCTGCGTCCACCGTGGATCCCGCTGATCCCGTCTTCCGACTGCACCTCGGCGGCAAGCTCGCCGTCGCCCCGACCGTCCCGCTGACCAGCCGCGAGGACCTCTCGCTGGCGTACACCCCGGGGGTGGCCCGGGTGTGCGAGGCGATCGCCGCCGACCCCGCCCTGGTCGACGACTACACCTGGGTGTCGCACACCGTCGCCGTCGTCACCGACGGCTCCGCCGTGCTCGGCCTCGGCAACATCGGCCCGCGCGCGGCGCTGCCGGTGATGGAGGGCAAGGCCGTGCTGTTCAAGCAGTTCGCCGGCGTCGACGCGGTGCCGGTCTGTCTGGACACCCAGGACGTCGACGAGATCGTGGCGACGGTCCGGGCCCTCGCCCCCTCGTTCGGCGGGATCAACCTGGAGGACATCAGCGCCCCACGCTGCTTCGAGGTGGAGCGGCGGCTCGACGAGGCGCTGCCCATCCCGGTCTTCCACGACGACCAGCACGGCACCGCGATCGTGGTGCTGGCCGCGCTGCGCAACGCGGCCGGCCTGCTGAACCGCAAGCTCGGCGACCTGCGGGTGACGGTCAGCGGGGCCGGCGCGGCCGGGGTCGCGGTCACCCACATGCTCGTCGCCGGGGGAGTGGACCCCGAACAGGTGGTGGTCTGCGACTCCCGGGGCGTCATCGGCCGGCACCGCGATGACCTGACCGGGACCAAGGCACACCTCGCGGAGACCACCAACGCGCAGGGGCGGCGCGGTGACGTCACCGAGGCGTTGCGTGGCGCGGACGTGCTGATCGGCGTCTCCGGCGGGCGGATCCCCGAGGCGGCGGTCGCCGGAATGGCCCCGGGCGGCATCGTGTTCGCGCTGGCCAACCCCACCCCCGAGGTGGACCCGGAGGTCGCCGCCCGGCACGTGGCGGTGGTGGCCACCGGGCGCAGCGACTACCCCAACCAGATCAACAACGTGCTCGCCTTCCCCGGGGTGTTCCGGGGCGCGCTGGACGCCCGGGCCACCCGGATCACCGACGGGATGAAGGTGGCCGCCGCCGACGCGATCGCCGGGGTGGTCGCCGGGTCGCTCAGCCCGGACGCCATCGTGCCGTCCCCGCTCGACCCCCGGGTCGCCCCGGCGGTGGCCGAGGCGGTGGCCCAGGCGGCCCGGCACGACGGCGTCGCCCGCGCCTGAGCGGGTGGGAAGGGTCCGGGTCGGCCGGCCCGGACCCTTCTTGAACGATCGTTCCGCTGTTACGGTGCGGATCATGCGTGCCGCCTATGCCTCCCGGTTCGACGCCGACAATCCGCTCGCCGCGCTCGCCGTCGGCGACCGTCCCGAGCCCGCCCACCTCGACGACGACTGGGTGACGGTGCAGGTGCGGGCCAGCTCGCTCAACCACCACGACCTGTGGTCGCTGCGCGGGGTGGGGCTCGCCGACGGGCAACTGCCGATGATTCTCGGCTGCGACGCGGCCGGCACCGACCCGGACGGCAACGAGGTGGTCATCTACCCGGTGCTGCCCACCCCCGGCGACCCGCGCGGCGTCTCCATCCTCTCCGAGCACTACCAGGGCACCCTGGCCGAGCGGGTGGCCGTACCCCGGATGAACCTGCTGCCGCTGCCGACCGGCCTGTCGGCGACCGACGCGGCCTGCCTGCCGACCGCCTGGCTCACCGCCTGGCGGATGCTCACCACCCGGGGCCGGATCGCCGACGGCGAGGCGGTGCTGGTGCAGGGGGCCGGCGGCGGGGTCGCCACCGCCGCCGTCGCGCTCGGCCTGGCACTGGGCAAGCGGGTGTACGCCACCAGCCGCGACGCCGCCAAGCGGGACCGCATCGCCGCGCTGGGGGCGACCGCGCTGGAACCCGGTGCCCGGCTGCCGGAGCGGGTCGACGTGGTGATCGAGACGGTGGGCGCGGCCACCTTCGACCACTCGTTGAAGTCGGCCGCCCCGATGGCCCGGATCGTGGTCGCCGGCGCGACCTCGGGTCACCTGCCGCCGGTCAACCTGCGCCGGGTCTTCGCCATGCAGCTGGAGATCCTCGGCACCTCGATGGGCACCCCGGACGAGCTGACCGAGCTGCTCGCGTTCTGCGCCGAGCACGAGGTGCGCCCGGTGGTGGACAGCGTGGTCCCGTTCAGCCGGGTGGCCGACGCCTTCGCCCGGCTGCACTCCGGCGAGGTCTTCGGCAAGGTCGTGGTCGACCACACCGCCTGACCCGTGGCTCAGAGGCGGTCGTCGAGGGTGGCGATGTCGCCCCGGGTGGCCGAGGCGGGCAGCCGGTCCCGGGCCGCCGCGTCGCCGTAGAGCGTCCAGCGGAGGAACTCGATGGTGGTGTCGGCGACCACCCCCAGGGCGGTGTCGTCACCGAGCAGGACCCGGCCGTGGTCGCCCCGGGTCAGGCTGAGCATCGCCTTGGGCCACGGCACCGCGTCGTAGACGGCCTTGCCGGCGGCGTAGTCGACCACCTCGTCGGCCCGGCCGTGCACGAAGAGCTGCGGGGCGGCGGTCCCCGCGAAGGCGGTGCCCACGCCCAGCCCGGTCCCGGCGAGGACCACCCCGGCGCGCAGCCGCTCGTCCCGGCCGGTGGTGAACAGGCCGATGGTGGTCACCCCGCCGGCCGAGTGCCCGGCCGCGGCCACCCGGTCGGTGGCCAGCCGGCCGCGCAGCGGATCACCCGCCTTCGCGTCCAGCGCCAGCACCTTGTCCAGCACGTACGACACGTCGGCGGGCTGGTTGAGCACGTCCAGGACGCTGCCGTCGGTGCCCTTGCCGGTGTGCGGGAACATCGGCGCGGCCACCACGAAACCGGCCGCCGCCCAGCGGGTGGTCAGCGCCCGGTAGTCCGTCGGCCGCCCGTCGAGGCCGTGGCTGAACGCCACCACCGGGAAGCGTCCGGCCGCCACGGTGGCGTCGCGCTGCGCCGCCCCACCGGAGCTGCCCCGGGCCGGGTACCACAGGGTCACCGGCAGCGGGCGGTCGCCGCCCCGGTTCAGCGCGAGCTGCCGTACGCCTACCGCGAACGCCTGCGTCGGCGCGGTCCCGGCGGGCACGCGCGGTGCCGGCGTGGCGGCCCCCGGCGTGCTCGCCTGCGGCGTCGGTGCCGGGGCGGCGGGGCGCTCGGGCGCAGCCGCCGAGCAGCCGACGAGGCCGGCGGTGAGCAGGGCGACGGTCAGCAGGGCCGGGACACGACGACGGAACATGAGAACGATTGTGCCCGCCTGTCGCGGTGGCCCGGGCGGCTACGGCCCGGCGGCGGCCAACCGGTCGTCGAGGGTGGTGACCCCGGGGCGGGTGGCGTCGGCACGCAGCCGGCGGCCGGCCTCCCGGTCGTCGTAGAGGGTCCAGCGGAGGAAGTCGGTGACGGTGGCGAACACCTGGTCGAAGCCCGGCCGGCCCGGGGTGAGGTATTCGCCGTGCCCCTGGCCGAGCACGCTGAGGAACGCCTTCGGACCGGACGCCCGCCGGTAGCCGGCCCGGCCGACGGTCAGCGGCACCACCGGGTCGGCGGTGCCGTGCACGAACAGCAGCGGGGCGGCCGGTCCGGCGAACGCGCCGGCCAACCCGCCTCCGGCGATGATCACGCCGGAGCGCAGCCGGGCCGGGTGCCCGGAGGTGAACATGCCGGCGGTGGTGAAACCGCCCGCCGAGTGCCCGGTCGCGGCGAACCGGCCGACGTCCAGGTGCCCGGCGAGCGGGTCACCGGCGCGGGCGTCCAGGCGGACCAGGTGCCTGATCACCCGCCAGCCGTCGGCGGGCTGGTTGCGGACGTCGGCGCGGCTGAACCGGGCCGCCCGCCGGTTGGTGTGCGGGTAGGTCGGCGCGGCCACCACGAAACCGGCGGCGGCCCACCGGACGGCCAGCGCGGCGTGCAGCTCGGGAAGGCTGAACAGGCCGTGGCTGTGCAGCACCACCGGGAACCGGCCCGGGGCGACCCGGCCCCGCTCGGTCGGGTACCAGATCGTCACCGGCAGCGGGCGCGGCCCGGTCGGGTCGACGGTGAGCGTGCGCACCGCGACCGGCAGGGCCTGCGCCGGGGCGGGCCGGGCCGGCGTCGGTGGCGGTGCGTCGGTGGCGGCGGTGGCCGGGGCACAACCGGCGAGCAGCGCGGCCAGCACCACGGCGCACAGCCACCTCACCCCCATGAGTGCACGGTAGGTGGTCGGCGGCCCGGTCCGACCCGGCCGTCCGGACGACGCCGGCCGCCACCCCGGTCGGTGCGCCCTCCACCGCTCAGCGGGCGTCGGCCAGCACGGCGCGGGTCTGCCTGGCGATCTCCCGTTCCTCGTCGGTGCCGACCACGCAGACGCTGACCGCCGCGCCGGCCGGGGAGATCACCCGGTCACCGGTGCCGGCGTTGCGCTCCGGGTCGACGGCGATGCCGAGCCGGTCCAGCCCGGCCAGGGCGGCGGCCCGCACCTCGGAGGAGTGCTCGCCCACCCCGGCGGTGAAGGTGATCGCATCCGCCCCGCCGAGCAGCGCGTGGTACGCCCCGACGTAGCCGGTGATCCGCCGGCAGTAGACGTCGAAGGCGAGCACGGCGGCGGGATCCCCGGCGGCCCGGCGGGACTGCACCTCCCGCATGTCGTTGGCCCCGGTCAGCCCGAGCAGGCCGCTGCGGTGGTTGAGCAGGTCGTCGATCTCGTCGACGCCCATCCCACCCTCGCGGCGCAGGTGGAAGATCACCGTCGGGTCGAGGTCCCCGCTGCGGGTGCCCATCACCAGCCCCTCCAGCGGCGACATCCCCATCGAGGTGGCGACGCTGCGTCCGCCGTCCACCGCGCAGGCGCTCGCCCCGTTGCCCAGGTGCAGGCTGATCGTGCGCAGCCGGTCGTACGGCCGGTCGAGCAGCTCGGCGGTGCGCCGCGACACGTACGCGTGCGAGGTGCCGTGGAAGCCGTACCGGCGGATGTCGTGCCGGCGGGCGGTGTCCAGGTCGATGGCGTACGTGGCGGCGGACTCGGGCAGGGTGTGGTGGAACGCGGTGTCGAAGACCGCCGTCTGGGCGACGTCCGGCAGCAGTTCCCGGGTGACCGCGATGCCGGCCAGGTTGGCCGGGTTGTGCAGCGGTGCCAGCGGCACCAGCTCCCCGATCGCGGCGACGACCGCGTCGTCGATCCGCACCGGCGCGCTGAACCGTCGGCCGCCGTGCACCACCCGGTGCCCCACCGCGGTCAGCCCGGTCAGGTCGAGCCGGCCGAGGACGTCCCGGACGGCGGTGGCGTGGTCGGCCGGACCGCCGCCCGGCTCGCCGACCCGCTCCACGGTGCCGGAGTCGACGGTCGACTCCCCGGCGTAGAGCCGGTACTTCACCGACGACGACCCGCAGTTGAGCACCAGCACCCGGTCGGTCACGACCCCTCCTCCGACGATCCGGCCGCCTGGATGGCGGTGATCGCCACCGTGTTGACGATGTCGGCGACCTTCGCGCCCCGGGACAGGTCGTTGACCGGCCGGCGCAGGCCCTGCATGACCGGGCCGACGGCCACCGCCCCCGCCGACCGCTGCACCGCCTTGTACGTGTTGTTGCCGGTGTTGAGGTCCGGGAAGATGAACACGGTGGCCCGGCCGGCGACCGTGCTGCTCGGCAGCTTCGTCGCCGCGACCTGCGGGTCGATCGCCGCGTCGTACTGGATGGGCCCCTCGACCAGCAGGTCGGGCCGGCGCTCGCGGACGAGCCTGGTGGCGGCGGCGACCTTCTCCACGTCGGCGCCCGCGCCGGAGTCCCCGGTCGAGTAGGACAGCATCGCCACCCGGGGTTCGATGCCGAACCGGGCCGCCGTGTCGGCCGAGGAGATGGCGATGTCGGCGAGCTGGGCGGCGTCCGGGTCGGGGTTGACCGCGCAGTCGCCGTAGACCAGCACCCGGTCGGCGAGCAGCATGAAGAACACGCTCGACGCCACCGAGACGCCCGGCACGGTACGGATGATCTCGAAGGCGGGGCGGATGGTGGCGGCCGTGGTGTGGGTGGCCCCGGAGACCATCCCGTCGGCGTGTCCGGTGGCCACCATCATGGTGCCGAAGTAGTTGGGTTGGGCCACGATGTCGTGCGCCAGCTCGACGGTGACGCCCCGGTGGGCGCGCAGCTTCGCGTACCGGGTGGCGAACTCGTCCCGCCAGGCGCTGCCGGCCGGGTCGACCACCTCCGCGCCGCCCAGGTCGATGCCCAGCTCGCGGGTGCGGCGGGCCACCTCGTCGGGGCGGCCGAGCAGGGTCAGTTCGGCCACCCCCCGGCGGAGCAGGATCTCGGTGGCCCGCAGGATGCGCTCGTCGGTGCCCTCGGGCAGCACCAGCCGGCGGCGGTCGGCGCGGGCCCGGTCGATCAGGTCGTACTCGAACATCAGCGGGGTGACCCGCTCGGAGCGGCTGACCCGCAGCCGGCGGGCCAGGTCGACGGTGTCGACGTGGCCCTCGAACGCGCCGAGCGCGGCCTCCACCTTGCGCGGGTTGGCCGGGCCGGGCCGGCCCTCGATGTGGCTGGACGCCTCGACCGTGTCGTAGCTGTCGCTGGTCACCGAGAGCACGGCGAAGCCGGTGTTGAGCCGTTCGACCAGGCGCATCGCCCGGGGGTCGGGCTGTTCGCCGAGGGTGAGCACCACCCCGGCGAGCGAGACCTGCCCGGCGACGTGCGCGGTGGCCGCCGCGACCAGCAGGTCGGCCCGGTCACCCGGGGTGATCACCAGGGCCCCCTCGGTGAGGTGGTCGAGCAGGGTCGGCACGTGCGCCGCGCCGACCACGTAGTCGAGCACGTCCCGGCCGAGGGCGGCGTCGTCGCCGGCCAACAGGGTGGCGTCGAGCGCCGCCGCCACCTCGGCCACCGTCGGCGCGGACACGCTCGGCACCTCCGGGATGGCGTACGCGGGGACCGGCAGCTCGGGCAGGGTCAGCGCCCCGGTCACCCGGTTGGCGATCACCGCCAGCACCGTCGCGCCCAGGTCGGCCAGATCGTGGTACGCCCCCCGCGCCGCCGCCGTGACCGCCTCCGGCTGCTGCCCGAAGCCGTCCACCACGGGCACCACCACGCTGCCGAACTCGGTGGCCAACCGGGCGTTGAACGCCAGTTCGCGGGGCCCGGCGGTGTCCCCGCCGTCGGCGAAGTCGCTGCCCACCACGATCACCGCCGGGCAGCGCCGTTCCACCGCCCGGTAGCGCTCGACGATCCGGGAGATCAGCTCCTCGCGCCGGCCGTCGGCGACCAGGGCCGCGGCCTCGGCGTACGTCGCGCCGGTCAGGTCGGCCCCGGGCAGGTCGATCCGGTAGCGGTCGTGCAGCAGGGCGAGGATCGGGTCGGGGCCGGCGTCGGAGACCAGCGGCCGGAACACGCCGATCCGTTCGACCTGCCGGGAGAGGAGTTCCGCGAGGCCGAGGGCGATGGTCGACTTACCCCCGCCGGACCCCACGCTGGTCAGGTAGACGCTGCGGGCCACGGCACCACCCTAGGAGATCACGTCGCGTCCCGCCCGGGACCTTCGCCCTGAACCGTCGCCGGCAGGTGCCCGCCGGTGCGACCCGAGTCTCATTCGTGGGACGAGCTGGAAGCTGAGTGATCCTCGTGCCTAAACTCGCATCCCATGACTGGCGACCGCCTGAGCAGGAGAAATGCGCCTCCCGAGGGATCGAAGACCGTGGGCGCGCTCGGTGTTCGGTCGGCTGCCGATCCACATTGTATCGATGGCGTGACGGTAGTCGATGGGCCGACCGTGGTGCTCGACCGCACCGCCGGCCCGACCGACGACCCCACCGCGTTGATCGCCGCCGTGCCCCCGCCCGTCCCCGTCTTCGTCGACCCCAGCGGCCGACGCCACTCCCGGCTGCGCTGGCTCGCGTACGCCCTGGGGGCGGTGGTCCTGATCTACTCCGGGCTGGTCGGGGTCAGCTTCGCCGGCGGCATCGCCCCGCACTCGGTGCTCCCCTTCGTCGACGAGGTCGCGCAGCCCGAGCGGTCCGCGCCGCCGACCCGGACGGCCACCACCACCCCGGCCGCCCCCACCCCGACCACGGGCGTCGTGGCACCGACCGTCGCCCCCCGGTCACCCCGGGGGAGCGGGCCGGCCGTCGCCCCGGTCACCCCGTCCGCCACCGGCGGCAGCGCCAGCCCCTCGCCGTCGCCGAGCGCCAGCCGGTCGCCGAGCCGCAGCCCGGCCACCGCCACGGCGTCGCCCCGGCCGACCCGGTCGACGCCGCCGGCCACGACGCCGAACCCGCCGACGCCCACCGACGAGCCGCCCGTCCTGCCCGATCCGCTCCCCGGCGACGCCGAGGGCGTCCGCGTCGATGGTTGAGCCGGCCGGCCCGACCACCCGCCGGCGTGTCCCCGGGCCGACCCGTCGCCGCGCACCCGGCCCGACCCGGCGGCGTCGGCCGGTGCCGCAGCCGAGCGGAATCCTGCTGGGCACGGTGCTCGCGCTGCTGGCCGGTGTGCTGCTGGTCGGCGCGTACGCCAACGCCTCCTTCGCCCCGGACCGCCGGGACAGCGTCGCCGGGCAGCGGGAGGTGCCCACCTCGGTGGTGACCGGCGGACCGATCATCAGCGCCAGCAGCGAGCTGGTCCGCTCCTACCGGCTGCCACCGCGCACCATCGCGCTGACCTTCGACGACGGCCCGGACCCGGTCTGGACCCGCGAGGTGCTCAAGGTCCTGGACGCCCACCAGGTCAAGGGCACGTTCTTCGTGCTCGGCTCGCAGGTCGCCCGGCACCCCGAGGTGGCCCGCGAGCTGACCGCCGGTGGACACCAGCTCGGCGTGCACACCTTCACCCACCCCGACCTCGCCGAGCTGCCGTCGTGGCGGCAACGCCTGGAGTACGCCCAGACCCAGCTCGCCGTGGCCGGTGCCACCGGGATGCGGACCTCGCTGGTGCGCTTCCCGTACTCGTCGCACCCGGGCGCGATCGACAACCGGGACTGGCCGGTGGTCACCGCCGCCGGTGACCTGGGCTACCTGACCTTCCTCAACGACACCGACAGCCAGGACTGGTCGCTGCCCGGAGTGGACCGGATCGTCGAGAACGCCGCCCCCGACGGGGACACCGGTGCGGTCACCCTCTGGCACGACGCCGGCGGTGACCGGTCACAGACCGTCGCGGCCCTTGACCGGTTCATCCCGATGATGAAGGAACGGGGGTACCGGTTCGTCACCGCGACCGAGGGCCTGAACCTCGCCTTCGCCGCCGCCGGGGTCGACCACCGGATGGACGCCGACACCCCCGCCGGCACCGGGGAACGGTGGCGCGGCCGGATGCTGATCTGGGCGGTCCAGGGCGCCGACAGCACGCTCACCGTGTTCGGTGTGCTCTTCGTCGTCGTCGGCGTGCTCACCGTGGGTCGTACCCTGGTGTTGTTCGTGCTGGCCGGGCGGCACGCCCGACGGCGGCGGGCCAGGGACTGGAGTTGGGGCCCGCCGGTCACCGACCCGGTCTCGGTGATCGTCCCGGCGTACAACGAGAAGGAGGGGATCGCCGCGGCGGTCCGCTCGCTGGCCGGCGGCGACCATCCCGGCGGGATCGAGGTGATCGTCGTCGACGACGGCTCCACCGACGGCACCGCCGACATCGTCGACGCGCTCGGCCTGCCCAACGTGCGGGTGGTGCGCAAACCCAACGGCGGCAAGCCCAGCGCCCTGAACACCGGCCTGGCGCTGGCCCGGCACGACCTGATCGTGATGGTCGACGGGGACACCGTCTTCGAGCCCGACGCCGTCCGCCGGCTGGTGCAGCCTTTCGCCGACCCGCGGGTCGGCGCGGTGGCCGGCAACGTCAAGGTCGGCAACCGGCGCAGCCTGATCGCCAAGTGGCAGCACATCGAGTACGTCATCGGGTTCAACCTCGACCGGCGGCTCTACGAGACGCTGCGCTGCATGTCCACCGTGCCGGGCGCGATCGGCGGGTTCCGGCGGGAGGCGCTGCGCTACGCCGGGGGGATGACCGACGACACCCTGGCCGAGGACACCGACATCACCATCGCCCTGGGCCGGGCCGGCTGGAAGGTGGTCTACGAGGAGACCGCCCGCGCCTGGACGGAGGCCCCGGCGACCATGGGACAGCTCTGGAAACAGCGCTACCGGTGGAGCTACGGCACCATGCAGGCGATGTGGAAGCACCGGCGCTCGGTGCTCGACCGGGGCGCGTCCGGCCGGTTCACCAGGCGCTGCCTGTTCTTCCTCAGCCTCTTCGGGGTGCTGCTGCCGCTGCTCGCACCGGTGATCGACCTGCTGGCCCTGTACGGCCTGTTCTTCCTCGACCGCCGGGCCACGGCGGTCGCCTGGCTGGTCATGCTCGGCGTACAGACCCTCACCGCCGTGGTGGCGTTCCGGCTGGACCGGGAGAAGCTCGGCGTGCTGTGGGTGCTGCCCCTGCAACAGTTCGTCTACCGGCAGTTGATGTACCTGGTGATGGTGCAGGCGGTGGTCACCGCGTTGACCGGCGGCCGACTGGGCTGGCAGAAGCTGCGGCGTACCGGCCTGGAACCGGCGGTGCGCAACCGCTGACCGCCCCCGGGGTGCGGGACGGCCGTGCGGGTACGCGTCCACCGCCCCCGATCAGTCCTCGTCGAGGTCGTCGAGGCGGGCCAGCCAGGTGGCGAACCGCTCGACGGGCGTCTCGAACTCGGGGTTGAGGTCGACGAAGTCGCGCAGCCGCTCGCCCAGCCACTCCAGGGTGACCTGCTCGTCGCCGCGCCGCTGTACCAGTTCCTCGATGCCACGATCGGTGAAGTACACCGGGTTCCTCGTTCCTTGCTGACGGGCCCGGCCCGCCCCCTGACAGGGGGCGGGCCGGATGGGTCGTGACGGGTCGGGTCAGGGGCGGGGAAGGGCCGCGTCGATCAGCGCGGTCTGCTCCACCTCGTGCATCTTGGCCGAGCCGACCGCCGGTGCGGCGGCGGCGGGGCGGGAGATGCGGCGCAGCCGGACGTCGGCCAGGTGCTCCAGCAGGTTGAGCGCGACGAAGCTCCACGCCCCCTGGTTGGCCGGCTCCTCCTGAACCCAGGCGAAGTCCTCCGCGTTCGGGTACGCCGCCAGCGCGTCCCGGATCTCCTGCACCGGCAGCGGGTAGAGCTGCTCGATCCGGACGATCGCGGTGTCGGTGACGCCGCGTTCCTGCCGGGCGGAGAAGAGGTCGTAGTAGACCTTGCCCGAGCAGAGCAGCACCCGCTTGACCTGCTCCGGGGCCGGTGCGGCGGTGTCGGCCAGCACCGGGGCGAAGGTGCCGGTGGTGAAGTCCTCCACCGGGCTGACGCAGAGCTTGTGCCGCAGCAGCGACTTCGGCGTGAACACCACCAGCGGCTTGCGCTTGGGCGACAGGGCCTGGCGGCGCAGCAGGTGGAAGTAGTTCGCCGGGGTGGTCGGGATGGCCACCCGCATGTTGTCCTCGGCGCACATCTGCAGGAACCGCTCCGGGCGGCCGGAGGTGTGGTCCGGGCCCTGCCCCTCGTGCCCGTGCGGCAGCAGCAGGGTGACCGCGGAACGCTGGCCCCACTTCACCTCGCCGGAGGAGATGAACTCGTCGATCACCGACTGGGCGCCGTTGACGAAGTCGCCGAACTGGGCCTCCCAGGCGACCAGCGCGTTGACGTTCTCCACCGAGTAGCCGTACTCGAAGCCCATCGCGGCGTACTCGCTCAGCAGCGAGTCGTGCACGAAGAACCGGGACCGCTCGCCGTCGGCGGTGAGCGACTTGAGCGGCAGGTGGTCCTCGCCGGTCTTGGCGTCGACGATCGAGGCGTGCCGCTGGACGAAGGTGCCCCGGCGGGAGTCCTGGCCGGCGAGCCGGACGGTGATCCCGTCGTGCAGCAGCGCACCGAACGCGATGATCTCGCCGTACCCCCAGTCGATGTTGCCCTCGACGGACATCTTGGCCCGCCGGTCGAGCAACTGCTGGATCCGCTTGTGCGGGGTGAAGCCCTCGGGCAGGTTGACGTGCGCCTCGCCGATGGCCTTGATCACGGCGGCGTCCGTGGCGGTCTGCACCTGCGGCTCCGGCTCCTCCGCGCGGCTGGGCCGGCCGGCCTGGCGCGGGGTGGTGGCGGCGTCCCGGGTGGCCTTGAAGACCCGCTCCAGCTGCGCCTGGTAGTCGCGCAGCAGCTCCTCGGCGTCCTCGACGGTGATGTCGCCCCGGCCGATCAGCTCCTCGGTGTAGAGCTTGCGGACCGACCGCTTCGAGTCGATGATCTTGTACATCTGGGGGTTGGACATCGACGGGTCGTCGCCCTCGTTGTGCCCGCGCCGCCGGTAGCAGACCATGTCGATCACGACGTCCTTGTTGAACGCCTGCCGGTACTCGAAGGCCAGCCGGGCCACCCGGACCACGGTCTCCGGGTCGTCGCCGTTGACGTGGAAGATCGGTGCCTGGATCATCCGGGCCACGTCGGTGCTGTAGAGGCTGGAACGGCTGTACTCCGGGGCGGTGGTGAACCCGACCTGGTTGTTGACCACCACGTGCACGGTGCCGCCGGTGCGGTAACCGCGCAGCTGGGACAGGTTGAGCGTCTCGGCGACGACCCCCTGGCCGGCGAACGCGGCGTCACCGTGCACCGCCAGCGGCAGCACGGTGTAACCCTCCAGCTTGAGGTCGATCCGGTCCTGCTTGGCCCGGACGATGCCCTCCAGCACCGGGTCCACCGCCTCCAGGTGCGACGGGTTGGCCACCACCGACACCTTGACCGAGTGGTCGCCGTCCGGGGTGGTGAACTTGCCGTTCTGGCCCAGGTGGTACTTCACGTCGCCGGAGCCCTGGGTGGACCGCGGGTCGAGGTGCCCCTCGAACTCCGAGAAGATCTTCTCGTACGGCTTGCCGACGATGTTGGCCAGCACGTTGAGCCGGCCCCGGTGCGCCATGCCGATGACGACCTCGTCCAGCCCGTCCTCGGCGGACGCCTCCAGCACCTCGCCGAGCAGTGGGATCAGCGACTCGCCGCCCTCCAGCGAGAACCGCTTCTGGCCGACGTACTTGGTCTGCAGGAAGGTCTCGAACGCCTCGGCGGCGTTGAGCCGGTTGAGCACGTGCTTCTGCTCGTCGGCGGCCGGCTTCTCGTAGCGGCGCTCGATCCGCTCCTGGATCCAGCGGCGCTCCTCCGGGTCCTGGATGTGCATGTACTCGATGCCGAGCCGACGGCAGTACGAGTCACGCAGCACGCCGAGGATCTCGCGCAGCTTCATCCGCTGCTTGCCGGCGAAGCCGTTGACCGGGAAGGTGCGGTCGAGGTCCCACAGGGTCAGCCCGTGCTGGAGGACGTCCAGGTCGGGGTGCTTGCGGATGGTGAACTCCAGCGGGTCGGTGTCGGCCATCAGGTGGCCCCGGACCCGGTAGGCGTGGATCAGCTCGTGCACCCGCGCGGTCTTGTTGATCTGGCCTTCGGAGTCGACGGCCACGTCCCGCACCCAGCGCACCGGCTCGTACGGGATGCGCAGCGAGGTGAAGATCTCGTCGTAGAAGCCGCGCTCACCGAGCATCAGCTCGTGCATCACCTTGAGGAACTCGCCGGACTGCGCGCCCTGGATGATCCGGTGGTCGTACGTGCTGGTCAGCGTGATGATCTTGCTGACCGCCAGTTCGGCCAGGGTGGCCTCGCTCATCCCCTGGTACGGCGCGGGGTACTCCATCGCGCCGACCCCGATGATCGCGCTCTGCCCCTGCATCAGCCGGGGGATCGAGTGCACCGTGCCGATGCCGCCGGGGTTGGTCAGCGAGATCGTCGTGCCGGAGTGGTCCTCCATGGTCAGCTCGTTGCGACGGGCCCGCCGGACCACGTCCTCGTACGCCTGCCAGAACTGCCTGAAGTCCATCTGCTCGCAGCCCTTGATGGACGGCACCACCAGGTTGCGGGTGCCGTCGGGCTTGGTCAGGTCGATGGCGATGCCCAGGTTGACGTGCTCCGGGCGGACCATCGCCGGCTTGCCGTCGACCTCGGCGTACGAGTTGTTCAGCTCCGGGTGCTCGACCACGGCCCGGACCAGCGCGTACCCGATCAGGTGGGTGAAGCTGACCTTGCCGCCGCGCCCCCGGGCGAGGTGGTTGTTGATCACGATGCGGTTGTCGACCAGCAGCTTGGCCGGGACCGCGCGCACGCTGGTGGCGGTCGGCACGGACAGCGAGGCGTCCATGTTCTGCACGATCCGGGCGGCGACCCCGCGCAGCGGCGTGGTGCCGGCGGCGCTGGCCGTCGGCGCCTTCGTCGCGGCGGCCTTCTCGGTGGCCGCCGGCTTCGTGGCGGACCTGGTGGCGGGCTTCGCGGTGGCCGGCTTCGCCGCGGTGGCCGACTTGGCGCTGGTCGCCGGCTTCGCGGTGGTCGCCGACCTGGTGACGGTGGCCGGCTTCGTGGCGGGCGGCTCGGCGTCGGTCGTCGTCGCCTTCGCGGTGGACCCGGTCGCGGCGGGGGCGGCCGGCTCCTGCTGCCCGGCCCGGTCCGGCGTCGCGGCCCTGCCGTCAGCCGGGCGCGGGGTCGCCGTGCCGGGCGTGGGTCGGTAGTCGGCGAAGAAGTCGTGCCAGGCCGAGTCGACGCTCGACGGGTCGGCGAGGTAGCGCTGGTACATCTCCTCGACGATCCACTCGTTCGGGCCGAAACCCGCCAGTGGGTTCTCCTGCGAAGTCTGCTGGGTCGACACGGCCGGTAATCGCCTCTTTCACGCGGGTTTGTGTGTCACGCGGTGTCCGCCGTCGTCCGTACGTACGCGTGGACGGGAGACGGCTCCCAGGCTACGCCGTGCAAATACGATAGGCATTTCCACCTCCAAGGGGTGGGCGGTTTCACAGAAGATGTCGAAAGTCAATCAGCTCTTCGTGTTCCGCCGACTCCGTACCGGAGCGGGTGCCGGCGGAGCGTCGCCCCGGCCGGACCGCCCGGGAACGACGTCGGCCCGGCGCGACGGGTCGTCGCGCCGGGCCGGGCCGGAGAACCGGTCGGGTCAGGAGATGTCCCGTCGCCGCATGGTGAGCGTGCCGATCGCGCCGGCCACCACCGCGTAGCCGATGAGGACCACCGCACCCGCCCAGCGCGGCGGGTTGCCCGGGATCTCGGTACCGCTGACCATCAGCGACGACGCCAGCGAGGGCACCAGCACCTGGAGGTCGTTGATCCAGTCACCCCAGCGGGCGGCCAGGATGTTGATCGCGATGGCCGCGCCGACCGCCCCGCCCAGGTAGAGCAGGATGCCGGTGACCGTGGCGCCGATCTGGCTGCGGATCAGCACCCCGATCCCGACGCCGAGCACCGACCAGAGCAGGTACGCCAGGCCGTTGAGCGCGGTGGCCCGCCAGACCGCGCCGTTGCCGAGCTGCGAGCCCAGGTCGACGCTGTTCATCACCAGTGCCCCGAAGGCCAGGTTGAACATGGTGGTGACCAGCCAGAACAGCACGGCCAGCACGGCTGCAGCGGCCAGCTTGGCCAGCATCACCGCCGTGCGGTGCGGCACGGTGAGGAAGGTCGTGGTGACCGTCTGGTGGAAGAACTCGCTGGTCACCACGATGATGCCGAGCAGCATCACGATCATCAGACCGAAGAACTGCCCGTTGGTGTAGACGTTGGCGGCCAGGCTGTCCACCGACTGCGCGGCCTGGATCTGGTCGGCCTGCTCGGCCGGCACGTCGCCGAAGTTGTTGCTGGCCAGCGCGTCGGTCTGCAACCAGTTGATCAGGGCGGTGAGCGCCCACAGCGGCACCGTGATCAGCCCGAAGATCCACCAGGTGCTGGTGGTACGGATCTTCAACAGCTCGGATCGGACCAGGTTCATCGGATGCCCGCCTTCCCGGCCGTCAGCTCCAGGAACACCCGTTCCAGGTCGGGTCGTTCCGGGGTCAGTTCGTGCAGCTCGACCTTGGCGGCCAGCGCGACCCGCCCGATCACCGGCGCGTCCACCCCGCTGACCAGCAGGACGCCATGCTCGTCGGTCTCCACCGTCGCCGACTGCTCACGCAGCGCCACGGTCAGCTCCTCGGCCTGCGGGGTGCGCACCCGTACCCGGCCGCCCTGCGCCATCGAGCCGAGCACCTGCTCCACCGGCCCCTGCCGGATCAGCTTGCCCGCCGCGATGATCACCACGTCGTCGGCGAGGAGTTGCATCTCGGACAGCAGGTGGCTGGAGACCAGCACCGTGCGTCCCTCGTGGGCCAGCCCCTTGAGGAAGCCACGCATCCAGCGGATGCCCTCCGGGTCCAGACCGTTGGCCGGCTCGTCGAGGATCAGCACCTGGGGGTTGCCGAGCATCGCGGCGGCGATGCCGAGCCGCTGCTTCATGCCCAGCGAGTAGCCCTTGAACTTGCGCTTCGCCGCCGGGGTGAGCCCGACCAGGGCCAGCGCCTCGTCGGCCCGGCTGCGGGGCAGGCCGGCCGCCGCGCAGATCACCCGCAGATGGTTGATGCCGGTACGGCCCTTGTGCGCGCTGGACGCCTCCAGCACCGCGCCCACGTGCCGCAGCGGGTCGGTCAGGTCGGCGTACCGCCGGCCGCCGATGGTCGCCGTGCCACCGCTCGGGGTGACCAGGTTCAGCAGCATCCGCAGGGTGGTCGTCTTGCCTGCCCCGTTCGGGCCGAGGAAGCCGGTCACCCGACCGGACTCGACCGAGAAGGACAGGTTGTCGACGGCCCGTACGTTCTTGTACTGCTTGGTCAAACCGGACACGACGATCTGGCCGGTGCTGGGGCTCCACTGCCCGTCGGACATCGTTCTCCTCCCGTGCGGCGGCGCGCGGGGCACCGCGATCTGCGACGCCGTTGCGGAATGCGCCGCTGCCAGCCTTGCTGGTCAGGTCAAGCTACGCCATCAGTCCCGGTCGGTAGGTCATGCTCCGACTCAGGCAGGAGCGGGTCGTCCTCAGGGACGAGGCTCGGCAGGCAGCGCGACCCAGGTGGCGCGGGCCCGGGCCAGCAGCCCACCGACGCCGTCGTAGAGGCTGGTACGCACCACCGCCAGGCGTCCCTCGACGGTGTCCACCGCCCCGGTGACCACGTACTCCCCGCCCGGCTCGGGCAGCGCGTCCAGCGTGACGGCGAGCCGGCCCAGCACGTACGGCCGGCCCGGGGCGATCACCGCCCAGCCCCCGGGACAGTCCAGCGCCGCCCACACCGTCGGCGCGGTCACCCGCGCGGGCGTCCGCCACGGCGCGGCGGTCCGGCCGTCGGGCAGCCGCCCGGGGTGGATCCGCAGGCCGTCCGGGTGCTCCGGGCCGCAGACGTAGCAGCCGGGGAAGGGGTGGTCCACCAGCCCCGGGTAGCCGGCCGAGGCGGCCCGTGCGGTCGCCGGATCCACCGGGGGCACCGGGGCGGGCGGAGTGCCGGCCGGGCGTACCTCGGCGACCAGCCGGCCGTCGGGGTCGAGCACGTCGCCGTCGGCGAGGGTGAGCGGGGTGTCCAGCGGCGGCGGACGACGCAACGTCACCTCGACCGGACCGTCCACGCCGTACGCCCCGGCGAAGATCCCCGCGCTCCAGCCGCCGTTGCCCGTGCCGGCCGGCCCCTGGTACCGCGCTTCGATGATCATCGCCCCTCCGCCGGTCGTCGGCCCGGACCGACCACCGGGCGCCCGCAGGCAGCCTCGCACGCGCCGGCCCTGCCACCCAACCGCCCCGCCGGCCCCGTAGGCCACCCCGGTCACACCGGGCCCGGTCCCGCCGGCAGGCGTTCACCGGATCGACACCCGTCCCCGGGAGCCCGGCAACCCGGGGCACCTACACAGGTCCCATGGCTGTTCTGCATGCCGCTGGCGCACCCCTGACGACCAGTGGATACACCCTGCTGATCGCCGACGACCCGACCGAGGTCGCGGCCGCGCAACGCCTGCGCCACGAGGTGTTCGCCACCGAACTCGGCGCGACCCTGCGCCCGGGTGCCGCCGGGCTGGACACCGACGACCTCGACGTGCACTGCGACCACCTGATCGTCCGCGAGGAGCGCACCGGCGCGGTGGTCGGCACCTACCGGCTGCTGCCCCCCGGACGCACCGACCGCCGGTACGCCGCCGGCGAGTTCGACCTGACCCCGCTCGACCCGCTGCGCGACCTGCTGGTCGAGACCGGTCGTTCCTGCGTGCACCCGGAGCACCGCACCGGCGCGGTGCTCAACCTGATGTGGGCGGGACTGACCCGTTACCTGCACCTGCGCGGGGTGAACTGGCTGGGCGGCTGCGCCTCGGTGCCGGTCGGCGACGGGGGTCGTGCCGTCGCCGAGACGTGGGCGCTGGGCCGGGCGGGGCACCTCGCACCCCCGCTGATGCGGGTCCGCCCGCTGCGGCCGTGGTTCGCCGAGCCGGGCGCGGTGGCACCGGAGTCGGCCACCGGGGACCCCGCCGGGCGGGCGCTGATCCCTCCGCTGGTCCGCGGCTACCTGCGGCTCGGCGCGTGGATCGCCGGGGAACCGGCGTACGACCCGGACTTCCGCTGTGCCGACTTCTACCTGCTGTTCTCGTTGGACCGGATGAACCCGCGCTACCGCCGGCACTTCCTGGGCGGGCAGGCCCGGTGAGCGCCGAGTTGTGGCGACCGACCGCCGGCTGCGGGCCGGACTGCCTGCCGGGGGAGGGGCGGGCCGGGGCGTCGCCGGTGCGGCAGGTGGCCCGGCTGCTGGGCGTACTCGGGATGCTGCTGGCCGGGGCCGGCATGGCCGTACTGCTGCCGGTGCTGCCGGCGGCGCGGCGGGCGGCGGTGCTGCGGGCCTGGGCCCGGCGGACCGCCGGGGTGCTCGGGGTACGGCTGGTGGTGCGTGGGCGGCTGCCCCGACGACGGGCGCTGCTGGTCGCCAACCATGTCTCCTGGCTGGACGTGCTCGCGGTGCTGGCGGTCGCGCCGGCCCGGCTGCTGGCCAAGCGGGAGGTGCGGAACTGGCCGGTGCTGGGGCTGCTGGCGCGCGCCGGTGGCGCGGTCTTCGTCGACCGGTCGCGGCCCCGGGACCTGCCGGGCACGGTGGCCCGGCTCGCGGCCACCCTGCGCGCCGGTCACCCGGTCGCGGTCTTTCCCGAGGGTACGACCTGGTGCGGCGTCGTCCCGCCGGCCGGCTGTCGGCCCCGGCGGGGCTTCCGGCCGGCGGTCTTCCAGGCGGCGGTCGACGCCGGCGCCCCCGTCGTGCCGGTGCGGATCAGTTACCGCTCTGCTGCCACCGGGGCGACGACCACCACCGCCGCCTTCCTCGGCGACGAGACGCTGTGGCGCTCGGTACGCCGGGTGCTGGCCGCCCGCGACCTGGTCGTCGATGTCGCGGTGGCCGCCGCCCTGCACCCGGTCCCCGGCGCGGACCGCCGGGTGCTGGCCCGTGCCGCCGAGTCGGCAGTGCACCTGCTCCCGCCCCGCCCGGTCGTCAGCCGTCCCACCCTGGCTGCCGTCGGCCCGGTGGCCGTGCCCGGCCCGGTGGCCGCCGGGGCGGGGCTCGGCCTGGCCGCCTGAGGGACCGCCGGAGGCGGCCCTTCCCACTCCGTTACGCGAGGTGACCCCGACGGATCTACTTACCGAGGGAGGAAGGTATGACGCTGTGGCATAAATATGACGGACAGGAATACCCGTCGCCGGAGTGAAGCTCCCCCGCCGACTCCGGATCAGGCTGCCCGCAGAAACACGCAAGGGACCACCCGGCAGCGTGTCGGGAGGTCCCTTCGGCGTTGGTCGCGACAGTCTTGTTCTATCGCGATGTATCGCGTTATGCTTCCTCCGTGCAGTGGCGCGGCCGTCGGCCGTGGCCCCCGGAGGGAGACGTCATGGCCAGCTGGAAGCTCGACAGACCACAACGGATCGCCGTCGAGGGCCCGGTCACCCGGCTCGACGTACGCCTGATCACCGGGCGGCTCAACGTGGTCGGCACCGACGGCCCGGCCCGGGTCGACGTCACCCGGGTCAGCAGCCGGCCGGTCATCGTCGAGCACCGCGACGGCGTCCTGCGGATCGGGCACGAGCGGCCACCCCGCCGGCCCGGGTTCCTCTGGTGGCTCGGTCAGCTCGGCCGCCGGTTCCGGGCCGAGGTGTCCATCGCCGTCCCCACCGGGACCCTGGCCGACCTGCACCTGGTCGACGGCACGCTGGTCGCCTCCGGGCTGTCCCACGACACCACGGTGGACGTCACCTCCGGGCAGATCACCCTGATGGGCCTGGCCGGGCGCACCGACGCGCGGATCGTCTCCGGCCCGGTCGAGGCGCTCGGCGTCACCGGCGACCTCCTGCTGAACACGGTCTCCGGCGAGGTGACCCTCGCCGACAGCGCGGCCGGCCGGGTGCACGCCACCACCGTCTCCGGAGCGATCACCTGCGACCTGGACAATCCCCGGCACAGCGACATCCGGCTCACCACCATCTCCGGGCCGATCACCGTACGGGTCCGCGAGGACAGCGACCTCGCCGTCCACCTGCACACCACCTCGGGCCGGATCACCAGCGGTTTCCCCCAGGTCAGTGGCGGGGTCGGCGTCGGACCGGTCAAGGACAGCCACGGAGTGCTCGGCGCGGGCGCGGGTAAGCTCTGGGTGTCCGCGACCTCCGGCAGCATCGCGCTGCTCGCCCGGCCGGTGGACGCCGACCAGGAGGAGCTGCCGTGACCGCCGTGTTCAGTCACGGGCGGCTGCGGCTCTACCTGCTCCGGCTGCTCGACGACGGCCCCAAGCACGGCTACGAGCTGATCCGGCTGCTGGAGGAGCGCTTCCTCGGCCTGTACGCCCCCAGCGCCGGCACCATCTACCCCCGGCTGCAACGGCTGGAGGCCGACGGGCTGGTCACCCACACCGCCGCCGGTGGCCGCAAGGTCTACGAGATCACCGAGGGGGGCCGGGCCGAGCTGCGGCAGCGTGCCGACGAGCTGACCGCCCTGGAATCCGACATCTCGGCCTCGGTGCAGGATCTCTCCGCGCTGGCCGGGGAGATCCAGACCGAGGTACGCGGCTCGGTGCGTGACCTCAAACGGGAGCTGCGCGAGGCCACCCGGCAGACCCGGCAGACCCGCTGGGACCGTCCGGCCGCCTCCGGCCCGCCCGGCCCGGCGACCCCCACCACCGGCGGCCCGCCCCTGCTGGCCGAGTTCGACAAGCGGCTGGCCGAGTTCACCGTCGAGGTCGGGGCCCTGGTCCGGGCCGGCCGGCTCAGCGACACCCAGCTGCGCACGGCGATCCGGGTGCTCGACGGTGCGTTGGACGGGTTGCGTCGGCTGCTGCGGTGACGGCCACCGCCGGGCACCGACCGTCACCCCGGCCGGCGTGGACGGCTTCACAGGTTTTTTGCAGGAACCGTCCAGCGCCGGCGCAGCGACGTCACGGATGATGGCCAGCATGGCCGCTACCCAGACCGAGGCGCGACTGCTCGTCGTCGAGGACGACCCCAACATCCTCGAACTGCTCTCCGCCAGCCTCCGCTTCGCGGGGTTCGACGTGGCGACCGCCACCAGTGGCAGCGCGGCCCTGAACGCGGCCAAGGACCACCGTCCCGACCTGGTGGTGCTCGACGTGATGCTGCCCGACCTGGACGGCTTCGAGGTCATCCGGATGCTGCGCGAGGGCGGCACGCGTACCCCGGTGGTGTTCCTGACCGCCCGGGACGCCACCGACGACAAGATCCGTGGGCTCACCCTGGGCGGCGACGACTACGTCACCAAGCCGTTCAGCCTGGAGGAGCTGACCGCCCGGATCCGGGCGGTGCTGCGGCGTACGGCCACCGGCGAGCACGCCCCCTCCCGGCTCACCTTCGCCGACCTGGAGCTGGACGAGGAGACCCACGAGGTGCACCGGGCCGGCCAGCGGGTGCAGCTCTCGCCGACCGAGTTCAAGCTGCTGCGGTACCTGATGCTCAACGCCAACCGGGTGCTGTCCAAGGCGCAGATCCTCGACCACGTGTGGAACTACGACTTCCGGGGCGACGACAACATCGTCGAGTCCTACATCTCGTACCTGCGCCGCAAGGTCGACAACACCCAGCCCCGTCTGATCCACACCCTGCGCGGCGTGGGCTACGTCCTGCGCAAGCCGGCGGCGTGAGCCCGCTCGACGAGGCGAAGGGACGGATCCGGAGCGTTCCGCTACGGGTCAAGCTGGTCGCGGCGGTACTCACCCTGGTCGCCGTCGCCCTCGTGGTGATCAGCTCGCTCACCACGTACTTCCTGCGGGAGTACCTGATCGGGCAGGTCGACGGCGAGCTGCAGTCGGCCAGCGTCCAGGTCGGCCGGGCGCTGCCGGACCTGGAGAGCGGACGGGTCAAGGCCGCGCTGCCCACCGACTACGTCGTCGCGCTCGCCGACGAGGACACCTCCCGGTTCATCGGGTACGACCCGGCGCTCGAACCGGACGACCTTCCTCCGGTCCCGGCTGACCTGCCCGGTTTCCGGGCCGACGAGGGCGAACCGTTCACGGTCCGGTCCCAGGACGGCCGGGAACGGTGGCGGATGCTCTACCGGGAACTCTCCGACGGCCGGGTGCTCGCCGTCGGGCAGCACCTCACCGACGTCGACCTGGCCGTCAAGCGGTTGATCTGGATAGACATGCTGGTCGGCGGGGCGGTGCTGATCCTGCTCGCCTCGATCGGCGCGGCCATCGTGCGGACCAGCCTGAAACCGCTGGTGGAGATCGAACGGACGGCCGCCGCGATCGCCGGTGGTGACCTGACCCGCCGGGTGCCCGACCCCGAGGAGGGGCAGGAGTGCGCCACCTCCGAGCTGGGCCGGCTCTCCCGGGCGTTGAACGCGATGCTGGCTCAGATCGAGGCCGCCTTCACCGCCCGCGCCGCCTCGGAGATGGCGGCCCGTACGGCCGAGGCCGGCGCCCGGGACGCGGCGCACGCCGCGCTGGCGTCCGAGGCCCGCGCCCGGCGGTCGGAGGAGCGGATGCGGCAGTTCGTCGCGGACGCCTCGCACGAACTGCGTACCCCGCTGACCACCATCCGGGGCTTCGCCGAGCTGTACCGGCAGGGCGCGGCCCGCGCCCCCGAGCAGACCGCCGACCTGCTGCGCCGCATCGAGGACGAGGCGGCCCGGATGGGGCTGCTGGTGGAGGATCTGCTGCTGCTCGCCCGGCTGGACCGGGAACGCCCGCTGTCGCTGGCCCCGGTGGAGCTGCCGGTGCTCGCCTCCGAGGCGGTCGAGGCGGCCCGGGTGGTCGCCCCCGAACGGCACATCGAGCTGGAGATCACCCCGAACTCGGGCCCGCTGGTGGTGTACGCCGACGACGCCCGCCTGCGTCAGGTGATCGGCAACCTGATGACCAACGCGTTGACGCACACCCCGCCGGAGGCGTCGGTGACCCTGCGGTTGTGTTCCGAGGACGGGAACACGGCAGTGGTGGAAGTGGTGGACACCGGGCCGGGACTCGCCCCGGAGCAGGCCGAACGGGTCTTCGAACGGTTCTACCGCGCCGACGCGGCCCGGACCCGCCGGGCCAGCGGGATCACCAGCACCGGACTGGGCCTGGCCATCGTCGCGGCACTGGTCACCGCCCACCAGGGCACCGTCGAGGTGGACGAGACCCCGGGCGGCGGAGCCACCTTCCGGGTCCGGCTGCCCCTGCTGCCCGTGGTCGACGGCGACCCGGAGTAACCCTCACCGACCCCGTGGTGACTTTCAGAAAACTTCCAGGCGGGTTCCAGGTGGGTGACAGTGCGACGGGGAAAACTAGGGGGCATGACCGAGTTCGAGACCGACCCGCAGCGTCGGCCGGCTTCCTCCGACGCCGAGCCGTCGCACCCCTCCGCCGAGCCGTCCCGCGCCACGCGCGGCGAGTCCGACACCCCCAACACCCCCGGTCAGGCCGCCGGCACCGCGGGGGAGCCGGCCGGCACGGCCAACCCCGGACCGGCGTACGCGTCGCCCGCGTCGCCGTACGCGTCGCCCGCCGCCGGGTATCCGCAGTCCTCCCCGTACCCGTCCGGTGGCGGCGACCAGGCGTACCGGCCCGGCTATTCCGGGTCCTCCGGCTACCCGGGCCACGCCCCGGCGGGGCAGTACCCGTCGGCCGGCTACCAGCCCGGCCAGCAGCAGTCCGGGTGGGCCGGTGGCTACCCCGGCCAGCACCGTCCCGGCCAGCCGGGTGCGGCCACCCCGTCGGCCGGCTACCCCGGTCAGCCAGGTGTCGGCTACGGTCAGCCCGGCGCGGGCCAGCCGTCCGCCGGCTACCCGGGGCAGGGCGGTCCGCAGCACCCCGGCCAGCCGACCCCGTGGACGCCCACCCCGGCGCCGCAGGCCGGCAAGGTGGCCAAGTTCGTCGGCGCCGGGGTGGCGGTCTTCGCGCTGATGCTCGGCTCCGGCGTGGCCGGTGGCGCGCTCGCCCTGGCGGTCGACGGCGACCGGGGCGGCATCACCCGCAACTACTCGGCCGCGCCGGTGATCAACAGCGCCGACCTGCCGAAGATCGCGGCGTCGGTGCAGGACAGCGTGGTCTCGATCATCACCGACAACGGTGAGGGGTCGGGTGTGATCCTCAGCGCCGACGGCTTCGTGCTGACCAACAACCACGTGGTCGCGTCCGCCTCCGGCAAGACCGTCCGGGTGGTTTTCGCCAACGGCAAGTCCGCCCCCGCCGAGATCCGCGGCACGGACCCGAAGACCGACCTCGCGGTGGTCCAGACCAGCGGCCTGGACAACCTCAAGGCGGCGAAGTTCGGCGACAGCGACGCCATGCAGGTGGGCGACCAGGTGCTCGCCCTGGGCAGCCCGCTCGGCCTGCAGGGTTCGGTGACCGCCGGCATCCTCAGCGCCCGCGACCGCACCATCCAGGCCGGCAGCGGCGACGGCCCGCAGCAGTCTCCGCAGGGCGGTGCCAGCTCGATCTCCGGCCTGCTCCAGACCGACGCCCCGATCAACCCGGGTAACTCCGGCGGCGCGCTGGTCAACACCCGGGGCGAGGTGATCGGCATCAACACCGCCATCGCCACCGCCGGGCAGGGCAGCACCGGCAACATCGGGGTCGGCTTCGCCATCCCGAGCAACAAGGCCAAGGACGTCGCCGAGAAGCTCCAGCGTGGCGAGAAGATCAGCCACCCGTCCCTGGGGGTCAGCGTCAACGCGGCCGAGGACGGCGGGGCGCTGGTGGCCGCCGTCACCGGGGGCAGCGCCGCCGAGAAGGCCGGCATCCAGCGCGGCGACGTGATCACCAAGTTCGGCGACACGGTGATCAACGACTCCAACGATCTGGTCGGTGCGGTGCAGGCCGGCAAGGTCGGCGACCGGGTCCAGGTGACCTACAAGCGAAATGGTGCCGAGGCGACTGCAACCGTGACGCTCGCCGAGACGTCGTAACCAGATACCTGCCTCCTCCGGGCGGCGGGCGGCGGAGCCAAGGGGGTTGGCTCCACCGCCCGCCGCCGCACGCGCCCCGGACGGGCCCCACCCGGCCGGGGCGCGTTTGCGTGTCCGGCCAGGGGGAAATCGCCGCCGATCCCGCCGGACACGCCTGCCGGACCGGGACAACGGGGGAGGATTCGTGGCAGTGACCCACCGTCCGTCGGAACGTCCGCCGTCCGGGCCGCCACTGCGGGTCGCGATGCTCGTGCCACCCTGGCTGTCGGTGCCCCCACCGGGGTACGGCGGGCTGGAGCAGGTGGTGCACGGGCTGGTGGACGCGCTGGTCGGGCACGGCCACCGGGTGACCCTCTTCGGGGCCGGCCGGCAGCACGGCACCACCGCCGACTTCGTCTCCACGATCGACGAGTTGCAGTACGACCGGCTGGGTGAGTCGTTGCCGGAGCTGGCCCACCTGGCCCGGATCAACCGGCTGGTCTCCGCCGCCGACTTCGACGTCATCCACGACCACACCACGATCGGGCCGCTGGTGGCCGGCCGCCGCGCGGTGCCCACCGTGGCCACCGTGCACGGCAACCCGGTCGGCGAGTACGGGGCGGTGCTCGGCGACACCGACCACGGGGTGGGCCTGGTGGCCATCTCGCACGCCCAACGGCGGGCCAACCCCACCCTGCCCTGGGTGGGCACGGTGCACAACGCGCTGGACAGCCGGGACGTGCCGGTCAAGCGGGCGCCCGGCCGGGGTCCGGTGCTCTGGCTGGCCCGGTTCAGCCCGGACAAGGGCCCCGACACGGCGATCCGGGCCTGCCGGGCGGCCGGCCTCCCGCTCACCCTGGCCGGCAAGTGCAACGAGCCCGCCGAACGCCGGTACTTCGCCGAGGTGGTCCAGCCGATGCTCGGCCACGACGTCGACGTGGTGATGAACGCCGACCGGGAGGCGACGCTGCGGCTGCTGGTCGACGCCCGCTGCCTGATCATGCCGATCCAGTGGGAGGAGCCGTTCGGCATGGTGATGGTGGAGGCCATGGCGACCGGCACGCCGGTGGTGGCGCTGCGCCGGGGCGCGGTGCCCGAGGTGGTGGTGGACGGGGTGACCGGGCTGGTCCGCGACCACGCCCGGGAGTTGCCGGCGGCCCTGCGCGAGGTGGTCCGGCTCGACCCGGCGGCCTGCACCGCGCACGTGGCCGAGCACTTCTCCACCGGGCGGATGGCCCTCGGCTACGAGGCGGTCTACCGGTCCGTCGCGTTCGGCACCGCCCCGACCGTGCGCCGGCCCGTCGGGCTGCGTACCCGCTGACGGGCGCGCGACCCGACGGCGCGCAGGCTCAGACGGTGGTCGCGGCCAGGTCCCGCACGGCGGCGTCGAGCTGCCGGCCGTACGCCTGGGTGATGCCCCCCTCGTCGACGCGGCGGGTGACCTTCTCGCGGAGCGCGGTCACCTGCGCCGGCACGTCGGAGCTGCCCGCGGCGGCGGACCGGGTCAGGTTCGCCAGCACGTTGCGCAGGTCCAGACCGACGTCCTCGCGGACCTCGCCGGTGCGGACCCCGTCGTCGATCAGCCGGCGCAGCCGGTCGGCGGCCTCGGTCAACCCGCCGCCGCCCTGGCCCCCGTCCGGGGTGGTGGCCGGCGGACGCGACGGTGCGGGTGCGGTGGTGGCCCGTCGGGGCGCCGGTGGCGGGGTGGGGTCCGCCGCCGGTTGGGTACGCGACGGTGTCGGTTCGCCCGCCGGGGTCTCGGTCCGCCCGGCCACCGGCGGGGAGTGGGTGCCGGGTTCCAGCAGCGGGGCGAGCAGAAGGACCGCCGCCGCGGTCAGCACCACCAGCACCCCCACCGCCACCAGCGGGCGGCGCGACGGCGGCAGCAGCTCCGGTTCGGCGGCCGTGTCACCCGGACCGCCCGGGCCCGCGTGCCGGGCGTCCGGGGTACCGGTGCCCGTCGTCGCCCCGGCCCCGGCCGCACCACCGACCGCGGCCCGGCCGGCCGGCGCGCTGCCGTCACCGGGGCCCGCCGATCCGGCACCGCCCGCCGCTGCCGCACCGATGCCTGTTGCCGCGCCGGCGGCGGCCAGGCCGGTCCCGGCGACCGGCGCGGTGGGCCGGTCGCCCGGGGCGTCGGCCCCGGCGACGGCGGGCAGGGTGACAGTCGGGGAGAGCATCGTGGCGGCCTGCGGATCACCCGGCAGCAACTGGTCGCGCAGGGCGGTGGCGACCTGGTGCGCGGTCGGCCGTTCCTGCGGATCCCGGGCCAGGCAGCGCAGACAGACATCGACCACCACCGGGGGCAGCCCCGGTACGCCGTCCAGCACCGGCGGCCGCTCGTCGGCGATCGCCGCGGCGAGCTGCTCCCAGGTCTCCGCCAGGTACGGCGGCTGCCCGGTCAGCGTCTCGTAGAGCAGCACGCCGAGGGAGTAGACGTCGGTCGACGGCTGGGCCGGCGCACCGTCCAACCGTTCCGGCGCGACGTACGCCGGGGTGCCGAAGGTGCCGCCGTCCTCGTCGTCGTCGGGGGTGCCGACCTGGGTGGCGATGCCGAAGTCGAGCACCTTCGCGCCGACCCGGGTCATCATCACGTTCGCCGGGGTGATGTCCCGGTGCACGATGCCGAGCCGGTGCGCCGCCGCCAGCGCCTCGGCCACCTGGGCACCGATCTCGACCGCCTCCGGCCAGGGCAACGGCCCCTCGCTCAGCCGGTGCTCCAACTCCTCGCCGGTGAGCAGCTCCATCACCACGAACGAGGTGATCTCGCCGTCCGGGGCGAGCGCCTCGCCGTAGTCGTGCACCGCGGTCACGTGCGGGTGGACCAGCTGGGCGGCCGAGCGCGCCTCCTCGCGCACCATGTCCCGGAACCGGGCGTCGGCGGCCAGCGACGGCGCGAGCACCTTGACCGCGACGACCCGGTCGAGCACCTCGTCGCGGGCCCGCCAGATCACCGACATCCCGCCGGCCCCGATCCTGTCGAGGAGCCGGTACCTGCGGGCCAGCAACCTACCGGCGTTCAGGGCTGCCATCAGTGTTCGCACCTGCCTGGGGTTCGGGGTGGTGTCAGGTTGCGGGAATGTGTCCCCCCTGTCAACGGTTGTCCAGTTGCCCGATGACCCTCCGCAGTGGTGTGTTCGCCCACCGCCACCGGTGCCGGGGCGCGCGCGGCGGTGACCAGCGGCTGCGCCACGGTCACGGGCGGTGGCGTGCCAGGATGAACGGCATGAGTGGCGGTCCGGTGGCGTTCGTGCTCGGCGGCGGGGGAGTGCTCGGCGCGGTCGAGGTGGGGATGCTGCGTGCCCTGTTCCGGGCCCGGATCCGCCCCGACGTCGTGCTCGGCACCTCGATCGGCGCGGTCAACGGCGCGCTGGTCGCCGCCGACCCGTCCGAGGCGGTCACCGACCGGTTGGTCCGGCTCTGGGCCTCCCCGGAGGCGAGCGAGGTCTACGGCGACTCGGTCGCCCGGCAACTACGCCGGTTCGCCGCCCGTACCCACCTGCACTCGCCCCGGCCGCTGCGCAAGCTGCTGGAGGGGGAGTTGGGCGCGGACACCACCTTCGCCGACCTGAAGGTGCCGTTCCGCTGCTGCGCGGCCAACATCGAGCGGGCCGCCGAACACTGGTTCCACACCGGACCCCTGGTGTCGGCGGTGCTCGCCTCCGCCTCCGTGCCGGGGCTGCTGCCGCCGGCGCAGATCGACGGCCAGCACTACATAGACGGCGGGATCGTCAACTCGATCCCGATCGGCGAGGCGGTCGCCGTCGGCGCGACGCAGATCTTCGTCCTCCAGGTGGGGCGGATCGAACGGGAGCTGACGCCGCCCCGCCGGCCGTGGGAGATCGCCCAGGTCGCGTTCGAGATCGCCCGCCGGCACCGGTTCGCCCGGGAGATGGCCGCCCTGCCCGAGGGGGTACGGGTGCACGTGCTGCCGACCGGCGGGCTGGAACCGCGCGACGACAGCCCGTGGGCGTACCGGGACATGGCGGCGGTGGGGCGGCGGATCAGCCGCGCCTACACCGCCTCCCGGCACTATCTGGCGAGCCTGGACCGCTGATGCCGCTGCCCCCTCGGTGGGTACGCCGGCTGCTGTTCGCGCCCGGGGTGATCCTGCTCGCGGTCACGGTGCTGACCACGGTGCCGGTCTGGGCGCTGCTCGCGCTGGCCGCGTCGCCGTTCGTGCCGGGTCGGCTGCGTCCGCTGCGGCTGCTCTGGATCGGCTGCGTCTACCTGGTCTGGGACGCCGCCGCGCTGGTCGCCCTCTTCGTGCTCTGGCTGGCCTGCGGGTTCGGCAGGTGGAAGCGCACGCCTGCCTTCCAGCGGGCGCACTACGTGCTCGCCGGCTGGTTCCTGCGGGTGCTGTTCTGGCAGGCCCGGTGGACGCTGCGGCTGAGCATCGACGTGGTCGGCACCGACCCGGACACCGCCCTGCCGGGCCGGCCGGAACTGGTGCTCTGCCGGCACGCCGGCCCGGGTGACTCGTTCATCCTGATCCACTCCCTGGTCAACTGGTTCCAGCGGGAGCCCCGGATCGTGCTCAAGGAGGCGCTCCAGTGGGATCCGGCGATCGACGTGCTGCTCAACCGCCTGCCCAACCGGTTCATTGCCGCCGATGACGGAAAGGGGTCGGCGGTCCGGCAGATCGGTCACCTGGCCACCGGACTGGACGACGACGACGCCTTCGTGATCTTCCCGGAGGGCGGCAACTTCACCCCCGGCCGGCGGCTGCGGGCCATCGCCAAGCTGCGCGCGCTCGGTCTGGAACGGATGGCGGTCCGCGCCGAGCGGATGCAGCACGTGCTCGCCCCGCAGCCAGGCGGGGTGCTCGCCGCCCTGGACGCCGCCCCGGAGGCCGGCGTGATCTTCGTGGCGCACACCGGTCTGGACCGGATGCTGACCGTCGCCGACGTGTGGCGCGAACTGCCGATGGACAAACGAATCGTGATGCGGTTCTGGTCCGTGCCGCCAGAGGACGTCCCGACCGGCCGGCAGGAGCGGATCGACTGGCTGTTCGACTGGTGGGACCGGATCGACAGGTGGATCGCCGACAACCGGGACGGCGTGACGGCGGGGTGAACGCACCGTGACGGTCGACAGGTTCACCGCCATTCCCGCGTAAGGTGCGCAGGTGGACCAGATCTGCGTGGTGACGACGGTGGTGGACTCGCGCTCCGCCGCGGACCTGATGGCGGCCGCCGCGGTGGCCGGGCGACTGGCCGCCTGCGCCCAGGTCGGCGGTCAGGTCGACAGCACGTACTGGTGGCGGGCCGGGGTGGAGACCAGCACCGAATGGTCGGTGCAGTTCAAGACCGCCCCCGACCGGGCCGTGGCGCTGGTCGCCCAGATCCGGGCCAGCCATCCGTACGAGGTGCCCGAGATCCTGGTCACCCAGGCCCAGTGCGGCGACCCGGCGTACGCCGCCTGGGTGAACGAGAACACCCGTACCTAGGTACGGGCACTCTGGCCTCCGGTTGCGGCCCACCGGCAGGATGGCCGGGTGCAGAACACCGGTTACCCCTGCCCCCGCTGCGGAGCGCCCGCCGAGCTGACCCGTGGGTGCGCCGGCTGCGGGCTCGGGCCGTACCCGCCCGCCGCCGAGGTGGTCCGGTTGGACCGGGAGATCGCCGCCCTCGGCCGGGAGGTCGAGCAGGCCCGGCAGGTGTACCAGGGGCTCGGCTCCCGGCTGCTCGCGACGCAGCGTCGACGGGCGGAGTTGGCGGCCCGCATCCGACGGGAGATCCCCGCGCCGGTCCCGGTCGGCGCGGCGGTCCACCCACCCGCGCCGGCCGCGCCTCCCGCCCCGCCGGCCGCCCGTCCCGCCGCGCCGGCCGCCCTTCCCACCGTGCCGGCCGGTCCGGTCGCGCCGCCGGTGCGCCCGGGGACGCCGGTACCCCCTGGCGCGTTCGCCGGTCCGGTGCCGCCGGCCGGGCCGGACGTTCCGGGTCGCCCGGAGACGTCCACCAGAACCATCCAGTGGCTGCTGTTCGTCCTTGGTGGCCTGCTGCTCGGCACCGCGGCGGTGGTCTTCACCGCCGTCGCCTGGGCCACCGTGGGGGTGGCCGGCCGGGCGCTGATCCTGGCCGCGTTCACCGCGCTCGCCCTGGCGGTGCCGCTGGTGGCGAAGTGGCGTGGCCTGCGCGGCACCGCCGAGACGTTCGCCGCCGTCGGTCTGCTGCTGGTGATCCTCGACGGGTACGCCGCCTGGTCGGTGAACCTGCTCGGCAGCGCCGACTGGCCGGGCACCCGCTACGCCGCCCTGGTCGCCGGCGTCAGCGCCGGGATCGCCGCCGGGTACGCCCTGCTCAGCCGGCTCACCGTGCCGTGGTTCGCGGCGCTGCTCGTGGTCCAGCCGGTGCTGCCGCTCACGGTGGCGCAGTCCCGTCCGGGGGCGACCGGCTGGACGCTGACCTTCCTCGGGGTGGCGCTGCTCGACCTCGCGGTGGTGGTCGTGCTGCGCCGCCGCTCCCCGGCCCCGGCCGGGCCTGATCCCGCCGCTGCGGTTCCGGCCGCAGCGGCGTCACCCGCAGCGGCCGTGGCCGTCGCGGGTCCGGGGGGAGGGGTGGTGGTGCCCGCCGGGGGGTCGGGCACCACCACCGCCCCGGCGGACGGGGGTCCGGCGGCCGGCGGGGGGCCGGTCGCCGGGCCGTCCGGTGCCGTGTTCGCCGGACTGCTGCTCGGCTGGCTCGGCTTCGGTGCCGCGTCGACCGTCGCCGCGAGCTGCGCCCTGGTGCCGTTGGCGCTGGGCCGTGCCGCCGGTCTGCCGCTGCTCGCCGGTCTGCCGCTGCTCCTCGTCGGCCTGGTCCTGGCCGGTGCGGCCCGGGTCGCCGCAGCAGCGGTGTTCCGGCAGATCACCGTCGGGCTGCTGGTGCCGCTGCTGGCCGTCGCGGTGCTGCGGCCGGTCGCGGAACTGCGGGCCGGGTTCCTGCTGCTCGCCGTCGGCCTGGTGGCCGCCGCCCTGGCCGGTGCCGTCCGGCTGCTGCCGCTTCGGCACCGTACCGGCCCCCGGGTCGGCGCACTCTTGGTCGCGGGCGGCGCGGCCCAGGTCGTCGTGCTGGCCACCGGTGCCGTGGCGGCGCTCGCGGTGGACCGGTCACTGCCCGCCTGGCAGGGCGCCGCCGCCGGGCCCGATCTCGCCTGGGGCTGGCAGTTGCCGCTCGTCGTCCTGCTCACCGCCGGTGCCGGCCTCCTGCTGCTGCCGAGGGCGGCCCGCCCGGTGACCGTACTGCTGGCGGTGGTGGTCACGGCTGCGGCACTGCCGGCGGTGACGGTCACCCCGTGGCCGGCCACCCTCGCCGTCGACCTGGTCGTCGGGGCGGCGCTGCTGCCGGTCGCGGTGCTGCGCGGCCGGCGCGCCCCGACCGTGCTGGTCGGCGCGGCGGGGGCCGCGGTGCTGCTCGGGCACGGCCTGCTGGTGGCCTCGGCCGCCCCGGTCGGGATGCTGGTGGCGCTCGGGGTGGTGCTGGTCGCCGGGCTGGCGGTGGCGCTGCCCGGCCGCCCGGCGAGCGACGTCGCGGGCCGGGTCGCCGGGATCGCGCTGACGGTCGCGCTGCTCACCGTGCCGGCCGGCGCTTCGGTCGCGCTGCGGGCCGCCGGGGCACCACCCTGGTGGCAACTGCGGGCCGGATTCGCCGCCGCCGTGCTGCTGCTGGTCCCGCTGCTCGCGCTGCGTCGCCGCCGCCCCGACCTCGACGGGTACGCCGGCACCGCGCTCGCCCTGGCGCTCGCCGCCGTGGTCGCGCCGACCGTCGTACCCGGTGGGGAGCCGCTCGCGCTCTATGCGGCGCTCGCGGTCGTCGCGCTGGTGCCGGCCGACCGGCGGACCGCGTTGGTCACTCCCGGCCGGGTGGTCGGTGCGGTGCTGGCCGGCCTGGCGCTGGTCGCCGCCGCGCCGGTGACCCTGGCCGCGCTCGTCGCCCCCTACGGCGGGCCGGTGCGGCCCTGGTCGGGGGTGCCGACCGGGGACGGGCCGCCCGGGGCCCTCGTGGTCGGGGCGGCGCTGCTGGTCCTGGCCGGTACGGCCGCGCTGGTCGTCCGCCGGCACACCGGTGATCGGTCCGGGGCGGCCGTCGCCGCGCTGCCGTTCGGGGCGGCGGCGCTGCCCGTGCTGCTGATCGGCGTGGCCGCCCCCTGGCCGGTGGTGCCGGCGGCGGTGCTGCTCGTCGGGATGGCCGCCCTGCTCGCCGCCACGCTCACCGGCCCGCCCCGGCCCACCGCCCCGGGCGTGGCCGTTTCGGGCGGGGGCGCTTTGGGCGTGGCCGCCCCGGGCGTGGCCGTGCCGGGCGTGGCCGCCCCGGGCGTGGCCGTGCCGGGCGTGGCCGCCCCGGGCGTGGCCGTTTCGGGCGGGGGCGTTTCGGACGGGGGCGTTCCCCACGGGGCCGCCCCGGCAGTTCCCGGGGCCGCACCGACACCGGCCCACCGGGGTGGCCGGGCGCTCCTGGTGCCGGTGACCACCCCGATCGGTCTGCTGTGGACGGTCGCCGGCCTGGTCGGGCTGCTCGCCACCCGGGCCGGCACGCTGGCCGGGCTCGCCCTGCTGGTGGTCGCGGCGGCGGTGGTCGGCGCGATCGGCAGGCGGGCCGAGGTACGGCTGCTGGGCTTCCTGACCGCCGTCGCGGCGGCCACCGGGTTCGCGCTCACCGCGCCGCTGGCCGCCGACCTGCCGCTGCGTACCGCCGGTTTCCCGGTGCTCGGGGTGGCGGTGGCGGTGCTCCTCGGAGCACCCGCGCTGGCCCGGCGCGGCTCGTTCACCGTACGGGCGCTGGAGGTTGCCGCGCAGGCGGTGGCCGTGCTCGCCCTGCTGCTCACCGTCGGCGCGATCCGGTACGCGGCGGTGATCTGCGTGCTCTGGGGGGCCGCCGCCGCACTGCGGGTGCTGTACCCGGGCCAGTCGGCCGGCCGGCGGTGGGCGTTCGGGGCAGTGGCCGGCGGCAGTGAACTGCTCGGGGCGTGGCTGCTGCTGATCAGCGGCGAGGTGGTGCTGCTGGAGGCGTACACCCTGCCGGCGGCCGGGTTGACCCTGGTGGCCGGCCTGCTCGCGCTGCGCGCCCGACCCGGGTTGACCAGCTGGCTCGCCCTCGGCCCCGGGCTCGCCGCGGCTCTGCTGCCCAGCCTGGTGTCGGTGCTGGTGGCCGCCGACCCGCAGCCGTGGCGACGGCTGCTGCTGGGCGGTGCCGCCCTGGCCGTGGTGCTGGTCGGCGCGGTCCGCCGCTGGCAGGCGCCGGTGGTGCTCGGCGGGGGTGCCCTCGTCCTGCTCGCGCTGCACGAACTGGTCCGGGGCTGGGACCTGCTGCCCCGCTGGATCTACCTGGCCGTCGGCGGGCTGGCGTTGATCACCCTCGCCGCCACCTACGAGCGGCGTCGGCGCGACGTGGCCCGGCTGCGCGCGGCGGTGGGCCGGATGGGCTGACCCGGGCACCGGTAGGGTCGTGCCAGGGCAGCGCCTGTTCACCCCGGCGGGCAGGCGCCGACCGGGCCCGGTGGTGGCGGCCCGGCCGATCGACGACATCCTCCGGAGCGCGCGATGAGATTCGAGATCAGCAAGGTGCTGGACGCCATCGAGGGGCGGGTCTGCACCGACCCGTCCCTGGCCCGAGCCGTACTCGACCTGGCCGAGGTGATCCGCTACCAGGATCTCGACGGTGGCCGCCCGGCCAGCCTGCTGCGGCTCGGCATGGTGATCGACGCGCTCTCCCGCGAGCTGGCCGAGGACAGTGTCCCGGTCTACGCGATCGTGCACCGGGCGCTGCTCTCCGACGCCGACCTCACCTCGAACGAACGGATGGTGGTCCGCCGCTGGGCCGACGACGGCCTGGTCGAGGTGCTCGACAACCCGGGTGACCGGATGCTGGAGGTGGCCGACCTGCTCGGTCTGCCGGTGGTCAGCCGGGTCCGCTTCGACGGCCTGCGCGGCCGGTTCCCGTGGCTGGTGGAACAGCCGGGGCGGGTCGTCGCCCCGGTGCCCGGCGCGGGCGGCCCGGCGTTCGTCGCACACGTCGGCGGCGGGCACACCCCGGTCGAGGGCGACCGGTCCCCGGTCGGCGGGCAACTGCTGGCCCGCAGGTGGCGCTGCCCGGAGCCGGGCTGCGCGCTGTTCGGCGGTGGCGGGGGCGGTGGGGCGTTCGCCGACCTGGCCCGGGTGGACCGCGCCCCGGCCGGTCAGCCGCCGCCGGCCCTGCGCCACGGCGTGCCGACCTGCCCCCGGCACGGTGCCCGGCTCTCCGACGCCGGGCCGCGCCCGCGCAGCGAGGTGCTGGCGATCCGGATCGGTGGCCTGATCCGCCGCCGTTTCGTCCTCACCGAGGACGAGCCGGTGACGGTCGGCCGGGCCCCCGAGGAGACCGGGGGCGTGATGCTCGGGCAGTGGCTCAACGACGAGGCGCGGCGCTGGATCAGCCGGGCGCACGTCCGGTTCGAGCTGCGCGTCGGCGAGGTCATCGTCACCGACGTCAGCACCAACGGCTCCGGCATCCGGCCGAACGGCTCGATGACCGAGGCCGACCGCGTCCCGCTGGCCCCGAAGCAGTCCCGGGTGCTCGGCGGCGCGGACATGGTGGAGCTGTACCCGGGGGTGCAGGTGGGCCGGGCCCGGGAACTGCCCACCGGTGCGGCGTTCACCCCGACGTCGGTGATGGCCGAGGCACCCACCATGGCGATGCGGCTGCCGCGCAACTGAGCGGTGGTCGCCCGGACCGGCCGGTCACCGGCTCACCGCGACCGGCGGCCGGCACGGCGGGCGTCGACCCCGACGCCCGCCGTGCCCACGAGGCTCAGCCGGCCAGCACCGCGGCGACCTGTGCCACCGCGTGGTCGATCTCGTCGGAGGTGATCACCAGCGGCGGGGCCAGCCGGATGGTCGAACCGTGGGTGTCCTTGGCCAGCACGCCCCGGTCCATCAGTCGCTCGCACGCCTGCCGTCCGGTCATCAGCGCCGGGTCGATGTCGACACCCGCCCACAGCCCGCGCACCCGTACCGCCACCAGCCCGCTGCCGAGCAGACCCTCCAGCCCGGCGCGCAGCCGCTCGCCCAGCTCGGCGGAGCGGCGCTGGAACTCGCCGGTGGCCAGCAGCCGGACCACCTCGGTGGCGACCGCGCAGGCGAGCGGGTTGCCGCCGAAGGTCGAGCCGTGCTGGCCCGGCCGGAGCACCCCGAGCACGTCGGCGTCCGCGGCGACCGCGGAGACCGGCACGATGCCGCCGCCGAGCGCCTTGCCCAGCAGGTACATGTCCGGTACGACGCCCTCGTGGTCGCAGGCGAAGGTGCGCCCGGTCCGGCCCAGGCCGGACTGGATCTCGTCGGCGATGAACAGCACGTTCCGGTCGGTGCAGACCCGGCGTACGCCAGGCAGGTAGCCCTCCGGCGGCAGGACCACGCCCTGCTCGCCCTGGATCGGCTCCAGCAGCACGGCGACGGTGTTCTCGTCGATCGCCGCCTCCAGCGCCGCCAGGTCGCCGTAGGGCACCACGGTGAACCCGGGCGTGTACGGCCCGAAGTCGGCGCGGGCGTCGTCGTCGGTGGAGAAGCTGACGATGGTGGTCGTCCGGCCGTGGAAGTTCCCGTCGGCGACGATAATGTTCGCCTGCCCGGGGGTGACCTTCTTGACCTGGTAGCCCCACTTGCGGGCCACCTTGATGCCGGTCTCCACCGCCTCCGCACCGGTGTTCATCGGCAGCACCAGGTCCTTGCCGCAGAGCGCGGCCAACTCCCGGCAGAAGTCGGCGAACTGGTCGTGGATGAACGCCCGGCTGGTGAGGGTGAGCCGGTCGAGCTGCTCGTGGGCGGCCCGGACCAGGGTCGGGTGCCGGTGGCCGAAGTTCAGCGCCGAATAGCCGGCCAGGCAGTCCAGGTAGCGGCGACCGTCCACATCGGTGAGCCAGGCGCCCTCGGCCGACGAGATCACCACCGGCAGCGGGTGGTAGTTGTGCGCGGTGTACCGCTCCGCGTCCCGCACGGCGGACGGGGTCCGCAGCATGTCCTCGATCACTGGCTCGCCTTTCCCTGACGGAGTCGCAACGTGCAGCACTTCGGTCCGCCGCCGGCCTTGCGCAGCTCGGACAGGTCGACACCGATGGTCTGGTAGCCCCGGTCGCGCAGCTGCGCGGCCAGCCCGGTGGCCTGTGCGGGGAGCACCACGTGCCGGCCGTCGCCGACCGCGTTGAGGCCGAGCACCTCCGCGTCGGCCATGGTGGCGTGGACCGCGTCCGGGAAGAGTCGGCGCAGCACCGCCCGGCTGCCGGGGGAGAACGCCTCCGGCAGGTACGCCACGGTCCGCTCGTCGAGGACGGTCAGCGCGGTGTCCAGGTGGTAGAAGCGCGGGTCGACCAGTTGCAGGGTGACCACGGGGTAGCCGAAGACCTCCTGCAACTGGGCGTGCGAGGGGTGCGCGGTGCGGAACCCGGTGCCGGCGAGCAGGTGGTCGCCGACCAGCAGCACGTCGCCCTCGCCCTCGTTGACGTGCTTCGGGTCGTACACCTCGAAGCCGGCGGCCTCGAACCAGGCCCGGTAGGCGGGGGCCTCGTCGGCGCGCTGCGGGTCGCGGAACTGCACGGCCATCGCCCGGTCGCCGATGACCGTGCCACCGTTGGCGGCGAAGACCATGTCCGGCAGGCCGGGGACCGGGTCGATCAGCTCGACGGTGTGGCCGAGGTCGAGGTAGGTGCGGCGGAGCTGCTCCCACTGCCGGACCGCCAGGGCGGTGTCGACCGGCGCGGTCGGGTCCATCCACGGGTTGATGGCGTAGTCGACGGCGAAGTACGTCGGCCGGCACATCAGGAAGCGCTGGCTGGTGGCGTCCATCGTCATTGTCCTGCTCCCGGGGTCGGGCGCGCCCGGCCTCCGTGGCCCACGGGCTGGCGCCGTGGCTCAACGGTATGCGGCCCGGCCGTACGACAACCACCGCCGAACCGTGCGTCCGGCGGTGGTTCGTTGCGTGTGACCCGACCGCGACGGCGATCCGTTGCGTGAGGGCGAACCGCGAAGGGGCCGCCACCCCGGCGGGAGGTGACGGCCCCTGTGCGCATCGGTGGCGGCGAACCGCTGCCCCCGAACGAGTGGGTGCCCGGCTGGTGAACCACCAGAGCTGGTCGGGCGGTGCCGGCGAGCCGGCTGGTCCAACATCGCCGGCGAACCGCCGGCGAGATCAAATGTGCCCTCAGAACCGGTCCACAAACTGTGAGTCAAGCCACTCCCGGAACCGGGCCACCCAGTCGCCGTCGGTGGTCGGCCAGTCGAACTGGCCGGTGAAGGCGAGCACGCCCAGCACCACCGCGGTCAGGCCGACCAGCACGCCGAGCAACGCGTCAGTGGTGCCGGCCACGTGCCGCCGCCGGGTCGCGACCAGGCCCAGCACCGCGAAGACCGCGCCGAGCGCGCCGAGGGCGATGCCGTACCCGGCCAGGGTGCCGGTGAGCACGAACGCCGCACCCACCACCGAGACGATCAGGCCGAGGGTGGCGAGCAGGCTGGTCCTCGGCTTCGGTCCGGCCACCACCGGCGGCTCCGGGCGGGCCTCGTCGGTGGTCACCCGGTCCCGGTCGGCGGGGCGGGTGTCGGCGGGCGGGGTCGGCGCGACGGGCGTCCGGTCCCGGTCGACCGGCCGGTCCGGCACCGGACGCGGCGCGGGGTCGGGGACCCGCATCGGGTCGGTCGGCGTGCGCGGCTCGTCGTCGACGGTCGTCGACCGGGCGGCGGCGGCGCTGCGGGTGCCGTCGACGGCGCTGCGGGCGGTCGCCGCCCGCGCCAGCGCGGCGCGCTCCGCCGCCCGCTGCTCCGCGTCGCCGTCGGTGGCAGCCCGGCCCTCGGCGGTGCGCCGCGGCAGGTCGGCATCGCGCTGGCCGTCGGCGGTCGGCGACCCGCTGCGGTACGTCGTCCGGTCGCCGTCCCGGTCCGTCACCACCGGCTGGCCGTCGCGCGCGTCGACCACCCCGTCGCCGTTGCTGTCCTGCGCCGTACGACGCCGCAGGAGCGAAGGAACGTTCACCACCACACCTCCTTGTCGATGCGTGCAGCCTCGGAAGGGTCGGTGGCCGCCACGCGGGAACGACCGGTACGTACCCCGTGCGTCGATCGACCACACGCCGACCGTCGGGGGGTGCGTGCTTGGCGGTGGCGGTGTGAGCCCGGTGGGCGGCGACCTCGACCGGCCCACCCGGACCCGTCACGTCGGGCAGGTTCGCCCGTGCGGGCTAAGTCCTGTCGGCGACGAACGTTCCTCGGGCGTGAACGGTGACGACCAGGCCGCGTTCGCGCAGCTCACGCATTGCCATCCGGACGGTTCCCCGGGCGACGCCGTACGTCTGCTGCAGGTGCAGTTCGCTGGGCAACGGCTGGCCGGGGCGCAGCTTGCCCTCTTCGATCTCCCTGGCGAGCACGTCCGCCAACTGCCGGTAGAGCGGCACGTTGTTCAGCGGGCTCGTCATGGGCGGAGCGTAAACACGCACAGGATCTATACGTGTTCGGGGATGTCCAGCCTATAGACGTCTAGAAACTAGACGTACATGGACTGTACATTTGTCGTGCCCCGCACGAAGGCGGCCCCCGACCAGCGATTGCGCCGCTGGCCGGGGGCCTTGATCGCCGAGCTAGGAGGCGACCATGAGCACCCTACCTACCCTGCCCACCTGCGGAGACCCTGCGACGGTCCGGATCGAGCTGTACACGCCCGGCTCCTTGGACGCCTGTGCGTACACCTGCGCGGCGCACACCGTCCGCGCCAGCGCAGCGGTCGCCCGAGCCGGTCTGGCGGCCCACGTGACGGGTATGGCACCGGACATGAAACGGTCCTGCGGTGACGTGTTCGTCTACCCGACCGGTGCCCTTGGCGGCGCTCCGGCCGACCTGACGCACCCGCACTGGTGCAACCGGGACGACTGCGAACGTCGGGGTCGGCACCGTTCCCGCATCCTCCGCTCGGACACCAACCGACCAGAAGCATTCATCGTCGGCGTGGCCCTGGTGCAGGCCCTTCACCCGGCTGCCGAGCCGACGGTGCGCTTGACGAGCGTGGAGGGCGGCGCGGCAACGAGCCTGGTCCTGTCGGTCGGGCAGTCGCGGGTCCTGCGGTACCGGCTGGCCAATCTGCTCGACATGGCCAGGGCGGGACGAAACGGGGGGCGCTGGGCGTAGTCCACCCGGTAGGGGGCCGCCCGAACCGGGCAGCCGGGGCGCGGGGTCTATGTCGCAGGGGAGAAGTAGGCTCGCGTCCATGCGGCCTGCTGTTGCCATCGAGGAACTGACGAAGCTCAAAGAAGAGGCGGGAACCTTCACTCGCTCCAACGACTTCGGAAGAGGGTTCACCTCATGGGAAAATAGGGTCCGAGCGGTGCTCTCGCGAGCCTTCGGGGCAACGAGTGGGCAGGTAGAGCGGTTCGGGAAGATCAGCTACTCGCCGTGGGTCATCTACGATGGCATGTCGCAGGGCGAACATGACCAATCCTTTCGGGCGGGCATCTCGGAAGCACAGGGGGTCATCGAAGCCGCCATCTACGAACTGAAGTTGATCGGCGGCGACGAGCCGGTGGACGAACACGCGTACGACCCCGAACTATGGGCGCACGTCAAGACCGAGGTGGAAGACGGCGAGTGGGGCAAGGTCGCCAGCCAGACGGCGATCTTTGTTGAGAACCACGTCCGGACGTGGGCGGGTAACCCGCAGGATCGGAGTGACAACAACCTGGTCGGCAAGGCTCTCTACCTGAAGGTTTTCGACGACGCCAGCGACTACCGGCTCGGCCGACAGGCTAGCGAGCGGGAGGGCTGGCGGTACCTCGGGATGGGCTTCGCCCAGGCGCTCAGCAATGTGGACCGTCACCGGATCCAGACGCGGGACGACGCCAAGCGGTACGCCCTCGGCGTACTCGGTCTGGGGAGTCTGCTGCTGACGCAGCTCCGGTACGAGCACGGGGACATCCTGCAGGAGGCAGCCGAGTAGTCCTCGCCTTCTGTGCGTCGGTGCACGCTCCACCGCCGTAGACTCCGCTGTCGGGATTGAACGAGAGGGTTCGAGCGTGGCGACAGGCAACTCGGCAAGCAGGCTGGCAGCGATCCTGGAACAGGTGAGGCAACAGCCCAAGAGGGCCGCCATCGAGGTCTGGATGGAGATCTTTGGCGTGCCTGACCGTCTCGGCGTGCTTCAGAGCTCAGCCGACTTGGCCAGGCTTGTTGATCAGATGGAGGCAGAGGTCCGAGCTCTACCGGAGGATGAGGACCCGGATCATCTTCTGGCATTTCTTCCCCAGATCCGCAACGTTGTTGATGGACTCTTGTACGTCGGCAATGTCCATATGAATCACTTCGTCGATCAAGTAACAGGAGAGATGATTTACAGCGTTGGCGTCTGCGCGCGAGCGTTGCGGCGCAACGGCCACTCGGAGCCCACTCTCTCCGAGGACTCCTCCAACCAACTCGTGGAGGATGTCAGATCCGTCATCGATGCCGTGGTCGCCAGCGATCTACCGGAAGACCTCAAGGAGCTCCTGGTGGACCGGCTCAGGGGCGTGGAGGCAGCACTGCTCAGCGTCCGCATTGGTGGATACGCCAACGTCGAGAAGGCTTTGGACGCCTTGACATTCGGCGCGGTGCGGGCAACCAAGCCGGACAGCGAGGAGCGCGCCCAGGTCGGCGGCTGGCTGAGCCGGCTGTGGGGGAAGCTGGGCGAGCATGCGCAGGGAGCGGAGGCCATCGCCGCTACGGCCGCGAGCACGGCGGAGGTCGTCAAGGCCATCACCGGCGGGTGAGGGGGCTCCACGACTCGGGGCCGCCCCACCGGCAAGGCCGGCGGCCCCGAATCGACCCGTTACGCGCGACCGCTACTCGGTAGCCTGCGCGGCATTCCTACGGCGTACGACCTGCCGCCGGAACTCGTCCATCGTCTGGAGTGCTACCTCGGCCCCGGCAAGCCAGCCCTCATCGTCGGGTAGTTGGCTTACCGGGATGCCGTCGAGCTCAACGATGCCGTTGTCGTAGGCGACCAGGCGCAGGGTCAGGATCAGCCCCTTGTCCTTCGCCGTGGGCTTCACGTCCATTGACTCTCGGATGCGCTTCAGGCTTGCTCCCATGATCCCCTCCTTCACTACCCGGCCCGGCGCTTGCGGCGCTCGGTGGCCAGGTCAATGATGCCGCCCGCTGTCTGGCCGCTGGCAGCTGAACGGGCGCAGGCTCGGCCGTGGATGCCGCTGCTCCGTCCCGCCGTGCGGGGAGGTCAGCGTGCCGAGGGTAGTCCCAGAGCCTCGGGGTGTTGCTGGCACCGAGCGTACTTGGCCTTACCTGGCCGAACCAAGAGCGCGAGGGAAGTGGACCCATCCTCGAACCCGCCCACATCGGCCCCGCATTGGCACGAGATACCAGGTCTAGCCACCGGTTGACGGCGGTGACGTTCTCGCAGGCGAGTCGGCATGTCTGACCGCTGGTGTCTATGCTTGGTACCCGTGCCAGAGGGACACACCATCCACCGCCTCGCGGCCCGGCACGCCGAGCTGTTCGCTGGCGACAAGGTCACCGCCAGCAGCCCACAGGGCCGCTTCACCGAGGGTGCCGCGCTGATCTCCGGCAGCGTCCTGGACGGCACCGAGGCGTACGGCAAGCACCTGCTGCACCACTACGCCGACGAGCGCATCCTGCACGTCCACCTGGGCCTGTACGGCAGGTTCACCGACGGGGACGGCGAGCCGCCCGTACCGGTGGGGCAGGTCCGGTTGCGGCTGGCCAGCGACCGGCACTGGCTGGAGCTGCGCGGACCCACCGCCTGTGACCTGCTCACCCCGCCCGAGGTGGCGGCGCTGCGCGACCGGCTCGGCCCGGACCCGCTGCGCGCCGACGCCGACCCCGACCGCGCGTACGCCCGGATCGGGCGCAGCCCGACCCCGCTGGCCGCGTTGCTGCTCGACCAGTCGGTGGTGGCCGGCACCGGGCTGATCTTCGTGACCGAGGCGCTGTTCCGGGCCGGCCTGCGGCCGACGCTGCCCGGCCGGCAGCTCACCCCGGCCGGCTGGACGGCGCTCTGGGCCGACCTGGTGGCGCTGATGACCAGGGCGGTGGGCAGCGGCCGGATCGACACCGTCCGCGACGCCCACCTGCCCGAGGCGATGGGCCGCCCCGCCCGGGTCGACCGGCACGGCGGCGAGGTGTACGTCTACCGCCGCGCCGGCGCGCCCTGCCACGTCTGCGGCGGCCCGGTCAGCCGGGGCGAGCTGGCCGGCCGCAACCTCTACTGGTGCCCCACCTGCCAACGCTGAGCGTGGGTGGGCCCTGCCCACCGGCCGGTACCGCCACCTGCCGCACTTGCCCGCCCGGCCGTGCCGGCGGGGGCACCTACGCGCCGTCGACCAGCCAGCGGGCCACCTCGACCTGGTTGGGGAAGACCGTGTCGCCGTCCAGGCTCCAGGCCAGGCAGTGCGCGACCGTCCAGCCGGCCACCCGGTCCCGGTCCAGGCCGAGCGCACCGGTGACCCGATCCAGCCGACGCCGTACCGCCTGCGGGGAGTGTCCCAGCTCGACGCCGCGCACGATCGGCACCACCGCGAACTCCCGCTCACCCAGCAGCGGCTTAGGGTCGATCACCAGCCACGGTTCGCGGGTGGCCCGCAGCACGTTGCCGGCGTGCAGGTCCTGATTGACCAGCACCTGCTCGCCCTGGGTGTCGACCAGCCGGTCGAGCTGGTCGAGGGCCGCGTCGACCAGCCGCCGCCCGTACGGCCGGCCGGCCCGGTCCCACTGCTCGGGCAGCCGGTGCCGCCAGCCCGTCGCCTCCTCGGCGAGCGGGATGAACGGCCCGGCCGGCCGCCGCCACAGCCGGGGCAGCAGGCCGGCCACCACGTCCACCGCCTCGTCGGCGGGCACCTCGTGCAGGGGTGAACCGGGCCGGCACCGCTCCACCAGCAGCGCCCGCCGCTGCGGGTCGTGGGCGAGCAGCCGGACCGCCGCCTCGCCGTCCCAGTGCGCCAACGCGTCGGCCTCGTGCCGGCTGTCCGGGGCCGGATACTGCAACTTCAGCACCGCCGGGGTGCCGTCGGGCAGGTCGGCAGGCATCGCCAGCGAGGCGAACGCGTACGGGTAGGGCGGCCCGAGCCGCAGCGACCACTGCCGCGCGCACTCGTCCCGCCACCGGGGCAGGGTGGCCAGCCACTCCCGCCCCTCCGGCGTCTGCCGCACCCACGACAACCCGGCCGGAATCTCCACCGCCCCATTGTGGCGACCGTGGAGAGTTGTTGCTGCCCTGGCGACAACAACTCTCCACACAGAACGCGACGACCGGATGCGCCGGGGCTGGTCAGGGGTGCCAGCCGGCGGCGGTGAGGGCGGCGCGGAGCTGGGCCGCCACCTCGTCGGGGCGGTGGCGGACGTCGAACGCGGTGAACCGCAGGATCCGGTCCCCGGAGATCCACACCCCGTTCTGCCGGCGCAGGTCCGCCGCCCAGTGCCGGACGTCCATGTGGTGTGCCCCGTCGACCTCGACGTGTAGCCCCCACCGCCGCCAGTAGGCGTCCAGGTAGCGGGTCCGCCCGTCGGCGTCGAGTCGCCGTTCCTGCAACTCGGGCCGGGGCAGCCCGTACCGGCGACAGAGCCGGACCAGGTCGATCTCGGACAGCGCCTCCGCGCCGCCGGCCAGGTCGGCGACGGTGTGCCGGATCAGAGTCGACCGGCGCAGGCGGGGCAGCCGACGGGCCACCGCGTCGAGTTCCCCGGGGGTGACCCGGCGCTGCTGGCAGCCGGCCGCCAGCACCGCCTGGGCGTCGTCGTCGCTGCGCATCCACTGAGCCGCGTCGATCAGCGAGCGGGCCATCGTGGTGCGGTCCGGCCGCCCCCGTTGCCGGTCCTCGTCGCCCAGGTGCCGGGTCCGTCGTACCCGCACCGCCGGCATGCCGAGCGGCAGCCGGCGCAGCAGGTCGGGGGCCTGCCGTTGGTACGGGATCAGCACGTCCACCGCCTCGTGCCGCCACCGCCCGCGCAGGCCCCCCGCCTGGGCCGCCACGAGACCGGCCAGGACGGCGTCGGCACCGGCGGCCAGCACCGCCACCCAGCGTGCCTGGTCGACGGTCACCGGGCCACCGCCGACCCGCAGGATGCCCCGGCACACCCGCTCCCACCGACCGGTGGCCAGCAGGTGGCGGACCCGGGAAGGGGTGAGTTCGGCGGTGGCCTGTGCCCAGCTCACCACCCCGGCCTGCGTGAAGATCAACCAGTCGAGGGCGGCGGCATCGTCGCCAGGCATCCGCATCGGACGAGCAGACCACGCATTGTGGAGAGTTGTTGTCGCCAGGGCGACAACAACTCTCCACAATGCGCCGCCGGGACGGGGCTTCAGCGGCCGAGGGCGTCGACGGCCTTGCGGGCGGCGATCAGCACCGGGTCCCACACCGGCGCGTACGGCGGGGCGTAGCCGAGGTCGAGGGCGGTCATCTCGTCCACCGTCATCTCGTTCCACAGCGCCACGGCCAGCGCGTCGATCCGTTTCGCCGCCTCGGAACGGCCGACGATCTGCGCGCCGAGCAGCCGACCGGTGGGCCGTTCGGCGATCAGCTTGACCGTCATCGACTGGGCCCCCGGGTAGTAGCCGGCCCGGTTGGTCGACTCGGCGATCACCGAGACGAACTCGAACCCGGCCGCCATGGCGTCCCGCTCCCGCAGCCCGGTACGCCCCACCTCCAGGTCGCACACCTTCGTCACGGCGGTGCCGATCACCCCGGGGAAGGTGGCGTACCCGCCGCCGATGTTGATCCCGGCGACCCGGCCCTGCTTGTTGGCGTGGGTGCCGAGCGGGATGTGCACCGACATGCCGGTGACCCGGTGCAGGGTCTCCACGCAGTCGCCGGCCGCCCAGACGCCGGGCACCCCGGCCACCCGCATCCGCCGGTCCACCCGTACCCCGCCGGACGCGCCCAGCGGGAGGCCGGCGGCGGCGGCGAGCGCGGTGTTGGGGCGTACGCCCAGGCCGAGGACCACGACGTCGGCCGGCACCGGGCCGGCGGAGGTGACCACCGCGGACACCCGCCCGTCGCGCTGCTCGACCCCGCTGACCGTGACGCCGGTACGGATCTCGACGCCCAGCCCGCGCATCGCCTCGGCGACCAGGCCGGCCATGTCCTCGTCGACGGTGGCCATCGGCTGCTCGGCCCGTTCGACCAGGGTGACGGCGAGCCCGCGTTGGATCAGCGCCTCGGCCATCTCCACCCCGATGTAGCCGCCGCCGACCACCACCGCCCGGGTCGGCGTCGGGTCGGCGTCCAGCCATTCCCGCAGCGCCGCCGCGTCGTCCAGGGTCTGGATGCCGAAGATGCCGTCGACGTCGTCGCCCGCCCAGTCGGGCTGGTTGGGCACCGAGCCGGTGGCGTACATCAGGGTGTCGAAGCGTTCGCGGACCTCGCCGCCGTCGTCGAGCCGGCGGGCGGTGACCTCGCGGCGGTCGAGGTCGATGCCGGTGACCTCGGTGCGCAGCCGTACGTCGATGGCGAAGTCGTCCCGGAAGGTGGCCGGGTCGCGGGCGATCAACGCGTCCCGCTCCTGCACCAGCCCACTGATCCAGTACGGGATGCCGCACGCCGAGTACGACGTGAAGTGTCCCCGCTCGAACGCCACGATCTCCAGGTCGTCGACGCCCCGGCGGCGACGGGCCTGGGACGCCGCCGCCATCCCGGCGGCGTCCCCACCGACCACGATCAGCCGCTCCGTCACGACGCCCAGTCTTCCACGCGCCGGCCGCCCCCGGGCCGGCCAGCGGCAGGCCGGGCGGCGGCGGCCCGGCGGGTGGCGGCCCGGCGGGTGGCGGCCCGGCGGGTGGCGGCCCGGTGGGTGGCGGCCCGGTGGGTGGCGGCCCGGTGGGTGGCCCGCCGGCCGTCGACCGGCCGGCCGGCGTCGGGCCGGTCAGCCACGGGTCTGCCGGGCGACCTCGGCGACCACGTCCTCCAGCCGGCCCGAGCGGGCGAACACGGCCCGCTGCCGGGCCGCCCCGGTGCCGTGCCGGCGCAGCGTGGCCAGCAGTTCGGTCACCTCGGCCAGGTCGTCGTGCGCCTCAAGCGCCGGGCGGACCCGTTCGACCAGTCGGTCGACCAGCTCCCACGCCGGGCGCAGTTCGCCGTTGGCCAGGTCGACGCCGTCGCCCTCCAACCCGTCGTGGGCGGCCCGCCAGTGCGCGGCGACCAGCAGGTGGTGGTCGGTGTTCACCGGTGGGCGGCCCGCCGCCACGTCGTCCATGGCGGTGGCGACCAGCGCCCGCACCAGCCCCGCCACCAGCACCGCGTCGTCCACCGACGGGCAGACGTCACCGATGCGGACCTCCACCGTCGGGTACTTCGCCGACAGCCGGGCGTACCAGTAGAGCATCCCCTCGTCGAGCATCACCCCGCTGGCGATCAACTGCCTGATCAGCCGCTCGTAGTGCTCGTACGACTCCAGGTAGGGGGTGGGCGCGACCGACGGCCAGCGTTCCCACTCGACGGACCGCCAACTCGCGTAGCCGGTGTCTACCCCCTCGGAGAAGGGCGAGTTGGTGGTCATCGCGTGCAGCACCGGCAGCCACGGCCGGATGTGGTTGAGCACCTGCACGCCGGTGTCCGGGTCGGGCACGCCCACGTGCACGTGCATGCCGTTGTTGCCGGGGCCGGGCACCAGCAGCCGGAACCGGTCGATCATCCGGTCGAAGCGTGGCTTGTCCACCACCGGCGGCACCGGTCCCGCCACCGGCCCGGTGCCGATCGCCAGCACCCGGACGCCGGCCCGCTCGGCGGCGTCGGCCAGCGCGCCGCGCAGCACGCCCAGCGAGTGCCGGATCGAGCCCAGGTCCAACCCGGGCGGGCTGCCGATCTCGATCTGGCTGGTCTGGAACTCCCGCTCCACCTGCCCGCGCAGCTCGGCCGGCACCTGCTCCATGACCAGGTCGACGGCGGGCACCGCGGCACCGGTGTGCGGATCGACCAGGAGGAACTCCTCCTCCACGCCCACCGTGAGCCGGTCGGGCCCGGTCCGCTCCGGGGCCACCGCCCCGGCCGCCACCCCACTGGTCATCGCCATCACCGTCCGTCCCGTCCCGCCGCGGCGGGAGCGCCGCGGTGCTGTCCGCCCATTACCCGCGGTGTCCGGCGGAGAAAACGCGACACGGCGCGTCATCGCGCCGGATGCTTACCATGACCCGGTCCCGCCGACCGGTGCCGTGCCGCACCCCCGCCCCGACCTGGAGCGGGTCGGGGCGGGAGCGTGAGGGAGGCCAGGTGACCCCGACGACGACGCCCCGGGTGACGCCCCCGACCCCGGCGCGGCGGCCCGGCCGTCCGGCCCGGCCACCCGGGCGGGACTGGCGGCGGCAGGTGCCCCGGACGTTCGCGGCGCTGCTGTGGTTCATCGCCGCGATCTGCGCGCTGGCGGCGGTCAGCAGCGCGGCCAACGCCGAGTTCCAGCCGATCCGGACCACCATCGACACGCTGCTGGTGCCGGCCCCGGCCAACCTGGCGTACGCGGTGTTCCTCGGCACCCTCGCCGCGGCGGTGCTGCGGCACAAGCGGCTGGCGTACTGGGTGCTGGTCGTCTACTTCATCCTCAGCCTGGTCGTCGGCGTGCTGACCGGCCTGCTGCTGGTGACCGTCGGCGCGGACCAGCTCACCGACGACGCCGGCCGACGGCTGTTCAGCCTGGTCGAGACCGTCGGCGTCTGGGTGGGCATCGGCTTCGCCGCCGTCGCGCTGGCGCTGCTGCGGGCCGCCCGGCGGGAGTTCTACGCCCGGGTGCGCAGCGGCAGCACCCGACGCGCCCTCGGGGTGTTCTTCGGCCTCGCCACGGCGGCCGTCGGGCTGGGCTACCTGCTGCTCACCGCCGTGCCCGGCAGCCTGCACAGCTGGCTGGACCGGGTCGGGTACGCCATCGAGAAGGTCTTCGGCGGCGCGATCACCCTGGACGTCACCCGGCAGGGTCAGGCCCCCGGCTGGGTCAACCTGCTGCTCGGCGGGATGGGCGCGGTCGCCTTCCTGGCCGGCCTGTTCACCCTGCTGCGCTCCCAGCGCGCCGCCGCCGTGCTGCACCCCGACGAGGAGCAGCGGATCCGGGGACTGCTGGCCCGCTACGGCGACCAGGACTCGCTCGGCTACTTCGCCACCCGGCGGGACAAGGCGGCGATCTTCTCGGCCAGCGGGAAGGCGGCGCTGACCTACCGGGTGGTCAACGGGGTGAGCCTGGCCAGCGGCGACCCGGTCGGCGACCCGGAGGCGTGGGGCCCGGCCATCACGGCGTGGCTGGACCAGGCCCGGGAGTACGCCTGGACCCCGGCGGTGATGGGGGCCAGCGAGGCCGGCGCGCGCGCCTACCACCGGCACGGGCTGAAGGTGCTGCAACTGGGCGACGAGGCGATCCTGCTGGCCCGGGAGTTCGACCTGGGCGGGCGGGACATGCGGCCGGTCCGGCAGGCGGTGCACCGGGTCGAGCGGGCCGGTTACACCGCCGGGGTACGCCGGCACGCCGACATCCCGCCGGACGAACTGGCCGCCCTCGCCGCGCTGGCCACCCGCTGGCGGGACACCGAACACGAACGCGGCTTCTCGATGGCGCTGGGCCGGCTCGGCGACCCGGCCGACGGCGACTGCGTGCTGGTCGAGGCCCGCGACGACACCGGCCGGGTACGGGCGCTGCTGTCGCTGAGCCCGTGGGGTGGCAACGGGCTGTCGCTGGACCTGATGCGTCGGGACCGCACCGCCGAGAACGGGGTCACCGAGTTCATGGTGGCCTCGCTGCTCGGCACGGCCCCCCGGCTGGGCGTCGAACGGGTGTCGCTGAACTTCGCCGTGTTCCGGTCGGTGTTCGAGCAGGGCGCCCGGATCGGCGCCGGCCCGGTGATCCGGCTGTGGCGGCGTACGCTGCTGTTCTTCTCCCGCTGGTGGCAGTTGGAGTCGTTGTACCTGTCCAACGCCAAGTACCAGCCGCACTGGACGCCCCGGTACCTGTGCTTCGGCGAGCGGCGGGAGTTGGCCCGGGTCGGGTTGGCCGCCGCCGTCGCGGAGGGCTTCGTCGCGTTGCCCGGCGGCCGGCCGTCCCCGCTGCACGGGGCACCTCCGGCCGGTGGCGGGGTGGGGTTCGTGCCACCGGACGCGGCCACCGTGCACGCGGTCAGCCCGGAGCCGGCGCACGGGCAGCAGCCCGAGCAGGTGCGGGTCCGGCGGGCGAAGCTGGACCGGCTGCGGGCGCAGGGCGTCGATCCGTACCCGGTGGGGTGGCCGCGTACCGACGGGTGCGCGGCGGTGCGGGCCCGGCACGCCGGGCTGGCCCCGGACACCGGTACCGGGGAGACCGTCGCGGTGGCCGGGCGGGTGCTGCTGGTCCGCGACCACGGCCGGATCTGCTTCGTCACCGTCCGTGACGGCAGCGGCGACCTGCAACTGGTGCTGGAGAAGGAGCTGGACCGGTGGCGGGCGACCGTCGACATCGGCGACCACGTCGGCGCGACCGGCGAGGTGTACGCCACCCGGCGCGGCGAGGTGTCCGTCCGGGTGGCCGACTGGCGGCTCACCGCCAAGTGCCTGCGCCCGCTGCCCGACAAGCACCACGGCCTGGCCGACCCGGAGGCGCGGGTCCGCCGCCGCTACCTGGACCTGGCGACCAGCCCGCAGGCCCGGGACCTGCTGCGCGCCCGCAGCGCCACCCTGACCAGCCTCCGGCGGACCCTGGTGGAGCGGGACTTCCTGGAGGTGGAGACGCCGATCCTGCAACGGGTGCACGGGGGCGCCAACGCCCGCCCGTTCGTCACCCACAGCAACGCCTACGACCTGCGGTTGACCCTGCGGATCGCCCCCGAGCTGTATCTCAAGCGGCTCGCCGTGGGCGGCGTCGAGCGGGTGTACGAGCTGGGCCGGGTGTTCCGCAACGAGGGCGTCGACTTCAGCCACAACCCGGAGTTCACCGTGCTGGAGGCGTACCAGGCGTACGCCGACTACCACGACATGCGGGAGCTGGCCCGGGAGCTGATCGTCGCGGCGGCGGTGGCGGTGCACGGGGCTCCGCTGGCCCGTCGACCGGGCACCGGTGAGCTGGTCGACATCGGCGGGCCGTGGCCGGTGCGTACGGTGCACGAGGCGGTCTCCGAGGCGCTGGGCGAGGAGGTGACCGTCGACACCGACGCCGCCACCCTGCGCCGTCGCGCCGACGCGGCCCGAGTGCCGTACGACCCGGGGTGGGAACGCGCCGAGCTGCTGCTGGAGCTGTACGAGCGGCTGGTCGAGGCGCGTACCGACGTGCCCACGTTCTACCTGGACTTCCCCACCGAGGTCTCCCCGTTGACCCGCCAGCACCGGGCCGATCCCCGGCTGGCCGAACGGTGGGACCTGGTGGCGTTCGGGATGGAGCTGGGCACCGCGTACTCGGAGCTGGTCGACCCGACCGAGCAGCGGCGGCGGTTGACCGTCCAGTCGCTCAAGGCGGCCGGCGGTGACCCGGAGGCGATGGAGCTGGACGAGGACTTCCTCACCGCGCTGGAGTACGCGATGCCGCCGACCGGTGGCCTGGGGTTGGGGGTCGACCGGTTGGTGATGCTGCTGACCGGCAGATCCATCCGGGAGACGCTGCCGTTCCCGATGGTCCGCGAGTCGTCGTGACCCGCCCGCACCGTGATCCGGACCCGGCGGCCCGTGGGGCCGGCGGACACCGGGCCGCCCGGACCGGGGCGGCGGTGGCGTTGGTGGCGGCGGCGGTCTGTTACGCCTCCTGGCTGCTCGCCCCGGTGCTCAACCCGGGGCTGCGGCCGGTGCGGAGTTACCTCAGCGAGCTGGCCGCCCGTGACCAGCCGTACCACCTGGTCTTCCAGCTCGGCGACGTGACGACCGGGCTCTGCGCGACGGCGGCCGGGTTGCTGCTGGCCCGGGTGGCCCGGGAGGTGCCCCGGCCGGCCTGGTGGGGGTTGCTGGTGTTCGGTGTGGCCACCGCCGTCGACGGCGGGTGGACCTCGATGGACTGTGCCCCCTCGATCGATGACCGCTGCGCCCGGCTGGAGGAGCTGGGCGAGCTGTCCTGGCGGCACCAGGCGCACACGGTCACCTCCTCGGTGGCGGTGGCCGGCGCACTGCTCAGCGCGGTGGCGGTCCTCGCCGTGCTGCGCGGTCCGGCCCGCCGCCGGGCGGGGCTTTCGGTGGCGGTGGTGCTGGCGGTCGGCACGGTCGGCACGCTGGTCGCCACCCTGCACCCCGAGTGGGGGCTGGGCCTGTGGCAGCGGGTCCAGCTCGCCGGCCTGTCCGGCTGGCTGCTGCTCACCGCCGCCGTCGCCCGGTGGGGCCCCGGCCCGGAGCGTCAGCGGTGACCGGCCCGCCCACCCCCGACCCGGGGTCGCGGGCCGGCGGGCCGGGGGTGCTGCTCTGCCCGGGGCTGGGGGAGGGGGCGGCGACCTGGGACCGGCTGGTCCCGCCGCTGACCGCCGCCGGCTACCTGGTGCGCCGGCTGGACCGGCCGGACGACGCCCGGATGCCCACCCTCACCGCCGAACTGGCCCGCCTCGACGCGGCGGTGACCGGGCTGGACCGGCCGGTGCTGGTGGCGCACTCGGCGGCGGCGTTGCCCGCCGAGGCGTACGCCAGGCGGTATCCGGGGCGGCTCGCCGGGCTGGTGCTGGTGGACCCGAGCCTGGTGGACCCGGCCGGGGCGGCCCGGTGGCGGTGGTGGTCGGCGTGGACGGCCGGCACGGTGGCGGCCGGGGCGTCGGTGTTGGCCGGGGCGCTCGACCGGTCCGGTCTGGCCCGCCGGTACGGCCCGGGTGCCTGGCGTCGGGCGGTGCGCCGGATGAGCGTCCGCCCGCCCGACCCGGCCGCTGCGGCGGCGTACGGCCGCGGATCGGTGCTGGTCGGGGCGTTGGTGCAGGTGATGGCGCACCCGGCGGTGGCGGCGGAGCTGGTGGCGTTGCGGGCGGTGACGGCGGCGCCGACGCTGCCGGTGCGGGTGTTGACCGCGCTCGGCGACGTGCCCACCCCGGCCGGTCGGACGGCGTGGCGGGCCGGACACGCGGCGCTGGCGGCGAGCTTCCCCGCCGGCCGGCAGGAGGTGTTCCGGGACGCCCGGCACCTGCTGCACGTGGACCGGCCGCAGACGGTGGTCGAGGCCGTCGCGGCGGTCCGACGTGACAGCGGGTCCTAGGCTGGCGGGCGTGTCGGGGCTGCGGGTGGTGACGGGTCTGTGGGCGTACGCGCTCGTCGGGCTGACCCTGCTCGCGGACCGGCCGGGTGACCTGCTGGCGGGTGCGGCGGTGGTGGCCGCGTTGCTGCTCGTCACCCTGCTGACCACCCGTTCCCGGCCGGCCTCCGGCCCCGGCACGGGGCGGCGGGCGGCCGGGTTACGCGACCGGGCCCGGCGTCGACGCGTACCCCGGCAGGTCGATCCGGACGCGGCGGGCCGACCCCGCCCCCGGGCACCCGGGGGTTCCCTCCCGGTCGGGTGGTCACCGGTCGCGGGCTGATCCCGCGCGCCGCAGGCCCCGACCGGTTCCGTCGTCATCCGTCCCACGGTGGACCGCCCCGACCGCCCTGACCGGCGGCCGGTCGCCGTCCCGTGCGGACCTCCGGAATCGGACCGAGGGGTTCCCCATGCTCGCCTTCTCACCTGTGCACGACGCGGCTGCCGCCGCGGGTTCCGCCGTCGGCTGGCTCGCCGGGCTGCTGACGCCGCTGGCCGGCGGGGCCGCCACCGCCGCCGCGATCGTGCTGTTCACCATCGCCGTCAGGCTGTTGATCTCACCGCTCACCGTCGCCCAGGTCCGTGCGGAGCGGCGTCGCGCGGCGCTCGCCCCGCAGCTGCGCCAGCTCCGGCAGCGGTACGCGGGCGATCCGGCGACGTTGCAGGCGGAGCTGTTCGCGCTCTACCGCGCGGCCGGGGCGTCGCCGGTGGCGGGGTGCCTGCCGGCGCTGCTCCAGGCACCGTTCTTCCTGGTCATGTACCGGCTGTTCGGCACCGGTGACGGTGCGGTCGGGCTGCTCGACGCGCGGCTGGCCGGGGTGCCGCTGGGCTGGCACCTGGGCGACGGGCTGACCCCGTCGGTGCTGCTGGTGTTCGGGGTGCTGCTGGCGGCCCTGGCCGGTCTGGCCACGGTGCTGTCCCGGCGGGCGGCGGCGTCGGCCGCCGTCCCGGCCGACCAGCCGGGGGCGGCGCTGCTGGCCCGGGTGCTGCCGCTGCTGCCGTACGGCACGGTGCTGCTGGCGCTGGTGGTGCCGTTGGCGGCGGTGCTCTACCTGGTCACCACGACCGGGTGGACGGTGGCCGAGCACGTGCTGCTGCGTCGACCGCAACCCGTGCCGGTCGACGCCATCGACGAGCGTTGACAAGTGGTGGGGCGGGAGCGTAGAAAACCGCTCAGAGAGCGCTCTCTTGCTCCCGTCCCCCCAGAGAGGCATCCCGATGAACGCTGTCCCGGCGGCTCCGGTCGCCCCCACCGCCCCGCGCCGGCCCCGCCGCCGGCTCGCCCTGGCGGTCACGCTCGCCGCTGCCACCGCGCTGACCGGCGTCTCGGTCGCCGCCCAGGCCGCCGTCCCGACGCCGCCGTCGGGGTGGAGCCTGATGTGGAGCGACGACTTCACCGGCGCGGCCGGCACCCTGCCGTCCTCGGCCAACTGGATCGTCGACACCGGCACCAGCTACCCGGGTGGCCCGGCCAACTGGGGCACCGGCGAGATCCAGACGTACACCGGCAGCACCGCCAACCTGGCCCACGACGGGTCCGGCAACCTGCGGATCACCCCGCTGCGCGACTCCGGTGGCCGGTGGACCTCGGCCCGGATCGAGACGGTCCGCACCGACTTCAAGCCCCCGTCGGGCGGGGTGCTGGCGATCGAGGGGCGGATCCAGATGCCCAACGTCACCGGCGCCCAGGCGGCCGGCTACTGGCCGGCGTTCTGGGCACTCGGCTCGCCGTACCGGGGTAACTACCAGAACTGGCCGGGCATCGGCGAGATCGACGTGATGGAGAACGTCAACGGGCTCAACCAGGTCTGGGGCGCGCTGCACTGCGGGGTCGCCCCCGGCGGCCCGTGCAACGAGTTCAGCGGGCTGGGCGCGACCCGGGTCTGCCCCGGCAGCGCCTGCCAGGCCGCCTTCCACACCTACCGCACCGAGTGGGACACCTCGGTCAGCCCGCAGCAACTGCGCTGGTACGTCGACGGCCAGCTGTTCCACACCGTCACCCAGACCCAGGTCGGGGCCACCTACTGGGCGCAGATGACCGGCCACGGCGGTTACTTCCTGCTGCTCAACGTGGCGATGGGCGGCTCCTTCCCGGACGGGGTGGCCGGTGCCGTCACGCCGACCGGCTCGACCGTCTCCGGCCGGCCGATGCTGGTCGACTACGTGGCGGTCTACCGCCGGGGCGGTGGCTCCACCCCGACGCCGACCCCCACCACGCCGGCCCCGACCACGCCGCCGCCGTCGGGCACCGTGGACGCCTACTCGACGATCCAGGCCGAGGCGTTCTCCGGGCAGAACGGGGTGGCCGTCGAGACCTGTGCCGAGGGCGGGCAGAACATCGCCGCGCTGCGCAACGGTGACTGGGCCCGCTACGACAACGTGGACTTCGGCAGCAGCGGCCCGCGCGACTTCCTGGCCCGGGTGGCCTCCGGCGCGGCGGGCGGGGTGAGCGGCCTGGTCGAGGTGCGGGTGGACAGCCCGACCGCCACCCCGATCGGCAGCTTCGCCGTGGCCAACACCGGCGGCTGGCAGAGCTGGCGGTCGGTGCCGGGCAACGTGTCGGCGGTGACCGGGCGGCACACCGTCTACCTCACCTTCAGCAGTGGTCAGTCGGCCGACTTCGTCAACGTCAACTGGTTCACCTTCCGCCGCTGAGCGGTCCGCGCGGGGGTCCGTGCCGGTGTGGCGCGGGCCCCGCGTCGGTGGGCTCTGGACATTAACAGTTAAGAGTCCTAATAATAGGCGCGGACGTGGACGACGGTGGATGTCGTCCCGGCGGTCCCACCCCCGGACCGCGTCCACCGGCCCGCGTACCGGACCGGTCACCCCCCTTGACGCCCCCACCCCCGGTCCACTGGAGGCCACCCGTGAGACTCCGCTCCCCCCGCGCGGCCACCCTTGCCGTCGCACTCGCCGCCGCCCTGGTCACCGGCGCGCTCGTGGCCCCGCCGGCCGCGTCCGCCGCCACCGCCGCCTTCGTCCGCACCGCCAGCTGGGGCAGCGGATACGAGGCCAAGTTCACCGTCACCAACGACACCTCGACCGCGATCAGCTCGTGGACCGTCGTGTTCGACCTGCCCTCGGGCAGCACCGTCGGCTCGTTCTGGGACGCCCGGCTGAGCAGCTCCGGCCAGCGCGTCACCGCCCTCAACCAGAGCTGGAACGGCAGCCTCGCGCCGGGTGCCAGCACCACCTTCGGCTTCGTCGTCGCCGGCACCGGCGACCCGACCAACTGCACGGTCAATGGCGCGTCCTGCACCGGCGGCGGCCCCGGCAACCCGACCGGCCCGGCCACCCCGGGCGGACTACGGGTCACCGGCACCACCGCGTCGTCGGCCACGCTGGCCTGGAACGCCGTCTCCGGCACGGTCACCGGCTACCGGATCTACGAGGGCGGCACGGTGAAGGCCACCGTCACCGGCACCTCGACCACCGTCTCCGGGCTGGCCGCCTGCTCCACCCACAGCTGGACCGTCACCGCGTACAACGCGGCCGGCGAGTCGGCGAAGTCGGCAGCGGTGTCGGCCACCACCACCGGCTGCACCGGCGGTAACGGCACCATGGCCGCCGCCCCCTACCTCTACCCGGGCTGGGGTGACCCGCCCGCGCCGGCGACGGTGATGGGGGCGACCGGGGTGAAGTGGTTCACCATCGCGTTCGTGCTCTCCGGCGGTGGCTGCACCCCGGCCTGGGACGGCTCCGGGCCGCTCACCGGGGGCGCGCACGCCAACACCATCGCCGCGATCCGGGCGGCCGGCGGCGACGTCATCCCGTCGTTCGGCGGCTGGAGCGGCAACAAGCTCGGCCCGAACTGCGCGTCCGCCAGCGCCCTCGCCGGGGCGTACCAGCAGGTGATCAACGCGTACGGCCTGAAGGCGATCGACATCGACATCGAGAACAGCGACGAGTTCGAGAACGAGGTGGTGCAGGACCGCATCCTCGGCGCGCTGAAGATCGTCAAGCAGAACAATCCGGGGATCAAGACGATCATCACCTTCGGCACCTCGACCACCGGGCCGTCGTACTACGGCACCCGGCTGATCAACCAGGCCGCCGCGCTCGGCGCGAACATCGACACGTTCACGATCATGCCGTTCGACTTCGGTGGCGGGGCGAACATGTACCAGAACAGCGTCAACGCCGCCGAGGGGCTGAAGGCCACCCTGAAGTCGGCGTTCGGCTGGTCCGACGCCACCGCGTACGCCCACATGGGCATCAGCGGCATGAACGGCCTGTCCGACCAGCGGGAGCTGACCTCGCCGGCCACCTGGACGCAGCTGCGGGACTGGGCCAAGGCCCGGGGGCTGTCCCGGTTCACCTTCTGGTCGGTCAACCGGGACCGGGCCTGCCCGGACGGGGGAGTGGTCGCCAACTGCTCCGGCATCAGCCAGGGCACCTGGGAATTCACCTCGATCACCGCGAGGTTCTGAGCACCGCCCGGTGGGGCCGGCCGCTCCGGCGGCCCCACCGGGCTGAACCGGGCCGGCGCGGTGACCCGGTCAGCGGTCGGTGCTCACCGACTGCCTGTCGTTGCGGTCGCGCCGGGCGCGGATCTTCTTGCCGGCCCAGCTCACGACCATGACGGCGAAGACCGCGAAGATGGCGTAGTTGAACCAGTCGCTGTACTTCTCCACGTCCTGCCAGCGCGAGCCCAACGTGTAGCCGAGACCGACGACCAGCGCGTTCCACACCCCGCTGCCCAGCGTGGTGAGCAGCACGAACTCGCCCATCGGCATCCGGTTCGCGCCGGCCGGGACGGAGACCAGGCTGCGCACCACCGGCACCAGCCGGCCGATCAGCACCGCCCACCGGCCGTGCCGCTCGAACCAGCGGTCGGCCTTCTCCAGGTCGTCCCGGTCGACCAGCGGGATACGGTCCAGCCAGTGCTTGAGCCGTTCCTCGCCGATCGCCGCGCCGAGCCAGTAGAGCACCAGCGCGCCGACCAGCGAACCGACGGTCGCGGCGAGGATGATCACCACCAGGCTGAACCGGCCCTCGGCGGCGAGGTAGCCGGCCATCGCCAGCACGATCTCGCTCGGGATCGGCGGGATGATGCTCTCCAGCGCCACCAGGAAGGCGACCCCGACCGCGCCGAGGGAGTCGATGACGCCCGCCACCCATCCGGTCAGCCCGGTGAACTGGTTCGGGTCGACGTTCTCGGCGAGAGCCATGGGCGTCCTTCCAGCAGGCCGGCGGGATCGGACAGTGGTACCCAGCCGACCGCCACTTACACCCTGCGGGTGAGTGAGCCCACCCCGTCCGCGCCCGGCCGGGCGCTGCGACCTGCGCCGTCGTGCCGACCGGGCGGCCCCGCCGGCTGAGCCGGGGCTCAGTCGCAGGGGTGCAGTTCCCGGTCCGCCGGCCCCTGCCGCCAGCCGGTGAACCGGACGGTCAGCCCGCCCCGGGTGGGCGCGCAGCAGAACGGCCCGGCCAACGCCACCGCGTCCGGGTCGAGCGGGGCGAGCCGGACCAGCCGCCACGGCCCGTCGGCGACCCGTGCCCGGACCGTCAGCGCGTCGCCGTCGCGGCTCGCCCGTACGGTCACCTCCCGGCCCTGCCAGTCCGGCACCGGGGCCACCGACCAGTCGGAGAACTCCCTGGTCACCACCGCGCCCACCTGCGGCAGGCCGTCGCTGACCTCCACCCCGGCCTTGATCCAGTTCCGCTCGTCCACCCGCACCAGCACGCCGGCCTGGTCGAACTGCTCCGCGTAGTCGAGCAGGAAGTCCACCTCGACCGCGCCACCGGCCGGCAGCGGGGCGAGCAGTGCCGGCCCGTCGTCGTGGACGAAGCCGTAGCCGGTGTGCCGCCACAGGTCGCTGTTGGCGGCCGGCTCCACCAGCAGCGCGCCGTCGTCGGTCCGGTCCACCCGTACCGGTGGGTGCAGCCACCGGCCCTCGTCCCAGTCGAGCGTGCGGGAGCCGTCCGTCGGATGCGCAGCCATGCCCGGACCGTACCCCTGCAGGGTCGAGGTCGGAACGGGGCTCGCGTTTGCGGCGGCGGCGCACCGGAGACATTAGGCCGGCATGGGTGACAGGTGGTATTCCGAGGCCGTCGTCTACTGCCTCGACGTCGACACGTACGCGGACTCCGACGGTGACGGGGTCGGTGACTTCCGGGGCCTGATCGGCCGGCTCGACTACCTGGCGCGGCTGGGGGTGACCTGCCTCTGGCTCAACCCGATCCATCCCTCGCCCAACCAGGACGACGGATACGACGCGACCGACTTCTACAACGTCGACCCGCGGCTGGGGACCCTCGGTGACTTCGCCGAACTGCTGCACCAGGCGCAGAACCGGGGCATCCGGGTCATCATCGACCTGGTGGTCAACCACACCTCCGACCAGCACCCGTGGTTCCAGTCCGCCCGGTCCTCGCCCGACTCGCCGTACCGTGACTGGTACGTCTGGGCCGACCACGAGCCGGCGGACCGGCACCAGGGCATGGTGTTCCCTGGTGAGCAGCACGAGACGTGGAGCTACGACCGCACCGCCAAGGCGTGGTACTACCACCGCTTCTACAAGTTCCAGCCGGACCTGAACATCGAGAACCCCAAGGTCCGCGCCGAGATCAAGAAGATCACCTCGTTCTGGCTCCAGCTCGGCGTCTCCGGGTTCCGGATGGACGCGGTGCCGTTCATCATCGAGCGGACCGAGCCGGGTAACCCGGACGCGCCCAAGGACTTCGACTTCCTCACCGACCTGCGGCAGCACGTGCAGTGGCGACGCGGCGACGCGGTGCTGCTGGCCGAGGCGAACGTCGAGCCGGACCAGCTCCCGGTCTACTTCGGCGACGGCAGCGGCTCGGGCAACCGCATCCACATGCTCTTCGACTTCATGCTCAACGGCCGGCTGATGCTCGCCCTCGCCCGGGAGGACCCGGAGACGATCATCGACGCGCTGCGCGACACCCCGAAGCTGCCCACCGGCGGCCAGTGGGCCACCTTCCTGCGCAACCACGACGAGATCGACCTGTCCCGGCTCACTTCCGACCAGCGCAACGACGTGCTGGCGAAGTTCGGCCCGGACGAGAACATGCAGCTCTACGGCCGGGGCATCAGGCGGCGGCTCGCCCCGATGCTCGGCAACGACAGGCGGCACATCGAGCTGGCGTACGCGCTCCAGTTCTCGTTGCGCGGCACGCCGGTGCTGCGCTACGGCGAGGAGATCGGGATGGGGGAGAACCTCGCGCTGGACGGGCGGGACGCGATCCGTACCCCGATGCAGTGGTCGTACAAGGAGAACGGCGGCTTCTCCACGGCGGACCCGGAGAAGCTGATCCGCCCGGTGATCGACCAGGGTGACTTCGGCTACCAGCAGGTCAACGTCACCGCCCAGCGGCGCGACTCGACGTCGCTGCTGGCCTGGTTCGAGCGGATGATCCGGACGCTGCGGGAGGCCCCGGAGATCGGCTCCGGCTCGACCACGCACATCGACGTGCCGATGCCGGCCGGGGTGCTCGCGCACCGCGCCGACGGCCCCACCGGCACCATGGTCTTCCTGCACAACCTCGGCACCGAGGACGTGGAGGTGGACCTGAGCAGCGTGGCCCCCGAGGCGGACCTGCCGATAGACGTCCTGACCGACCGGGGTTACGGCGACGTGGGCAAGCTGGACAGCCTGAAGCTGGGCGGGCACGGCTACCGCTGGATCCGGCTCTGCCGTTCCACCACCTACTGACCGGCAGGCCCGTCGGCGTCCCGGCCGGGACGCCGACGGGCGTCGGGGCGGGTAGGCTCCTCGGTCGAGCCAGAAGTTACCGGGAGGTAGTCATGTCGGAGGAGTCCCGCGTCGCCATCGTCACCGGAGCCGCGCGCGGCATCGGCGCGGCCACCGCCCGTCGGCTGGCCGCCGACGGCATGGCCGTCGCCGTGGTCGACATCGACCAGGCGGCGACCGGGCCGACCGTGGAGGCGATCACCGCCGCCGGTGGCCGGGCCCTCGGCGTCGGCGCGGACGTCGCCGACCGGGACCAGGTCGAGGCCGCCGTCGAGCGGGTCGCCACCGAACTGGGCGGGCCGACCGTGCTGGTCAACAACGCCGGGGTGTTGCGGGACAACCTGCTGTTCAAGATGACCGACGCCGACTGGGACACCGTGCTGGGGGTGCACCTGCGCGGCGCGTTCCTGTTCAGCCAGGCCGCCCAGCGGCACATGGTCGAGCAGAAGTACGGCCGGATCGTCAACCTCTCCAGCACCTCCGCGCTGGGCAACCGGGGCCAGGCCAACTACGCGGCGGCCAAGGCCGGCCTCCAGGGCTTCACCAAGACCCTCGCGATCGAGCTGGGGCCGTTCGGGGTGACGGTCAACGCGGTCGCCCCCGGCTTCATCGTCACCGACATGACCGCCGCCACCGCCGCCCGGATGAAGGTCGACTTCGACGACCTCCAGAAGCACGCCGCCGCCGAGATCCCGGTCCGCCGTCCGGGCCGCCCGGAGGACGTCGCGCACACCATCTCGTTCCTGGTCAGCGAGGGCGCGTCGTTCGTCTCCGGCCAGGTCATCTACGTCGCGGGCGGCCCGAAGGACTGACCGGGGCCGGTGCGCCCGCGCCGGGAGCCGACGTCAGGCGTCCGCGTCAGGCGTCGGCGGCGTGGCGGGTGCGCCACAGCCAGAGCAGGCCCAGCACGGGCAGCACCAGCGGAATGTAGCCGTACCCGCTGCCGAAGCCGGACCAGACCGTCTCGTCGGGGAACAGTTCGGGGTCGACCAGGCTGAGCACCCCGACGCCGACCACCCCGACCAGCTCCACCGAGCAGCAGGCCAGCGCGACCCGGCGGCCGGCGTGCCCGGCACGGGCCAGCCCGACCGCCGCCACGATGTAGATCAGCGCGGCCACCGCCGAGAGCAGGTACGCCACCGGCGCCTCGTCGAACTTCGTGGCGATCTGGAGCCCGGCCCGGGAGGTGGCGGCGATGGCGAACAGGATGTAGACGGCGATCAGCAGCCGCCCCGGCCCCGCGTTGGTGGCGCGTCGCGCCGTCGGTGTGTCAGCCACCGACGACCTCCCAGGTCTGTTGCAGCCGGACCACGACCACCGGCAGGACCAGGCAGACGGCGCAGACGATCGCCGACCCCCACCTGGTCGGTTCCATCCGGGCCAGCACCCAGGCCAGCGGGGGCAGGCAGACCAGCGTCACCAGGTAGCCGAAGAACGCGCCCGGCTCGCCCGGCCGCTCACCCCCGGTGACGGCGACCAGGGCCAGCACGGTCAGCGCGAGCAGCGCCACCTCCAGCAGGCCCAGGCCGACGGACTGCACCAGGTCCGGCGGCCGGTGCCGGACCGCCGCCACCAGCGCCCACAGCGCGAGTACGAGCGACAGCCCGATCGTCACGGTGGCGAGCACCCCGTCCACCGGCGAACCGGCCGACGCCGCGCCGGTCATCGCCGCCATCCGATCGGTGTCTCGGTCACCGGCACAGCCTACTAACCGGCGTAGTAATCGCCGTCGTCCCGGTCCCCGTCCCGAATGCCCCGGTCCCGGTCCGGCGAACCGGTCCCACCGGAGTGGGCGGTGTAGCCGGCCGGTCGCCACGCGGACTCCGGCGCTCCCGGCCCGGTCCCGGCTGCGTGGCCCGGCCGGGGCGGCTAGCGTGGGTGACGGCCACGGTGTCGCGTGGCCCGACGAGACCGGGGGTACCTCGTGCTGCGGTTCGGCCTGTTCGGCACCGGTCACTGGGCGGCACAGACGCACGGCGCGGGGATTGACGCGCATCCCCGCGCCGAGCTGGTGGGGGTCTGGGGACGCGACCCGGAGAAGGCCGCCGCGCTGGCCACCCGGCACGGCGTCCCGGCCTTCGACGACGTCGACGCGCTGCTCGACGCCTGCGACGCGGTGGCCGTGGCACTGCCCCCGGACGTGCAGGCCGGGATCGCCGTCCGGGCCGCCTCTGCCGGCCGGCACCTGCTGTTGGACAAGCCCCTGGCGCTGACCCTCACCGACGCCGACCGGTTGGTCGCGGCGGTGCGGGCCGCCGGGGTGGCCTCGGTGGTCTTCTTCACCCAGCGGTTCCACCCGAACGTCGACGGCTTCCTCACCGCCGCCGCCGCAGCCGGCGGCTGGCACCACGCCCGCGCCACCCTGTTCGCCTCGATCTACCAGCCCGGCAGCCCGTACGCCGGCTCCTCCTGGCGGCGGGAGCAGGGGGCGCTGTGGGACATCGGACCGCACGCGCTCTCGATCGTGGTGCCGGTGCTCGGCCGGGTCACCCGGGTCGCCGCGTTGGACGGCCCCGGTGGGATGGTGCACCTGCTGCTCACCCACGGCGGCGGTGCGACGAGTGCGCTGTCGCTGACCCTGGATGCGCCGCCGGCTGCGCTGACCCGGGACGTCGTCCTCTACGGCGACGACGGTGTCGAGGCCGTACCGCCGGGCGACGGCAACGCGCTGACCGCATTCGGTACGGCCGTCGACCAACTGCTGGGGCAGGTCGACTCGGGTGACCGGGACCACCTGTGTGACGTCCGGTTCGGCCGGGAGGTGGTGGCGGTCCTGGCGGCTGCGGAGACCGCCCGCGCCGAGGCCCGTACGGTCGACCTCCAGCCCTGAGCCCCGCCCCGTGCCGCCCCCGGTCAGGCCGGTCGTGGTCAGGTGGGGCGTCGGCCGGCGTGTCGGTGACGGGTTCGACGTGCTGCCCCGGACGTCATTCCTGAGAGTCATCAATATGCCCCGGCGTCATAACGGTGGGCGGGCAAGAGTTGTCCTGTCGGCCGGATCGGCGGCCGGCGGGGTCGTGGTGGAACGCCGGAAAACGCGTTGCGCACCGTGGGGTGTGCGCTAGCGTGGCCGCCATGTGTATGCACGCCCTGATCACCGTGGCCGTCACGTCGGCCGCGCGGGGCCCCCTCCTGGTGGCCCGCCCGCGAGTCCGGCGTCCGGCCCTGGCCGGCCGGGACGCCCACCGCGCCTGACCCGAAGCACCACCCGGCCTGCCACCGGCTGCGCTCTCTTCGCGTCGCGTCCCCGCCGATCTCTCCAGGGCCGTCCGAGTCCCGATCCACTCGGACAGGCCCGGCAGTGTGCTGTGCCTGTCCGTACCGTCGCCGAGCGGCGACAGACAGGACGAGCCCCGTGGCGCCCCGCCCCGACCGCACCACCGCACGCGACCGGTCCCGTCGCGTACTGTCCCAGAACTTCCTCGCCGACCCGGCCGCCGTGGCCCGCATGGTCCGGGCGGCCCGCACCGGCCCGGACGACCTGCTGCTGGAGGTGGGTGCCGGGCGTGGCCAGCTGACCCGGCCGCTGGCGCAGCGGTGCGGCCGGCTGATCGCCTACGAGGTCGACCCGGGCGTCGTCCCCGCCCTGGCGGCGGTGTGCGCGACGCTGCCGCACGTGCAGCACCGGCAGGCCGACTTCCTGACCGCCGCGCCCCCCGACGAGCCGTTCGCCGTCGTCGGAAACGTTCCCTGGTCGCTGACGGCGGCGGTGGTCCGCTGGTGTCTCGCCGCGCCCCGGTTGCGCGCGGCCACCCTGCTCACCCAGTGGGAGTACGCCCGCAAGCGGACCGGCGACCTCGGCCGGTGGAGCCGGCTGACCGTGCTGACCTGGCCGGAGTACCACTGGCGGCTGTCCGGCCGGGTGGCCCGGACCGCGTTCCGCCCGGTGCCCGGCGTCGACGGGGGCATCCTGCGGATCGAACGCCGGCCGGCGGCGTTGCTGGACCCGGCCGGACTGCCCGCGTACCGGAAGATGGTGGAGCTGGGGTTCGGCGGGGCGGGCGGGTCGCTCGCGGCCTCGCTGCGCGCGGCGCATCCGGGCCGGCGGGTCGACGGCGCGCTGCGGGCGGCGCGGCTCGACCCGGCGACCCCGGTCGGGTTGGTCTGGCCGGAGCAGTGGCTGGTGCTGTTCCGGTTGCTGCACGCCCCGACGGCACCGCGGCACGCCGGTGGTCGCCGGTGGTGACCGACCGGGGCGGGAGTGGGCCGGGCGGGCGGCTCAGGCGAGGGTGCCGAGAGCCTCGTTCAGCTCGGCCGGGTCGTCGAACTGCCCGGCGGGCAGCGCCCGCAGCATCTGGAGCAGCTCGGTGCTGGCACCGTTCTCCTGACCCCAGCGGATGAGGTCCTCACGGGAGACCGGGTAGTCGAGCCCGGCCAGGTACTCCTGCAACTGCATCCCGGTGACGGTCATGCCGCCGGCTACCCGTTCCACCCGCCGACACACCGGCCGCCGCGCACCGGACGGCGGTTTGTCCGCCGACCCTGCCGGGTAGCCCCGCCCATGCTGGTACAGCGGCTCGGTACGCCGAGCGACTTCGACCCGCTGCTGGAGCGCGCCCGGAACGCCCGGGTGGTGATGATCGGCGAGGCGACGCACGGCAGTTACGACTACTACCGGTTGCGTGAACAGCTCACCCGACGCCTCATCGCCGAGCAGGGGTTCGACTTCGTGGCGGTGGAGGGGGACTGGCCGGACTGCGACCGGGTGCACCGGTCGGTGGTGGGCGCGCCCGGCGGCGCGCAGGACCCGCGTACCGCGCTGGGCCGGTTCACCCGCTGGCCGACCTGGATGTGGGCCAACGCCGAGGTGGACCGGTTCTGCCACTGGCTGCGGGCGTGGAACCTGGAGCGTCCGGAGCGGGACCGGACCGGTTTCCACGGGCTCGACGTCTACAGCCTGTGGGAGTCCATGCAGGCCATCTTCGACTACCTCGGCGAGGAGGACCCGAAGTCGATGGAGGCGGCGCAGGACGCGTACCGGTGCTTCGAGCCGTACGGGCGGCGGGTCGAGGAGTACGGCGCGGCCAGCCGGTTCGTCTCGGCGCGCTGCGAGGAGGAGGTGATCCGGCTGCTGTCGCGTACCCGGGCACACGTCGCCTCGGACGGCCCGGACGCGTTCGCGGCCTGGCAGAACGCGGAGGTGGTGGCCGGCGCGGAGCGGTACTACCGGGCGATGGTGCACGGCGGTCCGGATTCCTGGAACGTGCGTGACATCCACATGGCCGACACCCTGGACCGGCTGCTCACCCGGTACGGCCCGGGGTCACGGGGGATCGTCTGGGCGCACAACACCCACATCGGGGACGCCCGCGCCACCGACATGGCCGGCGACGGGATGGTCAACATCGGTCAGCTCGCCCGGGAACGCCTCGGCCGGGACGCGGTGACGCTGATCGGCTTCGGCGGCTACCGGGGCACCGTGGTCGCCGCTCCGCACTGGGGTTCACCGGCCGAGGTGATGACGGTGCCGCCGGCCCGGGAGGGCTCGGTGGAGTGGCGGCTGCACGGGTTGCTGCCGGAGCGGGCGGTGCTCGTCTTCGGTGGCCCCGACCAGCCCGACTGGGTCACCGGCACCGTCGAGCACCGGGCCATCGGGGTGGTCTACGACCCGACCTTCGAACGCTGGGGCAACTACGTGCCGACCCGGCTGGCCGACCGCTACGACGCCCTCATCTGGTGCGACCACACCACCGCCCTGCACCCGCTCCCCACCCACCCCACCGTAGGCGAACTGGAAACCTACCCCACCGGCCTCTGACCCCACTCCTGCGTGGATCATGGAGTTGTGGTGCCGGATGAAAGGGGCGAAAGCCCCCCGGTCGGGCACCACAACTCCATGATCGGCAGGGTCAGGCGTTGACCGGGTGTTTGTCGAGGTGGGCGCGGAGGTTTTCGCCTTCGATGTCGACGTTGGGGAGGGACCGGTCGAGCCAGCGGGGGAGCCACCAGGCCCGGTTGTTCAGCAGGGACATCACGGCGGGGACGATGGTCATCCGGACCACGAAGGCGTCGATGGCGACACCGACGGCGAGCGCGAAGCCCATCGACTTGATCACCGGGTCGTCGAGGAAGACGAAGCCGCCGAAGACCGAGATCATGATCAGCGCGGCGGCGGTGACCACCCGCGCCCCGTGCCCCATCCCGTTGATGGTGGCCTGCCGGGCCGTGTCGCCGTGCACGAAGTCCTCCCGCATCCGGGAGACCAGGAAGACCTCGTAGTCCATGGCCAGGCCGAACAGGATGCCGATCAGCAGGATCGGCAGGAAACTGATCAGCGGGGCCGGGCTGTCCAGGCCGACCAGACTGGCGAGGTGGCCCTGCTGGAACACCGCGACGGTGATGCCGAAGGTGGCGGCCACCGTGAGCAGGAAGCCCAGCGCGGCCTTCACCGGCACCAGGATCGACCGGAAGACCAGCATCAGCAGCAGGATCGACAGCCCCACCACGAGCAGCAGGTAGACCGGCATCGCGTCGGACAGCTTCTCGGACACGTCGATGCCGATCGCGGTCACGCCGGTCAGCAGCACCTCGGCGTTGCCGATCGAACCCACCCGGTCCCGGATGTCGTGGACCAACGTCTCGGTGGCCGCGTCGGTCGGCCCGCTCTTCGGGATCACCCCGATCAGCGCCGTGCGGCCTGACGGGTCGAGCTGCGGCGGGGCCACCGCCAGCACCCCTTCCGTACGCTGGACCAGCGCGGCGACCTGCGGCACGGCGGCTGCGGTGTCCTGTGGCGAGTCTGCGGTGACCACCACGACGAGGCGGCCGGTGAAGCCCGGACCGAAGCCCTCCCGGATCAGGTCGGCGCTGGTGCGGGCCGGGCTGCCCACCGGGGCGGTGCTGGCGTCCGGCAGGGCGATCCGCATGTCCTGGGCGGGCAGGGCGAGCAGCCCGAGACCGAGCAGGCCGACCAGGATCACCGGGATGCGCAGCCGGGTCACCCACTGCGCCCAGCGGAACCCGAAGCCGGAGCGGTCCTCGGCGGTCGGCACGGCGTCGACGGCCTCGGTGGCCCCGGCCGGCGGAGCGTTGCGCAGCTTGCGGGGCAGCACCCGGCGGCCGGCGAACCCGAGCAGCGCCGGGGCGAGGGTGATCGCCACCAGCACCGCCACGCTGACCGTGCCGGCGGCGGCGAGACCCATCACGGTGAGGAACGGGATGCCGACCACGGCGAGGCCGGCGAGCGCGATGACCACGGTGGCGCCGGCGAAGAGCACGGCGGAACCGGCGGTGCCGACGGCCCGGCCGACCGCCTCCTCCGGGGTGAGCCCTTCGAGCAGGTGCTGCCGGTGCCGTGAGGTGATGAACAGCGAGTAGTCGATGCCGACCGCCAGGCCGAGCATCAGGGCCAGGATGGGCGCGGTGCTGGTCAGCTCGACCACGCTGCTGAGCGCGAACAGGCCGGCCATGCCGACCCCGACGCCGATCAGCGCGTTCAGCATGGTCATCCCGGCCGCGACCAGCGAACCGAACGTGATGATCAGGACGATCGCGGCGACGAGCACACCCAGCGCCTCGGTCGAACCGACCTCCGGCTCGGAGTTGAGCACCTCACCGCCGGGGGCGATCTGCCACCCCTGCGCCTCGGCCTGCGCGCCGACCTTCTCGTACGCCGTCCGCTGGTCGTCGGTGACGTCGTCCGCGCCGGTGGCGAACTGCACCTGGATCAGCGCGTAGCGGCCGTCGGGGGTGATCGCCTGGGACTGGTACGGGTCGACCGCGCCGACCACGCCGGGCAGGGTGGCCGCCTCCTGGACGACCCCCTTCACCACGGCCTGCCCGTCAGGGGTGGTCAACTGGCCGTCGGCCGGTGCCTTCACCGCGATGGTGCCGGTGGCGCCGCTGGCTGCCGGGAACCGCTCGGCGAGCAGGTCCAACGCCTGCTGCGACTCGGTGCCGGGCATGGTGAAGTTACTGGCCGTCGGGCCCCTCAGGGTGGCGGCGGCGATGCCGAGGCCGACGAGTACGACGAGCCAGACGGCGATGACGAGTCGCCGGCGGCGCAACGATGCCCGGCCTAGCCGGTACAGCAGGGTCGCCATCAGATCCTTGTCCTCAATCCTGGTGTTGGTGGTCGAGAGGTGGCCGTGGTGGCGGCGGTGTGGGGGTGACGAGCACCCGCTGGGCGACGGCCAGCAGGGCGGGGCGCAGCTCCTCGTCGGGGATGTCGGCGAACGCGCCGCACCCCTCGGCGATGCCGGCGAGCAGCACCAGCGCGGCGACCCGCGCGTCCTGCCCGCCGTCGGGGCCGGTCATCGCCTCGATCAGTCGCTCGGAGATGCGCTGGATGTGGGCGAAGGCCGGTTGGGCGAGCAGTTCCGGGAACTCCCCGCGCAGCAGCGCGATCTCACCCCGGAACCGCACCGCGAGGTCGACGAAGCCCTCCGCCGCCACGCGTTGCGCCGCCGCGCCGGTCAGCGCCGAGATCCGCTCGTCCAGCTCGCAGAGGGCCGCGATGGGTCCCGCCATCAGCTCGGCGAGCAGGGCCTCCTTGCCGGCGAAGTGGTAGAGCACCGCCGCCTTGGAGCAGCCCACCTCGCGGGCGATGTCCTGCAACGAGGTGCCCTTGTAGCCGGTCACCGCGAACCGCCGGGCCGCTGCGGCGAGGATCTCGCCGTGCGTGCGGGGGGTACGTCGGATCATGCGTTCCAGCATGCCTGACCGATCGGTCAGACACTGACCGATCGGTCAGAGGAAGTCGGTGGCGTTCGCCACAGGGCGGTGCCCCTCACCCCCGGCCGTGCCCCCGGTCGTACGCGGCCCGCGCCTCGCTGATCGCCGTACGGTGCCGCTGCGCCCAGGCGGTCAGCGCCAGCAACGGCTCGTACAGCTCCAACGCCATCGGGGTGGCCCGGTACTCCACCCTCGGCGGCACGCCCGGGTGCACCCGGCGGTGCAACAGGCCGTCCCGTTCCAGGTTGCGCAGGGTCAACGTGAGCATCCGGCGGCTGATCCCCTCGACCTGCCGGGTCAGCTCCGAGAAGCGGACCGGGCCGGGGGAGGCGGCCAGCAGGATGCCGATCGCCCACTTGCCGCCCACCCGGTCCAGCGCCTCCCGCAGGGTGCAGTCGCCGTCCCGTCCGCCGCCGTCGCACTCGTCGCCGTCCTGCTGCCCGCCGGTGTGGCCGTCGCTGTGTTCCCGGGACACGAGGGGTCTCCTTCCGCCGGTGCCATGGTCACAGACGGACACCCCGACGACGGGGCCGGCGGTCGACCCGTGTCGGGGTTGCGCCCGGCCGGCACGCCCGGGAGGGTGGGCGGATGGGTGGGGCGGAGGAGACACGGGACGGGGTCGGCCTGACCAATCTGGGCCAGCCGCTGCTCGCCGGGAGCGACCTGACCAAGCGGGACCTGGTCGACTACCTCGACGCCGTACGCGACCGCATCCTGCCCGGCCTGCGCGACCGGCCGCTGTCGGTGGTCCGGCTGCTGCGCGGGCAGGAGCCGTTCATGCAGAAGAACCTGCCGAAATACACCCCCGACTGGGTACGCCGCACCGCGATCTGGGCCGAGACCTCGCACCGCCAGGTGTCGTACGCGCTCTGCGACGACCGGCGCACCCTGCTCTGGTTCGCCAACCAGCGGGCCGTCGAATACCACCCGGCGCTGGTCACCGCGACCCGTCCCGAGCAGCCCACCCACCTCGTGCTCGATCTCGACCCGCCCGAGGGGGACGCCTTCCCGACGGTGGCCCGGGTCGCCGGGGCGGTCCGCCGGGCGCTGGCCGACGTCGGGCTGGCCGGCGCGGTGAAGACCAGCGGCGCCAAGGGACTGCACGTCTTCGTACCGGTGCACCCGGACACCACCGCCGAGGAGGTGGCCGCCGCGACCCGGGCGCTCGCCGTGCACACCGAACGTCTCGACCCGCAGGCGGCGACCACCGCCTTCATCCGGGAGGACCGGGGCGGCCGGGTCTTCGTCGACCCCACCCGGGCCGGCGGGGCGACGGTGGTCGCCGCGTACAGCCCCCGGATGCGCCCCGGGTTGCCGGTCTCCTTCCCGGTTGCCTGGGACGAGCTCGACCGGGTCACCCCGGCCGACTTCACCGTGCGGACCGTCCCGGCGATGCTCGGCGACCGCGACCCGTGGACCGGTGCGATGCCCGCACCGCAGCGGCTCCCGGCCGGCCTGGTGGCCGAGGGGCGGACCATCCCGGTGCCCCGGGTGCAGGCCATGCACGAGGGTAAACGCCGCGCCCGGGCCCGCCGCGAAAACCCCTGACCGGCCGTCGCCCGCCCGGCCGGGTGGTGATCGACTCCTGTGGGCCGATGGAGCGGCATCATCGAGCCGGGACAGCGCCACGGGGGCGATACTGCGTGGATCGTCGCGGTGACCCGGAAGCCCGCCCGGGTCGTTGACGGCCGGACACACGACGAAGGCCGCTGATCGGGTTTCCCCTGCTCAGCGGCCTTATCGTGCTGGTCGTCCGTGGTGCCCCCGGCAGGATTCGAACCTGCGCCCCCGCCTCCGGAGGGCGGTGCTCTATCCCCTGAGCTACGGGGGCTCAGCGACCTGAGAAGAGTAGCAAACCCCCTTCCGGATCACCGAATCGCCACCCGGCACCCCCCGGTTCTCCCCGTTGACCTGGGCGACCGTGACGTCGGGCGGGCTGTTCAGGCGGCGGCCAGGGTGCGTCCGCAGCTCGGCAGCGGGTGCAGGACGATGCGCCGGGGCAGCCGGCGGGGCCACTCGTTGCGGGGCCAGGAGCCGTCCACGATCAGGTGCACCGGGTGCTGGTCGACGCCGCTGAGCCGGAGCACGAAGTCGCGGGGCAGCGGCGGGTCCACGCTCGGCGTGGTGACCATGAACCGGACCCGGCCCCGGGACGACACCGCCGAGATCACCTCGGCGGCGGGCATGGTGCCGCGCAGGCGTACCCGGCCGATCCAGTAGACCTCCGCGTCGTGTTCCTGGGCGGCCCGGGTGATGGCCGGGTACTCGCCGCGTACCCAGCGTTCGACCGCACCGACGCAGAGCCCGCAGGCCCGCTCGCGTGGTTCCCGGGGGCCCAGCCCCCAGGCCCGCAGGTACGCCCCGACGGTGCCGGCGTCCATGGTGAGGTCGAAGCGGCGTTGGATGAGCGCGGCGAGGCTCTGGCGCGTCCAGAGTTCCTCGTCCAGCCCGAACCCGTCGGGGTGGACGCCGCGCAGTACGTCGATCAGTTCGAGTTCCTGTTCCCGGCTGAGCGCTCCCGACTCGCCCTGCCGGTGTCCGCGACGGGCGGCTGCCACCGCTCCGTCACCGCCGATGGTGTGGCGTCGGCACCAACTGGTGACCGAGCGCCGCGCGTCTCTGAGTGCAACCCCCACGTCCTACGCAACGAGCACTAATCGCAACTGGTCACGATATGTGGGTAGAAAGCTCTCGTAGGGGCTCAAAGGTGCGCAGCGCGCTAAAGATGCAAATCGCCCATAACCTGCCGTGGAGTCGGTGGATGCGCGGAGGCCCGCGTCCGCCGGGGCGGTACGCGGGCCTCCCAGGAGGTCGGGCGGGTCAGCCACCCAGGCGCTTCAGCGCGTTCTGCAGGTTGGTCAGGTCGGTCTGCTGGGTGTTCTTCATGATCTGGGCGACCTTGAGGACGTCGTCGTCGCTGCCGGCGTCCAGGATGCCCTGGATCATGTGGATGCCGCCGAGGTGATGCTTGATCATCATCTGGAGGAAGAGGACGTCCAGCTCGCGTCCCTGGGCGACGCGCAGCTTGGCCATCTCCTCAGGCGTCGCCATGCCCGGCATCAGACCGTTCTCGACCCTGGCCCCGTCGGGCATCCAGGCCATCCGGGGCTCGCTGCCGGTCGGGTCGAGCCCCCACGACCGCAACCAGGTCTGCATGGTGCCGATCTCGCCCTGCTGGCCGGTGGCGATGTCACCGCCGATCTGCCGCACCTCGGGGTCGGTGCCCCGGTCGAAGGCGATCAGCCCCATCTCGACCGCCTGGGCGTGGTGGGTGCTCATGTCCCGGGCGAAGCCGGCTTCCGCCGAGCTGTCGCCAGGCCGGGTCAACGTCGGGGTGAGCAGGCCGCCGGCGTACCCGAGCAGGAGGCCGACCACGATGGCGGCGGCCAGCACGAGCACGCCGTAACGGCCGGCGGGCCGCCGGTCACCTGCGGGGGTGACCGGGGGCTCGACGGGCGGCGTGTCGGTCGTCGCGGGAGCGGTCATCGCCACGTCCTCACTGGGTGGGCATCTCTTGCTGCTGCGGGACGTTGTCGCGCGGGGCGGTGCCGGTGGCCGTGATGCCCTGACCGCAGTTGGCGTTCGGGCCCTCGACCGAGGCGTTCACCCGCAGCGTCTTGATGAACTCGTCGATCCGGCTGTCGTCGGCGTTGTCGACCTTGAGCTGGTAGCCCCACGCCTGCAGCGAGATCGGCTTGTCCAGCCCCTCGAACGGGCTGAGCATGGCCTTCTCGACGCCCTGCACCTTGCCGCGCAGCTTGCTGACCTGGTCGGCCGGCAGGTCGGGACGGTAGGTGATCCACACCGTGCCGTGCTCCAGGCTGTGCACCGCGTGCTCGTTGGCGATCGGGGCGTCGTAGACGTCGCCCATGCAGTTCTGCCAGGCCGGGTTGTGTGGGCCGGCGACCGGCGGGAGCACGTCGTACTTGATCGCGCCCTGCTGGTGCTGGCCGCCCTGGACGAGCTTGGGGTCCTTCTCCCGGAAGTCGACGATACCGTCGATCTCGGCGGCCCGCTGCTCCCACGACTTGGAACCCTGGAAGGCCGCGTACGCGCCGTAACCGATGATCGAGACAGCGAGCACGCCCACGGCGACGAACAGGGCGATCGGGCCCCAGGACCGGCCCTGGCTGACCTTCACCGGGGTGATCGGCTTGCGCGGGCCCTTGCCGCCCGAGGTCTGCCGGGGGGTGCCCGTGGACTTGGCGGCCCCGGGCTTGCTGGCGCCGGCGGCGGGCCGGCCCGCCGCCGGCTTCTTACCGGTGCTGACCACGGTCGGACGGCGCTGCGGGCCGCCCGGGGTGCTGATGCTCATCGTCCCTCGTCAGGTCGGTCGGTCAGGGGAACTGGCGGGCCGGGTGACGCTCAGGGTCGCCGCCGAGTGCCCGAGTCTACCCCCGATAACATGGTTCGGTGACTCCCGCAGAACTCGCCGAGGTCGTCCTCTCCGCAGCCCACGCCGTCTTCCGCGAGCGCGGGCTCGACCCCGCCGCGCTTCCGGCGCACACGGCGGTGGAGCGACCGCGTAACCCCGACCACGGCGACTACGCCTCGACGCTGGCCCTCCAGCTCAGCAAGAAGGTCGGCGTCCCGCCCCGGGAGCTGGCCGCCGCGCTGGCCGACCAGCTCGGTCGGGCGGCCGGGATCAAGTCGGTGGAGATCGCCGGCCCCGGCTTCCTCAACATCCGGCTCGACGCCGCCGCCGCCGGCCAGCTCGCCCGGGTGATCGTCGAGGCCGGCGAGGAGTACGGCCGCAGCGACCGGCTCGCCGGCCAGCGGATCAACCTGGAGTTCGTCTCGGCCAACCCGACCGGCCCGGTGCACATCGGCGGGGTCCGCTGGGCGGCCGTCGGCGACGCGCTCAGCCGGCTGCTGCGGGCCACCGGCGCCGACGTCGGCACCGAGTACTACTTCAACGACGCCGGGTCGCAGATCGACAGGTTCGCCAGGTCGCTGCTCTGCGCGGCGAAGGGCGAGCCGGCCCCCGAGGACGGCTACGGCGGGGCGTACATCGCCGAGATCGCCGAGCAGGTCCGGGCGATCCGGCCGGACGTGCTCGACCTGCCCGACGGCGAGGCCCAGGAGGTGTTCCGGGTCGAGGGCGTCACGCTGATGTTCGCCGAGATCAGGTCCTCGCTGCGCGGCTTCGGGGTGGAGTTCGACACCTACTTCAACGAGAAGGACCTGCACGACCGGGGTGAGCTGGACCTCGCCCTGGACCGGCTGCGCGCGCAGGGCCACCTGTACGAGGCCGACGGGGCGACCTGGCTGCGCACCACCGACTTCGGTGACGACAAGGACCGGGTGCTGCGCAAGTCCAACGGTGAGTGGACGTACTTCGCTGCCGACTGCGCCTACTACCTGGACAAGCGGGAGCGCGGCTTCGAGCGGGTCGTGATCATGCTGGGCGCGGATCACCACGGCTACATCGGGCGGATGAAGGCGATGTCCGCCTGCTTCGGCGACGACCCGGCGGTCAACCTGGAGATCCTCATCGGCCAGCTGGTCAACCTGGTCCGTGACGGCGTACCACTGCGGATGAGCAAGCGCGCGGGCACCGTGGTCACCCTGGAGGACCTGGTCGACGCGATCGGGGTGGACGCCTCCCGCTACGCGCTGGCCCGCTACTCCAGCGACTCCCCGATCGACATCGACGTCGAGTTGTGGACCCGGGCCACCCGCGACAACCCGGTCTACTACGTGCAGTACGTCGCGGCCCGCACGGCCAGCGTCGGCCGCAACGCCGCCGAGGTCGGCCTGAGCCGGGGCGACGGGACCGGGTTCCATCCCGAGCTGCTCGACCACGACAAGGAGAACGAGCTACTCAAGGCGCTCGCCGAGTTCCCCGCCGTGGTCGCCGCCGCCGCCGAGCTGCGCGAGCCGCACCGGGTGGCCCGCTACCTGGAGGACCTGGCCGGGGCGTACCACCGGTTCTACGACAACTGCCGGGTCCTGCCGCGCGGCGACGAGGAGGTCACCGACCTGCACCGGGCCCGGCTCTGGCTCAACGACGCCACCCGCACGGTGATCGCCAACGGGCTGCGCCTGCTCGGCGTCACCGCCCCGGAGAGGATGTAGCCCTGATGCGTGCCCACGAAGCCGGTGCCCTGCACGGCGACATCGGAGACCGGGGGCCGGGCTGGCTGCGTTCGCCGGCCGACGTCAACGCCCTGGTCCCGCAGCTGTGGCCGCGCCAGGTCGAGCGCGGCGCGGGCGGCGCGCTGACCGTCGCGGGCCTCGACGTCCGCGAACTGGCTGCCGGGTACGGCACCCCGGCGTACATCCTCGACGAGGACGACCTGCGCTCGCGGGCCCGGGACTTCCGGGACGCCTTCCCCGACGTGGACGTCTACTACGCCGGCAAGGCGTTCCTCTGCCGGGCGGTGGTCCGGATGATCGCCGAGGAGGGCCTGCACCTGGACGTCTGCTCCGGCGGCGAGCTGGCCACCGCGCTGTCGGCCGGGATGCCCGCCGAGCGGATCGGCTTCCACGGCAACAACAAGTCCGTCGCCGAGCTGACCCGGGCGCTGGACACCGGGGTGGGGCGGATCATCCTCGACTCGTTCACCGAGATCGACCGGCTCACCGCGCTGGCCCGGGAACGCGGGGTCCGCCCCGGCGTGCTGATCCGGGTCACCGTCGGGGTGGAGGCGCACACCCACGAGTTCATCGCCACCGCCCACGAGGACCAGAAGTTCGGGTTCTCGCTGGCCGGCGGGGCCGCCGCCGCGGCAGCCTTCCGGGTCATCGACGAGGGTGTGCTGGACCTGCGCGGGCTGCACTCGCACATCGGTTCGCAGATCTTCGACACCAGCGGCTTCGAGGTCTCCGCCCGCCGGGTGCTCGCCCTGCAGGCGCAGATCCGCGACGCCCGGGGGGTGGAGCTGCCCGAGCTGGACCTGGGCGGCGGCTTCGGCATCGCCTACACCACCCAGGACGACCCGTCAACCCCGGCGGAACTGGCCAAGCGGCTCCGCAAGATCGTCGACTCGGAGTGCGCGGCGGAGAACCTGGCCGTCCCGCACCTGTCGATCGAACCGGGCCGGGCCATCGTCGGCCCCGCCGTGTTCACCCTCTACACGGTCGGCACCGTCAAGGACGTCGACGGGCTGCGCACGTACGTCAGCGTGGACGGCGGGATGAGCGACAACATCCGGACCGCCCTCTACGACGCCTCGTACTCGGCGACGCTGGCCGGCCGGACCTCGACCGCCGAGCCACTGCTGGCCCGCGTGGTGGGAAAGCATTGTGAGTCCGGGGACATCGTGGTGAAGGATGAATTCCTGCCCGCCGACGTGCAGCCCGGAGATCTTGTCGCGGTCCCCGGCACGGGGGCGTACTGCCGGAGCATGGCCAGCAACTACAACCATGTGCCCCGCCCCCCGGTGGTAGCGGTGCGTGACGGCCGAGCCCGGCTGATCGTACGGCGGGAGACCGAAGAAGACCTGCTCGCTTTGGATGTGGGATGACGTCACCTGTGCGCTTGGCTCTGCTCGGCTGCGGAACGGTCGGTAGCGAGGTGGTCCGGCTGCTGCACGAGCAGGCCGCCGACCTGGCCGCCCGGATCGGTGCTCCGCTGGAGATCGCCGGTATCGCCGTGCGCCGCCTCGGCCGGGACCGGGGTGGCCTCCCCGTCGACCCGGCGCTGTTCACCACCGACCCGCTCGGCCTGATCAAACGCGACGACGTGGACGTCGTCGTCGAGGTGGTCGGCGGTATCGAGCCGGCGCGGAGCTGGCTGGTGGAGGCGCTGCGCGCCGGCAAGAGCGTGGTCACCGCCAACAAGGCGCTGCTCGCCGAGGACGGCGCGGCCCTGCACGACGCGGCGGCCGAGGGCGGGGCCGACCTCTACTACGAGGCCTCCGTCGCCGGGGCGATCCCGCTGCTGCGCCCGCTGCGCGAGTCGCTGCACGGCGACCGGATCAACCGGGTCACCGGCATCGTCAACGGCACCACCAACTTCATCCTCTCCGCGATGGACGCCACCGGTGCCGGCTTCGCCGAGGCGCTGGACGAGGCGACCGAGCTGGGGTATGCCGAGGCCGACCCGACCGCCGACGTGGAGGGCTTCGACGCCGCCGCGAAGGCCGCCATCCTGGCGTCGCTGGCCTTCCACACCCGGGTCACCGCCGCCGACGTGCACCGTGAGGGCATCACCGAGGTCACCGTCGCCGACATGGCCAGCGCCAAGGCGATGGGCTGCACCATCAAACTACTCTGCATCGCCGCCCGGGGCACCGACGCGGCCGGCCGGGAGACGGTCAGCGTCCGGGTGCACCCCGCGATGATCCCGCTGACCCACCCGCTGGCCAGCGTCGGCGACGCGTTCAACGCGGTCTTCGTCGAGGCCGAGGCGGCCGGGCAGCTGATGTTCTACGGCCGGGGGGCCGGTGGTGCGCCGACGGCCAGCGCGGTCCTCGGCGACGTGGTCGCGGTGTCCCGTAACCGGCTCGCCGGCGCCCATGCGGCCAGCGAGTCCGCCTACGCCGACCTGGCGGTCCGGCCGATGGGCGAGGCGCTGACCCGTTACCACATCAGTCTCGACGTGGTCGACCGGCCGGGTGTGCTCCAGGCGGTGGCCGGGGTGTTCGCCAGGCACGACGTGTCCATCGCCACCGTCCGGCAGGGGCCGGCCGGTGGCGGCCCGGCGGGCCGGGGCGAGGACGCCGACCTGGTCATCGTCACCCACGTCGCCCCGGACGCCGCGCTCGCCGCGACGGTACGGGAGCTGCGTGGGCTGGACATCGTCCGGTCGGTGGCCAGCGTGCTGCGGGTCGAGGGCGGGGCGTGACCGGGCGTCTCGCCTGATGGTTATCGGTGGGTGTGCCGGGGCGCGATGGGCGAGGCTGGTCCAGGCTGGCAGGGGCTCCGGCGCGACCGGGGCGGCAGAGGCGAGGAGAGCGACATGTGGCGGGGCCTGATCGAGACGTACCGGGACCGGCTGCCGGTCACCGACGCCACGCCCGTGGTCACCCTGCACGAGGGGAACACCCCGCTGCTGCCCGCGCCGGCGCTCTCCGCCCGGCTCGGCGCGGACGTCTACCTCAAGGTCGAGGGGGCCAACCCGACCGGCTCGTTCAAGGACCGGGGGATGACCGTCGCCGTCTCCAAGGCGGTCGAGGCCGGCGACAAGGCGATCATCTGCGCCTCCACCGGCAACACCAGCGCCTCCGCCGCGGCGTACGCGGCCCGGGCCGGGATCACCTGCGCGGTGCTGGTGCCGCAGGGCAAGATCGCGCTGGGAAAGCTGGCCCAGGCGCTGGTGCACGGGGCCAAGCTGCTCCAGGTGCAGGGCAACTTCGACGACTGTCTGGCGCTGGCCTCGAAGCTCGCCCAGGACTTCCCGGTGGCCCTGGTCAACTCGGTCAACCCGGACCGGCTGCACGGCCAGAAGACGGCCGCCTTCGAGATCGTCGAGGCGCTCGGTGACGCCCCCGACATCCACTGCCTGCCGGTCGGCAACGCCGGCAACATCTCCGCCTACTGGATGGGCTACTCGGAGGACCTGCGCGCCGGCAACGCCACCCGCGCCCCGAAGATGTACGGCTTCCAGGCCGCCGGGGCGGCCCCGATCGTCAGCGGCCAGGTGGTGCCGGAGCCGTCGACCATCGCCACCGCCATCCGGATCGGCAACCCGGCGAGCTGGACCAAGGCGCTCGACGCCCGGGACACCTCGCAGGGGCTGATCGCCGCGGTGACCGACCGCGAGATCCTGGCCGCCTACCGGCTGCTCGCCCGGGAGGTGGGGGTCTTCGTCGAGTTGGGCAGCGCGGCCAGCGTGGCGGGGCTGCTCCAGCAGGGGGCCGAGGGTCGGGTGCCGGCCGGGTCGACGGTGGTGTGCACGGTCACCGGCCACGGCCTGAAGGACCCGGAGTGGGCGATCTCCACCGCCCCCGCCCCGATCACCATCGCCAACGACGCCCTGACCGCGGCCCGCTCCCTCGACCTGGCCTGATTCCCGCCCCGCGCCGGGCGACGGTGCCGTCCCCCGTCGGCCGGGCCGTCGGGTGACCACCCCGTGACAGGTGGGGGAGACCGGGTCGGGCAGACTTTCCTCACGCTGTCCCCTCTCCCAGGAGTGAGCCACGCCGATGTCGCTGCTCGCCAGATCCAGCCTCGCCAACCGGGGGCTCGTCGCCCTGATCGCGGTGGTGACCGCGGCGTTCGGGGCGTTCGCCGTCCCCTCGCTCAAGCAGCAGTTGCTGCCCTCGCTGGAGTTCCCCGGCGCGTTCGTCGTCGCGGTCTACCCGGGCGCCTCGCCGGAGATCGTCGAGGCGCAGGTCGCCGAGCCGATCGAGAACAGTCTCCGGAGCATTCCCGGCCTGGAGAAGGTCACCTCCACCTCGCGGGAGGGGTCGGCGACGATCGCGGTGGAGTTCGTCTTCGGCACCGACATCGACGACGTGGCCAACAAGATGCAGACCGCGCTGAGCCGGCTCGACGCGCAACTGCCCGAGGAGGTCGACCCGCAGGTCGTCACCGGCAGCACCGACGACCTGCCGGCCGTGGTGCTGGCGGCCACCGGCGGTGGCGACGAGCAGGCCCTCGCCGCCAAGCTGCGCGACACGGTGGTGCCGGAGCTGGAGGGGATCGACGGGGTCCGCACGGTCGCCGTCACCGGCACCCGCGAGCAGGTCGTGACGATCGTGCCGGACCCGGCGAAGTTCGCCGCCGCCAAGCTGACCCCGACCGCGATCGCCACCGCGCTGAAGTCCAACGGCATCGCCGTCCCGGCCGGCGCGGTCGTCGACGGCACCACCGCGCTGCCGGTGCAGGTGGGCGCCCCGGTCACCACACTCGACCAGTTGCGGGGCATCGCGCTCACCCCGACCGCGCCGAAGGCCGCTCCGGTCCGGCTCGGTGACGTGGCGACCGTCGAGCAGCAGCTCGCCCCGGCCACCGCGATCACCCGTACCAACGGCAAGGAGAGCATCGGCGTCCAGGTGACGGCCGCGCAGGACGGCAACGCCGTACGGATCTCGCACGACATCCGGGACCGGCTGGACGACCTGCGGTCCGCCTCCGGCGCCGAGCTGACCATCGTGTTCGACCAGGCCCCGTTCGTCGAGAAGTCGATCGAGAGCCTGACCACCGAGGGACTGCTCGGCCTGCTGATGGCGGTCGTGGTGATCCTGGTCTTCCTGCTGTCGGTCCGGTCCACCCTGGTCACCGCGGTCTCCATCCCGCTGTCGGTGGTGGTGGCGCTGCTCGCCCTGTGGATCGGCGACTACTCGCTCAACCTGCTCACCCTGGGTGCGCTCACCATCGCGGTCGGGCGGGTGGTGGACGACTCGATCGTGGTGTTGGAGAACATCAAACGCCACCTGGAGTACGGCGAACCCAAGCGGGACGCGATCGTCGCCGCCGTCCGCGAGGTGGCCGGGGCGGTGACCGCGTCGACGCTCACCACGGTCGCGGTGTTCGCGCCGATCGCCCTGGTGGGTGGCTTCGTCGGGCAGCTCTTCGCGCCGTTCGCGATCACCGTCACGGTGGCCCTGCTCGCTTCGCTGCTGGTGTCGCTGACGGTGATCCCGGTGCTGGCGTACTGGTTCCTCAAGCCGCCGCGGGACGGGGCGGACGAGGCGGTGCGCCGGGCCGCCGAGGCCAAGGAACTGCGCAGCCCGTTGCAGCGGGCGTACCTGCCGGCGATCGGGTTCGCCACCCGGACCCGCCGGACCCGGTGGATCACCGTGGCGGTGGGCATCCTGCTGCTGTTCGGCACGTTCGGGTTGGCCCAGAAGCTGGAGACCAACTTCCTCGACGACTCGGGCCAGGACACCCTGAACATCAGCCAGAAGCTACCGGCCGGCTCCGGGCTGGCCGCGACCGACGCGGCGGCCCGCCTGGTCGAGGGGGTGCTGGCACGTACCGACGGGGTCGAGACCTACCAGGTGAGCGCGGGCGGCAACGACCAGCCGTGGCTGGGCGGCGGGGGCAACAACACCGCCCAGTGGTCGGTGGCGCTCGGTGGGGACACCGACGCCAAGGAGATGAAGGAGGTCCTGCGCCGGGAGTTCGACCGGCTCGGGTCCGGGGCCGGCGAGTTGAGCTTCGGCAACGGGCAGGGTGCCACGTCCGGCAGCCAGTTGGAGGTGGTCGTCCAGGCCGCCGACACCGACACCCTGAACCGGGCCGCCGACCAGGTCCGGGCGGCGATGGCGGGCACCCCCGGCGTCGAGGACGTCGCCACCAGCCTGGCCGACCGGGTGCCCCGGGTCAACGTGACGGTCGACCGGCTCGCCGCGGCCCGGGTGGGGCTCAGTGAGGCCGCGGTCGGGCAGTTGGTGTCGCAGGCGTACCGGGGCAGCGCGCTGGGCCGGGTGACCCTCGACGGCGGCCAGCAGGACGTGGTGCTGCGGACGACGGCGGCCCCGCCGCTGACCGAGGAGCAGTTGCGGGCGCTGCCGGTGGGCCCGGTGAAGCTCGACGACATCGCCGACGTCACCCGGGGCGAGGGGCCGCAGCAGATCACCCGGATCGACGGTGAGCGCAGCGTCTCGGTGACCGGCACGGCCACCGGCTCCAACCTCGGTGCGACGACGGCCGAGCTGAAGAAGCGGCTGGACGATCTGGACGTGCCGGGGGCGACGATCGCCGTGGGTGGCGCGAGCGCCCAGCAGGAGGACGCCTTCGGCGATCTGGGCCTGGCGGTGCTGGCGGCGATCGCGATCGTCTTCCTGATCATGGTGGCGACGTTCCGGAGCATCACCCAGGCGCTGATCCTGCTGATCTCCGTCCCGTTCGCGGCGACCGGCGCGATCGCCCTGCTGCTGGTCACCGGGACCCCGCTGGGTGTGCCGGCGCTGATCGGCGTGCTCATGCTGGTCGGCATCGTGGTGACCAACGCGATCGTGCTGCTGGATCTGATCAACCAGTACCGGGCGCAGGGGATGGGCATCACCGAGGCGGTGGTCGAGGGCGGCCGGCGTCGGCTGCGGCCGATCCTGATGACGGCGGTGGCGACGATCTTCGCGCTGCTGCCGATGGCCCTCGGGCTGACCGGCGAGGGCGGCTTCATCTCCCAGCCGCTCGCGGTGGTGGTGATCGGTGGGCTGCTCAGTTCGACCCTGCTCACCCTGGTCCTGGTGCCGACCCTCTACACGATGGTGGAACGCACCAAGGAGTCGCTGCGCGAGCGGCGGGCCGGCCGGCGGGGGCGGGCCTCCGACGAGGGCGGCCCCACCGGGACGCCCGCCGAGCCGGCCGCGGAGGTGCCGACGCCGGTGGGTGCCCCGGCGGCCGAGGCGTCGGGTGAACCGTCGGCCCGACCGACCCCGTCGGCGGCGCTGGTGGACGGCACCGACCAGTTCGAGGTGCTGCGGCTGCCGAAGAGCCGCCGGTCGCCGCTGCCACCTACCGAGTAGTCCGTCCCGGCCGCGTCGCACCGGCCACCCCCGACCCGCCGCGACCGGGTCGGGGGCGGAGCCGCCGTCGCGCCACGACGCGCCCCCGGTCCGGGGTCACCGGGCCGGGGGCGCGTCGCGTCGCACCCGGGACAGCAGACCTGCCACCGGGTACGGTCACCCCATGCTCCGCTACTGTCGGCCATCTCCGATCCACCCTGGGTGATGGTCGTCGACGGGGCGGAGCCGACCGGCCCGGGCGGCGGGCGGTGGGGCCGGCGACGGTTGCTCGGCGGCGGGGCGCTGCTGGCCGGAGGCGTCGCGCTGGGGGCCACCGGCATGTCCCGGGGGACCTGGCTGGCCGACCGGCACCTGCCGTTGTCCGGCGGCCCGGCCAGCGCCACCGTCGGCAACCGGCGGCAGGACGTCGGCTCGGGCGGGCTCCAGGTGGTGTGGCACGTCCCGACCACGCGACGGCTGGTCGCGCTGACCTTCGACGACGGCCCGCTGCCGCAGTGGACGCCGACCGTGCTGGACACTCTGGACACGCACGCGGTGCCGGCGACCTTCTTCCTGGTCGGGGAACGGGTGCGCCGGCACGCCGGGTTGATCCGCGGGCGGCTGGCCCGGCACGAGGTGGGCAACCACAGTTGGCGGCACCGGGACCTGGCGAGGCTGGCCGCTGCCGCCGTGCACGACGACCTGCGCCGCTCGCACGAGACCATCGCCGAGGTCACCGGCATGCCGCCCCGGCTGGTCCGGCCCCCGTACGGGCACCTGGGCGGCGGGGTGCTGCACGCCGCCGTACGCCTCGACTACCGGGTCGTGCTCTGGTCGTTGCAGATGGTGGAGGGGGAGTACCCGGACGACCCGGCGGGGCACGCCCGGCGGATCGTGTCCGACGTCGTGCCGGGCACGATCCTGCTCGCCCACGACGCGGGCCCGGAGAACCGTCAGGTGGCGCTGCGCGGACTGGCCGCGATGATCACCGGCCTACGGGCCCGGGGCTACACCTTCGTCACGGTCTCCGAGCTGCTGGCCCACCCGACCGGCTCCCGCACCGGGGGGTAGGGTCCGGGCACGTGTCCTCTCCGCTCTCCGTCCTCGCCCGCAACCGGGACTTCCGCAATCTCTTCCTCGCCGAGCTGGTGGTCTTCGGGGCCGACTGGTTCGTCATGGTGCCGCTGCTGGTGCTGCTGCCGGAACTGACCGGCAGCGGGGTGTGGGGCGCCCTGGTGCTGGCGCTGGACACCGGGGTGCTGGCGCTGCTGCTGCCGTACACCGGGACCATCGCCGACCGGTTCGACCGCCGGAAGGTCATGATGGCCGCGAACGGCGTGACGCTGCTCGGCGTGCTGCTGCTGCTCGGCGTCCGTGACGCCGGTACGGCCTGGCTGGCCATGGTGGCGATCACCGCGGTGGCGGTCGGCAAGGCGTTCTACTCGCCGGCCGCGCAGGCCGCCCTGCCCAACGTGCTCGATCCGGCCGACCTGGCCGTCGGCAACGCCGTCGCCGGCTCCGCCTGGGGGACGATGACGGTGGTCGGGGCGTCCCTGGGTGGCGTGCTGACCGCGGCCGTCGGGCCGTACGCCTGCTTCTGGGTGGGGGTGGTCGGCCTGGTGGCGGCGGCGGGCCTGGCGGCGCTGATCCGCCGGCCGTTGCAGGCACCCCGGGAGGCCGACCGGACGACCCCGCGCACCTGGACGGCCATCCGCGAGGCGCTGGGCCACATCCGGCACCGGCCCCGGGTGCTGGCGCTGGTCACGGTGAAGTCGGCGGTGGGGCTGGGCAACGGCGTGCTGACCGTCTTCCCCCTGCTGGCCGCCGTGTACGGGGCCGGGCCGGTCGGCACCGGCCTGCTCTTCGCGGCGCGTGGGGCGGGGGCGCTGGTGGGACCGATCCTGATGAGCCGGGTGCTGACCAACCGGGCCTGGCTGCTGCCCGGCCTGGCCCTGTCGATGTCGCTGTACGGCCTGGCCTACCTGGGCGCGGCGGTGGCGAGCTGGTTCCCGCTGGTGCTGCTGCTGGTCTTCGTGGCGCACTTCGGCGGCGGCAGCAACTGGGTGCTGTCGAACTTCGCCCTCCAGGGCGAGGTGCCCGACCGGCTGCGCGGCCGGGTGTTCGCCACCGACATGATGCTGGCGACCCTGGCGATCTCGGTCAGTCAGCTCGTGGTGGCCGGCGTGGTCGACCTGGTCGACGAGCGGGTGGTGCTGGCCGGCTGCGGCCTGGTCACCGTCGTGTACGCGGTGGGCTGGCGGATCGCCACCCGCCGGCTCTCGCTCACCGACCCGGCCACCGGCGGTGACCCGCTGACCGCCCGCTGACCACGGCGGGCGGTGCGGCTCAGTCGGCGCGGTCGACCCGTGCTGGGGGGCTCAGTCGGCGTAGCCGACCCGTGGTGGGGGGCTCAGTCGGCGCGGTCGACCGGGGGTGGCGCGTCCGGCGGTTGGTCGCTCCCGCCCCAGGCATCCCGACCCGGGTGCTCCGTGGCGTGACCCGGGTGGTCCGTGGCCTGACCGGCGGCGTACCCGGCCGGCGGGCCACCCGGGTATCCGGTCGGGGTGCCACCGCCCGGGGGCGTCCAGGTGCCCCTCGGCTGACCGGGCACGGGGGACGGGGACGCGGCCCGGCGGCCGACGAAGACGGCGGCGACGACGAGACCCAGGCCGACCGGGTAGCCGATCCAGCCGACGACGCTGACGGCGAGGCTCCACGTCTGGTATTGGCGTATCCCGCCGGAGCGGATCAGCTCCGGCAGGGCCGCGACCCAGGCGGTGGTGAACAGCTCCAGCAGCAGCAGGACGGCGGCCCCGGCGAGCAGGAACGACCGGGACCGGCCGGGCAACCGGCGGCCGGCGGTGACGCCGAGCACCAGAACGGTGAGCAGGGTCAGCAGGATGGGCAGGTGCCCCAGCACCTGGGTGAGCCGGTAACCGAGCATTGCCACGTCGCCTCCCGACCGGTCGATGGATCGGCGTCAGGTTAACCGAGTTGATCCAGTTCCACCCTCCGGGCGAGGCGGTGCGACGTCGGTCCCGGGCCCTAGCATGATCCCGTGCCGACGATTTTCGCCTCCGGGCCGGTGCGGGTGCGGGTGCCCGCGACCAGCGCCAACCTGGGCCCCGGGTTCGACGCCCTCGGGCTCGCCCTCGCCCTGCACGACGACGTGGCCGCCGAGGTGACCCCGGCCGGCGTCCGGGTGGCGGTGACCGGCGAGGGCGCCGGCGACCTGCCGCCGGATGACCGGCACCTGGTGGTCGTCGCGATGCGGGCCGCCTTCGACCTGCTCGGCGCGCAGCCGCCGGGGCTGGCCCTGGAGTGCGTGAACCGGATTCCGCAGGCCCGGGGTCTGGGTTCCTCCTCGGCGGCGATCGTGGCCGGGGTGCTGCTGGCCCGGGGTCTGGTCAGCGACGGCGCGCAGCGGCTCGACGACGAGGCGGTGCTGCGGCTGGCAGCCGAGATCGAGGGCCATCCGGACAACGTCGCGCCGTGCCTGCTCGGCGGGTTCACCGTCGCCTGGACGGAGCCGACCGGCGGGCGGGCGGTGTCGCTGCCGGTCGCGGCCGGGATCTCGCCCACCGTCTTCGTGCCGGCCGAGCGGGGGTTGACGGCCACCGCGCGGGCGGCGTTGCCGGCGACGGTGCCGCACGGGGACGCGGCGCTGAACGCGGGCCGGTCGGCCCTGCTGGTGCACGCGTTGACCGCCGCGCCCGAGTTACTGCTGCCGGCCACCGTCGACCGGCTGCACCAGGACTACCGCGCGGCCGGGATGCCACAGACCGCCGCCCTGGTCAGCGAGTTGCGTGCGGCGGATGTGGCCGCCGTGGTCAGTGGGGCGGGCCCGACGGTGCTGGCGTTCACCGCGCCGCCCGACGGGTTCGACCCGGGAACAGAATGGGAAGTCTGGCGGTTGCCGGTAGAGGTGCGCGGAGCGACGCTCGCACGGGGTAGACTGGGACACGCCGAGCGGGACCCTGTTGCCGCAGGTCGGAAGAGTTGATTACGCTCTAGACTCAGCACAGCCGCGAAGCACGCGATCTCTCTGCGGGTCGGCGCACCCCGAAGCTCTCGGCGGTCAGCCCGTCACCCCTGCCAAGGCCCACGCCGCACCGCAGTTTCCGCAGGTCGCCGCAGACGGCGAGACCTGCTCACCGACGTTGGTGAGTTGGGAAACCGCCCGGCTGCTGTGCCACAGACTCCCGCGACGCGTCATGCGAGGCGGGTGCACCGAGGCCGCCCGGCCACCTTGCTTGTCGATCCCGGGCAGTCCCGGCCTATCGAGGGAAGGAATCCATTGAGCGACACCACCGACGTGACGTCGGATGTTTCCAACGTCGCTGGCGATGCCACCACCGCCGCCCCCACCCGCCGTCGGCGCAGCGGTACCGGTCTGTCGGCGATGCTGCTGCCGGAGCTGCAGAGCCTGGCCGCGTCGCTCGGCATCTCCGGGACTGCTCGCATGCGCAAGGGCGAGCTGATCAGCGCGATCTCCGAGCGGCAGCAGGGCGGCGCCGCGACCGGCACCCCTCGACCGCGGGCCGAGGTGGCGGCTGCGGCTGCCCCCGTCCGGGAGGAGGTGCACGCCGAGGTGACCCCGGAGCGTGCCACCGAGCCGGCGTCGGCCACCCCTGCCGTCACCACCGAGCCCGAGGGCCGGACCCGGACCCGGCGCAGCCGGGCCAGCACCGCCGAGGCGCGGCCGGCTGCCGAGGCACGGGTCGTCGAGACCCGTACCGAGGAGCCGCCGGTCGAGGCCGGTGAGCGTCCCGAGCGGGCCGAGGGCCGTACCGGCCGGGACCGTGGCGAGCGCACCGGAGCCGAGCGCACGGGTAACGAGCGGACCGGCGGTGACCGGGCCGAGCGGGCCGGTAACGACCGGGCCGAGCGGACGGACAACGACCGTACCGGCCGCAACGACCGGACCGAGCGCGCGGGCAACGACCGGGGCGAGCGGGCCGACCGGGCCGGTAACGACCGGGGCGAGCGGGCCGGTAACGACCGGGCCGAGCGTAACGACCGGGCCGAGCGCAGCGACCGGGGCGACCGCAACGATCGCAGCGACCGGGGTGAGCGGGCCGACCGCAACGACCGTGGTCAGCGCGACAACCGTGACAACCGGGACGACTCCGACGACGACGAGAACGGCGGCCGGCGGGGCCGGCGCAGCCGGTTCCGGGACCGTCGTCGGGGCCGGGGTGACCGGGCCGAGGGCGGCAACGACACCGGCGGCGGTCGCGAGCCGCAGGTCGGCGAGGACGAGGTGCTGGTCCCGGTGGCGGGCATCATCGACGTACTCGACAACTACGCCTTCGTGCGGACCACCGGCTACCTGGCCGGTCCGAACGACGTCTACGTCTCCATGTCGCAGATCAAGAAGTACGGCCTGCGCCGGGGCGACGCGATCACCGGCGCGGTCCGGGCGGCCCGGGACAGCGGCAGCGGCGACCAGCGGCGGGACAAGTACAACCCGCTGGTCCGGCTGGACACCATCAACGGCATGGAGCCGGACGAGGCCCGCCGTCGTCCCGAGTTCTACAAGCTCACCCCGCTGTACCCGCAGGAGCGGTTGCGGCTGGAGACCGAGCCGCACATCCTGACCACCCGGGTGATCGACCTGGTGATGCCGTTGGGCAAGGGGCAGCGGGCGCTGATCGTGTCGCCGCCCAAGGCCGGCAAGACCATGGTGCTCCAGGCGATCGCGAACGCGATCACCCACAACAATCCGGAGTGCCACCTGATGGTGGTGCTGGTCGACGAGCGGCCCGAAGAGGTCACCGACATGCAGCGCTCGGTGAAGGGCGAGGTCATCGCGGCCACGTTCGACCGTCCGCCGCAGGACCACACCACGGTCGCCGAGCTGGCGATCGAGCGGGCCAAGCGCCTGGTCGAGCTGGGGCACGACGTGGTCGTGCTGCTCGACTCGGTGACCCGGCTCGGCCGGTCGTACAACCTGGCGGCGCCGGCCTCCGGCCGGATCATGTCCGGTGGTATCGACTCGACGGCGCTCTACCCGCCGAAGCGGTTCCTGGGTGCGGCCCGCAACATCGAGAACGGTGGCTCGCTGACCATCCTGGCCACCGCGCTGGTGGAGACCGGGTCGATGGCGGACACGGTCATCTTCGAGGAGTTCAAGGGCACCGGCAACGCCGAGTTGAAGCTCGACCGGAAGATCGCCGACAAGCGGACCTTCCCGGCCGTGGACGTCAGCGCCTCGGGCACGCGCAAGGAGGAGATCCTGCTCGCGCCGGAGGAGCTGGCCATCATCCACAAGCTCCGCAAGGTGCTGCACTCGCTGGACTCGCAGGCGGCGCTGGACCTGCTGCTCGACCGGCTCAAGCAGTCCCGCACCAACATCGAGTTCCTGATGCAGATCGCCAAGTCGACACCGGGGGAGTGACCCGCTCCGGGTGAGACCGCCACGAAGGGCACGGCCGCAGCGGCCGTGCCCTTCGTCGTACCCGGGAATTGCGTCGGTGGACTTTTCTTTCGCTGGGCCGGGCAGCTCTTGAAAATTCTGTGCGCGGCCGGGTTGACTGGGGGGCGGGGGTTCCCGGCCGAGCGGGCCGGGCCCGGCCACCGACGGGCGGCGGAGGGGAACCTGGGGAGGCGTCCGTCGCCCGGTGGCCCGGCCGGGTGGGCTTCTGAACCTGGGGGAGGAGCCCACCCGGTCCGGTCCGCCCACCGGGCGAGGAATGCGGGGCCGCAGCGGCGGGAATGCGGGTGGCGGGACGGGCGTTACCACTGCCGGACCGATCGTGCGGCCCGCCCGTCGGGTCGGCTCACGCCCATGGCACACTGGTCAATCGGCCACCGGTTCCGGTTCACGCCCGAGTCCGTCGCGCACCAGGCGGCGGGGGATCAGCGGCGACCCGGCGACCACCTGACGAAAGGACCGAGGCGACATGAAGCCCAACATCCACCCGGAGTACACGACGACCGAGGTCAAGTGCTCCTGCGGCAACTCCTTCACGACCCGCAGCACCGCCAAGGGCGGCTCGATCAGCGTCGAGACCTGCAGCGCCTGCCACCCGTTCTACACCGGCAAGCAGCGCGTCCTCGACACCGCGGGCCGGGTCGCCAAGTTCCAGCAGAAGTACGCCAAGGTCCAGGCGAAGAAGGCCAAGTAGCTCCACCGACGACGCCCGTGTCCGGCCCCGTGCCGGACGCGGGCGTCGTCCGTTGCGCCCCCCTGTGACCGCCGTGTCCCGTTCCACCGTCGCCGGACCCGTCGAAGGAGCACCCCCCGCATGAGCAGCGAGCGCCTGGCCGCCCTCCTCGACGAGTACGCCGAGCTGGAGAAGCGGCTGGCCGACCCGGCCATCCACGCCGACCAGAACACCGCCCGCCGGGTCGGTCGCCGCTACGCCGAACTGGTCGGGCTGCACAAGGCCGCCGGTGAGCTGGAACAGGCCCGCGCCGACCTGGTCGCGGCCCGCGAACTGGCCGCCGAGGACCCGGCGTTCGGCGAGGAGGCCGACTCGCTCGCGGCGACCCTGCCGGCGCTGGAGGAACGGCTGGCCGAGCTGCTGATCCCCCGGGACCCGCACGATGCCAAGGACGTGATCATCGAGATCAAGGCCGGCGAGGGCGGCGAGGAATCCGCGCTGTTCGCCGGTGACCTGCTGCGGATGTACACCCGCTACGCCGAGCGGCACGGCTGGCTGACCGAGGTGATCGACGCACAGGACTCCGACCTCGGCGGGGTCAAGGACGTCTCGCTGGCGATCAAGACCAAGGGGGTCCCGGACGGCGGCAACGGCGTCTGGTCCCGGTTGAAGTGGGAAGGCGGGGTACACCGGGTGCAGCGGGTCCCGGTCACCGAGTCACAGGGCCGCATCCACACCAGCGCGGCCGGTGTCCTGGTGCTGCCCGAAGCCGAGGACGTCGACGTCACCATCGACCCGAACGAGCTGCGGATCGACGTGTTCCGTTCGTCGGGGCCGGGCGGCCAGTCGGTGAACACCACCGACTCGGCGGTGCGCATCACCCACCTGCCCACCGGCGTGGTGGTCTCCTGCCAGAACGAGAAGTCCCAGTTGCAGAACCGGGAACAGGCGATGCGCATCCTGCGGGCCCGGCTGCTGGCGGTGGCCCAGGAGCAGGCCGACGCCGCCGCCTCGGACGCCCGCAAGGCCCAGGTGCGCACCGTGGACCGCTCGGAGCGGATCCGCACCTACAACTTCCCGCAGAACCGGATCACCGACCACCGGATCGGCTACACGGCGTACAACCTCGACCTGGCGTTGGCCGGGGAACTGGACGGCGTCCTGGACGCCCTCGCCGAGGCGGACCGGGCCGCCCGGCTCGCCGGCGACACCGAGCTGACCCGCCGCTGACCCGCTCCGCGCCGGCCCGACGCGGCCCGCCACAGCGGGCCTGACGGCGTCGTGGCGCCGGCGGGGAAAACCCCTGGGGTACGGGTCAGGAGGTGCGGGAGCGGGCCTTGGCGCGCAGCATCTCCCGGTCGGCGATCTCGAACGCGAGCCCGAGGGCGTCGCGCAGCGCGGTGCCGGTGCCGGTGCCGGCGACCTCGGCGAACCCGATGCTCACCCCGACCGGGGTGCCGGGCACCAGCGACTCCCAGTCCTCGGTGCGCACCGCCGCGTCGATCCGGCGGGCCACCTCGGCCGCCTCGGTCATGCCGGCACCGGAGAGCACCACCACGAACTCGTCGCCGCCGTAGCGGGCCACGAAGTCGCCGCGCCGCATCACCCGGTTGATCACCCCGGCGATGCGTTGCAGCACCAGGTCGCCGGAGTGGTGGCCGTGGTGGGTGTTGACCGCCTTGAAGCCGTCGAGGTCGCAGACGCCGATCACCACCCGCTCACCCCGGGACACCACCGAACCGATGTAGCGCTCCAGCCGCCGCCGGTTGGGCAGCCCGGTCAACGGGTCGGTGAGCGCCTCACCCTCGTAGCGGGCGGCCTCCCGGCGCATCTCCTCGTGGTCGATGCGGGCGGCGATGCCGTCGATGTAGACGTCGCGCAGCCGGTCGTTGCGCTGGGCGGCCAGCCGGAACGCCATCCGGTCGGCGCGGTGCGCGGCGGCGTGGTCACCGGCCCGGGAGAAGGCGATGCTGCGCAACCGGGACAACTCCGCCGCGCCGAGCGTCTCGGCCGACACCCGGGCCGAGTCCAGCCGGGTGATCGCCTCGATCGGGCGGCCGTCGGCGACCGCCAGGCAGACGTGGCCGAGCTGGCGCATGTCCCGGGCGCGGGCGCTGTCCCCGCCGTGGTCGAGCAGCCGGGCCGGCTCCGGTCCGACCGGGGTCGCGTCGCCGAGCGCCGCCCGGCGGACCGCCGCGTAGCCGTACGCGGCGAGGCTGCTCGGCCGCAGCCGGTCGGCCCGCCCGTCGTCGACGAACCGGGCCAGGTCGGCCGCGATGTCGCGGAGCACCCGCAGGCAGCCGTCGCTGTCGCCGTTGTGGTCGAGCGCGACGGCGTTGCGCAGCCGGATGCCGGGGGCGGCGAAGGTCTCCTCGGGGATGCCGGCGGCGGCGCCGTGCTGGCGGGCCCGCTCGATCGCGCCCAGCGCGTAGCCGTGGAAGCTGAGGTAGGAGTAGGCCATCGCCAGGTCGTGCCAGCCCCAGGCGGTGTCCCGGTCCCGGTCCTCCGCCGCGCCCAGCGCCCGCGCCGCCCGGACCAGGTGGGTGACGCAGCGGTCCAGCGCACCCTGGTGGTGCGCGGCGAGCGCGGCCAGCGCGTTGAGGTGCCCGTGCAGGTAGGGCTCGGGCAGGTCGCGCACCGCCCCGGAGGCCTCCTCGATGGCCCGGGTGAACTCGGCCGTCCGGCCCAGGTTGATCAACGCGCAGAGCCGCTGCACCAGCGCGTCCGCCCGGGTGTACGGGTCGGCGGTGGTGCGCAGCACCCGGTCGAGGACGCCGACCGCCTCGGCCGAGCGGCTCACCTCCTGGAGGTCGCGGGCATGCGTGAGGGCGTCAACCTGGTCATCGACCCGGTCGAGCCACCCCACCTGGCGAACCTCCCGTCGGTGTGCGCCCGGCCGCACCCACTCGTGGCGGGGCCGACGACGCCTCATGATTATGGCGTGACCTCACTCCCACGCCACCCGTCCGAAGGGACAGAACGCGAGCGCACCTCGGCCGTGGTGGCCCGCGCCGCCCGTACCCTCGCCGACGCCGGGGTGGCGTCGGCCCGGTCCGAGGCGGAGCAGCTCGCCGCGTACGTGCTGGAGGTGCCCCGGGGCCGGTTGGCCCTGGCCGACGGCTTCACGGCCGCCCAGCGGGCCCGCTACGACACGCTGGTGGCCCGGCGGGCCGACCGCGAGCCGTTGCAGCACCTGACCGGCCGGGCCGGCTTCCGGCACCTGGAGCTGGCGGTCGGGCCGGGGGTGTTCGTGCCCCGCCCGGAGACGGAGCTGCTGGCCGGCTGGGGCATCGACCGGGCGTCGACCCGGGACGCCCCGGTGGTGGTCGACCTGTGCAGCGGTTCCGGGGCGATCGCGCTGGCGGTGGCCCAGGAGGTGCCGGCGGCCCGGGTGGTGGCGGTGGAACGGTCCCCGGCCGCGTTGGCCTGGCTGCGCCGCAACGCCGCCGAGCGGGCCGCCGCCGGGGACCGGCCGGTCGAGGTGGTGGCCGCCGACGTCACCGACCCGGAGCTGCTGGCCGATCTGGTCGGCGCGGTGGACGTGCTGCTGTGCAACCCGCCGTACGTGCCACGGTCGGTGCCGGTCCCGCCGGAGGTGGCCGGGCACGACCCCGACGAGGCGGTGTTCGGCGGGGCGGACGGACTGGTGGTGCTGCGGCCGGTGCTGCGCCGGGTGGCCGAGCTGCTGCGACCCGACGGCGAGCTGGGCGTCGAGCACGACGACACGCACGGCGGGGCGGTGCCGGCGCTGCTGACCGCCGACGGCCGGTACACGGCGGTGCGGGCGCACCGTGACCTGGCCGGGCGGCCCCGGTTCGCCACCGCGTCCCGCCGGTCGGACGGCCCGCACGCCGTCGGGGCGTCGGCGTGGCAGACTGGCTCCTCGTGATGCTCTACGACTGTCGGTCACCTGCCGACCGGGACCGCGGCATCGCCGCGGCGATCGAGGCGGTCAAGAACGGCGAGCTGGTCGTTCTCCCCACCGACACGGTCTACGGGATCGGCGCGGACGCGTTCACCCCGTACGCGGTCAAGGCCCTCTCCGACGCCCGGGGCGGCAGCCAGGCGGCGCCGCCGGTGCTGATCGGCTCCCGGCACACCCTCGACGGCCTGGTCTTCTCGCTGCCCCGGGCGGCCCGTGACCTGGTCGAGGCGTTCTGGCCGGGTGCGCTGACCATCGTGGTGGAGCACTCGCCGAGCCTCGCCTGGGACCTGGGCGGCGACGCCGACGGAACGGTGGCGGTCCGGATGCCGCTGCACCCGGTGGCGCTGGAGGTGCTGCGGGAGACCGGCCCGATGGCAGTGGCCGCGGCCAACAAGGTGGGCCAGCCGCCGTCGTTGACCGCCGAGGCGGCCCGCGACCAGCTCAGCTACTCGGTGCGGGTCTACCTGGAGGCCGGGGCGTGCCCCGACCCGGTGCCGAGCACCATCGTCGACCTGACCGGGGAGACGCCCCGGCTGCTGCGGGCCGGCGCGATCACCCTCGACCAGCTCCGCGACGTCGCGCCGGACCTCCTCGACGAGCGGGGAGCCTGAGTGCCGCCGTTCACCGTCCTGCACGTCTGCATGGGCAACATCTGCCGGTCCCCGATGGCCGAACGGCTGCTGGTGCTCGCCGTCCGTGAGCGGCTGGAGCGGCTCGGCGTCGACCCGGCCGGGGCGGACGCGCTGCTGCACAGCCACAGCGCCGGCACCGGCGGATGGCACGCGGGGGAGGAGATGAACCCGCCGGCCGCCCGGCAGGTGCTGGGTCGCGGCGGTGACGTCGAGGGGTTCGCCGCCCGCAAGCTGCGCTCCGACCTGATCGACGCCGCCGACCTGGTCCTCACCGCCACCGCCGACCAGCAGGAGTACGTGGTGGCGCTGCGCCCGGACGCGGCGTCGCGTACCTTCGTGCTGGGCGAGTTCGGCCGGCTGCTCGGCGCGCTGGACACCGCCGCCCTGCCGCCCACCGGCACCACCCCGGACGCCGTGCACGCCCGGGGGGTGGCCCTGGTGGCGGCGGTCGACGCGGCCCGGCAGGGGGCGGCGGCGCTGCACTCCGACGACCTGGACGATCCGTGGGGCCGGGGCGACCAGTGCTTCAGCCGGGTGGCCGACGAGATCGAGGAGACGGTGCACCCGCTCACCTCGGCCCTGCTGCCGTGACCGCCGCCGGCCGGCCGGCGACCCCGCCAGGCTGGCCGGCGACCCCGTCCGGGTGACCGGCGCGGCGTGTCCCGTTCCGCGCGCCGTGTCCGTCCCGCGAACTTACTCCGGTTTCGGGGAAAGATGAGAGTTCGGGTGGTTTTGCGGGTCATGCTGAACGGGTCCTGACGGCTCCTGCGGGGAGTACTGATGATCCGGGCCCTCCACAAGGCGTTCACCGTGCTGCTCGCCGGCGTCCTCGCCGGCCTGGTGCTGGCCGCGGCGGCGCTCCCGCTCGCCCTGGTGTTCGGCCTCGGCTTCGGCGGTATCGCCTCGTCCTACGCCGAACTGCCCAACACCCTGCGCACCCCACCCACCGCCCAGCGGTCCACCCTCTACGCCGCCGACGGCGTCACCCTGATCACGTCCTTCTACACCGAGGACCGGGTGGACGTGCCGCTGGCCAAGGTCGCCCCGGTGATGCGCCAGGCCATCGTGGCCGCCGAGGACGCCCGGTTCTACCAGCACCGGGGTGTCGACGTGCGGGGCGTGGTCCGGGCGTTCACCGTCAACCAGCGCGACGGCCAGGCCCGGCAGGGCGCCTCCACACTGACCATGCAGTACGTCCGCAACGTGCTCAGCAACGACCCCCGGCTGACCAAGGAACAGCGCCAGAAGGCCACCGAGATCAGCACCGCCCGCAAGCTCCAGGAGATGCGGTACGCCCTGGCCCTGGAACGCGAGCTGACCAAGGACGAGATCCTCACCCGCTACCTGAACATCGCCTACTTCGGCGCCGGGGCGTACGGGATCGCCGCCGCCACCAAGCGCTACTTCTCCACCACCCCGGCCCGGCTGACCCTGGCCCAGGCGGCGCTGCTGGCCGGGCTGGTCCGCTCCCCGGACACCGACGACCCGATCAACGGCGACGCCGACGCGGCGCTGACCCGGCGCTCGTACGTGCTGGACCGGATGGTGGCGCTGGGCCAGACCGGGCCGGTCGACGCGGCGCAGGCCCGCGAGGAGCCGCTGACGCTACGGCCCAGCCGGACGCCGAACGACTGCACCGCCGTGCCCGAGCAGCGCAACGACTGGGGCTTCTTCTGCGACTGGTTCACCCAGTGGTGGAGCGACCAGCCCGCCTTCGGCGCGACCGCCGCCGAACGGCAGGACACCCTGCGCCGGGGCGGCTTCCGGATCGTCGCCTCGCTCGACCCGGCGGTGCAGCGGGCAGCCGTACGCCAGGCGACAGGCATCTACGACGTGGACGACAGGCGGGCGGCGCCGGTGGCGGTGGTCCAACCCGGCACCGGGCGGGTGCTGGCCCTGGCGGTGAACCGGAACTACAGCGTCGACCCCAACCCGGCCGGGCAGCGGAACTACCCGAACACGGTCAACCAGCTCGTCGCCGGTGGCAACGGTATCGAGGGCTACCAGGCCGGCTCGACGTTCAAGCTGTTCGCCCTGCTGGCCGCCCTGGAGTCCGGGCTGCCGCTGGAGACCGCCTTCGTCGCGCCGAGCCGGATCGTGACCCGGTTCCCGACCGACGACCCCCGGTCGAGTTGCGGCGGCCGGTGGTGCCCGGTCAACGCCACCCCCGAGTGGATGGACGGCTACCGCACCATGTGGACCGCGTTCGGCCGTTCGGTGAACACCTACTTCGCCTGGCTCACCGAGCGGATCGGCGCGGACCGGGTGGTCGAGATGGCCGAGCGGCTGGGCATCAGGTTCCGCGCCCCCGACGACGCCGAGCTGGCCCGCTCCGGGGCGCGCGACTGGGGGGCGTTCACCCTCGGCGTCTCCTCCACCACCCCGCTCGACCTGGCCAACGCGTACGCCACGGTGGCCGCCGAGGGGACCTGGTGCGCGCCGTCGCCTGTCGTGTCGATCACCGACAGCGCCGGTAAGGAGGTGGCCACCGGTCAGCCCGACTGCCGGCAGGTGATCGACACCGAGGTGGCCCGGGCCGCCGCCGACGCAGCCCGCTGCCCGGTCGGTGACCAGTCGATGTACCGCCGGTGCGACGGCGGCACGGCCGAGCAGCTCCGCCCGGGGCTGGGTCGTCCGGTGGCCGGTAAGACCGGCAGTTCGGAACGGAACGAGACCGAGTCGGTGGTGGCGTTCACCCCGCAGCTCGCGGTGGCCCAGATCGCCGCCAACCCCGACGATCCGCGCGACGCCGTCGGGGCCGCCGTCCAGTCCCGGATGGTCGACGCGGTGGGCCGCATCCTCGCCGCCGCCCTGGCCGACACCCCCGTCCGGGACTTCGTCCCGCCCAACGAGTCCATCACCTACCGCCTAACCCCCACCCCCCGCACCGGCAACTAACCCCCCACCCCCCACCCCCCACCCTCCCGCCCCCTGCCCCCCTGCCCCCCACCCCTCCCGCCCCGTCGATCATGGAGTTGTGGTGGTCGCAGAACGGGTCAAAATGCTCTGATCCGTCCACCACAACTCCATGATCGACAGGAGCCTGGGGCGGGGGTGGGGGTGGGGCGAGGGCGGGGTGGGGGTTAGGGGGTGGGGGTGTGTCGGGCGATGTTGCGGGCCATGCCGCCGAAGATGATCGTGTGGAAGGGGGCCACCGAGAGCCAGTAGAGGTGGCCGGGCAGGCCCCGGGGGAGGAAGACGGCGCGTTGCACGTACCGGCTGTGGCCGTCGCCGGCCGGCTCGGCGCGCAGCTCCAGCCAGGCCCGGCCGGGCAGCCGCATCTCGGCGCGTAGCCGCAGCAGCTCGCCGGGGACGATCTCCTCCACCCGCCAGAAGTCCAGCGCCTCGCCGACCTGGAGGTGGTGCGGATCGCGCCGGCCCCGGCGCAGCCCCACCCCGCCGACCAGCCGGTCCAGCCAGCCGCGCACCGACCAGGCGAGCGGGAACGAGTACCAGCCGTGCTCGCCGCCGACGCCCTCGATGACCCGCCAGAGCGCGGCCGGCGGGGCGGCCACCTCCTGCTCCCGGACGTCGGTGTACGCGGTCCCACCGGACCAGTCCGGGTCCGACGGCAGCGGCTCGGCCGGGGCGTCCGGGCCGCTCGCGTTCGACCAGCGGGTCTCCACCTGGGCGTCGCGCACCTTGCTCAGGGCCAGCGCCACGGCGTCGTCGAAGCCGGTCAGCCCGCCCGGCGGGTCGGGTAGCCACCTGGCGATGTCGTGCTCGTGCGCGACCGCCTCGTGGATCAGGCTCTCCACCAGCGGGCGGGCGATGGCGTTCGGCACCGGGGTGATCAGCCCCACCCAGTGCGAGGACAGCGCCGGGGTCAGCGGGCGGACCGGCACGATGATCCGGCGGCGCAGCCCGGCGACCTGCGCGTAGCGCTGCATCATCTCCCGGAAGGTGAGCACGTCCGGGCCGGCGATGTCGAAGGCCCGGTCCACCTCCGGCGGCAGGTCGGCGCAACCGACCAGGTAGCGCAGCACGTCCCGGACGGCGATCGGCTGGATCCGGTTGCGGACCCAGCGGGGGGTGATCATGGCCGGCAGCCGCTCGGTGAGGTAGCGCAGCATCTCGAACGAGGCCGACCCGGAACCGATGATCACGGCGGCCCGCAGCACCACCGTGGGCACCTCGCCGGCGAGCAGGATCCGGGCCACCTCGGCCCGGGACCGCAGGTGCGGCGAGGCCGTGCCGCCGGCCGCCGGCTCCGGCCCACCGAGGTAGACGATCCGGCGTACGCCGGCTGCGGCGGCGGCCCGGGCGAAGTTCGTGGCGGCCTCCCGGTCGGCCGCCTCGAAGCCGGCCTGCCCGAGGGAGTGCACCAGGTAGTACGCGACGTCGACGTCGGCGAAGGCGGCCGGGAGCGTCTCCGGCCGGCGCAGGTCCCCCTCGACGATCTCGGCCTGCGCCGCCCAGGGCACGTCGCGCAGCCGACCCGCCTTGCGGGCCAGGCAGCGCACCTGGTGGCCCTCGGCCAGCAGGCGGGGCGCGAGCCGTCCGCCGATGTATCCGGTCGCGCCGGTGACGAGGCATCTCACGGACACCAGTGTGCGGCTCCGTACACTCTTTCGCTGTGGAGAACGTGAAGCGCACCTGGTGGGGGCCGGACCCGGGGCGGCCCGTCGGGGCCGTGCCGCTCGGCGACGGCCCGGCGGACCCGCGTGGCTGAGCCCGGGGCGCGTGGGTCGGCGGTGGCCGACGACCAGGGGTGGCGGCTGCGCCACCTGCCGGTGCTGCTGGCCGCCTCGGCGGTGCTGGGGGTGGTCGCCGCGCTGGTCGGTGCGGTGACCGGCGGTGGTGTGGCGGCCCTCGGCGCGGTGGCCGGGGTGGCGGTGACGGTGGTCAGCTACAGCCTGACCACGGTGGTGCTGGCCCGGGCCGACGCGGTCAACCCGCAGCTGGTGCTGCCCCTCGGGCTGGGTCTCTACATCGCCAAGTTCACCCTGCTGGGGGTGGTGATGGTGGCGGTGGCGTCGACCGGCTGGGGTGGGCTGGTTCCACTCTGTGTCGGCATCGCCGCCGGCGTGGTGGTCTGGACCGGAGTGCACATCTGGTGGCTGACCAGGGTCTATTCCCGTCGACCCGGTTCCTGACTGTCCCACATGGTGGGCGGGCGGGCGACTGTCCGCGTGCGGTCGTTCTCTCACTGGCGGAAGGGGAGTAGCGTGCCCCCAGACGATGGAGCCCGCCAGACGCCCACACAACGACGGTTGTGCGGGGGGTGAGGCACAGCCTCGTCTCTCCGGCTGATATCGTTCGCCCCGTCATGGCTGATGACCAAACCCCCCAACCCACCGGCGGTCCGGGCGACGTTCCGACCGGCGCCGGTCAGGGTTGGACCGCGCTCTCGTACCTCATCGGGGGCATGCTCGTCTGGGGTTTCATCGGCTGGCTGGTCGACCAGTGGCTCGACTCCGGCGGCATCGCCACCGGGATCGGTGTCGTGCTCGGCATGGCCGGGGGGATCATCCTGGTCGTCCGCCGGCTCGGCACGCCTACATAGGAAGGGACGCGGTGTTCGGACAGGCGAACGTCCTGGCAGCGGGCCAGGCGGCATTCCCACCCAGCGTGGAGGACTTCTACCTGCCCAGCATCCTGCCCTGGGGTGCGCACGACTCGTACTGGTTCACCAAGATCACCGCGATGGTCTGGGTCGCCGTCGGCATCCTGATCATCTTCTTCCTGGCGACCTACCGGAAGCCGCAGCTGGTCCCGACCAAGAAGCAGTGGCTCGCCGAGTCGATCTACGGCTTCGTGCGGAACAACATCGCGGTCGACATGATCGGGCACCGGGGGGTGCGGTTCGCGCCGTACTTCACCACGCTGTTCTGCTTCGTGCTGCTGACCAACTTCTTCGCGATCGTGCCGCTGTTCCAGATCTCGCCGAACTCGCACATCGCCTTCCCGGCGATCCTCGCCGTGATCAGCTACCTGATGTTCAACTACGTCGGCATCCGGCACCACGGCTTCGTGAAGTACTTCAAGAACTCCCTGATCCCGCCGGCGCCCTGGTACATCCTGCCGCTGCTGATCCCGATCGAGTTCTTCTCGACCTTCCTCGTGCGGCCGTTCTCGCTGGCCGTACGTCTCTTCGCCAACATGTTCGCCGGGCACATGCTGCTGCTGGTCTTCACCCTCGGCGGCTTCGCGATGCTCAGCGCCAACGCCTGGCTCGCGCCGGTCTCGGTGCTGTCCTGGGTGATGACCATCGCGCTCACCTTCCTCGAATTCCTGGTCATCTGCCTGCAGGCCTACGTCTTCACCGTCCTCACCGCAAGCTACGTGCAGGGCGCGCTCGCCGACGAGCACTGATCCAACCGGGCGGGGGCTCGAAAGCGAGCACTGGTCCACGGGCGGGGCTCGCTCGCGAGCACCGGTCCACCGCATCAACCCGTTGTCGTCCCGCGTGAGAGTCACGCGAGATACCCAGGAGGAACCACACCCATGGACGCTAGCGTTCTCGCCGAGGTCACCGGCAGCACCGCCGCCATCGGCTACGGCCTCGCCGCCATCGGCCCGGGCATCGGCGTCGGCCTGGTCTTCGCCGCCTACATCCAGTCGACGGCCCGCCAGCCGGAGTCGTCCCGGATGACCCTGCCGTACGTCTGGATCGGCTTCGCCGTCATCGAGGCGCTCGCGCTGCTGGGCATCGCCTTCGGCTTCATCTGGGCCGGCTGACCCGGCCCCTGCAGACCGGGAGGTCATCCATGTACTTCCTCGCCGCTGAGGGTGGTGAGTCGACGCACAACCCGATCATTCCGCTCTGGCAGGAGATCGTGGTCGGCAGCGTCGCCTTCGCCGTGCTCTGCTTCGTGCTGATGAAGTTCGTCTTCCCCCGCATGGAGCAGACGTTCCAGGCCCGGGTCGACGCGATCGAGGGCGGGATCAAGCGCGCCGAGGCCGCCCAGGCCGAGGCCAACCAGCTCCTCGAGCAGTACCGCGCGCAGCTCGCCGAGGCGCGTACCGACGCCGCCAAGATCCGGGACGACGCCCGGGCCGACGCGGAGGGCATCCGGCAGGACATCCTCGGCAAGGCGCGGGAGGAGTCCGACCGGATCATCGCGGCCGGCAAGGAGCAGCTCGCCGCCGAGCGGGCCACCATCGTGCGTGAGCTGCGGGCCGAGGTCGGCACCATCGCGGTGGACCTGGCCAGCAAGATCGTCGGTGAGTCGCTGGCCGACGAGGCACGTCGCAAGGGCACCGTCGACCGGTTCCTGAGCAACCTCGAGAGCACGGGGGCCCGCTGATGCAGGCCGCCAGCCGGGAGTCGTACGCGGTCGCGGCCGAGCGCCTCGACGCGTACGTCCGCGGGGCGGAGCCGTCGGCGGTGGCGACCACCGCCGACGACGTCCTCTCCGTCGCCGCCCTGTTGCGGGGCGAGCCGCGGCTGCGCCGGGCGCTGTCCGACCCGGCCCGCAGCGGCGAGGACCGTGCGGCGCTGCTCACCGGCATCCTGACCGGCAAGATCGGCGCGGACGCGCTCGACCTGCTGTCCGGGCTGGTCGCCGGTCGCTGGTCGACGCCGTCGGAGCTGCTCGACGGCACCGAGCGGCTCGGGGTGGAGGCGCTGCTGGCCAGTGCCGACGCCGCGGGCGACCTCGGTGAGGTCGAGGACGAGCTGTTCCGCTTCGGCCAGGTGGTCGCCGGCCAGTCCGCGCTCTCCGCGGCGCTGGCCGACCCGATCGCCCCGGCCGGGCAGCGGGCCGCACTGGCCCGGGAACTGCTCGCCGGCAAGGCCCGGCCGGTCACCGTCCGCCTCGTCGAGGTGGCCCTCGGCGGGTTCGGGGGACGCTCCTTCACCGGGGCGCTCACCCGGCTGGTCGAGCTGGCCGCCGACCGGCGGGACCGTCAGGTCGCGTACGTGACCGTGGCGGCTCCGTTGAGTGAGTCCGACGAGCGACGGCTCGGTGCCCGCCTCTCCGCGATGTACGGTCGAGAGGTTTCCGTCAAGCAGACGGTCGACCCGGAGGTGCTCGGTGGGGTGAGCGTGCGGGTCGGTTCCGACCTGTACGACGGCACCGTCCTGCGCCGCCTCAACGAGACCCGCAACGCGCTCGTGCAGCGCTGACCAGCGGCCTCGCCGCCCCTTTGATCGACGCCATTCGGACCGGTCGGTACTAGGTATCCCGGGCCCCTGATACTTAAGGAAGCAGAGGATGGCCGAGCTGACCATCTCGACGGAGGAGATCCGCGGCGCCCTGGAGCGCTACGTCTCCTCCTACTCGACCGACGTCTCCCGCGAGGAGGTCGGCACCGTCGCCGACACCGGTGACGGCATCGCCCACGTCGAGGGCCTGCCCTCGACCATGACCAACGAACTCCTGGAGTTCGAGGACGGCACGCTCGGCGTGGCGCTGAACCTCGACGTGCGGGAGATCGGTGTCGTCGTTCTCGGTGACTCCGCCAAGCTGGAGGAGGGGCAGCGCGTCAAGCGCACCGGCCGGGTGCTCTCCGTACCGGTCGGCGACGCCTTCCTCGGCCGCGTGGTCAACGCGCTCGGCCAGCCGATCGACGGCCTCGGCGACATCGCCGACGAGGGCTTCCGCGAGCTGGAGCTCCAGGCCCCCAACGTGATGTCCCGGCAGTCGGTCGACGAGCCGCTGCAGACCGGCATCAAGGCGATCGACGCGATGACCCCGATCGGTCGGGGCCAGCGGCAGCTGATCATCGGCGACCGGAAGACCGGCAAGACCACCGTCGCGCTGGACACCATCCTCAACCAGCGGGACAACTGGCGCTCCGGCGACCCGAAGAAGCAGGTCCGCTGCATCTACGTCGCCATCGGCCAGAAGGCCTCCACGATCGCCTCGATCAAGGGCATCCTGGAGGACGCGGGCGCGCTGGAGTACACCACCATCGTGGCCTCCCCGGCGTCCGACCCGGCCGGCTTCAAGTACCTCGCCCCCTACACCGGCTCGTCCATCGGGCAGCACTGGATGTACGGCGGCAAGCACGTCCTGATCGTCTTCGACGACCTGAGCAAGCAGGCCGAGGCGTACCGGGCCGTGTCGCTGCTGCTGCGTCGCCCGCCGGGCCGTGAGGCGTACCCGGGTGACGTCTTCTACCTGCACTCCCGCCTGCTGGAGCGCTGCGCGAAGCTCTCCGACGAGCTGGGCGGCGGCTCGATGACCGGCCTGCCGATCATCGAGACGAAGGCCAACGACATCTCGGCCTTCATCCCGACCAACGTCATCTCCATCACCGACGGTCAGATCTTCCTGGAGTCCGACCTGTTCAACCAGGGCGTCCGGCCGGCCATCAACGTCGGCACCTCGGTCTCCCGGGTCGGTGGCGCCGCGCAGATGAAGCCGATGAAGAAGGTCTCCGGCTCGCTGCGGCTCAACCTGGCCCAGTTCCGTGAGCTGGAGGCGTTCGCCGCCTTCGCCTCCGACCTGGACAAGGCCTCGCAGGCCCAGCTGAACCGGGGTTCCCGGCTGGTCGAGCTGCTCAAGCAGCCGAACTACTCGCCGTACCCGGTGCAGGAGCAGGTCGTCTCGGTCTGGGCCGGCGTCGAGGGCAAGCTGGACGACGTCCCGGTCGGCGAGATCCGTCGCTTCGAGTCCGAGTTCCTCCAGTACCTGCGGCACAAGCACGAGGGTGTGCTGGCCTCGATCGCGGACGGCACGTGGGGCGACGACATCTCCGCCTCGCTCGACTCGGCCATCGGCGAGTTCAAGCAGGTCTTCCTCGGCAAGGCCGACGAGCGCCGGGTCAACGACGCGCCGGCCAAGCCGCTGGAGGGCGAGTCGGACCGGGAGACGGTCACCCGCTACGCCGGCGGCGACGCCGAGAAGGAGTAGGGCTGACTCATGGCGGCCCAGGTACGCGTTCTTCGCCAGCGAATCCGTTCGGCGAAGGGGATGAAGAAGATCACCAAGGCGATGGAGCTCGTCGCGACGAGCCGCATCGCCAAGGCCCAGGCCCGGGTGACGGCGTCGCTGCCGTACGCCCAGGCGATCACCGGCGTGCTCACCGCGCTGGCCTCGAACGCCCGGATCGACCACCCGCTGCTCACCCCGCGCGAGCAGGTGCGGCGGGCGGGCGTCCTGCTGGTCACCTCCGACCGGGGCCTGGCCGGCGGGTACAGCTCCAACGCGATCAGGACCGCCGAGTCGCTGATCGCCCGGCTCACCGCCGACGGCAAGGAGCCGGTGCTCTACGTCATCGGGCGCAAGGGCCTGACGTTCTACCGGTTCCGCAACCGGCAGATCGCGGCGAACTGGACCGGCTTCTCGGAGCAGCCCACCTTCGCCGACGCCCGTGAGGTCGGCGAGACGCTGATCGCGGCGTTCACCGCCGGTGCCGACGACACCGACGGCGACGCCGGGCCGGACGGCGTGCTCGGCATCGACGAGTTGCACATCGTCTACACCGAGTTCCACAGCCTGATGACGCAGAACCCGGTCACCAAGATCATCGGGCCGATGCAGGTCGAGGACCGGCCGCGCTCCGAGGGGCTGCTGCCGGCGTACGAGTTCGAGCCGGAGGCGGAGTCGCTGCTCGACGCGCTGTTGCCGAAGTACATCAACACGCGGATCTACGCGGCGTTGCTGGAGTCGGCGGCGAGCGAGTCGGCGGCCCGGCGGCGGGCGATGAAGAGCGCCACCGACAACGCCGAAGAGATGATCGAGAAGTACACGCGTGAGATGAACTCGGCCCGCCAGGCCGGGATCACCCAGGAGATCAGTGAGATCGTCGGCGGCGCGAACGCGCTGGCCGCGTCGGGAAGTGAAGTGTGATGACTGTATCCGCAGTTGCCGGGGGACCGGCAGAGACCAGTACGGCCACCGGTCGCGTGGTTCGGGTCATCGGCCCGGTCGTCGACGCCGAGTTCCCGCGCGACGCCATGCCGACCCTGTTCAACGCGCTCAACGTCGAGGTGAACCTCTCCGGCGGTGCGAAGACGCTGACCCTGGAGGTCGCCCAGCACCTGGGTGACAACCTGATCCGCGCCATCTCGATGCAGCCGACCGACGGTCTGGTCCGCGGCGCCGAGGTGGTCGACACCGGCTCGCCGATCACCGTCCCGGTGGGCGACGCGGTCAAGGGCCACGTCTTCAACGCCATCGGCGAGTGCCTCAACCTCACCGAGGGCGAGACGCTCGACGCGGACGACAGGTGGGGCATCCACCGCAAGGCCCCGGCCTTCGCGGACCTGGAGCCGAAGACCGAGATGCTGGAGACCGGCATCAAGGTCATCGACCTGCTCGCCCCGTACGTCAAGGGCGGCAAGATCGGCCTGTTCGGCGGCGCGGGCGTGGGCAAGACGGTGCTCATCCAGGAGATGATCACCCGCGTGGCCCGGAACTTCGGTGGTACCTCGGTCTTCGCCGGCGTGGGTGAGCGCACCCGTGAGGGCAACGACCTCATCGCCGAGATGACCGAGTCCGGCGTCATCGACAAGACCGCGCTGGTCTACGGCCAGATGGACGAGCCGCCGGGCACCCGGCTGCGGGTGGCGCTGTCGGCGCTGACCATGGCCGAGTACTTCCGGGACGTCAAGAAGCAGGAGGTGCTGCTCTTCATCGACAACATCTTCCGCTTCACCCAGGCCGGTTCCGAGGTCTCCACCCTGCTCGGCCGGATGCCGAGCGCGGTGGGTTACCAGCCGACCCTGGCCGACGAGATGGGCGAACTCCAGGAGCGGATCACCTCCGTCCGGGGCCAGGCCATCACCTCGCTCCAGGCGATCTACGTGCCCGCCGACGACTACACCGACCCGGCGCCGGCGACCACCTTCGCCCACCTGGACGCGACCACCAACCTGGAGCGGTCGATCTCCGACAAGGGCATCTACCCGGCCGTGGACCCGCTGGCGTCCTCGTCCCGGATCCTCGCCCCGGAGTTCGTCGGCGAGGCGCACTTCGCGGTGGCCACCGAGGTCAAGCGCATCCTCCAGCGCTACAAGGACCTCCAGGACATCATCGCCATCCTCGGTATCGAGGAGCTCTCGGAAGAGGACAAGCTCACCGTCGGCCGGGCCCGCCGGATCGAGCGCTTCCTCTCCCAGAACACCTACGCCGCCGAGCAGTTCACCGGCGTGCCGGGTTCGACGGTCCCGATCGAGGAGACCATCGACGCGTTCCGGAAGATCAGCGAGGGCGAGTACGACCACTTCCCCGAGCAGGCCTTCTTCATGTGCGGCGGTCTGGAGGACCTGGAGCGCAAGGCGAAGGAGCTGATGTCGGAGGGCTGAGTCTCCCGACAGTTGTTCGCCGAAGGCCACCCCGGTCGACCGGGGTGGCCTTCGGCCGTTCCTGCTGGTGGGGGCCGGTGTCTGGTTGCCGGGCGAGCGTCCGTTCGCCGGGCGCGGTACCGTTTCGAGAACGACTCTCGGGTTCGGGTGTCGATGTGTGCAACTTTTGGGCCCGGTCCGCCCGTCTCCTCTTCATGGGCGTGACGAATCCTCGTGACGAGTCCCTGTGCGCGACGAATGGAGCTGCTGGTGGGTAAGGCCGGCAAGAGCGGCGGGGACGGTAAGGCCGGTAAGGCCGGCGGGAGCGGCAGACGGTCGATCTGGTCCGGGGTGCCCCGCTGGGCGCGCGTATGCACCGTCTTCGGGGTCGTGCTGCTGATGCTCAGCGGCGCGGTCCTGGTGGGCTACGAGACGCTGCTGTCGCGCTACGAGGGTTCGGTGGGCAAGGCCGACCTCTTCGGCGACAAGGCAGCCGGGGCGCAGGAACGCAAGAGCAACGTCAAGGGTCCGCTGAACATCCTGCTGGTGGGCATCGATCCGCGGGACGCCAAGACCCCGCCGCTGGCCGACTCGATCATGGTGCTGCACGTGCCGGAGTCGTTGGATCGGGCGTACATTTTCTCGATTCCGCGTGATCTCTACGTCGACATCCCCAAGTTCGACAAGGCCGGCTACCGGGGCGGCTCCGGCAAGATCAACGGAGCGATGTCACACGGCAGCATCGTCGAGGGCAAGAACCCCAGCGCGGCACAGGGCTTCGAACTGCTCGCCAAGACCGTGCAGAAGGCGACCGGGATCACCCGGTTCGACGCCGGGGCGATCATCAACTTCACCGGTTTCCAGAAGATCGTCGACGCGATGGGCGGCGTCGACATGTACATCGAGCGGGACGTCAAGTCCGAGCACCGCGAGCCGAACGGCAAGCACCGCAAGGGCAACCCGTACGGCGAGGGGTACATCGGGCCGCAGGCGGTCTACAAGAAGGGCAACCAGCACCTCAGCGGCTGGCAGGCGCTGGACTACGTCCGGCAGCGCTACCCCCGCAACGGCGTCCCGGACGCCGACTACGGCCGGCAGCGGCACCAGCAGCAGTTCATCAAGGCGATGATCAGCCAGGCGTTCAGCGCCGACGTGGTGACCAACCCGATCAAGCTGGACCGGGTGATCCGGGCCGCCGGCCAGTCGCTGACCTTCAACGGCCGGGGCAACAGTGTGGTCGACTTCGCCATCGCACTCAAGGGCCTCCGCTCGGAGAACGTCGAGCTGATCAAGCTGCCCGGGGAGGGCATCGGCACCGGCAACGCCTACCGGGGGGAGCGGCTGCTGCCCGCCGCCGACGACTTCTTCGCCGCCCTCAAGAACGAGCAGTTGGACGCCTTCCTGCTGGAGCATCCGGAGTTCCGCAACAAGGTCAAGTGATCCCTGCAGGATGTCGACACCCCCCTCCGGCCAGCCGACACGCCGGAGGGTGGTGCAGGTCTCGGCACCCGCGTTGGGTCGGCGACGGCGATCCGACTAGACTTTCGGCAATCCGTCGCCGCAGCAAGGAGACAGCGTGGCACAGCAGCTTCACGTCGACCTCGTAGCCGTCGAGGAGAAGGTCTGGTCCGGCGAGGCCGAGATGGTCGTCGCCCGCACGACCGAAGGCGAGCTGGGTGTGCTGCCGGGGCACGCGCCGCTGCTCGGCCAGCTCGCCGAGCCCAGCCAGGTCCGGATCAAGCAGGCCGGCGGCCAGCAGGTCGCCTACGACATCACCGGCGGGTTCCTGTCGGTCGGCGCGGAGAGCGTCACAGTGCTCGCCGAGAGCGCCACCCCGGCCACTCCGGCCCGCTGAGCCCACCCGCCGATGGAGATCGTCGAAGGGATCGGAATCGGCATCGCGGTGATCCTCGCCGCGCTCCTGATCCTCTTCGTCCGGCGGGCCCTGGTCACCCGTAGCGGCGGCATCATCCGGCTGAGCGTGCGGGTCACCACCGTCCTGGACGGCCGGGGCTGGTCACCGGGCTTCGCGCGGTTCGTCGGCGACCAGCTTCGCTGGTACCGGATGTTCAGCTTCGCCCTGCGGCCCAAGCGGGTGCTCTCCCGCAAGGAGCTGGTGGTGGAGCGACGGCGGCTGCCCGAGGGCCAGGAACGGCTCTCCATGCCATCCGACTGGGTGATCCTCCGCTGTACCAGTCAACACGCGCCGGTCGAGATCGCCATGGCCCGATCCACGGTGACCGGTTTCTCCTCCTGGCTAGAGGCCGCCCCGCCCGGGGCGGCCTCGCCGCGTATGGCCTCCCAGGACTGGCCCGCCGCCTGACCCGGCCTGGCCCGCCTACCCACCCGGCCGCTGGCGGTCACGGTGCGGCGACGGCGGCCACCAGTTCGACCTCGTAGCCCTGCCGGTCGGTGAGGTAGGCGGCGTAGCTGTCCGGGCCGCCGGCGTGCGGGTGCCGGTCGGCGAACAGCAGCGTCCAGCCGTGGGTCGCGGCGTCGGCCACCAGCCGGTCCACCGCGTGCGGCGGACCGGCGTGGAAGGCGAGGTGGTTGAGGCCCGGGGCGTGCCGGTCGTGGGTCCGCCCGGTCAGCGCCGGGGACTCCTCGACGACCAGGTACGTCGGGCCGTGCCGCCAGGAACAGCCGGCCGGCCAGTCCTGGTACGGCGTCCAGCCCAGCTCACCGAGCAGCCAACCCCAGCTCCGCTTCGCGGCGGCCAGGTCGGGTACCCAGACCTCGACGTGGTGCAGCCCGCCCGTGCTCAGCGCCTGCCGCCCGGCACCCATAGCACATCGCCGCCCGGATTGGCCGTTCTTGACAGGATGAACAGCAGGTCGGAGAGGCGGTTGAGATACTTTGCCGGAAGGGAGCTGGTGCGATCCGGATCGTGGGCGACCAGGGCCCAGGCCGCCCGTTCGGCGCGCCGGGCGATCGTCCGTGCCACGTGCAGCAGCGCCGCGCCAGCGGTGCCGCCGGGGAGGATGAAGGAGTCGAGCTTGCCCAGTCGCCCGTTGTACTCGTCGCACCAGCCTTCGAGGCGTTCGACGTACTCCTCGGTGACCCGCAGCGGCGGGTACGCCGGGTTCGGCTCGACGGGGGTGGCCAGGTCGGCGCCCACGTCGAACATGTCGTTCTGGATCGACTCCAGCACGGCCCGCAGCTCGTCGTCGAGCTGCCCCAGGGCGAGCGCCACGCCGAGCGCGGCGTTGCACTCGTCGACGTCCGCGTACGCGGCGATCCGCGGATCGGTCTTCGGCACCTGCTCGTTGTTGCTCAGCCTGGTCATGCCGGCATCGCCGGCCTTGGTGTAGATGCGCGTGAGGTGGACGGCCATGACGCACAGCCTACGGATACCGGACCTGACGATCCCGGCACGGCCCGCCCCGGCCGGTTGGCCGGTGGAGGTGGGACCGGGTGACGCCGGTGACCCGGCGGTCGACGACGTCGACGTCATCCGGGTCGGCGGTGACGCCCGGCTGGCCGGCACGGTGCACGTCGTCGGGGCCAAGAACTCGGCGTTGAAGCTGATGGCGGCGGCGCTGCTGGCACCGGGGCGTACGGTGATCACGAACGTGCCCCGGATCACCGACATCGCCATCATGGGCGAGGTGCTGCGCCGGCTCGGCTGCGCGGTGCACTTCGCGGCGGACGACCCGGTGGACCCGATGGTCGGGTACGGCGGGCAGGCCCGGTCCCGCTCGGTCGTCATCGACGTGCCCGAGCAGCCCGGCGCGGACGCCGACTACGACCTGGTGCGTCGGCTGCGGGCGTCGATCTGCGTGCTCGGCCCGCTGCTGGCCCGCCGGGGGTACGTGCGGGTGGCCCATCCGGGCGGGGACGCGATCGGCTCCCGGGGCCTGGACATGCACATCGCCGGGCTGGCCCGGATGGGCGCGGAGGTCTCCGGTGAGCACGGCTTCGTCATCGCCGCCGCCCCGGACGGGCTGCGAGGGGCCGAGATCGTGCTGGACTTCCCCAGCGTGGGCGCCACCGAGAACCTGGTGATGGCGGCGGTGCTGGCCCGGGGTGTGACGACGATCGACAACGCGGCCCGGGAACCGGAGATCGTCGACCTCTGCACGATGCTCAACCGGATGGGTGCCCGGATCTCCGGCTGCGGCAGCTCGACGCTGCGCATCGCCGGGGTGCCCGCGCTGCGCCCGGTGCGGCACGCCACGGTGGGGGACCGGATCGTCGCCGGGACGTGGGCGTTCGGCGCGGCGATGACCCGGGGGGACGTGACGGTCACCGGGATCGACCCGGCCTACCTGGAGGTCGCGCTGGACAAGCTGGTGTCGGCCGGCGCGCTGGTGGAGACCCGGGGCGATGCCTTCCGGGTCCGCGCCGACGACCGCCCCGCCGCCGTCGACGTGGTGACCCTGCCCTACCCGGGGTTCGCCACCGACCTGTTGCCGATGGCGATCGGCCTGGCGGCGGTGAGCGAGGGGGCGTCCCTGATCACCGAGAACATCTTCGACGGTCGGTTCATGTTCGCCAACGAGATGGTGCGGCTCGGTGCCGACATCAAGACCGACGGGCACCACGCCGTGGTCCGGGGCCGCGACCGGCTCTCCGGTGCGCCGGTCCGGGCCACCGACATCCGGGCCGGTGCCGGGCTGATCATCGCGGGGCTCTGCGCGGACGGGGTCACCGAGGTGTCCCACGTGCACCACGTGGACCGGGGCTACCCGGACTTCGTGGCCGACCTGCGTGCGCTCGGGGTGGAGGTGGAGCGGGGTACCGTTCCGGAGGCCCCCGAGCTGACCATCTGACCCGCCCGCCGCTCCCGTCGCCGGTCCGACCGTCCGGGGCTTAGCGGTCGTTCAGGCTCGCCGACTAGGGTGCTGGCAGACACTCAATCGCAGGCGAGGGAGAAGCAGATGGCGGGTCGACTCGCGGTCGTCGGGGCCGGGCTGATGGGTTCCGGCATCGCCCAGGTGGCGGCGCAGGCGGGCTGGCAGGTGACCCTGCGGGACATCGACGACGCGGCCACGAAGCGCGGTGTGGACGGCATCCGGAAGTCGCTGACGAAGTTCGCCGAGAAGGGGAAGATCGACCCGTCCGAGGTCGAGGCCACGCTGGGCCGGATCACCCCGACCACCGAGCTGGAGGCGGCGGCCGACGCGGACATCGTGGTCGAGGCGGTCTTCGAGAAGATCGAGATCAAGCACGAGGTGTTCCGCGCGCTGGACAAGATCTGCAAGGCGGACGCGGTGCTGGCGACCAACACGTCGGCCATCCCGGTGACCCAGATCGCCACCGCCACGCAGCGCCCGGAGTCGGTCGTCGGCACCCACTTCTTCTCCCCGGTGCCGATGATGAAGCTGTGCGAACTGGTGCGCGGCTACAAGACCAGCGACGCGACCCTGGCCACCGCCCGGTCGTTCGCCGAGGAGATCGGCAAGACGGTGGTGGTGGTCAACCGGGACATCGCCGGTTTCGTCACCACCCGGCTGATCTGCGCGCTGGCCATGGAGGCGGTCAAGCTGGTCGAGTCCGGGGTGATGTCGGCCGAGGACCTGGACACCGCCTGCAAGCTGGGCTTCGGTCACGCCATGGGCCCGCTGGCCACGGTCGACCTGACCGGCGTGGACGTCCTGCTGAACGCCACGAGGAACATCTACACCGACACCGCCGACGAGAAGTTCTTCCCGCCGGAGCTGCTCCAGCGGATGGCCACCGCCGGCGACCTGGGCCGCAAGACCGGCCAGGGCTTCTACCCGTACTGAGCCCGGCCGACGTCGCCGGTGCTGCGGTGTCCCCACCGGCGGACACCGCAGCACCGGCGCAACGTGTCGCTCGCGCCCGGCGGGTCAGCCGTCCCGCTTGGTGGTCCAGCGGAAGGTGGTCAGGCAGAGCACCAGGCCGATCACGCACCACAGGGCGAGGACCAGGGCGACCCGGCCCAGCTCGAAGGAGCCGCCGGGTTCCTGCGCGCCGAAGCTCTCCGGCAGGAAGACCGCGCGCAGGCCCTGGCACATCCACTTGAGCGGGAAGAACGCCGCCACCTGCTGCATCCAGGTGGGCAGGTCGGTGAAGACGAAGAACACCCCGGAGATGAACTGGAGCACCAGGGAGACCGGGGTGACCACGGCGGAGCCGCTGCGTGCGGTGCGGGCCAGCGACGAGATGGCGATCCCGCACAGGGTGCAGGCGGTCACCCCGAGCACGGCGACCCAGCCGAAGGTGAACCACTTGGCGGCGGTGGCCGGCAGGTCGAGGTCGAACAGCGCCACGGCGACCGCCAGCAGCAGCGCGGTCTCGGCGATGCCGATCGCCACCACCATGATCACTTTGCCGGCGAACCAGACCCACTTCGGCATCGGGGTGCCCCGGTAGCGCTTGAGCACGCCCCGGTCCCGCTCGATCGGGATCCAGATGCCGAGATTCTGGAAGCTCACCGTCATCAGCCCGGTCGCGATCATGCCGGTGATGAAGTACTGGGTGAACTTGACCCCGCCGCCGATCGTCCCGTCGAAGATCGACGCGAAGATCAGGATCATGATGATCGGGAAGCCCATCGTGAACACGACGGACTCCCGGCTGCGCAGGAACTGGGTGATCTCCAGCCGGCCCTGGCGCAGGGCGAGCGCCCCCGGCCCGACCCGCCGGCGGCCGGTGGTGGACGGGGGCGCCGGCTTCGTAGTGGTGGTCATCAGTGTCCGATCATGCTCAGGTAGACGTCTTCCAGGGTCGGCCGGGTCACCGTCAGACCGGGCACCTCGCCGCCGAAGCGCGCGGCCAGCTCCGCCACCAGCGCCGTCGGCGTCGCACTCTGCGCCGTCTCCAACGTCCCGTCAGGCGTACGCCAGGAGACCGTCGCCAGCGCGTCCTGACGGTTGCCCAGCAGGTCCGGTGGGGCCACCTCGATCACCCGACCGGCGGCGATCACCCCGACCCGGTCGGCGAGCGACTCCGCCTCGTCCAGGTAGTGGGTGGTGAGCACGATGGTGGTGCCGGCGGCGGCCAGGTCGCGGATCAGCTCCCAGAACTCGCGCCGCGCCTCCGGGTCGAAGCCGGTGGTGGGCTCGTCGAGGAAGAGCAGCTCGGGGCGGCCGATGATGCCCAGCGCCACGTCGAGGCGGCGCTTCTGCCCGCCGGAGAGGGTGTGCGTACGGGCGTTGGCCTTGGCGCCCAACCCGACCCGTTCGACGACCCTGTCCGGGTCGTCCGCCTCGGGATAGAACCCGGAGAAGTGCCGCACCACCTCGGCGACGGTCAGCTCGTCGAACTCACCGGTGCCCTGAAGCACGATGCCGACCCGGGACCGCCAGTGGGCCGCCTGCCCCCGGGCGGCACGCGGTGCGCCGGCCCGTTGGCCACGCGGGCGGGAGCCGAGGACGAGACCGGGGTCGGTGCCGAGCACACTCACCTCACCGGCGTCGCGCTGCCGGTAGCCCTCCAGGATCTCCACCGTGGTCGTCTTGCCCGCGCCGTTCGGGCCGAGCAGGGCGAACACCTCGCCCCGGCGGACGTCAAGGTCCACCCCCGCCACCGCGACGTTGTCGCCGTACGCCTTGCGCAGTCCCCGTACGGAGATCGCGAGCTCGTCTTCCATGCCGTCCAGTGTGCGACCAGGCCCTGCGGCGCGGCGGCCCGGGGTGTGCCGGTCTCGGCCGGGTCGCGTCGCGGCGGCCCGGTCGTCCCCGACCAGGGCCTGTGAGGTGTTGCACAACCGGGGACGTCCGGCGGTGCCGGGGATGTCCGAGGTGCCTGGGATGTTCGCTGCCAGGGGTTGTTCGGCGGTGCCGGGCACGGGGGCCAGGACCGGGCCAGGTCCGCTGGGCCAGGGCTGGGGCTGAGCCGGGCTGGGCCTGGTCGGGGCTGGGGCTGAGCCGGGCTGGGCCTGGTCGGGGCTGGGGCTGGGCCGGTCCGGGCTGGGCCTGGGCCGGGCTGGGGTCGGGCGGCGAGGCCGGGGCGTGTGGCCCCGGCCCCCGTGGTGGTCGGTCGGTCAGCGGCTCTGATAGGTCATGCAGTCGGCCAGGTCGTTGTCGGGGCCGACGGTGATCGCCGGGGCGCGGCACTCCAGCTCGGCGTTGTGCCGGCAGTCGGCCCGGCTGCACGCGCCCACCTGGGCGATGAGCCGGTCGAGACCGCCCCGTACCGGCAGCTCCACGAAGGTGTGGCAGTGCGCGTGGTCGGTGCTGCCGATGGTGATGGCGAACGCGTGGCAGTCGTTGGTGTGGTTGTAGGCGCAGGACGAGGCCGCGCACTCCTGAACCCGGGGCATTTCCAGCGCTGCGGTCATGACAACCTCGCTTTCGGTAGATATGCCACAAATGATAGGCATTGCTCCGGTGGGCGCGGGCCGTTCCTCCACCGATCCACCCACCGAAACCGCCCCCACCCCCGCCCCGCCCCTCCTTCCCTGCCCGCCCCCACCCGCTTCGACTCGGTGATCAAGAGAATTGCGGGCAGGGAGAGCGCTCTCAGTGACGCAAACCTCTTGATCGCGCCGCGAAGCTCTTGATCGCGCCGCGAAGCTCTTGATCACCGGCGCGGGCCGGGTGGGCCGGTACGCATCAGGTCGGCCGGACGGGTCGGCTGGACGCTGGCTGGGCCCGACATGGCTGATGGGTCGAGTGGGCGCGTAGGCGTCTCTTCTGCCGGACATATCCCGTTTGGTGTGGGTGAATCGTCACCGGTGTCCGGTACGGGGTCGCCGGGGTGGGGCGTCCCGTGACCGGCGGCACCCCGACGGCGGAATCCCGGCCGGCCCGTGGTCGTTACACCCTCCGTACGACCGTAGGAGCGCCCCGGCCGGCAGGTCCGCAGGTGGGCAGTGCCCCGGAATGATGCGGGGCCCCCGGTCGTTGCATCGGGTTCCGGCGTGAGCGGCAGGGCCCGCCGGAGACCTACCGACTTTCCCTTATGAGCGCCTCGTCGTGGTGCTTACGCCGGCTCCGCCGGTGGCCCCGGTCCCCCGACCGGTCGGGTGGCGTCGACCCTCGAAGGAGCATCCCCCATGAACACCACCATGCTGCGTAAGAGTGTTCTCGGTATCGCCGGTCTCGCCGTCGCCGGTGGCCTGGCCGCCGGCCCGCTCAACCACGGCACCGCCGGGTCGACCGCCACCGACCACACCGTGGCCGTGGTCCAGGCAGACAAGCCCGCCGTGGACAAGGCCACGCTGATCCCGCACGGTGTGCAGGGCGACCAGTCCCGCATCGACCTCAACGACGAGCAGACCGGCAACGTCAAGGCGATCATCGCGGCGACGAAGAAGGCCGGCATGGACGAGCGTGCCGGGGTGGTGTCGATCGCCACCGCCCTGCAGGAGTCGAAGCTGGAGAACCTCGGCCACCTCGGCGACCGCAACGACCACGACTCGCAGGGCCTGTTCCAGCAGCGCCCGTCGAGTGGTTGGGGCACGGTGGAGCAGATCACCGACCCCGAATACGCCACCCTGGCCTTCCTCAAGGGCCTCAAGCAGGTCGACGGCTGGCAGGACATGCCCCTGACCAAGGCCGCCCAGACGGTGCAGGTGTCGGCGTACCCGGACCACTACGCCCAGTGGGAACAGCAGGCCGCCGACCTCGTCGCCCAGCACTGGAACAGCTGACCCTGCGTACGACACGATGGCCGGCACCCCGCACGGGGTGCCGGCCATCGGCGTGTGCGGCGGGGGGTCAGACCCGGTAACCGGCGGCGCGGGCCGCCTCGCGTTCCTGGCGACGGCCCCGGCGTCGGCGCAGGAACCAGACCACGAACGCCACCATGCCCAGTAGGAACGCCAGCACCAGCACCGGCAGGATGATCGCCACCAGGGACATCAGCACGCTCGTGGCGTCCTCGGCGGTGCTGGCGACCGGTGCGCCGAAGCCTGCGGTGGTCGCGTTGACCACCGGCCGGGCCGCCGCCTTGAACAGGTGCACCCCGAGCGCGATGGCGACCCCGGCGGCCACCGGCACCCACTGGTGGGACGAGAAGAACCCGCCCGGGTCGCTGACCGTCACCGTCTCCGAGCCCGACCCCGCGCCGAACGCGAGCCCGCCGGCGGTGGGGCGGACCACCGTCTGCACGACGTCGTTGACGTGGTCGACCACGGGCACCTTGTCGGCGACGACCTCGACCGCGAGCAGCGCTGCGAGGATCGCCAACACCCAGCCGTTGCTGAGCCACTGCCAGCCGCTCGGCAGGTCGATCAGGCTCGTGTAGCGGGCGAGTAGACCCATGGTGAGCAGGGGGATGTAGGCGTTGAGACCCGCCGAGGCGGCGAGCCCGGTACCGGTGAGGACTTCGAACACCATCTCAGCATCGCACCGGCACGCCAGTGCCGCGCGACGGTGACCGGCCGGTCCTCGGCTACCCTCGTCGGGTGCGTCTGGTGATTGCGAAGTGCTCGGTGGACTACGTCGGACGGCTCTCGGCGCACCTGCCGCTGGCCACCCGCCTGCTCATGGTCAAGGCGGACGGGTCGGTGTCGATCCACGCCGACGACCGCGCGTACAAGCCGTTGAACTGGATGAGCCCGCCCTGCCGGCTGGAGGAGGCCCCCGGCGTGTGGCGGGTGGTCAACAAGGCCGGCGAGGAACTGCGGATCACCCTGGAGGAGGTCTTCCAGGACACCTCATACGAGCTGGGCGTCGACCCGGGGCTGCGCAAGGACGGCGTCGAGGCGCACCTGCAGGAGTTGCTGGCCGCCAACCCGGAGACGCTGGGGGAGGGCTTCACCCTGGTCCGGCGGGAGTACATGACCGCGATCGGCCCGGTCGACCTGCTCTGCCGGGACGCCAACGCCGGCGCGGTCGCCGTCGAGGTGAAGCGACGCGGTGAGATCGACGGCGTCGAGCAGCTCACCCGCTACCTCGAGCTGATGAACCGCGATCCGCTGCTCGCCCCGGTGAGCGGTGTCTTCGCCGCCCAGGAGATCAAGCCGCAGGCCCGGGTCCTCGCCACCGACCGGGGCATCCGCTGCGTGGTGGTCGACTACGACCGGCTGCGCGGCATCGTGCGCGACGAACTGACCCTGTTCTGACCACCCGCCCGGCGGGCCGCGCCTACGGGCGGGGTCAGCGGCGGCCGTACAGGGCCTTGGTGACCTTGACGATCCGAGCCACGTCGGCCGGGGTCCGCTCGAAGGTCATCGCGGGCAGCAGCGAACGGGCCCGTCGCCTGGTGACCGACTTGGCCCGGCCGAACTCGCGCAGCCCGTCCTCACCGTGGATCCGGCCGAAGCCCGAGTCACCCACCCCGCCGAACGGCAGCGTGGACATGCCGGCGAAGGTGAGCGCCGAGTTGACCGACGCCATGCCCGAGCGCAGCCGCCGGGCGATCGCCACCGCGTCGCGCCTACCGAACACCGAACCCCCCAGGCCGTACGGCAGGGCGTTGGCGCGGCGTACGGCCTCGTCGGCGTCGGCGACCCGGGTGATGGTCACGGTCGGGCCGAAGGTCTCCTCGCGGATCGCCGACGCGGAGTCGGGGACGTCGACCAGCACGGTCGGGTGCACGTACGGCGGCTGGACGGCGGCGGGACCACCCACCACGGCCCGCCCCCCGGCGGCGATGGCCTCGTCGATGTGCCGGCGGATCACGTCGAGCTGGCCCGGCATGGTGATCGGGCCGAGGTCGGCGGAGTCCGCGCCGACGGTCAGCCGTTCGGCGCGGGCGACCACCTTGCCGACGAACTCGTCGTAGACCGGTGCCACCGCGTAGACCCGTTCGATGCCGATGCAGGTCTGGCCGGCGTTGGTGAGCGCGCCCCAGACGCACGCCTCGGCGGCGGCGTCCAGGTCGGCGTCGGCGTCCACGATCATCGCGTCCTTGCCGCCGGCCTCCAGCAGCACCGGGGTCAGCGACTCGGCGCAGGCGGCCATGACCCGGCGGGCGGTGGCCGTGGAGCCGGTGAACGCCACCTTGTCGACGCCCGAGCGGCACAGCGCCGCGCCGACGTCGCCGAGGCCGTGCACCGCGGTGAAGACCGGTTGCTCCGGCACCACCTCGGCGAACGCGTCGACCAGCCACTGGCCGACGACCGGGGTGTACTCGCTGGGCTTGAGGACCACCGCGTTGCCGGCGGCCAGCGCGTAGGCGGCGGATCCGACCGGGGTGAAGACCGGGTAGTTCCACGGGCCGATCACCCCGACCACGCCGTGCGGCTGGTATTCGAGGTGGCCGGAGAACTCGGCGAGGATCAGCCGGGAGCGGACCCGGCGGGGCCCCAGCACCCGGCGGGCGTTGCGGGCCGCCCAGTCGATGTGCTCGATGGCGGTGAGTACCTCGACGACGGCGTCCCCGACGGGCTTGCCGCCCTCGACGTGGATCAGCTCGGCCAACTCCTCGACCCGCCGGGCGAGCAGGGCCCGCCAGTGCAGCAACCGGGCCCGGCGACCGGTGAAGCCGAGCCCGGCCCACCACTGCCCGGCCGTGCGGGCGCGGGCGACCGCGTGGCCGACCTCCTCGGCGGTGGCGACCGGCACGCTGCCGGCCTCGTCGCCGGTGGCCGGGCTCGTCGAGACCAGCCGACCGGCGGAGATGACCGGGACCCCCGGGACCTGCACAGCCGTCATGGCGGCAGTCTAGCCCCGGAGGCTACCCGCTGGTAGTTGTGAACACCGCTCAGCTATCGCTCCGTCGCCGCCTGTTCGGTGGACACCGGATGGCCGGCAGGGGTCGCGGAGATGGCCGGGCGGGTGGTGAGCTGGTTACGCGGAGCTGGCAGGCTGACCGCGGGGCGACGGTGGGTGGGGAGCTGACTGTCCATGCAGGATCATCCGGAACTGATGCCACTGCTGACGGTGGCCGCTGGCCCGATGCGCGGGGCTAGCTTCCGCGTCCGGCCCCAGCCGCAGGTGATCGGCCGGGCGCCGACCGCCGACATCGCGGTCGCCGACGCGCACCTGAGCCGGCGACACGCCGAGGTGCGGCTGACCGACGACGGGGTGATCCTGGTCGACCTGGGATCGACGAACGGCACCTGGCTCAACGACCGGCGGATCGCCGACGCCGAGCCGCTCACCGACGGCGACGTGATCCGGCTCGGCCGTACCGAACTGCGCTACTTCGACCCCGGACTGGCCACCACCGACCCGGTCGGCCTGCGCTTCGCCGGGGGGTCCGTCGGTCGTCGGGACCACCGGCCCACCCTGCCCCTGCCGTCGCGCGCCCCGGGCCCCGCCGACGCCCTGCCGGCCGCCCCGGTCCCCGCACCCAGCGGCGTCGACGCCTGAGGCGGATCCGGGACCGACCTCCCCCGCGCCGGTCCCGGCGGATAACCTTAGCGTTCGTTCATGCCGGCAGCGGCGGAATCAACCAGGGGAGGCCGGTCGTGGCGCGGGAGTTCACCAGGGTGGGCGTGGTGGGTCTGGGCACCATGGGTGCCGGCATCGTCGAGGTGTTCGCCCGCAACGGCGTCGACGTCGTCGCGGTGGAGATCTCCCCGGACGCCCTGGCCCGGGGCCGGGCCACCCTCGCCCGGTCGACCGACCGGGCGGTGGCGCGGGGCAAGCTGGCCGCTGCCGACCGGGACGCCCTGCACGCCCGGGTCGACTTCCAGGTCGGGCTGGACGCGCTGCACGCGGTGGACCTGGTTGTCGAGGCGGTCCCCGAGCGACTCGACCTCAAGCGGCGGATCTTCACCGAGCTGGACCGGATCTGCCGGCCCGACGCCATCCTCGCCACCAACACCTCCTCGCTGAGCGTCACCGACATCGCCGTCGCCACCGGCCGTCCCCACCAGGTCGTCGGCCTGCACTTCTTCAACCCGGCACCGGTGATGAAGCTGGTCGAGGTCGTCCGTACCGTGGTCACCGCCGCCGACGTGGTCGACGACGCCGAGGCGCTCTGTGCCCGGCTCGGCAAGGTCGGCGTGACGATCGGCGACCGGGCCGGGTTCATCGCCAACGCCCTGCTGTTCGGCTACCTCAACCAGGCGGTGGGCCTGTTCGAGGCCCGCTACGTCACCCGTGAGGACCTCGACGCGGCGATGACCCTCGGCTGCGGCCTGCCGATGGGCCCGCTCGCCCTGCTGGACCTGATCGGCCTCGACACCGCGTACGAGATCCTGAACACCATGTACCGGCACGGCGGGCGCAACCGCCGGCACGCCCCGACGCCGCTGATCCGGCAGATGGTCACCGCGGGGCTGCTCGGCCGCAAGACCGGACACGGCTTCTACACGTACGACAAGCCGGGCTCGGCGAAGGTCGTACCCGACGCGTCGACCCCGACCGCCGCCGCCGCGCCGGCCAGCACGGCCGTGACCAGGGTCGGTGTCGTCGGCTCGGGGACCACGGCGGCCGATCTCGCCGCGGTGTTCGCCGCCGCCGGCCACCAGGTGGTCGCCGTGGGCGCGGATGGGCCCGCCGGGACCGCCGAAGCGGTCCGGGCCGGGCTCGACGAGGGCGTCACCCGGGACGATCCCGACCCGGCCGGCCGGGACGCCGCGCTGGCCCGGATCACCTGGGCGGACGCGCTGGAGCAACTCACCGACGTCGACCTGGTGGTCGAGGCGACGGCGGGAGATCTGGACACCACCCGGACGCTTTTCGCCCGCCTCGACGAGGTCTGCAAGCCGGGCGTGCTGCTCGCCACCACCACCTCCACGCTGCCGGTGATCGAGCTGGCGATGGCCACCCGCCGTCCCGCCGACGTGCTCGGCCTGCACTTCTGCGCCCCGGTGCGGGCCCGCACGCTGGTCGAGGTGGTGACCACCGTGCGGACCTCGCCGGAGGCCACTGCCACCGCCCGCGCGGTCTGCGCCGCCCTCGGCCGGACCACGCTGGTCTGCGGCGACCGGGCCGGCTTCGTGGTCGACGCGCTGCTCTTCCCGTACCTCAACGACGCGGTGCGGATGCTGGAGGCCGGGTACGCCACCGCCGACGGCATCGACCACGCGATGACCCTCGGCTGCGGCTACCCGACGGGCCCCTTCGCGCTGCTCGACGCGATCGGCCTCGACGTGACGCTGGCCGTGCAGCGGGCGCTGTACCGGGAATCGCGCGAACCGGGCCTGGCTCCCGCGCCGCTGCTGGAGCACCTGGTCACCGCCGGCCGGGGGTTCCGCGAGCACACCGGACGCTGAATCCGGGGCGATCGACCTCACCCCGCCGGGACGCCGGGCTGACCGTAACCTTGGCACGGTGAGCCCCCGTCGCAACCGTCCCCGCCGTGAGGACACCGGTCCGTTGGACGCCGAACGGGCCCGGCACGGCGTGGAGTCCGTGCAGCAGTGGCGCGACGGCGAGTGGCAGGTACGCGGAATCAGCGGCGGGGCGTCCGTCAAGACGTACCGCTGCCCCGGGTGTGACCAGGAGATCCGACCCGGGGTGGCGCACCTGGTGGCCTGGCCGGCCGACGGCGCGGGCGACCTCACCGACCGGCGGCACTGGCACAACGGCTGCTGGCGGGCCCGGGACCGGCGGGGACCGAACCTGCTGCGCGGCCGGGGCGCTCCCCGTTACGGCTGACCGGTCCGCGCGCGGAGTTCCTGGTGATCCGGGTCCCTGGCGATCCGGGTCCCTGGTGGTCGGGGTCCCTGGCGGTCGGCTGGTCGGGCGATCCGGGTCACCCCGGTTGCGCCCCGGGCGCGCGTCCGCGCCGACGTCGCGGCAGACTGGGGCGGTGAGCACACCGATCCGCGCGTCGTCGATCCTGCCCGGCCACCGGGAGGACATCGAGCTGCACACCGCCGACGGGCTGCGGCTCGTCGGCGAGCTGGCCCGCCCGGCCGACCGGGACCCGGCGGGCACCCTGGTCTGTCTGCACCCGCTGCCCACCCACGGCGGGATGATGGACAGCCACGTCTTCCGCAAGGCGGCCTGGCGGCTGCCCGCCCTGGCCGACCTGGCGGTGCTCCGGTTCAATACCCGGGGCACCAGCAGCGTCCGGGGCACCAGCGAGGGGGCCTTCGACAACGCGGTGGGCGAGCGCTTCGACGTCGCCGCCGCGATCGAGTACGCCGAGTTCCACGAGCTGCCGAACATCTGGCTGGTGGGCTGGTCGTTCGGCACCGACCTGACCCTCAAGTACGGCTGCGACCCGGCGGTGGCCGGGGCGATCCTGCTCTCCCCGCCGTTGCGTTTCTCGAATCCTGGGGACCTGGCCGTCTGGGCGGAGTCGGGCCGGCCGCTGACCGCGCTGGTGCCCGAGTTCGACGACTACCTGCGCCCCGACGAGGCCCGGCAACGCTTCGCGGCGGTGCCGCAGGCCGAGGTCGTCGGCGTGCCCGGGGCCAAGCACTTGTGGGTGGGCGACGCCGAACGGGTGCTCGACGAGATCGTCAGGCTGGTGAACCCGGCAGTACCACTGCCGCTGCCGACCAGCTGGGACGGCCCGATGGAGACCGGCGACGTCAGCGCGTACGCCGACCGGACGGTGGCCGCCTTCGCCGACACCCCCGTGCCGGGGCCCGCCGCCGACTGAGCGCCTTCCGGTCGGCTCAGCGGCGGTCCTGGCGGGGGAGCACCACCTCGCGCAGGATGAGCTGGAGGGCGGCGACGACCGGGATGGCGATCAGCGCGCCGACCACCCCCATCAGCGCCACCCCGAGCAGGGCGGCGAGCAGCGCGGCCACCTCGTTGACCTCCACTGACCGCCGCATGATCTTCGGATAGATGAGGTAGTTCTCCACCTGCTGGTAGAGCACGAAGAAGACCGCGCAGGCGATGCCGATCGGCAGCGCGGTGGCGAAGCCGACCAGGCTGACGACCACCGCGCCGAGGGTGGCCCCGATCTGCGGGATCAGGTCGGTCACCGCCACCACCACGGCCAGCGCGAACGGGTAGGGCAGCCCGACGACCAGGGCGAAGACGAAGCTGGTCGCGCCGGCCAGCACCGCGATGCTCAGCGCCCCCACCATGTACGCGCCGACCTTGGTGAGGATCTCGTCGCCGATCAGGCTGACCCGCTGCCGACGTGACCTCGGCACCAACGCGTACCCGAGGTCGCGCAGCCGGTCGAAGTAGGCGAGGAAGTAGATCGTCAACACCAGCACGGTGAGCACCCGGAAGATGGTTCCGAAGATCAACTGTGCGCCGCCGAGGACCCCGCCGAGCGCCCGGCCCACGGTGTCCGCGTTCGCCAGCGCCTGCACGCGCTGCATCACGTCGTAGCGGACCACCAGGTCGTTGACGGTGCGGTTGCGGCGCAGCTCCTCGACGTAGCTGGGGAGCTGGTCGATGAACTGCCCGGTCTGGGTCACCACCGGCGGCACCAGCGCCACCAGCCCGGCGACGATCAGCAGCACCAGGGTCAGCGCCACCACCGTCACCGCCAGCCCGTGCGGCAACCCCCAGCGGCGCAGCCGCACCACCGCCGGGTTGAGCCCCACCGCCAGGAAGAGCGCGATTACCACCAGGACCAGGATGCCGCCGGCATTGCGGATCCCCAGGAACACGGTGTACGCCAGCAGCACGCCGAGGGCCCCGGTGAAACCGACCAGGAAACTGCTGCGGCGCAGTGGCCGCCCGGGTCGACCGAACCGCCCCGAGCCGGTGGCGACCGACCCGGCGGAGCCGTCCCCCGGCACGTCGTGGGCAGGTACGTCCGGCACCGTGGTGGGGGCGTCGGTGGCCCGGCCGATCGATGCGGCGGGCTCTCCGCGCGTGGCGGGCTCTGCCCCGGTGGTGCGCACTCCGGTCGTGCCGGGCGGCGGCTCGGAGCGGGCCGTCACCGGTTCCGCCCCGGTCCGGGCCGTCGGTACGCCCGCAGGGGCGCTGTCCCGGGTCGCGTCGTCGCGGGCCGGGCCGTGCTGTGCCACCGAACCTCCCCAGTTCCGCCCTCGGCATGGCAGACCGGAGCGGATCAGCCGACCCACCCGGCGACCACCTACCGTACGGGCTCCTGCCCGCAGGGTAGTGGGGTGGGTGCCCCGCCGGCCACCCGGGGCACCCCGCCGGGGTCAATCGGAGCCGGTGGTCACTCGGACTCGACGGTCACCGTGCTCGGCTTGGCGCTGCGCTCATCGGTGGTCGGCTTGCTGGGCCGCTTGCCGTTCTCGCCGGTACTGGTGATCTTCGTCGGAGTGGCGTCCCGGCCGGCGGTGCCGGGAACCGCGGCGACCGTCGGCTCGCCGTCCACCCCGGCGCTGGCCGTTCCGCCGTCCACCGTGGTCACCGGCTCGGCCTTCGGCTTCGCGGCACCGTCCGTACCGCCGGTCGGCTTCGTACCGTTGGTGGCGGGACCGCCGGCCGGCCTGGTGACGGCCACGACCGAGCCCGTACCGGCGACGGCCGGTTCCTTCCCGGCGTCGCTGCCGGCGGGGGCCTTACCGCCGCCGGCCGGTGCGGAGCCCACCGGCTGCGGTGCCGGGGTGTCGGCGGTGCGCGTCGGCTTCGGCTTCCCGCCGTTGCCGAGCGGACCCGTCCCCGGCCGGTCGCCGTCCGGGGACGGCAGCACCGCGTCGACGCCCACCGGCGTCGCGGCGCCCGCCCGCAGGGCGGTGACGTCCCGCTGCAACTCGTCGTGCTCCTGCCGCGCCTGCCAGGTCTCCTGACGCAGGTCGGCGAGCTGCTGCTGGGCCTGGGCGATCTCCAACATCACCCGGGCGAGCTGCTGCCGGCCGGCCGCCGCCTCCTGCTGGGTGGCGGCGAGGTGCTGCTGGGTGGTGGCGAGGTGCTGCTGGGTGGTGGCCGCGTACTCGTCGAACTGCCGACGGGAGGCGGCGACGTGCTCGTCGGCCTGGCGACGCTTCTCGGCGGTCTCCCGCTCGACCCGGTCGATCAGCTCGGTGGTCTCCTGCTCCACCCGCCGCCGCAACTCGGCGGTCTCCTGCTCGGCGGTGCGGCGTAGCGTCGCCGCGTCCGCCTCGGCGGCCCGGCGGATCTCGGCCGCCCCCTGCTCGATCTCGTCCCGCCGGGCGGCCCACTCCCGCTCCAGCTCGGCCTGCCGGGTGCCGTGCTGCTGTTCCAGCTCGTCGTGCCGGGCCTGGTGCTTGCGGTCCAGCTCGTCGCGGCGCTTGGCGAACTCCTGCTCGGCGGCGGCCCGGCGCTGGGCCAGCTCCCGGTCGGCGGCCTCCCGCCGGCCGTTGACCTCCTGCTCCACCCCCGCGCGCCAGGCCCCCAGCTCCTGCTGCGTCTGGGCGCGGGACTGCTGCACGTACGCCTCGGTTTCGGTGCGCATCCGCTGCACGTACGCCTCGGCCTCGGCCCGGCTGCGCTGGGCCGCCTCGGTCGCCTCGGTGGTCAGCCGCTGCGCCTCCTGCCGGGCGCGTTCCCGGGTTGCCTTGGCCGCGCCGTCGGCGTCGTCGGTGACCTGCTTGGCCTGCTGGAGCGCCTTGGCGTGGGTGGCACGGCTGGTCTCCGTCGCCGAATCGACGAGCCGCCGGGCCTCCTGCTGCGCCTTGAGATGCACCTCCTTGGCGGCCTCGCGCAGGTCGGTGGCCTCCTTCTGGGCCTTGGCCAGCGCCGCCTTCGCCATCTCGCGGAGCTTGGTGGCCTCCTGCTGGGCCCGGGCGTGGATCTCCTTGGCGGTGTCACGGAGCTGGGTGGCCTCCTGCTGGGCCCGGTTCAGGGCCTCCTGGGCGGCGGTCCGCAACCGGTTGGACTCGTCCTCGGCGGTGGCGCGCAGCAGGGTCGCCTCGTCCTTGGCGGTGCTGCGCAGCCGGGCGGCCTCCTGCTTGGCGGTACGCACGGCGGCGTCCGCCTCGGCCTTGCGGGCCGTGGTGTGCCGTTCCTCCTCGGCACGCCGGGCGGCGAGTGCGATCTCGAAGTCCTTGAGCGCCCGGGCAGCCTGCTCACGGGCCTCGTCGATGATGTGCTCGGCGGCGGCCCGACGGGCCTCGATCTCCTCGTTGGCGGCGACCAGGATCGCGTCAGCCTGCTCCTCGGCGAGAGCGAGGATCTGCTCGACCCGGGGGCCGAGGTGCTTGAAGGACGCCCGGTCCACCACCCCGACCTGCTTGCGCACCTGGGCGAGATCCCGCTGCAGGTGCTCGACCTGACCGGCCAACTTGTGGATCTGGGTGTACGCCTGTTCCCGCTCACCCGTCAGCGTGGCGATCTCGTGCTCCGCACGAGCGACGTACCGGTCGACCTGTCGTTTGTCGTATCCCCGCAGAGCGGACTCGAAGCTGGGCTCCGTGGTCACATCCCCGCCGAGAGCGAACAGTTCCTCGCCGTGCGACATGCCCCCATCCTCACACGCATCCGGCCCTCCGGGGGCGATACGGACGCCGCTGTGGGGAGCTGTTTCAGTGCTGTCCCGCGACAGGGTGTCACAGGGCGGGAACGGGCGCGGCGCGGGGGTGCACCGGTCATCCGGTGTCCCTCCGCGCCGCGACTCATGCCCCGTCGATGCGTTCGGTCAGCTGGCGGTCTCCGCGGTCGCCCGGGACTCGGCGTCGGCCTTCGCCGGCTCCGCCTTGGCCGGCGCGGCGGCCTGCTGCTGGGCCGGCACACCAGGCACGATCCCGGCCAGGCCGGAGAGCATCTGGCCGAGCTGCGAGGTGACCGCGTCCTTCTGGCGGGTGAGGTCCTCCACCTCGCGGCGGGCCGCCTGGGTGGTCAGGTCGGCCTCGGTGCGCGCCTCGGTGAGCAGCCGCTTCGCCTCGGCCTTGGCCTCGTTGAGGGTCTTCTCGGCCAACGCCTTGGCCTTGTCGACGGTGTCGTTGGCGGTGCGCTCGGACTCGACCCGGCGGGCCTCGGCGCGCTGCTCGATCTCCTTGGCCCGCTCCTGGGCGGCCCGCGCCCGCTGCTCGGCCTCGCCGACCAGCTTCTGGGTCTGCGCCACCTGGGCGGCGTGCCGCTCCGACTCCTCGCGCTCGGCCTTCTCCCGCCGCTCGGCGAGCTGCAGCTCCAGCGCCTGGAGGTCCTTGTCCCGCTTGTCGCGGGCGTCGGTGAGCAGCTTGGTCGCCTCGGCGCGCTTCTCCTCGGCCTCCCGCGCGGCCTTCGCCCGCTGCTGGGTGATCTCCCGCTCGGCGGTGGCGCGCAGGGTTGCGACCTCCCGCTCGACGGTGGACTTCAGCTCGGCCACCTCGTGCGCGGTGACCGTACGCAGCTGCTTGGTCTCCCGGTCGGCGTCGGCGCGCAGCGTGTCGGCCTCCCGACGGGCCTGCACCCGGGCCTCGGCGGCCTCCCGCTCGGCGGCGGTGCGGACGGTGCCGGCCTCCCGCTCGGCGGTGGCCTTCATCGCGGCGGCCTCGGCGCGCGCCTTGTCGGTGATCTCCCGCGCCTCCAGCCGGGCAGCGGAGAGGATCCCTTCCGACTCGCGCTTGGCCTCGTTGCGGTGGTCGTTGGCCTGTTCCTCGGCCAGCCGGAGGATCTGCTCGACCCGGGTGCCGAGACCCGACAGGGTCGGCCGGCTGTTCTCCTCGAGCTGCTTGTTGGTGTCGGTGAGCTTCTGCTCAAGCGCGGCCTGCCGCTGCTCGGCCTGGCGGAGCCGACGCTGGGCGTCGTTCATCCGCTGCTCGGCCTCGGCGCGGGCCTGCTCCGACTGGGTCAGCGCGGCTGTCATCCGGCCGAGGAAGTCATCGACCTGGTGGGTGTTGTAGCCGCGCAGGCCCACCGTGAAGTCGGGCTGCGAGTTCGCGTTATCGAAGAACGCGAGAGGGGAGGACTGCTGCTGGGGCATTGGGACATACTTGCAGACCCCCCGGGGTCGTTCGCAAGAGCGGTGCCGAGCTTTCGTGTCCTCTTTACATGGTCCACCGGGTCGTACCGGCGGCCGACACCAAACGGCGATCTTGGCTGGTCCGGGCGGCCCCGCCGCCGCTACCGCCCGCTATCCCGGCAGCGCCCGACCTTTTCCCCGCCAACCCCGCAATGGCACCCCCGCACAATGCCCCCACCCCACGAAAAGCCACCCCCACCCCGAACCGCCCTACCCCGGACCGCCCCACCCCGGACCGCTCTGCCCCGGTGATCAAGAGGTTTGCGTCAGGTCTGGAGATCAAGATGACGCAAACCTCTTGATCAACACGGAGGGGCGGGGCGGGGGAGGGGGGAACCTCAGTGGGGGGTGTCGGCGGGTTGGACGAGTTCGATGAGGACGCCGCCGGCGGCCTTGGGGTGGACGAAGTTGACCCGGGAGTTGGCGGTGCCGCGCTTCGGGGTGTCGTAGAGCAGCCGTACGCCACGGTCGCGCAGCGTCGCGCAGGCGGCGTCGATGTCGGCGACGGTGTAGGCGAGCTGTTGCAGTCCGGGGCCGTTACGGTCGAGGAACTTGGCGATGGTCGACTCCGGCGACAACGGGGCGAGCAGCTGCACGCAGCCGCCCTCGGCGGTCGGGCCGACCGCCATCATCGCCTCGCGTACGCCCTGCTCGGTGTTGGTCTCCTCGTGAATGCAGCGCATCCCGAAGGTGCGCTGATAGAAGTCGATCGCGGCGTCCAGGTCGGCCACCGCGACCCCGACGTGATCGATACGGCGCAGCCCGATGTCTGTGACGCAGTCGGCAGCGGGCTCGACGGGGGAGTTCTCAGCCATGCCGCTAGTCTGGCCGAACAGCCGTTAAGGCGTACAGCTCGGTACCCCCCCTCGGAGGCAGACAGTGGCATCGGTCATCGTCAGCGGCGCGCGGACCCCGATGGGCCGGCTGCTGGGCAACCTGAAGGACCTCCCCGCGACGAAGCTCGGCGGCATCGCGATCAAGGCGGCGCTGGAGCGCGCCGGGGTCGCCCCGGACCAGGTGCAGTACGTGATCATGGGGCAGGTGCTCCAGGCCGGCACCGGGCAGATCCCGGCCCGGCAGGCGGCGGTGGAGGCCGGCATCCCGATGTCGGTGCCGGCGCTGAGCATCAACAAGGTGTGCCTCTCCGGCCTGGACGCGATCGCCCTGGCCGACCAGCTCATCCGGGCCGGCGAGTTCGACATCGTGGTGGCCGGTGGCATGGAGTCGATGACCAACGCCCCGCACCTGCTGCTCGGCCAGCGCGCCGGCTACAAGTACGGCGACGTGACGGTCAAGGACCACATGGCCCACGACGGGCTCAGCGACGCCTGGGACTGCTGCTCGATGGGCGAGTCCACCGAGCGGCTCGGCGTACGGCACGGCATCACCCGCGAGGAGCAGGACGCGTTCGCGGCGACCAGCCACCAGCGGGCCGCCGCCGCCCAGAAGAACGGCCACTTCGCCGACGAGATCACCCCGGTGGTCATCCCGCAGCGCAAGGGCGACCCGCTGGTGATCAGCGAGGACGAGGGCATCCGGCCGGACACCACCGCCGAGTCGCTGGCCAAGCTGCGTCCCGCGTTCACCAAGGACGGCACGATCACCGCCGGCACCTCGTCGCCGATCTCGGACGGCGCGGCGGCCGTGGTGGTGATGAGCAAGGCCAAGGCGAACGAGCTGGGCCTGGCCTGGCTGGCCGAGGTCGGCGCGCACGGCAACGTGGCGGGCCCGGACAACTCCCTGCACTCGCAGCCGTCCAACGCCATCCAGCACGCCCTGAAGAAGGGCGGCCTGAGCATCGACGACCTCGACCTCATCGAGATCAACGAGGCGTTCGCCCAGGTCGGCATCCAGTCCGCGCGGGACCTCGGGGTCGGTGCCGACAAGATCAACGTCAACGGCGGCGCCATCGCGCTCGGCCACCCGATCGGCATGTCCGGTGCCCGGCTGGTGCTCACCCTCGCGTTGGAGCTGAAGCGGCGCGGCGGCGGAACCGGCGCGGCGGCGCTCTGCGGCGGCGGAGGTCAGGGCGACGCCCTGATCATCCACGTGCCGACCGACGTCCAGGACTGACCGCCGGCCGGGTTGGCGAGCCCCGCGGTCGTGAGCGAAGGTGGCGCGGTGACGAGCGCGAGGAGTGAGCGGGGTTTGCGAGCCCCGCAGTCGTGAGCGAAGGTGGCCCAGTGACTGTCGAGAACGCCCCCGCCCCGACCGCTGTCCCGGTTCGTCGCAGTCGGGACGTACCGATGCTGGTGAGCCGGGCGCGCGAGGGTGACGCCCGGGCGGTGGCCCGGCTGATCACCCTGGTCGAGTCCGGCGACGAGGTGCTGCCGCAGGTGGCGGCGGCGCTCGCGCCGTACGCCGGGCAGGCCCAGGTGGTCGGGTTGACCGGCTCTCCGGGGGTGGGCAAGTCGACCACCACCAACGAGCTGGTACGGGCGTTGCGGGCGGGCGGGCACCGGGTCGGGGTGCTGGCCATCGACCCGTCCAGCCCGTTCACCGGCGGGGCGATCCTCGGCGACCGGGTCCGGATGCAGGATCACGCCACCGACCCGGGCGTCTACATCAGGTCGATGTCCAGCCGGGGCCATCTCGGCGGGCTGTCGGCGGCGACCCCGCAGGCGGTCCGGGTGCTGGAGGGCGCCGGTTGCGACGTGGTGCTGGTGGAGACCGTCGGGGTCGGCCAGGCCGAGGTGGAGGTGGCGTCGCTCGCCGACACCACGCTGGTGCTGCTCGCCCCCGGCATGGGTGACGCGATCCAGGCGGTCAAGGCCGGCATCCTGGAGATCGCCGACGTCTTCGTGGTCAACAAGGCGGACCGGGACGGCGCGGACAACACCGTCCGCGACATCCAGGGCATGATCGCGCTGGGCGAGCGCGGGCCGGGGCAGTGGCGTCCGCAGGTGGTCCGGTCGGTCGCCGCACGCGGCGAGGGGATCGACGACATCGCCGCCGCGATCGACAAGCACCGGGCCTGGCTGGAGCAGCACGACGAGCTGCGCCGCCGCCGGGAGAAGCGGGCCGCCGCCGAGATCGAGGCGATCGCGCTGGGCACCCTGCGCGCCCGGATCGGTTCCCTGCGCGACGGTACGGAGCTGCCGACGCTCGCCGCGAAGGTGGCCGAGGGGGCGCTGGACCCGTACGCGGCGGCGGACGAGCTGTTGGCCCAGATCAGCTCCTGACCGGGCCTGCGGGCCGGACACCACCTGCCCCTTTCGGGCGGCGTATTGCTGCTCTTGAATGCCGTGATGTACGCGTGTATACAGGAACTGCGAAACTGATCTCGGGCCCGGGCGCATTCTGCCGGCCGGGGCGCGGTCTCCGAACCGAGGAAGGGAAGGAATACCGTGACCAGGATCGGAACAATAGCCACCCGGCTCGGCGTCTCCGGCGCGCTCGTCGTCGGCGCGGTGTCGCTGACGTTGGCGACGACGACGGCCGCCGCGAGCGCAGGCTCGGTGAGCGGCGGTTGGTTCACCAACAGCACCTCCTGTTACCAGGCCGGCAGCAATGCGGTCGAGCTGCCGAATTCGCGGTACCACGACTACGCCTGCAACTATTCCGCCAGCCACAACCCGCACTGGCACCTGGTTCTCTACACCTGATCGGCACCGCGCCCGCGCGCAATGGGGACGGCCATTCTGCTGGCCGCCGGTGGTGTGTGGTCAGCCGGTCGGTTGCCGCAGGTACGGCTCCAGCAGCCCGCGCGCGAGCGAACGGGCCTTGGCCTCCCCGACACCGCTTTCGATCATGTGGGAGGCGGTGTAGACGATCGCCTGGATGAGTTCGGCGGTGCCGGCCGGGTCGGGTGCGCCGTGTTCGGCGAGGGCCTCGACGAGCGGAGCGCGTAGCTGTTCGTGGAGCCGACGGCTGGGTTCGGCGAGCGCTTCCGGGGAGGCGCTCGCCGACAGTCCGCGAAAGACCGGGTGCTCGCCCTTGGCGACCAGGCGGAGGTTGGCCGCCACGTAGGCGAGGACCCGGTCGCCGGGGGTGGCGGCCCGGCGCATCCGCTGCGTCACGTACGTCGACCAGCGGGGGAGCAGGTCCACGATGACCGCGTCGAGCAGATCGGTACGGGATTTGAAGTACTGGTAGACGCTCGGCCGCGCCAGGCCTGTCCGCGCGGCGACCGCGGCCAGGCTCGGCGCTTGCGACCCACCCTCGGCGAGGATCGACCGGGCGGCGTCCAGGATCGCCGCGCGTTGCCGGGCACGGTGCTCGGCGACGGTGGCTGCCTGGATCTTCGGCACCGGCGGATCCTTCGGTCAGGCTGGCGTGAGCTTCCCGTCAATCATCTCGTAACCGTGTCGCAGTCCTGCGGACGTCCTGGTCGTGGGTGACCATGACGGTCGCGACACGGCGCTCCCGGGCCTCCCGGGCGAGCAGTTCGACGACCTCGTGGCTGCGTACCCGGTCCAGCGCGGCGGTGGGCTCGTCGACCAGCAGCCGGGGGTTGGTGACCAGGGCGCCGGCGATGCCCACCCGTTGGCGTTCGCCACCCGTCCTGCCCCTCGCCTGCCCCGGTGATCAAGAGGTTTGCGTCAGTTGATCAAGAGGTTTACGTCAGATTTTGGTCGGATCATGACGCAAACCTCTTGATCACCGAGACGCAGCGTGTGTCGGGGCGAGGTGCAGCGTGGGGTGGGGTGGGGGCGGGTGGGTTCCCTTAGTGATCGTTCAGGTTTTCGTTCTACACTCGGGGTTCGGTCGAGGACTCGAGGAGGAGCCCCGCGGATGGACGCTGACGAGATCGCCGCCGGACGGGCACGCTGGCAGGCCCGGTACGACGCCGCGCGCAAGCGGGACGCGGACTTCACCACCCTGTCCGGCGTCACCGTGCAACCGGTGTACGGGCCCCCCGAGGGCACCGCGTACCCCGGGTTCGAGCGGATCGGCTGGCCGGGCGAGTTCCCGTACACCAGGGGGTTGCATCCGACCGGCTACCGGGGTCGGGCCTGGACGATCCGGCAGTTCGCCGGGTTCGGCAACGCCCGGCAGACCAACGAGCGGTACAAGATGATCCTCGGCGCGGGCGGCGGTGGGCTCTCCGTCGCGTTCGACATGCCGACCCTGATGGGGCGCGACTCCGACGACCCGCAGGCGCTGGGCGAGGTCGGCCACTGCGGGGTGGCGGTGGACTCCGCCGCCGACATGGAGGTGCTCTTCGACGGCATCGACCTGGCCGGCGTCACCACCTCGATGACCATCTCCGGCCCGGCGGTGCCGGTGTTCTGCATGTACCTGGTCGCCGCCGAGCGGCAGGGCGTCGACCTGTCCAAGCTGGACGGCACGTTGCAGACCGACATCTTCAAGGAATACATCGCGCAGAAGGAGTGGCTGTTCGACCCCGAGCCGCACCTGCGCCTGATCGGCGACCTGATGGAGTACTGCGCCGCCGAGATCCCCCGCTACAAGCCGCTGTCGGTCTCCGGCTACCACATCCGCGAGGCCGGCTCGACCGCCGCGCAGGAGCTGGCGTACACCCTGGCCGACGGGTTCGGTTACGTCGAGCTGGGGCTCTCGCGTGGGCTGGACATCAACGTCTTCGCCCCCGGGCTCAGCTTCTTCTTCGACGCGCACCTGGACTTCTTCGAGGAGATCGCCAAGTTCCGGGCCGCCCGCCGGATCTGGGCCCGCTGGCTGCGCGACGTCTACGGCGCGACCAGCGAGAAGGCCCTCTGGCTGCGGTTCCACACCCAGACCGCCGGGGTGTCGCTGACCGCGCAACAGCCGGTCAACAACGTGGTACGCACCGCCGTGGAGGCCCTCGCGGCCGTGCTCGGCGGCACCAACTCGCTGCACACCAACGCCCTGGACGAGACCCTCGCCCTGCCCACCGACGAATCCGCCGAGATCGCCCTGCGCACCCAGCAGGTGCTGATGGAGGAGATCGGGGTGACCAACGTGGCCGACCCGCTCGGCGGCTCCTGGTACGTCGAGGCGCTCACCGACGCCATCGAGGCCGAGGCGGAGGAGATCTTCGCCCGGATCCGGCAGCTCGGCGGCGACGGCCCGCACCGGATCGGCCCGATGACCTCCGGCATCCTGCGCGGCATCGAGGACGGCTGGTTCACCGGCCACATCGCCGAGTCGGCCTTCACCTACCAGCAGGCCCTGGAGAAGGGCAACAAGAAGATCGTCGGGGTCAACTGTCACACCGGCACGGTCGCCAAGGAGCTGGAGATCCTGCGCATCTCGCACGAGGTGGAGCTGGAGCAGCGCCGGGTGCTCGCCGAACGCAAGGCCGCCCGGGACGACGCCGCGGTGACGGCGGCGGTGACCCGCATGGTCGAGGTCAGCCGCACCGGCGGCAACATGATCCCGCCCATGCTCGACGCCGTCCGCGCCGAAGCCACCCTGGGCGAAATCTGCGACGCCCTACGCGCCGAATGGGGCACCTACCGCGAACCCCCCCGCTTCTAACCCCCCCCGCCCCACCCACCCCCACCCCCACCCCGGTCGATCATGGAGTTGTGGTGATGGCAGATCCCCACAAATGGGGCGCCACGCCCACCACAACTCCATGATCGACCGGGTGGAGGGCGGGCGCGGGGGCGCGGGGGTGGCGGGGGGAGGAACGGGAGGTGAGAGTGGCAACTGTGGGCGTTGTGGCTGAGCCGGGGACGGTGGGGATCGTGCGAGACTAGGTAACCATGAGCGACCCACGGATCACCTCGTCGATCTTCACCCGCGGCGCGGTCGACCTCAGCGCGCTGCGCGGCACCGCCCCGGCCAGTTCCCGTCCCGCCACACCGAGCCAGACCGGTGCACCCACCGGCGCACCGGGCGGTCCCGCCACAGGTGGCGGTGCCGCCGTGCTCGACGTGACCGAGGCGAACATCCAGTCCGGGGTGCTCGAACGGTCCATGACCACACCCGTGGTGGTCTTCTTCGGCGCGGCCGGCTACCCGGACAGCGACCAGTTCGCCCCGGTGCTGGAGCGGTTGGCCGCCGAGGGCGCCGGCCAGTGGGTCCTGGCCCGGGTCGACGTCCAGGAGAATCCCCGGATCGCGCAGATGTTCCAGATCCAGGCGATCCCCACCGTCTACGCGGTGGTCGGCGGGCGGCCGATCGACGCCTTCCCCGGCGTGATCCCCGAGCCACAGCTGCGTCAGTGGCTCGCCGCCGTGCTCAAGGCCGGTGGCGTCACCGTCGCCGAACCGGAGGACCCGCGCCTCGACGAGGCCGACGACGCGTTGATGAGCGGCGACCTCGACGCCGCCGAGCAGGCGTACCGCAAGATCCTCGCCGAGTCCCCGGCGGACGCCGCCGCCGAGGCCGGCCTGGCCCAGGTCGGGGTGGCCCGGCGGGTCGCCGGTGCCGACCCGCAGACCGCCCTCGCCGCCGCGCAGGCCAACCCCGACGACGTCGAGGCCCAGCTCCTCGCCGCCGACATCGAGGTGCTCAGCGGCATGGCCGAGCAGGCGTACGAACGGCTGGTCGGGCTGGTCCGGCGGACCGCCGGTGACGACCGGGACCGGGCCCGGCAACACCTGGTCTCGCTGTTCAGCATCGCCGGCCCGGACGACCCCGCCGTGGCCTCCGCCCGTCGCGCCCTGGCCAGCGCCCTGTTCTGATCCCCTGACATCCCGCGCGGGCCGGCCACCCGGCCGGCCCGCCGACCATCGAGGACGGGAGCCTGTGATGCGCCGAATCGCCGTCCTCGACGCGCCGACCAACCTGGGTCTGCGCCCACCCACCTCCACCTCCGTCCCCGGCTGCGGCAAGGCCCCCGGGGCGCTACGGGACCACGGCCTGCTCGCCCGGCTCGGGGCCCGCGACGCCGGCTGCCTCACCGCCCCCCGGTACGACCCGGGCGACTGGCGGCCCGGCGACGGGGTCTGCCACGCCCGGGAGATCTCCGGCTACTCGACGGCGCTGGCCGACCGGATCGGCGCGATCATCGACCGGGGTGAGTTCCCCCTGGTCCTCGGCGGGGACTGTTCGGTGCTGCTCGGCTCGGCGCTGGCCATGCACCGGCTCGGCGAGGCGGTCGGCGGGCGGATCGGGCTGGTCTTCGTCGACGGCCACTCCGACTTCCGGCACCCCGGCAACGCCTCCTACGTCGGCGCGGCGGCCGGCGAGGATCTCGCTCTGGTGACCGGGCGCGGGCAGGCCGACCTGGCCGCGATCGAGGGGCGTCGACCGTACTTCCGGGACATCGACGTGGTGGTGCTCGGCATCCGGGCGCAGGACGAGTACCGGCTCGACCTCCAGGCCGCCGGGATCATCACCCGGCCGGTGCCGGCCCTGCGCGCCGAGGGGGCCGCCCGCAGCGCCCAGTGGGCGCACGAGCAGCTGGCCGACTGCGCCGGCTACTGGGTGCACATCGACGTGGACGTGCTCGACCCGGCGGTGATGCCGGCCGTGGACGCCCCCGACCCGGGCGGGATCGCCTTCGCCGAGCTGGAGATCCTGCTCGCCGGGCTGGTGGACACCCCGCACTGCCTGGGCGTCGAGCTGACCGTCTTCGACCCCGACTACGACCCGGATGGCGCGTACGCCGCCGAGATCGTCAACACGGTCGTCGCCGGGCTGGCCCCGGTCGTCGCCCCGGACGCCGTCGCGCCCCGGCTGCTGCCACCCCAGCCGCACCATGCCGGGCCCGACCCGGTCGACGCACCGGGCCGTGCCGAGGAACCGGTCGCCTGACCGTGCCCCGGCCCGCCTGACCCCGCAACGGGGCCGATGTGGCGTGGTCCCGCGACCGGGATACCGCAACGTCGCCCCCCGTCGAGCGCGAGACCGGGCGCAAGGGCCGAACGCCGAGACCGGAGACCGGACGCCGAGGCCGGAGGGCGGGTGGGGGAGGGGCGTCAGCGGAGGGCGCGGAGGAAGCGTTCGGCGATCGGGACGGCGCTGGCCGTACTCGATCCGCCCTGCTCGACGAAGACGGCGAACGCGACGTCGCCACGCCATCCGACGAACCAGGCATGGGTGTGCGCCGGGTCGTCGTCGTACTCGGCGGTGCCGGTCTTGCCGTACACCTGGCCACCCGGCACGTCGGCCAACGCCTTGGCGGTCCCGGCGGTGACCACCTCGCGCATCATCGTCTTCAGTGCCGCCACCGACTCGGCCCGCAGCGGCGGACCGGCCGCGGCGGGCGCGGCAGGGGCCGGGTCGAGCACCAGTTTCGGCTGCTCGAAGCGGCCCCGGGCGACGGCGGCGGTCACTCCCGCCATGGCCAGCGGGCTGACCACGGTGGTGCCCTGGCCGATCGCGGCGGCGGCCTGCTCGGTCGGCCCGCCGCCGGTGGAGACCTTGCCGGTGAAGACGTCCGCGCCGAGGTCCCACGAGCCCTCCAACCCGAGGGTACGACCGGTGGCGGCCAGCCCGTCCGGGCCGAGTTGCGGGGCCAGCGCGACGAACGCGGTGTTGCAGGACTTCGCGAAGTCGGTGCGGAACGGCACCTTGCCCAGTACGAAGTCGTCGGAGTTCTTGAACGCGCGGCCGTCCACCACGCTGGTCCTGGGACAGTCGACGATGGTCTGCGGGGTGACCGCCCCCTTGTCCAGCAGGGCCAGGGCGCTGACCGTCTTGAACGTGGAGCCCGGCGGCACCTGGGCGGTGAAGGCCAGGTTCTCCCCGGCCGCCCCGGGGCCGTTGGCGGCGGCGAGCACCGCGCCGTCGCTGACCCGCACCGCCACCAGGGCCGAGCGTCGCTTCTCGCCCCGCAACGCACCGTCGGCGGCGTTCTGGGTGGCCACGTCGAGGCTGGTGCGGACCGGCTGGCCGGGGCCCGGCTCGTGCCGGAACGCCTCGGTGACGACGGTGCTGCCACCCTCGGGGGTGGGCCGGCGGATCTCCACGGTGGTGCCGGGGGTGCCGCGCAGCCGCTCGTCGTAGCGGCCCTGGAGGCCGCCGTGGCCGACCAGGTCGCCCTTGGTGTACCGGTCGGGGTGGGCGGCGAGGTCGTCGGCCTGTGCCGGGTCGACCGTGCCGAGCAGGGCGCGGGCGAACTCCCTGGTCGGCGCCAGGTCGAGCTTCTCGGCCCGGAACTTCGTCCCCGGCAGGTCGTAGATCCGGGAACGGATCTGCCGGTAGGCCTCGTCCCGCAACGTCACCACCTCGACGAACGCGTCCGGATCGGCGTCGCGGAGCCGCTGCGGCAGGTCGGCCAGGTCGACCGGGGGGCTGATCGGCGGCCGGACCGCCCGGAATGCCGCGTCGAGCCGCCCCACCAGCGCCGCGACGTCCGGGATCTCGCCGGGTTGCAGTCCGATCCGGACCACCGGCCGGGGCGTCACGATCGGCTGTCCCGCGCCGTCGAGCAGCCCGGCCCGGGGCGCGGCGGTCCGCCGCAGCGTCAACCGGTCGCCCCTGGTCAGTTGCTCGTGCAGCACCTGCGGTTCCCAGATCACCTGCCACCGGTCGTCGCCGGCGTTCTGCCGCAACCGGACCGGCCGCTGGTAGGCCCAGTCCGCCCCGCCCGGCAGCGTCCACCGGATGTCGACCGTGGTGGTGGCGAGGTTCTTGGTGACCTCTGCCTCCCCGACGCGCCGCAGGGCGGGTGGGGTGGCGGCGAGGTCGCCGGAGAGGGCCTTGAGTTCCTCGACGACGGTGCCGGCGGGCACTCTCGTCCCGGTCGGGTCGACGAAGCCCACCTTGTCCAGATTGCCGGAGCGCCAGCCGGTGAGGAACGCGTCCACGCTGCCCGCCAGCCCGTCGTCGGTGGAGCAGCCGACGAGGGCGCCGGCCGCCAGCACGGTGGCGGCCAGGGCCGCGAGTCCCCGTCGCAGGGGCGTGCCGGGGTGGCGGTAGGGGTACGACAGGGGCATGGAGCGGCACCTTCCGGACGGCGGGCTGCCCTGCACGCTAGTACGCCGTCGCCGCCCGTACCGCCCCGCGCGGTCGTCGGGGCCGCCCGGCCAGGCCGTACGCGGGCGTGGACCGACCGCCGTGACCACAGCGGGTCGGCCCCGGCGGGCGGCCCGAAGTGGTGGACCCACAGGTGTGATGAACATCCCGAGGCGGGGTACTCGGCACCCGGCCGATCGGGCATCTGCCACGGATGCCAGGCCAGAGTCTCGAACCGGGACGTCCCACCCCTGGTCCACCGACCGAGGCACGAAGCGGCAGGGCCTATGGTGGGGCGGCAGAGTGACCCACAACGCGGTGGGTCGTCGAGGGGAGTGGCACCGATGGACCGGCGTCCGGCGATCAAACCGGTACCCGACCTCCGGCAGAGCGACACCGGCCGGGACGACAGCTTCGATTCGGCGACCGACGGGGACAGCCCGCCGATCGACGGGGACGGCTACGGCCGACTCGACACCGGCGTGACCGGGATGACCGGTTCGAGCATCGACACCCTCTACGACCTGGGCCTTCCGGTGGAGGCGCTCGGCGAGGACGTGGAGGACGCCGAACTCGACGAGCCGGTGCCCAACGCGGAACGCCTGGTGGCCCAGGCGGTGGCGCTGGCCGGTGACGACCACGACGCGGCGACCCTGGTGGGCCGGTTCTGGCGGTTCGCGCCGGACGAGGAGCTGATCGGGTTCACCGCCGAGGAGATGCTCGACGCCGCGCGGGCCCACCGGGACCTCGCCCAGCAGCGGGTGCCGGGCGAGCTGAAGCTGCGTATCCTGCCCCCCGACGCCGACCAGCACCACACCGTCGTCGAGATCGTCACCGACGACATGCCGTTCCTGGTCGACTCGGTGACCGCCCTGCTCAACGCCCACCACCTCGACGTACACCTGCTGGTGCACCCGCTGGTGGTGGTCCGGCGGGAGCCGCTGGGCCGGCTGACCGAGGTCTCCGCCGACGTGGAGCCGGACGACGCGATCGCCGGTGACCTGGTGGAGAGCTGGATGCGGATCGAGATCGATCCGGTCCGCGACGCCGACCAGCGCGACCAGTTGCGCCGCGAGTTGCAGCGGGTGCTCACCGACGTGCGGGAGGCCGTCGAGGACTGGCCGAAGATGCGCCAGCGGGCGCTGGCGCTCGCCGACGAACTGGCCTCGGCCCGGACGGCGGACGACCGCCCGCCGGTGCCGGAGAAGGACATCACCGACTCGGTGGAGCTGCTGCGCTGGCTGGCCCACGACCACTTCACCTTCCTCGGTTACCGGGAGTACCGGCTGGTCGACTCCGGTGGGCAGGGCGGCCCGGCGTTGGAGGCGGTGCTCGGCACCGGGCTGGGCATCCTGCGGTCGGACTCGCCCGAGGCGCGGGCGCTGTCGTCGATGACGCCGGAGGCGCACGAGAAGGTGATGGAGAAGCGGCTGCTGATCATCACCAAGGCGAACTCGCGGGCCACCGTGCACCGTTCGGCCTACCTGGACTACATCGGCTTCAAGATTTTCGACTCCTCCGGTGCGGTGGTCGGCGAACGGCGGTTCCTCGGCCTGTTCTCCACCGCGGCGTACCGGACCAGCGTGCGGGAGCTGCCGGTGGTCCGCCGCAAGGTGGCCGAGGTGCTGGACCGCTCCGGGTTGAGCCAGCGCAGCCACTCCGGCAAGGACCTGCTCCAGATCCTGGAGACCTACCCGCGCGACGAGCTGTTCCAGATCAAGACCGACGACCTGTACCACGCGGTGGTCGGCGTGCTGCGGATGGCCGGCCGCCGGCAGCTGCGGGTGTTCCTGCGCCGCGACGCGTACGGGCGGTTCATCTCCTGCCTGATCTACCTGCCCCGGGACCGGTTCACCACCCAGAACCGGCTGCGCATGCAGGACATCCTGCTGCGGGAGCTGAACGGGGTCGGGGTGGACTACACCACCCGGGTCACCGAGTCGATGCTGGCCCGGGTGCACTTCATCGTCCGGACCGACCCGAACAACCCGCCCGGTGACATCGACGCCGACCTGCTCGCCGAGGAGCTGGCCGACGCCACCCGGCTCTGGGACGACGACTACCGGCTGGTGCTGGAACGCAAGCTCGGCGACGAGCAGTCCAAGCGCCTGTTCACCAGGTACGCCGACGCGTTCCCGGAGGGCTACAAGGACACCCACACGCCGTACGAGGCGATGAAGGACCTGGCCAAGCTGGAGCTGCTGGAGGAGCCCGGCCAGCTGGAGATGCACCTGTTCCGCAAGCAGTGGGCGTCCCGGGCCGGGCAGCCGGCCGACGAGGCGATGGACGTCCGGTTCAAGGTCTACCGGTACGGCGAGCCGATGATGCTCTCCGCCGTGCTGCCGGTGCTGCACTCGCTGGGCGTCCGGGTGGTCGACGAGCACCCGTACGAGGTGGACCGGATCGACGGCCGGGTCTTCCTGTACGACTTCGGGCTGCGCCTGCCCGAGGGGCACCAGGAGCTGGCCGAGGTGCGCCCGCACGTGGAGAACGCGTTCGCCGCCGCCTGGCGGGGTGAGGCCGAGGTGGACGGTTTCAACGAGCTGGTCCTGCGCGGTGGCCTGACCTGGCGGCAGGTGGTGGTGCTGCGGGCGTACGCGAAGTACCTGCGGCAGACCGGGGCGGTCTTCTCCCAGGAGTACATGGAACAGACCTTCATCGCCTACCCGCGGATCGCGGCGCTGCTGGTGGAACTGTTCGAGGTGCGGTTCGCGCCGGACGGGCGCGAGGCGGAGCAGCGCCGGGAACGCAGCGCCGAGCTGGTCGACGCGATCGGCGTCGCCCTGGACGACGTGGCCAGCCTCGACCAGGACCGCATCCTGCGCGCCTACCTGACGCTGATCCAGGCCACCCTGCGGACCAGCTTCTACCAGAAGCGCGCCGACGGGCGGCCCAAGCCGTACGTGGCGTTCAAGCTGGACCCGCAGGCCATCCCGGACCTGCCGGCGCCCCGGCCCAAGTTCGAGATCTTCGTGTACTCGCCCCGGTTCGAGGGCGTGCACCTGCGCTACGGGCCGGTGGCCCGGGGCGGGCTGCGCTGGTCCGACCGGCGGGAGGACTTCCGGACCGAGGTGCTCGGCCTGGTCAAGGCGCAGATGGTGAAGAACGCGGTGATCGTGCCGGTCGGTGCCAAGGGCGGCTTCGTGCTCAAGCAGAAGCCGGGGGACCGGGACGAGGCGGTCGCCTGCTACCAGGAGTTCGTCGGCGCGATGCTCGACGTCACCGACAACATCGTCTCCGGTGACATCGTGCCGCCGACCGACGTGGTGCGGCACGACCCCGACGACCCGTACCTGGTGGTGGCGGCGGACAAGGGCACCGCCACGTTCTCCGACATCGCCAACCAGATCTCGGCGGCGCACGGCTTCTGGCTGGGCGACGCGTTCGCCTCCGGCGGTTCCGCCGGCTACGACCACAAGAAGATGGGCATCACCGCCCGGGGCGCCTGGGAGTCGGTCAAGCGGCACTTCCGCGAGCTGGGCCACGACACCCAGACGGCCGACTTCACCGTGGTCGGCGTCGGCGACATGTCGGGCGACGTGTTCGGCAACGGGATGCTGCTCTCCGAGCACATCCGGCTGGTGGCCGCGTTCGACCACCGGCACATCTTCCTCGACCCGGACCCGGACGCCGCGACGTCGTTCCAGGAGCGCAAGCGTCTGTTCGACCTCCCCCGGTCGTCGTGGGAGGACTACGACCCGAAGCTGATCTCCGAAGGTGGCGGGATCTTCCCGCGCGGAGCCAAGTCGATCCCGATCACCCCGCAGGTGCGGGCGGCCATCGGCCTGGACGACGACGTCACCCAGCTCAGCCCGGCGGAGCTGATGAAGGCGATCCTCACCGCACCGGTGGACCTGTTCTGGAACGGCGGCATCGGCACCTACGTGAAGGCGTCCAGCCAGACCAACGCCGAGGTGGGCGACAAGTCCAACGACGCGATCCGGGTGGACGGCAGGAGCCTGCGCTGCCGGGTCGTCGGCGAGGGCGGCAACCTGGGCTGCACCCAGCTCGGCCGGATCGAGTACGCGTCCACCGGCGGCCGGATCTACACCGACTTCATCGACAACGCGGCCGGGGTGGACTGCTCCGACCACGAGGTGAACATCAAGATCCTGCTGAACACGGCGGTCGCCGACGGCGCGCTGGACGTGCCCGCCCGCGACGAACTGCTCGCCCAGATGACCGACGAGGTCGCCGAACTGGTGCTGCGGGACAACTACGACCAGGCACGGGCGATCAACAACTCGCAGGCCCAGGCCGCCTCGCTGTTGCCGGTGCACCGCCGGATGATCAGCGAACTGGAGCGGGCCGGCCAGCTCGACCGGGCGCTGGAGGCGTTGCCTCCGGACGAGGAGCTGGCGGTACGCACCGAGTCCGGGCTCACCGCGCCGGAGTTCGCGGTGCTGCTCGCGTACGTCAAGATCGTGCTGGAGCGGGAGATCCTGGCCGAGGGGCTCGCGGACGAGGAGTGGACGACCGACGTCCTGGTCAACTACTTCCCGACGCCGATGCGCGAACGGTTCGCCGACCGGATGGCCCAGCACCGGCTACGCCGGGACATCGTCACCACGGTCCTGGTCAACGAGGCGATCAACCGGGGCGGCATCTCGTTCGTGTTCCGGGTCGTCGAGGAGACGGCCGCGTCGGCGGCCGACGTGATCCGGGCGTACGTGGTGGTCCGGGAGGTCTTCGGGCTGCGCGAGCTGTGGGACGCGGTCGAGGCGCTGGACAACCAGGTCCCGCCGGAGTTGCAGACCAGCGTCTACCTGGACACCCGCCGGCTGCTCGACCGGGCCGTCCGGTGGCTGGTGACCAACCGGCGCTCGCCGATCGACGTGCCCGCCGAGATCGAGCGGCTCCGCGACGGGGTGGCCCGGTTGCTGCCCGACCTCCAGGACCGGTTCCACGGCAGCGAGCGGGAGTCGTTGCAGGCGCACGTCGACGCGATGACCGCCCGGGGGCTGCCGGCCGAGCTGGCCGGGCGGGCGACCCGGCTGATGTACAGCTTCGGTCTGCTGGACGTGGTGGAGACGGCGCGGACCAGTGGCCGCGACGTCGGCGAGGTGGCCTCGGTCTACTTCGTGCTCTCCGACCGGTTCCGGGTGGACTCGCTGCTGTCGAAGATCTCCCTGCTGCCGCGCGAGGACCGCTGGCAGACGCTGGCCCGGATGGCGCTGCGCTACGACCTGTACGCCGCGCTGGCCGCGCTCACCGGGGAGGTGCTCGACTCCACCCCGGGTGACCTGCCGCCGCAGGAGCGGGTGCTCCAGTGGGAGCAGTCGAACGCCACCTCGATCCACCGGGCGCACCGGGCGATGGGGGAGTTCGACGAGTCGCGGGCGGACCTGGCCTCGCTGTCGGTGCTGCTACGGCAGATCCGTACCCTGGTGCGGACGTCCGCCGCCGCCTGACCGTACGCCGATCGCGCCCGTGCCGGGACCCCCGGCACGGGCGCGATCGTGTGGTGGCCGGTCGCGGGCCGGCTCAGGACGTCAGCGTGGCGAAGACGATCACGTTGTCCTGGTAGCTGCCGGCGGCCTGGTCGAACTGGCCGCCGCAGGTCACCACCCGCAGCCCGGGACGGTCGTTCGGGCCGTACACCAGGTCGGTGGGGAACTGCGTCTTCGGGTACGACCGCACCTCGTCGACGGTGAACGTGGCGGTGCTGCCGTCGGCCCGCGCCACCGCGACGGTGTCGCCGGGCAGGAGCGAGCCGAGCTGGAAGAAGACCGCCGGCCCGAGTTGCGCCGAGTCGACGTGCCCGACGATCACCGCGTTGCCGGTCTCGCCGGGGCTGGCCCCCGGCTCGTACCAGCCGGCCTGCTGGGCCTGGTCCAGCGGGGGCACCTGGACCGTGCCGTCCGGGTTGGTGCCCAGCGGCATGATCGCCGCGTCGACCCCGATCCTGGGAATCAGGATCGTGGTGGGGGCGGAGCGGGGCAGCGGGGCGGGGCCCGGCGGCACGCTCGCGTCGGCGGGGACCTGCGCGTCCGGGTCGTCTACCGGCCCGGTGTCCCCGGCCGGGGCGTCCGTCGGGGTGGTGTGCGGCGCGGCCTGGGCCGCCGGCTGCGGCGGACGGGGCGGGGGCGTGGTCCGGATCGACGCGCCGATCAGGCCGGAGCCGGCCATGGCGAGGAGGACGACGACGGCCGCGCCGGCGGCGCGCCACGGTCTCCCGTGACGGCCGCCGGCCCGTGTCGCCGTCGGGTCAGCCGAGCTCATCGGCCCGACGCCGACGCATCAGCACGATGCCGCCGAGAGCGGCCGCGCCGATCATGCCGGCCCCGCCGGCGACCATGCCCCGGTCGGCGTCGGTGGTGGTCATCCCACCGTCACCGCCGTCGACGTGACCCTTCGGCAGGACGACCAGTTCGCCCTCGCCGCACGAGCCGTTCAGCTCGTACCGGCCCGGACGGGCGTCCCAGGAGACCTTGGCCTCGCCGTAGTAGACGAAGTCCCGCTTGTGCTCCCAGCCGCCCTCGTCCTTGCCGTAGCCGTACTCGTCCTCCTGGCCGTAGCCCTCGTGGCCCTGCCAGTCGCCCTCGTCGGACTCCTCGTCCCAGCCGTGCTCGCCGGACTCCTCGCCGGGCTTGCCGTGTTCCTCGCCCTTGCCTTCGTCGGGCTTGCCTTCGTCGGGCTTGCCTTCGCCGGGCTTGCCGTGTTCCTCGCCCTTGCCCTCGTCGGGCTTGCCGTGTTCCTCGCCCTTGCCCTCGTCGGGTTTGCCGTGCTCGTCGCCCTTGCCCTCGTCGGGCTTGCCGCCGTGGTCCGGGCCCTGGTCGGCGGCCATGAAGCCACCGCCCTGGCCGCCCGCCGGGGGCTGACCGCCGTCCGCCGGAGGCTGGCCGCCCTCGGCCGGAGGCTGGCCGCCCTCGGCCGGAGGCTGCGGCTTGGGGCCGTTGTCGTCGGGGCCCTTGCCCTCGTCGGGCTTGCCGTGGCCTTCGCCCTTGCCCTCTTCGCCCTTGCCGTGGTCCTCGCCCTTGCCGTGGTCCTCGTCCCGGCCCTCGTCGTCCTTCCAGCCGCCGTGTTCCTCGCCGCGGCCGTCGGCGGGCCTGAGTTTGACCTTGCCGGTGACCTTGGACCAGACGAAGGCGTGTTCCTGCGCCTCCGGGCAGATCTCGATGAGCTTGACCTCTTCGCCGGGCTTGACGACGTGCGGCTTGGCGAAGACCTTGCCGTCCCGGCTCTCGCCGTCGTGGTGACCGTCCGCGAACGCGATCCCCGGCGTGAACACCAGAAGGGACGCGCCACCGAGAGCGGCACCCGCGACAACCTTCCCGAGCATCTTGTTAGCCATGACCTGCGTCACTCCATCCCCTGTTGTCCTGAGCCCGACGACAGTCGAGCTATGACCGACGTTAGACGGTTTCACGACTTATTCGGGGAAAGATTCGTGTTTTCGGCTTTACCGATGATGCGACCCATAAGGCCCCTGGGCCGCTTGTGTCGGGATTACCGCCCGGCTGCGCGGTCGGGGCGCTCGCGGCCGAGCTGGGCGGAGATAGGCTCGTAGCGGCCCGGATGCCGATCCGGGCGTTGCGGCCAGGTTGCCGCGAAGTATCGAGCCATTGCCATGGAAGCGCTCCCATGCAAGAATCGCTGCACGCGGTTCGGGGAGCCACACCGCGCACGGCAGAGGTCGAGGGCAACCGGTGCACCGGACGACGTCGCCGCCGACCGGTCCGTGCGGGCCGGTGAAGCTCACCACCACCACGCCCGTCCCCCGGGTCGGGCACCCCCCGAGATGTCCCGTTGGCGCCGGGGTCGTCCGTACCCCAGGACGCTCACGCGCCACTTGCCGGTCCCCTCGTGGTGCCGGTCTCGCCCAAGGAGTGCAAAAGGCATGAATCTGTGGAGAAGTCTGTCCGCCCGACGCCGGGCGTTCGCCCTCACCGGGGCGAGCGTGCTGGTCGCGGGCGGGCTGGTGACCCTCCCGGTCACCGCGGCGCAGGCCGCCACCCAGTGCAGCATCGACTACACCACCAACGACTGGTCCGGTGGCTTCACCGCCAACGTCACCATCCGCAACGTGGGTGACCCGATCAGCAACTGGACCCTCGGTTTCACCTTCCCCAACAGCAGCCAGCGGGTGACCCAGGGCTGGTCGGCCAAGTGGTCGCAGAGCGGCCAGAACGTGACCGCCACCAACGAGTCCTACAACGGCTCGCTGGGTCGCGGCGGCAGCACCACCCTCGGGTTCAACGGCTCGTGGAGCGGCAGCAACCCCAAGCCGACCTCGTTCACCCTGAACGGGGTGGTCTGCGGCGGTGTCACGCCGACGACGCCTCCGCCCACGACGCCTCCGCCCACCACCCCGCCGCCCACCACGCCTCCGCCGACCACGCCTCCGCCCACCACCCCGCCGCCCACGACGCCTCCGCCCACCACGCCCCCGCCGGGGCAGAAGGTGGACAACCCCTACGCCGGGGTCAAGGGCTACGTGAACCCGGAGTGGAAGGCCAAGGCGGACGCCGAGGCCGGTGGCAGCCGGGTCTCCAACAACCCGACCGCCGTCTGGCTGGACCGGATCGCCGCGATCAACGGCACGCCGGACAGCAGCTCCAACGGCGCGATGGGCGTCAAGGACCACCTGGACGCCGCCCTCGCCCAGGGTGCCGGCTACATCCAGTTCGTGATCTACAACCTGCCCGGCCGGGACTGCTCGGCGCTCGCCTCCAACGGTGAGCTGGCCGCCGACGAACTGCCGCGCTACAAGGCGGAGTACATCGACCCGATCGCCGCGATCCAGAGCCAGGCCAAGTACGCCAGCCTGCGGATCATCAACATCATCGAGATCGACTCGCTGCCGAACCTGGTCACCAACACCTCCGGCAACGCCGGTGGCACGGTGCAGTGTGACGTGGTGAAGGCCAACGGCGCGTACGTCAACGGCGTCGGCTACGCCCTGGCGAAGCTGGGCCCGATCGGCAACGTCTACAACTACATCGACGCCGGTCACCACGGCTGGCTGGGCTGGGACACCAACTTCGGCCCGACCGCCGACATCCTGAAGACCGCCGCCGTCGCCTCCGGCAGCACCGTGAACAACGTGCACGGCTTCATCACCAACACGGCGAACTACTCCGCCCTGAAGGAGCCGTACATCAAGATCACCGACTCGGTGAACGGCCAGACCGTCCGCCAGTCCAAGTGGATCGACTGGAACTACTACGTCGACGAGCTGTCGTTCGCCCAGGCGTTCCGCACCAAGCTGATCTCGGTCGGCTTCAACAGCAACATCGGCATGCTGATCGACACCTCCCGTAACGGCTGGGGCGGCACCGCCCGGCCCACCGGCCCGGGCGCGACGACCAGCGTCGACACCTACGTCAACGGCGGCCGTGTCGACCGTCGGTTCCACGCCGGCAACTGGTGCAACCAGGCCGGTGCGGGTCTCGGCGAGCGGCCGAAGGCCAACCCCGAGCCGGGCATCGACGCCTACGTCTGGGTGAAGCCCCCGGGTGAGTCCGACGGCTCCAGCTCCCTCATCCCGAACAACGAGGGCAAGGGCTTCGACCGGATGTGCGACCCGACCTACACCGGTAACGCCCGCAACGGCAACAGCATGAGCGGCGCGCTGCCCAACGCTCCGATCTCCGGCGCCTGGTTCTCCGCGCAGTTCCAGGAGCTCATGAAGAACGCCTACCCGGCGCTCTGACGAACCAGCCCGCCGCGGCTGGAGTGAGGCACTGACGCGGCGGGCGCACCCGGGCCCCCGGTCCGACCGAGAGGTCGGGCCGGGGGCCCACCCGTGTGCCGGGCCGCTGTCTCGCCGGCCTCAGGGGACGGTACGTTCCACCGCGGCCCGACCCATCTCGGCCAGGTCACGCCGGGCCCGCTCCAGGTTCTCCCGGGTCAGGTCCTGCCCGCGCGCCATGACCAGGTCCTCCGGTTCCCAGGGCTGCTCCGCCCCGGTGCGGATGTTGTCCCCACCGGCCCCGGTGCCGGTTCCGGTGGCCCCGGTGCCGGCGGCGTACGGGTCACCGATCAGCTCCTCGGTCGCACCACCGGACTGGTCACCCGGCGCGACGAAAGCCGGATCGGCCGGACCGGCGCCGCCCCGGGAGAACCGCGGCACGGTGGAGTCGTCGTCCACCGCGGCGGCCACCTCGGGGCGCTCCTCCAACGGTCGGTTCGGGTCACGGTCGGTCATGGTGCCGCCCTCCTGTCCCAGACGCTTCCCGCGCCCGGGTACCCCGTCCGGGCGACCCCATGCCGGGCGGATCAGACCTCCCGGGCCTCCTCGGCGCTGGGCGGCACCACCGGGCGCAGCCACTGCCAGGCCAGCATGAACAGCCCGAAGGCCAGCATCGCCAGCCCGGCCCACAGGTTGATCCGGACGCCCTGCGCCTTGTCGATCTCGGCAGCCGAGTCGAAGAGACCGACCAGGCCGACGATCACCCCGTACACCACGAAGAGACCACCGATGACCCGGCGGATGTCGAACAGCCGGGCGGCGGCGGACCGCTTGCGTTCGTTCTCGGTCTCGACGACCTGCGGGTCGTTCGCGCGTTCGCTGTGCTGGTCCACGTCTGCGCCTCCCTCTCGTGACGGACCGGGCTCAGAAGACCGGGATGTAGAAGAGCACGGCCAGCACCAGCGCGATCGCGCCGAGCAGCACCGGCGACCGCCACCAGACCTGGTCCCCGGCGAGCACGTCGCCCTTCAGGTCGATCCCACCCATCCCGTAGACCAGACCCTGCAACTCCTCGGCCCGCTTGGGACGGGTCAGCGGGGTGACCACCGCGGCGACCACGGCGACCGTGACGAAGGCGATGCCCGCGCCCCAGAAGCTCTCCTCCAGGTCGGAGTTGAAGTCCACCACGCCGGCCTTGTAGAGCAGGTAGGTCGCCAGCGCGGCCAGGGTGCCCGCCAGCAGCGACCAGAAACCGGCCAGCGCGCTCATCCGCTTCCAGAACATGCCGATGATGAAGGTGGCGAACAGTGGGGCGTTGAACAGGGAGAACAGCGCCTGGATGTAGTTCATGATGTTGCTGAACCCGGCGGCGATGAACGCGGTGCCGATGCCCACCACCACCCCGCCCACGGTGGCGATCCGGCCGATCCGGATGTAGTACTCGTCGGAGCGTTCCCTGCGGACGTACGCCTGCCAGATGTCATAGGTGAAGACGGTGTTGAAGCCGCTGACGTTGGCCGCCATGCCGGCCATGAACGAGGCGACCAGGCCGGTGACCGCGATCCCGAGCACACCGTTGGGCAGCAGGTCGCGCATCAGCAGCGGAATCGCGTTGTTGTAGACCAGGTCACCGGACTCGGCCCCCAGCCCCTTGACGGTGACCAGCGCGATCAGGCCCGGGATCACGGTCACCGCCGGGATGACCAGCTTCGGGTACGCGGCGATGATCGGCGTACGCCGGGCGGCGCTCATGTTCTTGGCCGACAGCGCCCGCTGCACCTCGGCGAAGTTGGTGGTCCAGTAGCCGAAGGAGAGCACGAACCCGAGCCCGAACACGATGCCCAGCCAGTGCGCGCCGAGCGGGTTGGCGGTGCTGCCGGTGCCCTCCCAGGCGTGCAGCCCGGCCTCGCCGAGCTTGGAGTCGCGCACCGAGTCCATCAGGCCGGACCAGCCGCCGACCTTCACCAGGCCGATGACGGTGATCGGCACCAGCCCGGCGATGATGACGAAGAACTGGAGCACCTCGTTGTAGATCGCGCCGGAGAGCCCGCCGACGGTGATGTAGGCCAGCACGATCGCCGCCCCGACGACGATCGCCAGCCAGAGCGGCCAGCCGAGCAGCGCCTGCATGATCAGCGCCAGCGCGTACAGGTTGACCCCGGCGATCAGCACCTGGGCGACCGCGAAGCTGATCGCGTTCAACAGGTGGGTCGGGCGGTTGAACCGCAGCCGCAGGTACTCCGGGACGCTGCGCACCCGGGAGCCGTAGTAGAACGGCATCATCACGATGCCCAGGAAGATCATCGCCGGTACGGCGCCGATCCAGTAGTAGTGGACGGTCATGATGCCGTACTGCGCGCCGTTGGCGGCCATCCCGATGATCTCCAGGGCGCCCAGGTTGGCCGAGACGAAGGCCAGGCCGGTCACCCAGGCGGGCAGCGAACGCCCGGAGAGGAAGAAGTCGACGCTGGTACGGATCGCCCGGCGGGCGGCGAAGCCGACCCCGAGCACGGTGACGAAGTAGAGCGCGAGGATCCCGTAATCCAGCACGTTCATGTTCAGTCTGAGCCCGGCACCGTCCATCGTCCGCCACCCTTCCGATGCGCCGTCGACGCTCGCCGGGCGCGCTATTACCCCTCGTGCGGGTTTTCATGCCAGAGGTCCGGGTCGGATCGGTGGGCGAACCGTCGACGCCCCGACCGGGAGTGGCCCGGCCGGGGCGTCGACGCAGGTGGGTGGTGGGTGGTCCGGTCCGGAGCCGGCGGGCCGTCCGCGCGGCGGTTCAGCGGCCCAGCACGCGGTCCAGGAAGTCGCGGTACCGCCGGACGGCCACCCGGAGCTGCTCGGTGTCGGCCTCGTCGGCACCCTGCCAGCCGCCCAGCTTCTCCTTCTGCGCGGCGAGCGCCTCGGCGAGGGCCGTGATCGCCTCCTCGACGAGCGACTGCGCCTCGCCGGCCGCGCCCCGGGGGTCGTCGACGAACCGGAGCTGCACGTCACGCCAACGGTCCCGGAAGCCCTGCGCGGCGTCCGCCTCGAACAGCGTCGCCGCGTCGCTGGGCACGTTCGCGCCCGTCGACCTGTCGGCGTCCGCCCCGGCGGTCCCGGTCGAGTGGTGGTCCCGGTCGTGGATCCGGTCCGCCGCGGTCGGGTCGGCCCGCTCGTCGTCGAACGGTTCGGTCCGCCCAGGCGCACCGTCACCGGGCACGGCGAGGTCCTCGTCCCGGGCGTCCCGCTCGTCCTGCGGCCGGCCACCGGCCAGCGCCGACGCGGCCACCGCGTCGCCCACGCTGGTCGCCCCGAAGGTGGTGGGCGGCGGCGCGGGCTCGTGGAACTCCGGCCGCCGGTCCCCGTCCGGGTCGGTGCCGGCCGGCGTCTCCCGGTCGGTCGCCAGGTCGGCGTCGTCACGGGAGCGCGGGCGGCCGAGGGGCAAGCCGTCGTCGTCCCGCGGGCCGTAGTAGCCGTCGTGGTTGTCGAAGCCGTCCCGGTCGTCGAAACCGTCGCCGTCGATGCCGTCGTCGTCGTGGTCGATGGCGTCCCGGTCGTCGACGCCGTCGCGGTCCCGGTCGTCGCGGGCCGTGGCGTGCCGGCCGACGGGGACGGTGTCGGCCGCGTCCGGTGGCGGCACCGCCACCGGGGTGGACCGGACGACCTCGGGGTGTTCGGTGGGCAACTGCTGCTCGTCCTGGCGCATGGCGGTGTCTCCTCAGCGGGTGGTGGCGTCCTGCGGGCTGTCCGGGTGCTGCTGCTGCGGGAGGCGCTGCCCGACCGGCTCCTCGCCGAGCAGGTCGGCGACGAGGGCGCGGTAGTGGACGACGGCCTGCCGGAGATCCTCGGTGCCGGCCTCGCCACGCTCGTTGCGCAGCCGGATCTCGTGCGCCTCCCGGTAGTGGGTCAGGGTGCGGGCGTGCTCCACGGACAGGTGCGCGGCCTGCTCGGCGAACTCCCCGGTCGGGTAGCCCCGGTCGGCGATCAGGCGGCTGACCAGTTCGTCGGCGTCCCCGACGGCCTCGGCCGGCGCGTCGACGAAGCGGACCTGGAGTTCCTCCCAGGCGGCGGCGTACCGGGCCCGCTCGGTCGGGCCGAGCGGGGTGAGCGTCAGCTCCGCGTGGCGGCGCTCCCGCTCGCGCAGTTCCCGCTCGGCGGCGCTGCGGCTGTCCTGCTCCGCGACCACCCGGTCGTACTCCGGGCCGAACCGGGACCGCAGGGCGCGTCGGCGGTTGGCCACCACGGCCACGGCGACCAGCGCCGCCACCACCAGTACGGCGAGAACCAGTAGGACTATCTGCGTGGGCGACATGGCTCCTCCTTCGCCCTGCGGTATTCCCTCCCCGCACTGATCACCAATCCCGATCCGGCGAATTTCCTCCGCCCACGCCGATCCCGACCGGGACGAAGGGGCCACGACGTGCGTCCGGGGCCGATCAGGTGGAAATCCGGTCACATTTTTCCATCGGTCCGCAGGCCGGCCCGGGGTCGGTGCGGGCCCCCGCCAATGCCTGATCAACCCGGGTGCGGCCAGGTCAGGTGCCGGCCGGCCGGGGCGGGGCGGGGCAGCGACGCAGCGGTGACGCCGGGAGACGCACGGTAGTGCTGAGCGTCAGGATTACGTATCCTGCCCGAGGTGCCGTGCCGGTGCCCGGCATCGATGCCGGAACCGCCCGGTCGGTGCCGGCGACACCGCCGACACTCCCGCCCGGGCGAGGACTCATGGACACCCGCGACTGGCCGATCCGCGCCAAGCTGACCGCCCTGGTCGTCACCCCGGTGGCCGCCCTCCTGGCGCTGTGGATCTTCGCCACCACGTTGACCTTCGGGCCGGCACTCGACCTGCTCGCCGCCCGGACCCTGCTGTCGGACTTCGGCCGCCCCGGCGAGCGGGTGGTGGCCGAGCTGCAACGGGAGCGGCGGGCCTCGGTGATCCAACTGGCCGGCACCGGCACCCTGCCCGCCCTCGCCGACCAGCGGCGACGCACCGACGAGGCGATCGTCGAGCTGCGTCGGATGATGGCCGGCGACGCACTGCGGGACGCCGCCGGTGACCTGCTCAACGCCCGGCTCGACGCGCTCGGCGCCGCCCTGGAGGCGTTGCCGGCCGGTCGGGGGTTCATCGACCGCCGGCAGGTCGACCGGGCCGGTGCCATCGGCCTGTACAGCGGCATGATCTCCTCGGCCTTCCAGGCGTTCGCCGCGACGGCGGCGCTGCCCGACGCCGAGTTGAACCGGCAGGCGCTCGCCCTGACCGCGGTCGGCCGCTCCCGCGAACTGCTCGGCCAGACCGACGCGATGCTCGCCGGGGCGTTCGTCGCCGGCCGGTTCACCGAGGGCGAGCACCTGCGGTTGGTGCAGACCATCGCCAACGAACGGTTCCTCGCCGAGTCGGCGGTGGCCGACCTGCCGGCCGCCGACCGGGCCGCCTACCAGCGGCTGGTGGAGGGGGAGGCGTTCGTCCGGCTCCGCACCATGCAGGAGCAGCTGCTCAGCGCCGGGCCGTCCGGCCTCCCGCCGATCGACCCGGCGGCCTGGCAGGCCAGCCAGGCGGCCGTCCAGCAGGAGCTGCGTGACTTCGAACTCAGCCAGGCCGACGGGCTGGCCGAACGGTCCGTGCCGGTCGCCGTCACGATCCTGCTGCGCCTCGGCGTCGCCGGGGTGCTGGGCCTCGTCGCGATCGGGGTGTCGCTGCTGGTCGCCATCCGGGTCGGTCGGACGCTGGCCCGCCGGTTGTCCGCCGTGCGCAACGCCGCGCTGGAGCTGGCCGGGCACCGGCTGCCCGACGTGGTGGCCCGGCTGCGCCGGGGCGAACAGGTCGACGTCGCCCGGGAGGCCCCGCCGCTGTCCTATGGCGCGGACGAGATCGGTGACGTCGGCCGGGCGTTCACCGAGGTGAGCCGGGTGGCGGTGCGGTCGGCGATCGACGAGGTGACGCTGCGGCGGGGGCTGAACGAGGTCTTCCTCAACCTCGCCCGGCGCAGTCAGGGTCTGGTGCACCGGCAGCTCGCCGTGCTCGACCGGATGGAACGTCGCGCCGAAGACCCGGACGAGCTGGCCGAGCTGTTCCGCGTCGACCACCTGGCGACCCGGCTGCGCCGGCACGCCGAGGACCTGGTCATCCTGGCGGGGGCGGCACCGGGCCGGGGCTGGCGGCAGCCGGTCGCCCTGCTGGACGTGCTGCGCGGCGCGATCTCCGAGGTCGAGGCGTACGACCGGGTGGACATCGGCCGGGTCGAGCCGGCCGGGCTGCTCGGCCGGGCCGTCGCCGACGTCATCCACCTGCTCGCCGAGCTGATCGAGAACGCGACCGCCTTCTCCCCGCCCGAGCGTCGGGTCGAGGTGACCGGGGCGCCGGTCGTCGACGGCTACCTCGTCGAGATCACCGACCACGGGCTCGGGATGACGCCGCAGGCGGTGGAGGACGCCAACCGCCGACTGGCCACCCCGCCCGAGTTCGACCCGGCCGACAGCGCCCGGCTCGGCCTGTTCGTGGTCTCGCGGCTGGCCGCCCGGCACGGCGTCCAGGTCACCCTGCGGACCGGGACGCCGGTCGGGCTCACCGCACTGGTGCGCCTGCCGGCCGACCTGATCACCGAGGAGCCGCCGATCGCCCCGCCGACCCGGGACCGTCCGGCCGCGTCGGTGACCCGGCTGACCACCCTGCCCCGACCGCGGACCACCCGGACCACCCGGGAGCGACCGGACCAGACGGTGCTGCCGTTCGCCCCGGCCCGTACCTCGTCGGTGGAGGCCGCCGTCGATGGCGACGGCCTGCCCCGCCGGGTCCGCCGCCGGGGCCCGGTGGCCCGTCCGCCGCGCCCGCCGGCCGGCCCCGACCCGACCACCACCCGCTCCCCCGAGGAGGTACGGCGGCAGATGTCGGCCCTACAGGCCGGCACCACCCGGGGACGGCTGGACAGCAGCGGCGTCCACCCGGTCCCGCCGGCCCGGCCCACCCCGACCGCGGGCGGCGACCCGGGGCGGTCCGACGCCGGGGCATCCCCGTCGTCGGCCGGCCCGGTGCCGACGCCCGATCCGACCGCGACTGAGAGGGACGCCTAGTGGTGCACACGACACGGCAGAACGCCGATCTCGGCTGGTTGCTCGACGAACTGGTGGAGCGGGTGCCGGCGGCCCAGCAGGCCGTGGTCCTCTCCGCCGACGGTCTGCTGCTCGGTGCCTCCGCCGGGCTGGACCGGGCCGACGCCGAACACCTCTGCGCGCTGGCCTCGGGCTTCTCCAGCCTGGCCAAGGGGGCCAGCCGGCAGTTGGCCGCCGGTGGCGTCCGGCAGACGGTGGTGGAGATGGAGGAGGCGTACCTCTTCGTGACCGCTGCCGGGCAGGGCGCCTGCCTGGCGGTGGCCTGCGCGGCGGACGCCGACATCGGCCTGGTGGCCTACGAGATGGCGATGCTGGTCGTCCGGGTCGGCGAGAACCTGACCGCCCCGGCGCGGGCGGCGGGGCTCGCCGATGCGGGCTGAGCAGCCGGGTCACCAGCACGAGTGGCTGGACGGCGCGGCCGGCCCGGTGGTACGCCCGTACACCCTCACCGGTGGCCGGGTGCGGCCCGCCGTCGGCGGCTTCGACCTGGTGGCGTTCGTGCTGGCCGCGGCGGGCGTAGACCCGTACGGCCAGCCGGGGCTGCAACCCGAGCACCGTCGGCTGGTGGAGTGCGCCAGGCAGCCGGTGGCGGTGGTGGATCTCGCCGCCGACCTGGATCTCGCCCTCGGGGTGGTCCAGGTCCTCCTCGGTGACCTGCTCGCCCGTGGGCTGGTCACCGTGCACGAACCGCCGGCCGCCGCCGGCCTTCCCGACGACGACATTCTCAAGGCGGTGGTCAGTGGACTACGTGCGCTCTGATCGCGACTCATCAGCGGACCGGCTGCCGCTGGCTCTCAAGATCCTCATTGCCGGTGGCTTCGGCGCCGGCAAGACGACGCTGGTGAGCGCGCTCAGTGAGGTCCGGCCGTTGCAGACCGAGGAGGTGCTGACCGACGCCGGGATCGGCACCGACGACCTGTCCGGGGTGGAGGGCAAGTCGACCACCACGGTGGCGATGGACTTCGGCCGGATCACCATCACCGACGATCTCCAGGTCTACCTGTTCGGCACCCCCGGGCAGGACCGGTTCTGGTTCCTCTGGGACGAGTTGGCCTTCGGCGCGCTCGGCGCGGTGGTGCTGGCCGACACCCGCCGGCTGGCCGACTGCTTCCCGTCGATCGACTACTTCGAGCAGCGCGGCATCCCGTTCGTGGTGGGGGTCAACTGTTTCGAGGACACCCGCCGGTTCGGCGTGGACGCGGTGCGGCAGGCGTTGGACATCGAGCCGGAGGTGCCGGTGATGCTCTGCGACGCCCGGGACCGGCAGTCCGGCAAACTGGTGCTGATCTCGCTGGTCGAGCACGTGGCCCGGCAGCGCGGCGAACCGGTCCCGGTGGGCTGACCGGCCCCGCGCCGCTGCCGGGTGAGGAAAACCCGGGAAACCAGGGATGCCGGCGGGTGATTGCGGGAAGCCTGGGAAGCGACGACGGGATTCGGCGGAGGGGTGGTCCGGTGACGGGGACGATCGTCCACATCGGCGGTTACACGGCGGACACGGGTGGGCGGGGCGAGGGCATCGTCGCCGCCCGGCGGGACCCCGAGTCGGGGGAGTTGACCCCGCTCGGCACGGTCGCGGTGACCCCGGCGCCGTCCTTCCTCGTGCGGCATCCGTCCCGGCCGGTGCTCTACGCGGTCAACGAGCTGCCCGAGGGGCAGGTGAGCGCGTTCGCGGTCGATCCCGACGGCGGGCTGACCCCGCTGGGGGTCCGGTCGACGGGCGGTGCCGAGCCGGCCCACCTGGCGGTCGCCCCGGACGGCGGGCACCTCTTCGTGGCCAACTACGGCGGGGGCAGCGTCGCCGTGCTGCCGCTGGACGGGCAGGGGGTGCCCGGGGACCGTACCGACCTGGTGGTCCACCAGGGGCACGGCCCGGACCCGCAGCGGCAGGAGCGGGCGCACTGCCACATGGTGTCGCCCGATCCCGGCGTCGGCCCGCTGCTCGCCGTCGACCTGGGCACCGACTCGGTCTACCGGTACGACCTGGACGCCGCCACCGGCCGGCTGACCCCGCGCGCCCCCCGGGTGCACACGGTGGCGGGCACCGGTCCCCGGCACCTGGCCCGGCACCCCGACGGGCGGCGCTGCTGGCTCGCCGGTGAGCTGGACGCGACGGTGACCGCCTACCAGCTGACCGCCGACGGGGCGCTGCACCAGCTCGGCCGGGTGGACGCCAGTGGGCGGGCCGGTCACGTCCAGCCGTCGGAGATCACGGTCGGCCCGGACGGCCGGTTCCTCTACCTGGGCAACCGGGGGGTCGGCACGGTGGCGGTCTTCGCCCTCGACGGGGAACTGCCCCGGCTGGTCGACGAGGTCGACACCGGCGGGGAGTGGCCCCGGCACTTCGCGTTCGCCGGTCGGCACCTGTACGTCGCCGACGAGCGGGCCGACATGATCCGGGTGTTTTGGGTCGACCCCGAGTCGGGCGTGCCGTCGCCGGTGGGTGAGCCGGTGGCCACCGGGAGTCCGACCTGCGTACTGCCCTGACACACGTCCGTCCGGGGTGGATCGGTGCCACGTCACGAGACGATTTAGTTACTCAGGGTACCGAAATAGTGATCAACTGTTTCTCCTGCGTAACTTTCGTCCGAACGGTCATGGCAGAAAGCGAACGAGATACGCAAGATGGTCAGCGTGTCTGGCCGCCATCGCATGCGTTCAAGTATCCGTGGAGCGGGCGCCGCCCTGGCGGCGACCGCGCTCGTCGTCGTGGTCGGCGGCTCCTGGGTCGGTTACCAGCAGTTGGCCGGACCGTCCTGCTCAGGGGAGATCCAGCTCGCCGTGGCCGCCGCGCCCGAGGTCGCGCCGGCCGTCGAGGCGGCGGCGGCCCAGTGGACGACGGACGGGGCGGCGGTCGGTGGCACCTGCATCAAGGTGAACGTCACCGCCTCCGAACCGGTGGAGGTGGCCGCCGCGGTGGCCAGCAAGCACGGGGCCAGCCTCGCCGGGGTGGGGCAGGCCAGCGGCACCGCGGTCACGCCCGACGTGTGGATTCCGGACTCGTCGACCTGGCTGCTGCGCCTCAAGAGCGGCGGCGCCACCGCGTTCGCCCCCGGCAACGGCGCGTCGATCGCCCGCAGCCCCGTCGTGGTGGCCATGCCGCAGCCGGTGGCCAGCACCAAGTTCGGCTGGCCGGAGAAGAAGCTCACCTGGAACGACATGCTGCGCGCCGTACGCGGGGACAAGCCGCTACGGGCCGGCATCGTCGAGCCGACCCAGGACGCCGCCGGGCTCTCCGGCCTGCTCTCCCTGACCGCCGCGGCCAGCGGCGGGGGCGGCGACGCCCAGCAGGCGACCACGGCCGCGCTGCGGGCGCTGGCCACCGGCCGCTCGGCGCTGCGGCAGGACCTGCTGGCCCGGTTCCCGCGTTCCAACGACCCGACCTCCATCGCCAGCGCGCTCGGTGCCGCCGCGCTGTCGGAGGAGGACGTCATCGCCTACAACAACACCAAGCCGCCGATCCCGCTGGCCGCGCTCTACCTGGAGCCGTCGCCGATGCCGCTGGATTACCCGTACGCGGTGCTCCCCGGCATCGACCAGGCCAAGGCGTCGGCCGCGAAGGTGCTCTTCGAACTGCTCACCACGCAGAGCTTCAAGAACCGGCTGGCCGTGCAGTCGCTGCGGGCCCCGGACGGCAACTGGGGCGACGGTTTCAAGGCGCCGCAGGGTGCGCCGAGCCCGGCCGGCGGCGGTACGGCCGTACCCCCGTCCGGGGGGACCGCCGCCGGTGGCCTGGATCCGGTGGCCATAGACCGTGCGGTCTCCGGTTGGTCGATCGCCACCCAGTCCGGGCGGATGCTCTGCGTCATCGACGTCTCCGGCTCGATGAAGGCCGCCGTCCCGTCGGCCAACAACGCCAGCCGGGAGCAGGTGACCGTGGCGGCGGCCAGCCGGGGCCTGAACCTCTTCGACGACTCCTGGTCGATCGGGCTGTGGACGTTCTCCACCGAACTGGTCGGCTCGCGGGACTGGCGGGAGATCGAGCCGATCAGCCCGCTGTCCGGCAACCGGGGAAAGCTGGAGCAGGGGCTCGCCGGTATCCGCCCGTCCAGCGGCGACACCGGTCTGTACGACACCATGCTGGCGGCGTACAAGACGGTCCAGGACGGTTGGGAACCCGGCCGGGTCAATTCGGTGGTGCTGTTCACCGACGGTAAGAACGAGGACAAGAACGGCATCTCGCAGAGCGCGCTGATCAGCCGGCTCAAGCAGCTCAACGACCCGGAGCGTCCGGTGCAGGTGGTCATCATCGGCATCGGCAGCGAGGTCTCCAAGACCGAACTCCAGTCGATCACCAACGTCACCGGTGGCGGCGCCTTCGTCACCGAGGACCCGTCCAAGATCGGTGACATCTTCCTGAAGGCCATCGCGCTGCGCCCGAACGCACCGCGCTGATCCCTCGCACAGTGCACATGGGTCACTGCATCCGGTGAGAATTGGTGCCATGGTGGGATTTCCCCACTCCGGCGGCGAAAGAAAACTGACAGTAATGCGTCCGAAGCAATAGGTGAGCATCATTGTGGGGCAGGATGTCGGGAGCGCTCCGGCCGGCGGACCCCTCCAGAGGTGAGCATTCAGGCTCGGAGCCGACAAGTGTGATGTGGGGGAGGTTGGGTGACCTCGGCGACACTGTCCACGCCCGTCCGTACCCCGCCGTCGGCGCCCGGTCGCCGATCGGCGGGTACTCGTTCCCAGGCCAACCAGCGAAGCTACGTCCGCACCCTGGTGGTGCTGGACACCGCCGTGCTGTCGCTGGCGGTCCTCGCCGGCTACGCCACCCGCTTCGGCGATGCCGTGCCGCGCGGCTCGGAGATCCCGTACGTGGTGGTGGCACCGGCCCTGGTGCTGGTCTGGTTGGTTTCACTCAAGGCGCTGCGCTGCTACGACGACCGGGTGCTCGGCTACGGCGCGGACGAGTACCGGCGGGTCAGCGGGGCGAGCCTGCGCCTGGCCGGTGGGGTCGCGATCGCCGGTTACATCTTCGACGTCGGGGTCTCCCGGGGCTTCCTCGGCATCTCCTTCGCCGTCGGCACGATCGGGCTGGTGGCCACCCGGTTCGCCGCCCGTAAGGCACTGCACCGGGCCCGCTGCCGGGGCGACGGCTGGTCCCGGCGGGTCCTCGTCGTCGGGGACACCGCGCACGTGCTGGAACTGGTGCACACCCTGCGCCGGGAGCCGTACGCCGGCTACCACGTGGTCGGCGCGTGCATCCCCGACGCGCTGCTCGCCCCGGTGCCGCAGCGGCTCAGCGACGTACCGGTGGTGGGTTCCCTGCGCGGCATCCCGGAGGCCGCCGCCGCGATCGGCGCGGACACCGTCGCGGTCACCGCGTCCGGCGAGCTGACCGCGACCCGGCTGCGTCGGCTGGGCTGGCAGCTGGAGGGCACCGGGATCGACCTGGTCGTCGCCCCCGCCCTCACCGACGTCGCCGGCCCCCGCATCCACACCCGGCCGGTGGCCGGCCTGCCACTGATCCACGTCGAGGCACCGGAGTTCCGGGGGGCCCGCAAGCTGGTCAAGGAGTTCGTCGACCGGTCCGCCGCCGCGGTGGCGCTGGCGCTGCTGCTGCCCCTGGTGGCGCTGATCGCACTGGCCGTCAAGCTGGACAGCCGGGGTCCGGTGCTGTTCCGGCAGACCCGGGTCGGGCAGGGCGGCCGGGAGTTCGGGGTGCTGAAGTTCCGCACCATGGTGGTCAACGCCGACGCGCTGCTGGCCGAGCTGGTCGCCCGCAACGAGACCAACGGGCTGATGTTCAAGATGCGCGACGACCCGCGGGTCACCCGGATCGGGCGGCTGCTGCGCAAGTGGTCCCTCGACGAACTGCCCCAGCTGGTCAACGTGCTGCTCGGCCAGATGAGCCTGGTCGGCCCCCGCCCGCCGTTGCCGTCCGAGGTGGCCCGCTACGACGGTGACGTGGCCCGCCGCCTGCTGGTCAAGCCGGGCATGACCGGACTCTGGCAGGTCAGCGGCCGGTCCGACCTCAGCTGGGAGGACGGCATCCGGCTGGACCTCTACTACGTGGAGAACTGGTCGCTCGCCGCCGATCTGACCATTCTGTGGAAGACCTTCGGCGCGGTGCTGCGCGGGCGCGGCGCGTACTGACCGCCGGGCCCGGCGTCGCACGCGCCGGGCCCGCCGGTCTCACTCCTGCGGACCGGTCCAGTCCAGGCAGACCACCACCGCGTCGTCGACCAGGTCACCGGCGACGAAGGCGCGCAGGTCACCGATGAGCGAGCGGACCGCGTCCAGCGGCGTCATCGGGCCGGTACGCCGCAGGAACCGGTCCAGCGCCGTCTCGCCGTACCGGACGTGCTGCCCGGTCGCGTCGATCACGCCGTCGCTGAGCACGAACAGCCGGTCGCCCCGGCGCAGCTCGAAGCTCTGGTGCTGGTAGTCGGTGCCCTCGAACATGCCCAGCGGGAACTGCTTGTCGAGCGCCTGTTCGCTGACCTCGCCGTCGCGCAGCAGCACCAGCCGGGGCGACCCGGCGTCCACCGCCGTCAGCACCCCGGTGGCCAGGTCCAGCTCCATCACCAGGGCGGACAGGTGCTGCTCGCCCCGGTGCAGGGCGTAGACCGCCTGGTCGGCGAGGGCGACCTGGTCGGCGAGGGCCAGCCCGCCCCGGCGCGCGTTGCGCAACGCGTGGGTGGCCAGCGCGGTGAGCATCGAGGCGGCCACCCCCTCACCGGTGCCGTTGATGGCCGACAGCCACAGCCGGGTGCCGTCGTCGGACCAGTCGAAACTGTCCCCGCGCACCGCGTACGCCGGTTCGAGCTGGCCGGCGAGGCGGAACGAGGGCCGGTCCCGGCTGCGCCCCGGCAGCAGTTCCCACTGCATCTCGGCGGCGAGGGTGAGCCGCCGGGCCCGGCGCGAGGCCCGGTAGACGTCGGTGCCGGCGGTGACCGCGGCCAACTCGTGCCCCAGGGCGGTGGCGATGCGGGTCAGCTCCTCGACCGCCGTCCGGTCGTCGGGCACCGGGGTCAACCGCAGCACCCCGCGCCGCTCACCCCGCATGCCGACGGGGAACCAGCCGGCCCCGTCGGAGAGCACCGGCTGCTGATGGTCGTAACAGCGCCAGGCGGGGTGACCGGGCCCGGTCAGCGGGTCGCCGCCACCCAGCGGCAGCAGCACCGACAGCCGGTAGTCGACCTGGAACAGCGCCACGTCGGTGATCCGGTAGGACCGCCCCAACTCGTCGGCGAGCCGTTCCAGCAGCAGGTCCGCGGGTGACTCGGTCAGCACCCGTCGGGCCCGGCATTCGGGTCCGCTGCTCATGCACGCCTCCTGACAGCGCAGATCCCCTGGTACGGGGGGTAGTCTCGGGCCCACCATGGCCGAAGAAAGTGGTCCTGACGGACCAGACGTGAGTATGGCCGCCGAGCTGGACGCCGCGACAGGGGCCCTGCTCTCCGTGTGGGAGGCGGCCCGGGAAAGCACCACCAGCCGGCTGTCCAGCGCGCAGTTACGTGCCGTCATGGTGGTCGAACGGCACGACGGGATCAACCTGCGCCGGCTCGCCACCCTGCTCAACATGCTGCTCTCCTCGGCGAGCCGGCTCTGTGACCGGCTGGTCGCCGCCGGCATGCTGGAGCGGGAGCCGGGCCGGTCGGACCGGCGGGAGATCGCCCTGCACCTGACCCCGGAGGCGAGCCGGCTCCTGGCCGAGCTGCGCCGGGACCGCCGGCAGCGGCTCGACGCCGTGTTGGCCGGGATGAGCGGCGAGGGCCGGGGGGCGCTGCTGCGCGGCCTGGTGGAGTTCGACCGGGTGGCGCGGGCCCGGGAAGGGGAGGGCGGACCGGTGGTCGAGTTACCGTCCGCACCGCCCCCACCGATCCGGGCCCGGCCGGGCAACGGTGCCCCGGCGGCCCGTTCGGCCTGATCCGCAGGCGGTCACCGGGGCGTGGTCAGCAGGGTCCGGGCCTGACGCAGGTAGTCCCCGGCGTGCGGGTGCTCGGTCAGCGCGGCGGCGCACACCCGGAGCATGGTGTCCAGCAGCGGGACGCCGTCCCGGGCGTCGGGCACCTCCGTCTGCCAGCGGACGAACTCGACAAGCAGCCCCGGGTCGCCGATCCGGATCGCCGCGGCCAGCGCGTCGACCAGCTGGGCGACCGCGCCGGCGACCTCCTCGACCCGGTCGGGCTCCGGGGCGACCTCGCGGAGCACGAGCTGCACCAGGTCACGGCGGCGACGCAGCACCGCGACGTACTCGTCGGTGCCGGCCGCCGGGACGGGACCGGTGGTCGGCGTCGGGCTCAGCGGGCCGGCCAGCAGCCGGGCCGCGTCCCGGGCGGTCGCCCCCCAGGCGGCGGCACCGACGGCGGCGGCCCAGCGGCCGTCCGGGCCGAAACCCGGGCCACCGGCCACCACCGGCACCCCGGCCGCCCGGCACGCCTCGATCATGCGCCCCGCCCGGATCAACCGGCTCGGCTGCACGCAGCTGAGCAGCACCGCGTCCGGGCCGGTCTGGTGCAGGTAGGAGACCAGGTGCCGGACCGGCACGCTCGCGCCGAGGAAGGTGACCCGCCAACCGGCGGCCCGGACCACCTCGACGACGATCCGGGCGGCCAGCGCGTGCCACTCGCCCTCGACGCAGGCCATCACCACGTGTCCGCGGGCCCCCGTCGGGCCGCTGCGGGCGGCGACCGCCTCGACCACCCGCTCGCTGACGTGGGTGGCCGCGTGCTCCTGGGCGACGCTCCACCGGCCGGTCAGCCAGCGCAGCCCCACCTCGCGCTGGGTCGCGGCGACCAGGTCCACCAGCACGTCGGCCACCGACGAGCCGGCGTCCAGCAGGCCGGTCGCGATCGCGGTGGCGGCGGGCAGGTCGGCCCGGTCCAGACAGTCGAGGTACGCCGCGACGACCTCCGGCCCCACCACTGCCGGCCCGGCCGGCGGGCCCGGGTCCGTGGCGGCCGGCCCGTCCGGTCGGCTCACGCCGGGTCCGCCGCGCGGACGGCCAGCATCGCTATGTCGTCGTGGCTCTCCCCGTCCAGCCATTCGTCGACGAGTTGGAGCAGCCAGTCGACCACGGCGGCGGGCGGCAGGCCGGCCACCGTGGCGAGCGCCTGCCGCAGCCGTTGCTCGCCGAACATCTCGACGGCCGCCGCGCCGCCGCGCGCCTCGGTCACCCCGTCGGTGTACGCCAGCAGCAGCTCACCCGGGGCGAGGCGTACCTCCACCTCGACGAACGTGGCCGAGGCGAACGCGCCGATCGGCATCCCGCCCACCCGGGCCTCGACGATGCTGCCGTCGGCGCGTACCACCAGCGGGGACGGGTGCCCGCCGCCGGCGATGCGGACCCGCAGCCCGCCGTCGGCCCCCGGTTCGGTGCTGCCCAGCAGCAGGGTGGTGAACTGGCTGCGCCGGGCGGCGTCGGGGGAGTCGAACAACGCCCGGTTGAGCAGGGCGACGAGTTCCCGGGGACGCTGCTCGACGAGCCGCAGGGTCTGCAACGACTGGCGTACCCGGCCGGTGAGCACGGCCGCGCCGACCCCCTTGCCGCAGACGTCGCCGAGGGCGAACAGGGCCCCGGTGGCGGTGGGGAAGACCTCGTAGAAGTCGCCGCCGATGCGCAGGCTGTCCCCGGCGGAGCGGTAACCGCCGGCGAGGGTGACGCCGGGCACCGGGGGCAGTTCCGGCGGGAGGAGGCTGTGCTGGAGCACCCGCGCCAGGTGGGCCTGCTCGCCGTAGAGTTCGGCGGCGGCGACCGCGGACCCGGCCCGGGCGGCGAACTCCCGGGCCAGCTCGATGTCGCGCTGGTCGAAGCCGGGCCGGCCGACCCGGCGGACCAGGACCAGCGCGCCGGCTGGCCCGCCGGCGCTGGGCATCGGGCTGATCAGCACGGTGCCGGGGCGGCCGAACTCCGGCGGCAGCACGGCGTCCAGGTCGGCCAGTTCGGCGTCGAGCCAGGGGCTGGGGTCGGTGGTCGCGCCGCTGAGCGCCTCGACGAGCCCGGGGACCGCGCCGGTCAGCTCCGGGTCGGCGACCCCACCGACCGGGCCGGGGTCGCCGTCGGCGTAGCGCAGCCAGTGCGGGACGTCCTCGCCGGGCTGCGGGGGCCGGTGCACGACCAGCGCCGCGTCGGCCAGGTAGGGCACGGGCAGGGTGACGGTGCTGCGCAGGGTCTGCTCGCGGTGCAACGAGAGCCCGAGCCGGCTGCCGGCCCGGGCCAGGAACGCGGTGCGGGACCGCTCGGCGAGCAACGCGTCGGTGCGGGCGTGTTCGTCGGTGACGTCGCGCACGTACCAGGCGCAGCCCCCGCCGGCCAGGGGGCGGCAGACCCCGCGCAGCCGGCGTCCCCGGTGCTCGGCGTCGAACGTCGCGGCGTCGCCGGTGACCGCGCGGGCCAGCGCCGGCACGGTGCCCCCGGCCAGGTCGGTGCCGGGGGTCAGCTCGGGCAGGAGCTGCCCGGCCATCGCGTTGACCAGGGTGACCCGCCCGGCCCGGTCGGTGGTGACCACCGCCTCGGCGAGCCCGTCGAGCAGTTCCCGGGCGAGCTGCGGGTCGGCCGGCAGCGGGCCGTCCGGCGACGGGTGGGCCGGCGCGCGGGACACCTGTCCGCCTCCGCTCACCGGGCCGGCGTGCCCGTCCCGGTGGGTCTTCGTCACCGCCGGTCGCCGGGCGCGTCGGTCTGTCGACCTCTGCGCATGCTGGTAGTGCTCTCCTCGGTAGGGGATCGTTGCCTGAGGGAAAGCGTACCGAGGTGGGCCGACGATCGGCCAGCGAGGAAGCCGGGTCAGCCCGGGCGGGAGAGCCAGCCGGACGGTCGCGCGATGATCCGCCGGACCACCGCGCCGGCCCCGCCGACGGCGGCGGACTCGGCCCCGAGCGCCGCCGGGCGGACCGTCACCGGGGACCATCCGCTGGTGAGCACCCGGGCGTCGAGTTCGGCCAGCACCGGCGGGCACAGCCACGGCGCGAGGGTCGCGTATCCGCCGCCGAGCACCACGGTGTCCAGGTCGAGCAGGTTCACCACCCCGGAGACGGCCACCCCGAGTGCGGTGCCGGCGGCGTGCAGCGCGTCGAGCGCGGCCGGGTTGCCGGAGCCGGCCAGGTCGGCCAGCCGGCGGGCGGCGGTGTCGGCCGGCAGGTCCACCCCGGCCAGCCCGGCCGCGACCAGCACGGCCTCCTGCCCGGCGTACGTCTCCAGGCAGCCGCGCGCCCCGCAGCGGCAGGTGGGGCCACCCGGATCGACGGGTACGTGACCCAGCTCGCCGCTCCAGCCCCGGGAACCCCGGAACAGCGCCCCGTCGAGCACGATCCCGGCACCGATGCCGATCTCGCCGGAGACGTGCAGGAAGCTCTGCGGGCCGCCGGGGCGGGCGTGCAGTTCGCCGAGCGCGGCGAGGTTCGCCTCGTTCTCCACCACCAGTGGCGGCACCCCGTCGACCGGGTCGGTGAGGTCGGGGTGGCCGGCGAGCAGGGCCGGCACGTCGACGTCCCGCCAGCCCAGGTTGGGGGCGAGCCGGACCAGGCCACGCGCGTCGACCAGCCCCGGCACGGCCAGGGCCGCCCCGGCCAGGCCGAGTCCGGCGGCGTCGGCGGCGGCGCGGGCCCGCCGGGCCAGGGCGACCAGGTCGGTGAGCGCGTCGGCGGGGGAGAGCGGGCGCAGGTCGATCCGGCGCACCTCGTGGTGCCGGACCGCGCCGGTGAGGTCGACCACGCAGGCGGCGAGGTAGTCGACGTTGACCTCCAGGCCGAGCCCGGCCGGGCCGGTGTCGCCGAGCAGCAGCCCCCGGGCGGGCCGGCCGGCGCCGGTACGGGGCGCGGGGTCGGCCTCGGTGACCAGCCGGCCGGCGATCAGGTCGTCGACGACCGCCGACACGGTGGCGCGGGTCAGGCCGGTGTCGGCGGCGATCTCGGCCCGCGACGGCGGCCGGGCGGTGTCGGCGATCCGCCGCAGCACCACGGCGAGGTTGAGTTCGCGCAGGCTTCCCTGGCGGACCGCGCCCGCGGTCCGGGTCTCGGTCACCCCTTGACAGTGCCACAGCACGGCCATTTAATTCAACCACTGAACAAATTGCGGGTCATCCACCCACCGCCACCATCATCATCCTCACCGGAGGTCTGCCATGGCACCCCGTCCCACTCCCGCCGACAAGTTCTCCTTCGGGCTCTGGACGGTGGGCTGGCAGGCCCGTGACCCGTTCGGCGACGCCACCCGCCCCGAGCTGGACGCCGTCGAGGCGGTGCACCGGCTCGCCGAGCTGGGCGCGTACGGCATCACGTTCCACGACGACGACCTGATCCCGTTCGGTGCCGACAACGCCGCCCGGGAGGCCCAGCTCGCCCGGTTCCGCAAGGCCCTCGACGAGACCGGCCTGGTCGTGCCGATGGTCACCACCAACCTGTTCACCCACCCGGTGTTCAAGGACGGCGGCTTCACCAGCAACGACCGCGACGTGCGCCGCTACGCGCTGCGCAAGGTGCTGCGCAACGTCGACCTCGCCGCCGACCTGGGTGCCAAGACCTTCGTCATGTGGGGCGGCCGGGAGGGCTCCGAGTACGACGTGGCCAAGGACATCCGGGCCGCGCTGGACCGCTACCGCGAGGCCGTCGACGTGCTCTGCCAGTACGTCGTGGACCAGGGCTACGACCTGCGGTTCGCCATCGAGCCCAAGCCGAACGAGCCGCGCGGCGACATCCTGCTCCCCACCGTCGGGCACGCGCTGGCGTTCATCTCCGAGCTGGAGCGGCCCGAGATGGTCGGCCTGAACCCGGAGGTCGGGCACGAGCAGATGGCCGGCCTCAACTACGCCCACGGCATCGCCCAGGCGCTCTGGCAGGGCAAGCTGTTCCACCTCGACCTCAACGGCCAGCGCGGCATCAAGTACGACCAGGACCTGGTCTTCGGCCACGGCGACCTGATGAACGCGTTCGCCCTGGTCGACCTGCTGGAGAACGGCGGCCCCAACGGCGGCCCGGCGTACGACGGCCCGCGGCACTTCGACTACAAGCCCTCCCGCACCGAGGACATCGCCGGGGTGTGGGCGTCGGCCGAGGCCAACATGGCGACCTACCTGCTGCTCAAGGAGCGGGCGGCGGCGTTCCGGGCCGACCCGGAGGTGGTCGAGGCGCTCGCCGCCAGCAAGGTCGGCGAGCTGGGCAGCCCGACGCTGGGCGACGGTGAGGGCTACGCCGGGTTGCTCGCCGACCGGTCCGCGTTCGAGGAGTTCGACGTGGACGCGACGGCCGCGAAGGGCTTCGGCTTCGTCCGGCTCAACCAGCTCGCCGTCGAGCACCTGCTCGGCGCGCGCTGAGGCGGCCCGGCATGCCGCTCGTCGCCGGGGTGGACTCGTCCACCCAGTCCTGCAAGGTGGTGATCCGGGACGCGGAGACCGGCGCGCTGGTCCGGGAGGGCCGCGCGCCGCACCCGGACGGCACCGAGGTCGACCCACGGGCCTGGTGGGATGCCCTGCTGGCCGCCGTCGAGGCGGCCGGCGGGCTGGCCGACGTGGCGGCCGTGTCGGTCGCCGGTCAGCAGCACGGCATGGTCTGCCTCGACGAGGCGGGCGAGGTCGTCCGGCCGGCGCTGCTGTGGAACGACACCCGGTCCGCCGACGCGGCCCGGGAGCTGATCGCCGAGGCCGGCGGCGGGGAAACCGGCCGCCGGTTCTGGGCCGACGCGGTGGGGCTGGTCCCGGTGGCCAGCTTCACCGCCACCAAGCTGCGCTGGCTGGCCCGGCACGAGCCGGAGCACGCCGCCCGGGTCGCCGCCGTCTGCCTGCCGCACGACTGGCTGACCTGGCGGTTGGCGGGTGCTCCCGACCTGACGGCGCTGCGTACCGACCGGGGTGACGCCAGCGGCACCGGCTACTGGTCGCCGGTGACCGGGCAGTACCGTCCCGACCTGCTGGAGAAGGCGTTCGGTCGGGTCGTCGAGGTGCCCACGGTGCTCGGTCCGGCCGAGCGGGCCGGCGTACTCGACCCGGCCGTGCTGGCGGGCGGGCAGGCGGTTCCGGGCGGGGACGTCGTGCCCGGCACCGGGGAGATCCTGCTCGGCCCCGGCACCGGGGACAATGCCGCCGCCGCGTTGGGCGTCGGTGCCGGTCCGGGTGACGTGGTCGTGTCGATCGGCACCTCGGGCACGGTCTTCGCGGTGGCGGACACGCCGGCCGCCGACGCCGGTGGCGCGGTGGCCGGGTTCGCCGACGCGACCGGCCGGTTCCTGCCGCTGGTCTGCACGCTCAACGCGGCCCGGGTGCTCGACTCGGCGGCGACGCTGCTCGGCGTCGACCTCGACACGCTGTCCGAGCTGGCGTTGAGCGCCCCGCCCGGGGCCGACGGCCTGGTCATGGTGCCCTACCTGGAGGGGGAGCGGACCCCGGACCGCCCCACCGCCACCGGTTCGGTGCACGGCCTCACCCTGCGTACCGCCACCCCGGCGCACCTGGCCCGGGCGGCGGTGGAGGGGATGCTCTGCGCGCTGGCCGACGGCCTCGACGCGCTGGTCGCCCAGGGCGCGACGGTCGAGCGGGTGATCCTGGTCGGCGGCGGGGCCCGCTCGGCGGCGGTCCGCCGGATCGCGCCGCAGGTCTTCGGTCGTCCCGTGGTGGTGCCCCCGCCGGGGGAGTACGTCGCCGACGGCGCGGCCCGCCAGGCCGCCTGGGTCGCCCTGGGCGGCGCGACGCCGCCCAGCTGGGCACCGAAGGACACCGAGGAGTACGCGGCGGAGCCCGTCCCCGCCATCCGTGAGCGGTACGCGCAGGCCCGCGACCACACCCTGGACCGGGTGGCCGTGCCCGGGGAGTGACCCACCTGACCGGCGACGTCGGCCGGTGACCGGCGCACGGGGGCCGGTCACCGGCCGACGCCCGGTTCGCCCCGGCGGGACGGTCCGGCGGGGGTGCCCGTCGGGCCGGGAGGCGTACCTGGTTGGCTGCCGGACATGACCGGCAGCAGGATGCCCCGGCGCGGGAACGCGGCGCACCGCCTCTACAGCGTCGTGGTGTTCGTGGTGCTCGCCTCGCTGGACAACGTGGCGATCGGCCTGGTGCCCCCGCTGTACGGGCCGATCTCCGGGGCGCTGGGCGTGCCACAGCGGATGCTCGGCCTGGTCACGGCGGTGAGCTTCCTGATCAGCGCGGTCGCGGCGGTGGCCTGGGCGTACGTCGGCGACCGGACCAACCGCAAGCCGCTGCTGATGGTCGGCACGCTGGTCTGGGCCGCCGGCACCGGTGGCAGCGCGTTCGCCACCGGCTTCCCGACGTTCCTCGCCGCGCAACTGGTCGCCGCGGTCGGGCTGGGCGCGGTCGGTTCGGTCGGGTATTCCGTGGTGACCGACCTGATCTCGCCGCGCCGGCGGGGCCTGGTGATGAGCTTCTGGGGGCTGTCCCAGGGGGTCGGCACCCTGGCCGGCACGCTCACCGGCGGGCTGCTCGGCGCGGCCGACTGGCGACGCCCGTTCCTGCTGCTCACCGTGGTCGGCCTGGCGGCCACGGTGGCCTACCTGCTGACCTACGACATCCGGCGCGGGCAGAGCGAACCGGAACTGGCCGGGGCGATCGAGGCCGGCGTCGGGTACGACTACCGGATCACCCGCTCCGACCTGCCGCGCATCCTGGGGCGGCGGACCAACAGGTGGCTGATCCTGCAGGGCCTCACCGCGCAGGCGGCGTTCGGTTCGCTGGTGTGGCTGCCGGTGCTGTTCGCCGAGCGGGCGCAGGGGCAGGGCTACTCGACGGCGACGGCGGTCGTGGTGGGCAGCGTCTTCGCCACCCTGTTCCAACTCGGCGGGGTGTTCTCCATCGTCGGCGGGCTGGCCGGGGACGCGCTGCAACGGCGTACCCCCCGGGGACGGGCGCTGGTGGCGGCGGTCGGCATCCTCGCGGCGCTGCCGTTCTACCTGGTGTTGTTCTTCGTGCCGATCCGGATCGACGTGCCCGACGGCGGCGGCACCGGCGCGGTGGTGGGTGCGGTGCTGGCCAGCGTGGTGACCGAGCCGACGGTCGGGCTGAGCCTGCTCACCGCCGTCGTCGCGTTGGCGTTGACCTCGGCGAACTCGCCGAACTGGTTCGCCCTGATCGCCGACGTCAACCCGCCGGAGCACCGGGGCACTGTCTACAGCCTGGGCAACCTGGTCAACGGGGTCGGCCGGGCCGCCGGCAACGGGCTGGTCGGCGCGGCCTTCCACGCGCTGCGGGCGGCGTTCCCGCCGCCGCTGAACTACGCCGTCGGACTGGCCGCGTTCCAGCTCTTCTTCATCCCCACCGGGCTGATGTACTGGCTGGCCTCCCGCACGTCGCCCGGCGACATCGCCGCCGTGGGTGACCTGCTGCACGACCGCGCCGACCGCCAGTGAGCTGTTGGCCCAGGCACCGCATCGGGCTGGTTCGGTGCACAACCCCGTGCGCCGCCCCGTCCGGCGTGACGGGATCGCCCGGCGTGACGGGATCGCCTGGTGCCACGGGATCGCCCGGCGCTACGAGATCGCCCATCGCCTGTCGGGATGGGGATACCTCAGTCGGGTCCTTTCGAGCTGATGACAACAACGAATCACCGCCGGGGCAGGATCCCGCACGGCTGAACGGCCCCGGGGGATACGGGTCGCCGGCCGCGCCGGGTCGGGCGCCATTCGTGGGCGCGCGCCATTCGTGGGGGCGGGCTATTCGTGAGGCGCGCCACTCGTGGGGGCGGGCCCCGCCAGCTTCGGCGACTTCCACCTCTGAATCGTTGACGGCATCAGCTCTAAAGGATGCGAACAGCACTACCAAGGTGCCGTCCGCCTCCGGGACCGGCCGCCAGCCCCGGCACCCTTCCCCGGCACCCTTCCCCGGCATCCGCGCCGTGGCACTGCGCGCTGGGCCACCCCCACCGGCCCGGGCCACCCCAACCGGCCCGGTCCGCACTCCGGGCCCGGTCCGCACTCCGGGCCCGGTCCGCGCCCCGGGCCCGGACCGGCTGGGCACCGGGGCCGGGGCCGGGGGGCGGTGGGGTGGGGTCAGGAGTGACGGACCCAGACGGTCACGTCGGTGGGGACCCGACCGTCGGCGTCCAGCGGCGCGCTGCTGTGCAGCAACTCCCCGGCCGGCGGCGGCACGGCCGCCGTACCGAAGTTGGTCAGCACGGTCAGCCCGCCGTTGCGGAAACTGAGCACCTCGTCGCCGGAGGAGAGCCACTCCAGCGTCCCCCGGCCCAGGGCGTACTCGCGACGCAGCCGCAACGCGGTCCGGTACGTCTCGTACGTCGAGCCGGACACCCCCTGCTGCCGGTCCAGGGCGTACTCGGCCCACAGCGGTGGCTGCGGTAGCCAGCTGGCGTCGGTCGGGCCGAAGCCGTAGGAGGGGGCGTCGGCCTCCCACGGGATCGGCACCCGGCAGCCGTCCCGACCACGCTGGGTGTGGCCGCTGCGCTCCCAGGTCGGGTCCTGGCGGGACTCGTCGGGCAGCGTGGTGTGCTCCGGCAGCCCCAGTTCCTCGCCCTGGTAGAGGTAGGCGGAGCCGGGCAGGGCCAGCATCAGCAGGGTGGCCGCCCTGGCCCGGCGCAGGCCCAGCGCGGCGTCCGGCTGGGGGTCGCCGATGCCGATGCCGTTGGGCCGGCCGCCCTTGGCGGACAGCCCCATCCGGGAGGCGTGCCGGATCACGTCGTGGTTGGACAACACCCAGGTGGTGGGGGCGCCGACGGCGTCGGTGGCCTCCAACGAGCGGGTGATCACCGCGTACTGGGCGGGGGCCGTCCAGGCCGCGAGCAGGTACTCGAAGTTGAACGCCTGGTGCATCTCGTCGGGGCGGACGTAGCGGGCGATCCGTTCGGCCGGCTCGACCCACGCCTCGGCGACGAGGATTCGGTCGCCGTCGTAGGAGTCGAGCACCTGCCGCCACTGCCGGTAGACCTCGTGCACGCCGTCCTGGTCCCACATCGGCGGGCGCGGCTTGTCGGCCTCGTTGCCGGAGAGGATCTCCTGCGGCTCCTCCCAGTTGGCCAGGTCGGCCTGCTTGATCAGGCCGTGCGCCACGTCCACCCGGAAGCCGTCGACGCCCCGGTCCAGCCAGAACCGGAGCACGTCGACGAACTCGGCGCGGATCTCCGGGTTGTCCCAGTTGAGGTCCGGCTGGGCGGTGTCGAACAGGTGCAGATACCACTGGCCGGGCCGGCCGTCGGGCTCGACGAGCCGGGTCCAGGCGGGGCCGCCGAAGACGCTCTGCCAGTCGTTGGGCGGCTCTGCACCGTCCGGGCCGAGACCGTCGCGGAAGATGTACCGGGCCCGCTCGGGGCTGCCGGGGGCGGCGGCGACGGCGGCCCGGAACCACCGGTGCGCCGACGAGGTGTGGTTGGGGACCAGGTCGACGATGACCTTCAGTCCCTTCGCGCGGGCCTCGGCGATCAACCTGTCGGCGTCGGCCAGGCTGCCGAACAGGGGGTCGACGTCGCGGTAGTCGGCGACGTCGTAGCCCGCGTCGGCCTGCGGCGACGGGTAGAACGGCGACAGCCAGACGGCGTCGACACCCAACTCGGCCAGGTGCCCGAGCCGGGCGGTGATGCCGGGCAGGTCGCCGATGCCGTCACCGTCGGAGTCGGCGAAGGAACGCGGATAGATCTGGTAGATGACGGCCTCGGTCCACCATCCGGGTGCCACGCCCACGGACTGTTCCTGCTGCCTCGCGTCGGTGTTCAGAGCCTTCTCCCTGTGTCGAGCCGGTCGAGCCGTGCGGTCGAATCCGTTCAGTTTGCCCGGGGCGGGCCGGTCGATTCCCGTACCACCAGGCGAGTGGGCAGGATCACCGGCGGGCGTGGCGTGGGCCCGTGCACACGGGTCGCGCGCGGTGCGGGCACCCGGTCGGCGTCCGGCTCGGCGACGACACCGCCCAATTCGGCGGCGGCGGCGCCCAGCGGGTCGAGCAGCATCCGGGCGGCGAGCCGGCCCTGCTCGGCGGCGGGCTGGGCGATGGTGGTCAACCCGAGCACGGCGGACAGGTCGTGGTCGTCCACGCCGATCACGCTGACGTCCTGCGGGACCCGCAGCCCGGCGTCGCGCAGCGCGGTCATCGCGCCCATCGCGATCTCGTCGCAGGCGGCGAAGATCGCCGTCGGTGGTTCGCCCCGGGCCAGCAGCTCGACGGTGGCCTGGTTGCCGCCGTCGATGGTGAACTGCGACTCCATGTCCAGCCGGGGGTCGGGGCGCAGCCCGGCGCGGCGCAGCGCCTCCTGGTAGCCCCGGCGACGGTCGGTGTGGGTGGTGAAGGCCAACTCGTCGTCGGGGTCGCCGGAGATGTGGGCGATCCGCCGGTGGCCCAGGTCGAGCAGGTGCCGGGTGGCGGTCCGGGCCGCGGCCACGTCGTCGATCCGCACGCAGGGCCAGCCGGGGACGGTGCTGCCGGAGCTGATCGTGATGCCGGGCAGGTCCAGCTCGGCCAGGGCGGTCAGGTCGGCCGGGCGCAGCGGGGTGGCGACCAGCATGATCGCGTCCACCCGCTTGTGCAGGTTGGCGGTGCGCAGCACCCGTTGCCGCACCTGCTCGCGCCCGCCGAGGTTGTAGAGCAGCAGATCGTAGCCGGCGTGGTGGAGGAACTCCTCGACCGCCTCGACGACGGTGCCGAAAAACCATCTGGTGATCCGGGGCACCACCACGGCGACCGTGCCGGTGCGGCCACCGGCCAGCCGGGAGGCGCTCGGCGAGACCGCGTACTGGAGCTGTTCGGCGGCGGCGAGCACCCGGCGGCGGGTCGCGGCCGACACCGTCGGCAGGCCGCGCAACGCCCGGGAGACCGTGGCCGTGGAGACCCCGGCCAGCCGGGCCACGTCGTCGATCCTCGTCACGCTGTCGTTCCCCCGCTCCGCGCCGGCCCCCGTCGCCGCCCGGCAGCACCGGGCGGCGACGGACGGCCGTCAACCCTTGACGCTCCCGGCGAGCAGGCCGCGCACGAAGAAGCGCTGCAGGGACAGGAACACGACCAGCGGTACGACGATCGAGACGAACGCGCCGGCGGTGAGCCGCTGCCACTCGTTGCCCCGGGTGCCGGCCATCTCGGCCAGGCGCACGGTGAGCGGGGCGGTCTCGTTGCCGCCACCGGCGAAGATCAGCGCGACCAGCAGGTCGTTCCAGACCCAGAGGAACTGGAAGATGCCGAACGCCGCCAGCGCCGGGGTGATCAGTGGCAGCACGATGGTGCGGAAGATCTTGGGGTGGGTGGCCCCGTCGACCCGCGCCGCCTCCATCAGGTCCCGGGGGAGCTGCGAGATGAAGTTGTGCAGCAGGAACACCGCGAAGGGCAGGGCGAAGCAGGTGTGCGCGAACCACACCTGGGCGAACTTCTGCTCATCCACCAGGTCCCAGGCCGGCAGCAGCTGGATGCCGGCCACGGTGACCCCGGTGGAGAAGAACTTCAGCAGCGGCACCAGGGCCATCTGCAACGGCACGATCTGCATCGCGAAGATCGCGATGTAGAGCCAGTCCCGTCCCCGGAAGTTGATCCAGGCCAACGCGTACGCGGCGAGCGAGGCGAACGCCATCGGGAAGAGCACCGACGGGATGGTGATGGCCAGCGAGTTGATGAAGTAGCTGGCCAGCTGCCCCGACGACGAGGAGGAGCCGAACAGGACGTCCTGGTAGTTCTCCAGGGTGAACTGCGGGTCGGTGAAGAAGGTCCACCACCCGGTGGACTTGATCTCGGCCTCGGGCCGGAACGAGGAGACGAACAGGCCGAACGTCGGGATCGTCCAGAGCAGCGCGATGACGATCGAGACCAGGGTGGCCGTACGGGTGTTGAGCCGGCTACGGACCCGGCCGGCGGTGCTCGTCGGCTTCCCGGTGGCCTGGGCCCCGGCTCCGACGGTGGGCGTGGCGGTGGTCATCTCAGCCCTCCCGCTGTTGACGCAGGTTGCGGATCTGGTAGATCACGATCGGGATCACCAGGATGAAGAGGAAGACCGCCAGGGCGGAGCCCTGCCCGTTCTCGCCGTACCGGAACGCCTGGTTGTACATCTCGTTGGCGATCACGCTGGTGTCGTAGTTGCCGTTGGTGGCGGTCCGGACGATGTCGAAGACCTTCAGCGTGGCGATCGACAGGGTCACCACGACCACGATCAGCGCGGGTCGGATGCTCGGCATGGTGATCTGCCAGAACATCTGCCACGGGCTGACCCCGTCGAGGCGGGCCGCCTCGACGATGTCCGCCGGGATCGCCTTGATCGCGGCGGAGAGCACGACCATGGCGAAACCGGCCTGGATCCACACCATGATCACGATGAGCAGGAAGGTGTTCAGCGGTGAGTCGAGCAGCCACTGCCGGGGTTCGCCGCCGAGGCTGACCACGATCTGGTTGAGCAGGCCGATCTGGTCCTGCTCCTCGCTGCGGTAGGCGTAGACGAACTTCCAGATGATGCTGGCCCCGACGAACGAGATCGCCATCGGCAGGAAGATCAGTGACTTGGCGATGGACTCGAACCGGGCCTTGTCCACCATCACGGCGTAGAGCAGGCCGAACGTGGTGGCCACCAGCGGCACCAGGAGCACCCAGATCAGGGTGTTGAGCAGCACCCGGACGATCGAGTCGTCGGAGAACATCCAGCCGTAGTTGCGCAGCCCCACCCAGTTGTCGCTGCCGGCGTCCATGAAGGAGAGCAGCACGGTGCGCAGCGCCGGCACCACCAGCCCGACGGAGAGCAGCAGCACCGTCGGCAGCAGGAAGAAGAGCGCGAACAGGCCCTCCCTCGGCTTGCGTCGGCGGGGCAGGGGACCGCCACCGGTCGCGGCGGCGACCAGTTGCGCCTCCCGACGGCGGGCGAACCAGGCCGGCACCACGTCGAGGAGCAGGAGCAGACCGCCCACCACCGCGACGAAAGCGATCAGCCCGTACATCAGCATGAGGAACTTCGGCTGTTCCTCAGCGAAGTCGAACTCCATCGACCCTCCCTCTCAAGGGTTCGTATCCGACGGGTGGCCCGGTCCGCACCCTGCGGACCGGGCCACCCGTCTCAGATCACTTCCAGCTGTTCTCGATGCCGTTCAGCACCGTGGTGGTGTCCTTGCCGTTGATCCACTCGACCATGCCCTTCCAGAAGGTGCCGTTGCCGACCGCGGCCGGCATCAGGTCGGAGCCGTCGAAGCGGAAGACGGTCTTCGGGTCCTGGAGGATGCCCACGGAGAGCTTGTCCACCGGGTTCGGGACGTTGGCCAGGTCGAGCTTCTTGTTCGCCGACACCCAGTCGCCGATCTTGGCGCGGCTGTTGGCGTACTCGCCGGAGGCGAGGTAGGTCTGCACCGCCTGGACCTCGGGACGGTCGGTGAAGGCCGCGACGAACTCGCCGCCACCCAGCACCGGCTTGCCCTTGGCCGGGTCGATCGACGGGAAGTAGAACGCGAACACGTCGCCGTCCTCGGCCACCTTGGTGCCCTCGGGCCACTGGTTGGCGTAGAAGGACGCCTGCCGGTGCAGGGCGCACTTGCCGGTGGTGATCGGCACGCCGGCCTCCTGGAAGGAGGTGGTGGCGATGCTCTTCACGCCGCCGAAGCCGCCGTTGACGTACTTGTCGTTCTTGAGGATGGTGCCGGCCCGGTTGAGGGCGTCGGCGACCTGCGGGCTGTTGAACGGGATGCCGTGGGTGGTCCACTGGTCGTAGACCTCGGGGCCGGCCGTACGCAGCAGCACGTCCTCGATCCAGTCGGTGGCCGGCCAGCCGGTGGCGTCACCGGACTCGATGCCGGCGCACCACGGCTTGGTGCCGCTGGCCGCGATCGTGTCGGAGAGCTTGATCAGCTCGTCCCAGCTGGTGGGGACGGCCCAGCCCTTCTCCTTGAAGGTCTTCGGCGAGTACCAGACGAACGACTTGACGTTCGAGCCCAGCGGGGCGCCGTAGAACTGGCCGTTGATGGTGGTGTACTTCAGCCAGTCGGGGGAGAAGTTCGCCTCGGCCTCGGTCTTGGTGGCGGCGGAGACGGGCTTGAGGTTGCCGCCGTCGACGAACCGCTTGACCAGGCCCGGCTGCGGGATGAAGGCCAGGTCGGGCGCGTTGCCGCCCTGCACCCGGACGGGGAGCTGGGCCTCGAACTCGCCGGAGCCCTCGTGGTCGATCTCGATGCCGGTGCAGTCCTCGAACTGCTTCCAGGACTGGGCCAGCCGGTCGGCCTCGAGGTCCCGGATCGACGAGTAGGCGGTGACCTTCTTGCCGTCGAGGTCGCCGTACTTCTCGTATGCGGCGCATTCGGCCGAACCCGCGTTGCTGCTCTTCTTGTCGTCGCCGGTGCCACAGGCGGCGGCGCCGAGCGCCAGCCCCAGCACGCCGGCGATCGCGAGAGCCTGGCGTGATCTGGCAAACGCCATGCCGTTCTCCTTCCTTGCCGGCGCGCCCACAGGTGGGGGAACCCGACGCCGGTCCGATGAGTCGTCCCCACATGTAAGCGCTTGCATCCCGATCGGTCCACCCCCTGGCGGACACGGCCCGGTAACAATCCCGAAACCCGCTCACCGCGGGTGGGTGCGCTCCCACCTGTGGTCACCGAGTAGGGGTGGACAGGGGTCGGTACGGCTTCCCATCGATGGCGATATCTGCCACTCTCGGGGCAAGGTATTGAAGGATCTCGACATCGGAGGTGTGCGGTGCGCAGACGGTGGAGCCTGCTGGCGGCAGCCCTGCTGGTCACCGGGAGCCTGGTCCCGGCCGGCCCGGCCTGGGCCGCGCCCACGTTCAAGGTGCCCTTCCCCTGCAACCAGTCCTGGTCCGGCCAGACCCGGTCGGACCACAGCCCGGCCAACGCGATCGACTTCAACCGCACCGACGATCTCGGCGACCCGGTGGTCGCCAGCGCCCCGGGCACCGTCGACCGGGTCACCGACCTCGGCGGCACGAGCTACGGCAAGTACGTCCGGATCGACCACGGCGGCGGCTACACGACCTACTACGCCCACCTCAACGGCTTCAACGTCTCGGTCGGGCAGCAGGTCGGCTACGGCAAGGTGATCGGCTGGGTCGGCAGCACCGGCGGCTCCACCGGCCCGCACCTGCACTACGAGCAGCGCCTCAACGGCGACGACATCAAGGTCAAGTTCAACGGCACGCTCGCGTTGTACTGGGGCACCAAGACGTACACCAGCGGCAACGGCTGCTCCAGTGGCACCGGGTCGGGCACGGTCGACACCGCAGGCACCCCGCTGACCGTGCGCTCCGGGCCGGGCACCGGCTACGCGTCGGTCGGCACGGTCGCCGACGGCACCAAGGTCACCATCGGCTGCCAGACCAGCGGCACCACGGTCACCGGCACCTACGGCACCAGCGCGATCTGGGACCGGATCGGCTCCGGCCGGTTCATCGCCGACGCCTACGTCTACACCGGCCACGACGGCTACATCCCCGGCGTGCCCCGCTGCTGAGCCCGCGGGCACCGGGCCGCCGGGCCCGGTGCCCGGTCAGCCGTTGAGCTGCCAGATCGCGAAGTTCAGCGCGGCGGCGAAGGTGACCCAGGCCCAGTAGGGCAGCAGCAGGGCCGCCGCCGGCCGGGAGATCCGCCAGAAGGCGGCCACCGTCACCGCGATCGCCAGCCACATCAGCACGACCTCGGCGAAGGCCAGCCCGTAGCGCCCCGCGCCGAAGAACAGCGGCGTCCAGACCGCGTTGAGCACCAGCTGGACCGTCCACGCCCACAGCGCCGGGCCGAAGCCGACCCGCCGCCAGACCAGCCAGCCGGCGACCGCGATCAGCGCGTACAGCACGGTCCAGACCGGGCCGAACAGCCATCCCGGCGGGGCCCAGTCCGGCTGCTGGAGCGAGGCGTACTCGTCGCGGGTGCCGGACACCCCCAACCCGCCGATCGCGGCGGCGACGGCGACGGCCGCGCCGAAGCCGAGCAGCGCCCACCAGGTCCGCGCCGAGCCGGTCCGCCGGTCGCTCCGGGTTATCTCCATGGTCGAGATATTTCCCGGGTACGCCGTCCCAAAACCGCCCTGGCCGCACAGCAGAACGCCGGGGTCGTCGGTGCCGGATGCTCCTGTCTGGGAGGACGGAGCGTCCGGGGGCGACGACCCCGGCGGGTCAGGTGCGGGTACCGGCGTCAATTGAAGATGCTGACACCACCCGGGCCGACCAGGAGGCCGACCACGATGAGGACGATGCCCCACAGGATCTGCCGGCGGAACAGCGCGAGGATGCCGGCGACCACGAGTACGACTGCGAGAATCCAGAGAATCAGCTCCATGGCTGCTGAATACCCGGCGTTCCGATCGCGAAAACCTGGTTCTCAGTCGATCTGATCACCACCCAGGTGGAAGACGCTGTACGCCTGTTTGATCACCGGATGGGCGACGTTGCGCACGCGTACCCCGCCGGGGGTGACGCCGCGTTCGCTGCCGGCGTGCGCGTGCCCGTGCAGGGCGAGCGCGGTGGGTGCCGAGTCGATCGCCTGACCGAGCTGGTACGACCCGAGGAACGGATAGATCTCCAGCGGCTCACCGGCCAGCGTGTCCGGCACCGGGGCGTAGTGGGTCAGGGCCACGAGCAGGTCGCAGTCCAACCCGCGCAGCGCCGCGCCCAACGCCGCCGCGCTCTCGTTGCTGGTCCGGACGAACGACTTCATCTCCGGCTCGCCGAAGTCGCTGGCGCACCGCCCGGCGAACCCGCCACCGAAGCCCTTGACCCCGGCCACCCCGAGCCGGCCGCCGGGGCACTCCAGCACCGTGCCGGTCCCCTCCAGCACGGTGATCCCGGCATCCTCCAGCACCTTGACCACCTGCGGCACCTGGTCGCACTGGTGGTCGTGGTTGCCCAGCACGGTGACCACCGGCACCCCGAGCCGGCCGAACTCCTCGGCGACGCAGCGCGCCTCGGCCTCGGTGCCGTGCCGGGTCAGGTCGCCGGCGAGCAGCAGCACGTCGGCGCAGTCGGGCAGCTCCTCCAGGGCCGGGCGGAACCGGCCCAGCACGTCGGCGTCCAGGTGTACGTCGCCGACGGCGGCGATCCGGATCATCGGGTCCTCCTCACGGCAGCTCCTCGACCTGCACCGGCGCCTGGGCGCGGATCACCCCGATGTCGCTGGTGATCGCCTCGTCCGGGAACCGTTCGGCCACCCGGCGCAGGATCTCCGCCCGGCGCTGCGGGCTCTCCACCTCACCGGTGAGGACCAGGCCGGTTTCCCGGTGGACCACGGTGATGCCCTGCTCGGCGACGTCCGGGTCCTCGGTCAGCAGCCGTTGGATCTCCGCCTCGACGTAGGCGTCCGGCGGGCCGGCGCTGTGCTCGGTCACGGGGTCTCCCTTCCCTCGGGGATGCGGGCGTACGGCACCGGCGTGCCCCCGTACGGGACGACGTCGAGCCGGTCCAGCAGCATCAGGAACGCTTCGGCGTACGGCGAGTGCTGGGTCTCCCTGCGTACCCGCTCCCAGTCGATCTGTTCGCGCAGCGACCGGGCCAGCGGCAGGCCCCGGGCGAAGTCGCAGTAGTGCTGGGAGAAGCTGAGCAGCTTGTGCACCATCAGCCGGGTCGCCGACAGCACCGGCATGTGGATGGCGTCCACCGGGCGGACCACGGTGTCGGCGAGGGTCTCGTGGGTCACCGGGGTCTCCACCGGCCGGTGGATCAGGTCCACCATCCGTCCGTCGTCGTAGACCTTGACCAGCCAGTCCTCCGGCGGGCGCTCGGCGGTGAAGCCCTCGTCGGTCAGCGCCTCCAACGCCCGCTCGACATGCTCCTCGGGGAGCAGGAAGTCCACGTCGTGTTCGCTGGAGTGGCCGCCGTGGGCGTACACGGCGAAGCTGCCGCCGAGGGCGAAGGGGATCTCGTTCTGCTTGAGCACGGCGGCGACCCGCTTGAGGGTGTGCAGGAGGCTGACGTCCCCGCGCTCGGCCATCTGGTCTCTCCCGTCGTGGATGGTCGGTGGGAAATGACGTTGCGTACCCGGCCGTCCGTCCGTCCACACCTGCCCGGTGCGCCGGTCCCGGTCGTCACGCCCCATCCGGGCATCGACCGGACAAGGGGGGATGCGCCGGTCGGATATCCTGTGCAGGGTGGCCAGATCACGGCGCGCGACCGACGGTGGGACCCGACTGCGGCGCGTCGCGCTGATCGGCATCGACGGCTCGGGCAAGACCACCCAGGCGTACCGGCTCGCCGCCGCGCTCACCTCGGCCGGGCGGCCCGCCACCTACCACCGCAACGCGGGTGGCCGGCGCTGGCTGGGCCGGCTCGCCGCCCGGTTCGGCCGGGCCGACGCGCAGTTGCTGGTGGGCCGGGACGGGATGCTCGCGGTGGAGTCCGTGCTGCGCTGGCTGGCGATCGCCGCCGCGCTGCTCAGTTGCCTGGTGACCGGCCGCACCGCGGTGATGGACCGCTACTCCGCCTGCCAGTACGCCAGCATCCGGGCGCACGGTGGGCAGCGCTGGGAGCGGCTGGCCCGGGCCGGCTACCGGATCTTCCCCGCACCGCAGGTCACCTTCCTGCTCGCCGTCGACCCGGTCGAGGCGTACCGGCGGATCGAGCGGCGGGGGGAGGACCACGAGACGATGGGTTGGCTGACCGCTGCCGACGCGGCCTACCGGTCGCTGCCCGAGTACCCGGGTTTCGTGGTGGTGGACGCCGGCGGCGGGCCCGACGAGGTCTCCCGGCGGATCCGGGCGCACCTGGCGCGCTGGCTGCCGCCGGAGGAGGCCGGGCCGGTCGTCGATGATCCGCCGGACGGCACCGGGCCGTCCGCGCCGGAGGCGACCGGTGGGCCCCGGGAGCCGGTCGCCGCCCAGTCCCGCCCGTAGACGTAGGCGATTCCACCGGACCGGTGGAGGCACGTCAGGCTGCGCAAATGGCAGTCTGGGCCGGTACGCCCCCGGACCGGGGGATACTTCCTGTCGGATCCGCGCGGTCGTGGTTGACGCTCGGGGCTCATGAAAGTAAGTTTCATCCGTGGCGAAAAGTCCGAAGATTTCCGCGAGTTACGAGCCGGGTGGACTGATCGTCCACATCAGTGGCCTGCTCCCGTCGCTGTCCCCCGCCGAGCAGCGGGTCGCCCGACTGGTCGTCGCCGATCCGGCCGATGCCGCCCGACGGACCATCACCGACCTCGCCACCGCCGCCGAGACCTCCGAGGCCACCGTCATCCGGTTCTGCCGGTCCGTCGGCATGGACGGCTATCCGCAGTTGCGGATCCGGCTCGCGGCCGAGGCGGCCCGCCGGATCGAACCGCCGGACGCCCGGGTGGTCGGCGGGGACATTCCACCCGGCGCCGACCTGGCCCAGATCATCGCCACCATCTCCTTCAACGACGCGCGGGCCGTCGAGGACACCGCCGAGCAGCTCGACCCGACCGTCTGCGAGCAGGTCGTGGAGGCGATCGTCAGCGCCGGCCGGATCGAGGTCTACGGTGCCGGCGCGAGCGGCTTCGTCGCCTCGGACTTCCAGCAGAAGCTGCACCGCATCGGCCGGATCGCGTTCTCCTTCCCCGACGTGCACACCGCGTTGACCTCCGCCGCCCTGCTCGGCAAGGGTGACGTGGCGATCGGCATCTCGCACAGCGGCACCACCTCCGACGTGATCGAGGTACTCGAACAGGCCCGCTCCCGGGGGGCGGTCACCGTCGCGCTGACCAACTTCCCCCGGTCGCCGATCACCGAACGGGCCGACTTCGTCCTCACCACCGCCGCCCGCGAGACGACGTACCGGTCCGGGGCGATGGCCAGCCGGATCGCCCAGCTCACCGTGGTGGACTGCCTCTTCGTCGGGGTGGCCGCCCGCAACCGGGCCCGGGCCCGGCGGGCGCTGGAGGTCACTGCCGAGGCGGTGCGAACACACCGGGTCGGCGGCAGTCGGAGGCGCTCGTGACCGCCGGCCGGGTCGGGCCGGACGACGTGGTGGGGCAGCGGGACGAGGAGGACGTGGTCGACCTGCGGCCGGTGGTCCGGGTCGGTGCCCCGACCGAACGGCGCAACCCGCACAGCGCCGACCTCGACCTGATGTCGACCCGGGACGTGCTCCGCGTGATCAACGATGCCGACCGGCGGGTGCCGGCGGCGGTGGCGGCCGTCCTGGACGAGATCGCAGTGACCGTCGACCTCGCGGTGACCGCGCTGCGCGGTGGGCGCCGGGTGCACTACTTCGGGGCCGGCACCTCCGGCCGGCTCGGGGTGATCGACGCCGCCGAGCTGGCCCCCACCTTCAACTCCCCGCGCGGCTGGTTCTGCGCCCACCTGGCCGGTGGGCCGGACGCGATGTGGCAGGCCGTGGAGGACGCCGAGGACGACCGGGCCGGCGGGGCCCGCGAGGCTGCCGGGTGCGTCACCGCCGGTGACCTGGTGGTGGGGTTGGCGGCCAGCGGACGCACCCCGTACGTCCTGGGCGCACTCGACGCGGCCCGGCAGCGGGGGGCCTCGACCGTGCTGCTCTGCGCCAATCCGGAGGTCCGGGCGGCGGCCGAGGTCGACGTGGTCATCGGGGTCGACACCGGCCCCGAGGTGGTGACCGGCTCGACCCGGATGAAGGCGGGCACCGCGCAGAAGCTGGTGCTGAACACCTTCTCCACGGCGGTGATGGTGCGACTGGGCCGGGTCTACTCCAACCTCATGATCGACATGGTGGCCACCAACGCCAAGCTGCGGGGCCGCATGATCTCCATCCTGATCGAGGCGACCGGCTGCTCCGAGGAGGTCTCCCGGCGGGCCCTGCACGAGGCCGACGGCGACCTGAAGACGGCACTCGTCTCGCTGCTGTCCGGGGCCGAGGTCGACGCGGCCCGCGCCGCGTTGGCCCGGACCGCGCACCAGGTCAGGGGCGCCATCGCCCTGCTCGCCTCCTGACCGGCGGGCGCGACACCGGGGGCCGGCCCGCGGGGTGACGCAGAACACCGTGCCGGGGGGACGTCGGCCACGCCACGGATTGTTGTCAGGGGCGTGGGGTAATCCAGGACCGCCCGGTGAACCGACCGGTCCACCGGCCCGTATCTGGCAGTGACTCCGGTCGCAGCCGGGCGGTGACGAGGGTCGCGGTTTACCGGGACGCCGCAGTGACGCGGGGTCCGGCGTACGGCCGCCGACAAGCGTGCCGACCAGCGGCGATCGTGCGGTCGCCGGGTGGCCCCGCAGGGCCGCTGACAGCAAACGTGGACCGGGCTTTCAGCTGGTACTCAGGCATTCGTGACACTTTCGACTCACGACATGGAATCCCCGACCCGTCTCGACTGTTGTGCAGGTGTCAGCACCGGCGGGCAGCAGGGGCGTTGCACGGGGGAGGGCTGATGGACGTGGGGATGGCAAGGAACCGGGCAACCGGCGCGAGCGAGGGGACCGTGGACACCGTGGACAAGAACATCGGCATGCGAACCGACGAGGTCGCCGAGGAGCGTGACCTGGTCGGCGTCTACCTTCACGAGATCTCCCGGACGCCACTGCTGGACGCCGCCAGGGAGGTCGATCTCTCCAAGGCGATCGAGGCCGGCCTCTACGCCGAGCACCTGCTCGGCGAGGACCGCGTCCCCGCCGGGGTCGACCGGGACGACCTGGAGCGGCTGGTCGTCGAGGGGGAGCGGGCGAAGGACCTCTTCATCCGGGCCAACCTGCGGCTGGTCGTGTCGATCGCCCGCCGGTACGTGCGCTCCGGGATGCCCATGCTGGACCTGATCCAGGAGGGCAACACCGGTCTGGTGCGCGCGGTCGAGAAGTTCGACTACGAGCGGGGCTACAAGTTCTCCACCTACGCCACCTGGTGGATCCGGCAGGCGATCAGCCGGGCCATCGCGCAGCAGGAACGCACCGTCCGGCTGCCCGTGCACCTGGTCGAGGACGTCAACCGGATGCGCAACGTGGCCCGGCAGCTCACCCGTGAGCTGGGTGGCGACCCGGAGCCGGAGCAGATCGCGGCCGCCCTCGGCGTCACCGTCGAGCGGGTCAACGAGCTGGTCCGCTGGTCGCAGGACACGGTGTCGCTGGACACCCCGGTCGGCGACGACGGCGACACCAACCTCGGTGACCTGGTGGCCGACAGCGACGCCCCGTCCCCGGAGGACATCGTCCTCACCGGGTTGGAGCGGCAGCGCATCGAGGGCCTGCTCAACCACCTCGACGACCGGTCCGCCGGCATCATGCGGGCCCGGTACGGCCTGGAGGACGGGCGGGAGCACTCGTTGACCGAGGTGGCGTCCCGGTTCTCGCTGTCGCGGGAGCGGATCCGCCAGCTGGAGATCCAGGCGCTCGGCCGGCTGCGTGAGCTGGCCCGTGCGGAGGGCCTCCAGGCGGCCTGAGCTGGTAGTAATGACGGCGAACGGCCGGCGTCCGATAGGGGGACGCCGGCCGTTCGCCGTTGTGGTTCCGGTCAGCGGACCCGGCCGTAGCCGGCGATGCTCATCATGTTCATCTTCCGCTTGAGCACATTGCGTCCGGCGCTCGGCGCGTCGATCACCTGACCGCTGCCGACGTAGAGCGCGACGTGCCCCAACCCCGAATAGAAGACCAGGTCGCCGGGGCGCAGCTCGCTACGGCTGACCCGGGAGGTGGCGTTCCACTGCATCGCCGCGTTGTGTGGCAGCCGCTTGCCGGCGGACCGCCAGGCGGCGAGCGTCAGACCTGAGCAGTCGTACCCGCCGGGCCCCTCGGCCCCCCAGACGTACGGCTTGCCGATCGCGCCGTAGGCGTACCGGACGGCGGCCCCGGCACCACCGGAGACGGCAGGCGTGTCGGAGGTGTCGGGTGGCGCGGCGCTCTTCGGCTTCTTCACCGGCGCCTCGGTGGCCCGGCCGTACGCCGCCCGCCGCATCTCGTAGAGCTCCGCCAGGTCCTGCTCGATCCGCTTCTTCGTCTTGGTGAGCGCCCGGGACTGGGCGGCCTGCTTGGCGAGCGTGGCGTCGAGCTTGGTCTTCTGGTCCAGCAGCGCGCGTTGGTCGGCGGTGTACCCGTCGATCTGCTGCTGCCGGTGCCGGGTGAGCTGGTCGAGGGTGCCCAACCGGTCGACCAGCGAGCCGCCGGCCGGGTCGAGGACCGCCTCGGCCGTGCGTAGCCCGCCGGTCTTGTACGCGGTGGCCGCGATCTGGCCCACCGCCGCCCGGCTCTGGGCGGCCTGGACCTCCAGCGGGCCGATCCTGGCGTGCAGGCCGGCCGCGCTGGCCTGGTTCGTCTTGATCTCCTCGTTGAGCTTGTTGTACGACTCGACGATCCGTTCCAACTCGGCGGAGGACCGCTCGATCCGGGCGGTGAGGTCGGCGACCGAGGGCTCGGCCCGGACCGGTGCCGACGGGGCGATCAACGCGGCCGACAGGCCGGCGACCGCCAGGGTGCGCAGCAGCATCCGTAAGGACGACAAGAGCGGAAGACTCCTCTCCCACCGGTCGTCGGAGGATGCTGAGCCCCCGGCGACACCGGCCCGGGCCCGTCCGGATGGACGGCCGTGTACCGAGCCGGCCCGATCAACCTAACCTGTGGCGGGAGTGACGCGCAGACAAAGCAGCGGCGAATGTTGGCCGAGCGCGTCGGCGGGTCGTTGTGGCAGGTGACGCCGTTGATGCGGGGCGGACGGCAGGCGATCGCGTTCTGCGCGGTAGGCGAGGAAGATCCGATTCGTCGTTCCAGGCGGATACCGGTGGGGATCGCGCGGGTAAAGCCGGATAAAACCGAATTGGTGGTCAGATGTCGGCGTCGGGTAGGTGGCGCTCGCCGGAACTGTCGGAAATCGGAGAGCGGGCCGGGCGGGGCGGGCACCAGAATGGAGCACCCGCCGGGAATCCCGCCGAACGCAGGTGGCCTGGCGTGGACGACCGGCTCCGTCGGCCCCCCGGGAGGACGCCGTGCAGGCAGACCGCGCCAGCACCCGACCGCCACACTGGTCCCGACCGACCACCCTGCTCTACGCCCGACCCGGCATCGTGGTGACCACCGAACGGTTCACCGCCGGCCACAGCAGCTACGCCGTCGCCGACCTCACCCACCTGCGCACCGGCCGGGGGCCGCACGACCGGCTCGCCGCCCGGGTCGTCACCTGCGCCACCGTCGGGGCGGGAACCGTCGGCGTCCTGCTCGGCTTCACCGGCGGGTTGGAACGGCTCACCGCCGGGGCGTACCTGGCGCTGGGCGTGGTGTGCCTACTGCCGGTGCTGCTGGTGCTGCTCGGCGACCGCTGGCGGCCACCGGCCCACGAGCTGTACGGCCACTGCCACGGCACCGAGCTGCTGCTGTTCAGCAGCGACGACCTGGAGCAGTTCGAGCAGGTGGTCGACGCCCTGCACCAGGCCCGCGAGCAGCACCGCTACCCCGACGCCGACGACCCGTCGACCTCCGCCGGTTACTTCCGACCGGTGCGCTGAGGCCCGTCCGCGTGCCGGCCGTCAGCGGCCGACCGGCTCCGGCGTACGGGCCGGCGCGGCGGCACCCAGTTCGCGGGTCACCCTGCGCTCCGCGACGAACGACACGAACGGCACCGTGCCGGCGAGCATCACCAGCAGCATCCGCTTGAGCGGCCAGTCCACCCGTCGCCCCAGGTCGAAGGTGGCGGCCAGGTAGAGCAGGTAGAGCCAGCCGTGCGCGGTGCCGACGACGGCCACCACGATCGGCTCGTCGAACGCGTACTTCAGTGGCATGCCGATCAGCACCAGCACGGCCAGCGCCACGCCCACGATCCAGGCGATCACGCGGTACCGGGTAAGGGCTCCGCCCACCGTCGTCCGTCCTTCCGACCGGCCTCAGCCGGGATAGTCGCCGGGCCTCGCGCCCGGATTGGCGTTCAACCAGGTCAGATAGCGGTTGTACGCGGCCAGGTCGGCGTCGTCGGCGCCGTCGACCGGGGGCGTCGGCACCCGGGCGGCCCGCACCGGACGCCGTACCGCAGGGGTGCCCGGCCCGGGGGTGGCCGGCCCGGCCGGGGTCACCCCGTCCGGCGACGGCGTCGCGGCGGGGGCGCGCAGCGCGTGCCGGACCTCCCGCCACCAGACGAAGACCACGAAACCGGCGAAGATCGGCCACTCCACCGCGTACGCCCAGCTCAGCGTGTTACCGGAAGCGGCCCGGCTGATCTGCCACCAACCCAGCGCCAGGAATCCCGTGACCAGGACGACCAGGGCCACGTGGCGGGCGATCCACGCCGGGGTCCAGAGCCGCTTCATGCCGTCGAGGGTACCGGGAGGACCCGCGCTCTCCGACGCGACGTCGTAGTCGCCGCGCCGGGCGGCGCAGGCTGGTTTGGTGCCAGCACGGCTGGGCAACCGTCTAGACAGCCAGACCAGTCGAACCCGAGGGGGCGACATGACCGACTCAGTACACCGCTCCGACACCAGCGCCGAGCAGCGGATGCCGGAGTGGGACGGTGACCACGTCCACCGGGCCGCCACCGTGGTCACCGAAACCGACGGCGAACTGCTCGGGGTGGACCCGGCCGACCTCCCCGACGACGACCTGATCCGCGAGTTGCAGAGCCTGCACCGCACCCGGCTCGACACGCTGCGGCACGCCGCCGACTCGGCGCTCGCCAACCACCTGCGCCGCACCGCCGAGCTGGAGACCGAGTACCTGGCCCGGCACCCCGGCCGCGAGGTGGACCCGCACCGGCTGCGGGACGCCTGATGGGCACCCGCGCCGAACGTGGCATGTCCGCGCCGCCGGAGGTGGTGTTCAGCACCGCCACCGACCCCGAGCGGATCGACGCCTGGCTGCCCGGGGAGCTGCGGACCGACGGCCCGACCCCGAGCAGCCGCTCCGACGACGAACTGCACGCCCGCTGGGACGGCCCGGACGGCACGGCCGAGCTGCGGGTCGCCCCGGCCGACTCCGGCGGGGCCCGGGTCCGGCTGGACCTGCCCGCCGGCTCGGACGCCGGCCTCGCCGACGAATCGCTCGTCAACCTCGAACGTGAGGTCGCCGAGAACCTGACCGCGGGTTGACCCCACCCGCCCACCCCGACGCGCCGTACCCGACGGTGCGGCCCACGAACGAGGAGACCCGGTGACCGACGGTGGTGTGAAGCAGAAGGTGGCGCGGCTGCGCCAGGCGTACGCGCCGCACGAGCACCGGCCGCTGGACGGCTACCTCGCGGCGATGGGCACCTACGCCGGGGTGACCGCCACCATCGCGGCGCTGGTCAAGGCGACCGGCCGGCCGGTGCCCGAGCGGCCCTCCCCGGGTGACGTGGTGCTGCTCGCCGTCGCCACCCACAAGCTGAGCCGGCTGCTGTCCAAGGACGCGGTGACCAGCCCGCTGCGGGCCCCGTTCACCCGCTACGACCGCCCGATCGGCAGCGGCGAGGTGATGGAACAGGTCCGGGACCAGGGCAGCTCCACCCGACACGCGATCGGTGAGCTGCTCAGCTGCCCGTTCTGCCTGGCCGTCTGGGTGGCCACCGGGCTCACCGGCGGCCTGGTGCTGGCCCCCCGGCTGACCCGGCTGGTGGCGACCGCGCTGACCGCCGTCGCCGCGTCCGACTTCCTCCAGATGGGGTACGCGGTGGCGCAGCAGGCCGCCGAGGGTGGGCGGCACGACGAGCGGTGACCCGTACGCGGAAGGGGCCGGCGGATCGTGTCCGCCGGCCCCTTGTCCGTCATCCGTCGCCGCCCGCTCAGGTGGGGGTGGTGCCGTGGTCCTCGCCCGCCCAGCCGCGCGACGCCTCCGGCTCCCGCTCGTCGGCGTCCGCGCCCGTGATCACGTCGCGGTCGACCGCCGTCCGGTCGTGCTCGTTGGCGAAGTCCGGTTCGGGCAGGGTGTCCAGCCCCTCGGGGGGTTGGCCGAGGGCGGGCACCCGCTCGTGGCGTTCGTTCTGGTCGGACATCTCGATCTCCTCTCGCCGGCGTCGCCGGTCAGCCCGCCGACCCGCCCAGCAGGTCGGCCACCTCGTCGACCGCGTACTCCCCCTCGGGGAGGGCGGCGACCCGGGTGAGCAGCTCCGCCGGCAGGTCCGCGCCGACCGCCGAACGGTAGATGTCGGCCTGGCTGAGCCGTTCCTGGCCGTGGTAGATCTCGTCCAGCAGCTCGTCGAGCTGGGGGAGGTCCGGCCGGGCGGTCCCGGGCAGGTCGTCGGGCGTGGCGGCGTCGTCGGTCACCCCGCCCTGCTACCCGGGGCCGAAACGGTCAAACCCGTCAGGCCGGGGTGGGCAGGGTGGCCCGACGGGCCCGCACCGCGACGGCGAGCTGCTCCAGCACCTCGGCCGTGGTGTCCCAGCCGAGGCAGGCGTCGGTGACCGACCGGCCGTAGGTCAGCTCCCGGGTCGGGTCCAGGTCCTGACGGCCCTCAAGCAGGAAACTCTCCAGCATGATGCCGACGATGCCGCGCTGCCCGGCGGCGAGCTGGGCGGCCACGTCGGCGGCCACCTTCGGTTGGTTGCGGTGGTCCTTGCCGCTGTTGGCGTGGCTGGCGTCGACCACCAGCCGCTCCGGCAGCCCGGCCGCCCGCAGCAGCTCCAGCGCCCCGGCCACCGAGGCGGCGTCGTAGTTGGGCCGGCCCCCGCCGCCGCGCAGCACCAGGTGCCCGTCGGCGTTGCCCCGGGTGTGCATGATCGCCGGGGTGCCCGAGACGTCGATGCCGGGGAAGACGTGCGGCACCTCGGCGGCCCGGATCGCGTCCACGGCGGTGCCGATGCTGCCGTCCGGGCGGTTCTTCATCCCGATCGGCATGGACAGGCCGGAGGCGAGCTGCCGGTGCACCTGGCTCTCCACCGTCCGGGCCCCGATCGCGCCCCAGGCCACCGTGTCGGCGATGTACTGCGGGGTGATCGGGTCGAGGAACTCGCAGCCCACCGGGAGCCCCAGCCGGACCACGTCGCGCAGCAGCGCCCGAGCGGTGCGCAGGCCGGTGTTCACGTCGCCGGAGCCGTCCAGCGCCGGGTCGTTGATCAGGCCCTTCCAGCCGACCGTGGAACGCGGCTTCTCGAAGTAGACCCGCATCACCACCAGCAGGTCGTCGGCGTGCCGGTCGGCGGCCGCACGCAGCAGGTGGGCGTACTCCAGCGCCGCCGCCGGGTCGTGCACCGAGCACGGGCCGACCACGACCAGCAGGCGGTCGTCGGCGCGGTCGAGCACCCGGCCGACGTCGCGTCGACCGGCCAGCACGGCCGAGGCCAGCGGCGGGTCCAGGGGCAGCTCGTGCAGGAGCAGGGCGGGGGTGGTCAGCGGCACGACACGGTCGATCCGTTGGTCGATGACCGCGCCGTTGTCCGGGGTGGGCCCGTTGTCCGGGGTCGTCACGGTGGGAATCCTTCCGCCGACCGTGCCCGGGGCCGGTGCCCGGGTCGAGCCGGCTGCTCGTAAACAGAAGGGCAGGAAGCTCGAAGGCTCCTGCCCGGCCGGCTCGAAACGCGGTGACGTCAGCTCATGGTGAGGTCACCGGCTCCGCAGCCGGCTGCCTAAACCATGGATACGTACGCGTCACGCCAGCAAGCGTACCCGACCGGAGGGAAGGACTCATCCCGTCGTCGGCCGCTCCTCGCCTGACGTTCACCTCCGTCACTGCCACCGTCGGTAACTTCGGCGGCACCGCTCGCATCCCCCGGAGGTATCCGATGGACCGTCGTACCGTCCTGCGCGCCACCGTCGCCGGTGGGGCCGCCGCCTTCGCCGGCAGCCTCTGGTCCGGCGCGGCGTCGGCCGCACCGGCCCAACCGGGCACCGGCCCCTACGGGCCGCTCGGCACCGCCGACGGCAACGGCATCCAGCTCCCCGCCGGCTTCACCAGCCGGGTGGTCGCCCGTTCCCGGCAGACGGTGCCGGGCACCTCGTACACCTGGCACCCCGCGCCCGACGGCGGGGCCTGCTTCGCCGCCGGCACCGGCTGGATCTACGTCTCCAACTCGGAGATCACCCCCAACGGCGGCGCGTCGGCACTGCGGTTCGCCGCCGACGGCACGGTCACCTCGGCGTACCGCATCCTGTCCGGGACCAACCAGAACTGCGCCGGTGGCGCGATGCCGTGGGGGACCTGGCTGTCCTGCGAGGAGATCAGCCGGGGTTTCGTCCACGAGACCTACCCGCAGGGCGGCACCGCCGCGGTGCAGCGGCCGGCGCTGGGCCGGTTCAAGCACGAGGCGGCGGCGGCCGACCCGGTCCGCCAGGTGATCTACCTGACCGAGGACGAGACCGACGGCTGCTTCTACCGGTTCCGGCCCACCGTCTGGGGCGACCTCTCCACCGGCACCCTGGAGGTGCTGGTCGCCGGCACCGCCACCAGCGGCCCGGTGAGCTGGGCCCGGGTGCCCGACCCGGACGGCTCGCCGACGACGACCCGCAACCAGGTCGCCGGGGCGAAGCGGTTCACCGGCGGCGAGGGCTGCTGGTACGCCGACGGCACCTGCTGGTTCACCACCAAGGGCGACAACCGGGTCTGGGCGTACGACGCGGTCGGCCAGCGCATCGACCTGGCGTACGACGACTCGCTGGTGACCGGCGGCGCCGCGCCGCTGACCGGGGTGGACAACATCACCGGCACCCGCTCCGGTGACCTCTACGTCGCCGAGGACGGCGGCAACATGGAGATCAACATGATCACCCCGACCGGGGTGGTGACGCCGTTCCTGCGGATCACCGGGCAGTCCTCGTCGGAGATCACCGGCCCGGCGTTCTCCCCGGACGGCAGCCGGCTCTACTTCTCCTCCCAGCGCGGCACGGCCGGGATCTCCGCCGGGGGCATCACCTACGAGGTGCGCGGCCCGTTCCGCTGACCGGCGGGGGACCGGCATGGTGTCGCCCGGCGGCGTGGCGGGCGGGCCGACGGGGTAACAGGATGCGCATGACCCACGAGCAGAGCGATCAGGACCGGGTGGAGTCCCGGGCCCACCTGCTGCCCGAGGAGGCAGCGGTGGGCAGCGACGACCCGCAGGCCCAGGCCGAGGCGATCCTCGCCGAGTCGGACCTCCGTGCGGCCGACCAGGGGGCCGCCCCCGACACGGTGCTGGAACACCGCACCTCCGAAGAGACCGTCCCCCCGATCGAACCCCCCGACTGACCCGTCCCGACCGCTGACCCGCAGGCCCCGGTGGCGACACGTCGCCACCGGGGCGTGGAGATCGGATAGCGTCGGGTCATGCCCGACAGCGGTTACCCCTGGCCCATCGAGACGACCCGACTGGACAACGGCCTGCGCGTGGTGGTGAGCGAGGACCGCACCGCCCCGGCGGTCGCGGTCAACCTCTGGTACGACGTGGGCTCCCGGCACGAGCCGACGGGACAGACCGGCTTCGCCCACCTCTTCGAGCACCTGATGTTCGAGGGCTCGGTCAACGTCGCCAAGACCGAACACATGAAACTGATCCAGGGCGCCGGTGGCTCGCTCAACGCCACCACCAACCCGGACCGGACGAACTACTTCGAGACCGTCCCGGCCGAACACCTCGAACTGGCCCTGTGGCTGGAGGCCGACCGGATGGGCGGGCTGGTCCCCGCGCTCACCCAGGAGACCCTGGACAACCAGCGGGACGTGGTCAAGAACGAGCGGCGGCAACGCTACGAGAACGTCCCGTACGGCGACGCCTGGCTGCGGCTGCTCCCGCTGCTCTACCCGCCGGGGCACCCGTACCACCACGCGACGATCGGGTCGATGGCCGACCTGAACGCCGCCGACCTGGCCACCTTCCAGGCGTTCCACCAGACGTACTACGCGCCCGACAACGCCGTGCTGACCGTGGTCGGCGACGCCACCGCCGCCGAGGTGTTCACGCTGGCGCAGCGGTACTTCGGGGCGATCCCGGCCCGCGGCGACATCCCCGCCGCGCCGGACGGGCACACCGTCGCCGGCACCGGCCGACCCGCCGTCGAGACGGTCACCGCCGACGTGCCGGCCGCCCGGGTCTACGTCGCGCACCGCACCCACCCGTTCGGCAGCACCGGCTACGACGTGGCCACGGTGGCCGCCACCGTGCTCGGCAGCGGCCGGGGCAGCCGGCTCTACCAGCGGCTCGCCGACGGTGAACGGCTCGCCCAACCCGACCTGGTCGGAGCGTACGGGGTGGACCTGGCACACGCCCCGGCACCGGTGATCGCCACCGCCACCGCCCGCCCCGGGGTGAGCGCCGACCAACTCGCCGCCGGGGTCGCCGAGGTGGTCGACGAACTCGCCACCGTGCCGGTCACCGCCGCCGAACTCGACCGGGCCAAGGCGCTGCTCAGCACCGCCTGGTGGCGGCAGATGTCCACCGTGGACGGCCGGGCCGACGCGCTCGGCCGGTACGCCACCCAGTTCGGCGACCCGGCGAGGACCGCCGACCGGCTGCCCGGCTGGCTGTCGGTGACCGCCGGACAGATCGCCGAACTGGCCGCCGACCTGCTCACCCCGGCCGACCGGGTGACCCTGACCTACCTGCCGGAGGAGACCCGATGACGCTGATCACCACCCGGCCGGGTCCGGGCACCGCCCGCCCGTACCGGTTCCCGACCGTGGTCCGGCGGGACGTCGCCGGTGGCCGGGTCGTCGCCGCGCACCTGCCCGGCCAGACCCTCGCCGTCGCGCTGCTGCTGCTCGACGCGGGCGCCGGCCGGGAACCGGTAGGCAAGGAGGGCCTCGGCGCGGTGCTGGCCAAGGCGCTGGAGGAGGGCACCGCGCAGCGGGACGCCACCGGGTTCGCACTCGCCGTCGAGGGCCTCGGCACCGAACTGGCCACCGGTCTGGACTGGGACAGCTTCCAGGTCAGCGTCCAGGTGCCGGTGGACCGGCTCCACGCGGCGGTGGAACTGCTCGCCGAGGCGGTACGCACACCCCGGCTTGACCCCGACGACGTCCGTCGGGTGCGCGACGACGAGGCGACCGCGCTGCGGATGGACTGGGCCAACCCCGGCCCGCGCGCCGACGCGGTGCTGCGCGCCGACCTGTTCGGCGCGGACAACCGGTGGGGCCGCCCGCTCTACGGCGACCCCGGCTCGGTGGCCGGGCTGGACGTGGAGGACGTCACCGTCTTCCACTCCGAGTGGTTCCTGCGCCCCGGCACCCTGATCGTCGCCGGGGACCTGGACCGCCTCGACCTGGACGCGCTGGGCGCGGCGGCGTTCGCCGGCACCGGCGGCGGCCCCGCCGAGCGGGGCGGCCCGATCGAGGTGCCGCTGCCCGCCGGCCGGCGGATCATCCTGGTGGACCGGCCCGGGTCGGTGCAGTCCACGCTGCGGCTGGGCCATCCCGCGCCGCACCGCGCCCACCCCGACCACGTGCCGATGACACTCGCCGGCACCGTGCTGGGCGGGGCGTTCACCTCCCGGCTCAACCACCTGATCCGCGAGGTACGCGGCTACACGTACGGCATCCGGGGCGACTTCGCCTCGTCCCGCCGGTTCGGCCGGTTCGCGGTCAGCTCCGGGGTGCAGACGGCGGTGACCGCGCCGGCCCTGGTCGAGGCGGTCGGTGAGATCAGCCGTACCCGGGCGGGCGGGGTGACCGAGGACGAGTTGGCGGTGGCCCGGTCCTGGCGGGCCGGGCAGCTGTCGGTCGAGTTGCAGAGCCCCCGGGCGATCGCCTCGGCGTTGACCACCCTGGTCGTGCACGACCTGCCCGACGACTACCACGCCCGGCTGCGGGAGGCGCTGCTCGCCGCCGACGTCGCGCAGGTCTCCGCAGCCGCCGCCACCCACCTGCACCCGGAGGCGCTGACCTTGGTCATCGAGGGCGACGCGGCGGCGATCCGGGACGAACTGGTTGCCTCCGGGCTCGGCGAGGTGACCGACCACGTCGGCTGACCGGCGTCGGCGCGACCGGGGCGGTGTGATTCCGGTCGCGCCGCCCCGGGAGCGCCGGGCCGGGCCTGCGGTGCGGATGCTGCGGCCGGACGGCCCCGCCACGGCCGATCTTCCAGGGCTGCGGGGCGTACCGTCGGGTGGTTTTGCGGCACGGCGACCGGCCCGGGCGGTGACCGGCCGGGCCGGCGGCGACCCGGGCGGTGGGAAAGGCTTCCCGGTCCGGGCCTGCGGCTGGGTAGCCTCGCGGGCATGAGGATCGGCATTGTGGGAGCCACCGGCCAGGTCGGTGGGGTCATGCGGCAGGTGTTGGCGGAACGCGAGTTCCCGGCGGAGCAGGTGCGGTTGTTCGCCTCGGCCCGGTCGGCCGGGCGCACCGTGGCCTGGCGGGACGGCGAGGTCACCGTGGAGGACGCGGCCACGGCCGACTACTCCGGGCTGGACATCGTGCTGTTCTCCGCCGGCAAGGGCACCGCGAAGGAGTTGGCCCCCCGGGTCGCCGCGACCGGCGCGGTGGTGATCGACAACTCGTCGGCGTTCCGCACCGACCCGCAGGTGCCGCTGGTCGTCGCCGAGGTCAACCCGCACGCGCTCGCCGACCGGCCGAAGGGCATCGTCGCCAACCCGAACTGCACCACGATGGCCGCGATGCCGGTGCTGCGCCCGCTGCACGACGAGGCCGGCCTGGTCAGCCTGGTCGTCGCCACCTACCAGGCGGTCTCCGGGGCCGGCCTGGCCGGTGTCGCCGAGCTGGACGAGCAGGTCCGCAAGGTCGTCGAGGGGGCCACCGCGCTGACCCACGACGGGTCGGCCGTCGAGTTCCCCGCGCCGCGCTCGTTCGCCAGGCCGATCGCCTTCAACGTGCTCCCGCTGGCCGGTTCGATCGTCGACGACGGCTCGTTCGAGACCGACGAGGAGCAGAAGCTGCGCCACGAGAGCCGCAAGATCCTGGAGATCCCCGAGCTGAAGGTCTCCGGCACCTGCGTCCGGGTGCCCGTGTTCACCGGCCACTCGTTGCAGATCAACGCCCGGTTCGCCAGGCCGATCACCCCGCAGCGGGCCCGGGAACTGCTCGACGGCGCTCCCGGGGTGGCGCTGTCGGACGTGCCGACGCCGTTGCAGGCGGCCGGTCAGGACCCGACCTACGTCGGCCGGCTGCGCGCCGACGAGACCGTCGAGCACGGCCTGGCGTTGTTCTGCTCCAACGACAACCTGCGCAAGGGCGCCGCGCTGAACGCCGTGCAACTCGCCGAGCTGGTCGCCGCCGAGCGGCGCTGAGCAGTGTTACCTGCTCGGGGGCGGCGGGTAGACCGCGGTGCCGACACCGAGAGGGGAGCACCATGACAACGGTCGGAGAGTTTATGACGACCCGGTTGGTGACGATGGACGGCAACGACACCCTCGCCGCCGCCGCGCAGGAGATGCGGGACAGCGCCATCGGCGACGTGGTGGTGACCAACGGTGACGACGTGGTGGGGATCGTGACGGACCGGGACATCACCGTCCGGGGCGTGGCCGAGGATCTCGACCCGAACCGCGCCCGGCTCAACGAGATCACCAGCCGGGACGTGATCACGGTCAGCCAGTACGACGACGCGGTCGCCGCCGCGGACCTGATGCGCACCTACGCCGTACGCCGGCTGCCGGTGATCGACGACGGTCGGCTGGTGGGTCTGGTGTCGATGGGGGACCTCGCGGTGGAACGGGAACCCCAGTCGGTGCTCGCCGACGTCAGCGCCGACGACCCCAACAACTGACGTCCGCCCTGTCCGACGCCGGCCTCCGGGACCTCCCGGGGGCCGGCGTCGTCGTGCGTGCCTGCCGGGTTCACCCGATCCGGGCGAGGTTGACCCCGGGCGGGGCGGGGACCCCCGTGCGGGTACCGGCAGGTCGATGCCGGGCACCGGCAGGTCGAGGCGACGACGGGGGAGAGGGCCCGATGGTGGACGCGACCACGAGGTTCTTCGAGAGCCTGAACCGGCGGGATCACGAGCCGCTGCTGAACAAGGCGGCCGGGACAGTACGTTTCGACCTGCACGAGGGGGCGCAGACCACCCACTGGCTGCTGCGGGTGGACCGGGGCAGGCTCACGGTCAGCCAGGAGGACCGGGAGGCCGACACGGTCATCGGCACCACGCCGGCGCTGTTCGAGGAGATGGCCGCCGGGCGGGAGAACGGCCTGGCGGCGGTGCTGCGCGGCGACATGACGGTCACCGGTGACGCCCGGCTGGTGGTGCAGATCGAACGGATCTTCCCCGGGTCCCCGGACGCACAGGGGCCGCGCCGGCTCCACCATCGGGAGGTGCGGTGATGGCACAGGGCAACACGATCCGGATCCTGGACGGCAACACGTTCGTCGTCTCCGAGGAGACCGGTGACATCGAGGCCACGCCGACCGAACCGACGGGGCTGTTCTCCCTGGACATGCGGTTCCTGTCCCGTTGGGTGCTGACCATCAACGGGGAACGGCTCAACGCGCTGTCCTACGACGACCTCCAGTACTACGAGGCGCGGTTCTTCCTGGTGCCGGGGATGGCCACCCACTACGTCGACGCCAAGCTGTCGATCATCCGGGAGCGCGCGGTCGGCGGCAGCTTCCGCGAGAAGCTGACCATCCTGAACCACGACGAGAAGGCGGTCGACCTGGAGATCCGGATGGACGCCGGGGCCGACTTCGCCGACCTCTTCCAGGTCAAGGACGAGATCCTGAACAAGAAGGGCGAACTGTACGCCGAGGTCGAGTCCGACCGGCTGCGGCTGGGCTACCGGCGGGGCAACTTCGTGCGGGAGACGGCCATCTCGTCGTCCCGGCCGGCGCGGTACGACCGCAACGGGTTCGCGTACTCGGTGCACCTGGAGCCCAACGAGCAGTGGAACGCCGAGATCGACGTGCAGACCTTCGCGGTCGGTCCCGGCGGGCGTGACCTGCGGCTCGGGGTGACGGCGCACGGCCACGAACGGCTCGCCCTCCAGCACGACCTGGAAGAGTGGATCGCCAAGGCCCCGAAGGTCAACAGCGAGCACGACCGGGTGGCCGCCACCTACCGGCGTAGCCTGATCGACCTGGCGGCGCTGCGGTTCGCGCCGCTGTCGCTGGGCGGCCAGACCCTGCCCGCCGCCGGCCTGCCCTGGTTCATGACGATGTTCGGCCGGGACAGCATCCTGACCTGCCTGCAGGTGTTGCCGTTCGCGCCGGAGTTGTCCAAGACCACGCTGCGCATCCTAGCCTCGCTTCAGGGCAGCCGGTTCGACGACTTCCGTGACGAGGACCCGGGCCGCATCCTGCACGAGATGCGCTACGGCGAGACGGCCGCGTTCGAGGAGCAGCCGCACTCGCCGTACTACGGCTCGGTGGACGCCACCCCGCTGTTCGTGGTGCTGCTCGACGAGTACGAACGGTGGAGCGGTGACGTCGCCCTGGTCAAGGAGCTGGAACGGGAGTGCCGGGCGGCGTTGAAGTGGATCGACGACTACGCCGACCTGGCTGGTAACGGCTACATCTGGTACGAGCGGCGCAACACGGAGACCGGGCTGGAGAACCAGTGCTGGAAGGACTCCTGGGATTCCATCTCGTACGCCGACGGCAGCCTGCCGCCGTTCCCCCGGGCCACCTGCGAGGTGCAGGGCTACGCGTACGACGCGAAGCTGCGGGCGGCCCGGATGGCCCGGGAGTTCTGGGGTGACCCGGCGTTCGCGGACCGGCTGGAGCAGGAGGCCGCGGCGTTGAAGGAACGCTTCAACCGGGACTGGTGGGTGGCTGACGGGGAGTTCTACGCGCTGGCCCTGGACCCGGACGGCCGGCAGTGCGACGTGCTCAGTTCCAACATCGGGCACCTGCTGTGGAGCGGGATCGTCGACCACGACCGGGCCGAGAAGATCGCCCAGCACATGGTCGGGCCCCGGTTGTTCACCGGTTGGGGCGTGCGCACCCTTGCCGAGGGGGAGGTGCGGTACAACCCGATCGGCTACCACAACGGCACGATCTGGCCGTTCGACAACTCGTTCATCGCCTGGGGGCTGCGGCGGTACGGCTTCGCCGAGGAGGCCGCCACCATCGCCAGCGGCATCCTCGATGCGGCGACGTACTTCGACGGGCGGCTGCCCGAGGCGTTCGGCGGCTACCCTCGGGAGCAGACCAAGTTCCCGGTCGAGTACCCGACGGCGTGCAGCCCGCAGGCCTGGTCGACGGGGGCGCCGCTGCTGCTGCTGCGCACCATGCTCGGGTTGGAGCCGCACGAGGGGCACCTGGCGGTGGAGCCGGTGCTGCCGGTCGGGATGGGACGGATCGAGGTGTTGGACATCCCGGGTCGCTGGGGGTGGGTGGACGCCTTCGCCCGGGGCCGCCTCGATCTGCACAAACTGGCCGACTGACGGTGCGGGGTAAAGTACGCGGATGCCGGAACTCGTGTACCCGCCCGTGATCGCCGCTGCCAAGACGCTGTTCCGGGTCCTCGACCTGCGCCTGACCGTCGACGGGAACCACCACGTCCCGCGTACCGGTGGGGCCGTGCTGGCCAGCAACCACGTCAGCTACCTCGACTTCATCTTCTGCGGGTACGGGGCACACGCGTCCCGGCGGCTGGTGCGGTTCATGGCTAAGCACGACGTGTTCGCGCACAAGGTGTCCGGCCCGCTGATGCGCGGCATGAAGCACATCCCGGTGAACCGGGCGGCGGGGGTCGGCTCGTACAACACGGCGGTGGACGCGCTGCGGCGCGGCGAGGTGGTGGGGGTCTTCCCCGAGGCGACGATCAGCCGTTCCTTCACCGTCAAGGAGCTGAAGAGCGGGGCGGCCCGGATGGCGCAGACGGCCGGGGTGCCGCTGGTGCCGGTGGCGCTGTGGGGGACGCAGCGGCTCTGGACCAAGGGCCGGCCGAAGACGCTGACCCGACGGCACACCCCGATCACCATCCTGCTGGGCGAGCCGATGGACCCGGGCGCGTACCCGGATGCCAACACGATGACGGCGGAGCTGAAGACCCGGCTGACCGCGCTCGTCGAGCGGGCCCAGCAGGAGTACCCCGACAAGCCGGCCGGCCCGGACGACTCCTGGTGGCAGCCGGCGCACCTGGGCGGCACCGCGCCCACCCCCCAGGAGGCTGCCGAACTGGACCGCCGCCCCCGCCGCTCGACCGCCTCCTGACCGTCACGTCCCCTTCCCCGCCCGGCCTCCCGCCGCCCGGCGTATTTCGGGCGGTCGTCCTGCCGTTCGGCCCTTCCCCGCCCCACTGCTCTTCCTTGCCCCTCTGTCCTTCGCTGTCGCTTGGCTTTTTCCTGGCTACGGTCCTGACCGTCCTTCCGGCCGCCGCTCGACAGGCCCGTTGCCCATCGTTGCCGTTGCCGTTGCCGTTGCCGTTGCGCGGCGGCGCGGGCGGAGAGGCGGCGGGGACGGAGATGTTGCGGATATTTCGGGCGTATGGGGTCGGAGGGATCGGCGGAGAGGATAGTGGGTTCGCGTCCTTTCGAGCTGATGACGTCAGCGACTCAGGCTTTTCCGGTCCGACCGACCCGATCGGCGTGACCGGCTGATCTCGACCCGCCGGATTGGTCAAGCCGGCTGACCGGTCTGACCCGCCCCGGTTGGTCAAGCCGGCCCGCCGATCCTGCTGGGCTGGTCAGGCCGGCCCGCTGGTCCGATCTGGTCGGGCTGGTCGACGGCTCGCTGGTCTGACTGTCCTGGCCCGGTTGGCTGATCCGGCCCGCTGGTCCGACCTGGCCGGGCTGGTCGATCGCGGCTGGCTGATCCGACCGGCCGGGCTGGTCGACCTGGCTGGCTGGTCCGATTTGGCCGAGCTGGTCGACCCAGCTTGCAGGTCCGTGGCCGGGTTGGTCGACGCGGCTGACGGTCTGACCTGGTCGGGTTGGTCGGCGCGGCGGCTCGACATCTGTGGGGGATGCCGATATACGCCCACCACTGACAAGTTCGTGATGCAACCGCCATCCACCGTCCGTGACCTGAAGGGCAACCTTCGGCGATTCGTCAACGTCATCAGGTCGAAAGGACGCTGAGAGGTATACCTGCCGGACATCTCGTCCGCGCCGCCGGCGGGCTGACCACGACGCCGCGCCCCTGCCCTGCCTCGCGCCCCGACCCTGCCTCGCGCCCCGAGACCCCTATCCTGCCTCGGGTGCCGCCTCAGGCGGGAAGCGACGCCGGGCGGCGTCGGCGCGGGCGGCGTCCCGGTCGACGGTCAGCGGGAGCCCCCGCCCCGCCCCAGCCCCAGCCCCAGCCCCCGCCAGAACAGCCCCGGCCCAGGTCGGGCCAGGCCAGGTCGGGCCAGGCCAGGTCGGGCCAGGCCAGGTCGGGCCAGGCCAGGTCGGGCCAGGCCAGGTCGGGCCAGGCCAGGTCGGGCCAGGCCAGGTCGGGCCAGGCCAGGTCGGGTGGGGCCAGGTCGGGTCGGGCCAGGCCAGGTGGGGCGGGGCGGGGTCAGGTGAGGCGGGGCCAGGGTCAGCTGCCGACCGCGTCCCGACCGGCGGGCGCGGGAGCGCGGTAGTAGTCGTCGCGGGAGAGGAACTCCACCGGCAGCGAACCCGGCAGGGTCACCCGCGCCTCACCGGTCAGCGGCGGGGCGGTCGCCCGACGGATGAGCACGTCCCGCTCCGGCGGTGCCAGCTCCACCAGCTCGGGATGGGTGACCCGGAAGCAGGCCACCGTGCGGCGGATCAGCCGGGCCAGCTCGGTCACCGGCCCGACCGCGCCGCCCAGCGCCAGGGCCGGCTGCTGGATCGTCCGCAGCGCGTCGCAGACGACCAGCAGTTCCGCCTCGGCGGTGCCCTGCGCGGTGGACCGGCCGGTGGTGCGCAGCTCCAACCGGGACGGCCACTGCCAGCGGACCTGCCCGCTGACCAGGCGCGGCAGCCGGACGTTGCGCCGGTGCCGGACCCCCGTCGCGTCGATCTTCCCGGCGACCAGGGCCAGGTCTCCGGTGAGGCAGACGTAGGCGAGTCGGCGGTCGGTGACGGTGATCGAGGCGGGGCCGGGCAGCACCCAGTGCCGTCGCGCCCCGGTCGGGCTGATCAGGCAGCCGGCCACCGACGTCGGGTACCGGCCGAGCACCCGCTCGCCGGGTTCCGGGACGAGTTCGTAACGCCTGTCGAGCACGGGAGCGGAATCGTCCTCCGGCGCATCGAACCGGTGCGGTGCGATGAAGAACGGGGACATGTTCTCGCGCATCGTCACGACCTCCCCCGCGCAGTGGTCTCCTGGCGTCCCAGCCTCGCCGAGGCGTGACGGGCTGTCATGACACCCGTTAGGGGGTCGGCCGGTCGTACGACGCCTGTGACCGGTAGATGCCGATCTCCTCCGGCCGGATGAGACCGTCCTCGATCGCCCGGGCCAGTAACGCCGCCTTCGTGGCGGCCGGCCTACCCGCCCGGGTGTACTTGATCCGGGCCCGGTCCACATATTGTTTGACGGTGTGCTCGCTGATCTGCATCCGGCGGGCCACCGACGCCTTCGACATCGACTGGAACCACAGCAGCAGCGCTTCCCGTTCCTTGTCCGACAGGGCCGGACGGTCCGGGCGCGGATCGCCCACCATCGCCCCGGCCAGGGCCGGCGGCACGTAGGGGCGGTCGTTGGCGGCGGCCAGCACCGTGGCCACGCAGTGTTCCCGCCCCTCGTGCTTGGCCAGGAACGCGGTCGCCCCGGCGTCGAGCGCGGCCAGCATGGTCGCCGGGTCGGTGTGCTCGGAGTAGACCACCACCCGCCGGCCGTCGGCGCTCAGCTCGGCCAGCTTGTCCAGCACCATCTTCCCGCGTAGCCGCAGATCCAGCAGGATCACGTCGGCCTCCGGGGCGGCCCGCAGCACCAGGTCCGGGTCGTCGCCGGTGGCGAGCACCCGCAGCCGGGGCTCGGTGGACAGCCAGGCCCGCACACCGTCGATCACCACCGGATGGTCGTCGACGATCGACACACCGACCGGGCGCTCCCCGCTCATGGCCTGCGCCATCGGGTCTGCGTCCACCTGATCTCCCCGTCCCGCTCATGTACGTGTTCCACCTGGTCGTCGTCGCCGGCCCGGGAGGTCGGCGGATCCGCCGCCCCCGGGCCCTGGCCGTCCGGGGTGACCAGACTGACCGCCACCTCGTCGGGGCCGGCCACCACGGTCAGTCGTGCCCAACCGGTGGCATCGGCCAGGGCGGTGGCCAGCGGATCGGCGAGCCGTCGACGGATCTCCACCGGCAGCGGCGGCGGGGTGCCGATGGCGATCAGCTCGATCGGCAACCCGTTGCGTTCGGCCAGGTCGGCGGCGGCCCGCAACTCGTGCAGCAGCGGGTCCGGCACGTCGTCGGACTCGGCGATCAGCCGCCGCAGCCGGGTCGCGGCGAGTACGCACCGCCGTTGCACGAACGGGTCGCCCGGGTCGGCGCGGCCGTCGGCCAGTTCCGCCAACACCTGTTCGGCGGCCCCGCCGACCAGCGCCAGCCGGGCCCGCCGGTCCGCCCAGGCCCGTTCGGCGGCGTCCCGTTCGGCGCGGACGGCGAGGGTCGCCGTGGCGGTGTCGGCGCGTTCCCGGGCGAGGGTGGCGATCACCGCCGCACCGGTGAAGACCGCCACCGGCAGCGACGAGGTGCCGTAGACGTACATCGTGAAGCGGGTCAGGTCGGCGGGGGCGGTCGCCCCGTCACCGACCAGCGCGGCGAGCGCGATCACCGCGTGCCCGGCCAATAGGACGATCATCCAGCGGATCGGGCGACCCCAGAGCACCACCACGAAGAACCAGGCCAGCCCCGTCCACGCCCAGTTCGCGGCGGCGAAGAGCTGCTCCCGGCCGGCCGCCGCGAAGACCGCCGCGTCGACCGTCAGCAGGGCCGCCGCCAGCGGCAGCGCCGGAGGCAGCAGGCCGTGCAGCAGCCGGTGTGCGGCGTACCCGCCGAGGGCGCAGGCGGCCAGCCAGCCCGCGGCGACCACCGTGGGGGTCGCCAGCGTCGACCAGGCGCCGAGCACCGCCGGCAACCCGATCGCCAGGTGCCACACCAGGGCGATGGCCACCGCCGCGATCCGGGCCCCCCGGTCCGAGGCCCGGCCCACGTCCACCGCCGGGCCGTCGGCCCCCACCGGGTCCGCAGCCCGCTGCGCCGGCCGGGGTACGCGGGCCGACGCGGTCGCGCCGGCACCGGTCGCGCCGAGGTCAGTCGGGCCGGGGCCAGTCGGTCCGAGGTCGGTCGCGCCGAGGTCAGTCGACATTCGGCCACTCCAGCCTGATCCGGGTGCCCACGCCAGGGGCGGAAGTCACCACCGCCCGGCCACCGACCTCGGCCATCCGGCCCCGGATCGACTCGCGTACCCCGTACCGGTGCAGGGGGATGGTGGCCGGGTCGAAACCGGGACCGTCGTCGACCACCTCGACCACGATGCCGCTGTGGTCGCGGCTCAGCCGCAGGGTCACGGCGGCGTCCGGCGCGTGCCGGGCCACGTTGGCCAGCGCGGCGGCGGTGGCGTCGACCAGGGCGGCGGTCACCCCCGCCGGTGCCGCGCAGGGCGGCAGCGTGGCCGTCACCCGCAACTGCGGGTGGGTGACGAGCAGCGTGCGCAGGCCGGCGTCGACGTCGACCGGGCCGGCGTCGCCCGGTTCGCCCGCCGGGGTGGACCGGGCGTGCGCGAGGCCGACCAGGGTACGCAGGTCGGCGGCGGCCCGGTCGCGCAACGCCGCCGAGCCGGCCGGCAGGGCGCCCAGACCGACCATGGTGAGCGTGGACAGGACCGTGTCGTGCAGGTCCCGGTTCTGCCGCCGCTCGACCTCGCGGGCCGTGCGGGCCAGCACCACGTCCCGGCGCAGGCGTTGGAAGTCGGCGAAGGAGGTGTCGGCCCGGCCGATCCAGCGGCGCATCACCGCCGCCATCATCGCCGCGCAGGCCGTCTGCATGAGCAGGGTCGCCGCGTGCGCGCCGGCCTCGACGGTGTTGCCGGCGGCCGAGGTGCCGACCGCGTAGCCGGCGGTGACCAGCAGGCCCGCCGGCACCGACCAGCGGGCCGGTGCGGTGGCCTGCGCGTTGATCACGGTGGTGCTGGCCAGCACGGCGAGCCAGCTACCCTCGCCGGGCAGCACCTCCGGGGCGACCAGCAGCGGGGCCAGCAGGCTCGCGGCGACGGTGACCGTGACGTCCCCGGCGACGAGCCCCGGGCCGATGCCGACCCGCAGGGCCCGCGTCGCGTACCACAGTGACCAGCAGGTGAGCGCGGCCACGGCGGCCAGCAGCAGCGGCACCCGCACCGGTGGGGTACGCACCGCGAGCGCGGTCACCGCACCGAACAGCCCGCAGGTCAGCCGCAGCAGTGCCGGCAGGGTGGTGAAGATGAGCTGGAGCGCGCCACCGGCCGGCCGCTCCAGTAACGACGGTGACGAGGTCGGAGCGGGTAGGGCCGACATCGGGGGAGTGCGTCCTTCGGGCGGTGACCCGTCCGGGTCTGCTCGGCGGTGCATCGAAGCCGGAGAATAACATGACCTGCCCTAACTGTTCACCTTTGGTGCGCGGCGTGTCGCGTTGCGTTCGGTGAACGAATCGGGCATGGCCCGGCGTCGGTCAGCGGCGGAGCCACTCCAGGGCGGCCGGTGCGCCGCCGAGCACCGACAGGTGCCCGTCGTCGTCGGTGATCCGCAGCTCGGCCGCCGGGCAGACCCCGGCCAACCAACGGCTGTGGCTGGCCGGCACCACCCGGTCCCGCCCGCCGTGCAGCAGCAGCACCGGCACGGTCACCCGGGCCGGGTCGAAGCCCCACGGGTTGACGTAGGCGAGGTCGTCGTCGACCAGGCCGTCCGGGCCGCCCCGCACCGCCGGACCCACCACCTCCTCGAGCCAGGCCCACGACCCGGCCAGGGTGGCCAGGTCGGCCGGGGTGAACTCCGGGTCGTAGTCGGTGTCGGACACGGCGTGCCGCTCCTTGGTCGCCCGGCCCTGCGTGGCGGCCCGCAGCGACGCCTGCCCGGACGGCGTCATCCCGGCGAACCAGTCAAGGCCGGCCGCACCGTAGGGGGCGAGCCCGGCGACGGCGACGACGGCGACCACCCGGTCGGGGTGCACCGCGCCGCTGGCCAGCGCGTGCGGCGCACCGCCGGAGTGGCCCACGGTGGCGTACCGGTCCAGGCCCAGCGCGTCGGCGAGCCGGGCGACGTCGGCGGCGGCCGAGGCCACGTCCCGGCCGGGGCGTCGGGTGGAACCGCCGTAGCCGGGGCGGTCGTAGGACACCCAGCGCAGGCCGAGCCGGTCGGCCGTGGCGAACAGCGGGGCCGGCGGGGCACCGATGTTGGGGGTGCCGTGGTGCCAGACCACCGGCAACCGGCCGGTGCCGTCGTCGCCGGTGTCGTAGACGTGCAGGGTGCCGCCGTCCGGCAGCGGCACGTCGCGCTCGCTCGGTACGGCCGGGCGGCTCACTGGCCGACCCAGCCCGCCGGGTTGCTGAACGACTCGCGGGAGATGCCGGAGCCGGTGCGGGGCCAGTCGCCGAACCGCTTGTCGTGCAGGTGGGCGAAGAAGTAGCAGATGCCCTGGAGGTGGGCGTCGGGCACCGCCCGGGTCGGGTCGGCCCGGACCGCGGCGTAGAACTCCCGACCCAGCGCCACCACGTGACCCCGGGCGTAGAGGAAACCGTCGTCGGAGCCGTCGACCACCGCGTGCACGTCGGCGCGGTCGATGTCGTACAGCTTGCGTTCGACGACCCGGTCGAGGGCGGTCAGCTCGGGGCTGGACAGGTCGGCGCAGAGCTGGCCCAACTGGTCGAGGAAGGCGTCCCGCCAGCCGTCGAACGCGTACGCGTCGTCGTCGGAGGCGGCCCGGTCGCGGGTGAGCAGCGCCCGGCGCAGCGCGGCCGGCTTAGGGCCGAGCCGCTCCCAGGCGGCCTCCACCAGGGCCCAGAACCGGGCTTCCTCCTCGGCCGTGGGCAGGCGGTTCGCGGTCTCCGTGTCGCTCATGGCAGCACGGTAGCGGGCCGCCCCGACGTTCTCCGGGCGACGCCGTGCCGCCGACGTGGGACGTCGGGGCCGCCCACCCGGGCGGGCGACCCCGACGGGGTTCAACGCGGCCGGCGGGGTACCGCGCGGACGAAGGTGGACCAGGCGGCCGGGGCGAACCGTAACGCCGGGCCGGACTGGTCCTTGCTGTCCCGTACGCCGATCAGGCCGGGCAGGTTGTCGGCCACCTCGACGCAGTCGCCGCCGCTCCCGCCGCTGCGGGTGCTCTTGCGCCAGACGGCCCCGGCCAGGTCAGTCATGCCCACTCCTCGATGATCGCAGTGATCAGCTTCTCGGTTGCCGCCTCGTCCGCCGCGAGCGTCTCCAGGTCGGCCCAGACGCGGTCGTAGGCGGCGACCTCCGCCGGCTTGTCCAGATAGAGCGCGCCGGTGATGTTCTCCAGGTAGACGGTAGTCGGCTCCGTCGATGCCCGCCCGAACGCCTGGGGGAAGTCCAACAGGACGAAGGTGCCCGTCTCGCTGGCCAGCGGCGGGCCGGCGGTGAACGGCAGGACGCGCAGGCTCACGTTGGGCAGGGTGGCCAGGTCGAGCAGGTGCCGCAGCTGCCCGGCCATCGCCCGCCGGTCGGGCAGGGTGCGCCGCAGCACCGCCTCGCTCAGCACCACCCTGAGGGTGGGCGCGCTGGGCAGCCGGCGGGTCAGGACGTGCTGGCGCTGCATGCGGACCTCGACGAGCTTCTCGCGCTCCGCCGGGCTCATGGTGGGATTCTTGCGAAGAAACAATTCCGCCGCGTACTCGCGGGTCTGGAGCAGGCCCGGGATCAGTTCCGAATCGTATCGGCGCATGAGAGTGGCCGACGATTCCAGGCCGACGTAGAGCGAGAACCAGGACGGGACCACGTCGCCGTAGGAATGCCACCAGCCCTTGGCGCGGGTCTCCCGGGCGAGCCCGGTGACGATGGACGTCATCTCCTCGGGCACCCGGTACATCGCGCACATGGCGCGGGCGTCCACCACCCGCACCGGCACCAGGCCCTTCTCGATGCGCCACACCTTCTGCCGGGAGCAGTCCAGCCCCTCGGCCGCGCGGTCCAGCGAGACGGAGGCGTCCTCGCGGAGCTGGGTGAGCAGCCGGCCGAGCTGTCGCCGGGGGACGGTGGAGCCGCTTGTTTCCTCCGTCATGCAACATCACCGCACCCCTGGTGCAACGACAATTGTTTCCCCTGTGCCATTTCTGTCCTCCGTCCCTCGTGCGTCAATTCGACCCGAGATTAGGGGGGAGGGGAGTTGTTGCGCAAGGTGTCGGTCGTGTCGCAGGGTGTGAATCGCCGGACGGTGATCCGGGGCGTCAGAAATGGCGTCGACAATAGCCCGCTGTCCCGCTCGTAGCGAATAGCGCGCGGGCGGGGCGGCGCTATTTCCGGAAAGGACATCCGATGTGGGTCAGCGACGAGCGCGACGCCCGGCCCGGGGTGGCGTCGTGACCGCCCGCCGCGAGGTGCCGCTGCTGGTCCGGCTGGCCTGGGACTGCCTGGACCAGCACCGACACCGGCGGTGCGTGAGGTGCGCCGAGGCCGGGTTCTGCCCGGTGGCGGAGGCCGCCCGGCACCGGATCAGGCAGTGGCGCAGGTTCCGGCACGTCTGGGGGTGGCGGTGAAGGCGCCGCTGCCGAAGGCGGGTGACCTGGTGGACGTGGGCCGGGCGGCCAGTGTGCAGTTCGTCAGACCGATCAGGTGCCGGGTGATCCGGGTGCTCGACTGGATCACCTACGACGGGTGGTGCTGGCTCGACGTCTACCAGCTCGACGCGAGGGGAGACGCGGTGGCCCGGCGCTCGATCTTCGTACGGCCGGCGGGGTTGGTGATGGTGCGGCCCGCGCCGGTGCCGCGCGCACCGGGCCGGGCGGGGGTGACGCCGAACATGCGGCGGGGGCCCCGGCCGGCGGGGGTGCCGCCGGCGGACGGTGGGCGGGCTGCGGCCGGGGCGTCGCCCGAGCGCCGGTCGACGGGTGGTGGACGGAATGCGGCCGGTGCGTCGGCCGGGCGTCGGCCGCCGGGTGGACGGGGTGCGGCCGGTGGCGGGTGACGGGAGTCAGGGGGTCGTGGTGGCGGCGAAGTAGGGTTCGGCCGCCTCCAGCCGGGGGACCCGGATGCCCAGCCGGCGTGCCTCGGCCAGGGTGTCGCGGCAGACCGCGCGCAGCTCCTCGGGGTTGGCGTGCGCTGCCGTCACCCGGCGCATCGGCGGGAAGCGGTTGAGCAGCAGGGACATCGCCGGTGCCGCCACCCAGACGGGTGCGGTGAAGGGCAGCAGCTCGGCGCGGTGCCGCCGCAGGTCGACGCCGCGCGCCTCGATCAGCGGCAGCAGCTCGCGGGTGGCGCGGATCGCCTCGCGGAGGTCACCGGTGGTCAGGGCGGACAGGGTGCCCCGCCGCAGGCTCTGGGTGTGCAGGCCGGCGTTCTGGGCGAAGTGGACCGACAGCCAGCCACGGAAGTCGGCGTTCTCCCGGACCCGGAACCCGGCCGCCCGGAACACCTGGCGCACGGCCCGCTCGCGGTCGGTCGGCGGCCGGTCGAGCGTGCCGAGGAAGACCACGGGCAGCAGGGACGCGCGCAGCACGCCGTCGTCGCCGAAACCGCCGCCGGCCCCGGGGAAGCCCCAGGTCACCTGGTCGGCGGGCAGGTGCGCGGTCGCGGTCAGCGGCTCCACCCACAGGTTGTTGAAGACGAGGACCGTGGCCGCGCCCACCCGGGGCCCGAGGAAGGCCGCCGCCTCGGCGAAGTTGTAGTGCTGCACGCTCAGCACGATCAGGTCGAAGTCGTGGTCGGGCTCCAGCGTCTCGCGGTAGCGCACCGGCCACTTCTCGGCGACCCGCCGGCCCCAGGGTCGCCGCCGCGCGTCGAGCAGGTCGAGGTCGATCGCCTCCCCGTACGCCGCCGCCCGCCCCGGGCGGACGTAGAACTCCACGTGGTGCCCGGCCCGTTCCAGGGCCCACCCGTACGTCGCGCTGATCACGCCACGACCGAACATCAGGATCTTCACAAGCACCTCGGGAGCTATAATCGGAGACCATCTCCACTTCCAAAATATGGAGACAGTCTCCACTTGTCAACGCGAGGCCCCCACATGACCGACGCCAAGCCGCTGCGCGCCGACGCCCGCCGCAACCGCGACGCCCTGATCGCCAAGGCCCGCGAACTGTTCGCCGAGGGCCGTTACGACCTGCGCTTCGACGACTTCGCCACGCTGGCCGGCGTCGGCACCGGCACGCTCTACCGGCACTTCCCCACCCGGGAAGCCCTGGCCGAGGCGGTCTACCGGGAAGAACTCGACGCGATGTGCGAACGGGCCCGCGAGGCGCAGGCCACCCTGCCCGCCGACGAAGCGCTGGAGTCCTTCCTGCGGGGTATGGTGGCGCACCTGCACGCCCACGAGGGCCTCGCCCGCACCCTGTCCACGCTGATGGCTGCCCACTCGGGCACGCTCGCCGAGGGCGCCGAGGCCCTCGGCCGGGCCGTCACCGACCTGCTGGCCGCCGCCGTCCGGGCCGGGAAGATCCGCGACGACGTGGGGGCCGGCGCGGTCATGATGGCGATCCAGGGCATCTGCGCGGCGTACGGCCACCCGGCCTACCGGCCCGACGCGGACGGGGTGATCACCCTCGTCCTCGACGGCCTGCGCCGACCGGCACGATGAGCGCGGCCCGCGCCCCCACCGCCGGTGGCGGGGGAACGCGGGCCGCGCAGGAGGCCGGGGCGGGGTACGGGTGGCTCGTGGCCGCCCGTACCCGGCCGGTGGCTCAGGTGTCGTAGCGGCAGGTGCCGCCGGTGTTCGCCGTACAGTCGTTGAGCTGGAGGCTGTCCAGGTTGATGGCCTGGTTGCCGGTGGTGGACTGCGGCGGCACGTTCACGGTGATCCGCACGCTGGCCGCGTTCGCCGGGGCGGTCGCGGTCGTCCGGTACTCCAACCAGTTGCTGGCGAGCGTGTCGGTCGCTCCGGTGCTGGTCGACAGCAGGGTGCCGGCCGAGTTGTACCAGGCGAGCTGGAGCTGCGTGTTCACCGCCGTGCCACTGCGCAACCTGGTGAACAGCTTGTACGTCCGGCCGGCGGTGACCGTCGCCCGGTTCGTCAGCGAGATCGACGACGTGTTGGACGGCCCGGTGTAGGTGTTGAGCTGGACCGACCGGCGACCGTCGAAGTAGGTGCAGGAGTTCGTCGAGATGCCGCAGGCGGGCGTCACCTGGTGCCAGCCGCCCGACGTGGTGAACGTCGACGTGCTGCTGCCCGGGGTGGCCGCCTCGACCGTCCGCTGCTCGGCGGTGAGCAGGTCGTTGTTCGCGCCCACGTCGCAGCAGACCGGGGCGGTCAGCATCGGGTGGTTCGCCACGTTCACCTTCGCCGTCGACGGGCTCGGGTCGATGTAGAAGCTGGCCGACAGCTCACTCGGGTCGTAGTAGCTGCGGAACCCCGGATCGGTGTTCCAGTTGTCCCACCAGCCGTACATGATGTCGGGGACGTAGGAGGCCCCCGTCTCGGCCATCCAGGCGTGCCCGGCACCGAGCACGTGCAGCAGCTCGTGCCCGGCGACCCCGGTGGTCCACGACTCGGTCACCGCCGAACAGTGCACGCCGCTGGAGTTGCCGCCGGTCGGGCACTGGTAGGCGTCGGAGTTCGACGCGAAGTCGGTGAAGACCAGGTAGATCCGGTTGCTGTCCTGGTATCCGGCGGAGATCAGGTCGCTGCGGACCGTGCTGGCGGGGGTGTTCGGGTTCGCCCCGGCGTCGATCTTCTCGGGCACGACCAGGGCGCGGGCGTAGCCGGCGTACGTGCTGGTGTCGTAGCCCGTACGGCAGCTGAAGTTGTAGTGCTGGTCGTAGTTGGTCGACTCGTCGAGCGCCCAGTCGATCCGGTCCACCACCTTGGCGATGTACTCGACGTTGGCCTCGTAGTTGTTGCCGACGCCGTCGTGCCACGCGTAGATCACCTGGACGGCGGGGGTCGCGCCGGTCGGTGCCGCCGGATTGGCGACGGTGGACTGGCAGCCGCGCTTGGGCACGGTGGGCATGCTCGGCTGCGCGTACGGTTGGGCCGGCTCGGTGCCGGGCCCCCAGGCCAGGGCGGGTGTCGGGGCGGAGAGCACCGCGAGGGCGGTGGCCAGGGTGGCGGCGGTGACGGCGGCGAGGGTACGCGGCCGTCGGGTCCGGAACGGGGACCGGGGCAAGGATGCTCCTCGATTGGTGGCGGGCACCGCCGGTTGACGGTGCGTGTCCATCCAAACGAGCTGCGTGACATACATCAATGTGGATGGATGGTGAACAAGGTCATTCCCAGGTCCTGGGTATGCGCTTGCCTGTCGATCGGTGACGTGCAGTCACCGATCGGTCACCACTGGTGCAGGGGGTCGCCGGGTGTGGCAGACATACACCTGGTAGCCGCCGACCTCGTAGCGGGAAACCACATCGACGCCGAGCGTGGGGGCGGACCGGGCGAAGGTGTCCGACATCGCGCTCGAAGCGGGAAGGACGTAGGCCACCCGGGCGGAAGCGCGGACCTGGTCCCGGTACGGCCGATAGCGATCGAGACCAGGCGACAGGTCATCGTCGAGGACGGCGCACCGCACCTGCTCCCGACTACGGTAGGCGAGCCGGTTGCACGTCCAGTACCCGGAATAGACGTGGCCGACTCCGGTCGTCCGCAGACTGTCCACAAGCTGCTGCTCATTGTCGGCCTGCCCGGCGTACCGGGACCGGTGGACGATCAGCTGCCCGGTGGCGATCGACAGGCCCGCGAAAAGCACACCGGCCAACGTGACACAACCGGCGGCCAGGAATGCGCGGCTGCGGCTCCGACCGGTCACCCGTCGCCGGATTCCGCCATCATCGGCGGAGACGCTGGACCCGACCCTGCCGACCAGGGCGGTCGCACCCACCCACAGCGGCCAGAGAACAGCTGGCAGCGACACCATCCCGTAATGGAGATAGCGGGCGCTCTCCACGGGCGTCATCGCCGACGAGGAACTGGCGACATACGCGGCGAGGGTCATCGCGGCACCGGCGATGAGCGCCAGCCGGCTGGCGTGCACGCGACATTCACCGTCGTCGGCGCGACGTAATGCGGCGACCGCGATGGCCGTTGCCGCGACCAGCAGGACAAGATAGGTCGGTCCCCACCACAGTTGCCAGGTGGCACAGCGGCTCGGCGCACACAACCCGGAACTGAGCGGTAGGCCGACGATGACCGCGCCGTGCAACCTGTCCGACCAGGCGGCCGGCTCGGTGGCGCCGCTCAGGGACAGCAACACCGAAAACGAGTTGGGACGGTCGAGACGAAGATTGAACACGATCAGCGGCGCTGCGCCGAGGAGAAACCCGCAGACCGCCAGGGCCACCCCACGGATCGTCATCCCTGCTCGCCCCACCCATGCCACGAGCAGGACGGCGGCGGCAACGTACGGCAGGGCGAGCCAGTGGGTCCAGACGATGTAGCCGGCCAGCAACCCCCATACGACGAGCGTCGTCCGCTGCTTCGCCGGCCGCAGGACCAGCAGTGCGGATGCCAGCATGAGACCGGCAACGGCGGTGGCCACGTCGGAATAGCCGCCCGCCCCGATGATCTGATCCTTGACCACCCGGTCGGACCCGAACGCCATGACTCCCGTGACGAATACGGCGAACCAGGAAGAATAAAGGGTGCGCGTCAACCGGAAGACGAGGACGAGGAAGACGGCGTACAAGACGAGTGCCGGCAGCCGGAGGGCCCACCAGTGGGTGCCGAACACCTGCACCAACGGGGCCGCAAGATAGGAATAGAAGGTGCCCATGTAGTCCTGGCCGTAGAAGAAGGTCGGCCACTCCCGGCCCTCTCCGATGTGCAGAGCGGCCAGGCCGGCGGTACCCTCGTCGCTGTTGGCCGGTGGAACGTCCACAGCTATCAGAATCGCCCGGTAGAGGACGCCCGCAAGGCCGACAACCGCTGCCGCGCGGCACGCAAGTGACTTCCGCAGACCAGGCCCGGCAGTGGAGCCCGCTGCCGTCTCTCCCGCGTTTCCCACCCGCCCGTCGGGGCTGTTCCTTTCCACCAGCTTTGCCACGGCCCCCCTTTCCGGACGGCGTCCACATCCCCGTTGGGCGGCACCCGGGCGATTCTGCCACAGCGCACGACGGGTACGGATCGCTACGGGGCAGCCGCACGGACGGCGTCACGCGAGCTGGTCAGAAGGGGAAAGTACCTGTGCGCCCGGCAGGATTCGAACCTGCGGCCTTGGGATTAGAAGTCCCCTGCTCTATCCGCTGAGCTACGGGCGCGCGGCGTACGTGTCGCGCCAAGAGGGTACCGCCGACCCCCCGCCGCACGGCGGAACGGGTCGCATCCGGACACGCGTGATCAGCGTCCCACGGCACCCCCGATCCGGGCACCCCTCTTCCGCCCGGCGCGGCGGGCCGTACCCTCGGGTCCGTGCTGCTGGAACCCGACGCCGAAGACGAGGTCGCCTACGAGCTGTGCCAGCTCCTGGGTCGGGCCATCCTGCCGGTCGACACGGCCGGCGACCCGGGCACCGCCTTCTTCCTCAGCCATCCGGCCGGCGAGTTTCTGCTCACCGCGGACGTGGTCGCCGGGCAGGCGCAGCGGCTCGGCCTGCGGCCCAGCGTCACCGAGCCGGCCGGCGTCGCGGGCGGGTCGCTGCCGCTGGCGGACCTTCCGACCGGCTGGACCCGGGACCCGCAGGTCGGCGTGGCAGCCCTGCCCACCAGGGAACTGCACGGGTACGCCGCCGGGCATGGTTGGCGGTGGCGGGTGCAGCCGGTGCCCGCCGCGGTGGCCGTCACGGCGGACGATCTCGCCGCGTTCGCCGCCGGGCCGGTCACCGCGATCGTGCTGGCCCTCGGCGTCGGCGGCGACGGCAGCCGACCGCTGGAGGTCGCCGTCGAGCGGGCCGTCCGCGACGGCGACCGGCTGCGGATCACCGCCGCGCTGCCCGCCGGCTACGTCGGCGCTCCCGTCTTCGGGGTACGTCCCGACGCCGCCGGGGAGATCGGCCTGCGCTGCCTCGGCGTGCTCCTGCCCGCCGAGGCAGCACCGGCCGTGGAGGTTCAGTCCGTGGACGGACACCCGGTGGCGACCCTCGACCGGGTCCTCGCCGCCCTACCCGGAGGTGGCGAACGTCGAGCCTGACGTGGGGGTGGCGGTGGGGGTGGTCGGGGTCGGGCCGGCACCGAGGAAGGCTTCGGCCCAGCGGCCGACCTCGGTGAAGACCTGCTCACGGACGGCGGGACCGGACAGCACCAGGTCGTGCTTGCCGCCGTCGAAGCGGGCCACGGTCACGTGCCGGCCGAGCCGGGGTGCCCAGCGGACCATGTGCTCCACGTCCAGCACCGCGTCGGCCAGGGCGGCCGAGTCGTGCCAGCGGGTGCCCCGGAAACTCCGGGTCGAGCAGGCCACCAGCACGGGGACGGGAATGTCCAGCCCGGCGCGGAGCTGCCGTTGGGCGGTGCGGATCGCAGCCAGCCAGCCGGCCCGGACGGGGAACCCGGCGAGCGGCTTCCAGGCCAGGTCGTACGTCCACTCACCCCGATGGTCGGCGTGCAGGCTCTCGCCGTACACGGTGCCCAGGCCGAAGGGGAGGACGCGGTGCGGCGCGCGACGGCCCAGCCGGGAGACGGCGGCCGCGAGGGGTCGACGGACCAGCCAGGGGGCGTTGAGGTCGAAGAAGGGGCTGTTCAGGACGAGTCCGTCGACCGCTGCGGCGTCGCGACGGGCGTGTGCCCACAGCGAGATGAGCAGGCCGCCGGTCGAGTGGCCCATGGCGAGCAGGGTGTCGTGGCCGTCCTCGTCCCGGATGACCGTCGTGGCGGCGTCCAGCTCGGGGAAGTAGTCGCTCAGGTCGCGGCAGAAGTTCGGGGTCTGGTGGGGTAGCAGGCTGCGACCGTACTTGCGCAGGTCGAGGGCGTAGAAGTCCCAGCCGCGCTCGGCGTAGAAGTCGGCCAGGTGGGTCTGGAAGAAGTAGTCGACGAAGCCGTGCACATAGAGCACCGCCCGGCCGGTCGGGCGGTCGGCACGCCGTCGGACCAGCGTCGCGACCACCGGACCCTCGTCGTCGGTGCCCAGGTCGATCGTCTGCCGCTCGTACGGCGGCCCCAGCACGTCCTGTTCCACGACCGCGACGCTACGCCCGCAGGCTACCGGGCGGTAGCCCCCCGCGGTGCCGCATCGGGCCGTTCCCCTCGGATGTGGGAGGGGAACGGCCCGATGGTCGGTCAGACGGCTTCGGCGTCGAGCCGGCCGGCGGTGTCGTCGGCGTCGAGATCCGGCGCGGGGACGGGCTGGGCCATCTCCCGGATGTGCTTGTTGTGCCGGGGCTCCTGCTTGGTCTTGGCGTCGTTGAGCTTGCGGCGCAGGTCGTCGCGGGCGTCGTTGAGGGCGGCCCGCAGGTCCTCCTCGCTCGACGTGGTGACGATCTTCTGCCGGCCGGCGATCCAGCACTCCAGGGTGACCTTCTGCCCGCGCGCCTCCCGGTCCTTGACCGACACCTCCAGCTCGGTGGCGTCGGCGTGGAAGGCGGCCAGCCGGGCGTCCAGGGTGCCGAACTGCTCGACGATCCAGTTCCGGTCGCCCTGGGAGAAGCCCGCGCCCATCCGCAGGCACTCGGCCACGGTCGCCGGGTTCGCCACCGCGCTCATCGCCGCACCTCCCGCTCGGTGCGGACGGAGCCGGTCGTACGCAACGGGGTCCGAATCATCAGCGTTGCCTTTCTCGTCGGACGTCGTGCCTGGTGGTGCCTGGGTGATCAACTCTTTACCCAGCCGGGGTCGACCTCACTCCGGGTGACGCCACCTTCCCCGTGTCGTCGTGACCCGAGGGGTGGGATCGGCTCCGCCCTGTGATCCTCGCCCCGGCAGGTCGGGCCACCCCAGGGCCTGATGGCCTAGCACACCGGGACCTTGATCAGGTGATCGTCCACAGGCACTCCGGTTGTCCACAGGACGGGGTCGGGGGCTCGCCCCACCGTGCCGTACCGGCCAGGCTCGGTCCCGAGTCGACTCGCCACCGCATCCACAGGCCCCTGGGAGGGGACGATGTTCGATACCTACGTCACGATCGTCGGCAACGTGCTGACCGCGCCGCAGTGGCGTCGTACGGCGCAGAGCAACACCCTGGTCGCCAACTTCAAGGTGGCCTCGACCGCCCGCCGCCTCAACCGGGACAGCGGCCGGTGGGTGGACGGCAACAGTCTGCGCGTCCGGGTCAACTGCTGGCGCAAGCTGGCCGAGGGGGTCGCCGCCTCGGTCATGGTCGGTGACCCGGTGGTGGTCGCGGGACGGCTCTACACCCGCGACTGGACCGACGACGCCGGCAACCACCGGGTGCTCTACGAGTTGGAGGCGGTCGCGGTCGGGCACGACCTGTCCCGGGGCCGGTCCCGGTTCCTGCGCAACCGGCCGAGCATGGCCACCAGCACGGTGGAGGACGCGGCGGCGGCCCAGCGGGTGCACGGCGAGCCGACCGAGCCGGTGCCGGCCGACCAGGTCCCCGTCGGGCCGGACGACCGTCCCCTCGACGACGACTTCGACCTGCCCGGCTTCGGGCTCCCGCAGGCCGGCGACGACCTGTCGGCCGGCGGGTACCTGCCGAACGACCTGTCGGCCGGCGGGTACGTGCCGGCGGCCGACCCGTTCGACGACGAACCCGACGACGACCTGTCCCCGCTGCCCGACGACGGGCCGGCGGCACGGTCGGACGGCGGGGACCGGCCGGGCGACGCGGGCGGTCCGGGCGGCGGGAGCCGTACGGAGGACGACGGACCGGGCGGCGAGGGGGCGGCCGGTGCGGAAGGTGCGGTCGTCCCGACCCCGGGCGAGGTGGCGCTCGGTCCGGCGGGCCGGGGCAGGCGGGGCCGGGGTCGGGTCCCGGTGCCGGCCTGAGATCGCTCCACAGCCGCCCGCACCGGGTGTGGGCGCGCTCCGGGACCCGTGCCGGGGAAGGGACACGGTCCCGGTTCGTACGGACGGGGGCGGGGTGGCGACGGCGACGTGGCCACCCCGCCGTACGACTAGGCTGGCCGGCCGGAGGTGGTGACGGGTGGGGCGACGCACAGCGACGGCGGACACGGTCGGGCTGCTGGCCGGGTACGCGCTGGACAGCCTGCTCGGCGATCCTCGGCGCTGGCATCCGGTGGCCGGCTTCGGCCGGGCCGCCGGTGCCCTGGAACGACGGGTCTACCGCGCCGACCGCCGGGCGGGGGCGCTCTTCACCGCCGTCGCGGTGGGCGGGCCGGTGCTGCTCGGGGCGGCGGTCAGCCGGGCCACCCGGCGGCACCCGGTGGTCCGGGCCCTGGCCGTGGCCGCCGGCACCTGGACGGTGCTCGGCGGGCGGACCCTGCGCCACGAGGCGACCGTGATGGGCGCGGCGCTGCGCGCCGGTGACCTGCCGGCGGCCCGGCACCGGCTCGGGCACCTCTGCGGTCGGGACCCGTCCCGGCTCGACGAGAGCGAGTTGGCCCGCGCCACCGTCGAGTCGGTGGCCGAGAACACCTCCGACGCCGTCGTCGCGCCGCTGCTCTGGGGTGCCCTCGCCGGGCTGCCCGGCCTGCTCGGCTACCGGGCGGCCAACACCCTCGACGCTATGGTCGGGCACCGCTCACCGCCCTACGCCCGGTTCGGCACCCCGGCCGCCCGGCTCGACGACCTGCTCAACCTGGTGCCGGCCCGACTGACCGGGCTGCTCACCGTGGCCGCCGCACCCACCGTGCACGGCGACCGGGGACGGGCCTGGCAGGTCTGGCGTCGGGACCGCAACGACCACCCCAGCCCCAACGCCGGTCAGTGCGAGGCGGCCATGGCCGGTGCGCTGGGCGTCCGGCTCGGCGGCCGGAACGTCTACTTCGGGCGGTCCGAGGTGCGGCCCTTCCTCGGCGACGGCCCACGCCCCGAGGCGCGGCACCTCAAGCGGGCCGCCCGGCTCTCCGGCACGGTCGGCCTGGCCGCGCTCGCGCTGGCCGCGGCCTGGCCGACGACCGGGGGTCGGCTGGTCGCCGCCACCGGTGGCACGCTGTGGGGTGGGGGGCGTCGCCGGTGAGCGGCGGGCTGCTCGTCGCGGGCACCACCTCCGACGCGGGCAAGAGCGTGCTCACCGCCGGCATCTGCCGCTGGCTGCACCGGCAGGGCGTCGCCGTGGCCCCGTTCAAGGCGCAGAACATGTCCAACAACTCCGCCGTGGTGGTCGGCCCGGACGGGCGGGGCGGCGAGATCGGGCGGGCCCAGGCGATGCAGGCCGCCGCCTGCGGGCTCGCCCCCGACCTGCGGTTCAACCCGGTGCTGCTCAAGCCCGGCAGCGACCTGGCCAGTCAGGTGGTGCTGCTCGGCGAGGCCGTCGACACGGTCACCGCCGGCAACTTCCGGGCCCTGCGTCCGAAGCTCGCCGAGACGGCGTACGCGGCCCTGGCCGAACTGCGGGCGACGTACGACGTGGTGATCTGCGAGGGGGCGGGCAGCCCCGCCGAGATCAACCTACGGGCCGGCGACTACGTCAACATGGGGCTCGCCCGGCACGCCGGGCTCCCCACGATCGTGGTCGGCGACATCGACCGGGGTGGCGTGTTCGCTTCGATGTTCGGCACGGTGGCCCTGCTCGACCCCGCCGACCAGGCGCTGATCGCCGGCTTCGTGATCAACAAGTTCCGGGGCGACCTCGGGCTGCTCCGCCCCGGGCTCGACATGCTGCACCGGGTCACCGGCCGGCCCACCTACGGGGTGCTGCCCTGGCACCTCGACCTGTGGCTCGACGCCGAGGACTCGCTCGCCTACGGCCGGGTGCTCGGCCGGCCCGCCGCCCCGCACGGCACCGACTGGCTCGACGTCGCCGTGGTCCGGCTGCCCCGGATCAGCAACGCCACCGACGTGGAGGCCCTCGCCACCGAACCGGGCGTCCGGGTCCGGCTCACCGTCGAGCCCGCCGAGCTGGCCGCCGCCGACCTGGTCGTCCTGCCCGGCTCGAAGTCCACCGTCGCCGACCTGGCCTGGCTGCGGGAGACCGGGCTCGCCGAGGCGGTCACCGCGCACGCCGCCGCCGGCCGGCCGCTGCTCGGCATCTGCGGTGGCTTCCAGATGCTGGCCACCGCCATCCACGATCAGGTGGAGAGCCGCCGGGGCAGTGTCCCCGGCCTCGGCCTGCTCCCCATCGAGATCACCTTCGACCCGGTCAAGACCGTCCGCCCCGCCGTCGGCACCGCCGCCCCCGACGTCGCGGTACGCGGCTACGAGATCCACCACGGGTACGTCTCCACCGCCGACGCGGACCTGCCCCCACTGCTGCACCACGCCGACGGGCGGCCCGAGGGCGCGCGGCTCGGCGCGGTGCACGGCACCCACTGGCACGGCGCGTTCGAGTCCGACGGGTTCCGCCGCCGGTTCCTGACCGAGGTGGCCCGGTCGGCCGGTCGGCACGGCTTCACCGTCGCACCGGGCACCAGTTTCGACGCCGCCCGCGAACGCTCCCTCGACCTGCTCGGCGACCTGGTCGAGGAACACCTCGACACCGCCGCGCTGTGCCGGCTCATCGAGACCGGCGCCCCCGCCGACCTGCCCTTCATCCCACCCGGCGCACCACCGACGAGCTGACCACCCCGCCCGCACCGGCCGGAAGCCCGGCCCCGTGCCCGCACCGGCCCCGAGCCCGCACCGGCCCCGTGCCCGCACCGGCCCCGTGCCCGCACCGGCTGGGCAGCCGGTCCGGGCCAGGCAGATCGGTCGGGCCGTCGTCGTGCCGGGCCCGGTCGTCAGCCGCGCACGTCGGCGGGCTGGTCCGACAACGGCAGGCCGGCCTCCAGCCACCCCTGCACACCGCCGATCATGTCGGTGGCGTTGCGCAGGCCCAACGCCTGCAGGCCCGCCGCCGCCAGGCTGGAGCTGAAGCCGTGCCGGCAGGCCACCACGATCTCCCGGTCGTAGCCGGTCGCCTCGGGAATGCGCCACCGGCTGGCCGGGTCCAGCCGCCACTCCAGCACCGTCCGGTCGATGACTATCGCGCCGGGTAGTTCCCCCTGCTCCCGGCGCTGTCCCTCGGTACGCGTGTCGACCAGCAGCGCACCCGCCCGTACCGCCTCGACCGTCTGGTGAGGACTCAGCCGGCGCAGCCCGGCCCGGGCCTGTTCCAGCAGGGCGTCCACGCCGGGACTCATCACGTCATTGAGCACGTCCAGATCATGCCCCGGCACCCACGGGCCCCGCCCGACGAACCGCGCTCCCCACGGTGGAACCAGGCTCACGGGGGACACCCACTAGCGTCACCGGTGTGACGGTGGCCCTGGTCGAGGCGTACGCGACGCTGGCCCGGCGGGTGCTCGCCGGGCCGGCGCGGCTGGGGCGTACCCGACTGGTGGCCGTCGACGGACCCAGCGGCGCGGGCAAGAGCGTCTTCACCGCGCGCCTCGCGGACGCCCTGGCCGGCCTGCCCGACGGCGGGCGGCCACCGGTGGTGCACACCGACGACCTGCTCGACGGCTGGGACGACCAGTTCACCTTCTGGACCCGGCTGGAGGACCGGGTGCTCACCCCGCTGCGGGCCGGGCGACCGGGGTCCTACCGGCGGTACAGCTGGGTGCGTCGGGCGTTCCTGCCCCGCGCGGTGCCGGTGCCTGTCGCGCCGGTGCTGCTGCTGGAGGGGGTGAGCGCGGCGCGGGCGGCGATCCGCCCGGAGCTGACCCTGTCGGTGCAGGTCACCGCGCCGGATGCGGTGCGGTTGCGGCGCGCGCTGGACCGCGACGGTGCGCACCTGCTGGCGGAACTGCGCCGCTGGCACGCGGGGGAGGCGGCCCACTTCGCGGCCGACCGGACCACCGACGCGGTCGACCTGGTGGTCGACGGCGCACCGACCCTGCCGCACGATGCGGAGCGCTACTACGTCCGCCGCCCGGTGTCGGCCGGTGCTCCCGGGCCGGCGGCTGCGGCCGGTCGCCGGTCCGGCCCGACCGCGGGTTCCGGCTCGCCGGGTGGCTCGCGGTAAGGCCGGCATACGATGCCGGTCATGACCTCACCGATCATGTCCGAGTCCGAGGTACGGGCCGCCGTCGCGCGGGAACTGCCCGGGGTCCGTGCCGACCTGGAACGTCTCGTCCGCATCCCCGGCATCGCGTTCGAGGGGTTCGACCACTCGCACGTCGAGCGTTCCGCCGAGGCGGTCGCCGAGTTGCTGCGCGGCTGCGGTCTCGACGTGCGGATCGTGCGGTCGGGCGGCCAGCCCGCCGTGATCGGGACGAAGCCCGCCCCGCCCGGCGCACCCACCGTGCTCATGTACGCCCACCACGACGTGCAGCCCGTCGGCGACCTGTCGCTGTGGGAGTCCGAGCCGTTCGAGCCGGTCGAGCGGGACGGCCGTCTCTACGGGCGCGGCGCGGCCGACGACAAGGCCGGCATCATGGCGCACGTCGCCGCCCTGCGCGCCTTCGGCGACCAGCTCCCGGTCGGTGTGGTGCTGTTCATCGAGGGCGAGGAGGAGTACGGCTCCGACTCGCTGGAGCGGCTGCTCACCGAGCACCGCGAGGAGATCGCCTCGGACGTCATCGTGATCGCCGACTCCACCAACTGGGACGTGGGCGTGCCGGCCCTGACCACCTCGCTGCGCGGCGTGGTCAACCTGTTCGTCGAGCTGCGCACCCTGGACCACGCGGTGCACAGCGGCATGTTCGGCGGGGCCGTGCCGGACGCGTTGACCGCGCTGGTCCGCCTGCTGGCGACCCTGCACGACGACGCCGGGGACGTGGCCGTCGACGGCCTGACCGCCGGGGCGGGGGCTGCCGTCGACTATCCGGAGGACCGGTTCCGGGCCGAGGCCGGGCTGGCCGAGGGGGTCGCGCTGATCGGCACCGGCCGGATCACCGACCGGCTCTGGACCCGACCGGCGGTGGCGGTGCTCGGCATCGACGCCCCGGCCACCGGCGAGGCACCCAACGCGCTGGTCCCGGCGGCGAAGGCCAAGCTGAGCGTACGGCTGGCGCCGGGCGACGACCCCAAGCGGGCGTACGACGCGGTGCGTACCCACCTGGAGAAGCACGCGCCGTGGGGGGCCCGGGTGGCGGTGACCCTGGAACACGACGGCGACCCGTGTGTCATCGACGCGTCGGGGCCGATGTTCGACGCGGCCCGCGCCGCCTTCCGGGCCGCCTGGGACGGCACCGAGCCGGTGGACATCGGCGTCGGCGGTTCGATCCCGTTCATCGCCACCTTCCAGGAGATGTTCCCGCAGGCGGCGATCCTGGTGACCGGGGTGGAGGATCCGCACGCGCGGGCGCACGGCCCCAACGAGAGCCTGCACCTCGGCGAGTTCGCCCGGGTCTGCCTGGCGGAGGCGTTGCTGCTGGCGAAGGTGGCCGAGCAGGGTCGGCGGGCCGGTTAGGTCGCGGAACCATAACTTCGGGGTCGATGTCGCAGTTCGCGGCGTGTCGGACGGCAGTCTGGTATAGCCTTTCGAACATGCGTACGAACGACGTGATGACGCGGCTGGAAGCCGCCGTGAGCGCTCTGGGGGACGTCGACGTCTCCGCGTGGCCCGAGGACACGCTCAAGGAACAGCTCGGCGAGCTCTCGGCGGTGTTGGTCGCCCTGGACGGCGTGCTGTCCCGGGTCGCCGACGGCGTCCGCGCCCGGGGTCTGCGCATCGAGGAACCCGTCTCGGTCTGAGCCGTGGTCCGGGTGCCCACACCCGACGCCACTGGGGAGGACGGCCGGATCGGGACGGCCCGGGTACGGCAATACCCGGGCGATGTCGGGGGTGGCTGGCAGGATGAGGTGCGTGCGGTTCCTCGACCTGGCAGCCACCTCCGCGGCCGTCGCGGCCACCTCCGGCCGGCGGGCCAAGGTGGAGTTGCTGGCCGACGCGTTGCGGGCGCTCGACCCGTCCGAGGTGTCGGTCGGCTCCGGCTACCTCGCCGGTGAGCTGCGCCAACGGCAAACCGGCGTGGGCTGGGCCAGCCTGCGTGACCTGCCGCCGCCGGCCGCCGAGCCGACCCTGACCGTGACCGCCGTCGACGCGGCGATCGACGAGATCGCCGCCGTGCACGGTCCGGGTTCCCAGGCCCGCCGCCGGCACCTGCTCGGCACCCTCTTCGGGGCCGCCACCGCTGACGAGCAGCGGCTGCTGGTCGACCTGTTCCGGGGCGAACTGCGCCAGGGCGCCCAGGCGGGCCTGCTCGCCGACGCCGTCGCCAAGGCCGCCGAGGTCCCGGTGACGGCGGTCCGCCGCGCCCTGCTGCTCGCCGGTGACCTGCGGGCCGTCGCGCTGGCCGCCCGCACCGGCGGGGCCGCCGCGCTGGCCGGGTTCGGGCTCCGGGTGGGCCGCCCGCTCGCGCCGATGCTGGCCCAGAGCGCACCCTCGGTCGACGCCGCGCTCCAGGCCACCGGGGTCCCGGCCGTGGTCGACGTCAAAATCGACGGCATCCGCATCCAGGTGCACCGCTCCGGCGACGACGTCGCGGTCTTCACCCGCAGCCTCGACGAGATCACCACCCGGCTGCCCGGGGTGGTCGACGCCGTACGCGCCCTGCCGGTCCGGGACGTCGTGCTCGACGGCGAGGCGATCGGGTTGGACACCGCCGGGCGTCCACTGCCGTTCCCGCAGACCTCCAGCCGGGCGGCCCGCCGGGCCACCGCCGCCGCGACCGGGGTCACCTCCGCCAGCGGTGCGGCCGACGTGGCCCCGCTGGCCGAGGCGACCGCGCTCACCCCGTACTTCTTCGACCTGCTGCACCTCGACGGCGACGACCTGATCGACCTGCCGGGCCGGCAGCGGTGGGCCCGGCTCGCCGACGTCGTCGACGGGTCGTTGCTGGTCGGCCGGTCCGAGGTGGACGACCCCGAGCAGGCCGGTGCGGTGTTCGCCGCCGCGCTCGACGCCGGTCAGGAGGGGGTGGTGGTCAAGTCGCCGGACGCGCCCTACGACGCCGGTCGACGGGGCACCGCCTGGGTCAAGGTCAAGCCGCGGCACACCCTCGACCTGGTCGTGCTGGCCGTCGAGTGGGGCAGCGGCCGGCGGCAGGGCTGGCTGTCCAACCTCCACCTCGGCGCCCGGGACCCGCGCACCGGCGAGTTCGTCATGCTCGGCAAGACCTTCAAGGGCCTCACCGACGACCTGCTGCGCTGGCAGACGGAACGCTTCCTCGGGCTGGCCGTGGAGCGTGGCGACTGGGTGGTGCGGGTCCGCCCCGAGCAGGTGGTCGAGATCGCCTTCGACGGGGTGCTCGCCAGCACCCGCTACCCGGGCGGGGTGGCCCTCCGGTTCGCCCGGGTGCTGCGCTACCGCGACGACAAGTCGGCCGCCGAGGCGGACACCATCGACACGGTCCGGGCGCTGCACGCCGGGCGTCCCACCGGCTGAGCCGCGCCGGTGGGACGGTCGGTCAGAGCACGGACAGCGAACGGGCGTAGTTGACCTGGTTGTTGATCTGCTGCACCTGTCCCTGGTCGAGGACCGGGATACGGGCCACGTACTGGTGGCCGCCGCTGGTCACCGTCACCTGCACCGTGCCGTGGTAACGGGTCTCCTTGATCAGCAGAAAGAGCAGGCTGAAGATGGTGAGGCAGAAGAAGCCGAGGATGGCGCAGACCATCGCCCAACTGGCGATCTTCTCCTCCCGCTGCCAGTGGTCGGTCACGTACCAGGTGGCACCGGCCAGGGGCATCATCCCGGACGGGGTACGGATCATCGGCGGACTCACCATGATCTCGCCGATCTGCACCGCCGCCGGCTGCTGAAAAGCCGCCGCCCCCGGCAGCTGCGGGGTGAACTGCGGCGGGTACGGCCCCGGCTGGCCCACCGGCGCGGCGTACGGGTCGACCCCGGCCGGTGCCGGGAACTGGGCGGGCGGTGCGGAGAACTGGGCCGGCGGTGCGGAGAACTGCGCGGGTGGTGCGGAGAACTGGGCGGGTGGTGCGGAGTAGGGATCGGCCGTCGACGAGGTGGCGGGGTTCACCGGTGCCGCCAGGGGAGGCGCAGTCGGGAACGGGGCCGTGGACGGTGTCTGTTGTGCCGGGGGCGCGGGGAAGGCCGCCGGGGGCGGGGGCGCGTGCGGCGACAACGCCCACGGGTCGGAGGCGGGGCTCGTCTGCGTGGGCGGATCGGACGGATACGACGGGGCGGGGTCGGAGGTCACCGCGACACCTCACGCGCGTTGGACATCCTGCGGACCATACAGCGTCCGGTTTCGTCCCGCGTCCCCGCGTGGTTCGGACCTGGGCCCGACGGCCCGCCGAGGGCCCGGTGCAACCAATCGCCTGCCGGTCGCCCCGGCCGGGTGGGTGCCTGTCGTGCGTCCTTTCGAGGTGATGACGAGAACGAGTCGCAGGCTACCGGGAGTGGTGGACCGAGTCGCGCGGCCCCGGCACTCGACCGGTTGATGTCGTGACGTCATCAGCTCGAAAGGACGCGCACCCATGGTGGGACGCCGCCTGGCTGGCACCGGGCCGGCCGGCGGTGGGCCGTGGGGGGCGGCGCGGGCCGGCGGTGGTGGGCCGTGGCGCGGGTCGGCCGGCACCCGCACCGACTGTCCGGCAGGAACCGCCCGGGTCCGCAGGCCCGGCGGGTCAGGCGGAGGTGGCCGGTTCGGCGGCGCGGTCGACGGGGGGCTTCGGGGCGTCCAGGCCGGCGGCGCGTCGGGCCTCCCGCCGGGCCACCCAGCCGTAGCCGAAGAGCGTCATCGCGGCGAACAACCACCACTGGACGACGTAGCCGAAGTTCTGCCAGTTGTTCGTGTGCCCGATCGGTACCGCCCGGAACGCCGGGTCGTTCGCCGGGGTCTGCTCGTCGAGCAGCAGGTACGCCCCGTGCAGCGGGTACGGCAGTTCCCGGGCCAGCTTGTCCACGGTCACCCGACGGGTCTCCAACCGGCCGTCGCGCCGGTCCACGCCGTTGCCACCGGTCTCGGTGGGGTGCACCCGGCCGACGACGGTCACCTGACCGGTCGGCAGCGCCGGCACCTCGGGCATGGCCAGCGCGCCGCCGGGCGCCGGGGGGACCCAGCCCCGGTCGACCAGCACGGCCGTGCCGTCGTCGAGCACCAGTGGGACGAGCACCTCGAAGCCGACCCGGCTCTCCACCGTCCGGCCCCGGACCAGGATGACGTTCGTGGCGTCGTACCGGCCGGTGGCGGTGACCCTGCTCCACTCGGCCTGCGCGGCGGGGGCCGCGCCGACGGTGCCCGCGCCGCCGGTGGGGGCCGGCAGCGTCGACCGCAGCGGCGCGGGGGTGCCGGCGGTGCCGGCGTCGATCCGCTCGTTGACGGCGGTGCGTTCCCGGTAACGGTCCAGCTGCCAGTTGCCGAGCAGCACCATGACGGCGGCGGCGACCAGGGTCAGCGCGAGGATGCCCAGCCAGCGTGGGGTCAGCAGGAACCGGTACACAGCACGAGGCTACCCGTATGACCGACGCCACCCTGCGCGACGGCCCGGCACCGGCCCGTACGGCGTCGGATCGGCGGTCTCCACCTGTCGCCGGGGGCGGGTATGGTCACGCCTGCGGGTCGCCGCCGGTGTTCCTCCCGGCCGTCCGCGAGCCACCGCCCGTCGCCACCGAGGAGTCGATGATGACCGCCGTGCCGCGCCTCGTGTTCAGCGCGCCGTCCTCCGGTCACGGCACCAACGCGTTGTCCGTCGGTCTGCTCGCCGCTCTCGCCGACCGGGGGCTCGACGTCGCCGGTTTCAAGGTCGGCCCGGACCACGTCGACGCCGCCTACCTCGGCCTGGCCGCCGGCCGTCCCGGCCGTACCCTCGACCCCCGGCTGATCGGCGGCGACCGGCTCGGGCCGCTCTTCGCCTACGGCGCGCAGGGCGCCGCGTTGGCCCTGGTCCAGGGCACCATGGGGTTGTACGACTCGGTCGCGGGCCGGCCCGAGGCGGAGTCCACGGCCGCCGTGGCGACCGCGCTGCGTAGCCCCGTCGTGCTGGTCATCGACGTGGCGGCGATGGGCCAGTCGGTGGCGGCCCTGGTGCACGGCTTCCGCTCGTACGACGAGCAGCTCTGGTTGGGCGGGGTGATCCTCACCCAGGTCGCCTCCGGCCGGCACGAGGCGATGCTCCGGGAGGCACTCGACGACGTCGGGATGCCGGTCTACGGCGCGCTGCGCCGGCACGAACTGCCCCCGGTGCTGCCCGCCCGTCGGCACGGCGTGGTGCCGGTCCTCGGCCGCGACGCCGAGGCGTTGCGCGCGGTGCGCCGGCTCGGCGAGGCGGTCGCCGGGACGGTCGACCTGGAACGCCTGCTCGGGTTGGCCCGCTCCGCCCCGACACTGTCCGTCCCGCCCTGGTCGCCGGCGTCCGCCGCTGCGGTGGGAGACGTGCCGGTAGGAGACGTGTCGGTGGGGGACGCGCCGGTGGTGGCGCTCGCCGGCGGACCCGGCGGCAGCTACAGCCACCCGGAGACCGCCGAGCTGCTGCGGGCCGCCGGGGCCCAGGTGGTCACCGTCGACCCGCTGCGCGACGAGGCGCTGCCCCCCGGCACCCGCGCGCTGGTCGTCGGGGGCGCGCTGCCCGAGTCGTACGCGCGGGACCTGTCGGCCAACCGGCGGCTGTGCATCGCGGTGGCCGAGCTGGCCCGCACCGGCCGTCCGGTGATCGCCGAGGGCACCGGCCTGCTGTGGCTGGCCCGGGAGCTGGACGGGCTGCCGATGTGCGGGGTGCTGGACGCGATCGGCGCGAGCCGGGACGGCCTGGTGGTCGGCTACCGGGAGGCGACCGCACTGTCCGACAGCGCGGTCGCCCGTACCGGTGCGACGGTGGTGGGTTACAAGCAGCACGGCGCGGTGCTCACCCCCCGGTCCGGGCAGCGGGCCGCCTGGGGTTGGGAGGGCGGCACGCCCGAGGGCTTCGTCTGGCGGGGTGTGCACGCCTCCCAGCTCGGCCTGCACTGGGCGGCGTACCCCGAGATCGCGACCCGGCTGGTGACGGCGGCGGCGCTGCCCTCGCCGGTCGAGGGCGTCGCCGCGCCGGCCTGACCGGCCCCGGGTGATCGGCCCGGCGCCCACCGGCCCCGCCTCAGCCGACGATGGCGTCCGACGGCGGGGTGAACTGGCGGGTCGGGGTGCCCTTGAGACCGTCACGCAGGGTCTGGGCGACCGCGTTGACCGGCACCTGGGACTGCCCGTCGCCGACGGCGTTGAACGGGTTGTCCGGGTCGGCGATGAAACTCGCCGCCGCCAGCTCCGGGGTGTACCCGACGAACCAGGCCGACCGGGTGCTGTCCGTGGTACCGGTCTTGCCGGCCACCGGGCGGCCCACCGTACGGCGCACGCTGTCCGCCGTCGACCAGCCGCCGCAGCTGCCCTTGGCCGGGGTGTCACCGGTGGGGCAGCGCGCCGCGTCGGTGGCGGCACGGGCCGCGTCGGCGTTGACCACCTGCCGGCAGCGGGGCTTGGCGACCTCCCGTTCGATGCCACCTGCGGTCTTGTACGTTGCCGGGGTGCCGTCCCGGTTGGTGATCGAGTTGACCGGCATCGCCTCGCAGTACCGCCCGTCGGCGGCGATCGCGGCGTAGGCGTTGGCCATCTCCAGCGGGGTGGCGTCGGAGACGCCCAGGGTGAACGCGCCCCACTTCTTGGCCTTGGCGGGTGACGCCTGCTCCTTGTCGACGTCGGTACGCCAGCGCAGGCCGAGCTGCTCGGCGAGGTGCACCCCCCGGTCCGCGCCGATCTTCTCCTCCAGCTGGACGAAGTAGGTGTTCACCGACTTGCCGAACCCGGACCACATGGTCTGCCGGCCGGTCATCGCCCCGCTGGCGTTGGACGGGGCCCACCCGTCGTACACGGCGGACTTGTAGCGGTACGGCGAGTCGAAGGCGGTGGACAGCGGCATCCCGGCGTCCAGGGCGGCCAGCATCGGGAACATCTTGAACGTCGAGCCGGCCTGGTAGCCCGGGAGGGTGCCGCCGCCGAGCAGCGGGGCGACCGTGTTCGGGTAGTTCGCCTTCATCTTCGGGTCGGCCTCGGGGTTCGAGCTGGGTCCGTTCTCGCTGACGTCCAGGGAGTAGGTGCGGTTCACCGCCATCGCCTTGATCCGTCCGGTGCCCGGTTCGGCGACCACGATCCCGTTGGCGAAGGGGCTGTCGACGCCTTCCTTGGCGCGGACGTTCCGCTCGGCGGCGGCCTGGACCTTCGGGTCGAGGCTGAGCACGATCCGGTAGCCGCCCCGGCGCAGCTTGTCCATCCGTTCCAGCCGGTTCTCCCCGAACGCGGGCTGCGCGCTCCACCAGTTCTTGACGTAGTCGCAGGCGAAGCCCCAGGCGTTGTACGTGCCGGGGATCGAGGCGCAGTCGTTGGCCGGGGTGGTGGGCCGGGTCCGGATGGGTTCGCTCTTGGCCACCGCGGCGGCGTCCGGGGACAGGTAGCCGAGCTGGGACATCTTGTCGAGGACGTAGTTGCGCCGGCCGGTGGCCTCCTTCTGGTCCGAGCTGAGCGGGTCGTACTCGGAGGGGGACTTGACCAGCCCGGCGAGGGTGGCCGCCTCGACGGGGGTGAGGGTGGCCGGGGTCTTGGAGAAGAAGATCTGCGCCGCCGCGTAGATGCCGTACGCCCGGTGGCCGAAGTACGCCGAGTTGAGGTAGCGCTCCAGGATCTGCTCCTTGGTCAGCTCCTTCTCGATGTCCAGCGCCATCCGCATCTCCTTGACCTTGCGCAGGCTGGTCTGTTGGGTGGCCTCCTGGACCTCCTGCGGCGTCTGCGCACTGTCCCGCAGCGCCATCCGGACGTACTGCATGGTCAGGGTGGAGGCGCCCTGGGAGACGCCGCTGGAGCGGGTGTTGGCCACGAAGGCGCGGGCGACGCCCTTCGGGTCGACGCCCCGGTGCTGGTAGAAGCGGTTGTCTTCGGCGGCGACGATGGCCTGCTGGATGTTCGGCGACATGTCCGACAACTTGGTGTACTGCCGGTACTCCTCGTAGAACATCGTCAGGATCGTCTTGCCGTCTGGCGCGTAGAGGTAGGACGTCTCGGCGGGCAGGGCGGTGCGCAGGATGTTCGTCTTGTGCTCCACGGCGTGCGCGGTGGCCTTGGCGCCCAGACCGGTCACGGCGGCCAGCGGGTACGCGACGGCGGCGAGCACGATGCCGGCGATCAGCCCGGCACGCAGGAGAGGAACGGAACGACCAGCGGCAGCAAGGGGTCGATTGCTCACCTGGTCAAGTTATGACATTTCCGATACGTACATGAGAAAAATTCATGAATGCTCGGGTGTTCGCCGGCCGGGACGGTGGCCATGGGTGATGCGTCCGGTGTGCCGTGATGTGGACCACCCCGGGATCGGCTGTCCCCTGCGCCGGCTTCCCGGCAGGATCGCGGACATGCATGGGCAACTGACCGGCGTCACGCCGTCGACCGGTCCGGGCGTCGACGACGCCGTGCCGCAGGCGGTGCGCCCGACGACGGCCGGCACCGAACCGGATCTCGCCCATCACGGGGACGCCGAGGCCACCCCCGGCCTGGTCGACCTGGCCGTCAACGTCCGCCGGGACCCGATGCCGGACTGGCTGGCCGATCCGCTCACCGCCGCCCTCGCCGACCTGGCCGGCTACCCCGACCCCCGGCCGGCCCGCGCCGCCGTCGCCGCCCGGCACGGCCGCCCGGAGGCGGAGGTGCTGCTCACCGCAGGTGCCGCCGAGGGCTTCGTGCTGCTCGCCCGCGCCCTGGCCGGGGTACGCCGCCCGGTGGTGGTGCACCCGCAGTTCACCGAACCGGAGGCCGCACTGCGGGCCGCCGGCCACCGGGTCGAACGGCTCCTGCTCGACCCGGGCGACGACTTCCGGCTCGACCCGGCCCGGGTGCCGGCCGACGCCGACCTGGTCATGATCGGCAACCCGACCAACCCGACCTCGGTGCTGCACCCCGCCGCCGACCTGGCCGCCCTGGCCCGGCCCGGCCGGGTGCTCGTCGTCGACGAGGCGTTCGCCGACACCACCGCCGCCCCCGGCGTCGACGGCGAACCCGAGTCCCTCGCCGCCCGCCGGGACCTGCCCGGCCTGGTGGTGGTGCGCAGCCTCACCAAGACCTGGGGACTGGCCGGGCTGCGGATCGGCTACCTGCTCGGCGAGTCCGCCCTGGTGGCCCGGCTGGCCGCCGTCCAGCCGCTGTGGGCCGTGTCCACCCCGGCGCTGGCCGCCGCGACCGCCGTCGCGTCACCGACCGGCGTCGCCGCCGAGCGCGCCATCGCCGCCCGGCTCGCCGCCGACCGCGACCACCTGGTGCGCCGCCTGTCGGCCCTGCCCGGGGTACGCGTCGCAGGCCGCCCGGCCAGCGCCTTCGTCCTGGTCCACCGGCCCGACGCCGACCGGGTACGCCAGGCGCTGCGTGACCGGGGCTGGGCCGTACGACGCGGCGACACCTTCCCCGGGCTGGGGCCGGACTGGCTGCGGATCGCCGTCCGTGACCCGGCCACCACGGATGCGTTCATCGAGGTACTGGCGGAGATCCTGGAGGCATGATGCTGGAGACGACGATCGCGGAGATTCGTCCGCCCGATCCGGTGGCGATGACGGCCGCCCGGGACCTCCAGGCCCGACTGACCAAGCCGGCGGGCTCGCTGGGTGCGCTGGAGGAGCTGTCCGTACGCCTGGCCGGCCTGGCCGGGGTCTGCCCGCCGCCGCTGCCCGAACCGGCGGCGGTGGCGATCTTCGCCGGTGACCACGGCGTGCACGCCCAGCGGGTCAGCCCGTGGCCGCAGGAGGTCACCGCCCAGATGATCGGGAACTTCCTGGCCGGCGGGGCGGTCGTCAACGCGTTCGCCCGGCAGGCCGGCGCCTCGGTCACCGTGGTCGACGTCGGCGTGGCCGCGCCGCTGCCGTTCCCACCCACCCACGCCGTGCCCGACAGCGCCGCCGTGCCAGCCGCCACCGTGCCCGACAGCGCCGCGCCTGCCTGTGCCGCGCCCGCCCCGGCCGACGGCACCCTGGCACCGCCGCGCCTGGTCGACGCGAACGTGCGGCGCGGCACCCGGGACATGACTGTCACCGCCGCGCTCACCCGGGACGAGGCGCGGGCGGCGGTCGAGACCGGCATCCGGATCGCCGGTGAGCTGCTCGACGCCGGGGCGGGGGTGCTGCTCACCGGCGACATGGGGATCGCCAACACCACGCCGGCCGCCGCGCTGGTCGCCGCGTTCACCGGGGCCGACCCGGAGGCGGCCACCGGCCGGGGCACCGGGGTGGACGACGAGACGTACCGGCGCAAGGTCGACGTGGTGCGTACGGCGCTTCAGCGGCACCGGCCCGACCCGGCCGATCCGCTGGGGGTGCTGGCCGCCGTCGGTGGCCTGGAGCACGCGGCGCTGACCGGGCTGATCCTCGGCGCGGCAGCCCGCCGGGTGCCGGTGCTGCTCGACGGGGTGATCGCGGTCAGTGCCGCGCTCGCCGCCGCCGCCCTCGCCCCGGACGCGGTCGGCGCGATGGTCGCCGGGCACCGTTCCGCCGAGCCGGGGGCCACCGTGGCGTTGCGGCACCTCGGCCTCGACCCGCTCGTCGACCTCGGCCTGCGCCTCGGCGAGGGCACCGGCGCGCTGCTGGCCCTGCCGGTGGTCACCGGCGCGGTCCGGGTGCTGCACGAGGTCGCCACCTTCGACGCGGCGGGGGTCTCCGAGAAGTGAGCACCAACCCGTACCCCCTCGGCCTGCGGCTCGCCGGACGCCGGGTGGTCGTGGTGGGCGGCGGTGCCGTGGCCAGCCGGCGGGTACCCGCCCTGCTGGATGCCGGCGCGGACGTGCTGCTGGTCGCCCCCGAGGTGACCCCGGCCCTGCAAGCGCACGTCGACGCCGGACGGTTGCACTGGCGGCCGCGCCGGTTCGCCCCCGACGACCTCGACGGGGCGTGGCTGGTCCAGGTCGCGGTGGACGATCCGCTCGCCGCCGCTTCGGTCAGCGCCGTCGCCGCCGAACGGCGGATCTTCTGCGTCCGGGCCGACGACCGGACGGCGGCCACCGCGTGGACCCCGGCGGTGACCCGGCACGGGCCGGTGACCGTGGCCGTGCTGGGCGGGGGAGACCCGAAACGGGCGATGGGTGTCCGGGACGCCGTCCGGGAGCTGCTCGCCGCCCGGACGGGCCCCCTCGTCGACCCCGGGGAAGTCGACCCGGGTGAACCGGTGGCGGACGCGCCCCTCGCGGGCCCGCCGGCACCGACGCCGGCCGGGTCCGGTGACGCCACGATCCGGCCGGGTGGCCCGGTCGGTCGGGTGTCGCTGGTCGGTGCCGGGCCGGGTGACCCGGAGCTGATCACGGTCAAGGGGTGGCGGCTGCTCACCGAGGCGGACGTGGTGGTCGCCGACCGGTTGGTGCCCGGACTGCTCCTGGACGAGTTGCGTCCCGACGTCGAACTGGTCGACGCCGCGAAGATCCCCTACGGTCCGTCGCGCGCCCAGGAGGAGATCAACCGGATCCTGGTCGACCGGGCGCTCGCCGGCAAGGTCGTGGTACGCCTCAAGGGCGGCGACCCGTACGTCTTCGGGCGGGGCGGGGAGGAGTTGCTGGCCTGCGCGGCGGCCGGCGTGCCGGTGACCGTGGTGCCCGGGGTGACCAGCGCGGTGGCCGTGCCGGCGGCGGCCGGTGTCCCGGTGACCCACCGGGCGGTGGCACACGAGTTCACCGTGGTGTCCGGGCATGTCGCCCCGGACTCGCCGGTCTCCCTGGTGCGCTGGGAGGCCCTCGCCGGCCTGCGGGGCACCCTGGTGGTGCTGATGGGGCTCAAGAACCTGGCCGCCATCGCCGACACCCTGACCCGGCACGGCCGGGACGCGGCCACCCCGGTCGCGGTGATCCAGGAGGGCACCACGGGCGGCCAGCGCAGTCTGCGGTCGACGCTCGGCGCGGTGGCGGCCGACGTGGGTGCGGCGGGCCTGCGTCCCCCGGCGATCGTGGTGATCGGCGACGTGGTCGACGCCCTGACGCCCTGACCCTGCCGGGCCGTCCGGCTTGATCCACCCCTTGTGGGCCGAGGTAGCGGCATCCGGGACACGGGATGGCGCTACCTCGGCCCAACTGAGTCGATCTTGCGAGGGATGCCGCCACCTCGGCCCGGGTGGGTCGAGGTGGCGGCGGGTGGGGCTGTCGCTACTGCTTGAGCATGTTGTCCAGCAGCAGGGCGCAGCGGATCAGCCCGAGGTGGCTGTACGCCTGCGGATGGTTGCCCAGCCCGCGCTCGGCCAGCGGGTCGTACTGCTCGGGGAGCAGCCCGGTCGGGCCGGCGGTGTCGACCATCTGGGCGAACAGCTCCTCGGCGTCGGTACGCCGACCGGTGCGCAGGTACGCCTCGATCAGCCACGCCGTGCAGATGTGGAAGCCGCCCTCCCGGCCCGGCAGACCGTCGTCCCAGTGGTAGCGGTAGACGACCGGGCCGCTGCGCAGATCCGCCTCGATCTTGAGCACGGTGGAGAGGAAACGCGGGTCGTCCCCCGGGAGCAGGCCGGACAGCCCGATCCACAGCGAGGAGGCGTCCATGTCCTCGTCGCCGTACGCGACGCTGTACGCCTCGACCTCCTCGTGCCAGCCGTTCTCCAGCACGTTGGCGCCGATCCGGTCGCGCAGTTCGACCCACTCCGGCTTGTCCTCGCCGCCGTGCTGACGCACCACGTGCAGGGCCCGGTCGACGGTCATCCAGCACATCACCTTGGAGAAGATGTGGTGCCGGGGTGGCAGGCGGGCCTCCCAGATGCCGTGGTCGGGCTCGTGCCAGCGGCGGCGGACCGCCTCGACCATGTTGTCCAGCACCCGCCACTCGTCGTCGCGCACCGAACCCCGGGCGTCGGCGACGGCCGCGATCAGGTCGGCGATCGGGCCGAAGACGTCGAGTTGGAGCTGGTGGTTGGCGAGGTTGCCGACCCGGACCGGCCGGGAGCCGGCGTACCCGGGCAGGGTGTCGATGACCGCCTCGGCGCCCAGTTCGTAGCCGTCCACCGTGTAGAGCGGGTGCAGCCGCTCGGGGTGCCCGCCGGTGCGCTCGATGCAGCCGTCCACCCAGCGCAGCAGCGCCTCGGCCTCCTCGATCGAGCCGAGGTCGACCAGGGCCCGCGCGGTCATCGCCGCGTCCCGCAGCCAGCAGTACCGGTAATCCCAGTTGCGGACGCCGCCCAGCTCCTCCGGCAGCGAGGTGGTCGCCGCCGCCAGGATCGAGCCGGTCGCCTCGTGGCAGAGGCCGCGCAGGGTGAGCGCGCTACGGGCGACCAGGTCCCGGGCGGTGGCGGGCAGCCGCAGCGAGGCCACCCACTCCTTCCAGGGCTGCTCGGCCTTGGCCTGCCGTTCGTGGATGCCGACCGCGTGGTCCTCCAGGCTGTGCGTGCCGAAGCGCAGCTCCAGCACCACCTGGCCGCCGGTGGCGGAGAGGTCGACCACGGCGTGCGCGGTCTCGTAGCCGCCGTCGGTGCGGACCTGCCAGGTCACCCCGGGGGAGTAGAGCGCGACCGGCTCGTTGGAGCCGAGCACCAGCAGGCCGTCGTCCATCGGCTGGAGCTGGGTGGCCACCTGCCCGAATTCGGGACGCGGGGCGAACTCGATCCGGGCCCGCCCGGAGCCGGTGAGCACCCGGACCAGGGTGGAGTCGCCGGTGATGACGGCCGGGCCGTCCGGCGTGGTCTCCCGGGCGGGTAGGTCCAGCCAGTCGGTGACGGTGAGCCCCGACCAGCGGGTCTCCACGGTCATCGTGCCGCTGCGGTAGCGCTGGCCCAGTGGAATGCCGCCGCGCTCCGGCCCGACCGTGAAGTGCCCGGCCGGGCTGCCGCCGACCAGGTCGGCGAAGATCGCCGCCGAGTCGGGCTTGGGGTGGCAGAGCCAGCTCACCTTGGCCTCGGGCGTGAGCAGCGCGACGGTACGGCCGTTGGCCAGCATCGAGTGCCGTTCGATCGGCACCGCCCGCTCGCCGAACAGCCAGTGCCGGCGGGTCTCCAGCAGCAGGCCGAGCGCGCGGGCCGCCTCGACCGGCTCGGCCACCCGGTAGTGCGCCTGGGTGTCCCCGGGGCCGATCTTGATGCCCAGGTCGGGGCCGCGCAGGGTGCCGAAGGCGTTCTCGTCGGTGACGTCGTCGCCGATGAACAGCACCGCGCTGGCCGAGAGCTGGGTGCGGAGCTGGTCGACCGCGGTGCCCTTGTGGGTAGCGACCACCGACAGCTCGATGACCTCCTTGCCCTGGGTGACGGTGACGTCGTCCCAGGTCGCGGGGCCGTTACGGACGGCCTCGACGGCGGCGGCGGCGACCTGCGGTTCGACCCCGCGGGTGTGCACCGCGACGCTGGCCGGCTTGCGTTCCAGCCGTACCCCCGGGTGGGCCTGGGCGATCTCGCGCAGCGCGTCGCGCAGCCGGGTGCGCACGGCGACCAGCTCGGGGGAGAGCCGCTCGACGAAGCCGATGTCGAACTCGGAGCCGTGGCTGCCGACGAGGTGGATCTCGTTGGGCAGCCGGGACAGCGCGGCCAGGTCGCGCAGCGCCCGCCCGGAGACCACCGCGACGGTGGTCTGCGGCAGCGAGGCCAGCGCCCGGACGGCGGCGACCGACTCGGGCAGCGGCACCGCCTTGCTCGGGTCCTCCACGATCGGCGCGAGCGTGCCGTCGTAGTCGCAGGCGACCAGGAGCTGTGGTACGCGGGCGATGCGTCCGATCGCGGCCAGCAGTTCCGGGTCCATCGTCCCGGCGGCGGGGGTGATGATCTCGGCGGTGGGGGCGTTCACTCGGCCTCCGTCCCCGGTGCGCCCAACTCGGTCAGAAAGGACTTCGCCCAGTGCCCCACATCGTGGGTGCGCAGGTGACGTTGCATGATCCGCATGCGTCGACGGGCCTCCGGCTTCTCTACGTGTACAGCCCGCAGGAGGGCGTCCTTGACGGCGTCGGGGTCGTGCGGATTGCACAGGAACGCCTGGCGCAGCTCGGTGGCCGCGCCGGCGAACTCACTGAGCACGAGCGCACCGCCCTGGTCGGCGCGCGATGCGACGTACTCCTTGGCCACCAGGTTCATTCCGTCTCGCAGCGGGGTCACCATCATCACGTCGGCCGCGACGTACATCGCGGCCAGTTCGCTGCGACTGTACGACTGATGCAGATAATGCACCGCCGGCACGCCGACCCTGCCGAATTCGCCGTTAATCCGACCAACCTCGCGTTCCACCTTGACCCGTAGTGCCTGGTAGTGCTCCACGCGCTCCCGGCTGGGGGTGGCCACCTGCACCATAACCGCGTCCGGAACTGTCAACTTTCCGTCAGCAAGAAGTTCGCGGAAGGCCTTGAGTCGGAGTTCGATGCCCTTCGTGTAGTCGAGCCGGTCGACGCCCAGGATGATCGTCTTCGGGTTGCCCAGCTCCTCGCGGATCTGCTTGGCCCGGGCCTGGATCGCCGGGTCCTCGGCCAGCCGCTCCATCTCCCTGGTCTCGATCGAGATCGGGAACGCGCCGGCCTTCACCTGCCGCCCGTCGACCTGGATCATCTGACCCTCGTAGCGCAGGCCGAGCAGGTGCCGGGCCAGCCGGACGAAGTTCTGCGCGGCCAGCCGCTGCTGGAAGCCGACCAGGTCGCTGCCGAGCAGGCCGCGCAGGATCTCGGTGCGGAACGGCATCTGCATGAACAGCTCGATCGGCGGGAACGGGATGTGCAGGAAGAAGCCGATCTTGAGGTCCGGCCGCAGCTCGCGCAGCATCGCCGGGACGAGCTGGAGCTGGTAGTCCTGCACCCAGACCGTCGCGCCCTCGGCCGCGACGTCCGCCGCCGCCTCCGCGAACCGGGCGTTGACCAGCCGGTACGCCTCCCGCCAACGGCGCTTGTAGGCGGGTGTCTCGACCGCGTCGTGATAGAGCGGCCAGATTGTCGCGTTGGACTGACCCTCGTAGTAACGTTCCAACTCCTCGGCGCTCAACGGCACCGGGTGCAGGCGGATGCCCTCCAGGTCGAACGGCTCCGGGGCGGCGCCGGTGCCACCGGCCCAGCCGACCCAGGTGCCCCGGTGCTCGGCGAGGACGGGGTGCAGCGCGGTGACCAGCCCGCCGGGGCTGCGCCGCCATTGTCGTCCCTCGGGTGTGCTCACCTCGTCGACCGGCAGTCGGTTGGCCACAACGACAAAGGAGCTACGGACGGTCACGATCGGCCACCTCCGGGTGCTGACGGGTCCACCGCGATGAGCGTACTGAGCGTAGCTGCGGCGTCTGGGACCCCGTGCCGCAGTTACCTACCCGTCCCACGCCTGCTGAACCCGTACCGTGATCTTGTCAACATCGCCAGCTCAGCGGTAGCGGTAGTGACGCGGACGATGCCGGGCGGGGTGATGTGGGCGCGGCGGGCCGTACCTGTCAGGATTGACGGTGGCGTGCGCGTGGCCGGCTCCCGGCCGGCGGCGGCGGGCGCAGGTCGCAGCCCGCGCCGAGCCGCAGCCCAAGACGACAGCAATCGACGGAGGTAGCCCGCACCGTGGCCCAGTTCATCTACGTCCTGGAAAAGGCGCGCAAGGCGCACGGCGACAAGGTCGTGCTCGACAACGTGACGCTGAACTTCCTGCCGGGGGCCAAGATCGGTGTGGTCGGCCCGAACGGCGCCGGTAAGTCCAGCCTCCTCAAGATCATGGCAGGGCTGGACAAGCCGAGCAACGGCGAGGCCCGGCTGATGCCCGGCTACACCGTCGGCATGCTCGCCCAGGAGCCTCCGCTCAACGACAGCAAGACCGTGCTCGGCAACGTCGAGGAGGCGGTCGCCGAGACCAAGGCCAAGCTGGACCGGTTCAACGCCATCGCCGAGCAGATGGCCACCGACTACTCCGACGAGCTGATGGAGGAGATGGGCCGGCTCCAGGAGGAGCTGGACCACCTCGACGCCTGGGACGTCGACTCCAAGCTCGAACTGGCCATGGACGCGCTGCGCTGCCCGCCGCCGGACGCCGACGTCACCCAGCTCTCCGGTGGTGAGCGCCGCCGGGTCGCGCTGTGCAAGCTGCTGCTGGAGGCCCCCGACCTGCTGCTGCTCGACGAGCCCACCAACCACCTGGACGCGGAGAGCGTCTCCTGGCTGGAGCAGCACCTGGCCAAGTACGCGGGCACCGTCATGGCGATCACCCACGACCGGTACTTCCTCGACAACGTGGCCAACTGGATCCTGGAGCTGGACCGCGGCCGGACCTACCCGTACGAGGGCAACTACTCCACCTACCTGGAGAAGAAGGCCGCCCGGCTGGCCGTCGAGGGTCGCCGCGACGCCAAGATGAAGAAGCGGCTCACCGAGGAACTGGAGTGGGTCCGCTCCAACGCCAAGGCCCGGCAGACCAAGTCCAAGGCCCGGCTGGACCGCTACGACGAGATGGCCGCCGAGGCGGAGAAGACCCGCAAGCTGGACTTCGAGGAGATCCAGATCCCGCCGGGCCCGCGCCTGGGCAGCACGGTCATCGAGGCCAACCACCTCAGCAAGGGCTTCGGCGACCGGCTGCTCATCGACGACCTGTCGTTCTCGCTGCCGCGCAACGGCATCGTCGGCATCATCGGCCCGAACGGCGTCGGCAAGACCACCCTGTTCAAGACCATCGTCGGGTTGGAGCAGCCGACCGGCGGCGAGGTCCGGGTCGGCCCCACCGTCTCGCTGTCGTACGTCGACCAGAACCGGGAGGGCCTCAACGGCGACAAGACGGTCTGGGAGGTCGTCTCCGACGGGCTCGACTACCTGATGGTGGGCAAGGTCGAGATGCCGTCCCGGGCGTACATCGCGGCGTTCGGCTTCAAGGGGCCGGACCAGCAGAAGCCGACCAAGGTGCTCTCCGGCGGCGAGCGCAACCGGCTCAACCTGGCGCTCACCCTCAAGATCGGCGGCAACGTCATCCTGCTCGACGAGCCGACCAACGACCTGGACGTCGAGACGCTGTCCAGCCTGGAGAACGCGCTGCTGGAGTTCCCCGGCTGCGCCGTGGTCATCTCCCACGACCGGATGTTCCTCGACCGGGTCGCCACCCACATCCTGGCCTGGGAGGGCGACGACGAGAACCCGTCGAGGTGGTTCTGGTTCGAGGGCAACTTCGACGCGTACGAGAAGAACAAGATCGACCGGCTCGGGGCGGAGGCGGCCCGGCCGCACCGGGTGACCTACCGCAAGCTGACCCGCGACTGAGCATGGCGGACCGTTTCGTCTACCACTGCACCCTGCGCTGGTCCGACCTGGACGCGTACGGCCATGTCAACAACTCGCGCTTCCTCACCCTGTACGAGGAGGCGCGGGTGGCGTTGATGTTCGCCGGGGGCAAGGCGTGGGGGGTCGGCTCGTTCGCCGACGGGGTCGTCATCCGTCGGCACGAGGTCGACTACCTGCGTCCGGTCGACTACGCGCTCGGTCGGGCCACCGCCCAGGCCGCGCCGACCGTCCGGATCGAACTGTGGGTGGAGCGCATCCGGGCCGCCTCGTTCACCGTCGCCTACGAGCTGTACGACGGTGACGTGCTGGCCAGCACCGCCCGCTCGGTGCTGGTCCCGTTCGACCTGGTGGAGAAGCGGCCCCGGCGGATCAGCGACGACGAACGGGCCTTCCTGGAGTCGTGGGCCCTGACCGACGGGGCGGCGTGAACGGCGGCGCCACCGTCCGGCCGGAGCACGGGTTGGTCGGGGCGGACGACGCGGGGGCCTTCCTGGCCCGGCTGGTCCGCCTCGACCCGGCCACGGTGGTCCGGCTACGCCCGCTGCCCGGCGTCGGCCGTACCGCCCTCTGGGGCCGGCTGCCGTGGGACGTGCTGGTGGTCCGGACGGTGGCCGGGAGCGCCCCGGCCGACGTCACCGTGGACGCGGCCGAGTTGCTGGCCCGGTTGGCCGACGCCGACACCATGTTGCCGCCCGGCCGTGACGAGCGGTGGCGGTGGCCGCTGCCCCCGGTGGTGAGCCGCCCGGTCGAGGTGCTGCCCGCCGCCGAGCTACGGCGCATCGCCGAGGCCGCGGCGGGCACCCTGCGCACCGCCGCCACCGAGGGGGTACGCGGGCGCGCGGTGGGGCAGCGGATACTGCGGGAGGCGCTGCTCGACCACGTGGCGGTGACCGTCACTCCCGACGCCGACCCGGCCGACCCGGTGGAGATCACCCAACGGCTGGTGCAGGGGCTGGTCCGGATGGGGTTCCTCGGCCCGGCCGAGATCACCGCGGCGGGGGAGGTCCAGGTCCGGGTGGCCGGCCGGTGGGTGGGACTGGTGGGACCATACGGAGCCGCCTGGTCGCGGAAAGTTTCGGATCTCGCAATTCGTCCGGCACGGGATCAGCCGAAAGTATGACCCCGGATCATTCTTCCGGCTTGGGGCTGCCGTTGGGGGGGTGTCTCAACCCGGCTGTCCGGGTACCGTCCATCCTCGGATCCAACGCACCGTAGGCGATTGGATCCGCTGGGGAGTGAGGTGCGCGAGCGATGCCGTGGTGGTCATGGCGCCCTGGTCCCGCCGCTGGCGGCGACCCGGAAACTCGAAGCGGAGTCTCGGTGGACAGCATCCGGGTGGGGCCACCGCCGCCCCGGCAACCGGCGGAGGACTGCCCCGCAACCGATCGGCCCGTCGTGACCGACCGGCCGGCCTCCGTGGCGCCGGTCACCCTGGCCCGGGTGTGCGACGCGCTCGACCTGCTCGACGTGCGTTACCTGGCCGACGGTGACGGCAACCTGCTGGCCATGTGGGAACGGCACGCGGTGCTGGTGACCCTCGAAGGCCCCGAGGACGAGATCCTGGTGATGCGGGCCCGCCCGCACGCCACCGTCCCGCCGGACTGGGCCGACCGGGCCTACCGGGTGGTCAACGAGTGGAACCACACCCGCCGGTTCTGCAAGGCGTACATCGGCGACCCCACCGAGCGCGGCCAGTTGCCCATCTACGCCGAGTTGCAGGTGCCGCTCGGCGCCGGGGCACACGACGCGCTGCTGGTGGAGATGCTCGACTGCGGCGCGGCCGTGGCGACCACGTTCGTCGACTGGCTGCACGACGAGGGTGCCCTGCTCTGAGCCGCCCGAGGCCCCGGCCGCGCCGACGCGGGCGGCCGGGTCAGCCGAGGGACGGGTCCTCCATCACGTTGACCATGAAGTAGGCCGACCGCTCCAGGTAGTCCCAGAGGGTGGCGGCGTGCTCCGGCGGCAGGTCCAACTCGTCCACCGCTAGGCGCATGTGGCGCAGCCAGGCGTCCCGCTCGGCGGGGCCGATCCGGAACGGGGCGTGCCGCATCCGCAGCCGGGGATGCCCCCGCTGGGCCGAGTAGGTGTTGGGGCCGCCCCAGTACTGCATCAGGAACAGCGTCATCCGCTCGGTGGCCGGCCCGAGGTCGCCCTCCGGGTACATCGGGCGCAGCAGCGGATCGGCGGCGATGCCGGCGTAGAACCGGTCGACCAGCCGCCGGAAGGTGGGCTCACCACCGACCGCGTCGAAGAAGGTCGTCGACGGAACGGGCCGGAGGTCGCCTGCGGAATCCACCGTTCCATCCTGCCAGGTACGGCGACGCCACGACTGCCGCCCACCGGCCGATCACATCACAGCGTGCCGCCGGGGGGCCCGCTCCCCGGGCCGGCGCGTCGCCGACCCGGGCCGCCCGCCCGCCGGTGACCCGGTGCCGGCGTTAGCCAGGTCGGCGGCCTTCACGGCGGCGTCGACGGTCGCCCGGTCCGGCCAGCGCAGCGCGGTGAACAGCATCAGCAGCACCCCGGCGGCGCTCCACACCCCGACCACCACCGGCACCGAGAACCGGTCGGCGAGCATGCCGGTGACCAGCACCGCACCACCCTGGATCACCTGGATGCCGGTGGCCATCACACCGAAGGCGCGGGCCCGGTAGCCGTTGGGCAGGGCCCGGACGAACAGCCCGTTCGCCGTCGGGATCAGGCCGGCGACTGCGAAGCCGCAGGCCGCCGCGAGCAGGGCGACCACCACCGGGGGCGGGTTCAGCAACGCCGGCACCAGGGCCAGCGGGGCGAGCACCGCCAACGGTCGCATCAGGGTGAGCCGGCCGGCGGGCGAGACCAGCCGGCCGACCAGCAGGCCGCCGACGATGTATCCGACCGGGTTGGCCGCCATGATGACGGCCTGGGCGGCACCCGAGTCCAGGCCGTTGCCGGAGCGTTCGCCGGCCCACGCGGCGGCCAGTCCCTCCGGGACGATCGAGAAGAGCATGGCGCTGAACACGAGCAGGCTGATCGCCCGCAGCACGGGGGTGCCGAAGACGATCCGGAACCCCTCACCGGTCTCCCGCAGCAGGTGGGTCCGGTGCGCCGCGCTCAGCGTCGGCTCCCGGTCGTGCACGCCGAGCTGGACGAACAGGGCGGACAGCCCGAAGGTGGCCGCGTTGAGCAGCAGCGCCGCCGTCGGGCTGACCGCCGCGACCGCCGCGCCGGCCAGGTAGCCGACCACCTGCGCGGCCTGGCTGGCGCTGGCGTTGAGCGACAGCCCGAGCACCAGCCGGTCGCCGGTGAGGATCGCCGGCAGCAGCGCCGAGCGGGCCGCCTGGCTCGGCGGGTTGGCCAGGGTGGCGGCGAACAGTAACGCGAGGATCGCCCAGACCGGCAGGCCGGGCAGCACGATCAGGACGGTCAGCAGCATCCGGATCACGTCGCAGGTCACCATCACCCGCCGGTGCCGGTACCGCTCGGCGAGCGCGGCGAGCAGCGGACCGCCGACCAGCCACGGCAGGTAGCTGACCGCGAACGCGGCGGCGGACAGGGCGACGGAGCGGCTCTCCTGGTAGACCAGCACGGTGACGGCGGCCTTGGCGACGTAGTCGCCGACCCAGGACAGGACACTGGCGGCGAAGACCGCCCGGAACTCCCCCTGCCCGAACACCTCACGGAAGGTGGCCGGCCGGTCCGGGGCGGGTCGCTCGTCGGACACCGTCGCCTCCATCGTGCCCCGGCACCGGCCACTTGTGATGGCCCGGCGGGGCCCCGTCGTCAGATTCGCGGATCAGCGATGACGTGATCACGCTCCCGGGAACGCGTGCACCGGATTCTGCCCGATCGTCTGACAACTGACTAGGGCGAACGGATTGATCGTCGCATGCCCGACTGAACGAACGGACGATACCCGAGGGGCCGCCCGGCGCGCGAGCCCCGACCATCGGGCCGGTTCACGCGGGCGTGAGCTGCGGTTTCAGCTCCCCCCGGCCCGTCCGACGCCGGTACCGCCGGGGCCCGTCGGGGTGCCCGGAGCCGTCGAATCCGTCACCGCGGCCGGCCCGACCGGGCCGGCCGCGGTGACGGTGCCGGCGGTCGTCGGGGCGGTCGGGTCCGCCGGGCCGACGCCGGTGGAGCCGGCGGGGGTGCCGGCGACCGCAGGGCTGGTGCCGGTGGTGGTCGGGCCGGTGCCGGTGCTCATGCCGACCGGCGGCAGCCCCGGATAGAGCCGGGCCGCCGCGATCCGCGCGGTGATGCCCGAGTTCTCCAACGCCTCGGCGAGCCGGCGGCGCAGCTCCCGGCCGACCGCGAACTGGCCGTCCGCCGTGGTCTTGACCACCGTACGGATCACCGCACCGTCGACGGTCACCTGCTCCACCCCGAGCACCTCGGGCGGCTCGACGATCTCGGCGGACAGCTCCGGGTCCACCGCCACCGAGGCGGCGGCCGTCCGCAGCACCGCGTTGGCCTCCTCGGTGCCGGCGAACCCGATCGGCAGGTCGACCACGACCAGCGCCCAGCCCTGGCTCTTGTTGCCCACCCGGATGATCTCGCCGTTGCGGATGTACCAGAGCACCCCGCGACCGTCGCGGACCGTGGTGACCCGCAGCCCCACCGACTCGACCACCCCGGTCGCCTCGCCCAGGTCGACCGTGTCGCCGACGCCGTACTGGTCCTCGATCAGCATGAACAGCCCGGCGATCAGGTCCTTCACCAGACTCTGCGCGCCGAAGCCCAGCGCCACCCCGGCGATGCCGGCGCTGGCCAGCAACGGGGCCAGGTCGAAGCTGAACTCGCGCAGGATCATCAGCAGCGCGATGCCGAAGACGAACGCGGTGACCATGCTGCGCAGCACCGAGCCGATCGCCTCGGCCCGTTGGCGACGCCGTTCGGGGACGAACTCGCTCGGATCCAGCGTGCTGCTGGGCACCCGCTCGCGCAGCGGACGCAGCAGCGTGGGCACCGCCCCGTGCGCGGTGGTGCGGACCAGCCGGTTGATCGTCCGGTGCAGCGCCCACCGGGCCACGAACGCCAGCAGCAGGATCAGCACCACCCGCAGCGGCTTGAGCAGGATCCAGTAGCTGCCCTCGGCGAACCACGCCGACCCGGTCACCCGGTACAGGTACTCGCAGGAGGTGCTGCCCAGACAGTCGGCACCCGAGCCGCCCCCGGAACCCGGGCTGCCGCTCGGGGCCGGGCTCGGGGCGGCGGACAGGACGACTGACGACAGGCTGACGACGCTCACCCTGTCTTCGTACCGCAGGGGTCCGGACGGCCGGCGGCCGACCCACCACGCCCGTGATCGTACGGTGCCGAACCGGACATCTTCCTACACCGCGCGGAGGGTTCCGCGGGTACCCCGGATTAGTGCGTGCAATCGTGGGTCCGATCAGGGACGATTGGCACAACGGACGACGGTGATCCCGCCGGAGTCGGTCGTGGCCCGCCGCTGCCCGGGGCCCGGCCGGCGCTGCCAGCGGTGGGAGCGGCTGGACCGGGAGGGTGAGCACGATGCCTGACATACGACCCACGGTGGGCTCCGGCGCGCTGGTCCTCAACGCCACCTACGAGCCGCTGTGTGTCGTGTCCGTGCGTCGCGCCGCGATCCTGGTGCTCTCCGCCAAGGCCGTCTGTGTCGCCGACGGCGACGGCATCCTGCACAGCGCCCACGATGCGCTCCCCGTCCCCTCGGTGGTGCGGCTGACCCGGTTCGTCCGGGTGCCCTACCGCACCCACGTCGGGCTCTCCCGCCGGGCGATCTTCGCCCGCGACGGCAACCGCTGCGCCTACTGCCGGGGCCCGGCCGAGACCATCGACCACGTCTTCCCGCGCAGCCGGGGGGGCCGGCACGCCTGGGAGAACGTGGTCGCGGCGTGCGCCCGGTGCAACCACACCAAGGGCGACAAGACCCCCGCCGAGCTGGGGTGGCGGCTGCACAGCCTGCCGGCCGCCCCGAAGGGCAACGCCTGGCGGGTGCTCGGCCACCGCGCGCCCGACCCGCGTTGGGCGGACTGGCTCGACCTGCGGGAGCCGCTGCGCGAAGCCGAGGCCGCCTGACCGCTGCGCGGGGCCGCTGACCGCTGCTCGGGGCCGGGGCCGCCTGACCGGGCATGGCCGACGGGGGCGCCCGGGGCCGGCGCGGGTCAGCGGGCCCGGACCAGGGTGGCGTACACCACGACGTTGTCGGCGTAGCCGGTCCCGCCGCCGACCCAGCGCCCGCCGCAGGTGATCAGCCGCAGGCCGGGGCGGCTGAAGTCGCCGAAGATCTCGTCGACCGGCAACCGTTCCTTGCCGTACCGCTGCACCTGGTCGACCTCGAAGACGGCCACCCGGCGATCGGCGCGGGTCACCTCGATCCGGTCGCCGTCGCGCAGTTCCCGCAGCCCGTGGAAGACCGCCGGCCCGGTGGTGGTGTCCACGTGCCCGACGATCACCGCCGGACCGTACTGGCCGGGGGTGGGGCCCTGGTCGTACCAGCCGGCCTCCTGGGCGCGGGCGGCGGCCGGGACGTCGATGCTGCCGTCCGGGGCGATGCCGACCTGGTGCACCGGGGCCCGCACGTCGATCCGGGAGATGGCGATCTGGGTCGGCGGGCTGCCCGAGAGCACCGGGAACCGCTTCGGCGGGGGACGCAGCCCGGCGACGAACCGGTCCGGCAGGACGCTGATCCCGGTGACCCGCTCCACCCCGAGCATCGCCACGATCAGCAGCATCACCGTGGCGACGGCGAGCACCGGCAGGCCCGGCCCGGACCCGGCGAGCCGGCCGCCGAACGCGGGGCCGCGCGGCACCGGGCGTACCGGACGCGCCTGGGTGACCGGGTCGGTGGTGGTCACGCTGGCGGAGAACGCCTGGCCGGCGACCCGGCGGAAACGCCGGGCGGCGCGGCGGGTGCGGGCGGCGATCAGGTGGGCGGCACGCCGGCTGCCGGCGGCGACCCGGACGGTACGCCGGGCCGCCGCCCGCAACCGGTGGCCGGCCGGCCGGGAACGGGTGCGGGCCATGACGACAGGTGGTCAGGCGCCGGGCCGGGTCCGCCGGCGGTTGCCGCCGAAGACGCCCAGCCCGGCCGCCACGGCCATCACCGCCAGGCCACCGACCAGCAGCAGCGAACCGCTGCCCCGGTCACCCGCCGTCCCGCCGCCGCCGGTTGCCGGGCCCTTGCTCGGCTGGGCCATGTTCAGCACGGTCAGCATGGTCGAGGCGGTGTTGCCGTTGGCGCACCGCAGGTCCACCGGATAGTCACCGGGCTGCTTGTTGCCCGGGACGGTGACCGCGCCGGTGAGGAAACCGTTGTCGGGTCGCAGCACCACCCGCCCGAAGGCGTCCGAGTGCACGGTGGCCTGCTGGTTGTTGGCGTTGTCGCAACTCGCCCGGACGTTGACCCGGGTGCCGGCCTGCGCGGTGTTCGGCGTGACCTCGACGAAGGTGTTCTCCCCGGCGCGCGCCGGGGCGGCCGCCGTCAGGACGAACACCCCGACCAGGGTGAGCACCGCCAGTACGGCGTGGACGGCACGACGGTGCAGAGTGAGCCCCCGCATGATTCCCCCCTCCCGGCGACGGTTCGCCGGAATCCTGCGACGGGTGTGCGGGGCTGCATTCCCGCTGGCCCGGGGGCAAACCCGGAGTCAGGCCCGCCCGGGGTCGGTGGCGGGCGGCAACGGGGTGACCGGATGCCACCGCAGCGGACTGGAGAGCACCATCGTGCTGGACGGCTGTCCGTACGGGGCGAGCCTGTCGATCACCGCCTCGAACTGCCCGATCGAACCGGCGGCGACCTTGAGCACACTGCACGCGTCGCCGGTGATCCGGTGGATCTCCTGGATCTCCGGCCAGTCGGCGACGTTCGGGTCGTGCAGGATGCACCGGGGGCCGTAACAGGACATCCGGATCAGCGCCACCACGGGACGGCCGGCGCGGGCGAGGTCGACGTGCGCGTGGTACCCGGTGACCACGCCTGACTCCTCCAGCCGGCGGACCCGTTCGGCGACCGCCGGTGGGGACAGGTGCACCCGCCGGGACAACTCGCTGTACGACAGCCGCGCGTCGGCCTGCAACTCGCGCAGCAGGGCCCAGTCCATCTCGTCCACGCGCCTACCTTATCTTCGGCAGGTCAACCCGGCGAAGCGCCTTCCGTTCGTGAAGTGACAGCCGCTCAGCTCCATCGAAGCGGCATTCCACCACGGGTACGTGACGGGAGATCATGTTCGGACAGCCGAACCGGAGGGGCGAGACGGTGGAACAGACGGACCTGCGGGCGCACACCCCGGACCCGGTGGTACGCCCGGCCACCCCGCAGCAGCGCCGGGCCCGCGCCGCCCGCAACGGCGGCGAGCCCACCCTGGAGTTCGCCGACCGGACGCCCTACGACGCGTACGTGCACGCCAGCACCCTGCACACCCTCCAACAGCCGCTGAGCAGCGACCCGGGCGAGATGTCCTTCCTGATGGTCAGCCAGATCATGGAGCTGTACTTCGGGCTGACCTGCCACGAGCTGCGCCAGGCCCAGCGTGACCTGCGGGCCGACCGGGTGTGGGCGGCGCTCGCCCCGCTGCGCCGGGCCGCCCTGCACCTGGAGGGGCTCAACGCCGCCTGGCGTGGGCTGCGCTGGATGACCCCCGCCGACTTCAACCGGTTCCGCAACCTGCTCGGCGAGGGCTCCGGCTTCCAGTCCGCGATGTACCGCCAACTGGAGTTCCTGCTCGGGCTGCGCGACCCGGCGCTGATCCGTCCCTTCCGCCGCCAGGCCCAGATCTACGACGACCTGCGCGCGGCGCTGGCCGCGCCGAGCCTCTGGGACGACGTGATCGCCCTGCTCGACCGGCACGGACACGAACTGCCCGCCGAGCTGCGCGACCGGGACGTCGCCGTCGAGCACCTGCCGCACCCCCGCATCGAGGCGGCCTGGGTGGCGGTCTACGACGACGACGGGCCGGACAACCACCTGCGGCAGCTCGGCGACGCGCTGGCCGACGTGGCCGAGCAGTTCGGCGACTGGCGCTGGAACCACGTCAAGGCCGTGCAGCGCACCATGGGTGCCAAGGTGGGCAGCGGCGGGTCGGCCGGGCTGGCCTGGTTGCAGCGCAGCATGTCGCGGGTGGTCTTCCCCGAACTGTGGTCGGCCCGTACCGCGATGTGACCCCGGCGACCTGCCCGCGGCGGGCCACGGCACCGGGTCCGGTCCACGGGCCGGTCCCCCCGCCGCACGGCGAGGGGACCGGCCGGTACGCAGTCAGGAGTGCGGGCAGGTGTCCCGGTACTCCTCGATCGCGCTGCCCCGGGGTGCCGGGCAGAGGAACTGCTCGTAGCGGGTGTCGTCGTCGACGAACCGCTTCAGCCAGGAGATGCTGTACTTCGCCACGGTGACGTTCGGTGAGGTCGGCGCGGAGTGGCCGGCCGCGTTCAACTCCAGGTAGGCCTTGTCCAGGCTCGCCGGCATGCTGGTGTAGAACGGCTCCGAGTGCGACGCCACCGGAGCGGTCGAGTCGTTCTCCGCGCCGATCACCAGCGTCGGCACCCGTAGCGACGACCAGTTCTTGACGGTGTGCCAGCCGGTGAGCGGGATGGCGGCCTGCAACGCGGGCCTGGTGTTCGCCGCCGACAGGCTGCCGCCGCCGCCCATCGAGTGCCCCATCACCGCGAGCCGGTTGCGGTCGATCCGGGTCCGCACGGCGCTGCTGCCGGCCAGGTAGTCCAACGCGGCCAGCAGTTGGGTGCCCCGGGAGGCCGGCTGGTCGTACACGGAGAGGGTGTCGATGGTGATGACCACGAAACCCTGGGAGGCCAGCCGGGGGCCGAGCCAGGCGACGCTGGACTGGCTGGCGGTGTAGCCGGGGGAGATCGCGACCGCGCCGAAGGTGCCCTCGGCGGTGCTGGTCGGGTAGTAGATCGTGCCACCCCGGAACCCGCTCACGGCGGACGCCGCGACGGTGCTCTGGGCGATGGCGAACGGGCCCCGGGTGGCCTCGATGCTGGCCGTCGTCGGGGCGGGACCCCGTTCGTACGGGTTGGCGGCGGACGCCGCGACCGGCCGGGCGTCGACGGGCGCGGCGGGCGCGGCGACCGCGCTGCCGCCGACCAGGGCGAGCGCGAGCAGCGGGCGGGTGACCAGTCGGGGCCAGGGCCGGCGGGGCCGGGGCCGGGTGGGGTGGGGCCGGGTGGGGTGGGGGTGGAGGGCGGGCACGGGTTGCACGGGGGCTCCCTGCGGGTGGGTGGACCGGAATCGATCGAAAACGTCCGATCGGTACGGGCCATCCTCCGGGTCCCGGCACCGAGACCGGCAATCCCGGCCGGGTCATGTCAGCGGAATATGGGGCGGACGCCACACCCGTGCCTGTCGTGTCGCCCCGGCGGGATCGGGTGCCGAACCGGCAGGATGGGACCGGGTGACCCGACTCGTCCCCGCCGTGGGGCCGCTGGAACACTGGAGTGACAGGTGGGATCGGCACCCCGCAGGCTCGCGGGGCGTCGGCTCCGCTAACGTGAATGGCAGCGGAGTCGGGAGCACGGTGTCACGATCGTCCACCCGACCCGGAAGCTCTGGTCTCTCTTACCGCCTGGGGGCGTTGGGATTGTCTGTCACTGACACGTTGCTGATCTTCGTCGGCATCCCGGCGGCGGTGGTGCTGGTGATCGTCGGGCTGGTCTACGCCGCCAACCACGGCAGCGGCGGCGGCGCCAAGCGCTACCGGCCGGGCCGACGCTTCGACTTCACGCCGGTCTGGTTCCTGGGCCGCCCGGAGCAGCTGGCCGACTCGGCCGGCACCGCCCTGGCCGCCGGTGCCCAGGCGCCGGCGCTGACCAGCCACAAGCAGCAGCAGGCCGGCATCGAGGCGCCGGCCGGTGGAACCGGAGGCGCAAGTGACCGTTGGTGAGCAGGTGGCCGAGACCGGTACGGGCACCCCGCCCGAGGTGCTGGACGGGCCGTTCTCGACCCGGCAACTGCTGCGCATCGACGAGGCGCTGCGCCTGGCCGACCAGGGCAGCGGCCTGGTCTTCTCGGTCTACGTCGGCGGCCTCGACGAGCCGGTCCGGGAGCACGCCGAGCGGCTGCACCGCCAACTCGCCGAGCCGGACCGGTCGGTGCTGATCGCCGTGTCGCCCAACCAGCGTCAGCTGGAGGTCGTCACCGGCCGGTACGCCCGCAAGCGCATCCCCGACACGTACGTCAAGCTGGCCGCGCTGTCCATGGTGGCGTCCTTCGGCGGCGGGGACCTGGCCGGCGGCATCATCCAGGGCCTCGACCAGCTCGCCAGCCACGCCGGCCGGGCCTGAGCCCCGCCGCCCGTCCCGACCGTCCGGAGCCCGGCCCGCACCACGCGGACCGGGCTCCGTCGCGTCCACGGGTTCCCGGCGTGCACCGGCACCCCCGCGCCGGGCCGGCACCGCAGCACGGCCCGGGGCCGGCGTGGGCTCGCACCCGCGCCGGCCCCGGGCCGGTCCACCTCGACGTCAGCTGCTGCGGGCGTCCCGCGCGCGGGCCTTCAGCGCCCGGACCACCCCGTCGCGCCCCTCGGCCACCAGACGGCGCAGCGAGGCCGGGTGCCCGTCGCCGGCCAGCCACGCGTCGGTCGCCGCCACCGTCTCCTCCTCGACCAGGTACGCCGGGTACGCCAGCTGCACGAACTCCTGCGCCGGCTCGCTGTCGCGCTGCGCCCACACCTGCGCCACCGTGGCGAAGTACCGCTCCCGGTACGGCGCGGTCAGGGCGACCTGCGTCGGGTGGGTCAGGCCCTGCAACAGCGCCCGGTTACGCCAGTTCGGCAGCGCGTCCGGGCCGGTCAGCAGGGACCACACCGACGCCTTGTTCGCCTCGGTCGGCACCAGCGCGTGCGCGTACGCGGCCTCCCGCTCACCGGAGGCCGTCCGGTCGCCGGCCAGCTCCGCCTCGATCTCGGCGGTGCCGGCCGCCCCCTTGGCCACCAGCGACTGCAGCACCGTCCAGCGCAGCTGGGTGTCGATGGTCAGGCCCGCCGGCACGTCGGTGTCGGCCAGCCAGCCGCGCAGCGTCGCCAGGTCCTCGTCGGCGCGGGCCGCCGAGGCGTACGCCCGGGCCCAGGCGAGCTGGAAGCCGCTGCCCGGCTCGGCCGCCGCCAGCGCGTCCTTCGCGGCCCGGGACAGCCCGGCCCAGCCGGTCGGGGCCCAGGCCGGGTCGGCGTAGAAGATCAGCGCGGTGCTGGCCTGCCGCAGGGTGGCGGTGACCAGGTTGATGTCGGTCTCGGCGGGCAGCCCGGCCAGCACCAGCGCCACGTAGTCGCGGGTGGACAGCTCGGCGTCGCGGACCATGTCCCAGGCCGCCGTCCAGCACAGTGCCCGGGCCAGCGACGAGTCGAAGCCGGCGATGTGCTGCACCACGGTCGCCATCGACCGTTCGTCGAGCCGCAGCTTGGCGTAGGTCAGGTCGTCGTCGTTGAGCAGCAGCACGTCGGCGGCCGGCCGGCCGTGCAGCACCGTCAGTTCGGTCACCTCACCGGTGACGTCCACCTCGACCCGCTCCCGGCGGACCAGCCGGCCGTCGGTCAGGTCGTACAGGCCGACGCCGATGCGGTGGGTGCGCAGCGTCGGGTGGCCGGCCGGGGCCTCCTGCCGGACCAACACCCGCTCGTAGCCGCCGTCGGCACCGATGGTCACCTCGGGACGCAGCGTGTTGACCTGGGCGGTCTCCAGCCACTGGGCGGCGAACTTGCGCAGCTCCCGGCCGGAGGCCGTCTCCAGCTCCGACAGCAGGTCGTCGAAGGTGGCGTTGCCCCACGCGTGCTTGCCGAAGTACGCCCGCAGCCCGGCCAGGAACGGTTCCTCACCGACGTACGCCACGAGCTGCTTGAGCACGCTGGCGCCCTTGGCGTACGTGATGCCGTCGAAGTTGACCTCGACCGCCTCCAGGTCCGGCATCTCGCAGTAGACCGGGTGGGTGGAGGAGAGCTGGTCCTGCCGGTAACCCCAGTTCTTGCGGATCGACAGGAAGGTCGTCCACGCCTCGGAGAACCGGGTGGCGTGGGTGTTGCACCAGTGGCTGGCCCACTCGGCGAACGACTCGTTGAGCCACAGGTCGTTCCACCAGCGCATGGTGACCAGGTCACCGAACCACATGTGGGCCAGCTCGTGCAGGATCGTGTTGGCCCGCTGCTCGTACTCGAAGTCGGTGACCTGCGAGCGGAACAGGTAGTGCGACTCGGCGTGGGTGACGCAGCCGAAGTTCTCCATCGCGCCGGCGTTGAAGTCGGGCACCCACAGCTGGTCGTACTTGGGCAGCGGGTACCGCACCCCGAACTGCTCGTGGAAGAAGTCGAAGCCCTGCTTGGTGATCAGGAACAGGTTGTCGGCGTCCAGGTGGGGGGCCATCGAGGCCCGGCAGAAGACGCCCAGGTCGATGCCGTCGTGACTGTCCCGCACCTCGTGGTACGGCCCGGCGCACAGCGCGGTGATGTAGGTGCTCATCCGCGCCGAGGTGGTGAAGTGGACGGTCTTGAGCCCCGCGCCGGCCGGTTCCTCCTGCTCGACGGGCATGTTGGACACCACCCGCCAGTGCGCCGGGACGGTGGCGTGCCAGGTGTAGACGCTCTTCAGGTCGGGCTGGTCGAAGCAGGCGAAGACCTTCTGCGCGTCGGCCGTCTCGAACTGGCTGTAGAGGTACGTCTCCCCGTCGACCGGGTCGACGGTGCGGTGCAGGCCCTGCCCGCTGTTGGAGTAGCCGAAGTCGGCGTCCACCACGAGCACGTTCTCGGCGGCCAGCCCGGTCAGCGTCAGCCCCTTGTCGGCCGACCAGCCGGCGAGGTCCACCGGCTCGCCGTTGAGCGTCGCCGCGCGCACCGACTCGGCGGCCGTCTCGATGAAGGTGCCGGCGCCGGGTTCGGCACAGCGGAACCTGACCTCGGTCACCGACCGGAACGTGCGGCCCTCGGCCTGCACCGCGGTTGACAGGTCGAGGTTGATGTCGTACCCGGTGACCTCCAGCAGGCGGGCCCGCTCGGTGGCCTCGACCTGGGTCAGGTTGCGCACTCCTGGCACTTTCGTCTCCATCCCACTCTCGCCGCCCTCCGGCTGCGCCAGCCCCTGCCGGCCGCTCGTGGCGGCGACCCGAGCCGAGTCTTCCATGCACCGACCCTGCGGTGGTCGACGTCACGCTCTCATTCCGCTACCGATCGATGCCGTTCGGGGTGAGGATCGACGGGTAACCGCGCCGGGTCCGCCGGCGTGCCTGACGTCACGAAGGGACTCCACCGTGACCGAACGTGTCGCCGTCGACATGTGGTTCGACCCGCTGTGCCCGTGGGCCTGGATCACCTCCCGTTGGCTGCTGGAGGTCGAGCAGGTCCGGGATGTGGACATCAGTTACCACGTGATGAGTCTCTCGGTCCTCAACGAGGGCCGGGAGCTGCCCGAGCAGTACCAGGAGATGATGAAGCTGGGCTGGGGGCCGGTCCGGGTCTGCATCGCGGTGGAGCAGGCGCACGGCGGCGCGACGCTGGCGAAGCTCTACACCGCCATGGGCACCCGCATCCACCTCGGCAAGGAGCAGCTGGGCCGGGAGATGATCACCGCGGCGCTGGCCGACGTCGGGCTGGACCCGTCGTTCGCCGACGCCGCCGACTCCACCGAGTACGACGAGGCGCTGCGGGCCAGCCACGAGGCCGGGATGCGCCCGGTCGGCACCGACGTCGGTACCCCCGTGGTACACGCCCCCGGCCCGGACGGCGAGAAGGTCGCCTTCTTCGGCCCGGTCATCACCCCGTCGCCCAAGGGTGAGGCCGCCGGCCGGCTCTGGGACGGCGTCCTGCTGGTCGCCGGCACCCCCGGCTTCTACGAGCTGAAGCGGTCCCGCGAGCTGGGCCCGATCTTCGACTGACCGTCACCCCGGTGGGGCCCGCGCCGACCGGGCGGGCCCCACCGGCGCGACGGTTCATCTGGTGGACCCGGCGCGGGGTCGGCGTCGCGGGGGCCGTCGTCGCCGGTAGCGTCAACCCCCATGACGGTCGTGCATCCGATCACCCGGGCCTGGATCACCACTGGCGGCACCGGCGCGCAGAACTACGACGAGTTCGCCGACGACGCGGAGATCACCGCGATCATCGAGGCGAACCCGCACAGTGCCCTCGGCATCGAGATGCCCCACCGGGCGCCGGAGAGCCTGGGGAAGTCCTTCTCCGACGCGCTCGGCGACGCGGTGGCCCGGCTCACCGAGGCCAAGGACGACGGCAGCTACACCCCCGCCGAGCAGGTCGTGGTCCTCTACCGGATCAGCGCGGCGGGGGAGGAGCCGGCGTACGGGCTGTTCGCCATGGTCGACACCGACCAGATCTCCACCAGCGCCGACGAGCCCGGCCTGGTGATCCGCAACGAGGACGTGTTCATCGCCAAGGTGCGGGAGCGGGTCGCCCTGGCCGAGGCGCTGGGTCACCTGCTCTCGCCCGTACTCCTGCTGCAGACCGGGCGCGGCGACGAGCTGCACGCCGCGCTCGCGGCGGCGACCGACGCGGCGGGCGCGCCGGCGGCCACCGACACCGACCAGGCCGGTCGCACGCACGCCATCTGGCTGCTCGGCCCCGGCCCCGAACAGGACGCGCTGACCGCGCTGGCCGGCGGCGGCGAACTGGTGGTCGCCGACGGCAACCACCGCAGCCTGGCCGCGCAGACCGGTGGCTTCCCGCGCTTCCTCGCGGTGGTCACCACTCCGGCGTCGGTCGCCATCCAGCCCTACAACCGGCTGGTCAGCGAGCTGCCCTGCACCCCCGACGAGCTGCTCGACCGGCTGCGCACCGCCGGCGCGCGGATCAGCCCCCTCGACGGCCCGGTCGAGGTCCCGGCGGCCGGCGGCACCGTGCACCTCCGCCTCGCCGGCCAGGGGTACGCGGTGACCCTGCCGCACGACGCGACCGCCGCCCGGCTGGAGAACCTCGACCACGCCCTGGTGGAACGGCTGCTGCTGCGCGACGCCCTCGGCCTCGACCCGGGGGACAAGCGGATCACCTACGTCGGCGGCGACTACCCGGCGAGCTGGCTCACCGGCGAGGTCGACGCCGGCCGGGCGGAGCTCGCCGTCCTGATCGCCCCGGTGACCGTGGACGACTTCGTCGCGGTGAACCTGGCCCGGGAGAAGATGCCCCGCAAGAGCACCTGGTTCACCCCGAAGGCACGCGGCGGCCTGGTCGTCGCCGAGCTGCCCCGCTGAATCCTGTGACGAATCCGCCCCGGCACGCCGCCCCCACGGCGGGCCGGGGCGCGGCCCTGACAGACTGCCCGGTATGCGCGTCTACCTGGGATCCGATCACGCCGGTTTCGAGTTGAAGGTGCACCTGGCCAATCACCTGGCCAAGCAGGGCTACGAGCTGGTCGACGTGGGCCCGCACGCCTTCGACCCCGACGACGACTACCCGACCTTCTGCCTGCACACCGGTGACCGGGTGGTGGCCGACCCGGGCAGCCTGGGCGTGGTCATCGGCGGCTCCGGCAACGGCGAGCAGATCGCCGCCAACAAGGTCGTCGGCGTCCGGGCGGCGCTGGCCTGGAGCATCGAGACCGCCCAGCTCGGCCGGCAGCACAACGACGCCAACGTGGTGGCCGTCGGCGCCCGCCAGCACACCCTCGACGAGGCCGCCGCCATCGTCGAGGCGTTCCTCACCACCCCGTTCTCCGGCAACGAGCGGCACGCCCGCCGGATCGCCCAGGTGGCCGAGTACGAGCGCACCCGCGAGCTGCCCCCGCTGCCCGCCCCCGCCGACCTGTCCTGACCGCCGCCCGCCCCGATCCGTCGACCGGGCCGGTCACCGGCCGGCCCGGTCACCGGCCCGAACGGGGCAGGTCCTCCCGGGGCACCCAGTTCCGTCGGATGATCACCAGACGTTCCTCGGCCTCGGCCAGGTCCTGCTCGGTGGGGCGGGCCGCGTCCCGGGCCCGTAGCGCGGCGCGCACGCTGACCTGCGACGAGCCGGAACCGACAAGTCCGCGCAGGCCCCGCTCGCCGTCCTCGCCGCCCGGGGCCCGCCGGGCCCGTGGCGGTGGGGGCCCGTCGTGCACCTCGGCCGTGGCCACCGTCGGCGGCTCACCACCCCCGTCCGCCGGCTCCGGCTGGTGCCGTAGCCGACGTCGCCGCCGCTCCGCATCCACCATCTCCCGACCGTACCGCCCAACGGCTCCTGTCGGGCCGGGCCGGGCGCGGCAGTTTGTCCGCTCGCTACCCTCGAAGACGGTGGACCGGTCGACGGCCGGCACCGGTCATGGGGAGGAAACGAGATGGCAGACCAGACACAGCCGTGGGCCGAGCGGACCGTCGAGGTGCCGCCCCAGCCCGGTGTCGGGGTGCCGCCGCAGCGGGAACCGTTCCGCCGGGGTGTCGCCTCGGTGGGGCAGCCCCGGGCTCCGCGCACCGAGCCGTTCCCGGTGGTCGACCACGACCAGTCCGGCTGGGCCGAGCCCGCCGCGCCGCGCCGGCCGATGAGCTGGCACGTGGAGCAGTTGCGCCGGGGTGGCGAGTGGAGCGCCGCCGGTGCCCTCTTCGCCTTCGTCTGCTGGGGCATCTGGGCCATCTCCGGCCGGGGCGACCTGGGCACCCCGCTGCTGACCTTCCTGCTCAGCCTGCTGGTGGCGGTCGGCCTGTTCGCGCTGTCCCGGCTGCTCGGCCGGGTGATCCTGGAACGTCAGCTCGGCCGGGTACGCCGCAGCGCCCGGGGCGCGCACCTGGTGACCGGGGTGTTCCTGGCCGGGGTGGGCATCGCCTACCTCCAGCAGACCCAGTGGGTGATGGACGCCTGGAACTTCCTCACCGGCAACTGAGCGGCCATCGGTACGGCGGGCGGGCCGGGTGGTGACCCGGCCCGCCCGCGTCCGGTCGCGGATTGCCCGCGACACCGGTCGACACTCCTCCAGGCCGGGCGCTGGCATACCCCGCCGCTCCGGCTTCATCCCCGCCCGGCCGGGTGATCCCGCGTGCCGGGTCGGGCCGCGGCCGCGATCGTATGACCCCAACAGGATGTTGATGCACGTCAATCGATCGATCTAGGCTCCCGCCATCGAACCGGCGCCCCCAAGCAGGCGCGCCGCCGAGGGTTGGAGGCCCTGTGAACCGTTGGCGCAGTCTCATCGGCCGGATGGCCGCCACGATGGTGGCGATCACCGCCGGGTCGCTCGTCCTGACCGCCCCGGCCACCGCGGCGCCCACCCCCGACGCGGCCCCGTCGGTCGTCGGCGGCACCCGGGCCGCACAGGGCGAGTTCCCGTTCATGGTCCGGCTCTCCATGGGCTGCGGCGGGGCGCTCTACAGCCCCCGGCTGGTGCTCACCGCCGCCCACTGCGTGAACCGCACCGGCTCGAACACCACCATCACCGCGACCCTCGGCGCGGTCGACCTCCAGTCGAGCAGCCGCATCCAGGTCAAGTCCAACTACGTCTACCGGGCCCCCGGCTACAACGGCAGCGGCAAGGACTGGGCGCTCATCCGGCTTGCCACCCCGGTCACCTCGCAGGCCACCCTGCCCATCGCCACCACCACCGCGTACGACAGCGGCACCTTCACCGTCGCCGGCTGGGGTGCCGCCCGGGAGGGTGGTGCCCAGCAGCGGTACCTGCTCAAGGCCACCGTGCCGTTCGTCAGCGACGCCAGCTGCTCGTCCTCCTACCCGGGCGAGCTGATCCCGGCCGAGGAGATCTGCGCCGGCTACGCCAGCGGTGGCACCGACACCTGCCAGGGTGACTCCGGCGGCCCGATGTTCCGCCGCGACGCCGCCAACGCGTGGATCCAGGTGGGCATCGTGAGCTGGGGCGACGGCTGCGCCAGGCCCAACGCCCCCGGCGTCTACACCCAGGTCAGCACGTTCGCCGCGTCGATCGCCTCGGCCGCGGCCAGCCTCGGCGGCTGACCCACCGACCGCCCCCCGGGCCGCTGCGCCACCGACCGCCCCCGTGGCAGCCGGTGGCGCAGTGGTGTCCGGTGGCCCCGGCGGTCGCCCGTCAGCCGTCCCCGGCGAACCGGTACAGCACGAAGTCCCGCTCCGCCCCGCAGACGATCACCGACGTGTTCCACCCGCACGACTCGCTGCGGACGCCCTGGAGCTGCCCCGTCTCGGTCAGCGCACCGGACTTCGACACCCCGGCCAGGCTCCGGTCGTCCTCGACGCTGCTCGGCGTCTCGGCGAAGACCAGCACGTTACCCGCGTCGACCCGGACCGCCGTGCCCTTGCGGTCGGTCAACACCGCCTTCCCGGCCGGGTCGAACAGGGTCACCGTGGTCTTCGGCGACTCCCGCCGGACGAGCAGGTGTTCACCCACCGGCACCAGGCCCTGGCCGCCGGGCGCCGGCCAGCGGCGACTGCCCTTGCCCTCGGTGGCCGCGACCACCTCGGTCCGCTCGGTGTCGGCCTCCGGCACCTCCAGCAGGCAGGCCCGGTGCTCGCCGCAGGCCACCAACGCGGTGACCCGCCGCTGTTCACCCGCGCTGTAGAGCACCGTCGGCTCGGCGAAGCTGCCCAGGTCGTAACCGAGCAGTTTGTATCCCCGGTCCTCGGCCACCAGGTACAACCGGTCGCCGTACGCGACCATCCGGTCGCTGACGTCGGCGACCCCGTCGCGGCGACTCACCACCTTGCCGCTGTCCATGTCGAGCACCCGGACCGAACGGTCCGCTCCCACCTGCACCAGCCGGTCGGCGTCGCCGAGCCAGGGGGCGTCGGACGAGCCGTCGAACCCGGCGGGACCGGCCACGCTCTGCGCGGTGCCCACCCGCAGCACCGTGGTGCGGGTGTCGCCGTACTCGCTGCGGGGGTTGTCCAGGGTCCAGTCCTGCCGGCCGTCGCGCAGCCGCAGCCCGACCAGGCGGGCGCCGGCGCGGTCCACCCAGACCAGCTTCTCCCCGGTGACGTGCACCGCGTCGTCGCCGTGCACCGGCAACCGCCACCGTTCCGCGCCGTCACCGGCGTCGAGCACCACCACGTCGCGGGGGGTGCTGTCGCCGGCCGCCTCCGCGACGGCCAGCACCGCCCCCGGCACCGCCCGGACCCCGGCCCACCGTCCGCTGCCGGCCGCGACGGTGGTCCGCCACGCCGCCTTCCCGGTGCCGGCGTCGACCGCCACCACGGTCAGCCGGTCGTCGGGAAGCTGGTGGGCCAGGTAGGCGCGGTCACCGAGCACGGCGGTGAACATCGCCGTCGGCCGGTCGTCGGCGGCGGCGGGCCGGGCCACCTCGGTGAGGGTGTGGAACTCCAACGCCGGGTAGCGGTCCCGGGTGAACCAGAGGGCCGCCGCGCCGAGCACGCCGAGCAGCGCCAGGCCCGCACCGAGCCCGATCCACAGCCGGCGACGCCCGCGCCGCACCGGCGTCGCGGGACCGGCACCGGTCCCCGGCGGCACCGCCCCCGGTGGTACGCCGGGCCAGCCCGCCGGATACCCCTGGGCCGGTACGCCACCCGGCACGGTCCCGCCCGGCGGCATCCCGCCCGGGATCGGCACCGGTGTCCCACCCGCCCCGGCCACCGGCGTCCCACCGAGCGGAGTGCCCGCCCCGGCCACCAGCGTCGCGCCGGGTCCGGCCGGCCGGGCGGCACCCGGTCCCGGCAGGAGGGTGTGGCCCGTGCCGGCGGGCGCTGCGCCCACCGGCAGGGTGGCGGCCGTGCCTGCACCGGACCCGACCGGGGTGGACGCGGCGTCGGGTGCCCCCGGCGTAACGCCGTGCACGGCAGCGGCCGACGCCTGTGCCGGGGCGGGCGGGGCCTGTGCCGCAGGGTCCGGCGGCTGCGCCGGGGCGGCCCCGGCCGCGCCGGCCGGCCCGGGACGCCGGTCCGGCCGGGGCAGCGGCAGGTCGGTGAGCGCCCCCTCGGCCACCGGCAGTTCGGGCTGCTCCAGCACGGTCGGCGCGACCCCCAGCTCGGCATGCAGCAGCCGGGCCACCAGCGGCACCCGGGACGAACCGCCGACGAGGAACAATCCGGCGAGCCGGTCCGGGGTGAGGCCCGCCTCGGCGACCACCTCCCGGGTGCGGGCGACCGCCCGGGTGAGCAGGGGAGTGGCGAGTTGCTCCAGTTCGGCCCGGCTGAGCGGGACGGCGGTCTCCAGGCCGGGCACCGCGACCGGTGCCACGGCGACCCGGGACAGCATCTCCTTCGCCCCGCGCACGTTGTCCCAGAGTTGCTGCCGGTCCCGCCACTGCCCGGTCGTCTCCGGTCGGGTCAGCCGGGCCCAGAGTTCCGCCTGCCCGTCGCCGACCAGCTCACCGACCCGGGCGAGCAGGGCCGCGTCGAGGTCCAGCCCGCCGAGGTCGGCCATCCCGCCGGTGGCGATCACCGTGAAACCCGAGTCGCCCCACGGGTCGGCGCCCTCGTTACGGACGACCGCCACGTCCAGGGTGCCGCCGCCGAAGTCGAACACCGCGACCGACTCACCCACCGGCACCGGCCGCCGCAGCACCTCCGTGTAGTAACGGGCCGCCGCCACCGGTTCCCGCAGCAGCCGGGTGCCCACCGGCACCGGACCGGACATGGTGTGTTCGGCGGCCGACGGCCAACCGGCCAGCGCCAACGCGTCGTGCAGCACCTGCCGCCGGGGAGCCTCCCAGGCGGCGGGGTAGGTGAGCACCGCCGGGGGCAGGAACCCCACGGTCGCCACCGCCTGTTCGGCGACCGCCCACAGGGTCGCGGCGAGCAGTTCCGCCGGGGCGTACGACCGGTCACCGAGCAGGACGGCCGGCTCGTCCACCCGACGTTTCGGGTTGGGCTCGTACCGGGTCGGGTCCGCCTGAGCCAGCCGCTGGGCGTCCCGGCCGACGTGCAACCGGCCCTCGGTGTCGGCGTAGACCCCGGAGGGGAGGATCGGCTGCCCGTCGACGAGCAACGGTCGGGTCCGGCCGTCCGGCCAGCGCAGCACGGCCACCGTGTTGGACGTGCCCAGGTCGACGCCGAGGGCGTATCCGTCCTGCTGGCCTGCCATCCGTCGCTACCTCCACCGGACGAGGGGATGCCCGGTCCCGCATGGTACGCAGCCCCCGCCGCCCCCGGCCGGTCCGGCCGACCCGGCCCGGCGGCGGTCAGCCCGCGCGGCCCGGCTCGGGCGGAGGAATCCGGTCGGCGTACGCGCCTGACGGTCCCGAGTACCGCCTGCCCGCCCGGTACGGCGAGGCGTTGGCGGTGCACCCGTGCAGGCCCAGCGTCTGCTGCTGCATCACCGGAGCCGGCCGGCCCCGCCCCGGGCACCGCTCGTGGCCGTGGCCGAGCCGGTGCCCGACCTCGTGGTTGACCACGTACCGTCGGTAGGTGGCCAGGTCCGCGCCGTATCCGGGCACCCCCTTCACCCAGCGCGCCACGTTGATCACCACCCGGTCGCCGTTGCGGCACGAGGTGTAGCCGTCCGCCGTGCCCCCGCACAACTCGTCGCGGGTGCCCGGGGTGGCCAGGTGGACGGTGAAGTCGGCCGGGCCGCCGGGGCCGACCCGCCACAGCCGCAGCGTCCCGCCCGTGGTCCACCCCTGCGGGGCGGTCAACGTCGCGCTGACCTCGGCGGCGAACTGCGCCACCGGCAGCCCCCGGATGTCGCGCTCCACCGCCACCCGGTACCGCAGCAACCGGCCGGGGCCCCGGGGCGTCGCCGGCTCACCGGCCGCGACCTGCCAGCGGTTGGCCCCGTCCGCCGGGTAACTGACCGGGGCGGGCCCGGCCCCGCCATCCGACCCGACCGGTCGGCCCGGCGGATCGGCTACCGCCGCCGTCCCGGCCACGGAGGGCGGCCCCGCCGACCGGGCCGGGGCGGGCGTCGCCGCCGGTCGGCCCGCCGCCGGCAGCCCGCAGCCGGTCAGCCAGACCACCGTCAGCAGCGCCGTCACCGGCCGTCCCCGTGGGCCGCCGCCGCGGCGGGGGCTACCCTTCGTCGCCATGGTGCCTCCTCCGCCCACCGCCGGGCGGCGGCGGGCAGCGGGAAGGACGGGCGGTCCGCCGGAACAGTTGATCCCGTCGGGACTCAACCTTTCGGTGCCTTCGCCCGTCCTGTCCGGCGTGGCAAACGGGAGGGGCCGGCATGGCCCGGGGTGACGCCGAGTTCGTCGAGTTCGCCAGGTCCGCCTCCGGCCGGCTCAGGCACGCCGCGTTCCTGATGACCGGCAACCACCACCAGGCCGAGGACGCCGCGCAGACCGCCCTGGTCCGCACGTACGCGTCCTGGTCCCGGATCCGCGACGAGGACGCCTACGGGTACGCCCGTACGGTGCTGGTCAACCACCTGGTCGACGGGTGGCGGCGGCCGATCCGGGAGTACCCCACCGACGACCTGCCCGAGCAGCGGCGCGGCGACGTCGCCGACGACGTGGCCACCCGCCGTTGGCTGCTCGACATCCTCGGCGCGCTCAGCCCCCGCGAGCGGGCCATCGTCGTGCTCCGCTACTACTTCGACCTACCGGAGGCACAGGTGGCGCGCGAACTGGGGGTCTCGCTGGGCACGGTGAAGAGCACCGGTTCCCGGGCATTGCAGAAGCTGCGCGCCACCGGGACCCCGGCGACCCAGGGGACCTGCCGATGACCGAGCTGGAGCAGTTCCGCCTGGCGATGCGGGCGACCGAACAGCCGTACCCGGAGGACCTCGACCTGACCGCGATCATGCGCGACGGCCGGCGGCTGCGCCGACGCCGCCGCCTCGTCGGAGCGGGCGCGACGGCGCTGGTCACCGTGCTGGTGGCCGGCGGTGTGGGGCTCGGCGTGCGGTGGACCCGGCCGCCGGCACCGGACCGCCCACCCGCCCCCGCCGCCACCGTGCCCGGCGCGACGCCCCCGGCGACGTCGCCGCCGACCCCCGGACCCACCCGGTGGAGGCCCCCCCAGCAGCCGATCGGCGAGGTGATCGACACCGGCATCCGGTACGGCGTCGACCAGCGGGTGTTCTACCTGGTGGCGGTCGACGTGCCGGAGGGGCCCAGGGTGCGGGTCGGGTTGATGGCCGGCCGCCGCAGCCCCGCCGGCGAGTTGACCAACGACATGCTCGTCAACGACGTGCAGGGCAGCGACCGGCGACCGGGCTTCCACGAGATCGGGTACGCCGAGGCGACCCCCCCGGACGACACCCGCCCGCCGGTGCCGACGTTCGGGTACTTCGTCGGGCCGGCGACCCGGATCGTCGGCACCGCCGGCGGCCGGCAGGTCGACGCCCGGCTGGCCCGTTGGAGCACCGACCCGGAACTGGTGGTCTTCTGGTTCGACCCGGTCGACCTCACCCCCGGCGTACGACTCGACGGCATCGTCGCCCGCGACCGCTCCGGCCGCCTGCTGTGATCCGGTCGAGGGGGCGGCCCGGTCACCGCGCCGCCCCCTCGACCACCGCTCAGCCCGGCCCCGCTGCGCGCCCGGTCGACGGCGGGTGGGGGCTCAGCCGCACGAGATCCGGACGACCACCGTGCGGTTCTGCGCCGCCGGACCGGGCAGGAGTTCGCCGTCCGGTCCGCGGTCCGGCCTCCGGTCCGGCCAGTTGGCGCCGACCCCCCGGCTGGACATCCGCTCCGGCGGCACGCCGAGCGACCGTAGTACGGTCTCGACCGCCCGGGCCCGGTCCCGGGACAGCGTGAGACGACCGGATTCCGTCCCGGCGGACGAGGTGGTGCCGATCAGCTCGACGGTGGATCTGCCCCGTTCGAGCAGCGCGGCGAGCTTGGCCAGGGCGGCACGGGCCCTGGCCGGGTCCCGGAACGTCGCCGCGTCGGGGACGAAGCCGACCTCGCCGTCGTCGGGCAGCACGGTCACCCCGCACGGGGTGAAGGTGGGGGATTCGGTGACCGGCACCACGCTGACCGTCGGCGAGTCGACGTCGCTGTGCTTGCCGTTGGCCGCCTCCCGCAGTTCCACGCAGCTCGCGCCGCCGGCCCGGGCGATGGCGGTCCAGATCTCGACCACGTGCCGCTTCTGGGCCACGCCCAGTTCCGCCTGCGGTGGCGCGGTGTTGCCCAATCCCACCAGCAGGACGCGCCGGTCCGCGAGGTCGGGTAGGGCGTCGGCCCGGCGGAGGAACTCGACCACGTCGGTGGGGTCGGCGTCCAGCATGCCCCTGGTGCGGAAGTCCAGCGGCGCGGTGGTCTGCAGGCCGGAGTCGACCAGGACGACGGTGTCACCGGGGCCGACCTGCGCGCCGGCGACGTCCAACGCTTTCAGCACGTCGGCCTCGGGTTCGTCGGCCCGCATCGTGGCGACCCACTGGCGCAGGCCGTCGAGCCACCGGTCCAGGTCCTTCCCGTACTTGTTCGGGTTCTGCGCCTTGCTGTTGAAGACCTGCGGTTCCAGGTCCACGTCGACGCGTCCGTCGATCTGGACCATGGACACTCCCTTGTGTTTCAGGGCGGCGCTGCGGGCGAGGTCCTCGACCAGGGCGGGAAGGGCGGGCGTCGGGCTGTTCGCCCGGGCCCCGATGGCCAGGGACATGGCCACGCCCGACGACAGGCAGCCGGCCTCGACGGGTTCCTCGTGCTGCGGGCCGTCGTCGCATCCGGTGAGGACCGCGGCGGCGAGCAGCAGAACGGCCAGGAGGGCCGCCCGCTGCCGCCGGCCGGCCCGGGGTCGGGTTCGCGGCGGTTGGACAACAGCCATGTGTCAGCTCCAGTTGTGGTGTGGGTTTGTGGGTGTCGGGTTCTGGGCGTGCCGGCCGGTGCGCTACCCGTCCGGCCGGTGCTCGCGGTACGGCGACGGCGTCGGCGTGCCGTACCGGTCCGGGGTGAACAGGCCGTCGGTGGTGGCCGGGTCCTGACCGGCCGCTGCCATCCGCTGCCGGGCCAACTGCTTGAGTTCCTCGGCGAGCGCCAGCCGCTTGGCGCGGGCCGCCGCGTGGGCCGCCTCGGCACGCGCCCACTCGTTGTAGCGCTGCCGGTGCCGGGAGAGGACCTTCTCGTGCGCCCCCACCCGCCGCTTGGCCCACCAGCGGGCCCAGGCCAGTCGGCGGTTGCTCCGGTGGTAGGCGTGCGCCAGCGAGTTGTGGTTCCAGTAGGCGACCACCGCGGCCGCCATCCCGGTGCCGATGTACAGCGCGAGGAAGAGGATCGCCAGCACCCGGGCCTTCTGCGCCTCTTCCTGTCCGGAGCCACCGGCGGTGGAACCGCCGGCACCGGAGGTACCGAATCCGGGACCGACGTCCACGTCGGCCAGCAGCAGCCGGGAGAGGAAGGCGGCGATACCCAGCAGGGCCCAACCGGTCAGGCAGGCGTACAGCATCAGCCGGCGGGCACCGGGTGCCCGCTGGTCGAGGTCGCGGTAGATCCGCCCGAACCCGTGGGCGAGCAGGAGCGCGACGGCGGTGAACCCGGCGACCAGCATGTACAGCAGGTAGGTATTGTCGCCGATCCCGCTGGACAGGGCGTTGTAGAAGGCCGCGATGTCGGCGCCGGCGGCCAGCACCAGGACCACCGTCTCGACCAGCGCGCCGAGCAGGGTCCCCGGGCGGCCGGTGAGCAACGCCGTGTCGACGTACCGGCCGCCGGGCATGCTGCTGCCGGGCGGTGGGGTGTGCGTACCGGTGACGGTCATGTCAGTCCTCCTTGGCCGGTCGGTCGGTGGGGGCGGCACCGCCGGCGAGCAGGGCCCGGGCCAGCTCGTGGTTCTCCCGGGCCTGTCGAAGCCGGTCGAGCGCGCCCTCGGAGGCCATCCGGAGCCGCTCCTGCCTCGGCATGACCTCGCCGACCAGGGCGTCCACCACGGTGTGGGCGTTGAGACGCTCGGTTTCGATGTCGGCGAGCCAGCCGTCGGCCCAGTAATTGATCATGTTGTCGAGGGCCGCCGCGGTGCCCTCGTCGGTGCCGCGTGGAGTCAACTCCGCGACCAGCCGCACCACCCGCTCCCGGGCCGCCGAGGCGTCGCGTTCGTGCTGCGCGTCGGGGTCCAGGGGTTTCGGGGCGTCGATGCGCAGCGGCCCCGTCGTCGGGTCGGCGGGCCTGCTCCCGGACGTGGGGCGGCGGCGCGACAGCATCCCGCGGATCGTGCGGCCGGTACGGTTCCACAACGCCTTCATGTCTCTGTCGCTCCTCACGTCGTTTCCGGTCGGCCGTCGGCGGTGTCGCCGGTGGCCCCGCGTCCGTCGGTGGGGTGGACCCAGCCCGGCAGCTCGGGGCCTCCCGGCTGTAGCGTGCGGTTGAGCTCTTCGCCGTCCGGGTGTTTGCGGACGAGCCGCTGCCAGTAGCTGCCGATGCGCCGCCAGGAGTGCTCGTGGATGCGCTCGGCGCGGGCGGCGGCGACGGTCCGGCTCCGGGCGAGCCGCTCGCGGGTTTCCGCCCGCGTCTGCCGGAGGCGGACCAGCTCGCTCTCGGCCTCCTGGCGGCGGGCCTCCAACCCGGCCCGCCGTTCGAGGTACGGGGCCAGCCGCCGCTTGCGGACGACCGACGCGTCGGTGTCGGCCTCGCCGGCCCGGCGTGCCGTCAGCTCGTCCTCGGTCGGCGCGGTCAGGTTCTGCAGTGCCTCCCGCGCCCGGACCAGGGCCTGCTCGGCCTCGACGAGTTGGGCCTCGGTCCGGGCGAGTTGAAACGCCGGACTGGCGACCTCCTGCTGGAGGTGCACCAGTTCGTGGTGCATGGCGTCGTTCGCCATCCGCCGCAGCTTCTCCAGGTGGGGGGTGAAGGCGACGGACCGGTTGTGGGGCGTCCCCCTCGGCGCGGGGTCGGACCCCACGGCGGGTAGCCCGGCGCGGGCGTCCTGGCGGCCGTTCCACCAGTCGGCGATGCGTGCGGTGAGGCGGTAGCGGATGGGGCCCGCCGGCGGGCGGTCCCAGTGCGGGTGGGACAGGGCTGCTGTCTGACGTGGCATGGGGGGCGTCTCCTTCAGGTACGTGGTGGGCTCGTCGGACGTCCCCTCAGGGCCGACTGTTCTCGATCTGGCGGTGGCGTAGTTCGACGCCCAGGAGTTCGGCGAAGACCTCGCCGAAGATGACGCCCAGGCGGCGGGCGTTGGTGAACCGGCGCACCACCACCCCGTCCAGCACGTCGCCGGTGAACACGTCCGGCCGACCACCGGTCAGGCCGGGCACCACCAGGTACATCCGCGTGTACGCGCCGTCGACGAGCGCGTCACGCAGCTCGGCGACGTCGTCGTGCACCTCGCCGTCGGTGACGGCGACGAGGGCGCGGGCGGCGCAGGTGCGGTCGGCCTGACGGTCCGCCGCGGTCAGGGCGCGGATCGCGGGCGCCATGAGCGTGCCGTCGCCGGGCGCGGGCGCGGGCCGGCGGGCCGGCAGCGCGTGCAGCGAGGTCGGCGGCATGGTCACCCCGGCGGTGCCGCTGAACACGGCCTCGGCCAGTTGGTCGGTGGCCTCCAACTCCCGCTGGGCGAACTCGAAGAGCTGGCCGACCGCCTGTTCACGCAGGGCCGTGTACTGCGTCATCGAACCGGAGACGTCCTGGATCTCATCGATACAGACCGGGCCGGCGACCTTGCGGGCCCCCTCCAGGACCGCCTGGTCGAGGCTGTCCGGGGGGCCGAGCCAGTCGTGGATCCGCACCGCGCAGACGGCCAGCAACGCCAGGATCAGCAGGCCGGTGAGCAGCGGGCGGAGCAACCGACGCCACCACGGCGGCCGGACCGGCGTCGGAACGTCGTCGAGCACGGCGCGGCCGGGGGCCGCCCGGCCGTCGGCGACAGCACGTGTACTCGTGAAACGCATTGGCAATGCCTCTCGGAAAGTCAGTCGGAATTGCGACAGAGCTCCGCGGTGGGGTGAATGGAAAGGGTTCGGACGACCTTAGGGGCACAACCGCCCCGACTGTCTACACCGGATCGCCGCTTTCGGATCACCAGTCCCGAATACTGGTCGAAGGTGATCCGTAAATCGATGTTCGGTGGAATTGACCCGGCCGGTTGGAGAGCGTGGCTGGCGGAAGAGCGCGGATCCGGGGGAACTGATTCGGCGGCATCGGCGGTCCGGACGGACGACTACCGCGGCGAACTGACGGAAATCTGTCTGTGGACCGGCGCGCAGGTGCGGACCGGTGGCGCTGCGCAGGGCAGGGGGCATGGCTGGTCCATGAATTCATGGTCGTGCCGGGCCGCGCCGGCCGGTGCGTCAACTGACACATTCCGACGGTGTAGTTCGACGCGGACGCACGCGATAGCGGGAGGCACGCTGGGTGACATGGGAGACACGGATGGACGGGGCGGCGGTCGGTCGGACGACGAGCGGACCCTGCACTACGCACGCCAATTGCTCACCGACAACCGGCACGAACTGCGCCGGGCCGACACGAAGGCGACCCAGACGCTCGGCGTCGCCGGAACCATCGCCGCGGCGGCCCTGGCGGCCGGGCCCGGCAGTGGGCTGGCCGTCGTGACCCGGGGCGGCTGGTGGTGGGTCGCCTGCCTGCTGTGGGCCGGGGCGGTGCTGATGTCGGCGCTCGCGCTGCTGCCCCGGCTCGGCGGCACCTCAGCTGACAGCCACGTCTCCTACTTCGGCGACGTGCTGCGCCACGACGACCTCGTCGGGGCGCTCCGCGAGACCGCGACCCAGCCGTTGGGCGCGGCCCTCGCCGAACTCCGGTGGACCAGCGCCCGGGTCACCACCAAGTACCGGCTGGTCCGCAGCGCGATCGTCAGCCTCGCCGCGAGTGGTGTCTGTCTGATCGGGACACTGGTGTGAACGGGCCCGTAGGTGCCGGCGTCGTCGCTCAGCCGCGACGGGTGTCCGGGGTGGACCGGTGCAGGGCACGCAGCACCTCGGGCGCGACGATGACGATCTCCCGTCGACCGGTGCGGACGATGTCGCGCTCCCGCAGCGCGCGCATCGCCCGGGCGACCGCCTCCCGCGACGTCGCGGCGGCGGTGGCCAGTTCCCGCTGGGACAGCGGCAGGTCGATGACGATCCCCTCCGGGGTGCGTCGGCCGTGCTCGTCGGCGAGGTCCGACAGCAGGCCGGCCAGCCGACCGAAGCTGCTCGCGGAGACGTACTCCAGCCGCTTGATGTCCGACTGCCGCAGTCCGCGGGCGAGGTGCCGCAGCAGACCGAGGGCGAGCCCCGGCTGGTTGACCACCAGGTCCACGAACTGTGGACCGTCGATGACGTACGCCTGCAGGGCGGTCAGGGTGGTCACCGTGCCGGAGCGGACGCCGCCGTCGATCGCGGCCAGGTCGCCGATGATGTCGCCGGGGCCACGCAGGGCGAGCAACGCCTCCTGGCCGTCCCGGGACACCGAGGTGACCTTGATCCAACCGCTGAGCAGAACCAGCACGTACCGCGACGGGTCGCCCTGGTGGAACAGGTCGACCCGGGCGGCGTGCGGCCGGACCGTCGCGATGGCGGCGAGCCGTTCCCGGTCGGCCGGTGAGAGTTGGGCGAGAAACGTACCCGGCACTGGCGACGGATGGTCCGTGGTATTCCGTCCGCCCGGTGGGGTGGGCGTCGTCCGGCCGGTCGAGGATGCCTCTCGATGCGTCAAGTCGGTCTCCTCATGTAGTTGTTAACGTCATTTTCCGGCACAGTTACCGGATGCGCCGACGTCCGGAATTCTGGCCCAGTGTGGAGCGGGTGCGTAACTGACGATGGATACCTTTCAGGTCAACCGAACGTACGACAACGTGTTTCTGATCTTCGTTGACGCGGCCGGTCATTCGAACGTGGTGGCGCACAATCCGCGTGACCAGGCCGGTCAGGCATTCGACCTGTTGCATCGTAAGGTGACCGAACGGCTCGCCACGATAGCCGAACAGCGACGGGTCGGCTACGCACGGCCATGGCGGTGGGCCGGCGACGGCGGATTCCTCATCGTCCACGACGACGAGGAGAGCGTGGCCCGCGACGTCACCCTCGAATTCGTCCACCGCCTGCTGACCCTGGACCTGCCGCATCTGCGCGACGAGTTCGCCCGGCTCGGCATCGACGGTTCCCTGCGGCTGCGGGTCGCCGTGCACAAGGGTTCGATCCGCTACCGGGGCGAGGGCAACGAGGGCACCATCTACTCGCCCGACATCAACTTCGTGGCGCACCTGGAGAAGGCCGCCCCGCCGGACACCGTGGCGGTCTCCTCCGACGTCGTACGGGTCGCCGGCCCGTACGCCGACCTGTTCACCCCGGTCGGCGAGTTCGAGGGTCGGCAGATCCACCTGTACGCCGCCGACACCCACGCCGGTGGGGCGGCGGCGAGCTGGCTGGCCGCCCGGGGGCTCGCCGGTGGCGTCCCGGTGCACGGGTACGTCGAGCGACCCAGCCAGTTCGAGAAGACCCGGATGGTCCGGGCGGCGGCCACCGAGGTCGTCGACCTGGGCACCTCGCTGCGTACCGCGTCGCGCTACCTGGTGACCACCGAACGGCCGGCGCACTTCCGGGACGCGGTCCTGGACTTCCTCGGCCGCGGCGGCACCTACCGCTGCGTGCTGATGGACCCGGCTTCCGAGGCGACCCGGCTGCTGTCCGCGCAACGCGGCGAGCAGTTGGCCGACAAGACCCGTGAGGCGCTGAGCCACCTGCGCCAGTTCAGGCAGCGCCACGCTGCGCTGGCCGACCGGCTGGAGGTGTACCAGACCCCCGGCTATCCCGGCATGGCCTGCCTCGCCACCGACCTCGACGACCCGTGCGCCCTCATCCTGACCTCGCCGTACCTGATGACCCCGCCCGGGCCGGGGGAGCAGGTGGAGCGGGGCGACCTGCCGCACTACCTGGTCTCCCGCAGCGCCGGGCCGCTGTTCGACCGGCTGCGTTCGCTGGTACGGGACTTCGCCACCTCGGCCGTGGAGCGGGTGCTGTGACCACCGCCGAGGTCGTCGACTCCCGCCACCTGCCGTTCGCGGTGGCCCGGGCGGCGGCCCGTGCGGTACGCCGCGCCGAACACGGGCGGCAGGCGTACCGCACGGTGCGACCCGAGGGCACCATGGGCTGGTTCCGGGGGCGTGGCCCACTGGGCGTGATGCTCGTCGTCGCCGCCCACGAGGGGCGGCTCGTCTGGCGCGGCCCGGACTCGTTCGCCCTGCTGAAGCCGCCGATGACGATGGATGAGCCGTACCCCGCGGGTGGGTTGCGGCTGCTGCTGCTGCGGATCGTGGACCGGCGCTGGGAGACGCTCTGCTTCGCCGGCCCGCCGGCACTGGCGGTGGTGGCGGCACTCGGCTGCGTGCCACTGCACCTCTGGCGTACGGCGATCGTGCTCGCCCTGCTCGGCATGCTGTACGTGACGTTCTGCGTGTCCGGTGTCGTCGCCGCCGGGTTCCGCGGCCTGCTCCGGTCGTTGCGCCGCCGCCGTGAGGGCGAGCTCGCCGCCGAGTCGCTACCGGCCCGGCAGTGGTCGATGCCGCTGTGCCACGAGACGGACGCGGGCCGGGCGGGTGACCTGATGCGTGAGGTCTCCGACCGGCTCAGTCGACTCGTGGTCAGGCGGGTGCGCGCCGCCAGCGAACCGCAGGGCGGCCAACCGGACGGCGTGTTCGTCACCGAGGTGCTGCTCTGCCTGGTCAACGGCATCACCACCACCGCCATGCGGGACGCGGTGCCCCGCCAGCAGCGGGTGGGCCTGCCGTTCGGCGTCGGCACCGACGTGGTCGTGCTCGAACCCCGCGACCAGGTGCCGGGCGGCGCGAAGCGGACCTTCAACACCGCCAGCTTCTTCCTCTGGTACGTCTTCGGCAGTGCCGGCGTACTGCTGATGCTCGCCCACCTGGTGGCCGACCAGGAACGGCGGTCCTGCGGCGACCGGTGCGCCGGCCGCCCGACGGGGTACGGCGAGGCACTGCGCTGGCTCGGGCAGCGGCTGCTCCTGTCCGACCCGCCGGACCTCCGTCCCCAGAGCCCCGGCATGGCGCTGCTCGGCTGGCTGGTGAGCATCATGGCGCTGATGACCGTTCCGGTGGCGGTGGTGGCGTTGCAACAGGTGTGGCGGGCGGCCGACCGGATGAACAAGCGATTCGACGAGGAGACCGACGCCGTGCTGGCCCGCCCGAAGATCCTGCTGCTGGTCGCCACCCAGGGTGAGCAGCGGGCCACCCTCGACGTGTTCCGCCGGCGTGGGGCGAAGCCGTACCTGGAACGGCGTTCCCCGCACACCGTCCACCGGCTCGGTACGGTGGCCGGCGCGGAACTGATGCTCGCCAGTGCGGTAGGCGATCCGAGTTCCTCGGCCGGGGTGGCCCAGGTGGCCACGAGCATCATCAGTCAGTGGCGTCCGCGCTACCTGGTGCTCGTCGGCACCTGTTTCGGGCTGAACCCCGGCGAGCAGGCGCTCGGTGACATCGCGGTCTCGCGTCAGACCCGCGACGTGGCGCACCAGGCCGTCACCGACGTCGACGGCAGGGCGCACCGGCTGGACCGGGGACCCCGACCCAGCCCGTCCGCGGAACTGCTCGGCGTCCTCACCGCAGCGGCCGACAGCTGGTCCGGGCCGGCCGTGCACATCGGCCCGATCCTCGGCGCCACCACCCTGTACCGCTCGGACGAGGCGATCGTGGAACTGCGCCGTCGGCACCCGGACGCGGTCGCCGGGGACATGGAGTCACACCTGCTCAACGGCGTCGCGGCCACGCGGAAGGTGGAGTGGATCGCGGTCCGGGGCATCGCCGACTGGGGCAACGCCAAGAAGTCGGACACCCACCGGCACCAGGCGGCGGTGAACGCGGCGGAGTTCGTCCTGCACGCGATCGACCTGGGCCTGCTCAGCCATCCCTCCGACGCGTCCCGCTGAGCTTGTATCGTGCCGGGCGTGACACGCCCGGACTGGTCAGACATCCCTGGACGGCTCGCGCGGCTGGCCGCGACGCCCGCCGCCGGCACCGTGTTCGGTGCCGGCGACCACGGGTGGGAGCTGGAAGCACCGCTGACCGCCGACGAACTGACCGAGGTGCAGGGGCAGCTGCGGGTGGAACTGCCCGACGAGTACCTGTCGTTCCTGCGGGAGGCGGGTCGGGGTGGCGCGGGGCCGGCCTACGGGCTGTTCCCGCTGCGCCGGCACGACGGACGGTGGCGGTGGGAGGGCGACGGCGCGGACCTCACCACGCTGGCGGCGCTCGGGCGTCCCTTCCCCCACGTCGAAGCGTTCAACCCGGCCGACGGCCTGCCGGCCGAACCCGACGAGGATGACTACGACTCGCCGGAGGCGTTCGCCACCGCGCAGGACGCCCACTGGGAGCGCTACGAGCAGGTCGTCTACACGCCGGAGAACTCGGTCGGCCTGCTGTACCTGTGCCATCTCGGCTGCGCGCTGCGGGAGGCGCTGGTGGTCAGCGGTCCCGCCCGGGGCCGGATGTGGGCGGACGACATCGCCGAGGGCGGTGGTTTCCGGCCGCTGCACGACGACGACGGGACGCCGCTCGGCTTCGCCCGCTGGTACCGGCGCTGGCTGGCGGCGGCCGAGCGCGAGGTCGCACCCGGCTAGCTCTCCCGGTCCACGGTGAACGGGCGGTATCCCGGCGGCAGTTCGCTGACCTGGAGGTCGGAGAAGACCAGGGTGAGCACGTGGGCGTTGGTTTCGATCAGCACCTCGTGGAAGTCGAGCCCGGTCGCCTCGGCCCAGCTCCGCGCGGTGGCCGAGTCCGCCACGACCCGGGCGCCCGGGTAGAGCGCGTGCCACTTCACACCCCAGAGGTAACCGTCCAGGTCGACGCCGGTGCGGTGGTCGATCAGGCGGTCGTCCAGGGAGGCCCGCCAGGTGACCGGCGGGACCGACGTCCGGCAGCGGGCCTCGACGCAGTACCGGAACAGGTAGCGCAGCGTCGTCGGGGCGATCCCGGTGCGGGGGTCGGCGGTCAGGTGGACGATGACCTCGTAGTCCCGCAGGTAGTCGGTGAACGCGTGGTACAGCAGCGCGTGGTCGAACACGTCGTCGAGGGCACGGCCGAGCATCACAGGGTCCACCGCCCAGTTCTACACCGGGACCGCCACATCCAAGATCAAAATTTCCGGGTACGGGACCCGCACCGCGCGCCGCCAGCCGGAAGCCGAGGGTCGACGGCCACGGTCCACCCGGCTGGTTCAGGGGGTCCGGCCCGGGCGCTCCTCAGGCAGGGGCGGCCGGACGTGCCGCAGGTCCGAGGGTCAGACAGCCGGCCCGTGCGCCGGCCCCCGGTGCGTCGTCACGTCTCACGGCGTAGCCCTCCACGCCCCGGCACGGGCGCCGGGCCACCGGGCGCGGGGAAGCCACCGGCTGGTAGCGGTGACGAGCACGCGACCCGGTACGGCCGAAGCCAGGGGATGCAATGGGGATCGGAACCGACCGGAGATCTGGGCCGGAGGAGTGTGGAGCGGGCGACGGGAATCGAACCCGCACCGTCAGTTTGGAAGACTGAAGCTCTGCCATTGAGCTACGCCCGCGTACGCCCCGGCACACCGGGATGCGCCCACACCTTACCCGCTCCCCCCATCCCCCGACGCACCGGCACTCCTTCCCTCCTCCCGCGTCCCCTCCCCTCCCTTCTCCCGGTGATCAAGAGGTTTGCGTCATCCACGGCGATCAACTTGACGCAAACTCCTTGATCACCGGGGGCAGGCCGGGCACCGGGGCAGGCCGGGCACCGGGGTAGGCCGGCACCGGGGTAGGCCGGCGCCGGGGTGGGTGGGGTGGGGATGCCCCGGCATTCCGGGTGGGGCGCGACGGCATACACTTCTTGGGCCACGGGGTGTGGCGCAGCTTGGTAGCGCACTCGCTTTGGGAGCGAGGGGCCGTGGGTTCAAATCCCGCCACCCCGACTGCGTGCGCATCCCGGGATCACCCCCGGGGGGCGACGCCGATTCTGTGCGGTATGCCGGGCGCTGCCGGAGCAGCGTCCCGGCTCGCCTACACTCGATGCGCGCAATCACGCCCAGACCCAGACCCACCACTGAGATCCGTCAAGGAGTACGCCTGTGAAGAGCACCGTCGAGACTCTGAGCCCGACGCGCGTGCGGCTCGCCATCGAGGTGCCGTTCGTCGAGCTCGAGCCGAGCCTCAAGAAGGCGTACCGGGAGATCGGCCAGCAGGTCCAGGTTCCCGGCTTCCGTCGGGGCAAGATCCCGGCCGCCGTGATCGACCAGCGGGTGGGCCGGGGCACCGTGCTCAACGAGGCGGTGCAGGAGGCCATCCCGCAGAACATCCTCGCCGCGGTGCGTGAGCACGACCTCAAGACGCTCGGCCGCCCGGAGGTCGAGATCACCGAGTTCAACGACGGTGACTCGCTCAACTTCACCGCCGAGGTCGACGTCCGACCCGAGCTGACCCTGCCGGACCCGGCCACCGTCGAGGTGACCGTCGACGAGCTGCAGATCGACGAGAGCGAGATCGACGAGCAGGTCAAGAACCTGCGCGAGCGGTTCGCCACGCTCAAGACCGTCGAGCGGGCCGCCGCCGAGGGTGACTACGTGCAGATCGACCTGAACGCGACCGTCGACGGCGAGGACGTGCCGGGCGGCTCGGCGAGCAACATCTCGCACGAGGTCGGCAGCAAGCAGCTCCTGCCGGGGCTGGACGAGGCCCTGGTCGGGCTCGCCGCCGGCGACGACACCACCTTCACCACCCAGCTCGTGGGCGGCGACTTCGCCGGCCGGGACGCCGAGGTGGCGGTGACCGTCCGCACGGTCAAGGAGAAGGAGCTGCCGGAGCTGGACGACGACTTCGCCCAGATGGCCAGCGAGTTCGACACCATCGAGGAGCTCCGCGCCGACCTGCGGGAGAAGGTCAGCCGGGGCAAGCGGGTCGAGCAGATCTACGCCGCCCGGGACAAGGCCCTGGAGCAGCTGGTCGCCGCCGCCGAGGTGCCCGCCCCGGAGGGCATCGTCCGCGAGGAGGTCGAGAGCCGTAAGCAGGCGATGGTCGACCAGCTGGAGCGGATCGGCGCCTCGATGGAGGAGTACCTCGCCGCCGAGGAGAAGACCGAGGAGCAGATCGACGCCGAGCTGACCGAGGCGGCGACCGAGGGCGTCAAGATCCAGCTCCTGCTGGACACCCTGGCCGACGCCGAGGACACCCAGGTCTCCGACGACGAGTTCGGTCACGAGATCGTCCACCGGGCGCAGCGTGCCGGGATGGCCCCGCAGCAGTACTACGACCAGTTGGTCCGCTCCGGTGCCGCCGGCGCCGTCTTCGGTGACGTGCGGCGCGGCAAGGCGCTCGCCTCCGTGATGGAGAAGATCAAGATCAAGGACTCGGCCGGCAACGAGGTCACCCTCGACGCGCTGCGGGCCGAGAGCGAGCAGGCGCACGACCACGAGCACGACCACGAGCACTGATCCGACCCGGTAGGCCGCCGTCCGCCCGTTGCGGCAGACGGCGGCCGAACCCCTTTCCGGGTACGTCCCGAGCCTGCTGCGCTGAGAGCGAACAGTGCCGCGAGCGGGAGTCGATCACCCGGTGGAGCGGTTAATGTCGGGTACGACGGTACGGAGAGCGAAGGGCTGCCATGACCGACATGCACATCCCAGCGAAGCCGCTCCGGGCGATCGAAGCCCGAGGTGGCGACACCATTGGCAACCTCGACGACTCGGTCTACAACCGGTTGCTCAAGGAGCGCATCATCTTCCTCGGCAGCGAGGTGAACGACCAGGTCGCCAACCGCATCTGCGCCCAGCTGCTGCTGCTCGCGGCGGAGGACCCGGACCGCGACATCTTCCTCTGGATCAACTCGCCGGGTGGCTCGGTCTACTCCGGCATGGCGATCTACGACACCATGCAGTACATCGACAACGACGTGTCGACCGTGGCGATGGGCATGGCCGCCTCGATGGGCCAGCTGCTGCTCTGCGCGGGCACCAAGGGCAAGCGGTACGCCCTGCCGCACGCGCGGATCATGATGCACCAGCCGTCCGGTGGTCTCGGCGGCACCGCGTCGGACATCGCGATCCAGGCCGAGCAGATGCTCTACACCAAGCGGATGTTCCAGGAGCGGGTGGCCCACCACACCGGGCAGAGCCAGGCGCAGATCGAGGCCGACTCGGACCGCGACCGCTGGTTCACCGCCCAGGAGGCCATGGACTACGGCTTCATCGACAAGGTGATCATCGGGGCCACGCAGGTTCCGGATGGCGCCGGGACCCTGAGCTGAGGAGCTGACGATGACCGATCTGAGCCTGCCGCCCCAGTTCGCGGCCGTGCACAACCGTTACGTCCTGCCGTCGTTCGTCGAGCGCACCTCGTACGGGGTCAAGGAGTCCAACCCGTACAACAAGCTCTTCGAGGACCGGATCATCTTCCTCGGCGTGCAGGTCGACGACGCGTCGGCCAACGACGTGATGGCGCAGCTGCTGACGCTCGAGGGCACCGACCCGGACCGCGACATCATCATGTACATCAACTCGCCAGGTGGTTCGTTCACCGCCATGACGGCGATCTACGACACCATGCAGTACGTCCGGCCGGACATCTCCACCGTCTGCCTGGGCCAGGCGGCCAGCGCGGCGGCGGTGCTGCTGGCGGCGGGCACCCCGGGCAAGCGGATGGCGCTGCCGAACTCGCGGATCATCATCCACCAGCCGGCCACCGAGGGCGGCTACGGGCAGGGCTCGGACATCGAGATCCAGGCCCGGGAGATCCTGCGGATGCGCACCCAGCTGGAGGACATGCTCTCCCGGCACTGCAACCGGCCGATCGAGCAGGTCCGCAAGGACATCGACCGTGACAAGATCATGACGGCCGAGGAGTCCAAGGAGTACGGGCTGGTCGACACGATCCTGACCAGTCGCAAGAAGGGCCTGCTGGCCGCCAACGCGGCCCGCTGAGCACCGCCGGTCGGAGGTCGGTCGGGTGAGCAGTTCCCGGCCGGCCTCTGACACACCCGTTTTGGGGGTCGGAGAAACCCTCGCCAGCGGGTAACGTCGGGTCCGTACGGCGTGGCCGGGTCGGACCGGCGGAACGGATTTCACCACGGACGGGCGCTGCGGCGTCCGCGGTTCAGGGCCGGTCTCCGGTCGACGAGTGCAGGGAGAACGTAGGTGGCACGGATCGGTGACGGCGGCGACCTACTGAAGTGCTCGTTCTGCGGCAAGTCGCAGAAGCAGGTCAAGAAACTCATCGCGGGCCCAGGGGTCTACATCTGCGACGAGTGCATCGACCTCTGCAACGAGATCATCGAAGAGGAGCTGGCCGAGTCCGGCGAGGTGAAGTGGGAAGAGCTTCCCAAGCCGATGGAGATCTGCCAGTTCCTCGACAACTACGTCGTCGGCCAGGACCAGGCCAAGAAGGCGCTCGCGGTGGCGGTCTACAACCACTACAAGCGCATCCAGGCCGAGGCGGCCAACGCCCCCGGCTCCGGCAGCGACGCGGTCGAGCTGGCCAAGTCCAACATCCTGCTGCTCGGTCCGACCGGGTGCGGCAAGACGCACCTCGCGCAGACCCTGGCCCGGATGCTCAACGTGCCCTTCGCGATCGCGGACGCCACCGCGTTGACCGAGGCGGGCTACGTCGGCGAGGACGTGGAGAACATCCTCCTCAAGCTGATCCAGGCCGCCGACTACGACATCAAGCGCGCCGAGACGGGCATCATCTACATCGACGAGGTCGACAAGATCGCCCGTAAGTCGGAGAACCCGTCGATCACCCGGGACGTCTCCGGCGAGGGGGTGCAGCAGGCCCTGCTCAAGATGCTGGAGGGCACGGTGTCGAACGTGCCGCCGCAGGGCGGGCGCAAACACCCCCACCAGGAATTCATCCAGATCGACACCACCAACGTGCTGTTCATCTGCGGTGGCGCCTTCGCCGGTCTCGACCAGATCATCGAGGCCCGCACCGGCTCCGGCGGCACCGGCTTCGGTGCCCGGCTCCGGTCGGTCTCCGAGCGTTCCACCGACGACATCTTCAGCCAGGTGATGCCGGAGGACATGCTCAAGTTCGGGCTGATCCCCGAGTTCATCGGCCGACTGCCGGTGATCACCAACGTGCGCAGCCTGGACCGTTCCGCCCTGGTGCGCATCCTCACCGAGCCCCGCAACGCCCTGGTCCGGCAGTACCAGCGGCTCTTCGAGCTGGACGGCGTCGAGCTGGAGTTCGAGCCGCCGGCACTGGAGGCCATCGCCGACCAGGCGATGCTCCGGGGCACCGGTGCCCGTGGTCTGCGCGCCATCATGGAAGAGGTCCTCCTCTCCGTCATGTACGAGGTGCCGAGCAACCCGGACGCCGCCCGGGTGCTGATCACCCGCGAGGCGGTCCTGGAGAACGTCAACCCGACCATCGTGCCGCGCGAGTTCACCGGTCGCCGGGCCCGCCGCGACCGCGAGGAGAAGTCGGCCTGACCGACGCCCCGACCACCGTCAGAAGCACGGCTCCCGCCCGGGGCCGTGCTTCTGCGCGTACGGGCGCAGCGCCATTTGCCGTCGCCTGACCGGTCGTCGCGCGGGGATCATCTCGCCCCACACCCCCGGCTCGCGGTCGCCCTCGTGGCGCTCCGGGGCGTCCACGGGGTGTCCTGGTGGCCGACCGTGGGTGTCCGAGCGCCCGTTCCCCGGTAGCGGGCGACCGTGTTCCGGCCCCGCCGCGCCGAGGGCTGTCCCCGGGCGGCCGGTCGCCCGTACCCTGGCGGCATGCGCGTCGCCGTCTGCCAGCTCAACGCCCGCGACGACCGGTCGGCCAACCTGGCCGCCGCCGAGGCCCTGCTCGTGCGGGCCGCGGCGGCCGGTGCCGACCTGGCGGTCCTCCCGGAGTACGTCGATTATCTCGGCCCGGCGGCGGGGATGCCGCCGGCCGAGGGAGTGGACGGGACGGTGGGGACCTTCTTCGCCGAGGTGGCCCGCCGGCTGGGAATCTGGTTGGTCGCCGGCTCCTTCCACGAGGCCGGGCCGGATCCGGAGCACACCTGGAACACGTCGCTGGTCTTCGACCGTTCCGGAACCCTCGCCGCCAGCTACCGGAAGATCCACCTGTACGACGTGGAGATCCCCGGCCGGGTGTCCTATCGCGAGTCCGCCACGGTGGCCCCCGGGGTGCAACCCGTGGTGGTCGACGTGGAGGGACTGCGGGTGGGCCTGACCATCTGCTACGACCTGCGCTTCCCGGAGCTGTATCGCCGGCTCGCCACCGACGGGGGTGCCCACCTGCTCGTCGTGCCGGCGGCGTTCATGATGCACACCGGCCGGGACCACTGGGAGGTCCTGCTGCGGGCCCGGGCGATCGAGAACCAGTGTTTCGTGGCCGCCGCCGGGCAGACCGGTGACCACGACCCGGGCCGGACGTGCTTCGGCCGCAGCATGGTGGTCGACCCGTGGGGCACGGTGCTCGGTCAGGTGCCGGACGGGCCTGGTGTCACCGTGGTCGACCTCGACCTGGACCGGCTGCACACGATCCGGGCCGAGCTGCCCAGCCTGGCAAACCGCCGCCTCTGAACGGCCCCGGGGGCGGCCTGCCCTGGGGCCGGGCCTCGGTCAGCTCAGCAGCACCCCCACGACCGCCAGCGCGATGATCGCCGTCGCCGTCACCAGCAGGGCCGTTCCCATCCTGGACGGTCCGCGCCGGGCCAGCCGGACGACCGACAGTACGACGACGACGAGCACGACCGCCGCGATCACCAGTTGCCAGAAGGGCAGCAGGAGTCCCAGCAGTGCGTCGTCGGCGAGGGTGACCGTGGGGGAGCGGGACGCCTCATCCATGGCAGCCACTCTGGCACGGATCGGCCCTCTCGGCGTCGTTTCGGTACCCGGGCGGGACGCCGGAGGGCGCGGCGTCGGCCGGTGACGCCCCACCGACCAAGGCAGTGACGATCGTTGATTTGCCTTCCGTGGGGCGTCCGCGTAACTTTCTCTCTGCACGCGGGAGGCCGGACGAACTGGCCGAGAACGGGCACCAGGATCGTGGCAGAGACGCCGAGCGATGCTGAGGATCGGGCGGTGCGACGCTCCCTGGAAGTTGGGGTTGCGAACGCGAAGCCGACCGGGTAGAGTTCTGAAGCCGGCAGGGAGCCGGGCGGGCACCGTGAAAGCGGATGCCGGCCGGTCTGCCGATCCCCACGATATCGACGACCACCGGAAACGGTGATCGCCGCAACGTGGATGCGGCTGAACGAGGCTGACAGATCGCGACAGCGAATTTGACAGCGAAATTCGGTCCAAGTAACTTAGGGAAGTTGCCCCGGTCGGGTAGCCGTGAAAGCGGTTGTCTGGTTGGTGTGTGGTTGTTCTTTGAGAACTCAACAGGGTGCTTGTAAAGCCAGTGCCAATTGTTTTATACCCCGCACTGGGCAGGCTTTTTTTCTGTCTGGTGGGGATTCCTTTGGCAACATTTGTTTGTTGTCGGGATTGCTGTTCAACACAGTTTTTGTTGGAGAGTTTGATCCTGGCTCAGGACGAACGCTGGCGGCGTGCTTAACACATGCAAGTCGAGCGG
>NZ_JAFEUO010000020.1:0-9344 GCF_016900955.1 Micromonospora humidisoli
GGTGATGAGGTGCCAGAGTTCGTCGGGGGTGTTGGCGTTGCCGGGGTAGTGGCAGCCCATGCCGATGATGGCGATGGGTTCGTCGGTGGTGTGGGTGGTGGTGCGGGTGACGGCGGTGGTGGTCGCGGTGGTGTTGGTGAGGCGGTCGAGCAGGTAGCGGGTCAACGCCCCCACCGACGGATGGTCGAAGGCCAGCGTGGTCGGCAGCGTCAGCCCGGTGGCGGCGGCGAGCTGGTTGCGCAGCTCGACCGCCGTCAACGAATCCAGCCCCAGTTCCTGTAGCGGACGCTCGGCCACCAACGCCACGGCGTCGGCATGGCCCAGGACACCCGCCAACCGGGTCCGGACCAGGTCCGCCACCACCCGGTCGCGTTCGGTCACCGACAGCGCCGCGAGCTGCGCGCCGAGGCCCTGTCCGGGGGACGCCGACGCCCGCGCCGACGGACGCCCCGCCGGTACGAGACCACGCAGCAGCACCGGTGGCTCGGCGCTACGCCGCAGCTGTCCGAGATCCAGGGCGGTGGCGGCGTACAGGGCCGCACCACCGGACAGGGCCTGGTCGAACAGGGCCAGTCCGGCGGCGGAGGAGAGCGGACGCAGCCCGCTGCGGGCCAACCGGCGCAGGTCCGCCTCCGCCAACCGCCCGGTGAGTCCGCTCGACTGCTCCCACAGCCCCCAGGCCAGGGAGACCGCCGGCAGGCCGGCGGCCCGCCGGTGGGCGGCGAGCGCGTCGAGGAAGGCGTTACCGGCCGCGTAGTTCGCCTGACCGGCGGTCCCCACCAGACCGGCGAGCGAGGAGTACAGCACGAACGCCGACAACTCCCGGTCGAGGGTGAGCTGGTGCAGGTGCCAGGCCGCGTCGACCTTGGGTCGCAGCACCGCGTCGACCTGCTCGGCGGTGAGCGCCGTGAGGACGCCGTCGTCGGTGACACCTGCGGTGTGTACGACCGCCCGCAGCGGCCGGTCGGACGGCACCGCACGGAGCACCTCGGCCAGCGCGTCCCGGTCGGCGACGTCGCAGCCGGCGAAGGAGACCTCCGCGCCCAGCGCCGTCAGCTCGTCCCGCAGCGCGGCGACGCCCTCGGCGCGGCCACCGGCCCGACTGACCAGCAGCAGTCGACGGGCGCCGTGGGCGGTCACCAGGTGCCGCGCGACCATCGCACCGAGCACGCCGGTGCCCCCGGTGACCAGCACCGTGCCCTCGTCGAACCGGGGCGGGCGGGCCTGCGCGGCCGTCGCGCCGTCCTCCCGCCGACCGACGCCGACGCCGTCCGCGGGGCCGAGCCGGGGCACCAGCAGCTGGCCGTCGCGGATCGCCACCTGCGGCTCGCCGCCGGCCACCGCCCCGGCGAGCTGCGCGGCGGTGGCGTCGTCGTCGAGGTCCACGATGGTCAGCCGGCCGGGCTGTTCGGTCTGCGCGGAGCGCAGCAGCCCCCACAGGGCGGCGTGGGTCAGCGTGGGGGAGTCCCCGGGCCGGGCCGCCACCGCGCCTCTCGTCACCACCACCAGCCTGCTGTCGGCGTAGCGGTCGTCGGCCAGAAAGCGTCGGGACACCCCGAGCGCCCAGCTGACCGTGGCGTGCGTCCCGGCCACCACGTCGTCGGCGACGTCCGACGGTGTCACGGCGATCAGGACGTCCGGCGGCTGCGCCAGCTCGGTCAGCTCGGCGTGCACCGGCCAGGTTCCCCCGGGGTCGGCGTACGCCAGCGAGGCCACCTCGGGCCCGGTGCCGAGCAACGCCCAGCGTCGCCCGGCCCCGGGGTCCACCGGGTCGGCCGGCTGCCACCGCAGGCTCCACAGCTGACCCGGGCGGCCCGGTCCGTCGTCATCGGCGGCGACGGCCAACGGTCGCAACGACAGGGCGTCGACGGTGGCGACGGGCCCACCGGCCCCGTCGGCGACCAGCACCGCCACGGTGTCCCCGCTGACCGGGGTCAGCCGCACCCGCAGGGTCGTCGCGCCGGCGGCCCGGACCCGGACCCCCGCCCAGGCGAAGGGCATCCGGGCCGGCAGGTCGTCGACGACCCCGGGCAGGAGCGGGTGCAGCGCGGCGTCGAGCAGGGCCGGATGGATCGTGAACCGGTCCGGGTCGTCGACAGTCACCTCCGCGTACCGTACGTCGCCCTGCCGCCACAACCGACGCAGGCCCCGGAAGGCGGGCCCGTAGGTGTAACCGGCCGCGACCAGGCGGTCGTACGCCCCGGCCAGGTCGACCTCGTCCGCGCCGGCCGGCGGCCAGTGGGGCAGGCCCTCCGGTGTGGACGTCCCGTCCGAGGTGAGCAGACCGGTGGCGACCGGGTACCAGTCGGTGTCGACGGTCCGGGCGTGGATGTCGACGCGGCGGCTCCCGTCGTCGCCGGTCGGGCCCACCACCACCTGCACCTGCGCCGCCCCTTCGTCGGGTACGACGAGCGGGGCGAGCAGGGTCAGCTCCCGGACCGTGGTGAGCCCCGTCTCGTCGGCCGCGCGGACCGCCATCTCCAGCAGGGCGGTCCCCGGCACGACCACCCGGCCGTGCAGGAGATGGTCGGCCAGCCAGGGTTGGGTGTCGGCCGAGAGCCGACCGGTCAGCAGCACCTCGTCGGTGTCGGCCCGGCGGACCACCGCGCCGAGCAGCGGATGGCCCGCCGGGTCGAGACCCAGCCCGGTGGAGTCGGCGGCGGCCGGCCGGGGATCGAGCCAGTAACGGCGGTTGTCGAACGCGTACGGGGGCAGGTCGACCCGGTTGACGGCGGCGTCGGCGAAGTACGCCGGCCAGTCCACCGACACGCCGCGTGTCCACAGCGCGCCGGCGGCGGCCACCACCGCCTGCGGCTCCGGCCGGTCCCGCCGGCAGGTCGGCACCGCGCCCTCGGCCAGCACCGACAGCACCGCGTCCGGCCCCACCTCCAGCAGGGTGGTCGCCCCCTGGGCGCGCAGCGTCGCCACCGCGTCGGCGAACCGCACGGTCGCCCGGACCTGTCCCGCCCAGTACCCCGGGTCGCCCCATTCCCCGGTCACCAGCGCCCCGGTCACCGTCGACACGGCGGGGATCTCCGGCACCGCGTAGCTGAGGGTGGCGGCCGTCTCGCGTAGGGCGGGCAGCATCGGGTCCATCAACGCCGAGTGGAAGGCGTGCGAGACCGTCAGGCGGCGGACCCGGCGTCCCCGGCCGGCCCACTCGACGCGGGCGCGTTCGATGCCGTCCTCGTCGCCCGCGAGCACCACCGCGCGCGGCCCGTTCACCGCGGCCACGTCCAGCCCCTCCGGCAGCCACCCGAGCAGTTCCTGCTCGTCGGCCTCGACGGCGAGCATGGCGCCGCCGGGCGGTAGGGCCTGCATCAGTCGGGCCCGGGCGGCGACGAGGGTCGCGGCGTCGTGCAGGGTGAGTGTCCCGCTGACGTACGCGGCGGTGAGTTCGCCGACGGAGTGTCCGGCGACCAGGTCGGCGGTGATGCCCCACGAGGTCAGGAGCCGGTAGAGGGCGGTTTCGAAGGCGAACAGGGCCGGCTGGGTGTAAGCGGTGTCGTCGAGGCCGTCGCCGGAGTCGACGACCTCGCGTAGGGGCCGGGGCAGCAGGGGGTCCAGTGCGGCGCACACCTCGTCGAAGGCGGCGCGGAACACGGGGAAGGCCTCCCGTAGTTCGCGTCCCATGCCGGCGTGCTGCGCGCCCTGACCGGTGAACAGGAAGGCGGTGCGACCTCCGGCGGCGGCGGTGGTCGGCGTCGCGGTCGCCAGCGCCGCCAGCAGGGCCGCCCGGTCGGTGCCGGTGGCCACCGCCCGCACGGGCAGCGAACCCCGGTGCGCCAACGACAGGGCGACGTCGCCGGCCTCGACGTCCGGCTGCTCCCGGAGGAACTCCGTCAGGCGGTCCACCTGGGCCCGCAGGCCGTCGGCGGTCCGGGCCGAGACCAGCCACGGCGTCACCGGCAGCGGCCCGCCGGTCGCCGGTGGCTGCTCGGGCGCCTGCTCCAGGACGACGTGGGCGTTCGTGCCGCCGAAACCGAACGACGACACGGCCGCCCGGCGCGGCCCCTCGCGCTCGGGCCAGGGTCGGGCCTCGGTCAACAGCGCGAGCCCGCTGGTGGCCCAGTCGACGTGCGGGGTGGGCTCGTCGGCGTGCAGGGTGGGCGGCAGCAGGCCGTGCCGGATGGCCTGGACGACCTTGATGATGCCGCCGACCCCGGCGGCGGCCTGGGTGTGCCCGATGTTGGACTTCAACGAGCCGAGCCAGGCGGGCCGGTCGGGGGAGTGGTCGTGCCCGTAGGTGGCCGCGAGGGCCTCCGCCTCGATGGGGTCGCCGAGGCGGGTGCCCGTGCCGTGGGCCTCGATGAGATCGACGTCGGCGGGGCGGAGCCCGGCGGCGTCGAGCGCGCGCCGGATGACGCGCTCCTGGGCGGGGCCGCTGGGCGCGGTGAGGCCGTTGGAGGCCCCGTCGGAGTTGACGGCGCTGCCCCGCACGACGGCCAGCACCCGGTGGCCGTGGCGCAGCGCGTCGGTGAGGCGCTCGACGAGCAGCAGGCCGACCCCTTCGGACCAGCCGGTGCCGTCGGCGTGCGCGGAGAACGACTTGCACCGCCCGTCGTCGGCGAGGCCGCGCAGGCGGGAGAACTCGACGAACGCCACGGGCGTCGACATGACGGCGACCCCACCGGCCAGCGCCAGGTCGCATTCGCCCCGACGCAGCGCGGTCGCCGCCAGGTGCAGGGCGACCAGCGACGACGAGCAGGCCGTGTCCACGGTCACCACCGGGCCCCCCAACCCGAGGGTGTACGCCAACCGGCCCGAGGCGATGCTTCCGGCGCTCCCGCTGAACAGGTGACCCTGGAAGCCGTCCGGCGGCAGGTCGGGCCGGGAGCCGTAGTCGCTGTACATGGCGCCGGTGAAGACTCCGGTGTTGGTGCCGTGGAGGGTGGTGGGGTTGATGCCTGCGTGTTCGAGGGTTTCCCAGGCGGTGTGGAGGAGGAGTCGTTGTTGGGGGTCGGTGGCGGTGGCTTCGCGGGGTGACATGTTGAAGAATTCGGCGTCGAATTGGTCGGCGTTGTGGAGGAAGCCGCCGTGTTGGGTGTAGGTGGTGCCGGGGTGGTCGGGGTCGGGGTGGTAGAGGGTGTCGAGGTGCCAGCCTCGGTTGGTGGGGAATGTGGTGATGGCGTCGGTGGTGGTGGTGATGAGGTGCCAGAGTTCGTCGGGGGTGTTGGCGTTGCCGGGGTAGTGGCAGCCCATGCCGATGATGGCGATGGGCTCCTGCTGCCGGTCCTCGACCTCCTGGAGGCGGCGTCGCGCCTCCCGCACGTCCGCGACGGCCCGCTTCAGATATTCGCGGAGTTTGTCCTCGTCAGCCACGTCTTCCCAACTCTCCGGGTTCGTTGCGTCAGGGCCAGGTGCGGGCGGCCGGTCAGTCGCCCTCGTCGATCAGCGCGAACAGCTCCTCGTCACTTGCCACGTCCAGGTCGGCGTCGGCGTCGGCGTCGGTCGTGACGACCCGGAGCAGGTCGCGCAGCCGCGCCGTGATCGGATCGTGTGCCTCGCCCAGGACACCGCCCTCGACCGCCGCCCGCAGGGTCTGACCGAGGCGGTCCAGGTCGGTCAGCAGCGCCTCGGCTTCGGCCCCCTCGGCGGGTCCGACGAGGTCGTCGATGAAGGCGGCGAGGGCGTCGACCGTGGGATGGTCGAAGACCACCGCGGCGGGCAACCGTACGCCGACCGCGTGGCCGAGTCGGTTGCGCAGCTCCACGGCGGTCAGCGAGTCCAGGCCCAGGTCCTGTAGGGCCCGGGCGCCGTCGAGTCCGGTTGGGTCGCCGTGGCCGAGGACCGCCGCCACCTGGTTACGGACCAGGTCGGTGAGGACGTGCCGGCGCTGCGCGGGTGGCAGGTCGGCCAGTCGCGGACCTGCGGGCGCACCGGTGGCCGGCGCGCCGGACCGGGGGCGCGCGGGGGCGGGAACCAGTCCGCGCAGCATCGGGGGCACCTCGTCACCGGCCCGCAGCGTGGCCAGGTCGAGCCGGGTCAGCGCGTACGCCGGATCGTCGCCGGACACCGCGGCGTCGAAGAGGACCATCGCCTCGTCGCTGGCCAGCGGTCGCAGACCGGACCGGCTGAGCCGTTGGCGGTCGCCGTCGGTCAGGTGGCCGGTCAGCTCGCTCGCCTGCTCCCACAGACCCCAGGCCAGGGAGGTGCCGGGCAACCCCTCGGCGCGTCGGTGGGCGGCGAGCGCGTCGAGGTAGGTGTTGCCGGCCGCGTAGTTGGCCTGCCCGGCGGTGCCCAGCACCCCGGCCACCGACGAGTACAGCACGAACGCCGCGAGATCCAGGCCGAGGGTGAGCTCGTGCAGGTTCGCCGCCGCCGTCACCTTGGGGCGCAGCACCCCGGCCAGCTGGTCGTCGGTCAGCGCGGTCACCACGCCGTCGTCCAGCACCCCCGCCGTGTGCACGACGGCGTGCACGGGATGCTCGGCGAGGACGGCGGCCAGCGCCGCCCGGTCGGCGACGTCGCAGGCGGCGAACCGGACCCGGGTCCCCGACCCGGCCAGTTCCTCGGCCAGCTCCGCCGCGTGCGGGGCGTCCGCCCCCTGCCGACTGACCAGGAGCAGGTCCCGGACGCCGTGCTCGTGCACCAGGTGCCGGACCAGGACCCGGCCCAGTGAGCCGGTCGCACCGGTGACGAGGACGGTGCCCGCGTCCCAGCGCGGCCCCTCGGACCGGGGTCCGCCGGTGGCGCGGGCCAACCGGGGTACGAACATCTGCCCGGCGCGGACCGCCACCTGCGGCTCGCCGAGGGCCACGGCCGCGCCCACCACCGCCTCGTCGGGCTCGTCCGCGTCGACCAGGACGATCCTTCCCGGTTGCTCGGTCTGCGCGGAGCGGACCAGGCCCCACACCCCGGCCTGCGCCAGGCCCGCGCGGGTCGGTGGGCCCGGCCCGGCCGCCCCCCGGGTCAGCAGGACGAGCCGGCCGTCGGCGAACCGGTCGTCGGCCAGCCAGCGCTGTACGACGTCGAGGGCGTGCCGGACCACCGCACCCGGATCAGCGTCCGTCGCCGGCACGGGCACCACCACCAACGGGGGCACCGCGTCCCCGGTGACGGCGAGGTCGTCGGTCCACCACTGGGCCGTCGGCCGGGCGGGCGGCCCCGCCGGCGCCGGCACCCAGTCGACCCGTAGCAGCGCGTCCGCGACGACGTCGCGCCCCGGCTGTGCGACGGGTGGGCGCAGGGTCAGTGACCCGATCCGGGCGACGAGGGCGCCGCCGCCGTCGGTGACGGTCAGCGCCACGGTGTCCGGGCCGGTCTCCACGAGCCTGACCCGCAGGGTCGTCGCGCCCGCCGCCACGACCCGCACCTGCGACCAGGCGAACGGCACGAGGGAGCGTCCGTCGTCTCCGGCGGCGATCGGCAGCAGTGGGTGCAGTGCGGCGTCCAGCAGCGCCGGGTGGACGACGAAGCCTCCGGCGGCGGCACGGTCCGCCTCGTCCAGCGCCACCTCGGCGTAGTGCACCGCGTCGGCACGCCACATCCGGCGCAGGCCACGGAACGCCGGGCCGTACTCGTGGCCCTGTTCCGCGAGCCGGTCGTAACCGCCGTCGAGGTCCACCTCCACGGCGTCCGGCGGTGGCCAGGCCAGCAGCTCCGCGGCACCGGCGTCCTGCGCCGGGGCGACGGTGCCGGTGGCGTGGGACGTCCACGGCTGCTGCCCGTCGGCACGGGCGTGCAGTTCCACCCCGCGCGCGCCGTGCGCGTCCGGTTCGGTCACGAGCAGTTGCAGGTGCAGGGGTCCGTGGTCGGGCACCACCAGCGGCCGGAGCACCGACAGCTCCGCCACCTGTGCGCAGCCGATCTCCTCGCCGGCCCGGAGCACCAGTTCCAGCAGGGCGGTGCCGGGCAGCAGCACCACCCCCTGGATGCGGTGGTCGGCGAGCCACGGCGCGGTGGCCAGGTCGACCTGACCGCTGAACACGTGGGCGTCGCGTCCGGCCAGCTCCACGGCGGTGTGCAGCAGCGGATGGCCCAGGCTGCCACCGTCGGCGGCCGGCGTCGGCAACCAGTACCGTCGGGTGTGGAACGCGTACGTCGGCAGGGTGGTCCGGCGGCCGCCCGGGAACACCGCCGTGGCGTCCCACGGGGTGCCGGCGAGCCGGAGCCGGGTGAGCGCGGTGGTGACGGCGGACGACTCGGACGTCCTGGCATCGAGCAGCGGGGTGAGGACGAGGTCGGGGTCGGCGTCGGGCAGGCACTCCCGGGCCAGCGCGGTGAGCACGCCGGCCGGACCGATCTCCAGGTAGCCGCCGACCCCGAGCGAGTCGAGCGACAGGACGCCCTGGTGGAAGTGGACGGTGCCGCGGATCTGCCGGGCCCAGTAGTCAGGCGTGACCAGTTCGGCGGGATCGGCGAGGGCGCCGGTGAGGTTCGACACGATCGGGATCGACGGCTCGTGGAAGGTCAGCCCGGCCAGCACGGTACGGAACGCGTCGAGCACCTCGTCCATGTGCGCGGAGTGGAAGGCGTGACTGACCGGCAACCGGTGTGTCCGGGTGCCCCGGGCCCGCAGCGTCGCGGCGAGGGTGTCCACCGCGGCGCGGTCCCCCGAGACGACTGTCGCCGCCGGTGCGTTGAGCGCCGCGACGGCCACCCCGGCCGGTGCCGGCAACTCGGCTATCGCGCAGCGCACCTCGTCCTCGCCGGCCTGCACCGCCAGCATCGCGCCGTCCTCCCGGGCGGACTGCATGAGCCGGCCACGGGCGGCCACCACCGTGCAGGCGTCGCGCAGGTCCCAGACGCCGGCCAGGTGGGCGGCGGTGACCTCACCGATCGAGTGCCCCAACAGGTAGTCCGCCCTGATCCCGTACCGCTCGACCGTCCGGTACAGCGCCACCTCGACGGCGAAGAGGGCGGCCTGGGTGTACCTGGTCTGGTCCAGCAGGGCGGAGTCGGCGGTGCCGGGTTCGGCGAACAGCACGGTCCGCAACGGGCGGGGCAGTTCGGGGTCGAGGTGGGCGCAGACCGCGTCGAGGCTCTCGGCGAACACCTGGTGCTGCGCGTACAGCTCGCGGCCCATGCCCAGCCGCTGGCTGCCCTGGCCGGTGAACAGGAACGCCACCCGTCTGCGGTCCGGGCCGGCGAGCCGGCCGTGCAGCACGCCGGGACCGGATTCCCCGGCGGCCAGGGCGGCCAACCGGGTCAGGAGTTCCGTCCGGTCGCCGCCGACCACGGCGGCCCGCCACGGCAGCACCGCCCGCGTGGTGTCCAGTGAGAAACCGACGTCGGTGGGGTTGAGGTGGGGGTGGTTGGTGAGGTGGTGGTGGAGTCGGGTGGCTTGTTGGGTGAGGGTGTGGTGGTTGTGGGCGGAGATGATGAGGGGTTGGTGGGGTGGG
>NZ_JAFEUO010000021.1:1681-5069 GCF_016900955.1 Micromonospora humidisoli
AAGCTGTGGGTTGTGGGTTGGTTGTTTGTTGAGAATTGCACAGTGGACGCGAGCATCTTTGTGGTCAAGTTGTCAAGGGCGAACGGTGGATGCCTTGGCACCAGGAGCCGATGAAGGACGTGGGAGGCCGCGATAGGCCTGGGGGAGCTGTCAACCGAGCTGTGATCCCAGGGTGTCCGAATGGGGAAACCTGGCACCAGTCATGTGGTGTCACCCACATCTGAACACATAGGGTGTGTGGGGGGAACGCGGGGAAGTGAAACATCTCAGTACCCGTAGGAAGAGAAAACAAATAGTGATTCCGTGAGTAGTGGCGAGCGAAAGCGGATTGAGGCTAAACCGGTTGCGTGTGATACCTGTCAGGGGTTGCGTGGTCGGGGTTGTGGGACCCTGCTGAACAGGCTGACACTTGTTCGAGGAGTTATAAAGTCAGTGGCTAGCCGAATGGTGTGGAAAAGCCAACCGTAGTCGGTGAGAGTCCGGTAGGTGAAAGTTGCTGATCTTCTGTGGGTGTTCCCGAGTAGCGGCGGACTCCTGAAATCTGCCGTGAATCTGCCAGGACCACCTGGTAAGCCTAAATACTTCCTGGTGACCGATAGCGGACGAGTACCGTGAGGGAATGGTGAAAAGTACCCCGGGAGGGGAGTGAAATAGTACCTGAAACCGTTCGCCTACAATCCGTCGGAGCCTTGCGGGGTGACGGCGTGCCTTTTGAAGAATGAGCCTGCGAGTTAGTGGCATGTGGCGAGGTTAACCCGTGTGGGGGAGCCGTAGCGAAAGCGAGTCTGAAGAGGGCGTTGTAGTCGCATGTTCTAGACCCGAAGCGGAGTGATCTAGCCATGGGCAGGCTGAAGCGCGGGTAAGACCGTGTGGAGGGCCGAACCCACCAACGTTGAAAAGTTGGGGGATGACCTGTGGTTAGGGGTGAAAGGCCAATCAAACTCCGTGATAGCTGGTTCTCCCCGAAATGCATTTAGGTGCAGCGTCGTGTGTTTCTTGCCGGAGGTAGAGCACTGGATGGTCTAGGGGGCCTACAAGCTTACCGAAATCAGCCAAACTCCGAATGCCGGTAAGTGAGAGCGCGGCAGTGAGACTGCGGGGGATAAGCTTCGTAGTCGAGAGGGAAACAGCCCAGATCACCAGCTAAGGCCCCTAAGCGTGTGCTAAGTGGAAAAGGATGTGGGGTCGCATAGACAACCAGGAGGTTGGCTTAGAAGCAGCCACCCTTTAAAGAGTGCGTAATAGCTCACTGGTCAAGTGGTTCCGCGCCGACAATGTAGCGGGGCTCAAGCACACCGCCGAAGCTGTGGCATTCACATGATACTTCGCATCTCCTTGATGGGGTGTGCAGGTGTGTGGATGGGTAGGGGAGCGTCGTGCCGGGGGTGAAGCAGCGGGGTGACCTAGTTGTGGACGCGGCACGAGTGAGAATGCAGGCATGAGTAGCGAAAGAAGGGTGAGAAACCCTTCCGCCGGATGACCAAGGGTTCCAGGGCCAGGCTAATCCGCCCTGGGTGAGTCGGGACCTAAGGCGAGGCCGAGAGGCGTAGTCGATGGACAACGGGTTGATATTCCCGTACCCGCGAAGGAGCGACCCTGACGAACCTCGTTGTGCTAACCACCCGAACTGGCTGATGTCTTCGGACGGATGTTGGGGAGCGTGGGAACCTGGCGGGTAGTAGTCAAGCGATGGGGTGACGCAGGAAGGTAGCTGAGCCCGGCCGGTGGTTGTGCCGGGGTAAGCGTGTAGGCCGTGCCGTAGGCAAATCCGCGGTGCATTGAGGCTGAGACGTGATGCCGAGCCGATTCAGGTGAAGTCAGTGATCCTATGCTGCCGAGAAAAGCCTCTAGCGAGTTCTGAGCGGCCCGTACCCCAAACCGACACAGGTGGTCAGGTAGAGAATACCGAGGCGATCGGGCGAACTGTGGTTAAGGAACTCGGCAAATTGCCCCCGTAACTTAGGGAGAAGGGGGGCCGGAGACGTGAAGCCCCGTGCGGGTGGAGCGTTGTATGGCCGCAGAGAGCAGGGGGAAGCGACTGTTTACTAAAAACACAGGTCCATGCGAAGAAGTAATTCGATGTATATGGACTGACGCCTGCCCGGTGCTGGAACGTTAAGGGGACCTGTTAGCTCTTTCGGGGGCGAAGCGGAGAACTTAAGCGCCAGTAAACGGCGGTGGTAACTATAACCATCCTAAGGTAGCGAAATTCCTTGTCGGGTAAGTTCCGACCTGCACGAATGGCGTAACGACTTCCCCACTGTCTCAACCACAGGCCCGGCGAAATTGCAGTACGAGTAAAGATGCTCGTTACGCGCGGCAGGACGGAAAGACCCCGGGACCTTTACTATAGCTTGACATTGGTATCTGAATGGGCTTGTGTAGGATAGGTGGGAGCCGGTGAAACCTGTACGCCAGTATGGGTGGAGGCAATCTTGAAATACCACTCTGGTTGATTCGGGTATCTAACTTCGGACCGTTATCCGGTTCAGGGACAGTGTCTGGTGGGTAGTTTAACTGGGGCGGTTGCCTCCTAAAGGGTAACGGAGGCGCCCAAAGGTTCCCTCAGCCTGGTTGGCAATCAGGTGTTGAGTGCAAGTGCACAAGGGGGCTTGACTGTGAGACTGACAGGTCGAGCAGGGACGAAAGTCGGGACTAGTGATCCGGCACTTGCGTGTGGAAGCGGTGTCGCTCAACGGATAAAAGGTACCCCGGGGATAACAGGCTGATCTTCCCCAAGAGTCCATATCGACGGGATGGTTTGGCACCTCGATGTCGGCTCGTCGCATCCTGGGGCTGTAGCAGGTCCCAAGGGTTGGGCTGTTCGCCCATTAAAGCGGTACGCGAGCTGGGTTTAGAACGTCGTGAGACAGTTCGGTCCCTATCCGCCGTGCGCGTAGGATACTTGAGAAGGGCTGTCCCTAGTACGAGAGGACCGGGACGGACGAACCTCTGGTGTGCCAGTTGTCCCGCCAGGGGCACGGCTGGTTAGCTACGTTCGGAAGGGATAACCGCTGAAAGCATCTAAGCGGGAAGCCTGCTTCAAGATGAGGTATCCCACCCCACTTTGTGGGGGTAAGGCCCCCAGCTAGACGACTGGGTTGATAGGCCGGAAATGTAAGCTCGGTAACGGGTTGAGTTGACCGGTACTAATAGGCCGAGGACTTGATAACAAGGCTGCTACGCGTCCACTGTGCAACTCTGAACAAACACCAAACAACCCCCCACACGCGTGTGGGTGTGTGTGTTGTTTGATATGTTCATAGTGTTACGGCGGTCATGGCGGAGGGGAAACGCCCGGTTACATTCCGAACCCGGAAGCTAAGCCCTCCAGCGCCGATGGTACTGCACTCGGGAGGGTGTGGGAGAGTAGGACACCGCCGGACAA
>NZ_JAFEUO010000022.1:0-3189 GCF_016900955.1 Micromonospora humidisoli
ACGCGCCGCCAGCACATTGACCGACACCGCTTCCGGCATCGCCCACCTCCACAACATCATCCTGCTCGGATGACACCGACACCGTTGGCCGGCAACGCCATCACCGAATTACGAGACACCCTTAAGGGAACCTCGATTCGATGGGCCGTCCACTGAAGACGTCCGGCGGCTCGGACGAACGGCACCTATTGTGATGACTGTTCCCGAAGATCAACACCCTTCGTTCGACCCGCAGATAGCCGTTCCGATCGGCGGCATCCTCAACTGCCGCTGATCGGGTGCATGCCAGGCGAGGCAGCCCTCCCCTGCCGATGAGGCCGCCATCCGGAATCCCGCCCTTGAGCGCGATCATGGACCACGCGCGGTTGCAGTCGCACGAACTCACCGAGCGTAGTCGGCTTCTGGCCAAGGAGCCGAACAACGCCTACGAGCACACCGCCGATCTGTGGATAGGCGACGAGATCGAGGAAAGGGCGTCCCGGGGATGGATACCGGGCGGGCGTGGGCTGGCTTGTAGTACCTGCTGGCCAGGCTGGACCGCCGATCGACGTCATTGGCAGCGGCGGACCGGTGACCTACTGACCAGGCGTTTACGCCTCCACCGAGACTGCGGGCCGTGTCCACGGCGGAAGCCGCGCCAGCGTGCCCGGTGCGTTGACAACCTTGCGCACACTGTTGTCGAGGACTGATCGGTCTATCTCGGCCGTCCATCGAACTCGCCGGCGATGCCGCAGGTAAGGGTCGTCTTCGTCCGCCTGGAACCGGTAGTCTCCCACGATTATGCCTACGGCGGCGCGGCTCCGACGCATCGGTACCACGACCACATCGCCAGGTTGCATGTCGATCCGAAAGCATCGCCAGTACCTCACAAACACGGGGAACGCCCGTTCCGGCCGCTCTGGCAGCGCGGCCCTCAGCGTCCGGAGGATTGACTCGTCCCCCGGCCATACCGACACGTCGGGCATTTCCGGCCCTCCGATGGCGATCAAATCCTCCTTGAGGAAACGCTGCTCAACCGCATCGTCGTTCCACGCTCGCACTCGCCAGCTCTGCGCCTTGTCATCCGGCTCAAAGGTCGACACCAGCTCATTGTGTCTTCCCCCGGGGCGAACCTCCACCCCAATCGGGAGGGTGGAATCGAGTAGGGAGCTACGTAGCATGATGCGGACCGCAGGTGCCTTGCGGGAAAGCTGACGTTGCCTGGCGGGCTTGGGTCAAGTTCCTGCCCCATCGGTCAACCCTCCTACCGCAACGCGCTGATCTGCCGCGATCCGCATGCTTACCGGGATCATCGTGCGTCGAGCCTGCCCGGGCGTACGGAGCCGGACAGGAGGACGAAGTTCAGCCGATGATGGCGGTGAGAGTGGGGTTCGCAGCTCGCGTCGCAGTTGACGGCTGCGGCGAGCAGTCTGATGGTTGCTGAAGAAGCTGGGACTGCGGTTTCACCTGCCCGTTCGTCGGGAGCCGGGGCGCCGACCCCTACCCGCAGACCCGGAACTGCGGCGTCGGGTCGGCTGATCAGCCGGTCCGTCGACGGCACCAGGGCTGGAGAACGACACCAAAGGCGCTGCAGGACGGGAAGACTCCGGTGGCGGCCATTGCGACGCCGCGATCTGGGCCCCGGTGACCGGCAGGGTGGGCGAGACCTGGTCGAGCAAGCGCTGCGCCACGGTGGCGTCGATCTCGACGTCTGCGCTGATGCGAACATCGGCCGCGGTCGCCAGGTCCACGACGTCGTCGCTGGTAAACGCATCAGCGCCGCAAGTACTCAGCCGTCGCGCGAACTCCTGGACATTGATCATTTGCAGCCTCATCGTCGGATGGTTAATCATCCACCGTAACCCCCCAAGGCCCCGGCAAAGTCGTGACGGTGTCCGACTTGTGAGTCTTGGAGTAGAAGCGCCGCTGTTGGTGGTGGCAAGATGGGCATGACCGACTCGAAAGATCCGTCGGCCCGCAGGAGCGACCGCACTGCGCCCAGAAGACCCGGTCCACGACCTGCCGACCCCGCTCGACATTCGCAACCGTGCTCCGAGTGCTGTGCACCAACCGCGCGACATCGTCCTGCGTCAACCCACGCCGCGAACGCCACTCAGCCAGCAGCCGCCCGAGCGCCGTTTCACATCACTGATGTGTGTGTTTGAGAAGGTCTGATGTGGACGGCGTGGCGGCATGACGTCGGCTGCTGCGGCGGGCAGGGTGGCGTGGTGTCTGCGCGTCGTGGTTACCCCTCGGACCTGACCGACGCTCAGTGGACGCTGATCGAGCCGTTGTTGCCGGAGCCGAACACCGACGGCCGGCGGGAGAAGCACCCGCGGCGGGAGATCGTCAACGCGATCCTGTACGTGGTGCGGTCGGGGTGCCCGTGGCGCTATCTGCCGGCTGACCTGCCGCCGTGGCAGACGGTGTACTGGTACTTCACCCGGTGGGAAGAAGCCGGCGTGACGGAGGAACTCCTGACCACGCTCCGGATCAAGGCCCGGGTGCAACAGGGCCGCCAGCCGGAGCCGTCGGCGGGGGTCATCGATTCGCAGAGCGTGAAGGGCGCCGACACCGTCGGCCGGGACAGCCGAGGCTACGACGCGGGCAAGAAGATCAACGGCCGGAAACGGTTCATCATCACCGATACCCTGGGCCTGCTGGTCACCGTGACCGTGCTCGCCGCGAGCTGGCAGGACCGCGACGGAGCCAAGACGGCCATGCTCAGCGCTTACATGGTCACCCCGATCCGGCACGTCTTCGCCGATCAGGGATTCGCTGGGCGACTCGTCGACTGGACCCGCGACACCCTGCGGACCACGCTGGAGATCGTCCGCAAACCCGCCGACCAACGCGGCTTCGCCGTCCACCCACGCCGTTGGGTCGTGGAACGCACCCTGGCCTGGCTCACCGCCTGCCGCCGGCTCGCCCGCGACTACGAGCGCCAACCGGCCGTCTCAGCGGCCCTCATCCGCTGGGCCGCGATCGCCGGCATGACCCGCCGCATCACCCGCGACCAACCAGCACGCCGTCAAACCCGCCGCACCTTCACCTGGACCTGATCAACCCCATCTCAAACACGCACTAACTGGACGTTTGTTTCGCGTTCGGGGCAGTAGTGGCCGATTCATGTTTGGACATCGGTAGCGTGATATGTCCGAACCAGCCCAGTAAGAGCGCATAACAGCGGGCGCCGACCTGCCCGACTTC
>NZ_JAFEUO010000023.1:0-1894 GCF_016900955.1 Micromonospora humidisoli
GAAGTCGGGCAGGTCGGCGCCCGCTGTTATGCGCTCTTACTGGGCTGGTTCGGACATATCACGCTACCGATGTCCAAACATGAATCGGCCACTACTGCCCCGAACGCGAAACAAACGTCCAGTCAGACCCTGTGGCAACGCCGCACCGCCGCGTGCGTGGTGATCAACGTCTTGCCAGGCCTGCACGCGGCGAACACCTGTCTCCTGCCGTCGTGGGTGGTGTGCTCGGCGGTCACCTCAACCGCTTCCTGCTGGTCTTCCCGCAGCGGTGGCACCGCCTCGCAGGGTCTTCGGTCTTGGGAACGTCGGGCCGATAGCGGCCCGCCTTTCTGCCGCGTGCAGCCGTGTCCGGGGCGGTCAGGGTCCTGCGGTGTCTGCGGGGTGGTTGTTGACGACCCCGCAGCAGAGGGCAGTCTGGCTTGGGTTATGGGAGTTGGCCTGTGTGGATTGCCCAGGCGATGGTCTGGTAGCGGCTTCGGAATCCGGTGCGTTTGTTGAGTGCTTGTAGTCGATTGATGATGGTGCGTTCGCCGGTGTTCATGGTGTTGGCGATCTGGCGGACGGTGTGTCCGGCGGCGGTGCTGCGCAGGATGGTGGTGGTGTGGTTGTCGAGGGTGATGGGTGTGGTGGTGGGGTGGGGGGTGGGTGGTAGGGGGATCAGGTGGTGGCGGGCTGCCCAGGCGACGGCTTCGATGGTGGTGGTCACGCCGAGGCGGCCGATCATGGGCAGGAGGATCCGTCGTTGGAGGAAGGCTTTGGAGACTCCCAGTCGGCGGGCGGTGTCGGTTTGACTCATGCCGGCGGTGATGAGGCGGATCGCGTGGGTTTCTCGGGGGGTCAGGGTCGGGGTGGGTGTGGTGGTGTTCGGGGTGGTCGGGGATGGGGTTCGTTGGCGTTCGTCGGCGCGGATGACGTGTTCCCAGATGGGTGCGCAGGACACCGGTGCCCACGGCGTGTGGGGGTTGCGGTGGGTGTGTCCGGCGGCGGCGCAGGCGGCGATTGCTGCTGAGGCGAGTGGGTGTCCCATGTGCCAGTACCGCTGGTGCCGTCGGGGTGGCGGTGGTGGGGCGGCGTCGGGTGTGCGGGCGGGTGTGTCGTTGTGGCGGCGTCGGACCATTTTCAGTGCGGTGCGGGGGGTGAGGTCGCCGGTGAGGAGGCGGTGTTGTTCGCCGGGGGTGAGGCGGAGGAGGGTGATGCGGTCGGTGACCCAGCGTGTGGTGGTGCCGAGGCTGGTGGCGATGTGGGGCACGGGTAGGTGTTCGACTCGTACGAGGTGTGCGAGGGTTTTGGCTTGTGCCAGTGGTGTGTATCCGCCGTCGATGTGCCAGGCGAGTTGTTGTAGGGCCCGTGCGGCGCCGGTGAGGTGGCGTCCGGTGATGACGCTGATGTGGGTGTGTCCGAGGCGGCGCATGGCGGTCCATCGGCGTTGCCCGTCGAGGATCTCGCATCTGCCGTCGGGTGTGGTCGCGATTCTGATCGGGTCTTTCTGCCCGGCTTTGTCGATGGAGCGTTGCAGGTTGATGCTGTCGGTGGTCGGGCCGCGCCAGTTGATGCCCGGGGTGACGTCGTGGATCGGGATCCGGTAGATCACGGTGGCGACCGTCGCCGTGGTGGAGGGTAGGACCGCAGGGGCGGTAGGAATGGGGCTCATGGGTGTCCCAAGGTCGTCGCAGAGGTAGGGCGGACGTCGGGATGACCGGAGTCATCCCGACGTTCTCGTGTTTTGACCGTTGTGTGGGGAGGGTGGGCAGGGTGGTGTGGTGTGGGTGTTTGGGCTTCCCCCTGAGATGTGGACACCCTGAGACTGGATGTTGGTCCAGAGGAAGGGGTGTCCCCGTTGGGGCGTCCATCGAAGTACACGGAAGAGTTTCAGCGTGACGCGATTGAGCTGGTC
>NZ_JAFEUO010000024.1:0-1845 GCF_016900955.1 Micromonospora humidisoli
CGTCAGTTGGACCGGGTGGTGATCCGGTTTGCTGGTGACTCGGGTGACGGGATGCAGTTGACGGGGGACAGGTTCACCTCGGAGACGGCGCAGTTGGGTAATGATATTTCGACGTTGCCGAATTTCCCGGCGGAGATTCGGGCGCCTGCGGGGACGTTGCCGGGGGTGTCGAGTTTCCAGGTGCATTTCGCTGATTACGATATTTTGACGCCGGGGGACGCGCCGAACGTGTTGGTCGCGATGAACCCGGCGGCGTTGAAGGCGAATGTGGGTGATCTGCGTCGGGGTGCGGACATCATCGTGAACACCGATGAGTTCACCCGCCGGAACCTGACGAAGGTCGGGTATGCGGTGTCGCCGTTGGAGGACGACACTCTGGATGGGTTTGTGGTGCATCCGGTGGCGTTGACGTCGATGACGGTGGGTGCGTTGGCGGAGTTGTCGGTGTCGAAGAAGGACGCCGAGCGGGCGAAGAACATGTTCGCCCTGGGGTTGTTGTCGTGGATGTACTCCCGCCCGTACGAGTCGACCCTACGGTTTCTGGAGCGGAAGTTCGCCAAGCGGCCGGATCTGGTCGCGGCGAACATCGCGGCGTTCAAGGCGGGCTGGAACTACGGCGAGACGACGGATTCGTTCTCGGTGCGGTACGAGGTGAAACCCGCGGCGATGCTGCCGGGCACCTACCGCAACATCACCGGTAACGCCGCTCTGTCGTTGGGGTTGGTCGCGGCGGGGGTGCGGTCGGGTCTGCCGGTGTTCCTCGGCGCGTATCCGATCACCCCGGCGTCGGACATCCTGCACGAGTTGTCGAAACACAAGCGGCTCGGTGTGGTCACCATGCAGGCCGAAGACGAGATCGCCGCGGTCGGCGCCGCTCTGGGCGCCTCCTACGGCGGCGCCCTGGGAGTGACCACCACCAGCGGCCCCGGTGTCGCCCTGAAATCCGAGACGATCTCCCTGGCCGTCGCCCTGGAACTCCCCCTGGTCATCGTGGACGTGCAACGCGCCGGCCCGTCGACCGGTCTACCGACAAAGACCGAGCAGGCGGACCTGAACATGGCCCTGCACGGCCGCCACGGCGAGGCCCCCGTCGCGGTGATCGCCGCGAAGTCCCCGTCGGACTGTTTCCACGCCGCTCTCGAGGCCGCCCGGATCGCCCTGACCTACCGCACCCCGGTGATCCTGCTGTCGGACAACTACGTCGCCAACGGCTCCGAACCCTGGCTGCTACCCGACGTCGACGACCTGCCCGACCTGCGCGTCGACTTCGCCACCGCCCCCAACGGCGACGACGGCGTCACGTTCCTACCCTACCTACGCGACCCGGACACCCTGGCCCGCCCCTGGGCCGTGCCCGGCACCCCCGGCCTGCAACACCGCATCGGCGGCCTGGAAAAAGCCGACAAGACCGGCGACATCTCCTACGACCCGGCCAACCACGACTACATGGTCCGCACCCGCGCCGCCCGCATCGAAGCCATCGACGTGCCCGACCTCGACGTCGACGACCCCGACGGCACCGCCCGGACCCTCGTGCTCGGCTGGGGCTCCACCTACGGCCCGATCGGCGCCGCCTGCCGCACCCTGCGCCACCACGGCCAACCCATCGCCCAAGCCCACCTACGCCACCTCAACCCCCTGCCCGCCAACCTCGGCGACGTCCTTTCCGCCTACGACCGCGTCGTCATCCCCGAGATGAACCTCGGCCAACTCGCCCAGATCATCCGCGCCCGATACCTGACCGACGCGATCACCTACAACCAGGTCCGCGGCCTACCCTTCACCGCCGCCGAACTGGAGACGATGCTGGAAGAGGTCTGCAAAAATGCCTGAACCCGTCGCCCT
>NZ_JAFEUO010000025.1:0-1298 GCF_016900955.1 Micromonospora humidisoli
TGGGCTTCCCCCTGAGATGTGGACACCCTGAGACTGGATGTTGGTCCAGAGGAAGGGGTGTCCCCGTTGGGGCGTCCATCGAAGTACACGGAAGAGTTTCAGCGTGACGCGATTGAGCTGGTCCGTTCGTCGGGGCGGCCGATCAATCAGGTCGCTCGTGAGTTGGGGATGAGTCACGAGACGCTGCGGAACTGGGTCCGTAAGCAGGAGCGGCAGACCGGGACGGGTCCGGTATCGGGTGGAGACACGCCGTCGGTGGCGGACAAGGACGCCGAGATCGCCCGGCTGCGCCGTGAGGTCGCGGAGTTGCGGCAGGAGAAGGAGATCCTGCGTAAGGCAGCCGCCTATTTCGCGAAGGAGATGGATCGGTGACCAGCCGCTTCCGGTTCATCTCCGCCCACCGCGCCACCTTCGGCGTCAAGCGGCTGTGCCGGGTCCTGGCGGTGTCCCGTTCCGGGTTCTACCACTGGACCGCGGGTGAGCCGGCCCGCCGGTCCCGCGCCGCCGCCGAGGACGCCCTCGCTGACCGGATCACCCAGGTTCACACCGACTCCGGCGGCACCTACGGATCCCCTCGGGTGACCGTCGAACTACGCGCCCACGGAGTGCGGATCAACCGCAAGCGCGTCGAGCGGATCATGCGGCAACGCGACCTCGTCGGCCGGCATCTGCGCCGCCGCAAACGCACCACCATCCCGGACCCCGCCACCCCGCCGGCACCGGACCTGATCGGCCGCGACTTCACCGCCACGACACCGGACCAGCGGTGGTGCGGCGACATCACCTACCTACGCGTCGGCGCCGGCTGGCTCTACCTGGCCACCGTCATCGACATCGCCACCCGCCGCCTCATCGGCTGGTCGATCAACACCCACATGCGCACGAGCCTGATCACCGACGCCCTCGACGCGGCCGTCGCCGCCCGCGGTGGCCGGGTCGACGGCGTGATCTTCCACTCCGACAGGGGCGCCCAATACGTCAGCAGCGCCTTCGCCGACGCCTGCCACCGACACGGCATCCGCCGCTCGATGGGGCGAACCGGGTCGTCGTACGACAACGCCCTGGCCGAGGCGTTCTTCGCGACGCTCAAGCGTGAACTCGACGTCGACCACCGACGGTGGACCACCGAGACCGACGCCCGCCGTGACGTGTTCCGGTGGATCGCCTTCTACAACCACCGACGACGCCACTCCACACTCGGCTACCTCAGCCCCGCCGACTACGAACAAACCCTCACACCAGCTACCCTGCACCAGATCGCGGCATAACCCGGTGTCCACATCCCGGGGGGAACCTCA
>NZ_JAFEUO010000026.1:0-1101 GCF_016900955.1 Micromonospora humidisoli
ACTGGACGTTTGTTTCGCGTTCGGGGCAGTAGTGGCCGATTCATGTTTGGACATCGGTAGCGTGATATGTCCGAACCAGCCCAGTAAGAGCGCATAACAGCGGGCGCCGACCTGCCCGACTTCAGTGCATTCCATCCCGGGATCGTGTCTGGTTCACATTCATCCCCGCATAGGCGGACATGGCGTCCGCCCAGCCGTCGCCCCGACACCGTACGCCTACTGCATGACCGCACGACGCCCCTACCCGTCCGACCTGTCCGACGCCCGGTGGGCCCTGATCGCACCCCGGCTGACCGCATGGCGACAGGCCCGCACCGACGCCGGGGTCAGCGGACGCACACCCACCCACGACCTCCGCGACATCGTCAACGCCATCCTCTACGTCAACCGCACCGGCATCGCCTGGCGCTACCTGCCCCACGACTTCCCACCCCACGCCACGGTCTACGGCTACTTCGCCGCCTGGAGCAAGGAAGGCATCTTCACCGAACTCAACTACCAGCTCACCGGCCTCGTCCGTGACCACCACGGCCGCACCGTCGAACCGACCGCATCCATCATGGACAGCCAAAGCGTCAAGACCTCCACCAACGTCCCACTGTCCACACAGGGCACCGACGCCGGCAAGAAGATCGTCGGACGCAAACGCGGCATCATCACCGACACCCTCGGCCTGCTCCTCGCCGTCACCGTCTGCGCCGCCAGTACCAGCGACAACACCATCGGCATGGACCTGCTCGACCAGGCCACCACCACCTACCCCACCCTGACCAAGACCTGGGTCGACGCCGGCTTCAAAAACCGTGTCATCGAACACGGCGCACACCTCGGCGTCGACGTCGAGATCGTCACCAAAGACCCACAGATCAAGGGCTTCAGCGTCGTCAAACGCCGATGGGTCGTCGAACGCACCATCGGCTGGCTCATGCACCACCGCCGACTCGTCCGCGACTACGAAACCCAACCCCACAACTCCGCCAGCATGATCACCCTCGCCATGATCGACAACCTCGCCAAACGCCTCACCACCGAAACCACCCCAACCTGGCGAGAACCCCCACAACCACAACACACACAAAATACGTGAATCAGACGTCCTCT
>NZ_JAFEUO010000003.1:0-895612 GCF_016900955.1 Micromonospora humidisoli
CAGCATGATCACCCTCGCCATGATCGACAACCTCGCCAAACGCCTCACCACCGAAACCACCCCAACCTGGCGAGAACCCCCACAACCACAACACACACAAAATACGTGAATCAGACGTCCTCTAAGGCAGATCGCGCAGACCGAGGAGGCTCAGCGAGCTACACAGCAGGCGCAGGAAGAGGCGCTTCAGCCGATGGTCGTCGTGGACATCGTGCCTGCGCCAAACGATCGGAGCGTCATGATGCTGGTGATCGAAAACATCGGACCCTCGATCGCTCGGAACGTCCGCATCGACGTAACACCGCCACCAACCCGGTCCTTTGACAAGGCCGACGGTAAGCAGATGCACGAATGACATCTCTTCAAACGCGGAATCAAAACAATGCCGCCACGTCACCGCATGGAATTCCTTTTCGATGTTGGGTTCCAGCGCTTCAAGCCGAACGTGCCGACTGAGTTCACATTCGTGGTCAATGCAGAAGGCCCCTTCGGTCCCGCACCACAATTGACGTTCGATATCGATTTGAACGCACTGCGCGAAACCTGGATCGGACAGACGACCATCGGCAAGGTTGTGGAGCAACTGGAGAAGGGTAACCGCAACCTAAGCGAGTTGACTTCGGCCGTTCGCCAACTTAATCCGGAGGTGGCGGAGTCTCGTCGGGCGGACCGAAAGACAGCCATCGCTGAACTGGAAGCGGCAGAATGAAGTGCCCCGGCTCCCATCTCGGGTTACCGGGGCACCTCCCCTCGCGGGTCGCCACCCAACAGGGTTGGAGAGGCAGCGGGAGGGCCAAGCCGAGCATCCCCCGATGAAGGGAGACGGCCCTAGGCTGGCCACTACACCTGAAGGGGATAACACGAACCCGGGAACCCTTCCCCGTCAGCTTCACGAGGTCGAGCACCTAGTCAATGTCGTCAACGCTCATGCCGGCTACTGAGCAGCATTTAGGGAGGGGATTGGGGTCTGTTGCGTTGGGCGAAAGCATGATCGACTGCAGCTTACCCGGTGTGGTCTGCCGGGCAGGTGATGTCCCTGTCTCGTGTCCGGCCCTGGTCCCCGCCGAAGGTCTCCCCGCCGCCCAGCCCGTCAGCGGACTGGTGGGCGCCGTAAGGATTCGGTGGAGGCAGGCCGTCGTCGACGGTGTCCGTCGGCGGTCCACTGGGCTCTCTCGCCATCGGGCCATCGGGCCAACCCGCCACCAGGCCGGAAACCGGTGGCGGGTCGTCTGGAACTGTCACGTCGGCGGTGACGGAACCGACGGCGTGGCGGCCCTCAGGTCAGATCTTCAGCTCCTTACGGCACCAGCGTCGCACCAGGGCACGTTTACCTGCGGACAACTCCCGGGTGATCGGCATCTCCAGGGCGGTGCCCCGACGGCTCTCGTCGATCACGTCCAGCATCAGTCCCGCGAAGTGGGTCACCCGGTTCGGATCGTGAGGAGTGCTGGCCGGCCCCCACGGAATGATCGTCCCCATGATCGGGTAGAGCAGCGCGTAGTAGCTGAACACCTCCCGGTACACCAGGTCGAAGGTGAGCTGGTCGTCCGGTATATCGCTGTAGTCGTCGTACGGCAGTGCCCGGACCGTGGAGAAGTACTCCACCGCCCAGGCCGGGTTGTCCGGGTCGGCGTGGGTGTCCGGCGGCAGGTACCGCAGCTTGTAGCAGGCTGGCGCGTCGACCTCGATCGGCACGTCCACCCGGCCGCCGGCCGGCACCCGCACGGTGAACTCGCCGACCTTCTCCTCACCGAGTGAGGTCGCGGTCAGCACCAGCGGGTTCACCGAGTTCACCCGGCCGGGTGTCTGCACGTCCCGCCAGACCTGCACGGTCAGGGTCAGGGGCTCGGTGATCGGCTCGCCCTTGCGGAACAGCCGCAGCGCGGCTGTCCCCTTCGCCCGCTGGCCGCGGCCGTCCGGCACCATGTCCAGGTACACCGCCTGGTCGTCGGTGGCGACCTGGACCGTCCCGATCTCCCGCAGCAGCAGCACGGGACGGTGGTCGACCCAGGCCCGCAGTTGCAGCACGCCGTCGTGGATGTGCTGCCCGATCTCGCTGCGCGGACTGAAGTCAAACTCGACCACTCCGCCGTACGTCTCGTAGGGACCCTGCTCGTAGTCCACCACGCCGATCATCGTGCGCCGCTGCTGGCCCCCGACCTCGTAGAGCAGCTCCAGGAACACGCCCCCGTCGAAGTCGATCTTGCTGAAGTCGCCGCCGCCGACCTCAGGGAACGTGGTGCCCAGGTCGAGCACCACCCGGTTCTCGTCGATGTACGCCATGGCCGGGCCGACCAGCTCCGCGTCCGCGCTCGACGCGCTCAGCGCGTTCAGGGTGGTGCCGGGGATTTCGACGCGTTCCACGTCCTCGTGGGTCTTGACCCGCATCCGGGTCACCGCCCGGGGGGCGCCCCCGTCGGCCGGGAAGTAGGGCGGGCCGGGCTGGTGCAGGGCCCGGCCGACCGGGGCGGAGATCATGTCGGTGCCGTTCCACACGCCGACGGTGCCGACCACCCGACCGACCTTCGGGTTCATCGCCCGCTCGCCCCGCTGGAACTTGTCGTACATGGTCATCTGGTCGAAGCTGGTCCGCATCCCGTAGAAGCACCAGCGCAGCAGCAGACCACCGCCGTCGGCAGCGCCCTCGCGCAGAGCACGCAGGCCGTCCGAGTCCGGCGCCCGCTCCGGGTCGACGAAGACCAGCGTGGAGTTCGGGATGACGGCCTGGAAGGAGCCGGCGCCGCCGGGACGGAAGAAGTTCAGCCACCTGGTGAACGAGGTGGTCGGCACCCCCCGCACCAGTTCGGTCAGCTCGCCGTCGCGGTCCGGGCCGATAATCCGGAAGCCGGCCGCCACGAACTGGGTGCCGTAGCTGTCGGCCGGGTTCACGTCGACGATCCGGGCGTTGAACGCGAGATACGCGTTGAGCAGCGGATCCCGGGCGGCTCTGGTCACCGGCTGGTCGTCCACCCACACGCTTGTCGCCTGCGCGTTGCCGAACGTGGCGAGGTGGTCACCCCAGTAGTTCCAGTAGCCCGGCATGCCGGACTGCCAGTTGGGGCTGGGCGTGGCCGCCGTGTCCGGGTCCGCGTACACCACCAGGCTGGTCATCCATTCCCGGTACGCGGCGTCGTCCATCGCCGGCAGGCTCGCGCCCTCCACCACCGGCGGATTCAACACCTGGACCTGATCGTAGTCCAGCAGATGGACGATGTTCTCGTTGTTGGCGGTGGACGGGTTGACCATCGCGTCGGTGCCGAAGAACCCGATTCTGGGCCGGGCCAGATAACTCATGCGGACAACTCCACGGACGACGGGGCGAAGAGCGGGACCAGCGTTTCCAGCCGGGCGGCGATGGTGGCCAGCGCGTCCTGCGCCTCAGCGCCGATCCCGGAGTCGGTGAGGCCGAGCACCCGGCACCGTCCGGCGACCGCGAGCAGTCGTCCGGCCAGCGCGTCGATCGTGGCCGGCGGGCCGGTCGGCTGGGGTTGCGGTAGCTCGAAGCTGGGTCCGGCGTACCGGCCCGGGTGGTCCGCGCCGGCCGGCAGCCGGGTCAGCAGCGCCGCGAGCGGCTTGATGCCCAGCGGCATCAGAGCGGTGATCACGCGCGCCAGGCCCCGCCGCTGTGCGGCGCTCTCACCGTCCGGCGTGAACAACCGGGTCAGCATGTCCACGAAGAGCAGGTACAGCTCGTTGAAGGCGACGCCGACCGACCGTGCCGCCGGGTCGGTGATCAGGGTTCCGCCGGTGTTCGTCGCGTCGTAGGCCGGGTTCTCCACGGTCGGCCAGCCTGGGACGAAGTCCGGCTGCGCACGGTTGAGCCCGTCCAACTGGTCGGCGATCTGGTGGAAGTACGCGAAGTGCGAGTTCGACTGCCAGTCCGGCACGCCCTCGCCCTCCAGCACGATGAGGTCGATGTACCGGGCGGCCTGCTCGGCGGTGGTTATCGCTTCCAGCGTCGGGGTCAGCGGAATGAGGGCGCTGGTGACCTGCCGGGTCGCGGACGCCCGGTCGATCCACTCCGGATGCCCCAGGATCGCCTTCTTGATCTGGTCGTAAAGTTCGGCGATCGAGCCGTACGGCCGCTCCTGGCTTGCGGGGATCGCCATGTTCAGCCGGGCGTGTGCCTGCCGCCCGCACTCGACGCAGAAGGCGTCCCACCAGCCGTCCGGTTCCGGCTTCTCCCAGCACAGGAACCGGTTGACGGTGTCGCGGTCGAACGGCGTCAACGTGGACGGCAGGTTTATGTCGGAGTACCGGCTGGCCGGCTGCGGGAAGTTGGGCCGCCACAGCAACGGCGCGGCGCCCAGGGCGATCAGGATGTTGTTGGCCAGGGTGAGGTGGTACATCTCCTGCACCGCGATGCGGGTGAGCTGCTGGCTCCACTGCTCGGTCAGGGCCGCCCGGACTGCGGTGATCCCGGGATCACCGCCCTGGGCCAGGGTCGCCGCCGCGTACAGGTACTGCACGCAGAGCATGTGTTCCAGCTCGCAGGCGTCGTGAAGCATCTTGATGGTCGTGGACTTGTCCAGCAACGCGGGCTCGATAGCCGCCACGCACAACCTCCATAGTGAACGGAAGGTGTTCCGATGACTACCCGACGCTACAAACGGGGGGTTGGGCCGCCAACCCATTGGCTGGGATCTATCGAATCGTGGGGAAGTCGAGCGCCACGCGTTACAATGCCGCACGGCCTTCGGTGGCAGTCGGGATCCGGTAGGACAGCGCCCGCCTAGGCCGTGTTTCGTAGGGGTTGGCGGCGTGGCGGTGGTCGCTCATGGGGGAGGTCTCCGGTAGTTGGTTCAGCGACCAAGCAGAACTTCACACCGGAGACCTCGTGCCGAGCGTAGCGGCAGCGAGGCGACATGACCTGACCGACGTGCAGTGGGCGGTACTCGAGCCGTCGCTGCCTGCGGGAACGGGGTCATGCTCGGCCGCGCAGATGGACCATGAGAGTGATCATCGACGGGATCCGGTGGCGGGTCCGGACCAGATCACCATGGCGGGACATCCCCCGCGCCCTACCCGCCCTGGCAGTGCGGGTGCCGAGAACCTCATCCACCCTGTTCACAGCCGTCCCACTGCCAACGTGGGCAGGCGGAGAACCGGACTGGTTTCGGCGACCGGACCTCGGTGAGGCTCGATGCAGAGTGTTCCGCGAGGATGATCGGTTGTGTTGCTGCGACTGGCCTATCTCGGTGTGACCAACGCCCTCGCGTTGCTGCGGCTGTTGCCGATGAGCGACCGCGACAAGGACGCCGAGATCCTCGCCTTGCGTCACCAGATCATGGTCCTCGAACGGCAACTCGGTGGCGGCGGGGTCCGGTTCAACCCGGCCGACCGGGCCTGGCTGGCGGCCCTGCTGCACCCGCTACCACGAACGCTTTTGCACCAGCTGCGGCTGCTGGTACGCCCGGAGACCGTGCTCCACTGGCACCGCGAACTGATCGCCCGCCGGCACGCCCGACAGTCCCAGCCCCGCCGGGCCGGTCGGCCGCGAACCCTTCGGTCGATCCGGACGTTGGTGCTGCGCCTGGCCCGAGAGAACAGCGGCTGGGGCTACCGGCGTATCCACGGCGAACTGCTCGTCCTCGGGGTGAAGGTCGCCGCGTCCACCGTGTGGGAGATTCTCCACGACGTCGGCGTCGACCCGGCACCCGAACGCACGAACAGCACCTGGGCGACGTTCCTGCGCTCCCAAGCCCAAGGCCTGATCGCTGCGGACTTCTTCGAGACCGTGACGCTGACCGGCGCCCGCCTCTACGTCCTCGCGGTGATCGAACACGCCACCCGAAGGGTCCGGATCCTCGGCGCCACGCCCCATCCGAACGCCGCCTGGGTCACCCAGACGGCTCGGAACCTGTTCATGGACCTCGAGGACACCGGCTGCCAGGTCAAGTACCTGATCCGCGACCGTGACGGCAAGTACCCGGCCCTGTTCGACACGATCCTCGCAGACGCCGGCATCGAGGTCATGCTCACCGGGGTACGGATGCCTCGCATGAACTCGATCATGGAGCGGTGGATCCAATCCTGCCGCCACGAACTGCTCGACCGGATGTTGATCTGGAATCAGGCGCATCTGCTGTACGCCCTACGCGAGTACGAACACCACCACAATCAGCACCGCCCGCACCGAGGCATCGCCAACGCCCGGCCCCTGCGAGCACTACCCGACCCAATGACCGAACAGGCTGACCTCGTGCGTCTCCGCATCCGCCGACATGATCGACTTGGCGGCATCCTCCACGAATACGAGCATGCCGCTTGACCAGCGCGGATGAGGTTATCGGCACCCGCAAGGTCATCGACGTGCTGGTATCCGCCCGCCGTGACGCTGCCGCGGCCCGCAGGTTCTTCACCCGGGCACTGAAGGTGTTGAAGACGGTGCCGGTCGAGGTGGTGACCGACGCCGCCGCCGTCTACCCGGCCGTGCTCGCCGACCTGATCCCGGCAGCCTGGCATCACGTCGAGCGATATGCGAACAACCCGGTCGAAGCCGATCGCAGCCGACTCAAACACCGACTCCGGCCGATGCGCGGCTTACGGACCGACCGGACCGCCCCGACCGTGATCGCCGGACACGCCTTCGTCCAGAATCTTCGCCGCGGACACTACGAGATCGCCACCGACACCCCAGCCCGGCAACGCCCGGCCGCCGCGTTCAACGAGCGCGCCCAGGCGATCTCACTCCCACCGCTCTACCCAGGCGGAACGCGTCTCCCGATCGGACAACGCAACAGCGCCGGGGATACTGCTTCGTGGAGCCGCCGCGCCAGCCTCGCCGCAGGAACGCACCAGAGAGCCGATCTCCGACAGCCGTGCGTGACTCAGGGAGTCGACGGGACGGTAGGGGCCGGGTGCGGCATGGCCGACCGGCCGGACCTTCATCCGAGCGGCCGGCCCTTCGACGGTGGCGACCCGTGGCGCCCCGACGATTCCAGGGCCTGCTGCTCGCGTACCCCCGGGCGGATCAGCCCGCCCTCGTACGCCGCGATCGTCGCCTGCACCCGGTCGCGCACGCCCAGCTTGCCCAGGACGACCGCCACGTGGTCCTTGACCGTCGACGCGCTGATGCCCAGGACCGCCGCGATCTCGGCGTTGGACAACCCGCGTGCCACCTGGTGAAGCACCTGCGTCTCGCGGGGGGTCAGCCCGCCGAGGCGTGCGGCGTCCTCGGGCCCGGGCCCGGTCGCGAACCGGTCGATGAGCCGGTGGGTGACCCCCGGGTCGAGCATCGCGTCCCCGGCGGCGACGACCCGGACGGCGTCGACGACCCGCTGCGGCTCCGCGTCCTTGAGCAGGAACCCGGCCGCTCCGGCCCGTAGCGCCGCGAACACGTACTCGTCGAGGCCGAACGTCGTCAGCATGACGATCCGGGTCGCCGGATGCCGCTGCCCGATCGCGGCGGCCGCCGCGATCCCGTCGGCGCAGGTCGGCCGGCTCGGTGGGGGGCCCTCCGGGTGGCGCCCCCGAACCGGCGGACCCGGGGTGGGGGGCCGGCGGGCTGGCATGCGTACGTCCAGGACGGCGACGTCGGGAGTGGTCGACGCGACGAGCGCGACGGCCGAGTCACCGTCGTGGGCCTGGCCGACGACCGCGATGTCCGGCTCTGCGTCGAGGATCGCGGCGATGCCGGCGCGCACCGTGGCCTCGTCGTCGGCGACGATGACCCGGATCATCGCAGCGCCTCCGGCAACCAGACGCGGACCGTGGTGCGGTCGGTGTCGACCGCCACCGAACCGCTGGCGGCGTCCGTCGAATCCCGCAGCGACCGCAGCACCTCCGCACCGACGGGCGGGCAGCGGCGTACCTCCAGGCCGATGCCGCTGGTGCCGTATGTCACCGTGGCCACCGCGCCGTCGGCGATGAGCGCCGCGCCCGCCCGGTGCGCGGCCACCTCCAGGGGCGCGGGCAGGGACCGTGGCTCGCCGACGAACCGCAGCGCCGACCGGCGGCGCGCCGCCAGGTCGGACAGGGCGGCGACGGCGGGCGGCGGGTCGGGCCGGTCCTGGGGCAGCCCGTGCAGCAGCCGTCGCAGGGCGACCAGGCCGGCGCGGGCCTGCGCCGCGACCTCGTCCAGCCGGCCCGCCTCGGCCGCGGCGAGCGCCGAGGTGGCGTGCAGCCGCGCGCTCACGCGCAGGTCGTCCACGATGCGCGCGCGCTCGCCCCGCGCCGCGCTGTCGGCGTGCCGGCGCACGGTCTCCCGTGCGGCGGCCTCAGCGGTCGACCGGCGGGACCGCCGCGTCGTCACCAGCCTGCCGGCGAGCCAGGCGGCACCCAGCGGTATCGCGAGCACGACGCCCAGCACCGCACCGGCCGCGGCACGGTTCCCGGTGATGTCGGCGCCCGCGCCCAGGGCCACCCCGCCGACGGCGGCCACCGCCAACGGCGCGGCGAACCCGAGGCTGGCTGCGGGCCGGTAGGCGGCCACCGCGTACACCAGCGCCAGCTCGACCCACCAGCACCACAGGAACGTCTCCGCCGGGTCGTGCCGGGTCCAGCCGGCAGCGGTGCCGGCGAGCCAGGCGACCTGGACCGTCAATGCCGCGACCAGGGCCGCGCCGGGCGCGAGCCGACGCCATGCCAACGGCAGCGCGTGCAGCACCAGCAGCGCTACCAGCAGCGCCGCCGGAATCGGCGCGGCCAGCGGATCGGGGCCGTCCCCGCCCGGCAGCAGCACCGTGCCCGTGGACAGCCCGAGCGCGAGGACGACCATCGCCCCGTCCCGGACCGCCGCGCCGGCCCCGGCCCACGTCCGGACGCCCGGCGGCGCTCCCGTCGTCGCCCGGACGGGCGGCGTCGCTCCGGTCCCTGGCGGGGCGCCCGGTGCCGCCCCGGGCCGCCACGGCAGCCGGGCCCGGACCCGCCATCCCGGACCGGCCGGCCCGGCGTCGAGGTCGCCGCCGACCGCCTCGACCCGGGCGCGGAGCCCGGCGATGCCGAGCCCGCTGCCCACGTCGCCGGCCGCGCGGCTGCCACCCCCGTCGAGCACCGTCACGGTGAACCCACCGGGGTCGGCGGTGATCCGCACCGTCGCCGCCGCGCCCCGCGCGTACCGCATGATGTTGGTCAGCGCCTCGCGGACGATCCCGTGCGCCAGGGCCGCGACCGTCGGCGGGACGACCCGCGCGGTGCGCTCGTAGCGCACCCACGGGTGGCCCGCCACCAATTCGTCGACCGCCTCAATGCCGACCTCGTCGTCCCGCCCCGCCGACGCCACCACCCGGTCCAGATCGTCGACCGCCGCCTGCCCGGCACCGATCGCGTGCTCGATCGCCCGCTCCCGCAGCACCGGGTCGGCGAGGCGCAGCGCCGCACCGGCGGACACGAGGATCGCGGTCAGCCGGTGACCGGCCACGTCGTGCAGCTCGGCCGAGATCCGCCGACGCTCCTGCGCGACCGCGAGCGGCACGAACCCGTCCACGGCCGCCCGGAAGGTCTCGGCCGAGGCCCGGTCGGCGCGGACCCGACGGCCAAACCGCCCGACCGCCCACACCCCGGCGGCCACGGCCCCGAGCACGAGCGCGGTCGCGACGGTGGCCCGCGCCGAAGCGCCGCAGGCCGCCGCCGTCACGGCGAACCCGGCCACCACGGCCGCGACGCCGGCCGCCGAGACCGCCGCCGTGCGGTGCACCACCAGCGCGTACGCCGTCAGCAGCACCGCGGCCGGGCCGGCCGGGGCGGCCCCGACGACGGGGGCGGCCAGCGCGGTGGCCAGGGCGGCACCGGCCAGCGCCGGACCGGGCACCCGCCGGCGGTAGAGCAGTGCGACCACGGCGACCACGGCGCCGGCGCAGACGCCGGGCGCCAGCCGCGGGTCCGGCCGGGCGGCGAGCCACCACAGCGCCTGCGACACCGCCACGGCGCCGGGAGCCCAGGTGTTGTCGCCCAGGTCAGGGGCCCAGCGTCGCATACCCCGATGGTACGGGCCGCCCGGCCGGTCGGGACCCCGCCGCGAGACGGGGGTGGGGCGCGCGGAAGCCGTCCTGTGGCACGACGCGCCTGCGCCAGGCACCGGCCAGCATGATCTTTATGGTTCGTTCCCTTGTTCGCCGGAGCATCGGCGTCCTGCTGCTGCCGGTCGCCGTGGCCACCGCCGTGACCGTGGGCGGCGCGGGCTTCGTCGCCACCGCGCTCGTCACCGCCTGGATACCGCTGCTGTGCGCGGTGGGGCTCGTGTTGCTGGGCACCGTCGCCCAGCTCCTCGCCCGGCCCGCCTTCGCGCTGCTCGGCGTTCGACGCCGGAGCCGCGCCGCGACGGCGCTGGCCGCCGCCGTCACCGTCGCCGTCGCCGGGCTCGCCGCCGTGACCGTGTTCCGGCCCGGCCCGCACCCGGCCGCCCCGCCCCCGCCCGCCGGCGTCCGGTTCTGGGACCTGCCCACCGGATCACGGATCGCGTACGTCCACGCCGCCGCCTCCGGCACGCCCCGCCCGACGCCCGTGCTCTTCCTGCACGGCGGCCCCGGCACCCCGGGGGAGGGGGTGCCGGCCGTCAGTGCCCTGCTCGCTGCCGACGGCTTCGAGGTCTACGCCTACGACCAGCTCGGCGCCGGCCGGTCCACCCGGCTCGCCGACGTCACCGGCTACACCGTCGCCCGGCAGGTCGCCGACCTCGACGCGATCCGCGTCGAGCTGGGCGCTGAGCGCATCATCGTCGTCGGGCAGTCCTGGGGCGGATCGCTCGCCGCGCAGTACCTCGCGGCCCACCCGCAGCACGTCGCCCGGGCCGTGTTCACCTCGCCCGGACCGATCTGGGCGGGCGCCTACCCGGACGGCGGAGGCGGCGACCCCTGGGCCCGGATGACCGCCGAGCAGCGTCGGCAGCGCGACGACCTGTTCGCCTCGCCCCGGGTCATCGCCCAGGCGATCCTGCAGGGCGTCAACCCGAACGCGGCGCACGCGCTCGTCGGCGACGACGAGGCGGACGCGCTGATGCACGCCGTCGCCGTGCTCGGCAAGGACACCGCCCGCTGCCCCGGTTCGGCACCCGCCAAGGCACACGACAACCACCAGGGCTTCTACGTCAACCAACAGACGGTCGAGGACTTCGCACACATCCCCGACCCGCGGCCCGCGCTCCGGCAGGCCCGGGTACCCGCGTTGATCATGCGCGGCGAGTGCGACTTCGTCCCATGGGAGGAAACGTACGAATACCGACGCACGCTGCCGCAGGCGACCCTGGTCTACCTACCGCACACGGGACACGACATCACCTCCGGCCAGCGGAAGGCGTACGACGCGCTGCTCCGCGCGTTCCTCCGCGACGAGCCACTGCCGCTGCCGCCCTACACCTCGGCCCGACCCCCGTCGTGAGTCGGACCCCGGCGACGATCGCTCCAGCGCCGGCCCGGCCGCGCGTCCGGCGGACACCCCGGCCAGCCAAGACTGGGGTCCCGAACCAGGGAGATCCCTGGTCCCAGGCGGTTCCCGGCGGCCACACACTGGCGTTCGTCCGGCCGAGCAGTCGGGCGCTCCCTCAGGGTGAACAGGGGTACGACATGAGGCGCAGGACCGTGCGGATCGACACGATTCCGGCAGACGGCGTGGAACTGGCCGACGAGCAGCTCGCCAGAATGCTGGGCGGCCTGCCGAGGCGGGACGCCGGGGGTTCGTCGAAGACCATCGACGACATCCCCAGCGGGGGCCGGAACGACACCGACAGCGACTTCTGATCGGCCGCCGTCGCCGGCCCGCCCTGTCCCGGCCGGTCGGCGACGGCCACCCCGCCCCGGGGCGCCGATGACGGTGCGGCGATGACCGACTGGTCGGATGACCTCACGCCCGCGGCTGGCGCGGCGGGAGCGGTCATGACGTCGTCGCCTGATGTGCCAGGATGCTGCTGTGGTGCTGGTCTACCGCCCGGTATACGTACCGCCAGACACCGTTGACCTTGACGTAGGTCTTGTCCACGAACCAGCGGCCACCCGAACAGTGGCGGGCGAAGCGGGCGGCGTCGGCCAGCAGCGGAGTGAACCGCTGCACCCACCGGTAGACGGTGACGTGGTCCGCCTCGACGCCGCGTTCGACCAGCAACTGCTCCACATCCCGGTACGAGAGATTGAAACGCAGGCACCAGCGCACCGCCAAGACGATCACCTCAGGCGGGAACCGAAACCCCGTGAACGCTGATGCGGGCGGGGACCAGGACCGGACACGAGACGGCGACTTCACCGGCCAAAGCAGACCCACAGGGAGCAATCCGGAGTCGATCATGCATCTACCCAATGCAACAGAGCCCGAGGTCACCCCCGGCGGTCGGGCGCCCGGTGTGGGCCGCCCGACCGCCGGGGGCGGAGTCGTGCCGGTGGGTCAGGAAACCACGACGGTCGACGACGGCCAGGCGGTCACCGAGGTCGGCAGCGGACCCGGCGGCGTGCTGCCGGTGCTGGTCGGCGCAGGAGTCGACGGCGCCGGGCTGGTCGACGGCGAGCCCGAAGGCGCCGGGCTGCTGGGGGCAGGGCTCGACGGCGTCGGCGTGGGGCGATCCACGTTGCGGCAGCCCGCCGCGGTCGTCCGCGCCCGCTGGTCGGCGATGAGCTGCTCGATCAGCGCCGTCTGGAGCTTGGCGACGTCGTACGCGGTCTTGATCTTCTGGTACTCCTCGACACTCATCGCCCCGCTCTGGAAGAGCCGGGTGGCGGCGTCGAAGTGCGCCTTGGCGAGGGCCTCCAGGTCCTTGGTGATCGCCAACTCGTCGATGAGCCGGTTGAGTTCCAGGGTGAGGTTGACGCAGTTCCGGTCGGCCGGGTTCGCCGCGTTGTTCTGGCAGGTCGCCTCGGCGTACCGGGCGTTGTTCAGGGCCAGCGCCGCCTGGTCGACGGCCTTCTGCGCGTCGCGCAGCTCCTGCGCCGAGGCGGCCCCCCGGTTGAAGAGCTGAAGCACCCGGTTGTAGCTGGCGACCGCCTGATCGTGCAGCAGCTTCGCCTGATCAACCTTGATCTTCTCGGCCTTGCAGACGTTCGGGTTGATCGGGACGCTCGGATAGGGCGTGGTGGGGGCGACGGGCGCGGCGCTGGCCATGCCCGCGACCAGGACGATCCCGGTCACGGCCACTGCCAGCGCCGACCACATGGCGACGAGTCTCGCGTTCACCTGCACTCTTTTCCGTCGGGCGGAGGAACGAGGCAGCGATCATATAACGATTAACGTCGATGCAAGGCGCGATCTGACAGACTCTGTCGCCGGTTCGGCTCACTCCCCGGGTGCCTCGCGGATCAGCTCGAAGGTGGCCATCATCGAGGTCAGGATCGGCTCGCCGGGTGGCTTCATCGGTGGTCGTCGCCGTGGTCATGAATCCCAACTCACCGCAATAGCACCGGACACCCCAGCCAAACCGACAGCACACCGCGAAACCCCGCTATGCAGGAAGCCCGCAACCCACCAGCCACACAAGCGGACCGACTCGATCAACCATGATCAAGACGCCTCCGGATCGGAGGGAACACCGCCGGATCGGGCCGGACGTGAGGGATGCTCGTCGCACGAGCACCCACCGAGCACCCAACCGACCACAAGGGACAGAAACACAAAGGGGCCTGACCGCCATTTCGGCAGGTCAGACCCCTCATGATCTTGTGCGCCCGAAGGGACTCGAACCCCTAACCTTCTGATCCGTAGTCAGATGCTCTATCCATTGAGCTACGGGCGCCCGGTGCTCGACCAGTCTACACAACCGGTTTTGCGCGGAGACTCCGGGATTCGAACCCGGGAGGGGCTTTAAGACCCCAACCGCATTAGCAGTGCGGCGCCATAGACCAGACTAGGCGAAGTCTCCTCGGTGACCCTGCGGACCACCGCGGACGAGGATACAGGCCTGCCCCCACCCGGGGCAAAGCGACTATCCCCACGGGCGGCAACCCCTGGTGGGAGCCGCGCCGGGGGCACCGCCAGCCCGCCCGGCGTGGAGTATTCCCGCGTGTGCGAGGTCACGTTCGCGGCTACGCTCCTTTTCCATGCAGGAGCAGCCGCCGAGCGACCCGCCCCGCCGCCCCGCCAGCGACCGGGCGCGTCGCCGCTCGCCGGAGGCCACCTTCACGCCGCCACCCGCGCCGCCCCGGCAGCAGCAGCCCTCCGCCGAAGACTCGACGACCCGACCGAAACGCACCCGACCGACGAAGGCGGCACCGGCCGTGCTGTTCCAACCGCCTGCTGCCGAGTCGCCCGTACCACCACCGGCGGCTCCCGCCCGACCGCGCCGTGCGGCAGCGGAACCGACCGGCGCGGCGGACGACCCGCCGACGGCACCGACGCCGCCCCTCGCGGACGATGCAGCGGCACCCGACGCCGCCACCGCGACGCCCGACGCCGCCGGCGCACCGGCACGCCCCACGACACCGGCCGTGCGACGCACCGCCCGCACCCGCACGGGCGGCGCGGCCGCCGGCAGCGCCATCAAAGCACCCCGGGGGCAACTGCCGGCGGATGAGGCCGCCGGCCCCGCCACCGCGGGCACACCCCCGGAACCAGCCACACCGGCAGAGCCGGGCGCAGAAGCGACAGAACCGGGCACACCGCCACGGAAACGGGCCGCGCGGAAGGCGACGCCGGCGGAGGCCACCCCGGCCACCACCGGCCGGCCCGCACCCCGCACGAGGGCGACCCCACCGAAGAAGGCGGCACCGCAACCCGCTTCCGAACCGACCACGGAACCCACCCCGCCCGCGAGGCGACGGGTGACCGCCCGGCAGCGTCCGCCCGCCGGGCCGGACCCCGTCGGCACCCCGACCACCGCCACCGGCGCCTCCGCCGTGCCGGCGACGGCGACGGCGACGGCGACGGCGGACCCTGGCGGCGCGGCGACGGGGCGTCTGGAACTGGCGGTGATCCGGTCCCGGCTGCTGGCCCATCCGGGGTTCGCGCCGGAGTTGCTGGCCCTGGCGACAGTCGAGGGAATCGGACCGCAGGCCCGGGAGTGGGTGCGCGGGCTGCGCACGGCGTACCCGGATGCCGACCCGGACGGGCTGGCCCGGCTGGCCACCCGGCGGTTCGTCAGGTGGGCCGGGGTGGGTGGGGCGACGGCGGCGGTGGCCGGGCTGTTCGCGCCGCTGGCCGAACTGGCGGCGGTGCTCTGGACGCAGTCGGCGCTGGTGCTGCACGTGGCGGCGGCGTACGGCCGGGACCCGGCCGACCCGGAGCGGGCGGTGGAGTTGCTGGTGCTGACCCGGGTGCACCCGGACGCGGACAGTGCCCGTGCCGCGCTGGACGCGGCGCGGGCGGCGGACGGTCCGGGCGACGGGCCGTGGCCGCGTGCGGCGGAGGCCGCGTGGCGGTTGGCGGCGCCGTTGGCCGCGCAGGCCGGCGGCTGGGCCGCGCTCCGGCTGGCGGCCCGGCTGCTGCCGGGGGCGGCGGTGCTGGCGACGGCGGCGGGTGACGCGGCGGCGACCGACCTGCTGGCCGCCCGCGCGGTGGCGAGCTACCGGCCCGCCCGGAGCGGCGGCTAGGCCGCCCGCCGAGCGGCGGCGAGCAGCAACGCAGCGGCGACCGGCGACGCAGCGGCGGTCAGAGCCAGTCGAACCAGTCCTTCGGCAGTAGCGAGTAGCCGACGAAGGCGACCACGTCGAGCAGGGTGTGCGCCACGATCAGCGGCATCACCCGCCGGGTGCGCAGGTAGAACAGGCTGAACACCACGCCCATCACGGCGTTGCCGACGAACGCGCCGAAGCCCTGGTAGAGGTGGTAGGAGCCGCGCAGCAGCGCGCTGGTCGCGATGACCGCGCCGAGCCGCCACCGGAGTTGGCGCAGCCGGGTGACCAGGTAGCCGACCACGATCACCTCCTCCAGCACGGCGTTCTGCACGGCGGCGAGGACCAGCACCGGCACCGCCCACCACAGCGGCGGCAGGCCGGCGGGGACCAGGGTGGCGTTGACGCCGAGCTGCGCCGCCGCCCAGAACAGGGCCAGGCCGGGCAGGCCGATCAGCGCGGCGAGCCCGGCGCCCCGGGCCAGGTCGGACCCGGGCCGTCGCAGGTCCACCCCGAGGGTCCGCGCCGGGTCGCCGGGGTCGCGCGCCAGCAGGTGTACGGCGAGCAGCACCGGCAGCAGCGCGAAGACGATGCCGAGCAGCTGGTACGTCAGGTCGAGCCAGGGGCGGGCGGACTGTGAGGTGTTGAGCGAGGCGGTCTGCTTCGACAGCGGCCCGTCGGCGGTCAGTTTCGCGGTCAGCGACACCACGGCGTAGACGGCCGACTGCCCGAGTGACAGCCCGAGGACCAGCAGGGTCTCGGTGCCGACGACCCGCCTGGACGCCGGGCGGGTGTGCTGCTCAACGGTCACCGCACCACTCTGCCCGACGGGGTGGCCCGATCGCACCGGCCGGTGGGCCCAGATGAGCCGATCGCACATTCTGTGCGACCGGTGTATACGCTCCGTGGACATTCTATCGGGGCCCGATCCGCCGTCAGGAGGAGGACCGCCCCCCGTGGACAACTTCGCTCGGCTGCTGAAGGAGAGTTGGACCCTGGTCGAGGAGGACCGGGACCGGCTGAGCGGTCGCTTCTACGCCCGACTGTTCCTGCTCGATCCGGAGCTGCGCCGGCTGTTCCCGGCGGAGATGACCGGTCAGGGCGACCGGATCCTGGACGCGATCGTCACCGCCAGCCAGGTGATGGACGACCCGGAGAGCTTCGACGAGTACCTGCGTTCGCTGGGTCGGGACCACCGTAAGTACCACGTCGACGCCGCGCACTACGCGACGATGGGGGTGGCGCTGCTCGACGCGCTGCGTACCACCGCCGGTGACGGCTGGAACCTGGAGTACGACCAGGCGTGGCGGGACGCGTACGCGGCGATCACGGCGACGATGCTGGCCGGGGCGGAGTCGGACGACAACCCGCCGTACTGGCACGCGGAGGTGCTCACCCACGACCGGTACGGCAGCGACACCGCCGTGCTGACCGTCCGCGCCCTGCAGCACCCGCTGGTCTGGAAGGCCGGCCAGTACGTCAGCGTCGAGGTGCCCCGGCACCTGCCCCGGGTGTGGCGGACGTACTCGGTGGCGAACGCCCCGAACGACGACAACGTGTTGGAGTTCCACGTCCGTACGCCGGTCGGCGCGGGCTGGGTCTCGGGGGCGTTGGTGCGCCGCACCAAGCCGGGTGACCTGCTGCGGGTGGCCGCCCCGATGGGGTCGATGACGGTGGACCGGGATTCCGGGCGGGACATCCTCTGCGTGGCCGGCGGGGTGGGCCTGGCGCCGGTGAAGGCGATGGTGGAGGAGCTGGCGGGCTGGAACCGGGCCCGCTGGGTGCACGTCTTCTACGGTGCCCGGCACGCCGACGAGTTGTACGGCCTGGCCGGTCTGGAGGAGCTGGTCGCCGCGCACCCGTGGCTGTCGGTGACCCCGTCGTGCAGTGACGACCCGGACTTCGACGGTGAGCAGGGGGACGTCCCTGACGTGGTGGCCCGGTACGGCCCGTGGACGTCGCACGACTGTTACGTCTCCGGTTCCGCCGCGATGGTCCGGGCGACGTTGCGGGCGCTCGCCGAGGACGACGTCCCGCCGCAGCACATCCGGTACGACACGTTCGGCAACCTGTAGAGCTTTACTCCCCCCGCACCGGGGCGCGTGCCCCCGCCCCCTGGGGCACGCGCCCCGGTCCCCTCCGTGCCTGCCCCGGACCGCGTCCGGGGCAGGGTTCAGACGTTGCTCTCGCGGTACTCCTCGACCGGGACCAGCGGCATGCCGGGGGCCATCCGGTCGGTCCAGGAGCGGCCGTCGAGGTGGTCGATCTCGTGGGCGACCAACCGGGCCATCCCGTACGCGAACGAGGTGATCATCCGGCTGCCGTCCGCGCGGGCGTGTTCGACGTCGATGCGTAGCGGGCGGGGCACCAGGCCACGGTGGTCGGCGGCGGCGAGGCAGCCTTCGTACTGTTCGACGGTTTCCGGGCTCTCGCCGACCACCCGGGGGTTGACCAGGACGACCGGTGGGGCGGACCGGTCGGCGGGGCGGACCACGGCGACCGCGACGTCCAGGCCGAGCTGCGGTGCGGCGAGGCCGGTGCCGGCGCTGAGCGGGTGCACCTCCTCGGCCCGGGTCAGCACGTCGGTGAGCCGGTCGGCCACCTCGCGGGCGGCGGCGGCCTCCCGGGGCAGGTGCAGCGGGCGGGCGGGCGGGCCGGGCGGGGTGGCGTCGGGGGGCAGCACGCCGAGGGCGCGCATCCGGTCGGCCGGGCGGGCCGGCACGGGGGGCGACTCGACGGCTTCCTGCCGGAACCGCCACTGGAGGCGGAACCGGGTGTTGAGCGGCGGGTCGTCGGTGGACCAGTCGAAGACGATCCGGTCGCCCCGGTCGTGGCGGCGGACCGGGGTGCGCAGCGGTCCCTCGTCGGCGGAGAGCGAGGTCTCCACCCCCCACACCCGGGGGTCGAGGGCCGCCGGGAGGTCCAGCCGTACGGCCAGGTGCCGGGTGGGCAGGCGGACGGCCCGCTGGAACCAGGGGCCCCACTTGACCCGGCCGACCCGGTAGGCGTACTCGACCTCGGCACGTTCGCCGGGGTGCAGCGGGAACCGCCCGTCGGCGTTCTCGAACAGCAGCCAGATCTCCTTGTACGCGTCCCGGTCGTGACGGACCCGCCAGTGCATCGGTTCGCGGGCGCCGTCGTCGTGGTGGACGGCCCGGAAGCGCAGCTCGGCGAAGGTGAGCGGGTGTTCGCGGTGGTGCCGGTTGGAGCGTCCGGGGTCGTCGGGCCACCTGTCGACGGCGACCCGGACGAGGTACCGGGTGACCGGTTCGGTGCCGGCGTTGTGCAGCCGACGGCGGATCACGCACCGGTAGGTGCCGTCGACCAGGGTGAGGGTGGCGGTCTCCCGTTCGACGACGAGCCCGGTGCCCGGGGGGAGCCAGCGGCCGGGGGGTGCGGGTTCGCGGGGGCCGGGGGTGGCCCGGGTCTGGCGGAGCTGGTCGTACTCGCGGAACCGCTGCCAGATGACGCCGCCGGCGTCGAGGACGGCTTCGGCGCGGCGGGCGAAGTCCTCGGTGGGCCGGTGTCGTCGCCCCTCGACGTGACTCACGTACGACGGGTCGAAGCCCATCATCGTGGCGAGCTGTTTCTTGGTCAGCCCTCGCCCCGTCCGGTGCCGGGCGAGTTCCGCCGCGAACGAATCGGCGGCCCGCTCCAGGGGAGAGGTCGTCATCAGCTTCCTCACGCAGCGCAGCCGGGATGACAAGTCTTCACGTTCTTCCCGTCGCCCTGTAGCGAACTGGCACGTTGCCGACATATGCCTTGACATCGCCCGCGTTTTCCCCGCGTTCGGCCGGGTAGTAGCCGAACCGGGCCGATCCGCACCGACGGGACGGACATGGTGATCCCGGCCTCCCGATCCGCCTCCGCAGAGTCTTCCCTCGAAGCCCCGAGCATGGTTAGGCTAGCCTTATTAACCGCCACCACCCGTGGCGGGCCGAGCGGGACGGGAGGGGTCCGGATGACGGCGGTGTTGCCCGGCCAGGATCTCGCCGGCCGACTCGCCCCGGTCACCGCCACCCTGCGCGCCATGTTCGGCACCGACGTGCTGCCCGGCCTCGCGCCCGGCCTGGTGGTCACCGACGAGATCGGCTGGAGCCCGGCCACCACACTCGTCGACGGCACCCGGATGCCCGAGTTCCTGCGCGCCGCCGCCCGCCGCTGGGGTGGCACCCCGCACGCCTGCGCCGCGCTGGCCTGGAAGTCCTACAGCTACTGGACGGCGCTGCCGGTGGTGCTCGGCTGGGCCTCGGCCCGCCGGGTGCCGCTGCTCGACCCGGCCGACGTGCTGATCCACTTCGAGGACCACCGGCAACTGCTCACCATGGGCCTGCACCGCTCGACGACCGTCGCGGTGCTGCCCGGTGACCCGCTCGCCCTCACCGGCCAGCCCGGCGTCCGGGTCGCCGCCGACGAGGCCGAACTGCTCGGCCTCCTGCGCGCCTCGCTGCTCGACGCCCACCTCGCCCCGATGGTCACCGCGATCCAGGCGGAGGTACGGGTGGGTGCGCGTACCCTGCTCGGCTCGGTGGCCTCGGGGATCGCGCACGGCATCCTGCGCGCGAGCGACGCCCTGCCCGGCCCGTCGGTGACCACCATCGACACCCTGCTCGGCACCCTCGGCCTGGCCGACCTGGTCGAGCTGGTGCCCGGCCGGGGCGGTGAGCCGACCGTGCAGCGGCGCACCTGCTGCCTGGCGTTCACCCTGCCCAGTCCGAAGGTCTGCCAGGGCTGCTGCGTCCGCACGGCCTGACCCGGGCTCACCCGGTGAGCGGCCGGACGTCCCACCGCCACACCCCGCCGGTCCGGACGGGGGTGATGCCGGTCAGCGCGGTCATCGCCCGGCGCAGCGCGTCGGCCTGCGGGTGCGGGCCGAGGATCACCACGCCGGCCCGCCAGTAGCGCAGGTCGGTCACGGCGGACCGCCGGTCGGCGGCGGTGATCGGCCCGACGGTGCCGGTCCGCGCGATTTCGGCGAAGAAGTTGCTGGTCCGCCGGTAGGGGGCGGTGAACAGGGCGACGTCCGGTTCGGGCGACCACGGCCGGGTGTCGGGGGCCAGGAAGTAGCCCCGGGCCAGCGGCATCTCCAGCCCGGTCCGGGCCGACCAGCGCAGCGGATCGGCGTAGGTGTTGTCGGGCAGCGGCAGGGTCACCACGCTGCGCCCTCCCGCCACGTACGGCCGCCACCCGCCGCCGGTGACGAACTGCGGCACCGGGTCGAGCCGGGTCGCCGGCAGCGGGGTCGGTAGCAGCGGCACCAGGGCCATCAGCAGGACGGTCACCGTGGCGAAGCGGATCTGTTGCCGGGCCCCCTGGTGCCGGCGGGCGAGATCCCGGGCCCGCTGGGCACCGAGGGCCAGCAGCACCCCGACGATCGGGGTGATCGCCAGCGACCAGCGGGTGGGCACCACGGAGTGCAGCAGCGGCAGGTCCTCCAGCAGCGCCCAGGGGGCGGGTACGCCGGTGTCGCGCCCGTTGAGCTGTACCTCCCGGCCCAACGACAGGACGGCGAAGAGCAGACCGAGGACGGCCAGGCCGACCACCAGGGCGCTGCGCCGCAACCACCAGATCAGGGCGACCGTGAGCACGGCCAGCGGCCAGCCGAAGAAGGCGTTCTCCTCGGTGGGGTTGCGGGCCAGCGGGTCGGCGGACCGGGCGTCCCCGGCCAGCGACTCCCGCGACCAGCCGACGAATGCGCCGAGGTCGGTGCGGTACCCCCGGATCAGCCGGGACAGCCCGTGGTAGGAACCCGGCCCGAAGAGCTGCACGTACAGCGGGTAGGCGAGCAGCACGGCGGACAGCAGCGCGGCCACGCCGAGCCCGGCGAGGAACGGGCGGATCGCCGCGCGCAGCGGCGGCCGGCCGATGGCGAGGGCACCGACCACCACGGCCAGGCCGATCGCGGTCATCAGCAGGATCTCCAGGTTGAGGAAGGCCTGCCAGACGATCAGCAGGCCGAGCAGGAGTCCGTTGCGCAGCCACCGGCCCGGCTCGGCCAGCCGCAGGGTGCGCCAGATGATGAGCGGCACCACGAACTGGGAGACGATGTTCGGGTGGGCGTTGGCGTGCGACACCATCGCCGGGGCGTACGCGCAGAAGGCCGCGCCGAGCCACGCCGGCCCCCGGGAGCGGGTGACCACCCGGGACAGGAAGAAGTACCAGGCGGTGCCGGTGGCCGCCATTCCCAGGGTGAGAAAGAGAAGAAATGACCAGTGCGGCCCGAACAGGACAGTGACCGGGGTCATCGGGATTGAGACGGATAATACCGAGGTATTCGCCATCAGGTTGACGCCGTCGGGCACGTTCATCCGGTCCGAGGCGAACGGATAGCTCCATTCCGTGACCACCCGCGCGCCGTGCGCCATCATCCACTCGAACTGCGCCTGGTCCGACCGGTTGTCGCGTACCCCGGCCGCCGGGTCACGCCAGAGCCTGGCGGTCACCCAGAACGCCAGCATCAGGTAGCTGACCACGGCCAACGCGTCCCACCGCCACCCGGCGGCCGACGGACGGGCCGGCACCGACGGCCCGGCGCGCGGTGAACGGCCTGCCGGGAGCACCCGCCGCCAGCGCCGCCGGACGACCCGTCGGGCTGGCGTCGACAAGGCGTCCCCGACGTCGGATCGACCGGTCCCGCGCTCCGATTCGGGAGTAGTCATAACAATTCAGAGCGTAGTTGGCCTATGGCCGTCACGTGACATGTTTCGGGTACTGCCGTACTATGTGCCGGGTTCGCCGACCGCCGATCACGTGCCCTCCCCCGACCACATTTCGGCCCTCACAGTGCCCTGTTTCCTCCGCCCCTGCTGCGGATGATTCACTCTGTCGGTCCAGGCGCGGGTCAGTCATATCGTGAGGAATCGACGCATGGTAGAAATCCTTGGGGATCAGCGCGTCCAGGCAGAGGTGCTGGAGGGTCTGGCCACCGCGGTCAACCACCGTCGGTGGTTCGTCGAGCTGGCGGTGCCCCACCTCGGTGACGACCCCATCGAAATCGGCAGCGGCCTGGGCGACTACGCCCTGGAATGGGCCAAACACGTTCCCCGCTTCACCGCCACCGAGGCCGACCCGGACCGGCTCGTCCTGCTCAAGGAGCGGCTGGTCGACGAGCCGACCATCGAGGTCCGCGAGATGCTGCTGCCGCACCCTGGCGGCGGCGACTACAGCGCGGCCGTGTCGTACAACGTGCTGGAGCACATCGAGGACCACGTGGGCGCGCTGCGCAGCATGCGCGACCTGGTCCGGCCCGGCGGGGCGGTGATCATCATCGTGCCGGCGTTCCAGTTCGCGATGGGCCCCGCCGACATCGCCACCGGCCACGTGCGCCGCTACACCAAGAAGACCCTCGGCGACGCGATGACCGCGGCCGGGCTGCGGGTCGAGACGATGCACTACGCCAACGCGCTCGGCCTGATCGGCTACTTCATGGCCACCAAGGTCTTCCGGCTGATGCCGAAGGAGGGCCCGATGGTCAAGGTGTACGACACCCTCGTCCTGCCCGCCACCAAGGCCGCCGAGCAGCTCGTCCGGCCCCCGTTCGGTCAGTCCGTCTTCGCCGTCGCCCGGGTGCCCGGCTGAGGGCACCGCACGCCCGCCGGTCCCGCCCACGCGGGACCGGCGGACCACCGCTCACTCCTTGATCTGGTACGTCGGCCTGATGACCGCCCGCGCCAGGGTGTGGAACGCCAGGTTGAAACCGACGTACGCGGGGCTGGCGTCCGGCCCGACGCCGAGCGTGTCGACGTCGACCGCGTGCACGGCGAAGACGTACCGGTGCGGGCGGTCGCCCGGCGGCGGGGCCGCGCCGCCGTAGCCGGTGTCGCCGTAGTCGTTACGGACGCTGAACGCCCCGCCCAGGTCCGCCTCCCGCACGCCGGTCGGCAGGCTGGTCGTCGAGGCGGGCACGTCGACCAGCACCCAGTGCCAGAAGCCGCTGCCGGTCGGGGCGTCCGGGTCGAAGCAGGTCACCACGAAACTCTTCGTCTCGGCCGGGAAGCCCGACCAGGCCAGGTGCGGGGAGACGTTCTCGCCACCGGTGCTGCCGTGCGCGTACCGGGCCTCCATCGGCTCGCCGTTGTGCACGTCGTCGCTGGTCAGGTCGAACGACGGAACGGTCGGCAGCAGCTCGTACGGGTCCGGGGCGATCGGTCGTTCCAGGGTCATCGGGAAGGTCCTTCCGGTGTGCGCGTTTTCCTCTGCCCCTTCTTACCCCGCCGGGCCGGCACGACGAACCGGAAGCACCACGCAGCGTCGGGCCGCCAGAATGAGGGGACGCGGCGGACGACCGGGAGGGCACATGCAGGACACCGAACGTGAGGCGGAACTGTTGGAGGCGGAGCGCCGCCTCCAGGCCGCCCAGCGGGCCGGCGACGTGGCCGCGCTCGACGCCCTGCTCGACGACCGCCTGATCGCCGTCGGGCCGGACGGTCGTACCTTCGGCAAGTCCGACGACCTGGCCGCCCACCGCAGTGGCACCTCGGTGCTCGACGAGCTGGTGGAGGAGGAGTTGGAGCTGGTCGTGGCCGGCACGACCGGGGTGACGTTCTTCCGGGGACGGGTCAGCGGCACCTTCGAGGGTGCACCGTTCGCGGCGCGGTTGCGCTACACCCGCACCTGGGCCTACGACGACGGCTACGGCTGGCGCATCCTCGCCGCCCACCTCAGCCCTGTCCCCTGACCCGGCTGTCCGGGCTGCTCGCCGGACGGCACAGGGCGGCTGCCACCGGCGTCGGGTCGGCGGCGCACACCCGGGGGTCGCCGCTGTTCAGGCCGGCCGACCGGTTGCCGGCTCTCCAGCTTCGCGGGCTGCACGAAGACCGACCGACGAGCGACCGCGTCGCCTCTGGCGTCCAGTTGGTAGACGTCCAACCAGCACCACCCGTCGTAGGTGATCCAGTCGAGCACCCGGATGACCCGGCACCAGATCGGCTTGACGAACTGCACGCTGGCGGCGCGGGTGACGTACACCAGGTCGCCGGCCTCCGGCAGCGGCGCGTTCATCGATGGCCCCGGACGTGACGCAGCCTGCGCCACGCCCTGATCCGGGCACGGGCGGCCTCGACCAGCGGGCAGAAGCCACCCTCGGTGCATCTGCCGCACCGGCTGTGGCGGTGGTGGTCCAGGCAGTCCCACGCGGACTGGACCAGGAGCGGCACTCCGCTGCGCGCATCCACCGCGCCCCGGCGGACAGCCGCCTGCCGGCAGGGGCAGTCGGCACGGGCGGCGCGTGGGTTCGGCTGCGGCGGCGCACTCCGGACCCGAGCCCACCCGCCGGTCTGATTCGGATACGCAGTGGCCGGTCCGGTGCGGTCCAACGGCGGAGAGACACCGGGACGACCAGTCAGCCGGCGCAGGACGTGCATGATCAACGTACGCAGCATGAGCGACCGGGGTATGGGGTCCCCGTCGGAGGTAGGGGGCCACCTGGAACCGCACAGGCAGCCGACCGTGGGTTGTCGTGCGGGCGTTCGTTCACGGAATTGCCTCCAGCCTGGTGGTGCTGCGAAGACGGGATGCCGGGCTGAGGTGGCGACATGGCATCCACCCCAGCCCGGCGAGGGCATCACGGCCAGGTGCCAACCAGGGAGGAATACCCGCCCCGACAACCTAGGTCACTATGTGGCCACTAGGCAAGGAGAGACCAAGGTTTCCGGCGTGTCGTGATCTACTGGCCAGGCCAACCAGGTACCGGACCATCCGGAGATCCGCCATGCCCATCCCCATGTCCTCGCGGCAGATCGCCGACGATCTGACCGCCCGCATCCGCGCCGGGGAGTATCCGCAGGGCTCCAAGCTGCCGTCCCTACGGGAGTTGGCCGACCTGTACTCCGTCAGCGTGTCCACCATCCAGCGCGCCCTGGAACTCACCCGGGACCGAGGGCTCACAGTCGGCCGGGCCGGTGCGGGGGTGTATGTGAGCGAGGACTAGAGCGAGCCGAACGCCGCGACAGACAGACGTCAACTCCGCCGCATGTTGCCGCGCCTTCAACTCTTTGGGGCTGACTTTGGGCGTGACTTACTCCTGTCACTTCTCCCAAAGTCGACCTCAAAGTACAACCCAGCAGGTTGGGGCAATGGTGCTGGCCCAGGTCAGTGGCGGCGATACCCTGGAGATCACCGATCGCGGCCGCCCGATCGCCCGACTCGTCCCGGTGGGCAACGACCGGTCGGTGTTGGCCAAACTGGTGTCGGCAGGACGGGCCGTCGCCCCCCCCCCCCCCCCCCCCCCCCCCCCCCCCCCCCCCCCCCCCCCCCCCCCACCACCGGTGGCGGCCCCGTGCCGCTACCACCGAAGCTCGGCGACGAGAACGTGGACGTGGCCGCCTCGCTCGCCGCGATGCGCGACGACGAACGCTGGTGATCTATCTCGACTCCGCCGCCATCATCAAGCTGGTCCGGCAGGAGGAGTGCAGCACCGACCTCGTCGCCGGCTTAACACGCACGACGACGTGCCCCTGGTTTCCTCTGCCCTCGTCGAGGTGGAAGTCCCCAGAGCCCTGCGCCGGTCAGCTCCGCAGGCGTTGATCGGCGTGCCGGCCGCCGTCGGACGGCTGTTCCGGCTGGGGATCAACAGCACGATCCGGGCGACCGCAGCCGCCTTCGCCGAGCCGATGCTCCGCAGCCTCGACGCCATCCACCTGGCCACCGCCCATGTGCTGACCAACGAATCCGGCACGGCACTCACCGCCTTCGTCACATACGACCGACGGCTGCTCGAATGCGCCAAGGAAGCAGGACTACCCACAGCAAGCCCTGGCCAGAACTGACCTATGAGTCCCCGCCGCCACGGTAAGGGCACCGTTAACGCGCAGCTCAGCCATGTAGACACCCAGCCGCCCGCCCGCCTGAGCCCCACCGACGGGAGCGGCGCGGGCTAACCCCCCACCAGCCCCCACCGGCAAACAGACCTGGCCTGAAAACCGAGGCTGAGCTGCGTCAGGGTAGATCATCAGCCGGCGGAGGGTGTGGGATTCGAACCCACGAAGACATCGCTGCCTTACCGGTTTTCAAGACCAGCGCCATCGGCCACTAGGCGAACCCTCCCGAACCGCCACCCGGGGGTGTGCGGCCCGTGCCTAGTCTGCCACGAACCGCGTCCGGACGAGCCGGCCCATCGCCGTCGGGCGCAGTCCGGCGTACCGGAAGAGGGTCCTTGATCCCTGCCATGACCAGCATGACCTCACCCGGACGGTCCACTGTGGCCGAATTTCCGGCCGTCGTGGGCGAGCGGTGGACCGCCCGGGACGACGGCCGGTGGATATTGCCGGCCGGACCTGCCCACATGGCGCTTGTCGACAGACGGGCGTGGTTCCCGGCCCGGATCGGGTAAGACTGGGCCATGCACGCGATCACGATCCCGGAACCCGGTGGACCCGACGCGCTCGTCTGGGCGGAGGTGCCCGACCCGGAGCCCGGCCCGGGTGAGGTGGTAGTCGAGGTGACCGCCAGCGCGGTGAACCGGGCCGACCTGCTCCAGCGGCAGGGGCAGTATCCGCCGCCGCCGGGCGTGCCCGCGTACCCCGGGTTGGAGTGTTCGGGGGTGATCGGCGCGCTCGGCGCGGGGGTGACCGGGTGGGCGGTGGGTCAGCCGGTGTCCGCGCTGCTGGCCGGCGGCGGGTACGCCGAGCGGGTGGCCGTGCCGGCCGGGCAACTGCTGCCGGTGCCGGCCGGTGTCGACCCGGTCGACGCCGCCGCGCTGCCCGAGGTGGCCTGCACGGTCTGGTCGAACCTGGTCCGGGTGGCCCACCTGGGCAGGGGCGAGACGCTGCTGGTGCACGGCGGCGGCAGCGGGATCGGCACGTTCGCGGTGCAGTTCGGCGCGGCGCTGGGCGCGACCGTGGTGGCGACCGCCCGGTCGGGCAAGCACGACAGGCTGCGGGAGTTGGGGGCCGCGCACACCGTCGACTACCGCGAGCAGGATTTCGTGGCGGAGGTCCGGCGGGTCACCGACGGGCGGGGTGCGGACGTCATCCTTGACATCATGGGCGCGTCCTATCTTGGCCGGAACGTGGCGGCGCTGGCCGACGGCGGCCGGCTGGTGGTGATCGGCATGCAGGGCGGCCGGAAGGCGGAGCTGGATCTGGGCGCGCTGCTGGCGAAGCGGGCGTCGGTGGCGGCGACCGCGCTGCGGTCCCGCCCGCTGGCCGACAAGGCGGACATCGTGCGGGGTGTGCGGGAGCAGGTGTGGCCGCTGGTGGAGGCGGGCGCGGTCCGGCCGGTCGTGGACCGGCGGCTGCCGATGCGCGACGCCGCGCAGGCGCACCGGCTGGTCGAGTCGAGCGACCACGTGGGCAAGGTGCTGCTCACCACCGGGTGACGGCTCCGGCCGGGCCACGGCGTGCCCCGGCGAGCCTGCCGGACGGACCAGGCGTCGGCAGGGCGCAGGCCCGGGGCCACTCAGGCCGGCGGGCGCGGGCCGTCGCGGCGGGGCAGCACCAGGCGGGCGCCGGGGCCCTCGCCGGCCAGCGCGTCACCCGGGTTGTAGAGGGTGCAGCGCTGCAACGACAGGCAGCCGCAGCCGATGCAGCCGTCCAGGTCGTCGCGGAGCTTGCCGAGCAGCTTGATCCGTTCGTCCAGCCGTTCCCGCCAGGTGCGGGACAGGGCAGCCCAGTCGTCGGGGCTGGGGGCGCGGGACGAGGGCAGCGAGTCCAGCGCCGCACGGATCTCGTCCAGCGAGATGCCGACCTGCTGGGAGATCCGGATGAACGCCACCCGGCGCAGCTCGGTGCGGGCGTAGCGGCGCTGGTTGCCGCCGGTGCGTTCGGCGTGGATGAGCCCGAGGCGTTCGTAGTAGCGCAGCGCCGACTGGGCCACCCCGCTGCGCGCGGAGAGCTGACCGATGGTGAGCGATTCGTGCATCACTGCCCTTGAGTTGAAGTTAACTTCAAGTTGCACGCTAGCCACATGACCGCACCGACCGCAACCCACCCGCCGGGCCATACCCTGCCCGCCCCCGTCGTCGCGCCGCTGGAACGCCTCCGCGCCGGACGCCACTACGACGCCAACGTGTACTCCACCGTCGACGTGCACTGGGTGCTCTACGACCGGGTGCTGCGGGTCACCCCGGCCACCGTCGACGACCCCGACCGGGACCGCTTCCTGCTCTCCAAGGGGCACGCCGTGGCCGGCTACTACGCCGTGCTCGCCGCCAAGGGGTTCATCCCCGTCGACTGGCTCGACGACGCGGGCGGGCCGGACAGCCGCCTCGGCGGCCACCCCGACCGCACCCTGGTCCCCGGCGTCGAGATCGGCTCCGGCTCCCTCGGCCACGGCCTCGGACTGGGCGTGGGCACCGCGCTCGGCCTGCGCGCCCAGGGCCGCACCACCCCCCGGGTGTACGTCCTGCTCGGCGACGCCGAACTCGACGAGGGCTCCAACCACGAGGCGATCGCGTACGCCGGGGCGACCGGCCTGGCCGGGCTCACCGCGATCGTGCTCGACAACGCGTCGGCCAGTCACGGCTGGCCGGGTGGGGTGGCCAGCCGGTTCACCGTCAACGGCTGGACCGCCGCCACCGTCGACGGCCACGACCACGACGCCCTGTCCGCCGCCCTCACCGGCCACGACGGCCACCGCCCCCACGTGGCCGTCGCGGTCGACGGACCGACCCCGGGGAGCGGGAAATGACCATGCGGGACACCTTCGTCGCCAGCGCCACCGGGTTCCTCGCCGACCCCCGGACCACGATCGTGCTGGCCGACATCTCCGCCGACGCCTTCACCGAGGCGGGCCGACGGTATCCGGACCGGGTGGTCAACGTGGGCATCCGGGAACAGTTGATGATCGGGGTGGCCGGTGGGCTCGCCCTGACCGGGCAGCGCCCGATCGTGCACAGCTACGCCCCGTTCCTCGTCGAGCGGGCGTACGAGCAGATCAAGCTGGACCTCGACCACCAGGGGGTCGGCGCGGTGCTGGTCAGCATCGGCGCGTCGTACGACCGGGCGGAGGCCGGCCGGACCCACCTCGCCCCGGCCGACGTCGCCCTGATCGACACCCTCGACGGCTGGACGGTGCACGTGCCCGGCCACCCCGACGAGGTACCCGACCTGCTCCACGACGCGGTCTGCGGGCTGCACTCGACCTACCTGCGGCTGTCGCTGCGAGGCAACGCGCGGGCGTACCCGAAGGCGGGTGGGTTGCAGGTGGTACGCGACGCCGGAGCCGGCGCGGCGCTGCTGGTGGCGGTCGGTCCGGTGCTCGACGCCGCGCTCGCGGCGGTGGCCGGCCTGCCGGTGACGGTGGCTTACACGCACCGGCCCCGGCCGTTCGACGTGACCGGGCTGCGGGCGCTGGCCGGCGGTGAGGTGGTCGTGGTGGAGCCCTACCTGGCCGGCACCTCGACGCGGGTGGTGGCCGAGGCGCTGGCCGACCGACCGCACCGGCTGCTCAGCCTCGGCGTGGGTCGGGCGGAACTGCGGCGCTACGGCACCGCCGGGGACCACGACCGGTGGCACGGCCTCGACCCGGCCGGACTACGCCGGGCGGTCGGCAGGTTCCTGACCCGGGCGGGATGACCGGGGGCGAACCGGGAGGACGGGTCAGCGGGGCGTGCGGTCGGGCCGGCGGCGGGTCCGCTCCCGGCCGAGGATCCAGATCGCCTCGACCCCGTCCTTCCAGGTGATCTTCTTGCCCTCCTCGCGCCCGCGCGCCCGGTAGCTGATCGGCACCTCGTACGGGCGGATGCGCCGGCGCAGCAACTTGCCGGTCACCTCCGCCTCCATCCCGAAGCCCCGGGACCGGACGCCCAGCGACCGGTACAGCTCGACAGGCATCAGCTTGAAACAGGTCTCCAGGTCGCCGATGTAGGAGTTGAACAGCACGTTCGCCGCCATCGTGACGCCCTTGTTGCCCATCACGTACCAGAAGCTGTAGGCGCTGTGGCTGCCGAAGGTGCGGTTGCCGTAGACCACGGTGGCCCGCCCGTCGAGCACCGGGGCGAGCAGCCGGGGGATGTCCTGCGGGTCGTACTCCAGGTCGGCGTCGAGGATGACCATGTACTCACCCTCGGCGCTGTCCACGGCCGTCTTGATCGCCGCGCCCTTGCCCGCGTTGCGGGGGTGGGTGATCACCCGCAGTCGCGAGTCGTCCGCCCGGCCGAGGATCTCCCCGGTGCCGTCCCGGCTGCCGTCGTCCACCACGACCAGCTCGATCTCGCAGGGATAATCGACCGCCAATGCCTGCTTGAGGGCATCCGCGATGCGTTCTTCCTCGTTGTAGACCGGCATGAGGATCGAGAGCTTCACGGGAATCTCCACGGTGGCGACAGTAAGTCGGGCCTAGCCTAGCCTGGCAGGTCAGCCGCGCGAGGGTCGCCACCACAGCGGCTGGTGCCCGTCATCGGACCGGCCGGCACCCGGTCACTGCGCGGAATGGTGTTTACTTCCGCCCATGTCGGCAGCCGGCTGGATGCTCGTGGCGGCCCCCGTCGCCGCGCTCGTGTCACTCACCGCCCTCCTGCGCCCCCGGGCCGCCGGGGTGGTCGCCCCGCACCGCCTCGGCCTGGTCCGGGCCGCCCTGCTGACCGGTGTCTTCGCCGTGCTGACCGTGGAGGTGCTGGGCGCCCTCGACGCGCTCACCCTGCCCGCCTTCGCCCTGGCCTGGGTGCTCTTCGTCGCGGGGGTCGCGGTGGCGGTCGGCTGGCGACGCGACCCCGCCGCGACCCCGGCCGCCGTCGCGGGCAGCCGGCGGGCGGTGCTGGTCGGCGCGGCCGTCGGCGGCCCTGCGGCGGACCGGCGGACCGGCGGCGCGGCGTCCGGGCCGCAGCCGCCTGCCGATGCCCTGGCACCCCCGACCACCGTCCGGGGCGGCGTCGCGGCGCTGCTTTCCGGATGGGCGGACCGGCTGACCCACCTCCGGCGTACGGCGACCCGGGGCGAACGGCTGCTCGCCGGCACGGTGCTCGCCGTGGTGCTGACCGAACTGGTGGTGGCGCTGCTGGCCGAGCCGAACAACTTCGACTCGCAGACGTACCACCTGCCGAAGGTGGAGCACTGGGTGGCCCAGGGCAGCCTGGAGTTCTGGCCCACCGCCATCCACCGGCAGGTGACCATCCCGCCCGGCGCGGAGTACCTGCTGCTGCATCTGCGCCTGTTCACCGGCGGGGACGCCCTGCACAACCTGGTGCAGTGGGCCGCCGGCCTCGGTTGCCTGCTCGTGGCCACCCGGATCACCGCCCAGCTCGGCGGGGGCCGGCGGGCCCAACTGCTCACCGCGTTCCTGCTAGCCACCACGCCGATGGTGGCCCTCCAGGCGACCAGCACCCAGACCGACCTGGTCGCCGCCGCCTGGGCCGCCTGCGCCGCCACCCTGGTGCTGGACGGCCTGCGCCGCCGGGCCGGGCTGACCGACGCGCTGGCGCTCGGCGCGGCCACCGGCCTGACCGCACTGACCAAGACCAGCGGGCTGATCGCCGTCGGGCCGCTGCTGCTGCTCTGGGGCCTGGCCCAGCTCCGGCTGGCCGTCCGCCCCGACGGGGTCACCGCCGACCCGGCCGGCCGGGCGCTCGGTCGGTCCAGGTCGGACCCGACGGACCGGCCGGGACCGAGCGGGGCCCGGCAGGTGGCCCGGACGGTGGGCGGCTCGCTGCTGGTGGTGCTGGTCGCGGCGACGGTGGTGGGGCCGTTCCTGGCCCGGGAGACGGCCGAGTTCGGTCACCCGCTGGGGCCGCCCCGGCTGCGGGAGTCCATCCCGATGGAACGGCACGACCCGGCCGCCGTGCTGGTCAACGCGCTGCGGATCGGGCACACCGCGTTCGACACCCCGTTGGCTCCGCTGCGTGCCGGCACCGCCGAGGTGATCATGGACGGCTCCCGGGCGGTCGGCGTCGACCCACAGGACCGGGCCATCACGTTCGGCCGGGAGGTCTTCCCGGTGCCCTCCTGGTATCCCGACGAGGACCGGGTGGCCTTCCCGCTGGCCGGGGCGCTGGCGCTGGTCGGGGCGGTCGTCGCGCTGGCCCGCCCGCGCCGGCTCGTCCCCGGCCGGTCGGGTGCCCTGCGGGCGTACGCGGGGGTGGTGGTGGGCGCGGTGGTCCTGCACACCGCGATGATCAAGTGGCAGCCGTGGGGGAACCGGCTGCTCCTGTACGCGCTGGTGCTGGCCGTACCCCTGGCGGGGCTCTGGGTCGACGCGGTGCTGCGGCGGCGGGCCGGGACGGGCCGCCGGTCGGTGGCCGCCGGGCTGGTGGTGACCGTGCTGGCCACCTCCGCGCTGGCCGGCGTGCTGGCCCTGTCCTACGGCTTCCCGCGCCGGCTGGTCGGCGCGGGTTCGGTCTTCACCACCGGCGAGTGGGACACCCGGTTCCTACGCCGCCCGCAGTGGGCCGACGAGTTCCGCTGGGCCGCCTCGGCGGTACGGGCCAGCGACGCCCGACGGATCGGCCTGGTGCAGCAGAACGACAACTGGGAGTACCCCTGGTGGTTGCTGCTGCGCGCCGACGACGGTCGGTCGCCCGACCTGGTGGCGTTGCAGTCGGTGCTGCCGGACCGGCCACCGGCCGACCCCACGTCGGTCGACGCGATCGTCTGCACCGGCCCCCGCACCCAGTGCGCCCGACTCGTTCCGGCCGGCTGGACGATCGAGTACCGCGACCACGTCGGCTACGCGTTGCCCCCGGCCCGCTGAGCCACCGGGAACACACGTCGGGGCCGGCGTGGTGGTCCACGCCGACCCCGACCGGTCCCCCACAGGTCACTTCTGCTTGATCGGCACCACGATCAGCCGGGCGACGCTGGCGTCCCCGTCCTTGGCCCCGGCCACGTTGACCTTGGTGCCCACCTTCACGTCGCTGGCCTTGACGGTGGTCCGGCGCTCGACCACCCGCAGCTGGTCGCCCAGCTTCCAGGTCAGGGTGAAGCCGTCGGTGGACTTCACCGTCGCCGAGTCCCCGTCGATCGCGGTCACCTCGCCGCGCTGCACGACGACGGTCTTCGTACCGTCCTTGGTCTGCACCACCGCTTCACCGTGCAGGCCGTTGCGGCCCAGCTGCACCCGGGCCTGCCGGCGCTGCCGCAGCTCCTTCAACCGTTCGCCACGCTTGCCCTTCTCCCCGGCCTGCGGGGACGGGGTGGCGGACGCGGCGGGCTCGGCGAGCAGATCCAACTCGGCCGGGTCGAGGCCCCACGCGGCCAGCGCCAACCCCTCGACGCCCAGGGCGGCGGCCACGTCGACCGTGGCGGCCTTCGTACCGTCCTGCGCGACCTGGGCCGACCCGCAGCCGGCGACGCCGAACGTGAGCGCCGCGAGCAGCGAGGTGGCGGTGACGGCGATTCCCCGATAAGCCATGACTGTCCTCTCGTCCGTGATGCCACCAGCCTGGCGGAACGGGATGGGCGCGGGGTCAGGCCGATGTTCGGGTCAGGTAAGGACTTGCGGGTAGCCGGACGGTGAACGCCGCGCCCCCCTCGGCGGCGTGCCCGGCGACGATCTCTCCGCCGAGTCGGCGGACCAGCCCGGCGGCCAACGCCAGCCCCAACCCGCTGCCCACCTTGCGGAGCCCCCGGTAACGCTGGTGCAGCGCCCCGCGTTCGAAGGCCACCGCCAGGTCGTCGTCGGTGAAACCGGGTCCGCCGTCGCGGACCTCCACCAGCCCACCGGCGGTCGGCCCGGCACCGGCCGGCCGGACCGCGAGCACCACCGGCGCCCCCGGCGGTACGACCCGCAGCGCGTTCTCCAGCAGCCCGTCCACCACCTGCCGGATCCGTCCCGGATCGGTGTACGCGGGCACCGCCGTGCCCGGCGTCTCCAGCCGGAACGGCACCCCGACCGCCGCACACCGCTCCGACCAGGTGCGTTCGGCGTCGGCGGCCAACCGGGTGAGGTCCACCGGCACCGGTTCCAGCGGGAAGTCCACCGCCTCCAGCCGGGCCAGCGCCAACAGGTCGGCGACCAGCCGGTCCAGGTGCTGCGCCTCGGCGAGCATGGTCCGGCCGGTCGCGGTCGCCTCGTCCGCGCCGATCACCCCGTCGGCGAGCGCCTCCGCCCACCCCCGGATCGCGGTCAACGGGGTCCGCAGCTCGTGCGAGACGGAGAGCAGGAACTCCCGCTGCCGGCCCTCGCTGGTGGCCAGCGCGGCGGCCAGCCCGTTCAACGCGTACGCCAGGTCGGCGACCTCGTCGGGCGGTTCGACGGGCACCCGGACGGCCCGGTCACCGGCGCGCAGCCGGGCGGCGGCGGTGGCGGCGTGCCGGATCGGCCGGGCCAGTCGACGGGCCAGCAGCAGCCCGGCCGCCGCCCCGGCGGTGAGCCCGGCCAGCAGCGGCAGCCACAGGGCGCGCAGCACCTGCCGCCACGGTCCCTGCGGGGTGGCCCGGGTCAGCACCACCCCCTCCCCGCCGGGCAGCGCCCGCCCCTCGACGAGGGTCCGTTGGCCGTTGACGAACCGTCGGCCGGAGACGTCCCGGCCGGCGGAGACCCGGTTCACCACCTGCCGGGGCAGGCCGGGGCGGTCGGCCAGCCCGCCCTGGACGACGTACACCTCGATCTGCTGGTCCTTGAGCTGGCGGATCAGCCGGTCGCCGGCCGCGTCGCGCTGGCGGCTGGGCCGCACCTTCAGCACGTCGGCGGCGAGCCGGGCCTGCGCGGCCAGCGCCTCCTGGTCGCGGCGCTCCACCCCGCGTACCGCCAGGGGAACCGCGACCAGGGCGGTTACCAGCACCGACACCAGCGCCACCGCACAGGTGACCAGCACCGCGCGGGCGGTCAGCGTGTGCAGGGACCGGCGGCGGCGCGGGGTGGTGCCCCGGCGGGGGGCGGAGGGTTCAGCCATCGGCGGCGTACCCGACGCCCCGGTGGGTGCGGATCACGCTGGCCGCGCCGAGCTTCGCCCGGACCTGGGCGACGTGCACGTCGACGGTACGGGTGCCGGCGTGCGCCGCGTACCCCCAGACCCCGGCCAGCAGTTCCTCCCGGGTGAAGACCCGGCCGGGGCGGGCCATCAGGTGGGCGAGCAGGTCGAACTCGGTGGAGGTGAGCTGGACCGGGGTGCCGGCCGCGAGCACCGTGCGCCGGGCCGGGTCGAGGGTGACCGGGCCGACGGTGCGGGGCCGGTCCGCGCCGTCGGGGGCGCCGACGGTCCGCCGTAGCACCGCCCGGACCCGGGCCACCAGTTCGCGCGGGCTGAACGGTTTGGTCACGTAGTCGTCGGCGCCCAACTCCAGGCCGACGATCCGGTCGACCTCGTCGTCGCGGGCGGTGAGGAAGATCACCGGGGTCCAGTCGCCGGACTCACGCAGCCGCCGGCAGATCTCGGTGCCGGCCAGGCCCGGCAGGGTGATGTCGAGGACGCAGGCCACCGGGCGCAGCCGGCGGGCGGCGGACAGCCCGGCCGTGCCGTCCCGTTCCAGGTGTACGCCGAACCCGTCCCGGTCCAGGTAGAGCCGGACCAGGTCGGCGATGGCCGGCTCGTCCTCCACGACGAGGACGAGCCCACGCGGCGGTGTGGCATCGACGGTCACCGGCCCATGATGACCGACCCGGGGTCGGGCGGAACGGACGGCCGTGTTCGGGTCAGGTAAGAACCCGGTCAGCGGGCCGGCAGCGGGCGCAGCAGCGGGGCCGGCGCGACGGTCGGTGCGTCACCGATGGTGGCGACGACCCGTTCCTCGGGTCGGCGCAGCCGGGTCCGGAACGCGTGGTGCAGCAGCGTGTCGAGCTGCCACACCTGCTTCGGGTGCTGGGTACGGATGACGAACCGTTCGCGTACCCCGTCGATCGCGGTGGCGGCCAGCTCGACGGCCTGGGCGCGCGGGTCGGGGCTCCAGGTGACGTTGCTCAGCTCCCGCAGTTCGGTGTTGAGGTGCAGGCGCAACCGGTGCAGTACCCGGGTCTGCCGGGTCACCACCAGCCGACGGTGGGTGAGCAGCAGGAGATAGTCGCCGTCGACCGGGCGGTCGGGACGGGCACACCGGGCGACCAGGATGGTGGCGTCCCCCGACCCGACGCACTGGCGGAAGACCGGCATGTGCCGGCTCACCGTCTGGACCGCCAGCCCGGTCTCGGCGGCGGCCGGGAGGAAGGTGCGCGAGAAGACGTCCATACCTGGCCAACGAGCCGTGACCCGGGGTGATGTGGGTCACTGTCGACTTTTGGAACTTCCACTCCTGCGGGTCGCACCGCCGGTGCGTCTTTCCGCGCCGACGACCCGACCCGGGACGTCACACGGGCATCGGCGCGAACAGTTCACCGAGCCAACCCGGCACCGCGTCGGCGTACTCGGCGCGACCCGGGTCGGTGGTGGCCAGCGCCCGCCGCCAGGACAGCGCCCGGCTCACCGTGGTCACCCGGACGGCCAACCCGGCGGCCTCCCGCAGGGCCGCCCGGTCGTGCCGGTCGGTCCACGCCTCCAGGTAGGCGTCCCGCAGCCGCAGCAGCACCGGGTCCCCCTCGGGCAGCGAGTAGGTGTGCGCCACCGACCGCAGGGTCACCAGCAGGGTGCCGAACGGGTACGCCACGGAGGCGTCCCCCCAGTCGAAGAAGCGGTAGCCGTCGGCGGCGAACACGTTCCCGTCGTGCAGGTCGTCGTGCTGCACGCTGGCCGGGATGCCGGTGTCGGCGAGCCGCCCGCAGTCCTCGGTGAAGCGCGGCTGGTACGCCCGCAGCCGCTCGTAGGTCGCCGCGTCCAGCCTCCCGTCGTCGCTCCCGTCGCCGTCGCCGGCGGTGGCCTCCGGGCGGGCGTCGGGGTCGCCGGGTCCGGGGTCGAGGAGCAGGGCGGCGCGGTCGTCGAGCAGCCCGGCGAGCAGGGCCGGCAGGGCCGCCGGCCGGTGGTCGGGCACGCCGAGTGCGACGAGGTCGTCGGCCAGGGGAGACACCGTCCGTTGCAGGTTGGCGTAGGCGGCCAGCACGTCGGCCCACCGGGTCGGGTCGGGTTCGGCCAGGTCACGCAGGGACGGGCCGCCGTGGGGCAGCAGTGACCAGCCCCGCGCCGGGTCCACGGCCACCGGGTCGAGCACCAGGCCGGGGGCGAGCCGGGGCAGTTCGGCCAGCAGCACCGCCTCGTACGCCGTGCCGGGGTTGTTCGCCTTGAACCAGTACGGCCCGGCGTCGGTGGGCACCTGCCAGACCAGCGACCAGGGGCGCTGCCGGGCCTCGACCGGGCCGGTGACCCGCCGGCCGTGCCGGTCGAGCTGCCCGGTCACCCAGTCCAGCGCGGTGGCCCGCCACTGCGGGTCGGCCCAGCCGGGGGCCACGGAGACGATCGTCACGCCGCGCAGAGTAGGCCACCCACCCACCCCGGCACCCGCCATTTTCGGTCGGACGGAATCGCGAGGGAGCCGAGGTGGCGGCAGCGGAGCCACCCGGACACCGCGACATCGGCCCCGTTACGGGGATCGGCGGACGGCGTCAGAGGAGTTCGAGAATGGTGGCGTTGGCCATGCCGCCGCCCTCGCACATGGTCTGCAGGCCGTACCGGAGGTCGTTGTCCCGCATGTGCTGGAGCATCGTCGTCATGATCCGGGCACCGGACGCACCGAGCGGGTGCCCCAGCGCGATCGCCCCGCCGCGCGGGTTCAACCGCTCCGGGTCGGCCTCGGTCTCGGCGAGCCAGGCCAGCGGCACCGGGGCGAACGCCTCGTTCACCTCGTACACGCCGATCTCCTCGATGCCCAGGCCGGCGCGGCGCAGCGCCTTCGCGGTGGCCGGGATGGGGGCGGTGAGCATGGCGACCGGGTCGTCGGCGGCGACCACGGCGGTGTGCACCCGGGCCAGCGGGCGCAGGCCGTGGCGGCTGGCCCACTCGCTGGTGGTGACGGCGAGCGCGGCGGCCCCGTCGGAGATCTGCGACGCGGACCCGGCGGTCACCACCCCGTCGGCGCGGAACGGGGTCTTCAGCTCGCCGAGCGCGGCGAGCGAGGTGTCCCGACGGATGCCCTCGTCGGCGGTGAACGAACGGCCGTCACTCAACGGCACCGGGGCAAGCTCCGGGTCGAACGCCCCGGCGTCCTGCGCGGCGGCGGCCTTCTCATGGCTGGCCAGGGCGAACTCGTCGAGCTGACTACGGGAGAAGCGCCACCGGGCGGCGATCAGCTCGGCGCCGACCCCCTGGTTGAACGGGAGCGGCTGGTCGTCGGCGAAGCCCTCGACCCCCCGGTAGCGGGCCCGGATGCGGTCACTGAACGGCATGCCGTCGCCGACGCTGGACCCCATCGGCACCCGGGTCATCGACTCGACGCCACCGGCCACCACCAGGTCGGCCTGACCGGAGACCACCGTCGCGGCGGCGAAGTGCAGGGCCTGCTGGCTGGAACCGCACTGCCGGTCGAGGGTGGTGCCGGGCACCGACTCGGGCCAGCCGGCGGCGAGCACGGCGTTACGGGCGACGTTCCACGACTGCTCGCCGACCTGGGACACGCAGCCCCAGACCACGTCGTCGACCTGGCCGGGATCGATGCCGGTGCGGTCGGCGAGGGCGCGCAGCACGTGCGCCGACAGGTCGACCGGGTGCACCTCGGCCAGGCCGCCCTTGCGTCGCCCGACCGGGGTACGCACCGCACCGACGATGACTGCGTCACTCATGACTACTCCCCGGTAACTTCGGCTGTGTCGATACTACGTCCCCGGACGCCGGTCCGCCGCCCGCGTCGCCGGGGCCGGCCCGGCGCGGCTGGCATGCTGGAACGGTGCATCCACCAACGTCTCCGGCCCGTCAGTGGCGGGTCCCCCCGGCGGTCCCGGCGGTGAAGCTGGCCGGCGCGGTCGGGCTGGTCGCCCTCGGACTACTGCTCGCCGACGGCGACCCGGTCCGGCTGGCGCTGGCCGTCGCCGCCGCCGTGGGTATCGCCGCCTGGGCGGTACGCGACCTGCTCGCCCCGGTCCGGCTCGCGGTCGACGCCGACGGGATCACCGTCGTGCGGGGGTACGCCGGCCGGCGGTACCTGCCGTGGGAGGCGGTGGAGGCGGTCACCGTGGACCGACGGACCCGGTTCGGGCTGACCGGCGAGACGTTGGAGATCGACGCTGGCGAGACCCTGCACCTGCTCGGCCGGGCCGACCTGGGCGCGCCCCCGGCCGAGGTGGCCGAGGCGGTCCGGGCCGCCCGTCCCTGAGGTGCCGCCGGGGTGACCGACCCAGCGGGGCCGACGGATGTCCGACCACCGCCACGTCGCCACTCAGCCGAGCAGCATCGCGGTACGGACGATCACCAGTCCGAGCAGCGCGAGCAGGATGACCCCCGCACCGACCGCCTGGAACACCGAGCGCCGCATCCGGGGGGCGTACGCCAACACGAGCGCCATCAGCGCCCCGACGATCAGCCCGCCGACGTGGCCCGGGATGGAGATGCCCGGCACGGTGAACGTGAAGATCAGGTTGATCACCAGGATCGGCAGGATCGCCGAGGTGTCCCGGCCGAGCCGGCGCATCAGCACGAAGACCGCCGCGAACAGCCCGAAGATCGCCGTCGAGGCACCCGCCGACGCGGTGTTGGGGCTGCTGAACAGGTAGGCCGCGACGTTGCCGCCGAGCCCGGCCATCAGATAGAGGCCGAGGAACCGCAGCGGCCCGAGCAGCGCCTCCAGCTCCCGCCCCAGCACCCAGAGCGCCCACATGTTGAGCAGCAGGTGCACCACGCCGTAGTGCAGGAACATCGCGGTGACCAGCCGGTACCACTCGCCGGAGGCGACCCCGTGGGCCTCGCCGAACGGCACGTACGAGGCGTAGCTGAGCACCGAACCCCACTGGGTCAGCGGGGTGCCGCCGCCGAGCAGGCCGCCGAAGCCGGAACCACCGATCAGCGAGTCCCCGCCCCGGTCACTGAGCACCGAGACGATCATCACCAGCACGTTCAGCGCGATCAGGGTGCGGGTGACCAGGCCGCGACGGCCGGCGGCACCGCCACCGAAGGCGGTACGCGCCGGCCGTACGCTGCGGCGTCCCTCGTTCACGCACTCCGGGCACTGGTGGCCGACGGGAGCGTCCCGCATGCAGTCCGGACAGATCGGCCGGTCGCAGCGGGAGCACCTGAGGTACGTCTCCCGGTCGGAGTGGCGGTAGCAGACCGGGGTGGTCGGCACCGACCCACCGGTGGCGTCGCCGGCCGGCCCGGAGCGTTCAGTCATGCGTGCAAAGGTACCTCGCAGCCGCGGTCAGGCCCCGGTGCGCTCGATCTCGACCCGCTCGATCACCACGTCCTGCAACGGCCGGTCGCTCGGGCCGGTGGGGGTGTTGGCGATCGAGTCCACCACCTTCGCCGACTGCTCGTCGGCCACCTGGCCGAAGATGGTGTGCCGGTTGTTCAGGTGCGGGGTCGCCCCGACGGTGATGAAGAACTGCGAGCCGTTGGTGCCCGGCCCGGCGTTCGCCATCGCCAGCAGGTACGGCCGGTCGAAGCGCAGTTCCGGGTGGAACTCGTCGGCGAACGTGTAACCCGGGCCACCCCGGCCGGTGCCGGTCGGGTCGCCCATCTGGATCATGAAGCCGCTGATCACCCGGTGCGAGATGGTGCCGTCGTAGTACGGCCCGTTGCCCGGCTTACCGGTGCGGGGATCGGTGTATTCCTTCTTGCCCTCCGCCAGTTCCACGAAGTTACGAACCGTCTTCGGAGCGTGATTGCCGAAGAGTTCCAGCCGGATCGGGCCAGCGTTGGTGTGCAAGGTGGCGTAGACAGCCTCGGCCACGGGTACTCCTCACTCGTTGGTCAGTTCCATGCGGATCCTCCCATGTGCCCCATCTGGCAGTGCGGAGGCATCCGTTGGTGGAGGATGACGAAGGAACAACTCCCAGGAGGTGGGACCGTGTTTGGAATCGGGCGGCGCAAGACCCAGGGGCAGCTGGCAAAGGTGGAGCTGCACCAGGGCATCGGTCACCTGAGGCAGGCCGCCACGCACGCGGCGAAGGGCGCCGGCGCCACGGTCGGCCCGCGGGTCCAGTCGGCCCGTAGTGCCGTCGCACCGACCGCCGTCGCGGTGCGGGACCGGGCCTCCAGCGGCCTGGCGACGACGGCCGCGGCACTCGCCCCGGTGGCCCTGGCGGTGCGCCACGCCCAGGCCGAGGCCGCCGGCAAGGCGGTGGCCGGCAAGAAGGCCGCCGCAGCCAAGCAGGCCAGGGTGACCAAGAAGATCAAGGCGAAGAGCCCGAAGGCCCGCAAGCAGAAGCGGACCTCGCGCGGCATGATGGCCGGTCTGCTGGTCGCCGGCACGGTGGCCGGGGTGGCCGGCGCGATGGCCCTGCGTCGCCGCCGCGAGCAGCAGGAGTGGGCCGAGTACGACCCGACCCGCAGCATCGGCACCGCCCCCGTCCCGTCGGCCACCTCCGGTTCGGCGGCCACCGGCGTCTCCACCGGTCCGGCCGCCACCGGCGTCTCCACCGCCCCGGCCGCCGCCGGCGTCGACGCCCCCCGCGACGACGTCGACATCCTGGTGGTGGAGACCCCGTCGGCGGGCGGCTCCACGCCCACCGGTTCGGCCACCCCGGCCACCGGCGTCGGCAGTTCCGCGGTGGCGGCCGGCACCCCGGCCGGCAAGCCGGTGATCCACCCCAACGACAAGGTCCCCTCGGTCGCCGAGGGCGCCACCGACGTCTCCGGCCGGCCGGCCGACGACCTCGGCAAGGCGCTCGACGCCGCTCGGAACCAGGCGCAGTCCGGCACCCGGCGCTGATCCCCCGCACCACGTCGGCGGCGCGGCGACGACCCCACAGGTCGTCCCGCGCCGCAGCCGACTTGCGGCGGGTCGCGGGCCGCGCCGGCCGCAGCCCCCGGCACGGTACGGCCCGGCACCGTCATCCAGCCTGCCCAGGACGGCGGCCCCCCACGAGAACGTAAGGATTTTTCAGGGTTCCCCCCGACCGTTACGGGCCCACCCGGCGGGCGTCCGGCTCCTACAGTGCTCGTTATGTCGCCGACCACCGATCCGGAGCGTCCGGCTCCGGAGCCGAGCGGTGCCCCCTCGACGGGGCGCTCGGACCAGTCCGCCCAGCGCCCGGCCGGGCGTGAGCGGGCGCTGTCCCGGCGGCGGGTGCTCTCCGGCACCGCCGCCGCCCTGGCCGGCGCCGGGGTGGCGCTGACCGGCGAGTTCGGGTACGCGGAGGCGACCGCCGACAGCAAGCTGCCCGTCTACGGCGGGTACGCCGCCACCGTGCACGCCGACCGGCGCACCCCGCCCCGGTCGTCCCGGGTCGACGTGGTGTGGAGCGTGGACACCACCCGCCGGCTGATCGCGCTCACCTTCGACGACGGCCCGGCGCCCAACTGGACCCCACGGGTGCTGTCGATCCTCGCGCAGACCGACACCCCGGCCACCTTCTTCATGGTCGGCCGCCGGGCCCGCGAGTACGGTCGGCTGGTGGTGCACCGGCTCGACGGTCACGAGATCGGCAACCACACCTGGGCCCACCAGGATCTGGCGAAGATGACCTACGAGCAGGCGTGCACGGCGATCAGCCGGGCGCACAACGAGCTGACCCGGCTCTGGGGCCGGGAGCCCACCCTGCTCCGCCCGCCGTACGGGCACCTCGCCGGCAGCACCCTGCTCGCCGCCAACGACCTCGGCTACCAGGTGGTCCTGTGGAACCGGCAGATGCTCGAATCCCGGTTCACCCAGAATCCGGACGGCCTGGTCGACTACGTCGTCGACTCCTGTGAGCCGGGCACCATCCTGCTCGCCCACGACACCGGGCCGGTGGACCGGCTGGTCGCGATCCGGGGGTTGGCCGCGATGATCAGCGGACTACGGCGGCGGGGCTTCGAGTTCGTCACCGTCTCGCAGCTGATGGCGGCGGCTACCCCGGTGCCCGCCCCGGCCCACTGACCGGGGGTCGGTCAGAGCCAGCCGTTGCGGCGGAACCACCGGTAGAGCGCCAATGAGATGGTGAGCATCAACGCGAGCACCCCCGGGTAGCCGTACGTCCATTTCAGTTCGGGCATGTTCTCGAAGTTCATGCCGTAGACACCGGCGAACGCGGTCCACACCGCCGCGATGGCCGCCCAGGCGGCGATCTTGCGCATGTCGTTGTTCTGGTCGACGGTGACCTGCGCCAGCCGGGCCTGGAGGATCGAGTTGAGCAGGTCGTCGTAGGAGTTGACCTGTTCGACGGTGCGGCTGAGGTGGTCCTGCACGTCGCGGAAGTACCGTCGTACCTCCTGCGGCACCTCGCGGTTGACCTGGGCGGTCAGCGTCAGCAGCGGCCGTTGCAGCGGGATCACCGCCCGCTTGAACTCCACCAGTTCCCGCTTCATCTGGTAGATCCGCTGGATCCGGCCGCTGCTCTGCCGGTCGAAGACGTCGGCCTCCAGCACGTCGAGGTCGTCCTCCAACTGGTCGGCCACCTCCAGATAGAGGTCCACCACCCGGTCGGTGATCGCGTACGCCACCGCCCACGGGCCGTGCCGCAGCAGGTCCCGCTTGGCCTCCAGGTCGGCCCGGACCGGCGACAGCCGGCAGGCGTCCCCGTGCCGGACGCTGATCAGGAAGTTCGGCCCGATGAACAGCATCACCTGGCCGGTCTCCACCACCTCGGAGGTCTCGGTCAGCTCGCTGTGCTCGCAGTACCTGGCGGTACGCAGCACCAGGAAGCTGACGTCGCCGAAGCGCTCCAGCTTGGGCCGCTGCTGGGCCTTCACCGCGTCCTCGACGGCCAGTTCGTGCAGGCCGTACGTCTCGGCGATGGCGGTCATCTCGGCCAGTTCCGGTTCGTGCAGGCCGAGCCAGACGAACCCGTCGCGCTCGTCGCGGGCGGCGGCCAGCGCCTCGGCGTACTGCCACTGGCCGGGGCGGCGTTCGCCGTCGACGTAGAGGCCGCAGTCGACCACCCCACTGCGTCCCGGGCCGGTGGGCGTGGGGGTACGGGGGGAGCCGTCGGCATTGAGGATGCGGGACATCGCGCGCACCGGGGACACCCAGGCGCGGGGGTTCAGCACCCGACCGCCGTGGAGTGTCGCCGACCGTTCCCGTGCCGCCCGGTCTGTCATGGCGTTCCCCCTCCCGGGTGTCCTGCTGCGGCTTGCAGGCTACGCCGCCGCCGTGGATGGCGGGTGTGGGCGCCGGGCGGGTCGGGCCGCATTCAGGGGGGTGAGGGGGCGACCCGACCCACCCGGCACCGTTGGGGGCGGGGGTAATGCTGCCGCGTCGCCCACCCGTCCGGCGGGAACGACCGGGTCACCGGCCGAACGTGAGTGACGCTCGCAGCATTGTGGGTCGCCGGGCCGGTCAAGGGGAGCCCTCAACCGGCCCACGTCGTGCTTTTGTCAGAAACCCGACAGATATTTCAGCCGCGTACGGCCGCCACCGCGTCCGCCAACCGGCGAACACCCTCGTCGATCCGGTCCGCCGTCACCGCGGAGAAAGCCAGCCGCAACGCGTGCCGCCCGCCGTCGACCATGAAGTCGCTGCCCTTGACCACCGCGACGCCCCGCTCGGCGGCGGCCGGGGCCAACCGGTCCACGTCCACGTCCTCGGGGAACTCCACCCAGAGGAAGTAGCCGCCGTCCGGCTCGACGAAGGTCACCTCCGGCAGGTGCCGACGCAGCGACTCGGCCAGCACCCCCGCCCGCTCACCCAGCGCCGACGACACCGTGGCGATCGACCGCTGGATGTCGCCCGAGACGCAGAACTGGTGCACGATCGACTGCGCCACCATGCCCGGCGAGATGTAGAGGCTGGTCGCCTTCTTGGCGATGTCGGCGATCAGGCTCGCCGGCCCGACCAGGTAACCGACCCGGACCCCGGGGCAGACGGTCTTGGTGAAGCTCGACGCGTGCACCACCACCCCCCGGGTGTCCATCGACAGCATCGACGGCAGCGGCTCGCCCCGGAACCGGATGTCGGCGTAGGGGTCGTCCTCGAAGATGGTGAAGCCGTACTCGGCGGCGAGGTCGAGCAGCTCACGGCGCTTGTCCAGGGAGAGGGTCACGCCGGCCGGGTTCTGGTAGTTCGGGATCACGTGGGCCAGCCGGGGGCGTACCCCGGACTCCAGCAGCTTGCGCAGCTCGGCGGTGTCCAGGCCGTCCGGCTCGATGCCCACGCCGTGGATCTCGCCGCCCATCCGTTGCAGGTTGAGCAGCGTCCGGTCGTACGTCGGACGCTCCACCACCACGGCGTCCCCGCGCCGGACCAGGTGGTCGAAGAGGAACGCGTCGGCCTGCAACGAGCCGTTGGTGACCAGCACCTGATCCGCCTCGACGCCGTGCTTCTCGGCGATCCACTTCCGCAAGGGCGGGTAACCCACGGAGGTGCCGTAGGCGGTGACCCCGGCGGGGTCGGCGTCGAAGGCACGGACGGCGGCGGCCTTGAGCCCCTCGACATCCACGATGTCCAGCGAGGGCGCGCCACGGGCGAACGAGATCAGCTGCTCGGCGGTCATGCGCACGAGCCTAGGGCCTGTCCGGGCCGCTCCGGCCGGCATACACGCCAAGTTCAACATGCGGGCACGCCGTACGGGGCGGGACGGGCCGAACCGGTCGACTCCGGTGCAGGTCGGGACGGGACCGGGCATCGGCACGGCCCGCCCCCGCTCGCTACTGTCGAAGCGTGCCCACCGAGCCCCTCCGCAACGCCGGCGCGTTGATCACGGACGATGGCGTCGAGCTGGCACCGCACCGCTTCGCCGGGCTGGTCGCCCCGGCGGTCGAGCGGGCGTTCGTGGCCGGGATGCTCGCCGGCCGCGACGGCGGCGGCGCCGAACTGAGCCAACGGTACGGCGGGCCCGCCGCCACCGGCTTCCTGGTGGAGTTCCGCACCCGGCTCGCCGCACCGGGCGGCACCGTCGACCGGGCCGGCTTCGCCGCCGTCAACCGCTACCGCGACCCCGCCGCCTGCCAGCGGGCGCTGGACAAACAGGTCGCCCACGGCACGATCGCCCGCCGGCCGGACGGCGGGATCACCGCCACCGAACGCGGCGTCGACTTCCTCACCGAGCTGTACCAGGTGCACGCCGAGGTGACCGAGGAACTGTGGGCCGGGCACGACGACCGGGTACGCCGGCTCGTCGAGGCGTACGGGCGGGTGGTGGCGTACGCGGTGCTGCTGGCCGGAGAGCCGGACGCCGGGCCGGGACCCGCGTTCGCGGCGGTCGCCCCGCCGTACGAGCCGGACGGCACCCCGCCGGGCGTGCTGCTGCTCAACCGGATCGGCGCGCTGCGGTACCACCGGGCCGACGCGTACGCGCAGGCGTGGACCGCCGCCGGGCACACCGCCGCCAGCGTCGGCGAGCTGCCGGACGGGCCGGAGCGGCGGGCCATCGAGTTGGAGACCGACCGTCGGGCGGCCGGCCCGTACGCCACGCTGACCGCCGACGAGCGGCTGGGCGTGCTCGCCGACCTGGCCGCCCTGCCCGGCTGAACCCCCGGCCGGCCCGGGTGAACTCCCGGTTGACGGCGGCCGGCCGGTCACCCGGGGCTATCCTCCACGGTGACCTGGAGTCGTACGAGGGAGGCCCCGCATGATCGGGATGGTGCTCGCGGCCGGTGCGGGACGCCGACTGCGCCCGTACACCGACACCCTGCCCAAGGCGTTGGTGCCGGTGGACGGTGAGACCACCATCCTGGACATCGCGCTGCGCAACCTGGCCGAGGTGGGGCTCACCGAGATCGTGATCGTGGTCGGCTACGCCGCCGACGCGGTCGTGCAGCGGCAGGCGGCGCTGGAGGAGAAGTACGGCGTCACCCTCACCCTGGTGCACAACGACAGGGCCGAGGAGTGGAACAACGCCTACTCGCTGTGGCTGGCCCGGGAACACTTCGCCCGGGGCGTGCTGCTGGTCAACGGCGACACCGTGCACCCGGTGAGCGTGGAGAAGACCCTGCTGGCCGAGCGCGGGCCGGGCATCCTGCTCGCCGTCGACACCCTCAAGGCGCTGGCCGACGAGGAGATGAAGACCACCTTCGACGCCGCCGGCCAGCTCACCCGGATCACCAAGCTGATGGACCCGGGCGAGGCGTACGGCGAGTACATCGGCGCGACGCTGATCGAGCCGCAGGTGGCCGGGGCGCTCGCCGACGCGCTGGAGGCGACCTGGCGGCGGGACCCGAACCTCTACTACGAGGACGGCTACCAGGAGTTCGCCGACCGGGGTGGCGAGGTGCGGGCCGCGCCGATCGGGGACGTCTCCTGGGTCGAGGTCGACAACCACGACGACCTGACCCGGGCGCGGGAGATCGCGTGCCGCTACTAGCCCGTACCATCCTGACCCCGCTGCACATCGATGTGCGGCGCGGTGCGGTCGCCGACCTGGCCACGATCCTCGCCGACGGGCGGATCTCCGCCGGGGGTGACGTGGCGGTGGTGGTCGGCCCCGGTCAGGGCGGGCAGATCGCCGACCTGCTGCGGCCGTCGCTGCGTTCGGCGGACGTGTTCACCGTGGCCGGCGGCACCCTCGACGCCGCCGACGAGTTGGGCGGCAAGCTCCGCGAACGCTCGTACGACGCGGTGGTCGGCATCGGCGGCGGCAAGACCATCGACGTGGCGAAGTACGCGGCCACCCGGCGCGGACTGCCGATGGTGACGATGGCGACCAGCCTCGCCAACGACGGCATCGCCTCCCCGGTGGCCAGCCTGATCACCGGCGGGCTCAAGGGCTCCTACGGGGTGCACATCCCGATCGCGGTGATCGTCGACCTCGACTTCGTGGCCGCCGGCCCCGACCAGCACAACCGGGCCGGCATCGGCGACGTGGTCAGCAACATCAGCGCCCTGGCCGACTGGGAACTGGCCCGCCAGGTACGCGGCGAACCGGTCGACGGCCTGGCCGCGTCGCTGGCCCGGATGGGCGCGGAGGCGGTGCTCGCGCACACCGGCGACATGACCGACGACGCGTTCGTCACGGTGCTGGCCGAGGCGCTGATCTCCAGCGGCCTGGCGATGGCGGTCTGCGGCAGCAGCCGGCCGGCCAGCGGCGGCTGCCACGAGATCATGCACGCCGTCGACGCCCTCTTCCCCGGCACCTCGTCGCACGGCGAGCTGGCCGGGCTCGGTGCGCTGTTCTGCACGTTCCTGCGCGGTGACCAGCGGCGCTTCGTCGAGATGGCGGCCTGCCTGGGCCGGCACCGGCTGCCCCGGCACCCGGCCGACGTGGGGCTCACCGACGACCAGTTCGTCGAGGCGGTGCAGTTCGCCCCGGCCACCCGCCCCGACCGGTACACCATCCTGGAGCACCTGGCCATGTCGGTTACCGAGACGCGGGAGCGGCTGGCAGACTACGCCGGTGCACTCCGCGACCACAGTGGCTGAACCCCGTCCCACCGTTGCCGACTTCCACCGGGTCAACCGGGGCGGTGGCCTGTTCAGCGAGTCGGTCAGCCAGTGGCTGGGTGCCGTCTTCGCCCTGGTCGCCCAGCGCCTCGGGCTGCGCCCGACCGCGCTGACCATCACCAACCTGGTGCTCGGCCTGGCCGCCTCGGTGACCGTGGTGGCGCTCGCCGACCGGGTCGCCGCCGGTGACGTCCCGGCCTGGCTGGTCGGGCTGGTCGCGCTGGTCGGCTGGCAGGTGGCGTACGCCCTGGACTGCGCCGACGGGCAGCTCGCCCGGGTGACCGGTCAGGGCAGCGCGGCCGGTGCCCGGGTCGACGTGCTCTGCGACGTGGCCGCCCAGATCGCCCTGGTCGCCGCGTTGTCGGCCACCGCCGTGGCGCAGCGCCCGAGCACCCCGACCTGGCTGGTGGCGACCTTCGCCGGCACCTGGATGGTCAACCTGGTGACCTCGGTGATGCAGTCCGGCCCCAACGCCGCCAGCATGGTCACCTCGACGTCGCTCCCGGTACGGCTGGTCAAGCTGGTCCGCGACTACGGCGCGGTGATCTTCGTGGCGGGGTTGGTGTTGATGCTGGTGCCGGCGCTGGTGTTCTGGGTGGTCGTGGCGTTCACGGTGGTCAACGGCGGGTTCCTGCTGGCCAGCATCGCCTTCTCGGCCCGCGCGTCGCTGTAGGGCCCTGCGGCGGCGTTGCCGTCCCGGTCACGTGGGCGGTGCGGAACCGCGCTCCTCCGCGCGTTGTCGGCGGAGTTGTTCGAGGACGCGGGTGTCGTCTTCGAGGTCGGGGTGGTCGACCTGCCGGTCGAGGTCGACGACGTGTTCGAGTTCGCGGATCGCCTGGTCGAGGTCACCGTCCGCCCGGTGGACCATCGCAATGTTGTACCGGGTGACGGCTTCGCCGGATCGGTCGCCGACCTCCCGCCGGATGGGCAATGCCTGGTGGTAGTGGTCGAGGGCCCGCTGCCGATCCCCCAGGCTGTCGTATACGAGGCCGATGTTGTGGAGGGTCGCGGCTTCGCCGGCCCGATCGCCGACCTCCCGCCGGATGGGCAATGCCTGGTGGTAGTGGTCGAGGGCCCGCTGCCGATCCCCCAGGCTGTCGTACACGTGGCCGATGTTGTGGAGGGTCGCGGCTTCGCCGGCCCGATCGCCGATGTCCCGTTGGATGGGGAGGGCCCAGTGGTAGTGGTCCAGGGCCCGCTGCCGATCCCCCAGGCTGTCGTACACGTGGCCAATGTTGTGGAGGGTCGCGGCTTCGCCGGCCCGATCGCCGATGTCCCGTTGGATGGGGAGGGCCCAGTAGAAGTGTCGAGGGCCCGCTGCCGATCCCCCAGGCTGGCGTACACGGTGCCGATGTTGTTGAGGGTCGCGGCTTCGCCGGCCCGGTCACCGACGTCCCGTTGGATGGGGAGGGCCTGGTGGTAGTAGCCGAGGGCCCGCTGCCGATCCCCCAAGCTGCTGTACACGCGGCCGATGTTGTTGAGGGTCGCGGCTTCGCCGGCCCGGTCACCGACGTCCCGTTGGATGGGGAGGGCCCAGTAGAAGTGGTCGAGGGCCCGCTGCCGATCCCCCAGATTGTCGTACACGGTGCCGATGTTGTGGAGGGTCGCGGCTTCGTTGCCTCGGTGGCTGGTCTGCCGGTACCTGGTCAGGGCCTGCTGGTAGTCCTCCATCGCCGACCAGGGCTGACCGATCGACGATCTTGCTCGACCCCGGTCGTAAAAGGAGCCGGCATCCGGGCCCAGGGTCAGGGTCGCGGTGGCCATCGCCTCGACCGCGACGAACCGCGAGGCACTCAGCCACACCCGACACACTCGGTCACTGACATCCCGGGCGATCTCCGGCTGTCGCCCGGCGACAGCGAGTCGATGCACCTCGACCCAGCGGGCGAGGACTCGCGGGTCAGTGGCCATCGGGGGTGGCTGGGTCGAGGACCCAGAGTTGGTAAAGGGACCGGGCGGCGGCGGCGCACGCCTCGGTGTGTTCGTCGTCGGTGAGCAACGGCCGGACGAGGGGGTGCAGGACGTTGGAGACGAAGTAGCGCAGCTCGCGGGTGTCGGGGTCGGTGCCCTCTTCCAGCAGGCCGAGTTCGACGGCCCGCCGCAGGTGCCGGGCGGCGTCGGGATGCTGGTGCAGGGCGTGGACGGTGGCGGCGGGGATCGGTAGTTCGACGACGTTGATCCTCGCGAGCATCCGGCGCAGTTCGAGGGGTTGGGAGTCGAGCAGGTTGTCGGCCAGGACGGTTTCCCGGCGGAACCGGTCGGCTTCGTTCTCGATGGCGGTGAGCAGGCCGTCGACGTCGAGGGTGGCGTCGCCGACGATCCGGTTGAGCCAGTCGAGCAGGCGGGGGTTGCCGGCTGCGGCCTCGATCGCCCGGATCCGGATGGTGGGGTTGATGATGGATTCGGGGCGCAGGTTGGTCAGGTTGGCGATCTTCTTGGTCTGCTCAACCGGGGTCAGGGTTTCCAGCGCCTCGACGGCGATGGTGGTGCCGGCCGGGGTGGGGAAGCGGTAGCGGCTGGTGATGATGACGCGGCTCGGGCTGCCGGTGTCGCGGATGGCGGCCAGCAGGGCGGGCAGGATCTCGGCCATCGCCGGGGCGAGCACCCGGCTGCCGTCGTCGCGGGTGTCGAGGTTGCCGGTCTCGAAGTCGTCGAACACGAACAGGCAGGGCGTCCCGCCGAGCGGCCCGTCGGCATCGAGCAGGTACCGCAGCCGGATCGGGAGAGGAACCTGCTCGTTGTCGAGCAGTGCGGCAGCCTCGATGGTCTGGTCGAGGCTATCCAAGCGGATCTTGCTGGTGAGTTCGCGGAACTTGATGGCGTCGACCCGGCCGTACCAGACGGCGCGCTGGTGGGTGGGCATGCGTTCCAGGAGCCGGGAGGCGAGGCTGCTCTTGCCGAGCCCGCCCATGCCGGCCAGCAGCAGGCCCTGCGCCGCGCCGGGGGTGTCGGCGGGTTGCCGCAGTACGCGCAGGCAGCGCTGAATGACCCGCCGCCGGCCGACGAACTCGGCGCGGGACGCGACCCGGGACAGTTGGGTCTGCGGGTCCAGGAACTGCTGGTCGGCGGCGCGCACCTGCAACCGCTTGCGACCCCTGGTGTGCAGCGGGGTGACCAGGGGTGCCAGCGGGGACCGGTCGGCGTAGACGCGGAGCAGATGCCAGTAGCTGCTCTTGCGCTCGTGGAACAGGTGACGGCGGGCCTCGACGACGGCCCGGTCCAACGGCCCGCCGTCGGCCAGGGCCTGGTAGAGCGCGGCGGCGAAGTCGGTGGCGGAGACGTCCCCGACCGGCAGCGCCCAGCCCAGCACCGCAGGGGCACCGGCGGCGACCAGGCTCTCACTCATCGACGGGAACACGCCGCCGTCGGGGGCGTCGGCGGTCAGGCAGCCGGACACGAACACCAGCCTCGGCCAGTGGCCCTGCATCGCCTCGGCGAGTTGGTCGGCCGTCGCCCGGGTGGGCCTGCCGTACTCGTCCTCCAGAAGGAAGAACGGCTGCCCGCCGGCGGTGGTGGCGTGTCCGCTCAGGTGCAGCACGTCGAAGTGGCCGGGCCCGTAGTCACGGCTGAGGAACCGCAGCCCCTCCAGACTGCCGCTCTCCTCGACCACCAGATCGGTGCCAGTACGCCGGGTCGCGGCCAGGATCGCCGCCTCCTCGGCCTCGAAGTTGAGCACCGGCTCCACACCCTCGGGCGAGGCCGCCATGAACAGCACCCGCAACGGCCGGTTACCCGGCGCAACCTGGCCGGTCAACGCCGCGTGGGTGCCGACCGTACGGACCGGCAACAGCGGTGCCCGCCCGGCCACCGTCAGGAACCCGCCCTCCCGGGCCAGCAACTCCCACGGCAGGTGCCGCAGCCGCTGTTCGGCGCTGATCCGCAGCACCGCCCCGGCGGGATGGGCCAGCATCGGGGCCAGCCACCGCTCGTCGCCGTCGAGGAACTCCGCCAGCCGGGTTCCCAGCTCGGCCAGCCCGGCCGCGCCGTACACCTTGTAGGCGGTGGCGTCGGTGCTGTAGTCACGGCGTACCAGGGTGAGCAGCTCGTCGACCGCGGCGCGGTCCAGACCGCGGACCCGAGGTGGCTGGCCCTCGGCGGACAGCCGCAGCTCGTAGTGATGGGAGGTCTGCTCGAAGACCTCCAGGTCGAAGGTGCTCATCTGCCCATCCCCGTCGTGGTGGTCAGTTCAGTGCGCCGGGTAGTCGACGGTGGACCTTGGGTGGCCACTGTACGTTTCCCTCACGTCCCGCAACTGCTATGTGGACCCGCCTCGGGTGACGGCTTTCCGACTCACCGGCCGTGTCCGGGCGGGTAGAACGTTCACTGCCTCTTGCCGGGTGGTGTCACGGTCCGGTGGTGACCGGGCCGGCAACAGGGAGCATCAGGAGGAGCGCTGTGGCATCGGAGAGCCGGGATCGGGAAACGCCCGTCTCCGTTGCAACGGCCACCGTTACCCGCCTGGTGGAGGTGCACCGGCTCGCGGTCGCCGGGCGGCAGCCGCAGATCGCCCGGGACGTCGGAGACCGGGTGAGTCGGGTGTGGCTGCCCACCTCGCGGTTCACCGACGTCGAGGCCCTCGCCACCGCCACCCTGACCCTGGGACCGGATGCCGGCTCCTTCTACGACCGGGGATGGGCGCGGTCGGCGACCGGTCGGCCCGGGCCGGCGCTGGAGGACTACCGGCAGGCCCTGAACCTGTACCGGCAGGCCGGCCACCGGGGTAACGAAGCCGCCACCCTCGGCAAAACCGGTCACCTGTATTTCGACGTGGGGGACCGGCAGCGGGCCATCGACTACTACCACCAGGCCCTCCCCCTCCAACGGGAGGTCGGCGACCGGGCCGGCGAAGCCACCACTCTCAACAGCATCGGCGCCGTCTACAGCAGTCTGGGCGACCCGCACCGGGCCCTCAGCTACTACCGCCCGGCCCTCACCATCAGGCGGGAGGTCGGCGACCGGGCCGGCGAAGCCACCACCCTCACCGACATCGGCTCCATCTACAACAACCTGGGGGACCCGCACCGGGCCATCGAGCACTACCGGCAGGCCCTACCCCTGCAACGGGAGGTCGGCGACCGGGCCAGCGAAGCCACCACCCTCAACAACCTCGGCACGGCGTACGAAAGGCTGGGGGACCGGCAGCGGGCCATCGACCACTACCACCAGGCCCTCACCATCCAACGGGACGTCGGCAGCCGGGCCGGTGAGGCCGCCGTCCTCAACAACATCGGCGACGCGTACGTCAGGTCGGGAGATCTTCAACGAGCACTCGACCAGTTCCACCGGGCCCTTCGCATCATCCGGGAAGTCGGCAACCGGGCCGGCGAGGCCGCCATCCTCAACAACATCGGCGCGGCTTACCACACGCTGGGGGACCGGCAGCGGGCCCTCGACCATCACCGCCAGGCCCTCCCCATCCGGCGCGAGGTCGGCGACCGGGTCGGCGAAGCCACCACCCGGTACCACATCGCCCGGCTCCACCGGGCGGACGGCGATCTCGACCAGGCGATCCGGGAACTTGAACGCGTCGTCGACCTCGACCGGCAGATCGGTCACTCCAACCTCGAAGCCGACAGCGCTCTCCTGCGGCAGCTCCGCCAGCAACGCGCGGAAGGACCATAGAAGCCGCCGTTCGACGCGGTTCGGTGCTGGTACGGACACAGCGCCTGCACCGGCTGCGCGGTGTCACGCACTGACTCCGGCAGCCGGCGCATGGCCCCTGAGGAGAGCCTTTCGTTCCATCGAAGTGTGTCGTAACGTATCGAGGCGCAGGCAAGCGCTTTCCCAGTGCACGGAGCGGTCGGCGGAGAGCGTCCCCCTGCGCGTGCGGACGATTGTCCGGCACCACCGTCCCGTCCCATCACCCGTCTCGGAGGACACGTGAGCACACGTGACAACGGCGCGACGCCACGACGCCGACGGTGGCAGGTCGCCCTGCTGCCGTTCGCCACCGTCGGGCTGGTCGCCGCCGGCCTGGTCGTGACCCAGACCGGCGCCCAGGCCGCCACCTGGCCCACCGCCAAGAGCACCACCACCGTCACCAGCACCCAGTCGATCAGCGGCACCCGGGACTTCGGTCTGGTGCGCTACAAGGCGGGCGGCGCGATGGGTGACGGCGGCCAGAGCGAGAGCCAGAAGCCGATCTTCGAGCTGGCCGACGGCGCGACGATCAAGAACGTGATCATCGGTTCGCCGGCCGCCGACGGCATCCACTGCAAGGGCAGCTGCACGCTGGTCAACGTGTGGTGGGAGGACGTCGGCGAGGACGCCGCGACGTTCAAGGGCGGCTCGTCGGCGAACTACACCGTCGACGGCGGGGGTGCCCGGTCCGCCTCCGACAAGGTGTTCCAGCACAACGGCGGCGGCAAGCTGACCATCAAGAACTTCGACGTCAGCAACTTCGGCAAGCTGTACCGGTCGTGCGGCAACTGCTCGACCCAGTACAAGCGGACCGTCGTCATCCAGAACGTCACCGTGACCGCCCCCGGCAAGGTGCTCGCCGGCATCAACACCAACTACGGCGACACCGCGACGTTCTCGGGCATCACCATCTACGGCGACAGCAGCCGGAAGATCTCCATCTGCGACCGCTACACGGGCAACAGCTCCGGTGCCGAACCCGTCAAGACCGGCAGTGGCCCCGACGGGACGTACTGCAAGTACACCTCGTCGAACATCGTCTACCGATAGGACCCGGTCACGGCCGGGGCGGGCGACCCGCGCTCGTCACCTGCACGTAGGTCCGGCATTGCAGTTCCGTCTTGACGGAGGCGGTCCGCGCACGACGGGAATGTGCGCGGGCTGCCTCCTTCCAGGATCGAAAAAAAACCCCGCAGAGCATCGAATGGGTCCTTGAGATCCGCACCCGGGTTGATCGATCGCATTGGGGCGATGTTGGGGCATCGACCGGACCGGGACACCGTTACTTCGGCCCACCGGCTTTGGGCCGCTCAGATGTCCGGCCCCGCGCCGGTATCACCAGGCCAGGACGTCGGGGGTGGGCCGAAGGCACGGCGGGCGGCCCGCACGGCCAGGGCAGCCAGGGCTGCGTTGGCACCACCGCCGATCACCGCGCCGACGCCGAACGGTGCCACCCGACCGAGAACGATGATGCCCTGTTTCGTGCCGTACTTCGTGATGAAGTGCCTTCCCAGGACCTTGTTGATCTGGCAACGTCTCGCCGGGAACCTGCCCGACGATCAGCCGCCCCCAGTGCTGCCCCGTACGTTCAGCCATCTTGGTGATGGTGGCGGAGCCGGAGCCGCCGAGCATGATGCCCATGACGATCGTCCGGCGGCGTTCGACCTCGTCGATGGGCACGCCGTGCACCTCGGCGATGGAGAGCGCGAAGAGGGCGCTCAACTGGAGCGAAGAGAGGAACTCGCCTCCCGACAGCGCCAGCGCGACTCCCGTGCCGACGCCGGGCGCTGCTGCGGCTCCGCCCACTGCGGCACCCGTCCCGGTCAGGGCGCTGACGTACATCCGCTCCAGGTTGCGGATCACCTCTGCGGGGGTCGCCTCCGGGTTGCGCTGGCGGGCGCGGGCTATGTTCTTGCGCACCAGGGGGCTCTGGAGGGTGATCGCCTTGTCCAGCAGATCGAGGACCCGCTGCCCACCTCCGGCCACTTCCGGAACCGGCCCATCGTGGGCATCCGTCACCATGCGTCAAACTCCCCGGTCAGCTCCGATATCCACTGTGGATGCGGCCCACCAGGCTACGGGAGGAAGTTCCGCCACCACCAGAGCCAGGACTGACGGCTCCCGGACACCGCCGACCTCCGGCCCACCCGGCCACCAACCCCTCCCGACCCGCACACGCACACGGAGGCTTCCCCCGCCCCAACCAACCTGTTGATCAAGAGCTTCGCGTCACCTGGAAGATCAGAGCTGACGCAAAGCTCTTGATCAACGGGGTGGCGGGGTGGAGGGGTGGCCCGGCGGCGGACCACCCCCGGTCGTGCCGGTGGCCGGGTCAGCCGCCGTAGAAGGTGGCCGGGTCGACGTCGGTCAGCGGAACCCAGTCCGGGTCCGGCGGCGGGGCGAGCGCGGCGGGCGACATCCGCAACTCGACGGCGAGTGCCGGCCGCTCGTCGACCAGCTGGGACAACGCATAGATCGTGGCCAGGACGTGCAGGCAGGGGCGGCGGCGACTCCGGCAGTCGCACTCGGACACCAGTTCGTCGAGCCCGACGCCGACGCTGATGCCGTGCCGGCGGAAGTCGCCGTCGAGACTGTCCGGCAGGTCGCCGGGGGCCAGCCCGCGGTTGTCCGCCAGCGCCGTGGCGATCAGGCGGGTCGCCTCGTCCCGGGTCTCGACGGGCCAGGGCGGCAGCACCAGGCGGACCCGGTTGCCGACGCCCGACACCCGTACGTCGGCCTCCAGGTGGCCGCCGTCGGCCGACAGGGTGACCGCGTGGTTGCGGGCGAGGCTGCGCGCTTTCGGCAGCAGGGCGTTGGGGCCGACGGCGGCCGTCGAGGCGACCGTACGCACCCAGCAGCGGCCCCAGGGAGTCGCGCCGAACTCGGCGGGGATCAACGGGAGCCTCCCGGGTCGAGGTCGAGCACCGCGTGCAGTTCGTCGTCGGACAGCCGGGACAGGGCCGCCTCGGCGTCGCCGGAGACGATCTCGGCGAGCCCCCGCTTGCTGTCGTGCAGCCGGGCGATGTGTTCCTCGATGGTGCCGCCGGTGACCAGGGTGTAGACGTTCAGGGTGCGCTGTTGGCCGATCCGGTGCGCCCGGTCGGTCGCCTGTTCCTCGACGGCGGGGTTCCACCAGCGGTCGTAGTGCATGACGTGGCTGGCCCGGGTGAGGTTCAGGCCGAAGCCGGCTGCCCGCAGACTGAGCAGGAGCACGGCGGGAGCGTCGTCGTCCTCCTGGAACGCCCGGACGAGTTCGTCGCGCCGGGCGGCGGGGAGGCCACCGTGCAGGAACGGGACCGGGCCCACTCCCAGGCTGTCCGTCAGGTGGTCGGCAAGCAGGTCGCCCATGGCCCGGTACTGGGTGAACACGAGCGCGCGGTCGTTGTCCTCGACGATCTCGGTGAGCATCTCGGTCGCCCGGTCGAACTTGCCGGAGCGCCCCGGCCGCGCGGGACCGTCCCGGAGGAACTGGGCGGGGTGGTTGCAGATCTGCTTGAGCGAGGTCAGCAGGGCCAGGACCCGTCCGCTGCGTTCGATGCCGACGCCCAGGCCGGCGGCGAACGCCCGGTCCACCGCCTCCCGGTAGAGCCGGGCCTGCTCGTCGGTGAGGGTGCAGATCGTCGTCGAGTACTGCTTGGCTGGCAGTTCGGTCGCCACCTCGGCCTTCGTACGGCGCAGCAGGTGCGGCCGGACGACGGTGCCGAGGGCGGTGGCGGCGGTGACGGAGCGGCGCTGCTCGATCGGCGTCACGAACCGCTGCCGGAACCGGGCGCGGGTGCCCAGCAGGCCGGGGTTGGTCACGTGCAGCAGGGACCAGAGTTCGTCCAGCCGGTTCTCCACGGGCGTGCCGGTCATGGCGATCCGGGAGCGGGCGGACAGGCGGGCCGCCGCCCGGCTGGCCAACGCCTCCGGGTTCTTGATCTGCTGCGCCTCGTCGAGGACGACCACGTCCCAGTCGGTGGCCGTCAACGGTTCGTCGCGGCGCAGCACCGGATAGCTGGTGATCACCACCGTTCCCGGCCGGTAGGTGTCGGGCAGCCGACGGTCCGCACCGTGGTAGCTGACCGTCGGCACGGCCGGGGCGAAGCGGGCGATCTCCCTGCGCCAGTTGCCGACCAGGGACGTCGGGCAGACCACCAGGTGCGGTTCGGGCGAGCGGCGGGTGGCGAGCAGGCAGATGGCCTGGAGGGTCTTGCCCAGGCCCATCTCGTCGGCGAGCACGCCGCCGTGCCCGAGCCCGGGTCGGGCGGCGAGCCAGGCCACCCCGTCGATCTGGTACGGCCGCAGGGTCGCCCGGATGTCGGTGCCGCGCAGGGCGTCCCGGGTGGTCACCGCCTGGCGGAACCGGGTCAGCAGGGCGGACGCGGCGGTGATGGCGGTGCCGTCGTCGTTGACCACGGCATGGGCCGCCACCGGCATCCGGGTGCCCAGCGTGGCGTAGCCCTCGGCGTCACCCGGCGACAGGCCGGCCGCGTCCCGCCAGGCCCGGACGGACTCGCCGACCGTCGCGCCCGGGTCGAGCGTACGCAGGGCCGGCAGCGCCTCGTCCAGCTCCGCGAGCTGCACCGCGACACTGGTCACGGCGATCCGGCCGGCCACCGGCAGGGCCAGCCGGCAGACGCCGGAGCGGCCTTCGGGCAGGCCGTGGGCACGGATCGCCCCGGTCAGTGGCGTGACGCCCCACCAGGCGATCGCGTTCTCGGCGGGGACGAAGGTGGCCTGGAGTGTGCCGGGCAGGTCGGTCATCGTCCAGCCCCTCGTCGAGGTCGGTCGGGGCGTCGGTTCGGCGAGCAATGGGGCAAGACCCACTCCTAGGTCGGGGAGGGTGCAATGATGAGTGCGGGACGCAACAGTTGCGCCGCGCAACGATAGGAGGAATTATGCCCCACGCGCCGGCTCCGCGATGACCACGCGGGAAACGGGTCAGGCAGACCGGGCCGGCACCGACCCGCTCGCCGAGGAGGTCGTCCGCCGGCTGCCGGACTGGATCACCCACCTGATCCAGATCAACAGCCTGGTCGCGAGCCGGATGGGTGTGGTGGTGAGCGACTTCCACTGCCTGCATGCGTTGCAGCAGCACGGCCCGACCACGGCCGGGGTGCTCGCCCGGCAGGTCGGCCTCACCCCCGGATCGGCCTCCCGGATGATCGACCGGCTCGCCGACGCCGGCTGCGTCCGCCGCATACCCGACCCGAACGACCGGCGGCGCGTCCTCATCGAACCGACCCCCGAGGGGCTCGACCGGATCGACGCCTACTACTCCGGCCTGACCGCGCGGACCTTCCAGGACCTGGCCGCCTTCGACGACGAGGAGCTACGCACGCTGCTGCGGTTCATCGAGGTCTTCCAGGTCAGCGCGGCGGCAGAAGTCGAGCGCCTGCGCTCCGCCACCCCCTGACCACCCCGCGCCCACCCCCTCGGATCTGCCGGGTGATCAAGAGGTTTGCGTCAACTTTGATCTTCCCGATGACGTAAACCTCTTGATCACCGGGGCGTGGGCCCGCGACGTCCTCGCCGCCCGCCGACAGGCCCTGGCCGGGAAGTCCTGGCCGGCAAGCCCGCTCCGCTCGACCAGGGGTGCGGGCTAGCCTGTGAGGCCGAGCCTGAAGCGACGCCACGAGGACGAGGCACGTTGATAACCGGTGAACTGAAGAGCAGCATCGATCGCGTCTGGGACGCCTTCTGGTCGGGCGGCATCTCCAACCCGCTGGAGGTGATCGAGCAGATCACCTACCTGCTCTTCATCAAGCGGCTGGACGAGATCGAGACGCGGGAGACGGCCAAGGCGGAGCGCTTCCCCAACGCCTCGGTGACCCTGCGGTTCGGGCCGGATCAGCAGGAACTCCGGTGGTCCCGGTTCAGGGACCGCGACCCGGAGACGATGTTCAAGATCCTCAATCACCGGGTCTTTCCCTACCTTCAGACGCTCGGTGGCGACGGTTCGACCTACTCGCACCACATGCGGGACGCCCGGTTCACCATCCCCAGCCCCGGACTGCTCAGCCGGGTGGTCGACATGCTCGACAAGCTCCCGATGGGGGACCGGGACACCAGGGGTGACCTCTACGAGTACATGCTCAGCAAGATCGCCACCGCCGGACACAACGGGCAGTTCAGGACATCCCGACACATCATCCAGCTCATGGTGGAGATGACCGCCCCGACGCCGCAGGACGAGATCTGCGACCCGGCCTGCGGCACCGCGGGCTTCCTGGTCGAGGCCAACGAGTACGTCCGGCGCGTCCATCCGGGCGCACTGCTCGATGCGGAGCAGCGGGAACACTTCCACGAGAGGATGTTCCACGGCTTCGACTTCGACGCCACGATGCTGCGGATCGGCAGCATGAACATGATGCTGCACGGGGTGGAGAACCCCGACATCCGCTATCGTGACTCCCTCGCCGAGAACGTCAGCGGCGAATCCGAGAAGTACTCGCTGATCCTGGCCAACCCACCCTTCGCCGGCAGCCTCGACTACGAGAGCACGTCCGGGGACCTCCAGCGGGTGGTCAAGACCAGGAAGACGGAACTGCTGTTCCTCGCCCTCTTCCTCCGGCTGCTCAAGCCCGGGGGACGGGCCGCTGTGATCGTGCCCGACGGTGTGCTCTTCGGGTCGAGCAGGGCCCACCGGGAGCTACGCCGGACGCTGGTCGAGGAGCACCGGCTCGACGGCGTGGTCAAGCTGCCCAGCGGCACCTTCAAGCCCTACTCGGGTGTCTCCACCGCGATCCTCCTCTTCACCAAGACCAACAGTGGCGGCACCGATCACGTCTGGTTCTACGAGGTGACAGCCGATGGCTGGAGCCTGGACGACAAGCGGGCTCCGCTGTTGCCTGACGAGAAGCTCCGGCCGGTGCCGGAGGTGGCGCTGACCGGGGAGGAGCACGCGCGGAACAACCTGCCGGACGTGTTGGCCAGGTGGTCGCGCCGGGACGGCGACGAGTTGCGGCGGGCACGGACCGAACAGAGCTTCTGCGTGCCCAAGGCCGACATCGTCGAGCAGGGCTACGACCTCAGCCTCAACCGCTACAAGGAGGTCGTGCACGAAGCGGTTGAGCATCGCGAACCCCTCGACGTCCTGGCCGACCTGGAACGCCTGGAGTCCGAGATCCAGCAGGGCATGGCCGAGTTGAGGGCGATGCTCGGATGAGTGAGCAGCGGTCCGTGATGCTCGGGGAGGTTTCCTCGATCCAGTCAGGCGTCGGCTTCCCCACCCGACTACAGGGACGCACCCGAGGCAGGTACCCCTTCGCCAAGGTGGGCGACATCTCCCGGCTCGTGCGTCAGGGACGTGTCGAACTGGGCAGGGCCGACAACTATGTGGACGAATCAGACCTGACCAGCCTGAGGGCGCGACCGCTTCCGGTGGGGGCTGTCGTCTTCGCGAAGATCGGAGAAGCGATCCGACAGAATTTCCGCGCGATCACCGGGGTCGAGTGTCTCGTCGACAACAACGTGATGGGCGTCGTTCCGAAGGCGGACGTGCTCGACCCGAAGTACCTCTACCACTTCCTCCGGTCCGTGGACCTCTATCCGCTCGCCACGTCGACAACCGTGCCCTCGATCCGCAAGTCGACGCTGGAGCGAATCCCCGTGCCGTTGCCACCCCTCGCACGGCAGCGGAGGATCGCCGAGGTGCTGGACCGGGCTGACGAACTGCGCGTCAAGCGTCGGGAATCCACCACCCAGCTCGACGAACTGACCTCGGCGATCTTTCTCGAACTGTTCGGCCCGCCGGACACGAATCCTCGGGGCTGGCCCATGACCCGGCTCGCGGACGTGTTGACCGCGCCGCTTCGAAACGGCATCTCCCCTGCCACCCGGGGTGAGACCGAGGGGCAGGTGCTCACCTTGTCCAGCATCACCGGACGGCGCTTCGAGCCCACGGCGAGAAAGACCGCCAAGTTTCTTGCGCCGCATTCGCCCGCCCAGGTCGTCCATCCTTCGGATTTCCTCATGTGCCGGGGCAACGGCAACCTCGGTCTCGTCGGGCGCGGGTTCTTCCCCTCGACGGCGATGCCGGACACCGCTTTTCCCGACACGATCATCGCCGCGCGGGTCGACACCGGGCTGGTACGCCCCGCCTTCCTGGAGCACGTCTGGCAGTCACCAGCCGTCCGACGACAGATCGAATCCACGGCACACACCACCAACGGCACCTACAAGGTCAACCAGAAGGGGCTGGGTGGGATCGCGTTCTTTTCGCCACCGCTGGAACTGCAGGACCGGTTCACTGCCCGTATCGCGGCCGTCGACGCGCTCCGGGCCGGTCAATCGGCTGGTCTGGCAGAGCTGGATGCGCTGTTCGCGTCGTTGCAGAATCAGGCTTTTCGGGGATCGCCCTGATGTGAGACCCTCTGGGGCTGTCCACCGTGGGGGGTCGACGATTCATGAGCAACTTTGCGTTTCTACGGAGCGAGTGGCCCGACCTGTACGACGAGGCCCTGCGGGCCGAACGGTTGGCCGTCGCCGACCCACGCGGCTCGTGCTTCTATTCCCGGCGCACCCTGGAACTCGCGCTCGGCTGGCTCTTCGACGCCGACGCGACACTGAGGCGGCCGTACAGGAACGATCTTTCGGCGAAGATCCACGAGCCGACGTTACGCAACCTGGTGGGCACCGCCCTCCAGGTCAAGATGAACGTCATCCGCAAGCAGGGCAACCGCGCCGTCCACGAGAAGACGCCGGTGACGGACGACGAGTCGGTGCCGGTTCTGCGCGAACTGTTCCACGTCACCTACTGGATCGCCCGGCACTACACCCGCGACCAGACGCAGGTACCGGCGAGCGCCCTCGCCTTCGACCCGGATCTGATCCCCCGGCCGGTCCCCGCCGAGGTGCGGCAGCAGACCCGGGCCGAGCTGAGGGCGCTCGCCGAGCGGCTCACCGCCCGGGACGCGGCGTCGGCCGCCGACGGCGAACGGTCAGCCACCCTCGACGCCGAACTGGCGGAGCTGCGTGCCCAGATCGCCGCCGCGAAGGCGGCCAACGAGGCCCGCCCCGACGACCACGACTACGACGAGGCGCAGACCCGGCACCTCTACATCGACGTGCTGCTGGCCGAGGCCGGCTGGCGGCTCGACGGGCCGGACGACCGCGAGTTCGAGGTGACCGGCATGCCCACCGGCACCGGTACCGGCTTCGTGGACTACGTGCTGTGGGGCGAGGACGGCAAGCCGCTCGCGGTGGTCGAGGCCAAGCGCGCCCAGCAGGACGCCGCCAACGGCAAGCAGCAGGCCAAGCTCTACGCCGACTGCCTGGAGCAGCGGTACGGTCGGCGGCCTGTCATCTTCTACACCAACGGCTACGACACCTGGCTGTGGGACGACACCGCCTACCCGCCCCGTCCGGTGCAGGGCTTCTACACCCGCGACGAACTGGCGCTGCTCATCCAGCGTCGCACCACCCGCCGGCCGCTCGCGGAGGTACCCGTCAAGCCGGAGATCGTCGAGCGGCACTACCAGCACCGGGCGATCCGCAAGATCGGTGAGGCGTTCGAGCGGGACCGGCAGCACCAGGCGCTCGTGGTGATGGCCACCGGCGCCGGCAAGACCCGTACGGTGATCGCCCTGGTGGACGTGCTGATGCGGGCCGGCTGGGTCAAGCGGGTGCTCTTCCTCGCCGACCGCACCGCCCTGGTCAACCAGGCGGTCAACGCGTTCAGGGCGCACCTGCCCGAGGTGGCCACCGTCAACCTGGTCACCGAGCGCGACACCGAGGGCCGGGTGTACGTCTCGACGTACCCGACCATGATGGGCCTGATCAACGACACCGCGGGTGCCGGACGGCGCTTCGGGCCGGGCCATTTCGACCTGGTCGTCATCGACGAGGCGCACCGGTCGGTCTACCGGAAGTACCGGGCGATCTTCTCCTGGTTCGACAGCCTCCTGGTCGGCCTCACCGCGACCCCGCGCAGCGAGATCGACCGCAACACCTACCGGCTGTTCCACCTCGAAGACGGCGTGCCCACCGACCACTACGACCTGGACGACGCGGTGCGGGAGGGCTTTCTCGTGCCGCCGCGGGCGGTCTCGGTGCCGTTGAAGTTCCAGCGTGACGGCATCCGCTACGACGACCTCACCGAGGCGGAGAAGGACGAGTGGGATTCGCTCGACTGGGGTGACGACGGCCCGCCGGACAGCGTCGACCCCGACGCGGTCAACAAGTGGCTGTTCAACACCGACACCGTGGACAAGGTCCTGGAGACGTTGATGACCCACGGTCACCACGTGGCCGGTGGCGACCGGATCGGCAAGACGATCATCTTTGCCAAGAACGAGGCCCACGCGAAGTTCATCGAGCAACGGTTCGATCTCGCCTACCCGGCGCACGCCGGCCACCGGGCCCGGGTAGTCACCCACAAGACCGTGTACGCGCAGAGCCTCATCGACGCCTTCTCTGACCAGGAGCGGGAGCCGCACGTGGCGATCTCGGTGGACATGCTCGACACCGGCATCGACGTGCCCGAGGTCGTCAACCTGGTCTTCTTCAAGATCGTCCGGTCCAGGTCGAAGTTCCTCCAGATGCTCGGCCGGGGAACCCGGCTCTGTCCGGACCTCTACGGCCCCGGGCAGCACAAGGAGGACTTCCTCGTCTTCGACTTCTGCCAGAACTTCGAGTACTTCAACCAGAATCCCGAGCCGGCGCAGGCGAAGCCGGGCGAGCCGCTGACCACCCGGCTGTTCAAGGCCCAGCTCGACCTGATCCACCGCCTCGACCAGCGGCTCCCCGCCGACGCCGGCCCGCAACCGGCCGACGACGGGACCCGTAGCGAAGCCGGCCTGCGCTGGGAGCTGGCCCGGGACCTGCACGCCCGGGTGGCGAACATCCACCTGGACAACTTCGTCGTACGCCCCAAGCGCAGTTTGGTGGAGCGCTACCTCGATTTCGCCAGCTGGCACCGGCTCACCCCCGAGGCGGTGGAGGAGATCGGCACCAACCTCGCCGGTCTACCCACCGCCGTGCAGGACACCGACGAGGCCGCCAAGCGGTTCGACCTGATGGTGCTGCGCCTCCAACTCGGCCAGTTCCAGGTGCTGCCGGGCTACGCGCGGCTCCGTGGGCAGGTTCAGGAGATCGCCTCGACCCTGCTGGAGCAGACCGGCATCCCGGCGGTCGGCGAGCAGCAACACCTCCTCGACGAGGTGGCAGGCGACGAATGGTGGCAGGACGTGACCCTGCCCATGCTGGAGTTGATGCGTCGACGCCTGCGCGGACTGGTCAGGTTGATCTCCCGGGCCAGGCGGGCCATCGTCTATACCGACTTCAGCGACGAACTGGGGGAGATCTCGCTCGTCTCGCTCGACGACCTCAGGATCGGCACGAACTTCGAGCGGTTCCGCGCCAAGGCCCAGGCCTACCTGCGCACCCACGAGGACCATCCGGCGTTGCAGAAGCTGCGCCGCAACGAGCAGCTCTCCCCCACCGACCTCGACGAGTTGGAACGGATGCTGGTGGCCAGCGGTGGCGCGACCGAGGACATCGACCGGGCCCGCCGTTCCTCCGAAGGACTCGGGCTCTTCGTCCGCTCACTTGTCGGCCTCGACCGGGAAGCCGCCGACGAGGCGTTCAGCGAGTTTCTGACCGGCCGGACCCTCACCGCCAACCAGATCAGCTTCATCGGCCTGATCATCGCGCACCTGACGCGGAACGGCGTCATGAAGCCTGAGCGGCTCTACGAGAGCCCGTTCAGTGATCTGGCGCCCGACCCGGAATCGATCTTCCCGTCCGCCGATCTGGACCGCCTGGTCACGATCCTCAACTCGGTCCGGGACACCGCCACCCCGGCAAGCGAGGTGACCTCCGGCCACCAGGGATTCATACCTGGCGAACTCCCGGCAGTGGGTCAGGGGGTGCGGGTGAGGGAGGCGTAGATGGCCAGGTGCCGCTTGAGGACCACGTCCGGGTGGAACGTCTGCTCGTACCGCAGCCGGGCCGGGGCGGAGAGCAGCGCGGCACCGGCCCGCGCGACCGGGAGCGCGGCGGCCAACGCGGCCGGGTCCGGCGGAACCACCCAGCCGGCGGTGCCGCCGAGCAGGCCGGCCGGGACCGCCGGCGGACCGGCCGGCGGCGGGGCGTGGCCGGCGACCGCCGAGGCGACAGCCGCCGGGCCGGTGCCGGCGGGCTCGTGCGGGACGTCCGCGCCGACCAGGTACGGGATGCCGCCGAGCGCGGTGCCGAGCACCGGCCGGCCACTGGCCAACGCCTCGATGATCACCGTGGGCAGCACGTCGTGCCACATCGAGGCGGCGATCACCACGGCGCTCGCCTCCACGGCGGCGCGTACCCCGGCCCGGTCGAGCTGGCCCAGGTAGACGACGTCGGCACGCTCGGCGGCGGCGGCCTCGACCAGCGGACGCAGCTCGCCGTCACCGGCCACCCGCAGCGTGCCGAGGCTGCCCACCGGGTGCCGCCGCCAGGCGTCCAACAGCAGGTCGACGCCCTTCTCCGGGGTCAGCCGGGCCAGATAGAGGAAGCCGTCGCCGAGCGGGGTGGGTGCGCCCGGGTCGGGTACCGCGTTCGGCTTGACCACGATCCGCTCGGCCGGGATGCCGTAGTCGGTCAGGTGATCGGCGATGGCCGAGGTGAGCGCGATGAACCGGTCCACCGACCGCCAGGTGCCCCGGTGCACGGCCAGGGTGGCCGCCATCAACGCGCTCTGCGCCCGCGAGTCCCGGTAGCAGCGGTGCACGATCGACGGCACCGCCAACGCCCGACCCTTGCAGTCCTGGCAGATGACGCCGTCGCGGAAGTAGATCCCCGACGAGCAGACCTGCCGGTAGTTGTGCACCGTCTGCACCACCGGCACGCCGTGTTTGTGCGCGGTCCGCACCACCCAGGGCGAGAGCAGGGGGTACGGGTTGTGCAGGTGCAGCACGTCCGGCCGGTGCTCGGTGAGCAGCCGGGACAGCTCCTGCTGGGCGCGCGGGGCGTAGATCGGTGAGATCGGCAGCAGCGCCTTGGCCGACTTCGGCATCGACGGGATCTCGTCGGAGCTGCGGATGAACGGCAGCACCTCCACCCCGGCTGCGGTGAGCTGCCCGATCTCCGAGTCGACCATCGTGTTCTCACCCGACGGCTGGGCTTCCCGGTACCGGTTGTGCGCCACCACGATTCTCACGGGAAAGAAGGCTACCGTTGGCTCGTGCCCGAACTACCGGAGGTGGAGGCGCTCGCGGGGTACCTGCGTGAGCGTGCCGTGGGGCGACGCGTCGACCGGGTCGAGGTCGCCGCGATCAGCGCCCTGAAGACGTACGACCCGGCGCCCACGGCGGTGTCGGGCCGGGCGGTGGCCGACGCCCGGCGGCACGGCAAGTTCCTCGACGTGATCTTCGACGGTGACCTGCACCTGGTGGTGCACCTGGCCCGCGCCGGCTGGCTGCACTACCGGGAGGCGTTCCCCTCCACCACCCCGCTGCGCCCCGGCAAGGGCCCGATCGCCCTACGGGTACGCCTCGACGACGGCTCCGGGTTCGACCTCACCGAGGCGGGCACCCAGAAGAAGCTCGCCGCCTACCTGGTGACCGACCCGGCACAGGTCCCCGGGGTCGCCAAGCTCGGGCCGGACGCGCTCGACGCCGACCTGGCCACCTTCACCGAACGGCTGCGCAGCCGACGGGGGCAGGTCAAGGGGGTGCTGACCGACCAGGCGGTGCTCGCCGGGGTCGGCAACGCGTACTCCGACGAGATCCTGCACGCGGCGAAGCTGTCCCCGTTCGCGATCACCGACCGGCTCACCGACGACCAGCTCGCCACCCTGCACGCCGCGACCCGGACGGTGCTGGGCGACGCGGTACGCCGCTCGGCCGGGCACCGGGCGGCGGAGCTGAAGGGCGAGAAACGCTCCGGGTTGAAGGTGCACGCCCGCACCGGGCTGCCCTGCCCGGTCTGTGGCGACACCGTCCGGGAAGTCTCGTTCGCCGACTCCAGCCTCCAGTACTGCCCGACCTGCCAGACCGGGGGCAAACCGCTCGCTGACCGTCGGTTGTCCCGTCTCGTACGGTGAGTCACACCGCGCCATTGTTACGGAGAGGTATCGTCCCTGGCGCGCGGAACGTCCCCGTCCGCGCTCTACCCCGGTGGCCGTCCATCGGTATAGTGGCTCGGTCCCCGGCTTCGAAAACTGACGTGAAGTCGGCCGGTTCCCCGTTGGCGACCCCAGACGCAAAGCCCCCCGGCTCCGCGTTTGACCCGCTGCCAGCGTGGGAGACTGGAACGGTGGGCGACCCGGGCCCCTCACGGCGAGTGAGCGGCGCGAGTCATGCGGGAGGACATGGGTTGAGGTGACGACAAGCCTCCAGCGCCCGGTAACCAACACAGGCCGGAGCAAACTCGTGCGGCACGTCGACAGCTTCGAGATCCAGCCGCCGACACCGCCGTCACACAACGGGGTGCCCCGGTCGGCCTGGGCCCGCGCCCGACGTCGGGTGTCCCGCTGGCACCGCCCGTACACGGCGGCGCTGCTGCTGCTCGACTTCGCCGCCGTGGTGCTGGCCGACTGGATCGCCCAGGAGGCGTTCGGTCAGGCACGGGCCGGCTTCTACAACGCGCAGGCGGACCCGACCTGGTTCTACACGGTGGTCTTCCTGCTGGTGCCGCTCGGCTGGCTGGTGGCGCTCTGGGGCAACCGGGCCTACGACAGGCGTTACCTCGGCCTCGGGCCGGAGGAGTACAAGCGGGTCATCCGGGGTGGTGTCGCGGTCACCGCGACCGTGTCGTTCGTCGCCTTCGCCACCAAGACCGACCTCTCGCGTTACACGGTGGGTTTCGCCCTGGCCGGGGCGTTGGTGCTGGTGCTCCTCTTCCGGATCACCGCGCGGTTCGTGCTGCACCGCATCCGGGGGCGGGCCGGGCACGCCGGGCACCGGATGGTGCTGGTGGGCACCCTGCCGGAGTGCCTGGAGGTCTACACGGCGGTCACCCGCAACCCGAGCGCCGGCCTGGTGCCGGTGGCCATCCACATCACCGACGGGTACGCCGCCGCCCGGGGCATCCAGACCCCCGTCCCGGTGTACGCCGGGCGGGACGTACTGGCCCTGGTGCGGGAGGTCGGCGGGGACACCATCGCGGTCTGCGGCTCGGCCAGCGCCGAACCGGGTGAGCTGCGCCGGCTGGCCTGGCAACTGGAGGGCTCCGGCGTCGACCTGGTGGTCGCCCCGCAGCTCACCGACATCGCCGGCCCCCGGGTGCACATCCGCCCGATCGAGGGTTTGCCGCTGCTGCACGTGGAGGAGCCGACCCTGTCCGGGCCGGCGCTGCTGGCCAAGAACCTGATGGACCGGATCGCCGCCGGGCTGGGCCTGCTGCTGCTCGTCCCGGTCTTCCTCGCCATCGGGCTGGCCATCCGGCTGTCCGACCCCGGGCCGGTCTTCTTCCGCCAGCCCCGGGTGGGCCACGAGGGGCGGACCTTCCGGGTGTGGAAGTTCCGCACCATGTACGTCAACGCCGAAGAACGGCTGGCCGGCCTGGTCGACCAGAACGAGACCGACGGCATGCTGTTCAAGATGAAGCAGGACCCCCGGGTGTTCCCGGTGGGCCGCTTCCTGCGGGCCTCCTCGCTGGACGAGCTGCCCCAGCTGATCAACGTGCTGTGGGGGGAGATGTCGCTGGTGGGGCCGCGTCCGCTGCCCGCCGACGACGGCGACTTCCTCGGCGACGTGCGGCGGCGGCTGCTGGTCCGGCCGGGGATGACCGGCCTGTGGCAGGTGTCCGGCCGTTCCGACCTGTCCTGGGACGAGGCGGTCCGGCTCGACCTCTACTACGTCGACAACTGGTCGCTGGCGTACGACCTGAGCATCCTGTGGCGCACGGTCGGTGTGGTGCTGGCCCGCAAGGGCGCGTACTGAACCCCTTGGCGTGGCGGGCCGGACAGGCCAGGATCGCGGGGTGGGTGGCAACCTCTCCGCCGTGGTCGGCGTCGTCTCGCTGGTGACCGCGCTCGCCGCCGCGCTCTGGGCGGCGCTGCGGCTACGCGGTCGACGGGGCATCGCCACCGCCACCCAGCGGGCCACCTACGAGGTGCTGCACACCGCCGGGCTGGCCGCCGAGCCGCTGCGTACCGGGCTGCACCCGGCGGGCGCGGCGAAGGCCGTACGCCATCTGCGGGCCCTGGTGGGGGCGGCCGGGCTGGCGTTGACGGACGCCGACACGCTGCTCGCCCTCGACGGGCGCGGCGGACACCACGGCGGGCAACTGCTCGCGGCGGCCCGGCGGGTGGCCGAGACCGGCCGGTCGACGGTGCTGGGCGAGTCGGAGCTGCACTGCGACCGGGTGGACTGCCTGGTCCGGGGGGCGGTGGTGGCCCCGCTGTCGGCCGACGGCCGGGTGGTCGGGGCGCTGGTCGCGGTGGCCGACGGGCCGCCCGCGCCGGGCCTGGTGCAGGCCACCCTGGAGACCGCGCACTGGGCCGGCAACCAGCTCTCGCTGGCCGAGCTGGACTCGTCCCGGGAACGGCTGGCCCGCGCCGAGATCCGGGCGTTGCGGGCGCAGATCAGCCCGCACTTCATCTACAACGCGTTGACCGCGATCGGGTCGTTCGTGCGCACCGACCCGGAGCGGGCCCGGGAGCTGATCCTGGAGTTCGCCGAGTTCACCAGGTACTCCTTCCGGGCGCACGGGGAGTTCACCACCCTCGCCGAGGAGTTGCGTTCCATCGATCGCTACCTGACCATCGAACGGGCCCGGTTCGGTGACCGGTTGCAGGTGCGGTTGCAGGTCGCCCCGGAGGTGCTGCCGGTGACCCTGCCGTTCCTGTGCCTGCAACCGCTTGTGGAGAACGCGGTACGACACGGGTTGTCGCGCAAGCCCGGTACCGGCATGGTGAGCATCGAGGCCCGGGACGCGGGTGCCGAGTGTCACATCACTGTGGAGGACGACGGAGTGGGGATGGACCCGGCCACGCTGACCGCGGGGATCGCCGAGCTGAGCAGGGCCGGCAGCGACCCGACCGACGACCCGGGCCAGCACGTCGGCCTCTCCAACGTCGACGAGCGGCTCCGCTCGGTGTTCGGCGACGGGTTCGGCCTGGTCGTCGAGACGGGCCCCGGTTCGGGTACGAAGGTGAGCCTGCGGATCCCGAAGTTCCACCCCGGCGTACGGGCCGGCGCGTGAACGAGCGGGGCGGCGCGGTGAACGCCTCCGGGTTCCTGCGGGTGCTGGCCGTCGACGACGAGCCACCGGCGCTCGACGAGTTGGCGTACCACCTGCGGGCCGATCCCCGGGTGGCCCGGCTGCACACGGCCGGTGACGCCACCGAGGCGCTGCGGGTGCTGCGGGACACCGACGTCGACGTGGTCTTCCTCGACATCCGGATGCCCGGCCTGGACGGCATGGAACTGGCCCGGGTGCTGCGCCGGTTCGCCAGGCCCCCCGCGATCGTCTTCGTCACCGCGTACGACGACGGGGCGGTCGACGCGTTCGACCTGGGCGCGACCGACTACGTCCGCAAGCCGGTACGCGCCGAACGGCTGGCCGAGTCGCTGCGCCGGGTGATGGGCTCCCGGGTGGTGCCGTCGCACCCGGCGGCGCTGGCCCGTGCCGAGGAGGACCCGACGATCCCGGTGGAGCTGGCCGGGACGACCCGGATGCTGCCCCGCTCGGCGGTGCGCTGGGTCGAGGCGCAGGGCGACTACGCCCGGCTGCACACCGCCGACGGGTCGCACCTGGTGCGGGTGTCGCTGGCCACCCTCGCCGAACGCTGGGCGGACGCGGGTTTCGTCCGCATCCACCGGTCGTACCTGGTGCAGTTGCGGCTGATCGCGGAGCTGCGCCTGGTCAACTCGGGGTACGTGGTGCTGATCGACGCCGCCGAGTTGCCGGTGAGTCGCCGGCACACCCGGGAGCTGAAGGACAAGCTGGTCCGCGCCGCCAAACAGGACTGGAACCGCTGAGCCGGGTGCGCGCTGCCGGCGCGCTGGCCGTCATGATCGTCGCAATGTCGGCGATGTTGCGGTGACCGGGTGCCCGGATGCCGCAACATCGGCCCCCTGGCGCGGGAAGGGTGAAGGGCGCCCCGGCCGAGGCCGGGACGCCCTTCGTCGTTGGTGACGGTCAGCGTGGGGAGGGGGCGCCCACGCCGGAGTCGATCACCTTGAGCCTGCCGCCGGGGGACGTGGCCCGGCCCGTGGGTGGTGCGGCCGTACCCGGGTAGACCCAGAGCGTGCCGACCACGTCGGCGACCACATGGGTGTTACCCGAGTGGTTGTAGACGTTGAAGCCCTGGGTCGGACCGAGGATGCCCAGCACCGCGTTGGAGACGGTCTGCCCGGCGGCCGGGTTGAGGTTGCTCGCCGTGGGCCGGGTCATCGCCGAGTCGGCCGGCCACACCGTGAGCACGGTGTTGCTGGTCGGGGTGACCGCGGTGACGTTCATCGCGAGCACCTGCGTGCTGGGGGTCAGCATGCTCGCCGGTGCGGTGACCTTGCCGACCGCGGTCGGCCCGAGGACGCTCGGCAGGCCCTGGCCGATCCGGCTGTCCGCGATCCGGGTCGGCGACATCGGGGTGAACCGCAGGCCGTCCGGGACGGTGCCGTCGTCGATCACACCCACCACGTCGACCACCAGGTGGGTGGTCTGCGAGGTGTAGATCGAGAACTCCGGGGCCCGCCGTCCGCCGCACTCGGTGCACTCGACCGTCTCCACGATGGCGAGGTTCGGCACCACCTTGCCGGCCGGATAGTTGACCGTGGACGCGCTCGGCACGTCACCCTGCCCGTTCCAGGCCGTCAGGTAGCCGGCCTTGCGGGGCGAGACGGCGGTGATGTTGACGACCAGCGCCTTGACGTGGGTGTTGAGGTCACCGAAGCTGAGCCAACTCCACATGATGTAGTCGGCCTTCAGGGGACCGCCCTCCTCCCGGGTGTCGTAGAGGCGGTACGGCTTGATCCACTGGTACTGGCCGCCCTGCCCCCGGCTGGAGAGCGAGTTGTTCCCCGCCCAGACGCCCGCCACGTCGACCACGACGTCCGTGGAACCGGCGTGGTTGTAGACCGACACCTTGCCGCCGGAGCCCACCTTGACGGTGACGCTGTTCGAGCCGAGCCACGACTTCGCAAAGTTGATCGAGGAGGCGGTCGGACGGCTCTGACCGGCGGGGTAGAGGGTCAGGAAGCTCCCCGCCGTCGGGCCGACGACAGTCACGTTCAGCACGACGGAGCCGACACCGCTGCTCGGCACCCCACCCCGCCCGGTGACCTGGAGGTCGACCTTCTTACCCGGGCCGATCTTGGCCTTGGCCGCGCCCAACCCGGACCGGGTGTCCATCAGCCGCTTCGGTGCCAGTGGGTAGTAGCTGCCGGTGACGCCCCGGAAGCCCTCCACGGCCAACTGCACCCGGCGGGTGCCGGAGGCGCTGTCGTCGGCGAGCAGCAGGCTCGCCTGCTGCACCCCCTCCCTGGTCGGGTTGGCCGCGACCGAGACCGTGCAGGTCTGGCCCGGAGCCAACGTCCGGCCGGTGCAGTTCGAGCCGAGCAGCGCGAACGCCTCGGGCGTCGGGCCGCCGAGGCTGGCCGCCCCGAAGGTGATCGGGGCGCTGCCGACGGCCCGGAAGGTCACCGTCCTGGCCGCGCTGGGCACCGCCAGCTCCTGGTAGTTGAAGCTCACCGGGTTGGGCTCGCCGTGCGCGACCACGTAGTCCACCGACGAGTTCCAGCGCAGCTCGCCGCTGACCGTGCCGGTGTAGTAGAGGCTGTCCCGGCAGCTGTACTCGTAGGCGGCGGCGAAGGCGTCGACCAGACCGGTGTCGCCGTCCCGCTCGACCTGCCGGACCTTGATCCACCCGGTGACGTGGCCACAGCCGCGCCCGTCCGAGGCCAGGTCCATGGCGGCGGTGCCGCCGTCGCCCTGCCAGGTCGCCTGGTAGGTCTGACCGGCGGTCCACTGCTCGCCGGCCGGCGGCTGGATGGTGAGCCGCACGTAGGAGCCGGCCCGGTTGGTCTCGACGGCCAGCCGGTCGTTGCTCTGTGGGACCACGGAGACGGTGGAGTTGTCACGGTCGAAGACGTCGGAGCGGTAGATCGGATAGCCGCCGGTCTGGTCACCGACGTCGACGGTGAGGACCGTGTACGGCGCGGTGGGCGCGGCCAGCGCCACCCCCGGCAGTACGGCCAGCACACAGGTCCCGGCAATGCTCATGCCGAGTAGGGCGCGAAAAATGCGCATGCATTACCCCGTGAAGAAGGAAGAGTGATTGTGGACCACACACTATGGGCGGTGATCACGAGCGGCAAGGCCATATCGATGGAAGCATTCACCGCCGGAAAACGCGGGAGCGCCCCGACCGGGTGGTCGGGGCGCTCCGGGTGACGGCCGATGGTCAGCCGTCGTGGCGACTGTCGGTCAGCGCCGGTTCGCGGCCGGGACCGCGCTCGGCTTGGCCTTGCCGCCCTTGAGCGACGTGGCCGACTTGGCCGTGGACGCCGGCGGGTAGTAGAACGTGCCCACCACGTCGGCGACCAGGTGCGTGCTGCCGGACAGGTTGTTGACGTTGAACGCGTAGTTCGGGCCGATGACACCGAGCACGCCGTTGGAGACGACCTGGCCCGCGTACGGGTTCAGGTTGCTGGTGGCGGGCTTGCCGATGCCGTCGAAGTCGGCCGGCCAGGTGGTGATGACCGTGTTGTTGGTCGGGGTGACGGCGGTGACGTTCATCGCCAGCACCTCGGTGTCGGGCGTGACCAGCGCCTCCGGGGCGGTCACCTTGCGGGTGCCGTTGGCCGGGATGGCGCCGGAGATGCCCAGGTTGGAGCGGCTGTCCACGATCCGGGTCGGGCTCAGCGGGGCGAACCGCATGCCGTACGAGGACTCGCCGTCGTCGACCACGCCGACCAGGTCGACCAGGACGTGCGCCGACTGCGAGGTGTAGATGCTGAACTTCGGCGCACCAGCGGTGCACCAGTTGTACTGCTCGGTGCCGGTGCACGGGGTGGTCTGCACGAAGGTCAGGTTCGGCACGTTCTTGCCGGCGAGGTAGTTCACCGTCGAGGCGGCCGGGCGGGCGCCACTGCCGGACCACGCGGTGAGGAAGCCGGACTTGGCCGGCGACACCGCGGTGACGTTGAAGACGAACGACTTGACGTGCGGGTTGTAGTCGGGGCCGAAGTTGAGCGAGTATTCCAGCACCTGACCGGCCGGAGGCTTGCCCTCCGGGTCCTCCCGGCTGTCCCACATGCGCTCCGGCAGGTACCACTCGTACTGGCCGCCGGCGCGGTTGGTGAGGCTGTTGTCGCCCGCGTAGAAGCCGACCACGTCGACGATCACGTCGGTCGAGCCGCTGTTGTTGTAGACCGAGACCTTGCCACCGGAGCCGAGCTTCACGGTGACGTTGTTGGAGCCCAGCCAGCCCTTGGCGAAGTTCACCGAGGAGGCGGTCGGGCGGGACTCGCCCGTCGGGTAGGCGGTGAGGAAGCTGGCGGCGCTGGGACCGGTGACGGTCACGTTCAGCACGACCGCGCCGACGCCGCTGGCCGGTACGCCACCACGGCCGGCGACCTGGAGGTCGACCTTCTTGCCGGCGCCGATCTTGCCGACCGGGGCACCGGTGCCGTCGCGGGTGTCCAGCAGCCGGGCCGGGGAGACCGGGTAGTAGGCGCCGGTCACGTCGTCGAGGGCCGCCGCCTTCTGCAGCGGCGCGGAGACGGGAGCCGCGGAGGCCGTACCCGGCACCACGGCGAGTGCACATGCTCCGGCGAGACCGACGCCGAGGAGAGTGCGAATTTTGCGCATAGAGACCCCGTGTTCGATGAGAAAGGGATTGGCTGCCCCAGCGTAGGGGCCTGGGTCAATGCCGGCAAGGCCGTTACAGATGATCTCCTGGTGACGTTCCGGTGAGGACGAATCAGACTTAACGCTACGGTGGTCGCCGGGTCGCCCACCGTCGTCCACAGGCCGGTCCGCCTTGTCCACAGGTTGTCCACACCCCCGGTGGACGACACTTGACATTCGGGTGGGGCCGACGAGACTGCCCGGGTGACCGCCGACCACGACCCCGAACCGCCACCGGTGGACCCGGGGCCGCCGGCCCCCCGGTCGACCGGGCGGGTACGGATCGTGCTGGCCGGTGTCTCCCGCCGGGACACCCGGGCCGCCCACACCCGCACCGAGCTGACCCAACAGACCCGGGTCGGTGAGGCGCTGGTCCGGGGCCTGGTCCGGGCACAGCTCACCCTCGCCCTGCGGCTGAGCCTGCTGGTGCTGGTCGGGTTGGGCGGGCTGCCCTGGCTGTTCGCCATCGCGCCCCCGGTCGGCCGGGTCACCGTGCTCGGCGTCAACCTGCCCTGGCTGCTGCTCGGGGTGGTCTCGTTCCCCTTCCTCATCGTCGTCGGCTGGGCGTACGTGTGGCTCGCCGAACGCAACGAACAGGACTTCGTCGACCTCGTCCAACGACCGGAACGCTGAGATGGGCAACGGGTACGTCGTACCGGCGATCGTCGCGGTCACCCTGATCACCGTCGGCATCGGCTTCTACGGACTGCGCCTGGCCCGCACCACCTCCGACTTCCTGGTGGCGTCCCGGACGGTCAGTCCGACCTGGAACGCCGCCGCGATCGGCGGGGAGTACCTGTCGGCGGCGAGTTTCCTCGGCATCGCCGGACTCATCCTCAAGTACGGCGTCGACGTGCTCTGGTACCCGGTCGGTTTCGCCGCCGGCTACCTGGCGCTCCTGCTGTTCGTCGCCGCGCCGCTACGCCGGTCCGGGGCGTTCACCCTGCCCGACTTCTGCGAGCTGCGGCTCGGTTCCCGCCGGCTGCGCACCCTGGCCACCGTCTTCGTCATCTTCATCGGCTGGCTCTACCTGGTGCCGCAGTTGCAGGGCGCCGGGCTGACCCTGGCCACGGTGGCCGGCTCGCCGTACCCGGTGGGGGCGTTGCTGGTCGCGGCGGTGGTCACCGCCAACGTGGCGTTGGGCGGGATGCGGGCGATCACCTTCGTGCAGGCTTTTCAATACTGGCTGAAGTTGACGGCGCTCGCCGTACCCGCGATCTTCCTGGCCCTGCAGTGGCAGGCCGACGCCCGCCCGGCGGTGACCCCGCCCGACGGGCCGGCGTTCCGCACCGCCACCACCGTCGTGGTCGAGCACCGCGCGGCCCTCACCTTCCCCGACGGCACCATCCGTGAGGTACGCCCCGGCGACGAGCTGAGCTTCGCCGCCGGGGACCCGGTGCCCGAGGTGTCCGGGGTCGCCAACGGGGCCACCGACTGGCTGCTGCCCAGCGCCGCCGGGGACGACGACCGGGGTCTGTTCGCCACCTACTCGCTGATCCTGGCGACCTTCCTCGGCACCATGGGACTACCGCACGTACTGGTGCGCTTCTACACCAACCCCGACGGCGCGTCGGCCCGGCGGACCACCCTGGTGGTGCTGGCCATGGTCGGCGTCTTCTATCTGCTGCCCACGCTGTACGGCGTGCTCGGCCGGATCTACACCCCGCAACTGCTGGTCAGCGGGCAGACCGACGCGGTGGTGGTGCTGCTGCCCGAAGCGGCGCTCGGCGACGGCGTCACCGGGCGGCTGCTTTCCGCCCTGGTCGCCGCCGGGGCGTTCGCCGCCTTCCTGTCCACCTCGTCCGGGCTGCTCACCAGCGTCGCCGGGGTGATCTCCACCGATGTCCTGGGGCACGGCTCGGTACGCGGCTTCCGGCTGGCCACGGTGATCGCCGGCGGGGTGCCGGCGGTGCTCGCCCTCAACGTCTCCGGGCTGGACGTCTCCCAGGTGGTCGGGCTGGCCTTCGCGGTCGCCGCGTCCAGTTTCTGCCCGCTGCTGGTGCTCGGCATCTGGTGGCGCGGGCTGACCGACCTCGGCGCGGCGGCCGGGGTGCTGGTCGGCGGGGGCGCGGCGATCGGCGCGGTGCTGGTCACCGTGCTCGGGCCGCCGCTGACCGGATGGCCGGCCACCCTCACCACCCAACCGGCCGCGTGGACGGTGCCGCTCGCCTTCACCGTGATGATCGCCGTGTCGATGGCGACCCGCCGTCGCACCCCGGTCGACGTCGGGGTCACCATGCTCCGCCTGCACGCCCCCGAGTCGCTCCGTTCCTGACCGTTCGTCCCGATCGGCCCTCGTCTTCCCCGGAGCCACCCTGCGCGGTCGTCCGCCTGCGGGATGAGCCGGGATCGTCCCCTGGCGGGAGCGGCTCCTCGCCCGGTCCGGATACGGTCGGAGCATGACTGGTGAACACCCTGCGCTGGCACTTCGTGGTCTCGCCAAGCAGTTCGACGGCAAGGTGGCGGTCGCCGGGGTGGACCTGGCCGTCCCCGCCGGCTCGTTCTACGGCCTGCTCGGCCCCAACGGCGCCGGCAAGACCACCACGCTGTCGATGGCCGTCGGGCTGCTGCGGCCCGACCACGGCAACGCGTGGGTGCTCGGGTACGACGTCTGGGGCGACCCGGTCGGGGCGAAACGGCTGCTCGGCGTCATGCCCGACGGGGTGCGGCTGTTCGACCGGCTCAGCGGCGCGGAGCTGCTGGCGTACCACGGTCTGCTGCGCGGCATGGACCCGGCGGTGGTCGACCAGCGGGCGGCGGAGCTGCTCGACGTGCTGGCCCTCACCGACGCCGGCCGGACCCTGGTGGTCGACTACTCCGCCGGTATGAAGAAGAAGATCGGCCTGGCCTGTGCGTTGCTGCACGGCCCCCGGCTGCTGGTACTCGACGAGCCGTTCGAGGCGGTCGACCCGGTGTCGGCGGCGCTGATCCGCGACATTCTGCACCGGTACGTGGTCGGCGGCGGGACCGTCGTCTTCTCCAGCCACGTGATGGAGGTCGTCGAGCGGCTCTGCTCGCACGTGGCGATCCTCGCCGAGGGCACCATCAAGCGGGTCGGCACCCTCGCCGAGGTACGTGGCGACCGGTCCCTGGAGGACGTCTTCGTCGAGGTCGTCGGCGGCCGGACGGCGACCGGTGAGGAGCTGGCGTGGCTGTCCCGGTGAGCACACCCGCCGAGCGGGTCCGCCCGGTCTCCCCGCGCCACTTCGTCCGGCTCAAGCTGCGGGTGATGGGCAACAACTTCCGGGGCCAGGGCTGGCGGATCGCCCTGTTCGTGACCGGCGTGCTGGTCGGGCTCTGGTTCGCGGCCGGCGGCTTCCTGATGTTCGCCGCGCCCGGCTTCGCCGACGAACCCCGGTACGCGGTGATGGCGGCGGCGTTCGGCGGCGGGGTGCTGGTGCTCGGCTGGCTGCTGCTGCCGCTCGTCTTCTTCGGTGTCGACGAGACCCTCGACCCGGCCCGGTTCGCCCTGCTGCCGCTGTCCCGCCGCACCCTGGTCACCGGGCTGTTCGCGGCGGCCCTGGTCAGCGTCCCGGTGTTCGCGGTGCTGGTCGCGGTCACCGGGCTGGTGGTCAGCGCCGGGCTGCTCGGCGGCCCGGTCGCCGGGGTCGTCGCCGCCGTCGGTGTGGTCGCCGGGGTGCTGCTCTGCGTCGCCGCCAGCCGCGCGGTGACCAGCGCGTTCGCCACCATGCTGCGGTCCCGCCGGGTGCGCGACCTGGCCGCCGTGCTACTCGCCGTGGTCGCCGCGCTGCTCGGCCCGTTGCAGCTCGTGGTGCTGGCCGCAGTCCGCACCGCCGACTGGGACCGGCTGGTCGGGGTGGCCCGGATCGTCGGCTGGACCCCGTTCGGCGCACCCTGGACGATCGGCCTGGACGTGGCCGAGGGCCGGGCTTGGGCGGTACCGGTCAAGCTGCTGATCACCGCGGTGACCATCGGGGCGCTGCTGCTCTGGTGGTCCCGGTCGCTGGAGTCGGCGATGGTCGGCGCGGCGAGCGCCGCCCCGGCCAAGGCCCGCCAGGCACCGACCGGCGGCGCGGTCGCCCAACTCTTCCCCCGGGCGGTCGGCTGGGCCCGCCGGGACCGGTTCGGCGCGCTGGTGGCCCGCGAGTGCCGCTACTGGTGGCGGGACGCCCGACGACGGGCCAACCTGATCACCATCGCGGTCGTCGGGATCTTCGTCCCGGTGATGGTCAACCTCGGTGGCGCCGGATTCGCCGTCGGCGAGGAGGGTTTCGAGGCCACCGGGGACCCGTCGCCGGTGCTGCTCAGCATCTCGATGCTCTTCGTCGGCGTGCTCGCCTCGGTGACCCTGGCCAACCAGTTCGGCTTCGACGGCAGCGCCTACGCGGCCAACGTCGTGGCCGGGGTGCCGGGTCGGCTGGAGCTGCGCGCCCGGATGACCGCCTTCTCCGTGTACGTGCTGCCGATGCTCGGCGTCGTCTCCCTGGTCATCAGCGGGGTGCTCGGCCGGCCGGAATGGTTCGGGGTGGCGGCGGGCGCGCTGCTCGCCGCGTACGGGGTGGGGTTGGCGATCAACGGGTTCATCTCGGTGCTCGGGGCGTACTCGCTGCCGGAGACGAGCAACCCGTTCGCGATGAACGGCGGTTCCGGGGTCGCCAAGAGCATGCTCACCCTGCTGTCCATGGTCGGCTCGGCGGCTGCCGCCGTACCGATGGTGGTGGCGGCCGGGCTGCTCGGCGACGTCTGGCTCTGGCTGGCCCTGCCGGTCGGCGCGGCGTACGGGGTGGGGGCGGCGCTGCTCGGGGCGTACCTGGCCGGGGACCTGCTGGACCGCCGGATGCCGGAGCTGCTGTCGACCGTCACCCCCCGCCGCTGATGCCCGTCGTCGAGGCGGTCACCACCGTCGCGGTCCCGCCGGAGGTGGCGTTCGCGGTGTCGCAGACCGTCGCGCCGGTGCGCTACCGGTGGGACCCGTTCGTCCGCGAGCAGCACTTCGTCGACGGGGCCACCCGCCCCGGCAAGGGGGTGCGTACCTTCACCCGGTCCCGGCACGGCCTGACGATGGTCAGCGAGTACGTCTCCTTCGCCCCACCGACGAACGTGGGGATGAAGATGGTGCGCGGCCCGTGGTTCTTCGAGATGTTCGCCGGTGGCTGGCGGTTCGCCCCGGCACCCGAGCCGGGGCACACGGTCGCCACCTGGCGGTACAGCTTCCGCTGCCGGCCGGCCTTCCTGCGGCCGGTCGCCGACCGGATCGGCGTCTGGCTGCTCACCCGGGACATCCGTCGCCGGATCGCCGGCTACGCGGCCGGCTGCGCCGACCCGCAGGTGCTGGCCGCCGCCCGCGCCACCCTGTCCGTCGAGACGGACGGCACGCCCCGGGCGACGGACCTCACCCCTCGGGGTGCTGACCCCGCCCCTCGGGATGCAGCGGTCGACGACGCGGGACCACCCTCCGGTAGCTGATCCGCCAGCCCGTCGCCGGCCGCCGCGCACCGTCCGTCCCTGCCGGGGGCTGTACCTCGACCCGACGGACCACGTCCTCGTAGACCACCGTGCCCACCGGGCCGTCGACCGGCACGCCGAGCCCCTTCGAACGGACCCGGACGGTGCCGTCGGCGTCCTCGCTGATCACGACGTTGGTCACGTGGTGGCCGAGCGGGTTGCCGTCGCCCAGGGCCCGCGCCGCCTCGGCGAACGCCGCGTACCCCCGCAGGACGCCGAACCCGTAGGCGGTCACGTCGTAGGCGAAGTCGTCGGTGAACAGCTCGGACAACCGGTCGAACGCCCCGTCGTCCATCAGGTGGCCGTGCAGCGCGACGAGTTCGTGGATCGCCAGCCGGTCATCGGCGCTCAGCGGCACGCCCGTCGTCCCTTCAGCCCGGTGGCGGTTCCCGCCGAGGTGACGAACGAACGCCAGGTGTCGGGGGTGAAGTGGAGCGTCGGGCCACAGCGGTCCTTGCTGTCCCGGACCAGCACCACCCCGGGCAGATTGTCCGCCACCTCGACACAGTTACCGGAGTCGTCGGAACGCGACGAGGTCCGCCAGCATGGCTCGTCAGAGGTCATGGGGTCACCTTCAGCTTGTTGACCAGATCGAGCGAGGTCCGCTCGGCCAGCGCCTCACCCAACAGACTCTCCCACTTGCGCAGCATCAGTCGAATCCATTCCGGATGGTCCGCGATCTGCCCCCGGGCGGTGTTGTCCAGACACAGGACCTGCTCGCTCCCGGGCAGTTCTGCCAGCACGAACCCGCCGCCCAGCGAGACGTGTGCGCCGGCATCGAGCGGCAGCACATGGAGCCGCACATGGGGCAGCTCAGCAGCCTCCAGCAGCCGTCCCAGCTGCCGATCCATCACCGCCGGCCCACCGATCGACCGCCGCAGTGCGCTCTCGTCGATGACGAAGACACACTCGGGTGGGTCGTCCTGGCCCAGTACCGCCTGTCGGCTCATCCGGAGCGCGAGCAGTTCCTCCACCCGCTCGTCCCGCTGGAGCCCGCCGGCCGAGAAGACGGCTCGGGCGTAGTCCTCGGTCTGGAGCAGCCCGGGTACCAGACACGGCTCGAAGTTACGCAGCCGGACCGCTTGGACCTCGTAGCTCTGCCAGGGCAGAAACCATGACGGTGCCCGCTCCCCCTCGTGGTCGGTGAGGAGGCCGGCGAGGAGGCCGCCGGTGCCGAGGGCTTCGTCGGCCGCGACGGCGAACTCCATTGTCGGCCGGCGGCGACCGGTCTCGATCGCGGCGATCAACGACGGGCTCCACTTGACCAGGCCGGCCAGGCCCTCCTGGGACACTCCGGCACCGGCCCTGGCCGCCTTCAACGCCCGGACCCACATCTCGAAGTCCATCACTCACCCATCTGGTAAGTACGCGAACGCGCTCCGTAGTAACCGCTGGCATCCTCCCCTGCCCCGGCTGCCGAGTCCAGGGTGGAGGGCACGCGGCCCGGTCGGTGGAGGGAGCGTCCCGGCGACCGGTCCTGCGCGGGTCGCCCCGGTCAACTCCGGCCGGGGCGACCCCCACCCCGCGAAGGAGGCTTCAGTGCCGCATCCGCGTCGCCGGCCCACCCGGTCGAGATCATCGACCCCGTTCGGCACCGCTTGCCGCTCGCGGCACCGCACCGGCCACCGGCACTCACACTCCCCGCCCGAGGTGGCCCGGATCTTGGCGGAAAACGGCCCGCAGGGAGGCCGGAACTCTCCGAGATCCTTCCTGGCGTATCCGGGATGTCGGCACGGTGGGGGGTGGAGCAGGTGGTGAGAAGGTTCGTGCCGCACGTGGCGATGCGATCGTTGTGGCGCTGCCGGGCCTGTGGCGCGCCCTGGCCCTGCCAGCCGGCCCGGCTCACGTTGCTGGTCGAGTACCGGGGCCAGCGGACCGCCCTGCTGTTCTACCTGGGTGCGCTGATGGTGGAGGCCGGCGACCACCTCGGCCAGCTCAACGGCCACGCCCAGCCGGCCGACCTGCACGAACGCTTCCTCGGCTGGGCACGCGCCCGCTCGGCGGGGAGCTCCGATGATCGTCTACGGCTGAGCGGCACCGAACCGGCGTGTCGTGATCACCCGGGCGTAGACGATCATGAAGACGCGGCCGTCGCTCGCCCCGACCGGGCAACGCGGGACGGGGCGGGGGCCACAATGTTTCACGTGAATCCAAACCCCGGTGCCGAGATCCACCACACCGACCCGTTCGCGGTGCCGACCGGGCAACGCTCGCCGGCCCGTCGGCTGCGGGGACGGCTCGCCGCGCCGGTGACGCTCTGGACCGCTCCCGGCCCGGCCGGGCTGACCGTGTCGTCCACCCTGGTCGCCGAGGGTGAGCCGGACCGGCTGCTCGGCCTGGTCGACCCCGAGGCCGACCTGTGGCCGGCGATCGAGGAGGCCGGCCGGTTCGCGGTGGCCCCGCTCGGGCCGTCCCACCGGCAGCTCGCCGACCGGTTCGCCGGGCTCTTCCCCTCGCCGGGTGGGCTGTTCGCCACCGACGCGTGGACCGACACGCCCTACGGGCCGGTGCCCGCCGACGCCGGGAGCTGGGCCGGCTGCCGCCTGGACACCGCCCGGGAGTACGGCTGGGCCCTCCTCGTCGAGGCGACCATCGAGACGGTCGAGATCGTCACCGACACCCCGCCCCTCCTGCACCATCGGGGCCGGTACCACCAGCTTCCCTGACCCGAGCCGCCCGGGTGGAGGGGGTGGCGTCGCCATGTCGCCGACACAGCGGTGTCACGGGCGGCCGGATACCGCTGCATCGACCCCCGGGAGTGGATCACGGCCGGCCGGGGCGGGCGGGGCGGGAGCGGGCCGGAGCGGGGCCGGTGAGCGGGGTGACGTGGGTCACTGGGCGCAGGTGGGGGACCGTTCGGCGCAGGGGACTGCCGGGATCGATCTGCACCTTTTCTCGCAGGCAGGCCGCTCTCTACGGTGCGCAAAACTCCCGATGCCTGTGAAGGTGGTGATCCACAGATGTCCACGGACACACCCACGCCCGCCCCGGCCGACTCGGCGGCGGAGCGTTATCTGGCCGTACAACGGTCGGACGAGTTCGTCGGGTTGCGCCGCGCGCTGCGCAGCTTCGTCTTCCCGATGACCGTCGCGTTCTTCCTGTGGTACGCGCTCTACGTGATCCTCTCCGCCTACGCGCGGGACTTCATGGGCACGAAGCTGTTCGGCAGCAACATCAACGTGGCGTTGATCTTCGGTCTGCTCCAGTTCGTCTCGACGTTCCTGATCGCCTGGCTCTACTCGCGGTACGCCGACCGCAAGCTCGACCCGACCGCCGACCGCATCCGCGCCGAGATCGGGGAGGTGACCCATGAATCCGGTCCTCGCGGTTGAGGCGGGTGGCGGCACCGCCCGCAACCTGACCATCACCCTGTTCCTGGTGTTCGTGGCGGTGACCCTGGCGATCACGATCTGGGCCAGCCGGCAGACCAAGACGGCCACCGACTTCTATGCCGGCGGCCGGTCCTTCTCCGGTTTCCAGAACGGCATGGCGATCGGCGGCGACTACATGTCGGCCGCGTCGTTCCTCGGCATCGCCGGCATCATCGCCCTGTACGGCTACGACGGTTTCCTCTACTCGATCGGCTTCCTGGTCGCCTGGCTGGTGGCGTTGCTGCTGGTCGCGGAGCTGCTGCGCAACTCGGGCCGGTACACGATGGCCGACGTGCTGGCGTTCCGGATGCGCCAGCGGCCGGTGCGTACCGCCGCGGCGGTCTCCACCATCACCGTGTCGATCTTCTACCTGCTGGCCCAGATGGTCGGCGCGGGCGCCCTGGTCGCGCTGCTGCTGGGGATCAAGCCGGGCACGACCTTCCTGGGCATGGACGCCGACACCGCCAAGGTCGCCACCATCATCATGGTCGGCGCCCTGATGATCATCTACGTGACCGTGGGTGGCATGAAGGGCACCACGTACGTCCAGATCGTCAAGGCGTTCCTGCTGATGACCGGCGCGCTGGTGATGACCGTGCTGGTGCTGGCGAAGTACAACTTCAACCTGTCGGCGCTGCTCGGTGACGCCGCCGCGACGTCGGGCAAGGGCAGCGCGTTCCTCGAACCCGGGCTTCGCTACGGCGTCGAGGTTGCCGGCAACTCGACCCAGACCTTCTACAACAAGATGGACCTGCTGTCGCTGGGCATCGCCCTGGTGCTCGGCACCGCCGGCCTGCCGCACATCCTGATCCGCTTCTACACGGTGCCGACCGCCAAGGCGGCCCGCAAGAGCGTGCTCTGGGCGATCGGCATCATCGGCACCTTCTACCTGTTGACGCTGGCCCTGGGCTTCGGTGCGGCGGCGCTGGTCGGCGGCAAGGAGATCGTCGCGCAGGACAAGGCCGGCAACACCGCCGCGCCGCAGCTCGCCGAGGAGTTGGGCAGGTCCTTCCTCGGCGGCGACCTGGGCGGAGCGACCCTGTTGGCGATCATCGCGGCGGTCGCGTTCGCCACCATCCTGGCGGTGGTCGCCGGCCTGACCCTGGCCTCGTCGTCCAGCCTGGCGCACGACTTCTACGCCAACGTGATCAAGAAGGGGCAGACCTCCGAACGGCAGGAGGTCCGGGTGGCCCGGATCTCGGCCCTGGTCATCGGCGCGGTCTCGATCGCCCTGTCGATCTACGCGCAGAGCCTCAACGTGGCCTTCCTGGTGGCGTTGGCGTTCGCGGTGGCCGCCTCGGGCAACCTGCCGGCGATCCTCTACAGCCTGTTCTGGAAGCGGTTCAACACCTCGGGCGCGGTCTGGGCCATCTACGGCGGCCTGGTCTCCGCAGTGTTCCTGGTGTTCTTCTCGCCTGTCGTCTCCGGCGCACCCACCTCGATGTTCCCGGACCACGACTGGCAGTGGTTCCCGCTGTCGAACCCGGGTCTGCTGTCCATCCCGTTCGGGTTCCTCTGCGGCTGGATCGGCACGGTGATCTCCAAGGAGCACGACGAGGACAAGTACGCCGAGTTGGAGGTGCGTGCCCTCACCGGCGCGGGCGCGCACTGAACGACCGGCACCGGGCCCCCGACGCGAGCGGTCGCGTCGGGGGCCCACCCGTCGGTCACCCCGCACGCGACACCCACCGGGCGGGGACGGGCAGGCTACGGGCGCGCCGTGGCCTCGGGTCGACCGGGCCCCGGGCGGTGGGGAGAAGTAGGCTGGCCGCCATGAAGGTTGCCCAGCGGTTCGGAAACGGTCACCGCGTCCTGGTCTCCGGCGGTGCCGGGTTCGTGCCGTCGCACCTGGTGGACGCCCTGATCGCACGCGGGTGCACGGTGGTCGCGCTGGACAACTTCGTCACCGGCTCCAAGGACAATGTCGCGCACCTGGCCGAGCAGCCCCGGTTCACCCTGGTCGAGGCGGACATCTCCGACGGGCTGCCCACCCACCACCCGGCCCTGGCGCAGCGGTTCGACGCGATCCTGCACATGGCGTCCCCGGCCAGCCCGACCGACTTCGCGAAGCTGCCGGTGGAGATCCTCCGGGTCGGTTCGGTGGGCACCCTGCACCTGCTCGACCGCGCGGTCGCCGACGACGCCCGGTTCCTGATGGCCTCCACCTCCGAGGCGTACGGGGACCCGAAGGAACACCCGCAGCGGGAGACGTACTGGGGCAACGTCAACCCGATCGGGGTGCGCAGCGTCTACGACGAGGCGAAGCGCTTCTCCGAGGCGGCCACCATGGGCTACCACCGCAGCCGGGGGCTGGACGCGGCGATCGTGCGGATCTTCAACACGTACGGCCCGCGGATGCGTCCGGACGACGGCCGGGCGATCCCCACCTTCATCTCCCAGGCGTTGCGGGGCGAGCCGATCACGGTGCACGGCACGGGCGAGCAGACCCGCTCGATCTGTTTCGTCGACGATCTGGTGCGCGGCATCCTGCTGCTGCTCGACTCGACGCAGACCGGCCCGATCAACTGCGGCACCGAACACGAACTCACCATGCGGCAACTCGCTGAGATGATCGTGTCACTCTCCGGCAGCACGTCACAGGTGACCTACGTCACTCGAAGCGCGGACGATCCGGAGATGCGCCGTCCCGACCTGACCCTCGCCCGGGACCTGCTCGGATATCAGCCGGAGGTCTCGCCCGAAGAGGGCCTGCGACGCACCATCGACCATTTCCGCGACCGGCTAGGGTAGCTCCCCCGCGCCACGCGGGGCTGTCGACGGGCTTCACATTCGGCGAACGCTCGACCTGCCTACGTACGCTGAAACGCATGTCAGCGACCTCGTCAGCCGGCGCCTCGCTCCCTTACCTGCACCGCAGCGCGGGCCGGGCCTCGGTGCCCGGTGCCGACCGGGGCTCCACCGGGCCCGCCCGGCAGTCCGACGCGCAGTGGTACCCGTCGTACCAGGAGAACCAGCCCCGGTCGGGCGGACCGGGCGGCCCCGGCACACCCTCGGGGCCGGGCGGGCCGGGGAACTACGGCCGGCGCGGGCCGCGCCCGCGCTGGGGGCGGATCGCCCTGGTGGCCGGGGTGACGGTGCTGGTGGTGGCGCTGCTCGGCGGGATCGGGGCCTGGTTCTACACCCGCAACCTCAACGAGGACCTGGCCCGCACCGACCCGTTCTCGGAGATCACCGGCGGCCGGCCGGCGAAGGCGGTCGACGGGGCGCTCAACATCCTGCTCGTCGGAACGGACTCGCGGGACCCGGACGCGGCTGTCGACAAGCCGGGCGAGTGGCGGGCGGACACGCTGATCGTCATGCACATCCCGGCCGACCACCAGGAGGCCTACCTGGTCTCCATCCCTCGTGACCTGTACGTGCCGATCCCCGAGAGCGCGGGCGCGGCGTGCGACTCCGGTCAGCGTGCCAAGATCAACGCGGCGTTCGCCTTCGGCGGCCTGCCGCTGGCGGTCCGCACCGTGGAGTGCTTCACCGACGTCCGGATCGACAACGTGATGGCGATCGACTTCGGTGGCTTCAAGGAGGTCACCGACGCGCTCGGCGGGGTCGACCTGAAGGTGGACCAGAGCATCACCTCGATCCACAAGCCGTACCGGAAGTTCACCAAGGGCACCATGCACATGGACGGCGCGACGGCGCTGGACTGGATCCGCCAGCGCAAGCAGTTCCCCCAGGGCGACTTCGCCCGGATGCGCCACCAGCAGGAGTTCCTGCGGGCGCTGATGGACAAGGCGGCGAGCACCGGCACGCTGACCAACCCCAAGAAGCTGAACGCGTTCCTCCAGTCGGTGACCGACGCGGTGACCGTCGACAACGACTTCTCCCTCGGCGACATGGCGATCCAGTTCCGCAACCTGCGCGGGGAGAACCTGACGTTCCTGACCAGCCCGAACCTCGGCAGCGACACCATCAACGGCGAGTCGGTGGTGGTCTCCGACCGGGAGAAGGCGCTCGCGATGTTCAAGGCGATGTCGGCCGACACGATGGCGGACTGGGTGGCGGCCGACAAGAAGGCGGCCGCCGGCAACTGACGGGGCGGGGGCGGGCCGGCGCGGTCCGCCCCCATGTGTGTCAGGCAGATTTCGACGGACGTCATCAGAGGTCGTTTCCGGACCGCTTGATCATCGGACGCCAACGGCCGTCCGGTCGCATCGATTCGCCCGAACGGATGAATCATGGGGCTAAAGGTCAGGTTGTCTGGGATTTGTGCGTGTGACGACCTCGCCTTGCCGGGAAGCGGTACGTAAAGTGGTCCCGCCCCCCGATCACGCGAGCTGGAGCACGCATGCCGGTTCAGACCAGCCCCCGCCCATCGTCGCTGAGCGCCGACCCCTACCGGGCGTCGGCCGCCGTCCCGTCATCTGGCGGTCGCGGCGGTCGGCCCTCCGGTACGGCCCGCAAGCGCACCCGGCGCAAGGACCCGCTGTGGGCCCGGCTGACCGTGGTCTTCGGCGCGGTGCTGATGCTGACCAGCGGCGTGGCGATCGTCGGCAGCAAGGCGCTGATCAGTCAGGCCACCGGCAACATCGCCCAGCGCAACCTGCTCGGCGGGGCGGGCAAGACCGAGGCCGAGGGCGGCGCCAACCTGGACGGCCCGATCGACATGCTGCTGCTCGGCGTGGACGCCCGGGAGCGCTGGGCCGCCGACGACGTCCGCTCGGACAGCATCATCGTGCTGCACATCCCGGCCAGCCACGACCAGGCGTACCTGGTCTCGATCCCCCGGGACACCGAGGCGCAGATCCCGGCGTTCAAGAAGAGCGGCTTCAAGGGCGGGACCGACAAGATCAACGCGGCGTTCCAGGCCGGTGCGCGCAACGGCGGCGGCTGGGAGGGCGGCGCGCAGCTGATGGCCCAGACCATCAAGAACATGACCGGGGTCAGCTTCGACGGCGCCGCGATCATCAACTTCGGCGGCTTCAAGAACGTCATCGACACCCTCGGCACGGTGCGCATCTGCGTCAGCCACGAGGTGAAGTCGCACCACATGATGATCGTGGACGGCAAGCAGATGTGGAACGCGGACGCCAAGAAGACCGGCCGGCCGATGACCCCGGTGGTCTACAAGAAGGGCTGCCGGGAGATGAACGGCCTCCAGGCGCTCGACTACTCGCGGCAGCGCTACGGCCTGCCCAACAGCGACTACGACCGCCAGCAGAACCAGCAGCAGCTGATCAAGGCGATGGCCCGCAAGGCCACCGACAAGGGCATGCTGACCAACCCGGTCAAGGTCAACCAGCTGATCAAGGCGGCCGGCAAGGCGTTCATCCTGGACACCGGGGGCGTGCCGGTGGCCGACCTGGTGTTCACCATGCGCGGGGTGACCGCCAACGAGTTGACCATGCTGCGGACCAACGGCGGCACGTTCAACGGCAACGCCAACAACCGTGAGGCGCTCAGCCAGCAGACCCTGGACATGTTCCAGGCGATCAAGGAAGACAAGCTGGGCGAGTTCGTCTACGCCAACCCGAGCGTGCTGTCCACCCGCAAGTGACCGGCCGGTAGTCACGGCGAACCGGCCCGGGAGCCGGTCACCCGACCGTAGCCTGACGTGAGAGATATTCACGTTGCGGCCACGGGGAGGGCGTCACGGCCAGGTCAGCGCGATCCGACCGGGGGCGGGGCACACCGCCGCCCGTCCGACGCCGGACACGCTGGCCACGGGTCCTGCTCGGCGTCGGCCTCACCCTGGTGCTGCTCGCCGGGCTCGCCGTGGTCGGGGTACGATTGCTCACCCACCGCTACGACCGCACGGTCAGCAAGGAACAACTGCTCGCCCCCGACGCCCGGCAGGCCCGCACCGAACTGGAAGCCGGGCTGAACTACCTGATCGTCGGCTCCGACCAACGCCCCGGCGCATCCGGGCCGGACCAGCGGTCGGACACCATCCTGATCGTGCACGTGCCACCCGACCTGCGGCAGGCGTACCTGATTTCCGTCCCCCGGGACCTGCTGGTCACCATTCCCCCGGACGGCGTCGGCTACGCCGGGGGCCAGGACAAGATCAACGCAGCGTACGAGCACGGCGGCGGAGGCGAGGGCGGCACCCGCCTGCTCTCGGCCACCCTGAACCAGCTCACCGGCATCCGCTTCGACGGGGCGGCCCTGGTCGACTTCGACGGCTTCCGACGCGTCATCGACCTGCTCGGCGGCATCCGGATGTGCGTCGACACCGAGGTCCGCTCGATCCACACCGGCGTCCTCTTCCCGGTCGGCTGCCAGCAGATGGACGGCGCACGGGCGCTGGACTACGCCCGGCAGCGCTACGACCTGCCCAACGGCGACTACGACAGGCAGCGGCACCAGCAACAGATGCTGCGGGCGATGATGGACCGCGCCGGCGAGACCCACCTGCGTACCGACCCGGTGCAACTCGACCGGGTGCTGCGGGCGGTCGGCAGCGCACTCACCGTCGACACCAACGGCGTACCCCTGGACGAACTGCTGTTCGCCCTGCGGTCGCTGCCCGCCGACGCGCTACGTGGGGTGCAGCTGCCGTCCTACCCGCAGACCATCGACGGCATCTCGTACGTGGTGCTCGACAACGGCGGCGGCGGACTCTTCGACGCCGTCCGCACCGACCGGCTGCCCGAGTGGTCACGGGCCAACCCGCGCTGGGTCAACCGGCTCTGACCGTCCCACCGTCGACAGGCCGCCACGCCGAGCGCCGACGTGCCGCCGACGGCACCGAGGATCTAGGCTTTCGACCGTGTTCGGATCCCAGGTTCCCAGTGTCCCCGTGACCGCGATCGACGACGAAACCTACCTGCTCGACGTCCGCGAGGACGACGAGTGGGCGGCGGGCCACGCGCCCGGCGCGCATCACGTACCGATGATGGAACTGCCGGCCCGGCTCGCCGAGGTGCCCACCGACCGCGACGTCGCGGTCATCTGCCGCTCCGGCGGGCGCTCCGCCCAGGTCGTCGGCTACCTGCTCGGCAACGGCTGGGAGCAGGTCCGCAACGCCGACGGCGGGATGCGGCAGTGGGCGGCCGTAGGCAGGCCGGTCGTCACCGGGGACGGGCAGCCCGGCCAGGTCATCTGAGCAGCGGAGGATGGCTGATCCACTGGTCTTCGCGCACCGGGGCGCGTCGGCCGACCTGCCCGAGCACACCCTGGCGGCCTACCTGCGGGCCCTCGACGAGGGCGCCGACGGGCTGGAGTGCGACGTCCGGCTGACCCGCGACGGGCACCTGGTCTGCGTACACGACAGGCGGTTGAACCGGACCAGCAACGGTCACGGCCTGGTCAGCGCCCGCACCCTGGCCGAGCTGGAGACCCTGGACTTCGGCTCCTGGCATCCCGGCTGCGCGCCGGACGACGGCGGCGTGGCACCTGACGACAGCCGTACCCGGCTGCTCACCCTGGACCGGCTCCTGACCGCCGTCCGCGACGCCGGCCGCCCGGTCCGGCTGCTGGTGGAGACCAAACACCCGTCCCGCTACCGGGGAGACGTCGAGCGCCGGCTGGTGACCATGCTGCGCCGGCACGGGCTGGCCGAGCCGCGCCCGGACGACCTGGTACAGGTCACCGTGATGTCGTTCTCCCCGCTGGCGGTCCGCCGGGTCCGCGAACTGGCCCCGGCGTTGCCGACCGTGCTGCTGCTGGAGGTGCTGCCGCGCTGGCTGCGGCTCGGCCGGTTGCCGTTCGGGGCGCGGATCGCCGGGCCGGGCATCGGCCTGGTCCGGGCCCGCCCGGGGCTGGTGCCCGCGCTGCGCGCCGCCGGCCACCCGGTGTACGTCTGGACGGTCAACGAGCCCACCGACCTGGAGCTGGTCCTCGACGCGGGGGTGGACGGGGTGATCACCGACCGGCCCGCGCACACCCTGGCCCGGCTGGGCCGGTGACGCCCGGGGCACACCGGCCCCCGGCCGACGCCGGGGGTTCGGGTCGGCACCGGCTGCCCGAGCCGGGTGACCTGCGGGGGGTGCCCGAACCGCCCGGTACGGGGCAGACTCGGGGCATGCCGGAACGCCCCGACCTCGCCGCCCTCATCACCGACCACGGCGCGGTGATCGAGATGATCAACTCTGGTGAGGCCGGACTGCCGGTGCTCACCTCGCTGCTCCGGGCGGCCCGCCCCACGCTCGGCGCGGCCTGCGTGGCCTTCGTCGAGTTCGCCCCGACCGGTGGCCGGGTGATCGCCGCCAGCGGCTGCGCCGAGTGGACCATCGGCCGTCCGCTGCCCGCCTCCGACCCGGCCACCGTCTGCCTGCTCACCGGGCCCCGGGTCCGCCAGGCCCGGCTGGACCATCTCGACGGTCCGCTCGCCGCGGAACTGGTCGGCAACGGCCTGCGCCGCATGATCGTCGCCCGCGCCGAACTCAACGGGCTCACCGTCGGCACCCTGCACGCCCTCTACACCGACGACGACGAGACCGAGGACCGCGTCCAGCACGCCACCCTCGGCTACCTCGCCTCCTGCATCGCCCACATGTACGGCGACCAGAGCGGCCTGCCGGTGCACGGCGACGGCCCGGTCGTCGCGGCGCTGGCCGACGGTCTGGCCGTGGTCGACCGGGACGGTCGGGTCCGGCTGTGGAACCCGGCCGCCACCGAGGTCACCGGGCGCAGCGCCGGGGACGCGATGAACCGGCCGCTGCCGTTCCCGCTCCCCCCGGCCGGCCAGCTGCTCGACCACCAGCTCCCGGACGGGCGGTGGCTGCGGATCACCGCCGGTGAGCTGGTCGGACCGGGCACGCTGCGGGTGATCACCTTCCGCGACATCACCGACCAGCGACGCCGGGAGTCCGACCGCGACCTCTTCGTCGCGGTGACCAGCCACGAGCTGCGTACCCCGGTCACCGTCATCAAGGGGTACGCCGACACCCTCACCGACCACTGGGAGTCGCTGACCGACCACGACCGGCGGCAGGCGGCCCGGGTGATCGGTCAACGGGCCAACGAACTCGCCCGGCTGGTCGACCGGCTGCTCACCTCGGCCACCGACGGACGCTCCGACGACGAGCCGGCCGTCCCGTTCGACCTCGGTGAGGCGCTGCGCGCGGCGGTCCTGGACCTCCCCGGCGACCTGCGTCGACGCCTGTTCCTGCACGTGCCGGCCGACCTGCCCAAGGCCCTCGGGGACCGGCGCAGCCTGACCACCGTGCTGACCGAGCTGTGCACCAACGCGGGCAAGTGGGCACCGGCGGACTCCCCGATCGAGGTGTTCGCCTCGGCCGACGGGCAGACCGTGTCGTTCCGGGTGACCGACCGGGGGGTGGGCATCCGGCCGGAACACGTCGAACGCGCCTTCGACCGGTTCTGGCAGGGCGAGTCCGGCGACCGGCGGGCCTATCCGGGTGCCGGACTCGGCCTCTATCTCGTCCGCCGGATCGTTGAACAGCAGAATGGATGGGTATCCCTACGTCCACGCGACGGTGGCGGTACCGTCGCAGAGGTGCGGCTCCCCCGCGGGTGAGCCGCCAGGTGGGCCGGACGACCCACCGCGGGCACGGGCCGAGAAGGAGCCGGAGTGTCGACGGGACGAGTCGAGCGTTCGTGGTGTGTGGTGGTCCCCCACCACCCCACCGGCGCGCGGCTGGCCCGGCACCGGCTCGCCGACGAACTGGCCGACCTGGTGCCCCCGCCGCTCCTCGCCGATCTGGTGGCCGTCCTGGCCGAACTGGTCGGCAACGCGGTCCGGCACGCCGACCCGCTGCCCGGCGGGGTGGTCCGGGTCGCCTGGCGGCTGCGTCCGACCCGGACCGGGCCGGGTGTCTCCGTCCGGGTGACCGACGGCGGCGCCGGGGCCGGCCCCCGGATGCGGGCCGCCGGCACGGACGCCGTCGACGGACGGGGCCTGCACATCGTGGCCGGCCTGGCCAGCCGCTGGGGGGTCGACCGGGACGGCCTGGGGCAGAGCGTCTGGGCCGAGTTCGACCCCGCCGACTGCCGGCCGGACCTGGTCGCCGCCGGCTGAGCGGGGCGGGTCCTTCCCCCACCGCCGCCCGTCGGGCTCTAGGCTGTCTCGCCGTGAGCAAGCGTCGAAAGAACCAGCGCGCCGAGGCCGCTCCCCGCCGGGAGAAGATCCGGGACGTCTTCGTCCCCCGTCCGTTCGAGGGGCTGGTGGACGAGCCGGAGTGGATCGCCCTGCGCGAACTCGTACCGGCCGCCTCGGCACCGCTGCGGCTCACCCCCGACCTGGTCGAGGAGCACGGCGACCGCCCGGTCACCCTGGCGACGGTGCTGCCGATGGCCGCCCCGGCGATGACCAAGCCGGACGGCCGGGTGTTCATCGGCCTCCAGCGGCACCAGCAGTCCGGCGACGTCTCCCGGGACCTGGCCGACGCGCTGCTGTGCGCGTTGCGTACCGAGCCGGGCGGGGCGGTGACGGTGCCGCCGCTGCCGGGCCCCGGCCCGCGCCTGCAGGACATCCTGGTGGACGGCCCGCTGGAGATCACGATGCACGACGGGTTCGAGTTCTGGCTCGACCCCGGCGCGGCCGACGACCCGACCGTGCAGGCGTCCCTGGAGCGGGCGAACGCGGCGATCTACCCGACCGTGAAGCTGGCCGCCGCACGGGCCGCCTACTGGTGCCAGGTGCCGGAGAAGGCGCACGTGCGCTGGGTGCTCGGCGACGACGAGGACGCCGCGCTGGACGCGCTCTCCCGGCTCTCCGCCGCCGGTGCGCTCACCCTCGGCGAGGGCACGAAGTTCGCCGGCATGTTCCGGGCGCACGGCCGGCTGGCACCCGTGTGGGACCTGCCGGAGGACGTCCCGGCCGCCAAGTGGGAGGAGCCGGTGGCCGCGTTCGCCGAGCGGTACGCCGACGCGCTGGCCGAGAAGGAGCCGTTGGACGCCGCCGGCCGCCGGGCCCGTCAGGGCCTGCTCGGCCGCCAGCTCACCCTCCGCTAGCTAGCCCCTGCCGTCTCGGCCCGCCGGGCGGGCCGGTGCGCCGGCTCCGTCGGTTCGGGCCGCCCGGGTGGGACGGTTCAGCCGGCCGCCGGGTGCAGCGGCTCGCGGACCAGCGGGCAGGACATGCAGCGGGGGCCGCCCCGGCCGGAGCCCAGCTCCGAACCGGCGATCGGAATGACTTCGATGCCGGCGCGCTCCAGCTGGGCGTTGGTCTCCACGTTGCGTTCGTAGCCGACGCAGAGCCGGGGGGCCAGGGCGAGGGTGTTGTTGCCGTCGTCCCACTGCTCGCGTTCGGCGGTCACCGGGTCCAGGCCGGTGTCGATCACCCGGAGCTGGTCGAGGTCCATCGCGTCGGCCGCCGCGCGCAGGAACGGCGCAGGGCCGTCCACCCGGGGCTCGCCGTCCGGCCCGGCGATCACCGTGTACGCCGACAGCGTGCTGGCCACGTTGGGGTACATCAGCACCGCGTCGACGTCGACCATGGTGCACACGGTGTCGAGGTGCATGGTGGCCCGTTCCTGGGCGATCGGCACCACCAGCATGGTGTGTGCCAGGCCGGCGGCGAAGACCTGCCGGGCCAGCCGTTCGGCGCCGGCCGGGGTGGTCCGCTCGCCCACCCCGACGGCGAGCACGCCGGGGGCGAGCAGCAGCACGTCGCCGCCTTCGAGGTGTTCCAGGCCGGGGTGGTAGACGGTCCGGGTGCCGACGAAGCGGGGGTGGTGCCGGTAGATCGCGTCGGTCAGCGTGGTCTCCCGGCGGCGGGCCGGCATGGCGAGGCTGGTGACCCCGACCCGGTCGCCGATCCACAGTGACGAGTCGCGGGTGAAGAGCAGGTTGGGCAGCGGGTCGATGACGAAGTCGTGCCGGTCCATCATGGTCCAGACCAGACCGCCGGGGCGTTCGGCGCTGATCCGTACCTCCTCGTGGGCGAGGCCGGCGATGAGCACGTCGGCGAGCCCGGCGGGGTCGAGGTAGGCGAGGTGGTCGGCCACCCGGCGGCGCAGGGTGTCGCCGAGCCGGGGCGACGCGAGCACCTGCTCGGTGAGTTCGGCGCGGGCCTCGGCGACGGCGAGCGTCTCGGCGAGCAGGGTGGCGAGGTAGAGCACCTCCACGCCGCGTCCGCGCAGCTCGGCGGCGAAGGCGTCGTGCTCCTCCTGGGCCCGGCCGACCCATGGGATAGCGTCGAAGAGCAACGAGTCGTTGTTGCGGGGGGTGAGGCGGGCCAGTTCCGGACCCGGTCGGTGCAACAGCACCGTGCCGAGTCGACCGACCTCGCTGTCCACGTAGTGGGTCACCCCCGCAGCGTAGGGCAGTGATGAACGATGTTCAGCGGAAGAACTGCGGATGAATATGGCATTCATCCGCACTCATTCCGGCGTTCCAACTTGCCGAACCCCCACAGTGGCGACGTAGGGTAGTGAGAACATAACTTTCGAGGGACCTTTTGCCGGAGGTCGCGATGACTGTCTTTCCCGCTCGTCGAGCCGTACCCACCCGGGCACTGCCGCCCGTGGCGGTGCCGCACCCCCGTCCCGACGGGTCCGCGGCTCTCGATCCGGCCCGTCCGACCCCACTGGAGTGGGCACGTCGACGCCGGGCCGAGCGGGGCGCCCGCCGGCTGGAGGCCGCCGGGGCGCGGGCGCTCGGTCAGCTCGACCACCTGGGTCCCGCCTGGCACGTCATCGAGTGGCCGCGCACCGACGTCTCCGACGTCCTGCGCGACCACGGGCAGGACGAGCGCGCCGGGTTCCTCGCCATCGGCCCCAGCGGGCTCTTCGCGGTCAGCATCGCCGACCACGGCCGGGCCCGGGTGCTGGTCGCCGGGGACGTGGTGCAGATCAACGGCAAGCGCCCGCCGTACGTGGCCGAGGCCCGGCGGGACGCCAAGCGGGCCAGCAAGGCGCTCAGCCAGGCGGTCGGGCTGCCGATCCCGGTGACGCCGGTGCTGACCTTCGTCGGCTCCGGCGTCATCAGCGTCTACGGCCTGCCGAAGGACTGCATGATGGCGACCCACCGGGAGCTCGACCGGCTCCTCGTCGCCGGAGGCAACCGGATCAGCCCGGCCACCGCCGAGAAGCTGTCCCGGGTCGCCCAGGCCCCGCAGACCTGGCACAACGGCACGTACCGTCCCACCGGCGACTACCGGTGGTACGACGAGGGCCGAACGGCCGCTGACAAGCCGGCGGGTCGCCGGTAACGTCACCGGCGACGCCCCGCGGTGCCGGTCCCCCCGACATGCCGGTCCGCGCCGTCGCCGGCCGCCCGCCAGGGCACTTGATCCCTCCACCGGCGGCCGGTGGCTCCCGCGCGGTCGGCGACCGTCACGAAGACCGGCTAGCGTGGACAGACCGTCGGTGTACCTAGGAGGCGCGGTGGCCCACGTCGAACTCTCGCTCCCGGACGTGTTCGTGCCGCCGGCGCGGACGCCGACAGGGCCGGGGTGCGACAACGTCGGGAAGTGGTCGGCGAGCGTCTCGCACGCCGAGGAACCCTGCCTCCTGATCGACGCCGACACCCTGGTGGTCGCCATCTCCGCCGCCGGCTGTGAACTGCTCTGCCTCGGTGCCCCCGAGGACGTGGTCGGCCTGCCGCTGCTCGAAGGCGGCCTGCGGCTGCTCGACTTCACCGCCGCCCGGCACGAGCTGCCCGAGCAGGAGACCGACAAGATCCCCCCGCTGCTCGCCCTGCACTCCGGTCGGCTCGCCCGGGGTCTGCTGCGGGTGCAGCCCGCCGGCGACGCCAGCACCTACGCCACCGTCGACGCCGTCTCCACCCCGATGCTCACCGGCGGCTCGGTCACCGGTTCACTCACCTTCTTCTCCCCGATCTGACCCGGCACCGCCCGCGCCGGTCCGCCCCGCGCCGGGCGGCGGCGTCGGGCGCGAGCGTCGGGCGTCGCGCCGGCCTTCACCGGGCGGACGGTTTTTCCTACGATGGGTTCACCCCACCGGCCACACGACCTGCCCCCTCCCACGGTCCGTGACGGCCGGCCCCCGTCGCGACGCCCCGCGCCCGAATCCCCCGAGGACCGGCCCGTGCCGCCTGACCCCGCCCACCGCCGCCCCCCGTACCGGCGGCCGGTCGCCGCCCGGCTCGCCGTGGCCCTGCTCGCCGTGTCGCCGTTCACCGGCTGCGCCGCCCCGCCCGACCGGGAGCTGCCGGCCCCGGTCGCCCCACCCACGCCGGTGGTGACCCTGCCGCCGACGACGTCGCCCCCAGTGCTGCCGGTGACCCCCACCCTGCCGCCGACGTCAACGCTGCCGAGCCCCACCGTCGCGGCGGTCGCGATGGCCTGCGCCGGCCGCCCGTCGGCCGACCGGGTGATCGGGTTGCTCCGGGGCGACGTGCTGCCCCGCGACGTGTCGGTACGGGCCGTCGACGGCCCGCTGTGCGCCGACGGCTGGCAGTACACCGTGCTGTCCGTCAGCGGGCACGAGGAACTCCAGGCGGTCAGCCGGGGGGAACCGGATGCGCTGCGGCTGGTCACCGCCGGCACCGATGTCTGCTCGATCGAGGTGAAGGCCGTCGCGCCGCCCGCCATCCGGACGTTGGCCTGCGACAGCGGGACCGGGCTGCCACCGGGTGCGTAGGCTGGGCGGCATGCCCGGAACACCGCCGACCCGCTACGTCTACCTCGGCCCCGAGGGCACCTTCGCCGAGCAGGCGTTGCGCACCGTCCCGGCCGCCGAACGCGGCAGTCGTACGCCCGCCCGCAGCGTCGGCGAGGCGCTGGAGAGCGTACGGGCCGGTGAGGCGGACGCGGCGCTGGTGCCGATGGAGAACTCCATCGGCGGCGCGGTCGGGGTGACCCTGGACGAGCTGGCCGAGGGGGACCCGCTGGTGATCACCCGGGAGGTGATCCTGCCGGTGGAGTTCGTGCTCGGCGCACGCCCCGGCACCGACCCCGCCGGAGTGCGCAGCGTGGCCGCCCATCCGCAGGCGTCCACCCAGTGCCGTAACTGGCTGCGCGCGCACCTGCCCGACGCCACGGTGATCGACGTGCTGTCCAACGGCGCGGCGGCGGCCGGCGCGGCCACCGGCGAGTACGACGCGGCGATCTGCGCCCCGATCGGGGCGGCCCGGCACCGGCTGGCCCTGCTCGCCGACAAGATCGCCGACCATCCGGACGCGGTGACCCGGTTCGCCCTGCTGTCCCGCCCCGGCCCGCCCCCGCCGCCCACCGGCGACGACCTCACCTCGCTGGCCGTCTACATCGCGCACGACCGGGTGGGCGCGCTGCTGTCGGTGCTGATGGAACTGGCCGTGCGGGGGGTCAACCTGACCCGGATCGAGTCCCGTCCCACCGGCGAGGCGCTGGGCCGGTACGTCTTCTTCCTCGACTGCACCGGTCACGTCGCCGATGCCCGGCTCGGTGAGGCGTTGCAGGGGCTGCGGCGGGTCTGCGCCGAGGTGCGGTTCCTCGGGTCGTACCCCAGGCACCGGTGGGCCGACGCGGCGGGTGACCGGCCGGTCCCCGCGCCGGCCGGCCTCTCGGACACCGACTACACCGACGCGGCGGCCTGGCTGGCCCGACTGCGGGCCGGCGAACTGAGCTGACCCCACGCGGCCCGGGTCCCGGCGGCGGCGCGGGTGCGGGCCACACTGGTCCGGCCGTGCAGACGAACGTGGGGCGGTCCCGACCGGAACCGCCCCACGTCGCGGAAGGTCAGCTGAGCAGGCCGCCGAGCAGGCCCTGTTGCTGCTGCTGGCCGCCGCTGCCCTGGACCGGCGGCTCCTCCGACGGCTGGACCACGACGAAGCCCTGCCCGGCGAAGCTCATGGTGAACGCCTCACCGGTGCTGCGGCCGAGCAGGGTGCCCAGGCCGAGCTGCTCGGCCCGGTGGTAGCCGGTCTGGAGGTTGGCCGACCAGCACACCGCCGCCTGCGGGTCGACGTAGGTGGGCGCGTCGACGTTGAGCACGACCGGGGTGCCCTTGGTGGTGATGGCGATCCGGCCGTAGCCGCTGAACACGCAGTTGAACAGGCCGGACGAGGCCATCCCCGCGCCGCCGACCATCTTGATGTCGTACGACAGGGTGGAGTCGAAGGCCAGCACGCTGGACCCGTTGATCGACAGCGCGTCGCCCGGCTCCAGGTCGATGATGTGCACGTCCTTGGCCAGTTCGGCCAGGAACACGTCGCCGTGGCCGCTGAGCTTCATCAGCGGCACGCCCTCGCCGGTGAGCCGCTGCTTGATGAACTTGCCGATGCCGCCCGAGCCCAACGCCTGGAACTGCACCTGCCCCTGGTAGGCGACCATCGACCCGACCCGGGCCATCGCCTCGCCGTTGAGTTCGATCTTCAACATCTTGGAGTTCTGCAGCCGCATGCCGGGCTGGGCGGACTCCTTCTCCAGGTTCTCCGCGGAGAACAGCGCGCTGCGCATTGGGTCTTCCTCCTGATTGGGGGTGTGCTCACCACACGGTAGGCAGCCCCCGCAACCCGCTGCATCGGCCGAGCGGCGGGCAAGCCCGGCTCCGCGCACGGAACCGGTCAGGTACGCGCAGACGACCGGACCGACGGGGCCGGGGGCGGGCTCAGGCCCAGCCCAACGCGTGCAACCGCTCGTCGTCGATGCCGAAGTGGTGGGCGATCTCGTGCACCACGGTCACCGCCACCTCGTCGACCACGTCGTCCTCGGTGGCGCAGATCCGCAGGATCGGCCGGCGGTAGATGAAGATCCGGTCGGGCAGCACACCCGAGTAGTTCCAGCCGCGTTCGGTGAGCGCGTGCCCCTCGTAGAGGCCGAGCAGGTCCTCCCCGGGCGGCGGGTCGTCCTCGACCAGGATGACCACGTTGCTCATCAGCCGGAGCAACCCCTCGGGCACCTCGTCGAGGGCCTCGCCGACCAGCTCCTCGAAGCGTTCACGGCTCATCTCCACGGGCACCTCACCCATTGTGCCCGAACCGCCGCCCGCCCACCGGTCCCGCCGGCCTACCCCGTCCGCCGTCCGACCCGGGCGGGCCGGACGGCGGACGGGACGGATCAGGCGAGGCGGGCGGTGAGGCTGATCTGCGCGCCGGGGGAGAGCAGCCGGGAGATCGGGCAGCCCTCCTTGGCGGCCTCGGCCAGCTTGGTGAACTGGGCCTCGTCCAGGCCCGGGGCCTGACCGACGGTCTCCAGGTCGATCCGGGTGACGGTCATTCCCGCGTCGGTCTTGTCGAAGTGCACCTTCGCGGTGGTCTCCACCGAGGTGCCGGACACCCCGGCGTCGGCGAGCTGCTTGGAGAGCGCCATCGAGAAGCAGCCCGCGTGGGCGGCACCGATCAGTTCCTCCGGATTGGTCCCCTCGCCCTCCTCGAAGCGCGACTTGAAGGAGTAGTTCCCCTCCAGGCCGCCCTTTCCGGTGCGGACGGTCCCGGCGCCCTCGGTGAGGTTGCCCTGCCAACGTGCGGATGCGGTACGGATAGGCATGACCCGAACGCTAGTCGAAAGCCCTCGCCCGCGGTGACCGACCGGGCGGGGTGGCCGGCCACCGCCGCCGGCCGGAGGGTGCCGGCCGGAGGGTGCCGGTCGCGACCACGGGCGGCGGCCGACGTGCGCCGTTCCGGGCCCGACGCTGCCGGCCCACACCGGGCCGACGTGGGATGATGCGGGTCAGGCCCGCGACGCGGAAGGTAGCCGATGTCCCAGGATCTCCCCATCCCGAGACAGGACGACCGCTCGGATGACACCTCGGTGCCGCAGTGGGGTGCCCCCGGACGACGGCCGGTCGGCCGGTTCGGGCACTGGCCCGCCGCGCTGCGCCGGGACCGGCGGCTGCCCCCGGTGCTGGCCCTGCTCGGTGCGGTCGCCGGCACGGCGTCGGCGGCCGGGGAGTGGCTGGTGATGACCGTGCCGAACGGTGGGCCGGAGGGCAGCGGCACCATCCGGGTGCCCGGTGGCGTGGCCGAGGTGGGCGGCTTCGGGATCGCCTACCTGGTGGGGCTCCTGCTGCTCGGTGTCACGGTGGCGTTGACCCTGCGCGGACGGCCGGCGGTCCGGCATGACGCCCGGGTGGCCGGGCTGGCCGTGGCGGGCGTCCTGGTGATCCTGCTCACCGTCACCGCCTTCTCGTTGGACGACTCGGGTCAGCGGGCGCTGTTCTACTCCCCGGAGGACGGGTTCCGGGTCGACTACGGCCGGGGCCTGGTGATGGCCTTCGTCGCCGTCGCGCTGGTCGGGGCGGCGCTGCTCACCACCGTCCGGCAGCCGGACGGTCCGCCTGTCGACGCCGTCGGCCCGCAGACCGACCCGGAGGGGCTCGACCCGGACGCGGACGACCCGCACGGGGACGACCCGGACGCGGACTACACCAGGCCGGCCGCGCCCACCGGGCTGACCGTCACCCCGACGGTCCCGTTCGCCCGCCGCGAATCCCACCCCTGAGCCCCAGCCGGGGTGGACGCCCGGGGCGTCGTACGACGGTCACCGGGCGTTGCCGGCTGATTCGCCCGGAAGCCGTGGTTGCGATCCGGACGGCGAGGTACGGTTGCTGCCCGCCGTCACACCGGGTCGGAAGACCGGTACGGACGGCGGCGGGCAAGGAGGAACGATGACCCGCCCGGGACTGCCCAAACTCATCGCCACCGACCTCGACGGCACCCTCGTGCGCAGCGACGACACCGTGTCGGCGTACACCCACGGGGTGCTCGACCGGGTGCGGGCCGCCGGTATCCCGGTGGTCGGCGCCACCGGTCGTGGCCCCCGGCTCAAGGAACTCACCCGCAACGACATCCGGGCCGCCGACTTCCTGGTGATGGCCGGTGGTGGCTGTGTGGTCGACCAGAGCGACCCGACCGGCCCGGTGGTGCTGCGCGACGAGCGCCTGTCCGCCGGGGTACTGGCCGGCCTGCTGACCGACCTGGAGGCCGTCGTCGGCCCGCTGACCGTCATGGTCGAGGGGTCCGACGAGCACGACGCGCCGCTGTGGGGCGACTATCACCCGTCCTGGCCCTACCCCGAGCTGTTCGAGGCGCGCAGCCGGGCGGAGTGCCTCGCCCTCGACGTGATCAAGGCGTTCGTCCGGACCGCCGACCACGACGTCGACGAGTTGCTGGCCACCGCCCGCCGGATCGTCCCGCCGCAGGTCGCCACCCTCACCCAGGCCGGGCTCGGCTTCGTCGAGATCACCCCGGCCGGGGTGGACAAGGCCAGCGGCCTGAGCGTGGTCGCCGAGCGGCTCGGCGTCGACCCGGCCGACGTGCTGGTCTTCGGGGACATGCCCAACGACCTGCCGATGTTCGCCTGGGCCGGCTGGTCGCGGGTGGCGGTGTCCAACGCGCACCCGCTGGTGCGGGCCGCCGCCGACGAGGTGACCCTGCGCAACGACGACGACGGGGTGGCGGTCTACCTCGACCGGCTACTCTCCCGGTGATGGCAGAGACACCACGGCTGGTCGCCAGCGACATCGACGGCACCCTGCTCGGCGACGAGCGCCGGCTCAGCGCCCGCACCGCGGCGGTACTGGAGCGGATCTCCGCGGCGGGCACCCCCGTCGTGCTGGTCACCGGCCGCCCGATCCGCTGGCTCCAACTGGTGTACGACCAGCTCGCCGCGCCGTTGCCGGCGATCTGCGCCAACGGCGCGGTGGTCTACGACCCGGACACCGACCAGGTGTTGCGGGCCGACCCGCTGGCCCCGGAGCTGCTCGCCGAGGTGGCCCGCCGGCTACGGGCGGCGGTGCCGGAGGTCAGTTTCGCGGTGGAGATCGTGGACAGCCGGGAGATGCGGCACGAGGCGCACTACCCGCTGCGCTGGGACGCCGACCACGAGGCCATCCGGGCGGTCGAGTCGCCTGAGGAGTTGGCCTCGGTGCCGGCGGTGAAGCTGCTGGCCCGCGCCGGCACCCAGGACCCGGACGCCTTCGTGCAGGTGGTGGCGGGGGCGCTGGAGGGGCTGGCCGAGGCGACGCACTCGTCGTACAGCGGATTGGTGGAGATCTCCGCCGCCGGGGTGACCAAGGCCGCCGGGCTGGCCTGGTACGCGGCCCGGGTCGGGGTGGCGCAGGCCGACGTGCTCGCGTTCGGTGACATGCCCAACGACGTGCCGATGCTCACCTGGGCGGGACGGGCGGTGGCGGTGGCCAACGCACACCCGGCCGTGCTGGAGATCGCCGACGAGGTGACCGGGGCGAACACCGCCGACGGCGTGGCGGCGTACCTGGAGAAGGTCTTCGGGGTGGGCTGAGCGCCCCGGGGCGTCACCGCGCGGCGACGCCCCGGCGCACGCTCAGAGGTACTGGCCGGTGTTGTGGCCCTCGCCACCGGGCTGGCCCATGCCGGGCATGCCGGGGATCATCGCGCCGGGGCCGCTGGGCAGGGCGGGACGGCCACCGGAGCGCATCTGCTCCAGCTGCATCCGGGCGGCCATCTGCTGGGCCACCAGGGTGGCCTGGATGCCGTGGAAGAGCCCCTCCAGCCAGCCGACCAGCTGGGCGTGGGCGATCCGCAGCTCGCCCTCGCTGGGCGCCTGGTCCTCGGCGAACGGCAGCGAGAGCCGTTCCAGCTCCTCGCGCAGTTCGGGGGCGAGGCCATCCTTCAACTCGACGATCGACCGCTGGTGGATCTCCCGCATCCGGTGCCGGCTGGCGTCGTCGAGCGGGGCGGCCTTCACCTCCTCCAGCAACTGCTTGATCATGCTGCCGATCCGCATCACCTTGGCCGGCTGCTCGACCAGGCGGGTCGGGTCCTCGGCGGTCTCGTCGGTCTGCATGGTGCCGACCGGGCGGCCGTCCGGGCCGACCACGACCACGGTGCCCGACTGCCCGTCGGGGCGGCCCGGCTCGTCAGCTTGTCCAGTGGGGTGCGCTTCGGTCATGGCCCCATCTTTACCCACCCGCTCCCGTCGCACCCACCCGGACCGCCACCGGCCGCGCTACCGTCGCCGGCATGTCCCACGACCCCCGGACGGTGCTCAGCCGGCCCGCCCCGCCGCCGGACCTGACCGTCGCCTACGGCGACGCGCCGGAGCAGCTGGTCGACCTGCGCCGACCGGCAGGTGGCGGTGGTGGTCCGGCCCGGCCGCTGGTGGCGGTGGTGCACGGGGGCTTCTGGCGGGCCGAGTACGACCGCACCCACACCGGCCCGCTCGCCGCCGCCCTGGCTGAGGCGGGTTGGCCGGTGGCCCAGCTGGAGTACCGGCGCACCGGCCAACCGGGCGGTGGCTGGCCGAACACGCTCGCCGACGTCCGGGCCGGGGTGGCGGCGCTGCCCGGGGTGGCCACCCGCGCCCTGCCGGGGCTGGTCGCGCCGGGGCCGCCGCTGCTGCTGGGGCACTCGGCGGGTGGGCAGCTGGCGCTGCACGTGGCGGCGCACGCCCCGCAGGACGTGGCCGGGGTGCTGGCGCTGGCCCCGGTCGCCGACCTCGCCGAGGCGTACCGGCTGGGGTTGGATTCGGGGGCGGTGGCCGCGCTGCTCGGCGGCGGCCCGGCCGAACACCCGCAGCGGTACGCGGTGGCCGACCCCCGCCTTTCGGTGCCGCCACGGACACGCACGGTGATCCTGCACGGGATGCGGGACCGCCAGGTGCCGGCGGCTCTGAGCAGGTCATATGCTGCCACCGCACGGGCCGCCGGTGCCCCGGTCACCCTCATTGAGCTGCCGGAATGTGAGCACTTCGGGTTGATCGACCCGCTCTCGGCGGCCTGGCCGCAGGTAAGGGCTGCGTTGCAGTCGTTGCTTGAAGATCAAGATCCATTGACGCAGGGTCGCCCGCCAGGTAGAACGCCGGAGGGGCGGTGACGCCCGGCAATGCTCCCGGAAGGATTTCGGTGTCGCAGATGAACCGCAGGCGGGCCCTTCAACTGCTGGCCGCGCTCGGCACGACCGGACTCGCCGCCGCCTGCGGCACGGACGACACCGAGACGCCGACCCCCGGCACGCCGATCAAGATCGGGCTGATCCGGCCGGAGAACGGCGACGGCAAGACCATCGGCATCGACATCGAGAACGGCTTCCAGCTCTTCCTGGCGATGAACGGGCAGCAGCTCGGCGGCCACCCGACGACGGTGGTGACCGTCGACGAGGGCGACAACGCCAAGAGCGGCCAGGCCGCCGTCGACAACCTGCTCGGCCAGAACGTGCTCGCCATGACCGGCGTGGTCAACTCGACAGTGATGTCCGGCATCCGGGACGCGGTGGAGAAGGCCCGGGTGCCGCTGATCGGGTCCAACGCCTCCCCGCCCAGCCTGCAGAGCGTCGTCTACATCTGGCGGACGTCGTACGTGCTGGACGAGCCGGGCCGGGCGCTCGGGTCGTACCTGCGGCGAACACTTCCCACCGGGAGCCGGCTCGCCATCGTCGCCCCCGAGGGCACCGCCAGCCAGGACGTGATCAACGGCTTCCGGGACGGCTTCGGCACCGACGACCCCCGGATCATCGGTGACCCCATCCTCACCACCGCCAACCCCACCCCCGGCGACGACGAGTTCGGCGCGCAGATCAGCGAGGCGCTCAGCCGCCAGCCCGAGGGGATCTTCTGCTTCTACTCCGGCACCGCCGGTGAGCAGTTCATCAGGCAACTGCGCCGCAGCCGCTGGTTCGGCGACATCTACGCGCCAGGCTTCCTGACCGAGGGCAACATCCTCGCCGACCTGCGGTCGACCCTGGTCAACGCGGACGAGAGCCTCAAGGCCGGCACCATCCAGACCGCGCTGAACTACTCGGCCGACCTGAACAACAACGCCAACCGGGTCTTCGCCTCGGCCTACCGGAAGACCTACAACGTCTCGCCCACCACGTACGCGATGGCCTCGTACGACGCCGCGCAGGTGCTCGACAAGGCGATCCGGCTGGCCGGCGCGGAGCCGACCCCGCAGCAGGTCAACCTGGCGCTGGGCAAGATCGGTCAGATCGACAGCCCGCGCGGGCCGTGGCAGTTCAACCAGCCGCGTACCCCGCAGCAGAAGTGGTACCTGCGCAAGGTGCAGTTCGACGGCCGGTTGCTCTCCAACGTCCTGATCAACGAGATCGCCACCCTCGGCTGAGCCGGCCGGCCCGGTCGGGCCGGCCGCTCGTGGTGCCGGCGTCGGTCAGGGGCGCAGCTCGGCGATGCAGCACTTGACGCTGCCGCCGCCCTTCTTCAGCTCGGCCAGGTCTACCGGGACCGGGGTGTAGCCGGCCGCCTTGAGCTTGCCGGCCAGCCGGGTCGCGTCGCTGTTGAGCACCACGTTCGCCCCGTCGCTGACCAGGTTCAGGCCGAAGGCCAGCGCGTCCTCGTCGTCGGCGAGCACCGCGTCGGGGAAGAGCTGGGTGAGCACCCGCTGGCTGGCCGCCGAGAACGCCCCCGGGAAGTACGCGACGTTGCCGTCGTCGATCGAGGCGAGCGCCACGTCCAGGTGGTAGAAACGTGGGTCGACCAGGCGCAGCGACACCACCGGCCGGCCCAGCGCCTCCTGCGCCTCGGCGTGCGCCGGCAGTTCGGTGCGGAACCCGTGCCCGGCGAGAACCAGCCCGCCGTACGCCTCCGGCAGGTAGGCGAAGTCACCCTCACCCTCGTTGGTCTCGCTCGGCGCGATGAAGTGCCAGCCCTGCTTCTGGTAGAACTCCCGGTGCGCGGCGGCCTCGGCGGCCCGCTGCTCGTGCTTGAACTGCGCCCCGTAGACCGTCCCGTCCACCACGAACGCCCCGTTGGCGGCGAAGACCATGTCCGGCAGCCCCGGCTGCGGGGTGAGGACGTGCACGTCGTGACCGAGGTCCACCAGGGTGTGCCGCAGCCGGTCCCACTGTTCGACGGCCAGTGCCACGTCGACGCCGACGGTGAGGTCCATCCACGGGTTGATGGCGTACTCGACCGCGAAGTGCTCCGGGGCACACATGAGATATGTCCGCTTTCGCGGGACGCGCTGCTGGTTCACGGTCACCAAGGGTAGGTAGCGTAGAAGTTTGGTAACAGCCAGAACCATTGCTTCCCCGAGGCGGAACGTTGCAGATAGACGCGGTCGACCAGCGAATCATTGCGTTACTCGTGGCGGACGCCCGTACCTCGTACGCCGACATCGGCACCCGGGTGTCACTCTCCGCTCCGGCGGTCAAGCGACGGGTCGACCGGCTGCGGGCCAGCGGGGTGATCCGGGGCTTCACCGCCGTGGTCGACCCGGCCGCCGTCGGCTGGACCACCGAGGCGTTCGTGGAGCTGTTCTGCGCCGGTCGTACCACCCCCACCCAGCTCGGGGTGGCCGCCCGCCGGCACCCCGAGGTGGTCGGCGCGTACACCGTCTCCGGTGAGGCCGACGCGCTCGTGCACCTGCGGGCCGCCGACATCTCGCACCTGGAGGAGGCGCTCGAACGCCTGCGGGCGGAGCCGTTCGTCACCTCCACCCGGAGCACCATCGTGCTGTCCCGGCTGGTCGAGTCGCCGGGCGTCGGCCCGTCCACCCCCTGACACCCGGCCCGGCTGCGGCGCGCCGGTGTCCCTCGCGCAGGGCGGTGGATCAGAGGTACATGCCGGTGCGGTGCTCGCCGTCGCCCCGGCTCGGCTTGTCGCCCTCGCCGAAGAACCGCTTGCCGCCGAACTCGCCGTGCAACCGGTCGTCGAGCTCGTCGGCGAGGCCGGTCATCACCTGCACGGCCAGCATCAGGTGGGTGGCCTGGAAGTTGCGGCCGAAGACCGGGATGGACGCCCACACCGTGTCGTCGGCGCAGTACAACCGGCCGATCGGCATCCGGTTGGTCAGCTCGGAGAGCTTCACGTAGAGCCGCTCGGTCGGCTCGACCTCGGTCAGCACCGGCGAGAAGACGTCCACCAGCGGCGGATTGTCACGTACCCGGACGAAAACCATCGCCGACCCGGCCCGGATGTTGATGTCCCCGTCGGAGTCGATCTGAAGGTGCTCGGAGGTCGACTTGAGCATCGTCGACACCACCGTCCGGACCCGCTCGGGCAGGTCCAGCACCTCCTGCTCAGCGCTCTGGGCGCTCGCGGCGGCGGCCAGCGCCTCGTCCAGGTCGGCCTCGACGTCCCGGTCGGGGCCGAACTCGCCGCGCGCGGTGCCGAGCGCCTCGATCGGCAACGGCTCCCCCTCGGCGTCCTGGCTGAGGTAGACCAGGAAGGCCGGGTGCGGTGCGCCGTACACGTCACGCAGGGTGCGGGAGAGCAGCCCGGCCAGCTTGCTGGCGTCCCCGGTCGACCCGTCCAGGCCGAAGTGCTCGCCGGAGCCCGCCACCACGCCGGGCGGCGACCAGCCGAGGGCGATCATGTCGGCCACCGCCGCGCGGTCGAGCCGGAAGCCCTGCGGCAGGGTGGCGTTGCCCACCGCCCGCGCGGAGATCCGGCCCTGCTCACCCACGGTCACACTGATCGAGTAGACCGCGTCACCGGTGCCGGAGGCGGTCGGGTCGAGGGTCAGTTCGAGCTGCGCCCCGGCGGGCAGTTCACGCAGCCGCGCGGCCAGCGCCCGGGCGAACTCCCGCCACGCCTCGGTGACCTTGGCCCGCAGGTCGGCCGTGCTCGGCTCGTCCAGCAGGACCGACTCGTGGTGGTCGTGGTGCGCCGGCGAGGTGCCGGGCTGGTCACCGGTCGGCTTCGCGGGGTGGTCCGCCGTCATGATCGCCTCCGTCCGTCAAGGTCACCCTACCCAGGCGGGCCGGAGAACGAATCCACCGCGACCGCCATCGGACACCGTCGCCGACGATCGTGGCGGCGGGGGATCACGCCGTGACGGGATCACCGGTCGGGACGTTCGCCGCCCAGCTCCACCGGCCACTGCGCGGCCAGCCCGGTGAGCCGGGCCGCCGCCGCTGCCGGGTCCGCGCCGCGTCCGACCGCCACCCCCAGCAGGTACGCGGTGACCGGCGCACCCGGTCGTAGCACCTGGTGGGCGACGTCCCTGGCCAGGTCCAGCACGGTCGGCACCGACACCTCGGCCGGGTCGAGACCCAGCTCGGCGCAGGCCGCCGTCACCCAGTCGTCCAGCACGGTCATCGCGTCCACTCCTCCGCCCGGCGTACGTCGGAGTCAGTGTCGCAGTCGAACCACGGTGGCGGGCCGGCAGCGGACCAGGCCACCTCGCGTACCGTCAGCTCCCCCAGCAGGTCCCGCATCGACGCCCCGGCCAGCGCACCGGCCTGGGCTCGGCGGGCGGCGACCCGGTCCAGCGCGGCGCGTAGCGCCGGCACCCGCCACACCCCGCACAGCGGCTGGCGTCGCCCCCGGTCGTCGACGAGGCAGACGCCGTCCGCCGCCGCCGGGCCGGATTCGGCGGCGAGCGCGGCGAGCAGCACCCCGACGGCCGGGCGGGTGAGCAACGGCAGGTCGGCGGCGAGCAGGGCGACGACCGCCGTACCGGGGCCGAGCAGGGCCAGCCCGGCGGACGCGGCGGCCACCGGACCCCCACCTGCCGGGTCCTCCCGGGTCACCAGCACGTCGGCCGGGAGCGCCCCACCCGGGCCGACCAGCACCCGGGGTACGGCGTCGGCGACGGCGGCGAGCACCAGGTCCCGCATCGGCCGGCCGTGCACCGGCACCGCCGGTTTGTCCCGCCCGCCCATCCGGCGGGCTGCCCCACCGGCCAGCACCACCGCCGCGTACGCCGTCACCCGGTCACGGTAGCCGCCGGGCCCGACCCTCGTGCTCCGGTCGCGCGGCCTCCCGGTTCCGTCCCGTCCCCGGCTGCCGTGCCGACGCCGGCTGCCGGCTGCCGGCGGCCGAGGGCTGCCGGGCGGGCGCAGTGGACGCAGCCAGGGTGGTCAGCGTGCGGGGGGTCGGGCGGGCGGGGCAGGATGGCGGGATGGGACGGGCCACTGACCGGCGGAGCGTGCTCCGGATCGACCTCGACGCGGCGGACGACGCCCGGGTGGCGCTGCGCCGGCCGGACACGCTCGCCGTGGAGGAACCGCTGGAGATCCGGGTCGGCCCCGGCGGGCCGGGTCGACGACGCCCGCTGGCGGTGACCATGCGTACCCCCGGGGACGACCTCGACCTGGCCATCGGCTTCCTGCTGACCGAGGGGCTGATCCGCAGCGACGCCGACGTGCACACCGCCCAGCTCTGCTCCGGGGTGGAGACGCCCAACACGTACAACGTGGTCGACGTGGTGCTCTCCCCCGGTGTGCCGACACCGGCGACGGACCCTGCGCGCAACTTCTACACCACCAGCTCCTGCGGGGTGTGCGGGAAGGCCAGCATCGACGCGATCCGTACCCGGTCCCGGTTCACCGTCGCCGACGACCCGCTCACCGTGCCGGCGAAACTGCTGGCGGAACTGCCCGACCGGCTGCGCGCGGCGCAGCGCGCCTTCGACCGTACCGGCGGCCTGCACGCGGCGGGCCTGTTCACCGCCGACGGGGAACTGGTGGTGCTGCGCGAGGACGTCGGCCGGCACAACGCGGTGGACAAGGTGGTCGGCTGGGCGGTCCGGCAGCGACGGCTGCCGCTCGCCGGGCACCTGCTGATGGTGTCCGGCCGGGCGAGCTTCGAGCTGACCCAGAAGGCGTGGATGGCCGGACTGCCGCTGCTGGCGGCGGTCTCCGCGCCGAGCACCCTCGCCGCCGACCTGGCCGACGAGGCGGGCCTGACCCTGGTCGGCTTCCTGCGTGGCCGGACCATGAACGTCTACACCGGCACCCACCGCGTCACCCCCTGACACCCTGACCCGCTCGCGGCCGGCCGACTCGTGGCGGGGTCGTCAGTCGGGCGGCGTGATCGTGGAGATTTCTTGTCGCCAGGGCCGCAACAACTCTCCACAATCCACCGGCAACCGTTGCCGACCCCCGGCAGCGGGAGAGGGATCAGCGGGAGGGCGGGCGGACCCAGGTGAGGAAGCGGTCGGTCACGTCGATCCGGCGACCGTTGTCGAGCTGCGTCAGGTGTTCGGCCGCCTCGGCCGACAACCCGGTGAGCAGGGCGAGCAGTCCGGGCAGGTCGTCACCGTACCGCGCGAGGAGGGCGAGCTTCGCCTCCCCGCACGGCCACGGGTTCGCGTCGACCCGGCACAGCCAGATCGGCCGCAGCGGCGTGTGCCGGCCGGGTAGCGGTCCGGTCACCGCGCCCCCACCGGCCTGAGCCGCCGCCCCCGGCCACCCTGCTGGAGCGACGCCCCTGCCGGTCGGTCCGGCTGCGCGAGCCGGCGCGCGCCCGCCGGCATCAGGAACAGGGTCCGCCGCCGGACCGCCTCGCCTGCGGCATTCAGCTCGTACGCGTCGATCCACACCCAACCGTGGTACGTGTGCCAGTCGGCCAGCACCCGGATGACCCGGACCGTGATCGGCCGGATGAACTGCACACTGGCGGTACACGACAGGTGCAGCACATCTCCCGACCTGACCCCCGGCGGAGTCACCGGGGCCCCTGGTTCCGGGCTCCTGTCGGGCTTCGGCTTCTCCCTGGGCACGGCGTCTCCTTTGCGTTCGGTGAGTCTGTGTCGGTGTGTCCGTGTCGGGGTGGAGGAGGGGCCGGCCGCCCTTCCACGGACGGCCCCTCCCGCAGACGCCACCGCCAGCTCTCGACCACTACCGACAGCGCCGCCCTGGTGACACTCTGATGTGGAGGCCGCTAGGCTCGAAAGGTGCAGCGGGAGTCCGGGCCGAGCTGGATGAAGGGCCGCCGAGCGGGTGGCGGCATGAATAGTCGATCTTCAAATTGGGGTGCTGTGCATGGCTGACGTACCAGATCCGCTCGCCGACTTCGTCGTTGCCGAGATCCGCCGCGCCCGGGGGGCCGCCGGTATGACGCAGGAGGCGTTCGGGCGGGGCGCCGGCTTCAGCGCATCGCACGTCAGTGCCGTCGAGGGGGGCACCCGGGCGCTGACCCTGGACTTCATCAAGGGAGCTGATCGGGCGCTCAGCACCGGTGGGCTCTTCGAACGGCTGGTGAGCAAGCTCGGCACACCGTCGTGGTTCCTGCCGTGGCTCGACGCCGAACGCAACGCGACCCAACTCAGGTATTTCGAACCGAACCTGATTCCCGGCCTGCTACAAACCGAAGCCTACGCCCGCGCGGTTCTTCGGCTCGATCCGCGGCTGTCTGACAGTGAGGTGGATCGCCGGGTGGCTGGACGCATTGAACGACAAGATGTCCTGTGCCGAGATGACCCACCCCAACTTGTCGCGGTGATTGATATGAGCGCAGTCCATCGTGCTGGCGAGGGCTTCGAGAAACTGATGGCCGAGCAACTCAACCACCTAGTAGCTTGTGCGGAACGACCGAATATCAGCATCCACGTCGTGCCCGCTGAGGCTGGTCTCTACGCCGGGCTCTCCGGTCCACTGTCGCTCGCACACCTGGGCGACGGCAGTTGGATCGGACACCTCGAAAGCCAGTTGGGTGGCGATGTGGTGAGCCAGCCGACAGACCTGGCTACGCTCTTTGAGCGGTGGGAGAGCATCCGGAACGAGACGCTGCCACGACGGCAGTCGTTAGAGCTAATCATGGGAGTTGCAGGCCAATGGACCTGACTGATGCGCAGTGGCGGAAGTCCACCCGAAGTGGGACCAGCGGTGGGAACTGTGTCGAGGTTGCCGACAACCTTCCCGGCGCGGTCGCCGTGCGGGACTCCAAGGACCCGGACGGACCGGCCCTGACGTTCGCCCCCACCTCGTGGCGCACGTTCGTCGCCGGGCTGGCCGATCGCGCCTGACCGACCTGCCCGGTGACACATGCCTGCCCCGAGATCCGGGGCAGGCATGTCGCGTCAGGGAACGACCCGGCAGGTGCCGACCGTGTCCGCTCCAACACCATGCCACTGACAGCCGTATTCCTGTCAGGCATAGATATGACTGCCAGTCATATCTCTCTTCGAGACCACCTGGCCCCGACCCTCCTCACCGGCAGTGACCCTGTTGCCGGCCGGGCCATCGAGGCCGGCGGGCCGCCGAAATCAGCAGGCCGCCGAGATCAGCAGGCCGACGGGGCCGGCAGGGCCCCGCCCGAGTCAGCAGGGCCGCCAGTTCAGGGGCCGCTGGGTCAGCGGGGGCGGCGGGGCCGGCGACGGCGGCGGCGCAGCACCTCCGACTCGGTCACGGCCGGCCACCCGTCCAGGTCGGACGGCGGGACACCACGCCGCAGCAGATCGTCGAGGAGCCGGGCGAGGGTGTAGTCGGGGCGGACGGCCAGCGCCCGCTCCAGGGCCACGGCGGCGAGCGCACCCTGGCCGGCCCGCCACGCGGCGAACGCGAGCAGGCAGGCGGGAGCGGGCACCAACTCCTCCTCGGCGCGGCGCAGCACCTCACCCCAGAAGGCGATGTCCTCCTCCCGGCCGTCGGTGCGTTCCCACGCGTGGTCGCGTACCGGCAGGTGGGTCAGGAGCAGGGTCAGCCAGGCCACCTCGTCGTCGGTGAGCCGGTCGCCGCGCCGGTGCCGGCGTTGCGCCTGACGTACCGCCGTGGTGCCGGCCCTGCGGATGGTCCGCTCGCCGAACTCGTCGGTGTCGGGGGCCTCCTCCAGCAGACCCAGCAGGCGACGTTCGGCCCGGTCGCCGGCTTGGCGCAGGGCACCCCGGTCGACGCCCCCGGCGGGAAGAACCTGGGCGGTGAGTGCCGCCCGGTCGGGGAGCGCAACCTGACCGGCGTAGACCGCCGCAGCGGCGACCTGGCTGGCGTCCGGGTCGTACGGGGTGCCGTCGGGTGGGCAGCAGTCAGGCGCTTCGCAGAGGTAGGACCAGTAGCGGCGATCTGTCACCCGCAGCGCGTCGAGCACGGGCAGGCCGAGGTCGGCCAGCGCCGACCGGACGGCGTCCACCGCCGGGGTGACCCGTTCGGGCGGGCCGAACCCGATGACGGTGGTGGATTCGGCATCCTGCCGACCGATCACGTCACCGAGATGTCGCGCCGGCAGGGCCGGATCGGTGCCCGGTCCGGGCAGGTCGGCGCGGGCGGCGAAGACGATCCGCCGGCCCCGCATCGCCACCACCACCATGCTGTCGACGGGGTGGAAGCCGATCAGGTAGGGCACGGCGGTGATCAGGTCGGCGGGTGAGCGGACGGTGAGCCGGGGGCGGTCGGTCGCGTTCATGTCCGGCAGCGTGCGGTGGGCGGGCACCGCTCCGACAGGCCCTGTGGACGACACACGGGTTATCCACAGATACGGAGAGTATTTGTGCAGGTCGGTGCGATTCTGGAGGTTACGCGGCCCACCGGGGTCGGTCCGAGCGGCTACCTTGCGCTCATGAACCTGGCGTACCTGCGGGCGCACCCGGAGCACCTGCCCACCTTCCTGACCCACCAGCGCATCCGCGAGACCCCGGTGGCGGGCGGGGACAGCTGCGTGGCCTCCCGGTTGACCCTGGACGACGGCCACTCGGTCTTCACCAAGACCTGGCCGGAGCGGACCGGTCGCCAGGTACCGACGGGCTTCTTCGACACCGAGGCCGCCGGGCTGCGCTGGCTGCGGGAGGCCGGCGCGGTGGCCGTACCGGAGGTGGTGGTGGCGCTGCCGGAGCTGCTGGCGCTCGACTGGGTCGACCCCGGCGAGCCGACGCCCGACGCGGCCGAACGGTTCGGCCGGGAACTGGCCGGCACCCACCGGGCCGGGGCCGACCGGTTCGGGGCGACGTGGCCCGGGTTCATCGGCACCCTCGCGCAGGACAACACCCCCGACGACGGGCCGTGGCCGGACTGGTTCGCCCGGCGACGGCTCCTGCCGTACCTGCGGACGTCGGTCGACGGCGGTGCCCTCGACGGCCCGGACGCCGCGCTTGTCGAAGACGTGGTGGCGCGGATCGGCGAGTTCGGCGGCGACGAACCGCCGGCCCGGCTGCACGGCGACCTGTGGCCGGGCAACCTGCTCTGGGGTGCCGACGAGCGGGTGTGGCTGGTCGACCCGGCGGCGCACGGTGGACACCGGGAGACCGACCTGGCCCAGCTGGCGCTCTTCGGTGGGCCGCCGCACCACGACCGGATCATGGCCGGCTACCGGGAGGCGTGGCCGCTCGCCGACGGATGGCGGGAACGGGTGCCCCTGCACCAGCTGCACCTGCTGCTCGTGCACACCGCCCTGTTCGGCGGGGCGTACCGCGATGCGGTTGTCGGTGCCGCCCGAGCGGCGCTGCGGGGCGTCGGCCGCGCTACGGTCGACGGGTGACCGCCGCCCCGACGACCGCCGGCGTCCTCGTCGACCGGTACGGCCGGATCGCCCGGGACCTGCGCGTGTCGCTGACCGACAAGTGCAACCTGCGCTGCACCTACTGCATGCCTGCCGAAGGGTTGCCCTGGCTGGCCGGCCCGCAGCTGCTCACCGACGCGGAGATCGTCCGACTGGTCCGGGTCGCGGTGCAGCGGCTCGGGGTGACCGAGGTGCGGTTCACCGGGGGCGAGCCGCTGATCCGGCCGGGGCTGGTCGGCATCGTCGCCGCCGTGGCGGCGCTCACCCCCCGGCCCCGGATCTCGTTGACCACCAACGGTCTCGGCCTGGACCGGCTCGCCCCGGCGCTGCGCGACGCCGGGCTGGACCGGGTGAACGTGTCGCTGGACACCCTGGACGCGGCCCGGTTCGCCGCGCTGACCCGGCGGGACCGGCTGCCCGACGTGCTCGCCGGGCTGGCCGGGGCCGCCGCCGCCGGGCTCGCCCCGGTGAAGGTCAACGCGGTGCTGATGCGCGGGGTCAACGAGGACGAGGCGCCGGCGTTGCTGCGGTTCGCCCTCGACCACGGCTACGAGCTGCGGTTCATCGAGCAGATGCCGTTGGACGCCCAGCACGGCTGGGACCGGGCCACGATGGTCACCGCCGACGAGATCCTCACGTCGCTGGCCGCCGGGTTCCCGCTCACCCCCGACCCGGCGCACCGGGGTGCCGCCCCGGCCGAAACCTGGCTGGTGAACGGCGGGCCGGCCCGGGTCGGCGTGATCGGCTCGGTGACCCGGCCGTTCTGCGGCGACTGCGACCGGACCCGGCTCACCGCCGACGGCCAGATCCGCAACTGCCTGTTCGCCACGGAGGAGTCCGACCTGCGTGGCGCGCTGCGGGCCGGCGCGGACGACGCCGACATCGCCCGCCGCTGGCAGGCCGCCACGGTGGTCAAACGGGCCGGCCACGGCATCGACGACCCGACGTTCCTGCAACCCGTCCGACCCATGTCGGCGATCGGAGGCTGAGGGTGGACCTCACCGTCCGGTACTTCGCCGGCGCGCGGGCCGCCGCCGGCCGCAGCGAGGAGACCGCATCCGCCGGCCGCCCGCTGGACGAACTCCTCGGCGAACTCGCCCAGCGGCACGGCCCCCGGCTGGCCGCGGTGCTCCAGGTGGCGAGTTTCCTGGTCGACGGGGTGGCCTGCCACGACCGTCAGACACCGTTGCCGGCCGGGACCACGATCGACGTGCTGCCCCCCTTCGCGGGCGGCTGAGGAAGGGCTGCCGTGTTGGCGATTCTGGGGTTCGTGGGCACGCTCGCCCTGATCACCGGCCTGATCCACTTCTACCTGTGGAAGCGGCTGGTCAAGGACACCACCGGGCCCGGCCGGTGGCGGCGGGTCGGCACGGTCGTCGCGCTCCTGCTGGCAGTGCTCGTCCCGGCGACCATGGCCGGCACCCAGATCGCCGGGGCGTTCTGGCTGGCCTGGCCCGGTTACCTCTGGCTCGCGGTGATGTTCTACCTGCTGATCGTGCTGGTGGTGCTGGAAGTGCCGATGGCGGTGGCCCGGCTGGTCCTGCGCCGCCGCAGCGCCGCCGCCGAGGCGACCACGGCCGCACCGGAACCGGCGCTGGTGGGTGCGGCCGGCGGCGTCGACCCGCCGGCCGCCGAGGCGGTGGACCACCCCGACCACGACGAGTCACGACGGTTGCTGCTCGCCCGGGGGGCCGCCATCTTCGCCGGGCTCACCGCCGCCGGCATCACCGGGTACGGGGTCCGCACCGCACTCGGCCCGCCGCAACTCGACCGGGTACGCATCCCGCTGGCGAAGCTCCCCCGCAGCATGGACGGGCTGCGCATCGCCACCGTGTCGGACATCCACCTCGGTCCGTTGCGCGGCCGGGTACACACCGAGCGGATCGTCGCGATGATCAACCGACTGGACGCCGACCTGGTGGCGGTCGTCGGTGACCTGGTCGACGGGTCGGTCGCCGAGCTGGGCGAGGCCGCCGAGCCGCTGCGTGACCTGCGTTCCCGCTACGGCAGCTTCTTCGTCACCGGCAACCACGAGTACTACTCCGGGGTCGAGGAGTGGGTGGCCGAGGTCGACCGGCTCGGCCTGCGGGTGCTCCAGAACGAGCGGCAGGAGATCCGGGCCCGGGGCGGGGTGCTCGACCTGGCCGGGATCAACGACGTCACCGCCGACGGTACCGGCGTCGCCGGCCCCGCCGACTTCACCGCCGCGCTCGGCGGCCGGGACGTCGACCGCCCGGTGGTGCTGCTCGCCCACCAGCCGATCGCCGTGCACGAGGCGGCGAAGTTCGGCGTCGACCTGCAACTGTCCGGGCACACCCACGGCGGGCAGCTCGCCCCGTTCAACCTGGCCGTCAAGCTCCAACAGCCGGTGGTCTCCGGCCTCGGCGAGGTCGACGGCACCAAGGTCTACGTCACCAACGGGGCCGGTTTCTGGGGTCCCCCGGTCCGCGTCGGCGCACCGCCACAGGTGACCCTGGTCGAGCTGCGCGCCCCGTGACCTGCCTGGTTGGTCGGTCAGCCCGGCTCATACCTCGTCCGGGCGGTGGAGTCCAGCACCGGATTGCTCTCCTCACGCGTACGCGTGGCGGCAGGCGGGTAGTGGACCAGCCGTGACAGGATGCGGCGTGCCTCCGTTCAACGCCGCTCCCCCTGGTGGCGTCCCGCCGTTCTTCGCGGACCTGCACATCCACTCGAAGTACTCCCGCGCGTGCAGCCGCGATCTCACCCTGCCCAACCTCGGTTGGTGGGCCCGACGCAAGGGCATCGGGGTGCTCGGCACCGGGGACTTCACCCATCCCGCCTGGTACGACCACCTGCGGGAGACCCTGCAACCGGCCGAGCCCGGCCTGTACCGGCTCGGCCCGGAGGCCGAGGCGGACATCGCCAGGCGGTTGCCGCCCCGGCTGGCCGACGCGGCGGAGGCCGACCCGGTCCGGTTCATGCTGAGCGTGGAGATCTCCACCATCTACAAGCGGGACGACCGGACCCGCAAGGTGCACCACCTGATCTACCTGCCCGACCTGGACGCGGTGGCCCGGTTCAACACCGCGTTGGGCCGGATCGGCAACCTCGGCTCGGACGGCCGGCCGATCCTCGGCCTGGACTCCCGGGACCTGCTGGAGATCACCCTGGAGGCCAGTGAAGACGGCTACCTGGTGCCGGCGCACATCTGGACACCGTGGTTCTCCGCGCTCGGCTCCAAGTCCGGCTTCGACGCGATCGCCGACTGCTACGCCGACCTGGCCGAGCACGTCTTCGCGGTGGAGACCGGGCTCTCCTCCGACCCGGCGATGAACTGGCGGGTCGGCAGCCTGGACCGCTACCGGTTGGTCTCCAACTCCGACGCGCACTCCCCACCGGCCCTGGCCCGGGAGGCCACCGTCTTCTCGTCGGCCCGCGACTACTTCGCCATCCGCGACGCCCTGCGGACCGGTGACGGGCTGGCCGGGACGATCGAGTTCTTCCCCGAGGAGGGCAAGTACCACGCCGACGGGCACCGGCTCTGCGGCGTCAACTGGTCGCCGGAGCGCACCCGGGCGGCCGGTGGGCGCTGCCCGGAGTGCGGAAAGCCGCTGACCGTGGGGGTGCTCAGCCGGGTCGAGGAGCTCGCCGACCGGCCCGACGGGCACCGCCCGGAGCACGCCCGCGAGGTGACCCACCTGGTGCCGCTGGCCGAGATCCTCGGCGAGATCAACAAGGTGGGCCCCCGGTCCAAGAAGGTCGAGGGGAAACTCAACGAGCTGGTCGCCGCGCTCGGCCCGGAGCTGGAGATCCTCACCCGTACCCCGGTCGACGAGATCGGCCGGGTCGGTGGGGAGCTGCTCGCCGAGGGCATCGGCCGGCTGCGTCGGGGCGACGTGCGCCGGGTCCCCGGCTACGACGGCGAGTACGGCGTGATCACCCTCTTCGACCCGGCCGAGCTGGGCGGGGCCGCCGGCTCGGGGCAGGAGACGCTGTTCGACGTACCGGTGCCGGCGCAGCGCAGGCCGACGGAGCCGGCGGCGAAACCGAAGGCCAAGCGGCCGACGGCGGCCAAGGCCGAGCCGAAGCCGAAGCCCGCGCCGACCCCGCCGCCGCCACCGATCGCCCCGACGCCGTCGCCGCACGAGCCGTTCGAGCCGATGCTCGCCGGCATGGAGGAGGTCGGCACCGGCCTGCTGGACCGGTTGGACGCGATGCAGCGGGTGGCCGCCTCCGCGCCCGGCGGCCCGCTGCTGATCGTGGCCGGGCCGGGCACCGGCAAGACCCGCACGCTGACCCACCGGATCGCCTACCTCTGCGCGGAGCTGAACGTCTTCCCCGAGCAGTGCCTGGCGATCACGTTCACCCGGCGGGCCGCCGAGGAGCTGCGGCACCGGCTCGACGGGCTGCTCGGCCCGGTCGCCGAGGACGTCACCGTCGGCACCTTCCACTCCCTCGGGTTGACGATCCTGCGGGAGAACGCCGCCGCTGCCGGCCTGCCGGAGGGTTTCCGGATCGCCGACGACGCCGAGCGGTCGGCCGCCCGGACGGAGGCCGGCGACGACCCGGCCCGCTACACCGCGCTGCTGCGCAAGCAGGACCTGGTCGACCTGGACGAACTGCTGACCCTGCCGGTCGGGCTGCTCAAGGGCGACAAGAAGCTGGTCCGGGACTACCGGGAACGCTGGCGGTGGATCTTCGTCGACGAGTACCAGGACGTCGACGCCGTTCAGTACGACCTGCTGCGGCTGCTCAGCCCCGCCGACGGCAACCTCTGCGCGATCGGCGACCCGGACCAGGCGATCTACTCGTTCCGGGGCGCCGACGTCGGCTACTTCCTGCGTTTCTCCGAGGACTTCACCGACGCCCGGCTGGTCCGGCTCAACCGCAACTACCGCTCATCCGCGCCGATCCTCGCCGCCGCCGTCCAGGCCATCGCGCCGTCGTCGCTGGTCCGGGGCCGCCGGCTCGACCCGGCCCGGCTCGACCCGGAGGCCCCGCTGGTCGGCCGCTACCCGGCGGCGTCCGTCGCCGACGAGGCCGACTTCGTGGTACGCACCGTCGACGACCTGGTCGGCGGCCTCTCCCACCGGTCGTTGGACTCCGGACGCATCGACGGCCGGTCCACCAGCCTGTCCTTCTCCGACATCGCGGTGCTCTACCGTACCGACGCGCAGGCCGCCCCGATCGTGGACGCCCTGGCCAGGGCCAACATCCCGGTGCAGAAGCGGTCGCACGACCGGCTGCGGGACCGGCCCGGCGTGCTGGCGATCGCCCGGGAACTGCGGCACGCCGACGGCTCCACCGGCGGGCTGCCCGCCCGGGTCCGGGCCGCCGGTCAGGTGCTCGCCGAACGGTTCGCCGCCCCCACCCTGGATGCCGCCGGCACCGTCCGACCCGAGGACGTGCGGACCGCCGTCGACCTGCTCACCCCGCTGGCCCGCCGCTGCGGCGACGACCTGGAACTCTTCCTCTCCCAGCTCGCCACCGGGGCCGAGGTGGACGCGTTGGACCCGCGCGCCGAGGCGGTCACCCTGCTCACCCTGCACGCCGCGAAGGGGCTGGAGTTCCCGGTGGTCTTCCTGGTCGGCGTGGAGGACGCTCTGCTGCCGCTGCGCTGGCCCGGCTCGACACCCGACGACGACGCGATCGCCGAGGAGCGGCGGCTGTTCTTCGTCGGGTTGACCCGCGCGCAGGACCGGCTCTACGTCAGCCACGCCGCCCGCCGGGTGCGCCACGGCACCGAACGCGACTGCCGACCGTCGCCTTTCCTGGACGTCGTCGACCCGGGACTGTTCGAACGGTTCGGTGAGGCCGAGCCCCGCCGCCCCAAGGACCGTCAGCTTCGCCTGATCTGACGGCCCGTCGACCGACCTACAGGGTCCAGGTAGCGGTATCCGCCCGCGCTGATATCGCTCGGTGCGCGATTTTGCTGCCCACCCGTCCGGAGGCGCGGGTCAGGCGAGGACGGCGGCGAGCCAGGCACCCGCGAGCAGGGCCGGGCCGAACGGCAGGGCGGTGTCCCGGCGTACCCGGCCGGCGGCCAGCAGCGCCAACGCCAGCACCCCGTTGAGCAGGTGCGGCAGCAGCAGGCCGAGCCAGAGGGTGGGCCAGCCCAGCCAACCCAACGGCAGGCCGAGCACCGCCGCCAGTTTCACGTCACCGAAGCCGAGTCGGGACCGGGGCAGCAACGCCAGCACCACGTACAGCAGGAAGGAGAGTGCGGCACCGACCAGCGCGAGCGCCAGGCGGCCGGGAGTGCCGGCGGCGACGGCGGCCACGGTCAGTGCGGTGCCGCCGCCGAGCGCCGCCGCACCCACCAGGGGGTCAGGCAGGCGGAGGCTGGTCAGATCCACCACCGCCAGCACCACTCCCACGGACGCCACCAGCAGGAACGCCGGCAGTGCCGGCTCCGGACCACGCGCGGCGGCCAGCCCGCCGCAGACCACCGCCCCCACCACCGGGAGCTTCCCGTGCCCGACCGACACCGCACCCCGGCCCGGGGCGGGCGGGACAGCACGGGCGACACCGGGTGCGGCGAGGCCGGCCAGGGCACCGAGGGCCGCCGCTGCCGCCACCAACCCGACGGTGGGCAGCAGTGCGGCGGGCAACACGCTCGTGGTCAGCGGGCCGAGGGGCACGGCCGTCGACGTTACCGGCGGGACGGCACCGGGACAGCCCCGCCGACGGCCGGCCGGCGGGGCCGCTCGGTGGTCACCACCAGCGCCACACCTGCCACGATCACCGCACCGCCGAGCAGCACCTGGCCGGTCACCGGCTCGGCGACCAGCAGCGCGCCGAGCGCCACCGCCACCACCGGATTGACGTAGGCGTAGGTCGCGGCCAGCGAGATGGGGGCGTTCGCCAGCAACCAGACGTACGCGGAGAAGGCCACCAGCGACCCGGCCACCAGCAGGTACGCCAACGCGAGCCAGGACCGGACGGTCACCTGGGCCGGCGAGAACCCGCGCAGCTCACCCCGGGCCAGCGACAGCACGGACAGGGCCACCGCCCCGGCGACCATCTCGTAGACGGTGGCGACGAACGGATCGGCGGGCATCCGCAACCGGTTGGACAGGAACGACCCCACCGACCAGCAGACCGCCCCCGCGACCACGGTCAACGCCCCGACCAGCGGCACCGCACCGGACCCGCCCCGGGGGAGCACCAGCAGCAGCAGGCCGAGGAAGCCCAGCGTCACCCCGGCGAACGTCCACCCCGGCGGGCGGTCCCCGGTGACCGTCCGCAGCAGCACCACCAGCAGCGGAACGGTGGCCACCAGCAGCGCGGCGATCCCCGACGGCACCGCCACCCCGGACGGACCGGACTCGGCGAGCACCACCAGGCCGTTGCCCCCGGCCAGGAGCAGCACCCCCACCAGCGCGGCGGAACCGAGCTGCCGGCGGTCGACCCGCAGCGCACCCCTGCCCCGGCGCAGCCGCAGCACGACCGCCAGCACCAGCGCGGCACCACCGAACCGGGCGGCGGCCGACCCGAGCGGCGGCATCGACTCCACCACGACCCGGATACCGAGGTACGTGGAACCCCACAGCACGTAGACGAGAATCAGTGCCGTCCAGATCAGGGCTGGTCGGGCGGGTGTCGCGGCCGAGGGAGATGAGGTCATCGCAGGACCACGCTACGGTGACCACGTCGGTGGCGTCTTCCGGATAACCGGCATCTCGGCACGCGGGAGGACGGGCATGGCGAACTACGGACCACCGGGGGGTTCCCCGGACCCGTGGGGTGGGCGACGCTCGTACGACCCGTCGTACCGGCAGCCGGAGCCGTACGGGTCGGTGGACCCGTACGCGGTCAGCGGGCCGGCGGCGTACCCGGACGCGCCGACGCCGGGGCGCGGCCGTGGCCCGCTGGTCGCGGTGCTGGTCGTGCTCGCGGTGCTGGTCGTCGGCGGTGGCGTCCTGTGGTACCTGCTGGGCGACGACGACGGACCGACGTCCACGACCGAAGCCGTCCTGCCGACGACGCCTGTCGAGCCGGACGGCGCGACCTCCGGTCCGGCAGCCACCACGCCCGCCCCCGCCTCGTCGGCCGACCCCCGGTTCGTCAAGGCGGGCCAGTGCGTCCGCAACGAGGGCCCGGCCGGTGGCAAGCCCAAGCTGCTGATCGCCCCGTGCGCTCCGAAGACGTACGAGGTGCTCCGCCGTTTCGACGGGGCGACCAGTGGTGAAAGGGACGCCGAGGCGAAGTGCGGCGTGGTGGAGGGCTACACCAACTGGTACTTCTTCGACAGCGAGCTGGACACCCTCGACTTCGTCCTCTGCCTGAAGCAGCGCTGAGCCCACCCCTGGGGAGAGAGATTGTCAACCTTCGGCCCACCCGACTCCGGCCGTCCCGACAAGGAACACCGGCCCACGGCCTCCGAGTCCGAGCCACCCACCGAACCCTTCGGCTCCGAACCACCCACCGCCCCGATCTCCCCGGAACCCGCGACGGAACCCATCGGCCGGTCCGAGCCCGAGCCACCCACCGCGCCCCTCGGGCAGTCCGAGCCCGAGCCACCCACCGCGCCCCTCGGGCAGTCCGAGCCCGAGCCACCCACCGCGCCCCTCGGGCAGTCCGAGCCCGAGCCGCCCACCGCGCCCCTCGGGCGGTCCGGGTCCGTGCCCGGGACCGGGGGAGTCCCGGCCGACGACCAGCCGACCGCGCCGCTGTCCGCCGGGCAGGTCCCGACCGGCCCGGACGACGAGCCGACCGCCGTGTCGGCCAGCTCGGCGACCGAACCGGACACCGCCCCGGTCGAGGCGGCGACCGAGCCGATCCGGGCACAGGAAACGGAACCGCCGACCGTGCCCGTGTCGCGGGAGGCGGACGAGCCGGCCACGGCACCCGTGCCGGCGGTGGAGGAACCCCCGACCGCCCCCCTGGCCGCGTCACCGCCGGAACCACCGACCGCGCCGATCTCGGCCCCGCCGGAACCACCGACGGCCCCCCTCTCTGCCGCTACGCCGGAACCGGCAACCGCACCGATGTCGGCGGCCCCGCCGGAGCCGCCGACCGCGCCGATCTGGGCCGGTACGGACGACGCGCCGACCACGGTGCTGCGCAACGAGCCGCCGACGGCCCCCGTGACCGGCGATGCGTCGACCACTCCGATCGCCACGTCACCGGAACCGCCGACCACCCGACTGCCGGTGTCGGGGGCCGGTCAGGCGACCCCGCCTCCACCTGCCGGCGGGTACTCCCCGACGACGCAGATGCCGGCAGCGGAGGCCCCCCAGCCACCGTCCACGGCCGGGGCGGGCTACCCACCACCACCCACGTCGGGAGCCGGCTACCCGCCGCCGCCCACCTCGGGCGCTGGGTACCCGCCGCCGCCCACCTCGGGAGCGGGCTACCCGCCGCCGGACACCTATCTGCCGCCGACCGGGCAGCCGGCGGCGTCCTCGGGGGCCGGTTACCCGCCGCCGGGGCCGTTCCCGCCCGCCGGGCCGACGGCCGCACCGGCGGCGGGCGCGTTCAACGCACCCGCGTCGCCCCCACCGGTCGGCTATCCCGGCCAGGCCGCGCCGCCACCACCGTCGCCCGGGTTCCCCGGGGCATCCGCGCCCACGTCCGGCTACCCGGGCCAGCCGGCACCCCCGCCGTCCTCCGGGTTCCCCGGGGCGGCCGCGCCCACGTCCGGGTATCCCGGCCAGGCCGCGCCCGGCTTCCCGGGACAGCAGCCGCCGGCCTTCCCGGGGCAGGCCGGGTATCCGACCCCGCCACCGGCGAAGGGACGGGGCGGCCGGATCGCGCTGATCATCGGGCTGGTGGTGGTCCTGCTGCTCTGCGCGTGCGTCGGGATGGGCGCCTGGGTGTTCCTGGCGTCGGATGAGGGCGACGATCCGGCGACCCCGACGAGCAGCTCCGCCACCCCCACCGCGAACGGTCCGACGGGGAGCACCCCGACGGACGCTGCGGAGCCGACCGGGGAACCGACGACCGAGCCGACCCCCACCCCGACCAGGACCGCACAGATCGCCCGGGGCGACTGCGTGGTCAACGACGGTACGGCCAGCGACGCCGAACTGCGCAAGGTGCCGTGCGGCCCGAACACGTACGAGGTGCTGTTGCGGATTCCGGCGTCCACGAACGGGGAGCGGTGCCGGACGTTGGCACCGGAGTCGAACGCCAACTACGTGCACGACAACTCGGTGGACCTCTTCGACTACGTGCTCTGCCTGCGCAAGCGGAGCTGAACAGGAAAGTATGGGGCTGTCTAGCGTGGATGCTAGACAGCCCCATACCCGTGTCGAGAGCTGCCGCCGGGGCGGGCCGGCGACACGCCGGTAGCCCCGTCTACGCATCTCTAGTCCGCCGGCTAGAGGGCCCGATACTGTGCGATGCGTGGATCCGGTCCGCAACCCGTACGCCCCGGGCGCCGGTCAGCGCCCGCCCGAACTCGCCGGGCGGGGGCGGGAGCTGGACGTCTTCGACGTGGTGCTGGAGCGGATCGCCCGGGGTCGTCCCGAACGCAGCCTGATGCTCACCGGCCTGCGGGGGGTCGGCAAGACGGTCCTGCTCAACACCCTGCGCTCGCAGGCGATCAACCGGCTCTGGGGCACCGGCAAGATCGAGGCCCGGCCGGACCAGTCGCTGCGCCGACCGGTCGCCGCCGCCCTGCACATGGCGGTCCGGGAACTGGCCCCCCGGCACCGCGCACCGGAGCGGATCGACGCCTTCCTCGGCGTACTCAAGGCGTTTGCGCAGCGCAGCGCGCCGACCACCGGGCGGGCCGGCGCGGCCCGGTTGCGTGACAGGTGGCAGCCCGGCATCGACGTGCCGGCCAGCAGCGGCCGGGCCGACTCCGGCGACATCGAGATCGACCTGGTGGAGTTGCTCACCGACGCGGCGGCGGTCGCCGGGGACGTGGGCACCGGCATCGCCGTCTTCATCGACGAGATGCAGGATCTCGGCGCGGAGGACGTCTCGGCGCTCTGCGCGGCCTGCCACGAACTGTCCCAGCTCGGCGCGCCGCTGATCGTGGTGGGTGCCGGTCTGCCGCACCTGCCGGCGGTGCTCAGCGCCGCCAAGTCGTACTCGGAGCGGCTGTTCCGTTACCTGCGGATCGACCGGCTGGACCGGATCGCCGCCGACCAGGCGCTGTGCGCGCCGGCCGGCCGGGAGCAGGTGGAGTACGAGCAGAAGGCCCTCGACCTGCTCTACGAATCGTCAGGCGGCTACCCGTACTTCGTGCAGGCGTACGGGAAGGCGACCTGGGACCACGCTCCCCGGTCACCGATCACCGACGCGGACGTGCGGGTCGCCGCGCCGGAGGCGGAGGCGGAGCTGGCTGTCGGTTTCTTCGGGTCCCGGTTCGAGCGGGCCACCCCTGCCGAACGCGAGTACATGCGTGCGATGGCGACCCTGTCCCAGGTGGCGGGCGAGGTCGACGGCGGTGGTCGGGACGACATGGACGCCGCCGTGCCGACAGCCGAGATCGCCCGCGCGTTGGGCCGCAAGCCGGCGAGCCTCTCCCCGGCCCGGGACGCGTTGATCAAGAAGGGGCTGATCTACTCCGGGGAACGCGGCACGGTCGCCTTCACCGTCCCGCACTTCGGCCGCTACCTGCGCACCCAGCCGGCCTGATCCACGTCGGCCACGCGGCGACCGACCCGCCGGAGGGCCGGTACCGGCCACGGGGGTGGGGAGCCGCCGGGTTCAGACCCGGGACCAGGGGGGCGGGAAGACCACCTCGCCGCGCGGTGGCGGCGGCGCGTCGCTGACCTCCGGCGGCAGCACGAGCGCCTGCCACGGCTCGCCCAGCCCCGACCAGGGGCTGACCAGCCCCATCCGGTCGGCCCGGGCGAAGCCGAACCGCCTGTAGTACGCCGGGTCGCCGAGCACCACCACCAGCCGTTCGCCCAGTTCGGTGGCGGCTTCCAAGGCGGCCTGCACCACCGCCGTGCCGTGCCCGACCCGTTGCCGGTGCGGGGCCACCGCCACCGGCCCGAGCACCAGAGCCGGGACGCGGACCCGGTCGGCCTCGACCTGCACCCGGGTGAGCAGCGCGTACCCGACCACCTCGCCGCCGTACTCGGCGACCATCGCCAGCTCCGGCAGCCACGCCGCGCTGCCGCGCAGGTCGTCGACGAGCGCGACCTCACCGGGGGTGGTGCGGTCGGGGCGGGCGAAGGCGGCGGCCAGCACCCGGCGGACCGGGCCGGCGTCGGCCGGGCCCTCGGGGCGCAGCCGAAGGGTCGTCACCCGCGCGACGTTACCGGCCGGGGCCCGTTCATCAGCGACGGTCGCTTCGTTCGGCGTGGCGCAGCGCCCGGGCCCGCCGGTACGCGCGTCCGTTCCGCGAGGTGGTGGACGACGACGCACCGGTGCGGACCGTCGACACGCAGACCGCCGCGGATCGGCCATTGCCCGGATAGTGGAGCGTCAAACGGGGTATGACTGAGCCATGAAACCCGTGCGCTCCCTCGCCCGTGTCATGTTGAGCGGCATCTTCGTGGTCAGCGGCGCCCGCAACTTTCAGCACCCCCACCGGCTCGTCCCGGCGGCCAAGCCGGTCACCGACCGGGTCGCGCCGCTGATCCAGCAGGTCGCCCCGCAGCTCCCCACCGACACCGAGACGTTGATCCGGGCCAACGCCGCCGTGCAGTTCACCGCCGGCCTGATGCTGGCCACCGGGAAGTTCACCCGCCCGGCCGCGCTGGTCCTGGCCGGTACGCTGGTGCCCACCACCGCCGCCGGGCACCCGTTCTGGAGCAACGACGATCCGACGACCCGGAACAACAACCAGGTGCACTTCCTGAAGAACCTCGGCCTCTTCGGTGGCCTGCTGCTCGCCGCCGCCGACACCGAGGGCAGGCCGGGTCTGCGCTGGCGGGCCGGTCACCGCATCGGCCACTCCCGACGGTCGGTGGGTCGTGCGGTGCGTACCGCCCGGCGGGAGGCCCGGATCGCCGTCCGGTCGGCCGCCGCCGCCCGCCGGCTTCCCGGCTGACCTGCATCGATTCGGCCACCACCCCCCGTAAGGCCGCGAATTACCTGAACCACCCGACACCCGTTAACGCGGTGGAAATGTCAAAAACTGGTGTGGGATCGGACACGGTCGGATAACGCGGGAGGCAGCAACGTGAGGCGCCGTTCTAGGCTCCCTACCGGACCTGGACGGGTAGGACGACCTTGGTACGGGGGTGGCCACGCCATGCCGACAACCGTCGGTAGACGTGCGGACCGCCTCGCCCCAGTCCGTCGCGCAACGCGTGGGATCGATCGTAGGACAGTCGTACGGATCGGCATCGTGGCCGCCGTCGCCTATGCCGCATGGCTCGCCATCGGTGCTTTCGGGCGGCCGTACAACTTCTTCGACATGAAGATCTACCACGGCGCGGTGGTGTGGTGGGCGAGCGGGCACGAGTTGTACGAGTTCATCGCGCCCACCACCACGCTGGGTTTCACCTACCCGCCCTTCGCCGCGCTGGCCATGCTGCCGATGGCGGGGCTGCCGATCGAGGTGGCCGGCTGGGTCAACGCGGCCGGCAGCATCGCCGCCCTGGCGGTGGTCCTCGCCGCGCTGCTGCGTCCGATCGTCGACCGGCTCGGCTGGCCGCTCTGGTTCACCGTGGCCATCGCCACGCCGATGGCCACGGCCATCGAACCGGTCCGGGAGACCCTGGGGTACGGCCAGGTCAACCTGCTCCTGTTCGCGTTGATCATGGCGGACCTGGTGGGCCTGCGCTGGCGTTCCCGGCGGGGCACCCACGGCCGCGACACCGACGGCCCGTTCCTGCGGCTGTTCTACAGCGGTTCCTGGGCCGGGGTCGGCATCGGCCTGGCCACCGCCGTCAAGCTCACCCCGGCGCTGTTCATCGCCTACCTCCTGATCACCAGGCAGTGGCGGGTCGCCGCCACCGCCGTCGGCACCACCATCGGCGTCACCCTGGGCAGCTTCGCGCTGGTCGGCACCGAGTCGCGGGCCTACTTCGGCGGGGTGCTGTGGCAGACCGAACGGGTCGGGGCCGCCGACATGACGCCCAACCAGTCGCTGGCCGGCCTGCTGGCCCGGCTGTACGACTCGATCGAGACGCCCGGCCTGCTCTGGCTGGCGTTCTCGGTGCTGATCCTGGCCGTCGGGCTGTCCCGGGCCGCCAACGCCCGCGCCGACGGCGACGAGTTGACCGCGTTCACCCTGGTCGGATTGACCGCCAACGTGATCAGCCCGATCTCCTGGTCGCACCACCTGGTCTGGGTCATCCCGGCGATCGTCGTGCTCGCCGACGCCGCCGTGCGCCGCCGTGAGGCGAGCCGGGGGTTGTCGCTGCGTACCGGCCAGCAGGCGTTCGGCGGGCCGCCCGGGGTGAGCGGGCTGCGCCCGCCGATCTGGTACCCGACGCTGACCGGGCTGCGGCACGGGGCTGCTGCGCTCGGGTTGTACCTGCTCTTCCTGATCTCACCGATCTGGCCGTACGAGCACAAGCTCCCCGAGGTGTCGCACTACCAGAACGGCCTGTTCGGCGCGCTGATGGAGAACTCGCTCGCACTGGCGCTGATCGTGCTGGTCGCCGCCCTGCCGTGGCGGCCCGGCGCCGAACCCGCCTTCTACGCCGACCGGCTGGCCCGCGCCACCGCCACCGCCGGCCGCCGCTGACCCCACCGGCCGGCGACGCTCGCGCACCGGCACCTCTCCGGTCGAGGGTGAGCGTGCGCCCCGGCGGGTCAGGGGCAGTTGACCCACTCTTCGGTGCCGTCGGCGAAGACCTGCCGCTTCCAGATCGGCAGCCGCGCCTTCACCTCGTCGACCAGCCGGGCGCACGCCGCGAAGGCAGCCGCCCGGTGTGCCGTGCTCACCGCCGCCACCAGCGCCACGTCACCGATGTCGAGCCGGCCGATCCGGTGCGACACCGCCACCGCGTAGACGTCGGGGTCGGCGGCGATCTCGGCGGCCACCGCGCGCAGCGTCTCGACGGCGCTCGGGTGGCCCTCGTACTCCAGCAGGGTCACCGCTCGACCGTGGTCGTGGTCGCGGACCACGCCCTGGAAGGAGACCACCGCGCCGGCCCGGCGGTCGGCCACCGCCGCCTCGTGCGCGGCCAGGTCCAGCGGCTGGTCGGTGACCGCGAGCAGGGCCGTCGTCGGGCCGGTCGTCACCACGTACGCTCCCCGGGCAGCAACGGCAGCGGTACGACCGGCACCCGGGCCCCGACCTCGCCGGACGTGCCCGGCCGGATCACCGCGAACCCGTCCGCGCCGGCGAGCCCGCGCAGCATCGCCGACCCGACGTGGCGGACCGGGTGGGCGGTGCCGGCGGCCCGGTCCAGCCGGACCAGCGCCAGGTGCGTGTAGTCGCCCCGGCCGGGCACCGGCCCGGCGAGGGTGGCCTGGGGCAGCGCCGGCAGCGCCCGGCCCTGGAGTCCGGCGAGCAGCGGCGCGACCAGCGACACCAGGGCGACGATCGCGGACTGTGGGTTGCCCGGCAGCCCGGCCACGAACCGCACCCGCCCGTCGGCGTCGACCAGCCGGGCCAGCAGCATCGGGAAGCCGGGCCGCACGGCGACCGTGTTCACCACGTGGTCGGCCCCCAGCGCCTCCAGCGCGGGGTGCAGGTGGTCGACCGGTCCGTGCATGGTGCCGCCGGTGGTGCAGACCAGGTCGGCCCCGGCGAGCGCGGCGCGCAGGGCGGCCACGTGGGCGGGGAGGGTGTCGGCCACCGGGCCGACCACGTCGGAGGGCCGTACCTGGCAGCCGTAGCGCCGCAACCAGGACGGCACCGCCGGGCCGAGCGCGTCGCGGACCCGGCCCGACCCGGGCGGCCCGGCGGTGAGCAGTTCGTCGCCGAAGACCAGCAGCGCGGCGCGTGGTTGGCGGCGCACCGCGAGCTGGTCGTGCCCGCAGGAGGCGGCCAGCCCGATCAGCGCCGGGTCGACCGGGGTGCCCGCCGGCAGCAGTTCCTCGCCGGCCACCGCCTCCTCGCCCGGCTCCCGCCACTCCGGGTTCGGGCGTGGCGTGCCGGTCACCCGCCCGTCCGGGGTACGCCCCGAGTCCTCGATCCGCAGGATGGCGGTCGTCCCGGTGGGGACCATCGCGCCGGTGGCGATCTCCACGGTGGTGCCGTCGGCGGTCAGCCCGGCCGGGGTCTGCCCGGCGAGCACCCGTCCCACCACGTCCCAGGGGCCGGCCCCGCGCACCGCCCAGCCGTCGACGCTGGAGGTGGGGAAGGCGGGCAGGTCGGTCCGGGTGGTCAGCGGCTCGGCCAGGGTGTACCCGTCGGCGTCGGAAAGCGACCGGTTGACCGGGGGCAGGGCGGCGGCGAGGCCGACCGCGTACACCCGGGAGCGGGCCTCCTCCCATCCGGCCGGCGGCGGCGCGGCGACCTGGGCCGCGGCGGCGGCGGTTTCCGTGCTCACCGGGGGCCTCCGTTCGAACTTCACGCGTACACCTCCGCGAGCCTATCGCCGCCGCGCCGGGCGTGTGGTCAGTGGTCGCCGCCGCGCAGCTGGTCGACCGCGTGGCCGAGGATCGGCCCGAGCACGGCCAGCCCGTCCTTCGCGCCGCCCCGCGAGCCGGGCAGGTTGACCACGAGCATCCGGCCCAGCACCCCGGCCAACCCCCGGGACAGCGCCGCGGTGGGCACCCGGTCCCGGCTGTACGCGCGGATCGCCTCGGCGATGCCGGGGATCTCGTAATCGAGCAGCGCCCGGGTCACCTCCGGGGTCCGGTCGGTGGGGGTGATGCCGGTGCCGCCGCTGGTCAGCACCACGTCGATCCCGTCGGCGCGGGCGGCGCGCAGGGCCTCGCCGACCGGCTCGCCGTCGGGCACCACCACCGGCTCGTCGACCTGGCAGCCCAGCTCGCGCAGACCGGCGACGAGCAGCGGGCCGCTGGTGTCGGCGTACACCCCGGCGGCGGCCCGGTTGGACGCCACGACGACCCGGGCCCGGATCACGGCCGGTCCTGCGGGCGGACCCACTCGCCGGTCTTGCCGCCGGTCTTGCGCAGCACCCGGACGCCGTCCACGGCGGCGGCCGGGTCGACCGCCTTGACCATGTCGATCAGGGCCAGCCCGGCGACGGCGACGGCGGTCAGCGCCTCCATCTCCACCCCGGTCCGGTCGGCGGTGCGGGCGGTGGCGGTGATCTCGACGGTGTCGTCGGTGAGTTCGAGGTCGACGGTGACGCCGTGCAGGGCGATCGGGTGGCACAGCGGAATCAGGTCGGGGGTGCGTTTGGCACCCATGATGCCGGCGAGCCGGCCGACGGCCAGCGCGTCGCCCTTGGGCAGCCCGTCGCGGCGCAGCAGCTCCACCACCTCGGCGGTGGTGCGCAGCCGCCCGGCGGCCACGGCGACCCGGCCGGACACCGGCTTGGCGGAGACGTCGACCATGCGGGCCGCGCCCGCGGCGTCGACGTGGCTGAGCTGCGCGGGATCGGTCACGTCCGGGAGCCTAGCGGTGCGCTCCGACCAGAGGGTACGGCCCGGTGCGCGACGACGACCGGGAACAGCGACACCGAGCGCTCGGGGACGATTCGTGATCGGTAGTTCATCGTCGATTTCATCGGTCGCCACTAATAGGTTCTGGCATCGACGACAGAGCGGGAAACACCATCACGCGCGAGATCGTCATGCCCGAGAAACCCTACGTCGCGCCGTGACCGCGAATCGCCACCGGGCCACTTCGACGACGTTGGCACCACCGCGCCGACCCGACTACGCTGCGTTCCGCAATGGGGTGATCTGTCGCACTCGCACAACCGGCCACCTCGACGTACGGCAAACGACCCCTCTCGTCCGATGTCGCGAAGCCGCCGTCTGCACCATTATCTAGCGTTAACGAGAACCGTCGGGAGCGCTCAGCACTCCGTTTCCCCATGGAAACGGAAAGTCACCAAGGTGCACTCAATTCTCACCTATCGCTCATAGTTACATTTATACCTCCAAAATCGGCCTAACCGCCCTTAGGCTGTCCCCTGTCAGATCCCGACCGCAAGGGTCGGCGACAACGACCAGGGGAGGGCGAACGCGATGTCCGCACACGAGTGGCTCTGAACGATTGTGGTGGTGGCGTGACCCCACGTAGCCTTGGCCTCTGCTCAGCGACACGGAGTGGTTGTCGAGGACACGGTGGCGCGACCGGACGAAGGCAAGACGGAGGCCGAGCGGCAGCTGACGCTGCACGTCGGCCTCGTCTGCGTGGTGGCAACCGCAGCGGCCGTCGTCGCCCTCTACCAACTGGTCCACCTCGACCTCACCGGCGGCGACCTCACCCGCTCCGTCGCACTGGCCTTCATGGCCGCACTCAGCGTCCGGATCAACTGGCAGATCCGCATCCGCGCCACCGTCCACGCGGTCTCCTGGAGTGAGACGGCGATCGTCCTCGGGCTGGCCGTCGCACCGGCGCCCCTGGTCGTCCTGACCACCGGGACCGGCGTCGCGATAGCCCTGCTGTCCATGAAACGCGGACCGTTGAAGACCACCTTCGGCATCGCCAAGAGCATGCTGCTGGCGGCCGGTGGCGGCGTCGCCCTGCACACCCTCGGCTGGTCCCCGCAGGACACCGCCCTGCCGAACGCCATCGGCATGATCGGGCTCGCCTACGTCGTCGCCGTGGTCCTCGACGAACTACTCACCCTGCCCGTCATCGCGCTGGCCACCGGCACCCCGCTGCCCCGGCTCTTCGCCGACGACCTCGGCCTGCGCCTGACCAGCGCGCTGGCCCGCTTCTTCCTGATCGCCGTCACCCTGGCCATCCTCCAGGCCGACCCCCGGCTCCTGCTCGCCGTGCCGCCCCTGGTGCTCAGCCTGCACCTGCTCTACTCCAACCAGGTCAAGTCCCGCACCGAACAACAGGCCTGGCAACGGCTGGCCCGCACCACCGACGCGCTCAACGTGGTCGACCTGGACAAGGTCCTCACCACCGCCGTCACCCAGGCCACCGAACTCTTCTCCGCCGACGAGGTCGAGATCGAACTGCGCGACGCCGGCCGCACCGTCCGCGGCGCGAGCGGCACGATCACCTACGACGGCCCGTCCGGCACCCCCAGCGAGATCGAGGGCACCGTCCTGCCCGCCCGCCTCGAAGGCCACGACCGCACCGTCGACGTCGGCATGCTGCGGCTGCGCTTCCGAGGGCCGGTCCGGCTCAACGAACGCGAGCAGTACACCCTGCGCACCTTCGCCTCCGCGCTGTGCACCGCCGTCCGCAACGCCCAGGCGTACGCCGAACTCGCCCGAGTCGCCGCCGAACACGCCCACGCCGCCAGCCACGACGCCCTCACCGGCCTGGCCAACCGCCGGCAACTGCTCGACCGGGGCACCGAACAGCTCGGCACCCGGCACGCCGAGGGGGTGACCGCCCTCGTCCTGATCGACCTCAACCACTTCAAGGAGGTCAACGACACCCTCGGCCACGCCGCCGGTGACCAGGTGCTGATGCGGGTGGCCGACCGGCTGCGCGCCGCCGCCCGCGACGAGGACCTGGTCGCCCGCCTCGGCGGCGACGAGTTCGCCGTGCTGATGCGCAACCTGCCCGCCCCCGCCATCGCCGCCCACCGGGCCGAGACCCTGCTCGGCGCCCTGCACGAACCGATCGACGTGGACGGCATGCGGATCAGCGTGGAGGCCAGCGGCGGCATCGCGGCGGCCCCGGCCACCGGCGGCATGCCCGAACTGCTGCGCCGCGCCGACGTCGCCATGTACCAGGCCAAACGGGCCGGCCAGCGGATCGCCACGTACGCCCCCACCCGGGACACCGCCGACCTGCGCCGGCTCACCCTCGGCGGTGAGTTGCCCCGCGCGGTCGCCGACCACGAGTTCACCGTCAACTTCCAGCCCATCGTCGACCTCGGCACCGGCGAGGTGACCGGAGCCGAGGCGCTGGCCCGCTGGCACCACCCCCGGCACGGGGTGATCGACCCGTTGCGCTTCATCGAGGCGGTGGAACGCTCCGGCATGCTCCCCGCGTTCGCCGAGGCCATCCTCGACCAGGCGCTCGTCGCCGCCGTCGGCTGGCGGACCGCCGGCTTCGACCTGCCCGTCTCGGTCAACGTCTCGCCCCGCAGCCTGCTCGACGCCCGGTTCCCCGGCGCAGTGCTGGCCCGGCTCCAGGCCCACGACTTCCCCCCGGACCGGCTCGTCCTGGAGCTGACCGAGACACTCACCCTCAGCCAACTCGACGTGGTCGACCGGGTGCTCAACCGGCTCCGCGACTCCGGTATCCGGCTCGCCCTGGACGACTTCGGCACCGGCTACTCCTCGCTCTCCCTGCTCTCCCGCATCCCCGTGCACGAACTGAAGATCGACCGCAGCTTCGTCACCGCGATGGAGAGTTCCGCCGAGGCGGCGGCCGTCATCCGCTCCACCCTCGACCTCGGCCGCAGCCTCGACCTGGCCGTCGTCGCCGAGGGCGTGGAAAGCGAACCGCAGCGCCGGGCCCTGTGGTCGCTCGGCTGCGCCGCCGGCCAGGGACACCTGTTCGCCCGCCCGCTGCCGGCCGGCGCGCTCCTCGCCGCGCTGCAACGGGGCTCCGGCGGCCGCCCCGGCAGTCTCGCCACCCCGCTGCACGACACCGGCGCGGTCATCCGACTCAGCACCCCCGGCCGCCGCCAGCCCGCCCGGAACCGCCCGACGGGTCTGCCACACTTGCCGGCGTGACCGCCGCCGACCGTGCCGCCCGCCGCCTCCGGGCCGTCGACACCGCCGCCGGTGGACTCGCCCTCGACCTCGGCCTCTACCTGCTCTCGGCGATCTTCGCCGCCGTCACCGCCGTCACCTCCACCCTGCCGCCGCACCGGGCCTGGGGTGGCATCGCCGCCGTCGGCTACCTCGCCGCCACCGTCCTGGTCGCCGCCCAGTTCCTCCTCCGCCGCCACCGACCCGGGCTGGTCGGCACCACCGCCCGCGCAGTGGTCACCGGCCTCGCCTGGGCCGGCACCGCCCTGCTCCCGCTGATCATGCAGGCCGGGCAGCGGGCCGCCGGACGCACCGACCGGGCCCAGGAGGAGGTGGTGGTGGTCGAGCAGGCCGGCATCCGGCTCGCCGAACACGGCACCCCCTACCTCGGGCCGGACGCCATCGCCGCGTTGCCCGCCGACGAACGGCTGCTCGGCTACACCCCCTACCAGCCGGGAATGGCGTTGTTCGGGCTACCCCGGGCCGCCACCGACACCTGGTGGACCGACTCCCGCGTCTGGTTCGCGCTGGCCACCGCCGCCGCCCTGGCCTGGGCCGTGGTCGCACTACGCCGCCCCGCCCCGACCATCGGCGCAGCAGCCGGAGCAGCGGCGGTGCTACGCGGCGTACAGGCCGCCACCGTCCTACCGATCTGCGCACTCACCCTCGCCACCGGCGGCGACGACCTGCCCGTCCTCGCGCTCTGCCTGCTGGCGCTGGCACTCGCCGCCACCGGGCGGCCCGGCGGGGCCGGGCTGGCGGTCGGGCTGGCCGGCGCGTTGAAACTGTTCGCCTGGCCGGTCGCGCTGGTCCTGATCTTCTGGGGGACGACCCGACGGGCCGGGCTGCGGGTGGCCGCCGGCGCGCTCGGGCTGCCCGCCCTCGCCCTGCTCCCCGCCCTGCTGGTCGACCGGGACGCGCTGGTGGAGAACGTGCTGCGCTTCCCACTCGGCCACGGCCAGGTCACCAGCCCCGCCCAGTCCCCGTTCCCCGGCCACCTGATCGCCACCGCCCTGCCCGGCGGCCGGGTCGTCGCCGCCGTCCTGCTCGTCGCCGTCGGCGCCGCGATCGCCGTCCGGCTCCTCCGCCGCCCGCCCCGCACCGCCGCCGCCACCGCACTGATCTGCGGGTACGGCCTGCTCGCCGCGATCCTGCTGATGCCGACCACCCGCTTCGGCTACCTGCTCTACCCGATCGCCCTGCTGTCCTGGGCCCCCGCCCTCACCACCCGCCCGGCACCGGTTCCGCCGAGTTCCCGACGCACCCTGCCCACAGGGCGTAGACCTGAGGACATGAGCAGCTACCGCGACCGCGCCGACGCCGGCCGCCGACTCGCCGAACGGCTCACCGCCCTGGCCGGTCAGCCCGACGTCGTCGTGCTGGGCCTGGTACGCGGCGGGGTGCCGGTGGCCCGGGTCGTCGCCGACCGGCTCGGCGCACCGCTCGACGTGCTGGTGGTCCGCAAGCTCGGCCTGCCCCGGGCACCCGAGGTCGCCTTCGGCGCGCTCGGCCCCGGCGGGGTCCGAGTCCTCAACGACCAGGTCGCCGCCCCGCTCGACCCCGCCGACCGCGCCGAGGTGCAACGCCGTGAACAGGCCGAACTCGACCGCAGGGAGACCCGCTACCGGCACGGCCGACCCCCGCTCGACCTGACCGGACGTACCGCCCTGATCGTCGACGACGGCCTGGCCACCGGCGCGACCGCCCGCGCCGCCGTACAGGTCGCCCGGCGGCTCGGCGCCCGACGGGTCGTGGTCGCGGTGCCGGTGGGCGCACAACAGGCGTACGAGATGCTTGCCGCCGAGGCCGACGAGGTGGTCTGCCCGCAGCACCCGGTCGACTTCACCGCGGTCAGCGCCTACTACGACGACTTCCACGAGGTCGACGACGACGAGGTGACCTCGGCGCTGATCACCACCGCCTGAAATGCTGCGCCGACCGGGTACCGTCGAGCGATGGAGCTCACCTGTCCCAAGTGTCGCGGAGATATGCGCCAGTACGAGCGCAGCGGAGTCGTCATCGACCAGTGCGGCGAGTGCCGGGGAATCTTCCTGGACCGCGGCGAACTCGAAAAGTTGTTCGAGGCCGAGGCGAACTGGAACCGGCAGCGCGGTGCGGGCGCGCCCGGTCAGCCCGGCACCGTCCCCGGTCAGCAGCACGTCCAGGCACCGGGCGGGTATCCGCCGCCGCCCCCGCCGCCGGTCCCGAGCCACCAGCCGGGCTACGGTGCCGTGCCGCCGCCTCCGCCCCCGCCGGGTTACCCGCCGCAGCCCGCGTACGGCGGCCACGGTGGCTACGGCCACCAGCAGCACCACGGCTACCACGGCCACTACAAGCGCAAGAAGCACAAGGGTTTCCTCGACGAGATGTTCGGCTGACCGGTTCCGTTGACGGCCGGGCCGGGTCCTCCCGCGCCCGGCCCGGTCCCGTCACCGCCGCCGGCCGCCCGGGTTCCCGCAGGCGGGTTCCGGGTCCGGATGCCGGACCGCGCCGGGCGTGCGACGCTGCACGGCATGACGTTCGTCAGGCAGCACACCGCGTTGGCGCAGGCCTATGACGGCATCACCCGGGTGGTCGCCGACCTCGACGACGACACCCTGCAACGCCCCACCCGGTGTCGCGGCTGGCTCGTCGCCGACCTGCTCTTCCACCTGCTCGGCGACGCCCGACGGGCGCTGGTCACCCTGGCCAGCCCGGTCGACGGGCCGGCCGACACCGACGACGTCAGCTACTGGCGGTCGTTCCCGGCGGGTGCCGACCCCGACGCCGGGGCCCGGCACGCGTGGTGGGTACGCCGCTCGGCCGCCGCCTTCGACCGGCCCACCGGCGTGGTGCGGATCTGGGCGGACACCGCCCCGGCCGCCGTCCGCGCGGCGGGTGCCGCCGACCCGCGGGGCCACGTCACCACCCAGGGGCACGTGCTGCGGGTGCCCGACTTCCTGGCCACGTTGACCACCGAGGCCGTCGTGCACCACCTCGACCTGGTGTCCGACCTGCCCGCCGCGCCGCCGCCCGGTCCGCTGGCCGTCGAGGTCGCGGTCGCCACCATGGACGGCCTGCTCAGCGACGACACCGTCCGGCCCGCCGACTGGGACGACCTGACCTACCTGGGCAAGGCCACCGGTCGGGAGGCGCTGACCGACGGGGACCGGGTGGCGCTGGGCGAGGCCGCCGGCTGGTTTCCGCTGCTCGGCTGATCTCGGCGCGCGCGGAACTGATGCGCTATCGCTGACGGGCGATCATCTGTGCGGCAATCTCCGCCTTCCGCGCCAGCGCCGGTTCGGCATCAAGGTAGAGAAGGGAGGCTATCCTCTCAGCCGGTCCACAGGTGGTTCCAACAGTGCAGATGCTCTTGTGTGGACGTACCGACAGACCACTGATGCCGCTACTTTCGAGGAAAGCAACGAATGCGGTCAGGACATGTCGCCTTCCGACCACTCTGAACTGAGCAAATGTTCGACCACTCGGGGATGCCCGCTTGTAGATCCCCAGCGAGCCATCACCATCGACGACACCGCGCCAGAAGTCGCGCGAGACGACCAAACGTTCATCGATGGAATCACCGTATCTGCCCAATTCGATGAGCCGGTCCGCCAAGCTCCGCGACCGTACGGAGAACTGACACGAGCCTTGGATCGGATTTGTTCGTGAAATGCTGTTGCCACAGCCCAGGTAATCCCGCAGCGCGACCAACTGGTCTCGGTCTCGCTCAGCCAGCCCTATCGATATCTGCGGCAGGTAACCTGGCCGGTAGCTGACACATCCGTCAGCGAACAGAAACCCGATCCAGTAGCAGGCATCAGGCGTCAGGCTGTCGAAGGCATCGTGCCGCAAGCCCTGTGAGACTGATGGGATATTGATTCCTCGGCGGGAGATCAGGCCGCGAACAGCCGGAACCGTTACGCTGAAATCGGCAGCGATCTGCCCGAGGCTCACCCCATCGAGAAATCGTTTTACCACTTCCTCCCGCTGCGCATCCGTCAGCTTTCCGGTCCGACGTGCAGGTACGCCACGACGACGGAGCATCCCGCGGATCGCCTGCCTTGTCACCCCGTAACGCAGGGCGATACTCGTGATGCTCTCCCCGCTCTCCGCGCGTGCAACCACGTCTCGTCGTCGCTCGGCGGCAAGTTGCGTCCCGGTCTCGGTCACCCGATGGCCATATCGACGAATCGAGAGAGATGAAGCTGGGCCGCGACCGTTATACTGTCGGTCGGACCATTTCTGTGCTTGGCGATTATGAAATCCGCCTCCCCTGCGCGCGGCGACTCCTTGTCGTAGTAGTCGTCGCGATGCAACAGGATGACGACGTCAGCATCTTGTTCGATCGAGCCAGATTCACGCAAATCGGACAATTGTGGTCGCTTATCGGTGCGTTGCTCGGGACCACGGTTGAGCTGGCTGACCGCGATCACCGGGCACTCGACCTCCTTGGCCAACAGCTTCAGGCCACGGGACAGGTCCGCGACCTCCTGCTGACGGCTCTCGGTACGCTTCGGTGAGGTCATCAGCTGGAGGTAGTCGACGACGATCATCTTGAGGTCGTGCTTCTGCTTGAGCCGCCGCGCCTTCGCCCGGATCTCCATCAGGTTCATGCTCGGGGTGTCGTCCACGAACAGCGGCGCCTCGCTGATCTCCCCCATGCAACGGGCCAGCTTGGTCCAGTCGTCGTCGGAGAGCTGACCGCTGCGCAGCACGTGCAGCGGGACCCGCGCCTCGGCCGACAGGAGCCGCATGACGATCTCGACCTTGCTCATCTCCAGCGAGAAGATGGCGGCGGCCTGGTTGGCCCGGATCGCCGCGTTGCGGGCGAAGTCCATGCTGGCCGTGCTGTTGTGGGTGGGGATCATCGACCGGCCGGCCAGGTAGAGGTGGTCGGGGTTGTCGACGGTCACGCAGCGCACCGGCACGCTGGCCACCGGCCGGACGTCCACCACGTACCGGACACCCGGGTCGGTGCGCAGGCGGACGGCCTCGGCGGATGCCCTGGGCTCCCGCCGGAAGACGGCGTCCGGGGTGGCGAAGGCGACCGTGTACGACGTCCCGGTCCGACCCGGTGCCGGCCGCTCGGTGAACGTGCAGCGGTAGCCGAGACCCACCACGAGTTCCCGCACGTCGCCGGCGAGCCGCCGCGACGTCGAGGTGTACCGGTGCTCGCCGGTCGGGGTGAGGGTGCCGGCGGTGTCCATCAGCCCGGCGAGCAGTGCCCGACGTTGCGCCTCGGAACCACGTAGGTAGTCGCGGGGGATGTGCTTGTCCGCGAGGACACCGACCTCCCGCAGTGTCGTCAGGAAGGACCCGGCGAGGTGGCCCGGGTCGGCCCGGCCGTCGCCGAGCCAGCCGCCCAGGCCGTACGGGGGGATGGGCACCGCCCGCTCGGGCAGTTGCAGGGGGGCGCAGGTGGCGACGGCGTGGCGGGGGAGTCCCTGCGGCCCGGTACGCAGCGTCGCCGCGATCTGCGCCGTGGTGAACACGCCGTCCTCGGCAGGGTCCGGGGCTGCGCCCGTCGGCGTGCCGCCCGCCGGGGCGAGGGCCCGGGTCCGGGTGGTGGTCCGCCACAGGTGCCCGGCGTCGGCGACGATCACGCTGCCGTCGGAGAACTCGACCTCGTAGCAGGGTCGCCCGTGCATGACGGCGAAGGCGGCGGTGACCGTGGTCGTTGTGCCGTCCGCGGCGAGCAGCCGGTCGCCGACGCGGACCTCACCCATGGTGGTCCAGCCGTCGGGGGTGGGCAGCGGCGTGTCGAGCGCCAGTGCCTTACCGAGGCCGGGGCGGCCGGCCACGATGATGAGCTGCCCGGGGTGCAGGCCGTTGAGCAGCCGGTCCAGGTCGGTGAAGCCGGTCGGCACCCCGGTCATCACGCCGCCCTGCGCGCCGACCGCCTCGATCTCGTCCAGGGTGGGCTGGAGCATGTCGGCGAGCACCGCGAAGTCCTCGCTGACCCGCCGTTCGGTGATCTCGTAGACCGCCTGCTGGGCCAGGTCGACGACGTCGTCGACGTCGCGGCTGCCGCCGGCGGCGGTGCCGTAGCCGAGCTGCACGATCCGGGTGCCGGCCTCGACGAGGCGGCGCAGCACGGCGCGTTCGCCGACGATCCGGGCGTAGTAGGAGGCGTTCGCCGCCGTCGGCACGGCTGCCATGCAGGTGTGCAGGTAGGGGGCGCCGCCGACCCGGGCGAGGTCGCCGGAGTCGGCGAGGGCCGCCGCGACGGTGATGCCGTCGGCGGGCTCGCCGCGACCGTAGATGTCGAGGATCGCGTCGAAGATGGTGGCGTGGACGGGCCGGTAGAAGTCGGTGGACTTGAGGATCTCGACGACGTCGGCGATCGCGTCCTTGGAGAGCAGCATGCCGCCGAGGACGCACTGCTCGGCGGCGACGTCCTGCGGTGGGGTCTTGTCGAATTGGCCGTCGCGGGGCGGCGGGGCGGACGACTGCCCCGCGACCCGGGGCTCCGCCCGCATGTCGTCGGTGATCGACACGGTTCCCCCTCCACAGCGTCGCGGTCGGCCCGGCGGTACGCCGGCGGTGTGACACCGTCCGGTCAGGTCGATCGGGGGGCCATCGCGCGACCGGTCGGTGCCCCACGATACGGACCCCGAGGTCAGACCCTCAACCGGCGCGGTGGACGAGCCTCGGGACAACCTGTGGACGCGCGTGGACAACCATGTGCGCAGCGTGTGCACAGCCTGTGGAAAACTGTGGGGGAATTCTGAGGGTAGGCGCTGCGACCTGGGGGTTCACTATCCACAGCCTGTGGACGAATATTTTCCGGTAAGGCTCTTGGGTCGGTCTTCCCGTACTATCTCTGCGAAACGGCTACACCTGGACAGCGGATTGCACTTTCGGTTGAGAAGGGTCACGCTCCGGCCGTGAGTTACCGGGACTGGGAGCGCGGGGAGGGCAGCCCGCGCGCGCGTCAGCCGATCGCCCCGTGGGACGACCTCGGCGACCCGGTTCCGTCGGATTCATACTCCTCGACGGACCGCTACCGTACGCCGAGTCGGCGTCGGGCGGTCGAGCGTGGGCAGCAGGAGCCTGTCGACGCCTACCTGCCGAGTTGGGCGGTCGAGTCGGGCATCGCGCACGCCGACGGCCGGGGTCGGCACGCCGCCCCGGACGACGACGAGGACGACACCCGGCGGGTCGCCGGGGTGGGTCGGCGGGCGGCCAGGCGGCGGCGGGAGAGCGAACGCCGGGAGGCACGGGCGGTCGGTGCGGGCCCCGGGTCCGACGACCACACCCGGGAGTGGACCTTCGACCGTCCCCAGCAGGAGCAGGGGTACGTCGGGAGCCGGCGGGCCGACGCCGACGAGGGTGAGCCGGTGTCCGGGGCGGCCCCGACGGCCCGCCCGCGTCGGGCGTCGTCCCGTCGTCCCGAGGTGATCTGGTCCGGTGGTGACGATTCCGACCTGCCTGTGGAGGCCGTTCCCGAGCAGCCGCCCCGGCGTCGGCGACGCAACACCGACGAGTCGTGGGCCCGGCCGCTGACCGACCCGGCGAGCCGCCCGGCGGCCGACCCGTGGAGCCGGTCGGCCGAAGCGGAGCCGGAGTACCGCCCGGCGGTGGACCCGTGGGACGCCTCCGGCGTGCACGGTTGGCAGAGTCCGCCCACCGACGACCGGTGGGACCGCCTCGGCGGGTCGTCGCGGTGGGGGCAGAGCGACAGCACCGGCCAGTGGGACCGCTTCACCGACACCGCCCAGTGGGACCGGACGGACGTCGGCCGGTGGGGTCAGGTGACGGCGGAGGGTGACGGGTGGGACGGTCGGGATTCGGGCCGGGTCGACCGTCCGGAACGCGACGAGGTGGGCCCGTGGGACCGGGTTGGGCCCGACCGGCGGGACGCGGGTGGGGTGGACCGGTGGGAGCGGTCGGTGCCGCCCCGGTCGTCGCAGCCGGTCACCGGTGAGGGCTGGCCGTGGGGTGGGCAGCCGGAGGGTTTCTGGTCGGGTACCCGCCTGGCGGGTGACGATCCCCGCTGGATGGATCCGCCGACCTCGGCGCCCCGGTCGCCGGTGGTGGGTTACACCGCGCCGCGCCCCCGGGCGGCCCCCCGTCGTCGGGCGGAGCCGGTGTCCGGGCGGGCGGCCGGGCGGGCGGCGTCGGCGTCCTCGCTGCGGGAGCGGATCGGCGCGGTGGGTGCCGGTTCGTGGAACCGTCGTCTGGAGGACGATCTACTGGACCCGGATCCGGGTGGTCCGCTGCGTCCGTTGGTCTACACGGCGGCCTGTTACCTGGTGCCGGCGGTTTTGGTGTTCCTGTGGCTGTTGACCCTGGACGGTCAGCCGCCGGCCGGTTGTGTCACGGACATCAGCGGTGGCGGGTGTGAGCCGCCCCGGGCCCATGCGCTGGGTTCGCTGGTCGCGGGTGGTCCCCGGTTCGGTTTGTCGTTGCTGAGCAGCCTGGTGGTGGCGGTGCTGTTGCGCCGGGTCGGGACGACCTGGCGGCCGGCGACGGTGGCGCTGGCGGCGGCGGTGGTCGGTGGCGGCCTGTCCACCGTGATGATCAGCGCGGTCACCGGTCAGCCGATCGGCTGACCGCACGGGTGTCGGGGCGCGGCCCGGCCGGACCCGGTGCACCGCGGCGTGGAGTGTGGGAAGTGCGTAGTGGCCCGCACCGGATGCCGGTGCGGGCCACTACGGATGTTGCTGGTGCTTGAGGTCAGCCCTGGACGACGTTGAGGTCGAACGTGGCGGACACCTCGGGGTGCAGCTTGATCTTCACCGGGTAGGAGCCGGTCGACTTGATGTGACCGGGCATCTCCAGCCGACGACGGTCGAGGACGGGGCCACCGGCCGCCTTGACGGCGTCGATGACCTCGGCCGGGGTGACCGAGCCGAAGAGCCGGCCACCGTCGCCGGCGCGGACCTTCAGGCTGACCTTCAGGCCTTCGAGCTGGCCCTTGACCTCGTTGGCGTGGCCGAGGTCGCGGATCTCCCGGGCCGAGCGGGCCCGCTTGATGACCGTGACCTGCTTCTCCGCACCCTTGGTCCAGCTGATCGCGAAGCCCTGCGGCAGCAGGTAGTTACGGCCGTAGCCGTTCTTGACCTCGACGATGTCGCCGGGGGCACCGAGACCGGAAACTTCCTGGGTCAGGATGATCTTCATGTCGGTGCCTCCTCTCAGCGGGCCGTGGCGGTGTACGGCAGAAGCGCCATCTCACGGGCGTTCTTGACCGCACGGGCGATCTGCCGCTGCTGCTGGGAGGTGACCCCGGTCACCCGCCGAGCGCGGATCTTGCCGCGGTCGGAGATGAACTTGCGCAGCAGCGCGGTGTCCTTGTAATCGATATAGGTGATCCCGTCCTTGTCGAGCGGGTTCACCTTCTTCTTCGGCTTGCGAAGTGCCGCAGCCTTGGCCATTGCACGTGCTCCTGGTTTGCGATCGCGGGCGCTCGGCGCCATTAGAACGGAGGCTCCTCGTCGAAGTTGCCGCCCGAACCACCGCGGGAGGAGGGGGCCGGGGCAGCAGAGGCCCAGGGGTCGTCGAAGTTGCCTCCGCCGCCGCCCTGGTTGCCACCGCCACCGGAGCCGAAGCCACCACCGCCGCCACCGGAGCGCGACATCTTCTGCACCTTCGCCGTGGCGTAGCGCAGCGACGGGCCGATCTCGTCGACCTCAAGCTCGATGACGGTGCGCTTCTCACCCTCGCGGGTCTCGTACGACCGCTGGCGCAGCCGACCCGAGACGATCACGCGGGCGCCCCGCTGGAGCGACTCGGCGACGTGCTCCGCCGCCTGCCGCCACACGGTGCAGGCCAGGAAGAGCGGCTCGCCGTCCTTCCATTCGTTGGTGGTCCTGTCCATGAACCGGGGCGTCGATGCGACCCGGAACTTGGCGACCGCCGCACCGGACGGGGTGAACCGCAGCTCGGGGTCATCGGTCAGATTGCCGATGACCGTGATGGTGGTGTCTCCTGCCATGACCAACTCCTCGCGCACTCAGCGTTCTGCCGTACAGGCTCTCAGAGCCCTCCGACATCACGATGAGGTTGATCCGGGCGAACCGGGTTGGATGCTTAGCGCATTTCCGGTCGGATGACCTTGGTGCGCAGCACGGACTCGTTCAGCCGCAGCTGGCGGTCGAGTTCGGCCACCGCCTCCGGCGTCGCCTGAAGGTCGACGACGGCGTAGATGCCCTCGGCCTTCTTGTTGATCTCGTACGCGAGGCGCCGGCGGCCCCACACGTCGGTCTTCTCCACCGAGCCACCCGCGGTCCGGATCACGTTCAGGTACGTGTCGAGCGACGGGGCGACGGTGCGCTCCTCGAGACTGGGATCGAGGATCACCATGACTTCGTAGTGACGCAAGACGTGCTCACCTCCTGTGGGCTAGGCGGCCACGGTCCTTCCGTGGCAGGAGGTCGTGCGTCGTGCCCGCCCCGCGCCGGGGGAACCCGGCCGGACGCGGACAACCGGACCAGGATACCCGGTCCCGACGATCACCCCCGGGCAGGTCGACCCGGCAGGTCGGCGGTGGGGACGACGACGGTGACAGGGGCCCGCCGCGACACCCGAAGGCCGACGGCGGACCCCTGTCCACGGGGCCGCGGGGCGTCCTGTCCGCATTCCTTGGGTGGGACCTGGGGAGGAACGACCACACCGATGAGGTTGGATCGAGGACACCCCGCGGAGCTTCATCCTGTTGTTATCTGACGATACAACGGCGATCGTCACGTGATAGCCGAATTGAAACTATTCGTCCGGCTGTTCCACTCCCCTCAACGATCGCCGGCCCCGACCGGTGACGCCGCACGTCCCGCGGGCGCGACTTGCCCACCACCGTCACCCCTCGCACGTCGGGGGTGGGACGTAGGCTCGCCTGCATGCGTATCGGAGCCCACGTCGACCAGGCCGACCCGTTGACGGAGGCGGCCACCCGTGCCGCCGAGGCGGTGCAGTTCTTCCTCTCCGACCCGCAGGGCTGGAAGGCCCCGAAACCCCGGGAGGACGCCGACCAGCTGCGCGCCGCCGCTGTGGACGTCTACGTCCACGCCCCGTACGTCATCAACGTGGCCACCCTCAACAACCGCATCCGCATCCCCAGCCGCAAGCTGCTGCTGGGCCACGCCACCGCGGCGGCGCAGCTCGACGCCCGGGGGCTGATCGTGCACGGTGGCCACGTCAACGCCGGTGACGACCTCGCGGTCGGCTTCGACAACTGGCGCAAGACCTTCGCGTACGCGGCCGACTCCGGCGGGTTCCCCGTACCGGTGCTGATCGAGAACACCGCCGGGGGCGACAACGCCTGCGCCCGGCGGCTCGACGCACTGGCCCGGCTCTGGGACGCCCTCGGTGACTACGAGGTGGGCTTCTGCCTCGACACCTGCCACGCGTACGCCGGGGGCGAGGAACTGCTTGACCTGGTCGACCGGGTCAAGGCGATCACCGGCCGGATCGACCTGGTGCACGCGAACAACTCCAAGGGCGGATTCAACTCCGGGCAGGACCGGCACGACAACCTCGACGGCGGCACCATCGACCCGGAGCTGCTGGTGGCGGTGATCCGGGCGGCCGACGCCCCGGTCATCGTGGAGACCCCCGGCGGGGCCGCGGGTCAGGGCGCGGACATCGCCTTCCTCCGCGAGCAGCTCGGCGTGGGGGCCTGAACTCCGATGACCACCAACGCGACGGGCGGCAGCCCACCCGCACGGCAGACCGGCGGCACGGACCCCACCCCCGGGGCGGGATCGCCGCAGGACCGGCCGGCACCCGACGCGCGCGACAGCTCCGAGCCGGACGGTAACGGGCTACCCCCGACCACCGACTCCGACCCGAAGCCGGCCGGGTCCGGCGCAGAGGCCCAGCTGGCGGGGACGACGACGGAGAAGCCCGCAGCGACGGCAGCCGACCAGACCGGCACGACGCCCGACCAGACCGGCAGGCGCAGGACCTGGAAGGATATGTTCCGCAGAAGCAGGGCCGGCAAGGACGACCCCGGCGCGGACAAGGCCGGGAAGGACGACCCCGGCGAGGACAAGGCCGGGAAAGACGAGGCCGGCAAGGACCGAAGCGACGAGCCGGCCGGGAGCGGAGCGGAGCGGCAGGAGCCGGCCGCCGAGGCCGATCCGTGGACCTCGTTCGCGCCCGCGCCGGAGCCGGTGCCCGGCCGCCCCGGACGCGCCGTCCGCGCCACCGGCCGGTTCCTGATGCACGAGTGGACGCTCGCCGTCCTCGCCTCGCTCGCCCTGGCCGTGGGACTGACCTGGCCGACCCTGCGCTACCCGCTCTACACGCTCCCCCAGGACTACTGGGATCCGAGTCTCCAGGCCTGGCAGATGGCCTGGTCCGGGCACGCCCTGCGAACGAACCCCGGGCAGCTGTTCCAGTCCAACACGTTCTTCCCGGAACCGTGGAGCTTCGCCTTCTCCGACATGCTGCTCGGGTACGCCCCAGCCGGCCTACTCGGCACCGGTCCGGACGCCGCCGTGCTCCGCTACAACATCATGTTCGTGCTGGCCCACGCGATGGCCACGTTCGGGGCGTACGTGCTGGCCCGGCAGTTGGGCGCGGGCCGGATCGGATCGGCCGTCGCCGGGGTCAGCTACACCTACGCGCCGTGGCTGCTCGCCCAGGCCGGTCACCTGCACATCGTCTCCAACGGTGGTATCCCGTTGGCGCTGGCCATGCTGGCCCGGGGACACGGCTGGTCACTGCGGCACGGTTACCGTCCCGAGCGCCGCCGGGTCGGCTGGGCGTACGCCGGGTGGGCGGTGGCCGCCTGGCAGCTCAGCCTGGGCTTCGGCATCGGCCTGGTCTTCGCGTACGTCCTCGCGCTGGTCCTGCTGGTCGCGGCGGCGGTGTGGTTCTGGCGGCGGCTACGGGGCGCGCGGCGGCCCTTCGGTCGTCGGTTGTTCGTCGCCGACCTGGTCGGCGGGCTGCTCTTCGCCGCCGTCGGCGCGCTGCTGGCGGTGCCGTACTTCAAGGTCGCCGAGCTGCACCCGAACGCGGAACGCACCCTCGGCGACATCGGCGTCTACTCGCCGCCGGCCAGCGGTTTCTTCACCGCGCCCGCCGAGTCGTGGATCTGGGGCGGGCTGCACGAGGGGGCTCGGGCCGCGTTGCCCTGGCATCCGGAGATGACCCTGCTGCCGGGCTTCGTGCTGTACGCGCTGGCGGCCGGTGGGCTGTTCTTCTCGGTGTGGCGGCTGCGGCACCGGCTGCTGATGCTCGCCGGGGTGATCGTCACCATGGTCCTCGCGATGGGGACCCGGTTCTTCGACGGCACCTTCACCTACGCCCCGCTGTTCGAACACCTGCCCGGGTTCAACGGGCTGCGTACCCCGGGACGGATGATGCTCTGGACGACGCTCCTGCTCGGCCTGCTCGCGGCCGGTGCGGTGAGCGCCTTCGCCCGGCGGGTACGCGAGATCAGCACCGACCGGGTGTCCGCCCGGCCGTCGCCGTGGCTGCGGGCGGTCACCCTGCTGCCGCTGCTGCTGGTTCTGGTGGAGGGGCTGAACAACACCCCGCACCCGGTGGTGCCGGAGCAGCCGGAGGCGATGCGCACAGTGGACGGTCCGCTGCTGGTGCTGCCCAGCGGTCAGAACCAGGACCAGCCGGTGATGCTCTGGTCGACCAGCCGGTTCCAGCAGGTGGTCAACGGGGGCAGCGGCTTCACCCCGAAGCAGCTCGACGACGTACGCCGGGTGTCGGCGGCCTTCCCCGACCAGACCAGCGTCGACTACCTGCGCACCCTCGGCGTCCGCAACGTGGTGGTGTTGCGGGACCAGATCGTCGGTACGCCGTGGGAGGTGACGGTGGAGGCGTCGGTCGAACAGTTGGGCATCACCCGCCAGCAGGTCGGCAACGCCGTGGTGTTCCGTCTCTGAGGTCGGGGTTGCGGTGGGGTTTGCGGGGAGCCCAGCCGGCTCCGGGCGGTCAGGCTTGATCCCTGCGCCGGCTGGGCTCCCCCGCAAACCTGACGGGCGCACGGCCGTCTCGAACTTGCGCGTCGGGGTGGTGGGGTGGATTTCAGGCGGGGGTGGGGGCTGGTTCGGGTTCGGGGGCGGAGGTCCTACTGCGGAGTTTCGACAGCCAGGGGGCGTCGGGGGCCCCGTCGAGCACGCCGCCGTCCGGGTCGTCGGAGTAGGTCTGGCGGACCGCGTCGCGCTCCGGGTGCAGGATGTCCTTGACGATCAGGACGCAGAGCACCACCACCGTGCCGAGCCGCAGCGACGAGGCCAACACGAAGACCCCCTCGGGAAAGACCGGACGGCTGGTGGCCGAGCCGAGCAGTTCGCCGTAGAAGGCGACGAAGTAGCAGACCTCGGCGAACTGCCAGGCGAGGAAGGCGCCCCAGCGGGGCCGGGCGAGCACCGCCAGCGGCAGCAGCCAGAGCACGAACTGTTGCGACCAGACCTTGCTGAAGATCAGGAATGCGGCCACCACCAGGAACGCGAGCTGGGCCAGCCGGGGCCGTCGGGGTGCCCGCAGCGCCAGTACGGCCACGCCGATGCAGGCCAGCCCGAACAGGGCGTACGACAGGTTGTTGAGGGTCGGGATGTTGGCGTTCAGCCACTGGAACGGGCCCTGATCGCCGGGGCTGCCGGTGTTCACCTTGCCGTCGAGGTACCGCCCGATGTACCACAGCGTGCCCCAGTCGATGGGCCGGGTGGTGTTCAGCTCGAAGAAGCGTCCCCAGTTGTCGGGGTAGCGGATCGCCGCCGGCAGGTTCACCGCGACCAACGCGACCAGGCCGGTGGCGACGGCGGTGAGCGCGGACCGTAGTCGACCGGCGCGCAGGCCGAGGATCAGGATCGGGCCGAGCAGGAACAGCGGCCACATCTTCGCCGCACCGCCGAGGCCGAGCAGGATGCCGGCCAGGGCGGGTTGTCGTTTCGCCCAGGCGGCCAGCCCGAAGGCGGCCAGTCCGATGGCGAGGAAGTCCCAGTTGACGGTGGCGGTGAGGAACAACGCCGGGGCCAGCGCGAACAGGGCCGCGTCCCAGGGTCGTCGACGGCGCAGGGCGAGGATCACCCCGACGGTGGCGACAGCGAGCGCGCTGAGGGCCAACGCGTTGGCGTTGTAGAACCAGCGGCCCTGGTTGATCGTCGGGTCGTCGACGCCGAGCGAATGCACTGGCAGGCCGAGGGCGCCCATCATGTAGCCGGTGAGCACCGGGTACTCCACCGGGTGGTCCCGGTAGGGGACCTTGCCCTCGTGCAGGCCCTCGGCGTAGTAGAGGGCCAGCACGTCGGTGTAGCACATCCGGGTGTACTGGATGTTGTTCTGCCAGGCACCGTTCTGGCAGGGCGCCTTCTGCACCCAGTGCAGGGCCAGGGTCAGGCAGGCCAGGGCCAGCACGATCCGGGCGGCCGTCCAGAACCGGCTCTCCCGACCGGCGGGCCGGTCGACGGCGACCGCATGGTCGCCGAGCGGCCCGCCGATCGCCTCGGAGACGCCTCGGACGAAGCCGTCCGATCGGGACGGGTGGTCGCTGCTCCCGGCGTCGTCGATGCCGGCCGTCGGCTGGGTGCTCATGAGAATGCATCCTGCCCTATGAATGGCTCCCGGACGAGCAGCATGTCGCGGTGCGGAATCCGTACGCCCGACGCGGACCATCCCATCCGCGACATGCCGCTGCCGGCGACCGCAGGTCTGCGGGTCGCCGGCAGCGGCATTGATGCTTGTCGGTGCGGGTTCGGCTCAGTCCCGGGCGCGTGGGGTCGGCAGCAGGCCGCCGCCGTTTCCGCCGGGGAGGTTCTGGTTGGGCGGGTTCGGCGGATCGCCCCCCTGGTTCCCACCCTGATTACCACCCTGGTTGCCGCCTTGGTTTCCGCCCTGGTTGCCGCCTTGGTTCCCACCCTGGTTGCCGCCGCCGAGGAGGCACTGCAGGTCGGTCGGGGCGCAGTTCTGCCCGTTCGGGTTCGACGGCGGCGGCGGGGGCGGGGGCGGGGTGCCGTTGCCGGACTCCGGGTCGCCGACCTTCGCCGCTGGCGGGAAGTCCAGCTTTTCCTCGCCCTTGAGCGCGCCGTTCATGACCCGTTCCCAGATCTCGCCGGGCATGGTGGCACCGCTGATGTTGTCGCCGTTGTTCAGCTTGATCGCTTCCCGCTTGCCCTTGTTGCCCACCCAGACGGCGGTGGCAAGCTGTGGGGTGTATCCGACGGTCCAGGCGTCACCGTTCTGGGTGGTGCCCTCCTTGAGTTCCCAGGTACCGGTCTTGGCGGTCGCCTTCCGGCCGTCGGCCAGAGTGTGGTTGATCCGGCCCGGGTAGTCCTCCAGCACGTCGGTCACGTCGGCGACCACGTCGGGGTTGATCCGCTTCTGCGGTTTGAGCTGCTCACCGCCGAGCTTCTCCCACTTGCCGGTCTCCTTGTTCTGCTTCTCGGCGGAGATCAGGAAGTGGGCCTTGTTGTAGATGCCCTTGTTGGCGAAGGTGGCGATGCCGTTGGCGTGGTCCAGCACGGTGATCGGGTACTGGCCGTAGGCGACCACGTGGTAGAAGGGGTCGGGCGCCAGGTCGGCGGCCTTCTCCTTGGTCAGGTCGTGCCCCTTGGGCGGGCTCACGTTGGTCTGCCACATCATGCTGACGCCGGCCTTGGCCGCCATGTCGACGATCTTGTCGGGGCCGATGTCCAGGCTGACGTGGTAGAACGGGACGTTCAACGACTTCAGGGTCGACTCCCGCAGCGTGCAGGAGTCCCCACAGCTGGGGTTGTCGGTGCCGGCGTTGCTGACCCGGAACTCCACGCCCTCCGGGGTGAAGGCCCGGCCCTTCCAGCGCGACTCGACGGACTTGCCGGCCTCCAGCGCCGCCGCCAGGGTGTAGATCTTGAAGCTGGAGCCGGGCGAGTGCCCACCGGTGACGTTGCCGTTGGTGTCGGTGTTGGTCCCGGCGTAGTCGGTACCGGTGCCGTCGTCCCCGCCGTAGTAGCCGAGCACCCGACCGTTACGCGGGTCGATGGAGACCACGGCGGCCATCAGGTTCTTGCGGGCACCGTCCAGCTCGGAGCCCTTGGTGCTGCGCTGGGCGGCGCTGGTGACGGCCTTCTGCACCTTGTTGTCGATGGTGGTCCTGATCCGGTAACCACCCTCGCGGAGCATCGCCGAACAGCGCGGCTTACGCTCCGTCACCTCCGCGTCGTTGTCGGTGCAGAGCTTCTTCTCCCGCATCTCCGCCGACACGTAGTTGATGACGTTACCGATCGGGGTGTTGACCCCGAACTTGACGCCCGACCGGGACTCCTTGGGGGTCTGCAACGTCTTCGTCGGGTACTCCGTCGGATGCGCCGGCCGGCCGGGGGCGTCGACCCAGTGCATCTCGATCATGTTCTTGATGACGTAGTCCCAGCGGTCCTTGGCCTCGGTGGGGTTGATCGACGGGTCGAAGCCCTTGTGCGTGGCGCTCGGCTCCGGTTGCTTGATCAACGCGGCGAGCACGGCGGCCTCGGCCACGTCGACCTTCGAGACCGACTTGCCGAAGTACGCCCACGCCGCCGCCTCGATGCCGTACGCGTTGCGACCGAAGTAGATGGTGTTGAGGTAGTGCTCCATGATCTGTTCCTTGGTGAACTGATCGTTGAGCTTCGAGGCGACGATCGCCTCCTTCACCTTCCGCGCGTACGAGTCGTCTTGGAGGTTCTCGTAGGCGTTGCGGGCGTACTGCTGGGTGATCGTCGAGGCACCCTGCTTGTCGCCGTTGGAGAGGTTGTTCCAGGCGGCGCGGGCGATGCCCTTGTAGTCGACACCGGCGTGCTCGTAGAAGTTCTTGTCCTCCGCCGCCGCCACCGCGTCGCGCATGTGCTGCGGGATCTGGTTGATCGAGACGAAGGTGCGGTTCTGCTCGCCCACCTTGGCGATGACCGTCTTGTTGTCGCTCGCGTAGATGGTGGTGGCGAGTGGCAGCTTGATCTGGTTCGGCAGTACCACGGTGGTGGAGTAGTAGGTGAACCCGACCACGCCGAGGCCGGCGAGCATGATGAAGACGGCAAAGCCGGCGATCAGCAGGTTGATCCGCTTGCGCCGCTTCGCCCGCGCCATCGCGTCCGGGTCACCCGGACCGCGTCCGCGCCCGCCACCACCGCCATAGCCACGCCCCGGCCCGTTCGGCCCGTTCGGGCCACCCGGCCCGCCACCGACCTGCGCGACGCCGGCCCGCGCCACGGAGGCCCGCCCGGCGGAGCCGACCGAGGCCGCGCCGACGCTGGCCCGGCCCGCAGAGGCTGTCCCCACCGAGGCCCGGCCGGCCGGTCCGCCCGCCGGCGAGACCGGCACCGACGCCCGACCCGGGCCACCCCATCCCGGCGATGCCGGGGAGACCGGCACCGACGCCCGGCCGGGCCCGGCCGGCGAGACCGGCACCGAGGCCCGGCCCGGGGTCGCCCGGCCGACCGAGGCCGATCCGGCGGCGCCACCTGTCGCGCGCGGCGGCGGGACCGCCGCCGAGGCCCGCCCGGTGGGCGCGGCACCGCCGACCGGGGCCCGGCCGGCCGGGGCCGCGCCCCGGGCGTCACCGCCCCGCCGGGGGTACCCGTCATCCGCCCCCGGTCCGGGGCCGCCGTTCGAACCCGGTACCTGGGCCCGCGCACGCGGGGAACTGGGATCGCCGTACGAGTTCATTCCTCACACCCTGCCGGTCGCGGTGGGACGCGGGGGCGTCACCACCGGGTTGCCGTGAGTTGACACACGCGTCGGGAGGCCGGCGCGGAGCCGGGGACGCGCTGCAAATTCCACATCATTCGGGCCATTCGGGCCGAGGGGCCGCCGGTCACGGTGACTGTGTCGTACGCCACCCGAGTTGACCGGATCAGCCAGGTTCACCGTTGCGCCTCTCGCCTTCGCCCCTGCGTGGCAGCGGTGGTGGCCTCCGCCGTGCCCTGCTCCGGGCCACCCTCGGCCAGCCCGTCCCGGCCGAGCAGGAACTGCTCGACGAGATGGTTCCAGTCACAGCCGGGGCACACCTCCACCACGAAGACCTGGAACTCACGCAGCGTCATGGCCAGCACGGGCAATTCGGCCAGGGAACGTGCCTGGCCGGCCGACTGCCTGAGTTCGTCCCCGTAAATGTAGTGGACGTGGATCAGGTTCTCGCTCCGGCAGATCGGACACCGCTGCTCGGTCGGTTCGCCGTGGAAGCGGGCCGCGTTCTTCAGGTACGGCGACGCGTCGCAGACGTCGTACGTGCCGACCCGCCCGGCATGGAGGTCACGCAGCACCGCCCGCTTCTGGAGCGAGTAGTCGACCACCTGGCGAGACGTGCGCATGCGGCAAAGGGTACGCGCTCCGGTCGGGCGGGGCGACCACCGTCACGATCCGTGAAGAGGTCGGCGCACAACGGGGGTTTGCCCGGACGCCGATCGAGGTACTAACGTGCGATGTATCGGTCCGATACATCGAGGCGGTTAACCTTCCGTCCCGACGGCAGGGGAAGGATGGCCCGTGCTGGAACTCGCCATCCTCGGCCTCCTTCAGGAGTCCCCGATGCACGGCTACGAACTCCGCAAGGAGCTCGCCGCCAAGCTCGGCGCCATCCGGGCGGCGATCAGCTACGGCTCGTTGTATCCGACCCTGCGCCGGTTGCAGGCGGCGGGTTGGATCACCGAGGCGGCCGGGACACCCGCCACCGCCGAGGAGGTCCCCGCGCTGACCAGCCGACGCGGTCGGGTGGTCTACAAGATCACCGCAGAGGGCAAGGAACGGTTCGCGCAGCTGATCGCGCAGGCCGGCCCGGAGACGTACGACGACACGGGTTTCGGCGTGCACTTCGCGTTCTTCGCCCGCACCGACCAGGCGACCCGGCTGCGCATCCTGGAGGGCCGCCGGCGCACGATCGAGGAACGTCGCGAAGGACTTCGGGACGTGCTGGGCCGGGCGGCCGAGCGACTCGACGCGTACACCCTGGAACTGCAACGCCACGGCCTCGACGCCTGCGAGCGTGAGGTCCGTTGGCTGGAGGAGCTCATCGCCAACGAGCGCTCCGGCCGTGCCCCGACCGCCCCGCGACCCGGGGTGGCCGACGGTCCACGAGACAACAACAGCCCGCCTCCGCCTGGAGAGTCCAGGAAAGAGCGGCCGTGATGAAGAAGAAGGAGGCAGACGCTATGGGCTCCGTCCGCGTCGCCATCGTCGGTGTGGGTAACTGCGCCTCGTCCCTCGTGCAGGGCGTGGAGTACTACCGCAACGCCGACCCGAACGACCGCGTCCCGGGTCTCATGCACGTCACCTTCGGCGACTACCACGTATCGGACGTGGACTTTGTCGCGGCGTTCGACGTGGACGCCAAGAAGGTCGGCATGGACCTCGCGGAGGCGATCGTCGCCAGCGAGAACAACACCATCAAGCTCTGCGACGTGCCGCCCACCGGCGTCACCGTGCAGCGCGGCCCGACCTTCGACGGCCTGGGCCAGTACTACCGCGAGATCATCGAGGAGTCCGACGCCGAGGCGGTCGACGTGACCAAGGCGCTGCGCGACGCCCAGGTCGACGTGGTCGTCTGCTACCTGCCGGTCGGTTCCGAGCAGGCGGCGAAGTTCTACGCCCAGGCCGCGATCGACGCCGGCTGCGCCTTCGTCAACGCGCTGCCGGTCTTCATCGCCTCCGACCCGCAGTGGGCGCAGAAGTTCACCGACGCCGGTCTGCCGATCGTCGGTGACGACATCAAGAGCCAGGTCGGCGCCACCATCGTGCACCGCGCGCTGGCGAAGCTGTTCGAGGACCGTGGGGTCGAGCTGCTGCGTACCTACCAGCTCAACTTCGGCGGGAACATGGACTTCATGAACATGCTGGAGCGCAACCGGCTGGTCTCGAAGAAGATCTCGAAGACCCAGTCGGTCACGTCCCAGATCCCGCACGAGATGGTCAAGAGCGACGTGCACATCGGCCCGTCGGACCACGTGCCGTGGCTGGACGACCGCAAGTGGGCGTACATCCGCCTGGAGGGTCGTTCCTTCGGTGACACCCCGCTCAACGCCGAACTGAAGCTCGAGGTGTGGGACTCGCCGAACTCGGCGGGTGTCATCATCGACGCCGTCCGGGCCGCCAAGATCGCGCTGGACCGCAAGATCGGTGGCCCGATCCTGTCGGCCTCCTCGTACTTCATGAAGTCCCCGCCGGTGCAGTACGCCGACCACGACGCGCACGCCGCCGTCGAGGGCTTCATCACCGGCGACGTCGAGCGCTGACCCGCCGACCACCGCACCGCCGAGGGCCGGGTCCGCACGGACCCGGCCCTCGCGCGTTCAGTCCGCCATCTCCAGGTACGGCGACAGCCGCAGCGCCAACTCCTCGACCGAGTCGACCTCGCCGCTGGTCAACGCGTCGGTCAACGCCATCCGGTCCTTGGCCGGCATGGTGAGGCGCAGGCCGGAACGGGACAGGAGGATGCGCATCGCCGCCCAGGCGAGCCCGGCGTTCCACAGGTCGAGGGGACGCCAGATCATCAACCCGTGCAGCAGTGCCGCCGCCCTGTCCAGCGCGGTCGGGTAGGCGGCCTGTCCGACCAACCGCGCGTACGGTCGGGCCGCCGCCGCCGCGAGTATCCCGGCGTCGCGTACCTGACTCCGGGGGCCGGTGTGCTCGGCGAGCAGGATCAGCAGATCCTCGGCGTCCGGCCAGGGGTGGGTCATCTGTCCCCCAACATCGCGAAGAACTCCGCGTCCTCCTCGAACACCCGGCGGGCGGCCTGGCGGGTCCACTCGTCCCGGTCGTGCCGGTCCAGGTAGGCCTGTACCGCCACCTCGACCGTCTTGTGCATCGACCGGTGCTCCGCCTCGGCGAGCTCCTTGAGTCGCTGCTCGACCTCGGGCTTCAGGTTCAGGGTGAAGGCCATACCAGATTTGTATAACTCGTCGGTCGGCTGGTCAACCACGCTCGACGCCACGTCTCCTCCTCGCCGGGTCGTCGTCCGGGACGATGGTGGCGAGGATCGCTCGGATCGGGGCGGACGGACTGTGCGATCACCCCTCGGGCAGCCAGGCGCGGCGCAGTGCCACCCCCGCCTCCAACTCCAGCAGCGTCACCTTGCGGGGCAGCCCGCCACCGAAGCCGACCAGTTTGCCGCCCGCGCCGACGATCCGGTGACAGGGGACGATCACCGGTACCGGGTTGCGGTTGCAGGCCACCCCGACCGCCCGCGCCGCCCCGGGATCGCCGACCCGCCGGGCCACCTCGCCGTAGGTGAGCGTCTCCCCGTACGGGATGCGGGTCATCTCCCGCCACACGGCGCGCTCGAACTCGGAGCCGCGCGGCGCCTCCACCGGCACCGTGAACCCGGTCAGTTCACCGGCGAAGTACGCCCGCAGCTCCGCGACCGCCCGGCCGGCCAGCCCGTCGGCGGGCCGGTCGGCGGCCGACGTGACCCGACCGAAGTGCGTGCCGCAGACCGCTGTCCCGTCGGTGGCGACGGAGAACTCCCCGATCGGCGAGTCGAGCACGGTCCAGCGCATACCGACCATTCTTCCCGCCCCGACCGACACCGGGGGTGGCAGGGCGGCGGGGCCGGCCCTAGTTCCCGTAGGAGATGCTCCAGCTCTTGCCGTCGAAGGCGGCCTTCGCGCTGGTCATGCCGTCGGGGTACGACACCTGTGCGGGCGTGGTGAGTTCGGAGACGTCCATCACCTCGCTGCTCTCGAAGCTCCCGAAGGCGACCCAGTAGGTGGGCTTCGGGTCGAACTCGACTCCGGCGTTCGTCAGGGTCGGCACGACGAACGTACCGGCCCCCGACATGCCGATGCCCACGCTTCCCTGATCCTGGTTGCCCGGCCCGGGAACGGTGTCGTCCTCCTTGATTATCAGGCTTCCGTTCTTTCCGGAGGAACTGGTCGGCCCGAATTCGAAGCCGCCTTTGACGTAGGAGAGGGTGACCAGATTGTTCTGGGTCAGGTCGGCCGACAGGGTCTGGCCCGCCACGAACTGCGTTCCGGGTACGAGTGTGCCGACCTGACCCCAGACGAAGTTGTAGTCGATGGTCCACTGGTATTCGACCGTGGTGGACGGGTGGCACATCTTCGACATCCAGGCGAGCGTCACCGCGTCGCTGGGGAGCTGGGGCATCTCCTGGAAGAGGATGGCATTCATGCCGTCGAGCGCGGACTCGTTCAGAATCGTGATGTCGTACCCGACCGGGTCCTTCGGGGACGCGGTGGCCAGCCCGGTGCCCCCGCCCACCCCGGCCGTCGCCCGACCGGCAGGGCCCGTACCGAGCAGTGCGGCACCCAGGCCGGCGGCCAGCGCGGTGAGCCCGTCCCGTCGACTGATTCTGAATTCCCTCATGAATTCCTCCTCGTTCGCAAAGGAACGCCCCTGCTGGCGCCCCCTGGAGAGGAGAGGTACGCGTCAAGGTTCGATTTATCCGGATCTTCACCTCGGATCAGCAATTCGGCGTTGTCAATATGTTAGATAGGAGTTACAGCTAGCGCAAGGCATTCCCCCTCGCCCGGAACGGTCAACTCCCATCTACCGATAATTGCGCGGGAAAGTAGTTTTATACACGCGCTGTGCAGCGGAAGGCGCTTCAGGTGCGGCGCGGCGCAACGGACCGCCGCCCGATCCCGGGACGGGCGCCCGACGCCTCCCCGCCTGGTCCCGAGCGGGACCAGGCGGCAGCGGTCGGCAGGCGACGGCGACAAAGTGCGTCGGACGAGGCAAGGTTCAGCCACCGCCGGGCGTCTTTGGTACGGAGGTGAACGGTGACCGAAGGCACCGACGGGGAGTTCACCGCGTTCGTCAACGAACGGGGGGACGCGCTGCTGCGCGTCGCGCACGCGCTGGCGGGCAGCCAGCACGCCGCCGAGGACCTGTTGCAGAACGCGCTGGCCAAGGCGTACGCCAGGTGGCCCCGGATCCGGGGTGACGCCGAGCCGTACGTGCGCCGGATCCTCTACCACGACCAGGTCTCCGGTTGGCGACGGCTGGCCCGGCGACGCGAGGTGCCGATGCCCGTCCTGCCCGAGCGGCCCGGGGATCGGGACAGCGGCCACGACAGCGAGCTGCGGATGCTGCTGCGCGACGCGCTGCGGAGCCTGCCGCCCCGACAACGGGCGGTGTTGACCCTGCGCTACCTGGAGGACCTCAGCGTGGAGCAGACCGCCGCGCTCCTCGGATGCCGGGCCGGCACGGTCGCCAGCCAGGCGTCGCGCGCCCTGGCCCGGCTGCGGGAGCTGGTGCCGTCCTTCGATCCCGCCAGCAGTCCGGAGGTGGAGCGATGAACCGGCCGGCGGAGGATGCGCTGCGGGCAGCCGTACACGATCTCGCCGAGGAGGCGCGACCGGCACCGGGGCTGGCCCTGGCGGCGCTGATCCGGGGCCGACGGCGGCGGACCCGGCGGCGGGTGGCCGCCGCGGGCGTCGCGGTGGCGGCGGTCACGGCCCTGCTGGTGCCGCTCGTGCTGCTCCGGCCGGACCGACCGGTCCAACCGGCTCAGCCCACGCCGAGCCCCACCCCCGGCACGACGCTGCTGCCCACCCCCGGTGCCGACTGGCCGGCCCGGCCGTTGGCGCTGCCCGGCGGCTGGGTGGTCACCGGCGGCGTGACCGGCGGCACCGGGTACGTGCTGGACCGCACCCGGTCCCGTTACGTCCGTGCCGGCGGATACGCCGAGGTGTGGCCGGCCCCCACCGGCACGGTCACCGCCGTCCGGGACGAGCAGCACCCCGGCCAGCTCGGCCTCGCCGACGCGGCCACCGGAAAGCTGCGTTGGCAGCGGGTCCGGGGTGCGCTGGCCGTCCAGTGGTCGCCGGACGGCCGCCGGTTGGCGGTGACCGTCCTGCGGGGCGGGGTGAACCGCCTCGGTGTGCTGGAGGTCGGCGGGCGGTACCGGGAGTACCGGATCGACCCGGTCAGGTACCGCTGCACCGACCACTGCGTCTTCACCTGGACCCGGGACGGCCGGGAGCTGACGTTGCCCCTGACCGACAGTTTCGCGCCACAGTCCGAGAGCAACCGCCATCCGCGCTGGGGGGTGCAGTTCTTCTCCGCCGACGACGGGCGGCCGACCCGGTTCGTCAAGATCCCCGGCGACCCGGCCGGTCCGTGGTCCTGGTCGCCCGACGGGAACCGGGTGGTGGTCCAGGGGCAGCGGGAGCCGCTGCTGGTCGACGCGGTCACCGGCACGGTGCTCGGCACGCTGCCGGTGGCCGACGTCGCCTGGGTCGACGACGACCGGCTGCTGTACCGGCGGCCAGGTGGTTACTGGGACGTCGTGCTCGCCGACCCCGCCGGACACGAGTTGCAACGGCTGCCGCTGCCGCGGGAGTTGGCCGAACGGACGGTGTCCGTCGCCCCCAAATGATCACGCGGGACGTTGCGTCCGGTCGCTACCGTGCAGGTCGTGGCCACGGGGACGCTCATCTTTCTGATCATCGGTGGGGCGGGCGTCGGCGTGCTTGCGCTCGCCCTGCTCGGCGGTGAACTCCTGCATTTCGGTCATCCCGACGTCGACGGTCCGGTCTCCGTCGAGGCGGTCGCCGGTTTCCTCGGCGCGTTCGGTTTCGGCGCGGCCATCGTCAACGAACTGCTCGGTGGGCGTACCCCGGGGATGATCGCGGCGGCGGTCGGTGGCGGCGCGCTCGCCGCGGTGCCCACCGCGTGGCTGGCGGGGCGGCTGAGCCGGGCGGCGCGCGACATGCGCACCGACGCCACCCCCACCCGGGACGACCTGGTCGGCGCGCTCGGCCTGGTGGTCACCCCGATCCCGGACGCCGGCTACGGCGAGGTCCGGGTCCGCGTCGCCGGCCAACCCGTGAAACTCAACGCCCGCGCCGACCGGCCCATCCCGCTCGGCGCGCAGATCTTCGTGGTGCAGACGCTGAGCGAGACCAGCGTGCACGTCGAGACCTACTGACCCCTCTTCTCGCAGAGACGGAACCACCATGCCTCTCCTCATCGCCATCGTCGGCGCGGTCGTCCTCGCCCTCGTCCTCGTGTTGTTCGTGCTCTCCCGGATCAAGGTGGCCGGCCCGAACGAGGCGTTCATCGTCACCGGCCGCAAGGGTCGGACCACGCAGACCGCCGACGGCGGCCGGTCCACCGACAACTCCGGCCAGAAGGTCGTCCTCGGCGCGTCGGTCTTCGTCCTGCCGGTGGTGCAGAAGCTCCAGTCGCTCGACCTGTCCAGCCGTCGGATCGACGTCGGCATCCGGGGCGCGGTCAGCAAGCAGGGCATCCGGGCCGACCTGCACGGTGTGGCCATCGTCAAGGTCGGCGGCACCGAGGACGCGATCCGCGCCGCCGCCCAGCGCTTCCTGCACCAGCAGGACGAGATCGACAACTTCACCCGGGAGGTGCTGGCCGGCGCACTGCGCTCCATCGTCGGCCGGCTCACCGTCGAGGAGGTCATCCGGGACCGGGCCGCGTTCGCCAACGCGGTCGCCGAGGAGGCCGAGCACTCGATGACCAACCAGGGCCTGGTGCTGGACACCTTCCAGCTCCAGGACATCCTCGCCGAAGGGTCGTACCTGCAGGACCTGGGGCGGCCGGAGGCGGCCCGGGTGCTCAAGGACGCGGCCATCGCCGAGGCGCGCGCCCGGCAGCAGGCCGAGCAGGAGCGGCTGCTGGCCGAGGAGGCGATCGCCGAGGCGAACCGGAACCTGTCGCTGAAGCAGGCCGGCATCCAGGCCGAGATCGACGCGGCGAAGGCCAAGTCGGCGGCGGCCGGGCCGCTCGCCCAGGCCGAGCGGGACCAGGCGATCCTCTCCGAGCAGCAGAAGGTGGCCGAGCGCAACGCCGAGCTGAAGCAGCGGCAGCTCGACACCGAGGTCCGCAAGCCGGCCGACGCGGCCCGGTACAAGGTGGAGCAGGAGGCGGAGGCGGCCCGCAACGCGGCGGTGCTGAACGCCGACGCGCAGCGGCAGGCCACCATCGCCGCCGCCCAGGCCGCCGCCGAGCAGGCCCGGCTCACCGGTGAGGGTGAGCGGGCCCGCCGGGCGGCGCTGGCCGAGGCGAACGCGATCGAGGGTGCCAAGGAGGGTGAGGCCGAGCAGCGTCGGCGGTCCGCGATCGCCGAGGCGGTCGAGCGGGAGGGTCAGGCCGAGGCCACCGCCATCCTGGCCCGGGGTCAGGCCGAGGCCGACGCGATGGCCCGCAAGGCCGAGGCGTTCGCCGCGTACGGCGAGGCGGCCGTGCTCGACCTGCTGGTCAAGGTGCTGCCCCAGGTGGTCGAGGCGGCCAGCGCCCCGATCGGCGCGATCGACAAGATGACGGTGATCTCGACCGACGGGGCGTCGTCGCTGACCAAGTCGGTGGCCGGCAACGTGGCGCAGGGCCTCCAGCTCGGCTCCGACCTCACCGGCATCGACCTGGCCGGTCTGCTCGCCAAGCTGGGCGCGGCGTCGGCCGGCTCCCCGGCCAACGGCAAGTCCTCGGTCGAGGGCAGCGCGGTCGAGACCCGCTGACCGTACGCGACGAGGGGCCGTCCGGCGTGTGCCGGGCGGCCCCTCGGGTCGTTCAGGTCAGCTCAGGCCCTGCTCGGCGGCCCAGCGCCGCAGTTCCGCCTCGGCCTCGTCGCGGTCGAGCGGGCCGCGTTCCAGGCGCAGCTCCTTGAGGTGCTGCCAGGCCCGGCCGACCACCGGCCCCGGCGGCACCCCGAGCAGTTCCATGATCGCGTTACCGTCCAGGTCGGGCCGGACCCGGGCCAGGTCCTCCTCGGCGGCGATCCGGGTGATCCGCTCCTCCAGCGCGTCGTAGTCGGCGGCGAGCTGGGCCGCCTTACGCCGGTTGCGGGTGGTGCAGTCGGAGCGGGTCAACTTGTGCAGCCGGTCCACCAGGTCACCGGCGTCGGTGACGTACCGGCGCACGGCCGAGTCGGTCCACTCGCCCCGGCCGTAGCCGTAGAACCGCAGGTGCAGGCCGACCAGCTTGGTGACCTGGGCGGTGACGTCCTTCGGGTAGCGCAGCGCCTTCATCCGGTTCTTGGTCAGCCGGGCACCGACCACCTCGTGGTGGTGGAAGCTGACCCGGCCGTCCGGCCCGACCGCCTTGGTGGCCGGCTTGCCCACGTCGTGCATGAGCGCGGCCATCCGCAGCACGAAGTCGCAGCCGTCGGTCTCGTACGACACCGCGTTGCCCACCACGGTCAGGGTGTGCTCGTAGACGTCCTTGTGCTGGGCGTGCTCGTCGATGGTCAGCTTGAGGCCGGTCAGCTCGGGCAGGAACCGGTCGGCCAGCCCGGTGTCGACCAGCAGCCGCAGCCCGGTGATCGGGTCGGCCCCGCACAGCAGCTTGGTGAACTCGTCGCGGACCCGCTCGGCGGTGATCCGGTCCAGGTCCGCGGCCATCGCCACCATCGCCGCCCGCACGTCGGGGTGGACGGCGAAGCAGAGCTGGGCGGCGAACCGGGCGGCCCGCAGCATCCGCAGCGGGTCGTCGCCGAACGACTCGGCCGGCGTGCCCGGGGTACGGATGATCTTCGCGGCCAGGTCGTCCAGCCCGCCGTACGGGTCGGTGAACCGGTGGTCGGGGAGGCTGACCGCCATCGCATTGACGGTGAAGTCCCGCCGCTTCAGGTCGTCGGTGAGGTTCGTGCCGTACTCGACGACGGGGTTGCGACTGACCTGGTCGTACGCCTCGGCGCGGAAGGTGGTGACCTCCAGCCGGAGACCGTCGCGCTGGCAGCCGATGGTGCCGAACTCCCGACCGGTCTCCCAGATCGACTCGGCCCAGCCCTTGATGATCCGCAGCGTCTGCTCGGGCTGGGCGTCGGTGCAGAAGTCCAGGTCGTCGCCGAGCCGACCGAGCAGGGCGTCGCGTACGGAACCCCCCACCAGGTGCAGTTCGTGCCCGGCACGGGCGAACCGGCGGCCCAGTTCGTCGGCGACCGGGGAGACGCGGAGCAGTTCGGCGACGGCGTTGCGCTGCACGGTGGTCAGTTCACGGCGTGCGGCGGCGTGGGGTGTGGAGGCTTCGGACATGGGATCGCCAGCCTATCGGGCGGGGACGGGAACCGATCCGCCGGGCGCGGGTGTCGGGTGCGGGTTGACTATGGTCATGGACGTGCGGACCGGTGCCGGCTCCGACGTACCCCGGGGAGGCTGGAGATGAGCGGCGGGCTCTACCGCAGCGCGAACGCCGCGCAGGGGGGCGACGGGCCCCGGCCGTACGACGGGGCGACCTTCATCTCCGCCGAGCCGTTGAACCAGCCGGGGGTGGAGGCGACCGCGCCGCCGCAGGAGGTGGTCGCCGAGACCAGCGCGGCGGCGAACAGCGCGGTGATGGCGATCGGCAGCCTGGTCAGCCGGGGCACCGGCTTCGTCCGGAACCTGATGATCGGCGCCGCGCTGGGCAGCGCCGTCGGCGACGCGTTCACCACCGCCCAGTTCCTGCCCAACCAGGTGTACGAATTCCTGCTCGGTGGCGTGCTGACCAGCGTGCTGATCCCGGTGCTGGTGCGCCGCCGCAAGGCCGACCCGGACCGGGGCGAGGCGTACGCCCAGCGGCTGCTGACCCTCGCGGTGCTGGCCCTCGCGGTGACGGTGGTGCTGGCGCTGCTGCTGGCCTCGACCCTGACCACGCTCTACGCCGGCGGCAAGAACGCGGCCTACACGGGCCTGGTCACCAACCTGTCGTACCTGATGCTGCCGATGCTGTTCTTCACCGGCGTCAGCGCGTTGATCGCGGCGGTGCTGAACACCCGGGGGCACTTCGCCGCGCCGATGTGGGCCCCGATCCTGAACAATCTGGTCGTCATCGGCACGTTCGGCCTCTACATCGCGGTGTACGGCGCGCGGGCGCTGGGTCCGGAGGACATCGGCTGGGACCGGATCCTGCTGGTGGGCGGGGGCACCCTGCTCGGCGTGGCGGTGCAGGCGGCCGGGCTGCTGCCGGCGCTGCGCAAGGTGGGTTTCCGCTGGAAGCTGCGGTTCGACTTCCGTGAGCTGGGGTTGCGTGAGCTGGCCCGGCTGGGCGGTTGGATGTTCTGCTACGTCGCGGTCAACCAGCTCGGCCTGTTCGTGGTGGTCAACCTGCTCACCCGGGCCGCCGGTGGCGACGAGGAGAACGCCGGCCTGCTGATCTACAACAACGTCTTCCTGCTGCTGATGATGGCGCACGGCATCATCGCCGTCTCGATCATCACGGCGCTGATGCCGCGGATGAGCGCCGCCGCCGCCGAGGGCCGGTTCACCGACGTCACCGCCGACCTGTCCCGGGGCACCCGGATGGTGACGGCGGTGCTCGCCCCGATCGCGGTCTGCTATGCGGTGCTGGCCGGCCCGGTATCCGTGGTGGTCTTCCGGTACGGCGCGTTCACCGGTGACAACGCGCTGGCCACCTCGCTGGTGCTGCTGGTCGCCGCGTTGGGCCTGGTGCCGTTCGCGATCAGCCAGCTGTTCACCTTCGCCTTCTACGCGCTGCCGGACACCCGCACCCCGGCGCTGGTCAACATCCCGGTGGTGATCCTGCGGGTGGCCGTGCAGATCGGGGTCTTCGTCGCCTTCTCGGCCACCTTCGCGGCGGCCGGCATGATGCTCGGCAACGCGATCTCGTACGTGGCGGCGGCGGTGCTCTCGGCGATGCTGCTGCGGCCCCGGGTGGGCCGGATCGGGTTGGGCCGGATCATGCGGACCATGGGCAAGGTGCTGGTGGCGGCGCTCGGTGCGGCGCTGGTCGGCCTGCTGGTGGTCAACCTGCTGCCCGGCGACCCGGGCAACCTGAGCTGGACGGCGGCGGCGGTGCGGCTGGTCCTCGGCGGGGTGGTGATCGGCGGGACGTACCTGGGCCTGGCGATGGTGCTGCGGATCGGCGAGATCACCGAGGTGGTCGCGATGGTGCGGCGGCGGCTCGGCCGCTGACCCGCCGGCCAGCCCGGGGCCGGGCAGAGGACACGCAGGGTGAACGAGGATCACCAGCCTGGGGACACGCCTGTGGATAACTCGATGACTGGCCGCTCAGTCACCGTAAAGGGCTGTGGATAACCAACCATAAGGCTGAGCATGTACGGCCGTTCGGCGGGAACCAGACCTGTCGACACCTGATTGTCGCCGGTGGGTCGGCCCGGAGGTCGACGGTTTGCGACGGGCGTCTAGATTGGCCAGTACATGTGTCAGCAACGTGGGAGAGAGTGGCGTTAACCGGACTTTTCACCCCATATGCGACAGGCCGTCGAGCGCGGCGGGAAGATGACATGTCGGTATGACGGGCGGTCCGGGTAAGGTCGCTGTCGACGGACACGGCAGGTGGCCGACGCCCGAGTCGACGCCGCCGGTCGGTTCCAGCGACGGCGGAGCGGGAAGCCACATGCCCAGCAGCGCGGGTCCATCGATCGACACGATCACCGAGGGAGGACGGGTGACCCAGGTCGGCGAGGGTCAGGAGGCGGAGGAAACTGCTCCTCCGGTCATGACCTTCGGTGCTCCCACGGCCGGTGAGATCCTCGCCGAGCGGTACGAGCTGGTCGAGCACATCAACAACGACAGCGCCGGGCGTCTGGTCTGGCGGGGGGTCGACGTCATCCTGCGCCGGCCCGTGGCGGTGGTGCTCCGCTACCCCGGCGGCGACTCGGCCACCGAGATGCTCCAGGCCGCCGTGGCGGCCAGCCGGGTCATCCACCCCAACCTGGTCGGCGTCTACGACGCGATCGACGAAGACGTCCGGGCGTACGTCGTCCGGGAGTGGGTCGACGGCCGGTCCCTGCGTGACCTGGTCGCCGAAGGTCCGCTGGACCCGGCCCGGGCCACCGCCGTCGGCAACGCGGTCGCCAGCGCCCTCGCCGCCGTGCACGCCACCGGGATGGTCCACGGCAACGTGCACCCCGGCACCGTGATGATCAGCGACGACGGCCGGGTGGTCCTGGCCGACGCCCGCACCGACGGCGACGACAGCCAGGAAGCCGACATCCGCGCGGTGGGTGGCGTCCTCTACTTCGCCCTCACCGGTCACTGGCCGCACGCCGAGGCCCCGCTGCGCGGCGCGACCGCCGGCCACGGCCGGGCCGCCATCCCCGACGCCGTCCGCGACGCCAGCGGCGCCATCGCCGCCCCCCGGCAGGTCCGGGCCGGCGTGCCGGCCTACCTCGACGACCTGACGATGGACCTGCTCGACGCCGAGATCGCCCCACCGTCGTCGGACGTGCTCTCCGCCGAGCTGGGTCGGCTCGACATCCCCGCCGAGGACCACTTCCTCGACCAGACCGGCACCATCCGGTTCACCGCCGACGGCGTCGAGGACCGGTCGCCGCTCGCCGCCGCGGGCGGCCGGAAGGTCGCGATCGGCATCGCCGGGCTGCTGGCGGTCGCCCTCGTCGGCCTGCTCATCGGCATCACCACCCTGGGCGGCGACGACAGCCCGGAGACCGAGCCGGTGGCCCGTCCCTCGACCAGCGCGCCGGCCGGCGACGCCACCCCGGCCCCCGTGGTGCGCAAGCTCGCCATCCAGGACATCCGGATCATCGACCCGGACAGCCGGCAGCGCAACGAGCTGGACGACGCCGAGAAGATGATGGACGGCGACGAGGACAAGGGTTGGGAGACCGACACCTACTACTCGGCCAACTTCAGCAACTACAAGAAGGGCATGGGGGTCTGGATCGACCTCGGTGCCCCGCACACGGTCAAGTCGCTCACCGCCACCCTGTCGGACTCCGGCGTCTCCGCCGCGCTGTTCACCGGCGACGGCGACTTCCCGTCCACCTCGCAGGGCGACAAGGACCTGGTCAAGGGCTTCAAGACCCGGATCGGCCAGCCGTTCGAGCAGCACGACGGCACCAAGATGGCCTTCGACGGGTTCGACCCCGAGCAGAAATACCAGTACCTGCTCTTCTGGATCACCGAACTGCCCTCTACCGAGCGGGGTTTCAAGCTGGGCGTCCAGGAGATCTCGGTCCAGGGATCGTGATCCGCCCGCCGCGCCTCCGTCACCGCCGCCGCCTCCGCCGGACGTGGTGATGGTCGGTCGCGGCGGGCAGTCACCCGACCCGGCGACCGGTGGGCCGGCGTCGGTCGTGGTGTCGCAGCCCGAGACCACCGACCTGGATCTGCTCCGCGCCCACGTCGCCGGTGACCGCGACGCCTTCACCGAACTCTTCCACCGGCACCGCGACCGGCTCTGGGCGGTGGCCCTGCGGACCACGGGCGACCGGGAGGAGGCGGCCGACGCCCTCCAGGACGCGCTGCTCTCCGCCCACCGCGCCGCCGGCCGGTTCCGGGGCGACTCCGCCGTCACCACCTGGCTGCACCGGATCGTGGTCAACGCCTGCCTGGACCGGCTCCGCCGCCGGCAGGCGCACCCCACCGTCCCGCTGCCCGACGGCAACCACACCGACGACGCACGGGGCACCGGCGGCGTCGAGCCCGCCGCCCCGGCCACCGACCACGACACCGCCCTGGTGGTGCGCCAGGCGCTGGCCGGTTTGCCGGTGGAGCAGCGGGCCGCGCTGATCCTGGTGGACGTGCAGGGCTATCCGGTCGCCGAGGTCGCCCGGATCCTCGGCGTGGCCGAGGGCACGGTGAAGAGCAGGTGCGCCCGGGGCCGGGCCCGGCTGGCCGGCGTGCTGGGGCACCTGCGTACCGGCGGGGACCGGCAGTCGCCGCCCCCGGCCGGGTCGACCGGCCCCCACCCGGCGAGTCGGGGCGTTCCCGACGTCACACCCGGGAACCGGCAGCCGGCCAGCGGCGTCCGATCGGGGTCGGGGCAGGCCCGGCGGGACGCCATCCAGGAGGAGACGTGACGGGCCGGGAGTTCAGGGAGGTCGACCACGACCTGCTCGCCGACTATGTGGGCGGGGCACTGGACGGCACCCCGGAGCACCCCGCCGTCGCCCGGCTGGTGGCCGAGGACCCGGCCTGGGCCGAGGCGTACGCGGTCCTGACGCCCGCCGTGGCCCGGGTGCACGACGCCCTGGCCGGTTGGGGTGCCGCCGCCGCACCGGAGATGCCGCTGGCCGTGGTGGAGCGGCTCACCGCCGTGCTCGCCGGTGCCGGTCCGGCCGCCGACCAGCCAACCGAGGACGACACGACAACCCGCCGGGCCGCACCGGGCGACGTCCGGCCGGTTCGGGCAGCCGGCCCGGTGCCGACGCAGCCGGGCGGTCGGCGTACCCCCGGCGGTCGACCCGGCGACGGGCGTGCCGATCCGTCGGGCCCCGGCCGGCGGCGACGCTGGGTACGGCTCGCCGGGCCGGTCACCCTGGCCGCAGCATCGCTGGCCGCGGTGGGCTTCGGCGTCGCCCACCTGATCGACGGTACGACCGGCCGGGACGCGGCCACCTCGATGGCCCGGCCGGCGCAGGAGAACGCGGAGCGCGGATTCCGGTTCAGCGGCGAGACCCGGCGCAGCGGCGTCGACTGGTCCCCGTCGACGCTGCGGGGCGGCACGGACGCCCCGCTGGTCCAACCCGTCACTCCGCCGGGTCTCCAGCCCGGTGACGAGCCGGAGGTCACCACCCAGATCAGCCCCGGCGCACCGGAGAGCAAACGGCTCGCCGCCCCCGCCGGGCTGGACCGGCTGACCGGGCGGGCGGCGCTCGACGCCTGCCTGGCCGACATCGCGGCGGCGCACCGGCGGGGTCCGGTCACCGTCGAGGTGGTCGACTACGCCACGTTCAACGGCGAGCCGGCGCTGGTGGTCCACTTCGTCGATGCCACGGGCGCGCGGTGGGCGTGGGTGAGTGGCGCGGAGTGCGGTGTGCCGGGATCCGGCGCGGACACCCGCTACCAGTCGCGGGTAGGGTGAGGGCCCGGTCACCACTCGTCCCGCATGGCGTGACGTGACCCACCGGACGACCGGTCCGGGAATCCCCGGTTCGTACGATGACGTTCTGCAAGTCAGCCGCCGACGTCGTTGAACCGTCGGCGCTCGGATCGACGTCGGTGCGCCGCCGATGTCGTACACACACATCGGGAGACGGCAGTGGACGAGGTCCGCAACCTGATCATCATCGGCTCCGGGCCGGCCGGGTACACGGCGGCGGTCTACGCCGCACGCGCCAACCTCAAGCCACTCGTGATCGAGGGTGTGCAGTCCGGCGGTGCGCTGATGACCACGACCGAGGTGGAGAACTTCCCCGGTTTCGCCGACGGCATCCTCGGCCCCGAGCTGATGGACAACATGCGCAAGCAGGCCGAGCGGTTCGGTGCGGAGTTCCTGACCGACGACGTCACCCGGGTCGAGCTGAAGGACACCGGCGACACCGGTTCCGACGCGGTCAGCACCGTATGGGTCGGGCAGACCGCCTACCGGGCGAAGGCCGTCATCCTCTCCACCGGCTCGGCCTGGCGTCCGCTGGGCGTGCCCGGCGAGCAGGAGTACCTCGGTCACGGCGTGTCGTCCTGCGCCACCTGTGACGGGTTCTTCTTCCGCAACCAGCACATCGTGGTGGTCGGCGGCGGTGACTCCGCGATGGAGGAGGCCAGCTTCCTCACCCGGTTCGCCGAGTCGGTCACCATCATCCACCGGCGCGACTCGTTCCGGGCCAGCAAGATCATGGCCGACCGCGCGCTGAGCAACGACAAGATCCGGGTGGAGTGGAACAGCACCGTCGAGGAGGTGCTCGGCGACGACGGCAAGGTGACCGGCGTCCGGGTCCGCAACGTGCACACCGGCGACGTCAAGGTGCTCGACGTCACCGGCGTCTTCGTGGCGATCGGCCACGACCCGCGCAGCGAACTCTTCCGCGACCAGGTCGAGCTGGACGACGAGGGTTACGTGAAGGTGCAGTCGCCGAGCACCCGCACCAGCGTGCCGGGCGTCTTCGCCGCCGGTGACGTGGTCGACCACACGTACCGGCAGGCGATCACCGCCGCCGGCACCGGCTGCGCCGCAGCACTCGACGCCGAGCGGTTCATCGCCACCCTGAGCTGAACGACTGCAACACCACAACTGAGAAGGAGGGTCATAGTGGGAGCGACCAAGGTCGTCACCGACGCCAGCTTCACCGCTGACGTGCTCAAGTCCGACAAGCCGGTCCTGGTGGACTTCTGGGCCGAGTGGTGCGGGCCGTGCCGCAAGGTCTCGCCGCTGCTGGAGGAGATCGCCGGCGAGATGGCCGGTCAGGTCACCATTGTCAAGCTCAACATCGACGAGAACCCGGAGACCGCCCGCGCCTACCGGGTGATGTCCGTGCCGACCCTCACCATCTTCAAGAACGGCGAGCCGGTGCAGTCGATCGCCGGTGCCAAGCCGAAGGGCGAACTGGTCCGGCTGATCGAGTCGGCCCTGTAAACCCCGCTCCACCACCGGGAACCCCGCACCCCTCCGGGTGCGGGGTTCCGGCCGTTCGGGCCGCTGACCTGCACGAACCACCGGCCGGCGGCAACCGGCCACGGTACGCTCCGTAAGCGCTGGTCCTACCGGAGGCGCAAGCGTGGCCGTCAGCGAAGGTGCCCGGCAGCCAACCTCTGAGGGGGTCCTGCGTGCGTCCGATCCGACCCGGTGACCGCGGACCGGCAGTGACCGAGATCCGTGCCGTCCTGACCGGCCTGGACCTCCTCACCGCGCCCGGCGACGAGTTCGACGCCGCCACCGAACGTGCCGTCCGGGCCTTCCAGCAGTCGCGTGGGCTCAGCGCGGACGGGCGGGTCGGTGCCGAGACCTGGCGGGCCCTGGACGCCGCCCGCTGGCGGCTCGGCGCCCGGACCCTCTACCACGCGGTGCCCGACCCGCTGATCGGCGAGGACGTCCGGTCCCTACAGGAACGCCTGCTGGAGATGGGGTACGACGTCGGCGGTGCCGACGCCGTCTACGGCGTACGCACCTCGCGGGCGGTGGCGCAGTTCCAGCGTGAGGTGGGGCTGAAACCGGACGGCTCCTGCGGGCCGTACACGATGGGCGCGCTGCGCCGGCTCGGCCGCAAGGTGGTCGGCGGACGACCCCAGTGGCTACGCGAATCCGACGCGATCCGGCAGTCCGGTCCCACCCTGGTCGGGCGGACCGTCGTCATCGACCCCGGCCACGGCGGCACCGATCCGGGGGTGGTGGTGGCCGACGGGACGCTGCGCTGGACCGAGGCGGATCTGGTGCACGACCTGGCCAGCCGGCTGGAGGGGCGGCTCGCCGCAGCCGGCGTCCGGGTGCAGCTGACCCGGGGTCCCGCGCCCCGGACCTGCCTGCCGGACATCGACCGGGCCGAGTTGGCCAACTCCCTCGGTGCCGACGTGTTCATCTCGCTGCACACCGACGGCCACGCCAACCCGGCCGCCGACGGGGTCGCCACCTACCACTACGGCACCGACAACGGTGTCACCTCGGCCACCGGGGAGCGGCTCGCCGGGCTGGTGCAGCGGGAGATCGTGGCGCGGACCGGGCTGCGCGACTGCCGTACCCACGCCAAGGCGTGGGACCTGCTGCGGCTGACCAGGATGCCCGCCGTACGGGTCGAGGTGGGCTACCTGACCTCGCCGCAGGACTGGGCCCGGCTGGTCGACCCCCGGTTCCGGGACCGGATCGTCGAGGCGCTCGTGGCGGCCGTACAGCGGATGTTCTTCCCGGTCGAACGGGACGTGCCGACCGGCTCGATCGACGTCAGCGCCCTGCGGGCGGTGGTGGCGGCCGGCGCGGTCCGCGACTGAGCCGGGCGCGGCCCGCGTCGACGCCCGGTCAGCCCGCGCTGGAGCGGGTGGCCGGGGCGGGGCGTACCGGCCGCAGCAGGCTCTCCGGGCTCATCGAGCCGAGCAGCTTCTCCAGCGCGTACTCGACGTCGGACTTCCAGCTCAGCGCGGTGCGCAGCTCCAGGCGCAGGCGTGGGTAGCGGGGGTGCGGGCGGACCGTCTTGAAGCCCACCGAGAGGAAGAAGTCGGTCGGGGCGACACAGGCCCGGGTGTCGTCCGGCTCGTCACCGAACTTCGCGTCGCCGAACGCCTCGATCGCCTTGATGCCCCGCTTCGTCAGATCCCGGGCGACACCCTGAACCAGCATCCGGCCCAACCCGCCACCGGCGAAGGTGGGCACCACGTTGGCGGTCATCAGCAGCGCGGCGTCCGCCGAGACCGGTGAGGTCGGAAACGCCATCGACCGGGGTACGTAGGCCGGCGGCGCGTACATCACGAACCCGGCGGGCATCCCGTCGACGTACGCCAGCTTGCCGCAGGAACCCCACTCCAGCAGTGTCTGGGAGACCCACGCCTCCTTCTCCAGCCCCGGGTCGCCGTTGGCGCAGGCCCGCTCGGCGGAAACCGGGTCCAGCTCCCAGTAGACGCACTGCCGGCACGGGCGAGGCAGGTCTTCCAGGGTGTCGAGGGTCAGACTGACCAGACGTCGCGACATCAGAGCATCCCCACACTTAGGCTCGGAGGCGAGACCAGCCCGCGGCGGCAGCATCGCCCGCTGCGTCCCCGACGAGCGATCGTACGCCGCCTGCCGACCGTACGGGAGGGGACGCGCGAATAGCCACCCGGGACGGGGACGGGGCGTCCGGGATGTGGACCCGACCCGAATCGTGACCGCTGGGCTGCCGGGCGGGGACTACGATCGGCCGACCGGCGTCCCGCGCCGCCATGGTCGCCGGCACCGCGGGTACCCCAGCGGGCGGGAGCCCGACCGACACCCGATCGAGGTGATGTCATGACCGGAACGACGCTCGACGACTACACCGACCGGTACGCCCGGCGGGTCCGGGGCATGACCGCCTCGGAGATCCGGGCCCTCTTCGCGGTCGCCAGCCGGCCGGAGGTCGTCTCGCTCGCCGGTGGCGCACCCTACATCGCCGCGCTGCCGCTCGACGCGGTCGGCGAGATGCTCGGCCGGCTCGGCGCCGAGCACGGCTCCACCACCCTCCAGTACGGCATCGGCCAGGGCAGCCCGGAGCTGCGCGAACGGATCTGCGAGGTGATGGCGCTCTCCGGCATCGACGCCTCCTGCGGTGCCTCCCCCGACGACGTGGTGGTCACCGTCGGCGGGCAGCAGGCGCTCGACCTGGTGGCCCGGCTCTTCCTCGACCCGGGTGACGTGGTGCTCGCCGAGGGCCCGACGTACGTCGGCGCACTCGGGGTGTTCCAGGCCGCCCAGGCCCAGGTCGTGCACGTGCCGATGGACGACGACGGGCTGATCCCGGAGGCTCTGGAGGTGGCCATCGCCGACCAGGCCCGCGCCGGCCGGCGGGTGAAGTTCCTCTACACCATCCCCACCTACCAGAACCCGGCCGGCGTGACGCTGAGCGACGAACGGCGGGAACGGGTGCTCGACATCTGCGAGCGGGCCGGCCTGCTGGTGGTCGAGGACGACCCTTACGGCCAGCTGGGTTTCGAGGGCGACGCGCCCGCGCCGCTGCGGGCCCGCCGCCGCGACGGGGTGTTCTACCTGAGCACCTTCTCCAAGACCTTCGCCCCCGGGCTACGGGTGGGCTGGATCCTCGCCCCGCACGCCGTCCGCGACAAGCTGGTCATCGCCAGCGAGGCGCAGATCCTCTGCCCCAGCGCCTTCGCGCAGGCCGCCGTCTCGACGTACCTGTCGACGATGCCCTGGCGCGAACAGCTCAAGGTCTACCGGGAGCTCTACCGGGAGCGCCGCGACGCGCTGCTCGGCGCACTGCACGACCAGATGCCCGAGGGCACCACCTGGACCAGGCCCACCGGTGGGCTGTTCGTCTGGGCCAGCCTGCCCGACGGGCTGGACGCCAAGGCGATGATGCCGCGTTCCATCGCCGCCCGGGTCGCGTACGTGCCGGGCACCGGTTTCTATGCCGACGGCACCGGCACCGGCAACATGCGGCTCAACTTCTCCTTCCCCGCCCCGGAGCGGATCCGCGAGGGGGTGCGCCGGCTGGCCCGGGTGATGGAGCAGGAGCTGGCGATGCGGCAGGTCTTCGGGCCGGTCACCCCGACCGGCGGCCGGCGGGGTGGTCCGGACGTCCCCGGCCCCGACTTGGCATGATTCCGGCATGGCTGTCACCCCCGTCGAACGCTCCCTCGTGACCGGTTCCACCGCCACCGACCTGCACGTGCTCGTGCTCGCCGGTGGCCTGTCCTACGAGCGGGACGTCTCCCTGCGGTCCGGCCGGCGGGTTCTCGACGCGTTGCGTAGCGCCGGGGTTGAGGCGGAACTACGCGATGCCGACGTGGCGCTGCTGCCCGCGCTCGCCGCCGACCCGCCCGACGCGGTGGTGATCGCCCTGCACGGCGCGACAGGCGAGGACGGTTCACTGCGCGGCGTGCTCGACCTCTGCGACGCGCCCTACGTCGGGTGTGACGCGCGGGCCGCCCGGCTGGCCTGGGACAAGCCGTCGGCCAAGGCGGTGCTGCGGGAGAACGGCATTCCCACCCCCGACTGGGTGGCCCTGCCGCACGACCGTTTCTCCGAGCTGGGCGCGGTGGCCGTGCTCGACCGGATCGTGGACCGGCTCGGGCTGCCACTGATGGTCAAGCCGACGCAGGGCGGTTCGGGCCTCGGCGCCGCCGTGGTCAAGGACGCCGCCGCCCTCCCGGCCGCGATGGTCGGCTGCTTCGCGTACGACTCCACGGCGCTGGTCGAGCGGTACGTCGCCGGCATGGATGTCGCGGTGTCGGTGCTCGATCTCGGCGACGGACCGCAGGCGCTGCCGCCGGTGGAGATCGTCCCCCGCAACGGGGTGTACGACTACGCGGCCCGCTACACCGCCGGCCGTACCACCTGGCACGCGCCGGCCCGGCTCGATCCGGCCGTGGCCGGCGCGGTGGCCGAGGTGGCGTTGGCCGCACACACCGCGCTCGGGCTGCGTGACCTGTCCCGGGTCGACCTGATCGTCGACGGGGACGGCCAGCCCCACGTGTTGGAGGTCAACGTCTCGCCCGGCATGACGGAGACGTCGCTGCTGCCGTTGGCGGTCCAGGCGGCCGGGCTTGACTTCGGTCAGGTCCTCGGCACGCTGGTCGGCCGGGCCGCCGCCCGCCGATCCTGACCCTCTGCTGTCCACCGGCCCCGCGGCGGTTCACCGGCCCGCCGCCGGGGCTCCGTCAACGCCGGGCGGGGTCCGGGGTGACCGTTCCGCCGGTGTGGTCCCCGGTTCCGGTCGGGTCGTCGGTCGTGGTGGTCCGGGCGGCCTCCACCGTTGGATCGTCGGGGCCGCTCGTGGCCGGATCGGTGCCCGGGTTTCCTGCCGGGCTGCGCGGGTGGGTTGCGGCCTCGGTGGGCTGACCGCTGTCCCGGTCGGTCTCCGGGCCGAGGTCGTCGCCCAGGGCACCGTCGTCGCCCCGCGTGCGGTTGCCAGGCGGCTCCGCCTGGGCGTTTCCCGATGCGGCGTCCTCCGCGACGGCGGGTGCTGCCGGCGGGGTGGGCAGGTCCGGGGTGGCCCCGTGCTCCGGGAGCGGGAGCGGGGTCTCCTCCTCCGATTCGATCACCGAGACGGCGTCCTCGGCGGCTGCCGCTGCGGCTTCGGCCGACGACTGCGCGGCGATGCTGGAGGGCGTCTGCCACTGGATGCGCGGCGGCTCGGCGAGCGGGCGTCCACCGAACTCGGCCAGCCAGGCCGCGACGTGCGCGAGGTTTTCCCGCCACTGGGATTCCGAGATGGGGGGCAGAATCGAGTCCCAGAGCGACAGGAACGTGCCACGCAGCTGGAGCCGACCGTAGGGCCGGGCCAGGAACCACATGTGCAGATGGGCGGACCCGTCGCCCCACCGGTTCACGTGCACCCGGGCGACCCCGTCCAGCGAGCGGATGGCGCGCTCCAGCCGAACGGTCATCACCCCGAGTTCGGCGGCGAGCAGGTTGGGCAGGTCGCCCAGGTCGAGGTGGGACCGCGACTCCAGGATGAGCACCATCGGCAGGCCGGTGGGGCGATCCATCGCCCGGACCCGCCAGCGCTCACCCACCCAGATGTACGCGTCATCCGGCGCGTTGCAGGCGATGCATTCCCGAAGCCCTTCGCCCTTGCGGGGAGGCTCGACCGCTACCGGCTCGTCGAGCTGCTTGACCCGCAGGTCACCTTCGAAGGGGAACGACGGCCACTGGGTGAAGTCCGGAACTGAGGGGGAAGGGGTGTCGTGCACGACGCTGACCCTAACCGAGACGAGGACCGCTGTCCCTACCCCGAACGCCGCTGATCATGAGGTGATTTCGGCCAGTGGGAGGCGGCTGACGGGTGGGCGCGAGTGGGCGTCACGACGGTTGTCCACAGGCTGATGAGATCACCACCACACCCCGTCATCCACAGGCTGGGGAGGGTTCTGACGCGCTGTTTCACGTGAAACGGGTGCGGCCTGTGGAAAACTTCTGTGGATAACTTCGGCGCTTCATCCACAGCACTGTTCACAGGATGCAGGGGTCCGTCTTCCTCAACGATCGAGGGCTTCGCCTGGCTGCTGGGTGACCGCCGTTTTTCCGCAACGGGTGCCGGGGATCAGGTCACCCGGGTCCACTCTTCTGGCCCCTGGCGCGGGGCGGGCAGGCAGGAGCGGCCACCGGCGGGGTCCGGTCACCCTTCACGTCGGCCACTTTGCTTTCCTCGGTGGAGGTGGCACTGCGGGACACCGCGATCGGCACCGAGTAAGCAGCCGGCCGGTACCTGATCGGGCGGGTTTCACGTGAAACAGCGCCCCGCGTTGCGTGTTCGAGGGTGCAGGTGGGCCGGCGTCGCGTCCTCGGCGGGGCGGCCCGGCACCACTCGGCCGGTCTCGACGTCGCCCGGATGGACGTGCCGTTGCCGATGGATTCCACACCGGCAACGGCCTGCAGTCAGAGCCGGCCATCGGTCGGATCGCGCGCGGAGGTGCACCGAGGAGATCAGCCGGGTGGTGACAAGGGAGTGGCGGCGCGGGTCCGGTCCGGATGGTGAGCGGTAGCTGGGTCGCCGCGTGTCGACAACCTGGGGTGTAGGCCCGGCAGGTCATCGGGCGGGGAGTCGCGGCGCGGTTGTTGCTGGCGGCTGGCGAGAGTCACCTTGGCGGAGTGGCGGGGTGGTCATGAATGCCGCTTGACCCGGTGTTCCACGTGAAACGTTGCGATGTTGGACCCTCCTGGTCACTCCTTCGACGCCCGGTCGGGCGTGATCGCGCCGTGGGGCCCCTCAGCTCGATCGTGCCGGCCTTCACGCCTCCCGGACAGACTCAGTTGTGGGGCGCGGCGTTCATCGCGTCCCAGGCGATCTGAGCAGCCAACCCGGGCTGATCTCTGCGCTGCGATTCCGGCTGGTTCCACCTCTGCCGTCGTCGTCCATGCCTCACAAGGCTCACCGGGTCGGACGGGGGAGGCGAGACTCCCGCCACCCGCACCGGACAGCCGAGGCCCGCGCGCCGTCGACCACCCCGCCTCACTGCTTCGGAGCCCGGTCGTACCGACATCGGAAGCGCGGCGCTCGCTGGCTCGCCACCGCCCGTACCCGTCGGGTCCGGTCCTCTCTGGTTGGTCGTTCACCAGAGCACCACTTGCCATGCGGTGACGGCGAGCCGAGCATCGCCGCCGCATCCCGGGTTTCACGTGAAACGGACCCCGGGGTAGGCCAGTGGTGCCGTCGCCGCCACGGCCAGTCGGGCCTGCGGCGGCCACCGATCACGCCGGAAGCGGCAGCCGAGTTGATGCCACCCCGGAAGCGGACTTCCACCGGGAAGCCGTCCGCTCGGGCGGACAACGCCGACATCCTCTTCCGCAGGTGTCCCGTCGTCAGGTCGACCGACCACCCGCCGCCCTCGACGGCATGGGAGGTCGGGAATCCCGGAATGCACTATGCCGAGCCTCGTGTCCCCCGTCGACAGCAAGCCGGACGGTCGAGCAACCCCGACTGGCAGTTCCACGGGAGAAGCGACCGGCCGCGTACCCACTCGGGGTACGCGGCCGGAAACGACGATCAGGGCAGGCTCGGGCGGACGGGGCTGTGCCGGCGTGCCGGACGGTCGTCAGTCCTCGGGTTCCGCCTGTTCTTCCTCACCGACGCCGATGATGCCGACGATCCGCTCCAGATCGTCCACCGTGGCGAACTCGATCGTGATCTTGCCCTTGCTCCGGCCGATGTCCACCTTCACCCGGGTGTCGAACCGGTCGGAGAGTCGGTCGGCCAGGTCGGTCAATGCGGGCGCGTGCGGCTTGGCCCGACGCTTGGCGGCCGGCGTCTTCGTGGGGCCGTCGCTGAGCGCCAGAGCAACGATCTCCTCGGTTGCCCGCACAGAGAGTCCTTCGGCGACGATGCGCAGGGCGAGCTGCTCCTGTGCCTCCGACTCGTCGAGGCTGAGCAGCGCACGGGCGTGGCCGGCCGACAGCACACCGGCGGCCACCCGACGCTGGACCTGCGGGGGCAGGTTCAGCAGTCGGATCGTGTTCGAGATCTGCGGCCGGCTCCGTCCGATCCGGCGGGCCAGTTCCTCGTGGGTGGCGCCGAACTCCTCCAGCAGTTGCTGGTACGCGGCGGCCTCTTCCAGCGGATTGAGGTTGGCCCGGTGGATGTTCTCCAGGAGCGCGTCCCGGAGCATCGCGTCGTCCTTGGTTTCCCGGACGATTGCCGGGATGCTCTCCCGGCCGACCGCCTGGGCGGCACGCCAGCGCCGCTCGCCCATGACGAGTTCGTACTTCTCGCCGTCGAGCTGACGCACGACGATCGGCTGGAGGAAGCCGACCTCCTGGATGGAGGTCTTCAGTTCCTCCAACGCCTCCTCGTCGAAGACGTGCCGGGGCTGTTTCGGGTTCGGCACGATCGCGTCGACGGAGATCTCCGCGAAGCGCGCGCCGGGCACCGGGCTGAGTTGGGGTTCCTCGGGCGGCGGCGCGCTGACCGTCGGGGTGGGCATCGACAGGGCCGGGCTCACGGGATCGGCGGACGTTTCGATCACCGGACGCGCCGGGTCGACCTCCACGGGCATGGTCGCCGTGGCCGTGCTGCTCTCCTGCACAGGCCCGGTCGGGATCAGCGCACCGAGCCCTCTACCCAGACCGCCCCGTGGACGGTTCTTCATGCGACGCCTCCCAGCGACTCGTCCGCACTACGCATTCCGGATCACCGGCTCCTTGGCACCGCGCTCGGCAATCTCCTGGGCGGCCTCGAAGTAACTCGTGGCCCCCCGCGATCCGGGATCGTAGGTCATCACAGACTGCCCGTAGCTCGGGGCCTCCGACACGCGGACGTTGCGGGGAATGACGGCCTGAAGGACCTTGTCGCCGAAGTGGTTACGGACGTCCTGTTCCACCGCGTCGGCCAGCCGGGTACGGCGGTCGTACATGGTGAGCAGGATCGTCGAGACGGCCAGCTTCGGGTTCAGGTGCTGGCGTACCAGATTGATGTTGTTTATCAACTGGTTCAGCCCTTCCAGCGCGTAGTACTCGCACTGGATCGGGATCAGCACCTCCTGGGCGGCCACCAGAGCGTTGACCGTCAGCAGTCCGAGGGAGGGCGGGCAGTCTATGAACACGTAGTCGAAGTGCCCCGGGTACGCCTCGATGGCCCGGTTCAGCCGGGACTCCCGAGCGACCACCGAGACCAGCTCGATCTCCGCGCCGGCCAGGTCGATGGTCGCCGGCACACACCACAGGTTGGGGATGCCCTCCACCTCCTGGGCGACCTCGGCCAGCGGCACGCTGTCGATCAGGCAGTCGTAGACGTCCGGCACACCGGTATGGTGCGGGACGTTCAACCCGGTGGAAGCGTTGCCCTGCGGGTCGAGGTCGACCACCAGCACCCGGTTCCCGTGCAGGGCCAGGGCCACCGCCAGGTTCACCGTGGTCGTGGTCTTGCCCACGCCGCCCTTCTGATTGGCAACGCACATCACCCGGGTCCGCTCGGGACGGGGCATGGTCACCTCGCCACTCGGATTAAGGATCTGCACGGCGCGCATCGCCTCCATAGCCAACGGTGGATCATCCTCTTCGCGCGTCGGGGTTTCACGTGAAACGTACGCGGCCTGCGCCGCACCGGCGGCCCCGGGAGCGGGGGCACCGATCACGGTCACGGCATCGGGCACCGCGCCGGGAGAGGGCTGTACGGGCACCGGTGGCGTGTTGCCGTGCACCGGTGTATCGAAGCGCGAGGATGCCCCCGCGTTCCGTCGTACCGCGGTGGTCGCCCGGTCGTCCGGGGCGTTGACCGGTCGACCGTCGGGCCCGGCCGGCACGGGGGGCGGTGGCACGTACGACTCGGGCACCGGACGGGCGGCACCGACCGCGGGCGGCTCCCGGCGTACCCCCGGGTCGTGCTCCGACGGACGGATCATGGGCTGCCCGCCGGTCGTCCAGCCCTGCTGATGGTCGGTTTCACGTGAAACAGGGTCCACGCCTGAGCCCGGCCCCTCGGGCCGGTTCACCCGTGGGTCGTCGTACCTGCCGTCGTCATGCACCTGTCATCCCTACCCGCTCCGGATGGTCGGTCCGCACCCCGTCTCGCTTGCCGTACACGCGCTCACACCGCGGGGCGTACGGCCCGGCGGGGGCGATCGGTACCCGGTGCCCCGAACATCCGCCCGCCCCACACTATCGACGCGCGGTCAGCCTACGGGGGACGGGCGCGGCGGGTCCATCTTCGTTGTCGGATGGATGGATGCTCCCCCACCCGTCGGGCAGTCCGTGACACCGTGTGGCGCTCCAGACCGACAGGTCAGGGTTCAGCGGACGCGCTTGCGACCGCCACGCGACCGCTTCGGGGCCTTCTTCGCGCCAGGAGCGCGGAGCACCCGCTCCCGGACGATCTCCACCACGGTGGTGGGCGGGTCGAGGAGGTCGGCTCCGCAGAGTCGTACCGTCGGCTCGCCGCCGCCCAGCGCGGCGACCGCCCCGGCATGTTCGACGATCTCGTCCGCTACGGAGGCCCCCTTGAGGGCGATCAGCCGCCCACCGGGGACGACCAGCGGCAGGCTCCAGGTGGCGAGCCGGTCCAGCGGCGCCACCGCGCGGGCGGTGGCCACGTCGGCGGTGAACGGGCCGACACCGCTCGCTCCGGTGGACGCCTCGTCGGCCCGGCCACGGAACACCCGGACGGTCCTGGCCAGCCCGAGCCGTTCCACCGTCTCGACGAGGAACGAGGTACGCCGGGCCAGCGGCTCGACCAGCACGACGTTGAGGTCCGGACGGGCGATCGCCAGCACCACCCCGGGCAGTCCGGCACCGGAGCCGACATCGATCACGCTGGCGTCCTCGGGGATCAGTTCGGCGACGGCCGCGCAGTTGAGCAGGTGCCGGTCCCAGATCCGGGGTGCCTCACGGGGGCCGATCAGGCCGCGTACCACTGCGTCGGTGGCGAGCAGTTCGGCGTACCCGGTGGCCAGGTCGAGCCGGTCACCGAAGAGCGTCCGCGCGGCGGCGGCCAGCCCGGTCGGGAGCGCGGCGTCCTGCGCCGAGGGTACGGGCGGCTCGGGCGACGGCCCGGGTGGCGGTCCACCCGGGCCGGCAGCGGTATCGGTCGTGGCGTCGTCGGTGGACACCAGTTCAGTCCGCCGGCCGGACGACGATGCGTCGGGTCGGCTCGACACCCTCGGACTCGCTCTCCACGCCGCTCATCGCGTTGACCACGTCGTGCACGCACTTGCGCTCGAAGGCCGACATCGGCTCCAGCCGGACCGGCTCACCGTGCTCCTTGACCTTCTCCACCGCGTTCTTGGCGACCGCGGCGAGTTCCTTGCGCCGGGTGGCGCGGTAGCCACCCACGTCGAGCAGGAGCCGGCTCGGCGAACCGGTCTGCCGGAACACCGCCAGCCGGGCCAGCTCCTGGAGCGCCTCCAGGGTGGCACCCCGCTGGCCGACCAGGTTCTGCAACCGGCCGCCGACCACCTCGACGACCGGACGACCACCGGATACCAGCTCGTCGATGTCGCCGTCGTAGTCGAGGATGTCGAGCAGGCCCTCGATGTAGTCGGCGGCGATCTCGCTCTGGGCGAACAACTCGCCTTCGCCTGCGGACTTCTTCTCCCTGCCGCCGTCGGCGGGCTCACCCTCACCGGTCGCGGCGGTCGGAACGGTCTCCTCGTCGAGCGAGGCGTCCGCGCTGGGGATGCTGGTGTCGGTCACGGTGTCATCTCCGTACTAGCTCGGCCGGACCGTCGGGTCCGTTGGTCTCCCGGGACGGCCGGCGGAAGGGGGCCGGTCGACACGGGCACGTCTGGTAGGGGCAGTCCCGGCTGCCGCGTCGGGCGCGGCGCATCCGGCCCGGCGCCGGCCGTCACGGCGGCTGCGCGGTACCGGAGGCTGCCGCCGGTCGTGCCGGCGGCAGCCCGGCTGGCTCAACCCTGGCGCTTGGCCGGGCCCTTCTTCGGGTTGGCCGGCTTGGCACCGGGCTTCGGCCCGGCGACCTTCGGCGCGGCGGGCTTGGCCGGCACCTGCGCGGCGGGCTTGTTCCGGTTGAGGAAACCACCGGACTTGGCCGGCTGCACCGGGTTCCGACCACCCGGGGTCGTCGCCTTGGTGCCGGTGACCCCCTTGTTGGTCACCAGCGGCGGGAACTTGCGGAGCACCCACTGCTGCTGGCCGAGGGTGAACAGGTTGTTGGTGACCCAGTAGATGATCACACCGATCGGGAAGATCGAACCGGAGACCAGCAGGGAGAGCGGGATGCCGTAGAGCATCAGCCGCTGGATCATCCGCTGCTGCGGGTCCTCGGCCCAGCCGGTCTTGAGGATCATCTGGCGGCTGGTCAGGTAGGTGGTGCCCATCATCACCAGGACCAGGATGCCGGCGATCACCTTCACGGTGGTGCCGTTCGCACCGAGGCGGGCCAACTCGTCGGCGGTGGAGCCGAACTTGCCGGCGATCGGGGCGGTGAAGATCTTGGCACTGGAGGCGCTGTCGAACTGCTCGGCCGTCCAGCCGTAGAGGCTCTTGGCCTCCTTGGCCGGGTCGAGCCGGCGCAGCACGTGGAACAGGCCCAGGAAGACGGGGATCTGGAGGAACATCGGAAGGCAGCCCATCAGCGGGTTGGCCTTTTCCTTCCGGTAGAGCTCCATCATCTCCTTCTGGAGCGTCTCCCGGTCACCCTTGTGCTTCTCCTGGAGCTCCTTGACCTTGGGCTGGAGCGCCTGCATCGCCCGCTGGGACTTGATCTGCTTGACGAAGACCGGGAAGAGGATCACCCGGACGGTGACCACCAGGAAGACGATGGCGAGAATCCACGACCAGTTGGTGCCGAGGACCGCGTCGACAGGCACCCCGATGGCGTCCCACGCCGAGTGCCAGGTCAGCAGGATCCACGAGATCGCGTAGTAGATCCAGTCGAGACTCAATTCTCAGACTCCAGTCACGTCGGCGCGTCGGCGGCGGCCCGGCTCCGGCACCGGGTCGTGTCCACCAGGGTGGAAAGGGTGGCAGCGCGACAGCCGCCGGACCGTCAGGCCGGCTCCCCGCAGTGCACCGTGACGGGTCACCGCCTCCAGGGCGTAGGCACTGCACGACGGGTAGAACCGGCAGCGGGCCGGCAACGCCGGACTTATCCAACGACGGTACGCGATGATAGGGCCACTGAGCATCCGGGCACCCATGCTCCGGCGCGGCGGCGCGATCGGGCTGTTGCTCACCGCGGCCTCCGCGGCTTGGGCTGCCGGGCGGCGGCGATGGCCGCGTCCAGATCGCCCGCCAGCCGGAGGTACGGCGTCCCGGCCGCGGTGGGCAGGGCGCGTACCACCAGGGTGCTGCCGGCGGGCAGGGTGGCCAGCCGCTCGCGGACCAGGTGCCGCAGCCGGCGGCGGACCTTGTTGCGGACCACGGCGGGGCCGACGGCCTTGGACACGACGAAGCCGGCGCGGCTCGACTCGGAGATCAACTCCGGGTCGGTGGTCCGCGCCGGCTCCGGCGAGGTTGTCCCGATGGGTGTGGCCGCGGTGGATGTGGAGGCCGCCGGCAGCGTCAGGTGCACGACGACCGCGCCGCGACCGACGCGTCGACCACCCCGGACCGCTGCGGCGAAGTCGGTGCTACGCCGCAGTCGTTGTGCGGCCGTCAGCACGACTGTCCACGTCGCCGGACCGGTCGGCCTCAGGCCGACAGGCGGGCGCGACCCTTGGCGCGGCGGGTCGACAGGATGGCGCGGCCGGCCCGGGTGCGCATGCGCAGCCGGAAGCCGTGGGTCTTCGCGCGCCGGCGGTTGTTCGGCTGGTAGGTGCGCTTGCTCACGTCAGGCTCTCCGTTTTCGTACGTCCCCGGTGCGGGTTCGCCCGGGGTCGTTTGATGGACCAGACCACCTCGCCGGTGGCCTCCGATCGGTGCTGCCCGGCGGCACGGAACCTCGGCGGGCGAGGCGGCGACCACGGACAGCGAGCACCCATCACCCTAGCAGAGGGCGACAGAGCAGCCCCTCCAGCCTACGCAGGGGGGCAATGCCCGTCAAACCGCCCTGGGCTGCGGCTCCGCAGGTCGGTACCGCCGCCGATCCGGCCCCGCGTCCCGGTTCCGACGGGGCGTCGGGGCGGTGTCGGTTGATGGCGGCCCGCCGTCGCTGTTACCGTGCGCGTTTGCGGTCAGCTTCAGGTCCGGGTTGTCGTTCGGAGTGCAAGACCGGACCCGGCAGTGAATCGTTCGGCACGGTGAACCCGCTTCAACGCCCTCGCGACAAGGGGGGCAGGTCCGACCCGCGTCCGGCGGGCGGCCACAATCGGTCGGTACACACAGGCTGTGGATAACTTGTGGATGCCGGCCGGTCAGCCGTCCGGTGGGTGAGAGGTACCACCCGCTCGAACGCGGTGGCGGGCCCGGCACGATCCGCTGGACCACAGCGGCGGCCGGGAGCAGAGGCGAGGGGGTGGCACGACGGTGGCCGGAACGATCGACCTTGCCGCGGTGTGGACCGCGGCGACGGACGAACTCGCCGACGAGATCATCTCCGCCCAGCAGCGTGCCTACCTCCGGCTGACCCGGCTGCGGGCGATCGTCGAGGACACCGCCCTGCTGTCGGTGCCGGACGCCTTCACCCGGGACGTCATCGAGTCCCGGTTACGGCCGGCCATCACCGAGGCGCTCACCCGTCGGCTGGGCCGCCCGATCCAGGTCGCGGTCACCGTCCGGATCGCCGAGGACGCTTCCGGGCGACCCGCCGGCACCGTCTACCGCAGCGGGCCCGAGGCCGCCCCGGTGGTCACCGGACCGTCCGTCGACGATCATCCCGGCTTCCGGTCGCCGGCCTACGACGACCCCGCGCCGCCGTACCAGCGGGAGGCCCGGCCGTCGGAGCAGGCCGGGGAGGAGCCGCCACCGGCCGGGCCGCCGGAGCGCGACGGGCACCGCCCGCCCCAGGTACCGGTGAGCCGCGACGGCGGCCAGGACACCCTCTTCGGCGTCGCCTTCGCCGAGCCCCCACCGCACCACCCCGCCCCTGAGCGGCACGGGGTCGAGGAACGCCACCGCCCCCCCGGGCCGGACGCCGACCCGCGCGGCTACGAGCCCGCGTACCGGGACCAGGGGCGCGCGCCGCGTGACCCGCAGGGTCCGCGCGGCCTGGCCCGCGACGGCACCACCGACAGCGGGCCCGGTCGGGCCGGCGTCGACCACCGCCCCGGTGCCGGTGACCGACGCCCCGGCGGTACGGAGTCCAGCGGCAACCGGCTCAACCCGAAGTACATGTTCGAGACGTTCGTCATCGGCTCGTCCAACCGGTTCGCCCACGCGGCGAGCGTCGCGGTGGCCGAGTCACCGGCCAAGGCGTACAACCCGCTGTTCATCTACGGCAGCTCGGGGCTGGGCAAGACCCACCTGCTGCACGCGATCGGGCACTACGCCCAGACGCTCGGCAACGCCCGCTCGGTCCGGTACGTCTCGACCGAGGAGTTCACCAACGATTTCATCAACTCGCTGCGGGACGACAAGACCAGCGCGTTCCAGCGCCGCTACCGCGACGTCGACATCCTGCTGATCGACGACATCCAGTTCCTGGAGAACCGCGAGCGGACCCAGGAGGAGTTCTTCCACACCTTCAACACGCTGCACAACGCGAACAAGCAGATCGTGATCACGTCCGACCGCTCGCCGAAACAGCTGGCGACGTTGGAGGACCGGCTGCGGACCCGGTTCGAGTGGGGGCTGCTGGCCGACATCCAGCCGCCCGACCTGGAGACCCGGATCGCGATCCTGCAGAAGAAGGCGGCCCAGGAGCGGCTGTACGCCCCACCGGACGTGCTGGAGTTCATCGCCTCCCGGGTGTCGAACTCGATCCGGGAACTGGAGGGGGCGCTGATCCGGGTCACCGCGTTCGCCAGCCTGACCCGCTCCAACGTCGAGCTGTCGCTGGCCGAGGAGGTGCTGCGGGACTTCATCCCCGACGGCACCGGGCCCGAGATCACCGCCGACCAGATCATGGTCTCCACCTCGGAGTACTTCGGGGTGAGCCTGGAGGACCTGCGGGGGCACTCGCGCTCCCGGGTGCTGGTGAACGCCCGCCAGGTGGCCATGTACCTCTGTCGGGAGCTGACCGACCTGTCGCTGCCCCGGATCGGGCAGGCGTTCGGCGGTCGGGACCACACCACGGTGATGCACGCCGACCGGAAGATCCGTCAGCAGATGGCGGAGCGGCGCTCGCTCTACAACCAGATCGCCGAGCTGACCAACCGGATCAAGCAGAACACCTGAGACGTACGCCACTCCCGCTGCACCACCGACGCCCGGCCGATCCCCTCGGCCGGGCGTTTGCGTGGCGGTACGCCCCGGCGAGGTTGACCCTCGACCGGGTCGAGGGGCCACGATCCGGGTATGACGGCGTCGTCGTTGTCCACAGGACCACCCGGTTGTCCACACCCCCTGTTCCACAACCGGTGGATAACCACGCTCCGTCCGGAGCCGGTTACCCACAGACTGTGGACAAACCCTGGGGACAGTGCTGTGGACGGCTGGGGACAACCTCGGCGTTGTCCACCGACGACGGTGGGCCTGTGGGCAACCTGTTGAAGGTTCTGGGGACGACGGCGGTCCGGGCCGGACCGGTTGTCCACAGCGCTGGGGGTAAACCCGGTGGATTACCGGTGGACAACCGGTGGACAACGGTGGACAACTCTGGGGACACCGGGTGCCTGTGGAGGGCGCAGGGGGTTTACCCCCCGGTTCTCCACAGCGAACCCACCGGTGGATAACGTGTCTGAGCTGCGACGACGCGAGTTACCCACAGTTTGCACAGGTGCGATGAAGACGATGAGTTATCTCTTCTGAAGAATCAAAAACCAATCATCACCGTTGGACTTCCTGTGGATCGGGCCGCAGCGTTGCCGTCGGCAGTCGCCCCGGCACCGGAAGCACGGGGTCGGGCGCACAGCCGATGCCCACGCGCCCTAAGGTGCGATGGGTACCCGCACGGTCGGGCGGGACGGTGGGCAGCGGTCGGCATGAGAGAGTTGTCGCTGACGTCGACGCGGAGGCATTGATGAAGTTCCGAGTGGAGCGCGACGCGCTCGCCGAAGCGGTGGCGTGGACCGCGAAGAGCCTGCCCAGCCGGCCGTCCGTACCGGTGCTCGCCGGGGTGATGCTGCGGGTCACCGACGGCAACCTCCAGGTCTCCGGCTTCGACTACGAGGTCTCCAGCCAGGTGACCGTCGAGGTGCAGGGCGACGCCGACGGGGCCGCCCTGGTCTCCGGCCGGCTGCTCGCCGAGATCACCAAGGCGCTGCCGGCCAAGCCGGTCGACATCGCCGCGGTCGGCGCCCACCTGGAACTGGTCTGCGGCAGCGCCCGGTTCACCCTGCCCACCATGCCGGTGGAGGACTACCCGGCCCTGCCGGAGATGCCGGAGAGCGCCGGCACCGTGGAGGCCGCCGCGTTCGCCGCCGCCGTCGGCCAGGTGGCCATCGCCGCCGGCCGGGACGAGACGCTGCCGATGATGACCGGCGTCCGGCTGGAACTCTCCGGCGGCACCCTGGCGATGCTCGCCACCGACCGCTACCGGCTCGCCCTGCGCGAGATGGAGTGGAACCCGGACGACCCCGAGATCAGCATCAACGCGCTCGTTCCCGCCCGCACCCTGAACGACACCGCCAAGGCGCTCGGCCCGCTCGGCGGCCAGGTGACCATGGCGCTGTCCCAGGGCGGTGCCGGCGAAGGCATGATCGGTTTCTCCGGCGGCACCCGCCGCACCACCAGCCGGCTGCTCGACGGGGCCAACTACCCGCCGGTCCGCTCGCTCTTCCCGGCCACCAGCAACGCCGAGGCCCGGGTGCCGGTGAGCACCCTGATCGAGGTGGTCAAGCGGGTCGCCCTGGTCGCCGAGCGGACGACCCCGGTGCTGCTCAGCTTCAGCTCCGACGGGCTGGTCGTCGAGGCCGGCGGCACCGAGGAGGCCCGCGCCAGCGAGGCCATGGAGGCCACCTTCACCGGCGAGCCGCTGACCATCGGGTTCAACCCGCAGTACCTGATCGACGGCCTGGCCAACCTGGGGGCCCAGTACGCCCTGCTGCGCTTCGTGGACGCCTTCAAGCCGGCGGTGATTTCCCCCGCAGGTGAGGATGGCGAGGTCATCCCTGGGTACCGGTACCTCATCATGCCGATCCGCGTGTCCCGCTGATCGGCACCGGCAGCACCCGGACGCACGGAGGTAGGAGCAGATGCAGCTCGGCCTGGTAGGACTCGGCCGGATGGGCGGCAACATGCGCGAGCGGTTGCGCGCCGCCGGCCAGGAGGTCGTCGGCTACGACCGCAACGCCGACCGCAGCGACGTCACGAGCCTCGCCGAACTGGCCGACAAGCTGCAGTCACCCCGGGCGGTCTGGGTGATGGTCCCCGCCGCCGTCACCGACGCGACGATCGACGCGCTCGCCGAGGTGCTGGGCGAGGGCGACATCATCATCGACGGCGGCAACTCGCGGTTCAGCGACGACGCCCCCCGGGCCGAACGGCTGGCCGCCCGGGGCATCGGCTACGTCGATGTCGGCGTCTCCGGCGGGGTCTGGGGCAACGTGAACGGCTACGCCCTGATGGTCGGTGGCGCGCAGGAGCACGTCGACCACCTGATGCCGATCTTCGAGGCGTTGAAGCCGGCAGGTGACCACGGCTTCGTGCACGCCGGCCCGGTCGGTGCCGGCCACTACGCCAAGATGGTGCACAACGGCATCGAGTACGGCCTGATGCACGCCTACGCCGAGGGTTTCGAGCTGCTCTCCGCCGCCGAGATGGTGACGAACGTGCCGGGGATCATCAAGTCCTGGCGGGAGGGCACCGTCGTCCAGTCCTGGCTGCTCGACCTGCTCGACCGCGCGTTGGACGAGGACCCGGACCTGGCCACGTTGACCGGGTACACCGACGACACGGGCGAGGGGCGCTGGACGGTCGACGAGGCGATCCGGCTGGCCGTCCCGCTCAACGTCATCACCGCCGCCCTGTTCGCCAGGTTCTCCTCCCGGCAGGACGACTCGCCCGCGATGAAGGCGGTCGCCGCGCTGCGCCAGCAGTTCGGCGGGCACGCCGTGCACAAGCGCTGAGCGGCATCCACAGGCTGTGTACGTCCGCCGGCTCGAACTGGTCGACTTCCGCTCGTACGAGCGGGTCGGCGTCGATCTGGAGCCGGGGCCGAACGTCCTGACCGGCGCGAACGGCGTCGGCAAGACCAACCTGGTCGAGGCGTTGGGCTACGTGGCGACCCTGGACTCGCACCGGGTCGCCACCGACGCCCCCCTGGTCCGGCTGGGGGCGAGCGCCGCCGTGATCCGCTGCGCGGTGGTGCACGACGGCCGGGAACTGCTGATCGAGCTGGAGATCGTTCCCGGAAAGGCCAACCGGGCCCGGCTCGGGCGCTCTCCGGCCCGGCGGGCCCGGGACGTGATCGGCGCGCTGCGACTGGTGCTGTTCGCCCCGGAGGACCTGGAACTCGTCCGGGGCGACCCGGCTGAACGCCGCCGCTACCTCGACGACCTGTTGGTGCTCCGGCAGCCCCGGTACGCCGGGGTACGCGCCGACTACGACCGGGTGGTCAAGCAGCGCAACGCCCTGCTGCGTACGGCGTACCTGGCCCGCAAGACGGGCGGGTCGCGCGGCGGTGACCTGTCGACCCTGGCGGTCTGGGACGCCCACCTGGCGCGGCACGGGGCCGAGCTGCTCGCCGGCCGGCTGGAACTGGTCGCCGCGCTCACCCCGCACGTGGCCAAGGCGTACGACGCGGTGGCGGCGGGGGCCGGGGCGGCGGGCATCGCGTACCGGCCGTCGGTGGAGCTGACCGGGGTGGGCACCGACCGGGAGGTGCTGGCCGAGGCCTTGACCACCGCGCTGGCCGAGTCCCGGTCGGCCGAGATCGAGCGGGGCACCACGCTGGTCGGGCCGCACCGCGACGACCTCGTGCTCACCCTCGGCCCGCTGCCCGCCAAGGGGTACGCCAGCCACGGCGAGTCCTGGTCGTACGCGCTGGCGCTGCGGCTGGCCGGGTACGACCTGCTGCGCGCCGACGGGATCGAACCGGTGCTGGTGCTCGACGACGTCTTCGCCGAGCTGGACACGGGCCGCCGGGAACGGCTGGCCGAACTGGTCGGCGGGGCCGGTCAGCTCCTGGTGACCTGTGCGGTGGACGACGACGTCCCGGTGGCCCTGCGCGGCACCCGGTACGCCGTCGGGGAGGGGACGGTGCGTCGTGTCGACTGAACCGGAGCAGCCCGCCGGGTCGACGGGCCGCCCGGGGCGCACCGCCCCGGGCGGGGCACGCGGTGCGCGTACCCCCGGGGGAGCCGGTGGGGGTGCGGACGGCGCGCGGGGCCGACCGGCCGGGACCGGCGCGGACGCCGGGGCCGGTGGTTCGGAGGCCACCTCGCGGGGCCGCGACGGGGCCGGTGGTGGTGCGGGTTCCGGCGGAGCGTCGGGTGCCGACGCCGGGGCGGCGCAGGCGAGCGGGCCGGAACTGGCACGGGCGGTGCTGGACGCGGCGCGGGCCCGGCGGGAGTCGGCGGCCCGTAACCGGCGGCCGGGGGTGACCGGCGCGGCCGACGGCGGTGGGCGACGGCTGCGCGGCTATTCGGGGCCGGGACCGGACCCGCGTGACCCGCAGCCGTTGGGCGCGGTGCTGGAACGGCTGATGAAGGCCCGGGGCTGGCAGCAACCGGCGGCCGAGGCGACCGTCTTCGGCGCCTGGGAAAAGGTCGTCGGGCCGGAGATCGCCCAGCACAGCCGCCCGGTCAAGCTGGAGGACGGCGAGCTGACCGTGGAGGCCCGATCGACCGCGTGGGCCACCCAGCTGCGGTTGCTGGCCGGGTCGCTGTTGAAGCGGATCGCCGGGGAGGTCGGCCACAACGTGGTGCGCAAGCTGCACATCCACGGGCCGGCGGCGCCGTCCTGGTCGCGTGGGCCACGCCGGGTGCGTGGTCGGGGGCCGCGCGACACCTACGGCTGACCCTCACCGTTCGGCGCGGCGGGCCTCCCGCTCGGCGCGCTTTCGTTCGCGCTGCTCGCGGCTCCACTGCTTGCGTCGTTCCAGGTCCTCTTTCCAGGCGTCGCGGGCCTGCCGGGAGCCGCCCTGCACCGCGCCGGCCACCTCCGGCGGGCCGGCCAGGTTCTTGAACGCCCAGGCCAGCAGCCGGCCACCCTCGCCAGGTGCCTTCGCCGCCGGTTTGTCCTCGCTCATCGGCACCGACCCCTCCTCGACGATTGGTGTACCAACCATTGGTACACCAATCGTTGGTAGCATCGCAACGGCGACGAGGAGGAGCACACGTGGACGGACAGCCCGACGGGGACCCGCTGGCCCTGGAGGAGCAGGTCTGCTTCGCGCTCTCCGTCGCCGCCCGGGGCGTCGTCGCGGTCTACCGGCCGCTGCTGGAGCCGATGGGGCTCACCCACCCGCAGTACCTGGTCATGCTGGCGCTCTGGCAGTACGCGCCGCTGTCGGTCCGGGAGCTGAGCCGGCTGCTGCAACTCGACCCGGGCACGCTGTCGCCCCTGCTCAAGCGGCTGGAGGTGGCCGGCTACCTGCGCCGCGAGCGGGACCCGGCCGACGAACGCAGCCTGGCCGTGTCGCTCACCGGAAGCGGTCGGGCGCTGCGCGCACGCGCCGAGCAGATCCCGCCGGCGGTCGTCGCCCGGCTCGGGCTGCCGCTGGCCGAGCTACGCGACCTGCACGCGGCGTTGACCCGGGTGATAGCCGCCGCCAACGGCGCGGTCACCGCCGCACCCACGCCGCCGGACAGCTGACCCCGCTGCCGGGTCGGCTCAGGGCTGCGGACCGGGACGACGGCCGGGCTCGGCGTCGGCGTAGATCGCGAACCCCCGGTCGGCGCAGCGCCGGTAGAAGGCGGCCAGCACGCCCAGCTCGGCGCAGGTGAAGTCCCACTGCGGCGGGTCGCCGTTCTCGTCGCGCAGCCGGTCGAGCCGGCTGCCCAGCCAGCGCAACTGCTGTTCGGCCAGGCGGCCGTCACCGAGCAGGGCGCGGAGCACGTCGCTGACCGACTCGAAGGTCACCGTCTCGCCGTGCGGCCGGTGCTGGGCGACGAACTTCTCCACCCCGCCGGCGATCCAGGCACAGCCGTCCGGGTCGATCACCGGGTCCTCGTCCTCGGCGGCGGCGTCGGTGGCGTAGAGCACATTTTCCAGCCCGAGGATCAGGTCGACCAGCTCGGTGTAGGCGGTCGCCCGGACCGTGCCGGTCTTGGCGATGTGCTCGGCGAGCGCGGCGGTCGGCGCGGAGATGCCGGGGATGTCGACGATCTCGCCGAAGTCGACGAACTCGGCCGGCGCGACCGGATCGTAGAAGCGGCCGGTCCGCGGCCAGTGCACCGCGACATTGTCCAGCCCCATCTGGTGTCACCTTTCGAGAGCACGTGTCGGATCGATCGGGTCCATCGTCCCGGTTACGGGTGGAAAAGATCAAGACGAGCGACTTCGTCGCGCGCCGCAAAGCTACGGTACGACCACCGCCCGACGCGACCCCGTGCCGCCCGGCGAGCCGGACGATCCGGTGGCGGCGGGCACGGAAACCGGACCGGGGCGTGTAGGGGGAGTCGCGGACAGCGAGATTCGGCCGGCTACGAGGGTCTGAGCCGCCTTCAAGGGGTGCCGAGTGGCGGTTCTGTCGTGTGCGCACAGTAAGATTGACGCTGAGACGACGACCTGACGCGGTGCGACGGACAGGGGCCCTCACCGGCACCTGATCAACGTCCCGGGTCGGGTCTGGCCGATCGCGATCCGCGGGCAACCGCGGCGACCGGCGCGCACGATCCGCGACCGCCCTGCGGGGCTCTCGCCGTGCACGCCGACGTCGCGTCCTGTCCGCCGAACCCGCGCCCCCGCGCCCCGGCGCGGATGGTGCGAGAAAGTGGCCGAGGGTGGCAGCGCAGGACAAGCAGGATTACGGCGCAGAGTCGATCACCGTCCTCGAAGGGCTGGAGGCGGTCCGCAAGCGACCCGGCATGTACATCGGGTCGACCGGCGAGCGTGGCCTGCACCACCTGGTGTGGGAGGTCGTGGACAACGCGGTGGACGAGGCGCTCGCCGGCTACTGCGACACCATCGACGTGGTGCTGCTCGCCGACGGCGGGGTCCGGGTCACCGACAACGGCCGTGGCTTCCCGGTCGACCTGCACCCGAAGCTCAAGAAGCCGGGCGTCGAGGTCGCGCTGACCGTGCTGCACGCGGGTGGCAAGTTCGACGGCAAGGCGTACGCGGTCTCCGGTGGTCTGCACGGCGTCGGCGTCTCCGTGGTCAACGCCCTCTCCACCCGGATGGCCGTCGAGATCCACAAGTCCGGCCACGTGTGGCGGCAGAAGTACCACAACTCCAAGCCGGAGCCGCTCGACAAGGGCGAGACCACCGACCGCACCGGCTCGGCGGTCTCCTTCTGGCCGGACCCGGACGTCTTCGAGACGGTCGACTTCGACTTCCAGACCATCTACCGCCGCCTGCAGGAGATGGCCTTCCTCAACCGGGCCCTGTCCATCCACCTGCTCGACGAGCGGGTCGCCGAGGGCGAGGAGGGCAAGCCCCGCGAGGTCACCTTCTTCTACGAGGGCGGCATCGCCGACTTCGTCCGGCACCTCAACGCCTCGAAGAACCCGATGCACAAGACGGTCGTCGAGTTCGCCGCCGAGGAAGAGGGCATGTCGGTCGAGATCGCCATGCAGTGGAACGAGTCGTACGGCGAGTCGGTCTACACCTTCGCCAACACGATCAACACGCACGAGGGCGGCACCCACGAGGAGGGTTTCCGGGCCGCGCTGACCAGCGTGGTCAACCGCTACGGCACCGACCGCAAGCTGCTCAAGGGCGACGAGAAGCTCTCCGGCGAGGACATCCGCGAGGGCCTGGCCGCGATCATCTCGGTCAAACTGGCCAACCCGCAGTTCGAGGGCCAGACCAAGACCAAGCTGGGCAACACCCCGGTCAAGAGCTTCGTGCAGCGGGTCTGCAACGACCGGCTGGTCGACTGGTTCGACCGCAACCCGGCCGAGGCCAAGACCATCATCCAGAAGGCGTCCCAGGCGGCCCGGGCCCGGATCGCCGCCCAGCAGGCGCGCAAGCTGGCCCGCCGCAAGTCGCTGCTGGAGTCCGGCTCGATGCCCGGCAAGCTGGCCGACTGCCAGTCCACCGACCCGCGCGAGTCCGAGGTCTTCATCGTCGAGGGCGACTCGGCCGGCGGCTCGGCCAAGCAGGGTCGCGACCCGCGTACCCAGGCGATCCTGCCCATCCGCGGCAAGATCCTCAACGTGGAGAAGGCCCGGATCGACCGGGTGCTCAAGAACAACGAGGTCCAGGCGCTGATCACCGCGCTGGGCACCGGCATCCACGACGACTTCGACATGGAGAAGCTGCGGTACCACAAGGTGGTGCTGATGGCCGACGCCGACGTCGACGGCCAGCACATCCAGACGCTCCTGCTCACCCTGCTGTTCCGCTTCATGCGTCCGCTGGTCGAGCTGGGCCACGTCTACCTGGCCGCCCCGCCGCTCTACAAGATCAAGTGGAACAAGAAGGGCGACGACGCCCAGTACGCGTACTCCGACCGGGAACGCGACGGGCTGATCGCGCTGCGCCAGCAGAAGAAGCCCAACGCCAAGCCGGACGACATCCAGCGGTTCAAGGGTCTCGGCGAGATGAACTACCCCGAGCTGTGGGAGACCACGATGAACCCGGCCACCCGGACCCTGCGTCAGGTCACCCTCGACGACGCCGCCACCGCCGACGAGCTGTTCAGCGTGCTGATGGGTGAGGACGTCGAGGCCCGCCGCTCGTTCATCCAGCGCAACGCGAAGGACGTGCGGTTCCTCGACATCTGACGGCCCGGTCGGCCGGTGCCGCACCGGCCGGCCGTCGTCCACCGGGTTATCCACAGCCTGGCCGGTTTCCACAGCGTTATCCACAGCACGAACACGACTCTGAGTCTGATAAGGGTTAACAGTGACCGATACTCCCGAGTCCACCCCGAACGAGCCGGAAACCCCCGAGACACCACTCGCGGCGGTCGTCCAGCACGACCGGATCGAGCCGGTCGGGCTTGAGGTCGAGATGCAGCGCTCGTACCTCGACTACGCGATGAGCGTGATCGTCGGGCGGGCCCTGCCGGACGTGCGGGACGGGCTCAAGCCGGTCCACCGCAAGATCCTCTACGCCATGTACGACTCGGGTTACCGGCCGGACCGGGGCTACGTGAAGTGCTCCCGGGTCGTCGGGGACGTGATGGGGCAGTTCCACCCGCACGGCGACTCGGCCATCTACGACGCGCTGGTCCGGATGGCCCAGCCCTGGGCGCTGCGCTACCCGCTGGTCGACGGCAACGGCAACTTCGGCTCGCCCGGTAACGATCCGGCTGCCGCGATGCGCTACTGCCTGACCGCAGACGTCCGCATTCGTACCGCCGACGGCAGCGTGCGGCTCGGCGACATCGTGCCGGGCGTCGCGCCGAGCAGCGAGACCGACGTCGACCTCAAGGTCCGCGACCGCAACGGCGACCTGGTCCGCGCGTCGAAGTTCTTCCACTCCGGCGAGCACCCGACGCTGCGGCTGCGCACCCGCGAGGGGTACGAGCTGACCGGCACCCACAACCACCCGGTGCTCTGCCTGGTGGACGTGGCCGGGGTGCCGACCCTGCTGTGGAAGCTGCTCGCCGAGATCTCCCCGGGCGACCGGGTGGTGCTCCAGCGGACGGTGCCGGACGAGATCGGCTACCCGACGCTGGAACACGTCGAGGCGGCCGTGCTCGCCGGCGCGTTTGTGTCGGAGGGCTGGGTGTCGGCGGCCCGCGCGGGCTTCAACAACGTGGACCGGGACTACTTCCTGCGCGTCGTCGCCGCCTACGACCTGGCCGTCGGCGGCCCCCGGTACGTCAGCGAGCGGGTGATCGCCTCCGGCAGCACCCTGCACGAGCTGGACGTACAGGACCTGTCGGCGCTGCGCGCCAGCATCCTCGGCGAGTTGGCCGGAGCGCGCAGCGCCGCGAAGTTCGTGCCCGAGTTCGTGTGGCAGGGGCCGGCCGCGATCAAGCGGGCGTTCCTCCAGGCGCTCTTCGAGGGTGACGGCTCCTCGTCGCTGCTGCCGCGCAACACCATCCAGGTCTCGTACTCGACCCGCAGCGAGCGGTTGGCCCGCGAGGTCCAGCAGTTGCTGCTGGAGTTCGGCGTGATCAGCCGACAGACCCGGTACGACGACGGCGAGATCAAGGTCGTGGTGACCAACCGCCGGGACGTCCGGATCTTCGCCGCCCACGTCGGCTTCCTCGGCCGTAAGCAGGCCAAGCTGGAGTCCGAGCTGGCTCAGGCGCCGGCGAGCAGCACGGCGCTGTCCAGCGACCATGTGCCGCTGGTGGGCGACTTCATCCGGGAGCACGGCGCGACCCGCTGGACCGAGCGCGACTGGCTGCGCCGGCACAACGTCGACCGCATCGAGCGTTGGGAGCGGGACCGCGACGAGATCGCCGCCCGGATCACCGAGGCCGGGGTGCTCGACGTGGTCGAGCCGCTGGTCGACGGCCGGTTCTACTACGCCGAGGTGACCGAGATCACCGACGCGGGGGTGCAGCCGGTCTACAGCGTCCGGGTGGACACCGAGGACCACTCCTTCGTCTCCGACGGCTTCGTCAGCCACAACACCGAATGCAAGCTCGACCCGCTGGCGATGGAGATGCTGCGGGACATCGACGAGGACACCGTCGATCTCCAGGACAACTACGACGGCCGGGCCAAGGAGCCCACCATCCTGCCGTCGCGCATCCCCAACCTGCTGGTCAACGGCTCCGAGGGCATCGCGGTCGGGATGGCCACCAAGATCCCGCCGCACAACCTGCGCGAGATCGGCGCGGCGGTGCAGTGGTGCCTGGAGAACCCGGAGGCCGACGAGGCGACCACCCTCGAAGCGCTGCTGGAGATCGTCAAGGGTCCGGACTTCCCGACCCACGGGCTGATCGTCGGTCAGTCGGCCATCCAGGACGCGTACCGGACCGGTCGCGGGTCGATCCGGATGCGCGCCGTGGTAGAGGTCGAGGAGGACAAGCGGGGCCGGCCGGCGCTGGTGGTCAGCGAGCTGCCCTACCAGGTCAACCCGGACAACCTGGCCGAGCGGATCGCCGAGCTGATCAAGGAGGGCAAGCTCGGCGGCATCGCCGACATCCGGGACGAGTCGTCCGGGCGTACCGGCATGCGGATCGTGCTGGTGCTCAAGCGCGACGCGGTCGCCAAGGTGGTGCTGAACAACCTCTACAAGCACACCCAGCTCCAGGAGACCTTCGGCGCCAACATGCTGGCCCTGGTCGACGGGGTGCCGCGCACGCTCAACCTGGCCCAGTTCATCAGGTACTACGTCGAGCACCAGATCGAGGTGATCCGGCGGCGGACCGCGTTCCGGCTGCGCAAGGCCGAGGAGCGGGCGCACATCCTGCGCGGTCTGTCCAAGGCGCTGGACGCGCTGGACGAGGTGATCGCCCTGATCCGGCGGTCGCCCACGGTCGACGACGCCCGGCAGGGCCTGATCCGGCTGCTGGAGATCGACGAGATCCAGGCGACCGCGATCCTGGACATGCAGCTGCGCCGGCTGGCCGCCCTGGAGCGGCAGCGGATCCTGGACGACCTGGCCAAGCTCGAACTGGAGATCGCCGACCTCAAGGACATCCTCGCCAAGCCGGAGCGGCAGCGGAAGATCGTCTCCGAGGAGCTGAGCGAGATCGTCGCGAAGTGGGGCGACGAGCGGCGCACCAAGATCGTCCCGTTCGACGGTGAGGTCTCGATGGAGGACCTCATCGCCCGCGAGGACGTGGTGGTCACCATCACCCGCACCGGGTACGCCAAGCGCACCAAGGTCGACCTCTACCGCTCACAGCGGCGCGGCGGCAAGGGAGTGAGCGGCGCGACGCTGCGGCAGGACGACATTGTCAGCCACTTCTTCGTATGCTCCACCCACGACTGGATTTTGTTCTTCACCAACAAGGGCCGCGTGTACCGGGCCAAGGCGTACGAGTTGCCCGAGGCCAGTAGGGTGGCCAAGGGCCAGCACGTGGCCAACCTGCTCGCCTTCCAGCCGGACGAGCAGATTGCGCAGATCATCGAAATCCCGAACTACCAGGTGGCTCCCTACCTGGTACTGGCCACGAGAAACGGCCTGGTGAAGAAGACCCGACTTGAGGAGTTCGACTCCAACCGGTCCGGCGGCGTCATCGCGATCAACCTGCGCGATGAGGACGAGCTGGTCGGTGCCGTGCTCGCGGCGCCGGAGGAGGACCTGCTGCTCGTCTCCAAGAAGGCCCAGGCGATCCGGTTCAACGCCTCCGACGAGGCGCTGCGCCCGATGGGCCGGGCCACCTCGGGTGTGATCGGCATGCGCTTCACCGACGACGACGTCCTGCTGGCAATGGAGGTCGTCCGGGAGGGCCTGGACGTCCTGGTGGCCACGAACGGGGGATACGCGAAACGTACCCCCATCGAGGAATACCCGGTCCAGGGCCGGGGAGGTAAGGGCGTGTTGACTGCGAAGATCACCGAGCGCCGCGGTGGTCTGGTCGGCGCGGTCGTGATCGACCCGGACGACGAGCTGTTCGCGATCACCAGCAACGGCGGCGTCATCCGGACTCCGGTGAAGCCTGTACGCCGTACCCGTGACCGGAACACAATGGGGGTCAAGCTGATGGACCTCCCGGACGGCGTGACTATCGTGGCGATTGCTCGCAATGCCGACGAGCCTGACGAACAGGACTAGTTGAATGACGGAGACACAGGCGAAGTCGGGGAACAAGGGGACCTCGGCCACCCCGGTCGACGAGGAGGCCGCCAAGAGCGGTACAACCCCCGCCGGCCGCGCCGCCGTGGGTCGGGCCACCGTCCCCGCCGACGCGCCTGCCCCGAAGTTCACCCGGGCACCCGGCATGGCACCGCCGCCGGACAAGCCCGGTGAGGGTTCGGGGACGACCGACAAGCCCCAGCCGACGGGCGGCACCGATGCGCCCTCGTCCGCCACCCAGCCGGTGGCTGCGGCGGCCCGGTCGAGCAACACGACACAGCCGATCACGGTCGGGGCCGCGACCTCCCCGTCCACGACCGGCACCCAGCCGAAGATCGGCGGTTTCCGGCCGAGCCCGGACACCACCCGTCCCGCCAACGGCGGCGGCCTGCCCCCGGGCATCGGTGGTGCGGCCGCCGTCGGTGCGGCGCGGGTGGGTGACGCGGTACGCGCCGCGCGTACCTCGGTCAGCTCGGCCGCCTCCCGGGGGCCGCGCCGGGCCCGGTTGAACCTCAAGCGGATCGACCCGTGGTCCGTGATGAAGTTCGCGTTCGCCGTCTCCGTGGTGCTCTTCATCGTGGTGGTCGTGGCGACCTCGGTGCTCTACCTCGCGTTGGACGCGATGGGCGTGTTCCAGAGCGTCAACGACAGCCTGACCGACCTGGTCAGCGCCAGTGGCGGGCAGGGCACCGACAGCGGCTTCCAGATCACCGCGAAGGGCGTCATCCTGACGTCCGCCCTCGTCGGGCTGGTCAACGTGGTGCTGTTCACCGCGCTCGCCACCCTGGGGGCGTTCGTCTACAACGTCTGCGCCGACCTGGTCGGCGGGATCGAGTTGACGCTCGCCGAGCGCGACTGATCCGACCCGACGCCGGGGCGCCGCGAACAGCGGCCGCCCCGGCGTCGTGCTTTCCGCCTGGCTCGGGGCGCTCGCTCGTGGGTCGATCCAGCCGTGGTCCAGGCCGCCCCGATACCGCTGTCTCCGCTCAACGGAATCGATCTCCGGCCCGGGGAGCGGGCGGAAAGGGCTCGCCCCGTCGCGGGCCGACCGGTACGGTCGGGAAGGCGCGGGAGCGTCGGCCACCCCGATTTGGGAGCGGACGACGCGATGGGTTAATCTTGCTCGTCGCCACGCGGGGCTATAGCTCAGTCGGTTAGAGCGCAGAGCTGATAACTCTGAGGTCGCTGGTTCGATTCCAGCTAGCCCCACCGCACACCGTTCCGACGGGCAGTCGAGTCGAGCGCGAGGGGTCGCCCCATGTTCAAGAAGCTTCTGTTCCTGGTCGGCATCATCGGCGTCGCCGCTGTGGTGGCCAAGAAGGTCAAAGAATCCAACGACGAGCGCGCCCTCTGGCACGAGGCCACCACCTCGCCCGACCTGCGCTGACCAGCCAGCACCCGGCGGCTCGACCCGCCCTCGGGGCCCTAGCTCAACTGGCAGAGCACTGCCTTTGCAAGGCAGGGGTTAGGGGTTCGAGTCCCCTGGGCTCCACCAGCATCACCCTTGACCAGGTGTTACAGCTCGTGAAGATCAACGGGCACATGATGGCCACAGGTCCTGGGGCCCGTGCAGCCTGGCGGCCGGTCACGCCACCGGCATAGCAGGCGGAAGCGATCGACAGCGGCAGCCGCCGGGCCGGACACGCGCGGGATACCGGGCACGCGCAGCACCCGACGCCGGCCGGACAACCCACGTGTACCTTCGCCGGCGCAGACCAACTTCGGCCAGGCTGACGGGTTGCGGTGGCTGCGGATCACCCGGCCATCTGCCACCCTGGGCTGTGCTGATTTACAAGATCCTGCTGCCCGCCGAGTGGGCCGAGTTCGAGGCCGCCGGCCGCTTCGACGGCTCACCGCTCGACCACCGCAGCGGCTTCATCCACTGCTCCTCGCGCGAGCAGGTGGGTGCGACCGCGCTGCGGTTCTTCGCGCAGGAGCCGGCGCTTGTGGTCGCCGCTTTCGACGCCCGGCTTCTCGGCGCGGCGGTGCGCTGGGAGGGCGTCCCCGACGGTGAGCCCTTCCCGCACGTCTACTCGGCTCTGCCGCTCGATGCTGTCGTCGCGGTCCACCAGGTGCCGGGCGCGTCGTCCGTGGACGGCGCGCTACCGCGGGGCTAGGTGGTCGGGACGTGGCGGTGCGGGAGGGTCGGCGGCCAACCGGTCGCGAAGCCGGGGGTGACGGAACTGGTAGACGGCACCGACCTGGCGGAGTACGCCCCGCTCGGCCGCGTCGCGGAGAAAGGCCATCGTCCGCCAGGGCAGCCGACCCCGCATCGCCAGGACGGCCCGCGCGATCGCATACTCGGTCCAGGCGCCGTAGCCCACCCAGCCGATCGCGAACGCGAGCATGTAGGCGACCGGGGACCGCAGTCCACCACCGAACAGCAGCGCCAGGGTGGCCCCCGCGACAAGCAGGGCGCCAGCGGGTGCCAGCACCGATCTGCGGTCGGCCCGCAAGGTGGCGAGGGGGTTGTCCGCGCGGGCGGGATCCTCGGCGATCACGATCTCGCGGGACGGGTCGTTAACCCTGTGTCGGTGGAGGCTCCAGACGGGAACGACCACGGCCGACGCCATCAGGCCGAGCCCACCGATGATGCCCGGCAGGCTGTCACCTGACAGATACCACAACACCACTCCCGAGCCGGCCAGCAAGGACGCCAGCATGAGCCTGACGGATGTCGTACGAAGGAGGTGCCGCAACCGGCGTCCACTGACCTGCACCCGGTGGATCGGCGTGGCCGGCACGAAGCCGAGTCGGGTCCGGAGTCGCTCACTCACCGCAACCGGCGTGGTCACGGCCGCGAACAGGACCGTAACGATGAGATTGCCGTGGACGAGCCACACCGACGCCCAGAACAGCAGATTCGTCACCGCGTACTGCGCCGGCCTGAGGAACCGCATTGTCCGGTGCAGCTGCCACCAGGCGATCTCGTGGGTATCCGTGTCGCGCAGGTGCCGCGCGAGGAAGCGCAGCCAACTCCTCGCATCGTCGGGATGCCAGGTCTCGTCCGTGTCCCGCCGACGGGCCGGCGTCGGCTGTGGTGGATAGGCGACCGACACCAGACCGTCGAGGAGGTGATTCTCGACGGCGGCCTGATCGGGGAACCGGACCCGGTCGCACAACTCGCGTGGGTCGGCGGCGGCACCGGCATAGGTGGTGCGGGCCAGCCAGACCAGCAACGGCGTGCGCAGGGCTCTGGTCAACGGCGCTTCCGGATCGGCATCCAGATCGAGAAACGTCTGCCCCCACCGACTGTTCACCCCTTCGGGGGCGAAGTACCCCCGGATGTCGGCAAAGGCGAGCGGCAACACCTCGACCACCGCGGCGCGGGACAGGCCGCGTTCCGCGCTCTCGACCGCCCTCCGGTACGGCGCGACGAGGCTGGTCACCACCAGCGGGACCGTGGACCCCAGCTCGTGCAACGCGTTCATCGTCTCTTCGCGTAGCCCGTCACCGATCATGTCCAGGCCCTGGATGACGGGCAGCACGAGGTTCCTGTCGACGAGGTAGGCCGCCAGCGTCCGGCGTCTACGGCTGCCGAAGAGGCGTTTGCGGGGTCCGGACAGGGGCACCGACGCTCGCAGATGCGGGTAGTCCCCGGCCAACTGCTCCGCCATCCAGTCGCGCAGGAGTTGCTTGCCCGGGTTCCACGTCCCGGCGGGCAACAGCACCGGGACCGGCTGACCGGGAAGCCGCTCCTTGAGCAGGGTGCTGACGAGCCTGGTGACCAGCACGGTCCGGCCCGACCCTGCCGCACCGAGGATCACCAGACGGCGATGGGGTAGCCGGTGGGTGAGCAGGTCGGCGAGATCGTCGAGGCCGCCGGTGGGAGGCTGTGCCGGGGTCAGGCCGAGCGATGACCAGGTGACCTCGCCCATCGACGCCTCGGCGACCTCGGTTGCCGCCCATCGCACCGGCAGCGGGCGGCTGAGCACCCCGCTGCGTTCCTCGTCCCGCTGACGTCGTACCGCCACCTCGTCGGCCAGGGTCTCCAGAGCTTTCGACAACAGGACGTCGCTCGAGTGGGTGGGCGGAACGCTCCCGTAGTTCACCTGGTTGATGGTGTTGTGGTCACCGAAGGCGGTCGGCCCGTGGGAGGTGTTCCCGGAGTAGACGTTCCCCGGGGCCGGGACGGGGGGTTCCTCCGGCTGGTCGGCAGGGGGGTCGACGGTACTCACCGCGGTGACCGCCCCGGACGGGTGTCGTCGGCGGAACCGTACGTCGTGACGGTGTTCCCGTTGCCGAACGCGGCCGGTCCGTGCGACGTGATGTGCTGGAACACCTGCCCGGCAGCCGGCGGTTGTGGCGTGCCGACCTCCTGAGGACGGTCCACCCGGTTCAGGTCCGTCCGTTCCTGCGGATCGGCGGGGAACGCGTCCGGCACGGTCGATGCGGCGGCATCCTGTCCCGGCACGAAGACCCAGGCGGGGGCCGCGAAACCCTTGTCTGGCAGGCTGGCGGTGATCGGCAGGAACTGATCCTGCGGCAGGTCCTGATACTGGCGGACGACGTCCTGATAGATCAGATCCGACACGACCAGCGCGACCTCCGCCCGGGGAAAGCGGCGCAGCATGCTCTTGAGCTGCGGCGAGTCGACCAGTCGACAGACGGTCACCACAGCGCTGCCGGCAAAGCCGTTCGCGCTGTCGAGATGGACCAGCCCCTGGTGGACGCCGACCCGCACCCGGACCCGGGCCTCGGCGGACAGGCCCTGGTTGTGCTCCCGCAACAACCGGTCCAGGAGCGGTGCGATCCGAAGGACCCGCCGCTCACTCGTCTCCGGCGGCAGGACCGCGAACTGGCTGTCACCGTTGTCTTGGCGCAACGTCCCGGGCAGCACGATGCCCAACTCCTCCCAGGCCGCCCGCATGACTTCTGTCAGTGCCTGCTGTGCGCGGTGTTGGAGCACATTGTTCCGCCCGCTGTAACGCTCGATGTCGACCATGAGGACGACGTGTCGGGTCGGGTTCCCCGCGTCAGCCACCATTCCACCCTTCGCTGGCAACATTGCCCGGTCGCGGAATTCCTACCAGTCGATGGCAAAGGAGAACCCGCCAAAATGCGGGATGTCGTGGGTGGTACCTCCGGCACCCCGGACGTCACGATGCGGGCGGGTCGTTCCTCAGCCGGCGGAGCCTCGGGCCAGACGTAGCAGGTCGAGCAGGCCGTGGCCGTCCTCGACCCGGGCGTCCGGGGTGACCGCGGGGTGTGGTGGTTCCCGGTCGGTGCGGGGGGAACGCATCAGGATCGCCGCCCCCGCCCCGGCCCGGCGGGCGCACTCGACGTCCCGACCGAGGGTGTCCCCGACGAACCAGCAGTCACCGATCGGAACCCCGACGGCCTCCGCCGCCAGCAGCGCCAGGCGCGGGTTGGGCTTCCGGGGACCGGCTTCGTCGCTGTAGAACTGGGCGGCGAACGACCCGGCCAGCCCCTCGGCGGCCAGGAAATCCCGGTGCGCGGCGCCGCAGAGGGTGTTGCTCACCACGGCCAGCGGAAGGCCCGCTCCCGTGGCCGCCGCCAGCGCCTCGGGGATACCTGGGCGCACCGCCCAGTCCGCCCGCCAGGTCCAGGCGTACGACAGGGGGGTCGCCTCACGGTCGACGGCGTCGCGGGCCGGGCGGGGCCACGATGCCGTGACGAACTCCGCCCACACCCGGGCGTGCGGCAGCTCCACCGGGTCGGCCGTCCGGCCCGCGTCGTCGCGCCAGGCCGAGTACCGTCGCGCGCCCCCGGTCAGGTCGGCGGCGATCTGCCGTTCGGACACCGCGCCGTCGACGAGCCGGTAGAGCCGTCGGACGAGTTCCGGTGGGGCGGGCGGCTGCGGGGGCGCATCGGCCAGGACACCGCCGAAGTCCAGCAGGAGGGCGCGCGGCGAGCGGAGCATGCCGGCAATTCTCCAGCAGGGTGACCGACCGCGCGGGGCGGCACGGTCGGCGTGCATCCCCTAGCCTTCACACGGTGGGAGCAGTCAGCCGTTGAGCCGCATGACGACCGATGGTGACCCGGGCAGCCGCCGTCTCCAGCTCTACTGCCGGATCGACGTCACCGTGACCGACCCGACCGCGCTGACCGACCACGCGGTCGCCGAGTTGCACGCCGCCGACGTCGACTGGGCGCAGGAGGAGGACGACCTGCCGTCCGCCAGCGCAGAGCTACGGGCTGACCTCACCCGGGCGCTCGCCTCCGTCGCGGACGTCACCCGGGTCGTCGACACCATCCCGGGCGTCGAGTTCCGGGGCGGCGTCTGCTGGGCGGAGACCGGCCCGCCACGCGCGTCATTCGCCCCGACCGGCGGGCGGCCCGCGACGGCACCGGACCCGGCGGAATAGTCCTGCCGGGTCACCCTCCAGCGACCCGGCGCGGCCGGCCGCCAGCGTGCCCCGACCCGGCCGGACAACCGTCCCTGCCGGTCCGACGGGCGGAGTGAGGCGGCATCGCGACGTCGTCCCCGGCTGGCCGGCGAGCGTGACCGGGCCGGGAGCGCCGACCGTCGCCCCACCGGCCGGGCGACGGCCACCCGCACCGGTCCGGGCGTCGACGGCAGGCTAGCGTCGGGGGGTGACCACTGGCTTCCCCCGCGTCCTGCCCGCCGAACACGACGGCATCGCCGAGGCCGCCGACGTGCTGCGGGCCGGCGGGCTGGTGGCCTTCCCGACCGAGACGGTCTACGGGCTCGGCGCGAACGCGTTGGACGCCCGGGCCGCGGCGCGGATCTTCGAGGCGAAGGCGAGGCCCAGCTTCGATCCGCTGATCACCCACCTGGCCGACGCCGCCGACCTGCCGGCCCTCGTCGGTGGGCTGCCCCCGACCGTCGCGGCGCTGGCCGAGCGGTTCTGGCCGGGGCCGCTCACCCTGATCGTGGACCGGCCGGCCGTGATCCCGCCGATCGTCACGTCCGGCCTCGACACGATGGCCGTGCGGGTGCCCGACGAGGCGTCCGCCCGTGCGTTGATCAGGGCTGCCGGGGTGCCGGTGGCCGCCCCGAGCGCCAACCGGTTCGGGCAGCTCAGCCCCACCCGGGCCGAGCACGTCGTACGCGGGCTCGGCGCGGCCGTCGACGTGGTGCTCGACGGCGGTCCGACCCGGTGCGGGATCGAGTCGACGATCGTGGACGCGCGTGGCCCGCAGCCGGTGGTGCTGCGCCTCGGTGCGCTCGCCGTGGAGGACCTCGTCGCGGCGGTCGGCCCGGTGACGGTCCGGTCGGGCAGCTCCGGGCAGCCGGTGGCCCCCGGCACGCTGGCCGCGCACTACGCGCCGCGTACCCCGTTGCGGGTGGTGGCGGGTGCGGTGCCGGCGGCGAACGGCGGCGTCCGGCGGGGCTACCTGGCCTTCCGGGCGGCCCCGCCGGCCGGCTACGCGGCGGTGGAGGTGTTGTCGCCCACCGGTGACGTGACCGAGGCCGCCGCCCGCCTCTTCGACGCGCTGCACCGGCTGGACGCGGCCGGGGTGACCGAGATCCTCGCCGAACCGGTCCCCGACGAGGGGGTCGGGCGGGCGGTCAACGACCGGTTGGGCCGCGCCGCCGCCACCTGGTCCCCGCCCCCGGCCTGACCCCCGCCGGAGATCTAGCCCGCCGGCGTCGGATCGGCGGGCCGTCCCCGGGTCGGCAGCTGCTCCACCAGCCGGGTCAGCGCGCCGTTGGCGAAGGTCGCGCCGAGCGCCGACCCGGCGGCGATGGTCCACCCCACCGGGCCGAGCGGGGTGCAGCCGAAGAACTGGCTCACCCCGGGCGTCTGCACCACGGCGGCGAGCACCCCGACCGACGCCGCCGTCGACGCGAGCACCGTCGGGCTGGTGCCCCCGGCCAGGACGGTCTGCCCCAGCTGCGTGCCGACCAGCGAGACCAGGGCCACCGTGCCGGCCCGTCGTTCCCGGCCGGTCCACCGGGCCACCGTCCAGCCGGCGGTCGCCCCGAGGGTGGTGGCAGCGGCCCGCAACCCGATCTCCCGGGTCATGGTGCCGCCGAGGGACGCGTCCGGGCCCTCGCGGAGCAACCCGTCGGTGTGGTCGGCGTCCGGGGGCCGGACCGCGATGGCCAGTGCCGGCGCCAGGTCGGTGAGCAGGTTGACCAGGAGCAGTTGCCGGCCGTTGAGCGCCGACCGGCCGGTGACGGCGGCGCTGAGCACACTGAACGCGATCTCGCCGAGGTTGCCGCCGACCAGGATGCTCAGCGCGTGGCGTACCGACGACCACATCGCCCGTCCCTCGACCAGGGTGGCGATGATGGTCTCCAGCCGGTCGTCGGTGACCACCAGGTCGGCGGCGGCGCGGGCGGCCGGGGTGCCCCGCTGGCCGAGGGCGATGCCGACGTCGGCCAGCCGGATCGCCGGGGCGTCGTTGGCGCCGTCCCCGGTCATCGCCACGGTCCGCCCGCACTTCTGCAACGCCTGGATGATCCGTACCTTGTGCGCCGGGGTGCACCGGGCCACCACGTCGGTCCGGCCCAGCCGTTCACCGATCTCCGCGTCGTCCCACTGGTCCAGGTCGGTGGCGGTGACCACCCGTTGCCCGTCGGCATCCGGGCTGATCGCCGACGCGATCGCCTCGGCGGTGGCCGGATGGTCCCCGGTGATCATGATGGTGTGCACGCCGGCCTGCCTGATCCGGCGGACCGCCGGGGCGGCGCTGTCGCGTATCCCGTCGGCGAGGGCGAGGAAACCGACGAAGACCAGCCCGCGTACCTCGTCGTCGGTGACCGTCGCGGCACCGGCCCGGCACTCCGCCACGGCGAGGATGCGGTGCCCCGCCCCGGCCCGGTCGGCGAGCACGGTGTGCAGCCGCTCCCGGCGTTCGTCGTCCAGCGGCTCGTCCCGGCCGTCCGGCCGACGCCACGCGCCACACCGGGGCAGCACCGTCTCCGGGGCGCCCTTCACGCTCAGCAGCAGACCGTCGGCGGCGCGCCCGACTGTCGCGTGGTAGCCCCGGGACGGCTCGAACGGCAGCCCACCCACCGCAGCCCAGCCGGCCGCGCCGGTCTGCTCCGTGGTCTCCGCCTGCCGCGCGCCGTACCGGACCGCCCGGTCGGTGTGCTGCGGCAGCTCCTGCGGATCGGCCGCGTCGGGGGTGGCCCGCAGCCCGGCGGCGAGGACCCGGCGCAACCCGTCGTCGAGCCGGTCGACGGGTGCGAACCGCTCGCCGTCGCCGACCCCGGCGAGCAGCAGCCGACCCTCGGTGAGGGTGCCCGTCTTGTCGAAGCAGAGCACGTCGACCCGGCCCAGCGCCTCGATGGTGCGCGGGTTGCGGACCAGCGCGCCGTGCTCGGCCAACCGTCGAGCGGCGGCCAGCTGGGCCGCGCTGACCAGGAACGGCAACCCCTCCGGCACCGACGCCACCGCCAGGTTCGCGGCGGTCGCCGCCGTCTGCCCCAGCGGTACGCCCCGCAGCAGCCCCGCCCCGGCCACCGCGACCGCCGAGGCCACGGCCAGCGGGACCGCCGAGCGGGTGAGCCGGCCGAGCCGGGCCTCCACCCCGCTCTCCGGTGGGGCCTGCCGGGCCAGCGCGAGGCTCCGCCCCGACTCGGTCGCGGAACCGGTGGCGACCACCACGGCGGTGCCGCGACCGGTGGCGACGGTGGTGCCCTCGTACACCATGGAGGAACGGTCGGCCAGGGCGGCGGCGACCACCGGGGCGGCCCCCTTGGGCACCGGCAGCGACTCACCGGTCAACGACGACTCGTCGGCCTCCAGACCGTCGGCGGTGAGCACCCGGCAGTCCGCCGGCACCGCGTCCCCGGGGCCGAGGAGCACCACGTCGCCGGGGACGAGGTCCTCGGCGGCGGTCACCCGTTCGACCCCGTCCCGCAGCACCGTGGCGGTGACCGCCGAGCGGGACAGCAGCTCGGCCAGCGCACGGTCGGTGTTGCGCTGGTGCACCGCCCCGACCAGCGCCGACCCGCCGACCACCCCGCCGACCAGGGCCGCGTCGACGAGCGAGCCGAACGCCGCCGACAGGACCGCACCGGCGGCCAGCACCGGCGTGAGCGGGTTGGCCAGCTCGTCGACGAACGCCCGGAACAGGCCGACCGGTCCGCCCGACGGGTCCGGGTCGACCCGGTGCCGGCGTTGCGCCTCGGCGTCGGTCAACCCGTTCGGGCCGGTGTCGAGGTGACGCAGCACGGTCGGGACCGGCATCAGGTGCCAGGCGGTGGCGGCCGGTGCCGGGGACCCGTCCGGGCCGGGCAGCCGGCGGGCCCGCCACACCCCGTTGGCGAAGGCCACCGCCGCCGCACCGTTGACGGCGAAGAGGCTGCGGTCGGGCAGCTGCGGCACGGCGGCGGTGAACGCGCCCAGCGCGCCGAGGCCGGTGCCGGCCATGGCGAGCCTGATGTTCTGCCCGGTCATCCGTCGGGCCACCCCGGCCGCCTCGATGAGTAGCGCGACGATCCGCAGGTCGGTGCCGACGAGCAGGTGGGCACCCCACGGGGGCAGGTCGTCGGGGCCGGCCGTGCCGAGCCCGCAGTCGGACGCCGCCAGCGCCGCCCGGTCGCCCGAAACCAGCATCACCACCGCGCCGTCGCGTTGCAGGGCCCGGACGGAGCCGGCGAGCCGGTCCCCGCCGGGCAGCACCGCGTCGGCGAAGCCGTACCGCTGCGGGTCGGGGCCGGCGACCACCAGGCGCAGACCGGCGTGCCGGGCGGCGGCGGGCAGCACGTCGACGCCGGGTGCCGGCTCGGGGGCGACCCGGACGACGGCGGCGAGGGTGCCGTCGTGGACGAGGCCGAGCAGGGGGCCGTCCGTCGCGCGCAGTCGCCGGCTCTGCGGGGTGTCACCCGGGTCGGCGGCGTCAAGGCCGGCGAGCGGCCCGAGTCGCCAGCCGTCGGCCTCGCGTACGTCGTCCGGCCGGTCGGGGTCGAAGAGGGCGAACGCCCGGCCGGCAACCTCCCCGGTGTCCGTGCCGGCCAGCGGGGCCAGGTCGGCGAGGACACCCCGGTCCGAGCCGAGTACGGCCGCGTCCAGCACCACCGTGTCGATCCGGTCGAGTTCGCGCAGCACACTGCGGTCCATCGCGATCACGCCGCGGCGGGCCAGCACCCGGCCGAGTTGGGCGGCGTACCCCTCGCGGCCACTGCCGGGGGCCTTGGGCAGCGCGGCGAGCGCGAGCGCGGCGGCCCGTTTCGGGCCGACTACGGGCCACGCGGCTGCCCCGGCGGCTGCCCCGGTGGCGAGCATCGTCGAGACGTACCGTTCGACGGGGCCGTCGGGCCGGGGGCAGGGCCGCCCGGGGCCTGGTGAGCGGGCGACGGCGCGTTCCGGGTCACCGGTCAGCCCCGGCTCGGCGCGGGTCCATGCGGTGAGCTGGGCGCGCGCCTCACCCCACTGCACGATCCGTTGCGCGCCGTCGAGGACGATGCCCGCCCAGCCGCCGGTGAGGCCCTGCACGACCGCCTCGGCGAGCGGAAACAGCACCTCGGTGCGCCGGTCCGCCCGCCAGCCCCGGCCAGCGAGGTCGTGCAGCCGGGGGTGCAGGTCGACGGCGCTGAGCAGGCCGGCCACCTCACCCGGCACCGGGGTGAACGGCAGGATGCGGGTGGCGGCGGAGATGGTCAGGCCCAGCGCGTCGGAGGCGAGCGCGCCCAGCGTGCGGGGGGTACGCGGCCCGTCCTCCGGCGGGTGCGGGGGCGGGATCTCCGGGTCCGGCTCGTGCGGGCAGATCCGTTCGACCCGGGTCACCGTGTCGATCAGGTCGCGCAGTTTCGGCTTCGGTTCCCCGACGGCCACCACCACCCGGCCGGAGGGGGCGTTCACCCGCGCCCAGGCCACCCCGGGCATCCGCTCCAACGCCGCCTCGACCTGACGGGCCAGCCGGTCGCCGCCGTCCTGGCAGACGCCGTGCACCTCGATGTGGTGCCGGCCGTCGCGGGACCAGACCTGACGGCGGGCCAACCCGGCGACCCGGGCCAGCCGGCCGGCGGCCGAACCGAAAGTACGGGACGCCTCGCCGAGCAGCGGTGGCACCGGCACCGACGGGAGCACCCGGCCGGCCACCCGGCCCAGCGTGGTCATCGAGGGGTACGGCCGGATCGGTCCCGCCCACTGCCGCCGTACGCCATCTCGCCTCCCGCGTTCGTCAGGCGGCCTGGCTTCCCGGCCGGGCGTCCGTTATGCCCCCCGGGCGGGGGAAGTTTCCGTCGGGGGCGGGGCATGGACGGCGTTGCCCGTGGAATCCGGCTGACGACCCGACGGCTAGGCAGGGAGGCCGGAATGAGCACGATCACGCGAGACCTCAGCGGTGCCCGGGAGACGGTCCGGGCGTACACCAGGCGGGTGGAGGTGCCGATGCTCGGTGAGGTGGCGGTGCCGCCACCGGACAAGCTCGCCTACTACGCCGGGGTGGGGTTGCTCGCCGCCCTCCAGGTCATCGAGTGGCCGCTGGCCCTGGTGGTCACCGCCGGCCACCTGCTTGCCGACCAGCACCTGTCGGGGCTGGCCAAGGGGCTCGGCGAGGCGCTGGAGTCGGCCTGACGAGACCGGGCTCACCCTTGACCTGAACCGGGGTGCAGGTCGCAGGCTGGGCGCATGTCCGACGTACCGCCCGGCGTCGTCCGGTGACCGCCACCCTCACCCCGGCCACCCGCCTGTACGACCCGCGCCTGCGGGCGATGACGGTGGGCATTGTCGCCTTGGTGTCGCTGCTCGCCTTCGAGGCGTTGGCGGTGGGCACCGCCATGCCCACGGTGGCCCGCGCGCTGGACGGGCTGGGGCTGTACGCGCTCGCCTTCGGTGGCTCGTTCGCCGCCGGTGTGCTGGCCATGGTGCTCTCCGGTATCTGGTGCGACGCCCGGGGGCCGCGGGGGCCGATGTGGGCCGGGGTCGGCCTGTTCGTCGCCGGCCTGTTCGTCGCCGGGAGCGCCGACGCGATGGGCACCCTGGTGGTCGGCCGGGCGGTGCAGGGCTTCGGCTCAGGCCTGCTCTCCGTCGCGTTGTACGTGGTGGTCGGGCAGGCGTACCCGGAGGAGTTGCGGCGTCGGGTGTTCGCCGCGTTCGCGGCGGCGTGGGTCGTACCGGCGCTGGTCGGGCCGGCGGTGGCCGGGCTGATCGTGGAGTACCTGGGCTGGCGGTGGGTGTTCCTCGCGGTGCCGGTGGTGGCGCTGCCGGCGGTGCTGCTGGTCGAGTCGGGCCTGCGGACGCTGCACCGACCGTCGCCGGCCGGGCCACCGGCGGGCGCGGCGGCCCGGATCGGGTGGGCGGCCGGGGCGGGGGTGAGCGCCGCACTGCTGCACCACGGGGGGCAGCAGCGCGGTGTGCTCGCGGTGACCCTGGTGGCGGTGGCCCTGGCCGGCCTGGGGGTCTGTGCGCCCCGGCTGCTGCCGGCGGGGTTCCTGCGGGCGGCCCGGGGCCTGCCCACCGTGGTGGGGCTGCGCGGGTTGGCGGCGGCGGCGTTCGCGGGCGCGGAGGTGGTCATCCCGCTGATGCTGTCCCGGGAACGCGGCTTCTCGCCGACCGCCGCCGGGCTGGTGCTGACCGTCGGCGCGCTGTCCTGGTCGGTGGGTTCCTGGGCGCAGAGTCGGCTGCCGCCGCCCCGGTCCTCGGCGACCCTGCCCCGGCTCGGGCTGGCCTGCGTGGCGGCGGGCACGGCCACCGTCACCCTCGCCGTCTGGCCGGCGGTGCCGGTGGCGGTCGCGGTGGCCGGTTGGGCGGTGGCCGGGCTGGGGATGGGGTTGACGTTCCCGTCGTTGTCGGTGTTGACGCTGGCTCTGTCGGCCCCCGACGAGCAGGGCCGCAACAGTTCCTCGCTGCAACTGGCCGACTCGTTGTTCACCGCCACCGTGCTGGCGTTGACCGGCACGGTGCTCGCCGCCGGGACGACGCCCGGCCCGGCCGGGTACGCGGGGACGCTCGCCGTGGCGGTGGGGTGTGCGCTGCTCGGCGCGCTGCTCGCCGGGCGGGTGGTGCCGGCCCGGGGACGTCCCGCCTGATCCCGGGGAATCCCGTCGGACGGGCCGGCCCGGCGGCGAGGATGGTGGGCGATGAACGTCCTGACGATCCTGCCGATGGCCGTGGTGATGGTGGCCGGTACGCAGCTGGTGGCGGCGGTCTTCCTCGCCTCCGGTGACCGGCCCCGCCGGGCGTCGCTGGGCTTCCTGGCCGGCGCGGCGCTCGTGGTGTCCGCCGGTACGACCCTTGCCTGGCTGGTCTTCCGGCTGGTCAGGGGTGCGGCCGGCGGGGGCGGCGGGGGTGGCCGCAAGCCGGTCGAGACGGTCATCGACTGGGTGGTGCTGGCGCTGCTGGTGGTGCTGGCGGTGGTGGTGTTCCTGCGCCGGCACTCGGCCGGGGAGCCGGCGTGGATGGGCCGCCTCCAGCACGCCGGCTTCGGGTACGCGTTCCGCTTGGGCCTGCTGCTGTTCGTGGTGATGCCCTCCGACGACCTGACCATGGTGACGGTCGGGGCGACCGCCGCCCGGCACGGGCTGCCGTGGTGGCACCTGGTGCCGTTCGTGCTGCTGACCCTGTTGTTGCTCGCGCTGCCCCTGCTGGCGTTGCTGCTGCTCGGGAAGCGGGCGGACCGGGTGCTGCCCCGGATGCGCGACTGGGCGGACCGGCACTCGTGGATCATCAGCGAGGCGGTGGTGGGGTTCTTCCTCGTGCTGACCGTCGTGGACCTGCTGAAGTGAGGTCGACACGTACGGGGGACCGGCCGAAGATGAGCCGGCTACGGGTTCCGGTCCTGCCTACCGTGACCCCATGGTGGTCTTCGTCGTCACGGTGCTGCTCTACATCTTCGGTCTGGTCTTCCTCTACGGGGTGATCCGTCTCGCCGTGCGGCACGGCATGGAGGATCTGGAGGCCCGTCGGCCCCAGGTGCTGCGGGGTGCGCAGTCGGCGTCGGCCGACGACCGGGCGTTCCTGCGGGAGAACAGCTTCCTCGGCGGCAACTGACCTGCCGGCCCGTGGCGCTTCCGCGCTGAACTGCGGGGTGGCCCGTCGGGCGGCCGGTCGCCAGGGGTGCGAGGATCGCTGCCGTGATGGGAACCTTGCAGACCGAGCCCGCCCGGACCCGCCCCGACCTGTTGGCGGCACCGGTGGCCGCCGCGCTGACGGCGTGGCCGGCACAGGCCCCCGTCGACGTGGACGCCGTCCTGGTCGCCCCGATCGACGCCACGCTGGCCGACACGGCCGCCTTCTGTGCGGCGTACGAGGTGGGGCTGGACGTGTCGGCGAACTGCGTGGTGATCGCCGGCAAGCGGGAGGGCGAGATCCGGTACGCCGCCTGCGTGGTGCTCGCCACCACCCGGGCCGACGTCAACGGGGTGGTCCGCCGGACGCTGGACGTCCGCAAGGCCAGCTTTGCCCCGATGGCCGAGGCGGTCGAGTCGACCGGGATGGAGTACGGCGGGATCACCCCGATCGGGCTGCCCGAGTCCTGGCCGATCCTGGTCGACGCCCGGGTGATCGCCACCCCGCACGTGATCATCGGTTCCGGCGTACGGCACAGCAAGATCGCCCTGCCGGGGCCGGCGCTCGGCGCGCTGCCCGGGGCGCGGGTGGTGGAGGGCCTGGCCCGGCCCGCATAGTCATTCGCATTCATCGATGTTGTTGCACGTGAAACATCGTGCCCGTCGATGTCGCCCCGGCGCTCGGGGCGTCAGGCGGCCGACTCCCGCTGGGCGACCTCGGTCAGGGCGGCGAGCAGCGTCTCGGGCTCCTGCGCACCGGTGACGCCGTACTTGCCGGCCAGGACGAAGGTCGGCACGCTGGACACCCCGAGCTGGTGGGCGGTGGTCAGGTCGGCGGCCACCTCACGACGACCCGCGTTCGAGGCCAGGTACTCGCGCGCCTCGCCCTCGTCCAGCCCGACCGAGACGGCCAGGGCCACCAACGCCTCCGGCGAGCCGACGTCGACCCCGTCGGTGAAGTGCGCCCGGTAGAGCGCCTCGACCAGCTCACCCGCCCGACCGTGCTCGTCGGCGAACCGGACCAGCCGGTGTGCGTCGAAGGTGTTGGCGCTCACCGCCCGGTCGAAGTTCAACGTCAGCCCCACCCCGGCGGCCACCTGGGTCACCTGGCCGGCCATCGACTCGGCCCGCTCCCGGCCACCGAACTTCGCGGCCAGCGCGTCGAGCAGCGGTCGGGACGTGGTCACCGGCGACGGGTCGAGCTGGAACGGCCGGTACCTGACGGTCACCTCGCCGTCGTACGACGCGAGGGCCTGTTCGAGGCGGCGCTTGCCGATGTAGCACCAGGGGCAGACCACGTCGGCGTAGATCTCGATCTCCATGACCGGAGACAACCCCCAGCTCAGCCTGCTTGTTCCCGTACCTGCCGCTTGAGTCGGGCCAGGATCGCGGTGCCGCCGCGTACCCGCAGCGGGCTGATCGCCTGGGCCAGGCCCATCCGCTGGTAGAGGTCGTCCGGCACGTCCAGCACCTGCGCGGCGCTCGCCCCGGCCAGCCCCTCGGCGAGGATGCCGGCGAAGGCCCGGGTGGTGGGCGCCTCCGGCGGGCAGTCGAACACGGTGGTCACCGTGCCGTCCCGGGCGACCTCGGCGCGCAGGAAGAACGCCGTCTGGCACTCGGGGACCTGCTCCAGGTCGTCGCGGTCCACCCCGGCCGGCAGCGGCGGGACCACGTCGGCGTACTCCAGCAGCATCTCCAGCACCACGTCGCGGGGCGCGTCGGCGAACTCCTCGACGATCTCGGCCAGCTTCGTCGGCATCTCGGGCATTCCGCCAGGCTACCGCCGTCCCCTGCCGTCCCCGCCCGACGGTCGGCCCGCCCCGGGCACCCGGCCCGGCCGGGGGTGGGTCCACCTGCCCCCGGCCACGTCACCCGTGCGCACCGGCCGTCGTTGCCACCCGCCCCCGGTAACCGGCCGTCGTGTCCGGCTCAGTTCGTTCGGGCTCAGTTGTTCGGGGCGCCCTCGCTGATGTCGGCAAGCGCCGAGCTGGGGTCGAGCTGCATCGCCAGGTCACCCAGGGAGACGATGCCGACGAGCTTGCGTTCGTTGTCGCAGACCAGGATGCGCCGGATGTTCCGCTCGCGCATCAACGCCACCGCCTCGCCGGCCGTGGCGTGCTGCTCGATCATCACCACCTCCCGGGTGATGATCGAGCCGATCGAGGTGCTGGCCGGGTCGCTGCACTCGGCCACGGCCCGGACCACAATGTCCCGGTCGGTCAGCAGACCCGCCAGCGTGGAACCGTCGGTGACCACCACATCCCCGATGTCGGCCTCCTTCATCACCCTGGCCGCCTCGTCCAGAGTGGTCTCCGCCGACAGATAGACCACCTGCTTGGTCATCACGTCACTGACCCGGTACATGAGAGCCTCCGCACAACACCCGTAGTCGATCCGACTTTGGTACCCCGTGGCGCGTCCGCTACACCCCGTTGCCGCGAACCCGACTCAGCAGGTGGTCGGCCAGGCCGTCCCACGGCACCTCGTCGCGTCCGCCGGTCGCCCGGTCGCGCACCTCGACGTACCCGTCAACGAGTCGGCGGCCGACCACGACGACGCACGGGATGCCGATCAGCTCGGCATCGGTGAACTTCACCCCGGCCGAGACGGTGGCCCGGTCGTCGACGAGCACCCGCAAGCCAGCCGCCGACAACCGGCCGCCGAGGTCGAGCGCCACGTCGAGCCGGCGCACCCCCCACCCCAGCGATCCCTTTCACCCCCTCCCACCCTGCGCGCCCCCGCCCCCGCCCCCGCCTCCGCCGTTTCGCGGTGATCAAGAGGTTTGCGTCAGCTTTGATCTTCAGGTTGACGCAAAGCTCTTGATCAGTTGACGCAAACCTCTTGATCACCGGGGCGAGGGGGCGAGGGGGCGAGAGGGCGGGGTGAGGGGGCGAGGGGCGGCGGGGTGGCGTGGGGGTAATTCGATGGACATGGGTTTCTGGGGCGGTGAGCATCGGGGCATGCGGCAGGACGAGATCTGGGACGCCGAGGCTGCTCGGCACTACGACACGCCTGGCGAGGGGATGTTCGCACCCGACGTGCTGGGGCCGACGGTGGACCGGTTGGCCGCGCTCGCCGGTGACGGGGCGGCACTGGAGTTCGCCATCGGCACCGGTCGGGTCGCCGTTCCGCTCGCCGCCCGGGGGGTGCCGGTGACCGGGATCGAGCTGTCGGCGCCGATGATCGCCCAACTCCGCACCAAGGTGGACGCGGACACCGTCCCGGTGGTCCCCGGCGACATGGCGACCACGGTCGCCCCCGGCGAGTTCTCCCTCGTCTACCTGGTCTTCAACACGATCGCCAACCTGCTCACCCAGGCCGAACAGGTGGCGTGCTTCCGTAACGCCGCCCGGCACCTCGCCCCCGGCGGCCGGTTCATTGTCGAACTGTGGGTGCCTGAGCTGCGCAAACTCCCACCCGGGCAGCAGGCGGTGGTGTGGCACTCCGAACCCGGCTACGTCGGCCTGGACACCTACGACGTGCTGACGCAGCACGTGGTGTCCCACCACTTCCGGTTCGGCGACGGCCGGCAGGCGGAACTGTTCCGTACCCCGCACCGCTACGTCTGGCCCGCCGAGCTGGACCTGATGGGGCAGCTCGCCGGGTTCACCCTGGAGAGCCGGCACGCGGACTGGGCCGGCGGCGAGTTCACCGCCGAATCCCGCTCCCACGTCTCCGTCTACCGCCTGGCCTAGCCGTCGGCCTCCGACGCGACCGTCGGCCTCCGACGTAGCCGGCCGGCCTCGGCGGGCCGGAACGGGTCAGTGGGTGCCGACACCCTTGCCGGTGGCAGCGACGAACGAGCGCCAGGCCCGGCGGTCGAAGGTGAGGACGGGCCCGGTCGGGTCCTTGCTGTCGCGCACCCCGACGACGCCGGGCAGACCGTCGGCGACCTCGACGCACTCGCCGTTGCCGCTGCGGGTGGACTTGCGCCAGGTGGCACCGGTCAGCTCCATGACGTCATCACTTCCTTCATCAGCAGTGCCGACTGGTTGTGGGGCAGGGCCTCGCTGCGGACGCTCTCCCACCGTGCAATCAGGATAGTCAGCTCCCCGTCCTTGTCGATCGTGGTGCCACTGAGCTGATTCTCCAGATGGCCTACCCAACCGCTGTCGTTGCCGAGTGCCAGCGTGAACGGGCCGGCGAGACCCACATGGGTGCTGACCTCGGCGGGTATCACGTGGATACTGACGTTCGGCTGGTCGACGCACTCCAACAGATGGGCGATCTGCTGCACCATCAGGCCCCGGAAGCCCTCGTCCGCGCGCCGGAGCACCGCCTCCTCCACCACCGCGATCAGCTTCGGCGGCTGCTGACGACTGAGCACGCTCTGCCGGTCCATCCGGACGGCGAGCCGCCGCTCCACCTCGTCGTCGCTGAGCATGTCGTCGGCCCGGATCACCGCACGGGCGTAGTTCTCCGTCTGCAACAGACCCGGGACGAGCGTCGGGTGGTAACACCAGAGCTGCTGTGCCTGGCGTTCGGCCTCCAGCCAGGGCCGGAACCAGTTCGGTTGCGAGTAGCGCTCGGCCAGCCTGAGCAGTGAGGTGAGCAGCCCACCGGTCGTCAGGACCTCGTCCGCCCGCCTGAGGAACAGCCTGTCGAACGGGCGTTGGCCCAGCTCGATGGCGGAGATCTGCGAGCCGGAGAAGTGGACCAGCTTGCCGAACTCTTCCTGACTCAGCTCCGCATGCAGCCGCAGTCTGCGCAGTTGTGCCCGGATCAGGTCGGCGGTCGGTTCACTTTCCACACGTCCTCCACGGTTGTCCCGGCCGCCTCCCCGGTCCGACCGGGCGGCCCTCTCCGTCGACCCGGCCTCGCCCCGGCCGGCGTCGATGCCTTCCGACCGTAGTGGTGTCATCACCAGAATGTCACCAGCGGGTCGCCTTCCCTCCGGCCCGCTGGTGACCCTCCCCGTGCAGGGGGCGGCCCCGTTCCCACCACCAGGAGGTCGAGACCGGTGAACTTCCGTCCGTTTCCGGTGCCGCGTCTCGGCCCGTACGCCGACCGGCCCCGCTCCCACCCGCCGGGCGGCCGGCCGCACCTGCCGCTGCGACCGCTGTGGGTGTGCCGGGCCTGCGGCGGCCCGTGGCCGTGCGCCGAGGCCCGGCTGCTGCTCCGCATCGAGTACGACGCACACCCCGTCGACCTGGCCGTCTATCTGTCCGGGCTCTATCACGAGGCGAGCCACGACCTGTTCCGGCTGAACCCGCAGGACGGGCCGACGCCGCGTGACCTTTTCGAGCGGTTCGTCGCCTGGGCCCCCTACCGCCGGGGACCGGCCGGCCCACCCCCGTAGTGCTGGTCGATGACCTGCGCCACGTTGGGGCGGTGGGCGGCGACGCACGACGGTCTGCCGGTGACAGACTGGTCGCCGCAGGCAACGAGGGCATGAGGGGGCGGCGTGCGCTGGCGAAGCTTCGTGGCGGTCGGGGACAGTTTCACCGAGGGCATGGACGACGCCTACCCGGACGGCACCTACCGGGGTTGGGCGGACCTGGTGGCCACCCGGCTGGCCGCCGAGGCCGGGCCGGACTTCGGCTACGCGAACCTGGCCATCCGAGGCCGGCTCTTCCCGAGCGTCGTCGCCGAGCAGGTGCCCGCCGCGCTCGCCATGAAACCCGACCTGGTCAGCTTCGCGGCCGGCGGCAACGACGTGCTGCGCCGCACCTTCGACCCGGACGCGTTGGCGACCCGGTTCGACGCCGTGGTGGCCCGACTGCGCGCCAACGGTTCCGACGTGATCCTCTTCCGGTTCGCCGACGTGCTGGCCCGGCTGCCCGGCCAGCGCCTCGTCTCCCCCCGGATCGCGCTGATCAACCGGCTCATCGGCGAGATCGCCGAGCGGCACGGCGCGATCCTGATCGACCTGTTCGCCGACGACGCGTTCCGGCTCAACCCGACCCTCTGGAGCCCCGACCGGCTGCACCTGTCCGCCGCCGGGCACCGGCGGGTCGCCGGCCAGGTGCTGACCACGCTCGGGGTGGGCTGCGACGAGGAGTGGCTGATGGTGCCGGAACGCCCGGCCGCCACCCCGTGGCTCGCCGCCCGCGCCGCCGACCTGAGCTGGGTCGGCCGACACCTGGCCCCGTGGATCACCCGGCGACTCACCGGCAGGTCCTCCGGCGACACGATCACCGCGAAGCGCCCCATCCTCGGCCCGGTCGCCGACTGACGTGCGCACCCTGCACACCGCCCCGCTGCTGCGCCTGACCCTCGACGACGAGCCACCACCCGGCCGGACGATTCCGAGCGACGAGCCGCCGTCGGGCCGGGTGACGCCAGGCGACGGGCCACCGCCGGGCCGGGCGGTCCCGGCCGACGACGAGCCGCAGTTGGGCCGGCCGGCGCAGGTCTCCGCTGGGTCACAGCCGGACCGGTCGACCCTGGGCGACGGTGGGCCGCTCTCGGGCTGGGCGGTGCTGGTCGACGGGGACCGGATCGAGGCGGTCGGCCCGGTCGGGGAGCTGACGCAGGCGTACCCGACGGTGCGGGTGCGGCGGTGGCCCGGCACCCTCGGGCCGGCGCTGGTGCACGACGGGCCGCTGCCGCCGGCCCCCACCCCGCGCGAACGGGTGCACGTGCTGCTGCGATCGGGCGTCGGCGCGGTGCTCGCCGCGTACCTGACCGACCCGGCGCTACGGGCGGCGGCGGCCCGCAACGACGTCGCCGTCCTCGACGTGGCCCGGCCCCCGGCCCTCACCGTCGGCAGCCGCGCCGACCTGGCCGTCTTCGCCGACGACGGTCGCTGCCTCGCCACCGTCGTCGCCGGACGCCTGGTCCACCGCCGCGCCTGACCGGCGGTCCCGTCCCGTTGGGCGGCCGACGCCCCGGATACCGGCGTAACTTGGGCTCATGTCTGTGCCGAGTGATCCGCATCCCCGCCTCCAGACGTACGCCGACCCGCAGCGGCTGGTCACCACCGAATGGTTGGCCGAGCACCTCGGCGACGAGGGTCTCGTCGTGGTCGAATCCGACGAGGACGTGCTGCTCTATGACACCGGTCATCTCCCCGGGGCCGTCAAGGTCGACTGGCACACCGAGCTGAACGACCAGGTCACCCGGGACTACCTGGACGCGGAGAGCTTCGCCGAACTGTGCGCGGCCAAGGGCATCGGCCGGGACGACACGGTGGTCTTCTACGGCGACAACTTCAACTGGTGGGCCGCGTACGCGCTGTGGGTGTTCACCCTGTTCGGTCATGCCGACGTGCGGCTGCTCGACGGCGGCCGGCAGAAGTGGATCGCCGAGGGGCGCGAGCTGACCCGGGAGAAGACGGTCCGGCCGCGCGCCGACTATCCGGTGCCGCAGCGTAACGACGCGCCGGTCCGGGCGTACCGGGAGCAGGTGATGGCGCACGTGGCGGCGGGCCGGCCGCTGGTCGACGTCCGTTCGCCTGGCGAGTACACCGGCGAGATGCTGCACATGCCCGACTACCCGCAGGAGGGCGCGCTGCGCGGCGGGCACATCCCGGGCGCGGTGAGCAAGCCGTGGAAGTCCGCCGCGAACGACGACGGCACCTTCAAGTCGGCCGACGAGCTGCGGGCGATCTACACCGACCAGCTCGGGTTGAGCCCGGCCGACGACGTGGTGGCGTACTGCCGGATCGGCGAGCGGTCCAGCCACACCTGGTTCGTCCTGCACCACCTGCTGGGCTTCCCGCAGGTGCGCAACTACGACGGTTCGTGGACCGAGTGGGGCAACCTGGTCCGGGCCCCCGTGGTCCGGGGCGACCAGCCCGGCGGCCTGGCCGGCTGACCAGCCCTCCGCCGGGCCCCGGGTCGCCCCCCCGGCTGGGTCACGCTTGGGCGGATGTTGCGGTATCCCAGCCCCGGGACACCGCAACATCCGCCCAATTCCACCCGGCGGCCGGCCGTTCGGCGGACGGCGGTCAGGTGGGGGCGCGGAGGTAGCGCTGGACGGTGGGGGCCAGCCAGGTGACCAGGTCGGCCGGCGGCATGTCGACGACCGGGGGCAGGCGTAGCACGTACCGGGTCAGCGCCAGGCCGAGCATCTGGCTGGCGACCAGACCGGCCCGCCGGGGTGCCTGCGCCGGATCGGGTACGACGGCGGCCACCGCCGCGCCGAGCTGGTCGGTGAAGACCGCCCGCATCCGGTCGGCCGCACCCTGGTTGGTGGCGGCGGTACGCAGCAGCGCGACCAGCGTCCCGTCGCCCTCCCAGCGGTCGAGGAAGTGCCGGACCAGCACCTCACCGAGCTGGTCGGTGGGCTGGTCGGTGAGGTCCGGCAGCCGCAGGTCGAACTCGGCGGCTGCCGCGAACAACCCCTCCTTGCTGCCGTAGTAGCGCATCACCATGGACGGGTCGATCCTGGCGTCGGCGGCGATGGCCCGGATGGTGGCGCGCTCGTATCCGTCGGCGGCGAACCGCTGCCGGGCCGCGGTCAGGATCGCGGCCCGGGTGGCGTCCGATCGGCGGGCGGTCATGTCCCCGACTCTATGCCAACAGGCGTTGACCTCCGGTGTCCACCCGGCCTACCGTTGCCAACAAGTGTTGGCAAACGCTTGTTGGCAACGGAGGTGGGAGATGCTGCCCGCGCAGACCGACGTCCTGGTGGTGGGAGCCGGCCCGACCGGACTGACCGTCGCGGCCACCCTCGCCCGACAGGGCGTCGAGGTGACAGTGGTCGACCGGGCGTCCGCGCCGCCGGTCACCTCCCGGGCCGCCGTCGTGCACGCGTACACGCTTGAGGTGTTGGACCGGATCGGCGTCACCGCGCCACTGGTGGCCCGGGGACTGCGGGCGTCGCGCTTCACCGTGCGGGACCGCGACCGGGTGCTGCTCACCCTCGACTTCGGGGACCTGCCGTCGACGTACCCGTACGCGCTGCTGGTCTCCCAGTCGGTGACCGAGGCGGTGCTCACCGAGCGGCTGGCCGCCCTCGGCGGGCAGGTGCACCGGCCGTACCAGCTCACCGGCCTGGACCACGACGGCGACCGAGCGGTGGCCGGCTTCGCCGACGGGACGAGCGTGCGGGCCCGCTGGGTGGTCGGCGCGGACGGCATGCACAGCACCGTCCGTGACCTGGCCGGCATCGGCTTCGGTGGGCCGGCCGACCGGGGCGAGTCGTTCCTGCTCGCCGACGTCCGGGTGAACAGCGTGCTCCCCCGCGACGAGGTCGCCCTCTTCCTCGCCCGGCCGGGTCCGCTGGTGTGGGCACCCCTGCCGGACGGCGTGGTCCGGCTGGTCGCCGCCGTCGCCGACGCGCCCCGCGACCCGGACGCCGCCCGGCTCCAGGCGCTGCTCGACGAACGCGGCCCGACCCGGCGGCCGGACCGGGTGACCGACGTGCTCTGGAGTTCCCGGTTCCGGGTCCACCACCGGATCGCCGACCGCTACCGCCGTGGCCGGGTGCTGCTCGCCGGGGACGCGGCGCACGTGCACAGCCCGGCCGGTGGGCAGGGGATGAACCTCGGCATCTGCGACGCGGTGGCCCTCGGTGCCGCCCTCGGCGACGTCCTCGCCGGCCACCCCGACACCCTGCTGGACGACTACGCGGCCCGCCGTCGGCCGCTCGCCGAGGAGGTCGTCGGCTTCGCCGCCAGGCTGACCCGGCTGGCCACCCTGCCGCCCGCCGGCCGGCCGCTGCGGGACCTGGCGCTACGCGCGGTGTCGGGAGTGCCGCCGGTGCGCCGCCGGATCGCGCTGCGGCTCGCCGGCCTCCAGCAGCGCGCGACGACCCCCCATCGGGGGGACGAGCGGCAAGCCGGTCGGCGGTAGTTCGGCGGTAGACCCGACACGCGGTCGTCGGGCGGGGGAACCTGCTAGGGGAACCCCGGTCACCTGGTGAGGAGAGGGCGTGCACCGACCGCGAGCCCGGCTGACAGCGCTGTGCGCCCTGGCCGCCCTGCCCCCGGCGATCGAGGCGGTGCTGCTGGTCCGCCTCGGGTTCGTCGCCGCCGAAGGGCTGTCCTCCCAGGTCACCGCCGTCTGGCCGTACGACACCTACCACGACCTGCGCTGGCTGTACGTCTACCACGACTCGTGGCCCGACTTCCTGGTCGGACTGCTGCTGGTGATCGGGTTCCGGGCGCTGCTCACCACCGGGCTGGTCACGCTCGCCTGGCCCGCCGGGGTGGACCGGCCCGGTCTGCGCTGGCTGCTCGGCCGCAACCTCGGTCTGTCCGGCGTGGTCGTCGTGCTGGTCGCACCGTGGGCGTTGATCTCGGTGGCCGCCTCGGTGGTCGCGCTCTCCTGGGTGCTGCTCGCCTCGCTGCTGCCGATGTTCCTGCTCGCGCCGTTCCTGCAACGCGCCGCCGTGGTCGGGCCGTGGTGGCGTGGACTGCCGTCGATCTCCCTGGTCGGCTGGTCGCTGCTGAACTTCGTGGTGATCACCGTGGCGAGCGCGCTGTGCTGGAGCGTTCCCGGCTGGTGGACGGTGCCCGTCGCGCTGGTCGCCGGGGCGGCCAACGGGCTGCTCTGGGAACGCACCGTGCACGTCGCCGTGCTGGCCCCCCGGGTGCGCTGGGCGCGGGTGCCGGTCACCCCGATCGCCGTCGCGCTGGCCCTCGCCGTACCGCTGGCGATCCCGCTGCTGGTGCAGGTCGTCCCGGCCGGGGTGACGATCGAGCAGGTGGTGCTGGGGCAGCGGCTGCCCGCCGACGTCCGGCACGCGGTGATCGTCCTCGCCGGCCACGGGTCGGCCTACGACGGCACCCCGCCCGTCGACGCGAACGTGGAACGGTTCTCCTACCGGGGGTTGGACGGGGACGGTCGACCGCTGCCGTACCGGTCGTCGGACACCAACCGGTCGCTGGAGAGCGGGACCGCCCTGCTCCGGACACAGGTGGACCGCCTGCACGGGCGTACCGGCCGGCCGGTGGCGCTGATCGGGGAGAGCGAGGGGGCGATGCTCGCCCGTACCTACCTCGCAAAGCACCCGCACCCGGCGGTGGACACCCTGGTCATGTTCAGCCCGTTGATCAACGCGGGGCGGGCGTACTACCCGCCGGCCGGGGCGGCCCACGGCTGGGGTGTGGCCACCGGCTGGCAGCTCCGGGCCCTGCTCGGGACGATCGAACTGTTCGGGGTCACCGACGCCGGGCCGGACGAGCCGTTCATCCGTTCCCTGCTGGACAACGCGCCGTTCTACCGCAACCAGTTGATGTGCCCGGTGCCGGGCGTACGGATGGTGGCGTTCCTGCCGACCACCACGGCCACCGAGGCGCCCCCGGGCGAGTACACGGGCATTCCGGTGTTCCAGATGCCCGGGGTGCACGGCGGGCTGCTGGGCCGGTCCCTGGTCCAGGACCGCCTGATCCACTTCCTCGCCGGGGTGCCGGAGAGCCGGATGCGGCGGGAGTATCCGCTGCTCCAGCAGCTCGGTGCGGGTTGGCAGGCACCGCCGCTGGCGATCCGGGTCAACCCGGCCTGGAACGACGCCCGCCAGCCGGACCCGTCCTTCACCGGGAAGGTCTGCCAGCCGTCCTGACCCGGGTGCCGTCCCGGTCGCCGCGCCGGTGCCGGACGACCAGCCGGACGGCGGCGAGGGTCAGTCCCACCACGATCAACGCCTCGATCGGGTGGTACGGCGCGAACAGCACGTGTACGACGACGACGGCTGCCCCGACCACCAGGGCGGCCGTCACCCACCCGCGGCGACCGAAGGTGACGACCAGGCCGGTCGCCACCAGCAGCACCCCGCTCGCCACGTGCAGCCAGGCCCAGTTGGTGAGGTCGTAGAAGACCAGCCCGTCGGCGTGCAGCGAGACGTAGACGTCGCCGCTGTCGACGTCGCCGAACCCGGACAGCACGTCGAAGATGCCCGCGCCGACCAGTAGGCCACCGGCGAGCAGCAGCGACCGGTCCGGCCGTCGTGCCGTCATCCCACCCTCCCTCCCTTCCCAGGCTAGGGCCGGTGGGGCGTGCCGTCCGGCGATCACCGGCGGCACCCGGCCGGACGGCTGCCGGCGGCACCCCCGCACGCGGCCACTGTCCGCCTGGTGAACCCGCGGGTAACCGAGGGGCCCCGGTGTCCGGCCCGAGGTCTACGCTTGCCGGGTGACTGTGGGGCAGCAGGCTAGGGGCAGCGCAGGCAGCGCGGGCCGGCGCCGGTCGAGGCGCGACGAGATCCTGGAGATCGCTGTCGGGCTCTTCGCCGCCCGCGGCTACCACGGGGTCTCCATGGACGACATCGGTGCGGCCGCCGGGGTGACCGGCCCCGCCCTCTACCACCACTTCGCCGGCAAGGAGGCGATGCTCGCCGCCGCGCTGATCCCGGTCAGCGAGGGGCTGCTCGACGGTGGCCGGGACCGGGCGGCCAGCCGTCCCGGCGACCCGCGTGGCGCGCTGGAGTCCCTGATCGACTTCCACGTCGACTTCGCGCTGGCGAACCCGGCCGTGATCGCCCTGCACCTGCACGAGCTGGACCGCCTCCCGGACGAGCCGCGCCGCCGCATCCGCAAGCTCCAACGGCTGTACGTCGAGGAGTGGGTGACCGTGCTGACCGCGCTGCACCCGGGGCTGCCCGACGGCGAGGCACGGGTGCTGGCGCACGCCGCGTTCGGCCTGATGAACTCGACCCCGTTCCTCGGCGGCGAGGTCGACCGGCGGCGTCGGGCGGCGCTGCTGCGGGCCGCCGCGCTGGCCGCCCTGCTCGCCGAGACCGACTCCTGACCCTCCCGCCCGACTCGTGGCCGACGGCCCGACCGTGGTTTCCTGGCATCCGTCCGCACCCCTGGACGTCGAGCAACCGTCCCCACCCTGGACGCTGGAGGAAACATGATCGAGTCGCTGTTGGTCGCCAACCGGGGCGAGATCGCCCGCCGGATCATCCGTACCGCGAAACGGCTCGGTGTCCGGGCGGTCGCGGTGCACTCGGAGGCCGACGCCGACCTGCCGTTCGTGGTCGAGGCCGACGAGGCGGTGTGCGTGGGACCGGCGAACCCCGCCCAGAGCTACCGCAACGTCGAGGCGATCCTGGCCGCCGCCGAGTCCACCGGCGCGCAGGCGATCCACCCCGGTTACGGCTTCCTGTCGGAGAACGCCGACTTCGCCCGTACGGTGCAGGCCCGTGGGCTGGTCTGGGTCGGGCCCGGCGCGGACGCGATCACCGCGATGGGCGACAAGATCAACGCGCGGAACCTGATGGCGGCGGCCGGGGTACCGGTCGCGCCCGGCACCACCGAGCCGGCCACCGACCTCGACGCGGCGGTCGCCGCCGCCACGGGGATCGGCTACCCGGTGATGGTCAAGGCCGCCGCCGGTGGCGGCGGGATGGGCATGGCGGTGGCCGCCGACGAGGCCGCGCTGCGCACCGAGTACGACAAGGTCCGCGCGTTCGCCGAGCGGATGTTCGGCGACGGCTCGGTGCTCATCGAGCGCTACTTCCCCCGGGTACGCCACGTCGAGGTGCAGATCCTCGGCCTGGCCGACGGCCGGGTGGTGGCGCTCGGCGAGCGGGAGTGCTCGGTGCAGCGGCGCAACCAGAAGCTGGTCGAGGAGTCCCCCTCCCCGGCGGTCTCCCCGGAACTGCGGGCGCGGTTCCTGGCCGCCGCCGTACGGGCCGGCGAGGCGGTCGGCTACCGCAACGCGGGCACCGTGGAGTGCCTGCTCGACCCGGCCACGCAGGAGTTCTTCTTCCTGGAGATGAACACCCGGCTCCAGGTGGAGCACCCGGTGACCGAGCTGGTCTACGGCGTCGACCTGGTCGAGGAGCAGCTGCGGGTGGCGGCCGGCCTGCCACCGACCTTCGACCCGGACGCGCTGACCCCGCGCGGGCACGCGATCGAGCTGCGGATCAACGCGGAGGACCCGAAGCGGTTCCTGCCCGGCCCCGGCGTCATCGGCACCTGGGTGGAGCCGACCGGCGAGGGGGTACGCGTCGACTCCGGCTACGTCGCCGGCAACACGGTGACCCCGTTCTACGACAGTCTGCTGGCCAAGCTCGTCGTCACCGGGGCGGACCGGGCCGAGGCGATCGAACGGGCCCGGACGGCGGTGGCCGGCTTCGCGGTCGCCGGCCCGAAGAACAACCTGCCCTTCTTCGCCGAGCTGCTGGACAACGAGGAGTTCGTCTCCGGCGACTACGACACCGGCATCGTCGGCCGGATGCGCTGACCCCGGCGTGGCCGACCACGGGTCCGCCGACCCGGATCCCGTGGTCGGGCCGGCCTGATCCCCCGGGTCCGCCTGGAGCGGGCCCGGGGGATCAGGCCCGCCGCGTCCCGCCCGGCGGGTACGGCCGAGGCATCGGCCGGTGCGGTGGCGGGCCGACGACGTCGAGGCGGGGCGGCAGCGACACCGTGTCGATCCGGGGTGGGCGGTGCCGACCGGCCGGGGCGTCGTTGGTCGGGGTCGGGCCGGCGGGGAAGTGCCCCGGGTTGCGGTCCTTGCGGGCCAGCCCGTCGAGCAGGGCCGCCTCCCGTCCGGACGGGTCCGCCGGGTGGCTGCCCCCGTCGGGGAGCCGGTGGGGGTGGCCCTTCGGGACCGTCCGGTGCACGGCGTCGAGGGTGGCGCGGAGCAGTTCGTTCTCGGCTTCCCGCGCGGCCACCGTACGGCGCAGCACGGCGTTCTCCGCGCGGAGCTGGGCGATGACCAGCCCGGCGTCACCCTCGGCACGGGCCGCCCCGTCGGTGGCGGTCCCCGGCGGTCCGCAGCCGTCGGGGTGGGCCCGGTCGGCGGCCGGTCGGCGGTCCGTCGGCGGCTCGCCCCGGGCCGCCTCGTAGAGCCGCTCGAACCGGCTCAGGGTGGCCGCCCGGTCGGCTGCCGCGACGGTGCACTCGACCACCAGCACCACGGTCTGCCACGGCGGTCCCTTGGTCTCGGTGGTGAAGTGCCGGGACAGCCGCTTGCGCCAGGTGTCCCGGTCCCGGCCCGGCCGGTTGCGGCAGATCCGTTCGGCCAGCCTGCTCCAGGTGTCGACAGTCCCGAACTCCGGAGACCGCTCGATGAGGTCGCGGACCGCCAGCGCGTACTCGGACACCGCCGGCGACCCGTACCGGGCCGCGTAGCCGGCGGCCAGGTGCTCGCGTGGGACGAGCCAGTGCCGCTGGTGCCGTCCCCGGTCCGGGGACGGCGTGCTGGTGTGGGAGGACATGGGCGGACCTTTCGTGCGGAGAGCTGCCTGACCCGGGAAGGTATTCGTACCCTCCATCCGCAAATCGTGAGCGTTTCGGCCTGTTTCCGTGGTCAGTTTCTGGCCGGGTCGTTGTCCGGGTAGGGCCGGGTGCCGTCCGGGTTGGACGGTCCCGGGCCCGGTGCGGTGCCGGTGTCCGGCAGCAGTCGGTGGACGGTCCACTTTGGCCGCCCGTCCCGGTGCTGCCCGGCCAGAACGGCGTGCGGCGCGGCCCGGCCGGTCGTTGGGCCCGTCATGCGACCGGATCGGTCGCCGCGCGTTCGTCGGCGGTCGGTCGACGCCCGCGCGGCGGGAACCGGTCGCGCCACCGGGGCGGTGGAGAGGCCATCGCCTGTCATGCGGCGTGGGGGCGGAGAACATGGGAAGCGGAAGACTGACCGACGGCGCGTGCCCGCGCCCCGACCGTCGTCGGGTGGGCCGGTACCTGCGGTCGATGTCGCTGTTCGCGGAGGGTGCGGTGGCGATGGCGCTGGTCCTGGGCCGGGAGGACGCGGTGGCCTGGGCGGGCGCGGTCGCGGCGGTGCTGCGTAGCGCCGCCGAGCTGGTGGAGGGACCGCCGGCCCGGTGATCTCCCGGGGCGGCCGGCACCCGGGCGGTCCGGGGGTGGCGTGGCGGCGGCGGCCGGCGTGGTGGTTCCCTGGAGGGACCACCTGTCGTCCGGCGTCGCCGGCCGTCGCCCCCACGAGGGGCGGCGACGCGGGACACCCCCGGCGACCAGATGTCACAGCGAGGTGACCATGAGTCAGATGCCAGCGGCGGTGTCGATCCGCGAGGTCGGGCCGCGCGACGGGCTCCAGAACGAGGAGCCGATCCCCACCGGGGCCAAGGTGCGGCTGCTCGACGCCCTCTCCGGCACCGGCGTGCGCCGGATCGAGGCGGTGTCGTTCGTGCACCCGAAGGCGATCCCGCAGATGGCCGACGCCGACGAGGTGTGGCGGCGGGCCGGGAAGGTCGAGGGGGTCCGCTATTCGGCGCTGGTGCCCAACACCCGTGGTGCCGAGCGGGCCCTGGCCGCCGGTTTCACCGAGATCGAGGTGGTGGTCTCGGCCAGCGACACGCACAACCGGCGTAACGTCAACCGCTCCACCGCCGAGTCGCTCGACGACATCGCCGCGCTGATCGACCTGCTGCACGGCGCGGGCGCGCGGGCCGAGGTGATCGTGGCGACCAGCTTCGGCTGCCCGTACGAGGGGGACGTCGACCCGGGGCGGGTCGCCGGGATCGTCGAGCGGGTGGTCCGCGACGGCGCGGACCGGGTCGCGTTCGGCGACACCACCGGCATGGGTACGCCCCGACGGGTCCGCGAGCTGGTCACCGCCGTCCGCGACCGGGAGCCCGACGTGCCGGTGCTGCTGCACTTCCACAACACCAGGGGAACGGCGTTGGCGAACCTGCTGACCGCCCTGGAACTGGGGGTCACCGAGTTCGACGCCAGCGTCGGCGGCCTGGGTGGCTGCCCGTACGCGCCGGGGGCGAGCGGGAACCTGGCCACCGAGGAGGCGGTGCACATGCTGCACGACATGGGCATCGACACCGGCATCGACCTGGACGCCCTGGTCGGGGTCGCCGAGTTGGCCGAGGAACTGCTCGGCAAGCGGCTGCCGTCGGGGGTGCTGCGGGCCGGCCCGCGTACCCGGTTGACCGCCCGCTGAGGGGCGGCCGACCGCGCGGCTGGGAGACCGGAGAGACGCGGGGAGGGGCCGGCGTGGTGCCGGCCCCTCCGTCGGATCGCCTCGCGGGTCAGCCCACGGTGAGCAGACCCGGCCAGCTGTCCTTGAAGACCTGGCTGCCGGTGCCGCTGCGGCGGTCGTTGGCGCTGAGGGTGCCGGCGAACAGGCTGCTCACCCGGTTCGCCTCGGTGGTGCTCGGGTACGGGTTGGTGCAGCTGGTGCCGGCGCTGCCGCCGGACATCAGGATCGCGCAGTTGCCGTTGTAGTTGTCGGGCAGGCCGAGGATGTGCCCGATCTCGTGGGTCATGATCCGCAGCGGGCTGTACTGGGCGGCCTGCTGGGTGTCGATGTAGACCCGGCCGTTGCCGAGGCTGGTGCGCTGGGCGTACGAGCCGCCGCCGGTGATCTGGTAGATCCGCAGGTTGGTGCCGCAGTTCGCGGTGAGCGTCAGGTTGGTGGTGGCGTTGTTCCAGATCGACGCGGCCTGGTTGGCGACGCTCGCGTAGCTGGGCGCCTGGCTGGTGTTGTAGCAGATGGTCATCGCGGCGGAGGCGGGCGCGGGGTTGGCGACCGTGATGCCGAGGGTCGCCGTCGCGGTCGCCAGGGCGGCGACGGCGAGGCGCTTGACGCGTGAGTTCATGACTCACTCCAATCCGGAGGGGGTGTCTGGAGCGTAGCCATATCGATAGTTGAGTATCAATATCCAGGGGGGAAGTCGGTCGGGTGGTCGGGCGGGGCCCGGATGCGCTAGCCTAACGATCGTTCAGGCTGGTCGGCGCGTCCACCACGACGCCCACGGCGGCATGGCGGTCGGGCGCGCCCACGAGGCGCGGGGCGAGGGGGTCGGCGTGACGCTCGACGGTGAGGCACTGGAGCAGCTACGCAAGCGGGCCCGCTCCGGCGGTGCCGACAAATACCATGCGGCCAACGCCGGCAAGGGCAAGCTGTTCGCCCGGGAACGGGTCGCGCTCCTGGTCGACGAGGGCTCCTTCGTCGAGGACGGCCTCTACGCCAACGCCCTGGCCGAGGGGCTGCCCGCCGACGGCGTGGTCACCGGCACCGCCACCATCGACGGCCGGCCGGTCTGCCTGATGGCCAACGACTCCACGGTCAAGGCCGGCAGCTGGGGCGCGCGCACCGTCGAGAAGATCATCCGGATCATCGAGCGGGCCTACTCGACAGGCGTGCCGATGGTCTACCTGGTCGACTCGGCCGGCGCCCGGATCACCGACCAGGTCGACCTCTTCCCCGGCCCCCGGGGCGCCGGCAAGATCTTCTGGAACCAGGTCCGCGCCTCCGGGGCGATCCCACAGGTCTGCGCGCTGTTCGGGCCGAGCGCCGCCGGCGGGGCGTACATTCCGGCGTTCTGCGACGTGGTGGCCATGGTCGAGGGCAACGCCAGCATGTACCTCGGCTCCGACCGGATGGTCGAGATGGTCACCGGGGAGAAGACCACCCTGGAGGCGATGGGCGGGGCCCGGGTGCACTGCGCCGAGTCCGGTGTCGGGCACTTCCTGTGCAGGACCGAGGCCGACGCACTCGACGTGGTGAAGACCTACCTGTCGTACCTGCCGTCGAACTGGCAACAGCAGCCGCCGGCCGCCCCGGCCGTCGCCGCGCCCGCCAAGGCCGACCTGGCCGCGCTGGTGCCGGCCAGCGAGCGGCAGGCGTTCGACATGCGCCGGTACGTCAGGGGCCTGCTCGACGAGGGTTCGTTCTTCGAGATCCAGGCGCTCTGGGCCAGGGAGCTGACCGTCGGCTTCGGTCGGCTCGACGGTGAGGTCGTCGGCGTGGTCGGCAACAACTCGATGTTCAAGGGCGGGGTGCTCTTCGTCGACTCGGCCGACAAGGCGACCCGGTTCGTGCAGCTCTGCGACGCGTTCAACGTGCCGCTGCTGTTCCTGAGCGACGTGCCCGGGTTCATGGTCGGCAGCGCGGTGGAGAAGCAGGGCATCATCCGGCACGGGGCCAAGATGATCACCGCGATCTCCGAGGCGACCGTACCCAAGATCTGTGTGGTGGTCCGCAAGGCGTACGGCGCGGGTCTCTACGCGATGGCCGGCCCCGGTTTCGCGCCGGACGCGACGATCGCCCTGCCCACCGCGAAGATCGCGGTGATGGGGGCCGAGGCCGCCGTCAACGCCGTCTACGCCAACAAGATCGCGGCGATCGCCGACGAGACCGAACGGGCCGCCTTCGTCGCCGCCAAACGGGCCGAGTACGAGCGGGACATCGACGTGGTGCGGCTCGCCAGCGAACTGGTCATCGACACGATCGTCGAACCGCACGAGCTGCGCGCCGAACTGGTCCGCCGGTTCGCCGCCGCCCGCAGCAAGGACCGGCACTTCTCCCGCCGCCGGCACGGGGTCACCCCGGTCTGACCGACCGCCAGACCCCTACCGGCCCGCCCGGTCGAGCCGCCGCCACCACCGTCGACCGGGTCCGACCGGTCGCCCACCCGATCCGCCGTTCCCGGCGTCACGAGCGCCCGGGGGCGGCACCCGTACCAGGAGGAACCGATGGACTTCCGGCTCAGCGAGGAGCACGAGGCGCTGCGGGAGAGCGTGCGGGACTTCGCCCGCGAGACGGTCGCCCCGGTGATCGCCGAGCACTACGAGCGGCACACCTTCCCGTACGAGATCGTCCGGCAGATGGGCAAGATGGGGCTGTTCGGCCTGCCCTTCCCCGAGGAGCACGGCGGCATGGGCGGCGACTACTTCGCGCTCTGCCTGGCGCTGGAGGAACTGGCCCGGGTCGACTCCAGCGTGGCGATCACCCTGGAGGCGGCGGTCTCCCTCGGCGCGATGCCGATCTACCGGTTCGGCACCGCCGAGCAGCAGGCCCGCTGGCTGCCGAAGCTGCTCAGCGGCGAGGCTCTCGCCGGGTTCGGGCTGACCGAGCCGGGCACCGGCTCGGACGCGGGTGGCACCCGGACCCGGGCCGTCCTGGACGGCGACGAGTGGGTGATCAACGGGTCGAAGGCGTTCATCACCAACTCGGGCACCGACATCACCGCGTTGGTCACCGTCACCGCGGTCACCGGCACCAACCCGGACGGCTCGAAGGAACTCTCCACCATCATCGTGCCGTCGGGGACACCCGGCTTCACCGTCGCGCCCGGGTACTCGAAGGTGGGGTGGAACGCCTCGGACACCCACGAGCTGACCTTCGACGACTGCCGGGTGCCGGCCGGGAACCTGCTCGGCGAGCGCGGTCGGGGCTTCGCCCAGTTCCTGCGCATCCTCGACGAGGGGCGGATCGCCATCGCCGCGCTGGCCGTCGGCCTCGCCCAGGGCTGCGTCGACGAGTCGGTGAAGTACGCGAAGGAGCGCCAGGCGTTCGGTCAGCCGATCGGCAACTACCAGGCCATCCAGTTCAAGATCGCCGACATGGAGTCGAAGGCGCACACCGCCCGGCTGGCCTACCACGACGCCGCCGCCCGGATGCTCGCCGGTGAGCCGTTCAAGCGGCAGGCGGCGATCGCCAAACTGCACGCCAGCACCATCGCCGTGGACAACGCCCGGGAGGCCACCCAGATCCACGGCGGCTACGGATTCATGAACGAGTACCCGGTGGCCCGGTTCTGGCGGGACTCCAAGATCCTGGAGATCGGCGAGGGCACCTCCGAGGTGCAGCGCATGATCATCGCCCGCGACCTGGGGCTGTGACCATACCCGCGCGACGGGTCCGCCGCCGGCCGGGAACGGTGCTCTGTCGGGTATCCGCAGCCCTTCGTCAGTAGGCCGACGAAGGGCTGCCCGACGTCGTATCCCGTCCGTACCCTTCCTGCCCATGACCCCGGATCATGATCACTCGCCCGCGGGTGGTCGTACCCCGATCGGGGAGCTGGTGCGGGCCCACCGCCTGGCCGCCGGTCTCACCCAGACCGACCTGGCCCAGCGGGCCGGGGTCGGCGTGCGGACGGTCCGCGACCTGGAACGCGGCCGGGCCCACCGGCCGCACCGCACCACCGCCGAGCTGATCGCCGGGGCGTTCGGCCTGACCGGCGCGGCCCGCGCCGCCTTCCTCGCCAGCGCCCGCGGCCAGGCCGCGACCACCCCGGTCGCCCCGGGCGTCGCCGGGCTGCCGGACCGCACGCCCGGCGTCGGCACCGTCCCCCGCGACCCCGACCTCCCGGGTACGCCGATGGCGCTGCCCCCGGCGGTCGAGCTGATCGGCCGGGAACGGGAACTCGCCGAGCTGACCGGCCTGCTGATCGGTGACGGCTGGCCGCCGGTGCTGAGCCTGGTCGGCCTGGCCGGGGTGGGCAAGACCGCGCTCGCCCTGGCCGTGGCGCACGCGGTGGCCGACGCCCACCCGGGCGGGGTGGCCGGCGTGCTGGTCGGCACCGGCTCCGACGCCAACGACGTGCTCGCCGCGGCCTGCGCGGTGCTCGGCGCGGCCCGGCTCGCCGAACTGGCCGCCCGGCTGCGGGGCCGCCCGGCGCTGCTGCTGGTGGACGCGGTCGAACGGGCCCCGGACCCGGTGGCCGAGGTGGTGCACCTGCTCGTCGCGGCGGTGCCCACCCTGCGGGTGGTGGCGACCGGTCGACACCCGGTCGGCATCCCCGGCGAACTCGTCCGCCCGGTGGCGCCGCTGGAGGTGCCCCCCGCCGGGGTGGTCGACCCGGCCGAGCTGGGCCGGTGGCCGGCGGCGGCCCTGTTCACCGCTCGGCTGACCCGGGTCCGCCCGGAACCGCCCGGCCCGGACGAGCTGCCCGCCCTCACCGCGCTGGTCCGCCGGCTCGACGGCCTGCCGCTGGCGATCGAGCTGATGGCGGCCCGGGGCCGCATCCTCGACCTGCCCGAACTGCTCGACCGGTACGGCGACCGGGTGCTCGACCTGGCCGGCCCGGATCTCGGCGGACGGGGCTGGGAGGCCGCGCCGCCGGGGCGTACCGACGACCCGGCCCGGTCCACGGTCGCGGTGACCCTGCGCGAGGCGGTCGCCACCAGCTACCGGCTGCTCGACGGGTGGGAGCAGGCGGCGTTGCGCCGGCTCTCGGTGTTCGCCAACCGGTGGTCGGTGGAGCTGGCCGAGGAACTGCTCGCCGACGACCCGGACCCGTCGGTGGTGGTCGACCCGGTGCCGCTGCTCGACCGGCTGGTCGAGTTGGGCCTGCTCAGCGTCCGGGGTGCCGGGCCGCTGCGGTTCCGGCTGCTCGACGCGGTCCGCGAGTACGCCGTCGAGCAGGCCGCCGGCCGGGGCGAGCTGACCGCCGTCCGTCGCCGGCACGCCGTGGTGATCACCAGGCTGGTGACCCGTACCGCGCCGGACCTGGTCGGGGCGCGACAGCCGGCGGCCGTCCGTCAGCTCGACGAGGCGACAGGCGACATCGGCGCGGCACTGGCACACGCCGCCGGGGACGATCCGGTCACCGCGCTGCGGCTGGCCGCCTGCCTGACCCGCTGGTGGCGGATGCGGGGGCGGGACGTCAGCGGCCGGCAGTGGCTGTGCCGGCTGCTGGCCGACCCCCGTACCGCCGACGCCGATCCGGTGCTGCGGGCCTGGGCGCTGCTCGGGGTGGCCCGGCTGGCCGCCGAGCACGGCGCGGCGGCGCAGGAACTGCCCGCCGCCCGGGCCGCGCTCGCGGTGCTCGCCGGGCAGGCCGACGTGGCCGGGGAGTTGGCGGCGCGGACCATCCTCGGCACCCTGCTGGTCGCGACCGGTGGCTACGACGAGGCGGCCGAGCAGGCGCACGCGGTGCTGACCCTGGCCACCCGGCACGGCCGGACCCGGGACATGGCGGTCGCCCAGCACCATCTGGCCTGGCACGAGATCCGTCTCGCCGACCTGTCGGCGGCCCGGCGTCGGCTGGCCGCGGTGGACCGGCTGGCCGCCCAGTGCGGGGAGCCCCGGCTGCGTCTGCTGGCCCGTGCCGACCTGGCCGAGGTGGCCCGGTTGGAGGGGCGTCTCGGTGACGCGGTGGACCAGGGCCGGCGGGTGGTCGCCGCGCTGGCCGGGGTGGGTGATCCGGGGCACCGGCGGCGGGTGCTCGGCACCGTGGGGCTGGCGTTGGCCCGCTCGGGCCGGCTCGACGAGGCCGCCGAGATCCTGGCCGAGCTGCGCTGCGACGGTCGTCCGACGCCGCCCGGGTCCCGGTCGGAGCCGGGCGCGGCCGGGAGCCGGCCCGGCGGTGGCGGGCCGGTCCGGGCGGAGGAGTCGGTGTGCGCGCTGATCGAGGGCACCATGGCCCGGCACCGGGGGGACCGGGAGCTGGCGGCGGAGTGGTTCGCGGTGGCGGAGGCTGCCGGTGCGGCGGGTCAGGACCGGCGGGACATGGTCGAAGCCCTGGTCGGGCTGGCCGTGAGCACCGGCTCGGCCGAGGTGCGGGAGCGGCTGGCGCAGGCGTGCCGGCGCGGCGGCATCCGGTTGCTGCCGGACGAGGAACGCCTGCTGGGCTAGACGCGGGGGTGGCGCGAGCGAGCGAGCCCCCTGGTCAAACCCCTCGCTCGATCGCTCGCGCCGGCACCCCCCGGTGCTCCCCCGCGGGATGAAGGCTAGCCAGCCGGGCCGTCCGTTTTGCGGCGATCGGCGGCTCTGCGACCGGTGGGTCGGACGGGTTCTGCCGCTTTTTCTGCCGGTCCGCCGGCATCCTGGTGACGGACGGTCAGCAGGATGCCGGCGGCTCGTCGGTCGGTGCCTGGTCGGTGCTGCCGGCGGTCGCCCCCGGGTGGACGGCGTCGCGTACCCGGCGCAGGCCGTCCAGCATGGCGGCGAGGGTGGCGGGTTCGAGTTGGCCGGTGAACCACTGCTCGATGATCTGGAGGTGGCCGGGCAGGGTCTCGTCCAGCCGCTGCATGCCGGCCGGGGTGACCACCGCGTACGAGCTGCGCCGGTCGGAGGGGCAGGCGCGGCGGCGGAGCAGCCCGTCGCGTTCCATCCGGTCCACCACCCGGGTGACGCCGCTGGTGGACAGGGAGGTCTGTGCGGCCAGGTCGGTCATCCGTAGTTGGTTGCCGGGGGAGCGGGCCAGGCGCATCAGCACCTCGAACTCGACCGCGGAGACGCCGTGCTCCTCGTACTGTGCGGTGAACCGGGCGGTCAGCCCGGCGTGCGCCTCGACCAGCAGGCCGACGGCGGTGATCCGGGGGTCGTCGAACACAGTCTCGTCCACCTGGCCATCCTAGCAGTGCTTGACACGGGGAATATTGCTGCGGTTATAGTTGCTCAGGCAGTCGTTGGGCTACTAAACAATCTTCCCCGGAGGGCAGTTACATGACCAGCACCGAGTCGGTTACCCGCGACTGGGACGGCCTCACCATCCCCGCCGCCGGCACCTACCTGCTGGACGCCGCGCACAAGCGGGTGGGCTTCGTCGCCCGGCACATGATGGTCAGCAAGGTACGCGGCGAGTTCGCCGACGCCACCGCCACCATCACCGTCGCCGAGGACCCGCTGCAGTCCTCGGTCACCGCCACCATCCAGGCGGCCAGCATCAACACCGCCCAGGCCGACCGGGACGGCCACCTGCGCAGCCCCGAGTTCCTCGACGTCGAGCAGTTCCCGACGCTGGAATACCGCAGCACCGCCGTGAAGTCCCACGACGGCAACGAGTTCGTCCTGCTCGGTGACCTGACCATCAAGGGCGTCACCCGCCAGGTCGAGCTGGAGGTCGAGTTCGAGGGCGTCGGCCGCACCCCGTTCGGCACCGACGTGTTCGGCTTCACCGCCAGCACCGAGATCGACCGTGAGGACTTCGGCCTGACCTGGAACGTCGCCCTGGAGACCGGTGGCGTGCTGGTCGGCAAGAAAATCAAGATCGAGATCGAGGGCGAGGCCATCCGGCAGGCCTGAGCCCGGCACGGGAAGCCCCCGCTCACCGCGAGCGGGGGCTTCCCCGTGTCCGCGTGCGGATTGTCACTGTCCGGCGACGGCGGCATCCGGTGCTGGTGGACGGCCGCTGGGTAGAAAAGCGGGACAGCGCATACCCGGTGGGCACTGGCCCCGGCGCGTGGGCGCTCCTATGGTGGTTCACACTGCGCGCCGGGACGGTGACCGTCCCGCGCGTCTCACGCCTGGAGGAAACATGGGTAGGGACGTCGAGCAGGGCGCGTTCTCCCGGGAGGACCGGGTCCGCTACCGGCAGAAGGTGCGGCGCTGCCTGGACGTCTTCGCGTTGATGCTCGACGACTTCGGCTTCGACGCCGACCGGCCGATGACCGGCCTGGAGATCGAACTCAACCTGATGGACCCGGACGCCGAGCCGGCGATGCGCAACGACGAGATCCTCGCCGCGATCGCCGACCCGCTCTTCCAGACCGAGCTGGGGCAGTTCAACCTGGAACTGAACGCGACGCCCCGGTTGATCGAGGGGGCCGGGTTCGCCAACTACGAGACCGACCTGCGCAGCAGCCTGGACCGGGCCGACGAGCGGGCGGCCAAGTCGGACGCCCGGATCGTCATGGTCGGCATCCTGCCCACCCTGACCGAGCAGCACCTGGTGGCCGACAACCTCTCCACCAACGAGCGCTACCGGGTGCTCAACGACCAGATCGTCGGTGCCCGGGGCGAGGACATCGAGCTGGACATCCGGGGGGTGGAGCAACTCCGTACGCACACCGACTCGATCGTCCCCGAGGCCGCCTGCACCAGCCTCCAGTTCCACCTCCAGGTCGCCCCGGACAGCTTCGCCGACTACTGGAACGCCTCCCAGGCCATCGCCGGCGTCCAGGTCGCCGTCGGCGCGAACTCGCCGTTCCTCTACGGCCGGCAACTCTGGGCCGAAACCCGGATTGCCCTGTTCCAGCAGGCCACCGACACCCGCCCGGACGAGTTGAAGGCCCAGGGGGTACGCCCCCGGGTGTGGTTCGGGGAACGCTGGATCACCTCGATCTTCGACCTGTTCGAGGAGAACGTCAGGTACTTCCCGCCGCTGCTGCCGATCTGCGCCGACGAGGACCCGGTCGAGGTGCTGCACTCCGGTGGTGTCCCGCAACTGTCCGAGCTGCGACTGCACAACGGCACCGTCTACCGCTGGAACCGCCCGGTGTACGACATCATGAACGGCCGTCCGCACCTGCGGGTGGAGAACCGGGTGCTGCCGGCCGGCCCGACCGTGGTCGACATGCTGGCCAACGCCGCCTTCTACTTCGGGCTGGCGCGCGGGCTGGCCGAGTCCGACCGGCCGATCTGGAGCCAACTCACCTTCAGCTCCGCCGAGGAGAACTTCCACGCCGCCGCCCGCCGGGGCCTCGACGCGGTGCTGCACTGGCCCCGGCTCGGCGAGGTGCCGGTCACCAGGCTGGTCCTCGACACCCTCCTGCCGAAGGCGGCCACCGGGCTGGACCGGTTCGGTGTCGCCCCGGCCGAACGGGACCGCCTGCTCGGCATCATCGAACAGCGCTGCCGTACCGGCCGCAACGGCGCGGTCTGGCAGACCGAGACGGTGTGGGCCGCGCAGCGGCACCGCAACCTGGACCGGGACGCGGCGCTGCGCCACATGGCCAACCGGTACGCCGAACTCCAGCGCAGCAACGAACCGGTGCACACCTGGCCGGTGGACTGAACCACCGGCGGGCGGTCGACGGTCAGGGGGTGCGGCGACCGGGGCGGGGCCTGGGCACGGCGGGCGGATCCGTCGGGCGTACCCCCGCCGGCCCGTCGCCCGGCTGGGCGTCGCCCGGCGCTCCGGCGTCCTGGTCCGCCCCGGGGCCGGCGGATGGCGCACCGGTGGCCGGGGCGCTCCGGCCCCGACGGACCGGCCGGGCCCGACCGACCGCCGGCGCGGCGGAACCGCCCCCGGCGTCCGGCACGGGCGTGGGGGAACCGTCCCCGGCGGCCGGCGTCGGCACGGCGTCACCACCCGGGTCGGCCGGACCGGTCGTGCCGGTGACGGAGGTCGGCTGCCGGTCGGGGGTGGCGTCGACCACGGTGCCGGTCGACGGTTCCACCACGGCGGCCGGGAGGTCGGGCCGGGTGTCCGGTTCGGAGGGCGCGACCGGGTCGGTGCCGGCCGGCAGGTCGTCCGGTCCGCCGGTACGCGGACGGGGCACCGACGGCGTCGTCCGGGCGGCGGCCCGTCGTTCGGCCCGCTGGGCGAGCGAGGCCACCAGCACCGACCCGGCCGCGCCGACGACGACCGCGTAGGGCGCGACGAGGTGGGCCGAGACCTGGGCCGGGGAGATCGTGGCCAGTCGGGGCACGGCGAGGAAGTAGGCCACCGCGACGAGCAGCGGCCCGGCGGCCCCGGAGACCACCGCACCGAGCCGCAGCTCGGGCGTTCGGGCGGCCCGTCGGGCGGCCGACGCGCCGATCAGCAGGGCCGAGCCCAGGGTCAGCAGCGCGCCCGGCCAGTAGAGGTGGTCCCGCCACCAGAACCGGGGGCTGTCTTGGGCGATCTGCCAGATGCCGAGCTGGGCGCTGGTCAGCCCCCGGCCGGCGAGCACCCCGTCGACGACGGAGACCACGGCCAGCAGCCAGAGCCAGCCGACGGTGGCGATCACGTTCGTCGCGGCGGCCCGCGAGTGCAGCGCCCAGACGGCCGCCACCAGGCCCACCAGCACACCCACCCCGGCGTACCCGGCCGCGACGGTCTGCGGTGAGAAGGTCTCCGGTACCGAGGCGGCCCGCGACGGCACCGCGACCAGCAGCACGGTGATCAGCGCGCCGACCGCGCCCGCCACCGCGAGGGTGACCCGGTGCAGCGCACTGCCGGCGGCGACGTCCCCGCCCCGCTCGTGCAGCCGCTGGGCGCAGACCGCCCCGGCGACGGTGGAGACGGCGGCGATCCAGGTAGCCCAGGCGAGGCTGGCGAACCAGGACGGTTCGGTGGCCCCGACGTCGACCGGCGCCCAGTTGATGATGCCCAGGCCGTAGCCGAAGCCCAGCTGCGCGGCGCCCACACCGGCGGCGACGCCCAGCGCGGTGAGCACCGATCCTCCCCAGCCCCGTCCCGCCATGCCGGGACTGTAGCGTTCCCCGGTCGGGGCGGCGAGTCGGACGAGCATCGGAGCACGGCCGGTGACCACTGGGCAGCGGCCGGTACCGTTTCGGGGACGAGGCGGGAGCGGCATGGACGACGACTACACCGAACAGGACAGTGTGCGACGGGACCGGCCGGGCCGGGCCAGGTTGCTGCTCGGCGGCACCCTGGCGACGGTCCTGCTGGCCACCGTCGGGGGCACCGTCGGGTGGGCGCTTGCCGAACCCGACGCCCAGGAGACCGGCACCCCCGGGGCAGCGGATGCCGGTGGGCCGTCCACCCCGGTCGACGAACCGACCACCGCCCGGCCGACCGCCGCGCGGACCGGCGCACCGCCGCCACCCGCCGCCACCGGTGGCGGGCTGACCGTGCCCCGGCTGGTGGGGCTCGACTTCGAGAAGGCGCGGGATACGCTGCACGACCGGAAGCTCGGCTGGCGGCTGGTGTTCGGCACCGGGTCGGGCCGGACGGTGACCCGTACCGTGCCCGCCCAGGACACGTCGGTGAAGGCGGGCACCACCGTGCGGGTCGAGGTCAGCGGGCCGGCCCCCGAGGTCGAGGTGCCGGACCTGATCGGCGAGGACTGCGACGACGCCGCCGACGAACTGGGCGAGGTGGGCCTGTTCCCCCGGTACCCCACCGGCAACCGGGGTGAGGTCACCGCCCAGCTGCCGGCGGCCGACGCGACCGCGCACTGGAACGACCAGGTGGCCATCTCCTGCGGTGACCGACAGACGCCGACGCCGACCCTCGGGGCGACGCCGACGCTCTGACCGGGCGGGTCGCCGCGCCGGTCCCGGTGGATGCCGGCCCCGACCGTTACCGTGGTGGGCCGAGGGCCACGACCGCCCGGCCGGCCCGGGGCCGCGCACGTGGGTCGAGCGCCCGCCGTCCGCCAGGTGGTGAGAGGACGTGCGATGAGCGACGACCGCCAGGACCCGCCCGCCGACGACGCGACCCGCCCGCTGCCCCCGGCCGACGCGACGACCCGGCCCGAGCCGGCCGGTACGCCTGTCTGGTCCGGCCGGGCCGGGGTGCCGCCGCCACGGGCGGCCGGTCCCCGGGAGCCGACCGAGTGGTACGCCGAGGAGCAGCGCGGCCGACGCTGGTGGACGCCGATCCTCCTGGGGGTGCTCGGGCTCGTCCTGTTCGGGCTCGTCGGGGTGGGGATCTGGCTGGCCCTGCGGGCGGTGGAGACGCCCTCGGACGGGACACCGACCCCGCCACCGACGGCAGTGCCGACGACGGGTGCCGCCCCGACCACCGCACCGCCCACCAGCGCACCGACTACCGGGCCACCGACGACCCCACCGACCACCGCGCCGTCGACCGAAGCGGCGAAGATCGCGGTGCCGCCGCTGGTCGGCCTCTCCCAGGAGACGGCGGAGGCCCTGCTGGGGCGGCTCGGGTTGTCCGCCCGGGTGCAGACGCGGGAGTCGGACCGGCCACCCGGCACCGTCCTGTCCACCGATCCGGAGGCCGGTCAGCAGGTGTCGGCGGGTGACGAGGTGACGCTGGTGGTGGCCGCCGAGCCGGCGACGTCGCCGACCGGCACCGCCACCCCGACCACCACCCCCACCGGGTGACGGAGCCGGGGCCCCGCGTCGGCCCGGCTCACCACATCCGGCGTCTGGTCCCCACCAGGCCCAGCCCGGCCAGCGAGATGGCCAGCCCGAGCAGGCCGGAGTAGAACAGCGACTGGACGACGGTCTGCGGGTCGTCCGACGGGTGTCGGGGCTCGGCGAGCGGGGACGCACCGCCGCCGCCGACGCCGGACTGTGCGGTCCCCCGGTCGGCCGCCGCGTCCCCGCCCGGGTCGGCCGCTTCGTCGCCGTCGGCGGGCAGGTCGTCCCCGGATGAGGTGTCGGGGGGTGGGGTGTCGGGCCTGCTCCCGACGGGGGGCGGCAGGCCGGGCCGGGTACCGTCGTCGCCGGCCTCGGCGTCGGCCGGCCCGGCCACGGTGATCTCGGGGGCCGGCACCGGCTCGGCGAGCCGGGTGGCCGACTCGGCCGGGTAACGGGTCACCACCACGAGGGTGAGGACCACGCCGATCAGGACCAGTAGCCCGAAGGCCGGTCCGAGGCGGGACCTGTGGTGCCGCCGCGCGGCGGGCAGATAGACCATGGCCATCCCAGGTTCAGGGGCCGGATACGCGCGGGGTGGAGACGTTCGCCGGGGTGGGCGTACCGATTCTATGGCGGCGGTACGCCCTCCGGCCGGGTATTCGGGGAGTCAGCCCACCGCGATCGGCGCGCGGTTGACCGGCCGGCGTGACCGTGCGGTGTGCTGACGCGGTACGGCTGCGGCCCGCAGCTGGGTCAGCCCGGCCCGCTGGACGAAGATCGAGCGGCGGCTGACCGCGTCGCCCGCGGCGTTGAGCTGGTAGCCGTCGAGCCAGAGCCAGCCGTCGTACGTCGGCCAGTCGAGCACCCGGATCACCCGGAAGGTGATCGGCCTGAGGAACTGCACACTGGCGGCGCGGGTCACGTGCAGAACGTCACCGGAGCGGGGAAGCACATGGGCTCCTGGGAGGATATGGCCGGCGTCGCGTGGCCGGCCGGTGCGGAACGGGAACGGTTGCGGGTCCGGCGACGGGGTTGTGCCTCGCGGGCCGGTGCTCGATGTGGTGCTGGCCGGGGGCGTACCCGCTGGTGGTGGATCGCGCCACCCGGCCATCACCCGGCTGCTCACGGGTGTTACCGCTCCCGCCGCCGCAGCCTTCGGGCGTGCAGCGGCGGGGTCATCAACCCGGGGCAGGTCTCGTGGAATCCTGCGGCCCGGGGCACCCACCCGGCCGGGCGAGCCCAGGGCGTTGATCACACCGGGAAATCGACCGAAAACGGTGAGTGACTCGAACCATACGGACAGAGTGCATCAGTGTGATGCGGGATGCAAGTTGCACGTCGACTTTTGCCGATACGTGAGGGCGACACGTGAACCGGGCGCTTGATCACGCCGACTCCGGAGCGGCACACTGGACGCGGTTCCGCCCGACGCGGCCGGCCGACGACCGGTTCCACCCCTTGCCGCGAACGATCGCCCGCCGCCCGTCGATCGCGCCTCCGGCGGGTGTGGACGTAGGCGCGATCGACCGGAGGTAACCGGGTGAGCGCGAGGCAGCAGCTTCCCCCGTCATCGGCACCTGGGGCGATGCGATGAGCGAACGGCGGAGTCCCACCATCCGGCGTCGTCGGCTCGGGGCCGAGCTGCGCCGCCTGCGCGACGGGGCCGGCATCACCATTGAGGTCGTCGCCGAGCAGTTGGAGTGCTCCGCCTCCAAGATCTCGCGGATCGAGACCGGGCACACCTCCGCGACGCCCCGCGACGTGCGGGACATGCTCCGCATCTACGGGGTGGTCGGCGCGGAGAGCGAGGAACTGGTGCAGATCGCCCGCGAGGCGCGGCAGAAGGGGTGGTGGCACCCCTACAGCACCGTGCTCGTCGGCGCGTACGTCGGCCTGGAGGCGGCGGCCGGCCACATCCGGGCGTACGAACAGCAGGTCGTGCCCGGTCTGTTGGAGACCGAGGAGTACGCCAGCGCGATGATCCAGGCGGCCCGTCCGGACTTCACCGCCGACCAGGTGCGGCAACGGGTGCGTGTCCGACTGGGCCGTCAGTCGTTGTTGACCCAGGACGATCCGGTCGATCTTTGGGTGGTGCTCGATGAGGCGGTGTTGAGTCGGCCGGTGGGCGGTGACGCGGTGATGCGTAACCAGCTCCGGCGGCTGGTGGAGGTGGCCGAACTGCCGAACGTGACGTTGCAGGTCCTGCCCTTCGAGGTGGGGGCGCACGCCGGCATGGACGGGACGTTCACCATTCTCAGCTTTCCCGAATCGGTTGATCCGGATGTCGTGTACGCGGAGAACGCCACGGGTGGGCTCTTCCTGGAGAAGAGCGACGAGCTACAGAAGTACAGCTTCATCTTCGATCACATTCGAGCAGCAGCCAGGCAGCCCGAGGAGTCCATAGCACACATCGCAGAACTGGCAGAGGAGCCGTTGTGGAAATGGCGACCAAGAGGTTCCCCGAGGACCTGACGCAGGCAACCTGGTTCAAGAGCTCAAAAAGTGGGCCGAACTGTGACAACTGCGTCGAGGTGGCTTACGTGATCGGGGCGGTCGGGGTACGGGACTCGAAGGACAAGACAGGTCCCGCCCTCGTATTCGCCCCCGGGGAATGGAACGCCTTCGTCGCCGACGCTCGGAACGGCGCGTTCGGCCAACACTGACCAACGCAGCGTGGCGTTGACCGCGGGCCGGTCGGGGGACACTCCCCGGCCGGCCCGTCGCCACTCGCGCCCCGGGTCGTTGAACCCTCGGTACGGCGCTGGTCGACGATCCGCCGCAGACGGCGGCAACCGAGCGAGGCAGGCGATACGCAGATGACGACGATCGGCTCAGACAACCTCACCCACGGCCCGGGCCGGGCCGAGCGCTTCGGCGGCAAGTACCGCAGTGTCCGCCGCGACACGATGCTCACCGAGGTGGGTGCCGGCGACATCGACTTCGATCATGACGGTGTCACCGCGCCCGAACAGGTCGGGCCGCCGATGTCGATCGACCCGAACCTGCTCGCCGAGCCGTCGCCCGCCCGGGACGCCCGGCTCACCGAGGCACCCGAATCGATGATCGACCACCCGCTGCTGCGCGGACTGCTGCTGGAGCTGCCGCCGAAGGGCAGCGTCCCGCCGCCCGGCTGGCTGGACCGGTGGTTCGAGGCGACCCGGGCGATCCTGGAACTGCTATACGTGCAGGGAGCCGGCCGCAGCCGATGAGGCGGGCAGCCCGGCCAGCGCGGGGCGGGCACCCGGCAGGGTCCGCTCGGCGAGCCGGTTGTGCCGCAGGCCGTGGCGGACCCCGATGGCGAGGACGGCCAACCCGCCGACGGTGAGCGCCACCCCGGTCACCCCGTTGCCGGCGCTCAGGTCGAGCCCGCCGGCCCGCAACAGGCCCGGCACGGCGGCCAACGCGGTCACCTGCAACGGCAGCCCGATCAGTGGGTGTCCGGCGGCGGCCCGCAGGCCGTACGGCGCGGGGGTCTCCGGCGCGGCGGTGAACGCGCCGGCCCCGGCCCGCAGCCGGCGGACCCGGCGCACCGTGCAGGCGGCCACCGCGAGTGCCGGCACCGCCACCAGCGGAAGCTGCCCGGCGGCCCGGTCGACCGGGGTGTCCCCGCCGCTGATCGTGCCGGCGGCCAACACCGTCGCGGTCAGGGTCAGCCCGGCGACCGAGAGGGCGAGCAGCCATCCGGTACGCCGGCGCAGGGCGCGGGCCCGGTCCAGCCGGGGTAGTCCGTCCGCGACGACGCCGGCGGCGAGCCAGACGGCGGCGATCGACAGCAGCACGACGAGATGCCCATCCATGGATACAGCCTTGCCCACAACGGAGGGCGGCGAATCCGGGACAGGCCCCTGTTCCCACCCCGGAGCATCCCGTAGGGGTGGCCGTGCCCCGACCGGTCGGCCCAACGGCACCGGACCGGCCGGTTCGTCGTCCCGGCCGGTCGTCCGCAGTGGACGGATCAGACCGCGAAGGTCGCCGGCCGTTCGGTGGCCGGAGCCGGCGGCCGGGCCTTCCACAGGCCGGTCTTCTGGCCGGCGAGACGGGTCAGGTAGGCCGGGTTGAGGATGACGTACCGCCGCCAGAGCCGCTTCGGCTCCAACCCGAGCCGCCAGAACCACTCCAGCCCGGCCCGTTGCATCCACGGCGGCGGCTGCCGGAGCAGGCCGGCGTGGTAGTCGAAGGCCGCGCCGACGGCCATCAGCGGCATGTCCAGCAGGGGCCGCATCGCGTACGTGAAGACCTCCTGGCGGGGGCAGCCCAGACCGACCAGGACGAGCCGGGCGCCGCTGGCCCGGATCCGGTCGGCGATCTCGACGTCCTCGCCGGGCTGCACCGCACGGAACTTCGACGGCTCCACCCCGGCGATCTTCAGCGCCGGGAACATCCGCTCCAACGCCGGGAGCAGCTTCGCCAGCGTCTCCTCGGTCGAGCCGTACAGGTAGACCGGAAGGCCCTCGTCGGCGAAGCGGCGCAGCACGTGCAGGGTCAGCGTCGGGCCGTAGACCCGGTCGGCCAGGCCGGCGTGGTGCAGCAGGTTGAGCGCCCAGCGCACCGGCTGGCCGTCCGGGGTGACCACGTCGAAGGAGTTGAGCCGGGCGTTGTGCGCCGGGTCGAGCACCCCGGTCATCACCCCGTGCACGGCCAGCGCGGTCAGCGCCAGCGGCCGGCGGTCCCGGGCCGCCGCGACGACCTGTTCGGTGGCCGAGGCGTAGTCGGTGGCGTCGACCAGGACGCCGAGGACGTTGCGCTTGCCCTGGGCGGTCATGCTCCCGGCACCCACTTGTCGACGTTGGCCTGGTAGATCTCCCGCATGATCATGGGTACGTCGTAGACCTGCTTCCAGCCCGGGTAGTCGGCCTGGAACGCCTCGTTCGAGCCGATCCACCACTTGTGGTCGCCGATCCGGTTCGCGTCGACGTACTCGGTGATCATCTCCTGGCCGGTGATCTGCTCGGCCAGGGCGAACGCCTCCCGGTTGGAGGTGTTGGAGTGCCGGCCGCCGCCCAGGTTGTAGACCGCCGCCGAGCGGGGCTCCCGGAAGAACGCCTCGAACGCCGACACCACGTCCGAGCTGTGGATCGCGTCCCGGACCTGCTTGCCCTGGTAGCCGAAGATCTTGTAGGTGCGGTGTTCCATGTTGGCCCGCATCACGTACCCGAGGAAGCCGTGCAGCTCGGTCGCCGAGTGTGCCGGCCCGGTCAGCGTGCCGCCCCGGAAGCAGGCCGTCCGCATGTCGAAGTAGCGGCCGTACTCCTGGACCATCACGTCGGCGGCGACCTTGGAGGCCCCGAAGACCGAGTGCAGGCAGGCGTCGATCGACATGTCCTCGCGGATGCCCTGCTCGTACGGGTGCCCCGGCTCGATCTCCCACCGGGTCTCCTGCTCCACCAGCGGCAGGCTGTTGGGGCGGTCGCCATAGACCTTGTTGGTCGAGCAGTGGATCACCGGCGCGTCGATGCAGTGCTCGCGCACGTTCTGCAGGATGTTGAGGGTGCCGCCGGCGTTGACGTCGAAGTCGGTGAACGGGTCCCGCACCGCCCAGTCGTGCGAGGGCTGGGCGGCGGTGTGGATCACCACGGCGATGTCCCGGCCGTACCGGGCGAAGAGCTTGCCGAGGCTGTCCCGGTCGCGGATGTCGATGCTGTGGTGCGCGTACGCCGACCCCAGCTCGTCGGTCAGCCGCCGGACGTTCCACGCGGTCGAGGCCTCGGCGCCGAAGAACTCCTGCCGCATGTCGTTGTCGATGCCGACCACGTCCAGGCCGAGCCCGGCGAAGTGCCGGACCGCCTCGGAACCGATCAGACCGCCCGACCCGGTCACCAACGCGACACTCACACGACACTCCTGGTCAAGGTAGGAGGCTGGAAAAAACCATCGGAGCATAGCCTGAGGTCCGCTACGCCCCGATACGAAGTGAGGGCCCCGCAGCTGCGGAGCCCTCATCTGGTGGTGGGGATGGGGGGAGTTGAACCCCCACGTCCTTTCGGACACACGGACCTGAACCGTGCGCGTCTGCCATTCCGCCACATCCCCGTGGCACAACCGTCGAACGCGGTGTCACATGTCGACTTCGCCGTCTCCGGCGGGCCGGCAACATGCTACCCGGTCCTGCGGTCTCGCCTCGACCGGTTACCGTTCCTGCGAGCGGTCACCCTTCGTGGCGGACGAAAGAGTAGCACGGGCGTGGGGGCCGCTCCGAACGGGCCGCCGCGCGGTGGCCGAGCGGCGCGCGAGCTGCACGCGCGCCGTCCAGATACCATCATGTCCTCGGGACCCGAGGAGGAGCCGGTGAGCGTGCTGCAACGCTTCGAGAAGCGTCTGGAAGGCCTGGTCGAAGGGGCCTTCGCCAAGGTCTTCAAAGGGGTGGTCCACCCCGTGGAGATCCTCAACGCCATGCAGCGGGAGGCCGAGGCGCACAAGGCCATCCTCGCTGGTGGCCGCACCCTGGTGCCCAACCGCTACGTGATCGATCTCTCCCCGTACGACCACAGCCGGTTGGCACCGTACGCCGCTGCGTTGGCCCAGGAGCTGGCCCAGTCGCAGGCGGAGTTCATCGGCGAGCAGGCGTGGACGGTCTACGGCGACGTGATCGTCGAGGTCGAGCGCGGCGACGGGCTGGACACCGGCATGTTCCGGGTCACCGCCGAGGTCTACACCGGTGGTGAGGTCGCTCCGGTCTCCTCCCCCGGCGGCTACGACCCCGGCCCGCCGGCCTACCCGTCGTACGACCAGGGGGGCGGCTACGGCCCACCGCCCGGCCACGGCGGCGGTGCGCGCAACGTCCGGCTGGTCTCCGGCGACGGCCGTACCTATCCGTTGCAGATGGGCTCGACCGTGATCGGCCGGGGCGACCAGGCCAACCTGCGCCTGCCCGACGTCGGGATCTCCAGGCGACACGCCCGGCTGGACTTCGACGGCGGCCAGGTCGTGCTGACCGACCTCGGGTCGACCAACGGCACCATGGTCAACGGCCAGCGGGTCTCGGCGGTCGCCCTGAACCCGGGCGACATGATCCAGCTCGGCACCACGACGCTGACCTTCCGCGTGGACGGCTGACCCGCCTTGCCGGAACTCGTCATCACCGTCGCCCGGTTCGGGTTCCTCATCCTGCTGTGGATCTTCGTGTTCACGGTGGTCGGTGTCATCCGTCGGGATCTCTTCGCGGGTGCCCGGTCGGGGCGGCTGGTGGCCGCGCCGCGCACGGTCGGGGCCGCCACCCAGCAGCCGCCGGCGAAGCCGGCGAAGGTGAAGCGGGGGCGGGCGGCCCACCAGTTGGTGGTCACCGCCGGCCAGCTCGCCGGCACCCGGATCACCCTCGGCGAAGCGCAGATCACCATCGGCCGGGCCGAGGACTCCACCCTCGTCATCACCGACGACTACGCATCCGCCCGGCACGCCCGGCTGGTGCCCCGGGACGGGCAGTGGTTCGTCGAGGATCTCGGTTCGACTAACGGCACGTACCTCGATCGCGCTAAGGTCACCGGACCGACCCCCGTCCCCCTCAGCGTGCCGATCCGTATCGGCCGCACCTCTCTCGAATTACGGCCATGACTCTGACCCTGCGCTATGCGGCCCACAGCGACCGCGGTCTGATCCGAGACGGAAACCAGGACTCCGTCTACGCCGGGCCGCGGCTCCTCGCCGTCGCCGACGGCATGGGCGGCATGGCCGCCGGTGACGTCGCCAGCAACATCGTCATCGGTGCCATGGCGCCGCTCGACGAGGACGTCCCGGGGGACGCGCTCGTCGACGCGCTGCGATCGGCCGTGGGCACCGCCAACCAGCAGCTCCGCGACACCGTGGACGCCAACCCGCAGCTGGAGGGGATGGGCACCACGCTCACCGCGACCCTCTTCTCGGGCAGCAAGCTCGGCATGGTCCACATCGGCGACTCGCGGGCCTACCTCCTGCGCAACGGCGAGTTCTCCCAGATCACCAAGGACGACACCTACGTCCAGATGCTCGTCGACGAGGGGCGGATCAGCGCGGAGGAGGCGAGCAGCCACCCCCAGCGCTCGCTGCTCACCCGCGCCCTCGACGGCCGGGACATCGACCCGGAATACAGCGTCCGGCAGGTGCTGCCCGGGGACCGCTACCTGATCTGTAGCGACGGCCTCTCCGGTGTGGTCAGCGCGGAGACCATCGGCGACAGCCTCCGGGAGTACACCGACCCGCAGCAGTGCGTCGAGCGGCTGGTGCAGCTCGCCCTGCGCGGCGGCGGCCCGGACAACATCACCGTGATCATCGCGGACGCCACCGACCAGGACATCGTCGAGGCGAGCCCGATCGTCGGCGGGGCCGCGGCCCGGGACCGGGGCATGGCCACCGCCGCCGACGACTCGACCCCGGCCGCCCGTGCGTCGGCGCTGTCCGCGCCGCGTCCGCCCGCGCCGGAGGAGCCGGCGGCCAACCGGGACGACGACCCGGAGCGCCCGCGCCGGCCGCTGCGCACCGCGGCGATGCTGGCGGCCCTGCTGGTCATCCTCGGTGGCGGCCTCTTCGCCGGGTGGAGCTACACCCAGCGGCAGTACTACGTCGGAGCGACCGACAGCGGGCAGCTCGCGGTCTTCCGCGGGGTCCCCGGCCAGGTGGTCGGCCTCGACCTGTCCAGCGTGCACTCGACCAGCCAGGCCAAGCTCGACGACCTCACCCCGGCCGCCCAGGAGCAGGTCAAGCAGGGCATCCAGGCCAAGAGCCGACCGGACGCGCTGCGCCGGCTGGCCGAGCTGACCAGCGACACCCCGACCAACCCGAACCTGAAGCCGGTCTGCCCGCCGGTGCCGTCGCTGGTCACCGGCTCACCTGTGCCGGCGAACCCGTCGACGCCGGTCGTCCCGGGCTCACCCAGCCCTGACGTGACCGGGGTCCCGGGTGCCAACGGCACTCCCACGCCGCCCACCACACCCGACGCCTCGGCCTCCGACGCGGTTCCGCCGGCCGGAGACCCGGCGGGCTGCCGGTCGCCCGAGTGACCGTCGGCTGAGATCCGAGGGACACCTCCTTGACCGCAGCGGCCCACCCGGTAGTCTCGCCCGCCACGACGGGCGAGCGGCCCGGCGTACGTTTGTCGCGGTCCCGGCGTAACGCCGAACTGTCCCTGCTGGTGCTGGCGATGGTGCTGGTGGCCGCGTACGGGGCGATCGTCGAGGCGAACCTGCTCGACACCGTCACCCGCGACTTCTGGATGCCTGCCGCCGCGCTCGGGCTGGTCTTCCTCGGGATGCACCTGGTGATCAGGTGGCGGGCGCCGTTCGCCGATCCGGCCCTGCTCCCGGCGGTCGCCCTGCTCAACGGCATCGGGGTGGGCTTCCTGCGCCGGCTCGACCTCGGCAAGGCCGCCCCGGCCGAGCGCGAGACGCTCGCCATCTTCGCCGGCACCGGCGGGCGGCAGTTGGCCTGGACGCTGGCGGCGGTGATCCTGGCCGCCGGCCTGCTGGTGCTGATGCGCGACCACCGGGCGGTCTCCCGGTACGCGTACACCCTGGGGTTGGCCGGCATCGTGCTGGTGATGATCCCGGCGGTGTTGCCCGGCCGGTTCTCCGAGATCAACGGCGCGAAGCTGTGGATCAGGGTGGGCGGGTTCAGCATCCAGCCCGGTGAGTTCGCCAAGCTGGCGCTGCTGGTCTTCTTCGCCTACTACCTGGTCCGCAAGCGTGAGGTGCTCTCACTGGCCAGCCGCCGCATCCTCGGCATCGACTTCCCGCGCGGGCGGGATCTCGGCCCGGTGCTCGGGGTGTGGATGATCAGTCTGCTGGTCCTGGTCTTCGAGAAGGACCTCGGCACCTCGCTGCTCTACTTCGGCATGTTCGTGGTGACCCTCTACATCGCCACCGAACGGGTCAGTTGGCTGCTGATCGGTCTGGTCCTCTTCTTCGGCGGCGCCTACCTCGCGTACGTGCTCGGCGGCACGGTGGGTGGGCCGTTCGCCAACTTCTACACCCGTGCCGAAATCTGGCTCGACCCGTTCGCCGAGCCGTACGACCGGGGTTACCAGTTGGTGCAGGGGCTGCTCGGCCTGGGCAGCGGTGGCCTGTTCGGCTCCGGGCCGGGCGCCGGGGAGCCGCTGGAGATCCCCGAGGTGCAGAACGACTTCATCTTCGCCGGCATCGGTGAGGAGATCGGCCTGTTCGGGTTGACCGCCCTGCTGGTGGTCTACCTGCTCATCGTCGAGCGGGGGCTGCGGGCCGGGCTGGCGGTGCGGGACTCGTTCGGCAAGCTGGTCGCCGGTGGGCTCGCCTTCACCCTGGGCCTGCAGGTCTTCGTGATCGTCGGCGGGATCAGCAAGCTCATCCCGCTGACCGGTCAGACCACCCCGTTCCTGTCCGCCGGTGGCTCGTCGCTGATGGCGAACTGGCTGCTCATCGCGGTGCTGCTGCGCATCTCCGACGCCGCCCGGCGGCCGGTGGCCCAGGGCGGCGGCCCGGCGGGCCGGCCCGGTGGCGGGCCGCCGGAACAGCTGCACGGTGCTCCCACGGAGGTGATCCGCCCGTGAACGCGCCCCTGCGCCGCGTCGGCGTCGTCGTCATGGTCCTGTTCGGGCTGCTCTTCGCCAACCTGAACTGGATCCAGGCGTACAAGGCGGACGAGTACCGCAACAGTGACTACAACGGCCGGGTCCAGGTGGCCGAGTACGAGCGTCGGCGGGGCAACATCGAGGCCGGCGGTACCGCCGTGGCCACCAGCAAGGAGACCGGCGGCAAGCTGAAGTTCCAGCGCACCTACCCCGGCGGGTCGAAGTACGCGCACGTGCTCGGCTACAAGCCGGTCAACCTGGGCGACACCGGCATCGAACGGCTGGAGAACGACTTCCTCGCCGGCACCAGCGACGCCCTGCTCGGCAACCGGATCAAGGACATGTTCACCGGCGACGAGAGCGGTGGCGGCAACGTGCTGCTGAGCATCTCCAAGCGCGCCCAGGACACCGCCTACGAGCAGTTGCGTAACAACCGCAACGGGGTCAAGAAGGGCGCGGCGATCGCCATCGACCCGCGTACCGGTGCGATTCAGGCGCTCGTCTCGATGCCCGGCTTCGACCCGAACCCGCTGGCCGACCACGACACCAACGTGGCCTCGGCGGCCTACAACAAGTACGAGCAGGACCCGGACGGCCCGCTGAAGAACCGGGCGCTGTCGGAGGTCCTGCCGCCCGGCTCCACCTTCAAGATCGTGATCGCCGCCGCCGCGCTGGAGAACGGGGTCGGCAAGGACACCGAGATCCCGGCCGGGGCGAGCTGGACCCCGCCGACCTCGGGCACGCCGATCCGCAACGCCGCCGCGTCGATCTGCCCGGAGGCGCAGGTCACCCTGATCGACGCGGTCACCGAGTCGTGCAACACCGGCTTCGCCCAGCTCGGCGTCCGGCTCGGCGCGGACACGGTGAAGGAGAAGGCCCGCCAGTTCGGCTTCGAGCAGGACGACCTCACCGTCGGGCAGCTCGGCGAGGGGGGCCTGCCGGTGGCGGCCAGCCGCACCGGCGACATGCAGAACCCCGACGGCGGCACCGACCCGGCCGCGCTGGCCCAGTCCTCGATCGGCCAGAACAACGTGCGGATGACCCCGTTGCAGGGGGCGCTGATCGCCGGCTCGGTCGCCAACAAGGGCCGGCAGATGCGTCCCTACCTGGTCAAGCAGCTGCTCGGGCCGGACCGCACCACCAGCTACTACAACGCCCAGCCCCGGGAACTGCGCCAGCCGGTCAGCGGCCAGGTCGCCGACGACCTGCGGGACATGATGGTCAGCGTGGTGAGGAACGGCACCGGCAGTTCGGCGGCCATCGAGGGCTACACCGTCGGCGGCAAGACCGGCACCGCCCAGTCCGCCCCGGACCGGCCCGACCACGGCTGGTTCATCGGCTTCGCCCTGGACAAGAACGGCAACGCCGTCTCCGCGGTCTGCGTGGAGCTGGAGCAGGCCGGCAGCGGCGGCAGCGCCGAGGCCGCCCGGATCGGTGGCAAGATCATGCAGGCGGCCATCGCCGATGCGGGGGGCCGCTGACATGCTCAGCCCCGGGGTGCAGCTCGGCAACCGCTACCGTCTCGACGAGCGGATCGCCAGCGGCGGCATGGGCGACGTCTGGCGCGGCACCGACCAGGTGCTGGGCCGTACGGTGGCGGTGAAGAGCCTGCTCCCGGCGCTGCTCGACGAGCCCGGCTTCGCCGAACGCTTCCGCGGCGAGGCGCGCACCATGGCCACCATCAACCACCCCGGCGTGGTCGACGTGTACGACTTCGGCAGCGACCAGCAGATCGCCTTCCTGGTCATGGAGTACGTCGAGGGTGACGCCCTGTCGGCGACGCTCAGCCGGGTCGGCCGGCTCACCCCGGCCCGGACGATGGCCCTGCTCGCCCAGGCCGCCGACGCGCTGCACGCCGCCCACGAGAAGGGCATCGTGCACCGCGACGTCAAGCCGGGCAACCTGCTCGTCCGGCCGAACGGCACGCTGGTGCTCACCGACTTCGGCATCGCCCGGTCCGAGCTGGTCGGCCAGCTCACCGCCGCCGGGTCGGTGCTCGGCACCGCCTCGTACATCTCCCCCGAGCAGGCCACCGGCGCCACCGCCACGCCCGCCTCCGACGTGTACGCGCTCGGTGTGGTGGCCTACCAGTGCCTCGCCGGCCGGCGGCCCTTCGAGGGGGACAACCCGCTCGAAATCGCGATGAAGCACGTGCGGGACACTCCCCGGCCGCTGCCCGGCGACATTCCGCCGCAGGTCAAGGCGATCGTGGAGCGGGCAATGGCCAAGGAGCCGGGCCACCGCTGGCCGAGCGCCGCCGCCCTGGCCTCCGTCGCCCGGCAGGCCAAGCAGGCCCTCTCCCAGCAGGCCCGCGCCGGTAACGGTGGGCATCCCGGCCCGGTCTCCGGTGGCCCGGTCTCCGGGGCACCGGCCTCCCCGGCCGGCCCGATGGCCCGCGCCCAGGTGCCGGGCGTACCCCGGCAGCAGCCCGGCGTGCCGGCGCACCCGCACCGGCCGGCGGTGAGCGGGCAGGCGCGGCCCCCGGTCGGTGGGCAGGCCCGGCCGCCGATGGGTGGGCAGGCCCGGCCGCCGGTCGCGGCCCGGCACCCGCAGCCGCCGGTGACCCCGCAGCGTCCGCCGGTCCAGGCCACCCCGATGACCCGGCCCTATCCGCAGCAGCTCCGGGGGGCGGCCTCGGTGCCGCCCGCCCAGCTGCGCGCCGACCGGCCCGTGTACGCCCGACAGCCCCTGCCACCCCCCGCCCCACCTGCCCGTTCCCGGTCCGGCATGGTGACCCTGGCGATTCTGCTGGCGGTGCTGGTGCTGGTCTGCTCCGGTGTGCTCGCCTACGCGGCGCGGCAGCGGACGAGCACCGGCGACCCCGGTACGTCGGGCACGACGTCCGGCGCGCTGAGTGCCCTCGGACGCGACGATCCGGCCGGGACGTCGTACCGTCGGGTGGTACGGCTCGGACCGGATGCCGGCGAGACGACGACGAGCGAAGGACGACGAACGCGATGACAGCCCAGGCCCGCCTGCTCGGTGGCAGGTACCAGGTCGGCGAGCTGCTCGGTTACGGCGGCATGGCCGAGGTGCACCGCGGTCGGGACCTCCGGCTCGGTCGGGACGTCGCGATCAAGATGCTCCGGACGGACCTGGCCCGGGACGCCACCTTCCAGATGCGGTTTCGTCGGGAGGCGCAGAACGCCGCCTCGCTGAACCACCCGGCGATCGTCGCCGTCTACGACACCGGTGAGGAGACCGCCCCGACCGGGGAGACCCTCCCGTTCATCGTGATGGAGTTCGTGAACGGGCGGACCCTCAAGGAGGTCCTCGGCGTCGAGGGGCGGCTCCAGCCGCGCCGGGCGCTGGAGATCTGCGCCGACATGTGCGCGGCCCTGGAGTTCAGCCACCGGCACGGGATCATCCACCGCGACATCAAGCCCGGCAACGTGATGCTCACCCAGACCGGCCAGGTCAAGGTGATGGACTTCGGCATCGCCCGCGCGCTGGCCAGCGGTGCCACCACGATGACGCAGACCAGCGCGGTGATCGGCACGGCCCAGTACCTCTCCCCCGAGCAGGCGCGCGGTGAGGCCGTCGACGCCCGCTCCGACGTGTACGCCGCCGGCTGCGTGCTGTTCGAGCTGGTCTGCGGCCACCCGCCGTTCGTCGGCGACAGTCCGGTCAGCGTGGCGTACCAGCACGTGCGGGAGGCCCCGCCGACGCCGAGCGACATCAACCCGGACGTCACCCCGGCGATCGACGCGATCGTGCTCAAGGCACTGTCGAAGAACCCGCTCAACCGCTACCAGAGCGCCGGTGAGATGCGGGCCGACCTGCTCCGCGCCGCCGCCGGCCGGCCGGTGATGGCCACCCCCGTCCTGAGCCAGGACGAGACGACCCCGATGGCCGCGGCGGCGAGCGGCTACCCGACCCAGGTGGTCGGCCAGCAGACCCGGCAGATTCCGGCCCGGGTCGGCGATCCGCAGCGGCGCAAGAGTTCGGCCTGGGTGATCGCGGCGTTCGCGGCGGTCGGCGTACTGGCGGTGATCGCCCTGGTCGCGGCGCTGCTGATGAACGGCCAGGAGCCGAAGAAGAGCCCGGTGCCCAACCTGGCGGGCAAGACGCAGGACGTGGCGTTCGCCGAGATCCGCAATTCCGGCCTGGTGCCGGCGACCGGCGACCAGGTCTTCGACAGCACCTGCAAGGTGGGCACGGTGGTCAGGCAGGACCCGCCGGCCGGCACCGCGCTGGAGGAGAACGGCCAGGTGACGGTGAGCCTCTGCGGCGGCAAGCCCGAGGTCAGCATCCCCAACGGCCTCAAGGGCAGCAAGGTCGAGAGCGCCGAGACCCGGCTCAAGGACGAGAAGTTCAGGGTCAAGGTGGTGACGAAGGACAGCGAGGAGAGCGAGGACATCGTCCTCGACGTCGCCCCGCCCGAGGGCGAGAAGGTGCCGGAGGGCACCGAGGTGACCCTCACCGTCTCCCGGGGCAACGTCCGTGAGGTGCCGGACGTCAAGGACCTCAGCCAGACGGAGGCCACCCGGACCCTGGAGAACGCCGGTTTCAAGGTCAACCCGGAACTCGGTTCGGAGGTTCCGGCCGACGAGGCCGGCAAGGTGCAGAGCCAGAACCCGAAGGCCGGCACCAAGAAGGCCAAGGGAAGTACGGTCACCATCGTGGTGAGCGTGCCGGAGGTGACCGAGTCGCCGACGCCGCCGACGCCGACCACGCCGGCGCCGACCACCACGCCGCCCGGTGACGGCACGGGGGGCGGGTTCCCGCTACCCACCCCACCGTTCCGCAGCAACGACGACTGACCCGTATCGCCCGTCGTGCCGGGCCCGGTCCGTAGGGGCCGGGCCCGCCTCTTCCGGGAGCCACGGCGGGCGCGGGTCGGGACGGACATCCGTCGGGGACGGCGGTCACGGATCTGCCGACGGGACGCGGCGGACACGACGGGAGCCGGCGCGGCGACCCGTCAGAGGGTGGCGAAGGCGGCCCGGCGGCGGGCGTCGACCTCGGCGGCCAGCTCCGGGGCGCGTTCCAGCGCCTCCGGGTGGCCGCAGGCGGCGACCCAGTTGGCCAGCATCAGGTGGCCGCCCTCGGTGAGCACCGACTCCGGGTGGAACTGCACCCCCTCGATGGGCAGCGTCCGGTGCCGCATCGCCATCACCACACCGGAGGCCGTCCAGCCGGTGATCTCCAGCTCGTCGGGCAGCGTCTCGGGTAGCACCGCAAGCGAGTGGTAGCGGGTGGCGGTGAACGGGTCGGGCAGGCCGGCCAGCACCCCGACCGAGTGGTGTCGAACCTCGGAGGTCTTGCCGTGCAGCAGCTCGGGCGCCCGGGTGACGGTGCCGCCGAACGCCTCCCCGATCGCCTGGTGGCCCAGGCAGACGCCGAAGATCGGCAGCTCGCCGGCGTACCGGTGGATGACGTCGAGGCAGATGCCGGCGCGGTCCGGGCTGCCCGGCCCTGGCGAGAGCAGGATGCCCGCCGCGCCGACCCGGCCGACCTCGGCGACGTCGATCTCGTCGTTGCGCCGGACCTCGCACTCCACGCCGAGCTGCCCCAGGTACTGCACGAGGTTGAACACGAAGGAGTCGTAGTTGTCGATCACGAGGACACGCATGGGCTCACCGGCTTGGGGAGGGGGCGGGTGGGGTGTTGTTCTGGTCGGTGTCGTACGGCAGGTCGTGCCCGTCACCGGCCGGCGCGTCCGGGTCGACGGCGGAGTCGCCGCCCGGATTGCCGGAGTCCTGGGTGACCTGCACGTCGTCGAAGGGCAGCAGCGGCTCGGCCCAGGGGAACACCACGTACCAGAGCAGCGCCACCGTCGCGGTGGCGATCAGCACCGAGCCGAGCAGCTTGCCGGGCAGCCCGAAGGGCAGCTTGCGCCAGATCCAGGAGTACATCGCCGTCAGCCCTCGAGCTCCGGCGGGGGCCCCTGCGACTTGGGCTGCGTACGGTCGAGTTCGGCGTGGACGATCAGCCGCTGGTAGTTGTCGAACTTCGGGTTGCAGGTGGTGAGGGTGAGCAGTTTGCGGGTGGGTTTCACGTTCGGCTTGCCGGGCACCGGGGCGACCACCTCGACCTGGTCGGGGCGGACGATCTGGGACTGGTACACCTTGTAGACGTACCAGTCCTGCTTGCCCTCCAGGAGGATCGCGTCGCCGGTCTTCAGCTCGTCCAGCCGCCAGAAGGTGGCCCGGTTGCGGTGCCCGGCGACGGAGAAGTTGCCCACCTCGCCGGGGAGCGCGCTCTTCGGGTAGTGGCCCGGGGCGTAGCGGATGTCCTCCTGGGTGACGCCCTCGACGACCACCCAGTTCTTGTCGAGGCTGGGGATGTAGAGCCCGGCGATCGGCTGGCCCTCGGCCGGGGCGACCGCCTTGGCCGGGCCGGTGGGGCTGACTGTGGGGTCGCCGGTCGGGCCCCACGCCTGGGCGAGCTGCTTGTTGAGCTTGCTCTGATGGGCGTCGACCAGGGCCGACTTGCCCCAGATCTCGTAGCCGGCGAAGAGGAGCACCACCAGGCCGAAGGTGATCAGCAATTCGCCGCTGACCCGGACGCCGGTTCGCAGCCGGGAGGCGAAGGTGGGCCGGGTCAGCTCCGAGTAGACGCTCTTGTAGCCCTCCCCGGTCTGTTCCGGGCGTAGCTGCACCACCCGTTCACCGCGGCGGGGCGGGGGTGGGGGCGGGACGGGGTCGCCTGACCCGTCGGGTTCGGGGGCCGGTGGCACCGCCCCCATCAGCGCGGTGGAGTCGAGCGCCGGGCTGGTCGGCCGGGCCGGCAGCACCGGGAGCAGCGCCGTCGCCGCCGGGTCGACCGTGCGGTCCGGCTGCCGGCCGGTGGGCGCGGGTGGGGTGGGGCGGCCCGGCCAGGCGGGCGGCGGCTGGCGGTTGGGCAGCACCGGTGCGGGCCAGGGGCCGGCGGCCTGCGGACGGGCGGTTCGCGGGTCGGCGGTATGCGGACGGGCGGTCTGCGGGCCGCCGGCTTGCGGGCGGGCGGGGGCGGGCGGCGTGGACCGGTCGACCGGGGGGAGGAAGGCGGTCGGCCCGTCGTGCTGGTCGCCGCGGCGCGGGTCCCCGCCCTGCCGGGTCATCGCGGCACCGTCGCCGATCGCAGCGCCGTCGAGTCCTCGAACGCGGGCACGCCGACAGAGCCGACGCGCTCGGAGTAACCGAGCTGGTAGTGGTCGACCGCCTGCTTGAACAACCCGACTCCCTGAGAGCCGGCGAGGGCCTGCTGGAGGGCAGCGGGATCGCCGATTGCTACGATCTTGAATGGTGGCGAGTACACCCGGCCGTGCAACAGCAGGGTGTTACCGACGCAGCGTACCGCGCTGGTGGAGAGCACGCGGACGTTCATGATGGACATGGCCTCCGCACCTCCGGCCCAGAGCGCGTTGACCACCGCCTGCACGTCACCCTGGTGGACGACCAGGTCGTCGTTGGTGGCGCCCTTGGGTAACGTGCCGTCACTGCGCCTCGGGGCGTCGTTCAGTTCGACGGTCACCCCGGGCCCGGCGAGCGGGGTGAACCCGGCCGCCTGCTGGATCGCCTGGGCGCGGTCGCGCTGTTCCTTGATCGGTTCGTCGGTGTCGGCCAGGGTTGCCGTCTCGCCCTCGACGTCGGCGCGCAGCCGGGCGGCCCGCAGCTCGCTTTCGGCCACCTGCTCCCGGCGGTCCTCGATGAGCTGGGTCAGCTGGGGTCGGCGGTCCTCGCGCAGGGCGGTGCCGCCGGCGGTGGTCGCCGTGGTGGTGAAGAGCAGCCCGGCCGCGGCGGCGATCAGCGGCACGCCCACCGACCAGCCCGGCCGGCGCTGCCGGGGGCGTCGTGGCAGGAAGGCGGCGACCGCCCGGCGCATGGCCTTCTGCCAGGACGCGGCACCGGATGTGTACTCCACCGAGCGTTCCTCTCCCGTCGTGTGGTGACGCCCGTCACGACCCGGGACGGTCACCGGCATCGCGTCGACCCGCCCGAATCCGGTCACCGTGGGCACCGGATCGACCCCATTCATGGCCTGGAGCGGCCTTCCGGACTACGCTAGCTGTCGAACATTATTGGCCATGGACCGTCGCCCCCGCGCCCGGTTGTCAGGCCGGACGAGGTCGTCACCCCTCTGGAGAGCGTCGTGCCCAAGTCTCAGGTCCGTAAGAAGAAGGTGTACACCCCGCCGACGGACGTCCGTCCGACGACGACGGCGGCGACGCGCAAGCCTAGCCCGGTGTGGCTGCCGGCGACCGCTGTCGCGCTGATCGTCGGCGGCATCGGCTGGCTGGTGGTCTACTACCTCTCCGAGCAGGAGTACCCGGTCGCCTCGTGGGGCTACTGGAACCTCGCGGTCGGTTTCGGCGCGATGGTGGGCTCGCTGGTCCTGCTCTCCCGCTGGCGTTGAGCGCGGCGCTCCGCCGCGTCCCGCGACACGTCCCAGGTCACCCCGGACGGCCCCAGCCCGGCGCTTCGGCGTCGGGAGCCCTATGGTGTCCGCAGGGCGGCGTGGCCTGGTGCGAGAAGATTCACGTTACCGTCGGGTAACTTTCGCGTAGGCTGCACTGCATGACCGAGCGGAGCGAGGTCATCGACCGGTCCGGTCGGGGGTGCGGCGGCAGCACGCCGGCCACCCCCTGAGCCGGCCCCCGGTCGCCGAGCCGCTCGACAGGCAGCAGACCGGGAGGCCAACTCGATGGGTAGCGTCCAGATCGTCACCACGGTCCTCGCCGCCGCCATCACCGCCGTGGCGGTGTGGCTCGCGGTGCGCGCGGTGCTGAGGATGGTGGCCGTCATCCGGCTGGGGCAACCCGCGCCGGAACGGTTCGCCGACAAGGGCACCCGGGCGAAGACGATGCTGGTCGAGACGGCCGGCCACACCCGGATGCTCCGGTGGGGTGTGGTGGGGGCCGCGCACTGGTTCGTGATGGTCGGCTTCATCGTGCTGTCGCTGCTCGTGCTGGAGGCGTACTTCGAGGTCGTCTCGCCGACCGGCGGCCTGCCGCTGATCGGCGGCCTCGCCGTCTACGGCCTGGTCACCGAGGTGATCGCGGTGCTCGGCACGATCGGCATCGTAGTGCTGATCGCGATCCGGGTCCGCAACCGGCCGACCCGTCCGGGCGGGCGTTCCCGGTTCACCGGCTCCACCATGTGGCAGGGCTACTTCGTCGAGGCGGTCGTCCTCGCCGTGCTGATCATGGGGTTCGTGATCCGCGGCTTCAAGGTCGCCACCGACCACTTCGAGTACCCGGTCTGGGCCACCCCGGTCAGCCACGCCGTCGGCGCGCTGCTGCCCGCCTGGCCGGCCGGGGTCAGCGTGGCCGCCCTCATCAAGATCGCCATCTCGATGACCTGGCTGATCGTCATCGCGTTGAACGTGACGATGGGCGTCGCCTGGCACCGCTTCCTGGCGTTCTTCAACATCTTCTTCAAGCGCGAGCCGGCCCGGCCCGCCGGCTCCGGGCTCGGCCCGCTGCGCCCGATGACCAGCCAGGGCAAGCCGCTCGACTTCGAGGAGGCCGACCCCGAGAAGGACCAGTTCGGCGTCGCCCAGGTCGAGCAGTTCACCTGGAAGGGCCTGCTCGACTTCAGCACCTGCACCGAGTGCGGGCGGTGCCAGTCGCAGTGCCCGGCCTGGAACACCGGCAAGCCGCTGTCGCCCAAGCTGCTCGTGCTCAGCCTCCGCGACCACGCGTACGCCAAGGCGCCCTACCTGCTGGCCGGCGGCGGCAAGGACCTCACCGGCGAGGAGAAGGCCACCGCGGCGCAGCTCGCCCACCTCGACGTGCTCACCCTCGCCGAGGCCGAGAAGCCGCTGATCGGCGACGCCGAGGCCGGTGGCGTCATCGACCCGGACGTGCTGTGGTCCTGCACCACCTGCGGGGCCTGCGTCGAGCAGTGCCCGGTCGACATCGAGCACGTCGACCACATCGTCGACATGCGGCGCTACCAGGTCCTGATCGAGTCGAGCTTCCCGTCCGAGGCCGGCGTGATGCTGCGCAACCTGGAGAACAAGGGCAACCCGTGGGGTGCCCCGCAGAACACCCGCGAGGACTGGACCAAGGGGTTGGGCTTCGAGGTGCCCCGGGTCGGCGAGGTCGACGACTTCGAGTACCTGTTCTGGGTCGGCTGCGCCGGCGCGTTCGAGGACCGGGCCAAGAAGACCACCCGGGCGGTGGCCACCCTGCTGAACGAGGCGGGCGTCTCCTTCGCCATCCTCGGCGAGGGCGAGACCTGCTCCGGTGACCCGGCCCGGCGGATCGGCAACGAGTTCGTCTTCCAGATGCTCGCCCAGCAGAACGTCGAGACCCTCAACGAGGCGTTCGAGGGCCGGGAGCAGGCCAAGCGCAAGATCGTCGCCACCTGCCCGCACTGCTTCAACACCCTCGGCAACGAGTACGGCCAGCTCGGCGGCGAGTTCGAGGTGGTCCACCACACCCAGCTCCTGGCCCACCTGGTCAGCACCGGCCGGCTCACCCCGGTGCAGCCGGTCGACGGCGGCGTCACCTACCACGACCCCTGCTACCTGGGCCGGCACAACCGGGTCTTCGCCGCCCCCCGGGAGGTGCTCGGCAGCGCCCTCAACGGTGGCGGCGGGGCCGGCTCCGACCTGATCGAGATGCCGCGCAACAGCGAGCGCTCCTTCTGCTGCGGTGCCGGCGGCGCCCGGATGTGGATGGAGGAGAAGATCGGCAAGCGGATCAACGTGGACCGGGTCGAGGAGGCCATGTCCACCGGGGCGCGGACCGTCGCCGTCGGCTGCCCGTTCTGCTCGACGATGCTCAACGACGGGGTCAACGGCAAGGGCGCCGGCGAACAGGTCGAGGTGGTCGACGTGGCCAGCGTGCTGCTGCGCTCGGTCAGGCCGGACACCGCGCCCGGCGAGAAGCAGACCGCGCCGACCGCCGGCTGAGGCCGTACCGCCGCCGGGGCGGACGCACGACGGCGGTGGCACCCCACCCGGTGCCGCCGCCGCAGCGGCCCTCAGGACGACGTGGTGGTGATGATGGCGGCCGTGGTGGTGACCGTGGTCGCGATCATGATCGCGGCCTGGGTCTCCTCGATCGCCTTCTTGGTCGCCGCGGACGCCCAGTCCCCGTCGGCGATTTCCGTGGCGCGGGCCTTGAGCCGTTCCTTCGGCAGCTCCCGGAAGAGCTTGCGGTCCAGCCCCACCGCGCGGGTCAGGCCGAGCAGCGCGGCCGTCCGGGCCTCCACCGGGCCGTCGGCGAGCAGCGCGTCGACCATCCGCTGCCGGGCCGCCGTCTCCGCCACCGGCTCCGCGCCGGTCGGCGACGGGTAACGGGTACGCGGGAAGACCAGCAGCACCCGGTCGGACTCCCGGCGCAGCACCCCGGCGTCGACCAGGCCCGACAGCACCCGGTCGGGCAGCCCCTTGGCCAGCCGGCTGATCCAGTCCTTGGGCCGGCGACGCCTGCCGTCGGCGGCCACCTGCGCGAGGGCGTCATCGAGCAGCGGACGGCCGACCGGCGTCGGGTCGGTCACCACCAGCCGGTCGTCGGCCACCTCGACCCGACCGGCGAGAGCCAGTTCGAGCAGTACCGCACCGGACAGCCCATAGTCGAGGTGCGGCCGGCCGAGCCGGTTCACGCCGGTGTCGTCGTAGGCGAGCAGAACCAGTTCGTCAGCGAGGGTCAGCGGTGCCATGCCGTCCACGCTAACTCCGTGCCGCGAACCCCGCCCGTGGGCGGACCCGGCGGTGATGCCGGTGACCGTCTGCCACGCCCCGGTGACCGCCGGGGGAGGATCTGAAACAATTACGTCCATCGACTCACTGCTGCTCGGCACGCTGCTGCCCCTGGCCGGCTTCGTGCTGCTGACCGCCGGCAACGCGTTCTTCGTCGCGGCCGAGTTCGCCCTGGTCACCGTCGACCGGGCGGAGATCGACAGACGGGCCGAGGCCGGCGACGCCACCGCCGCCACCGTCCGCCGGGCGCTGCGCGAGCTGTCCTTCCAGCTCTCCGGGGCGCAGCTCGGCATCACCCTCACCGCGTTGCTCACCGGCTACCTGGCCGAACCCGCCCTGTCCCGGCTGTTCGCCCCGCTGCTGGCCCCGTTGGGCGGGACGGACCGGTTCGGCCCGCTGCTCGCCCTGGCGCTGGCCACCCTGCTCTCGATGCTCTTCGGTGAGCTGGTGCCGAAGAACCTGGCGCTGGCCCGGCCGATGCCGGCGGCGTTGGCCACCGCCGGCCCGATGCGGGCCTTCTCCCGGGCCTTCGGCTGGCTGATCCGCGGGCTGAACGACTCGGCGAACCGGCTGGTCCGCCAGCTCGGCGTGGAACCGCAGGAGGAACTGGCCAGCGCCCGCTCCCCGGAGGAGCTCGGGCTGCTCGCGGCCATCTCGGCCCGCGCGGGCGCGCTGCCGCCGGACACCGCGATGCTGCTGCGCCGGACCATCCGCTTCGGCGACAAACGGGCCGCCGAGGCGATGACCCCCCGGGTGGACGTGATCGCGCTGCGGGCCACCGCCACCGTCGCCGAGCTGCTGGACCTGTCCCGGCGTACCGGCCGCACCCGGTTCCCCGTCTTCGAGGAGACCCTCGACCTGGTCACCGGGGTCGCGGCCGTGCCGGACGCGCTCGGCGTGCCGCTGGCCGCGCGGGCCCGCACCACCGTCGCCTCGGTCGCCCGCGAGCCGGTGTACGTCCCGGAGAGCCTGGACCTCGACGGGGTGCTGGCGGCATTGAAGGCCGCCGGGTCCGACCTGGCCATCGTCGTCGACGAGTACGGGGGCACCGACGGGGTGGTGACCGTCGAGGACCTGGTCGAGGAGCTGGTCGGGGAGATCGCCGACGAGTTCGACCCGGCCACCGTGGACGACGTCCACGACACCGGGCTGACCGTGCCGGGCGGGGAACGGACGGTCCTGGTGGACGGGGTGCTGCGTGGGGACGAGTTGTTCGAGCAGACCGGCTTCCGGCTGCCCGAGGGCCCGTACGAGACGCTGGCGGGCTTCCTGATGGCCCGGTTGGGGCACATTCCGCTGCCGGGCGAGACGACCCGGGCGGACGGCTACGCGTTCACCGTCGTCGAGGTGGAGCGGCACCGGATCGAACAGGTCCGGGTGGTCCGCCCCGAGGAGCCGCACGCCGATGACTGAGCTGCTGGTGGCGGTGGTGCTGCTGCTCGGCAACGCGTTCTTCGTGGGCAGCGAGTTCGCCCTGATCGCGTCGCGTCGTACGGTGGTGGAGCCGTTGGCCGCCACCTCGAAGCGGGCCCGGTGGGCGTTGTCGGCGATGAACCAGATCCCGCTGATGATCGCCGGGGCGCAGTTGGGCATCACGGTCTGTTCGCTCGGGTTGGGCGCGATCGCCGAGCCGGCCCTGGCCCACCTGCTGGAGCCGGTGTTCCACGCGGTGCTGCTGCCGGCGGGCGCGGTGCACCCGGTCTCCTTCCTGATCGCGCTGGGCGTGGTGGTGTTCCTGCACACCGTGGTCGGCGAGATGGTGCCCAAGAACATCACCCTGGCCGGGCCGGAGCCGTCGGCGCTCTGGCTGGGGCCGGCGATGCTGGCGTTCTGCCTGGCCACCAAGCCGTTGCTGCTGGCGATGAAGTGGGCGGCGCGGCAGGTGCTGCGGCTGTGGGCGGTGGAGGCGGCCGACGCGGTCAAGACGGTCTTCACCGCCGAGGAGTTGGCCGGGCTGGTCGCCCAGGCCCGCACCGAGGGGTTGCTCGACGCCGGGGAACACGCCCGGATCACCGGGGCGCTGGCGTTGCACGACCGGACGGCGGCCGACGCGCTGCAACCGTGGTCCACGGTGACCACGGTGGCCGAGGACGTCTCACCGGCGTCGCTGGAGGTGTTGGCGACGAGCACCGGCCGGTCCCGGTTCCCGGTGGTGCAGCGTTCCACCCGCCGGGTGCTGGGGTTCGTACACGTCAAGGACGTCCTCGGGTACGCCGGGGTGGCCCGTCGCGCGCCGGTGCCGGCCGAGGTCTACCGGCCGCTGGCGGTGGTCCCGCCGGACCGTACGTTGGCCGATCTGCTGCTGGCGATGCGGCGCGAGCGGCGGCACATGGTGCTGGTGAGCGACGGTCGCCGCCCGCTGGGGGTGGTCACGCTCGACGACGTATTGACTGCCATCGTTGGAAATTGAGTGGACACCCTTTGTGTGCAAGCGATTGCACTGATGTGATGGATTGCCCACCCGCCTTGATTCCCCACCGCGACTGCCCCTAATGTTGCACCGGCCGCTGTGGGACGTCTGCCTCCTTCTTCCCCTTAGCGAGGCGCCCGGCGGTCGGTTGCAAAGGAGTCGACGCCGGTGGCAACCATGCCCCCTCACCGTCACGCCCAGGGCCAGCCGCCCGTACGGCCGGCAGCCCTCCGGCGGATCGCCCGCCGCCTGCTCACCCTGGTCGCGGCGGTCGCCGTCGGTGCCGGGATGTTCGCCGTGCCGGCCCACGCCGCGCCGTCGCCCGAGGAGATCGAGGCGGCCCTCGACAAGCAGTGGGAGCAGATCGAACCGACCATCGAGAGCCACCACAAAGTCCAGGAGCAGCTGAAGGTCAACCGCAAGAAGGCGGCCGACCTCCAGAAGAAGATCGAGCCGCTGGCGCTGCAGAGCGAACTCGCCCTGGGCCGGGTCGGTGACCTCGCCTCCCGCTACTACAAGTCTGGCCCCTCGCAGGAGCTGAGCGCGCTGCTCACCACCACCAAGCCGGGCACCCTCGCCACGCAGCTGACCATCCTGGACCGGCTCGCCGCCGAGCAGCGCCGGGAGGTCGAGGCCGTGCTCGTGGTCCGCCGCAAGTACGACGCCGAGAAGCAGAAGCTCGACACGCTGATCGCCGCCGAGGTGAAGCAGGAGAAGGAACTCGCGGCCAAGAAGAAGCAGATCAATGCCGAGATCAAGCGGCTGCAGGCGGCGATGCCGAAGACCACGGTGAAGGTGAACGGCTGCCCCACGATCAACGGTGTGGTCAGCTCCGCCGCCCGGACCGCGATCGCGACCGCCTGCGCGCAGGTCGGTGACCCGTACGTCTGGGGCGCCACCGGGCCGAACTCGTTCGACTGCTCCGGGCTCACCCAGTTCGCGTACAAGGCGGCAGGTATCTCGCTGACCCACTTCACCGGTGCGCAGTGGAACGAGGGCAAGGCCATCCCGCGCTCCGAGGCCCGCCCCGGCGATCTGGTCTTCTTCTTCAGCGACCTGCACCACGTCGGGCTCTACCTGGGCAACGACATGATGGTGCACGCGCCCCGGACCGGTAAGCCGGTCCAGGTGACCAGCATCAACTACATGCCGGTGGCCGGCTTCCGCCGCCCCTGACCAGCGCAGACGTCAACCCCCGGCCCGATGGGCCGGGGGTTGCGTGTTTTCCGGTCACCGAGTGTGCCGGCCCGGCGGGTTGCGGATCGATAACGACCATCTCTACTCTGGTCAATCGTCGGTCGGCACCAGGTCCGCCCCACCCGGGGTGGCGTCGGCCGGCACCGCCGAGTCGCCTCCGGGCGAGCCGGGGACCCAGGTACGCCGGGGTGAATCCGCGACCGCCGCGGTAGGGCGCTCCCTTCCCGCCCGAACCCGTCAGCTAACCCGGTAGGCGGTCGAGGAAGAAGGAGCCCGGAGCCCGGTGGCACACCATGCCCCGCGGCCGCCGTCGCACCGGACGACCCAGGTCGCCCGGAACACGACGGTGCCGCGCCCACGCTGGTCCCGCTTCACCACCACCCTCGCCACCCTGGCCGCCGCAGCGGTCGTACTGACCGGTGGCCCTACGGCGGCGCACGCCGACCCCTCGGTCGCCGAGATCGAACGGCAGATCGACCAGGACTGGAACAAGCTCGAACCGCTCATCGAACAGCACAACGCCACCCGCATCGACCTCGCCGCCAAGCGCCGGCAGGCCGACGCGCTCGGCAAGCGCATCGCCCCCCTGCAACGCCGTGTCGACCAGGCGATGAACCAGGTCAGCGGCCTCGCCGTGCAGGCGTACAAGGGCGAGAACATGTCCACCGTCAACGCCCTGCTCGGCAGCCGCAACCCGAGCCAGGTGGTCGAACAGCTGGGGCTGCTGGACCGGTTCGCCAGCCGCCAGCAGCGCGAGGTGCGGGCCGTCGCCGAACTGCGCGACGAACTCGCCGCGACCAAGGCGCCGCTGGACGAGATGGTCGCCCAGCTCACCCGTACCGAAGCGCAGCTCGCGGCCCGCAAGAAGCAGATCAACACCGAGATCGACAGGTTGCAGAAGTTGCGGCTCAAGGTCTACGGCAACGGCGGCGGCGGGCCGCTGCGCCCGGCGCCGTGCCCCGCAGGCTACCCAGGTGGTCCGGCCGGTACGGCGGTCAAGTTCGCCTGCGCCCAGATCGGCAAGTTGTACGTGTGGGGCGCGGCCGGACCGAACAACTACGACTGTTCCGGGCTGACCATGGCGGCCTGGGCGAAGGCCGGGGTGTCGTTGCCGCACAACGCCCGGCAGCAGCGCCAGGTCACCGACCGGGTGAGCCGGGCCGACCTGCGCCCCGGCGACCTGGTCTTCTACTACTCCGACCTGCACCACGTCGGAATGTACGTCGGGGACGGCTGGGTCGTGCACGCCTCCCAGGCGGGCAAACCGATCACGATGAAGCGGGTCGACGACGGGCCGGTCAACAGCTACGGCCGACCCGGCTGAGCCACCGTGTCGGGGCCCCGGACCCGGGGCCCCGACACGGCACGCCGCGTCAGCCGATGGTCCAGGTGCGCCAGTTCTGCCAGGAACGGCTGGGGGTCGGCCCCCGCTGGCCCTGGTAGCGCGACCCGTACACCGCGGAGCCGTAGGGGTGCTCGGCCGGCGAGGAGAGCCGGAAGATGCAGAGCTGGCCGATCTTCATGCCCGGCCAGAGGGTGATCGGTAGGTTGGCCACGTTCGACAGCTCCAGCGTGACGTGGCCGGAGAAGCCCGGGTCGATGAAACCGGCGGTCGAGTGGGTGAGCAGCCCCAGCCGGCCCAGGCTCGACTTGCCCTCCAACCGGCCGGCGAGCTGGTCGCCGAGGGAGATGACCTCAAGCGTGGAGGCGAGCACGAACTCGCCCGGATGCAGCACGAACGGCTCGCCCGCCGGCACCTCGACCATCGACGTCAGGTCGTCCTGCTGCACCGACGGGTCGATGTGGGTGTAGAGGTGGTTGTTGAACACCCGGAACAGCTTGTCGAGGCGCACGTCGATGCTGGACGGCTGCACCAGACTCGGCTCGAACGGCTCCAGCGCCAGCGCGCCCGCCTTGATCTCGGAGACGAGGTCCCGGTCGGAGAGCAGCATCGGGACACCATATCCAGCGCCCCGGCCGGACCCGCCCACCGGGCCGCCCCACCGGCCGGCGTCGTCGCCGGCTCCGAGGCGTACGTCGGGCCGTTCGACCTGCGTGTCGGACTGATTTTCGAACGCCTGTTCGATAGGATGACGACATGGCATCCTGGTCCGCATTCGCCGCCGACGAGCCCCGACTCGCCGACGGGATCCGCCTTCTCCTGCAGCAGTACGGGTCGGGTTTCGGCTACCTGGCCACCGTCCGCGCCGACGGCGGTCCCCGGGTGCACCCGGTCTGCCCGCTGGTCACCGACGGCGGGCTGTTCTGCTTCGTCGTCGACTCGCCCAAGCGGCGTGACCTCGAACGCGACGGCCGCTACGCGCTCCACTCGTTTCCGCCTGAGGACAGCGACGACGAGGCGTACGTCGCCGGTCGCGCCGAGCCGGTGACCGACCCGGCCCGGGTGGCGCTGGTGGCCGAGATCGGCCGGGCCGCGCCCCAGGTCGACTGGCGGCTCTTCGAGTTCAGTGTCGACGTCGCCATGCTCACCCGCCGTGAGCACGGTGGCCCGTTCAGCGGTGACGCCGGGCGTCCCGCCGTGCAGGTCTGGCTCGACCCGGTGCCCGGTCGGCACGGTGTCGCCGGCCTGCCCGACCAGCGCCCGTCCCGGCGCGGTCGGCACGGGTTCGACACCCGCCGCACCGCCGCCTGACCCCGGAAACGACGGTGCCGGCCCCGTCCCCAGGGGACGGGGCCGGCACCTGACGCTGTGCGGCGCCGCCGGTCAGGCCGACGCGCGGTACGCGGTCCAGGCGTTCACCATGCGGCTCGCCTGCCCAGCGGTGAACTGGTACATGCACGAGTCGTAGGTGTAGTCCATGAAGTTGGTGATCGGGTCCTTGCCGGTCGCGGTGCAGGTGTCCCGGCCGGTCGGGCACTGGTAGGCCGGCTCGCGCTCGGCCGGGGTGTCCGAGACGCCGTCGCCCGAGCCCGAGCAGCCACCCTGGAAGGTGTGGTAGAGGTTCAGCCAGTGGCCGACCTCGTGGGTGCCGGTGTCGCCCAGGTTGTAGTTGGTGGCGGTGCCGTTCGGCAGCGATTCGCCGAGCACCACGACGCCGTCCATGACGTCCAGGGTGCGCTTGGGGAAGGTGGCCCAGCCGAGCAGGTCGTCGCTCAGCTCACCCAGGTACATGTTGAGGGTGTTCTTGCCGCCGGTGCGCAGCGAGGTCTTCATCGCCCGCTCGGCCGAGGAACCCTGCACGATCGGGTACCACGACGCGTTGGTGACCCGGTTGATCTTCTGGAGCTGGAAGGTGAAACCCGTGGCGGCCCCACCGGTCGCACCGCTGTACGCCTGGTTGAGCACGCTGATCTGCGAGTTGATCATCGAGTCGGGGATGTTGCCCCCGGCCCGGGTGCTGTCCCGCTGGATGACGTGCACGACGACCGGGATGCTGATCGGGGCCAGCGCCACCGTCGTGCCCTCGGTCGAGCCGCTGCGGTAGCTGGACTTCGACTGTAGGGCGCTGTTGCGCAGGGCGGCGGCGAACTCCGCCTCCCGCTCCTGGACCTGCTTGGCGGTCAGCTCGTTGGGGTCGTGCCGCTTGTGGGCAGCCTTGCTGCCGCCACGGACGCGGGCGTCGGAGTGGACGTCCGCGTGGGCGTCGGCCGGCTCCGCGCAGGACGTGTTGTCGGGGGCTGCGGAGTACGCGGAAGCCGCAGGTACGACGCCCACCGCAGCGGTGCTCAACAGCAGCGCGAAGGTCGTCGACGCGACACCGGCGGCACGCCGGGTCAGCAGGTTGGGACGCAGTCCCATGGGCCCACCTCTTTCTGGCGGCGCGGCAGGGGGTATGTCGCGCCGAGGTCGTGAACGTGGGGGTGACGTTACAACTGATCGACACGTTTGAGAACGTCCCCAAGCTGCTTCTGTGAAACATCTGACCGTTTTGTTTCAGCAGGTGGTGGCTGGTTGCCTACGCAAGGTGATCGGTGGTGTGCGGGGTGCCCGGGTGCGCGGGCGCGGTCACCTCAGGTACAGTGGTCCCGCTTGCGGGTGTAGTTCAATGGCAGAACATCAGCTTCCCAAGCTGACAGTGCGGGTTCGATTCCCGTCACCCGCTCCACCACGAAGGCCCTGACCAGGATGCGAATCCGAGTCAGGGCCTTCGGTGTCTCATCCGGACCGTGATGGCGCGCGGGCCCGCCTCTGGTGCCCGCGACGGCGAGGGTGGCGCGCCGGGCCCACCCCGTCCGAACCACCGCTCGCCGCCCCACTGCCCGCCGGTCACCGGGATCCCGGCGGCCTGACGCCCCACGGGTGAGCATGGCGGGGACATATGCCCGTGCGCGCCCTTTAGACCTGATGACGTGAACGATTCACACCGATGACCGCAGCGGTGTCGGACGTCAGCACAGCGCGCCGTCCGTCGCCTGCTGCCTATCCCGCCGTCCGTCGCCTGCTGCCTGATTCGTTGACGACATCAGCTCGAAAGGACGCGCCAGGACTACCCTGCCCAGGATGACCCGGGCGACAGGCCGAGGTGGAAACGTCGGCACTTTTGCGTCGAGGCTCATGCGGGTGCCTTCCCCCCTGCGCCGAGGAGGTTACCGTGCCGGCGAAGCTGACCCCGGGACGAGGCCGTGGCCCTCGTCGATCGGATCATGCGGCTCGACTACGCCGACGACGTCGAACTGCACGACTGGCTGGAGAGGCTCGGCCGTGATCTGGCCTGTCCGGACGTCTCCGATCTGATCTTCACCACCGTCCCCGAGTTGACGGCCACTGAGGTCGTCGACCGCGCGTCGGCGCGCCGGCCGGTCGAGATGCCGGCCACCCCGTGGCCGGAGCCCGACGACCGGCTCCGACGTCGCTGACCCACGGGAGCGCGGAGGTACGCCCAGTGCCCACCGCTGCGCATATGCGGTCCCTGTGCTAGAGCCCGCCTTCGAGTTCGCGAATCACCCGTTCGATCGATTCGTTCACCCGCGACGTCTCGACGTGAACCAGATCGTAGAGCCGTTCGAGTTCAGAATCCAGCTCATGAGATTCGGGCGAGTCGCTCCCGGTTGAATACTCTGCGACGATACTTCCATTCTCGTCCATGATCCGGATGTTGTGTCGACGACCGTTGAAGGAGAGGGTCAGGGAGGAGGAGGGGGTGGAAGTTCGGAACGCCTTGGAGCCGAACGGGTTCATGCGTGGGGTGGGTTTCCATTCGATGGACCCGCGGTCGGTTCTTGTGTTCAGCAGTCTAACCAAGTGGAGCAGGCGGCCAATCGTAAAATCACCTTGCATCGTCAACGCCTCCAGCTTGGATGCCCTGCACGGTCGCAATTGCGCCCAGCTCGTTCGTTACCTTGGCTATCGCGTCCCGCACGTCCTTTGTCGCCGCGGCCAAGTTCAGGTCACCACCTGACCCACTCAGCTCAATCTGGGCCTGGGACGCGGCCGACACGGAATCCTGGATGTCGACCAGCAGCTCACGTCTTGCCAATTTGCCAACCTGTAGGAGGCCGCGTACCTGGCCCGCCTGCCAGCGCCAGGATTGAAGCGAGGAGGCGACGACGGGCTCCGAGCCGCTTCTGATCGCGCGGTCCAGTTCCTCTTCGACTCGCTGCAACTGAGGGATCAGGCCCAAAAGACTGCTTCTTCCGATGGCCTTTTGCGAATTTCGGGCGGCGCTTTCGGCGGCTTCCGCAGCCTTGCGCGTCTTCTTTACCTGATTGTAGGTGACCCCGAAGCCGATGATCGCGATTGGCACTGCCGATATGTCGGCAACGTGACCTATAAGGTCAAGCACGTTCACGGCAGCACCATCCTTTCGGTGTGGCCCACCCTACTGTGGGCGCAGATGCGGCACAGCACTCCGTACTGGCAGATGATCGACAATCGGCGGCGCGGCGCGAATGAGGTGCCACCCTCGGCCCTCTCGGAGGCGGGCCTGTTGCCTACGCTGGCGATCATGCGGATTGGCATCGTGATCCTTCCCGACCAGCGCTGGCCACAGGCGCGTCGGCGCTGGCAGCAGGTGGACGCGTGGGGCTTCGACCACGCCTGGACGTACGACCACCTGGGGTGGCGGGATCTGGTCGACGGTCCCTGGTTCGATTCGATGTCGACGCTGACCGCCGCCGCGATGGTGACCGAACGGGTCCGGCTGGGCACCCTGGTCGCCTCGCCCAACTTCCGGCATCCGGCCGCGTTCGCCCGACAGGTCACCACCCTCGACGACATCTCCGGCGGGCGGCTGCTGCTGGGCCTCGGCGTCGGCGGCATCGGCTTCGACTCGGCGGTGCTCGGCGGGGAGACGCTGCCGCCCCGGCCGAGGGTGGACCGGTTCGGCGAGTTCACCGAGCTGCTGGACCTGATCCTGCGGGAGGACGGCACCACCTGGCGGGGCGACTGGTTCAGCGCGGTGGACGCCCGGAACAACCCGGGCTGCGTGCAGCAGCCCCGGGTGCCGTTCGTGATGGCCGCCAACGGGCCCCGGTCGATGCGGCTGGCCGCCCGGTTCGGTCAGGGCTGGGTCACCACCGGCACCGGTGAGGAGGAGCTGACGGCCTGGTGGGACGGGGTGGCGACGCTCTGCGCCTGGATGGACCGTACCCTCGACGAGGTCGGCCGGGACCCGGCCAGCCTGCCCCGCTACCTCTCGCTGGACTCGGCACCGGTCTTCTCGCTGCGCAGCGCCGACTTTTTCGCCGAGCAGGTGGCGCGGGCGGCGGCGCTCGGCTTCACCGACGTGATCACCCACTGGCCCCGGGCCGACAGTTGGTACGCCGGCGACGAGGCGGTGCTGGTCGACGTCGCGACCCGGCTGCTGCCGGAGCTGCGTACGCCCTGACGGGCGGCCCCTCCCGGGGCGGTTCAGGTGCCGAGGTCGCCGGTGGGCGTCCCGCCGTCGCCGGCCGAGACCAGCCGGAACCGGATACAGACGATCGCGGTGTCGTCGGTGACCGGGGTGCCGACCCGCGCCCAGTACCCGGCGTGCCCGGCCCGCCAGTCCTCGATGGACCGGTCGCCCTCCCCCTCGGAGCGGGCGAAGTCCCAGGAGACCTCGGCGAAGGGGACGATCTCGATCCCGGTTACCTCGACCACCCCGACGAGGGCGTCCCGGTCGTCGACCAGGGCCAGCCGTTCGCCGACGTGCTCCAACTCCTCGTTCTCGTCGGCGTACTCGGTGAGCAGGCCGGCGGTGGCCGTCTTCACCCCGGCCAGCACCAGCGTGTTGAGCGTGGTGCGCACCTCGCCGGGGGTGCCGAGGGCGAGCGTGCGGAGTCCGCCGATCCGTGGCCACATGCGGCCGAGGCTACCGCCGCGTCGATCTCCTGTCGCCCGGGTGCCGGCCACTGACCGGGCCGTGGTCAGGGCAGGTCGGCGGGGGTGAGCAGCCCGCGTACGCCCAGTTCGGCGGCGACCGGTTCGGGCAGGTCGACGACCACGGCGGCGACGCCGACCCAGTGCGCGCCCCGGGCGGCGCACAGGTCCCGGACGGCCCGCACCTGGGCGCCGGTGGCGACCCAGTCGTCGACCATGAGTACCCGGTCGTGCGCGCCGAGCCGGTCGTCGCGTACCGCGAGGTCGACCTGCCGGCCCCGGAAGTCGGGTGGGCTCTGCGCCCAGGTCAGCGGGCCGGCGGGGAGGCGTCCGTCGCCCGGCTTGTGGGCCGGGACGAAGCCGACGCCCAGGGCGGTCGCGGCGAGCGGCCCGAGCATCAGCCCGGTCACCGCGGGGGCGACGACGACGGTGGGCCGGTCGGTGCGGAACGGCGTGACCAGGGCCGGACCGAGTCCGGCCAGCACCTGCGGGTCCCGCCACCAGGCCGAGACGTCGCTGACCAGGTGGCTGCTGCCGGGGCCTGGATCGACCCAGGCGAACAGCTCGGCCAGGCGGTCACGCAGTGTCGCGGTCATGTCCACATCCTCGGCGGTGAATGCCATCGGTGGCATTCTGGCCCGTGCGGCCCAGCGCTCCTCGGCTGATCGGTCACACGTATCACTGTAATTCCGGGCATACCACCATGATCACGTTGACTTCGGAAGTGCTTCTCTCGTTACGGTCCGAGCCGTTATGCAGGCATACGAAAGGACCGAGCCGGTGGTTGGCAGGCATACCCGTACCCGGATCTTCTCCTCGCCCGCCGGCATCGCCGCCACCGCCGCGCTCGGCGTCGCGCTCGCCGTCGGCGGCACCGTCGGCGCGGTGCAGCTGACCGCCGACGACGCGCCGGCCCCCGTGATCGTGGACACGGTCGCCCCCGGTGCCGTCGCCACCACCGACGCGCCGACCCCGACCCCGACCCCGACCCCGAGCGCCACCGCCTCCCCGAGCGCCAGCCCGTCGCCCACCGTCACGGCCAGCCCGAAGCCGACCCGGACCCAGGCCGCCTCCCGGAGCAAGCCGCGCACGGCCGCGCCCAAGCCGTCCGCCACCACCAAGAAGGCGGCCGCGAAGAGCAACGTCGTCGACAGCGGCTCCTGTGGCGCGTCCTTCTACGACGAGGGTCAGTTGACCGCCAACGGGGAGAACTTCGACCCGGGCGCGTTGACCGCCGCCCACAAGACCCTGCCGTTCAACACGAAGGTCCGGGTGACCAACCCGGCCAACGGCAAGTCCGTCACCGTACGGATCAACGACCGTGGCCCGTTCATCGACGGGCGTTGCATCGACCTGTCCCGGGCCGCCTTCGCCGCGATCGCCTCGGTCGACCTGGGGGAACTGACCGTCAGGTACGAGGTGCTGGGCTGACGGCGAACGGTGGCGTCGGCGGGACGGCCGGGTAGAACACCCTCAATCGTGGGGCTAGGTTCATTCTCCGGCCCGGTTCCATCAGGCATGCTGTCCCACGTACGTAAACATGCCTTCCAGTTGGGCCGAGGCCCACTGAGTCCCGGGTCCCGCGCCGGCGTCGGCGCGGCTGTCGGGCTGCTCGCGCTCGTCTCGGCGATCGAGTCGGCCGACGGCCGTGCGGTGCACTACGTCGCGCTGATGACGGTGGCACCGATCCTGGCCGCCGGCTTCGCCTCCTGGCGTGCGGTGGCCGGGGTGGGTTTCCTCGCGCTGCTGGTCGGGGTCGGTTTCGCGGTGGCCGATCCGGCGATGGAACTACCCACGGCGGTGTCTCTGGTCGGGATCGCCGTCGCCACGGTGGTGGCGGCGAGCGTGGCGGCGGTCCGGCAGGGGCAGGTGGAGCGGATCGGCGAGTTGTCCAGGTTGGCCTCGGTGGCCCAGCAGGCCGTGCTGCGTCCGCTCGGCCCGCAGGTGGGCACCCTGGCGGTGGCGGCGCGGTACATCTCCCCCACGGCCACCGCCGAGATCGGCGGCGACCTGTACGAGGCGATCGACACCCCGTACGGCGTGCGCATGATCATCGGGGACGTGCGGGGCAAGGGGCTGGACGCGGTCCGGCTCGCCAGCATCGTGCTCGGCTCCTACCGGCACGTGGCGTACGAGCGGCCCGACCTGCGGGCGGTGGTGGCCGACCTGGACCGGGCGGTGGCCCGCAACGTGGGGGACGAGGACTTCGTCACCGCCGCCGTGGTCGAGGAACGCGGCGGCACGCTGACCATCGTCAACTGCGGCCATCCGGCCCCGCTGCTGCTGCGCCGGGGTGCGGTGATCCCGCTGGAACCGCCCGCCCCCGCCCCGCCGTTGGGGTTCATGCCGGTGGTCCGGCCCCGCGTCGAGCGGCTGGAGCCGGGGGACCGGCTGCTGTTGTTCACCGACGGTCTCGGCGAGGCGCGGCGCGACGGCGAGTTCTTCCCGACCGCCGACCGGGCCTGGCGGCTGCTCGGCCACGGCACGGTCGGCGACGGCCTGGCCTCGCTGGAGACCGCGCTGGTCGAGTGGGTGCACGGCCGGCTCGACGACGACATCGCCCTGGTCCTGATGGAGTACACCGGCCCGCGCAGCGGGGTCACGGTGGCGGTGCCCTCGTGGGAGGTCGGCGCGGCCGAGAGCTGAGCGCCGGGTGTGTAATCGCCGTCACTTCCGCGACCGGGTTGTCGCTGCCTACCCGTGAGTAATACAGTGTGGGTTACTGATCGGTAACACCTGTCCGGAAGCGGGGCCGCGAACATGACCCACTACAAGAGCAACCTTCGGGACCTTGAGTTCAATCTGTTCGAGGTCTTCGGGGCGGACCAGACGTTCGGCCAGGCGCCGTACACGGACCTGGACGTCGACACCGCCCGCAGCTTCCTCTCCGAGGTCGACCGAATGGCCCGTGAGGATCTCGCGGCCAGCTACACCGACAGCGACCGCAACCCGCCGGTCTTCGACCCCGCCACGCACACCGCGCCGCTGCCGGAGTCGTTCAAGAAGTCGTACCAGGCGTTCATGGACTCCGAGTTCTGGCGGCTGGACCTCCCCGAGGCCCTCGGCGGCAGCAGCGCCCCGCGCGCCCTCTGGTGGTCGCTCGCCGAGCTCGTCCTCGGCGCCAACGCCCCGGTCTGGATGTACGCCTCCGGTCCGTCCTTCGCCCACGTGCTGCACGTCGAGGGCACCGAGGAGCAGCAGAAGTGGGCCAAGCTCTTCATCGACAAGCAGTGGGCCTCCACGATGGTGCTGACCGAGCCGGACGCCGGCTCGGACGTCGGGACCGGCCGCGCCCGCGCGATCCCGCAGCCGGACGGCTCCTGGCACATCGAGGGCGTGAAGCGCTTCATCACCTCCGGTGAGCACGACCTGAGCGAGAACATCGTGCACTACGTGCTGGCCCGCCCGGTCGGTGTGGAGGGCGTCGGTGGGCCCGGCACCAAGGGGCTGTCGCTGTTCGTCGTGCCGAAGTTCCACTTCGACGCCGAGACCGGTGAGCTGGGCGAGCGCAACGGCGTCTACGCCACCAACGTCGAGCACAAGATGGGCATCAAGGTCTCCAACACCTGCGAGCTGACCTTCGGCGAGCACGGCGTACCGGCCAAGGGCTGGCTGCTGGGCGACAGGCACGACGGCATCCGGCAGATGTTCATGATCATCGAGTACGCCCGGATGATGGTCGGCACCAAGGCGATCGCCACCCTGTCCACCGGCTACCTCAACGCCCTGGAGTACGCGAAGAACCGGGTGCAGGGGGCCGATCTGATCCAGCAGGCCGACAAGACCGCCCCCCGGGTCACCATCACCCACCACCCGGACGTGCGCCGTTCGCTGCTGATGCAGAAGTCGTACGCCGAGGGCCTGCGCGCGCTGGTCTGCTACACCGCCGGCTGGCAGGACCGGGTCGCCGTCGCCGAGGCGGCCGGCGACGAGAAGGCGACCAAGCTGGCCAAGCGGGTCAACGACCTGCTCCTGCCGCTGGTCAAGGGCGTCGGCTCGGAGCGGGCGTACGAGCTGCTCGGCCACGAGTCGCTCCAGACCTACGGCGGCTCGGGCTTCCTCCAGGACTACCCCCTGGAGCAGTACGTCCGGGACGCCAAGATCGACACTCTGTACGAGGGCACCACCGCGATCCAGAGCCTCGACCTGATCTTCCGCAAGATCGTCCGGGACAACGGCCGGGCGCTGACCGCCGTCGCCGGTGAGATCCAGGAGTTCATCACCAGCGAGGCCGGCAACGGGCAGCTCAAGGAGGAGCGGCTGGCGCTCGGCCGGGCGCTCGGCGAGATCCAGAACATCATCGGCGTGCTGACCGGCTGGCTCGGCGAGGCCCAGGGCGGCGACGCGCGCAGCCTCTACAAGGTCGGTCTGAGCAGCCGCCGCTTCCTGCTCGCCCTGGGCGACCTGGTGGTCGGCTGGCTGCTCCAGAAGCAGGCCGACGTGGCCCTCAAGGCGCTGGCCGGTGAGGTTTCCGCCACCGACCGGGCGTTCTACACCGGCAAGGTGGCCGCCGCCCGGTTCTTCGCCCGTGAGGTGCTGCCCCGCATCGGCGCCGACCGGAGGATCATCGAGGGCGCCGACCTGGACATCATGGACCTCCCGGAGGAGGCGTTCTGATCCCGCCGAGCTGATTCAGCATGGGCCGATGTTGCGGTATCCGATCGTCCGGATACCGCAACATCGGCCTTTCTGCGCTGACCGCCCCCCGGATTGCCCGCCCCCATCCCGGTAGGCGGGGGGCTGGGCGGGTAAGCCGCGCGGACCACGTCGTCAGGGCACGCCCAACGGCCACCGCACGGGGGAGTGCAGCGCACATGGGTATTGGTAGCGCCATCTTTCTCATCGCGCTCGGCGCGATCATGACGTTCGCGATCCGGGCCAACGTCTGGTGGATCGACCTGCGCGCAGTCGGCTGGGTGTTCATCCTGGCCGGGCTGGCCATACTGCTCACCACGCTGTGGTTCTGGCAGGACCGGCGCAAGCGGGCCCGCACGCTCATCGTGGAGGAGAACCGGCTCTCCCACCCGACCGCGATGATGCCGCCGCCGCCCGACCCGCCGCCGCCCACCGCACCTCCGTCCTGACCGCGCGGCCGTCCCGGTGGCGGTCAGCCGCGGGCGGTGTGCCGGGCGGTGATCGGGGCGTCGCCGGGGGTCAGCTCCGCCCACGGCGTCGCCACCCGGTGCACCACCAGGTCGGTGGTGCGCAGCCCCTCCCGGTCGGCCCGTTGCGGGTCGAGTAGCGCCGACAGCAGCGAGACGCCCGGATTGTGTGCGACGAGCAGCACCGTGCCCGCCTCCGGTTCGACCGTCCGCACCAGGTCGAGCAGGTCGTCCGGGTGCGCCTCGTACGCGGCGGCGGCGTACCGCACCACCGGAGCCGTCCCCGCCGGGCCACCCTCCGGCGGGGACCCGGTCATGCCCAGCGCCACGTCGTGCCAGGTCTGCCTGGTCCGGCGGGCCGCCGAACAGATCACCACGTCGGGGAGCAGACCCTGCCGGGCGAGCCACGCACCGGCGGCGGCGGCGTCCGCGTGCCCCCGGGCGGTCAGCCTGCGCTCCACGTCCGGGCCGGTGGTGGGCTGTTCGGCCTTGGCGTGCCGGAGCAGCACCAGGGTCCGTGTCGCGGCCTCGCCGTCCGTCATTGCACCAGCTTGCCTGATTGGCGCGGGTGCTGCCTGGGTAAGTCGATGGATGCCACTCGCTCATCGATGCCCTCGATGGCCGTGGCCGGGTGGGTAACGCCAGCTGACAGCCAAGGAGGCGACGTCATGGGCATCGGTGCCAGCATCTTCCTCATCGCGGTGGGCGCGATCTTCGCGTTCGCCGTCGACGCCAATCTGGGATGGCTCAACCTCGACGTGGTCGGCTGGGTGCTGATGCTCGCCGGTGTCGTCGGGCTGCTGACCACCCTCTACTTCTGGAACGGCCGCCGCCGGGCCGTCGTCACCACCGCGGTGCGGCAGGACCAGGTCGTCGCCGACCGGGTCGCGCCGGTGCAGGGCGGCCAGGTGGTACGCGAGGAGTACCGCGAGACGCGCGGCTCGGGTTACCCGGTCTGACCGTCCCGCACCCCACGATCTCGGGGGCCCCGCAACGGCGCGGGGCCCCCGAACTGTCTGTGGTTCCTCTCCGCTGTCAGGCGAAGAGGGCGAAGTAGATCGCGATGTGGTGACAGAGGGCGGCGATCAGGGTGCAGGCGTGGAAGAACTCGTGGTGGCCGAAGACGGTGGGCCACGGGTTCGGCCGGCGCAGCGCGTAGAAGACCGCGCCGATGCTGTAGACCGCGCCGCCGGCGGCGAGCAGCACCAGCACGGTGACCCCGCCCTGGCGCAGGATCTGCGGGAGGATCGCCACCGACACCCAGCCGAGGGCCAGGTAGAGCGGCGCGGAGACCCAGCGTGGGGCGTGCGGCCAGATCAGCTTGACGGCGACGCCGGCCAACGCCCCACCCCAGACCAGGGCGAGCATCAGGACGGCCGTACGCCGGTCGAGCAGCAGGACACAGAGCGGGGTGTACGTCCCGGCGATGAACACGAAGATCATCGAGTGGTCCATCCGGCGCATGATCTGGTAGCCGCGCTCCGACCACACCCGGCGGTGGTAGAGGGCGCTGGTGCCGAACAGCCCGCAGACTGTGACGCTGTAGATCAGGCAGCTGACCAGGGGTGTCCAGCCGGGTCGGGTGGCCGCGATCGCACTGAGCACGATGCCGCAGACGAGCGCGACGAAGAACGCGTAGGTGTGCAGCCAGCCGCGCATCCGGGGCTTACCGATGTCGACAGGCTTGAGTCGAAGCGGTGCGGAGGTGGTCACGCAAACAGGTTACGGCACCGTAGGTTACTTCTAGGTAGTGCGACCCGTCACGACCCGGATCGGGTCCACCTGCCCTGGACGGCCCATCGATCGGAGAGTATGGCGGAATGCGGATCCGACCCGTGGGCCGGCACGCCCTCCTGCTCGACTGCGACGATCCCGCCCAGGTGGAGCAGTGGCGGGCCGAGCTGTGGCGACGCCGGGAAGCCGGCGAGCTGAGCGCCGCCGAGATCGTCCCGGCCGCCGGCACCGTCCTGCTCGACGGGGTGCCCGACCCGGAGTCGACAGCCGCCCGGATCACCCGCTGGACCCCCGGCCCGGCCACCACCACGGCCGCCGCCCGCCTGGTCGAGGTGCCCACCGTGTACGACGGGGACGACCTCCCCCGGGTCGCCGAGCACTGGAAGCTGACCGTGCCCCAGGTGGTGCGCCGCCTGGCGGACACCGAGTTCCGGGTGGCGTTCTGCGGGTTCGCCCCCGGCTTCGCCTACCTGACCGGGCTGCCCCCGCAGTACGCGGTGCCCCGACTGCCCACCCCGCGCCCCCGGGTGCCGGCCGGCTCGGTGGCCCTGGCCGGGCCGTACGCGGGGATCTACCCGACCGCGTCGCCGGGCGGCTGGCTGCTGGTGGGGCGGACCACGCTGACCCTGTTCGACGTGTCCGCCGATCCGCCGGCCACCCTCACCCCCGGCACCCGGGTCCGGCTGGTGACCGGATGACCGCACCGCAGAAAACCGCAGGCGCGATCGAGGTGCGGCGGGCGGGACCGCGTACCACCGTGCAGGACCTGGGGCGGCCCGGGTGGGCGCATCTCGGCGTACCCCGGTCGGGGGCGTTGGATCCGGCGGCGCTGGCGCTGGCGAACCGGCTGGTCGGCAACCAGGCGGACGCCGCCGGTCTGGAGCTGACCCTCGGCGGTGGTGAGCTGCGGCTGACCCGGGCCGGCACGGTGGCGGTGACCGGGGCCGACGTCGACGTCCGGGTCGACGGTCGGCCCGGTGACGTGGGCCGGCCGCTGGCGGTGCCGGCGGGCGCGGTGCTGCAGATCGGCACGCCCCGGAACGGGCTGCGCAACTGGCTGGCGGTCGACGGCGGGATCGCCGTCCCGCCCGTGCTCGGCAGCCGGTCCACCGACACCCTCGCCGGCCTCGGCCCGCCCCCGGTCCGCGACGGCGACCTGCTCCCGCTCGGCCGACCGGCCGGGCCGCCCGCACCGGTGGACTTCACCGTCGGCCGGCCGGTGCCGGCGGAGCTGTGGTTGACCCTGCGTCCCGGCCCGCGTGCCGACTGGTTCACCGCCGGGGCGATGGCGCTGCTGCTCGGCACGGCGTACGCGGTGAGCCCGGTCAGTGACCGGGTCGGCACGCGACTGGTCGGCGCGGCGCTGCCCCGCGCGGTGGCCGGGGAACTGCCCAGCGAGGGCGTGGTGCTCGGGGCGGTGCAGGTGCCCGCCGACGGTCAACCGTTGATCTTCCTGGCCGACCATCCGACCACCGGCGGCTACCCGGTGATCGGCGTGGTGGACGACGTGACCGGGCTCGCGCAGGCCCGGCCGGGGACTACGGTGAGGTTCCATGGACCTCAACGCTGACCTCGGCGAGGGATTCGGCATCTGGCGGCTCGGCGACGACGAGGCGCTGCTCGACCTGGTCACCTCCGCCAACGTGGCGTGCGGCTTCCACGGCGGCGACCCGTCGACCATGCGCCGGGTCTGCGCCGCCGCCGCCGAACGCGGTGTCACCGTCGGCGCGCAGGTCGGCTACCGGGACCTGGCCGGCTTCGGCCGCCGGCACATCGCGTACAGCTTCGACGAGCTGCGCGACGACGTCACCTACCAGATCGGGGCGCTCGACGCGTTCTGCCGGCCGTACCGGACCCGGGTGCGCTACCTCAAGCCGCACGGCGCGCTCTACCACGCGGCGGCCACCGACGAGGTGCAGGCCGCCGCCGTGGTCGCCGCCGTCACCGGGTACGACCACGAGCTGCCGATCCTGTGCGCCCCCGGCTCCACCCTCGCCCAGCTCGCCGTCGGCGCGGGACTGCGGGTGGTCGCCGAGGGCTTCGCCGACCGGGGCTACCTGCCCACCGGGGCGCTGGTGCCGCGTACCGCGCCTGGCGCGCTGGTCACCGACCCGGAGGAGGTGGCGCTGCGGGCGGTCCGGATGGCCACCGAGCACACCGTGGTGGCGGTCGACGGGACCGTGGTGCCCTGCCCGGTCGCCTCGATCTGCCTGCACGGGGACAGCCCCGGCGCGGTCGCCTCGGCCGCCCTGGTGCGGGCCGCGTTGATCGACGCCGGGGTCACCCCGACCCCGTTCGCCTGACCGTCCCCGTTCAGGTGTCCAGGCCGCGCAGCACCAACGGGACGCGGGTCGCGCCGTCGTCGACGACCCGTACCGGGACGCCCCAGTCCTGGCGGGTCAGGTGGCAGGCGGCGTGCTCGACGTCGGCGTCGCAGGTGGCGGCCTGCGCGGTCACCTGGAGCACCCCCTGCGGCACGGCCGGGTCGACCACCAGCCGGCGGGACAGCTCGGTGCCGGTGCCCGCCCCCTCAATGAGCAGCTCCGGCGGTGAGGCCGAGACGACCAGCCGGGTCGACGGCCCGTACGTCTCATCCAGCTTCTGCCCCGGCGCCGGCGTGAAGATCACCTCCAGGGTCACCTCGCCGGCCGCGACGTCGGTGGGTTTACGCTCCAGCCGGTGCCGGGGACCGTCCACCGTGTCCGCCCCGGCAGCGGTCAACGCGCCCGGGGCGAGCCGGGTCAACCGGTGCGCCGCCGACTCCACCACCAGCACCCCGCCGTCGGCGGTGAGCACCAGGTCACTCGGCTCGGCCAGCCCGTCGGCCACCGTGGCGACCAGGCCGGTCGCCGGGTCGAAGCGGCGGACCGCGCCGTTGTAGGTGTCGGCGATCAGCACCGAGCCGTCGGGCAGCGCGCACACCCCCAACGGATGCTGGAGCAACGCCCGGTCGGCCGGCCCGTCCACGTGCCCGAAGTCGAACAGCCCCTGCCCGACGGCGGTGCCGAGCACGCCGTTCTGCACGTACCGGATGGCGCTGGTCTCACTGTCGGCCACCCACAGCCGCGCGCCGTCGGCCGAGACGGACAGGCCGGACGGCTGGGCCAGCCACGCCTCGGTCAGTGGACCGTCGCGCAGCGCCTCGACCGTGGTGCCCGCCCACATGCCGGCGGTCCGCTTGACCGGGTCGAACCACCAGAGCTGGTGGATGCCGGCCATCGCCACGATGACCGTGTCGTCGTACCAGGCCAGGTCCCAGGGGGAGGAGAGGTCGACGGAGCGCGCGTCGTGGGCGTGGTCGTCGACAGTGGAGCGCCACTGCCGGCCGGTGCCGGCCACCGTGGTCACCTCGCCGGTCTCCAGGCGTACGCCGCGCAGCAGGTGGTTGACGGTGTCGGCGACCAGCAGGTCGTAGCCGGCGACCTCGGCCACGTGCGGGGGCAGCAGACAGAGCCCCTGCGGCTCGGCGAACCCCGCCGAGGCGGCCGGCCCGTCTACCCGATCCCGCTCACCGGAACCGATCCGCCGGATCAGCGTCTCGCCGTCCGGGGCCAGCTCGACCAGGCTGTGCCGGGCCGAGTCGGAGACCAGCAGGTTGCCGCCGTCGAGCAGCACGGCCTTGCCGGGGAAGCGCAGCGTCGTCTCGGGTGGCGTCGGCGGCACGTACGGCCCGTCGCCCCGGTGCAGGGTGCCCTTGGCCTCGTGGGTGGCGATCAGGTCGTCGACCAGCCGGATCAGCCCCTCGGCGTGACCCTCGCCGGCCATCGTGGCGACCACGTAACCCTCCGGGTCGACCACCGCCAGGGTGGGCCACGCCTTCGCCGCGTACTGCTGCCACATGTCCAGCTCGGGGTCGTCGAGCACCGGGTGGTGCACGCCGTACCGCTCGACGGCGGCGGCCAACGCGGCCGGGTCCTTCTCGTGCTCGAACTTCGGCGAGTGCACCCCGACGACGACCAGCACGTCGGCGTACTTCTCCTCCAGCGGGCGCAACTCGTCGAGCACGTGCAGGCAGTTGATGCAGCAGAAGGTCCAGAAGTCGAGCAGGGCGATCTTTCCCCGCAGGTCGGCGAGCCTCAGCTCCCGCCCACCGGTGTTCAACCAGCCCCGACCACGCAACTCTGGTGCCCGTACCCGTGCGCTCATGCCCCCATCGTGCCGCACCGCCTGCCGACGAGTCGCACGAAGGGCTCAGTGGTCGGGTGGCTGTGCCCAGGACAGGAAACGGTCGGTGAGATTGTTCGACCGGCCGCTGTCGAGCTGGGTGAGGTGATCCTCCGCCTCCCGTTGCAGCGTCGACAGCAGGGCCAGCAGAGCCGGCCGGTCGTCGGCGAACACGGTGAGCAGGGCGAGTTTCGCCTCCCCGCACGGCCACGGGTTCGCGTCGAGGCGGCACAGCCAGATCGGGCGCAGCGGCCGATGGGCGAGCCCGTCGAGCGGCGTCACGCCGGCACCGCCGAGCCGCGAGCTGCCGACCTGGTCGCTGCCCGTGGGGCGGGCGGCCGGGCCGCTGCCGGAGGCGGGGAGGGAAGCCAACGCACCCCGGCGCGGCGGACGTACAGCTCGCGCCGTCGTCGGGCCAGGCCGTCCGGCCCCAGCTCGTACGCCTCGATCCAGGTCCAGCCGTCGTACGTGTGGCGGTCGGTCAGCTCGCGGATCACCCGCACCGTGATCGGCCTGACGAACTGCGGGCTGACCTCGCGGGTCAGGTGGACCAGGTCGCCGCCCCTCAGTCTCGGTTCCCTCATCGCCCCGGCCCCCGGTTCCGGCTTCCCGTCCAGCGACCCGCCAAGACGACGTTCGTCATGCGGCCCGGTCCCCGGTAGGGCGGGATGAACGGCCCGATCGGGCCGGGGACGATCGGCGGCGCGGGCGGTGGTGGTGCGGGCGGCGGGGTCGGTTGGGGTTGGGGCTTCGGCTTGTCGTCCTTCTTCACGGGACCTCCTACCCATCGGTGTTGGCTCGCCATGCCGCCGATATAGCGGTATCGGTGCGGCCGGAAACCGCTATATCGGCGACATGAAGTCGGTCTCCTGATCCCGACCCCTGTCGGCGGCCGGGTCGGTGACACTGCGGTGTGTAATCCGCTACTCTCGGCGGCGAAAGTGTGCTGGTGGTGACCTGGTCGATCGATCACGACCACAGATCAAGCAGACCATTCCTGGTGACGCGATCGAACGGTCGCCAATCGGCAGTGACTCGTAGCCACCAGGCATCGACTAGGCGTTGCTGCAGTCGACGACACCGCTGAGGAGGGACATGCCGGCTCGTGCCAGGGACGCGACACCGAACCTCGCCCTCTACAACCTTCGTGACGCGGGCGGGCAGACCCAGCAGGACGTGGCCGACGCACTCAACCGGCTGGGCTTGCTACGTGGAAAGAAATTGGCTATCACTGCCAACCAGGTCAGCAGGTGGGAGCGGGGTATCACGTACCCGTCCGCGCTGTACCGGCAACTCCTCGCCGAACACTTCGGCGTGTCGGTGCAAACGCTCGGGTTGACGCGTCAGCGCATCACTCCTGATCAGGCAATATCCGCCGGGGTGGACTCGGGAGGCTTGGTCATTCATCAGGGGTCGGATGTGACAGTGCATCCTCAGGTCGCGGCCAACCAGGACGAATGGCGAGCCGTCCGACGGAAGTTGAACGGCCATCGGGTGCCGTTGGCACGAGAGGCTGCCCGGCTGTACGGCAGCGAGTACCGGCTTGGTGACACGGGCCTGATCACGGCACCGGGCTGGTTGCCGTCTGCACCGGTCGAGGTGAGCGAGTTCGGAATCGCATTCTCGCCTGCCTCGTCGCCGCCGCTGGTAACGGGCACCGAGGACGCGGCGGCGGCCGTTCGCCCGCTGATTGCACCTGATCGCAGACACCAGCGTTACAGTCTCGCGCTCCGCGACGTCGAGCAGCCGCAGCTCTTCGAGAACCGGCTGGCCTGGCATCTCACCGGGGTCGACTGGCTCCGCGCGGACCGCGCGTTGACCTTCACTGAGGGGACCTACTTCGGTGGAGTCGATGTCTCCGAGGCTCTGGCCCACGAGATGGCTGCCTCCCACATCACCGGCGACGGCAGCGGGATCCTGCCCGCGTCATGGCGCAATCTGGCGTTCCGTCGGCTGGCGGGTGACCCGTTCGCGTCGGGTCGCTGGCCGGTGGTGCCGTCGTCCGTCGACACGCTGACGTTGCGGGTCGACCCCGACGGGGTGACCTTCGTGCTGCACCATCGGGCGGCGGGCAAGGTGGCGATGGCGGGTGGAACCCTGCACATCATGCCCGCCGGGGTCTTCCAACCGTCGAGCGTCCTGCCGGCGGCGCAGGCCGACGATTTCGACCTGTGGCGCAACATCGTCCGGGAGTACAGCGAAGAGTTCCTCGGCAACGCCGAGCACGGTGGCGAGGGTGCACCGGCCAACTATCACGCCGAGCCGTTGGCGTCACTCGTCGAGGCGTACCAGGCCGGTGGTGTCCGGGTCTTCTGCCTGGGCGTGGCATTGGACGCCCTCACCCTGTGGGGGGAGATCCTGACCGTCGCGGTGTTCGACGGTCCGACGTATGACCGGCTCTTTGCCGACATGGTCACCTTCAACGCTGAGGTCACGATCGTCACGACCGGCCGGCTCAAGCCGACATCGGCGCTTCCGTTTACTCGCCACACCATCGACGAGATCACCAGCGGCGGGCAGCTCGCGCCGGCTGCCGCCGGCTGTATCGAGCTCGCCTGGGAGCATCGCCGGACGATCCTGGACAGGGGCTGACGTGCACGTTCTGGTAACTGGTGGGCTGGGTTTCCTGGGGCACGCCGTCACCCTCGACCTGCTCGCCGCCGGCCACCGGGTGGCTGTGTTGAGCCGGGGGCGTACCGACCGCAAGTCGGCACCGGGTGCCGACCTGGTGACCGGCGACCTCCGCGACCGCGCCCAGATCGCGGCGGTCGTCCGGACCGGGTCGTACGACGGTGTCGTGCACTTGGCCGCGCTCACCAGCGGACGCGACTCGCTGGCCGACCCGCTGACCTACTTCGACGTCAACGCCACCGGCACGCTCCACCTGCTGATGGCGTTGGATTCGGTACGCGACCGGGCGGCCCCGGCGTCGTTCGTGCTCGCCTCCACCAACATCGTGTACGGGTCACAGCGCAGCGGCACGCTGTCGGAAGACCTGGACGTGCACCCGGAGAGCCCGTACGGCGCGTCGAAGGTCGCAGCGGAGCAGATGGTGGCCGGGTACGCCGCGACCGGTGCGCTCGGCGCGGTGACCGTTCGTCCGTTCAACGTCGCCGGGGCGGTCGACGGGGTCACCGACACCGACCCGGCCCGGATCATCCCCAACGTCTTCCGTGCGATGACCGGTCAACTCGACCAGGTCAGCCTCAACGGCGACGGCTCGGCCGTCCGCGACTTCGTGCACGTCGCGGACGTCGCTGCCGGCATCCGGCTCGCCCTCGCCGCCTGCACACCCGGCACCCATCATGCGGTCAACCTTGCCTCCGGCGTCGGGACGAGCATGGCCGAGGTGATCGCCGCCGCCGAACAGGTAACCGGTCGGTCGGTGATGGTGCGGCAGTTGCCCCCGAAGCCGGAGCCGTCGCATCTGGTGGGGGAGATCAGTCGGGCGCGTTCGCTGCTGGGCTGGCAGCCGATCCGCTCCGATCTGACCCAGATGATCACGGACAGTTGGGTGGCCTGGCAGCGCCTCGGCTGACCTATTTGGGTGGAATGCCGGAGCTGGAATTCTTGCATCATTCCGCCTTGCCGCGACCTTGCCTTACCCTTAAGGCTTCCGCGCATTGCGATAGCTTTTATAACTTAGGTTCAGTTGGTTGATAGAGATCTAGATCCATCTGTGCGCGTAGCGCCTCGTATGCGTAGTCCTGCCCAGTTCGAGATCGATTTCCGTGAGCCTTGCTCAGCGCTGGATCGTTGCAGGCTTTGGCCAGCTCGATCCGTATTTCCGGCACCAGATCTGGATGCTGTTGGGAGAGGAAGGAAAGTATTAGTCCTGCCTCTCGCCGCACCTCGTAACCTTCACTTTTGAAGAGCGAAATCAAATGTCGCCGTAGTTCCTGGGTGGGTAGGGCGCGACGTAGCGCTCTTACGGCTTCTGACCGTGCTGTCCAGGAATTGCTGGTGGTGGCGATGTTAATCAGGGTGTCTGTGACTGGTTCGGTCAGCGCCCCCGCTTCCTCCAGCGCCGAGACCGCATGCCTCCGAACATTTGGATCGGAGTCCGTGGTGGCAATGGCAACCAGTATTGCGATTGTCGTTCCATTTAAATCGCCGCCTGTGGCCAGCGCTGAAGCCGCACGTCCGCGTAAGTAAGGATCAGGATCGTCGGTGGCGATTTTAGCCAATGTGGCGGCCACCGTTGCAGTGACTGCGCCAAAGTCTGCGAGCGCGGAGCCTGCTTGGACGAGAACGAATCGATCAGGATCGCTGATGGCGATATCGGTAAGCATGGTGATCACCGGACCGTCGAGTACCCTTCCGGTGACCAATGCTGAGATCGCCTGTGCGCGTAGGTACGGATCGGGATCATTTGTGGCGATAGCGCAGAAGGTAGTGACTACATCATCGGTTACCCCTCCGCCTTCTGCCAACGCCAAAATCCCCTGTGTCCGTACGTCTGGGTCGGGATCGGTGTTGGCTACAACGGTCAGTGTGGCGATGATTCGCTCGGTGAGAGTGCCACCTTCCGTTAGTACGGTAATTGCCTGTATTCGCATGAATCGGTCAGGATTTTTGGTGGCGATGTTGATTAGTTCGGTGACGACCTCGCTGGTCATTTCGCCAGCTTCTGCTAGTTCCATCCCTGCATGGATTCGTAGGTCTGGCTCGGGATCGTTGACGGCGATCGTAATCAGCGCTCGGACGACCTCTTCGCTAAGTGCTGTACCCTTTGTCAGCGCTGAGATTGCCTCTTCCCGTACGAATCTATCAATGTCGTTGGTGGCGATGTCGATCAGCGTGTTCGTTATTGGTTCGGTGAGTGCAGTTTCGGTCAGTGCTAATATTGCTTGCACTCGGGCGTCTGGATCGGGATCACTGCTCGCCATCATGAGCAACGGTGCGGTAACTTCTTCGGCGAATCCGCTGGTAGATAATGCTGCGACTGCATGCTTCCGCACGTATGAATCGCGATCGGAGGTAGCGATGGTGGTTAAGGTGGTAATGATTGGTTTCGTTGGCGAGTTGGATTCCAGTAATGCCGAGACTGTCGTTGTCCGCACGAATCTGTCGGTGTCTTTGACGGCGATCTTGATTAGTGTGGCAGCGATTGCTTCGGTAAGTGGTTCGGTTTCTGCCAGTGCTGATATCGCCTTTGTCCGCACGTCCGGGTGAGGGTCGTTGGTGGCGACAGTAGTCAACGTGTTGCTAATTGTTCCAATGGGCGCATTTTCTGTCAGTGCTGACATCGCTTGCATTCGGACGTCTGGATCGGTGTCTTTGACGGCGATCTTGATTAGTGTGGCAGCGATTGCTTCGGTAAGTGGTTCGATTTCTGCCAGTGCTGATATCGCCTCTTTTCGCACGTCTGGGCGGTGATCGTTAGTGGCTATTCCTGCTAGTGAAACGACGGCCGATCCGGTCAGGTGTCCACATTTTGCCAGAGCTAGACCCGCTTCGATCTGCGTCGTGGGATCGAAGCTGTCAGTGGCGATGGTGGCTAAGGCGGTAATTGTGGCGGTCGGTAGTGAGCCGGACCGGGCAGTGATGGAGGTCAGTTCACACCAGGGTAAGACGATATCGTGGGGCAGCATGGCAGCCCGGCTATCCAGGGCGGCTTGAAATCGCCCTCCAGCCTTGGTGCCACCCAGGGCGGCCAGTCGGTCACGTAAAGACTCACGATATGCGACGAAACGACACCGGCTGTGCTTCCTGTCCAGCCACTCGTCGACCGCCCTATTCACCACCGCGTCGATGGTCGAGGTCTTCAGCGGCGTATCGTCGGCCAGGACTCGGAGCATGAAGAGAAAGTCCCGGCCCAGTAGTTCCTCGTACGGGCTCGGGTTGCCCTCGGCCGGGTAGATCGCCTTCGTCACCACGTCGTCGATCTGTTCGACGTAGTCGGTGCCGATCAGGCCGAGCGCGAGCAGGATCGGCTCCTCGTAGCGGGGGTCGTGCAGCCGGCGGCGGATCTCGCTGATCCGGTCGGTGGCCGAGCCACGGAACGCCAGCGCCCGGCCGGCGTAGTACTCCTCGAAGGTCAGGTGGGCGAAGCCGTAGCGGCCGGGAGCCCGCTCGACCAGCAGGCCGGTGTGGGTGTCGGCCTTGTCGACGAAGTCGAGCACCCCCAGCCCGGCGTCGGTGCGCAGCGGGTCGGCGGCCTCCAGCACGCGCGGATCCCACCCGACACCCTGGTGCGCCGCCCACAACGGACCGAGCACTTCAAGTAGCTCTGCACGGGTGGCCGCGCCCTCCGGGCGGTGCTCGTGCATCCACCAGCCCAGTTCGGTCAGCCACCGGGTCAGGATTCGCTCGTCGGGCAGGTCGGCCTCGGCGACCCCCTGGGCGCTGCGCCAGGTGCGCCCGAGCGCGTTGCACACCTCCACATACGCCTCGACCCGGCGGTGCGGGAGCCGGCCGCTGGCCCGGTGCACCAGCACCAGCGCGGTCAACAGCAGGGGGTTGGCGGCCAGCCGGCGTACCCCGGCGTTGGTGGTGAGGGCCTGTTCGATCGCGGTGGCCTCGCGTGCGCCGGCCAGCCGGGTCGCCTCGGCGGACCGGCCCGGGGTTTCGGCGCGCTCGACCTCGCGGCAGTAGACGTCGAGGAACCGGCTGATCGTCGGGTCGTCCATGTCCTGGAGCTGCACCGCGCGGAACGGCTCCGGCAGCGGGGCGGCCTGGTAGCCGGCGATCCGGCTGGTCACCACGAACCGGTTGCCCTGCCGCGCGTGGGCGGTCACGAAGTTGGTCACCGCCGTGACCACGCCCCGGCGCAGCTCGGCCGAGGCGATCTCGTCCAGGCCGTCCAACAGCACCAGGCAGCGGCCGGCGTCGAGCTGGCGGCGCAGCAGGTCGGGCAGACCCGGCAGGGTGCACTCCGCGCGGCGGAGCTGGCCGGGCAGGAATTCACCGATGCCCACCTCCGGGAACCCCTGGCGGGCGTACTCGCCGATGCGGAGATAGATCGGGAACAGCGCGTCCCGGCCCTGGACCTGCTCGCCGCTGATGAGCGCTCGGGCGTGGGTCAGGGCCAGGTAACGCAGCAGGGTGGTCTTGCCTGTCCCGGGATCGCCCAGGACCAGCAACTGGGCGGCGTCGCGGGCCGCGTCGAGCACCGGCTGCCTGGCCGGCTGGTCGGTCTCGGCGGCGAACCGGTGGCCGTACTCCGTCTGCAACCGGTCGAGGGCTGCCTCGAAACCGGTGTGGTCCAGCGTTCCCTCGGCCACCAGGGCGGCCAGCCGCTCCCGCTCGCGCTCGAACCACGCCCGCGCCCGATCACCGGGATTGCGGTCCCGCTGCGCCTGCAACCCGACGAACACCTCGCCCAACGGAAGCTGCACGGTGGTGTTCCGGACCACCCCCACGGTACGCAGGTAGCGGTGCTGGTCGATCAGCCAGCGCAGGTAGGCGACCCGGTCGTCGTCGGTGGCGTCGACCGCGCCCAGGTGCTCGGCGATGCGGGTGGTCGCCTGGGCGGTCGACGCGGCATCGGAGCGGCCGAGCATCCCCTGGAGGGTCGCCTCGCGGCGCACCTCGGCGTCCAGCCCGTCGAGCAGAGCCTTGAACGCGGGCCGCAGCAGGCCGACCCGGTCGTACCGTTCGTCGTCGGATTCGGCCCGGCCGAGCGAGTCGACGGCCCGTTCCGCCAGCCGCACCGGCGAGGGCGGCACACCGGGGACGAGTGCCTTCGCCAGCTCGGGAGCGCCCTCGTGCACCCAGAAGCCGTCGTTGATGTCGAACTCGGCCAGCCGGTCGCCGTACGACCGGTTCAGCTCGGTGAGGGCGCGGCGCAACGCGCGCTCCAGGGCCTTGTGTTCCGGGTCCCCCCACACGCGGGCCTTGACGCCCTTGGCGGCGGCGGCCCCGACCTGCGCCAGGATCGGCTTCGCCAGCGCCGTGGCCAGCGCGACAGGGTCCATGGCCGGCAAGTGTAGGCGGACCGACCACAAGGGATAGTCGTATAGCCGACCGGCTCCTGGTCAGGGGGTCAGGTCGACGGTGACGGTGACCCGGCCTCGGTCGTCGCGGCGGGCCACCGCGTGCCCGGCCCGGTCGACCCCGTCGAGGTTCAGCGAGATCGGGCCGCCCTCGCCCAGGAAGTTCCGCCACCACTGCTTGGCGTCGGGCATCGCGACCTGGATGACCACCGCGTCGCCGGTCTGCCGGTAGGCGACAGGCGTGCTGAACGTCCGCCCGGAACGGCGACCGGTGTAGGTGACCACGGCCAGGTGCCGCCGGAGGAACCGCCCCCAGCGTGGCGACGACCGCAGCGCCATGATCCGCGCGTTGAACGACCGCGCCAGTCCCGAAGGAAACGATCCGCGACCCATTCGGGCCCTCCATCGGTCGACATGAAAGCTTCACGCCGACCGTAACACTGCCCGGTCCCGCCGAACGTGAGTGCGGGCCGCGATTGCCGGCCGCCGCAGGAACCGGGGGGGAGTGATACCGGCGTACACCGGTATGCCTGTCAGTCATATCTATGCCTGTCAGGAATACCGGTCTCCAGGTGAGGCATGGGTCGCCGCCGCCACGCCCGGCGGGTGCGGCGGCTGCGCCAGCGGGAAGGGCAAGAGAGCGGTCACGGGTGAGCCGCGCGGGCAGGGTACGAACCCCGCCCGCGCGGCCCCGGACGGGACGGTCAGCAGCGACCGACCATCGTCTTCACGTCGTAGGTGGTGTTGACCCAGGTGTCGGCCACGTAGCCGGTCACGCCCGTCGCCGGGTTGGTGATCCGGTCCCAGGTGGACGACGGCCAGTAGCCGCCACTGACGTACTCGCCGAAGGTGTAGCAGGCGATCCGCACGGTGGTGCCGTAGGCGACGGAGCCGGCGATGCCGTAGGTGGTGCCCGGCCCGGTGCGGATGTTGAGCGACGGGTTGGCCAGGATCGTGCCCGTCACCGCCGGCGGGTCGCCGGTGCCACCCAGGCGGGCCACCGCCGCCTGCGCGGCAGACAGGTACGCGGCGTACGCCCCGTTGTTGTACGTCGACCAGGGCTGCCAGTTGCTGCCGCCGCTGGAGATGCTGTAGGCGGCGTTGGCGTTGCACTGGGCGTTGTAGGCGCAACTGTCGGTGACGGTGGGGTGGTAGCAGTTGTTGATCTGCCACAGCCCCCGGTCCAGCGAACCGTTCGAGCAACCGGCGGTGGGGCCGTTGCTGCCGACCGCCGACGGGTTGCAGGAGGACTCGGCCATCGCCACGGCCACGGCGGTGACCAGCGGGTTGTTGCGGAAGCCGGCGGCGTACGCCACCTGGGCGCACAGGTCGATACCGACCGCGTTGACGCCGACCCGGTTCGCCTTCGCGCCGATGGCGGGGCCACCGACACTGGCCGGCCTGGCCTGGTCGGCCGGGCGGGGGGCCGACGCGGCGTGGGCGGCCGGGCCGGTGGTGGCGGGTGCTGCGGTGGCGGGGGTGGGCATGACACCGACGCCGACGGCGGCGACCAGCGTCAGGCCGAGGGCCAGGCGCAGGGCACGCCGGGCCGCGCGGGTGGGAAGGGGGAGACGCATCAGGATCCTTTCAACGGACGACCGGGAGGGGAGCCGGGCAGGGTGGGGGCGTCAGCGCCCGGTCCACTCCGGGTCGGCGTAGGACCAGCCGAGGTACGGCGCACCCGGCCAGGTCTGCGAGACGCGGCGGACGGTGGCCGCCGAGGTGATGTAGTTGCCGTTGCCCTCGGAGAGCATCACGTGGCCGTAGTAGCCGTTGATCGACGCGGCGGCGTAGAAGACCAGCGCACCGGCCGGCGGGGTGCCCGTGGTGCGGATCATGCCGCGCGACAGCAGCGCGTTGTAGTGCACGATCGCCGAGGCGTAACCGCTGGCGGCCCGGCCGTAGGCGTGCCCGACGAAGTTGTCGCACCAACCGTCCCACTGGTGGTTGGAGTCACCCAGGTCCCCGTTGGTGTACGCCTGGCCGATGACCGACCGGGCCCAGGCCATCGCCCGGTCCTCGCGGGTGCCGGTGGGCGGCGGGGTGGTGGAGCACTCCGGCTCGTTGGGCAGGTACTGGTTGAACCCCGGCGTGTTGGTGTAGTAGTCGCTGATCCAGCCGCTGGCCGGGGAGCTGATCCGGTGCCAGACGGAGTTGCCGGAGATGTTGCGCCCGCGTACGGCGCACTCGGCGACGAACCCGGTGCCGTCGGCAAGGAGCGCCACCGAGCCGGCGTTGGCGTCGTAGGGGCTGGTGCGCACCATCAGGCCGGCGCCGCCCGTGCCGGCGACGCTGTAGCCGGAGATGCCGGCGAACGACGGTGCGGCCGTGCCCACCAGGACCATCGCCGTGACGCCGCAGGCGGCGAGGACCCGTATGACGAACCTCGGCAGTGCTCGGCGGGGTGTGCGGCCCGGGGGGTTCGAGCCGTTCGGCTGGTACACGCGGTTCTCCTGTCGAGAGGTCGGCGCCGCACCGGAAGTGGTGCGGCGTACCCGTCGGACGGTGGTCCGTGCGATGCGGTATCCCCGGGGCGAATGTCGATTTCGAGCCGAACGGATGCGTGTCAGGCCCGACACTCGCCGTGAGATCATATTCACCGGCACCTATCCGGCGGGTGGCTGCTCCGGGGTCGATCCTGTCGTGGCACCCGCCTGTAAAGCACTGGCTTGACGTGCGTTGACACCAGGGTTTACACGCAGGGGGAGGGTCCATGACGGGTCGAAGCGGACGAGTCGGCGAGCAGGTTGCCGGCGATGCCCGGCACCACGAATTCATCGCTGATCTCGCCCGGCTCCGGCGCGATGCCGGGCAACCGTCGCTGCGCAGGATGTCGGCGACCGCCCACTACTCACACACCGCGCTGGCGGGGGTGCTCTCCGGCACCCGCCTGCCGTCGCTGGAGCTGACCCTGGCCTTCGTCCGGGCCTGCGGCGGCGACGAGGCGGCCTGGCGGGACCGGTGGCACCGGGAGGCCGCACCGGACCAGGCCAGCGGACCGGCCCCCGGCGGACCGGCAGCCGAACCACCGCAACGGTCCACAGCGGAGGTCCTGCGGTCACCGGCCCGACGCCCACCGGTGCCCCGCTGGGCACTGGTCGCCGCAGCCGGGCTCACCGTGCTCGTCGCCGGCTCGGTCGTACCGATGATCGCCGACCGGGAAACCCGGACGAACCGTCCGGCGGACCGGGCGGTCGACGCCTCCGGCCCGGCACCCGACGCCGCCGCACCCACCGCCGGCACGCCGGCCGCCGACGGGGCGGACCCGCAGGAGGAACGCTGCCAGGTCGACGCGGTCAGCGCGGAAACCGTCCCGGTGCCCGACCCCGACCCGACGCAGCCCTCCTACGGCAACCTGACCCTGCGCTACTCCCCGCGCTGCCAGGCGGCCTGGCCACTGTTCGTCTCCACCGAGCGGGTGCCGACCGGGGCGACCATCCGGCTGGCGGCCACCCGCCCCGCCGACGGCGCATCCAGCCGGTTCGACTATCCGTTCATGATCAAAAGTCAGGTGTACAGCGTGTTCGGCAACGTGCTGCGGACCACGAAGGGCTGCGTGTCGGTCACCGTCGACATCACCGCGGCCGACAACAGCAGCGTCCTGGCCAGCGCGCGTACCCCCTGCGTGCAGCTCGGGGCCCGGACATGACACTGCCCCCCGCGCCGGTGCGGAGGGCAGTGGTCGGCAGGTCGGTCAGACGTGCTGGGTCTCGGTCGTCGACGGGTGCAGCTCGGCGGTGGTCCCGGTGACGAAACGGCCGGTGCTCGCGCTGCGGTGGACCTCCTGGTCCCCGCCGCCGCCCACCTGCTCAGTGGTCGTGTGCCGGGGGTCCCGCTCGGTGGTGCCCTCCGTGACGAAACGGCCGCTGCGGGCGCTGCGGTTGACCTCGTTCTCGTTGCCTGCCATGGGGTGACCTCCTCGGGCTACGTCAATGTCCCCATAGACTGCCCAGTCCGTACGGCCCGAAACACCGACGGCGGGGACCCGGTCCACCCGGGCCCCCGCCGTCGGTACGTCGTTACTGGCCGGCCGGCTTCAGGCAGAGCACCCGGTCCACCCCGCCGCCCTGCAACACCACATGCGGCTGGGTCGGGTCGGTGCACTTCTCCTTGGCGTCCACCTTGGAGACGACAGTGAAGGCACCCTGCTCGTCGCAGCTCGCCGCGCTCGCGCCGGTGCCGGACTGCTTGACGCAGGAACCGACGGCCGGGTTGAAGGAGGCCGGCTCGGCATCGTCCGAGCCAATCTTGCCGAGGAGCATCAGCAGGCCCAGCGGGACGGCCAGGATCAGCACCGCCACGATCAGCACCAGCGCCAACACCCGCCCGTTGCGTACCTTCGGGGTGGGCTGCTCGGCCTTCTGCTCCGGCTCAGCCTCCGGCTTGAACGCCTCGAACCGCCCCTGCTCCTGCTCCGGCTCACCCGGCCAACCGGTGGAACCGGACGGCTGGCCACCCGGCCCGAACTGCTGACCGCCCGGCCCGTACTGCTGACCGGCGGGCGGGAACGGTGAGGCGTACCCACCGTGGGCCGGGTCGTGCGCCGGGTGGCCGTACCCCGGCACCGGTGCCGCACCGGCCGGCGCGCCGCTGGTCGGGCCGGCACCGAACGGCTCGGCCGGCCGGTCCGTCGGCCCGTGCGGACGGGTGCCGTTCATCGGCCGGTTGCTGCCCGCCGGGTCGGCGAAGGCGGGGATGCCGCCGCCGAACGCGGGGGGCGCGGCCGGCGGGGCGGACGACGGTGCGTCACCGCCGAAGCCGTGTTGCCGCTCCGGCTCGTCGAACCGGGGACCGTCGAACCGGGTCCGGTCCTGGTCGTCGAAGCGTTGCCGCTCCGGCTCGTCGAAGCGGGGCTGCTCGGGGCCGTCGAACCGGGCACGGTCCTGGTCGGCGAACCGGGCGTCGTGGTGCTCGGGCCGGCGGGCGTCGGGCTCGTCGGCCTCCTCCGGCGGCTCCGGACGGGCCGGTCGGCCGTACACCCGGGGTTGCGGGACGACCGGGCCACCCGGATGTGCCCCCTGGTCGCTCGGGGGGGCGACCCGGCTGGCCGTCGGCACCGACGCGCTGGCCGAGGCGCGGCCGACCGCACCCGGCTCCCCGGCATCGGCCGTCGGTACCGGTGCGCGGCCGGCACCCTCGGACTCGGGCGAGAGCCGAGGCGCGGGCAGTGCCGGCCCGGCCGGCAACTGCGGCTGCTCCGGCGCGCCCCAACCGGCCGCCTCCCGGCCGTGCGGCTGCTGCTCGCCGGGGCCACCGAACGGGGCCGGCGGGACGTAGTCGGCCGGCGGCGCAGCGGCCAGGCTGGCCCCCGGAACGCGCTGCTCCTGCGGCGGGAGCGGGACCATGTTGGCCGGGGAGATGCCGGGAGCCGGCCCCGGCTGGTAGATCGGCTGGTCGTCGCCACGCCGGGGCTCCCAGCCGCCCTCGGCCGGCTGACCGGCGGGTTCGGCGCGACCCCACGCCTGCTCGGGTGCCCACGGCTCGCCCTCCGGCACGACCGGGCGTTCGGCACCGGCCCACGGCGGCTGCTGGTGGTCGTTACCGGCCCAGGCGGGCGGACCGTCCGGTGCGGACGAGCGCGCGGGCTGCTCCGGTGCCGCCCAGCCGGCCCCGGACTCCGGGCGCTCCGGCACCGGTACGGAGGCCGCACCCCGCTGCGCGGCCGGTGCCGGCCACTCCTGACCCGACGCCGGGTCGTCCTGACGCGACTGGTCGGCCCGGGCGGGCGCGCCGCCCGGCCAGCCGTCCGGGGTGGCCTGCTCGCGCTGACCCTCCCAGCGGGCGGTGGCAGGCTCGTCCGGTGCCCCCCACTGTGGCTGCCGGTCGCCCGGCGCGCCGTTCGGCCGGTCGGCGGACCGGCCGGAATCGTCCGGGCCGGGGCGGTTGGCGGCCCAGCCACCCGAGCGGGCCGGATCGTCCTCGGTGGACCAGCCCTCGGCTCCCGGGGTGGGGGCCGGCGACACGGGTGCGCCGGGGCGGCCGGCCTCCGGCTGCGGCCACGCCGCCGTCTGGTTCGTGGGCTCCGCCGGGGCCGGTACGGGCACCGAGGCGCGGCCGGCGGGGCGGGGCGCCTCGTCGGCGCGGGGCTGCCCGGCCGCCCATCCGCCGGAGGTGCCCGGGGCGTCCTGGGGGTTGGCCGGCCAGCCACCCCGGGCCGGATCCGCCCCGGCCCGGTCGTCGGCCGGCCAGCCGGCGGAACGGGTCGGCTCGTCCTGCTGCTGTGGAGTGGGGGCGGTGCCCCAGCCGTTGGCGCCCGGCGCGGTTTCCCGGGCCGGCGGGTCCTGACCGGACCAACCGGCGGGGGAGGTCGGCGCGGGGTCGGCCGGCGGGGACCAACCGCCGCCGGCCGGGTTGTCAGGCTGCGGGACGCGGGCGGCACCCCGGGCACCGGCCTCGGGTTGCGCCCAGGCGGGTGCGGGTTGCTCGGCCTGCGGCCAGCCGGGCTCGCGCGACGGCGTCCAGCCGGGCTGCGGCGCGGCGTCGGGCTTCCCGGCGGCCGGCGCGGTGGCCCAGGCCGGCTGCTCGGGCTGCCCGGCCCAGGCGGGCTGCGGCGGGCCGGCCGGCGGGTTCCACGCCTCGGTGGACGGTGCCGCGCCGGGCGGCGGGTTCCACGCCTCGGTCGGCTCGGACTGCTGCGGAACCTGTGCGCCGCCCCAGGCCGCCGGCTGATCGGGTGCCGACCAGGACGGACCGGGCGGGTTGGCCCGGCCGGTGGGGGGTGGTGGGGCCCAGCCGAGGTCGGGGGTGGCGGGGACGCCGTACCCCGGATCCTGCTGCGGTTGCCGGTCGCCGTACGGCGCCGGTCCACCGGAGCCCGGCGGCGCCTCGCCCGGCTCCTGGCCGGGACGGTGCTGGCCCTCGGACGTCATGGGTGCGCCTCCTCCATCACATGTCGGCCGCCGATGCCGTCCGTCCGGTCGGCCGTGTCGCCGGTGCCCGGCGGTTCGGCCGTGCGGTCTCCCCGCACGGTATCCGGTACGCGCGCGCGGCCCCCATGCAGCACCGGCCGTCACTCCGCGTCATCGGACGGTGTCGATCAGCTTCCCTTGGGCGCGATCGGTGTCCGGGTCGGCGGGTGGCGACCGGAACCACCGTACCGGGCGTCGTGGCGAGGTGGAATCCCGGTCTCAACGGGTTCGGAACGCCGATGACCCGCCCGGGGCCCGGGCGGGTCATCGATCTGGAGGAGGGAGAGGAAAGTAGGTGCCGGGTCAGCTCATGTGACGCTGGGCGATCGCGAGGATCTCCTCGCGGACCGCCGGCGAGTTGGCGGAGCGCAGCGCGTGCTCGATGGCACGGGCCCGACGGTTGGCGTCACGACGGGTGCGGATTCGCTCGATCATGCTCATGGTGGTCTCTCCTCCGGCTATTCGGTTGTCAGCCCCTTGATGACTCCATTCAACACCCATCGGGCGGCGATCGCCATCGATTATTAGGTGAGCTGCAACACGGGCCTAAGGATCGTAGGTCAAAGAGCGATCTGAGCCACTCTTTCTTCCCCCAACGGCAACGGCCGGTGTGCCGGGCGTTCACCCAGGGCACACCGGCCGTCGCCGGACGTCACAGGTCAGGTCCAGGCGAGCAACGCCGCCTCCGGGTCGGCGAGGAAGTCCCCGATGTCCCGCAGGAACTTCGACCCCAGCTCGCCGTCGATGATCCGGTGGTCGAAGGAGAGCCCCAGGGTGGTCACCTGACGCGGCCTGACCTTGCCCTTGTGGACCCACGGCAGCTCACGGACCGCGCCGAAGGCCAGGATCGCCGACTCGCCGGGCGGCAGGATCGGGGTGCCGGTGTCCACTCCGAACACCCCGACGTTGGTGATCGTCAGGGTGCCGCCGGACATGTCCGCCGGGGAGGTCTTCCCCGCCTTGGCCGTCTGCACCAGACCGGTCAGCGCATCCGCCAGCTCACGCAGCGTGAGCCGGCCCGCGTCCTTGATGTTCGGCACGATCAGGCCCCGCTCGGTGGCCGCCGCGATGCCCAGGTTGACGTACTCCTTGACGACGATCTCGTCGCCGGCCCAGGTCGAGTTGACCATCGGGTGCCGCCGGACCGCCAACAGCACCGCCTTGGCGACCAGCAGCAACGGCGAGACCCGCACGTCGCGCCAGTCCCGCCGTTCGCGCAGCCGGTCCAGCGCCTTCATCGTCCGGGTCACGTCCACGGTCAGGAACTCCGTGACGTGCGGGGCGGTGAACGCCGAACGGGACATGTTCTCGGCGGTGAGCTTGCGGACCCCCTTGACCGGGATGCGCTGCTCGCGGTCCGCGCCGAAGCTCGCGGCCGAGGTGGCCGGCGAGGTCACCGTCAGCGGCTCGGCCACCACGGTGCTCGCCACCACCGCCCGCTGGACGTCCTCCCGGGTGATCGACCCCAGCGGCCCCGACCCCACCAGCGCACCCAGATCGACCCCGAGATCCTTGGCGAGCTTGCGTACCGGCGGCTTCGCCAGCACCGGACCACCCGTGCTCGGTCGATCATGGACTCGTGGTGCCGGATTTGTGGCTACAGGGGCGCTTTTGCCCCCCACCACAACTCCATGATCGGCGGGAGCGGGAGCGGGGGCGGGGGCGGGGGCGGGGGGGCGGCGGGGGCGGCGTTTGGCGGGGGTGGTGCGGGGGCCGTAGCCGACGAGGACGGCGGTGCGGCCGCTCGGGGTTACGCCGCCGATCAGGCCGGGTTCGACCATGCCCTCGGGCGGGGCTATCTGGACTGCGGCCAGGGAGGCGGGCGAGGGGGTGGGCAGGTCCGAGCCGGCGGCGGAGGTCGTCGACTCCGGCACCGGGCCGGCGCCGGGGTCGGTGTCGATCGCGATGATCGGGGTGCCGACCTCGACGGTGCTGCCCTCCGGGTGGAAGATCGAGCGCACCTCACCGGCCCACTTCGCCGGGATCTCCACGGCCGCCTTGGCTGTCTCCACCTCGACGATCGGCTGGTTCAGCTCGATGACGTCACCCACCTTGACCAGCCAGGCGAGGATCTCGCCCTCGGTCAGGCCCTCGCCCAGGTCGGGCAGGTTGAACTCCTTGATCCGGGACATCGCGCTCACCAGCCGAAGGTGCGGTCGACGGCGTCGAGCACCCGGTCGAGGTCGGGCAGGTACTCCTCCTCCACCCGGCTGGCCGGGTAGGGGGTGTCGAAGCCGGTGACCCGCAGCACCGGGGACTCCAGGGAGTAGAAGCACTCCTCGGTGATCCGCGCTGCGATCTCCGAGCCCAGCCCCAGGTTGCCCGGGGCTTCGTGGACGACCACGCACCGGCCGGTGCGCCGCACCGACTCGTAGACGGCGGTCAGGTCCAGCGGGGAGAGCGTACGCAGGTCGACGACCTCCAGCTCCCGGCCGTCCTCGGCGGCGGCGGTCGCCGCGTCCAGCGCGGTGCGCACCATCGGGCCGTACGCCAACACTGTCGCATCGGTGCCCGGCCGCACCACCCGGGCGGCGTGCAACGGGTACGCCCCGGACAGCGGGGCGTCCAGGTCGACCGGACCCTTCTCCCAGTAGCGGCGCTTGGGCTCCAGGAAGACGATCGGGTCGTCCGAGGCGATGGCCTGCTGGATCATCACGTACGCGTCCTGCGGGTTGGCGCAGGTCACCACCTTCAGCCCGGCGGTGTGCGCGAAGTACGCCTCCGGCGACTCGGAGTGGTGCTCCACCGCACCGATGCCGCCGCCGTAGGGGATCCGGATCACCATCGGGATGGTGACCTTGCCCTGCGAGCGGTAGTGCATCTTGGCCACCTGCGACACGATCTGGTCGTACGCCGGGTAGACGAAGCCGTCGAACTGGATCTCGCAGATCGGCCGGAAACCCCGGATGGCCAGGCCGACGGCGGTGCCGATGATGCCGGACTCGGCCAGCGGGGTGTCGATCACCCGCTGGTCGCCGAAGTCCTTCTGCAACCCGTCGGTGATCCGGAAGACGCCGCCGAGCTTGCCGACGTCCTCGCCCATGATGACGACCTTCGGGTCGTTCTCCAGGGCCCGGCGCAGGCCGGTGTTGAGGGCCTTGCCGAGGGTGAGCGTCTCCGTGGCCATCAGTGCGCGCTCCCCTCGAACGACTCCGAGTACCTGCTGAACTGGTCCCGCTGGGCGTCCAACTCGGGCGAGCCGTGCGGGTAGACGTGGTCGAACATGCTGACCGGCTGCGGGTCGGGCATGTTCAGCACCCGTTCGCGCAGGTGCACGGCCTCGGTGCGGGCCTGCTCGTCGACCTCGGCGAAGAAGTCGGCGTCGGCGATCTGCTGCCTGTCGAGGAACGCCTTCATCCGGGCGATCGGGTCCTTGGCCTGCCAGGCCTCGACCTCGCTGGCGATCCGGTAACGGGTCGGGTCGTCGGAGGTGGTGTGCGCGCCCATCCGGTAGGTGTACGCCTCGATCAGGCTGGGCCCCTGGCCGAGCCGGGCGTTGTCCAGCGCGTGCCGGGTCACCGCGTACGAGGCGAGCACGTCGTTGCCGTCGACCCGGACGCCGGGGAAGCCGAAACCGCCGGCCCGCCGGTAGAGCGGGACCCGGGTCTGGCGTTCCAGCGGCTCGGAGATGGCGTACTGGTTGTTCTGGCAGAAGAAGACCAGGGGGGCGTTGAAGACGCTGGCCCAGACGAACGCCTCGTTGACGTCGCCCTGGCTGGTCGCGCCGTCGCCGAAGTAGGCGATCACCGCCTCGCCGTCCTCGGTGCCGGTCCTGCCGTCCATGTGGACGCCCATCGCGTACCCGGTCGCGTGCAGGGTCTGCGCCCCGATGACGATCGTGTACATGTTGAACTTGAACTCGTTCGGGTCCCAGCCGCCCTGGTCGACGCCGCGGAACAGGCCGAGCGGCATGATCGGGTCGATGCCCCGGCAGTAGAGGACGCCGTGCTCCCGGTAGGTCGGGAAGGCCATGTCCTGGCTGCGCAGCGCCCGCCCGGAGCCGACCTGGGCCGCCTCCTGGCCGAGCAGCGAGGCCCACAGGCCCAGCTCGCCCTGCCGCTGCAACGCGGTCGCCTCGGCGTCGAGCTTGCGGACCAGCACCAGGTCGCGGTAGAGGCCGCGGTACTCCTCGTCGGTGAAGTCGACGCGGTACTCGGTGCCGTCCGGGCCGGTCGCGCTCTCGATCCGCTCGCCGGCCGGGGTGAGCAGCTGTACGAGTTCCGGCTCGCCGGTCGTGGCCCGCCGGGACCGGGGTGCGGCTCGCCGGCCGCGGCTGGAGACCGCAGGGTCGCCCTTTGCCATCCGTCTCTCCCTGTCGTGTCTGTGCCCGAGCCGGGGGGTCACCCGTCCGCGCACAACGTGCGCCGGCCCGGCTGTTGCCGGACTGGTTCCTGGCGGTCGTGCCTAGCCCCGGTGGGGGTTGCCGCACGACCTGAGCCGGATCCATGGGTCGAACCCGGTTCGGGAGCGTCGGCCACCAGCCACGCCTGCCACGGGTACGCGGAGGGCGGCTGCGTTGCCGTCGTGCCTGAATGATTGCAGAGGAGGTGAGCGGCCCCACAGTATGGCCCTCCCGCTGGTGGCGACATGTCCGCTTGGTGACCCGTGGACTTTTTTGTCGTCGCCCGGTCAAGCGGTCGCGGTGTGCCGGTCGGGTGACGGACTTTTTGTGTGTCGACACGCTGTGGTGCCTGGTGAACTGGGCGTCACTGGGTCAAGCTGACCGGTATCGGTGGGCGTTTGGCGAATAATGTCCGTTCTGATCCGTGCTGCCCACCGGCGAACACGTCCAGGTCGACGAGGGAGTGTGCGGTGTCCCAGCCAGGTGACGGTCCTCCGGTCCCCCTCCTCGGGCGGCACCGGGCCGGCGGCGGCAGCTACCGGCGGATGATCGGCGTCCACCGGGCCCCGGGCCTGGGCGGGCCGCACCGGGGCTACCTGTTCACCGTCGCCCTGCTCGCCGGGGCCGCCTCCATGCCGGTCCTCGCCGCGATCAGCGCCGGCTCCGCCACCGTGGGCAGCACCGCGCTGCCGGACGGCGGCACCCCGTTCCTGCCCACCCCGTCGGTCGGGCCGGTCGTCGTCCCGGTGCCCGCCACCGGCCAGCCGGCCCTGCCGCCGACCGTCCCGACCAGCGCGCCCCCGCCACCCACGCCGGCCCCCACCCCGGGTGACGACGGCACCGGCGTCACCCGCCGTCCCGCGCCGCCCCCGGCGGCCCCCGCCGCGACCCCCCGTCCCGTCCCCCGGACGCACGCGCCGGCCACCCCGGTCCACCCCGCTCCCACCCCCTCGCCGAGCGCCGAACCGAGCCCGAGCGCCGAACCGAGCGTCGAGCCGACGGCCACCTTCTCCGAACCGCCACCGGACCCGTCGCCGACCTCGGCCCCCTCCGACACCCCCACGCCGGTACCCACGCCCGAGCCGACCCCCGGCCCGACGTCGACCCTGGAACCCGACCCGACGCCGGGGCCCACGGTCGGACCGTGCCCCACCGTCACGGTCACCGTGGTCCCCACCCCGCGCCCCCGGCCCACCGTGACGGCCGTCCCGACCCGCGCCCCCCGTCCCGTCCGGCCGCCGGACGAGGTGCGCCGCGTGCCGCGCGTCGGAGCGCCACCCGTGGGTGCGTCGACCCCGGCCGCCCGCCCGCCGGCCACCCCGGCCCCCACGCCGCAGACGCCCGCGGTACCCGCGCCGACCAGCCACGACGGCACCGACCCGGACGGTACGGTGACGAACGACGCCGGCTGAACCGCCCACGGTGCGGACGCCGACGGCCGGCCACCCCCCGGCGCGACGGACCGGTCGGCACGACATGCGGGGGCGGAACGCTGAGTACGCGCGACGAGGGCGGGGACCGGCCGGCGGGCGACCCCGGACCCTCCCCGGCCCGCGACGTCCCGTCCTCCGGCGATCCGGTTCCCGTCGGGCCGGTGGGGGCGGCTACCCGGGTGGCCCGGTGGGTGACCGAGGTGACCGCGCCGGCCGTGCTGGTCACCGGGCTGACCGTGGTGATCGGCTGGCACGGCGCGGGTGGCGTACGAGGGCTGGCCTGGGGGCTGCTGGCCACGGTCTTCGCCGCCGTCATCCCGTTCGCGTACGTCCTCAGCGGGGTGCGGCGGGGCCGGTTCACCGACCACCACATCGGTCGGCGTGAGCAGCGCCGGGTGCCGCTGCTGTTCGGCCTGGTGTCGGCCGCCGCCGGGCTGGCCCTGCTCGCGGCGCTCGGTGCGCCGCGCCCGGTGCTGGCGCTGGTCGCCACCGGGGTGGTCGGTCTGGTGGTGGCGGTGTCGGTCAGCCACTGGTGGAAGATGTCGATCCACTCGGCGGTGGCCGCCGGCACGCTGGTGGTGCTGGTGCTCACCTTCGGCCCCCGGCTGCTGCCGGCCGTTCCGCTGCTCGGCCTGGTCGGCTGGTCCCGGGTCCGGCTGCGCGACCACACCGTCGCGCAGGTCGTGGCCGGCGGGCTGGTGGGTGCCCTGGTGGCCGGGCTGGTCTTCGCGGCGCTGTCCTGAGCCGCTGTCGGCCCGGCCGGTGTGCGGGGGTCGTCAGGGCTCGGGACGGAGCATGGGCGGGTGGAGCCGGGTCGCCGGCCCCCGGCGGAACAGTTGGGCGGGTCGCCCCCGTTCGCCCTCGGTGGCCCGGCCGACGGGGCTGACGAAGCCGGGGGTGCCGGTGACCTTGCGGTGGAAGTTGCGCGGGTCCAGCCGGGTTCCCCAGACCGTCTCGTAGACCGCCCTCAGTTGGGCCACGGTGAACTCGGGCGGGCAGAAGGCGCTGGCCAGCGGGGTGTACTCCAGTTTCGCGCGGGCCCGTTCCAGGCCGTCGGCGACGATCAGGTCGTGGTCGAAGGCGAGCTGACCGGGGGTGATCCGGGTGACCGGCACCCACTCGGCCGAGGCGGCGTCCGAGCCGGCCACCGGGGTGGGCAGGTCGGGCAGCAGCGCCAGCCAGGCCACGGTGACCACCCGTCCGCGCGGGTCGCGGCCGGGTCGGCCGTACGTGCCGAGCTGTTCCAGGTGGCCGACCGGCTCCGGTAGTCCGGTCTCCTCGGTCAGCTCCCGGGCGGCGGCGTCGGGCAGGTCCTCGTCGACGTGGACGAAGCCGCCCGGCAGTGCCCACCGGTCCCGGTCCGGCGGGACGCCCCGGCGGACGAGCAGCAGGTGCAACGCGTCGGCGCGCACGGTGAGCACCACCAGGTCCACCGTCACGGCGAAGGGCGGGTAGTCGGTCATCGTTTTATCACCACCTTGACGATAACTTAGCAGAGCGGTTATCGTCGTAGCGACGAAAAAGGGGAGGGTGAAGCCATGGCCGACGTGACGCGACGACTCTTCCTGCGCCACCTGCGCGGGACACCTACCAACTGGGTACGGCTGCACGTCGCCGGCCGGGTCCGGCGGGAGGGGACCGGCCAGTCGTTCTGGTACCGGCCGCTGACCGCCGTGCTGAGCGAGGTGCCGGTGGACGACCGGGAACTGCCGCTGCTCTTCCACGCCCGTACCGGTGACTTCGCCGACATCACCGTCCAGGCCACCGTGACCTACCGGGTGGCCGACCCGGCGCTCGCCGCCGCCCGGCTCGACTTCTCGGTCGACCCGCGCACCGGCCGGGCCCGCTCCCGCCCCCTCGACCAGGTGGCCACGCTGCTGGCCGAGCTGGCCCAGCAACCCGCCCTCGACCTGCTCGCCCGGGTGCCGCTGGCCGAGGCGCTGACCACCGTGGCGCCCGTACGGGAGGCGGTCTCCGCCGCGCTCGGCACCGAGCCCCGGCTCGCCGACATCGGCGTCGCCGTGGTCAGCGCCCGGGTCGTCGCCGTCCGGCCCGAACCGGAACTGGAACGCGCCCTGCAGACCCCCACCCGGGAGGCCGTGCAGGTGCAGGCCGACCGGGCCACGTACGCGCGCCGGGCCCAGGCCGTCGAGCAGGAACGCGGCATCGCCGAGAACGAACTCCAGAACAAGATCGAACTGGCCCGTCGGGAGCAGCAACTCGTCGAGCAGCACGGGGCGAACGCCCGCCGCCGGGCCGAACTCGACGCCGCCGCCGAGCTGGCCGGTGCCCACGGCAAGGCGGAACGGGAACAGGTCGCCAACACCGCCGCCGCCGAGCGGGCCCGGGTGCTCGCCACCGCCGAGGCGGAGAAGGAACGCCTGCTCGCCGCCGGTGCCGCCGACAAGGAACGGACGCTCGCCCTGGCCAAGGCCGAGACGGTACGCGCCGTCGGCGCCGCCGAGGCGGAGGCGGAGGCGGCGAAGCTGGCCACGTACGCCGAACTGCCGCCGGCCGTCCTGCAGGCCCTCACCGTCCGGGAACTCGCCGGTCAGCTCCCCCCGATCGGCCAGCTCACGGTCACCCCTGACCTGCTCGCCGACCTGCTCGGCCGGCTCACCGGCCCGACCGGAACGCTCACCGGCCCGACCGGGACGCTCACCGGCCCGACCGGGGCGGTCGACCGGTGAGCGCCACCCTGGCCCCCCGGGTGGTGGTCGTCCGCCGCCCCAGCGAGCTGGACGAACTGCTCGCCCGGCACGGCACCCGGGCGGCGGCCCAGTGGTACCTGCGCGCCCGGGGGCGGGACCTGGCCGAGGTGGTGGACCGGCACGAGGCACTCCAGGCGGCGCTGACCGCCGTCGGGGCCGCCGTCCCCGCCGACTGGCGACGCGGCACGGTGAACCGGGACGACCTGCCCCGGTTCCTGTTCGGGCCGGAGGACATCGTCGTCGCCGTCGGGCCGGACGGACTGGTCGCCAACGTGGCGAAGTACCTCGACGGGCAACCCGTCCTCGGCGTCGACCCGGAGCCGGGCCGCAACGCCGGGGTGCTGGTCCGGTGCACCGGCGACCAGGTGGCCGCCCTGCTGCCGGCGGTGGTGGCCGGAACCGCGCCGCTGCGGCACCGGGCCATGGTCCGGGCCACCCTCGACGACGGTCAGGAACTGGTCGGCCTCAACGAGGTGTACGTCGGGCACCCCTCCCACCAGTCGGCCCGCTACCTGCTCGACGTGACCTCCGACGGCCGACCCCGCCGGGAACGGCAGTCGTCCTCCGGGGTGGTCGTCGGCACCGGCACCGGGGCCACCGGCTGGTGCGCCTCGATCGCCCGGGGCCGACCGGCCGCCGTCGTGCTCCCCGCTCCGCAGGAGCCGGCGCTGTGCTGGTTCGTCCGGGAGGCGTGGCCGTCCCCGGTCACCGGGGCCGACCTGGTCGCCGGCCGCCTCGACGGCACCGGCACGCTGGAGCTGACCGCCGAGTCCGACGGCCTGGTGGCCTTCGCCGACGGCCTGGAGACCGACCGGTTGACGTTGCGCTGGGGCCAGCGCATCCGCCTCGACGTCGCCCCGGGCCGGCTGGCCCTGGTCGAGCCCTGACCGGCGGTCCGGCCGGTCAGGGGGTGTCGTCGCCGAGGCGCTGCCGGTTGGCCTCGATCCAGGCGTCCAACGCGACCGGGTCGTCCGGGTCGACGCCGTCGGCCATCAACTGGGCCACCGCCGCCGTCGCCGGGCTGCGCCGCTCACCAGTCGAATAGAGCCTGGCGAACTCCGGCACCAGTTCCTCGATCGCCTCGTCGGTCTGGGTGACGGCCCGCTCGGGCAGCCCGCGTCGCCGGGCCGCGAACGCCGTCCAGGCGCGCAGCACCCGGGGCAGCAGCGCCGCGTCGTCCATGTCCAGCACCGCCCGCCGGTGCACCCAGTCGAGCAGGAACAGCCCGGCCACCGCCGGGCTCCAGCGCAGCGGGTCGGCGTCCGGGAAACTCGCCGCGTGGTCGAAGAGCAGGCCGAGGCAGAAGTGCAGCGAGGCCAGCTCGGCGTCGCCGTCGAGGGTGTTCAGGCCGTACCGGGCCGCCTCGGGGGCGGCGAGGAAGGCCCGGACCAGCTCGGTACGTTCGTCGCTGGAGAGCGGTTCGGCGGGCCAGCCGGTGGTGTCGACGCCCGCCTGCGGCAACACCGCCAACCGCGCCCCGACCAGCGCCCGGTCGGTGGCGAGTGAACCCTCGGCCGGCAGGTCGCCGAGGTCGTCGGTGATCTCCAGGTGACGGCCCACCTCACCGCGCATCCGGGCCGGGTCCTCCTCCCGGAACCAGGTCAGGTCGTCGTCGGCGCACATCTGCCGAACCTGCGCGAGGATGCGTTCGGCCGGTCCGCCGACGAAGACGTCCTTGGTGATGCCGATGTTGTGGTCGACCAGCGCGACCAGGGCGTGCTCCGGGCCACCCGACTCGTCGTCGTAGGCGAAGGTGGCCAGGTAGGAGGTCTGGTCGCCGTACACGTCGCCGTAGGACCAGGTGCCGGTGAGGTGGACCCGGCCGAGCTGGCCGGCCCAGGCCGGCGCCTGCGCGCCGGGGCGGACCTTCGCCGCGCCCTCGGCGGTCGGGACCAGCGCGGCGAAGACCTGCCGGATGGTGGTGGCGGCGGCCGTGCGGCGGCGGGAGGTGGCGGCGAGGAAACCGGAGACGAATTCCCGGACCGCCGTTTCCCGGTCGGTCTCGGCGATCGCGTAGACGCTGCCCAGCAGCGCCGTGCCGAGCATCTCGGCGTCGAGCGCGCAGTCCAGCCTGGTCACGTCGCGGGCGGCGGACAGCACCGCGTCGTAGGGGGTCTGTGGCGTGGCCATGGCACGACCCTACGCCGCCGCGCCGCCCCGGACACCCGTGCCGACGTCCACGTTCACCGGCCGGGGCCCGGGCGTCCGTCGATGGACGCCGGGCCTTCCCCGCCGGGATTCAGCCGGCGGCGTCCTGCCAGGCACGGCGGGCCAGGGCGTACCTGTCGACGAGGTCCCGCACGGGGGTGAGGACGTACTCCGCGCCGACCCGGGCGACCTCCTCGGTGAGCCGCCCCTCGGCCCGTTGGCGGGCCCGCCGGGCCGCCCACCGGATCACCGGCCCGGTCACCGCCGCCACCAGCAGACCGGCGAGCAACCCGCCGAGCAGCAGCACGGTGGGCAGTGGCGTCTCGCCCACCCGGGGGTAGTCCAGCGCCGGCAGCCCGAGGGCGCGTAGCGCGTACCCGAGCACCAGCCAACCCAGCCCGACCACGGCGGCGAGGGTGACCAGCCACTGGACGCCGCCCACCAGCCGCCACCACAGCGGCCGGCGTTCCATGCCCAGGTCGGTGCCGGCGACCGCCGCGTCCAGCGCGTCCGGCAGGTCGGCCAGGCGGGACCGGGCGGCGGCGGTCACCGCGGCCGGCCAGGGGGCGGGCAGGCCATCGCCGGAACGGTCGCCGACCGCGCGGATGGCCAGCCCGAGGGCGGACTGCTGGGCGGCCGTCGGTTCGGGCACCGAGGTCGCCGCGAGCGGGGCCGGCACCGGCTGCTGCGGGTCGGCCGCCGGACCGGGCAGGTGCAGCCGGCGCAGCGGGTCGGGGCGCAGCCGCCGCCAGCCGCGGACCAGCGGCCAGCCCGTCGCGGCACCGGCCCGCTGCCGGTACGCCCCCTCGACCGCGCCCGTCACGGTGGGCACCCCGGCCGCGTCGGCCAGCGCCCGGTCCAGGGTGCGGATCGTCGCCGCGTCCGGGGTGTGCCCGGGGGCCTCGACGGCGACCAGTTCCCCCAGCGCGGCCGTCACCGTGTCGGCGTCACCCCAGAGCCGGCGCAGCGCGGCCTGCCGGTCCGACACGGCCCGTTCCAACGCCTCCCGCAGCCCGGTCATCCCGTTCGGCTCGACCGCCGTGGTGGCCAGCAGCGGCACCCCGTCGAGCCCGTCGACGTCGAGCAGCCGACGCAGGTCGGCCAGCACCCGGGGCAGCTCGGCCGGGGGCAGCCGGTCGGCCTGGTTGAGCACCACCACCGTCACGTCCCGGTGCCTGTGGAACTCGCGCAGGTAGCTGGTGTGGATCACCCGGTCGGCGTACTTCTGCGGGTCGACCACCCAGACCACCAGGTCGACCAGGCCGAGCAGGCGGTCCACCTCCAGCCGGTGGGACCGCTGCACCGAGTCGAAGTCGGGCAGGTCGAGCAGGATCAACCCGTGCAGGGCGGACTCGTCGTCGCCGTCGAGCGCGCTCTCCCGGACGAACCGGTGCCGGGGCAGGACGCCGACCCAGTCGAGCAGCCGGGTGCCGCCGTCCAGTGGCCCCCACACGCAGGCGTGCGCGACGCCGGTGGTGGGCCGGCGCACCCCGACCGGGGAGAGCTCCAACTGGGCCAGGGCGTTGAACAGGCTGGACTTGCCGCTGCCGGTGGCCCCGGCCAGCGCGACCACGGTGTGGTCCCGGGACAGCGACAACCGGGTGCCGGCCCGCTCGACCAGGGTGTGCGCGCCGACCAGCCGGGTGTCGGGCACCTCGCCGTCGACCGCGTCGAGGAAGCGGCGCACCGCGTCGAGCCGGGCCACCAGGGCGTCGGCGTCGACACGCTGGTCACCCCGGAGCGCCTCGCGCATCCGGCCGACGATGTTGGTCACCGGATGCCGTCCTCGGGGGTCGGGGTCGGGGTCGGTAGCGCCGGGCCGGCCTGGTCGGCGAGCCCGCTGCGGTGCCGGGCCACCTCGACCCGGGCGGCGGCCCGGCGCAGGCCGGCGGCGGCCTCCGGGCCGGGCCGGGCGGCGTCGGTGCGGGCCAGGTAGCGGGCCGCCTCCTCGTCGAGCAGCGCGCGGACCCGCTCCAGCAGGTCGCCGCGGGCCTTCGCGGCGAGGGTACGCACCGCCTGGTCGCCGAAGATCGCCTGGAGCACGGCCTGCGCGGCGACGGTGGTGCCCGCCCCGGTGGCCACCTCCAGACCGGTGGGGATGAACGCGGTGGAGGCGAAGACGGCGATCATCACGGCCAGCCCGGTGGCGTTGACCGCGTACGCGGCCGTACGGGCCACGAACCGCCTGTCGCCGCCCTCGTCGCGGACCAGCTCCAGCACGGCCCGCTGCCAGTCCCGGACCAGCCGTTCGGCCCGTTCGGGCAGGTCGGTCGCGGCGTGCGCCAGCGGCGGTTCGAGCAGTGCGGCCCCGGCCGGGTGCGCCTTCCAGGCGGTGTACGTGTGCTCCGCCGCCTCGGCGGCGACCCCGCGTAGCAGGGTGACCAGTTGCGACTCGATGGCGTTGCGCAGGTCGGTGGCGGGCGTGGCGGGCCGGCCGGTGACTGCGGCGACGAGCCGGTCGCGCAGCCGGCCGATCCGTGCCTCCAGCGTCCGGAAGAACTCCCCGGTGCCGACGAACTCCTGCCAGCGGGCGAGCACCTCGCCGCGCAGCAGCCGGCCGTCCTTCAGCCCCTCGCTCACGGTGCGGTGCGCGCCCTGGTAGGCGGCCCGGACCCGGTCGTCCAGCGCGTCAGCGGCGGCCACCTGCTCGTCGGCGGCGTCGGCGAGGGCCTCGACCGTGGGGTGCAGCGAGGCGAGCGCGCCGTCCAGGGTCTGCCGGACCACGGCGGCGCGGGCCTCGGCGTCGGCGGCGAGCCGGGCGAACCAGCCACCCAGCGGCGCGGTCACCCGGTCGGGCAGCAGGCCCTGGCCGTCGACCCAGGTCTCGGGCAGGACGAACAGCGGCGCCGCGCCCAGTTCCTGGGCGGCGAGCATCTCGGACAGGTGGGCGGCGATCTCGTCGGCGGCCTCGGGGGGCACCCGGTCGAGCACCATGGCGATCGAGGCCCCCCGGGAGCGGGCGGAGCGCAGCAGCTCCCACGGGACGGCGTCGGCGTACCGGGCGGCGGTGGTGACGAAGAGCCAGAGGTCGGCGGCGGCGAGCAACTGGCCGGCGAGGGCGCGGTTGGCGTCGACCACCGAGTCGATGTCGGGGGCGTCGAGGAAGGCCAGCCCCGGTGCGAGCGCGGGGGCGGTGACCAGGTGCAGGGTGCCCGGGTCCTCGCTGGGCTCGTTGGTGCGGGTCAGGCCGGGCAGCAGGTCGCCCTGACGGAACCAGGCGGCGTCGGCGGGGTTGCAGACCAGCACCGGGGAACGGGTGGTGGGGCGCAGCACCCCGGCGGCGCTCACCCGGGCCTGGACCAGGCTGTTGACCAGTGTGGACTTGCCCGCGCCGGTGGAGCCGCCGACGACCACGAGCAGCGGGGCGTCGAGCCGGGCCAGCCGGGGCAGCAGGTAGTCGTCGAGCTGGTCGGTCAGCGCCCGGCCGGTGTGCCGTGCCGGCTCGGCCGAGGGCAGCGCCAGCGGGAACCGGGCCGCGCCGATCGCGGCCCGCAGGCCGGTGAGGGCGGCGGGCAGGCCGTCCCCGGTGGGGCCGGGCGGCGTCTCGTCGGTCTCCGACGACCCGGTGCGGGCGGCGACGGTGGGCGCGCCGGACCGGGTGGCGGGATCGCCGTGCGTCGTCACCGCTAAAGCGTGCCCGACCGATGCAACAGAGACAACCGGAGGGTAGTAACGGTCAGGTTGCGTCGGGTCGGCTCAACTCGACTTGCGCTTTGGCGATCGCGTGGCACTATTGAGTCAAGTTCACTCAACTTGTGGTGCGGTCGCTGCGGGCGGCCCACCGGGCAGGCCCTCTGACCTGCCCACCCGTTACGAAGCGAGGAAGCGAAGATGGCACGTGCGGTCGGTATCGACCTCGGCACGACGAACTCCTGCGTCAGCGTTCTGGAGGGCGGTGAGCCCACCGTCATCGCCAACGCTGAGGGCTCGCGGACGACCCCGTCGATCGTCGCGTTCGCCCGCAACGGCGAGGTGCTCGTCGGTGAGGTCGCCAAGCGCCAGGCGGTGACCAACCCGGACCGGACCATCCGCTCGGTCAAGCGGGAGATCGGCACCAACTGGACCGTCGACATCGACGGCAAGAAGTACACCCCGCAGGAGATCTCGGCGCGCACGCTGATGAAGCTCAAGCGGGACGCCGAGGCCTACCTGGGTGAGCAGATCACCGACGCGGTGATCACCGTGCCCGCCTACTTCAACGACGGCCAGCGCCAGGCCACCAAGGAGGCCGGCGAGATCGCCGGCTTCAACGTGCTGCGGATCGTCAACGAGCCGACCGCGGCGGCCCTGGCGTACGGGCTGGACAAGGGCTCCAAGGAGCAGACCGTCCTGGTCTTCGACCTCGGTGGCGGCACCTTCGACGTATCCCTGCTGGAGCTGGCCGAGGGCGTCGTCGAGGTCAAGTCGACCAGCGGTGACAACCAGCTCGGCGGCGACGACTGGGACCAGCGCATCATCGACCACCTGGTGAAGACGTTCCGGGGCGAGCACGGCATCGACCTGGGCCAGGACAAGATGGCGCTCCAGCGGCTCCGCGAGGCGGCCGAGAAGGCCAAGATCGAGCTGTCGGCGGCCACCACCACCAACATCAACCTGCCGTACATCACCGCCGGTTCGGCCGGCCCGCTGCACCTGGACGTGACGCTCAGCCGCGCCGAGTTCCAGCGGATGACGCAGGACCTGCTGGACCGCTGCAAGGGCCCGTTCGAGCAGGCCGTGAAGGACGCCGGCATCAAGGTCGCCGACGTCGACCACGTGATCCTGGTCGGCGGCTCCACCCGGATGCCGGCCGTGACCGACCTGGTCAAGCAGCTCACCGGCCGCGACCCGAACAAGGGCGTCAACCCGGACGAGGTCGTCGCCGTCGGCGCGGCCCTGCAGGCCGGTGTGCTCAAGGGCGAGGTCAAGGACGTCCTGCTGCTCGACGTGACCCCGCTGAGCCTGGGCATCGAGACCAAGGGCGGCATCTTCACCAAGCTCATCGAGCGCAACACCACCATCCCGACCAAGCGCTCCGAGGTCTTCACCACGGCCGACGACAACCAGCCGTCGGTGCTGATCCAGGTGTTCCAGGGCGAGCGGGAGATCGCGGCGTACAACAAGAAGCTCGGCACCTTCGAGCTGACCGGCCTCCCGCCGGCGCCGCGCGGCGTGCCGCAGGTCGAGGTCACCTTCGACATCGACGCCAACGGCATCGTCAACGTGCACGCCAAGGACCTGGGCACCGGCAAGGAACAGAAGATGACGATCACCGGCGGCTCCTCGCTGCCGAAGGACGACATCGAGCGGATGCGCCGCGACGCCGAGGAGCACGCCGACGACGACAAGCGTCGCCGGGAGGAGGCCGAGGCCCGCAACGTGGCCGAGGCGCTCCAGTGGCAGACCGAGAAGTTCCTCGCCGAGAGCGGCGACAAGCTGCCCACGGAGAACCGGGAGCAGCTGAACGAGGCCCTGGGTGAGCTGCGTGGCGCGCTCGGCGGCCAGGACATCGACAAGATCAAGGCGGCCCACGAGAAGCTCGCCCAGGTCTCCCAGCAGGCTGGTTCGCTGCTCTACGCGCAGCAGGCCGAGCAGGCTGAGCAGCCGGGCGCGGCCGGTGCGGGTGCCGGTGCCGCCGGTGCCGCCGGTGCACCGAAGGCGGGCGGCCCGGACGACGTGGTCGACGCGGAGATCGTGGACGAGGACAAGAAGTGACGGTCCACGCCACCGCACAGGGAACGAGGTAGTCGTATGACGGAGAAGCCACGAGCCGCCGACCCGGGCACCTCCGGGTCGACGCCGGGTGGCTCCGCGCCCACCGACGACGGGCCGCGGGTCGTCATCCGGGACAACCGCAAGCTCGGCAGGACCGAGGAGACGCCCGCCGCCGCCGACGCCGGGGCCGACGTCCCGGCCGAGGGGCTGGTCGAGGAGTCCGAGGTGGTGGTCGACGAGATCGAGGCGGAGGCCACCGCCCTCGACGGCCCGGCACCGACCGGTCCGCCGGTGGTGGACGCCCCCGCGCAGCCGGTCGACGGCAGCGCCACGGGCTCCCCGCTCGGCGCCGAGTTGGAAGCCCTCCGGGCCGAGCTGGACGAGCGGACCCGGGACCTGCAACGGGTGTCGGCGGAGTACGCCAACTACCGCAAGCGGGTGGACCGGGACCGGGGCGTGGTCCAGGAGCAGGCGACCGGCTCGGTGCTCGCCGCGCTGCTGCCCATCCTGGACGACCTGGACCGGGCCCGGGAACACGGTGACCTGGTCGGGCCGTTCGGCACGGTGGCCGAGCAGCTCACCACGGCGCTGGGCAAGTTCGGCCTGACGCCCTTCGGTGAGAAGGGCGACCCGTTCGATCCGACCCGGCACGAGGCGGTCGCGCACCAGACCTCACCGGACGTCGACGAGCCCACCTGCGTGCAGGTGATGCGTCGGGGCTACCTGCTCGGTGAGCGGCTGCTGCGGCCGGCCATGGTCGCGGTCGCCGACCCGGAATAGTGCACGGCCATCCGGTCGCCCCGCCCGCCCGCAACGGTGGACGGGGCGACCGGGCCACATCTCACGGAAGGGGGTGGACCGGTGAGTTCCAAGGACTGGATCGAGAAGGACTTCTACGCCACGTTGGGCGTGGAGAAGTCCGCCTCCTCGGACGAGATCAAGAAGTCGTACCGGAAACTGGCCCGGGAGTCGCACCCGGACCACAACCCCGGTGACCCCAGGGCCGAGGAACGGTTCAAGGGCGTCTCCGAGGCGTACGCGGTGCTCGGCGACGACGCCAAACGCCGCGAGTACGACGAGATGCGCTCGCTGTTCGGCTCGGGCGCGTTCCGGCGGGGCGCGCGCGGCCCGGGTCAGCCCGGCGGGGCCCCGTTCGACGTCTCCGACCTGTTCGGCGGCGGTGGCGGGGACAACCGGTTCGGTGGCGGCGGCTTCACCGACCTGTTCAGTTCGATCTTCTCCGGCGGTGGCGGTGGTGCCGGCCCGACCCGGGCGCGTGGTCCGGCCCGGGGCCGGGACGTGGAGACCGAGGTTGCCCTCGACTTCGGCGACGCCGTCCGGGGTGTCACCCTGCCGTTGACGTTGCGCGCGCCGGGGGTCTGCGACACCTGCCACGGCAACGGCGCGAAGCCGGGCACCCAGCCGACCGCCTGCCCGGTCTGCCACGGTGCCGGGGTGACCACCCGGGACCAGGGCTCGTTCAGCTTCTCCGAGCCGTGCCGCAACTGCCAGGGTGTCGGGACGGTCGTCGAGGAGAAGTGCCCCGAGTGCCAGGGCACCGGCGGGGTCACCAAGGCCCGCACGCTCAACGTCCGGTTCCCCGCCGGGGTGGCCGACGGCCAGCGGATCAGACTGGCCGGGCGGGGCGAGCCGGGGCAGCGCGGCGGGCCGGCGGGCGACCTGTTCGTGCAGGTGAAGGTCCGCCCCGACGACCTGTTCGGGCGTACCGGTGACGACCTGACGCTGGCCGTGCCGATCACCTTCGCCGAGGCGGTGCTCGGCACCGACCTGCGGGTACCCACGCTGGACGGCGCGGTGACCCTGCGCGTCCCGCCGGGCACCCCGTCCGGGCGGGTGCTGCGGGCCCGGGGCAAGGGTGTCGTACGACGGGACGGGCGGGCCGGCGACCTGCTGGTCACGCTGGACGTGGTGGTGCCGGCGACGGTGTCGGACGAGGCCCGGGTGGCGCTGGAGTCGTTCGCCGGGGCGACGCCGCCGGCGGCCCGGGAACATCTCGACGCGCGGGTGCGTCGGGTCGGTTGACCGGTGGACGGGTGCGGAGGTGAGTGGGATGTCGGACGGGTTCGTCGGTTCGGGTGACCCTGCCTACGAGGCCAAGGTGCTGATGATCTCGGTTGCGGCACGGATGGCGGGGATGCACCCGCAGACGCTGCGCCAGTACGACCGGCTCGGCCTGGTGCAGGCCGGTCGGGCGGCCGGTGGCGGTCGCCGCTACAGCGTGCGGGACGTCGTCCTGCTGCGCGAGGTGCAGCGGCTCAGCCAGGACGAGGGCGTCAACCTGGCCGGGGTGAAGCGGATCATCGGGTTGGAACGCCTGGTGGAGCAGGCCCAGCAGCGGGTGGCCCGGCTGGAGGCGGAACTGGATGCCGCGTACCGGCGGATCGCCGAGCTGGAGACGCTGGCCAGCGGGTTCTCCCGGGGCGACCTGGTGCCTACGAACCGCACCTCGACGGCGCTGGTGGTCTGGCGTCCCCGCCGTGCCCCCGGCCGCTGATCCCTTCCGTTCCGTCCCGTCGCTCGGGGCGGGCCCGGCCTGCCCGGCCCGCCCCGCCCCGCCTGGCCATCCGGGCAGGAGTTTCCCTCACGGTCGGCGGTGATCGCCGGTCAAGGGTCGGGGTTTTCCGGCGGCGGGGTTGTCGTTCCGGCTAGCCTGTGATCAGTCCCAACCAGGTCAATCCGGACTCCGACGGCGGGGGAATCGTGGCGGAATCGGCGAAGAAGGTGGCCCGGCAGGCGGAGGAACGGCTCAACCGGGTGGCCGAGAACGTACGGGAGAAGTTCGACCGGGTCACCCAGGGCAAGTTCTCCGACACGGTGAAGAACGGCAGGTTCGATGACCGGCCCGCCCCCGGCAAGGACCGGGAAAAGGCCGGGCCGAAACGCCGTGACCAGGGCGGATCGCAACACTGACGATCCGCCGACGTGCGGGCCGGGACCCACGGGGGGTCCCGGCCCGTTCGCCGTACGGGCGGGTCGGGCCCGGCGGACCGCGACGTCAGCCGAGGCGGCGGTTGTCCCGGACCAGGCCGCCCTCGCACCAGTCGTGGTAGGTGAAGAGTTCCTCCCGGGCCAGCAGCATCCGGCTGTTGTGCGCCCAGTTGCGTACCAACTCGTCGCCGTCGCGTTCGGCCTGCTCGACCAGCTTGCGGAACCGACGCCGGGGGTGGGCGCGGAACTTCGTCCGGATTCCGTCGGCGGCGTAGATGTAGAGGCAGTGCAGGGCGAACCGGCGGGCCGGGCAGGCCGGGTCCCGGGCCAGCTCGAAGAGGGTGAGCACCAGGTGGTCACCCGCCACCAGCAGGTCCCAGTCCTGGGGCAGTGAGGTCAACGGCACCGAGTCGGGCTGGTACGCCCAGGCCCGCAACTCCGCCGGTGACGGGTCGACAGGGTTGGCGAAGCCGCGGAACGTCGGACCGTGCGCGCTCACCCGGCAACCTTCCCGCTCACGCCCGCGGGATGCCTCCGTCCGCCCACGAGCCCCTGGCCTGCTGGGGCGCAACGCTAGCCGCCGCCCCCGGCCGGCGGAAGACCTGCCGGGAAGCAATTCGGCAACGGACGCCCTGGCCAGGCCGACCCGCGCGGTCGACCTGGCCAGGCGAAACTCAGTCCGTGGCCGGCACCGGCCGGGCCTGGCGGGCGGCGATCCGCCGCCGGACCCGCTGCTTGAACCAGGGCATGTCGGGCAGCCGGGCGAGCATCGGGCCGGTGACCACGGTGATCAGCACGTACGCCGTGGCGAGCGCGGCCAGCTTGGGTTCGACGGTGCCGGCGGCGACCGCCAGACCGGCGATGACGATGGAGAACTCACCACGGGGCATCAGGGCGAAACCGGCCCGCCACCGGCCGGGCTCGGCGATCCCGGCCCGCCGGGCCGCCAGGTAGCCGGTGACCAGCTTCGTCCCCATGGTGACCACGGCCAGCAGCAACGCGGGCAGCAGCACCGGCGGCATGTCCCGGGGGTCGGTGACCAGGCCGAAGAAGACGAAGAAGACGGCGGCGAACAGGTCCCGCAGCGGGGAGAGCAGTTCGGTGGCGTGGTGCGCCACCGGCCCGGACAGGGCGATGCCGACCAGGAACGCCCCGACGGCGGCGGAGACCTGGAGCCGGGCGGCGATCCCGGCCACCAGCAGGGTCAGGCCGAGCACGCCGAGCAGCAGCGCCTCCGGGTCCTTCGCCGACAGGGCGGCGGAGATCAGGTGACCGAAGCGGATGGCGACGACCAGCACGACCACCACGGTGAGCACCGCGATGCCCAGCGCCATGCCACCCTTGACCAGGCCCACGCCGGCCAGCAGCGCGGTCACCAGCGGCAGGTAGAGCGCCATCGCGAGATCCTCGATGACCAGCACGGAGAGGATGACCGGGGTTTCCCGGTTACCGACCCGGCCGAGGTCGCCGAGCACCTTGGCGATCACCCCGGAGGACGAGATCCAGGTGATGCCGCCGAGCACCACGGCCGCCACCCAGCCCCAACCGAGCAGCAGCGCGAAGCCGAACCCGGGAAGAGCGTTGAGGACCGCGTCGATCAGGCCGGCCGGGGCTGCCGAGCGCAGGTTGCCGACCAGCTCGTTGGCGCTGTATTCCAGGCCGAGCATGACCAGCAGCAGGATGACGCCGATCTCGGCGCCGACGGCGAAGAACTCCTCGCTCGCGGCCAGCGGCAGCAGACCGCCGTGGCCGAACGCGAGGCCGGCGAGCAGGTAGAGCGGGATGGGGGAGACACCGAACCGGCGGCTGAGCCGACCGAGCAGCCCGAGCAGCAGCAGGAGAGCGCCGACCTCGACCAGTAGAGTTGTGGTTTCGTGCATCCGCCTCAGCCGTCCGGGTCACTGTCGGCGAGAATGGCGGTCACCCCGTCGAGACCCTGCCGGGTGCCGACCACGACCACCACGTCACCGGCCGCGAAGCGGAAGGTGGGATCGGGCGAGACGTTGACCTCGCCCTGCCGCAGCACCGCCACGATCGAGGCGCTGGTCCGGGTGCGTGCCTTGGTGTCACCGAGCCGCTTGTTGACGTACTTCGACCCCGCCGGGATGGCGATCTGCTCGGTGAGCAGCCCGGCCGCCTGCTCGCGCAGACCGGAGAGCTGACCCAGCATCAGCGACGCGCCGAGGATGTCGGCAAGCGCCTCGGCCTCGTCGTCGGTCAGCGGGATGTCGTGCTGACAGGAGTCGGGGTCGTCCGGGTCGTAGAGGACCAGGTCGCGGCGGCCATTGCGGTGGGAGACCACACCGAGCCGGCGGCCGGACTCCGTCATCAGGTCATGACGGACGCCGATTCCCGGAAGGGCGGTCTGTTCGACACGTACTCGCACGGACGAGAGGCTATACCCTGCGCCCAAGCTGGGCCTGCTGGACGTCTGTGCTGCTGGTGAGCGCTTTACGGCCGGCACCGGCTGTGGTCGCCGGCTCGCCGGTCGGTAACCCTGCGGGGCCGGGCGGCCCGTTCAGGGTCAGGCCTCAGCGGGTGCGGCGACGAAGACTCCGACCCCTTCCAGGGTTTCGGTCAGGCCGGTGGCGCGCAGGATCATCATGGCCTTGCCGACCACGGTGTCCGACACGCCGTATTCCCTGCACAACTGCGACCTGCTCGGCAACTTGGTGCCGGGCGGCCACTCTCCCGAATCGATCTTGTTCTTCAGCTCGTCTGCGAGCACCTGGTACTGCTGCTTGGGCATGCGTCACTCCCCGGATGGCACGCCTATCTGATCACGCCCAGACCTCCAACCTCAAGCAATCGTGGGTGGATCGTTGACCTACAACTGGTACCGATTGTAGGTTCGTGGTGAACGCCCCCGGATGGCACTCGGGGCGCTCGAACGGTCGGGGCGGGCATCCCCCGTGGCCCGTCCCGACCGCGTCGTCGGCCCTGTCGTCGTACCGCCGGGGTGGGCTGCGACGGCAGGGCGGGCAGCCCGGCCGGGCTGCCTTTCCAGTACCGCGACACCGAACTGTCAAGACTGTCCAGCAAGGGAGCGTCCATGGGGTACGAGTCACCGCACCCACCACCGAACCTCGACCTTGGTCAACTCAGTTGGGGCGATATTGCGGTGTCCGAGCCATCGCAACACCGCCATTGGAGCGACATTGAGCCGGGTCGGGCGGGTGGGGAGGCGTGACCGGGCGGTACGTCGTACACCTGCCGGTCGTCGCCACCGATCTGGCGCGGGCCAAGGTGCTGGCCCGGACGGCGGCCCGCTCGCTGGTCTTCCTCGCTCATGTCGACCCCGGCGAGACCACCGTCTCCGCCGAGGACGATCAGGGGGTACGCCACCGCATCTTCTGCGACAACCGGCTGGGGACCGGTCGCCGGTGTGTGCTCCGGGCCGACCATGAAACCCCGTGCACCTCCCGCCTGCCCCGCCGGCCACCGAACGCCACCCGCCTGCCCCGCTGATCCCACCTCAGCCCACCCCGACCGGTCAGGAGTGTGACCCACGCCACGTTGGCAGAGTTGAGTGGAATAGGCTCAACTCTGATGGTGTCTCTTACTAGTGGACACGCCGATCCCGGGGGAGCCCATGAACACGGAACGACTCACCACCAAGAGCCGCGAAACCATCACCGGTGCGGTCGCGCTGGCCAACCAGCGTGGTCACGCCACCGTGGAACCCTGGCACCTGCTGCTGGCCCTGCTCGACACCGACGGCTCCACCGCCGCCGGCCTGCTGCGCGCCGTGGGTGCCGACCCCGCCGAACTGCGCCGGGTCGCGCAGCGCTCGGTCGACGCGCTGCCCGCCGCCCGGGGTTCCAGCATTGCCGAGCCCACCCTGGCCCGCGAGTTCGTCAACGCCATCGGCGCCGCCGAGCAGATCGCCCGGCCGCTCGGCGACGAGTACACCTCCACCGAGCACCTGCTCGCCGGCCTGGCCCGGGTGGGCGGCGCGGTGTCCAACGCGCTGAAGACCGCCGGGGCCACCGAGGAGAACCTGGTCGCCGCGTTCCCGACGGTGCGCGGCGGCGACCGGCGGGTCACCACCGCCGACCCGGAGCAGACCTACCAGGCGCTGGCCAAGTACGGCGTCGACCTCACCGCCAGCGCCCGGGACGGCAAGATCGACCCGGTGATCGGCCGGGATTCGGAGATCCGTCGGGTGATCCAGGTGCTCTCCCGGCGTACCAAGAACAACCCGGTGCTGATCGGCGAGCCCGGCGTCGGCAAGACCGCGATCGTCGAGGGCCTGGCCCAGCGGATCGTGGCCGGCGACGTGCCCGAGTCGCTGCGGGACAAGAAGCTGGTCTCGCTCGACCTCGGTGCGATGGTCGCCGGGGCGCAGTACCGGGGCCAGTTCGAGGAGCGGCTCAAGTCCGTCCTGGAGGAGATCAAGAACTCGAACGGCCAGGTCATCACCTTCCTCGACGAGCTGCACACCGTGGTCGGCGCGGGCAAGGGCGAAGGCTCGATGGACGCCGGCAACATGCTCAAGCCGATGCTGGCGCGCGGTGAGCTGCGGATGGTCGGCGCGACGACGCTCGACGAGTACCGCGAGCACATCGAGAAGGACCCGGCGCTGGAGCGTCGCTTCCAGCCGGTGCTGGTCGGCGAGCCGACCATCGAGGACACCATCGGCATCCTGCGCGGCCTCAAGGAACGCTACGAGGTGCACCACGGCGTCCGGATCACCGACGCCGCCCTGGTCGCCGCCGCATCGCTGTCCGACCGGTACATCACCGACCGGTTCCTGCCGGACAAGGCGATCGACCTGGTCGACGAGTCCGCGTCCCGGCTCCGGATGGAGATCGACTCCCGGCCGGTCGAGGTGGACGAGATTGAGCGGGCGGTACGCCGGCTGGAGATCGAGGAGATGGCGCTGGCCAAGGAGCCCGACGCCGCCTCCGCCGAGCGGCTGGAGCGGCTGCGCAAGGAGTTGGCCGACAAGCGCGAGCAGCTCACCGCGCTGTCCGAGCGCTGGCAGACCGAGAAGAGCCACATCGCCAAGCTCTCCACCGCCAAGGAGGAGCTGGAACGGCTCGGCGGCGAGGCCGAGCGGGCCGAACGCGACGGCGAGCTGGAACGCGCCGCCGAGCTGCGCTACGGCCGGATCCCGGCGCTGAAGGCCGACCTGGCGACGGCGGAGGAGGAACTGGCCCGGCTCCAGGCCGACGGCGCGATGCTCAAGGAGGAGGTCGGCGCGGACGACATCGCCGCCGTCGTCGCCTCCTGGACGGGCATCCCGGCCGGCCGGCTGCTGGAGGGCGAGACCGCCAAGCTGCTGCGGATGGAGGAGTCGCTGGGCGGCCGGGTCGTCGGCCAGGCCGAGGCCGTCGGTGCCGTCTCCGACGCGGTACGCCGGGCGCGGGCCGGCGTCGCCGACCCGGACCGCCCCACCGGCAGCTTCCTGTTCCTCGGCCCCACCGGCGTCGGCAAGACCGAGCTGGCCAAGGCGCTCGCCGAGTTCCTCTTCGACGACGAGCGGGCCATGGTCCGCATCGACATGAGCGAGTACGGCGAGAAGCACTCCGTCGCCCGCCTGGTCGGTGCCCCGCCCGGCTACGTCGGCTACGAGGAGGGCGGTCAGCTCACCGAGGCGGTGCGCCGCCGCCCCTACTCGGTGATCCTGCTCGACGAGGTGGAGAAGGCCCACCCGGACGTCTTCGACATCCTGCTCCAGGTGCTCGACGACGGCCGGCTCACCGACGGCCAGGGCCGTACCGTCGACTTCCGCAACGCGATCCTGATCCTGACCTCCAACCTGGGGTCGTCGGTGATCAGCGATCTGACGCTCGCCGACGAGCAGCGCCGCGAGGGGGTGCTCGCGGTGGTCCGCTCGCACTTCAAGCCGGAGTTCCTCAACCGGCTCGACGACATCGTGGTCTTCGCCGCGCTGCGCGGGGACGACCTGCGGTCGATCGTCGACATCCAGCTCGACCGGCTACGTCGCCGGCTCGGCGACCGCCGGTTGGCGCTGGACGTCAGCGAAACCGCCCGGACCTGGCTCGCCGAGCACGGATACGACCCGATCTACGGTGCCCGGCCGCTGCGCCGGCTGGTCCAGTCGGCCATCGGCGACCAACTCGCCAAGGCCCTGCTGGGCGGCGCGGTCCGGGACGGCGACACGGTCCGGGTCGACCTGTCCGACGACAAGAACGCCCTCACCGTAACCGCCTCCTGACCCCGAAGGGCCGACCCCGCCACCCCGGCGGGGATCGGCCCGTCCCCCGCCGCCCCGCCGACCGCCCCGGGCGACGACCCCGGGCGACGGCCCCGCCGACGGTCCCGGGGCGACCGCCCCGGTGATCAAGAGGTTTACGTCACGAGAGCGCTTTCCCCGTCCGCCAACCTCTTGATCGACCCCCGCTGGCCCTCCCGCGCCCGGTGATCAAGAGGTTGGCGTCACCGGATAGCACTCCCGTGACGCAAACTTCTTGATCGACCCCGCGCGGGCCCTCCCCGCCCCGTGATCAAGAGGTTTACGTCATCGGAGAGCGCTCCCGGTGACGCAAACCTCTTGATCACCGGGGCAGTCGGCGGGGCCGTCACCGGGGCGGTCGGTGGGGCGGTTGGCGGGGGTTGAGTGGGGGTGCGGTGGGTGGTTAGGGGCGGGGCGGGGAAAGGAGAGGGGCATGTTCGGGATGCGGAAGAAGAGTGGCGATCCGGAGCTGGACGCCGCCGTGCGGGAACTCGCCGGGGCGGACACCGTCGCCTTCGGCGGGGTGGGGTTCGCCGGCACGCTGCTGCCGGCGACCGAGGCGTACCGGCGGGTCGGGGAGGCGTTCGCGCAGCGCCCCCGGCAGGCCCGCGAGCAGGTCGACTGGCTGCTGCGGCACGGGTCGCCGGCCGGCCGGGCGTACGCGGCGACGCTGCTGGAGCAGGTCGACCCGGCGGCGGCCCGGGCGGCCTGGACGGCGCTGGTCGACGACGACGCCGAGTTCACCACGTTCGCCGGCTGCACGATGGGCACCACCACGCTGCGTGGGTACGCGGCCGACCGGCTGGCCGGCAACCGCACCGACGACGACGCTCGGTAGCTGACCACTCACTCAGAATTCGCTGAGTTTCCCCAGGTGCGTGGGGTGCGCGGGGTTGTTACCGTCTCCGCCGACGCACTTGGGGAGGTGGTCGGGGTGAATGGTTCAGTCGCGTACGTCGTGGCGGCGTTGGGATGTCTGATCGGGGTCGCCGGGATCGTGGTGGCGGCGGTGGCTTTCAGTCGGAGCCGCAAACCGGCCCGGCCGACGCCGGTAAAGGACCCGTTCCGTGACACCGACTCCGACGCCCTGCGCGGTGACCCCCGCAAGCTCAAGCCCGGCGACATCGTCGAGATCCGTGGCGTTTCTTACGCGGTCCGCGGCTCGGTGCACCTGGTCGAGGGCGGCTGGAGCTGGGCCGAACACCTGCTGGACACCGTCGAGGGCGACAAGCGCTGGCTCTCCGTCGAGGAGGACCCGGACCTGGAACTGGTGCTCTGGACGGCCGAGCCGGCCGCGACGGTCACCCCCGGCGCACCCACCCTCGACTTCGCCGGCCGCCGCTACTCCTGGGAGGAGTCCGGCCAGGCCCGCTACTCGGCCACCGGCAGCACCGGCCTCGACCCGTACGGCACCGTCCGCTACCAGGACTACCGGGGGCAGGGCGGTGAGCGGCTCTCCTTCGAGGCGTACGGGGATGCCGGCTGGGAGGTGGGCCGGGGCGAGCGGCTGCACCGTACGGACGTGATGGTGTATCCGCAGTCCGGCCCGGTGGGGTCCTGATCGTGCTGGTCAGCCTGAACACCCCGTACGTCGACACCTGCGCCGCCGACCTGAGCCTGGCGCTCGGCGGACCGGAACGTCCCGCCCTGCACGTCCGTGACCTGACCCTGCCCGGTGGCGTCCGGCTGCGGCTACGCCTGCTCGGTGCGTCCCACCAGGTCGTCCTCACCGTCCCGGCCGCCGGTGCCGACGCGCCCGCCCCCGACCGGTCCGGCGGGGCTGGCGGGCTGGTCGAGACGGTTGCCTGCCTGCCCGGCCGGCCCCCGCACCTACCCGGTGACCTGCACGACGAGGCGGGCGGCTACCGGTTCACCGCCACCGTGCTGCGCCCCGCCGAGGGGGAGCTGCACACCCGGATCGCCGCGCTCCGCGCCGACCTGGCCGACGACCCGTACGCCCTGGTGGGGGTCTTTCCCGGGGACCCGGACGCGGTCACCGCGCTGGCCGTCCGCCCCGACGCGCCGGGCGGGTCGGTGCGCTGGCGCACCTGGCACGCGTACCCGCAGACCAACGAACTGGTCCTGACCGAGACGGCGGTGGCCCTTCCGCGAGCCCCGCAGCCGCGAGCTAAGGAGACACAGTGACGTACCGGCGCTGGTTCGTGGTGGGGGTGGCCTTCGCGGTCGTCGGCGCGTTGGTCGCCGCCTTCGCGATCTTCTACGGCAACTTCTCGCCCCGGGGCTACATCGAGGACCGCTACACCCGGGCGGCGAGCCGGGACATCGGGCGGGACGCCATCGCGTACACCTCGAACCGGACCCCGAGCCAGGTGGCGGACGACGTCACCGGCGCCTGGAAGCCGGCCGACCAGTACGTCGACGGTAGCGGCGTCTACCTGCGCTACGACGACGACTCGCTGGTGATCCTGCCGATCGCCGCCGGCTCGGTGATCCTGCTGGAACGGATGCGCACAGCGTACCCGCGTTACCACTCGACGGTGGGCAACCACTGGGGCTGGGGGCGGGGCAGCACGGTACGCGGCGGCGGCCCCGGCTCCGGCAAGTGACGCGTACCGACCCCGACCGAACGAACCCCTGGAGCACGCTGTGCAGAACCTGGTCACCGATCTGCTGGTCACCCTCGCCTACGGGGTGGTCGGCGTCGTCCTGATGGCCGTCGGCTACGTGCTGGTCGACGTGGCCACCCCGGGCAAGCTCCACGAGCTGATCTGGACCGAACGCAACCGTAACGCCGCGCTGCTGCTCGCCTCGAACCTGGCCGGCGTCGGCACCATCGTGGTGGCCGCCATCGCCGCGAGCGAGGACGACTTCCTGCTCGGCCTGGTCGGTGCCGCCGCGTACGGGATCGTCGGTCTGGTCATCATGGCCCTGGCGTTCGTGCTGCTCGACGCGCTGACCCCGGGCAAGTTGGGCACGCTGCTGGTCGACCCGCAGCCGCATCCGGCGGTCTGGGTGTCGGCGGTGGTGCACCTCGCCACCGGCGCGATCATCGCCGCCGCCATCAGCTGATGACCACGGCGAAGCAGCCGGCGAAGCCGAAACAGAACGCGGGCGCCTGGGTCGTCTGGATCGTCCTCGGCCTGGTCGTGGTGGTCTGCGTGGGCAGCAGCATCTTCAACCGGGACTCCGGGGGCACCACCGTGCCCGCCCCGGCGGCCGACGAGCGCGCCGACACCGTGCCGCTGCTCGTGCAGGCGGCCGACAGCCAGGGCATCTGCTACGGCTGGCGGCTGGAGAGGTCGTCCGGCGCGGAGGTGAGCGTCGGCTCCAACCTCGGCGACGGGGTGCCGGTGACCGAGGACGCCCGCTGCCCCCGGTGGGTGGAGGTCCGGGCCCGGGTCATGTACACCGCGGAGAGCAGTGAGAGCAACGACTGGGCGACGGTCACCGTCTCCGGCTCGGGCGACTTCTCCCGCGCCGACCTCTACGCCGTCGATACCGGCCTGACCCGGTTCGGCCTGCACGAGGACGTGTTCGTGGACGACCCGGGCTGGGCGATCTGCCGCGCCGCCGTGGCGTTGCCGCTGCTGGTCGCCGAGACGGGTGCGGCACCACCGGCGGCCACCCCGACCGCCGACCCCGGCGCGGCGGTGGCCCCGCTGCCGGACACCGGCAGCGACTTCTGGCGGGACCGCTGGGGTACGGTGCTGGCCGCCGCCGGCCTGCTGCTGGTCGCCGTGCTGCTGATCATCGTCGGGTTCGTCCAGCGTGGCCGGCAGCGGGCGGCGGCGTCGGCCGGGCGTCCCCGGGGGACACGGTGACCACTGTCGACGACACCCCGGCGGTCGGGCCGCGCTGGCGGTGGGCCCGCGCGTCGGTGCTGCTCGCGGTCTTCGTCTGCGCCGCCTGCGGCCTGGTGTACGAACTGGCCCTGGTCGCGCTCGGCAGCTACCTGATCGGTGACACGGTCGGGCAGGCGTCGATCGTGCTCGGCGTGATGGTCTTCGCGATGGGGGTCGGCGCGCTGGTCGCCAAACCGTTGCAGCCCCGGGCCGCCGCCGCGTTCGCGGTGATCGAGTTGACCCTGGCCCTGCTCGGTGGCCTGTCGGTGCTCGGCCTCTACGCCGCGTTCGCCTGGCTCGACCTGTACGGCCCGGCGCTGGTCGGCACCGCGTTCGTGCTGGGTCTGCTGATCGGCGCGGAGATCCCGCTGCTGATGGTGATGCTGCAACGTATCCGCGAGCAGGCGGCCGGCAGCGCGGTCGCCGACCTGTTCGCCGCCGACTACGTCGGGGCGCTGCTCGGCGGGCTGGCCTTCCCGTTCCTGCTGATCCCCGTCTTCGGCCAGCTCAAGGGCGCGCTGGTGGTCGGCGCGGTGAACGCGGTGGCCGGCCTGGCCCTGGTCTGCACGGTGTTCCGCGCCGAGCTGAGCCGCCGGGCCCGGCTCGTGCTGGGCGTCGGCTCCGTCGTGGTCGCCCTCTGCCTGGGGTACGCCTGGGTCACCGCCGCCGACTTCGAGGTGACCAGCCGCCAGCAGCTCTACCGGGACCCGGTGGTGCACGCCGAACGCTCCCGCTACCAGGAGATCGTGCTGACCAGGTCGGTACGCGAGATCGGCCACCCCGACACCGATCTGCGGCTGTTCCTCAACGGCGACCTCCAGTTCAGCTCGATCGACGAGTACCGCTACCACGAGGCGCTGGTGCACCCGGCGATGCGCGGCCCGCGCGGTGAGGTGCTGGTCCTCGGTGCCGGCGACGGTCTCGCCGTCCGCGAGATCCTGCGTTATCCGGACGTGCGCCGGGTGACCGTGGTCGACCTCGACCCGGCGGTGGTGGCGCTGGCCCGCTCCGAGCCGCAGCTGCGCGCGCTCAACGGCGGCTCCCTCGACGACCCCCGGGTCCGGGTGCTCAACACCGACGCCTTCGGCTGGTTGCGGACCGCCGGCGAACGCTTCGACGTGGTCGTCGCCGACCTGCCCGACCCGGACGAGACGGCCACCGCCAAGCTCTACACCGTCGAGTTCTACGCGTTGATCCGTTCGGTGCTCGCCGAGGGGGCCCGGCTGGTGGTGCAGTCCGGGTCGCCGTACTTCGCGCCCCGGTCGTACTGGTCGATCGAGGCGTCGGTACGGGAGGCCGGCTTCGCCACCGTGCCGTACCACGTCGACGTGCCCTCGTTCGGTGACTGGGGCTTCGTGCTCGCCGCCCCGGGCGGGACCCCGCCGCCGCTGGAGTTGCCGGCCGACGCGCCCCGGCTGCGTTTCCTCGACCCGGCGGTGCTGCGGTCGGCGGCGGCCTTCCCCGCCGACCGGGGCCGCCTCGACGTGCCCGCCTCCACCCTGTTGCGGCCCAGGGTGCTCGACTACGCCCGCAGCGAGTGGCGCGGCTACTAGCCTCGGAGGCGATGTCACCGTCGCTGCGCCGCCGGCTGCCACCGCGCGCGGTGGACGCTGCCGCGTACCTCCAGGCGTTCGTGCTGTCCGGGGTGGCGACGGTGCTGGTCACCCGGGCGTTCCTGCACGCCACCGGCTACCCGCAGCTCGGCGGCGGCGGCCTGCACATCGCGCACGTGCTCTGGGGTGGGCTGCTGATGACCGTCGGGCTGGGTGTGGCGCTGGTGTTCCTCGGCGGGGCTGCCCGGATGACCGGGGCGGTACTCGCCGGGATCGGCTTCGGGCTCTTCATCGACGAGGTGGGCAAGTTCGTCACCGCCGGCACCGACTACTTCTACCGGCCCGCCGCCGGCATCATCTACGCGGTCTTCGCCCTGCTGGTGGTGATCACCCAGGCGTTGCGCGAACGGCTGCGCCCGACCCCCGGCGAACGGGTGGCCAACGCGTTGGACGTGATCGTCGGCGGGGTCGGCCGGGGGCTCACCGACCGGCAGCGGGCGGCCACCCTGCGGCTGGTCCGGGGTGCCGGGCCGGAGGTCGAGTCGGGGGTGTCCGCGCTGCTGGACGTGGTGCCGCGCCGGGAGCCACCGCCGCGACGGTTCTGGCAGCCCTGGGTGGCCCGGCTGCGCGACGCGTTGGTCCGGCTGACCGCTCAGCGCTGGGTGGTCCTGCTGGTGGTGGCCTACCTGGTCGTCGAGCCGGTGGCGACGGTGGTGGTGGTGACCACCGAGGGGGTGACCGGCGAGTTGGACCAGCTCGGTGAGTGGGGGGCGGTGCTCGGGGTGTCCGCCTCGGCGGTGGTCGCCGGGGTGCTGAGCATCCGCGCCGCGTTCCTGCTCCGCAACGACCGGCGGGCCGCGTTCCGGCTGTTCAAGCTGGCGCTCCTGGTCGACCTGCTGTTCGGGCAGATCTTCAACTTCACGGTCAACCAGTTCGACGCGGTGACCGGGCTCGCGGTGGACCTGCTCCTGCTCGCCGTGGTGACCGCCGAACACCGCCGACTGGTCCGCCAGTCGTGACCGCGGCCGGTGATTCGGCGGTTCGACCAGCGGGTACGGCTCCGTCGTACCCGGTGCGACGGGACTGCGGACGTTACCGTGGTGCGGTGATCTAGGAAGGAGAATCATGGTCGATTCCCACAGCACGCCCGCCCGGACCCGTCCGGGTCTGGTGACGCTCTCCAGCTACCTGCTGATGTTCTTCGCGGTGCTCCAACTGATCGGGCTGATCCTGACCCTCGCGATCAGCGGGAAGCTGCGTCAGGCGTTCGAGGACGCCTTCGAGGGGACCGCGAGCGAGGTCGAGGGCCTCGGCACCGCCGTCGTGGTCTTCGCCGTCGGCGCGTCCGCCGTCCTGCTGCTGATCGCGCTCGCCCTCGTCGTCCTGGCGATCTTCAACAACCGGGGCAAGAACGGCAGCCGGATCGCCACCTGGGTGGTCGGCGGCATCATGGTCTGCTGCGTCGGCGGCGGGCTGATCAACGGTGCCGCCGGGTTCAGCGGCTCCACCGGCTCCACCTCCGGGGACGCGCCGAGCGCCGAGGAACTGGAACGCAGCATGAACGCCGTGCTGCCGTCCTGGTACAACCCGGTCAGCACCCTGCTCGGGGTGGTCAGCCTGCTCGCCCTGCTGGCGGCGCTGATCCTGCTCGCCCTGCCGCAGTCCAACGAGTTCTTCCGCAAGCCCAAGGCAGGCTGGGAGCCGCCAATTCCGGGTGCCACCTACCCGGCCGCGCCCGGCTACCCGCCCACCCCCGGCTACCCGGCCACCCCGGACTACCTGCAACCCGGTGCCCCCGGCCCGTCGTCGACCCCGGGCCAGCCCGGCCCGTCGCCGGCCGCCCCCGGCGTGCCGGACCAGCCGCAGTCGTCCGACGGCCCGTCCTGGTCGCCGCCGTCGGGCGGCGAGCCCGACCGGCCCACCGGAGGCAGCGGCCCGGACGACCCGCAGCGTCCCGCCGGCAGCTGACGGGCGCGTAACAGCGACACCGACGATTCCCTCCGAGTAGGTTGCACACCGACGCCTACCGGAGGGAATCGTCGTGTCGTACCCGGATCAGGTGCCGGACCGCCGCCCGCCGGTCGTCACCGTGGCGGCGGCGCTGCTCGGGCTGATGGCGCTCGCCGCCGGGGTCTACGCCGTCACCAGCCTGCTCGCCCTGGGCGGCACGGTCGACAGGTTCCGGGGCGCCGCCGCCGGTACCGCAGCCGACCCGGGCGACGTCGACGGGGTGGTCCGGCTGCTGCGGCTCAGCACGATCGGCTCGGCGGTGGTGACGGTGCTGGTGGCGCTGCTGCTGGTCGGCCTCGCCGGTGGGCTGCTCGCCAGGCGTCGGGGGGCCCGGGTCGGCGTCTGGGTGGTCTGCGGGCTGGGCCTGCTCGCCGGAGGGTGCGCCCTGGCCGTGCTGGTCGGCCAGCGGGTCAGGCCCCTACGGCTGGGCAGCGGTGACCAGGGGGTGGCCGACCTCTTCGCCACCCTGGACGACGCCTATCCCTCGTGGTGGGTGCCGGTGAACGCGGGCGTCTCGGTGGCCCAGGGCCTCGGCTACCTCGTGGTGGCCGTGCTGCTGGCCCTGCGGCCGGCGAACAGTTGGTTCACCGGCAGGTGGCCGGTGCGACCCGGATACGGGCCCTCCTCGTTCACCGCCGCGCCCTACCAGTCCCCGGTGTCCGCGCCGAAGCCCGGCCCCGCCGCCGCCACACCGGTACCGCCCCAGCCTGAGCCCGGGTCCGCGTCCGGGCCCGACGTGATCCGACGTCCCACCGAGGAGCAACCGTGACAGTCGACCGATCCCGGTCCGGCCGGTGCGCGTTGATCACGGGTGCCACCGCAGGGATCGGCGCGGCGTTCGCCAGGCAACTCGCCGCCGAGGGCTGGGACCTGGTCCTGGTGGCCCGGGACACCGCCCGGCTCGACGCCGCCGCCGCCGAGCTGACCGGCCGGTACGGCAACCGGACGGAGGTCGTCTCCGCCGACCTGTCCACCGACGACGGTTGCGCGCTGGTGGAACGGCGACTGGCCACCGGTGACCCGGTGGATTTGCTGGTCAACAATGCCGGACTGAGCCTGAACCAGCCGTTTATGCGATCCACCGTCGCCGACGAGACACGGTTGCTCCGGTTGAACGTGCACGCGGTGCTGCGCCTCACCCATGCGGCCCTCGGGCCCATGACGAGGCGCGGTAATGGGACAGTGATAAATGTCTCTTCGGTCGCTGGCTTCGGCCCGGTGATGCCCGGCTCCACCTATCCGGCCAGCAAGGCATGGGTGACCAGCTTCAGTGAATCGATCGGGCAGACGGCCCGCTCAGCCGGGGTGCACGTGATGGCGCTCTGCCCCGGCTACACCCGTACCGGCTACCACGAACGTACCGGCATCGACATGTCAGGAATGCCGCGGTGGATCTGGCTCGAAGCCGACGACGTGGTTGCCGAGGCCCTGCGTGACCTGCGAAAAGGCAAAACCGTGAGCGTGCCCGACTGGAAGTACAAGCTGGCCGTGGCGAGCTTGCGGCACGTGCCGCGTCGGCTGCTGCGCGGTGCCTTCCGGGACCGGCGCGGGCAGGCCGACCCGGCCGGGCAGTGACCGACAGGCGGTGCCGGTCGACCCGCCGGTGGCCTGGCGTGGCAGCGAAACCCTACCGGTGTGGTCGCGCAGCGTAGCCGTCCATCGCCAGTCATCGAGCACCCGGATGGCCGCTCCGGGTGGGCCGCACACACGACCCACAGACTTGAGCAGTACCCTCTATCGCCATGGGGGACCACGACGACCTGCGTAAATTCATCACTGACCTGGCTGTGGTCCATGGCCGGGTCGTGCTCTCCTCGGGGCGGGAGGCGGAGTGGTACGTCGATCTGCGTCGCGTGACTCTCCATCACCGGGCCGCTCCCCTGGTCGGTCGGGTGATGCGGGAGCTGACCGCCGACTGGAATTACGACGCGGTCGGTGGGTTGACCCTGGGTGCCGATCCGATCGGCATCTCGATGTTGCACGCCGCCGCAGAGACCGATCGACCCCTGGACGCCTTCGTCGTCCGCAAGGCCGGCAAGGCGCACGGTCTCCAACGGCGGATCGAGGGTCCTGAGGTGGCCGGCCGGCGGGTACTGGCGGTGGAGGACACCTCGACGACGGGCGGCAGCGTGTTGACGGCCGTCGAAGCTCTACGCGAGGCCGGGGCGGAGGTCGTGGGCGTGGCGGTGATCGTCGACCGTGGTGCCAGCGACGTGGTACGTGCCGCCGGACTGCCGTATCGGGCGGCCTATACGTTGGCTGACCTCGGCCTTGTGGCGTAAAAATTTGCCGATTCGGATCTGCTGATATGCAGGCGGATCGATGCTGCTGGTGGAAGGATGGAATACGTGGGAACTGCGTTGGCTGAAATGACCATGCCTCAGATCTCGCCGCTTGCCGGCGAGCCGATCGAACGTGCCGACGCCGAGCGGCTGGCGGGGGTCCTCAAGGCCCTCGCCGACCCCGCCCGGCTGCGGCTGCTCAGCCTGATCCAGTCGGCGCCCGAGGGCGAAGCGTGCGTGTGTGACCTCACCGCGCCGCTCGGCCTCTCGCAGCCGACGGTCAGCCACCACCTCCGCATCCTCACCGAGGCCGGCTTGCTGGAGCGGGAGAAGCGTGGTGTGTGGGCCTACTACCGGCTGGTGCCGTCGGCGATCGCCACGATCGCCGACCTGCTCACGCCGCCGCGCAAGCGGGCCACCAAGAAGGCCCGCTGACTGAACCCGTTCGTCCCGTCCAGGGGCGACGTCCGATGACGGACCAGGGGTGGCGTCATCGGGTGGTGACGGCTGCCCGTCACCGGTCAGTTTGCTGATCCACCACCGTGCCCGCGGTGGCGTACGCGTACGCAACGGCCGGTCCTCTCCCCGAGGGCCGGCCGTTGGTCGTCCGCCGGTCAGTGGCCCTGCCCGTGTTCCGGGTACCGCCCGCCGTCCGACGGCGGGCGCTGCCCGTACGTCTGCGGGGGGAACCGCTGGTCGGGGCCGGGCTGCCCGCCGTACGGCTGCGCGCCGCCTGCGGGCTGCCCGGGGTGCGGCTGCGGGGGCTGGTCGTGGTGGTGGTGCTCGACGGCGTCCCGGACGGCCTCGACCGCCCCGACCGCGCTCGCGGCGGCGATCACGGCGACGGCCTCACCGCGCCGACGTGCCTTACGGTCGCGGAGGAACTCGAAGAAGATCGGCAGCACCGAGATCAGGATGATCAGTGCGACCACCGGCAGGATGTACCTGTCGATCTTGTCGCCGATGGCGCTGTAGATCTGGTCGGCGAGCAGGTAGCCGATCAGCAGGATGCCGTCCACCCAGAGGACCGCGCCGACGACGTTCCAGAGGAGGAACTGCTTCGCCGGCATGCCGAGCGCGCCCGCCACCGGGTTGAGGAACGTCCGCACGATCGGGATGAACCGGGCCAGCACCACGGCCTTGGCCGGGCCGAACTTCTGGAAGTAGAACTCCGCCTTCTCCACGTACTCCTTCTTGAAGAGCCGGGAGTTGGGGCGCTCGAACATCTTGCGGCCGTACCGGGCGCCGAGCCAGTGCCCGAGCTGGGCACCGGCGATCGCGCAGAGCGGACCGCCGATCAGCAGCCCGGCCAGGGAGAGCCGGGTGCCGCTGCCGAAGATCGCGTCGGCCACCGGCGACGCGGCCACCCCGGCCAGGAACAGCAACGAGTCGCCGGGGAAGAAGAACCCCACCAGCAGGCCGGTCTCGGCGAAGAGGATCACCCACACGCCGACCAGCCCGAAGGTCTGGAGCAGATCCTTGGGGTCGAGCGGGTTCAGCGCGACCGTCTCCGCGACCACCCGCGTCTTCTCACCTGTGTCCACGGCCACACACCATACCGAGCCCACGAACGCACGGTCGCGGCACGCGTCCCTCCGACCGGCAACTCACCCCACCGGGCCCGCCCGGCCGGGCCATGAAGCGCCCGGCCGGGCGGGCCCGATCAGGCCACGAAGTGCGACCGGCGGCGGCGGGCCGCCAGGTAGCTGCCGATCCCGGCCGCCAGGAGCAGGCCGCCGACGGTGGCCACCAGGCCGGACGGGGAACCGGTGATCGGCAACGAGCCGTCGTCGCCGCCCTGACCGCCCGAGGCGTGATTCACCAGGATCTTCGCGGTGTCGTTGCTCGGGTCGAGGTCCTTCGTGCCCACCGGGCCGCTTCTCAGCTGGACCGTGCCCGTCAGGGGGCCTGCCCGATCGATGCGGAACGAGAACGGCAGGGCGACCCTCCCGCCCTTGTGGATGACGTCGTACTGGTAGCAGAGGTAGGCGCGGGCACCCGGCCGGCCGCCCTCCTCGTCCTGGATGTCGGCGTCGAGGCAGTTCTTGGGCACCTTGACGGCGGTGACACCCTTCGGCACGGTCATCTCGACGATCGTGTAGAAGTCGCGGCCGCCGTTGGACGACGAGGCCGGCCCCCGGTTGGTGTAACCGATCGTGACCGGCACGGTCTCGCCCACCTTGGCGGTGATGCGTACCTCGTCGGCCGCCAGGTCGGCCCGCTGGTTGCCGGTGACGGTCAACTCGACGGGCGTTTCGTTGTCGTTCGGCCTGACGTCGGTCTGCGCCGCCCGGGACGTGCCGCCGGGCAGTCGGGTGCCGACCTGCTCCAGCCGCAGCACACCGCCGGTGCCCTGCTGGTCGAGCGTGTAGCTGGGCTGCGCGTCCGCCCAGTCCTGCGGGGTGAACCAGGTGGCGGTGCCGGGCTGGACGTTCGGTGCCGAGACGTCCCGGGGCACGGTGACACCGAAGCCGCCGTCGACCCGGAACGCCCGGCCCGGCGCGATCTCGTCGTCGAAGGTGCAGGCGAACAGGTTCGGCGTGAAGTGCACCAACCCACCCTTGCTGCCGTATCGGCAGTTCCGGTAGCGCTTCGACGGGGTGAGCCCGTACGCGGCCGAGACGAGGAGCACCACGCCCCGCACGGTCTCCTGCCCCCGGTTGGCGACCGACAGGCCCACCGGCACCGTGGCACCGGGGCCGCCGGTCAGCGTCACCGCGGGACCCGCCACCAGGTCGACCCCCTCGCCGACGAGGACCGTCGACGTGGTGGTGCTCGTACCCGACCTGCCGGTGGTGACGGTGAACCGGAGCAGGCCCTGTCGACCCACCGTTGCACCCGCGCGCGGGCGTACCGACAACGAGAGCAGGTCCGGTGCGTCCTCCTGGTAGGCCAGGCAGGTCAGCACGGTGCCGGTACGGGTGCAGGCCGAGGCGGCGGAACCGCTCACCTCGACGAAGGCGTCGACCGCGCCGTAGTCGACGGTGATGGTGTAGCTGTCCTGGAGTTTCTCGCCCGGCACCCGGAGCACCACCGTCCTACCGGGCCCACCCGGAGCCAGGGTGACGTTGTTGGCGGACGTGGTGAACCCGGCCGTCACCACCTGGCCGGGGGAGGCCCCGGGGTTCGCGGGGGCGGCCGGGGCGGGAGTGGCGGAGGCGGCGACACACGCGCCCACCACCGCAAGTCCGGCCAGCCAACGACGCGTCGCGTGCTTGCGCATCAGCGGATCCTGTCCTGAGGAGGTGCTACGACGGTCGTCGCAGCCTAGGGAGTTCGTCCCCGTCCGAGTGCCCCGCGCCGACGGGTGGCGACAGAATGGGCCGAACAGCCGACGAATCCCCCCGGACGGCCCACCCCACCCACCCGGGCCGCCGTGGACCGCCCCACCCCGGGGAGGGTCAGAGCCGGGGGTCGACCGGCTCGGACTCGCAGGCGAGGATCGCGAAGACCAGCTCGTGCCGCCGCCACAGCGGGACGTCGGCGGCGTACCCGTCCAGGGCGGCCAGGCCGAGCGCGTGTTCACGCAGCGCCAGCCCTCGCTTGCGGCCCAGCGAGCGGCGACGCAGCGCGGCGAGCTGGGCCGGGTCGGTGTAGCCGGGACCGTAGATGATCCGCAGGTACTCCCGGCCCCGGCACTTGACCCCCGGCTGGAGCAGCGAGCCCCGGGCCGAGCGGGCCGCCGGGCCGTCGTACGGCTTGACCACCATCCCCTCGCCGCCGGCCCCGGTCAGCGCCGACCACCACTCGGTGGCCGCCGCCACCGCCGCCTCGTCGGACAGCTCCACCACCTGTCGTCGGGTCGGGGTGAAGAACTCCGGATCGGCGGCGCAGAGCCGGTCGGCCAACGCCAGGTGCCAGCCGTGGTCCCGGTCGGTGAAGGTCACCGTTGCCCCGGCCAGCACCGCGAACGGCGCCAGGGTCACCCCGCGCAGCCCTTCGGTGGGGGCCACGTACGCCCGGTAGGCCGCCGAGTAGCCGTCGACCTCCGCCTGCCGGGCCGCCATCCGCTCCCGCAGCGCGGCCACCGGCAGCCCCCGGGCCGCCGCCGAGTCCAGCGCGGCGAGAGCCGCCGGCAGCGCCGCCCGCCCGGCCGCCCCGACCCCGGCGTACTGCTCGCGGATCAACCCGTCCGCCTTCGCCGACCAGGGCAGCAGCTCACAGTCCAGCAGCAGCCGGTCGGTGCCCAACTCCTCCCACAGCCCGGCCGCGCCGACCGCCGCCCGGACCCGGTCCAGCAGCTCCCCGTCCAGCGGCGGGCCGAAGAACGGCCGACCGGTCCGGGTGTGCACCACCCCACCGCCGAACCGGCCGGGTTCCCGCTCGACCAGCACCACCGCCCGGGAACCCATGTGCTTCTCCTGGCACACCACCCGCTGCACGCCGGCCGACCGGTAGTCCGCGAACGCCTGCGTCGGGTGCTCCAGGAACCCCGGCACGGTCGACGTCGAGCAGGGTGCCATGGTCGGCGGCAACCAGACCAGCCGACCCGGGTCCACCGCGAACCGGCTCATCACCTCCAGCGCGGCGGCGGCGTTCTCCGCCGGCACGGTCAGCGTCCCGTAGGCGTGCTCCAGGTGCCGCCGCCCGGTCACATCGGCCAGGTCGAGCACCGTGTCCGGGCGGGTCGGGGCGAACAGCGGTCGCGCCGGGGCGTACCACTCCCGCCGGGCGTCGACCGCGACCAGCTCCCGCTCGGGGTAGCGCAGCGCGGTGAGCTTCCCGCCGAAGACGCAACCGGTGTCGACGCAGATCGTGTTGTTGATCCACTCCGGCACCGGCGTCGGGGTGTGCCCGTACACGACCGTCGCCGCACCCCGGTAGTCGCGCGCCCACGGGTAGCGCACCGGCAGGCCGTACTCGTCGGTTTCGCCGGTGGTCTCGCCCCAGAGCGCGAACGAACGGACCCGGCCCGACGCGCGGCCGTGGTAGGCCTCCTTCAGACCGGCGTGCGCCACCACCAGTCGGCCGCCGTCCAGCACGAAGTGGCTGACCAGGCCGTCGATGAAGGTCGTCACCCCGGCCACGAACGCCGGGTCCTCCGCGCCGAGCTGTGCCATCGTCTCGGCCAGGCCGTGGGTGAGCTTGACGTCCTGGCCACGCAGCTTGCGCAGCAGCTTGTGCTCGTGGTTGCCCGGCACGCAGATCGCGTGCCCGGCCGCCACCATGCCCATCACCAGGCGCAGCACGCCGGGGGAGTCCGGGCCGCGGTCCACCAGGTCACCCACGAAGACCGCGGTACGGCCGGCCGGGTGCACCGCGTCCACCGGGCGACCCGCGTCGTCGCGGTGCAGCACGAAACCCAGCCGCCCCAGCAGCTCCTCCAGCTCCGCCCGGCACCCGTGCACGTCACCGACGATGTCGAACGGCCCGGTCAGCTCCCGCCGGTCGTTGAACAGCTTCTCCAGCCGGATCCGCGCGGCGTCGATCTCCTCGACCCCGCGCAACACGTGCACCTTGCGGAACCCCTCCCGGGCCAACTGCCCGTACGACCGGCGCAGGTCCCGCTGCATCCGGGCCAGCACCTGCCGGCCGTGTGTGCGGTCGGCGCGGGACAGGGTCCGTTCCCAGGCCAACGCCTCCGGCACGTCCAGCACGATCGCCACCGGGAGCACGTCGTGCTCCCGGGCCACCCTGACCAGCCCGGCGCGGGCGTGCGGCTGGAGGTTCGTCGCGTCGACCACGGTGAGCCGGCCCCGCCGCAGCCGGACCCCCGCCACGTGGTGCAGCGCCCCGAACGCGTCGGCGGAGGCGGACTGGTCGTTCTCGTCGTCGGCGACCATCGCCCGGAACGCGTCCGAGGCGAGCACCTGACTCGGCGCGAAGTGCCGCGCGGCGAAGGTGGACTTGCCCGACCCGGAGACGCCGACCAGCGCCACCAGGGCGAGTTCGGGAATGTCGACGGTGGTCATCGGCCTGCCTCCTTCGCGTTCACGGCCGTGCTCGGCGTAGCTGCGGCGGCTGCCTTGTCGACGGCGGTGAGGACGGCCAGTTGGGTGGGACAGCCCACCTCGGGGTCGTCGTCGCCGACTCCGCTGATGGTGGCGGTGTAGCCGAAGGCGGTGGCGATCCGGTCGACCCACTCGGCGAACTCGGCGCGGGTCCACTCGAACCGGTGGTCGGGGTGCCGGAACCCGCCCGCCGACAGCCCCTCGTAGCGCACGTTGTACTCCGCGTTCGGGGTGGTCACCACGACCGTGCCCGGCCGGGCGTGACCCAGCACGGCATCCTCCAACGCGGGCAGCCGGGCCGGGTCCAGGTGCTCGACGACCTCCATCAGCACTGCCGCGTCGAAGCCACGCAACCGGTCGTCCCGGTAGGTCAACGCCGACTGCCACAGCCGGACCCGGTCCTGCTGCCGCTGGGGCAGCCGGTCCAGCCGCAGCCGACGGGCGGCCACAGTCAACGCCTGGGTGGCGACGTCCACGCCCACCACCTCGGTGTAGCGCCGGTCGGCGAGCAGCGCGGTGAGCAGCGCGCCGCCGCCGCAACCCAGGTCCACCACCCGGGTCGCCCCGCTGGCCGCCAGCGCGGTCAGCACCGCCTCGCGCCGCCGTACCGCCAGCGACGCCCGCCGGGGGTCGGCGTGCGATTCGCTGCCCTCCGCCGGCGTGCTGTCCTCGTCGATACTGTCGTCCGGCGCGGGTACGTCGGAGAGCCGCAGTTGCGCCAGCCGGGACAACGCCTCGCCGGCCAGGGCTCGGTGGTGCGCCAGGTAGCGGCGGGTGATTAACGCCCGCTCCGGGTGGTCGGCGAGCCAGCCGGCCCCGGCCCGGAGTAACTTGTCGATCTCGTCCGGGGCGACCCAGTAGTGCTTGGCGTCGTCGAGCACCGGCAGCAGTACATACAGGTGGTTGAGGGCGTCGGCGAGGCGGACCGTGCCAGTGATCATGAGGTCCACGTAGCGGCTGTCACCCCATTCGGGGTGCCGCTCGTCCAGCGGCAGCGGAGTCGCCGTGACCGTCCAGCCGAGCGGGGCGAACATTCCTACGGCCAACGCCGCCCCACCCCGGCACCGCAGCACCGGCACCCGAACCGTCAGCGGGATCGCCGTCCCGGCCAGCTCCGGCCGGTCCTTGGACGATCCGCGCAGCGCCGAGCGGAACGCGGTGGACAACGCGGAGGAGAGCAGGCTGGACGCGGCATAGCCGCGGTCGTTGACGTACTGCCCAAGGGTGAAGCTTTCCGTGGTGGTCGTCTGCCTGCCCCGCCGTCCCCGACCCACCCCGAGCCGCTGCGGATCGACCTCGACCAGCAGGGCGGCGGTGCACCGCTGATCCGTCGCCTCCGGGTAGAAGACGTGGGCGGTTCCTGCCGGCAGGTCGAACTCGTGCATCCGGTCGGGATGCTTGACCAGCAGATATCCGAGGTCGGTCGCCGGCCGGTGGGTGGTCGTCAGGGTCAACAGCACGAGGTGATGTTTCCAGGGGGCTCGATACAACGTCGCCCGGTTTCCCACCACCGGTGCTCCGCCGACCACGGGGATCGGCGGAGCACCGGTGACCGGTAGCGGGCATCAGGCCGTGAAGCGGGTCCGGCGACGGGCCACCACGAAGCCGGCGAAGCCCGCCGCGACCAGCAGACCGCCGACACCGGCGATCAGGGTGACGGACTGGCCAGTGATCGGCAGGCTGCCACCGTCACCGCCGCCACTTCCACCCGGCCCGGCGGCACGGGCCTTGACGACGAGCTTGGCCTGGTTGTTGGCGGCGTTCGAGTCACCTTCCATATCGGTGACGACCTTGCCCGAGGTCTGCCCGTTCAGCTTGTCGATCCGCAGGGTGAAGGGGTACGAATGACTCACCCCCGCCTCCGGGTTACCGGCGGCGATGCAGCCGTAACGGGCAGCTCCCGGCTTACCGCCGTTCTCCCACGGGTTCCACGAGTCCTCGTCGCCCTTGTCGTATGGTGCGCATCCCTCGGACACCTTGACCGCCTTGGTGCCCTTGGGGATTTCCACCCTCAAGAACGGTTCGGGAAGCCACGAGACGTCCACCGTTGCCGGACCCAGGTTGGTCCAGCCGACCCATACCTCGACCTTGTCGCCCACCTTGGCGGTGACGGTGGCCCCGTCGGCGGTCACGTCGGCGGTGTTGTCGCCACCGATGATCAGGCTGACGACGGTGGAGTTGTTCTGCTGGTCCACGTCGGTCTGCGGAACGGACGCCTGTCGGGCCGTTCGCACCTCTACCAGCTTCAGCTCTTCACCGGTGCCCGGCTTGCCAGGCGGGAGCGGGGAGCGGGGGTCGTCGGTGACGATCGCCCAGTCGTCCCTGGTCCACCAGTCGACATAGCTCTCGATCCTGCTGCCGGACCGGGCGCTCTCGTCCAGCTTGATCGGAAGCTTCGTGGAGAGCCGGTAGCTTCGGCCCGGCTCCAGGTCGGTGTCGAAGGTGCAGATGGTGATGCGGTTTGCGAGGTAGTCGCAGTTGCTGAAGCTGCCGACGTCCGGGCTCAGGTGATCGGTCTGGAGGCGGAGCACCGCCCCGTGCGCGGTGTTGTCACCGGCGTTGCGGACCACGTCGGCGGGCAGGCCAGCGGTGGCACCCGGGACGATGTCCAGCTCAACCTTCGGCTCGGACCGTAGGTCCACGCCCTTGGCCACGGTGACCGTCACGTCGGCGCTGCCGGTCCGGCTGCCGTTGCTGGCCCTCAGCGTCAACGTCGCCTTCGTGCCGGGCTTCACGTTTGCCTTGGCGGTGAGTCGGTAGTCCAGGCTCAGGTCCGGCACGTTCTGCCCGTCGAACATGTGCTCGCAGTGCAACCCCTTGCCGACCGGTACGCACTTCCAGTCCGAGGCAGCGAACTTGATGGAGGCGATGGCGTCGACCTGCGAGAAGTCGATGTCGAGGGTCGTCTTCAGTGGATCTTCCTCACGCGGACCACCTACCTCGATCGTGTGGTACGTCGTACGACCCGGAGCAACCAGGACATCCGATGCGTAGATGTCCACTGAAGCGGACGCGTGGGCGGAGGGCGGGGCGGCGGCCACGAGCGCGCCCGCGACCCCCAGGCCGGCGAGCCAGCGTCGGCCGGATTGGTAGAACATGAGCCGATTCCTTCCGTAAGGATGTCCAGGGGCGGTCTTCGGAGCGTGGGATTTCGATGACGGAGGCCGCTGCGCTGACGGTCGGGTGACCCAGTGACACAGCCAGACCGGGTGACCCGGCTGTGCTGACGGCCGGGCCGTGTCGGACGTTGGGTAGAAGTCAGGCGACGAAGCGGGTCCTGCGACGGCGGGCCAGCAGGTAGCCGCCGAGGCCGGCGGCGAGCAGCAGCCCACCCAGGGCGACGGTAGAGGAGACGACGTTTCCGGTGATCGGCAGCGAGCCGCCGTCGTCCGGATCTCCGCCGCCGCTACCGTCGGCGGCCCGCAGGAACACGATCTCCGCCCGGTCGTTGCGAGGATTGGTATCACCGTCGAGGGCGATGGTCACCGCCCCGGCGGTCCGCCGTGGCAGCCGTTCGACGCGCAGCGTCAATTCGTACGAGAGGGTTTCCCCGGGACCGGCGAAGTCTCCGGCGCCACCGCACCCGTAGGACCGGGCACCGGGCTCGCCTGTGTCGCCACCGTTCCACTTCCCGTCGGTGGCCGGGTAGCAATTCCAGACGATGTCGACCACCGTCAGGCCGTCCGGGATGTCGACCTGCACCAGAGGAGATTCCCGCCACGTCTCCACAGTCGTCGGCCCCAGGTTGTGGAAGCCGATCGTCATCTTCACCCGGTCACCGACCCGCACCCGGGCCTCGTCGCCCACGGCGGCGGCGTCCGCCGTCCGGTCGCCGGTGATGGTCACCTGGACGTCGGTCCAGCTGTTCCGGACAGCGGGATCGGTCCGCGCTGCGGGCGGTTGGGCGACCAGGCGCAGCTCGATGCCGGTGCCGGGAGTGTCGGGCGGTTTCGGTGCGGTCGGGTCCTTCTCGACCAGCGCCCAGTCGTCGCTGGTCCACCACTGGAGCCGGTTGGTCAGGACCAGGCCGCTGCGGGCAATTCTGTTCACCCTGAACGGCAGCGGATCCGAGAGACGGTAGGTGACGCCCGGTTCGAGTTCCGTGTCGAAGTGGCAGACGAGCGGGGCGCCCTCCGTCCACCGGCAGTTTCGGAAGTTGTCGCGGTACGTCAACAGCCAGTCCGGATTCATGGTGAGCACGACACCGCGTTCGGGTCCGGGGCCGGCGTTGCGGACGGTACTGGTGACGCCGAGCAGGTCGCCGGGCTCGACGCTCAGTTCTGCCTTCGGTGCGGTCTGCAGGTCGACTCCCTCGACGACGGTCACCGTGGTGGTCCGGGTGCCGTTGGCCGCGGGCGACGTCACGTCGAAGCGAAGGGCGACCCGGGTGTCCAGTGGTGCGTCGGACCGGGCGTCGATCTGGAAGAACAGGGTAGGAAACTCGTTCGACCTGGCCGCCTTGCCTCTTTTGGCGGTGCAGCTGAGGTGCTCGTCGGGTTGGGCACAACTCCAGCCATCGCCCGATGTGGTGAGGCGGCCGATCCTGTCCAGCTCGGACAGGTCCAGGTCGAGGTGGAAAGGCTGGCCCTCGGCGAGGTACGTGATGTCGATGCGGACCTGGCCCGAGGTGCTGTGCCCGGGGGCGATCAGCAGGTCCCGCGATTCGATCTTCACCTCTCCGGCTGCGGTCGGTGTGGCGGCGGTGGAGACGACCGCGCCAGCGGCCACGGCGGGTGTGGCGGCCGTGCCGACGAACACGCCGACGGCGACAAATATGCCGAACCAGCGCCGCAGGTGGTGCCTAAGCATGAGGACTACCTCCCGGCGGGTGACGGAAAGTGGTCAGCCTCTCACGCTTGCCGCGCTCCGCATTGCCCCGCCACGCCGGGACGTGGTCGCTCGGACCGCACCGTCAGCGGTAGTCGTCCTCGTCGGCGGTGACCACCCGGGCCTGCTCCATGGCGTCCCAGTCGGCGACCTCCAGGCCCCGGTGCGGCTCGGCGTCGGTCTCGTCCGGGCCGATCACGGCGGCCTGCTCGACCGCGTCGGCCGGCTCGGCCTCCAGGTCGCGTTCCTGCGGGTCGAGGTGGTCGCTCGGGGTGAAGTCCTCGTCGGGCTGACCCATCGTCCCTCCCTGGTTGCGGCGGCCTGTCCACCCCACCGTACGGGCTGGTGGCGCGGGTCGCCCGGTGGGCGCGGGAACGTGGGAACGCCCCTCCCGGGACGACCGCCGGTGTCAGGATGGATCGGTGGGCTTCCTGATCCGACTGGTGATCACGGCGATCGCGCTGTGGGTCACCACGCTGGTCGTGCCCGGGGTCGACGTCACCGGGCGCAACGGCGCGAACACCGCTCTCACCCTGCTGCTGGTGGCGTTGATCTTCGGTGTGGTCAACGCGGTCCTCAAACCGGTGATCAAGGTGGTCGGCTGCGTGTTCTACCTGCTCACCCTCGGGTTGTTCGCGCTGGTGGTGAACGCCCTGCTGTTCATGCTGACCGATCGGCTCGCGCGGGCGGTCGACCTGCCGTTCCGGGTGGACGGTTTCTGGGCCGCCTTCTGGGGGGCCATCGTGATGGCCGTGGTCACCTGGTTGATCAGCGTCGCCGTACCGGACCGGTGGGAGCGTCGGTGAGGCCGACGGGTGGACGGTCACCGGGGCGGTTGTGTCCGCCGTCGCCTCCTACGGGATACTGCCGACGGTGGACAGCGCGGTCCGGCGCACCCATGGAAGACAGCGGCCAGCGCGGCCGAGAGCGGTAAGTAAGGAGCGTTTCACATGCCCATCGCTTCCCCCGAGGCTTACGCGGAGATGCTGGACCGGGCCAAGGCCGGCCGGTACGCGTACCCCGCGATCAACGTGACCTCGTCGCAGACCCTGAACGCGGCGCTGAAGGGCTTCGCCGACGCGGAGAGCGACGGCATCATCCAGGTCTCCACCGGTGGTGCCGAGTACCTGTCCGGGCCGTCCGTCAAGGACATGGTGACCGGTGCGGTGGCGTTCGCCGCGTACGCGCACGAGGTGGCCAAGAAGTACCCGGTCAACATCGCGCTGCACACCGACCACTGCCCGAAGGACAAGCTGGACGGCTTCGTCCGGCCGCTGATGGCCATCTCCCAGGAGCGGGTCAAGGGCGGCCAGGAGCCGCTGTTCCAGTCGCACATGTGGGACGGCTCGGCCGTGCCGGTGGCGGAGAACCTGCAGATCGCCGCGCAGCTGCTCGACGAGGCCGCCAAGGGCAAGATCGTCCTGGAGATCGAGGTCGGCGTCGTCGGTGGCGAGGAGGACGGTGTCGAGAACGCCATCAACGACAAGCTCTACACCACCGTCGAGGACGGCCTGGCCATGGTCGAGGCGCTCGGCCTGGGCGAGAAGGGCCGCTACATGGCGGCGCTGACCTTCGGCAACGTGCACGGCGTCTACAAGCCGGGCAACGTCAAGCTCAAGCCGGAGATCCTCAACCAGATCCAGGAGGCGGTCGGTGCCAAGTACGGCAAGGACAAGCCGCTCAGCCTGGTCTTCCACGGCGGGTCCGGCTCGCTGCTGGAGGAGATCCGGGAGGCGCTCGACTACGGCGTGGTGAAGATGAACATCGACACCGACACCCAGTACGCCTTCACCCGGCCCGTCGCGGACCACATGCTCCGCAACTACGACGGCGTCCTCAAGATCGACGGCGAGGTCGGCAACAAGAAGCAGTACGACCCGCGTGCCTGGGGCAAGCTGGCCGAGGCCGGTCTCGCCGCCCGGGTCGTCGAGGCGTGCGAGCACCTGCGCTCCACCGGTACCCGGATGAAGTGACCCTGACGTACCCCGTCGACGGCCGGCTCCCCACCCGGGGGCCGGCCGTCGCCGTCGGAGCCCGGCCGGCCGGGCCGCACGTCAGGCGGTCGCGGTGAGCACCCGGACGGCCTCCCGTACGTCGTCGGTGAGGTGGATGCTGCCGGACAGGTCACCGGCCGGCGACCCGGCGAACAACGGCCGCAGCAGCGACTCGATCGGCAACTCCCGGGTCCAGTACGCCCGGTCGAGGAAGACGTACGCCCCGCTCGCCCCGTCCGTGCCGTAGTACGTCTTCGTCGCCGCCTGGAACACCTCCTGCACGGTGCCGGCCCGGCCGGGCGCGAAGACGATCCCACCCCGGGCCAGCCGCAGGATGGTGTCCTCCCGGATGGCGTTGGAGAAGTACTTGGCGATCCGCCCGGCGAACAGGTTCGCCGGTTCGTGCCCGTACAGCCAGGTGGGGATGGCCAGCCCACCGGAACGGGCCCAGTCCAGCCCGGGGCCGCGCTGCTGCGGCACGGTCGCCGTGTAGCGGTCCCGCACGGTCAGCGCGGCGGCCGTGTACCGGTCGTGGTCGGTGAAGTCGGGGGCCACCGCCAGCAGGTCGATCGCCGTGTTCAGCTCCTGCACCGGCCAGGCGGACAGGAACGCGCCCAGGTTGGCCGCCTCCATCACCCCGGGACCGCCGCCGGTCACCACCAGCCGGTCGGCCCGCGCCAGCTCCCAGCCCAGCACCGCCGCCATCCGGTACGGCACACTGCCGCGCGGCACCGCGTGCCCGCCCATCACCCCCACCACCGACTGTGGCCCGTGGGTGGCGAGCCAGGTCCGGGTGGCGTCGGCCAGGGCGTTGTCCACCCCGTGGTCGTGCAGCCGCTGGCCGAGTGCCTCCTTCACGTCCGGCAGCGCGCCACCGTGGGTGCGGAAGTGGTCGTAGACCCGGGTGTCGTACATCCCGGCGAATCCGGCATCGGCGAACCCCTCGGCCAGGTCGGTCGGGGTGTAGAGATGGGCCGGCTGGGTCGGGTACGGCAGGCCGGAGAAGGGCGGCACCACGTTCGCGCCGCGCCGGACCAGGTCCGCGCCGACCTCCCGGCCGGCGAACCGGCAGCCGACGAAGAGGGTGCCGGCCACGTCGGTGGCGGTCAGGTCGGGGACGGGGTCGAGGTCGAGGCGGAGCCCCTGCACGGTCAGCCCGGCGAGGCTGTCGGCGGCGAGGTGCCTGTCGAACTCGGCACGGGTCTCGATCTCGTCATGACTGGTGTCGTGCGGCGCGATGACGTCCGCGGGAGGTGGGGTGGGCACCCCGCCATCCTGCCCCCACCCCGCCACCGCGCGCCGGGGCAGGGGTACCGACGACAGGAGCCCGGCGACCGAGGCCGCCGGGCTCCTGCGTAACCGGGTCCTGGGGAGGCTCCGGACCAATAGTTGTAGTGGAAAATATCTTCGGGTGGCATGGGCCGCAGGGCCGGTACGGTCGGCCGAGGGTTCACCCGACGGGGCCGACGGTTCACCCGGTAGGGTCCCGACGTGACGTAGACCTCCACCGTTCAGCCAGCGTACCCACCCGACCCCCTCGCGCCCCGCAGGGCGAAGCGGGTTGAATGGGGCGATGCAGAACCTGTTGCCTGAGCCTCCGGCCACCCTCCTGCCCGCGCACGACGACGCGGACGCCGCGCTGGCCGCCGCCGCAGAACAGGGCACCGACGAGGCGTACGCCGAGGTCGCGGCCCGCTTCCCGACCCACAGCGCGGCCTGGGCGGCGCTGGCCACCCGGGCCCTGGACGATGGCCAGGTGGTCGCGGCGTACGCGTACGCCCGCACCGGCTACCACCGTGGCCTGGACCAGCTGCGGCGCAACGGCTGGAAGGGGCACGGCCCGGTCCCCTGGTCGCACACCCCGAACCGGGGCTTCCTGCGCTGCCTCTATGTGCTGTCCCGGGCGGCCGGGGAGATCGGCGAGGCGGACGAGGCCGCCCGCTGCGCCCAGTTCCTGCGCGACTGCGACCCGGCGGCCGGGGACGCCCTCGCCAGCGCCTGACCGGCCGGTCGACGCCGGCCCGCCCGACAGTTCGTACGGGTGGGCCGGCGTCGCCGTTTCCCGCGTCGCCGTTTCCTGCGCCGGTCAGAGCCCTTCGGCGACCGCCGCTGCGATCTTCAGCCAGGCGTCCCGGGTGGCCGAGGAGAGCCCGCCGTACCGGATCGGCTCGCCGGTGTCGATCAGCCGCTCGTACGGCGCGAGCAGCACCGCCCTCGTCCGGGCGGCGAAGTGCTCCTGGATGGCGGGCAGGTCGATCTCCTTGCGCGACGGGGGCATCGACACCACCGTGACGGCCTGCCGGACCAGCCGGTGCCGGCCGCTCTGCTCCAGGTGGTCGAGCATCCGGGCGGCCGTCTCCGCCGAGTCGTTACGGGCCGACATGGTGACCACCAACTGGTCGGTGGCGTCCATCGCGGCCTGCCAGTTCTGCGCCCGGACGTTGTTCCCGGTGTCCACGAAGATTAACTTGTAGAACCGGCTCACCACCTCGCGGATCTCGGCGAACGCCGCCGCCGTCAGCATCTCGCCCCCGGTGGCCGACTCGTCCGAGGCGAGCACGTCGAACATCCCCTCGCCCTGCGAGCGGACGTACTGCGACAGGTCGCCGATCCGGCCGTGCGGGCCCTGGAACTGCCCCAGGTCCCGCAGCATGTCGCGCACCGTACGGGAGTGGAAGTCCTGCTGCGCCCGCATCCCGAGGGTGCCCTGGGTCTCGTTGTTGTCCCAGGCCAGCACGTAACCCCCACGCTTCTGCCCGAAGGTCATCGCGAGCAGCAGGATGGCCACCGTCTTGCCGGCCCCACCCTTGGGATTGACCACTGTCACCTGGCGCAGCCCGCCGAAGTTGCGGCGCACCATCTCGATGTCCCGCTTCACCTCCTGCTCGTGCTGTCCCGGTGGGAGCTTCACCAGGCCGATCCTGTTGACCATGGCCCGGACGCCCATCGTGGCGATCGGCTCGGCCGGCCGGATCTGCCGACGACGGGCGAAGTCCTCGGCGGTCGGCGCGATCCCGCTCTCCGGCGACCACCCCATCTCGGGGTAGCCGGCCGGGGAGAGCGGGTCGGGATAGGCCGGCGCGGACGGAACCGCCGGGAGCGTCCCGCCGGAGGTCGACGGCTCCGGCCAGGACGGCCGATACCACCCGCCGGTCACCTGCTGCCCCGGTACGGGCTGCTCCGCCGCCGGCTGCGGCCCCGGAACCGACTGCCCCGGCGTCTGGTGCGCTACGGCGTGCTGTTCCGGCGTCTGGTGTGGTCCGGTCTGCTGCCCGGGCGTCTGGTGTGGTCCAACCTGCTGCCCCACGACCGGCTGGGGTTCGGGGGACGGCTGGTCCGGCCCGGGTTGCAGCCCCGGTGCCCGGTACCCGTGCACCTGTTGCTCGGGCAGCGGCAGGTCAGGGTTCCACGGCTGGGGCAGCGACAGCCCGGGCTCCGGCGGATCCGGCGGTTCGGACCGTGAGAGCTGGGGCGTCGGCTGTTCGGGCGGTGGCGGGCCGGCTTCCCGCGACTCGGTCCAGCTCGGAGTGGGGTCCGGCCGGTCCGGGCCGCTGTCCCCGGTGGCGGGCCGGAACTCTCCGGTGACAGCGGGGTCGGTGACGGCGGGCGGGAACGGTGGCGGTCCGGCAGGGGCCGGGTGGGGAGCCCCGTCGGCTGCGGTCGGATGCTGCGGGGGCGGCTGCGGGCCGACGGTGGCGCGGTCCACAGGCACCTGCTGCCCGTCGGGCACGTGCCCTGACCCGCTGGGCGGGTGCTCCGGCCCGCCGGGTCCGGGTGCGGCTGCCTGTGGGTGGGAGACCCCGTGCATCGGACCGGTGGCCCGGTCGGGCTCGTCGGTTACGGTCGAGAGCCGCTGGGGCGGCAACGCCCAGGGTGAATCGCCCCGCCCCGTGGACTGTGCCGGCACCGCCGCCACGACTGCCGGGCCGACCTCCTGGAACGTGGAGGATTTCGGCCCCCCGGAGGGCCCGAACTTTCCGAGATTCAACTCGGTCGGGTCGTCTCCGTGCGCCACGACGCTCCCGTTGCGCGGCGGGGACGGTGGGGCGGGGTGGGACGGGCTGTTCGGCGGGGGCGTCGCAGCAGCCGACGTGGACGGTCCGGCCCCGTGACCGGTCCCGGCCGGCGGTGCGACATAGGTCGGTGGAGCGACAGGGGTCGGCGGTTCGACGGAGGCCGGTGGACCGGCGAGCGACGGGTCCAACGTGAAGGGCAGGTCGAGATCCACCCGTCCGGTCCGGCCCGGACCTGCTCCACCGGCCGGTGCTGGCGGCCGACGCGTACCGCCACGATCCGCCGGGACGGCGTCCCCGGCAGCGGGATAGCCGGGCAGGGGGTCGTAACCGGGGGAGCCGTTGTACTCCGGGAAACCGTCGTCCCTCGGAGGGAGACCGGTCGGGAGGGTCGGCTCGGGCAGGTCGGGCACCCAGCCGTCACCCGTCGGGGCCCAGCCGCCGTCGGTCGGCAGCGGCGCGACCTCCGCCGCGAGCGACGGGTACGCCGTCGGCGGGTAGACAGGTGTGGGCTCGGCGGCCCAGTGCGGCACCGGGGGGTCGGGCGGCCAGAGAGGTTCGACGTCCCGCTCCGGCCCCGGCTGTTGGCCTGGCTGTCCGGCCCGGCCGGTGTTGTCGTCCACCACGGATCCTCCCCACTCCTCCCGCCGAGGATAGGCCGTCCCGTTCCCGTTACGCCGGGTGACGGATGCGGGGAGCGGTCAGCCGGTGAAGACCGCCCAGGCCCCGGGCTCGGTCCACCAGGACCGCTTGCGGCTCAGCTCACCCTCGACGCCGTCGTCGAGGAAGGGCACCCGCTCGTCCCGGGGGATCACCGCCACCGCCCGGCCCCGGGCCCGTCGGACCTCGTACCGGATCTTCTTCTTCCTACCCAACGTCGGGCGGGTCGGCACGGGAACGGCCACCGCGACCTCCACCCGACCGTCGGCCGGGTCGCCGGCGGTGAGCAGCGGCAGCGAGTCGAGGGTGGCGTAACCGCCGGCGTTGCCGATCGCGCAGGCCAGGATCGGGTCCGCACCGTCGGAGAGCACCGCGTCGTCCACCTCGACCCGGCCCCGCCAGTGCAGCGGCCGGCCCGCCTCGTCGGTGGCACCGAGCAGCGCCCCGTCCAGGGTCACCGAACCACCGTCGTTACGCAGCAGGTCGAGCCGGCGTACCCCGCCGTCGAGCACGGCCGCGGCCACCGCCGCCGGGTCCCGGGGCAGGCCGAGCTGCGCGGCCAGGTCCCGGTGCGGGCCACCCCGGGCCGGATCGAGCGGGAGTACGCCGATCGGCGGTAGGTCGGGCACCGTACGGTTGCCGGCCAACTCGACGGGGCGACGGCTCGGCGGTGGGGCGTACCGGCGGACGAGCCGACGCACGACGGCGCGCAACTGGGCGTCGCTGGCGACGGCGACGACCAGCCTGGTCTTGCTGTCCGGATCGGGCCAGGCGAGGCCGTCGGGGCGGGCCGGGGCGTCCAGCCGGACCAGCACCTCGTCGACCTCGGCGTCGGAGCGGGCGACGACGGTCTCCACCCGGGCACCCCGCGCGGTCAGCGCGTCCGCGCAGGCCAGCACCGGTACGCGCGGCGTCTCGCAGCGCTGTCCGTCCGGCGGCGCGGCCGGTTTCCCGGTGGCCTCCGGAGCACCGCCGCAGCAGGCGTCGCCGCTGCCGCAGCCCCCGCCGGGAGCGTCCCGCTCGGAGCCGAGGGTGAGCAGCACCACGTCGTACACTCCGGGCCTCCTGCCTTGCGACGTGAACCCCTGCCGGCCACGCCGTTTCTACTTGTTAGCCTGACACCCCGGGCTCGCCAACCGGTCGCCACCTGGCACCCGAGCCTTCTGGAGGCGGACAAGATGCCAGCGATCGTGCTCATCGGTGCTCAGTGGGGCGACGAGGGCAAGGGCAAGGTTACCGACCTGCTGGGTGAGCGGGTCGACTACGTCGTGCGCTACTCCGGCGGCAACAACGCCGGCCACACGGTGATCACGCCGGACGGGCAGAAGTACGCGCTGCACCTGATGCCGTCAGGCGCGCTCTCCCCGAGCGCGATGATCGTCATCGGCAACGGGGTGGTGGTCGACCCGAAGGTGCTGCTCGCCGAGATCGACGGGCTCGCCGAGCGCGGGGTGGACGTGTCCCGGCTGCGGATCTCCGGCGACGCGCACCTGATCATGCCGCACCACCGGGCGCTGGACCGGGTGGTGGAGCGCTACCTCGGCTCGGCCCGGATCGGCACCACCGGGCGCGGCATCGGCCCGGCGTACGGCGACAAGGTCGCCCGGATGGGCATCCGGCTCCAGGACCTGCTCGACCCGGGCATCCTGCGTAAGAAGCTGGAACTCGCGCTGCGCGAGAAGAACCAGCTGCTGTTCAAGGTCTACAACCGCAAGGCGATCGACGTCGAGGAGACCGTCGAGGAGTACCTGCGGTACGCGGAGCGGCTGCGGCCGTACATCGCCGAGACCCGGGTGATGCTCTGGGACGCCCTGGACCGGGGCGAGACGGTGCTGCTGGAGGGCGCCCAGGCCACCATGCTCGACATGGACCACGGCACGTACCCCTTCGTGACCTCGTCGAACCCGACGGCCGGTGGGGCGTGCGTGGGTGCCGGTATCCCGCCCACCGCGATCAACAAGGTGATCGCGGTGAGCAAGGCGTACACCACCCGGGTCGGGTCGGGCCCGTTCCCGACCGAGCTGTTCGACGACAACGGCCAGCACCTGCGCAAGGTCGGCCACGAGTACGGCACCACCACCGGCCGGGAACGCCGCTGCGGCTGGTTCGACGCCGTGGTGGCCCGGTACGCCTGCCGGCTCAACGGCGTCACCGACCTGGTCATCACCAAGCTGGACGTGCTCACCGGCCTGCCCAAGGTCCCGCTCTGCATCGGGTACGAGATCAACGGTGAGCGTTTCGACGACATGCCGATGACGCAGACCGACTTCCACCACGCCACCCCGATCTACGAAGAGCACGACGGTTGGTGGGAGGACATCAGCAAGGCCCGTACCGAGGACGAGCTGCCGGAGAACGCCCGCCGCTACATCGCCCGCATCGAGGAGATCACCGGTACCCGGGTCAGCGTGGTCGGTGTGGGCCCCGGCCGCGAGGAGAACGTCGTCCGCCACCCCCTCCTCCCCTGACAGTCCCCGCTTCCCCGCGCTGCCCCGCGCTGCGCTGCGCGCGGTCCCGCTGTGCCCGGTCCCGCTGTGCCCCGGTGATCAAGAGGTTTGCGTCACGGATTCGCCTTCCGGTGACGCAAACCTCTTGATCAGCTGTGGAAACCCGAGGTTTGTCCACAGGGTTATCCACAGGGGTGGAAGTGGGAGTGGGTGGGGCGTGAGGGTGGTGGGGTGATGCCGCTCGACATTCTCCGTCGGATCGCCCTCGGGCAGGACGGCATGGTCACCATGACGCAGGCCCTCGCGGCCGGGCTGACCCGGGACCATGTCCGGCAACTCTGCCGCTCCGGGCGGTGGACGCGACTGTCCCGTGGCTGCTACGCCCCCACCGGGCAACAACCGGACCCGGTCGCCTGGCGGGCCCGCATCCGGGCGGCGGTGACGAGCCTCGGCACCGGAGCCTTCGCCGTCCTCGACAGCGCCCTCGCGCTGCACGACATCGCCGGGCCGCGCCGACCCGCCGTCCACGTGTCGGTGCCGGTGGACCAGCCCCGGCCGCAACGGCACACCGACCCCACGCTCGTCGTCCACCAGTTCACCGTCGCCCCGGGTGACCTCGTCGACGTGGCCGGCATCCCCACGACCTCACCGTTGCGCACCGTGACGGACATGATTCTCCGGCTCGACCGGTACCCGGCGGTGTCCGTGCTCGACTCGGCGTTGAACCGAGGGCTCGTCACCCCGGAAGACCTGGCCACCGTGCCGTCGCTCGTCCGAGGTCGCCGGGGTGCCCCCGCGGCCCGCAGCCACCTCGCCGAAGTTGACGGTCGCGCCCAGTCACCGCTGGAGACCTGGTCGCGGTTGCGCTGCGTCGACGGCGGTGTCCCGCCCGACGTGCTCCAACAGGAGGTCCGGGACGGGGACGGTCACCTGCTCGGCATCGGTGACCTCGGGTGGCGGGCGGCACGGTTGATCGCCGAGGCCGACGGGGTCGGCCCACACGGCACCCCGGAGGCGTTGTTCGCCGACCGACGCCGGCAGAATCGCCTGGTCAACGCGGGTTGGCGGGTGCTCCGGTTCACCTGGTCCGACGCCCTGCGCCCGGACTACATCCCGCACACCGTCCGTCAGGCGATGGCCTTCGGCCGCTCCCGCCCCTAGGCCCGCCCCGCCCCGTCCCGGCACCGCTCCGTCTCGGCACCGCCCCGTCCCGGCACCGCTCCGTCTCGGCATTGCCCCATCCCATCCCGCTCTGCCCCGTCTCGGCATAGCCCGGCCCGGCCTGCCCCGGCATGCCGCCCCGCCCCAGCTCAACCCGCCTCCACCTCGCCTCACCCCTGACCCCTGACCCCTGACCCCTGACCCCTCGGACGGTGATCAAGAGGTTTGCGTCAGCTGATCAAGAGGTTTGCGTCAAAGTCGATCTTCAACGTGACGCAAACCTCTTGATCAGCGGGGCAGGGCGGGGCAGGGCGAGGCGGGGCGGGGCGGGGCAGGACGGGGCGGGGCGGGACGGCGCGGGGGCGGGGGCGGGGTGGTGGGTAGGATTCGTCGCCGTGCGCGTACTTCTTCTGGGTGGTGGCGGGCGGGAGCATGCGCTCGCGCTGGGGTTGGTCGAGGATCCGGCTGTCGAGGTCCTGTTCGCGGCGCCCGGTAACCCGGGGATTGCGGGTGTGGCGGAGCTGCGGCAGGTCGATCCGGTCGATCCGGCCGGGGTCGCCGGCCTGGCCGTGGAGGTCGGTGCCGACCTGGTGGTGATCGGGCCGGAGGCGCCGCTGGTCGCCGGGGTCGCCGACGCGGTACGCGCCAAGGGCGTCCCCGTCTTCGGCCCGTCGGCCGCGGCGGCCCGGCTGGAGGGCTCCAAGACCTTCGCCAAGGAGGTCATGACGGCGGCCGGGGTGCCGACCGCCCGCGCGTACACCTGCACCGATGCCGACAGTGTCGGGCGGGCGTTGGACGAGTTCGGCACGCCGTACGTGGTGAAGAACGACGGGCTGGCCGCCGGCAAGGGTGTGGTGGTCACCGACGACCGGGACGTCGCGCTGCGGCACGCGCAGGAGTGCGGCCGGGTGGTGATCGAGGAGTACCTGTCCGGCCCCGAGGTGTCCCTGTTCGTGGTGACCGACGGTGAGGCGGCCCTGCCGCTGCTGCCGGCGCAGGACTTCAAGCGGGCCGGCGACGGCGACAGCGGCCCGAACACCGGCGGCATGGGGGCGTACGCGCCGCTGCCGTGGGCGCCGCCGGGCCTGGTCGACGAGGTGCTGGCCGACGTGGTCCACCCGACGCTGGTCGAGATGCGCCGCCGGGGCACCCCGTTCTCCGGGTTGCTCTACGTCGGGCTGGCGCTCACCGCCGCCGGCCCCCGGGTGATCGAGTTCAATGCCCGCTTCGGCGACCCGGAGACCCAGGTGGTGCTGGCGCTGCTGGAGACCCCGTTGGCCGGGCTGCTGCACGCCGCCGCGACCGGCACGCTGGCCGCGCACCCGCCGCTGCGCTGGCGCGACGGCGCGGCGGTGACCGTCGTGGTCGCCGCCGAGGGCTACCCGGCCACTCCGCGTACCGGTGACGTGATCACCGGCGCCGACCACCCGGGTGTCATCCACTCCGGCACCGCCCGCCGGGCCGCCGACGGCGCGTTGCTCTCCGCCGGCGGCCGGGTCCTCTGCGGTACGGCCACCGGCCCGGACCTCACCGCCGCCCGCGACGCCGCCTACGCCCTGGTACGCGGCATCGAGCTGGCCGGTTCGCACCACCGCAACGACATCGCCGCCACCGCGATCGACGGCCGGATCACCGTTCCGGACTGACCGCCGCCGGTGTAATGGCCGGGGAGCCACCGACGCTGAGCGCGGCGGATCGTTCCCGGCGCAGTGGTCGGCCCACCGCGGACCGTCGCCCGACACGGTCAGGCACAGGTCAGCCGTAGTAGCGGCGGAGTTCGCGGGTGAGCACCTTGCCTGTGGCGTTGCGCGGCAGGTACTTCACGAAGATCACATCCCTGGGTACGGAGAACCGGGCCAGGTAGCGCCGGACGTACTCGCGTACCGCCTCGGGGTCGAGGGTCTCGCCGGGGTGCAGGGCGAGGAACGCGGCGAGCCGTTGCCCGTACTGTGGGTCGGGCACGCCGAGCACGGCGGCCTCGCGGACCTGCGGCAGCCGGGCGAGCAGGTCCTCCAGCTCGGACGGGAACACGTTCTCCCCACCCGAGACGATCATGTCGTCGGCCCGGCCGTCGACGAAGAGCAGCCCGTCGGCGTTGATCCGGCCGAGGTCACCGGTGTCGAGCAGCCCGTCGTGGGTCTCCCGGCGGGCCCCCGAGGTGTAGCCCTCGAACAGCATCTCGTTGCCGACGAGGATCCGGCCGACCCGCCCGGCCGGCACCGGCTTCCCGTCGTCGTCGACGATCTCCAGGCGGGTGCCGTGCGGGGGGCGACCGGCGGTGGTGGGGGCCTGGCGCAGCTCGGCGGGTCCGGCGATGGCGGCCCAGGAGACCTCCGTCGAGCCGTACAGGTTGTAGAGGATGTCGCCGTAGGTGTCCATGAACCGGGTGGTGAGGCCGCCGGGCAGCGCCGAGCCGCTGACCGCGACCACCTTCAGCGGTGGTCGGGGCTCCGGCGGCGGCACGTCGAGCAGGCGCTGCACCATCACCGGTACGGCGAACAGCGCCTGACACCGGTGGGTCACGAGCGCGTCCAGCGTGGCGGCCGGGTCGAACCGGCGGTGCAGCACGATCGTGGCGCGCAGCGCGAAGGCGACCTGGAGGGCCGCGTACCCCCAGGTGTGGAAGATCGGGGCGGCGATCAGCACGGTGTCGTGGGTGTGCAGCGGGATGCGGTCGATGATGGACACCAGCGGGCCGAAACCGTTCGGGACGGGCCGGCGGGCACCCTTGGGTGTGCCGGTGGTGCCGGAGGTCAGCACGATGGTCCGGCCGTCGTGGGCGGGCGGGGTGAGCCGGTCGGCGGGGAGCGCGGCGGCGATCAGGGCGTCGAGGCCGGGTTCGTCGACCCGCTGCACCTCGGCGGGGACGCCGAGGACCCGCTCGGCGAACTCGGTGTCGTGCACCAGCACCCGCAGCCGTTGCTCCTCGGCGACGGTGGCGAGCTGCGCGGTGGACAGTCCGGCGTTGACCAGCACCGCGTCGGCGCCGATCAGGGTGGCGGCGACGATGCCCTCGATGAGCCCGTGGTGGTTGCGGCACAGCAGCCCGATCCGGTCCCCGGCCTGTACGCCGAGCACGCTGCGCATCGAACGGGCGAGCCGCTCGGCCCGGTCGAGCAGTTGCCGGTAGGTGAGTTCGTGGCCGTGTTCGTCGACGACGGCGATGCGACCCGGGTCCCGGGCGGCGGCCTGCCGCAGTTCGCCGGCCATGCCCCAGCCCCACCGGCGCAGCGCGGCGAGTTGCGAGGCGACCCGGACGGGGCGTCCGGGGGTGAGCAGTCCCCGCCTGGTCAGTGTGGCCACGATGAACGGCAGGTCCATCCGACGACCTCCTTCGGGGTACGACGTGGGGCCCAGCCGGGGCCCTCACCAGGGATTCCTTTCCGATCATGCGCTGTCGCCGACCGTCCGCCCAGTCGACGTCGCCCGTGATGGACGGGCGGTGACCGGGCGGTCGACCGGTGGCGACGGTCAGCGGATCTGGACGCCGGAGATGGCGCGGGAGATGACCAGCCGTTGGATCTCGGAGGTGCCCTCGAAGATGGTGTAGATCTTGGCGTCCCGGTACCAGCGTTCGACCGGGTGGTCGCGCAGGAAGCCGGCCCCGCCGAGGAGCTGCACGGCGCGGTCGGTCACCGCGACGGCCACCTCGCCCGCCTTGAGCTTGGACATCGAGCCCTCGCCGGCGGTGAACGGCCGGTTGTTGCGGCCCATCCAGGCGGCCCGCCAGACCAGCAGCCGGGCGGCGTCGATCTCCATCTTCATGTCGGCCAGGGCGAACGCGACGGCCTGGTTTTCGATGATCGGCCGGCCGAACTGGACCCGGTCCTTGGCGTAGTCGAGGGCGTACTCGTAGGCGGCGCGGGCGACGCCGAGCGCCTGTGCGCCGACGGTCGGCCGGGACAGCTCGAAGGTGCGCATCGCGGCCTGGCCGCTGGCCCGTTGCCCGGACCGGGCGCGGGCCAGCCGCTCGTCCAGCGCGTCCTTGCCGCCGAGCAGGCAGCGTCCGGGCACCCGGACGTCGTCGAGGAAGACGTCGGCGGTGTGCGAGGCGCGCAGTCCGAGTTTCTTCAGCTTGCGGGTCGCGTGCAGCCCGGCCGTCCCCGGCGGTACGACGAACGCGGCCTGCCCACGGGAGCCCAGTTCGGGGTCGACGGAGGCGGTGACCACGTGCACGCCGGCGATCCCGCCGTTGGTGGCGTACGCCTTCTGCCCGCGCAGCACCCACTCGTCGGTGGCCTCGTCGTAGACGGCTCTGCTGCGCATGGCCGCGACGTCGGAGCCGGCTTCCGGTTCGGTGGTGCAGAACGCGGCGACTGCGGGTTCGTCGGCCGTGCCGAAGCACTGCGGCACCCATTCGACCATCTGGTCGGGGGTGCCGGTGCCGTAGATGGCGGCGACGGCGAGGGAGCTGCCGAAGATGCTCAGCCCGATGCCGGCGTCGCCCCAGAAGAGTTCCTCACTGGCGATCGGCAGGGACAGCCCGGTGGGGTCGGCCCAGCAGGTGGCGAGGAACTCGAAGCCGTACAGGCCGATCTTCGCCGCCTCCTGGATGACCGGCCAGGGGGTCTCCTCCCGGGCGTCCCACTCGGCGGCGGCCGGGCGCACGACCTCGGCGGCGAAGCCGTGCACCCAGTCCCGCAGGTCCCGCTGTTCCTCGTTCAGGTCGAGCGAGAACTCGGCCATCGTCAGGCCTTGGGGATGTCGAACAGGTTGGCGATGTTGGCGGCCAGGCCCAGGTCGCCCTTGGCCTTGAGCTTGCCGGTCATGAACATCATCACCGGGTTGGCCCCGCCGGAGACGATCCTCAGGAACTCGACCGGGCCCATGGTGAGGGCGAGCTTCGGGTCGCGGGTGGGGGTCTCCGAGACGGTGCAGGTGCCGTTCTCGATGACGATCTCGTAGGTGTCGCTGCCACCGTCGGGCCGGCCGGTGATGTTCCAGTGGATGACCGCGCTGGTGGCCCCGGCGCGGTCGGCGCGGAAGATCTGCGGCATCCGACCGAAGACCTCGCTGAGCACCTTGCCGCGCAGGTCTCCGGACATCACCTCGGCGATCTTGTCATCCGGGGTGGACTTGACCAGCTGGGCGAACTCCTTCGGGCCGTAGTTGGCGAAGTTGGCCGGGTCGAAGTCAGTCATGGAAGTTGCACCTCTCGGGACGGGCCGGTTCTGGTTACTCCCGCGTAACCCTACGCACGAGTAGGTATGCTCGCAAGGGTGTCCAGCACGCCGAGCTTCAAGCGCCTCCCCCGGGCCGTACGCGAGCAGCAGATGCTCGACGCGGCCGTCAAGGTCTTCTCCCGACGCGGCTTCCACGCCGCCAGCATGGACGAGATCGCCGAGGACGCGGGCATCTCCAAGCCGATGGTCTACGCCTACCTCGGCACCAAGGAGGAACTCTTCGTCGCCTGCCTGCACCGGGAGACCGCCCGGATGATGCTGGCCATCGCCGGGGCCGCCGCCCCCGACCTCCCACCCGACCAGCGGCTCTGGCGCGGCCTGCGGGCCTTCTTCGGCTTCGTCGGGGCGCACCGCGACGGCTGGGCCGTGCTCTACCGGCAGGCCCGGGGCTCCCAACCGTTCGCCGCCGAGCTGGCCGCGATGCGCGCCCGGCTCGTCGACGTCGTCGCCGGGATGCTCGACCACGCGCTGCGCGCCCGGGGCCGGGAGGTCGCCGGCACCGAACTGGAGGTCGTCGCGTACGCCCTGGTCGGCGCGAGCGAGTCGCTGGCCGACTGGCTCGCCGACCACCCGGAGGCCGAGCCGGAGAAGACCGCCACCCGGATGATGAACGTCGCCTGGCTCGGCGCGGCCCAGCTCCTCGACGGCGTCACCTGGCGACCCCCGGCGGACTGACCGCCCCCGCCCGCCGGTCCCGGCTCCGAGGGGTCAGCGGTGGGCGGCGGCGCGGCGACGGGCCCGCAGACGCCACCAGCGGACCAGCTCCAACACCCCGGTGACGGCCAGCGAGAGCCCGACGCCGACGAGCAGCCCCCGGAGCGGATCGCGTTCGAAGGCCAGCCCACCGAAGTAGCCGAGCAGCCCGCAGTACAGGCTCCAGACGGTGGCGGCGACCGCGTCGAACACCAGGAAGCGCAGGAGCGGATACCGGACGGCACCCATGGTCAGGGTGACGGCGGTCCGGCCGCCGGGCACGAAGCGGGAGGTGGTGAGGATCGAGCCGCCCCGCCGGTCCACCGCCCGCCGGGCCCAGTCCGAGCCGCTGCGGCGGCGGCTGCCGTCGGGCAGCCGGGCCAGCCGCTCCGCGCCGCCGCCCCGGCCGATGCCGTACGACACGTGGTCGCCGGCGAGCGCGCCGAGGGCCGCCACCGCGATCACGGCCACCAGGTTCGGGTGGCCGCTGGCCGCGAACACCCCGGCGGTGATCAGGACGGTTTCGCCCGGCACCGCCGGGAAGAACGCGTCGACCGCGGTCACCACGAAGATCACCAGGTACACCCAGGGCGAGGTGACGGTGTGGTGGAGCAGGTCGAGCACCGACTGCATGCCCTCATGCTCGACGCTGGGCCCCCGGCGGGGGGCCCAGTCGCCGGATCAGGCCACCCGCCGGGGAACCGGCAGCGGACCGGCGGCCGACCGGCGGTGCTCCCGCTTGTCGGCGGCGGTGGGGCCGTGCGAGGTGAGCACCACCGGGGCGGCCAGCGCCTCGGACACCGCCGCCGGCCAGTCGGTCGGCGGGGCGTCGTACACCGGCCGGGTGGTCAGCAGGCGGGCGGTGAGGGCCGCCTGCCGGTCCAGGTCACCGGGTGGGCCGGGACGCAACCGGTCGACGCCCTCGTAGCGGCGGCACAGCTTCAGCGCCGGGCGGGCCGGGTCGGGGCGGGTCAGGTCGAGGTGGGTGAGGGCGAGGCCGTCCACCCCGCCGGCCACGTCCAGGGCGTACCGGTGGGCGACGGCGTCGAAGTGACCGAACCGGAACCGGCCCTGCCACGGGTTGGTCGGGTTGCGCGGGTCGGTCAGCGGCAGGGTCCGGTCCTCGGTGACCAGCGGGCCGGGCCCGTGCCGGGTGGTCACCGTCCGCACCACCCCCAGCCGGTACGCCGACCCGGCCGCCCCCGCCTCGGCGAGCAGCGTCTCGGCGTTGGCGAAGGTGGTGGTGCTCCACGTGGTGTACGGGTGGAAGCCGTGCCACTCGTCCAGCAGCACCCCCTGCGCCCCCTCGAAGACGCAGGTCCCCGCCCGCAACACCCCGGCCAGGTACGACCGGTCGACGATCGCCACCCGGTCGGCGAAGCCGGTGAACGCCGGCAGGCAGTCCGCCACCGGTGGGGCGTCCAGCGGGCCGAGTTCGGCGGTCAACCGGTCCCGCAGCGCGGTGAGCCGGCGGCGCAGCAGCTCCCGGTCCCGGCAGTCGGCCACCCGGGGGGCCTCGTCGGGGTGGGCGAGCCCGTACCGGACGGACTCGCCCACCCCCAGCCCGCAGGAGCCGTGCCGGGCGGCCCCCCGGGCTATCTCCCGGAGCCGGTTCGCGGCCCGGTGGTACGGCGTGGCCAGCAGCGCCTCCCCGTCGACGGTCAGCCGGTCGAGGGCGTCGGGCACCCCGACCGCGGCCAGGTGGTCGGCCTCGGCGGCCAGCGCCAGCGGGTCCACCACCTGCTGCCGGGCCAGGTGGGTACGCACCCCCGGACGGAACGTCCCCGCCCCGAACTGGGCGAACGTGTGGTGCCTGCCGTCGGGCAGCAGCACGTTGTGGGCGGCCTGCGCACCCCCGTTGAACCGCACCACGGTGTGCACGTGGCGGGTCGCGCAGAGCCAGTCCACGACGGTGCCCTTGCCGGCGTCGCCGTAACCGAGATCGACCACGATCACGTGCCGGCCGGCCTGTCCGGGGTCGGGGAGGGCGGTCACAGCCGGGTCACCCCACCGGTGCGGCCCGACGTGGCCGGCAGCGTGGAGACCTCGGCCCGCCGGCCGCCGCCCAGCGGGGCCAGCGCCTTGGACACGGTACGGCCGGCGGTGGAACCGGCCCGGTCCAGGTCGCGCAGCCCCTCGTCCAGGTCGATGGCCTGCTCGCCGAGGCCGACGGTGAGCGCGATGGTCTCGCAGACCGCGTCCAGGTCGTCGAGCACGACGGCGCGCTGCCCGAGCAGGTCCCGCCAGAAGTCGAGCACCGTGGCGTTACCGGCGTAGTGGCTGCCGGCGGGGAGCAGGTAGTAGGTGTCCCAGCGGCGGGTCACCTCGTCGACGATCTGCCGCAGCGGCACGTCCTCGCCGAGGTCGTCGCCGATCAGCCGGCTCACCTCCCGCCGGTTCACCCTGGGGTACGCCAGCTCGTCGCCGATGATGAACAGGTAGCCGCGCCGCCCGCGCTTCTCCCAGCTGTCGGTGACCGTGTGCCGGGCCATGAAGTACATCGCCAGCTCGTACGACTCGGTCATCTGACCGCCGCCGCCGCCCTCCAGCACGATCCGGCCGAGGTCGTCGTCCATCCGGTTGTCCGACTCGAACTGCCCCACCTGCAACGGCACCCGGTCGCAGGTGGCGTCGCCGATCGCGCCGAACAGCACCTGCGGGTCGCGGGCGTAGCCCTGGCGCAGCAGCAGCCCGAGCAGCTGCGGCAGCTTGGCCTGGAGGGTGCGGGGCACGTGTCCCATCGAGCCGGTCACGTCGAACAGCACCGCGATGGGTGTCGACTGCGGGTGCTCGGCCGAGTCCCGGCTCTCCCGGACCGCGCCGCGCGGGTCGAGCGCCGGGTGCACGGTCCGCGCCCCGCTGTCGCTGTAGGAGAACGCGCTCTTGCCCTTCTTCTTCCGGTAGCGGTCGGCGGCGTCGTACACGTCGGTGGACCAGATTCCGCTGCCCATGGCAGCCTCCTAGGGGTTGAGGGTGAACGGTCGGAAGGTGCGCGGCCCGTAGAGCCGGTCGAGCACCTCGTCGAGTTCGCCGAGCAGTCGCCAGGCGTCGTCGGGTCGGGCGGCCAGCGCCGGGCGGCGGCAGCCGTCGGCGAAGGCGCGCAGTTCACGGGGGGCACGGTCGCCCATCAGCCAGCTCATGCACGTCGCGGCCATCGCCAGGTCGGTGCCGGGGCCGGCGGGTCGCCGCGCGGTGACCTCCGGCGGGTACCAGTCCTCGTGGCCGGGGACCAGCGCCGGCACGGTGCCGCCGTCGACGGCGGAGAAGCACCAGTCGACGAGCACCACGCCGTGCGCGTCCGGCTCGATCAGCACGTGCCGGGGGAGCACCGCGCCGTGCACCACGCCGGCCCGGTGGGCCAGGCCGAGGGCGACCAGCAGCCGCCGCCACATCCAGGCCGCGTCCCGGGCGTCCAACCCGTCGGGGTACGCCCGGCGTACCGCGTCGAGGTCGTGCAGCCCGGGTACGGCGGCGAGCACGCTGATCCGACGTTCCGCCCCGCTGACGGCGTCGCGGTGCCGGAAGCTGTCCACCAGCCGGGGCACGTACGGCAGGTGGCGCGGGTCGCCCCGGTCCTCGATCTGCCGCAGCGCGTACGCCTCGCGGGCCATCAGGTCGTTGTCGGCCGGGTCGCGGGGCAGCTTGAGCAGCCGGTCCGCCCCGACGTCGTAGAGGTCGGCGAGGTCACCGGCGTGGGCGAGCGCCCCGAGCCGGTACCCGCCGAGCACGACGGTGGCGGGGTCGGTGCCGCCGTCCGGTGCCGGCCGACCGGCGGTGGTCGTCGGGTCGCCGGGGGCGGGGGTCCGGGTGGCCTGCCAGCGGGTGGTGACCTGGACGAACGCGTCGGTGGCGGCGGCGCGTACCCGATGGTCGAGCGTGCCCAGCCGGTCGGGGTGCAGGGCCGCGACCAGCTCGCGGTAGCGCCGGGCCGGGGTGTCGACGCCGAACAGGTCGGCGTCGGTGCGGGCTGCGGCGACCAGTCGGATCGCCTCGTCGGTCCTCACCTGATGGTCTCCTCCCGGGCGGGGCGCAGCAGCGCCGGGTGCAGCAGCCGGGCGTCGCCGGCCCGGTAGAGCCGGGCGCGCGGACCGCCCCGGGCACCGCCGCGTTCGGTGTTGACGCCGGTGCTCTCGACGAAGCCGGGGACGGAGAGCACCTTGCGGTGGAAGTTGCCGGCGTGCAGCGGGTGGCCCCAGACCGTCTCGTAGACGCCGCGCAGCTCGGCGATGGTGAACTCGGGGCCGAGGAAGCGGGTGGCCAGCGGGGTGTACTCCAGCTTGGAGCGGGCCCGTTCCAGCCCGTCGTCGACGATCCGGGCGTGGTCGAAGGCGAGCTGCCGGCTGGGCAGGGCGGTGACCGGCAGCCAGCCGGCCTCGTCGGCGTCGCTGTCGGCGACCGGGTCGGGCAGGTCGGGGGCGAAGGCGAGGTGGGCGACGGAGACGATCCGCATCCGGGGGTCCCGCTCCGGCGCGCCGTAGCTGGCGAGCTGTTCCAGGTGGACGCGGCGCAGCCGGTCGCCGCCGAGGCCGGTCTCCTCGGCGAGCTCGCGGCGGGCCCCGGTGGCGAGGTCCTCGTCGGGCTGGACGAACCCGCCGGGCAGCGCCCAGTGCCCCTGGAAGGGGGGCTGGCCACGCCGGATCAGCAGCAGGTGCAGCGCGCCCTCGCGGATGGTCAGCGCCACCACGTCCACGGTGATCGCGGTCGCGGGGTAGGCGCTGGGGTCGTATCCGGCGAGGAATTCCTGCTCGTTCACAGCGTCCCTCTCAGGTTGAGAATTACTCGATCTGAGAACAACCTAGCTCACGAAGCGGCGGTGGGCAACCGCCGTGCGTCGTTCAGCGGACGGTGCCCACCAGGTGCGGGCGGCCGGTCCGGGCATCGTGCAGGGCGAAGTCCCAGCCCGGGACGGCGCTGAACGCCACCGTCGAGGGCAACGGCACCGGCAGCTTGAACGCCACCTCCACCGTGTACGCCTCCGGCAGTCGGCTCTCCACCGCGGCCAGACAACGGGCCTTGCTCCACATGCCGTGCGCGATCGGCCGGGGGAACCCGAACAGTCGCGCCCCCCACCGGGAGGTGTGGATCGGGTTGTGGTCCCCGGAGACCCGGGCGTAGTCCGTACCCACCCGGGGGGTGAGCCGCCAGTGCGCGGTGGCGGCCGGCGGTGCGGGCCGCTCACCCGGATCCCGCCCGACGCCTCCGGCCCCGCGCTCCCGACCCAGGTACGTCGACACCCCGCGCCACACCTCCGCACCGCCGACCGAGCCGACCAGGACGACGTCGACCTGCCGACCCCGGGCGTGCGGCCGCAGATTCTCGGCGTACGCGACGAAGTCCCACGGCACGTCGGCCGGAACCGGCCGGCGCACGGTGATCCGGTTGCCCACGTGCACCACCCCGGCCAGCGGGAACGGGAACTCCGGCAGGGTCATCAACCGCAGCGCCAGTGGGAACCCCAGCACGTGCGGGTAGGTCGCCGGCAGCGTGTCGGCCAACCGGAAACCACACACCCGGTCGTACTCGGCCAGGTGGGCCCGATCGACGGCGACGCCGGCGACGGCCAGCTCGACCGGGGGTGCGGCGTCCGGCCGGCGGGACCGGCCGATGCCGGGCAGCGCGTCGCGCAACGCCCGCCGGTAGAGCACGCCGGGCCTGGGCAGACCGGGCAACTCCACCCGGGCCCGCCCGGTCCGCGCCGCCGGGTCCCCGCCGGTCGGGCCCGCCGGCCCTCCGGTGGCGTACGCCGACAGGTCGGTGGTGGCGGCTGACGGCGGATCCTCGGACGCCCCCGGCCCTCCGGTGGCGTACGCCGACAGGTCATGGGTCTCGTCGACGCTGCGGTCCGGGCCGGCGGCGCGGGCGGCGGCCAGCGCGGCCGGTGAGATGACCTCGGTCGGCCCGTCGATCAGGTCGTTGACCGACAGTTCGCCGTCGTCGGGGTCCCCGGGTCGGTTCCTGCGCCGTGCCATCACGCCCCCAGCAGACTCTGGCCGCAAACCCGGACCACGTTACCGCTGACCGCCGCCGAGGCCGGCCAGGCCAACCAGCCGATCGTCTCGGCGACGTCCACCGGCAGGCCGCCCTGCGCGAGGCTGTTCATCCGGCGGCCCGCCTCCCGGATCACCAGCGGAATGCGGGCGGTCAGCCGGGTCTCGATGAACCCGGGGGCGACCGCGTTGACGCTGATTCCCCGCCCGGCCAGCGCCGGGGCGAGCGCGTCGACCAAGCCGATCACCCCGGCCTTGCTGGTCGCGTAGTTGGTCTGCCCCCGGTTACCGGCGATCCCGGCGATCGACGAGACGGCGACCAGCCGTCCGCCCCCGGGGATCAGCCCCCGCTCCAGCAGCACGTCGTTGATCCGTTCCTGGCTGGAGAGGTTGACGTCGAGCACCGCGTCCCACCGGTCGGCGTCCATCCGACCCAGCGTCCGGTCCCGGGTGATGCCGGCGTTGTGCACCACCACGTCGACCCGGCCGTGCCGGTCGGCCAGGTGGTCGGCGAGCCGGGTGGGGGCGTCCGCGCCGGTCAGGTCGAGCTGTACGGCGGTGCCGCCGATCTCGTTGGCGACCGCCGCGAGGGCGTCGCCGGCCGCCGGGACGTCCAGCGCGACGACCTGCGCGCCGTCGCGGGCCAGCACCCGGGCCACCGCCGCGCCGATGCCCCGGGCCGCGCCGGTGACCAGCACCACCTGCCCGGCCAGCGGCCGGTCCCAGTCCGCCGGGACGGCGGCCGGCCCGGTGCCGACCCGGACCACCTGCCCCGAGACGTACGCGGAACGGCCGGACAGCAGGAACCGCAGGGTCGCCTCCAGGCTGGTCGGGGTGCCGGCGTCCCCCTCCGGGGTGACGTACACCAGTTGGGCGGTGACGCCGCGACCGAACTCCTTGCCGATGCTGCGGGTCAACCCCTCCAGGGCCCGCTGGGCGGTGGCCTCCCGGGGCGAGCCGCACCCGGCCGGCGGGGTGCCCAGCACGATCACCCGACCGCTGGGCAGCACCGAGCGGGCCTGCGGGTGGAAGAAGTCGTAGAGCTGACGCAGGCCGGTGGAGTCGGTGATGCCGGTGGCGTCGTAGACCAGCGCGCCGAACCGGCCGGCCGGTGCGCCGCCGTTCCCCGCCCGCTCGTTCCGGCCGGCGGGTCCGTCGGCTGCGGCGTCGTCGTGCCCGGCGGTGGGTGGCGTGGTGCCGGTGCCGGTGCGCACGTCGACCCCGGCGGCGGTGAGGATGGCGGTGACCGGCTCGGTGAGCCGTCCGCCGGTGGCCGCACCGAGCAGGACCGGGCCGGGCAGCAACGGGTCGCCGGGGGTGTGCCGGCGCAGTCGCGGCGGGTCGGGCAGCCCGAGGCGCTTGACCAGCGCGCGGCCGGCCCCCGATTGGACGAAGCTCGCGTACCTGTCGGTCATGGGCGTAGCCTACTGGTCAGTAGGTTGTGGGCAAGTCCTGAAACGGAGGCGGGATCGTGCAGAGCATCCGGCGGGTCGCGGTCATCGGCGGCAACCGCATCCCCTTCGCCCGGTCCAACTCCCGCTACGCCAGCGCATCCAACGCCGACCTGCTCGGCGCGGCGCTGGACGGGCTGGTCGCCCGGTTCGGGCTGGCCGGGCAGCGGGTCGGCGAGGTGGTGGCCGGGGCGGTGCTCAAGCACGCGAAGGACTTCAACCTGACCCGGGAGGTGGTGCTCGGCTCGAAGCTCGACCCGCACACCCCCGCGTACGACATCCAGCAGGCCTGCGGCACCGGCCTGGAAGCGGCGATCCTGGTCGCCAACAAGATCGCCCTCGGGCAGCTCGACGTGGGCATCGCCGGTGGCGTCGACACCACCTCCGACGCGCCGCTGGCGATCAACGAGGACATGCGCCGCACCCTGCTGAAGCTCAACAGCGCCCGGACCCTCGGCGAGCGGTTGAAGATCGCCGCCAAGCTCCGTCCGCACCAGCCGTTCCGACCCGAGTTGCCGCGCAACGCCGAGCCCCGTACCGGACTGTCGATGGGTGAGCACGCCGCCCGTACGGCGCTGCGCTGGCAGATCGACAGGCAGGCCCAGGACGAGCTGGCGCTGCGCTCGCACCAGCGCCTCGCCGCCGCGTACGAGCGGGGGTTCTTCGACGACCTGATGACGCCCTACCTGGGGCTGACCCGGGACCAGAACCTCCGCCCCGACACCAGCCTGGACAAGCTCGGCGCGCTGCGGCCGGTCTTCGGCACCCGGGGCCCGGACGCCGAGCAGGCCACCATGACCGCCGGCAACTCCTCCCCGCTGACCGACGGCGCGTCCACCGTGCTGCTCGCCTCCGAGCAGTGGGCGCGCGAGCACCAGCTGCCCGTACTGGCCTGGTTCTCCTGGTCGGAGACGGCGGCGGTCGACTTCGTGCACGGCGACGAGGGGCTGCTGATGGCCCCCGCCTACGCGGTGCCCCGGATGCTGGACCGGGCCGGGTTGACCCTCCAGGACTTCGACTTCTACGAGATCCACGAGGCGTTCGCGTCGCAGGTGCTGGCCACCCTGGCGGCCTGGGAGTCGCCGGAGTTCGGCAAGGACCGGCTGGGGCGGGACGTCCCGCTGGGCGCGATCGACCGGGACCGGCTCAACGTCACCGGCTCGTCGCTGGCCGCCGGGCACCCGTTCGCCGCCACGGGTGGCCGGATCGTGGCGACCCTGGCGAAGCTGCTCGCCGAGAAGGGCAGCGGCCGGGGGTTGATCTCGATCTGCGCGGCCGGCGGGCAGGGCGTCACCGCCATCCTGGAACGCTGAGTGGGCGCTGCCCGCTGCCGTACCGGCTCACCTCGTTCGCAGCCAGCCGAGGAATCGGGTGTGCAGGTCGCCCGCCGGCTGCCGGCTCAGGTCCGTCAACGCCTCGACCAGTTGCAGGCCGAGGTAGACGCCGAGGGCGGCGCGATCGTCCGCGTACTCGCCGAGTAGCCGGTCGCGCCGGACCCGGCAGGGCCAGGGCTCGCCGCATCCGGTGCACTGCCAGCTGGGACGGGCCGGTACGTGAGCACCCAGTGCGGGCACCGGCAGGATCCGGATCGCCCCCAGGCGGGCGAGCACCCGCCGCTGCCGTGCCCCGGACGGATGACGTAGTTCGACGCCACGCAGTCGGATCCACAGGCCGTCGCTGTGTTCTTCCCGGCGGCCCACCTCCACGATCCGTAGGGTCAGGGTGCCGAGCCCGTAGCAGTAGTGCTGCTCGGCCACCGTCACCACGTCGCCGATCCCGAACGGGACCACCGGCCGGGCGGTCATGATGACACCGAGCAGTGCGGCCCATTGGCGGCTGCGCACAGGCGGAGCACCCAGGCGAAGGTCAGTAGTGGTGCCTGCCGGGGCGTGCCCTGTCGCGGTGGCCCGAACCAGCCCCGCCAGCCGGCTCGCCGACGAGGCTGATCGGGCGACAGCACCGGCCGCCCCAGCTCGACCAGACGGTTCGCCGCCGCATTCGCCGGTTGACACGGCCCTGGTACCAGGCAGACCAGGCAGAGGTGTTCGTCCGGATCGGGCACGTGGCTGTCGAGGATGTGGTGTGCGGCAACCGCCGCCGCCTCGTCTCGGTGCCACACGTGGCTGTTCGTCGACCGATAGACGCCCAACTTCCACTCCTGTCGTTCGCGGATGCACGCAGGGCAGCTTCACTGGCGTCGACAACCTTACTGCCTATCCAATAAGGCAACAAGGATGGGTGGGTGGATCGTTTCTGCTGAACTACCCTTGGCCAGTGCTGGTGCAGAGGAGCCGAAGGTGAGTCACCCCGAGTGGATCAGTGTCTCGATGCCCTACGTGACGCCTCGATCGCGCGAAGGTGGGGACGCGTGGGCTGCCGAGGCGGCGCAGCAGGGCGGGCTCGGCACCCAGAAACTGCTGGAGGTGGCGGAGATGCCGCCAGCGGCTGAAGTGGCGGAAGCGCTGCTGGTGGATGCCGACACGCCGGTCATCGTTCGACGGCGGCTCATGATGTTCGACGGGCAACCCGTCGAGTTGACCGACTCTTACTACCCGGCCTCGATCGCTCGTGGCACTGCCTTGAGCGAGCCCCGCAAAATTCGGGGAGGAGCGGTCAGCCTGCTCGCCGAGCTGGGCTATCGTCCCGGGCGGGTCACAGAGGACGTCTACACCCGGCAGCCCACCGAATCCCAGCGGAGCGCCCTCGGGCTGGCGGCCGGAGAGTGGGTGCTCGGGCTGACCCGGCTACTCAGCACCGCCGAGGGCGTGCCTGTCGAGTTGAGCGTCATGACGATGGTGCCGCAGGGCCGGCGCCTACGGTACGAACTGATCGTCGAATAGCGGATCGAGGGAGCGGCACATGGCCAGCGAAGGCGACGGCCGTCCTCGGCATGAACAGATCGCGGCCGACCTTCGGGCCCGCATCATGTCTGGCGATCTTCCTGCCGGCTCTCAACTGCCGTCGATCCCCACCTTGACGACGCGGTATGCCGCTGCCACGGCAACTGTCCAACGGGCGCTTGCCGCATTGAAGGCGGAGGGATCGGTGCGCAGTGAGATGGGCAGAGGCGTCTACGTACGTGACCGCCAGCCTCTTGTCATGGAGGCTTCGGCGTACCTGGTGCCGCGGCCGAGCGGGATCAACTACCGTCTGCTCGCCGTCGAGGAGGTGGAGCCCTCCCCGGAGGTGGTGCGGCTACTGGCGCTGGGCAGCGACGACACGGTGGTGCTCCGACAGCGGCTGATGCTGCACGGCGGGGAGCCGACGGAGTTGTGCTGGTCGTACTATCCGGCCTCGATCGCGCGGGGCACCGAACTCGCCGAACGCCGCAAGATCAGCGGTGGAGCCGCCCGGGTCCTGGCGGACCTCGGCCATCCGGAGTACGAGGTGGTCGATCACGTGTCGGCCCGCATGCCGACCTCCGAGGAAGTGGAGAGGCTGGCGCTGCCGCCGTACGTACCTGTGTTGCGCCAACTGCGGGTGGTCCGTACCGCGACCACACAGCCCGTCGAGGCGTCGGTGCTGATCAAGGGAAGTCATCTGCACGAGCTTCGTTACGGGTTCCGTATCTGACGGTCCTCGATACTCGCCGGGGTACGTGCGCAGGGCCCGTGCGTCTGCTGACCACTGTGGTCGGACACTCGGCGCTCGCGCAGCTCAGGGCGGTGTTGCCGGGGCTTCCTACGGTGGTGTCAGCCGGCCCGGACGTCCCGGTGGCGGTGCCCCGTGGAGGAGTGTCATGCCTGGTCGTGCCCTGCTGCGTACCGCTGCCGTTGCCCTTGCCGGCGTGCTCGCGGCCGGCGGTTGCGCCGCCACCACGCCGCGCGTCGAGGGACCCCCGGGGGTCGGGACGGCTGGCGGTCCGGCGGGGTCCGGCCACGCGAGGACCGGCTCCGGCGACACCGGCACGGTCACCGACGGCGGGGCCCCGGGCGTGGGGATCCAGGAGGCCGACCCCACCGGCAGCCCCACGGCCGGCGGTGGCGGGGACAGCGGCGGGGACAAATCCGGTACGAAGGCGAACGGCCCCACCATCAGCTCCTTCCGGGTCACCCGCAAGCCGAGCTGTCCGGCCGGCACCACCGTCAACCCGATCCCCGGCAGCGGAGTGCGGATGGAGTGGCAGGTCGGCAACGCGACCTCGGTGGCCCTGTCGGTCGACGGCCCCGGCGTCTACCGCGACGACTACCCGTCGACCGGCAGTGAGGAGCTCACCTTCCCGTGCTCGGGTGGCGACGGTGACGTCCAGCGGCACACGTACACGTTGACGGCGCGCAACGCGCACGGCAAGCAGACGAAGACGATCGTGGTCACCGCCCCGGTGCACGACATCCCGAAGGTCTGACGCCGAACTCCGTGGCCCGAGCGGTCCGGCCGACCCCCGCCGGGCGGGCCTGCTCCGCCCCTGGTCGGCCCGCCCAGGTCGACGGTCGTCGGGTAGGCGAGAATGAGGTACGTGACGACGATCCCGAACGTGCTCGCCCACCGGTACGCCTCACCCGAACTGGTCGCCCTCTGGTCCCCGGAGGAGAAGGTCCGGATGGAACGGCGGCTCTGGCTCGCCGTGCTCCGCGCCCAGCGGGACCTCGGCGTGGCGGTCCCCGACGGCGTGGTCGAGGCGTACGAGCGGGTGGTCGACCAGGTCGACCTGGCGTCGATCGCCGAGCGGGAGCGGGTCACCCGGCACGACGTGAAGGCCCGGATCGAGGAGTTCAGCGCGCTCGCCGGGCACGAGCACGTGCACAAGGGGATGACCTCACGCGACCTCACCGAGAACGTCGAGCAGCTCCAGGTGCGCGCCTCGCTGGAGCTGATCCGGGACCGGGTGGTCGCCGCGCTGGCCCGGCTGGCCTGGCTCGCCCACGAGCACTCCGGCCTGGTGCTGACCGGCCGGTCGCACAACGTCGCCGCGCAGGCCACCACGCTGGGCAAGCGCTTCGCCTCGGCGGCCGAGGAACTGCTCATCGCGTACGAGCGGCTGGAAGACCTGATCGGCCGCTACCCGCTGCGCGGCATCAAGGGCCCGGTCGGCACCGCCGCCGACCAGCTCGACCTCTTCGACGGGGACGCGGAGAAGGTCGCCGAGCTGGAGCGTCGGGTCGCCGGTCACCTCGGTTTCGCCCGGGTGCTGGACAGCGTCGGGCAGGTCTACCCGCGTTCGCTGGACTTCGACGTGCTCTCCGCGCTCGCGCAGGTGGCCGCCGCGCCGTCGTCGCTGGCCACCACGATCCGGCTGATGGTCGGTCAGGAGCTGGCGACCGAGGGCTTCAAGCCGGGCCAGGTCGGCTCCAGCGCGATGCCGCACAAGATGAACACCCGGTCGTCGGAGCGGGTGAACGGCTTCGCGGTGATCATCCGCGGTTACCTGTCGATGGTCGGCGAGCTGGCCGGCGACCAGTGGAACGAGGGGGACGTCTCCTGCTCGGTGGTCCGCCGGGTGGCCCTGCCGGACGCCTTCTTCGCCGCCGACGGGCTGTTCCAGACCTTCCTCACCGTGCTCGACGAGTTCGGGGCGTACCCGGCGGTGATCAGCCGCGAGCTGGAGCGCTTCCTGCCCTTCCTGGCCACCACCAAAATCCTGGTCGCTGCGGTACGCCGGGGCGTCGGCCGGGAGGTCGCCCACGAGGTGATCAAGGAGCACGCGGTCGCCGTGGCGCTCGCGATGCGGGAGAAGGGCGCCCCCGACAACGACCTGTTCGACAGGCTGGCCGCCGACTCCCGCCTCGGCCTCACCCGCAGCGAGATCGACACCCTGGTCGCCGATCCCGCCACCTTCACCGGTGCCGCCCAGGCCCAGGTGGACGCGATCACCCGACGCATCACCACGGTCGTCACCGCCCACCCCGAAGCCGCCACCTACTCCCCACCCCCCATCCTCTAACCCCTCCCTTCCGCCCTCCCCCCTCCCGCCCTCCCCCCTCCCGCCACTCCCTCCCCCATCCGACCTCTCCCGTGATCAAGAGCTTTACGTCACCACCCAAGCCCAACCAGCCCCAAACCTCTTGATCACGCCCCCAAGCCCCGGGCGGTTGTCGCCTCTCCCCGGTGATCAAGAGCTTTACGTCACCGCTGGAGATCGAATTGGCGTAAACCTCTTGATCACGCCCCCAAGCCCGGCGGGGCGGGTGTTATCACCGGTGATCAAGAGGTTTACGTCACTGCCAGCGCTGAACCTGCCCCAAACCTCTTGATCACGTCACTCCAGCCTGGGCGGCCGTCGGCTCTGGCCGGTGATCAAGAAGTTTGCGTCAGCATTGAAGATCGAATTGGCGTAAACCTCTTGATCACCGGGGCCGGGCCGGGGCGGGCGGGGCGGGGGACCGGGGGATCGGGGGACCCGGAGCGGGTGGGTCAGGAGTCTCGGGTGGGGGTTTCGGCGGCGGAGGAGAGGTTGGGGGCGCTCGCCGGTTCGGCGATGCCGCCGGGGGCCTCGGCGAACCCGGGGTCGTGGGCGGTCTCGGCGGCGACCAGGGGCTGGTCGTGCGGCATGACGTCGGGGACCTTGGGCACCACGATCACCGCCGTGCCGTAGGCGCAGATCTCCATCCACATCTCGCCGCAGTCCCGGCTGTCGAAGCGCATCCCCACCACGGCGTTCGCACCGATGCGCAGGGCCTCCTCGCCGAGCCGGGCCACCGAGTCGGTACGCCAGCGGGTGAGGTTGTCCGGGGCCATCGGGTCGTACGCGCCGCCGCGCAGGTTCTTGACCCCCTCGCGGTACGGGTTCCGGGTCCGCGCCATCGACGACACCACTTCGCCGAGGATCTGGCGGATCTCGTAGCCGGGCAGTTGATCCGTCGTCACGACCAGCACGGTTCGATGCTGTCAGTAGCCGTGCGGTGTCGAAGCGTGCCGTGGGCACCTGGTCGGATGCTGCAAAACGAGTCGGCGCGGACGGCCGGCACGCGACCGGCCATCCGCACCGCCCGGGGTGGTAACCGTCAGACACCGGCCGTGGAGGTGATCCAGGCCCGGTTGTACGCGACGCTGCCGTAGTTCTGGATGCTCGACCCGTCGGCGGTGGAGGCGACGCCGACCTGCCGGCCGTTGTAGAACTGCGGGCCGCCGGAGTCGCCGCGCCAGGCGTTGCCGTTGATCCGGGTGCTGCGGATCGCCTGGCCGCCGTACGCGTCGGTGGCGTTGGTGCTGGTCACCTGCACCGAGGCGGTCTTGAGCTGGCTGGACGCCCCGCAGCCGCTGTAGCAGGTCATGCCCCAGCCGTAGATGGTGTTGGTGGAGCCGACGGGCGGGTTGCTGCTGGCCAGGCTGACCGGGGTGTTGGTGACGGTGCTGGACAGCCGGAGCAGGGCGAGGTCGTTGCGGGTGTAGGAGGCGCTGACGGTGCGGGTGGTGCCGCCGGAGGCGTAGTAGACGCTGCCGACCCGGACGGACATGGTGCCGCTGACGCAGTGCCGGGCGGTGAGCACCCACTGGGCGGAGATGACGCTGCCGGAGCAGGTGAACGACCCGTTGCTGAAGACCGCGGCGGCCCAGGGGGCGGAGGAGACGGTGCTGCCGCCGATGATCGGCTGCGGGCCGGCCGGGGCGGCGGTGGCCCCGGAGGCGGCGACGAGGACGCCGGCGAGGGCGGTGGTGAGCACCGCGAGCGTGGAGCGGAGACGCATCGGGGGGACTCCTTCGGGTCGGGCCCGGGGTCGCCGGGCGGGGTCGGGCGTCGGGGCGGGGGTGGCCCCTCGTTGACGTCGACCAGGCATCGATATCTGGCGATTGAGGCTAGGGGGCGGTGAGCGGCTTCACAAGACTGTCATCGAGATCGACCAATGTGACAGGAATGACCCGGGATGTGCTCGTCCCTGTTTGTCGGATACCGGTCGCAAATCTGGCGTTGAGCCGCGTATTGCCTGCTCAGGTAGGGTGTGTCGGAGCGACGCGGCGACGATCGGCAACAATCCCGTATCAGAGCGGCAACGAACGGATCTCGACCACACGTCCCCGCGGGCGGTAATGTCGATCACTGCCTGAACTGCGCCCGGCCGGTGCGTCCGGACCGGAATCTGCCAGGTACGCTGGCTGCGCTCGCCCGTAGTGGGCCGGCACCCAACTGCGTACACAGTCAGGAGTGCCCAGTGCCTCGCGTCGTCGTCGACGTCATGCTCAAGCCCGAGATCCTCGATCCTCAGGGTCAGGCCGTCGCAAACGCGCTGCCGCGGCTCGGCGTCGGTGACGTCGCCTCCGTCCGCATCGGCAGGCGGATCGAGATCGAGTTCACCGGCGAACCGGACCTGGACCGGGCCCGGGAGATCGCCGACAAGCTGCTCGCCAACCCCGTCATCGAGGACTTCACGGTCCGGGTCGAGGCCGACGAGACCGCGGACGCGAACTCGTGACCGCCCGCGTCGGAGTGGTGACCTTCCCCGGCTCGCTGGACGACGGGGACGCCGCCCGCGCCGTGCGGATCGCCGGCGCGGAGCCGGTCCGGCTCTGGCACGGCGACCCCGAGCTGCACGGGGTGGACGCCGTCGTCCTCCCCGGTGGTTTCTCCTACGGCGACTACCTGCGCTGCGGGGCCATCGCCCGGTTCGCCCCGGTGATGGAGACCCTGGTCGACGCCGCCCGGGGCGGCCTGCCGGTGCTCGGCATCTGCAACGGCTTCCAGATCCTCTGCGAGGCCCACCTGCTGCCCGGCGCGCTCACCCGCAACCAGCACCTGCACTTCCGTAACCGCGACCAGGTCCTGCGCATCGAGTCGGTCGGCACCGCCTGGACGAACACCTTCCAGCCCGGCCAGGAGATCCTCATCCCGGTCAAGAACGGCGAGGGCTGCTACGTGGCCGATACCGCCACCCTCGACGCGCTGGAGGCCGAGGGGCGGATCGTCGCCCGCTACGTCGGCGGCAACCCCAACGGCTCGCAGCGGGACATCGCCGCGATCACCAACGCCGCCGGCAACGTGGTCGGCATCATGCCCCACCCGGAGCACGCGGTCGAGGCGCTCACCGGCCCCTCCCTGGACGGCCTCGGCTTCTTCACCTCGGTGCTCAAGCACCTGGTGGGGACGCCGGCGTGACGGTGCGCGGCGGCAACATCGGTCGGCTCCACCGCCCCACCGGCGGGTACGAGCGCAGCGAGGAGAGGTCATGACCACCCACCAGGACCCGGCCGTTCGGGCAGCCGCGGGCGTCGCCCCGGCGGAACCGCACGCGGCCGTCGCGCCGCCGGCCGACGCCGGCCGGCACAGCGGTCCGACGCCGGCCACCGACTGGGCCGACGGCGTGGACACCGTGCAGCGGGCCGCCGGTACCGGCGACGAGCTCCAGCCGTACGCCGAGCTGGGCCTGCGCGACGACGAGTACGACCGGATCCGGCACATCCTCGGCCGCCGCCCCACCCAGGCCGAGTTGGCCATGTACTCGATCATGTGGAGCGAGCACTGCTCCTACAAGTCGAGCAAGGTGCACCTGCGCCAGTTCGGCGAGAAGGCCCCGCCCAGCGACCGGCTGCTCGCCGGCATCGGGGAGAACGCGGGCGTCGTCCGGGTCTCCGACACGCTGGCCGTCACCTTCAAGGTCGAGTCGCACAACCACCCGAGCTTCGTCGAGCCCTACCAGGGCGCGGCGACCGGTGTCGGTGGCATCGTCCGGGACATCCTCGCGATGGGTGCCCGCCCGGTCGCGGTGATGGACCCGCTGCGGTTCGGCGCGGCCGACCACCCGGACACCGCCCGGGTTTTGCCCGGCGTGGTCGCCGGCGTCGGCGGCTACGGCAACTGCCTCGGCCTGCCCAACATCGGCGGTGAGCTGGTCTTCGACCCCTGCTACCAGGGCAACCCGCTGCTCAACGCGCTCTGCCTCGGCGTGCTGCCGGTCGACCGGTTGCAGAAGAAGGACGCCGCCGGCCCCGGCAACGTCGTGGTGCTGCTCGGCGCGAAGACCGGTCGCGACGGCATCGGCGGCGTGTCGGTGCTGGCCAGCGCCACCTTCGACGAGGGCAGTGAGCAGCGCCGCCCGTCGGTGCAGGTCGGTGACCCGTTCATCGAGAAGCTGCTGATCGAGGCGTGCCTGGAGCTGTACGACGCCGAGCTGGTCGTCGGCATCCAGGACCTCGGCGGCGCGGGCCTGACCTGCGCGCTCACCGAGACCGCCGCGTCCGCCGGCACCGGCATGCGGGTCTGGTTGGAGCGGGTCCCGCTGCGCGAGCCGTCGATGGAGCCGCACGAGATCCTGGCCAGCGAGTCCCAGGAGCGGATGCTGCTGGTGGTCACCCCGGACAAGCTGGAGGCGGTGCTCAAGACCGCCGACAAGTGGGGCGTGCTCGCCACCGCGATCGGCGAGGTCACCCCGCCCGCGCCCGACGGCCGGCCGGGCCGGCTGCTGGTCACCTGGAACGACCACGTGGTGGTCGACGTGCCGCCGGGCTCGCTGGTCGACGACGGCCCGGTCTACGCCCGCCCGATGCGGGAGCCGGCCGACCTGATCCTGCTCCAGGCCGACCGGGCCGAGACGCTGCCCCGGCCGAGCAACCCCGACGCGCTGCGGGAGACCCTGCTGCGCATGATCGCCTCGCCGAACCTGGCCGACAAGACCTGGGTCACCGAGCAGTACGACAGGTACGTGCTGGGCAACACCGTGCTGGCCCAGCCGGAGGACTCCGGCGTGATCCGGATCGACGAGAGCACCGGCCTCGGGGTCGCCCTCTCGGTCGACGGCAACGGCCGGTACGCCCGCCTCGACCCCTACCAGGGGACCAAGCTGGCGCTCGCCGAGGCGTACCGGAACGTGGCGGTGACCGGCGCGAAGCCGATCGCCGTGACCAACTGCCTCAACTTCGGTTCGCCTGAGGACCCGGGCGTGATGTGGCAGTTCGCCGAGGCCGTCCGTGGCCTGGCGGACGGCTGCCTGGAGCTGGGCATCCCGGTGACCGGCGGCAACGTCAGCTTCTACAACCAGACGGGTGCCGCCGCGATCCACCCGACCCCGGTGGTCGGCGTGCTGGGTGTGCTGGACAACGTGGCCGACCGGGTGCCGATGGGCTTCGTACCCCGGGCCAACGGCGACCACGACCAGGTCTACCTGCTCGGCGACACGCACGTGGAGCTGTCCGGCTCGGAGTGGGCCTGGGTGACGCACGAGCACCTCGGCGGCATGCCGCCGCAGATCGACCTGGGCCGGGAGCGCCAGCTCGCCGAGCTGATGGCCGAGGCGGCCCGGGTGGGTCACCTCAGCTCCGCGCACGACCTGTCCGACGGCGGCCTGGCGCAGAGCCTGGTCGAGTCGAGCCTGCGCCGGGGTGTCGGGGTCCGGATCGGCGTGCCGGAGCGGTTCGCCGACGGTTCGCTGCCGTTCGTCTTCCTGTTCAGCGAGTCGGCCGGTCGGGCGCTGGTGACCGTGCCCCGGGGGCACGAGAAGGCGTTCACGGCCCTCTGCGACGAGCGGGGCGTGCCGTGGGAGCAGATCGGCGTGACCGACCCGGCGAGCGGTGTCCTGGACGTGCACGGCCAGTTCCGGATCGGCCTGGACGAGCTGCGGGCGGCGCACACCGCGACCCTGCCCCGGCTCTTCGGTGGCCCGGAGGCGGCCCAGGTGCAGGTCGAGGCGGTCCGCACGGGCACCACCACGATCGCGCCGGCCACCGCCACGCAGCCGGTGGACGTGCCGCAGCGGCAGCAGCCGGCGGACGCGGACGACCCGGCCGCCGAGGTGGTGGCCGCTCCGACGACCGACGCCCCGGTGTCGGGCGGGCCGACGTCGACCGACCCGGTGTCGGACGCCCCGGCGGACGACGCCGCCTCGTCGGACGACGTCGCGGGCTCCGTGTCGGCACCGGATGCCCCGGCGGGCACCGCGCCGACGTCGGACGCTCCCGCCGGGCCGGTGACCGGGTCCGCCCCGCAGGCCGACGCGGCGACCTCCGAGGCCGGCGACGGGCAGCGCCCGACGCCCGATCAGCGCTGAGGCGGTGGCCTCGGCCGTCCACGTCCAACCCGGGTCGGGTGCCCGCTTCGACTGGGGGCTGACCGGGGCGGCGGAACTCGGCCGGGTCTGTGCCGTACTGGTGGTGGTGGACGTCCTGTCGTTCACCACCGCCGTCGAGGTCGCGGTCGCCCGGGGGGTGCGGGTCCACCCGTTCCCCTGGGGCGAGCAGGCGGCCGACTACGCGCTGCGGGTCGGTGCGGTGGCGGCGGTGGGCCGTCGGCAGACCACCACCGCGCACCCGTGGTCGCTGTCCCCGGCGGCCCTGGGCAGCGCGCCCGCCGTCGCCGACCTGGTGCTGCCGTCGCCGAACGGCTCCGCGATCAGCGCCGCCGCCAGCGCCACCGGCCGACCGGTGGTCGCGGCCTGCCTGCGCAACGCCCGCGCCGTCGGACGGTGGCTGCACCACCAGGGGTACGGCACGACGGACGCCCCGGTCGGGGTGATCGCCGCCGGTGAACGCTGGCCGGACGGCACCCTGCGCCCCTCGGTGGAGGACCTGCTGGGCGCGGCCAGTGTGCTGGACGCCGTCTCCGGGGTGCCCGGTGGGCTGTCCGTGGAGGCGGCGATGACGCTCGCCGCCCTGGCCAGCACCCCGGACGTGCCGGCGGCGGTACGTGGCTGCGTCTCCGGCCGGGAGCTGATCGAGAGCGGCTTCGCCGGGGACGTCGAGGCGGCCGTCCAGCGGGACGTCTCGACCGTGGTGCCGGTGCTCCGCCAGGGTGTCTTCTCGGCCGGCTGACCCCGACCGGAAACGACGGTGGGCCGCCCCGACACGGATCGGGGCGGCCCACCGTCGTCGTTGTCGCCTGTGGGTCAGTCGTCCAGCCAGTCGAGGCGGCGTCCGCCCCGCTCCGGGGGCGGGCCGTCCGGCCGGGCCCGACCTGACGGCGGCTGGTCACGACCCGGCTGGCCCTGCTCGCCGTAGTAGCCGGCCTGCTGCTGGTCGTAGCCCTGCTGGTCGTACCCGCCGCCGCGCTGCTGCGGGGGTTCCTGGCCGTAGCCGCCCTGCTGCTGCTCGGCACCGTAGCCGCCGGCCTGGCCGTAGCCGCCGCCCTGCGGGGAGCCGTAGCCGGGCTGCTGGTCGTAGCCCCCGCCGCGCTGGTCGTAGCCGCCCTGCTGGTCGTACCCGCCCTGGTGGGCGCCGCCGCGCTGGTCGTACCCGCCGCCGCGCTGGTCGTAGCCACCCTGGTGGGCGCCCGTCGGCTGGTCGTACCCGGTCGGCTGGTCGTAGCCGCCGTGCTGGCCGCCCTGGTGGGCACCGGTCGGCTGGTCGTAGCCGCCGCGCTGGCCGCCGCCGTAACCCTGGGCCGGGCCGGCGTCGTAACCGGCCTGCTGACCGTAGCCGCCGCCGGGGTAACCACCTGTCGGTTCGGCACCCCGCCCGTAGCCGCCCTGCTCGGATTGGCCGTAGCCACCACCCGCGCCCGGCTGGCCGTACGCGTCGGGCTCCGGCTGGTAGGTGCTCGTCGGGTACGGGTCGGCAGCCGGCGCGTACGCGGTGCTGTCGCCGGTGTACCGGCCGGTGGGCTCGTCGTAACGCTGGTCGCCGCCGTAGCCGCCGGCCTGCTCCTGCGCCGGGTAGCCGGCACCGGCCGTCGCCCCGTAGTCCCGACCGCCGTAACCGCCGCCGGAGGCGGGGGCGTTGCCGTAGCCACCCCCGGAGGCGGGCGCGTTGCCGTAACCGCCGCCCGACGCGGGCGCGTTGCCGTAGCCACCCCCGGAGGCGGGGGCGTTGTCGAAGCCACCGCCCGAGGCGGGGGCGGCACCGTAGCCACTCCCGGAGGACGGCGCGTTGCCGTAGCCACCGGCCGGGGGGTTCGCCGCGCCGTACGCGCCTGCGGCGGCACCCGCCGCGCCGGCCGCACCGTAGCCGCCACCGGAGGCGGGTGCGGCACCGTAGCCGCCCGGCTGGCCGCCGTAGCCGCCGGGCTCGTCGCCGTAGCCGCCGGCACCGGCCCAGTTGTCCTGCGGTGCGCCGTAGGGCTGCGGTGGCGCACCGTACGGGTCCGGCGGGACGTCGTCGACGACCGGCCGCTGCAACATCGTCGGCGCGTCGCTGAGCGCGGAACTGCCGACCATCGTCGGGTCGGGGCCGCCGCCGACCCGGTTGACCACCCGGGTCTGGTCGTCGGTGCCGCGTGGGCTCCGGGGGCCGGGGACGTCGCCCGCCGCAGCGGCACCGACCGGTCCGTTGCCGTCGTCGTCGGCGTTCTTGCGGCGGATCCAGAGCAGCACGATGGTGCCGACGCCGGCCGCCACCAGCAGACCGCCGAGCAGGATGATCAGGAAGGAGCCGAATCCGCTGTCGTCGTCCTGCGACGCGGCCTGCTGCTGCCCACCTGTCGGTTCGGTGGACTCCTCGGTGGTCTCCTCGGTCGTCTCCTCCGAGGGGGTCGCCTCGACGGTGGTCGACGGGGTGGCGCTCGGGCTCACCTCGACCTTCAACGCCAGGCTGATCCGCTGGTTGCTCAGGCTCTGCCCGGCCCCCGCGCTGATCGGCTTGGTGGCGACGACGCCGTCCTTGCTGGCCCCGAGCACCATCGAGCCGGGCGCGATCGGGTTGGCGCTCGACCCGGTGATCCGGAAGTTGCCGCTGCCGTCGCTGGTGGTGTTGAACTGCTTGCCTGTCGAGTCCTCCAGGCCCACCACCGCGTTGGGCACCGCGTCGCCGGTGGCCGCCACGACCACCTTGCCGGAGATCGACTTCACAGTCGGCTTGTCCTGCGGCGGGGTGGTCTGCGGCGCGGCCTTGCCCTTGACGCTGAGCTGGAAGGTGGCGGTCGCCGGGTCGGACTCGTCGGGGCGGACCTGGACGGTGACCGTGGTGCTGGCGTCGCCGGCGTTGTCGTTGGCGCGCAGGGTCAGCAGCTGGGACTTTGACTGGCCGCCGTTGAAGTTGAGCTGGCCGCACCCAGAACAGCTCACGCCGGAGGGCAGGCCGGTCAGACTGATCTGTGCGTTCTGGTCACCGTCACCGGGAGTGACCTGAACGGTCACCGTGGTGTCACTGCCGGCGTTGACGGTCACCGACCCGGGCTGGACGGAGGCGCTGGCTGCCAGGGCGGGTGTGGCGGGGACGGTGAGCAGGGCGCCGGCCACCAGCGCTACGACCACACCGGCCCGCTGCGTCCAGGCACGTCGGTGTGTTGACACGTCCACCGCCTTCCGGTCTGACTTCCCCGGCGGGGGCCGGGGATCATCACGGTACGAATACGCCGTCGGCAACTATGCCTTGTCTGACCGGATCGGCGCGACCCAGGGGCCAGCGTCACCCACTTCGACCTCGGGTCGTATCGTCCCGTCGTGTCCTCTCCGCACATTAAGTCCGCCGTGGTGCTGGCGGCGCTGACGGCGCTCGATGAGGGGCGTACGCCCGAACGTCAGATGTACCGCGAGGCGGTCCGTACCCTTCTGACCGCCCTCGCGGAGCGTGCCCCCGGCCGATCGGTGGAGGTGCGTGTCCCACCTTACGGTGCAGTTCAATGCGTTCCTGGGCCCCGACACACCCGGGGCACCCCGCCCAACGTGGTGGAGATGGCGGCGGACACCTGGCTGGCGCTGGCAACCGGACGGCTGTCGTGGGGGCAGGCGGTCACGGACGGTCGCATACAGGTGAGCGGAAACCGGGCGGATCTCTCCGACCATCTGCCGCTCTAGCTGCGCCGTTCCGCCGGATGAGGTGACGGGGTGGAGGTGGATCGTGACTTTCTGTATCGACTCGTGTTCGCGTACACTGTCAGGCGACGACAGTGGTCCAGGGCCGAAAGGCGCGGAGCAGCCCCCGGCTCCGCCAGGCCAGTCCAGACCAGCATGAGGGAGCGGCAGTGCCCCGAGGCGATGGCCGGCTGAGCCACGACCTTGACCCCCAGCGACCCGGCCCCCAGGACGCGTGTGGCGTCTTCGGCGTCTGGGCCCCGGGTGAAGAGGTCGCCAATCTCACTTATTTCGGTCTCTACGCACTCCAGCACCGGGGCCAGGAGGCCGCCGGCATCGCGGTGAGCGACGGCTCGGGTGTGGTGGTCTACAAGGACCTGGGCCTGGTGGCCCAGGTGTTCGACGAGCCGACCCTGAAGAGCCTGCGCGGCCACCTGGCGATCGGGCACGCGCGTTACTCCACCACCGGCGGCTCGACCTGGGAAAATGCCCAGCCGACCATCCGGTCGACGACCTCCGGCACCACGATCGCCCTGGCGCACAACGGCAACCTGGTCAACACCGCCGAGTTGCAGAAGGAGGTCGCCGAGCGCGGCCTGCTCGACGACGGGGCCACCAACGACACCTCCCTGGTGACCATGCTGCTGGCCAGCCGCCCCGACCTGTCGGTGGAGGCCGCCGCGCTGGAGGTGCTGCCGCAGCTACGCGGCGCGTTCAGCTTCGTCTTCATGGACGAGTCGACCCTCTACGCCGCCCGCGACCCGCACGGCGTCCGCCCGCTGGTGCTCGGCCGGCTGGAACGCGGCTGGGTGGTGGCCAGCGAGACCGCCGCGCTGGACATCGTCGGCGCGAGCGTGGTCCGGGAGGTCGAGCCGGGCGAGCTGATCGCGATCGACGAGGAGGGCCTGCGGTCCAGCCGGTTCGCCGCGCCGGAGCCCAAGGGCTGCCTCTTCGAGTACGTCTACATCGCCCGCCCGGACGCCACCATCGCCGGCCGCAACGTGCACGCCGCGCGGGTGCAGATCGGCCGGCAACTCGCCAAGGAGCACCCGGTCGAGGCCGACCTGGTGATCCCGGTGCCCGAATCGGGCACGCCGGCCGCCATCGGGTACGCCGAGGCGTCCGGCATCACCTACGGCGCCGGCCTGATGAAGAACCCGTACGTGGGGCGGACCTTCATCCAGCCGTCGCAGACCCTGCGCCAGCTCGGCGTACGACTCAAGCTCAACCCGCTTCGGGAGAACGTGCGGGGCAAGCGGCTGGTCGTGGTCGACGACTCGATCGTGCGCGGCAACACCCAGCGGGCGATCGTCCGGATGCTCCGCGAGGCGGGCGCGCTGGAGGTCCACGTCCGGATCTCCTCCCCGCCGGTGAACTGGCCGTGCTTCTACGGCATCGACTTCGCCACCCGGGCCGAACTGCTGGCCAACGGGCTGGACAACGAGGGCATCCGACGCTCGATCGGCGCCGACACCCTCGGCTACGTCTCGCTCCCCGGTCTCATCGCCGCGACCGAACAGCCCAGGAGCAGGCTCTGCCGGGCCTGCTTCGACGGGGAGTACCCGATCGACCTGCCGGCCGGGAACCTGATCGGCAAGCACGTGCTCGAAGGGGTGGGCCGGCGGGTCGCCGACGCCCCTGACGCTCCGGAGCACCACACACCGCTCGTCGCCACTCCGGGCGGCGCGACCGCCCACCGCCCGTAGTACACCGGGGTCGCCCGGCCACCGTCGGCGCGGCACCGAGAACCACAAAGGGGAGAACCGTGACCTACGTGTCCGAGCGCAGCGGCGCAGGAAGCAGCCCGAGCGGTGCCGGTGGCGACCGCCAGCCCTGGACGGCGGGGACCGGCCGCACCACCCGCAAACGCTCGGTCTCGTACGCCGACGCCGGGGTGTCGATCGAGGCGGGTGACCGGGCGGTCGAGCTGCTCAAGTCGAAGGTGAAGGAGACCCGGCGGCCGGAGGTCATGGGTGACCTGGGCGGCTTCGCCGGCCTGTTCCGGCTGGACACCAAGAAGTACAAGAACCCGATTCTGGCGTCCTCCACCGACGGGGTGGGCACCAAGCTGGTCATCGCCCAGCAGCTCGACATCCACGACACGATCGGCATCGACCTGGTCGCGATGGTCGTCGACGACCTGGTGGCGTGCGGGGCCGAGCCGCTGTTCCTGCTCGACTACATCGCCACCGGCGAGGTCGTGCCGGACCGGGTCGCCGAGATCGGTGCCGGCATCGCCGACGGCTGCCGGTACGCCGGCTGCGCGCTGCTCGGCGGCGAGACCGCCGAGCACCCGGGTGTGCTGCGTCCCGACGAGTACGACGTCTCCGCGACCGGGGTCGGCGTGGTCGAGGAGAGCGAGATCCTCAGCCCGGACCGGGTCGAGGTGGGCGACGTGGTGATCGCGATGCGCTCGTCCGGCCTGCACTCCAACGGCTACTCCCTGGTCCGGCACGTGCTGCTCGGGGCCGGCCGGATGCGGCTGGACGTGGTGATCGACGACTTCGGCCGGCAGCGCACCCTCGGCGAGGAGCTGCTCACCCCGACCAAGATCTACGCGCAGGACTGCCTGAAGCTGATCACCGAGGCGGAGGTGCGCTCGATCGCCCACGTCACCGGCGGCGGCATCCCCGGCAACCTGGTCCGGGTGCTGCCCGAGCACGTCGACGCGGTGGTCAACCGGGCCACCTGGAAGCCGCAGCCGATCTTCGACCTGATCCAGTCCAAGGGTCGGATCGACGACCCGGAGATGGAGTCGACGTTCAACATGGGCGTCGGCATGTTCGCCATCGTCTCCGCCGAGGACGCCGACCGCGCGCTGGCCACCCTGGCCGGCCGGGGTGTGGACGCCTGGCAGGCCGGCGAGATCATCGAGGGCACCGGCAACGTGCAGATGATCGGCCAGCACACCCGGGGCTGACCGGCGGGGCTGCTCGGCCGGACGCCTGGTCGGGGGTTCACCCGAGCGGCCGTCGCCGCCTAGCCTGAAGGACACTTCGGGCATGGGGGAGGAGGGTCGATGGCTGCTCGGTGCCGGTCCGCGACGGGCATGCAGGGGATCGCGGCGATCCCGTCGTACGTGGTGATGCAGCCGACGACGCTGTGCAACCTCGACTGCGCGTACTGCTATCTGCCGCACCGGTCGGCCGACCGGCGGATGCCGCTCGCGGTGGCCGAGGCGGTCGCCGCCGCGGTGACCCCGTGGCTGGCGCGGGGGCGGTTCTCGGTGGTCTGGCACGGTGGTGAGCCGCTCGCCGCCGGCCGGGAGCACCTGGCGGCGCTGATCGCCGCGTTCCCCGCCGGGGTGGAGCACCACGTGCAGACCAACGCCACCCTGATCGACGACGCCTGGTGCGCGTTCTTCGCCGCGCACGGGGTGCGGGTGAGCGTGAGCGTGGACGGTCCGGTCGCCCGCAACGGCGACCGGGTGACCCGGGCCGGCCGGCCGGCGTACGACCGGATCGTCCGGGGGGTCGCGGCGCTGCGCCGGTACGGCCTGCCGTTCTCGGCGCTGGCGGTGGTGAGCCGGCCGACGCCGGGGCTCGCCACCGAGCTGTACGACTACTTCCTCGACCTGGGTTGTGACGTGCTCGGGCTGAACATCGAGGAGACCGAGGGGGTCAACACCCGCAGCAACGCGCACGACGCGGCGACGGTGACCGCGTTCTGGGCGGAGCTGGTGGCGGCCTGGCGGCGGGCACCGAGGGTGCACCTGCGGGAGGTCGAGTGGTCGCTGCGGTACGCGGCGGCGGTGCTGGCCGGTGCGGAGGGCGACCTGCTGCCCCGGCAGCTCGACCCGATCCCGACGATCGGGTACGACGGCTCGGTGACCGTGCTCTCCCCCGAGCTGGCCGGCTTCACCGACGCCCGGTACGGCGACTTCAGCAGCGGTAACGTGCTGGCCACCCCGCTGGCCGAGATCCTGGCCGGGGCGGCGGGAACGGGCTGGGTGGGTGAGTTCCTCACCGGCGTCGAGGCGTGCCGGTCGTCCTGCCCGTACTTCGGCTTCTGCGGCGGTGGCCACGCGGCCAACCGCTACTTCGAGCAGGGGCGGTTCGACGGTACGGAGACCGAGCACTGCCGCAACAGCAAGATCCGCCTATTGGAGGGAGTGTTGGAGCATGCCCGAGACCACGAGTCACCAGCCGGCTGAGCGGGTCGGGGTCGGCCCGGACCAGGTCGCCGACCGGGTGCGGGAGGCCGCTTCGGGGCTCTCCGCCCTGCTCCACGAGGCCGAGGCCGCGCGTCGCCACCGGGCGGAGGTGTCGGACCCGGAGGGTGCCGGCGCGGTCTGCGCCTGGAACCACTTCGAGAACATCCCGACCTTCTACAACTGGAACAACCGGCCGCGCTGAGCGGTGGTGACGGCCTCGTCGTACGGCGGCGGGCCCCGGCCACCCCGATCAGGGACCGCGCCTACCTGCCGGAGCGTGTTCCGGGGGTGGCGGGTCCCTGATCGTCGGTGGTGACGCTGCTCTGGTCGGGCACATGCGTGAGCACGCGGAAAGTTGCCGCGTGCTCAGTGTGACCGGAGGTCAGCGGGTCGGAGGAGCCCAGGGGTCCGGGTCGTCGTCCGCATGATCCTCATCGTCGTCGTCGACATACTCTTTGTAGTCGTCGTCGAAGTGCTGCTCAGACTTCCCACCAGCACCCGCCAGTTCGCGCTGCAAGGCGGTGAGGTCGGTGTTCGGGGAGTGGTACTTCAACTCCCGCGCCACCTTCGTCTGCTTGGCCTTAGCACGGCCGCGCCCCATGGCTCGACCCCCTCGCACAGAATGCGGGGCAGCCCGAAGGCGGGCCCCGATGACGTCAGGCATCTCTCGTGGCTCTTACGGTACATGGGGATGCCACCGTTCGGCACCTCGGGTTACCGTCTGCCGGCCCTGCGCGTCGCAGTCACCCACCCGTCACCGAGTGTACCCGGTAAGGGGTCAGTGGCGAACCGCCCATGACGCCGGTCAAGCAGCCCCAAAAGCCGCGAAACGCCATGCTAGCGCGTGGTCCACCCGCCGGGGCCGACAGCCGCACGGAAACCGGGCCGGTACGGGTGGTCGCGTCCCGGGCGCGGACCGTCACCGCGCCCGGGACGTGGGCTCAGCCCAGGTGGATGGCGCGCAGCCGACCCACGTCGGCCATCCGGCGCTCGGCCAGCCGGTCGGCGGCCACCGCCGGCGGCACCCCCTCGTCGTCGGCCAGCCGGAGGATCTGCCGGGTGGTGTCGAAGATCCGGGTGGCCCGCAGCTTGGCCCGGTCGAAGTTGAAGCCCTCGATCTCGTCCGCGACCTGGATGACCCCACCGGCGTTGACCACGTAGTCGGGGGCATAGAGGATGCCCCGGTCGGCGAGGAGCTTCTCGATGCCGGGATGGGCGAGCTGGTTGTTGGCCGCGCCGGCGACCACCCGGGCCCGCAGGGCCGGCACGGTGTCGTCGTTCAGGGCGCCGCCGAGCGCGCACGGGGCGTACACGTCGATGTCGGCGGCGACCAGCGCGGAGGCGTCGGCGACCAGGGCGACCCCGGGGTGGTTGGTCCGCGCCCACTCCAGCGCCCGCGGGTCGACGTCGGTCGCCACCACCTCGGCCCCGTCGTCGACCAGGTGCCCGGTCAGGTGCCTGCCGACCTTGCCCAGCCCGGCCACCCCGACCCGGCGTCCGCGCAGGCTCGGGGTGCCCCAGACGTGCTCGGCGGCGGCCCGCATCCCCTGGAAGACGCCCCAGGCGGTGAGGACCGAGGAGTCCCCCGCCCCGCCGTGCTCCACGCTGCGCCCGGTGACGTACCGGGTCTCCCGCGCGATCACGTCCATGTCGGCCACGTAGGTGCCCACGTCACAGGCGGTGTAGTAGCGCCCGGCCAGGGACTGCACGAACCGTCCGTACGCGCGCAGCAGCGCCTCGCTCTTGACCTGGTTCGGATCGCCCCAGATGACCGCCTTGCCACCGCCCAGGTCCAGCCCCGCCAGCGCGTTCTTGTACGCCATCCCGCGCGACAGGTCCAGCACGTCGGCCAGCGCCGCCTCCTCGCTGGCGTACGGGTAGAACCGGGTGCCGCCGAGCGCGGGCCCCAGCGCGGTCGAGTAGATGCCGATGATCGCCTTGAGGCCGCTCTGCCTGTCCTGACAGAAGACGACCTGCTCGTGGCCGGCCGGTCCGGGGTCGTCGGTGCTCACGAATACGCCCATGGCTCGCTCCTGTGTCGGTGTACGCCCTTGTGGGGCGTGGACCCGGTCGCCGGCGGGGATGCTGCCGGCGCTGGTCAGCCTAATATCGGTCGGGAACCGGGCCGTCGTCCACGTCGTGCGCCACCGGGCCGGCCGGGAGCCGCCCGCCGGGTGTTCCGGTCGCGCACGACGGCAGCGGCACCGGTACCGGGTTTCGTGAAAGGATCGCGCGGTGCCGTCGCTCTTCGCTTCTTACCTGCGCGTGTACGAGCCGCTGACCGCCTTCGACCGGGACCGTCAGTCGTACTGGCGACGCTACGTTCGGGAGGGGCGGGCGGTGGCCCCGTTGGAGGGGCCGGGCCGGCAACGGACCGCGGTCATCGCGGCCCTCGGCGCGGGCTGGACCCGGCTGCCCGACCTGCCTGACGAGGCGTACGTGCTGGAGGTCGACGACGCGCTGCTGGTCTGCCCGTGGAACCTGCGGGTCCGGGTGGCCGAGGCGGCCCTGAGCGCCCGGGAGGGGGTGCCGTCGGTGATCGCCGACGCGTTCGTCCCACCGATTCTGGCCGGGCAGGCCAAGACGGTGGTGGAGGACTGGCGCAGCGGCGCCCGGGTGCTGGAGCACGGGGTGCCCCGGCTGCACGAGCAGATCGCGACCTGGGGCGTGCCGCTGCGGTGGTTCGTGCTCGTCGAGGCGGGCGAGCGGGAGCTGGTCACCCGGCCGGAGCGGCGGACGCTGCGCTACCGCACGGAGATCTCCAAGGCCCGGCGGCGGGCCTCGCGGGCGCTGTCGGTGCTCAAGAAGTCGGTCGGGGCCGCGCCGATCACCGAGGCGGTCGAGGAGGCCGCCCGCTGGCTGGAGGAGTTCCATCCCCGCTCGGTGGTCGAGTTGGACTACGGCGGCCTGGTGCAGTTGCTCTCCGACGAGACGCTCGCCGCTGACGATTCGCCGGAGTTGGTGGCAGGCGGCCTGGCCGGGCTCTCCCGGGGCGAGACCGACGAGGCGTCGGCGGCGTACGACCGGTTGGTGGCCAGGTGGCGCGCGATCCAGCTGCTGGAGCGGTGCAATTAACCAGATATCGCCCATTCCTCCTGTCAATTATGAGTCATACTCGTAGTTGACGCATCACGAACCGTGATCATGAGTCCGAATAAGGTACTTTCTGCCGTGTAAAAGTCAGATAAATCGGGCATGGTTCATCCGTCCGTCTAGGGACCTTCGGCCGTTCGGCCCATGTCGGACATCGGGGACTAGCCGGACCATGGGAGACGCGTCGGCCGGCGGGACCCCGGCCGATGTCTATCCATGTGGAGGAGTGACCGATGGCATCGCGAACGCACGAACCAGAGCCGCTACTCACGCCGGCCGAGGTGGCGTCGATGTTCCGTGTCGACCCGAAGACGGTGACCCGGTGGGCCAAGGCGGGGAAGCTCAGCGCGATCCGAACCCTGGGCGGACACCGTCGGTACCGTGAGTCGGAGGTGCGGGCGTTGCTACAGGGCCAGATCCCCCAGCAGCGCCAGGGGGACTGACCCGGTCAGAACGTTACGGACCTCAGGGGCGGGCGGACGTCGCAGCAGCGACGTACCACCGCCCCTGAGTCGTTCTCCACCCCCGGGCAGTGCCACCGGCGCGGCCGGCACCCGGTCACCCGGGCGGAGCGGTCAGGCTGATCCGGATGCCGACGGTGCCCGCCTCGCCCCGGCGCAGCCGGCTGCCGAGCAGGGTCAACCGCCCCAGCAGCCGGTACTTGCGCTTGAGCAGGTCGCGTACCCGGCCGCTCTCCTGCGGGCCGCAGAGCACCGCGTGACCCGGCACCGCCTCACCCAGCGGACGGCCGCGCACGTCGCACGGGGCCACCGTCACCGTGCCGTCCCGCCTGATCCGCTTGACCTTGCCCGAGTCGGCGACCGTCCAGACCGCCAGCGTGTCGTCGTCGCGGACCGCCCAGACCGGGGTGGACACCGCACGGCCGTCCTTGCGGAACGTCGTCAGCAGGACGTACTTCTCCGCCGCCAGGCGGTCCAGGTCGGTCACGCCGCCCAGGATACGGCGGCCGGACCCGGATAGCGTGCAGGTCGTGAGCGGAGAACCTCGACTCGGCGACGTGTTCGGCGAACTGCTGCGCGACGCGTACGCGGTGCACACCGGGATCGGCCCCCGGCCGCTGGTCGGCGGGCGGCTGCCCCGACCGGTCATCGAGATCATCGAACGGGACGACGGACTGGTCAACGGGGCCCCCGCCGCGCACTACCTGGACGGGCCGGAACACTGGCAGCCGTACGACCACCGGGCCGTGGACCGGACCCGGGGTGCCACCCTGGACGTCGGGGTGGGCGGCGGGCGGATCGCGCTGCTGCTCCAGGAGCGCGGCATCCCGGTGACCGGGCTGGACACCTCACCGGGGGCGCTGCGGGTCAGCCGGCACCGGGGGGTCCGGGACCTCGTCCTCGGCACCGTCGACGAGCACGTCGCCGACGGCCGGCGCTACGACACGTTCCTGCTGCTCGGCAACAACCTGGGGCTGTTCGAGGGGCGGGAGCGGGCCCCGGCGTTCCTCGCCGCGCTGGCCGCCCTGGCCCGGCCCGGCGCGCAGGTCATCGCACACGGCACCGACCCGTACGGCACCACGGATCCGGTGCACACCGGCTACCACGAGCGGAACCGGCGGCGGGGTCGACTCGGCGGGCAACTGCGGCTGCGGCTGCGCTACCGCGAACTGGGCACCGAGTGGTTCGACTACCTGGTGTGCTCCGCCGAGGAACTGGCCGAGCTGGTCCGGGGCACCCCGTGGCAGCTGACCGACGTGGACGACCGCGACGCCCCGTACTACCTGGCCACCCTTCGGTTGCGTGGCAGGTGAGCGGGGGCCCGGTCGGGCCCCCCGCCCTCCGGTCAGACCTGGACGGTCGGCGGGAGCTGCTCCGGGGGGAGGCCACCGTCGCCGTCGACCACCTCGTCCGGGGTGCCGTCCTCGTCGAGGTCGACCATGGTGATGTCGACCTTGCCGTCGCCGTCGGTGTCGAACTGGAACAGGTCCGCCCGGCCGTCGCCGTCGGTGTCCACCACCCACACGTCGGTCTTGCCGTCGTTGTTGGTGTCGGCGCGGAGCAGGTCGACGCGCTCGTCGCCGCGCGTCTCCACGACCGCCGTGCCGTCGGTGGTGCCGCTGTCCACGGTCTCCGGTGCCTGGCTCATGTCGACTGGTTCCTTCCCTTGACGTTGGGCCGTCAGTACCCGGTGCGGCGGTCCCCCACGCATGCCGCCGGGAACGGTGCTGCATAGGGTCGCACCCATGAGCCAGCGGAGCGAGCGGCAGGGCGTGCCGGAGACCCCGCACGCCGCCGTACGCAGTGAGGGAGCGTCCATGAGTCGTCTTGTCGTCGTCGGGGCCGGCACGATGGGGCTCGGCATCGCCTACGTGGCGGCCGGCGCGGGCTACCCGGTCGAACTGGTCGAGGTGGACCGGGGGCGGGCCGAGGCCGCCGCCGTCCGCCTCGACGAGCTGTGTGAACGGGCGGTGCAGCGCGGGAAGCTCGCTGCCGACGAGGCTGCCGCGCAGCGGGCCCGGATCACCCTGCGCGGCGCGCTCGCCGAGGTCGCCCCGGCACCGGAGGTGATCGTCGAGGCGGTGCCCGAGCGGCCCGACCTGAAGCGGTCGGTGCTCGCCGAGGCCGAACGGCTGCGCCCGGCGCTGCTGGGCAGCAACACCTCCAGCATCCCCATCGGTGAGCTGGCGCAGGGGCTGGCCCGGCCGGAGTCCTTCCTCGGATTGCACTTCTTCAACCCGGTCTGGGCGATGACCCTGCTGGAGGTGGTGGTCGGCGCGGCCACCGCGCCGGAGACCACCGCGGCGGCGGTCGCGCTCGCCGGTCGGCTGGGCAAGGACCCCGTCGTCGTACGCGACCTGCCCGGCTTCGCCACCTCCCGGCTCGGGGTGACCCTCGGCCTGGAGGCGATCCGGATGGTCGCCGACGGGGTGGCCGCACCGGCCGACGTGGACAAGGCGATGGTGCTCGGCTACCGGCACCCGGTCGGCCCGTTGGAGCTGACCGACCTCGTCGGGCTCGACGTGCGGCTGGACATCGCCCGTACCCTCCAGGCCGCCTACGGTGACCGGTTCGCCCCGCCCCCGCTGCTGGTCGAGATGGTCGCCGCCGGAAAACTCGGCAAGAAGTCCGGCCAGGGCTTCTACGTGTGGAAGGACGGTCGCCGGCAGTGAGCGGGCTACGGGTGCAGGAGCTGCCCGACCGGGTGGTGGTGACGCTGGACCGGCCGGAGAAACGCAACGCCATCGACGCCGACCTGATCGGCGCGCTGCACGACGTCTGCGCCGCGCTGGAGGCCCGGCCCCGGCTGCTGCTGCTCACCGGCGGCACCGACGGGCTCTTCGCCGGCGGGGCCGACATCGGTCAACTCCGCGAGCGGGGCCGGCTGGACGCGCTCGCCGCGATCAACTCGGCCGCCTTCGCCCGGCTGCGGGCGCTGCCGATGCCGAGCGTGGCGGCGGTGGACGGCCCCGCGCTGGGCGGCGGCGCGGAACTGGCGTACGCCTGCGACCTGCGGGTGTGCACGGCACGGGCGGTCTTCGGCCAGCCGGAGGTGCGGCTGGGCATCCTGGCCGGCGCGGGGGCGACCCACCGGTTGCCGGCCCTGGTCGGTGAGGGCCGGGCCAAGGAACTGCTCTTCACCGGCCGCCGGGTGGACGCCGACGAGGCGCTGCGGATCGGCCTGGTCAACCGGGTGGTGGCCGAGCCGGCCGAGCTGCTGCCCACGGCACACGGGCTGCTCGACGAGATGGCGAAGGGTTCCGCGCTGGCGCTGCGGCTGACCAAGCTCGCGGTGGACGCCCCGCCCGGTGCCCACCCGCAGCTCGACCTGGTCAGCCAGGCGGTGCTCTTCGAGGACGAGGAGAAGCACCGCCGGATGACCGAGTTCCTGGAGCGTCGCCGGCCCCGGTGAGCCGGGAGCGGGGGCGGCACCGGACCGGTGCCGCCCCCGCCGGTGTCAGTGGCGGATCGGCACGCCCGCGTCGGCCAGCGCCTTGATCAGCCCGGCGGACTCACCGAAGCCGATGACCAGGACCGCCTCCGGCTGGTAGTTCTTGATCTCGCCGGCCAGGCTGCCGAAGTCGACGGGCGGGGCCTTGGCGTCGGCCGGCGGCTCGTAGGTGAGCAGCTTCACCCGGTCGTTGCCGAAGCCGGCCCGCTCCAGCTCGGCGCGGACGGTCTCCTGGAGGCCCTCGCCGTAGGAGTCCTTACGGGCGACCACCACGATCTTGTGCGGGCCGTCGCGGAGGATCACGTCGGCCAGCGCCCGGCCCTGGAGGCTGTCCGGCGGCGCGGTCCGGAAGTAGAGGCCCTTGTCGTCGGCCTGGCTCAACCCCGCGTCGGTGTTGGATGGCGAGAAGAGGATCTTGCCGGCCGCCACCACGTCAGGCAACACGGCGGCGGAGATCCCGGACGCGGCGGCCCCGATGATGACCTGCACCTTGTTCTTGACGTGCGAGGCCACGGTGGCCTTGGCCACGGCCGGGTTGGTGCCGTCATCACCGTCGAACCAGGTCACCGGATCACCGAGCACCCCACCCGCGGCGTTGATCTCCTTGATCGCCAGCGCCACGCCGGCGGCCAGCGGCGGATAGGCCAGGGCCAGGTCGCCGGTCTTGGGCAGCAGGCCGCCGATGATCAGCGGGGAGCCGTCGCTGCGGTCGTTGCCCCCGCCCCGCTGCTTCTTCGCCTTCGGTGCGGCCTTGGTGCTGACCCCGGACTCGTCCCCGGCACCGACGAACTCGGTCTTCGCGTCGTTGATCTTCTGGTTGTCGAAGTGCAGGGTGGCGTAGCTGGCGGTGGCCGGCTCCCCGAGATCGGTGAAGCCGGCCCGGTTCAGCGACGGGCCACGGTATTCGATGTCCTGACCGTCCCGGGCCAGGGCCAGGCAGCTCGCCGCGTCGGTGCAGCGCTGGCCGTTGGTGGTCACCCCGACGATCTGCTTGGCGATGTCGGCCGGATCGGTGCTGCCGGCGAGCTGGGCGGCCAGCGCGCTGATCATGACCGCGTCGTACGACTCCGCCGCATAGAGGTAGTCGGTCAGCTTCGAGTCGACGGTACGGAGCCGCTGCTTGAAGTCGTCGCTGAGCGGCGTGAGCGGGGTGGTGCCCTTCATGCCGTCGACGAGGTCGGCCCGGTCCTTCAACTCGGCGGCGAAGGAGTTCTGCATGTTGCCGTCGGTGCCGTACAGACGCACCTGCGGAGTGGCCGCCTCCTCGGGCTTGTCGGTCGTTCCACACGCGCTGACGGCGAGCAGCAACGACGCACAGGCCGCCAGGATGGCCGCGCGCGGGCCGCGGGTTACGAGCATGGTGGTCCTTCCTCCGGCGCAGGTCCGGTGCGCACCATAGCGTGCCGGCAGGGGCCGTGGGAGCAGGGAGGCGGCCCCCGTCGCCGGCCCGACAGTGCAACGCACGCTCCGTTACGCTGTGCCGGCAGGTGGTCACCGTTTCCGGGGTCCGCCCGCTTGACCTGGCGTCCTACTGTGCCGCAGGTGACCGACGTACCGGATCAGACGCTCGCCGACGCTACCGCCGTACTCCATTCGGCGCTGAACGGGGACGGCGAAGCCGTGGTCGGCACATTCGACGCCGTGGTGGACCGGTCGGGGCTCGCCGGGGCGTACACGGTCGCCTGGACCCTGGCCGCGACGATGGTCGGTGACCCGCCGCCGCCCGGCAGCTGCGCGTTGGACTTCCCCGGCATCGACGAGGCAGGGTACGACACCCGCTGGGTGGCCCGGTTCGTCAGCGCGTACGCCAACCACGACGCCGACACCGGCGAGGCGCTGTTCGGGGCGGCGGTCGCCGACGGGCAACTGCCGGACTGCCTGCTCACCCTCGCCGGCTCGGCGGTGGCGACGCTGCGCAGCCGGGCCGGCTGACCCGCCCGGCCCCACCGCCCGTCCCCACGGCGGCAGGGCCGACGGCAGGGTTCAGTACGCGTGGTACGCCACCAGCGGCTCGTACTCGTAGCGCAGGTTGGAGAAGCGGACCTTGAAGTTCGCGCCGTCGCGCACGTTGGTGGCGACGGTGATCCAGTCCGACTTCGCCGGCAGGTAGGTGAGGTAGTTGCACTTGCTGGTCTTGTCGATGAAGACCACGCACGCCTCGGTGCCGAACTCGCTGCTGTTCTTGACGTTGACGTCCTGGCACCTGGTGCTCGCCTTGTAGGGCCCGGCGTCTCCACCCCACCCGCCGACCTGGAAGTATGAGCGGACCGCCCCGCCGTAGCAGGTGGCGGCCGACGCGAAGAGGTTCGTCTCCGGCGCGGCGTGCGCGGGTGCGCCGTACCAGAGCAGGGGCAGGGTGGCGACGATCGCTGTCAGGCGGGCGGTCCGGGATGCCATGGTGGTGCCTCCAGGGAAGAGGACGGACCCTGTGTCGTGGACAGGGCGCGGTGAGTGGCGATGATATCTGTCGATCTCCGATCCCGCTGTGACAGACCGGTGAACCTTCTGTGGTACCAGTGACGCATGTCCGAGGCGATGCTCAGCAAGGTGCGCAAGCTCCTGGCCCAGGCCGAGGACCCGGCCTGCACCGCCGCCGAGTCGGCCGCGTTCACCGCCAAGGCCACCGAGTTGATCGCCCGGTACGGCGTCGACCGGGCCCTGCTGGCCGCCCGCGACCCGACCACCGACCCGGTCGGCGACCGGGTGGTCGACGTCGTCGCCCCGTACGCCAGGGACAAGGCCGGGCTGCTCGCCGCGGTGGCCGACCCGCTGCGCTGCCGCTGCGTACGCCGACCCGACGGCAGCGGGTTCGTGCTGCACCTGTTCGGCTTCGCCAGCGACCTGGAACGGGTCGACCTGCTCTTCACCTCGTTGCTGGTGCAGGCCGCGCACGGGCTCGCCGGCACCGTGGTCCCCTCCGGCGAACACCCGGCCGCGTTCCGCCGCTCCTGGCTGGCCGGCTTCGCCCGGGTGGTCGCCGAACGGCTCCGGGCCGCCGAGGCGGGTGCGGCGGCCGAACGCGGCACGCCCTCGGTCGCGCTGGTGCTGGCCGACCGCTCGGACCGGGTGGCCCGCCGGGTCGCCGAGGTCTATCCCCGGCTACGGACCGCGCCGACCCGCCGGCTCGCCGGCTCCGGGTTCGGCGCGGGCGCGGCGGCCGGCCACCGGGCCGACCTCGGCGGTCCCGATCCGGTCGGCCGCCCGACCGGTCGGACACCCCTCGGTGGCCCGCCCCGCTGACCGGCCTGGTTCTCCCGGGTCGGGCCGGCGGACCTCGGCCGCGTGGCGTCGCTCAGCGCGGGTCGGGGACGGCCCGGGTGAGGGTGTCCAGGTAGCGGCCGAGCAACTCGTGCCAGCCGGCGGTCAACGCCGCGCGGTAGCCCTCGGCGGCCTCACCGTGCCTGTCGAAGTGGCGGTGCTCCAGCTCGATGCGGGTCCGCCCCGACTCGTCCGGCAGGAACAGCACCTCCACCTCGCTGGCCCGCGCCGGATCGGGCACCGGCACCCGGTCGGGGCCGAGCTGCCAGGTGAAGACGAGCCGCCGCGGCGGGTCCCAGGTGAGCACCCGTCCCCAGTCGCCCCGGAAGCCGTACGGGCCGATCTCGTAGAGCATGCCGCCGGCCCGGGGTTCCATCCCCAGCTCGGCCAGGGCCGCCGGCCCCGACCAGGTGTACTCACGGACCCACCAGTCGGCCAACGAGCCGGTGAAGACCGCGAACGCCCGCTCGGCGGGGGCGGGGACGAGGAGCGTGGAGCGCAGCGAGTACCGGTCGACGTCCTGACGGACGCCTTCCGGATTCACGTTCTCCTGCCCCATAGGCCCGGACCATACCGGCTGGGGGTGCGCTCTGCAGCGCCCCTTACCGGCTCTTTTCGGTCAGTGGGCAGCCAGCGACCCAACGAGGGTGCTGGATCTTCCGGGGTGGGTCGCCTGCTGCGGTGGTCGATGCCGGGGCAGGGCCGGATACACGAAAACGGTGACCGCGTTTCCGCAGGTCACCGTTTTCTGTAGCCCGGCGAAAGGCTATGTGGCCAGGGGCGGGGTCGAACCGCCGACCTTCCGATTTTCAGTCGGACGCTCGTACCAACTGAGCTACCTGGCCTGGTGCTTCGGGACATGGTACCCGGAGGGCGGGTTATCCGCCGACAGGGTGCCTCGCCCCGATACGCAGAACGCCGCGCACTGGTACACGCGGCGTCGGCGCTGGCGGTCCTGACGGGACTTGAACCCGCGACCTCCGCCTTGACAGGGCGGCGAGCACTCCAACTGCTCCACAGGACCTTGCTCTGTTGCCTCCGGCTGAGCCGGACCGTGCCCCCAACGGGATTCGAACCCGTGCTACCGCCTTGAAAGGGCGGCGTCCTGGGCCGCTAGACGATGAGGGCGGCCCCGCCATCATTGCACACTCGCAACTTCAAGCGGACTTGCTCCCATCCGGCCCCGCCGGAGGCATGAGAAGCATATGCCATGCCCCGGCGGTCGACCAAACCGGTATGCCCGCCGGGGTGCGGCCCGGCAAAGCAGCAGGTCAGCGAGGTGGAGCGATGCCGAAACGGCGCTTGAGGTCGCCGATGACCTGCGGCACGGCACCCAGGGTGCGGCTCCGGTCGCCCCCGCCGTCGTGCATCAGCACCACCGCACCGGGGCGGGAGGCACTCCTGATCCGCCCGGAGATCACCCCGGACGTGGGCTTCGCCCAGTCCTGGGGGTCGACGGTCCAGTGCAGCGACCGCATGCCGAGTTCCTTGGCGACCTGCACCACCTCCGGCGTCCACCGGCCACCCGGCTGGCGGTAGAACGGCACCTTCGCGCCCGGGACCGCCTTGGTGATGGCCTGGTTGGTGCGCACCAGGTCGGCCCGGATGTCGGCGACCGGCCGGCGGCCCAGGTCGACGTCGTGGTGCCAGCTGTGGTTGCAGAGCTGGTGCCCCTCCCGGACGATCCGGGCCACCAGCTCCGGGTGCTTGCGCACCTGGGTGCCGACCACGCAGAACGTCGCCTTCACCTTGTTCGCCCGCAGCTGGTTGAGCACCCGGGGCGTCCAGGTCGGGTCGGGGCCGTCGTCGAAGGTCAACGCCACCGCGCGTACCCCGGTCGCCTTGCGCAGCCCGGCGGGGAGCGTCTTGGGCTTCGGCCGGAGCCGGGGCTTCGGCTTGGTGGGCGACGGCTTCGGGGACGGGGTGTGGGCCGGCTCCGGTGCGGTGGTGGTCGGGGCGGGCGCCGCTGCCGGCCGGACGTTCCGGTGCTGGTCGCCGCAGCCGGCGACCAGCAGGAGCAGGCCGAGGGCGACCGCCAGAACGGGGCGTGAACGCATCGTCACTCCGGGGGATGGGGTACGCGGACGGCCCCGACGGTAGTTCACGAAAGCGAAATATGTCAGGCCCGGTCGGCCCCCGTCGACTGGTCCAGCGAGTCCCGTACGGCCAGCGCGAGCGAAACCGCCTCGGCCAGGTCGACCGGGCGGACCACCCCGGCGGGCAGCGTGTCGGCCCGCCAGCCCGGCCCGGCGGCGAGCACCAGCAGCGGCCGGCGGGGCACCGCGAGCAGTGCGGACAACTGCGCCGGATCGGCGGTCGGCCGGGTGTGCGACCAGACCACCACCGCCGCCGGCCCGGTCCGGTTGACCGCCTCGACGAGTGCCGCCGCCGGCACCCGGGCACCGAGCATCCGGTAGGCCACCCCCGCCTCGGCCAGCGCTGCGGCGAGCGCCTCCAGCGGCAGGGTGTGCTGCTCCTCGTCGGCGCAGGAGAGCAGGATGCGGGCCGGTCCGGTGGCCCGGCCGGACCGGGCGACCGCCGCGAACGCCTCGGAGACGCACCGGGACACCAGGTGCTCCACGTCGATCAGGCCGGCGGTGGCGACGTGCCGTTCCCCGATGCCGGCCAGCACCGGCCGGAGCAACCCCTCCCAGGTGGCGACGACCCCGTCGGCGGCCAGGGCGTGCGAGATCGTGTCGCTGATCACTTCCGCGTCCAGCCGCATGGCGGCGCGGGCCAGTCCCCGGGCCGCCGGTCCGGCCCGGCCGACCGGGATGGTCTGCCCGCCGCCGTCCCGGCCGTTGCCGGCCCGTAGCCGGGAGGTGACCCCGGGGCCGGGGACGACCGGCCCCTGTTTCGCCCAGCGGGCCGCCTCCGCCGGGGTTACCCCCTCGGCGGTGAGCTTGCGCATGATCTCCAGGCGGGCCAGGTCGGCAGGAGTGTAGCGCCGGTGGTGGCCCGGGACGTGCTGGCTGGGGCCGAGGCCGTAGCGCTGGTGCCAGGTGCGCAGCGTGGTGACCGCCACACCCAGGCGGCGTGCCACGGCCCCTGCGCTCAGCGGCTCATCGGCCACCCGACCGCTCCGACGCGTGGTCCACCCGGTGGCCGGACGGGGTGGCGGAGGCGGCACGGGGGCCGCCTGCGGGGGCGTCGGGGCCGGCCGGAGCCGGGTGGAGCAGCCGGCTCACCACCCCGCCGAGCCAGGGGGCGTACGCGCGCGGATCGGCGTCGATCTCGGCCAGCAACCGGGTCGGGTCAGCCCAGCGCAGCTCGGCCACCTCGTCCGGATCGGGTGCGAGAGGCAGGTCGACGGGCACGTCGGCCCGGAGCACGTGGTCGTACTCGAACTCGACCCGACCGGTGGCCGGGTCCTCGGCGTAGTAGAGGTAGACACCGACCCCGGTCAGCGACACCGGCCCGGTGCCCAGTTCCTCGGCGAGCCGGCGGTTGGCCGCCTCGGCCAGGGACTCGCCCGGCAGCGGGTGCCCGCAGCAGGAGTTGGCCCAGCGCAGCGGGAACCGGGTCTTCACCTCGGCCCGTCGTTGCAGGAGCACCCGGCCGTCCGGGTCGACCAGCAGCACCGAGAAGGCCCGGTGCAGCTGGCCGGGCGCCTGGTGGGCGGCGGCGACGGTGGCCTCACCGAGCACCTGACCGGTGTCGTCGACCAACTCGACGAGGTGGCCCTCCCGGGATTTCACCTGGTCACCGACCCGCGCCGGTGATGCGGTTGGCGGCCAGCTTGCCGGAGATCAGCACCATCGGCACGCCCACGCCCGGCTGGGTGCCGGAACCGGTGAAGACCACGTTGGGCAGGCCGCGGTGCAGGTTGGACGGGCGGAACGGCCCGGTCTGGAAGAGGCTGTGCGCGGCGGCGAACGGCGTACCGGCGGCCATTCCCTGCTCCTCCCACTCGGCGGGGGTGATCGTACGCAACACCTCGATGCCGGCGCCGAACCCGACGTACCCGCGTTCCTCCAGGGTGGTGACGAGCTGGTCGGCGTAGCGCCGGCTCAGGTCACCCCGCCAGTCGAACGGGGCCCGGTCGAGGTTGGGCACCGGGGCCAGCACGTAGTAGGTGTGCCGGCCGGCCGGGGCGACCGACGGGTCGGTCCGGCTCGGGTTGGTGACCAGCAGCGAGGGGTCGGTCATCAGCTCGCCGCGCCCGATCACCTCGTCGAAGGTGCCCTTCCACGACCGTCCGAAATGGATGTTGTGATGAGCGATCTTCCCATACCCCTGGGTCGATCCGACGTGCAGGACGACGCAGGATGGCGAGTAGGTCAGCTTCCGCTGCCGACCCCCGGGCAGCAGGTCGCGGTAGGCGACCGGCAGGTCCGGGTTGAGCACCACCACGTCGGCCGGGACCAGTTCGCCGTCGGCGGTGACCACGCCGGTGGCGCGGCCGTTGGCGGTCTCCACCCGGGCGACAGTGGTGTCGTAGCGGATCTGGACGCCGTGCTTCTCGGCCGCGCCGGCCATCCCCCTGGCGACGGCGTGGATGCCGCCGCGCGGGAAATAGACCCCGGCCACCGAGTCGAGGTACGCGATGACGCTGTAGATGGCCAGCGCGTCGTGCGGCGCGAGCCCGGCGTACATCGCCTGGAAGGAGAAGATCCGCTGGGTGCGGGGATCGGAGAAGAACTGGTTGATCTTGGTCTGGAGGCGGCGGAACGCCCCGTTCGCCAGCAACTTCAGCAGGTTGCCGGTGAGCAGGTCGGTCGGGGCGTCCAGGTTGCGGTCGATGAAGTCGGCCCGCTCCCAGTTCCACAGGTTGCGGGCGTAGTCGACGAACCGCAGGTAGCCGTCGGCCTCGCGGGGTCCGCAGACCCGGGAGATCTCGGCCGCCATCCGGGCGGTGTCGGTGATCACGTCCAGGGTGGAACCGTCCGGGTAGTAGGCCCGGTAGGCGGGGTCCAGCGGGGTCAGGTCGAGCCAGTCGTGCAGTTCCTCGCCGACCGCGCCGAGCGCCTCGGCGATCAGGTCGGGCATGGTGAGCACGGTGGGGCCGGTGTCGAACTCGTACCCGTCGACGCTGAGCCGCCCGGCCCGGCCGCCCGGCACCGGTTCGCGTTCCAGCACGGTCACCTGCCGGCCGCTGCCGGCCAGGTGCAGCGCGCACGCCAGCCCACCCAGGCCCGCGCCCACGACCACCACCCGGTCCGTACGTCCCGTCACGGTCCGCACGCGACCACCTCCTTCACGAAGTTGCCCATCATGCCCGCCGCGTGGTGGCGGCGGTGGCGAGACCGGTCAGCGCGGTGCGCGCGGTCTCGTCGATCGACGCGGTCTCCAGCGCGGCCAGCGCGTCGGCGACCCGGTCGGAGATCATCAGTTCCACCCGGGCGACCGCCCCGGTGTCGGCGACGAGTTCGGCCAGCCGGGCCAGCTCCCGACCGCCGGTGACGCCGCCGGCCCGCTCCAACGCCCGCCGCTGGCTGCCGGTGGCGAGTTGCCGGGCGAGCATCAGCAGCGTGGTCGGCTTGCCGGTACGCAGGTCGTCGCCGGCCGGTTTGCCGGTGGCCGCCGGGTCGCCGTAGACGCCGAGCAGGTCGTCGCGGAGCTGGAACGCCTCGCCGACCGCCAGCCCGTAGCGGGTGTACGCGGCGATCAGCGGCGTGTCGGCGTCGGTGCCGGCCAGGCAGGCGCCGAACAGCAGCGGACGCTGCACGGTGTAGCTGGCCGTCTTGTAGCGGGCCACCCGCAGCGCCCGGTCCACCGACCAGTTCGCCGCGTCGTTCTCGCCGAGCACGTCGAGGTACTGCCCGGCGATGGTCTCGACCCGCATCTGGTCGTAGCAGCGCCGCACCTCCATGAGCCGGGACGGCGGCACGGTGGCGTGGGCGAGCAGCCGGTCGGCCCAGACCAGGCAGAGATCGCCGATGAGGACGGCGACCGACTCGCCGAACCGGTGCGGGTCGCCGGTGTGGCCGGCGGTGACGTGCCGCTCGGCGGCGGCCCGGTGCGCGGTGGGCAGGCCGCGCCGGGTGTCGGAGGCGTCCATCACGTCGTCGTGCACCAGAGCGAAGGTGTGCAGGAGTTCCAGTGCGGCGAGCGCGGGCAGCACGGCGGGCAGCGGCTCGTCACTGCCCACCACCCCCCGCCAGCCCCAGTAGGCGAAGGTCGGGCGGACCCGCTTGCCGCCGGCCAGCACGCAGTCACGTGCCGTCGCGGCGAAACCGCCCATCGCTGCGTCGATCTCCGTCAGCGCATCGACCTCACGGGCGAGGAACGCCGACAGCGTGTCGTCGACGCTGTTGACCAGGTCGCGGGCGTAAGCGGCCAGTACGCCGCGGACCGGATCGTCCGTCGCTTCCGGCTGTGCCGGTGCGACGCGGAGCGCATTACCCGCAACTGCGTCGTTGGCCATGTGGGGGAGCGTACCCTAGGGTTACGAGTTGCGTCGATTGCTGCGTCGAATCCGAGGAGGCCCGGTGGACACCGATCTCACCGCTGCCTATGCCCGCTCCCAGGAGCTGCACCGACACCACGGCCGCACCTACTATCTCGCCACCCGGCTGCTGCCCGCTTGGAAACGGCGGCACGTGCACGCCCTGTACGGATTCACCCGCTACGCCGACGAGATCGTCGACCGCACCGAGGACCTGCCGCCCGCCGAACGCGCCGCCCGGCTGGACGCCTGGGGTGCCCGTTTCGTCGCCGGCCTGCACGGCGAACCGGTCGACGACCCGCTGCTGCCGGCGGTGCTGCACACCATCGCCGTGTTCGACCTGGACCGCGCCGACTTCGCGTCGTTCCTGCGCAGCATGGCGATGGACCTGACCGTCATGTCGTACCCGACCTACGACGACCTGCTCGACTACATGGAAGGGTCGGCCGCGGTCATCGGGACCATGATGCTGCCCATCCTCGGCAGCTCCGACCCGGCCGCCGCCCGGGAACCGGCCCGGCAGCTCGGGTTCGCCTTCCAGCTCACCAACTTCATCCGGGACGTCGCCGAGGACCTCGACCGGGGCCGCACCTACCTGCCCGACGAGGACCTGGCCAAGTTCAACGTCACCCGCGAGGACCTGCTCGCCGCGCGGGCCGCCGGCCGCAGCACCGACCGGATCCGCGACCTCGTCGAGTACGAGGTCACCCGCGCCCAGGCCCACTACGCCGCCGCCGCACCGGGCATCACCCTGCTCGCCCCCGCCTCCCAGGCGTGCATGCGCACCGCCTACGCCCTCTACGGCGGCATCCTCGACGAGGTCGCCGCCCAGGACTACGACGTATTCGTCCAGCGGGCCGTGGTGCCCCAGCGGCGACGGCTGGCGGTGGCCGCGAAGGCGCTGCTCACCCGTAACGGCACCCCGGTCGTGGTGCCCGGCCCGGCGGTGTCGTGAGCGGCCGTACGGCGGTCGTGCTGTTCACCCGCGACCTGCGGGTGCACGACCACCCGGCACTGGCGACGGCCTGCGCCGCCTTCGACCGGGTGGTGCCGCTGTACGTCCTCGATCCGGCCCTGGCCGGCCACTCGCCCAACCGCAACCGGTTCCTGCACCAGTGCCTCGCCGAACTGCGGGACACCCTGCGCGGGCTCGGCGGCGACCTGGTGATCCGCCGGGGCGACCCGGTGGCCGAGACGATCCGGCTCGCCCGCGAGGTCGACGCCGAAGGGATCGGCCTCTCCGCCGACGTCAGCCGCTACGCCCGCCGTCGGGAACGCCGGCTGCGCGCCGAATGCGACAGGCACCGGCTGTTCCTGCGGTTGTTCCCCGGCGTCACCGTCGTCGAACCGGGGGAGCTGCGGCCCGGCGGCGGCGACCACTACCGGGTGTTCACCCCGTACCACCGGGTCTGGTCGGGGGCGCGGTGGCGGGAGGAGCTGGCCGCGCCCCGGCGGGTCACGCTGCCGGACGGGATCGCCGTCGGTCGGCTCCCGGCGGCACCGAAGGGCGAGTCGCCGGACGCCGTGGTCGGCGGCGAGTCCGTCGGGCGACGCCGGCTCACCAGGTGGTTACCCACCCTTCCCCGGTACGACGACATCCACGACGACCTGGCCGCCGACGAGACCTCCCGACTCAGCCCGTACCTGCGGTTCGGCTGTCTGTCCCCGCTGACGGTGGCGAACCGGGCCGACGACCGGGGGCACCCGTTCGTCAGGCAGCTCTGCTGGCGGGACTTCTACCACCAGGTCACCGCCGCCTTCCCGGAGATCGCGGTCAAGGCGTACCGGCGCGGGGCCACCGAGCAGTGGCGGTACGACGCGGCGGCGCTGGACGCCTGGGCCGACGGCCGCACCGGCATGCCGATCGTCGACGCCGGGATGCGCCAACTGCACGCCGAGGGCTGGATGCACAACCGGGCCCGGCTGATCACCGCCGGCTACCTGACCAAGGTGCTCGGCCTCGACTGGCGGCCCGGCCTCGCGGTCTTCTCCCGCTGGCTGCTCGACGGCGACGTGCCCGACAACTCAGGCAACTGGCAGTGGGTGGCCGGCACCGGCAACGACAGCCGCCCCTACCGGGGCCTGAACCCCGTCCGCCAGGCCGAACGCTACGACCCCGACGGCGGGTACGTGCGCCGCTGGGTGCCGGAGCTGGCGACGGTCGCCGGCAAGGCCGTGCACCAGCCGTGGCGGCTGCCCCCCGAGGTACGCCGCACCATCGACTACCCGCCGCCGCTGGAGGTGCCCGGCGCCGACCCGGTCTGGCTGCGCTGATCCGGGCCGGCCCCGCTGCCCGGTCCGGTCCCGCCGGCCGTCGTCGGCTGCGCCGGCCCGGGGCGGTCGGCGCACCGGGGCGGGAATTCCGGGGTGGACCGGTGGCCGGGGGCGGGGCGGTGCGGAATGCTGGCGGGATGGCAGAGCCGGAACTGGTGGACGTGGTCGTGGTCGGGCTCGGCGTGGGCGGCGAGGAGGTGGCCGGGCGACTCGCCGAGGCCGGCCTCAGCGTCGTCGGCGTCGAACGGGACCTGGTCGGCGGGGAGTGCCCGTACTGGGGCTGCGTCCCCAGCAAGATGATGATCCGGGCGGCGAACGCCCTGGCCGAGGCCCGCCGGGTTGACGGGCTGGCCGGGTCGGCGCAGGTCCGCGCCGACTGGGCCCCGGTGGCGAAGCGCATCCGGGAGGAGGCCACCGACACCTGGAACGACCGGGCCGCGGTGGACCGGTTCACCGGCAAGGGCGGCCGGTTCCTGCGCGGCAGTGGCCGACTTGACGGCCCCGGCCGGGTCCGGGTCGGCGACCAGGTGTTCCAGGCCCGGCACGGCATCGTCCTCGGCACCGGCACCCGCCCGTCGATCGCGCCGATCGACGGGCTGGCCGGCACGCCGTACTGGACGAACCACCAGGCGATCGAGGTGGCGGAACTGCCGGCGAGCCTGCTGGTCCTCGGCGGTGGGGCGATCGGGGCGGAACTGGCGCAGGTCTTCGCCCGGTTCGGGGTCGCGGTGACGGTGTTGGAGGCGTCCGGTCGGATCCTCGCCCTGGAGGAACCGGAATCGTCCGAGGTGGCCGCCGCCGCGCTGCGCGCCGACGGGGTGGAGATCGCCACCGAAGTCCGGGCCGACCGGGTCGAGCACGACGGCGACACGTTCACCGTGCACGCCGGTGACCGGTCGTTCAGCGCCGAGAAACTGCTGGTGGTCACCGGCCGCCGGGCCCACCTGGACGAACTGGGGCTGGACACCGTCGGGATCGACGCCGGGCAGCGTTACCTGCCGGTTGACGACCGGATGCACGTCACCGACGGGATCTGGGCGGTCGGCGACGTGACGGGCGAGGGCGCGTTCACCCACATCGCCATGTACCAGGCGTCGATCGTGGTCGCCGACGTGCTCGACGGGGTCCGGCGGGCCGAGGCCGGCCCCGACGCCAGCGGCACCGCCAGCGTGGTCGGTGGCGCCATGGGCGCGGCCAGCGCCGTCGGGGGTTCGATGGGCGCGGCCGGCCCGAGCGGCGCAGCCGGCACCGTGCCCCGCGCCGACTACCGGGCACTGCCCCGGGTCACCTTCACCGACCCCGAGGTGGGCGCGGTCGGGCTCACCGAGCGGCAGGCCCGCGAGCGGGGCATCAACGTGCAGGTCGGGTTCACCGAGCTGTCGTCGTCCACCCGGGGCTGGATCCACAAGAGCGAGCCGGGCGGCTTCATCAAGGTGATCGCCGACGCCGACCAGGGGGTGCTGATCGGGGCGACCTCGGTCGGCCCCGCCGGCGGCGAGGTGCTCTCGGCGCTGGTGGTGGCGGTGCACGCGGCCGTACCGGTCAGCCAGCTCCGGCACATGATCTACGCGTACCCGACGTTCCACCGGGCCATCCAGAGCGCCCTGGACGATCTGAGCTGAACCCGGCGCACCGGCCGGCCCGGCTCACCGCCGCGCCGGCCGGCCCGCCCGCATCCGGTGCCCCCGCCCGGCGGTACGCCCGGCCGGGACCGCTGCGTGGCCCCTGATCGCGCGGTGGCCGGGGGCGGGCCGACTCACTCGCCGTGGCGGCCGGCACCGGCGGCGAAGCGGGCCGCGCCGGCCGGCGCGTCGGACGCGAGCGAGTCCATCCCGTAGGCGAGCTCGATGGCGAGCGCCTCCGGTTCGGGCCGGCCCTCCCCGGCCAGCACCGACGCCCGGTCGTTGCGCAGGCAGGTCTGCGGATGCCCGGCGATCTCGGCGGCCAGCCGTTCGGCCACCGTCCGTGCCTCACCCGGCGCGACCACCCGGTTCACCAACCCCATCGCGTACGCCTCGTCGGCGGGCACCGGACGGCCGGTGAGGATCAGGTCCATCGCCCGGCTCCGGCCGATCAGCCGGGGCAGCCGTACGGTGCCGCCATCGATCAGCGGCACCCCCCAGCGTCGGCAGAACACCCCGAGCACCGCGTCCGACTCGGCGACCCGCAGATCGCACCAGAGCGCCAGTTCCAGGCCGCCGGCCACCGCGTACCCGGAGATCGCCGCGATGACCGGCTTGGACAGTGCCATCCGGGTCGGACCCATCGGGCCGTCGCCGTCGGGCTCGACCCGGTTGCCGCTCGGCGTGCCGATGGCCTTGAGGTCGGCGCCCGAGCAGAACGTGCCGCCCGCGCCCCAGAGCACCGCGACCCGGGCGTCCGGGTCGGCCTCGAACGCGCGGAACGCGTCGGCGAGCGCCCGCGCGGTCGGCCCGTCGACGGCGTTGCGGGACGCCGCCCGGTCGAGGATCACCGTGGTCACCGCCCCGTCCCGGACAACATGCACCGCCATCCCTCCAGCATCCCGCACGCGCCGCGCCCGTGGGTCGTGGCGCTGGTGGGGCGATGTTGCGGTGTCCCGGGGCGCTGATGCCGCTGTCGAGACTCCGTTGAGTGGATCTTCGTGGCCGAAACGACGGATGCGCGACGCCGGAGGCGGGATGTTGCGGGGTCGATGGTGTCGCCTGGGCGCTGTCGAGTCGATCGGGGCGGGAACCCGGATTGGTGCCGGTCGCCCGGTTTGCGACCCGGTCAGGCGGGAAGTCGGACGGGGTGCGAGCGTTGATGACGAAACTCGAACAGGCCACCGCGCTGGACCGTACCGGCGACCGGTTGCAGCGTGCCGTCCAGGCGACCCTGCGCCCGCAGCGGGTACGCGACCTGCTGCACGGCGTCTTCCTGGGCCATCCGCTGCACCCGGCGATGGTGCAGGTGCCGGTCGGGGCCTGGATCAGCGCCGCAGTGGTCGACCTGCTCCCCGGCCAACGTCGGGCGGCCACCACCCTGGTCGCGCTGGGCACCGTGAGCGCGGTTCCCGCCGCCGTGGCCGGGCTCAACGACTGGGCGGAACTCTCCCGGGACCAGCGTCGGGTGGGGCTGGTGCACGCCGCCGCCAACACCGTCGGCCTGACCCTCTACGCCGGCTCCCTCGCGGCCCGGTTGACCGGCCGGCACGGCGTCGGGCGGGCCCTGGCCTACCTGGGGCTGGGCGCGGCGAGCGCCGGGGCGTACCTCGGCGGGCACCTGGCGTACAAGCAGGGGGCGCAGGTCAGCCAGAGCGTCTCCGAGCTGCACCGGATGGGCGACGGGTGGCGGCCGGTGGCCGACCTGGCCGGGCTGCCGCAGCGCAAGCTCGTGACCCGTGAGGTGGACGACGTCTCGGTGATCCTCTACCGGCACGGCGACGAGGTCACCGTCATGCTGGAGCGCTGCCCGCACCAGAGCGGCCCGCTCGGCGAGGGCGAGGTGCAGGAGATCGACGGGCACGCCTGTGTGGTCTGCCCCTGGCACGGCTCGGCGTTCCGGCTCAACGGCGGCGAGGTCGTCCACGGCCCCTCCGCCACCGACCAGCAGATCCTCCCCACCCGCGTGGTCGACGGCACCCTCCAAACCCGCCTCCCCTAGCCGTCTGCCCAGGTGTGAAAGCTCGTAGCGGGGGATGGAAACCCTGAAGTGTTCGTGCGGGCTCTGTCGATGACCGGGGCGAGTGGTGGTAGCGGATCACGCCGGACGGCTGAGCGAAGGACCCGGCGAAGCTCTGCCGGGCGATGTGGTGCTGACGTCCGCCCCGGGCCAGCCGGCCCTGGGTAGCGCGGCATACTTCAAACCAACAATGGCAAATACACGATGTGGTCCATTCTAGCCGGCACGCCTAACGAGCCGCCAAAACTCGCGGACGCGATCGTCTTCGTTGTCACTATCCAGCAGGAGAGCAGGCGGTCGAAGGAAGCGCAAGCGAGACTTGGAGGGCCCACCTGCCTGTAACGATTCAAGCTCAACGACTTCGGCCTGCTTCATCGCCCTCACGAAGTCAGCCCACGCGCCGGTGCCAAATATGCGACTCCAGCGCTCCTTGTCGGTGTTGTGCTGCAGGGTGGCATCGGTTATAACGATCGAATCGACGCGGTCCTCCATTTTTCGCAGAAAGAAGCGGACTGCTTCGACGAGTTGACTGTCTTGCTGTTCTTCTTGCTGCACGGGTAGTGCAACACCCAGCCGGTGAAGTGCTGCCACGACATCTCGTGGTGCCTCCGCAAATGTCTCGGCCGTTAGGATTTGTGAGACGTGTTCAGGGTTGATACCTGATAGTGAGGCCAGCACCTCGCCAGTTCCCTGAACTTTTAGGGTATCGATGGTCGTGTCCTGAATTGCCAGACGCCACGGACCGGCGGGCGGCAGACTCAGGATGCCGAAGTGGCACCGCACGAGCTTTGTGGATTCGCATGAGACACCGCGAAGGTCCAGTGTGTCGAACACTGCCTCTTCTATGATCTCGTTGTCCAGCCGGCCGGATTCGCGGGCAAGTTCTGCCCACAAAGATCCGATATTTGACCTAAAAGCGGTCACTCGATCTGTTGATAGCTGCGCTGACCGGCCGCCCGCCGAACGCAGCAAATCTCGTATCTCAGACTGCGCCGTTCGGACAACACTGGCTACTGTGGCGGCACGCCACTGGGCTTTGCTCAGTGTCTGGTAGACGGTCTCAACTCCGCCGTCGGTTAGCTGACGCAGGATTGCTCCTGCGAGGAACTCATCGTAGAACAGCTCATGTTGGAAGGCGAAGCGGCGCTCCTTCATATCTGAATTGGTCGATACGGCCAATCCGCACAAGACGGAAAGGCGATTCGTCAAGCCTCGGCGGCTCTCTAGGTCATCGTTATTGATGGCGATCTGGGTTGCATAGCGGAGCTCTTCTATCGTTACCTCGCGCTCGTGTTGCTCCGCCATCAGGTCGGCAAGGTTCTCGAACATTTGCCTTAGCTCGTCGCGGCTAAGGAGCGCGTCTCGGGCACCCGCCGGACCCAAAAGCTTAGCTTCCTCCCGAATCAGATACTGCTCCAAAAGCCGCTCGGGAAGTGGCCTGGATAGAGCGCCGGCCCGAGAAATTCGTCGGTCTTCAACGAACACGCGGGCAAAGAAGGGCAGGCGCAGGAGCTTCTTGTCGTTTTCGCCCAGCCCGAGTAGGTCACGCGGACTGAGTCCGTGAGACTGCAGGTAATCCAGGACCTGCCCGGTGCTCCACCTTTGCAGTTCAGCGACGTGATGCGCCACCGCTAGGTCGGAAATCCCCGAGTTTTGTCTCAGGCTAGATCGATACTGATTCAGATAGTACGAGGACCGCGCGGATACAACAATTGCCCCACGTCCCCTAAGGCTCTCGATCCACCACCTCAGGGAACCCAGGGCATCCTGGTAGCCGACGCCGCCAAGCAACTCATCGAAACCATCGATCAGAAGCACCATCAACCCATTGCGACTCAGTGTGCGCACGGTGGCTTCTGTAAGATTTTTTGTCGCCGCAACTGCAGCCTGCACAACCGTCTGCAGGCTGTCGAGTACCTGCCCCGTGGAGCGGACGTAGAGGAACAAGGGGAGATGGTCGATTGGCCCAGAGTCGTCTTCGACCTGGCGAGCACGTTCTAGTGCTGCCTTGACGAGGGTGCGTGTTTTGCCAATGCCTGCCTCTCCCGTCATGAAATAGATATGCGTCTGCCCGGAGACCGTCTTGATTCCGTCGTCAAGGCGCTGCCGTAGCTGTTCGAAGTTCAGTCGCTCCGGCTGTTGTGTTCCGTGCAGATCTGCTAGGCGGATTTCAGGCTCGATGGAAGTCTCGATTTCTTGTGACCAGCCCAGCGTCGTTGCTTCCTCCGTTGAAAGCCGTGCCTCAAATTCTTCGAGCTGCTGCCGAATCCGCCTGGCGACCATTGGCCAATTCGCAAGCTCGCGTAAGAAGTAGGAGTAGGGCTGCCAGGTTCCGTCCGCAGAACGCCATTGGCGTTGTCCGTCGACTTCAATACGGAAGCTGTCAATTCTCTCTTCGTTGCTGTCGGCTACCTCTCGGAGCCAGATGAAGGTCACGCTACCATTGGTGTCGAAGTGATGATGAGGCTCGAAGTCGCGGTCCCGGAATCCGGATAAGTCTTCCCGTAGTTCTGAAATGAAATTCGAGACTGTCCGGTCTTCGCGCACGGTAGACAGTGAGGTCGATAGCGCCAAGATGAGGTGCTCGTCCCTTAGGTCCAATCGGACCGGGTGGGGGCCCGGTCGAATGAAGACTGGAACCCCGCCCGTGTACTGCGCGTAGAAGCACCAATTTCCGGAAGCGTCCACGCATATGAATGGCCATAAGGTTAGTTTGACGTCGGGCCATACGAAATTCAGTTCCGTGTAGGAGTGTTCGCCGCTTTGTGTCGACTCGGCTGCGTCGGAAAGGAAGCTGTATATTGCGGCAGAAGTGGATTTGGTTGCCGCTTGAGTTTGCATGAGGAGTTCGTCAGCATGAATTCCGACCGGCACTGGTCCGCCGTGACTCAAGTGGTTGCGCAGCCTTTCCAGTGTATGAAAGGCTGTGGATGGGTCCTTGTAACTCTGTTGCACCTGGAGTACTTGTGACACTAGATCGAAGATCTTGCGTTCGGCTTTTCCTCTGCCCCCTGAGCGGATCTCGGTACCAAGTAAGGACGCGGTGCGACGGAGAAAGGCAATCCAGGTGCCAAATCCGGGCGCGCGGCTGAGGTTGACTTGCTCCGGGTCTGCGCCACGCAGGAGGCTGGCCGCGCATAGCGTCACGAACCGAAGCTGAAAGTCGAGCAGGGCGAGATCTTCGTGGAGGCTGGGCTGTTCTCGATGGTAATGCGCTTCGACGACGCGGTACCGCTCGATGCACGACTGCATGCCGCTGCACGCTCCAAGGGAAGTTGGCGAAGACTACGGATGCTCTTCGGTCGACCCGGCGCTCTGGCCGAACCAGTTGGGTTTAGCGGGAGGCGGAATAAAGAACTTACCTACTGAGCGACCATGGTCGCAACGGTCCGCACGGCCCGAGCCGTGTCGGGAAAAGGGCTAGGCGCTGTATTTTCGATCATGATTTCGCCCGTTAAGCATTCTCTAGGCGCGAGGTGATCTCGCGAGCGCCTGAGCGGGCTGTGCTGGCAGCGTTGTTCCCGTCGCAGCTAGCTGCTGGCCGTTTGCCAACGGCGATCGTCGGCACCCTCCAGGCCACCTTCCCCGACCCACCCGCTCCCGCCTTAAACCGCCCGCCCCCGCAATTTGACGGTTGATCAAGAGGTTTGCGTCAAAGTTGATCTCCAACTTGACGCAAACCTCTTGATCACTTGACGCAAACCTCTTGATCGCCGGGGCGAACTGGTCGGGTCGGCGCTCGCCGGGGCGAGCTGGTCGGGGCGGCCCGGGGTGGGGCGAGTGGGGGTGCGGAGGGGAATCGGGTCAGTCGCGGCGGTGGCGGCCGGTTACCAGGTCTCGGGCGGCGGAGGCACGGCTGCCCATCGAACGGCCCGGGGTACGACCGGTGGTGGTGCGGCTGGTGGACATCCGGGCGGCGGCGATCCGGGCGGCCGAGGTGCGGCCGGCGGTCACCCGGACGGGGCGGCGACGCAGGCCGAGCACCGCACCGATCTGCGCGCCGACGATGCTCGCCACGGCCAGTACCGCCGACACGGCCAGCGGCCTGTTGATCGCGTCGGCCGGGGTGGCCCGGGACGCCCCGGCGGCCATCGCCGGTGGCACGCCGACCGGCCGTTCGGCCGGGGGCTGGGCGGTCTGCGGGGTGGCCGTCCGTGGGGTGGCCGGCCCGATCTTCCCCGGCTTCGGGGTGGCCGGACCGGTCGGCTTCGAGGCGGCGGGCCCGGTCGGCTTGCCCGGGGTGGAAGGCGCACCCTGGTGCTGCGGGTCGGCCTGGCCACCGGGGGTGGTGGCGGGCGGGCGCGGGGACGGCTTGCGGGGCGTGTTCGGGACCAGGTGGCCGCTGGCGTGCCGACGGGCACCCGTGTCGTCGGCCTCGGTGGGGAGCTTGATGAGCTGACCCGGCCGGATCCGGTCGGCGTCGCGCAGGTCGTTGAGCCGGGCCACCTCGGGGTAGCGGTCGAAGTCGTCCAGGTAACGTTCGGCGACCTCACCCAGGTAGTCGCCCCGGGCCACCCGGTACACCGGCTTCGCGGCCGGCTTCTCGGCACCGGGGACGGGACCGAGACCGGTACCGGGGACGGCACCGAGGACGGCGCCACCGATGCCGGCGCTGGGGGCGGCGCCCAGGCCGGTACGGGAGGTGTCCAGCGTCGTCGCCACCCCGGTGCCGGCGGCGGCCGGCATCGGCTGGGTCAGGGTCACCGCCGCGCTCGCCGCCGGGCTGGCCGCGATGATCAGCGCGACCGAGCCCAGCAGGGCCGCCGCCGCCCGCTGCTGCCGGCGCATACCGGGCAGCCGGGGCGTCTGCCGGCGGGTCAGCTGGGCACCGATCTCCACCAGTACCGAGAAGGTGAACGTCGCCCAGCCGAACCAGCCGACCAGCGCGAGCGCCCGGATGAAGAGCTGCCCGTCGTCCCGGCTGGTCAGTACGGTGCCGACCTCGGTGAGGGTGGGCAGGTGGTCGGGCAGCGGGTTGCCGGCGAAGGCGAGCAGCGCCACCGGTGCGCCGACCAGCAACGCCATCAGGACCACCAGTGATCCGAAGCCGGTGAGCAACTGGCCGGTACGTCGGGCGGTGGAGCCACGCGGTGTGGTCATGCTGCCCTCCTTCCTACGGTCTGCCGGTGCGGGGGCACCGGGTGCGTGGGCCGACGGGTCCGCCGGGCCAGCGGGTTCATGGTCGGTCGGTGAGGGTGCGGGCGGTCGCCTCGCCGGCGACGGTGACGGTGCGGTCCATGCCGATCAGACCGAGCAGGTGCCGGCGGTAGACGACGGTGACGCGTACCCTGATCTGCTTCTCGCCGGCGACCACCGGGAAGCTGACCTGCTGGCCGGTCACGTCGGAGTTGCCCCGCAGGTATTGCGCGACGGCCGCGCGGGCACCCGGCTCGTCGATCACCTTGGGCCGGCCTTCGATGGCGGCGGCCCGGTCGATCACCTGGCCGCCGCTGCGGGCCGCCTCGGCGGCCAGGTCGTCGGCGCGTTGCAGGGTACGCAGTTGGCCCGCGCCGTCGTACGCGACACCGATGATCGCCAGCACGCCGATCATGGTGACGGCCAGGAACAGGCTGATCCGGCCCTCGTCACCGGTGGGGCGGGCGGTCACTGCCGGCTCCGGTAACGGTCCAGTGGGGAGCCGAAGGTGGCCTCGACCCGCTTGTCGCCCATCGGCAGGCCGGGGAAGCGCATCCCGGCGAAGGAGACCGTGCAGCTCACCCGGACCCAGATGCTCACCGGTTCGCCGAGTTGCTGCCGGAACGCCGTGCTCAGCGACGTGTGGTCGGAGTTGCGGGTGGAACCCCAGACCGTGACCTGGGGTGCGCTGGCGCAGTTGAGGCCCCGCCAGTCGAGCTGACGGCGGGCGGCCGACCGGGCGGCGCTCTCCGCCGTGCCGGCGTCGCGGGCGATCGAGGCGGCCCGCGCGGCGTCGTGCGCCGCCGCCTCCACCGCCTCGTCGGCCACCGCGACCCGGCCGGCCACCCCGGCCAGCATCAGCAGCGCCAGGAAGGCCGGGGCCAGCACCGCCACCTCCACCGACACCGATCCCCGGGTACGCCCCGCCGCCCGGTCCACCGACACGTCGTCCCGGTGACGCCCGGCGGGCCGCCCGACCATCCCGTCGGGGTAGCCGGGTCGCGGGGCGGGGACGACGGCCCGGTCGCCCCGGACCCGCCGTCGGGCGGGTCGGGTCAGCACGTCGCGCCAGGTGCGCCGGGGCGGGTGGGCGGTCACGGGGTGGTCCACCGTTCGACGGTGCCGTGGGCGGTCTGCCGGACGTCGAACCGGACGGCCGGGATGACGCTCAGAGACTTCCCGGTGACCGTGCAGGTCACCTCGGTCGCGGTGGTGGCGCAGGTGGTCTTCGCGCCGACCAGCCAGTCCCCGGCGGCACCCAGGAAGTGTTTGGCGCGGGCCTCACCCGCCCCGGCCGGCGCCTCCAGGACCCGCTGCGCGTTCACCCCGCTCTGGGCGGCGTGCATCGCCGTCGACCGGGCCACGAACCAGGCGGCGATCTGGACGGAGCCGAAGAGCAGCACCAGCACCGCCGGCATCACCACGGCCAGCTCCACGGGGTTGGCCCCCCGGTCCGTACCCCCGGCGGTGAGCCGGTGGTGGGCGGCCCGGCCGGCGGCACGCAGCCGGGCCGGCACGGCACGCCCGGCGTCGGGTGCACGCCGGGGTGCGCGCCGGGACCGGGCGGTGGGGGCCGTCCGGTCCCGGCGCGAGATGGCCAGGGGGATGCGGGTCACGGGTTCGCGATGCTGTTCATCCAGTTGGTGGCCTTGGTCAACACGATGCCGGTGACGGCGGCCCCGGCCACCACCAGACCGGCGATGATCACGGCGGTCGGGACGGGGCTGTCGCCCCGATCCGCCTCGCGGCGTAGCTCGGCCAGGCGGGCCACGGTGGCCACGTAGAGGAAGGTGACGAGGTGCATGGCGGGACTCCTTGGGGAGGGTTTGATCAGAGGCGGGCGATGAACGGATAGAGGACGAAGGCCAGCAGTACGAAGACGAGCAGCGAGCCGGGAATGTCCAGCCGGCTGGTGACGCCCTCGGCGCGGGCCAGGTTGTCGGTGCGGATCTGGTCCCGGAGCGACTCGGCGCGGCTGCGCAGCGTCTCGTGCACCTGGGCGCCCTCGCTGCCGGAGGACCGCATGATCGCCCCGACGTCGCCCAGCTCCGGAATGCCGATCTTCTCGGCCAGCTCCTGCAACTCGTCCCAGGGCGAGTGCATCTGCATCTGGGCGATCCGCAACGACTCCCGGATGCGGGCGAAGACCCAGCCGTCGCAGACCGCCGCCGCGCGTTCCAGCGACTGCACCGGGCCGTGTGCCGCCGACAGCTGCAACGCCACCAGGTCCAGGTAGGTGCAGACCGCGGCGCGGAACTCCTCCCGGGCGGTGTCCGCCTTGGCCAGCACCGACCGGTGCGCGAGCAGCGCGCAGAACAGCGCCAACCCCAGACTGCCCAGCACCGGTACGACCACCGGCATGCCCACCCCGGCCAGGAAGAGCAGCGCCCCCGCCACCGTCGGGGTGGCCAACCCGACCAGGGCGGAGAGCAGGATCGACATGGTGTACTGCTCGGGGGTCTGGTCGAGCAGGGCGAGCTGGCGGTGCGGCGGGCGTAGCCAGCGGGAGAAGCCCCCCAACCAGTCCGGCCCCCGCCCGGCGGCGACGGCGGTGCCCGCTGGCTGGTGCAGCCGGCGCAGCGCCGGGCCGAGCGCCGGGGAGGCCGGCAGCGCCTCCCGGACCAGCAGGAACAGGCCGAGCCCGATGGCCGCCCCGCCCAGCACCGCGATGGTGAGCTGCCAGTTGAGCGTCACGCGACCACCTCCGCCGGGTCGGGCCTGGGCAGGAACCGGGGCGGCGGCGGGGGCTGGCTCATCGCGCGTACCCAGGCCAGCAGGGCGATGAACGCTGCGGCGAGCACCGCCATCAGCACCTGACCGAAGAACGTCCCGTACGGCCTGACGTACTCGGTGTTGACCAGTCCGTACGCCAGCACGGCCAGGGTCATCCCGGTGAGGAAGCGGACCGCGAACCGGGGCTGGGTGCGTTTGGCCTCCACCTCGCGCCGGGTGGCCACCTCGGCGGAGGCGGCCGACGCGATGGAGCCGAGCACGTCGCCGAGGCGCTCGCCCCGGTCGGTCAGGTGCAGGATCAGCGCGGCGACCACCTGGTCGCAGACCGGGTCGCCGATCTCGTCGGCGAACGCCAGCAGGGCGGACCGGGCCGTCCAGCCGGCCTGGAGGCGGGCGGCGAGCAGCCGTACCTCCTCCTGGATCTCCTCCGGGACGGTGGCGATGGTGGTGACGATCGCCTGCTGGAGGCCCTGTCCGGTGTTGGAGACGTCCTTGAGCCGGCGGGTCCACTCGCCTACCGCCTCGATCCGGGTGATCGCCCGCTCCTCGGCCCGACCCACCGCGAACAGCCAGGGCACGCCCGGCACCGCCACCGCCACGATCAGCCCCACCACCGGCAGCCCGGTAAGCAGGAACGCCAGCGCCCCCGCCACCGCCGCCGCGCCCAGGGTCATCTGGTGCGCCCGCTGGTCCCGCCGGTTGGTGCCGGAGCCGAGCCAGAGCCGGCGCAGCCCGGTGGTCGAGCTCCGGGCCGGTCGGGTCGGTTTGGTGGTGCCGAACAGCGCCACCACGGCCAGCACGATCCCGCCGACGCAGGCCGCGCCGGAGACCACCGCGAGTAGTTCGATGGTGCTCATCGGCGTACCGCCGGGGCGAGGCGGCTGTGCCGGGGCCGACGCCACGCGCCCGCGCCGGCCTCGATGAAACGGGACAGCAGCCGGGCGTCGTAGCCGACCCGCAGCAGTTGCCCACGGACCCGTTCCGGCAGGTGGCGGGGGATGGCCCGACCGTCGGGGCCGGGCCCGAAGACGGTGGTGGTGGTGATCCGGTTGGCGTCGCCGACGCCGATCACCTCCTCCACGTGGGAGACGAACCGGTGCTTGCGTCCGCCGATCGCGGTCTCGTCCTCGACGGTGACGTAGACGATCAGGTCGAGGGCGTTGCCGGCCATCCGGCGGGCCTGGTCGACGGTCATCTCCCGGCCGTGGGCCAGGGCCAGCTCGATGATCCGTTCGCTGACCCCGGCCGGGGTACGGGCGTGGATGGTGCACATCGACCCACGGCTGGTGGTCATCGCCTGGAGCATCGGCACGATCTCCCGGGACCGGACCTCACCGACGATGATCCGCAGCACGCCCATCCGCAGCGACAGCGGGATCAGGTCGGCGATGCTCACCTCGCCGGCGGGCCGACCGTCCAGGCCGCGTTCGCCGTGCCCCTCCCGGGCCTCGAAGCTCATCACCGCCCGGTGCTTGTCGCCGCGCCGGGCCGGCAGCAACTCCCGGCTCTCCTCCAGCAGCACGTACGGCTCGTCGGGCGGGATCTCGTCCATCAACGCCCGGATGACCGTGGTCTTGCCGGCCCCGGCCAGCCCGGCGACCATGATGTTCAACCCGGCCCGCATGGACGCCCGGAGGAAGTCGCGCAGCAGCGGGTCGATCATCTCGTCCAGGTCGGGGCGGCTGCCGGCCAGGTCGTCGAGGCTGACGTCGAGCGTGTTGTGCTTACGGATCACCGCGTACGGGCGGTGGCTGACCAGGAACACCGCCGCCAACCGGCTGCCGTCGGGCAGTTGCAGGTCCAGCGTCGGCTTCGAGGTGGACAGTGACCGCTCGGTGGCCCCGGCCCGGCGGGCCGCCGCCTGGAGGATCTCCACCAGCTCGTCGTCGCTGTCGGCGATCGGCTCACCCCAGTCGACCCCACCGCCGTGCCGGGTGATGCGCACCTGGTCACAGCCGAGGATGTGCACCTCCTCGATGGTGTCGTCGACCAGCAGGGTCTGTAGCCGGCCCAGCCCGACCAGTTCGGCGGTCACCTGGTCGAGCAGGGTGCGTTCCTCGTCGGCGCTGAGCGGGGTGCCGGCCCGGCGTACCGCGTCGGCGTAGCCGGAGACCACGGCGACGGCGAGCCGGGCCCGCTCGACCTCCTCGGCGTCGGCGTCGAACTCCCGGCCGCGCTGCCACTGGGTGAGCCGTTCGCTCAGCTCCCGGCGCAGCTCGCGGACCACCGCGAAGTCCACCTTCGGCCGGGGTGGCACGACCGGCGCGGGCGTCGGCGGGGCGGCGGCCGGCGGTGGCGCGGGGGTGTGGTGCCGGCCGTTCACCGGGGCCAGCGGCGGCATCGTGGAGGTGACCCCGGGCGGCGGGGTTCGTGGGTCGTGGGAGACCGGCTCAAACCGCATCCGGCACCCCCTGTGCCGGGGTCGGCCAGGCCAACCGGGCCCGCCGTTGCTCCAGCAGTTCCCGTACCGGGGCCTCCAACCCGGCCGCCGCGCGCATCAGCGGCCGTCCGGCGCGGACGGTGCCGCCGAAGCTGAGCGCCTGCGCGGTACGCGGGTCCTCCGGCAACCGGGCGATCACCGGTACCCCCAACGCCTTGCCGATCTCGGCCTTGCCGTGCCCGTCGCCGACGACCACCAGCCGCAGCGTGCCCGGGGGCACCCGGTGGTGGGTGAAGTCCCGTTCGATGGCCCGGATCATCGACCGGGTGCCGGAGAGCCCGGGTAGCTGCGCCCGGGTCACCAGCAGCACCACGTCGGCGGCGCGCAGCAGCGGCCAGGGCGGCCCGAAGACCTGGAGACGTCCACAGTCGACGATCACGTCGTAGCCGGGGCGGCCCTTCTCCAGGGTGCGGAAGAAGTCGGCGAACCGTTGCCACAGCGGGGCTACGCTGCCGGCCTGCGCCGGGTCCACCACCCCGGGTAGCAGCAGCCGTTCCCGCCGCGGCGCGTCCAGGTCGACCAGTTGCGACCAGAACGTCGACTCCAGGCTGCCGTCGCGCAGCTCACCCACGGCCAGCTCGCCGATGCCGCGCGGCCCGTCGAGCTGGCCGCCCAGGTACCCGGCGAGCACCGAGCCGCCGGCCGGGTCGCACTCGGCGAGCACCAGCCGCCGGTGCCAGCTCAGGGTGCAGGCCAGCGCCGTGGTGGTGACGCCGGGCGACCCCTTCGCCGAGACCAGCGCGATGATGGCCATGGTCAGGCCGCCTCGGTCAGCACGACGGCGATCCGCTCCTGCGCGGCCAGCACCACCACCGCCGGGACGTCCCGGACCGCGAGCGCCAGGTAGATCACCACGTCGTCGTTCTCCGGGGTGAGGGTGTCGATCACCGTGGCGGTGAACCGGGTGGACGACGGCGAGCTGTCGGAGTCCTCGTCCGGGGTGCTGACCAGCAGCACCTTGTCACCGGGGTGCAGCTTGCGGGCCGGCACCCTGCTCGGCTCCAGGCCGAGCGCGATCTGCTGCTGCCCCTGGCCGAGCAGCGGGGCGTCGGTGAGCTGCGCCATGGTGAGCAGCGAGCCGGGGACCAACGACACGGCGGCCCGCTTGCCGACCACCTCGTCGCGCTTCTTCGCCGGCACCGGGGACAGCCCGGCACCCCCGGAGACCTGCACGCTGACCAGGTCGTCGGCGGTCAGGATGCGGCCCACCTCGACCGGGCGGGCGATCGCCAGGTAGCTGCCGGTGGCCCGTACCGAGGTGACCGCGAAGGCCGCGCCGAGGCCGCCCAACGCGATCAGCAGCACGGCGAGCCCGAGCAGGCCGGGCCGGGTACGGCGCTGCCGGACCACCTTGGGCGGGGCGATCGGCGCGTCCACCGGGGCGCCATCGCGGGTGGCCAGACTCACTGGTACGTCTCCGTTCGCGACTGAGGGTCTCGCAAGATCAGCTCGGCACGGGCGCTCATCGGGTCACCACCTGAAGTTCCTTGATCTGAATGTCGACGACGCCGCTGGTGCGGGTCTGCGCGATGTCGCCGCTGCGGCCGCCGCCGACCCAGTGCACGTTCCAGAACGTGGTGGCGCTGACCCGGTAGTTGCCGACCTTGGGGTAGCCGTCGTAGCCGCAGGTCGGCGACTTCTTGCCGGCGTTCGGACCGGTCGCCTTGTACGGCGTGCCGGGGCCCCTACAGGTGATCTTCCTGCCGTTGCCCATGTCCCACACGATCCGTTGGACCCGCGCGGTGATCTCCACGGTCAGACCCCGGTCGCTGGCCGAGGCGCGCAGCGGGCCGAAGTAGTTCTCGCCGCTGCTGGCCCACATCCAGACCGGCAGGCCGACCAGGCCGGGGCCGAGGCTGCGCCGGGGGGCGACCGACGCGCGGGGCGGCAGCAGGCTGATCGAGGCGAGCGCCCGACGGGCCAACTCCTCCGGGTCGGGCGGGGTGCCGAAGCCGGGCGGCGGCCCGTCCAGCAGCACCATCGACTGCGCGCCCAGGTCACCCCCGTTGCAGGTCCGGACGTACCACACCTGACCCTCGGGGGCCTCCTCCTGCGGCTCGGCGACCTTGTAGTAGCAGCCGCTGGAGTTGTCGAACCAGCCGAGGTTCGGGTTGTAGCAGGGCAGCGGCTTGCCGTTCCACTGGCACTTCGGGGCCGCGCCGGGGCTGTTCGGGCTGCCCGGCCCGGTGCCACCGCCCGGGTCGCCGGGGGTGCCCGGGTCGTCGTCCCAGACGCTGCAGTCGTTCTGGCCCGGCGGGCACTCCACCCCCGGGCCGGCGGCCTGCACCGGGGCGGGTGGCGCGGCCACGGCCACCAGCACGGCCAGCAGCAGACCGGTGAGTACCCGGCGGGGCACTCCACCGACGGGTCGCAGTGGACGGTGGGCGGCGGGCTCGGGGCCGGTCCGGGAAACGGTGGCGGAATGGGTCGGCACGGGCGTTCCTTCCCGGGTCAACATGGCTGGTCCTCGTGGGCGGCACCGGAGTTGATCAGCCAGCGGCCGTCCGGGTAGCGGGTCGCGGTGGCGGTGGCCAGGTGCCGGGTGCCGGCCGAGCCGGGCACCACCCGTTTGTCCTTGCGGTAGACCAGCCGGTAGCCGGTGGCGTCCAGGCAGTCCTGGATCTCCACGGTCGGCGGGTCGCTGTCAAGGCTGACCGAGGTGACGGAGGGCTCCGACGTCAACGTCCCGGTGCGGACCGCGCCGTGCCGGCGGGCGTCGTCGATCGCCACCCGGACCCGGGTGAGCAGCGGGTCGCCCAGGAACCGGGTCAGCTTGGGATGGCGGGGGTCGCTGTCCCGGCTCGCCTCCCGGGAGGCTTCCAGATATCCGGCGTACGCGGCCAGCGCGGCCCGCTCGGCCGCCTGCTCCGCCTCGGTGGGCCGGCGGTCGTCGCTGGCCGGTCGGGGGGCGGGGGCGGAGGTCGTCTCCGGCGGGTCGGCGCAGCCGGCGAGGGCGGCCACCATGGCGACGACCAGGCAGCTGGTCCAGTGGCGGGATCGCCCTGTACGCATTGCCGTGCCCTCCTCGGTAGCGCCCGGTGGCGACGATCGTGGCGGCTTCCGGGCCTGCGGCGGTACTCCGGGATGTTGTCGATCGGACAGTTCCGGGTGCTGCGGCATTTACCTGTGTGGATCTTGCGTGAACGGGTGGGTGTGGCGTCCGACGCGGCTGCGCGGGGTTGCGTCGTACCCAAGGGGGGAGCATAGGCTGACGTGCGCCGATGCAACAGAGGCAATTCATCCGAGCACTCACCGTGACGGGCAGGAGTGACCGAAGGTGGGCGATGTCCAGGGTGTCCGGCCGGTGTCACAGGTGCCCGCCGATCGTGGGGCGGTGCCCGCCGATCGGGTCGGCCCGGCCGGCGAACCGCCAGCGTCGCCGGAGGATATGGGACGGGTGGAGCGGGCTGGTCCGATCCGTTCCGGGAAGGTCACTGTCGATGCCCCGCAGACGCCCGGCGGGGTGGGGGACGCTCAGTTCTCCACTACGGACACCGACCTGATATCGGACCGTTACGTCGCCCCCGTCCGGACGTCACGCTCCGTGTCTGTCGTCCGAAGGCTGGCCGGGGTGCTGACGGTTGCCCCGGTGCTGCGGCTCGCGGTCGCCAGGTACGCCGTACCCCCGGGGGTGGCCGACCGGGCCGGGTGCGACGGTTGCGGCGCGCCGGTCGGGCTGGACCGGCCGCTGCCGGCGCTCGGGCCGACGGCCCGCTGCCCGGCCTGCGCGGGCCGGATCGGTGCCGCGCCGTTCGCGGTCGAGGCGCTGCTGGTGGTGGCCGTGGCGGTGCTGGCGCTGGTCGACGGCCCGGTGGCCGAACGGGTCGCGCTGGCCTGGTGGCTCGGCTGGGCGGTCCCGCTCGTGCTGGTGGATCTGGCGGTGCACCGGCTGCCGGACCGGCTCACCTGGCCCGCCGCCGTCGGCACCTGGGCGTTGCTCGGGGTGGCGGCCGTGACCGGGGCGGGTGCCGGGGCGTGGCTGCGGGCGGTGACCGCCGGGGTGGTGCTGGGCCTGGCCTTCGCCACCACCACGCTGCTGCTCGGCCGGCGGGGCTTCGGCCTCGGCGACGCCAAACTCGCGCTCGGGATGGGGGCGTTGCTCGGCTGGCAGGGGTGGGGGGTGCTGGTCACCGGGCTGGTGCTGACCTTCCTGTTGTCGGCGCTGGTCGGGGTGGTGCTGCTGGCCAGTCGCCGGGTCGGGTGGTCGAGTCACCTGCCGTTCGGGCCGTTCCTGGTCGCCGGCACCTGTCTTACGCTCCTGCTGGTCGGCTGACCCGGCTCAGCCGACCCGCTGACCCCGGTCGACCTGCCGGTTGACCGGGTCGGAGTGCCGGCGCAGCATCCCGGCGAGGTACCGGGCCGCGGGGAGGGTGACCAGCAGGGTCACCGCCAGGCCGAGCAGCAGGCCGGCGAGGACGTCGTGCGGGTAGTGCACGCCCACGAAGACCCGGGAGAACGCGGCGAGCAGCGCCAGCGGGGCGGCCAACAGACCCCACCGGGGGGACAGCAGCAGCACTGCGGTGGCCAGCGCCCCGGCGATCGTCGCGTGGTTGCTCGGGAAGGACCAGTCGCCTGGCGGCGGGCAGGGTGCGGCCAGGATGGTGACCGCCCCCCGGCAGGGGCGCTCCTCGTCGAGCAGCGACTTGAGCAGTTCGCTGCACCCGTACGCCAGGACGACGGTGGCCGGCGCGACCAGGGCGAGTGCCCGGCTCCACGGGTCGGCACGGCGCAGCCGGGGCACGGCGAGGGCCACCAGCAGCAGGCCGAGCAGCAGGATCACCGCCTCGGTGAAGTGCACCGCGAACCACTGCACCGGGGCCGGGGCGGCATCGGCCACGTCGACGACGTCGCGGTACCACTCCTTGCTGATATCGGGAATGTCTGTGGTAATCGTCTGACTCATCACTCACCTCACCAAAGTGTCATACCTCTTTTAGTCGCATCGAGGTGTAGGAACCGGGTTGACCGGTCACATGGTGCGTGACACCGCGGCGGGTCCCCGCCCCCGTCACAGCGAGTTCACAGCGGTCCCCGCGATTGGCCGCCCACCGCCGCCGGGTACCTCCCCGCCGTGCAGACGGACGAGACCTGGCAGCTCCGGCGGACCGCCACCGACCTGGACCGGCTCGGCGAGACCGAGTCGGTGTTCGCCCTGTCCAACGGCTGGGTGGGCTGGCGGGGCACGCTCGACGAGGGCCAGCCCTACGGCATGCCGGGCAGCTACCTCAACGGGTTCCACGAACGGCGGCGACAGAGCTACCCCGAGGACGGGTACGCCTTCCCGCAGGAGAGCGACACCGTGATCAGCGCGCCCAACGCCGCCCTGATCCGGCTCTGGGTGGCCGGCGAGCCCCTCGACCTGCGCACCGGCACCGTCCGCGCCCACGAGCGCACCCTCGACCTGCGGGCCGGCGTGGTACGCCGGTGCACCGAGTGGATCTCACCGGCCGGGCACGGGGTACGCGTCCGCAGCACCCGGCTGGTCTCCCTGACCCGGCACGCCGTCGCCGCCGTCCGCTACGAGGTCGAACCGCTCGACGACCGGCCGGTCGAGATCCGGGTCTGCTCGGACGTGCTCGCCAACGAGCGGGTGCCCGAACGCGCCGACGATCCCCGGGCGGCCTCGATCGTGCCCGACCCGCTCGACGCCGAACTGCACCGCCCCGACGGCCACCGGGGCGTGCTGGTGCACCGCACCGACCGCAGCGCCCAACGGGTCGCCGTCGCGGTCACCCACGACACGGACGTGCCGGCCGGGTTCACCGACGGCGACGACCACACCCCGGACCGGCTGCGCACGACCGTCGAAGGGCGGCTCGCCCCCGGGCAGCGGCTCCGACTGACCAAGTACGCCGCGTACGAGTGCGCCCCGGTCGACGACGGCACCCCCGACGAGCTGGCCGACCTGGTCACCGCCGAGGCCGACGCCGCCCGCCGGCACGGGTTCGACGCGCTGCTGGCCGACCAGCGGGCCACCCTCGACGAGCGGTGGCGCACCGCCGACGTGGAGATCGACGGCGACCCGGAACTCCAGCAGGCCGTCCGGTTCTCGGTGTTCCACCTGCTCCAGGCCGGCCGGGTCGACGGCGACCGGACCATCGCGGCGAAGGGACTCACCGGCAACGGCTACGACGGGCACGTGCTGTGGGACACCGAGAGCTACGTGCTGCCGGTGCTGACGTACCTGCTGCCCGGGGTGGCCCGGGGCGCGCTGCGCTGGCGGCACGCCCACCTGCCGCAGGCCCGGGAACGGGCCGCCGAGCTGCGGCTCACCGGGGCCACCTTCCCCTGGCGCACCATCGGCGGCCGGGAGTGCTCCGGCTACTGGCCCGCCGGCACCGCCGCCCTGCACGTCAACGCCGACATCGCCGACGCGGTGCTGCGCTACGTCACGGTCACCGGCGACCAGGAGTTCCTCGCCGACACCGGGCTGGAACTACTGGTCGAGACGGCCCGGCTGTGGGCCGGCTACGGCCACTGGTCCGACGACGGCGCGTTCCACGTCACCGGCATCACCGGCCCCGACGAGTACGCCGCCCTGGTCGACGACAACGTCTTCACCAACCTGATGGTCCGACGTAACCTGCGGGGCGCCGCCGACGCCGCCGAGGGGCACCCGGAGCGGGCCGCTGTGCTCGGCGTCGACCCGGCGGAGATCGCCGGCTGGCGGGCCGCCGCCGACGCCGTGCACCTGCCCTACGACCGCAAGCGCGGGGTGCACCAGCAGGCGGCCGGCTTCACCGAGCAACCCGAGTGGGACTTCGCGGCGATGACCGACGACGACTACCCGCTGCTGCTGCACTACCCCTACCTGGAGCTGTACCGGCGGCAGGTGGTCAAGCAGGCCGACCTGGTGCTGGCCATGCAACGCTGCCCGGGGGAGTTCACCGCCGAGGACAAGGCCCGCAACTTCGCCTACTACCAGGCCCGCACCGTCCGCGACTCGTCGCTGTCCGCCGGCTCCCAGGCGGTGCTCGCCGCCGAACTGGGGCACCTGGAACTGGCGTACGACCTGTTCGCCGAGGCGGCCCTGCACGACCTCGCCGACCTCGGCGACAAGACGAGCGACGGGCTGCATCTGGCGGCCCTGGCCGGGACGTGGACGGCGGTGGTGGAGGGCTTCGGCGGGCTGCGCGACGACACCGGCGAGCTGTCGTTCGACCCCCGGCTGCCGGCCCGGATCGACCGGCTCGCGTTCCACCTGCGCTGGCACGGGCAGCGGCTGCGGGTCACGCTGACCCGCGACGGGGCCCGCTACGAGCTGCCCGACGCCGACCCGGAGACGACCGTCGCGCTGCGGCACGCCGGGGAGCCGGTCACGGTCACCGGCGCGGCGGCGGTCACCCGGCCCCTGCCGCAGGTGCCCGACCCGGGGCCGGAACCGCCGTCACCGCACGGGCGGCGGCCCGCCCGCCGGGCCTGACCCGCTACGCATCCGCTCCCGCACCACCGCCAGCTCCTCGAAGGCGTACGCCCAGTTGTGGCACTTGAAGCTGCGCAGGCCGGTGACCGGGGTGTGGCAGTCGAGGCAGTGCACCCCGGCGATCGCGTCGGGAATCTCGGTGTTGACGTAGCGGCGCTCGCCGAGGATCACCGTGGCGATCATCAGCGGGTCGTGCACCCCCTTGAGGGCCGAGGCGACGATGTCCAGCCAGGTGGTCCGGCGTCCGCACTTGGGGCAGTCCGGCTGGTCGCCGCTGACCCACAGTGGTGCACCGATGCTCTGTGCCGGCATGCCGAGCAGCTTCTCCAGCCGGCGTACGTCGTGTTCCGGGGTGGTCCAGCGGTGCCGCCCCGGCAGCGAGGCGGGTGAGTCGTACACGGCCCGGAACAGGGCCGGGTCCACCTCCACGGTCTCCCGGGCAGGGTTCATCGGGTGCCTCCTCGCCGACAGTCGGTGTCACCGTCATACCGGCAGGTGGCCCCCGCGTGCTGCCGGCTCGCCGACACGGGGGGTCAACATGTCGTCGCCCCGGGTGCTAGAAATCGGGGCGCGGGTGCCCGTCGCCCGGCGGCGGGACGCCCCGCAGCGACGAACCGAGTGGAGGGAGAGGCCGGTGACCGCGCCGACCGACGCCGAGCAGGGGCCGAACGTGGCCCGGATGTACGACTACTACCTCGGCGGGTGCCACAACTTCGCCGCCGACCGGGCCGCCGCCGAGCAGATCCTGCGGATCTTCCCGGACACCGGGATCGCCGCCCAGGCCAACCGGCACTTCCTGCGCCGGGCCGTCCGGCACGCCGCCGAGCTGGGCGTACGCCAGTTCCTCGACATCGGTGCCGGGCTGCCCACCCAGGGCAACGTGCACGAGATCGTCCGTCAGGTCGCCCCCGACTCGACGGTGGTCTACGTCGACTACGACGACGTCGCGGTCACCCACGCCCGGCGGTTGCTGCCGGCCGACGGGCGGACCACCGTCGTCCATGGCGACCTGCGCCGGCCGGGCGAGCTGCTGGCCCACCCCGACGTGCGGGCGGCGATCGACTTCGACCGCCCGGTGGCCGTGCTGCTGGTGGCGGTGCTGCACTTCGTCACCGACGCCGAGCAGCCGTGGGCCTCGGTCGCCCGGCTGCGGGACGCGACCGTCCCCGGTAGCCCGCTGGTCGTCTCCCATCTCACCACCGACGGTGCCCCGCCGCTGCCCACCCAGCAGGGGCGGGCGGTCTACCAACGCAGCAGCGCCCCGCTGGTGCCCCGTCCGCACGCCGACGTGCTGCGCTTCTTCGACGGTTACGACCTCGTCGACCCGGGGCTGGTCCGGGTGGCCGAGTGGCGGCCCGACGGGGAACCCCGGGAGCGGATCTCCCACGGCTACGCCGGGATGGGCCTGCGCCGCTGACCGCCGGGCCGCCCCGCCCGACGCCCGGCCGGGCCGGGCTGCCGCCCCACCCGGCCCTCCGGTGGTGGTCAGGGTGGGGTGGGCAGCAGGTCACGACGGCACCGCCGGGGTGCGCCCGGTGATCCGCCGTCCGAGGTGGAGCACCAGCAGGGCCAGCACCGCCCCGGCCGCGCCGAGGGCGTACATGGTGGGCACGCCGGAGGCGAGGGCCGCCCCGCCGGCGGTGGTGCCCAGGCCGATGCCGAGATAGATGGCCGACGAGTTCAGCGACACCACCAGCGGGGCCTGCTGCGGCGCGGCGGCGATCAACCGGTGCTGCTGCGCCGGGGTCTGGCACCAACTCGCCGCGCCCCACGCAGCGACCAGCAGTCCGACCAGGAGGATCGGCGCGGACCCGACGGTGCTGAGCGCGCCGAGCGTGCCCAACGAGACGACCATCGCGGCGTACCCGACGACCAGCACCGGCACCGGGCCCCACCGGTCGGTGGCGTAGCCGGAAGCGACGTTGCCGACGACCGCGCCCGCCCCGTAGAGCAGCAGCATCAGGTTGACCTGGTACGCGCTCACGCCGAGCGTGCCGAGGGTGGGCACCGCGAAGGCGTACACCGTGTAGCAGGCGGCCATGCCGATCACGGTGAGCGGCAGCACGGCGAGCACGGCCGGCCGGCGCAGCGCGGTCAACCGGGCGCGCAGCGGCACCGCCGCGGCACCGGGCAGCGCGGGCATCGCCAGCCGTACGGCCACCGCGACGGCGAGCGCCAGCATGGCCACCGCGACGAGCGCGGCCCGCCAGCCGAGCCACCGGCCGGTCAGCCCGCCCAGCGGGACGCCCAGCGCGGTGGCGACGGTGAGCCCGCCGATCACCACGGCCAGGGCCCGCCCACGGAGCGCCGGTGGGACCAGGGAGGCGCCTGCCGCACCCGCGTTCGGGGTGTACGCGGCGGCACCTGCGGCGGCGACGATCCGCCCGACGATCAGCACCGGCAGCGTGTCGGCGGCGGCCGAGACCAGGTTGCCGGCGGCGAGCACCAGCAGCGCGGCGACGAGCAGGGTCCGGCGCGGCAGCCGGGCGGTCAGGGTGGACAGCACCGGGGCGAGGACCGCGTACGAGATGGCGAAGACCGTCACCGACTGCCCGGCGGCGGCGGTGGAGACCCGCAGCGCGGCGGCCATGTCGGGCAGCAGCCCGGCGACCACGAACGCGTCGGTGCCGACGGCGAAGGTGCCGGCCGCGAGGATCAGGGTGAAGCGCAGGCCCCGGCCGGGCCCAGCGGCGGTGTCGGGCCCCGGGCCGGTACGGGTGTGCAGGTGGGACATGAGGTCTCCAGATGCGGGACGGCATGCGGCGGCGCGGCGGGGTACGCCGGGCACGGATTCGGGTGTGGACGACCACCGGGTGCGGGCGGCGGGGGGTCGGTCCGGTCCGGCGGCCGGTGGTGCGGGCGCGGGTGGCCTCCGGCCGGTCGCGGGTGGACCGGTGGCCGGCGGGTGCGTGGGCCGACGGTCGGTCGGCGGCCGCGGAGGGGGTGGGCGGGGCGTCAGCCGCGCAGCAGCGCGTAGCGGCGGCGGGTGCGTTCAGCCGCCTCCGCCGGTGCCGAGGCGAGCAGGTCGGCCAGGGTGTGGCCGGCCAGCTCGCGTCGCCAGGCCAGGTCGGCGCGGTGCATGACGGTGCTGATGGCGCACGGGGTGCGGAACTCCGGCGCGGAGGGGTCGACCCCCGCGCCGCGTTGGCGGATCTCGGTGCACCGGAACGGGTTGTCGGCGCCTTCGATCGCCACCGTCACGTCCATCACGGTCACGTCCGCCGGTTGGCGGGCCAGCCGGAACCCGCCGCGCGCGCCGGGCACCGACTGGAGGATGCCGGCCCTGGTGAGGGCCTGGAGGCACTTGGTGAGGTAGGCCGGGGGCAGCTCGAACCACTCGGCGAGCCGGACGGCGGGCATCGGGTGTTCGCCGCCGATCCAGGCGAGGGTGAGGCAGCAGTGCAGCCCCCACTCGACCTGCTCGCTCATCCGCATAACCAGGATATTACACGTCCTGGTTAGCTTCGCAGCCGTACCCGCGGATCGGCCCCGTCGCGCGGGTCACCCCGGCCGGGTCCCGACACCACCAGGTCGTACGCGTCGACGGTGAACGGCTCGTCGTGCCGGCGTACCGTCACGTCCAGCCCCAGCGAACGCAGTTGCTGGCCGAGCATGACGGCGAAGCTGTCCTCGGCGTCCACCACCAGCACCCGCCGGCCGTCGAGCACCGGATCGACGTCGCCGCCCGGGTACGACGCCCCGGGGCCGGGCTGGTCGGAGGCCAACCAGAACCGGCCGACCCGTTCGTTGCGTCGCCGCAGCGCCCGTAGCACCCCCGGATGGGTTTCGCCGCCACCGAACAGATGCGCAGCGGACTGCTCGCCGTCCGCGCCGCCCGGGCCCGCACGGGTCGTGGGGTGCCCGTATCCGCAGCGCATAATGGGTACGGCCTCCGCGTGGACCGGTGGGGGTGGGGAGCAGCGACGGCCGCCGGGCGGGGCCGGGGCGACGAGCGGAGACGGCGGTACGGTGACCCAGGCGATGCCGAACGTGACCCGGAACACGCGTCAGCGCGGCGAGGTGCTGGCGTTGCTGCGCGAGGTCGACGGTTTCCACACCGCGCAGCAGCTCCACCAGATGCTGCTGGCCCGCAAGGCCCGGGTCGGGTTGACCACGGTCTACCGCACCCTCCAGCTGCTCGTCGACGCCCAGGAGATCGACTCCACCCGGCTGCCCGGCGGCGAGCAGTTGTTCCGGCGGTGCAGCCAGAGCCGCCACCACCACCATCTGGTCTGCCGCCGGTGCGGCAGCACCGTCGAGGTGGCCGGGCCGGCGGTCGAGCGGTGGGCCGACCAGGTCGCCGCCCAGCACGGTTTCACCGAGGTCGGGCACACCTTCGAGATCTTCGGCACCTGCGCGGAGTGCGCCCGCTGACGACCAGGGCCGCCGGGTGCGCCGGACCGGGAGGGTTCTTCCCGCTCCGGCGCACCCGGGCGACGGGTCAGCAGTTGCGCAGCTCGGGCGACTGGTTCAGGAGCTGACCCCGGGTGGAGACGAACCGGCGGTAGGGCTCCGAGTCGACAGCCGCCGGCCGGAACGCGGCGACCCGGTGGCAGTTCTGGAACGCCAGCTTCACCCCGAAGTGGCGCTCCAGGCTGGCCCGGATGGCGTCGCTGGCCATCGCGCGCAGCAGCTGCCCCCGCTCCGCGTCACCGGGCGGCGGTACGACGTTGTCCGCCCGGTCCGCGCCTGACGACTCCAGGTCGGCGACGACCCGACTCACGGTCTGCCAGGCGTACGGCAGCGATTCCCGTACGCAGGCGACGAAGTCCCGGTCGTCGACGGGGCCCGCCTCGGCGGCTTCCAGCAGGGCGGATGGCACGGTGAGAGACATGGGTGCTCCTCAGCTGATAACGATTATGATTGTCGTTAGCGCTAACGTGGTGAGCACACCACGACACCCCGTCCGCGTCAACCGCGACACTCCCTGCCGACCTGCCGGGTCCCCGCCGGCTGCCGGCTCGCACCTCCCGCGCCCTCGGGTGTAGATGGTTGACTGGGGGCCATGCCGGTGGGGGAGCACGAGGTCGAGGTTTTCGAGGAAGCCAGGGCCCGGTTGGAGGCGCTCGCGTACCGCATGCTGGGGTCGACGAGCGACGCCGAGGACGCGGTGCAGGACACGTTCCTGCGCTGGCAGTCCGCCGACAGGCAGTTGATCGAGACGCCCCAGGCGTGGCTGACGAAGGTGCTCACCAACATCTGCCTCAACCGGCTCACCTCGGCACGGGCCCGGCGCGAGACCTACGTGGGTCAGTGGCTGCCCGAGCCGGTCTTCGCCGGTGACCGGATGCTCGGCCCGTCCGACACCGTCGAGCAGCGGGAGTCGGTGTCGATCGCGATGCTCACGCTGCTGGAGCGGCTTTCGGCCAGGGAACGGGTCGTCTACGTCCTGCGCGAGGCGTTCGGATACCCGCACGCCGAGATCGCCGAGGTGCTCGACCTCACCGAGGCGAACTGTCAGCAGATCTACCGGCGGGCGAAGCAGCACGTGGCCGACGGCCGACGCCGGGTGGCGGTCGACGCGGACGCGGCCCGCAAGGTCGTCGAGGAGTTCCTGGCCGCCGCGCTCAGCGGCAGGACCGACTCGCTCGTACGGATGCTGACCGACGACGCGGTCAGCATCGGCGACGGCGGCGGCACGGTCCTCGCGGTGCGCCAGCCGATCACCGGTGGCCTGCGGGTGGCGAGGTTCCTGCGCACGCTGTTCACGCCCGGCGATGCCAAGTGGGAGTTGGTGGGTGGTCGCCCCGACGTGTTCGCCGCGCTCGCCAACGGCGTGCCCGCGCTCGTGATGGTGGTCGACGACCGGGTCGTCGGGATCCTGTCGCTGGACGTGACCACCGACGGCATCGCGGCGGTCCACGCCCAGGTGAACCCGGAGAAGCTCCAGCGGGCGACCCGTCAGTGGGCCCTGGCCCGGCCCGGGGAGCCGTTGACCGGCGACTGGTGACCGGGGTCACGTACGGCAGCTGTCAGGTTTCGCCCCGCCGTCCGGTTCAGGAAGCAACACCGACCGGACAGGAGCGGAACCATGAAGCACCGCATCGTCGTTCTCGGAGCCGGGTACGCCGGAGCCAACGCCGCAGCACGCCTGGCGAAGCGGCTGCACCCCTCCGACACCCAGATAACCCTGGTCAACGCGGACGCCGAGTTCGTCGAGCGGGTCCGCATGCACCAGCTGGCGACCGGCCAGCACCTGAGGCCCCGCCGGCTGACCGACGTCTTCGCCGGCACCGGCGTGCAGGTGCGGATCGCACAGGTCACGGCCGTCGACGCCGAACGCGGGACCGTCGCCCTCGTCGAGGCCGACGGTCCCGGCGAGATCGCCTACGACCAGCTCGTGTACGCCCTCGGCAGCACCGCCACGGACCACGGAGTTCCCGGGGTCGCCGAGAACGCCCACTCCGTCGCGGACAGGCAAGCCGCGCTCCGACTGCGTGGCCGCCTCGGTGAGCTCCCCGCGGGCGCCACCGTGCTGGTCGTCGGTGGTGGTCTCACCGGCATAGAAACCGTCACCGAGATCGCCGAGGCCCGGCCGGATCTTGAGGTCTCCCTCGCCACCCGGGCCGGCCTCGGCGACTGGCTGAGCGACAAGGCCCGCAACCACCTGCGTACGGTCGTCGACCGGCTCGGGATCACCGTGCACGAGCACACCGACGTCGTCGGCGTCGAGCCGACCGGCGTCGTCACCGACGGCGGCCGGACGATCCCGGCCCGGGTGACCGTCTGGACCGCCGGATTCGGCGTCCACCCCATCGCCGCGGCCACGACCCTGGAGGTCTCCGCGACCGGGCAGATCGTCGTCGACGACACCATGCGGTCGGTTTCCCACCCCGACGTGTACGCCGTGGGTGACGCCGCATCCGCACCCGGCGTCAACGGCGCACCACTGCGGATGTCCTGCGCTTCGGGGATTCCGTCCGCCCAGTTGGCGGCCGACGTCATCGCCGCGCGACTGACCGGTCGCCGGGTCCCCCCGAACACGGTCCACTACGCCGCGCAGTGCGTCAGCCTCGGCCGCCGCGACGCGGTCGTGCAATGGGTGACCCCGGACGACCAGCCCAAACCGTCGGCGCTCACCGGCCGGCCGGCCGCACGCGTCAAGGAACTGATCTGTCGGGGCGCTGCCTGGAGCATGTCGCACCCGACCTGGATGTTGCCGAGCCGTCGCCGCCACGTGGTTCCCGGCGAAGCGTCGCTCGGGCGGAGGCCCGCCTGAACGGGGGGCCAACCGCACCGCAATCGGCTCCCGGCGGGAAACTTGGTGGACCTCCCGACCTTGCCGAGCGGGTGAGAGACATGGGCTTCCGGGAGCTACCGGTGCCCCACGCCCACGCCGTCGCCGCCGGACGACTGCCATCGCATCACCGTGATCCCTTCGACCGCACACTGGTGGCACAGGCGACAACCGAATATGCGGTGGGCCGGAGGTACCACCATGCGAACCACGCCGCCACGATCGCCGGTGATTCGCTACCGCTGACTTTGCCCAGCTCACGGGCGTCAGGCGGTGCCCGATGAACCCGGGCCGACCGACCCGCCGTTGCGGTTCGCCGATGCGGAAGAGATCAACCCGTTCCAACGCCTTCTCGATCTTCATGCCCATGCCGTCGCTCGGACGCCGGCATACGGACTCGATGACGTCTTGGCGGAGCTGGCGTTGTCCGCTGCGATGGTGTCCTGGTGGACTCGCTGGCAACCCTCGACAATCCACACCGCTCTACGGGCGGGCGCGGACCTGACGGACATCGCGGAAGCGACCGATCTCGACGCGAGCGACGTTGTCCGGCGGTGGCGGCGATGGGGACTTCGGCGGCTTCTACCTCTCGACACCCAAGAGCGGTTCCACCGGCACCGGCGACCTGGACGCGGTCGTCGCCGAGGAACTGACCGCCCATATCAGCGACGTCGGCCCCGTCGAGTTCATCCTTCCCGACATCACTGCGGGGGAGCGGCGGACTCGTTCGGTCGCCTTCCTGTTCACCTCGTCCCGGGGGAAGCTGTTGACCGACAACTACTGGTCGGAGCTGTGGGCGGGCTGGCGCGAAGCCGCCGGCTGGCCGAAGGAGGGCACCTTTCACTCCCTGCGCCACTTCTTCGCCACCACCCTGATGAGCAATGGTGTCGAGCCCCAGGAGGTGCAGAACGCGCTCCGACACGCCAACCTGCGGATCACGCTGGAAACCTACGTCCACTGGATGCCGAAGAAGGACCGTCCGCGCGGCCTCGTCGGTGGCCTCCTGCGGAACGCAGACAGCACCCGGCGGGAACCTCGCGGCGACCAACATTCGAGCTGAGTTGTGCCCTGGCTGTGCCCGATGATCTTTGTCTGGCGCGTTCCCAGCTCGGAGGCGGTGAAGAGTGGGCCGCCAGGGACTCGAACCCTGAACCTAAGGATTAAAAGTCCTCAGCTCTGCCATTGAGCTAGCGGCCCGTTCGCCCACAGGTTACCCGACCACGCCCTCCGGGTCGGGTACGCCTACGGGCAGCCCTGACGGCCGGGCTCCCGTCGCCCACCTCACCCGGCAGCCGGTTCCCGGGTGTCGGCCGGTACGACCATGGGCGCTCCGGTGACCGGGTCGGGGACGACCTGGTTCGACATCCCGAACACCTCGGCGACGAGCCCGGCGTCGACCGTCGACGCCGGATGTCCCTCGGCCACGATCCGGCCGTCGCGCATCGCCACCAGGTGGGTGGCGTACCGGGCGGCGTGGTTGAGGTCGTGCAGCACGGCCACCACGGTGCGTCCCCGGGTGACCAGGCGGTGCAGCACGTTGAGCACGTCGATCTGGTGTGCCACGTCCAGGTAGGTGGTGGGCTCGTCGAGCAGGACGAGGGGCGTCTCCTGGGCGAGCACCATGGCGATCCACGCCCGTTGGCGTTGCCCGCCGGAGAGTTCGTCGACCCGCCGGTCGGCCAGGTCGTTGGTGCCGGTGGCGTCGAGCGCCGACTCGACGGCCACCTCGTCGGCGTGGGAGAAACGGCGTAGCACCCGCTGGTGGGCGTAGCGGCCCCGGCCGACCAGTTCGCGGACGGTGATCCCCTCGGGCGCGGTCATGGTCTGCGGCAGCAGCGCGATCCGCCGGGCACGTTCCTTGGCCGGCAGGGTGACCAGGTCCGATCCGTCGAGCGTGACCCGGCCCCCGGCGGGGCGGAGCAGCCCGGACAGCGCCCGCAGGAGCGTCGACTTGCCGCACGCGTTGGGTCCGATGAGCACGGTGAACGAGCCGTCGGGCACGGCGAACGACAGGTCGGCGCTGACGGTGCGCTGGTCGTACCGGAGGGTGACGTTCTCGGCCCGCAGCCGCGCGGTCAGCTGGTCGACCATCGGGTCCTCCTGATCTCGTGGACGAGCAGCCAGAGCAGGTACGCGCCGCCGAGGGTGACCGTGACCACCCCCACCGGCACGGTCAGCGGGATCACGTGCTGGGCGATCAGGTCGGCACCGAGCAGCAGCAGCGCACCGACCCCGGCGGTGGCGGCGAGCGGCAGGCCGGGGGCCCGGACGAGCCGGCGGGCGATCTGCGGTGCGGCCAGGGCGACGAAGGAGATCGGGCCGGCCACGGTGGTGACCGCACTGACCAGGGCGACCGCGATGACCACGAGGACGGCGCGGTTGCGCTCGACCGCGACTCCGCTGGCGGCGGCGACGTCGTCGCCCAGTTCGAGCTGGGCCAGGGCCGCCGCCCACAGTGGGGTGACCGCCAGCAGCACCAGGATGATCGCGGCGGCCGGCCAGACCACGTCGGCGGTGGCCGCGTTGAGCGAGCCGGCACCCCAGGCGGCGGCGAAGAGTGCCGTCTCCAGGTCGGCGCGGAGCAGCAGCCAGGTGTTGGTGGCGGCGAGCATCGAGGAGACGCCCACCCCGACGACGATGAACCGGAACCCGGAGAGCCCGTCCCGGTAGGCGAGCAGGTAGATCGCCAGCGCGGCGAGCAGGCCACCGGCGAGTGAACCGAGCATCAGCAGGTGCCAGCCGCCGCCGAGCAGCAGCAGGGCGATCAGCATGCCGGTGAACGAGCCGTTGGCCAGGCCGATGATGTCCGGGCTGGCCAGCGGGTTGCGGGTGATGGTCTGGAAGATCGCCCCGGCGACGCCGAGCGCCGCGCCGAAGGTGACGGCGGCGGCGATGCGGGGCAGCCGCCACTCCAGCACGACGGTGCGGGTCAGCCCGTCGATCCGGCCGCCGAGCACGCCGAGCACCTCGTCGAGGCGCAGCGGGAAGTCACCCAGCCAGAGGCCGACCACCGCCAGCGCCGCGACGACGAGCGCGGCGGCGGCGCAGACGGCGGCTTCGCGTACGCCGATGGTCACGTGCCGGTGGTCGGTGCCGAGCAGCAGCCGGCGACCTCCGGCGGTGCGGCGGACCGGCCGGTTCACAGCGCGGTCGCCCGTCGGCGTCGGGCCAGCGCGATCAGCATCGGCGCGCCGACGAACGCGGTGACGATGCCGACGGGCATCTCGCTGGGCAGCACGGCGATCCGGCCGAGCACGTCGGCCAGCAGCACCAGCATCCCGCCGGCCAGCAGCGACCCGGCGAGGATGCGGCGCTGGTCGGTGCCGACGCCCCAGCGCACCAGGTGCGGCACCACGAGCCCGACGAACGAGATGGGGCCGGCGATGGCGCTGGCCCCGCCGGCGAGCAGGGTCACCGCGCCGAGTACGAGCAGCCGGGTCCGGACCAGGCTGACGCCCTGGGCGGCGGCCAGGTCGGGGCCGAGCGCCAGCGCGTTGAGGCTGCGGGCGGCGACGAGCGCGGCGAGCAGCCCGGCCACGATCAGCGGGAGCACCGGCAGCACCACTGCGGTGTCGCGTTCGAGCAGGCTGCCGGCGTTCCAGCCGCGCATCCGGTCGAAGGTGTCCGGGTGGGTGAGGGTGATCCCGGTGGTCAGGCCGGCCAGCACGGCACCGGTCGCCACCCCGGTCACCAGCAGCCGGGTCGGGGTGGCCCGCAGGTCGGCGGCACCGCCGACGGCGTACACGGCGACGGCGACCAGGAGCGCGCCGAGCAGGGCGAGCCACATGTAACCGGCCGGCGAGGTGATCCCGAAGAAGGCGATGCCGGCGGCGACGAACGCGGCGGCGCCGGCGTTGACGCCGAGGATGCCCGGTTCGGCGAGCGCGTTGCGGGTGAACGCCTGCATCAGCGCGCCGGCGACGCCGAGGCCGGCACCGACCAGCAGCCCGGCGAGGGTGCGCGGGAGGCGCTGCCCCCAGACGACGTACTGCGCGGTGTCGCTGCCCGCGCCCCGCAGCGCCGCCCAGACGTCCGCCGGCGGCACCGGGTTCGCGCCCACGAAGACCGACAACACCACCGACCCCACGAGTACGACGACCGCGCCCACCAGCCACCGCCGGGTGGTACGACGACGCGCGGTACGGCCGGTGTCCGGCCGTACCGCGCGGGCGGGTGTGGTGGCGGTCAACGCGACGCGGTGAGGATGCGTTCGAGGTCGTCGAGGACGGCCTGCCCACCGACCGTGCCGACCCCGGTGATCCAGAACGACTGGTCGACGAGGTGCAGGCGGGGGAAGGCGGCGGCGTTGGCGGTGACCGAGGCGGGGATGGTGCTGCGGTCGTTGACGTCGACGGTGGTGACGAAGACGTGGTCGGCCTTGGCCTCCAGCACCCGTTCCGGGGAGACGTCGACCGAGATGGAGTTCTCCCAGTCGCGCTTCGGGGTGGTGAAGCCGACGCACTCCAGGGCGCTGCCGGCGAACGAGGTGGGCCCGTAGAGGGTGAGGACGCCGTCGCGGGGGCGGATGAGCTGCGCGGTCTTCCCGGCGGTGCCGAACTTCTCGGCGATCTCCGCGCACCGCTGCCGGAAGCCGGTGAGGAGCTTGTCGGCGGAGTCCGCGCCGCCGAGCGCGGTGGCGGTGAACTTCACGTTGTCCTGCCACGGGTCGGCCTGGGACGCCATGAACACGGTCGGCGCGACGTCGGTGAGCTGGTCGTAGAGGGCGGAGTGCCGGGACTCGGTGCCGATGATCAGGTCGGGTTTGAGGGCCGCGATCTTCTGCACGTTGGGTTCCTGGACGGTGCCGACGGTGCTGATGCCGGCGGCCTTGTCGCCGAGGTACTTGGGCACGCCGGCGGCCTCGCTGAGCACGGCCGCGCCGACCGGGGTGAGCTCCAGGGCGACGGCGGTGTCGAGCTGGACCGGTTCGAGGACGACGACGCGGGTCGGCTTGTCCGGCACGGTGGTCTTGCCGCGTGCGTGTTCGACGGTTCGGGTGTCGCCGACGCTGCCCGCCGGGTCGGAGTCGTCGGAGCCGCAGGCGGCCACGGCGAGCACCGCCGCTGAGGCGACGGTGAGGGCGAGGAGACGTCGGCGGATTGTTCGAGGGGTCGGCGTACGCATGGTGCAGGTTCCCGTCTGGCTACTGACAGTGACTAATCACGGCGATTTTTAGGTTAGCATTACCTAATCATCGATCTCTTCGCGGGCCGGTCGGTCGTGCCAGTAGCCCTGGGTGTGCACCTGATCCGGATCGATGTGCGCTTCGGTGAACAGTCGGCGCAACACGGCAATATTGCTACTCTCCGTAGCTGCCCAGGCGTAGAAGTCCGTTCCCGCCGTCGCCGCCGTACGACCGTCGCCGGCCAGCCAGTCGGCCACCAGCCCGGTCAGCGTCGTCCCGCCCCGGGCGTCGCCCCGCAGCCGCACCTCGACCCGGTGGCCGGCGGTCACGTCGTCGAGGGTGCCGGCGTCCGCCGCGTCGCCGGCCTCCAGCAGGACCGTCGCCCGTACCCCCGGGCCGAGGCCGGACAGGATGCCGCGCACCGCCGGGTACGCCGTCTCGTCCGCCGCGACCAGCACCCGCGTCGCCGGCCCCGGCTCCCACTGCACGCCGTACCCGGGTTGGCCGGCCGCCACGTGCGGGCCCGACAGGAGCAGCCGGTCACCCGGCCGGGCCGCCGCCGCCCAGCCGCTCGCCGGGCCGTGCGGCCGGTGCAGGTAGAAGTCCAGGTCCAGCTCGCCCGCAGCCGGCCGGGTCCGGTACGCGGTGTAGCTGCGCAGCCTCGGGCGCACATCGCCGGGAATGGACCGCCACTCGCGTCGCCACGTCTGCTCGGGCAGCCCCGCCCGCAGCTCGGCCGGATAGCCGCCGTCGACCGGCAGCATGATCTTGATGCGCTGGTCGAGGTGGTGCGGGGCCATCTCCCGCAGCCGCTCGTCGCCGAGCGTCACCCGGACGAACCCGGGCGACAGCCGCCGGGTCGCCGTCACCGTCGTCGCGAACAGGACGTTGGGCGAGTTGCCGAATGCTGACATGCCGGCAGAGGCTAGCGTGCCTGATCCGGGCAGCTCACCGCCCCGTCACACCCCCCGGGGGGCTGCGGCGTTTCCGGTACTCGGCCATCCGATCGGCAAGAATCCGCACAACATTGACGGTGGCCATGGCGATGGCTCAATCTGACGCCGGCCGGGTCGAAAGATCCGGGCTTTCCCCGCGTCGGCGAAGGAGTTCAGATGCCCCACATCACGCTCAATACCGATGAACCCGGAATTCGCGGTCTGTTCCGCTTCCGGCCGGAGACGGCGTTGCCGCTGAACGGCCTGGTGGAGGCGCTGCTGTGTGGCCCGGGCACCCTGACCCGGGGTGAAAGGGAACTCATCGCCGCCTATGTGTCGGGCCTCAACGAGTGCCGGTACTGCTACTCGGCTCACGCGGCGTACGCGGCGGCGCAACTCCCCGAGGGCATGCCCCTGGTCGAGCAGGTGCACGACGACGTCGACAGCGCGCCGGTGTCGGCCAAGATGCGCAGGTTGCTGGACGTGGCCGGCGCGGTGCAGCGCGGTGGCCGGGAGGTCACCGCAGACCTGGTGGCCGCCGCCCGGGCCGAAGGGGCCACCGACGTGGAGATCCACGACACCGTGCTGATCGCGGCGGCGTTCTGCATGTTCAACCGCTACGTCGACGGGCTGGCCACCGTCCTGCCTGACGACCCGGACTTCTACACCGACCGCGCGCAGCGGATCGCCGCCCACGGCTACCTCGGCGTGCTGCAACAGGAGGTCATCCACGAGTGACCGGCCCGGCGGGCCCGGCAGGTCGGTGGGTGCCGCCACGGCGGGACCGTCACCGGGCCTGCCGGAGCGCGTCGGCGAGTTCGGTGGCCGTCGTCGCGGTGACCCGGGGTTGGTCGACGAGCATCTCGTCGATCACCTCGGCCAGCCGCGCCGGAACGGCCCCGGTCCGCTGCCGGACGGGCACCGGCCGGGTCCGCAGGACCACCGCGACCGGGTCGGCCCCGGCGGGGAAGTCCCGGGGCGTCGCCCCCGTCAGCATCCAGTAGAGACAGGCGGCGACCGCCCAGAGGTCCACCTCCGGGCGGGCGTACCGGTAGTCGACCAGTTGGGCGCGGGGCTGGAAGGCGAGGCTGCCGCCGGTCGCACCGGTCCCGGTGTGCCCGGACAGGCCCGCCTTCTCGAACGCCTTCGCCAGCCCGAAGTCGGCGACCTTGGTGACGGTCCCACCTGCGGGCCCGGTGCCGAGCAGGAGGTTGTGCGGGGTGACGTCCCGGTGCACCAGCCCATGGGCGGTCCGGGTCCGGCCGTCGGCCAGCACGACCGCGAGCTCCGCCCGGTGGGCGTAGGCCAGCGCGTCCAGCGCGTCGAGCGTGATCGGCAGCGCCTCGTCGACGGTGAGCCGGCCACCACGCCGGGTCACGAACTCGGCGACACTGCCACCCGGGCAGTACTCACAGGTGAAGAAGAACGCGGAGTCGGCCGCGCCGCAGCCGTGCAGGGCGACGATGTTGGGGTGCCGCAGCCCGCGGGTGCAGGCGATCTCGCGGCGGAAGGCGTCCCGCGCGGCGGGGTCCACCGCCCGGTCGGCGAGCAGCGTCTTCAGGGCGACGAGCCGGCCGGACGGCTCGTGTCGGGCCAGGTAGACGACGCCGTGACCGCCGCGTCCGAGCTCCCGCAGCACCCGGTGGTCGGTGAACCCCTCCATGCCGGGGGCCCCGTGCGCGGCGGCCGCCGCCAGCGCCGGCAGCGCCAGGTCCTGGTCCGGCCCGGCGGCCCCCCACGACCCGTCGTCGGGCGGGTCGACGGTCAACGTCGCCAGCCCGATCCGCACCTCGGCACCGGCCGACAGGAGCCGCGCACCGTCGACGGGTCGGCCGTCGAGCCAGGTGCCGTGCCGACTGCCGAGATCCCGTACCCACACGTGCGGCGGGTCGACGTCGAGCCGGCAGTGCCGGCGGGAGACCCGCCGTTGCCCGTCGTCCACCCGGATCCCGCAGTCGGCGGCCCGCCCCACCACGACCGAGACGGGCCGGGGGAAGACGTACGTGTCGACGGTTGACCCGGCCCGGACGGTCACCGTGACCGGCGGCGGAACCGGTTCCGACCCGGTGGGTCGCCCGGCCGCTGCGTCGTCGGTGCCCACGCCCGGCTGCCCGGTCAGTCGACCAGCGCCACGTACAGCGGGCTGCCCAGCAGCACGGTCATGCCGGGCCGCCCGTCGAGTTCCGGGTACGGGCTGGGCCCGTGGAGCAACCGTTTGGCGAGGAACTCGACGTTCTGGGTGGGCCCGCGCAGGCGGCTGCCGGCCTGGTGCACCGAGGCCAGCGCCGCCGCCTCGGCCGGGTCCGGCCCGTCCACCGTGTCGTGCGGGGTGTCAGGCACCGGTGCGGCCCCCTCGTCGACGAGCCCGGCGAGCAGCGCCGGCATCGTGGACGATCCCGCGAACCCGCGGGCGGCGGACTCGGCCGTCGAGGTCGCGCCGACGAGGTGGAACGGCGACCCGCCGAGCCCGACGACGGTGTCGTCGGTGCGGCCACCGAAGTAGACCAGCGACTGCTCGCCCGTGGTCGGGACGACTCCCCACCGCATCGGCAGCAACCCCCTGAAGAACTGCCCCGGCTCGTCAACGGAACCGACGTCGGCGTGCTCGTCCAGGTAGCGGGTGACCCGTTCCAGGCGGGCCAACCGGTCGGTGCCGGGGTTCTCGACGCTGCGTTTCACCCCGACGACGGTGAGGTTCACACTGAACTCGGCGGCCCGCCTGCGCTGGTGACCCGGGTCGATCTGGGACAGCAGCATGTCCACCTTGGCGTCGCTGACATAGAGGTAGTAACGAAAACTCACGGTCACTCCCTGACGACGCGGTCCGACCCCCGAGGTTACCCTCCGCGACCAACCGGCAGTTGTCCCGTACGCCGGCGGGTGCCAGGCTCAGACCATGCCGTGGCGTCCCGGGGACCGGATTCTGGATCTCTACGAGGTGCTCGACGAGCCCCTCGCCGGTGGCATGGGCCTGGTCTACCGGGTCCGGCACCCCGGCTGGGACATCGACCTCGCCGTCAAGGTGCCGCGCCCCGGGCGACTGTCCACCGAGGCGCACCGTGCCCGGTTCGAGGCCGAGGCGGGCACCTGGGTCGGGCTGGGCCTGCACCCCCACGTGGTCAGCTGCGCGTACGTGCGCCGGGTCGACGGGCTGCCCTGCGTGTTCGCCGAGTGGGTCGCCGGTGGGTCACTGGACCACCTGGTCCGGGCCGGGCGGCTGCACGAGGGACCGGACGCCCCCGACGGCGGGTTCCTCGCCCGTGCCCTCGACCTCGCGGTGCAGTCGGCGTGGGGCATCGACCACGCCCACCGGCAGGGCCTGATCCACCAGGACGTCAAACCCGCGAACATCATGGTCGGCCTCGACCGCGACTGGACCGCGAAGGTCACCGACTTCGGGCTGGCCGGCGCCCGCGCCGCCGCCGACGGGGACACCGGCACGGCGGTGGACGCCAGCCTGGGCGCGAGCTTCGGCGGCATGACCCCCGCCTACTGCTCGCCCGAGCAGGCCGAGGCGGCGGCCGGCGCGCGGGTCACCCTCACCCGGGCCACCGACGTCTGGTCGTGGGCGCTGTGCGTGTGGGAGATGTTCGCCGGTCGCCGCCCCTGCCGCTACGGTCAGGCGGCGCGGGAGGCGTTCGCCGACTACCTGGCCGCGGGGCAGACCGGGCCGGCGGCGCAGCCGATGCCGCAGGGGGTCGTCGACCTGCTCCGGGAGTGCTTCGACGTCGACCCGTCGACCCGCCCGCACAGCCTCGCCGACCTGGCCACGGCTCTCGTCGGAACGTACGCCGACGTCCTCGGCGTCCGCTATCCACGGGTGCCGCCGTCGGCGGCGGGCCTGCTCGCCGGCAGCCTCTCCAACCAGGCGCTCTCGCTGCTCGACCTCGACCGGCCGGCGGAGTCGGAACACCTGTGGCGGTCCGCCGCCGACGTCGACCCGCACCATCCTGCCGCCGTTTACAACTGGGCGCTGTACCGGTGGCGGCACGGCCGGATCACCGACGAACAGGTGCTCGGGGAGTTGCAGGCCGCGCGGGAGATCGCGGGGGAGGACTGGCGGGCCGACCACCTGCTGGGGTTGGTGCACGCCGAACGGGGTGACGACGAGGCGGCCCGGCCGTTGCTGGCCGCCGCGCCCACCGGCCCCGAGGTCGCCGAGGTGGCCGCCGCCGTGGCCCGGCGCGGCACGGAACCCGGATCGCGGCGGTTGCCCGGCCACCGCGGCACAGTGGCAGCCGTCGCCGTCGACCACGCCGGTCGGGTGATCGTCAGCGGCGGCGCGGACGGCAGCCTCCGGGTGTGGTCGCCGACCGGGCAGCCCGGGGTCCGCGAACTCGGTGCGGACGGGGCGGGTGCCGCCGTCACGGCCCTGACCGTCGACCGGGACGGCCGGGCCGCGCTCGTCGTCCGCGAGGGGGACCGGGTCGAGTGCTGGGACCTGGCGCGGGCCGGGTGTGTCCGGGTGCCGGCCGACCAGCGGGCCGCGGTGACCGCGGTGGCGCTCACCGCGGCGGGCACGGCCGCCATCGGGTACGACAACGGCCGGATCGAGATCCGGGACACGGCTGACGGGCGGCTGCGGCGCACCCTGGAACATCCGCCGAGCACCTACCAGAACCTGGACGCGGCGGGCCGGATCCTGCCGGAGATCCGGGAGAGTCCCGCCAGGGTCACCGTGCTGGGCCTGAGCGAGGACGGCGCGGTAGCGGTGTCGGCGGCGCCAGGTGACGGCAGTGTGGTGGTCTGGGAGGTCGACACCGGGCGCTGGATGCACCGTCTGGTCAAGGCCGCCGACATGCGGATGACCGGGGTCAACCAGGTGGCGTTGGGCGGGTCCGGCCGGTACGCCCTGCTGATCGGGCACCAGACGCGGATGGTGCACCTGTGGGAGACCCGGCCCAACCGGGTGCGGGGGCCGGTGCCGAACAACCTGAACCGGCACGCGGAGATCGTGCTCAGCGGGGATGGTGAGCGGGCGGTCTCCGTCGGGCTCGGCACCCCCGACCAACCGGCCCGGGTCTGGGACACGGTTTCCGGCCGGTGCCTGCGTACCGTCGCCATGCGCACCGACGGGCTGCCCCCGGAACTGGCCGGTCTCGTGTCGCCCACCTGCGTGGCGGTCAGCGGGGACGGCGCGCTGGCCGTCGTCGGTGACGAGTACGGGGGGCTGCACGTCCACCGGCTGCCCCGCCCCGACCTGCGGGCCCCGTGGAGCTACGAGCGGCCCCTGGCGGCGGGAGCGGTGCTGGCGGCCGAGGCGCAGGTCCGGCAGCGGATCGCCGGTGCGGAGGCGCTCGCCCGCCAGGGCCGGACGGCCGACGCGGCCGGGGAGGTGCGGGCCGCCCGCGAGCTGGTCGGGTTCGAGCGTCACCCGCAGCTGCGGGAGCTGTGGGAGCGGTTGGGGCGGACGGCGGGCGAGCGGACCGCGCCCCTGGGCATCTGGCAACGGTACGAACTGCGCGGCGGACAGTTCACCTTCGTGGCCGGGTTGCCCCCGGCGCTGAGCGTCGACGGCGACCTGGCGGTGACAGCTGGCACCGACGGCCTGCTCCGGGTGTGGGAGCTGCGGACCGGCAGGCAACGGCACACCTTCGCGGAGCGGGTGGGCAACACGCACACCATCGTGTTGTCCACCGATGCCCGGTCCGCCGTCAGCGCGGACTGGGTCGGGACCGCCCACCTGTGGGACCTGACGACCGGACGACGGCGGGCCGAACTGCACGGCGACCAGGGTGCGGTGCGGGCGGTCGCGATGGACGGCGCGGGCCGGTACGCGGTCGTCGGTGACGCCGAGGGGAACCTGTGCCTGTGGAACCTGCAGCAGTCCCATCTGATCCGCACGATGGTGGCACACCGGGGGCCGGTGTGGACGGTCCGACTCAGCGTCGACGGCCGGTACGCCGCCTCGGTCGGCGCCGAGGACGCGACGTGTCGGGTGTGGCGGACGGGCACCGGCAGGCCGGTGCTCACCGTCCCCGTCGGGTTCGGCGGACGGGTGCCGGTGCGGTTCACCCCGGACAGCCGGCTGCTCCTGGTCAACTCGACGGGGGAGCTGACCGCGTGGGACGTGCACACCGGGCGGCAGCGGTACGCCGTACCGAGCCGGGGCGACGCCATGGCGCTCAGCCGGGACGGACGGACCGGGCTCGTCCGGGCGTACGACGGGTCGTACGCCCGGGTGGTGTCGGTGTGGGAGGCGGCGACCGGGCGGGTGGTGTGCACACTCGACTCGGAGGCGGACGTGTTCGACGTGAGCCCGGACGGGCGGCACGCGGTGACCGCCGACGCGGACCGTACGCTGCGCATCTGGGACGTCCGGACGGGACGACGCCTGCACACCTGCGACGGCCATCCGGAGCCGGTGTCGTCGGTGGCCTTCACGGCGGACGGCCGCAGTCTGGTGTCGACGGACAACCGACCGGCGATCCGGCGGTGGGAGCTGGACTGGGACTACGACTTCACGGGCTGATCCGCAGCCGGGCCGAGCCGAGCCGGGTGCTGAGCCCACCGCCGGCCATCGGCTCGATCACCTGGTCGGTGTACGCCGCCGCGCGCAGCGCGTCGTCGTGGGCGGCCCGCTGCTTGCGGGAGAACCGGCGGCGGTCGACCGCGAGGTCGGCCACGACCGGCGGGATGAGCTCGTGGAACTCCGCCGGCACCCCGGCGATGTTGCGTTCGTAGTGGGGATCGTCCGGATAGGTCAGGGTCAGCGTGACGGGTGGCTCGCCGCGCAGCCGCCCGTTCAGGGCGCGCAGGGACCCGGCGAGGAACTCCAGGGCGATGCTCACATCGCTCGACAGCCCGACGTTGTTCGCGTCCGGCTGGTAGCCGGGCGGGGCGTCCTCGGGCACCACGAACCGCACGGAGACCTGCTTGGCGGGCAACTCCAGCAGCAGGCGGGGCCATGGTCCGCCGCCCTCGATGGTGACGTCCACCCGCTGGGGGTCGAGGGACAGCCGCAGGCTGAGCCGGTCGATCATCGCCAGGGCCTCGGGCGGCAGGTCGTCCTGCCGGTACGGGCCCCGGCTGCGGGTCCGCAGCGCGTCCGCGTGCATGGTGGCCAGCACGTGTGCACCGGCGCGGTCGATCGTCAGGGCGAGCGGGTGGACCGCCAGGTCCCTCATGACCCGGACGACCGCGCCGATCAGCACTGAGGGTGCCGCAGCGGTGGCCATCGCCTGCCCTTCCGTCAGGTGTGGGCACAGTGACCGCCAGTGTCGCACATGAATGTGTCGGCCCCTGCCGTCCGATGGGGTGCCGGTGGCCGGGGTCGGACCGCAACGGTGACCTCGCCGACGGGCGTCAACTCGGTGTGACGTATCCTGTACGCGACTCTGAGTGATCAATCAGGGCGATTTGCCAGTCTCGATCCTGTTATGTCATTGCAAGTTGTGATCAATCTTGACCTTATTGATTAATGCTTCTTAAGGTCTATTTTGGTCGCCGGCATGATCAGGAGAGAGAACTGATGGACGAGGTTTCCCTTTCCGATCGTCTGAGTGACCAGCTGAGGCGATTGTGCGAGGCCAGCGGAATCAGTGCGGCAGAACCGCTGGAACTGCTGGAAAGCCTGCTCGGGCCGGCCGGCCCGCAGCCGTTGTCGGCCCCACCACGCTGGCCGTCCAACATTGCCGACGACCACACTCCGGTGGAGTTCTCCGTCGCTTTCAGCGGCACCGAACCGCCGACGGTGCGGATTCTCGGCGAGACGTTGGGAACGCCACCCGGCCGCCTGACCAACATGTTCGCCACCCAGCGGTTCCTCGACCGGCAGGCGCACCGCGCCGGCCTGTCCACCTCCCGGCTGGACTCGGTACGCGACCTGTTCGCCACGTACGACCCGCAGGGTGCCTTCGCCGTCTGGTGCTCGCTGGTGTTCCGCAACGGTAGGCGACCCGAGTTCAAGGTCTACCTCAATCCGGAACTGCGGGGCGTCGACCGGGCGTCGGGCCTCGTCGCCGAGGCGCTGCACCGGCTCGGCCTGGGTCGGTCCTACCGGGCGATGCTCGACCACGGCATCCGGCCGGGCGAGCTGGGCCGCCGGGACCGGCTGACGTTCTTCGCCCTCGACCTGCACGACGGCGTCCAGGCGCGGGTCAAGGTCTACCTGACCCACCACGACGCCGGGGTGGCCGACGTCGTCCGGGCGGCCGGGGTGGTCGACGGTGTCGACACCACCCGGCTCGCCGAGTTCGCCAGGCTGGCCGGTGGCGGTCGGACCCGGTTCGCCGGCCTCCCGCTGGTGGGCAGCTACACCCTCGTCGAGGGGGCGGGCCGACCGGTCGGCTACAGCCTCTACGTGCCGATCCGCGGCTACGTCGACGACGACGAGGAGGCGTACGACCGGGTGGTGGCGGTGCTGGACCGCTACGGCTTCGGTCGTTCGGTGCTGGACCGGGCACTCGCCGCGGTGGCCCGGCGGCCGCTGCGCGACGGCGTCGGGCTGATCCCGCACCTGTCGCTGCGGCTGGGCGCCCCCCGCCCGGGGGTGACCGTCTACCTGTCCGCCGAGGCGTACCAGGTGACCCCGCCGGCACGCCGCCCGGTGACCGTCGACCGCACCGCGCTGGCGACCCCGACCGGCCGGGCCGGCGCGGGACACCCCTGACCGTCCATCGAGGAGCGAACAGTGCCCGTCGACGCCTACGCGATGCTGCCCCCGTACCGGATCAAGGTGGTCGAACCGATCCCCTTTCTCGACCCGCAGGAACGGCGGGCGGCCCTCGCGGACGCCGGATACAACCCGTTCGAGCTGCGCGCCGACCAGATCACCATTGACCTGCTGTCGGACTCCGGCACCGGGGCCACCTCGGCCGCGCAGGAGGCCGCCGCCGCGCTCGGCGACGAGTCCTACGCCGGGGCACGCTCCTGGTTCCGGTTCCGCGACGAGGTACGCGACCTCACCGGATATCCGCACCTGCTCCCCGTGCACCAGGGGCGGGCCGGCGAACGGGTGCTCTTCACCAGCCTGCTCCGACCCGGCCAGCTCTGCCTCAGCAACACCCACTTCGACACCACCCGCGCCAACGTCACGCTGGCCGGCGCGGAGGCCCGGGACCTGCCCTGCCCGGCCGCGTTCGACCTCGACAGCGCGGAGCCGTTCAAGGGCGACATCGACCTCGACGCGTTGGCCGCCACGCTCACCGGGCCGGAACGCGACCGGGTCGGGCTGGTCCTCATCACGATCACCAACAACGGCCTCGGCGGGCAACCGGTGTCGATGGCCAACCTCACCGCCGTCCGCGACCTGTGCCGGGCGCACCGGGTGCCGTTCTTCCTGGACGCGGCGCGGTTCGCCGAGAACGCCTGGCTGGTCGGGCAGCGCGAGTCCGGCTACCGGGACTGGACGCCCCGGCAGATCGCCAGCCACGCCTTCGGGCTCGCCGACGGCTGCGTGGTGAGCCTCAAGAAGGACGGCCTGTCGGCCATCGGCGGGCTCATCGGGCTGCGCGACGACGACCTGTTCGCCAGGTGCGAGGCCAACCTGATCGCCACCGAAGGGTTCTCCACCTACGGCGGGCTGGCCGGCCACGACCTGGAACGGCTCGCCCAGGGGCTGCGCGAGGTGGTCGACCCCGCGTACCTGCGGGCGCGGGCCGCCTCCACCGACCGACTGGCCCGGCTGATCAACGAGGCCGGGGTGGACACCGTGCAACCCGCCGGCATCCACGCCCTCTACCTCAACGCCGGCCGGTTGCTGCCCCACCTGTCCCCGGCGCAGTTCCCCGGGCACGCCCTCGGCTGCCAGCTCTACCTCGACGGGGGCATCCGCTGCGCCGAGCTGGGCTCGCTCTATCTCGGCGGGATGGACGACCGGCACCGACTGGTCACCCCGGCCCCCTTCGAACTGGTGCGCCTGGCCATCCCGCGTCGCGTCTACACCGACACCCACTTCGAGTACGTGGCCGCCGTGCTCGCCGACATCGCCAAGGAACCCGGCCGGGTCCCCGGCTACCGGGTGGTCTCGTCGCCGCCCCTGCTCCGCCACTTCAAGGTGCGGTTGGCGCAGCTCCCGACGGGAGGCGGCGGCACCGACTGAACCGGTACGTCCGGCTCCGGTCCGCCCGGCCGGAGCCGGCCGGCACGCCGCCGGGTCGCTCAGGCGGTGGCGGGCAGCCGGGACAGGGCGTGCCGCACCAGTTCGATCAGCGCCTGCTTGCTGGAGGCCCGGTCCCGGGCGTCGCACCACAGCAGCGGAACGGTCTCGTCCAGCTCCAGCGCGGCGCGGATCTCCTCCTCGGTGTAGGGGCACTCACCGAAGAACCGGTTGACGGCGGCGACGAACGGGATGCCCCGCCGCTCGAAGTAGTCGACCGCCGGGAAACTGGTGCCGAGCCGGCGGGTGTCGACGAGCACGATCGCCCCCACCGCGCCCTGGGCCAACTCGTCCCAGATGAACCAGAACCGGTCCTGCCCCGGGGTGCCGAACAGGTAGAGCACCACGTCGTTGCTGATGGTGATCCGCCCGAAGTCCAGGGCGACGGTCGTGCTGGACTTGCCCTCCACGCCGGTGAGGTCGTCCACCCCGATGCTGGCCTGGGTGAGGACCTCCTCGGTGACCAGTGGCGGAATCTCGCTGACCGACCCGACCAGGGTGGTCTTGCCGGTGCCGAAGCCGCCCGCCACGACGACCTTCACCGATTTCCGATCCACGTGTATCAGTCCCTCTTCTATATCCGCTGAAGGCCGGCGAGAACCGTTTCCAGCAGCCACCGGTCGGCGATCTTCTCCTGTGCCGGTGAGCCGATGTCCAGAAACCCCTGCTCGTGGAGCACGTCGACCATCACCTTGGTGATGGCGAGCGGCCGGTGCAGGTAGGCGCCGATCTCGGCGATGGAGATCCACCCCGTGCACTGGTGCAGGATCTCCCGGTACTCCAGCTCCAGCCGGGTCTGGTCGGCCGGTAGGGCGATGACCTGGGTGGCCAGGTCGAGGCTGGTGTTGCGGGGACTCGTCCGCCCGTTGACGAGGATGTACAACGGCACCAGCCGGCCGGCCTCCGCCTCGTCGTCGCCGTCCCACACGTCGTGACTCATGGTTTCGACCCGGGTCGGTCGGCGAGCAGCGCGCCGTCGAGGCGGACCTCGGAGCCGAGATAGTCGCCGATGCGGGTCACCAGGCGGCTCATCTCGTACGCGACGGTGCCCATGTCGACTGACTGTTCGCAGAGCACCGCCAGCCGCGCGTTCTGCCCGGCGGCGGCCACGAACAACGTCCGCCCCTCGTACTCGATGATGACCTGTTGGACCGGGCCGCTGTCGAACCGGCGGCCCATCCCCGCGGCGATGCTGTGCAGGGACGACGCGCCGGCGGCCAACAGCTCCCCGGCGTCCTGCGGAAGTGAGGTGGATTTCTGCACGATCAGCCCGTCGGTGGACAGGACAACCGCGTAGACCACGTCAGGGACCTCCACCAGATCGTCGAGGATCCAGGTCAGATCGTTCTGCGATGCGGAGTGGGTCATGCGTTCCTGCCTTGGTCGTCTCTGCTGGCGGAGTCCCCGTTTTTCGCCGCCCGGCCGGCGGCCCAGGCCTTCTGGTACCTGCTGAACCGGTCCCGGGCCTCCTCGGGTGACCTGGCGGGAGCCGGCGTGGCGTCGGACTTCTGCTCCGGTGGACCGTCGTCGCGCAACTCGGGGGCGAGGTGCTGCTGCGGCCGGCGGTGCGGCAGCGGCGGCCGGTCGGCGACCTGCGGGCCGGACGAACCGCCGCGCACCGCGCCACGCTGCGCCGGAACTTCGGTCATGATGCCCCCGCTGCGGTCGGAGTGTCGCTCCCCGGTGGGACCGGCCGGCACCCGCCCGGCACCGCCCGGTGCCGCGGTCGCCACGGCGGTGGGCCGGGCCCCGGCCGCGGGGTGCAACTCCTGCCGGCCGCCGCCGACCGGCAGCACCGCACCGACGCCGGGCCGCGACATCGCGGTGGCGACGGAGCCGAGCGGAAGGATGCCGGGGTCGGTACGGTCCAGTTCGGCGGCGTACGACTCGGTGACGATCACCCGGTCGGGCAGCAGCACGATCGCCAGCAGGCCGCCGTACGCCGACGCGCGCAGGCTCACCTGGACGCCGTCCCGCTTGGCCAGCTCCGCCACCACGTGCAGGCCGACCTGTGCGCCGTCCCTCAGCGCCGTCACGTCCGGGGTCGGCGCGGTGGCGAGCAGGTCGTTCGCCCGCTCCAACGCGTCCGCCCGCATCCCCACGCCGGCGTCCTCGATCTCCACCGCGATGCCGCGCTTGACCTCGATGCAGGTCACCCAGACCGTGGTCTCCGGCGGTGAGAACGCCAACGCGTTGTCCAGCAACTCGGCGATCAGGTGGACGGTGCCGGCCACCGCCGGCCCGGCGACCGCCACGTCCGGCGCGCTGCGCAGGGTGATCCGCTGGTACTGCTGGGCCTCCGCGAAGGCCGCCAGCAGCACCCGGCGTACCGGCACCGGATTCTGGAAGCGGCGGCCGATCTGACCGCCGGCCAGGATGACGAGGTTCTCCAGGAAGCGGCGGGTCTGGGTGAGCTGGTGGTTGATGTCGAACAGTTCGGCCAGCAGCTGCTCGTCGCCGATCCGGTTCTGCAGGTCCTCGATGACCTTCAGGCCGCGTTGCAGGGGGCGTTGCGGGCGGCGGGCCACACCCATCAGCATCGCGATACCCGCCGCCCGGGTCTTCGCCTCGTCGACCGCGGCCCCCGCCGCCGCCTGCAACGACCTGTTGATCACCTCGGCCACCCGGCCGATCTCGTCGCTGCCGTAGTCGGGCAGGGGCAGCTCGGAGGCGAGGTCGACCTTCTCCCGTCGGCGCAGCCGGTCCATCATCGCCGGCAGCTGCTTGTCGACCACCGCCTCGGCGTCCCGGCCGAGCTGGGCCAGGCGTACCGACAACGCCCGGTCCACCAGGATCTGCGACTGCCGGATCGCCCAGATGATCGCGGCGATGACGACGAGCAGGGCGACCAGACTGCCCAGCGAGGCGGTGAGCAGCTGCGTGTTGCCGGTGCGCAGGGTGCGCGCCGAGACCGTGTCGGCCTGCACCACGGTCAGGTTGATCAGATCGTCGGACACCTGCCGGGTGAGCGCTTCCCACCGGGCCCGGTTGAACGACAGGGCACGCGGGGTGCCGGAACGCCACGGCCCATTACTGACCAGGGCACTCTCCGCCGCGACGAGTTCCTTCCAGGAGTCGCTCGCGGTGATGGCGGCGAAGCGTTCCCGGGCCTGCGGTTCGAGGTGCGGGGCCACGTTGGTGAGGTCGGCGTGATAGGCCCCGACCAGGTTGGTGAAGTCGAGATGGTCCTGCGGGCTGAGGGTGCGGGCACCGAAAGCGCCGTCGATGGTGGAACCGGCCCGGGACATCAGGTCGCTGGCGCGGAAGGCCTCCGTCGCCGCGATGCCGCCCTGGGCCGCGGTGGCGTCCGGGACGATTCTCGCCTGGGTGTCGAAGAGGTCGGTCGCGGCGTCGAGCAGGCGGTTGTAGAAATCGTAGACACCCGCCCCGTTGGCCGACCGGGAATCGATGGTGCTCCGCACGCTGGGCAGTTCGTCGAGCATGCCGGCGAGCGTCTCCCACCGGGTCACGATCGAGTCCGGGGCGCCGGCCAGCGCTGAGGCTGCGGCGGGACGCAGGGCGGCCACCCGCTGGTCGGTCTGCTGCCGCTGCTCGATGAGCCGGCTGAGATCCCGGGACGGCTGGGTGAGGTAGCTGACGCTCAGCCGTCGTTCCTGCTGGATCGAGGACAACGCGGAGACCGCCGGGATCGACACCTGCCGGACGCTGTTGGCGACCTGGCGGTTGTAGAAACCCTGGAAGATGAGGTAGCCGGAGGCGACGAGCCAGACGACCAGGGCGACGACGCTGGGAATGAGCACCAGCCTGATCACGCGTCGTTTGATCGACTGCGGTCGACCGGCGCGACCCGGTGTCGTCGGTGCGGCCTGGTCGTCTGAGGCGCGGCGCGGTTCTTCGCGGTCGGCCTGTTTGTGCGCCAAAGTCGTCGTATCCAATCCTGGTCAAGCCATAGACAGCAGCGGTCCTACGCCACTGGTCGACGCCGATGTGTGCCAACCCTACCGTCTATCCGGACCCCGTACCCGACCACGATTCGACGACTGTGGACAGATCCCTATGCTCGTGCAGGTCAGCGATCGAGAAGGGAGATGGTCGACACACCGGCGCAACGCCCGAGGCGGTCGGGTGGTCTCCCGCCGGCCCCGGGCTCAGCCCATTGCGGTGTGTTGCGGTGGTAGCACGAGTTCGAGTTCGATCGACTGAGCCTGCGGCTTGGGGCTCGCCGGGATGGGCTCGGGCCGCCCGGTCCCGTAGCCCTGGGCGAAGTCGACCTCCCAGCTCCGTAGGAGTTCGAGGGTCCCCTCGTCCTGCACGTACTCGGCGGCGACGTGGATGCCGAGGCTGTGGCACAGCTCCGCCAGTTTCGACACGACCGCCTGATCGGCCGGTGACCGGCAGAGGTTGACGACGAACATTCCGTCGATCTTCACCAGGTCCACCGGAAGATATTTCAGATGGGCGAGGGCCCCGTATCCGGTACCGAAGTCGTCGAGCGCCAGGCGGCAGCCGGCCTGCCTGATCCCGCTGGCGAACGCCAGAGCTTCGTTACGGTTCTCGATCAGGGCGGTTTCGGTGATCTCGAAGGTCAGGCACTCCGGCTTGACCCGGTGCCGACGGATCGCCTCCTTCACATAGTTGAGCAGGCCCGGATCGGCGATTGACTTTCCGGAAACATTTATCTGGTAATGGGAAGTCTGAGCACCCCGGCCGATCAGTGCCAGGGCGTGGTCGATGACCCACTTGTCCACGGCGAGGATCTCACCGACGCGCTCGGCCATGTCGAGGAAGGCCCAGGGCGCGGTGGGCTCACCGATGTCGTTACGCACCCGGAGCAGGATCTCGTGGCGGGTGACCTGGTTGAGGCGCAGGTCGACGATGGGTTGGGCATAGAGGGTGAACCTGTTGGCCGACACCGCGCGCCTTACCCGGGACCGACACCGGGCGGTCCGGTCGTCGGCGGCGACCGGCTGATCGAGGACCGTGACCGTGGTGCCGTTGCGGCGCGCGTCCCGGGCCGCGTGCTCACCGTCGACGAGGAGGTCGAACCCGGTGTCGGGGATGCCACTGCCGAAGTGCACCAGGCCCGCCCAGGTGTTGAGGCGCAGGGTCTTCCGGCGGACGACGAACAGGTGGCTGCGGAACGTGTCCACGAGTTGGTCCGCGAGCGACTCGGCGGCCTCCGGGAGACCGTCGACGCAGCCGAGGAGCACCCCCCACAGGCCGGAGCCGACCAGACCCAGTGTCGCGTCGTCGCCGACGGTCGTGCGCAGCAGTTGAGCGATCGCCGCCGCCAGTTCGTCGTGGTCGTCGTCGGTGAGGGCGTCGGGCAGCCGGGTGGCCGGTTCGGTCGCCACGACCACGAGTGTTCCACCGCCGATCCGACGGGCGCGGTCCACCTCGTCGATGAGATAGCCACGCGTCGGCAGCCCGGTCACGGTGTCCGGCACGGCCAGGTCGGCACAGAGCATTGCGCTGCGGATGGCGAGCCGACGGCGCTCCTGCCGGGCCAGTTCCACTGCGGTGACGTCCTCTCCCGTGGCGATGATCCCCGCCGGCCCGTCGGCAGTGCTGAAGACTTCGAGGTGACAACGTACGTGGCGGACGCTGCCACCGGGGTGGACGACCCGGAAGCCGATGTCGTCAGGCATGCTCCGCTCCCATGCCGTCCGGACGGCATGGCGGACCCGTTCCACGTCTGCGGGATGGACGAGCCGCAGGAGGGTTTCCGGGGTCAGGTGGACCGTCCCCGGGGCCTGTCCGAAGATCATCGCCATCTCGTCCGACCAGCAGAGACGTCCGGCCCCCTGTGCCCGGACCCGGTCGGCCGTCCAGGTGACCGTGCCCTGCTTGGCCAACTGTGCGGCGCGGGCGACCCGGGTCACCTCGTCGACGTCTTCGCTCAGCGGGTCATAGAGGTCGCTGTCGACGAATATCTGGTAGCCGCCCGCGACCGCGGCGTCATAGCGTTCCTGCGCCGCGCGTGCGACGCGGCGAGCGCGGGCGAGTTCGAGAGGACCGGGTCGGCTCGTCTCGGCCAGCGCCAGGACGTCATCGAGATCCACGGCTTCCTCCCTGCCGCCGGTTGCCGTCCGGGCCCGGGTAGCCGGCCTCCTCGGCCAGCTCACGCAACCTCCGCCGGGCGGCGACCTTGTAGGAGCGAACGCTGTTCTCGGTCAGCCCGAGGAGGCGGGCGATCTCCGGATTGGTGAAACCCTCGCGTGCCAGCTGGAACACCTCGGCGTGCCGCGCGGGAAGCTGGTGCAACCAGGTCCGCAGCGCCTCCTGGGCCTCCCACACATCGGCGATGTCGGGATGTGGCGTGGGGGGCAGGTCTTCCGGCGCGACCGCAGCCTCACGTTGACGTCGCTGGCGATCCTTGCGGATCTTGTTCCGGGCCGTGGCGATCACCCAGCCGGTCGGCCTGGTGTAGCTGCGGAGCTTGTGCCACTGGACGCGCCCGTGCAGGTACGCCTCGTTGAGTGCGTCCTCGACCACCTCACGGTCCCGGCACTCCGCGCGGAGGACACGCTCCACGGTGTGGTAGGAGTCCTCCGCGAAGGCGGCGAACTCCCTGTCGTGCTCCGCCTTCACGCGGGCGGCGTCCGCCTGACGCAGCGCCCTCCTGTCGGCCGGCTCGGGCGTCAGGGCGGCAGTGCCCTCGACCTCGATCATGCGGTCTCCCCCGGGGTCTCGCACCGCTGCACGCCGCAGGCGCCGAGCTCCACCTCGCGGTGCCCGTCACGATCACGTTCCACGATCCGTACCAGGTCGTGCCCCGTTGCCGCGAGCCTGACCAGCCCGCTCATCCGGGCGGCGGTGCGTGTCGACGCCTCACGTTCCTCCTGCAACCGCGTCCGGTGCGTGACACAGGCCCGGATCAGCCCCGCCGCCGTCCCGGCGACGACCAGGGCCGCCGCCATCGCCTCGGAGCCGGAGAACATCTCCGCCAGCGCTTCGTTCATCGTTCTCCCCAGTCGCCTCACTCTGTCAATTACTATCCGTGGCGGCTGGCGAATGTAGATACCGCACTGTCCACAATCTTTCTAGAGATCGATGATCAAGCGTTTGAGCAGCTCGTACAGCAAAAAGTCATGCAGATGGCACGCTGGGCGACGAGATTCGGGCGGCCGGTCGGGGTTACTCTCCGATAGCGACAGTCACTTATGGTGACTCACTGATCACCTGTATGTCGGGTTGTCGACGGTCATCCCCACTTCCTCGGTCATGACGAAACCGGCGGGTGGTCGTGGGCGTCCAGTCCGCGTTGGGCTTGATCACCGCCGGTGGCAAGCTCAGCGGACAACCCGCGGACACCCGCGGGAACGCCGGCCGAGGAGCACAGCATGTCGAAGTTGAAGTGGATCACCGGGGTCGCGGTGCTGGCGTGCTCCGGGGCGCTGATGGCCTGCGGGGACGGTGGCGGGACACCAGCCGGGTCGGGCACGGCCACGCCGTCGGGGCCGGCGACGCCCTCCGACGCCGCGACGCCCACCGCCACGACGGTGCCCGACCCGACCGCGCCCCCGGCGAGCCCGTCCCGGCCCGCCGGAAAGCCGTCTGCCACGGCCGGTGCCGGCGGGGTGCTGTCCGGCAAGCGGGAGGTCACCATCGTCCGGGTGCAGGCCGCCGAGTCCGGGGTGGCCCTGGACGGCGGCTCGCTCGTCGAGGTCGACGACGACAGCGGACGCCAACTGTTCGTCCCGACGCCGGCCGGCGGCGGCAAGTACCTGATCAAGGCGTACGGCCGGCGCGACGGCCACCCCGCCAACGACGACCCGGCCTGCTGGCAGGTGCTCAACCCCGGCGACGGCAAACCGCTCACCGTCGAGGGGACGGCCTGCGACTCGCGTAAGCCGACGCAGCTGTTCAGCATCGTCAACAAGGGCAAGGGCGCGTACGCGATCAGCAACGACTCGGCGTTCCTCCAGTACTCGCCCAGCCGGGGCCTGATCCTCGAAGAGCTGGGCGACGCGCCGTTGCGCAGCACGTTCAAGCTGGTCGACAACGGTCCGGCCCGTACCCCGGCCGGCGGCTGACCCACGATCCGTCCCGGCGGGGTTGGCGGTCGGCCCAGCGGGTACCGGACCCGGCATGCGGATCGTGATCGTGGGGGCCACCGGCAACGTGGGCACGGCGGTGCTGCGCCGGCTGGGTCGGGAACCGGGACTCGACCTGGTCGGCGTCGCCCGCCGGCTGCCCGGCCCCGACGCGCCCTACGCCGGGGTGCGGTGGCACTCCTGCGACATCGGCGCGCCGGGCGCGGTCGACCAGCTCACCGCGATCTTCGCGGGGGCCGCCGCGGTGGTGCACCTGGCCTGGCAGATCCAGCCCAGCCACGACCAGCGCACCCTGCACCGGACCAACGTCGGCGGCAGCCGCGCGGTGATCTCGGCGACCGTCCGGGCCGGGGTTCCCGCCCTGGTGTACGCCTCGTCGGTCGGCACCTACGCGCCCGGCCCGAAGGACCACCCGGTCAGCGAACGGTGGCCGGCGACCGGGGTGCCCGGCTCCTCGTACAGCCGGGACAAGGCCGAGGTCGAGGCGATGCTGGACACCGTCGAGGCCGCCCAGCCGCAGCTCCGGGTGGTCCGGCTGCGCCCCGGACTGATCTTCCAACGGGACGCCGGCACCGAGATCACCAGGTACTTCCTCGGACCACTGGCCCCGGTACGGCTGCTGCGGCACGGCCGGATCCCGCTCGTACCGGCCAACCGGCGGCTGCGGATGCAGGCGGTGCACGCCGACGACGTCGCCGACGCGTACGCCCGCGCGGTCCTCGGTGAGGCGCGCGGCGCGTTCAACGTCGCCGCGGACCCGGTGCTGACCCCGGAACTGGTGGCCCGGCACTTCAAGGGCTGGACGGTGCCGGTGGCCGCCCCGGTGCTACGTGCCGCCGCCGCGCTGACCTGGCGGCTGCGGCTGCAACCGGTGGACGCCGGCTGGGTCGAGCTGGGGCTCGCCGCGCCGCTGATGTCCAGCGCCCGTGCCGAGACCGAACTCGGCTGGCAGCCGCAGGTCGACGCGGCGACCGCGCTGCGGGAACTGTTCGCCGGGATGGCCGACGGCGCGCACACCGCCGGCCCGCCGATGTCCGGTGTCGCCGACCTGCCCGGCCGGGCCGCCGGCCTGCTCCGGGGCCGCGTCCCCGGCCAGGGCGACCCCTACTGACCTGCACCACCGGCCGCCGGGTCGTCAGGCATGGGGTCCGTCAGGCGTGGGAGAGGGCGAACGCGGTCAGGAAGCCCAGGACGGTGATCAGGCCGACCAGCAGGTGGGCGTCCTCGAACGCCTCCGGGACCATGGTGTCGGTGATCATCGCGAGGATCGCCCCGGCGGCCAGCGCGGTGATGGTGGCCAGCAGCTCCGGGGGCGCGCCACCCAGCAGGGTGTTGCCGAACAGCGCGGCGACCCCGCTGACCAGGGTGATCGCCGTCCACAGCCCGAAGACGTACCGGCGGGAACGGCCGGCCCGGCGCATGCCGGCGGCGCTCGACAGGCCCTCCGGCACGTTGCTGAGGAAGACCGCGACGACGGTGACCAAGCTGACCGGGCCGCCGGTCAACAGGCTCGCGCCGATCACCACCGACTCGGGTACGCCGTCGAGCAACGCGCCCACCGCGATCGCCGAGCCCGAACCGGGCTGCTCCCGCTCGGAGGGTTGCTCCCCGCCGGAGCGTTTCCGGTGCCGGGCACCCCGTCGGGCGAGGAGCAGGTTGGCCCCGGTATACGCCAACGCCCCACCCGCAGCGCCGATCGCGGTCGGCAGCAGCCCACCCTGCTCGTGCGCCTCGGCGATCAACTCGAACGAGACGGCGGAGAGCAGCACCCCCGCACCGAACGCCATGATCGACGCGACGACCTTGCGGGGCACCGGCAGGAAGAACCCGACGGCCGCCCCGACCAGGAGAGCGGACCCGGCCAACAGGCCCCACGCCCCGGCTTGCAACCACTGCGGCATTCCGGGGACCGTACCCGCCCCCGCACCGCGTCAACCAGACCCGGCAGCCCCGCCGGGGCCGGCCGCTCAGAAGTCGGCGAACAGGTAGGGCAGCGCGCGGGGAAACAGCCGACGCAACTCGTCCGCCGCCTCCGGGCCGACCTCGCCCAGCCCCCGGATGTGCACCTCGGCCGGGTCGAGCACCCCGTACGCCAGCGCGGACACCCCGGCAGCGGTGAGCGTCGCCGTGGGCACCGGGCCGCCGCCGGTCACCGCCGACCTGCCGCCGGGGGCCAACGCCAACCGGCCGTCGACGCCGTCGAGCAGGTGGGTGCCGGCGAGCCACCTGTCGTCGACCAGGTCCACCCGTACCCGGCCCGGCCCGGCGGGCAGCCCGGCGAGGGCGTCCACGCTGAGCAGGCGGGCCATCGGTGCCGGCGAGCCGGGCCGGGACACCCGGGCCTCGACGTGCACGGCAAGGTCGGTCAGCCACAACTCGGGCAGGTCGTCGGCGGGGACCCGGAGGCTGATCCGCTCCACCTGGTCGACGTGCCGGGCGAGGAACTGCAACAGCAGGGCGCGGGCGTACGGGTCGGCGGCGAGCAGGTCGTCGCCGACCAGTTCGCCCCCGTGGTCGTCGATCCGGTAGGTGAGCGCACCGACCACGCTGCCGTCGACGGTCGCGGTGATCAGCCATCTGTCGTCCCGGTCCCGCAGGCCCACGTCCCGGAAGTCGGGGAAGATCGCGAAACCGTGCCGCTCCCGCAGGCACCGCTCGGTGAACGAGCGGTAGTGCGGGTAGCCGACGCCGATCCGTTCCCAGCCCACCGTGCCGGGCAGCTCGGCCCGCAGCAGCGGGGCCAGGTCGGCCGGGGAGAACCGGACGGTACGCGCCCGGGGCAGCCCCACGTAGCCGAACCGCTCGTAGAAGCTGGCCCGGAACGGATACAGCGCGGTCACCGGGTGCCCGCCGTCGCGCATCTCGTCGAGGAGCTGGCAGAGCAGTGCGCGCACGTACCCCTGCCGGCGGGCCAGCGGGTGGGTGGCGATCCCGGCGATCCCGGCCATCGGCAGCACCGCGCCGCGCAGGTTCTGCCGCATCGGCACCGCGCTGGCGGTGGCCTGCGCCTCGCCGCCCTCCTCGACGACCAGGGTCCGGTTGCCCTTGTTGTACGGCAGGTAGCGGTGGAACGCCTCGACCCGCTCCCGGCTCAGCGGGGTCGCCTCGAAGGCGTACGCCTGGAGCGGGAAGCTGGTGGTCAGTCGTTCCTCGGCGGCCAGGCGACGGATGAGCATCCGTCCATCCCAACCCGGCCGGCGGTCGGCCGCAACCCGGTTGGCCGGGTTCAGCCCTCGGTCACGTCGGAGACGACCACGGTGACGTTGTCCGGTGCGCCGGCCTGGTGGGCCAGCTTCACCAGTTGCTCACCGCAGTGCCGGCGGTCCTGGTAGCTGACCAGCGCCCCGTGGATCGCCTCGTCGGCCACGTAGTCGGAGAGCCCGTCGCTGCACAGCAGCACCCGGTCCCCGGCGAAGACGGTCAGCACGCCGATCGCCGGGGGCGCGTCGGCCCCCTGCACCGCCCGGGTGACCAGGGAACGCTGCGGGTGGTGGCGGGCCTGGTCGGGGGAGAGCGCCCCCTGGTCGACAAGCGCCTGGACGAAGGTGTCGTCCCGGGTGAGCTGGGTCAGCTCCCCGTCGCGCAGCAGGTAGCACCGGGAGTCACCGACCTGGGCGAGGACCAGGGTGTCCCCGGCGAGCAGGGCGGCGGTCAGCGTCGTACCCATGCCCTCGCGGGCCGGGTCGGCGGAGATCGCCGCCCGGATGCGCCGGTTGGCGGTGGAGACCACGGCCCGCAGCGCCTCGGCGGCCTCGTCGGTGCCGGTGGGTGGGACCAGCTCGTCCAGGATGCGGATGACGATCTCGCTGGCCACCTCGCCGGCGGGGAGCCCACCCATGCCGTCCGCCACCGCGACCAGGCGTTCACCGGCGAGGGCCGAGTCCTCGTTGTTGGTGCGGACCAGGCCGACGTCGTTGAGGATGGCCGAGCGGAGGATCAGCGTCATGGGACAAGCTTGCCGGATACACCCTCGCTCCGTCTCTACGCACTAGTACGTAGGGTGGGAGAAATGATCCCGGTGTCCATGGTGGGTCGCGTCGGAGAGCTCGCCGAGCTCGACCGGGCGTGGTCCACCGTGGCCGGTACGGGCCGGTCGGCACCCGCCGTCACGGTCATTACCGGAGCTGCCGGGGTGGGCAAGAGCCGGCTGGTCGCGGCGGCCGTCGAGGGTCTCTCCCCGCGGCCGGCGGTGATCCTCACCGGGACGGCACGGGTGCACGATCCGGCCCCCTACGACTGGCTGGCGGCGGTGCTCAGCGTCCGCGACGTCGGCGTGCTCGACCTGCCGTCCGATGCGCTCGCCTGGCTGGCCCAGCACCCGGCCGCGCCGCGCGAGCGGTACGCCCCCGGCACGCTGCTCCGGCTCGCCGTGCGTACCGTCAGATCGTTGGTGGGTGCGGGCCCGGCCGTGCTGGTGGTGGAGGACCTGCACGACCTCGACCCGGCCAGCCTCAACCTGGTCGTCGAGCTGGCCACCGCGCCGCAGTTGCCGGCGCTGCTGGTGGTGGCGAGCCGGCCGCCGGCCGACGCGGTCGCACCGGACCTCACCCGCCGCGTCCTGGCCCGCCTCTGCGGGGTACGCAGCGCGGTGCGCCAGCACCTCGGCCCGCTCGGCGTCGCCGAGGTGGCCGAGATCCTCACCCAGGTGTACGGCGACAGCCCACTCCCGGCGCGGGTCTGTGCCGGCGTCTGGCAACGCACCGGCGGCAACCCGTACGCGCTCACCGAGCTGTTGGCGGTGCACGCCGGCCGGGGGCTGGAGGCGCTGGTCCGGGAACCGTTGCCGGAGCACCTGCGGATGCCGTCGCCCCGGGCCACCGCCCCACCCGAGGCCGAGCTGACCGGCCGGGAGGTCGAGGTGCTGGGCTGCCTGGTCGCCGGGATGTCCAACAAGCAGGCCGCGCGGGCGCTGGGCATCTCGGTGCGGACGGTGACCGTGCACGTGTCGAACCTGCTGCGCAAGACCGGTTCGGCGTCGCGTACCGAGGCGGCGATCTGGGCGGTGCAGCACCGGGTGCCCGGCGCGGGTCAGGTGCGGGGGTAGCGCAGCAGCAGGCTGGCGGCGACCTCCTCGTCGCCGAGGGCGGCGTAGCCGTGCGGTACGTCGGAGGTCCAGCGTAGGTGGCCACCGGCGGCGGCGGTCAGCGGGGCGTCGAGCGGGCCGGCGCGGAGCACCCCGGCGAAGACCGTCACGTGTTCGGTGACCCCGGGCTGGTGGGCGGGGGAGACCTGTTCCCCGCCGGGGCGGACCCGCAGCCGGTACAGCTCGTAACTGGCGTCGGTGTCGGTGAACGACTCCAGCAGGGTGGCGACGACCGTGGTGCCCCGCACGGTCGGGGTGGCGGCGGGCCCGGCGAGTACGGCCGCCAGCGGTACGCCGAGCTGGGCGGTGATCGCGTAGAGCGTCTCCAGGGTGGGGTTGCGGGTGCCGTTCTCCAGCGCCGAGAGGGTGGCCTTCCCGACCCCGGCGCTACGGGCCAGCGTGGAGAGGGAGACACCGCGTTCGATCCGCAGCGCGCGCAGCCGGTGGCCGACCGCCCCGGCGTCGGTGTCGGGCGCGGGCCGGCGGGCTGGGCGGGACGGGGTCATCCGGCTATGGTGCTACACGCCGCTGTTCCGTAAACGGAACGATGGGTGGCCGGGTGCGAGGGGGAGTGTGGTGGGGGATCGGTTGCAACCGGTGCTGGCCGGCGTGGTGACCGCCGTGGTCGGCTTCGCCAGCTCGTTCACCGTCGTGCTCGCCGGGCTGCGGGCGGTCGGCGCCAGCGAGGCGCAGGCCGCCTCCGGGCTGCTCACGGTGAGCGTCGCCGCCGGGATCTGCGCGACCTGGCTCGGCCTGCGGCACCGGATGCCGATCGCGATAGCCTGGTCCACGCCGGGCGCGGCGCTGCTGGTCGCCACCGGGCCGGTCCCCGGCGGGTGGCCCGCCGCAGTGGGCGCTTTCGCGCTGTGCGGGCTGCTCATCGTCACCGCCGGCCTCTTCCCCGCGCTGGGCCGGGCGGTGGCCGCCATCCCCGCCCCGGTGGCGGCGGCGATGCTGGCCGGGGTGCTGCTGCCGCTGTGCACCGCCCCGGTACGCGCGTTGGTCGAGGTGCCGGTCCTGGCCGCCCCGGTGATCCTGACCTGGCTGGTGCTGCACCGGTTCGCCCCCCGGTGGGCGGTCCCCGCCGCGCTGGTGGCGGCGGCGGTGGTGATCGCCCTGACCACGACCGGCGTGGGGGTCAGCCCCGGTGACCTGCGCCCGGTGGTGTCGCCGACCGTGCCGACGTTCACCCTGCCCGCCGTGGTCGGCCTGGCGCTGCCCCTGTTCCTGGTCACCATGGCCGCGCAGAACGTGCCAGGCACGGCGGTGCTGCGCGGCTTCGGCTACCGGCCGCCGCTCGCCCCGGCGCTGCGCGCCACCGGGCTGGCCAGTGCGCTCGGTGCCGCCACCGGCGGGCACGCGGTCAACCTCGCCGCGATCACCGCCGCCCTCGCCGCCGGCCCCGACGCCCACCCCGATCCGGACCGGCGCTGGATCGCCTCGGTGACCGCCGGCATCGGCCTGGCGCTGCTCGGGCTCGGCGCGGGCGCGGCGACCACGCTGGTGCTGCTCTCCCCGCCGGTGCTCATCGAGGCGGTCGCCGGGCTCGCGCTGCTCGGCGCATTGGCCGGCGCCCTCTCCGCAGCCCTGACCAGCACCGGGAAGTCGGTGACCCCGGGGGCGTCGGTCGTTCCGGATCCCCGCAGCCGGGAGGCCGCCGTGGTCACCTTCGTGGTCACCGCCTCAGGGGTGAGCCTGCTCGGCGTGGGCGGGGCGTTCTGGGGACTGCTCGCCGGCTGCCTGATGCTGCTGCTCTTCCACCGCCGCAGGCCCGTTCCCGCCGCCTGACGGTCCGGTCGACCGGTCCGACCGCCCCACCGCCACGCCTCCACCCGGGATGGCGGGACGCGACGCGGTTCCGCCCGCCTTTCCGGCACCCGCTCCCGCGTCAGGAGGGCATCGCACCGAACCTCCTCGGCCACCGTTCAGCCAGGGGGAACTACCTCTGCGCGTCCTTTCGACCTGACGGCGTCAACGACTCGTTCGCATCCATGCTGGCTGCCGGCTCACCTCCCGCCTGTCCGCTCACCCGTTCGTCGGCTCGTCTCCTGGCCGTGCGTTTATCCGTTCGCCGGCTCGTCTCCCGGCTGTCCGTTTATCCGTTCGCCGGCTCGTCTCCTGGCCGTGCGTTCACCCGGTCGCCCGGGCTACCGGTCGCGGCTTCGCTGCCGGGCCGTGCCTCAGGCCGGTGATTCGTTGACGCCGTCAGCTCGAAAGGGAGCGCAACAGGTACTGGTGCCCTGGTGGCACCGCTGCCGAGGTGTGGGCTCCGCGCCCACAGCGGATGCCGCCGGTGCGTCGGTGCCACGGCGGGTGGGGAACGGGTGGGTCACTCCTCCGGGGGCAGGTCGCCGACGGGGACGTGCAGGCGTACCTGGTTGTCGGTGACCGTGGCGATCTGGTCGGCCAGCACGTACACCGCGCCGGTGCGGGCCAGTCCGGTGGAGACCTTGAGGTAGCCGGTGCGCAGCAGGCGGGCGGCGAGGTCGGCCGGGACGTCCGGCTCCTCGACGGCCACCGACTCGATCAGCTCGTCCAGGCTGCCACCCGGGTCGGCGGTGGACGCCTGCACGGTCACCGCGTTGGGATCGCCCCGCTGGACGAGGTCGACGGTGCCGATCTCGACCCCGACCGTGTCCACCACCCGCATGCCGGTGGTGATCTGGGAGATGACCGCCTGCTCTGCCATGCCCTGCTGCTCCATCCCCGGGCGGTTCCCTGCCCCACCCGCCGCTAAACCGCCGGGCCCCAGGCACCGGGCGGACGCGGGGACAACTCCCGCCAGGCATCAGTCCCCTCCAGCAGGGCCCGGACGGTCTCCTCGGCCTCGTCGGCGCTGCCGTACTCGTAGAACTGGGAGACGCCCTCCGCGCCGCCGGCCCGCTGCTCGACGTGCCACCGGTCGGCGTCGACGCGGAGGAAGATGTCCCGCCGCGCCAGTCGTCCCCATTTGCCGTTCCACCAGTGCCTACGCTGCTCCATGGCCGGACTCTATCGAACATGTGTACGACAAAAAGCGGCCCCTGCGGGAATCCGCAGGGGCCGATGTGCGCCGGTCGGGTCAGCGCGGGGCGGGCGGCTCCGGACGCCGGCCGAGCACGTCGTCCAGCGCGCCGCGCTGCCCCGGGGTGGCGTGCCCGCCGGCGAGCAGCGCGTCGCGGATCTCGGTGAGCAGCTTGACCTCCTCGCTCGGCGCGGCGGGCGGCGGCTCCTCGCCCCGCTTGCGCCGCTCGGCGAGCCGGTTCATCGGGTAGACCACCAGGAAATACAGCGCGGCCGCCGTCAGCATGAAGGTGATCGCCGCGTTGACGAAGGCGATCCAGTCGAACGGGATGCCCCGGAACTCGGGAGTCGAGCCCTTGAGGCCGTCCTTCTGGCCGGTGATCAGCACGATGACGACCCGGACCAGCGGTTCGAGGAACGACTTGGTCAGCTGGGTGACCACGCCCGTGAACGCGGCGCCGATGACGACACCGACCGCCAGGTCGACGACGTTGCCGCGCATGATGAAGTCTTTGAAGCCCTTGAGCATCCCTACTCCTGTGCCGTCCGATTCTCCGTCGGGGACAACCTATGCCCCGGACAGGGGCTCCAGAAAAGCACCGGCCTCGATCGCCGCCCGCTCCGGATCGCCGTCCCGGATCGCCGCCACCAGCCGGCTGTGGTCGACGTACCGCTGGGGTTGCAGGGAGTCACCCGTCACGTAGGCGACGGTGCTGCGCAGCGCCGCGCCGACCGAGGCGTACAACTCGGCCAGCATGGCGTTGTGGGCGGCGGCGACCACCGCCGTGTGCAGCGCGACGTCGGCCTCCACGAACTCGGCGACCCGGCCCGACCGCCAGGCGGCCTCCCGGGCGGCGAGCGCGTCGTCGAGCGCCGCCAGGTCCTCCGGGGTACGCCGCAGCGCGGCCAACCGGGCCGCCTCGACCTCGAACGCCCGGCGGACCTCGACCACCTCGGCCATCCGGTCGTCGGTGAGCCGACGGGCCACCACCGGGGCCAGCTCGTCGGTCGACACCACGTACGTCCCGGAGCCCTGCCGGCACTCCAGCACCCCGGCGTGCACCAGCGCCCGGACCGCCTCGCGGACGGTGTTGCGCCCCACCCCGAGCGCCGTCACCAGTTGCGGCTCGGTGGGGATGCGCCCGCCGACCGGCCACTCGCCGCCGAGGATCCGCCCCCGGAGCTGCTCGATGGTCTGCTGCACCCGCTGACCGCGCGGGGGCACGGGTGGGGAATCGACCGACGGTGTCACCGGTTACACCAGCTGCCGAAATTCATCCCATGATTGTAGGTTCGAGGTCATGACCCCGCCAACCGCTCCCGCCGTCGAGGCACCCGAGCCGCTCGCCCACCGGCCGGCCCACCGCACCCCGTCGCCGGTCACCGGTGGCGCGCTGGTGCTGGTCGGGATGCTGCTGGTCGCGCTCAACCTGCGGGCCGCGGTGACCAGCCTCGGTGCCCTGCTCGACGAGGTGCGCACCGGACTCGGGCTCTCCGGCGCGATGGCCGGGTTCGTCACCACCCTGCCCACCATCGCGTTCGCCGGCCTCGGCGCGCTCACCCCGTGGTTGATCCGGCGCTGGCCGGCCGCCCGGGTGCTGGTGGTGGCGATGCTCGCGCTCACCGTCGGTCAACTGCTGCGGGTGCTCACCGACTCGACGACGGTCTTCGTGCTCACCAGCGCGCTCGCCCTGGCCGGCATCGCGGTGGCGAACATCCTGCTGCCGATGCTGGTCAAGCAGCACTTCCCGCACCGGACCGGGCTGGTCACCGGGGCGTACACGATGGCGCTGACCACCGGCACGACGGTGGCCGCCGCCTCCGCCGTGCCGGTGGCGCACGCCTTCGGCTCCTGGCGGGCCGGGCTCGGCGTGTGGGCGGCGTTGGCGGCGGTGGCCGTACTCCCGTGGGTGCCGCTGGCGCTGCGGGCCCGCGCCGCCCGACGGGCCGCCACCCCGACGGCGGTCCCGGCCGCCCGCGCCCGGGTCCGGCCGGCCCGCACCCGGCTCGGCTGGGCGATGGCCGTCTACTTCGGCGCGCAGTCACTGAGCGGGTACGCGGTGATGGGCTGGCTGGCGCAGCTCTTCCGGGACGCCGGCTTCCGGCCGGAGAGCGCCGGCCTGCTGCTCGCCGGGGTCACCGCGCTCGGGGTGCCGGTGGCCCTGCTGATGCCGACGCTGGCCGGCCGGCTCCGGACGCTGCGCCCGCTGGTGTTCGGACTGACCGCCTTCTCCGCGGCGGCCTACCTGGGGTTGGCGTTCGCGCCACGGGGCGGGGCGCTGCTCTGGGTGCTGCTGCTCGCCTTCGGCCAGGGCGCGTTCCCGCTGATCCTGACCACCATCGGGCTGCGGGCCCGTACGGCCGACGGCACGGTGGCGCTGTCCGCCTTCGCGCAGAGCACCGGTTACGTGATCGCCGCGCTCGGCCCGCTGCTCGTCGGGGTGCTCTACGAGGCGACCGGCGGCTGGACCGCGCCGATGGGTTTCCTGCTCGGCGCGCTGGCGGTGCAGACGACCGCGGGCATGGTGATCGCCCGTCCCCGATTCATCGAGGACGAGCGCTGAGGAAACCGGTCAGGACGAGGCAGGGGTGGGGTCACCCGCGACGGCCTCGTCGACCGTCGGATAGGTGTGCAGCACCTCGACCAGGCCGCTGACCTCCAGGATGCGCAGCACGCCACGCTGCGGGGCGGCCAACCGGACCACGCCGCCGGCCTCGTCGCAGCTGTTCTTGGCCCGGACGAAGACCGACAACCCGGTCGAGTCGCAGAACGACACCTCGGCCAGGTCGAACACCAACCGGCTGCGACCCTTGTCGAGCAGGTCGGTGATCTGGTCCTGGAGCTGCGGTGCGGTCGCCATGTCGAGTTCGCCCGCGACCGACACGACGACCACGTCGCCGCGCTGTTCCGTGTGCACCGTCAGGGACATTCAGACCTCCTGTTATCGGTGGAACGGTATCCCACGAACGGGGGGACACGCAGAACGGGAGCGGTTCCGGTGGGAGCGATCATTCCTTTGCCGCGCGGCAACTACCGGGTCTGCCTCCGGTGATAGAGTCCGGCCGGCCCAGCTCACAGGAGGTAACCATGGCGTTGACCGCAGACGGGGGCGACCGGCTCGTCGGGCTGCTGAGTGAGCACGGTGAGCGGGTCGTGCAGCGGTGGACCGAACTCGTCACCGCCTCGCTGCGCGGTCGGCTGAGCCAGGCCGAGCTGCGCCTCCAGGTGCAGGAACTGCACGCTAGCATTGTCAACGCCGGCGGTGCGGGCCTGGCCGACCTCCAGACGCCCGAGGCGGGCGAGCTGCGGGCGGTGCTCGCCGACCTGTCCCGCAGCCGGGCCCGGCAGAGCTTCACCGCCACCGAGACCGCGATCAGCATCTACGCCCTCAAGGACGTCCTGGTCGAGCTGGCCGAGACCGACGGCGTGGAACTCTCGCTGCGGGACATCCTGGACTTCACCGGCCTGGTCGACCGGATGGGGCTGCTCACCTTCGAGACCTACGTGCAGACCCGCGAGGGGCTGATCGCCGACCAGGCCGAGCAGTTGCTCGAACTCTCCACCCCGGTGGTGAAGATCTGGGACGGCGTGGTCGCCGTGCCGCTGGTCGGCACCCTCGACTCGGCGCGCGCCCAGGTGGTGATGGAACGGCTGCTCCAGACCCTGGTCGACACCGGCTCGCCGTACGCGATCATCGACATCACCGGGGTGCCGGCGGTCGACACCCAGGTCGCCCAGCACATCCTCAAGACGGTGGTCGCTGCCCGGCTGATGGGTGCCGACTGCATCATCTCCGGCATCCGCCCGCAGATCGCGCAGACCATCGTCGCGCTCGGCATCGAGTTCGGCGACATCGCCACCAAGGCGAGCCTGGCCGACGCCCTGCGGCACGTGCTGCGCCTCACCGGGGTCGAGACGTCCCGCCGCCACCCCCGCCGGGAGGTGTGATGGAACGGGTGCCGATCCTGAAGATCGGCGACATCCTGCTGGTCTCCATCCAGATCGACATGTCCGACCAGACCGCGGTCACCCTCCAGGAGGACCTGGCCGAGCGGATCGTGGCGACCGGCTGCCACGGCGTCATCATCGACATCACCGCGCTGGACATCGTCGACTCGTTCGTCGGCCGGATGCTCTCCACCATCGCCTCGATCTCCAAGGTGCTCGACGCCGAGACGGTGGTCGTCGGGATGCGTCCCGCGGTCGCCATCACCCTCGTCGAGCTGGGCCTGTCGCTCAACGGCATCCGTACCGCGCTGAACGTGGAGCGGGGCATGGAGCTGATCGCGGCGACCCGCGACGACGACCTCGGGTACGACGACGACCCCGAGGACGTGGAGTCCGGGACGGCGGCGACATCGCCATGACCGCGGGAGTCGACCTGGGCCCGAAGACCCAGGCGATCGGCAGCGACGAGGACGTCGTCCGGGTCCGCCAGTTGGTGCGTACCGTGGCGGTGGCGGCGAAGCTCTCCCTCGTCGACCAGACGAAGCTGGTCACCGCCGCGAGTGAGCTGGCCCGCAACACCCTCATCTACGGTGGCGGCGGCACGGCCGAGGTGACGGTCGTCGAGGACGGCCGGCGACGCGGGGTGCGGATCGTCTTCGCCGACTCCGGACCGGGCATCGCCGACCTGGACCTCGCCCTCACCGACGGTTACACCACCGGTGGCGGCCTCGGCCTCGGTCTGAGCGGCTCCCGCCGGCTGGTCGACGACTTCGACATCCGGACCGCCCCCGGCGAGGGCACCCGGATCACCGTCACCAAGTGGTCCCGATGACCCACGACGTGGTGCCGGACGCGGGTCACTGGTACCGGGTGGAGAGCGGCAGCGCCGCCAGCACCGTACGCCGCGCGGCGGAACGCCTCGGCGGGCAGCTCGGCCTCGGCGAGAACCGGGTCGCCGAACTGGCCATCGTCGCCGCCGAGCTGACCAGCAACCTGGTCAAGCACGCCCAGGAGGGCGTCCTGCTGCTGCGACCGGTGCGCACCGCCGACGCCGCCGGGGTGGAACTGGTCGCCGTCGACTCCGGCCCCGGCATGGCCGACCTGACCGTGTCCTCCCGCGACGGCCACTCCACCACCGGCACGCTGGGCATCGGGCTGGGTGCCATCACCCGGCAGGCCAGCTGGTACGACGCCTGGTCCCGGCCGGGACACGGCACCGTGTTCGCGGTGCAGGTGTGGGCGAAGGAGGTCGCGGCCACCCCGGCCTGGGCGGCGGGGTTGACCCGCCCGATCACCGGCGAGCAGGTCAGCGGCGACAGCCACGCGGTGCGTACCGGGGACGGCCGGCACCAGGTGCTCGTCTGCGACGGGCTGGGGCACGGGCCGCTGGCCAACGTCGCCGCCGAGGCGGCCGTGGCCGCCTTCCGGTCCGCGCCGGACGGGCCGCCCGCCGCGGTGGTGACGCACCTGCACCGGGCGATGTCGCACACCCGGGGGGCCGCGTTGGCGGTGGCGGAGCTGGACCCGGCGGCGGGCCTGCTGCGCTACGCCGGCCTGGGCAACATCACCGGGACCGTACTGGCCCCGGACGGCACCCGGCGGGGGCTGGTCTCGCTGCCCGGCATCGCCGGTCACCAGCGCCCGACGGTACGCGGGTACGACTACCCGTTCCCGCCCGGCGCGACGCTGGTGATGCAGAGCGACGGGGTGGTGGACCGGTGGCGCGCCGAGGACTATCCGGGCCTGTTCGGGCGGGCGCCGGTCGTCGTCGCGGCGACCCTGCTGCGTGACGCCGGGGTACGCCGCGACGACGCCTGCGTGCTGGTCGCGAGAATTCCGTCGTGACCGCCGGTGAACCCCTGCTGCGGATGGCGTTGCGGGTGGAACAGGACATCTTCGGCGTACGCCAGCGGGGTCGGGAGGTCGCCGCCGCGGTCGGGCTGGAGCACCAGGACCAGGTCCGGTTCGCCACCGCGCTCAGCGAGGTGGCCCGGGACCTGCTGCGCGCGGTGGACGGGGCGGACGTCACCTTCTCCTGCGTGACGGAGCCGGACGGCCGGCGGCTGCTCAGCGTCGACCTCGCCCCGCTGCGCCCGTTGCCGGGCAACCGGTACGAGCCGCAGTCCGGTGCGGTGGCGCGGTTGGTGGACACCCTGGGACTGGCGGACGTGCAGGGGGATACCGTCGTGAGGATGTCCCGACGTGTCCCGACCGCAGCCGCGGCGCTGACTCCGCAGCGCCTGGCGGAGCTGCGGGCCGAACTGGGCGTCAGCGCGCCGGCCAGCGCCCTGGACGAGTTGGCCACCCAGAACGGGCAGCTCATCGCCGCGCTCGACGAGGTACGCCGCCAGCGGGACGAGCTGGCCGTGCTGAATGCCGAGCTGGAGGAGACCAACCGGGGTGTGATGGCGCTCTACACCCAGCTCTCCGAGGAGCTGGAGGAGACCAACCGGGGCGTGGTGGCGCTCTACGCCGAGTTGGACGAGAAGTCGGCCCAGCTGCGCGCGGCGAGCGAGTCGAAGAGCCGGTTTCTGGCCAACGTCAGCCACGAGCTGCGGGCCCCGGTGACCGCGATCATCGGGCTGGGGCGGCTGCTGACCGACTCGGCGTCGGACCCGCTCACCGCCGAGCAGGCCCAGCAGGTCGAGCTGATCCGGTCCTCGGCCGCCGACCTGCTCTCCCTGGTCAACGACCTGCTCGACCTGGCCAAGGCGGAGGCGGGCCGGATCGAGCCGGAGTGGGCACAGGTCGACCTGCGGGCGGTCTTCGGGCAGCTGCGCGGGACACTGCGGGCGCTCACCCTGCGTTCCGAGGTGGAGCTGGTGGTGGAGGAGCCGCCCCCGGGCACGGTGCTCCGCTCGGACGAGGTGCTGCTGGCCCAGGTGCTGCGCAACCTGCTGCACAACGCGGTGAAGTTCACCGAGCGGGGTGAGGTTCGGATGCGTGCCGAACGTGCCGGCGACCGGGTCCGCGTCCGCGTCTCGGACACCGGGCCGGGTATCCCCGCCGAGCTGCACGAACGGGTCTTCGAGGAGTTCTACCAGGTGCCCGGGACCAGCCGGCGCAGCGGCACCGGCCTCGGCCTGCCGTACGCGCGGCGGTTGGTCACGCTGCTCGGCGGCACCCTGGAGCTGGCCAGCGAGCCGGGCCGGGGCAGCAGCTTCACGGTGGACCTACCTGTGGCGGGAGTGTGAGGTGGCCGGCGCCCCGGCGACGATCCTGGTGGTCGACGACAGTCCCACCAAGCGCTACCTGCTGGTGAGTTGGCTGACCCGGGCGGGTTTCACCGTGCGGGAGGCGGAGAACGGCACCGAGGCGCTGGCCCGGGTCGGGGTGGACCCGATCGACCTGGTGGTGCTCGACGTCCGGCTGCCTGATCTGAGCGGTTTCGAGGTCTGCGAGCGGATCAAGGCGGACCATCCGGCGATCCCGGTGATCCACGTGTCCGCGCACGCGGTCGACGTGGTGGACCGGACCCAGGGGTTGACCCGGGGCGCGGACGCCTACCTGGCCGAGCCGATCGAGCCGGAGGAACTGGTCGCCACCGCGCACGCGGTGCTGCGCTACTACCAGGCGCGGCAACGGGCCGAGCTGCTCGCCGAGCGGCTCACCGGGCTGGCCGACACCACCGTGGCGGTGCACGCCGCGTCCACCTTCGCCCGCCTGTTGCAGGAGGCGGCGGCGGGTGCGGCGCAGATCTTCCGCAGTCCGGCGGCGGTGGTCGCGGAGACCTTCGACGGGGAGTGCCTGGCCGGGATCGCCGCCGGTCCGGGGGCGGCGGCGCAGATCGTGCCGTGGGTGGTCGACGACACCGGCGTGCCGACCGGCGCGACCGTCCGGGTGGACGCCCCCGACGGGTGGGGGCTGGTGCGGTGGCCGGCCGACGACACGGTGACCGTGGCCGCGGCCAAGCTGCGGGAGGACCGCGCCCCGCTGTACGTGGTGGTGCCCACCGCCACCCAGACCGCCCGGACGCCGGTGCTGGTGCAGCTCGCCCAGGCGGTCGCCTCGGCGGTGGAGGCGCAGCGCTCGCACGACGAGGAGCACCGGATCGCGGTCACCCTCCAGCGGAGCCTGCTGCCCCGCCGGCTGCCCGACGTGGCGGGCCTCGATCTGGCGGTCCGCTACGAGCCGGCCAGCGCGCAGACCGAGGTGGGCGGGGACTTCTACGAGCTGGTGATGCTCGACGGGCACCTGCTGGTGGCGATCGGCGACGTCGCGGGCCACTCGCTGCACGCGGCGACGGTGATGGCCGAGCTGCGGCACGCGATGCGGGCGTACGCGGTGGAGGGGCACCAGCCGGGGGTGATCGTGGACCGGCTCAACGTGCTGATGCGTACGCTGCTGCGCAACGAGCTGGCGACCCTGTGCATCCTGCTGCTGCACCCGTCGACGGGTCGGATCAGGCTGGCCAGTGCCGGGCACCTGCCGGCGTTGGTGACGGTGGACGGCCGGGTGGAGTTCGTCCAGCAGTCGGCCCCGCTGCTCGGGGTACGCGCGGACCGCCCCGAGGACCTGGAGTTCATCCTGCCGGCGGGGGCGACGCTGGTGCTCTACACCGACGGGTTGATCGAGCGGCGGGACACCACCATCGACGACGGCTTGGCCGCGCTGGCGGCCTGCGCGACGGTGGTGGACGCCGACCTGGACGGCTTCTGCCAGCGGCTCCTGGTCGAGCTGGCCCCGCCGGAGATCCACGACGACGTCGCGGTGGTGGCGGTCCGCCGCCGCTGATGGTGCCCTCGTGCGCCGGGCTCGTCGCTGTGCCTCGACTCCCGGCCCGTTGCCCCAGGCTTCTCTCCCCGATGCGGGCCCTGGGCGGGTAGTCCGGTGACCTCCACCGTGCCACCGAGCCCGGGCCACCCCGACCACTGCCGTGATTACTTTCAGTGGTCAAATCGTGCCCGCGCTCGATGTTGCGCACCGTAGTCGCAGACCGACCCCTACCAACTCCCTCCTTCATCCTTTGCTCTGCTGCTCTATCCGCAACAGTGCGCTGAGCTGCGACGTCGAAAACTGCCTGAAGTGTGCCGTGACGTTCCGTCCGGCACGGTGAGTAGCTGTCGCTTCGATGGCGGCAGAGCAAAGGATGCGGGCGGGATATGGGCAGGGAAGGGTAGTGGTTACTCGACGTTGCCTGTTCGGGTGGTTTGGGCCGCTGCCGGACCGGCCGCCGTCAGGACCGGTCGGGGTGGCGGCGCGGCGTGTGCGGTGCCGGTGCGCAGCGCACGCACGCACGCGGGCACACGCTCGGCGGCGGTGCCGGCCGCCGATCCTCCGCGCTTCCCGGGCCGACGTCGCTCGGAGTGCGAGCCGTCGGTCCCGGGTGGGCGGGAGTTCAGCGCAGGGAGCGGGCGTAGCCGGTGGGGGTGCGGCCGGTGACGGCGGCGAAGTCGCGGGCCAGGTGGGCCTGGTCGCTGTAGCCGAGGTCGGCGGCGAGGGCGGCCCAGTCGGGCCTCCCGGCGGCGGCCTGCTCGATCGCCTCCAGCAGGCGGTAGCGACGGATCACCCACTTGGGGCCGACGCCGACGTGGTCCAGGAAGAGCCGCTGCAAACGCCGTACGGACAGGCCGTGCCGACGGGCGAGGTCGTCGACCCGCAGCACGCTGCGGTCGGTGCGGATCGCCTCGGCGAGGGCGATCGCCTCGGCCGTCGCCGGGTCGGGCTGCGGCGCGAAGCCGAGCAGGAACGCGTCCAACGCGCGGTGACGCTCGTCGTCCGTACCCTCGCAGCGGGGTGCGGCCCCGGCGGTCCGGGCGGCGGCCGGGTCGGTGTCGAGCGGGACGTGCCGGTCGGTGAGACCGGAGACCGGGCGACGCCAGAACGGGCGGAAACCCCCGGGCCGGAACTGGATGCCGCTGACCGCTCCGGTGCCCGCCAGGGTGACGGTGAACAGGGTGCGGCCGACCCCGGCCACCTCGGCGGTCTCCGGGTCGGCGGCGTCGCGGCGGAACACCACGTTGACGGCCGGGTGCGGCACGACCTGCTGCGTGAACGGCGTGGTCAGCGCCCAGTCGACCAGCCAGTAGTGCTCCACCCACGGGCGCAGCGCGGGGTCCGGCAGGTGCCGCCGGAACCGCAACTCCCGGCGGAGCCGGGCCGGATCGAGGATGCCCCGGGCATCCGCGCGTGGCTGTCGCATTCGTTCAAGACCACCTTCATACGCTGGCCGTATGCCAACGAAGACTAGTGAGCTGCTGGCCGCCGCCGTCCCGCGGACCGTGGCGTTGGTCCGGGCGGTCGGCGACGACCAACTCGACCTGCCGACCCCGTGCGCGGAGTACGACGTCCGCGGACTGATCAACCACGTGTACGACGTGGCCGTCAACTTCCAACGCCTCGCCGCCGGGCAGGAGACGGACTGGTCGGTCAAGACCGATCACGTGGCCGAGCCGGGCTGGCGGGACCGGTTCGCCACTGAGGTGAAGCAGCTCGTCGTGGCCTGGGACGACCCGGCCAGCGAGGAGGGCGTCGCGCCGGCGATGGGGCTGCTCCGGTCGACGATCGGCCTGATGGGGGTGGTGGACCTGGTGGTGCACGGCTGGGACCTGGCGCGGGCCACCGGCCAGCCGTACCAGCCGGCGCGGGAGAGCATCGCGGCGCTGCACGGCTTCATGGACGAGATGGGCCCGATGGGCCGGCAGATGGGCGCCTTCGGCGCGGAGGTGCCGGTCGGGGCGGACGGGACCGAACTGGACCGGCTGCTCGGCCGTACCGGTCGCGATCCGGCCTGGAGGGCTGCTTGACATCAACTATTCACTGGATGAATAGTTGGCCGGGTGTCCACGTCGCACGTGCTGCTCGGGTTGCTGGCCGCCGGCAACCGGCACGGCTACGAGCTGAAGCGCGCCCACGACACCCGGCTGCCCCGGGCCAAGCCGCTCGCCTTCGGCCAGGTCTACGCCACCCTGGGGCGCCTGCAACGGGACGGCCTGGTGGTCACCGCCGGTCAGGAACGCGAGGCCGGCCCCGACCGGACCGCCTACGCGCTCACCGACCAGGGCCGGGCCGCGCTCGCCGGCTGGCTCGCCGCCGTCGAGCCACCCATGCCGTACGTGACCAGCGCGCTGTTCACCAAGGTCGCGGTGGCGTTGCTGGTCGCCGACCTCAACGCGGCCCGGTCCTACCTGATCGCCCAGGCGCGGGCGCACACCGACCGGCTGCGCGAACTTACCGCCGTCAAGACGGCACCCTCGACCACCCTCGATGACGTCGTCGCCGTCGACTACGCCGTCGCTCACCTCGACGCCGACCTGAGGTGGCTGCGCACCACCCTGGCCCGCGTCGCCGACTGGCACCGGGAGGTGCACCCGTGAGCCGACTCCAGGCCCGCGACGTGGTCCGGTCGTACGGCCCGACACCGGCCCTGCGCGGCGTCAGCCTCGATGTCGCCGACGGCGAGATCGTCGCCGTGACTGGACCCAGTGGCTGCGGCAAGTCCACCCTGCTGCACTGCCTCGCCGGCATCCTGCGCCCCGACGAGGGGGCGGTGCGCTGGAACGGCGAGCGGATCGACACCTGGCCCGAGGCGGCGCGGTCCCGGCTGCGCCGTACCGAGTTCGGGGTGTTGTTCCAGTTCGGTCAGCTCGTCCCCGAGTTGACCGCGGCGGAGAACGTCGCCCTGCCCCTGCTCCTCGCCGGCACGGGGCGGCGGGAAGCAGGGCGGGCGGCGGGCGAATGGCTGGACCGCTTCGGCGTCGGGCACCTCGCCGACGTGCGCCCCGGCGCGATGTCCGGCGGGCAGCAGCAGCGCTGCGCCACCGCCCGCGCCCTGGTCACCGGGCCCCGGGTGATCTTCGCCGACGAGCCGACCGGTGCCCTCGACACGCTCAGCGGCGAGGAGGTCCTCACCCAGCTCGTCCAGCTCGCCCGGGAACAGGGCACCACCATCGTCCTGGTCACCCACGAACCCCGGATCGCCGCGTACGCCGACCGCGAGGTGATGCTCCGCGACGGCGTGGTCGACCCGACGGGCCTCGGCCTGGACGAAACCCTCGTCCCGCTCCCGGCGGCCGGCCCCGGCACGGACCCCCGGTGAGGCCGGGCGCCGCGCTGCGGCTCGCCCTGGCCGGCAACCGCACCGACACCGCCCGAGTCGTGCTCACCGCGCTCAGCGCCGCCCTGGCCAGCCTCGCCGGGCTGGCTGCCCTCACCGTGCTGGCCATCCCGACCCCACCCGGCGGACGGGGCAGCAACAACTCCGAGCAGTACACCAACGCGCTGCTGCGCGAGCCGGGCCTGCGCGGCGGGACGGCGGTCGCGTTGCTGCTGCTCGCCGTGCCGGTGCTCGCCCTGGCCGGGCAGTGCGTGCGGCTCGGTGCCCCGGCCCGGGACCGGCGACTCGCCGCGTTCCGGCTGGCCGGGGCCACCCCCGGGCAGGTGACCGGGCTGGTCGCGGTGGAGGCCGGGCTGGCCAGCCTGCTCGGCACCCTGGTCGGGCTGGGGACGTACCTGGTGGGCCGGGTGCTGCTGCACCGGCCCGACGCCCGGGGGCTGCTGCCGCTGCCCACCGACGTGCTGCCGTCGCCGCCGGTGATCGCGGCGGTGGTGCTCGGCCTGCCGGTGCTGGCCGGGCTGGTCGGTGTCGTCCTGTTGCGCCGGGTCACCGCGACCCCGCTCGGCGTGGTCCGGCGGACCCGCCGGGAACGTGCCCCGAGGCCGTGGGCCGGGCTGCTGATCGTGGCCGGGCCGGCCACGTTCGGCCTACTCGCCCCGATCAACAGGTGGTACGCCGACCGTGCTCAGGACCCACCGGCGCTGCTGGAGCCGGCGCTGCTGGCCGGCGGTGCGCTGGCCGCGCTGGTCGGGGTGGTGGTCGGCACCGGCTGGCTGTCGTACACGGCCGGGCGGCTGCTGCACCGGTGGGGTCGCGGGGCGGCCGTGCTGCTGGCCGCCCGTCGGTTGACCGCCGACCCGTGGGCCGGCAGCCGGACCCTGGCCGCCCTGCTGGCGGCGGTGATCGTGGGGGCGGGTGCGGCCGGGCTCCGGGCCTCGATGATCGCCGACATGGCGGCGAACCGGGCCACCGGCCAGGGCCTGGCCGGCAGTGACGACTTCTACCTGAACACGATGGACCTGGTCGACCGGGCCGCCCAGCTGGCCGTGGCGCTGGCCGCCGGTGGCCTGGTCGTCGCCCTGGTCGAGGGGATCGTCGCCCGCCGCCGGACGTACGCGGCGCTGGTCGCCTCCGGGGTCCCCCGCAGCGTGATCGGCCGGTCCGTCGGGTGGCAGGCGCTGGCCCCGGCGGTGCCGGCCATCGTAGTGGCGCTCGCCGGCGGCCTGCTGCTCATCTGGGGCGTCGCGGGCCGCCCACGCACCTACGGGGCACACTCCTTCCAGGTGTGCACGGGCGACGCCGTGCGGTGCGCCGACCCGTCGGCCCTGCGCACCGTGTGGGTGCCCGAGGTCGTGGTGACACCCGAGCTGCCGTGGGCGCAACTCGCCTGGGTCGGCGCGGGTGCCCTGGTCGCCGTGCTGGTCACGGTCGGTGTCGGTCTGCTCTTCCTGCGGATGAGTACCGCCGTCGAGGAACTCCGTACCGGCTGACCGCGATCAGCCGGTGCGCAGCGGCAACCGCCCGCCGCTCCCGGGCCCGCCCGCCGAGCGTTGCTGGCCCGCCGGTCCCGGCCGGCCCGGGGACCCGGCCCGGGGACCCGCCCCGGCCCGGCGGGGACCCGCGGCGGCGGTCAGGCCCGACCGAGCCGGTCGAGGATCCAGGCGTTGACGAACGCCTCCTCGCGCCAGGCGTCGTACCGGCCGCTGGGGCCGCCGTGGCCGGCACCCATCTCGGTCTTGAGCAGGTAGTCGCCCTGCGGGGCCACCGCCCGCAGCCTGGCGATCCACTTGGCCGGCTCGTGATAGAGCACCCGGGTGTCGTTGAGGCTGGTCACCGCCAGGATCGCCGGGTAGTCGACGGGCGCGACGTTCTCGTACGGGGTGTACGACTTCATGTACGCGTACACCTCCGGGTCGGCGAGCGGGTTGCCCCACTCCTCCCACTCGGTGACGGTCAACGGCAGCGACGGGTCGAGGATCGAGGTGAGCGCGTCCACGAAGGGCACCTGCGCGACGATCCCGGTGAACGCGTCCGGGGCGATGTTGGCCACCGCGCCCATCAGCAGTCCGCCGGCCGAGGCACCCCGGGCGACCAGCCGGTCGGCCGCCGTCCAGCCGGACTTGACCAGGTGCCGGGCGCAGGCGACGAAGTCGGTGAAGGTGTTCTTCTTGGCCAGCAGCTTGCCCTCGTCGTACCACCGGCGGCCCAGTTCACCGCCGCCCCGGATGTGCGCCACGGCGAACACCACGCCCCGGTCGAGCAGGCTGAGCCGGGCGATCGAGAACCACGGGTCCATGCTGGCCTCGTACGAGCCGTACCCGTAGATCACGGCGGGTGCGGAGCCGTCGCGCGGGGTGTCCCGGCGGCAGACCAGCGAGATCGGCACCCGGGTGCCGTCGTCGGCGAGTGCCCACTCGCGGTGCTGCTCGTAGTCGGCCGGGTCGTATTCGCGGCCGTCCGGCCCGGGGAGCACCGGCTTGCGGCGGCGCAGCGTCAGCTCGCGGGTGACCAGGTCGTAGTCGTAGACCGAGTCGGGGGTGACCAGCGAGGTGTAGCGGAAGCGGAGCTGCCGGGTGCGGTATTCCGGGTTGGCGTCCAGCCCGACACTGTGGATCGGCTCGGGAAACTCGATGTCGTGCCCGTCGCCGCCGCCGACGGGGAGCACCCGTAGCCCGGTCAGGCCGTTGCTGCGCAGCGAGACGACCAGGTGGTCGGCGAACGCGTCGACCGACTCCAGCCGGGTGCCGGGGCTGTGCGGGATCAGCGGAACCCAGTCGCCGGGGGCGTCCGCCGAGGTGTACGCCAGCGCGAAGTCCTCCGCGCCGTCGTTGTGCAGGATCAGGAACCGGTGCCCGTGGTGCTCGACGCTGTATTCGACGCCCTGCCGGCGCGGGGCGATCACCGCCGGCTCACCTGTCGGGTTGTCGGCCGGGATGACCCGCACCTCGCTGGTGACCTTGCTGGTGCTGTCGATCAGCACGAACCGCTCGGAGCGGGTCAGCTCGACACCCACCCAGAACCGCTCGTCCTCCTCCAGGTGCACCACCACGTCCTCGCCCGACGGGGTGCCGACGGTGTGCCGCCACACCCGGTTGGGCCGCCACGCCTCGTCGACGGTGATGTAGAACAGCACGCTGGCATCTGCCGACCAGGCGGTGCCGTAGAACGTGTCGGGCACCTCGTCGCCGAGCAACTCGCCGGTGCTCAGGTCCTTGATCCGCAGGGTGAACCGTTCGTCGCCGGAGAAGTCCGTCGAGTAGGCCAGCCACCGCCCGTCGGGGCTGACGTCGAACGCGCCGAGGGAGAAGAAGTCGTGTCCTTCGGCGAGCTGGTTGCCGTCGAGCAGCACCTCCTCGCCGTCGAGCGGGGCGCCGTCCGCGCTGACCGGCGGATCGGTCTCGCCGTCGCGCACGGGGCGGCGGCAGTGCACGCCGTACTGCTGGCCCTCGACGGTGCGGGTGTAGTACCAGTGGCCGCCCTTGCGGGTGGGCACCGACAGGTCGGTCTCCTGGGTGCGCTGCTTCGTCTCGGCGAACAGGGTGCCGCGCAGCGCTTCCAGGTGCGCGGTGCGCTGCTCGGTCCAGGCGTTCTCGGCGGTGAGGTGGGCGATGGTCGCCGGGTCGTCCTTGGCGGCCAGCCAGGCGTACTCGTCGACGATGGTGTCGCCGTGGTGGGTGCGCTCCGCGGGGACCTGTCGGGCGACGGGCGGGGTGGTCTCGGTGGTCACGCCGCCACGTTACCGGCCCGTCGCGCGGCGCGGCGCGGACGAACCGCCACCCGCCGCATTAGAACATGTGTACGATGACTGCCATGTCGACGCCAGCGGGTTCGGTCGGTGCAACGGAGATCACCCGGCGGTTGGCCGGGATCTGCGGTCCCTCCTTCGCCCGGTTCGCGGGCGCGGCCGACGAGGTCGCCGGCCGGCTCGCCCGGTGGGTGGCCGTCCCGGGTGGGCCGCGGGCGGCGGCCGAGGTGCTGCGGCTCGCCGCCCGGCACGATCTGTCGGTGGTGCCCCGGGGCGCCGGCACGAAGATCGACTGGGGTGCCGCACCGGCCCGGGTCGACATCATGCTCGACACCGGCCGGCTCGCCGGGGTCGGCCACCGGCCGGCGTCCTCCCCGGTGGTCGAGGTGGGTGCCGGCACCCCGCTGCGGGCCGTGCAGGCCACCCTGGCACGCTCCGGCCGCCGGCTGGCCCTCGACCCGCCGTCACCCGGGGCCACCCTCGGCGGGGTGCTCGCCGCCGACGAGTCCGGTCCGCTGCGGCACCGGCACGGCACCGCCTGCGAGCAGCTCGTCGGCCTGCGCTGGCTGGACGCCGACGGTGAGCTGGTCAGCGCCGGGCGCAGTGCGGCCGAGCTGGCCGGGGTGGCCGCCCCGGTCGGCCTCGACCTGGGCCGGCTGCTCTGCGGCTCGCAGGGCGGGCTGGGCGTGCTCGTCTCCGCGACGCTGCGCGCGCACACCCTGCCGCCGGCCCGGGTGTGGGTGACCCGGCCGGTGTGGAGCCCGTTGGAGGTGCACGACCTGGTCCGGGCGGTGCTCGCGGCCGACCTCGATCCGGCGGCCGTCGAGTTGGACCTGCCGGCCGCCGGGTCACCGCCACGTCCGGCCGCCGCGCCGGCGGCGGGCGCGACCTCGGGGCCGGGTGGCCGCCCGATGTCGGCGGCCGAGGCGTCGGCCCGCGCCAACCATCCCGCGATGGCCGGCCGCCGGGCCGCTGTGCCACCTCCCCGGGGCAGCGCCGGTGAGCTGGCCGTTCTGCTGGAGGGCGGCCGGTCCGAGGTGGCCGGGCGGGCCGACCGCCTGCTGGCCCTGCTCGGCGGCACGGCAAGTCTCGCCCCGGACGCCCCGGTCTGGTGGCGGCGCTACCCGTTCGCTCCGGGCGACACCGCGCTACGGGTCGAGGCGCCGGCCGCCGACCTGCACGCCGCCGTCTACGCGCTGCGGGACGCCGCCGGTACCCCGCTGTCGGTGCGCGGCTCCGCCGGGCTGGGCATGGTGCACGCCGCGCTGCCCGGGTCGCTCCCGGTCGACCGGGTGGCCGGCATCCTCGCCGCCGTCCGGGGGGTGCTGTTCACCCGCCGGGGCCGGTGCGTGGTGGTCGCCGCGCCCCCGGCGGTGCGTCGTGAGATCGACGTGTGGGGCGAGGCGGCGGTGATCCCCCGGCTACGCGAGGCGAAGGAACACCTCGACCCGCACGGCCGGCTCGCCCCCGGCCGCCTGCCCGGCGGCCTCTGACCGGCCTCCCGCGCCCCCGGGTTGGCCGGGGGAGCGGGGGCGAGGGGGAACGGGCCGGGGGCGTACTCAGAGGGCGTCGTTGCGCAGCACCAGGATGGCGATGTCATCGCGGGGCGACTCGACCGAGAAGTTGATCGCGGCGGACCGCAGCCGGGCCGCGACCACGTCGGCGGAGTAGCCGGCCAGCGGGGCGGCGGCCTCCCGGAGCCGTTCGGTGCCGAAGAGCTCCCGGCCGCGCCGCCGCTCGGTCACCCCGTCGGTATAGAAGATCAGCGCATCGCCCGGCGCGAGCACGATCTCCGCCGCCGGGGAGGTGATCGCGTCGAGCAGACCGAGCGCCGTGCCACCGATGCCGACGAAGTTGGCCCCACCGGCCCCGTGCAGCAGGACCGGTCGGTCGTGCCCGGCCAGGTGCAGCGAGACGTCGAGCCGGTCGCCGTCGCCCGGCCCGACCGCCGCCAGCGCCAACGTGCAGTACCGCCCGCCACCCCGCTCGACGAGCGTGTCGTTGAGCCGGGCCAGCGCCTCGGGCAACGGCTTGCCGTCCCCGACCAGCACCCGGATCACGTCCCGGACCAGCCCGGTCACCGCCGCTGCCTGCACGCCCTTGCCGGACACGTCGCCGACCACCACCAGCCAGCGGCCGTCCGGCAGCGGCACCACGTCGTAGAAGTCGCCGCCGACCTCGGCCTCGTCACCGGTCGGGACGTACTCGGCGGCGAAGCCGATGCGCTCGACGACCGGAAGCACCGGCGGCAGCAGCGACTGCTGGAGGGTCTGCGCCACCCGACGCCGTTCGGCGTGGATGCGGGCGTTCTCGATGGCGAGGCCGGCCCGCCGGGCCACGTCCTCCAACACCGCGACCTCGTCCGGGTCGTGCCGGTGCCGCTGGTGCCGTCCCACGGCCAGGGTGCCGAGGCGCTGGCTGCGGGCGACCAGCGGTACGGCGAAACCCTCCATCGGCCCACCGAGCGGCACCTGGGAGCCGGTCCGCGACGCCTCCCGCAGCCGGGCCTGGACCGAATCCGGCCCGGACTCCTCAAGCACCTTGTGCAGTTGGGGCAGGACGGACTCGTCGGCGTGACTGGACGCGGCGAGCCTGAGCCGGCCCCACTCGTCGGTGGTGTGCACCGCGCACCACTGGCCGAGCCGGGGCACCACCAGCTGCGGGATCAGCGCCATGGTCAGGTCGACGTCGAGTGACTGGGCGAGCAGTTCGCTGGCCTCGGCGAGGAAGGTCAGCCAGGCCGAGCGGCGGACGTCGGCCCGGCGCAGCCGGTCGTTCTCCAGGTGCAGGGCGAGCCGTTCGGCGGCGAGGACGGCCAACGGCCTGGCGTACGCCGACGGTGCCGCGTCCAGCTCCAGCTCCCCGACGTACGGCCGGTGCACGGCCAGCGGCACCCGGAGCAGCTCGTTGCCGGGGCGGGGGTGCCGGCCGTAGCGGGCCAGCACCTGCGGGCCCTCCCCCTCGCCCCGGTCCAGCCGGATCACCCCGCCGGCCGCGCCCACCATCTCGGCGACCCGGGTGAGCAGGTCGGTGGCGAAGTCGGTGAGCGGCTCGTCGGCGTACGGGTCGGGGCGGGTCTGGGTGAGTTCGCTCATCGCGGCGGCGCTCGGTGCGCTGGTCCCCGGTTCGCTGTCGGTCCGCCCGGGTGGCGGGTGCGGGGAGGGGGCTGCGTCGCCGTGGTCGCCGTGCCGGTCGAGCCGGAACCACACCCCCTTGCCGGTGGGCAGGTAGGTGGTGCCCCAGCGGCTGGCGAAGTGGTCGACCAGGAGCAGTCCCCGCCCCCGCGCGGAGACCTCGCCGATCTGGTCGGTGTCGTTGCGGATGCCGACGACCAGTTCGTCGACCGGCCCGGCGGCGAAGTCGGAAACCGTGACGGTCAGGCCGATCTGGTCGGCGACGACCTCGATGTCCAGTTCGGTGCGGGCGTGTTCGACGGCGTTGGTGGAGAGTTCGGTGGTCAGCAGCAGCGCCTCGTTGAGTAGTTCGTCGAGGTCGGCTTCGGCGAGCACGGAGCGGACCACGGCGCGGGCGGCGGCCGGGGTGCGGTTGTCGGCGGGCAGCCGGACGCGCCGGACGTGCTCGTCCCGTCCCGCGTCTGTCCCGGCCCCCGGCTCCGCTGACACCCCCGTATCCTCTACCGCCACCGGCCGGGTGCCAAGCCGCACCACGTACCGTCACACCCGCCGCGCCGACCAGGTCGGTGGTGGTCACCCTCCGCCACCTGGCCGGTCCGGCCTGTGGGCTGGCGGGCCGGACCACGTCGGCGCGCGGTGGGGCGGACGCCGCGTCGTCGCTCGGCGCGGCCGTATCCGGGGCACGTCGTATCCAGGGCCCGGCGGCGACCCGGGCACAATGAGGGGAAGTCGGCGTGTCGGCACGTCGGGAGCCCTCCGAGTCGAGCGAGGAAAGATGACCGCGAAACAGTCGGTGACGGCGGACGGGTCCGCCTCCGAGCATGACGCGCTCCTCGGTGAGCTGTCGGAGGCGCTGCGACGGGTCGGCCGGGGTGACTTCAAGGTACGGCTGCCCCGGCGGGCGGGTGCGGCCGGCGAGGTGGCGGACGCCTTCAACGAGGTGGTGTCGCTGCAGGAGCGGCAGCACCTGGACCTGCGCCGGATCAGCCGGGTGGTGGGCCGCGACGGCCGGCTGACCGAACGCCTCGACGAGGAGGGCCTGGACGGCTCCTGGGCGGAGGGCCAGCGGGCGGTCAACTCGCTGATCGACGACCTGGGCCGGCCGACCACCGAGATCGCCCGGGTGATCATGGCGGTGGCCGACGGTGACCTCTCCCAGCACATGGAGCTGGAGATCGACGGTCGCCCGCTGCGCGGTGAGTACCTGCGGATCGGCCGGACCGTCAACACGATGGTCGGGCAGCTCTCGTCGTTCTCCAACGAGGTGACCCGGGTGGCCCGGGAGGTGGGCACCGAGGGCAAGTTGGGTGGCCAGGCGGACGTGCGGGGCGTCGCCGGCACCTGGAAGGACCTCACCGACTCGGTGAACACCATGGCGTCGAACCTGACCGGCCAGGTGCGGTCGATCTCCCAGGTGGCGACGGCGGTGGCCCGGGGCGACCTGTCGCAGAAGATCACGGTCGGGGCGCGGGGCGAGGTCGCCGAGCTGGCCGACACGATGAACTCGCTCACCGACACGCTGCGCCTGTTCGCCGAGCAGGTGACCCGGGTGGCGCGCGAGGTGGGCACCGAGGGCAAGCTCGGTGGGCAGGCCGACGTGCCGAACGTCGCGGGCACCTGGAAGGACCTCACCGACAGCGTCAACTCGATGGCGTCGAACCTGACCTCCCAGGTGCGTAACATCGCGCAGGTCTCCACGGCGGTGGCCCGGGGTGACCTGAGCCAGAAGATCACCGTGGCGGCGCAGGGTGAGATCCTGGAGCTGAAGGACACCGTGAACACGATGGTGGACCAGCTCAGCTCGTTCGCCGACGAGGTGACCCGGGTGGCCCGTGAGGTCGGCATCGAGGGCAAACTCGGCGGCCAGGCCCAGGTACGCGGCGTCTCCGGCACCTGGCGGGACCTGACGGAGAACGTCAACCAACTCGCCGGCAACCTGACCAGTCAGGTCCGCAACATCTCCCAGGTCTCCACGGCGGTGGCGAAGGGTGACCTGTCGCAGAAGATCACGGTCGACGCGCAGGGCGAGATCCTGGAGCTGAAGAACACGGTCAACACGATGGTGGACCAGCTCTCGTCGTTCGCCGACGAGGTGACCCGGGTGGCCCGTGAGGTGGGCACCGAGGGCAAGCTGGGCGGTCAGGCGCAGGTCAAGGGCGTGAGCGGCACCTGGCGGGACCTCACCGACAACGTGAACTCGATGGCGTCGAACCTGACCTCCCAGGTGCGCAACATCGCCTCGGTGACTACGGCGGTGGCGAAGGGCGATCTCAGCCAGAAGATCACCGTCGACGCCCGGGGCGAGATCCTGGAGCTGAAGTCGACCGTCAACACGATGGTGGACCAGTTGTCGTCGTTCGCCGACGAGGTGACCCGGGTGGCCCGTGAGGTGGGCACCGAGGGCAAGCTCGGCGGGCAGGCCCAGGTACGCGGGGTCGCCGGCACCTGGCGGGATCTGACCGACAACGTGAACTCGATGGCGTCGAACCTGACCAGTCAGGTGCGCAACATCGCGCAGGTCTCGACGGCGGTGGCGAAGGGCGACCTGTCGCAGAAGATCACGGTGGACGCGCAGGGCGAGATCCTGGAGCTGAAGAACACCGTGAACACGATGGTCGACCAGTTGAGTTCGTTCGCCGACGAGGTGACCCGGGTGGCCCGCGAGGTGGGCACCGAGGGCAAGCTCGGCGGTCAGGCCCAGGTGAAGGGCGTGTCCGGCACCTGGCGGGACCTCACCGACAACGTGAACTCGATGGCGTCGAACCTGACCTCCCAGGTGCGCAACATCGCCTCGGTGACCACGGCGGTGGCCAAGGGCGACCTCGGCCAGAAGATCACCGTCGACGCGCAGGGCGAGATCCTGGAACTGAAGAACACCGTGAACACGATGGTGGACCAGCTCTCCTCGTTCGCCGACGAGGTGACCCGGGTCGGCCGCGAGGTCGGCATCGAGGGCAAGCTCGGCGGTCAGGCCCAGGTGAAGGGCGTGAGCGGCACCTGGCGGGACCTCACCGAGAACGTCAACCAGCTCGCCTCCACCCTGACCACCCAGCTCCGGGCGATCTCCCAGGTCTCCACGTCGGTGACCCGGGGCGACCTGACCCAGCGGATCGCGGTCAAGGCGCAGGGTGAGGTCGCCGAGCTGAAGGACAACATCAACCAGATGATCGTCACCCTGCGGGAGACGACCAAGAAGAACGCCGAGCAGGGCTGGCTCGACTCCAACCTGGCCCGCATCGGTGGCCTGCTCCAGGGTCAGCGGGACCTGGGCGAGGTCTGTCGCATGATCATGATGGAGGTGACCCCGCTGGTCGACGCGCAGCTCGGCGCGTTCTTCCTGGCGGACACCTCCGAGGGGGTGATGCGGCTGCGGCTGACCGCGTCGTACGGCTACGTGGCGCGGGGGCACGACGTGACCTTCGGGCCCGGCGAGGGGCTGGTCGGCCAGGCGGCGCTCTCCCGCCGGACGATCCGGCTCAACGCGCTGCCCGACGGGCGGATCACCCTGCGCTCCGGGCTGGCCGACACGCTCCCGTCCGACCTGGTGGTGCTGCCGATCCTGTTCGAGGGCGAGCTGCTCGGGGTGATCGAGTTCGCCAGCGTGGCCCGCTTCTCGGAGCTGCACCTGGGGTTCCTGGAGCGGCTGGTGCTCACCATCGGCATCGCGGTCAACACCATCCAGGCCAACCGGCGTACGGAGGAACTGCTGGCCCAGTCGCAGCGGCTGGCGCTGGAGTTGCAGGACCAGTCGGCGGAGTTGCAGCGCACCAACGCCGAGCTGGAGGACAAGGCGAAGCTGCTCAGCGAGCAGAAGGGCAACATCGAGACCAAGAACCGGGAGATCGAGCTGGCCCGGCTGGGGCTGGAGGAGAAGGCGCAGCAGCTCACCCGGGCGTCGGCGTACAAGTCGGAGTTCCTGGCGAACATGAGCCACGAGCTGCGGACGCCGCTGAACTCGCTGCTGCTGCTGGCCCGGCTGCTGGTGGAGAACTCGGAGCGTAACCTCACCCCGAAGCAGATCGAGTTCGCCCGGACGATCCACGGCTCCGGCTCGGACCTGCTGCGCCTGATCGACGACATCCTGGACCTGTCCAAGATCGAGGCAGGGCGGATGGACGTCGAGCCGACGGAGATCCGGTTCGCCGAGATCCGCAACTACGTGGAGCAGGCGTTCGCCCCGCAGGCGGAGGAGAAGAACCTTGACTTCCAGGTGCGGGTGGCCAAGGAGTTGCCGCCTGCCCTGGTGACCGACGCCCAACGGTTGCAGCAGATCCTGCGCAACATGCTCTCCAACGCGGTGAAGTTCACCGACAACGGCGCGGTCACCCTGCGGATCGCGCCGGCGGCGGAGAACGCGGTCTTCGACGTGCCGGCGTTGACCAACGCCCGGCAGGTGATCGCCTTCACCGTGATCGACACCGGCATCGGCATCTCCGACGACAAGCTGAGCATCATCTTCGAGGCGTTCCAGCAGGCCGACGGCACCACCAGCCGGCGGTACGGCGGCACCGGGCTGGGCCTGTCGATCAGCCGGGACCTGGCTCGGTTGATCGGCGGCACGATCACGGTGACCTCCGCGCCGGGGCAGGGTTCGACGTTCACCCTCTTCGTCCCGGACGTGCTGGCACCGGACGCGGTGGTGGCCCCGCAGACGCCGTCGCCGGAGCGGGCGGGCCTGCCGTCGTCGCTGCTGATGCCGCCGGTGGAGTTGCTGGCCGCGCCGGAGGCCCCGGCCACCAGGCAGTTGGACGGCGCCACCGTACTCATCGTCGACGACGACGTACGCAACGTGTTCGCGTTGACCAGCGCGTTGGAACTGCACGGGATGACCGTGTTGTACTCGGACAACGGCGCGGACGGGGTTCGCGTGCTGGCCGAGCATCCGGAGGTGGACATCGTGCTGATGGACGCCATGATGCCTGACCAGGACGGTTACGAGACGACCCGGCAGATCCGCCGCAACCACCGCTTCGCCGACCTGCCGATCGTCTTCCTCACCGCGAAGGCGATGCCCGGTGACCGGGAGTCGGCGTTGGCCGCCGGGGGTAGCGACTACATCACCAAGCCGGTGGACCTGGACGGGCTGATCGAGCGGATGGCGTCCTGGATCAGTGGCCGCCGAGACAGGGAGAATTCGTGACGCAGACGGCCAAGGCGCTGCTGGTCGACGACCGCCGGGAGAACCTGATGGCTCTGGAGGCGATCCTCCAGGGGCTCCCGGTCCAGTCGGTGGCCGTGGAGAGCGGTGAGGCGGCGCTGAAGCAACTGCTGGTGGACGACTTCGCGGTGATCCTGCTGGACGCCCAGATGCCCGACATGGACGGTTTCGAGACGGCCAGTCACATCAAGCGTCGGGAACGGACCCGGCACGTGCCGATCATCTTCCTCACCGCCGCCGACCGGGACGCCCAGTTGGCGCTGCGCGGCTACGCGGTCGGGGCGGTGGACTACCTGACCAAGCCGTTCGACCCATGGGTGCTGCGGGCCAAGGTGTCGGTCTTCGTGGAGCTGTGGGTGAAGACCCGGCAGTTGGCGGCGCAGTCCGACGTGGTGCGGGAGCGCGACGCCCAGTGGCGGGTGCTCACCGACGCGGTGGACGAGGCGAGCGCCCTGCTGCGGGTCGAGGACGATCCGGAGGCCCGGCAGCGCGCCCTGGACGTCCTGGAGCAGGCCCGCTGGGGCAGCAACACCGCCTGACGGTCAGGCGGCGGGTGGCTCGGCGTGGCCGGTGGCGGCCCGGCGGGCCCGCCAGCGTTCGCCGAGCGAGTCCAGTTCCTCCTGGATGAAATAGAAGAAGTCCCGCATCTCGGCCACCCGTTCGCCGCCCGGGGTGGCGGTGCCGCCCAGTGCCGTGACGCCCGCGTCGGCGATGTCGATGAAGTTCTTGTAGAGGCCGGTCTTGGTGATGGTCCCCTCGTACCAGGGGTTGTCGGGCAGCCGGTAGTGGTCCCGGCGCGAGCGCGGGACCGGTTCGCGGACCAGCATGCTGACCTGGGTCAGGTGGCGTACCGCGCCGGAGACGGCTGCCGCGCTGACGCCGAGCCGTTCGCCGATCTGGGCGGCGGTCAGCGGGCCGTCGGCGCTCATCACGGCGAACAGGACCCGGGCGGACATCCGGGGGAAGCCGACGTCCGCGAAGGCCATCGCCATCCGTTCGACGAAGAGGTGGACCTCGTCGTCGTGGCCGGGTCGACGGTCGTCAGGCATCGGACGCTGCTCCTCGGGCTCGGGACGGTTCAGGCGATGGTGCCGCACCGAACAGAGTCTTCACAACTTTGTGAAACGAGTGTAGCTTCCGAATTGTGGAAACCCCGATAGCGGTGACCGGCCTGGTGAAGACCTTCGGCCGCACCCGGGCCCTCGACGGGCTCGACCTGACCGTGCGGGCCGGCGAGGTGCACGGCTTCCTCGGCCCGAACGGTGCCGGCAAGTCGACAGCCATCCGGGTCCTGCTCGGGCTGCTGCGGGCCGACGCGGGGGCCGTCCGACTGCTCGACGGCGACCCGTGGCGCGACGCCGTCACGCTGCACCGCCGCCTGGCGTACGTGCCGGGTGACGTCACCCTCTGGCCGCAGCTCTCCGGCGGCGAGGTGATCGACCTGCTCGGGCGGATGCGCGGCGGGCTCGACCCGAAGCGCCGCGCCGAGCTGCTGGAATCGTTCGAGCTGGACCCCCGCAAGAAGGGGCGCACCTACTCCAAGGGCAACCGGCAGAAGGTCGGCCTGGTCGCCGCGCTCGCCTCCGACGTCGAACTGCTCATCCTCGACGAGCCCACCTCCGGGCTGGACCCGCTGATGGAGGAGGTGTTCCAGCACTGGATCGACCGGGCCCGGCGCGACGGCCGCACGGTGCTGCTGTCCAGCCACATCCTCGCCGAGGTGGAGGCGCTCTGCGACCGGGTGACGATCATCCGCAACGGTCGCCACGTCGAGACCGGCACCCTGACCGAGCTGCGCCACCTGCACCGCACCGCGATCGACGCCGAACTGGCCGGCCCGGTCGCCGGCCTGGCCGACCTGCCCGGCGTGCACGACCTGCGGGTCGACGGCGACCGGGTCCGCTTCGCCGTCGACACCGTCGCGCTGGACACCGCGCTGCGCCGGCTCACCGAGATCGGCGTCCGCAGCCTGGTCAGCCAGCCGCCGACGCTGGAGGAGCTGTTCCTGCGCCACTACGAGACGCCCCCGGCCCCCGCCGCCGCGTCGGGCGGCGACCAGCCGACCGGGGTACGGCGATGAGCTCCCTCACCGGCACCGGTCACCTGGCCCGGCTGATCCTGCGCCGGGACCGGATCGTCCTGCCGCTGTGGGTGCTGCCGCTGGCCGTCCTGCCGGTGTCGTACGCGGGCAGCTTCCTCGCGCTGTTCCCCACCGCCGCCGAGCGGGCTGCGTACGTCACCGGCACCGCCAGCAACCCGTCGGTGGTGGCCCTGCTCGGCCCGGTCTACGGCGACAGCGTCGGCGCGTTGACCGCCCAGCGGGGCGGCTTCCTCCAGGTGATCGTCGCACTGGCCGCCCTGCTCACCGTCATCCGGCACACCCGCACCGAGGAGGAGGCCGGCCGGCGGGAACTACTCGGCGCGACCGTCCTCGGCCGGCACGCCGGGCTCACCGCCGCGCTGCTGGTGACGTACGCGGCCAGCCTGGTGCTCGGCCTGCTCACCGCCGCCGGGCTGGCCGCCACCGGCCTGCCGGCGACCGGCTCGCTGGCGTACGGGCTGTCGGTGGCGCTGGTGGGGACGGTGTTCGCCACGGTGGGCGGGGTGGCCGCCCAACTCGCCCAGAGCGCCGGTGGGGCACGCGGGATCGCCGCCGGGGTGCTCGGGGTGGCGTTCGCGCTCCGGCTGGTCGGCGACACCTCCGACCAGGGGTGGCCGAGCTGGCTCTCCCCGCTGGGCTGGGCCGCGCGCGTCCGCGCGTACGCGGGGGAGCGCTGGTGGGTGCTGGCGCTGCCGGTCGCGTTGACCGTGCTGCTGGCGGTGGTGGCGTACCCGGTGTCGGTGCGCCGGGACCTTGGGGCCGGCGTGCTGCCGTCGCGACCGGGCCCGGCGCGGGCCGGGCGGGGGTTGTCCGGGCCGTTCGGGCTGGCCTGGCGGCTGCACCGGGGGCCGCTGCTGGGCTGGTCGGTGGGGTTCTTCCTGCTCGGGTCGGTGGTCGGTGGCGCCGCCGAGGCGGCCGGCCGGTCGGTCGCCGGCAACGCCGCGTTGGAGCAGGTGATGGCCCGGTTGGGTGGCGCGTCGGGGCTGGCCGAGGCGTACCTGGGGGTGTCGTTGGGGGTGGCCGGGTTGGCCGCCGCCGGCTACGGCGTCCAGGTGGCGTTGCGGATGCGGTCGGAGGAGGCCGCCGGGCGGGCCGAGCCGGTGCTGGCTACCGGGGTGCACCGGTCGACCTGGCTCGCCTCACACCTGGTGTTCGCCCTGGCCGGGCCGGTGCTGGTGCTGGCATTGGCGGGGCTGGCGGCCGGCCTGACCTACGGGCTGAGCATCGGTGACGTGCCGGGCCAGCTGCCCCGGATGCTGGGTGTCGGCCTGGCGCAGGTGCCGGCGGCCTGGGTGCTGGCCGGTCTGGCGGTGCTGCTGTCCGGGCTGCTGCCCCGGCTCGCCCCGGCGGCCTGGGCGGTGCTCGCGGTGGTGGTGCTGCTCGGTCAGCTCGGCGCGGTGCTGGAGCTGAGCCAGTGGCTGCTGGACCTGTCGCCGTTCACGCACACCCCGCAGGTGCTGCGGGCGGGCTGGAGCGTGACCCCGCTGCTGGTCCTGACCGGGCTGGCCGGGGTGCTCTGCGCGGCCGGGGTCGTCGCCTTCCGCCGCCGCGACACCCCGGTCGGCTGACCGGTCAGCCGGAGGGGGTCTCGTTACGGATCATCAGGGCGGAACGGAGGCCGGTGATGTCGAGGACGCGGAGCAGGAAGTCGCCCACGTTGCTCAGCATCAGCAGGCACTGGGAGTGGCTGGCCTTGCGGCTGAGCACCACCAGCGTGCCCAGCCCCTGCGAGTCGCAGAAGGTCACCCCGGCCAGGTCGAGCACGATGCGCGGCGGAGGATCGGCGAGCACCTCGTTCACGACCGTCGACAGCTGGGCGGCGGTGAGCATGTCGATCTCACCGGCCAGGCGCAGCACCACTTCGTCGCCCGTCCGGTGTACCGTGATGGACAGCTCGGCACGATCCACGCCGTCAGCCTATCGCGATCCCGCCAACCCGGCCCGGTGAGACGATCCGCCGTGCCGACCACCGCGCGGGCGGCAGCGCCGCCACCGGCTCCGGGTGGGGTGAGCCGGGTAACCCGGCCCCGGGGTGGCTGCGGATTCTCCGGCCGGCGCTGACACAATGGGCCGCATCGTGACCGATACCTTTTCCGCCGGCACCGGCCGTTATCCCGCCGACGCGCCGGCCTCCGAGGCCCTGTTCGACCGCGCCCGCGCCATCGTGCCGGGCGGGGTCAACTCCCCCGTGCGCGCGTTCCGTGCCGTCGGCGGCACCCCGCGCTTCATGGTCCGGGGGGAGGGTCCCTGGCTGTACGACGCCGACGGGCGACGCTACGTCGACCTGGTCTGCTCGTGGGGGCCGCTGATCCTGGGCCACGCCCACCCCGAGGTGGTCGAGGCGGTGCGGGAGGCGGCCACCCTCGGCACCAGCTTCGGCACCCCCACCCCGGGTGAGGTGGAGCTGGCCGCCGAGATCGTCGAGCGCACCCCGGTCGAGCAGGTCCGGCTGGTCAACTCGGGCACCGAGGCGACCATGTCGGCGATCCGGCTGGCCCGCGGCTTCACCGGTCGCTCCAAGATCATCAAGTTCGCCGGCTGCTACCACGGTCACTCCGACGGGCTGCTCGCCGCCGCCGGCTCCGGCGTCGCCACCCTCGGCCTGCCCGACTCGCCCGGGGTCACCGGCGCGGCGGCCGGTGACACCATCGTGCTGCCCTACAACGACCTCACCGCCGTCGAGGCGGCGTTCGCCGCGCAGGGTCCGCACATCGCGGCGGTCATCACCGAGGCCGCCGCCGGCAACATGGGCGTGGTCGCCCCCCGCGACGGCTTCAACTCCCGGCTCGCCGCGATCGCCCACGCGCACGGCGCGCTGCTCATCGTCGACGAGGTGATGACCGGGTTCCGGGTCTCCCGCGCCGGCTGGCACGGCCTCGACCCGTCGGATGCCGACCTGTGGACGTACGGGAAGGTGATGGGGGGCGGGCTGCCCGCCGCGGCCTTCGGCGGGCGCACGGAGATCATGTCCCGGCTCGCCCCGGCCGGCCCGGTCTACCAGGCCGGAACGCTCTCCGGTAACCCGCTGGCCTGCGCCGCCGGCCTGGCCACCCTGCGGCTCGCCGACGACGCGCTCTACCGCCGGCTCGACGACACGGCCGCCGTCGTGGGCAAGCTCGCCGCCGACGCGCTGGCCGCCGCCGGGGTCCCGCACCGCCTGTCGTACGCGGGCAGCATGTTCTCGATCTTCTTCACCGACGCCGACGTGGTCGACTACGACAGCGCCCGCACCCAGCAGGTGCCCGCGTTCAAGGCGTTCTTCCACGCGATGCTCGCCGCCGGCGTCTACCTGCCGCCGAGCGCGTTCGAGTCGTGGTTCGTGTCGGCGGCGCTCGACGACGCCGCCCTGGAGCACATCGCCGCCGCCCTGCCCGGCGCGGCGACAGCAGCGGCAGCGGCAGGCAGCGGGGGGTAAACACCAATGACCAAGACCGTCGTCCACGTGCTGCGGCACGGCGAGGTGCACAACCCGGACCAGATCCTCTACGGCCGGCTGCCCGGCTTCCGGCTGTCGGAACTGGGCGTGCAGATGGCCAAGGCCGCCGCCCAGGCCGTCGCCGAACGGGAGATCGTGCACGTGGTGGCCAGCCCGCTGGAACGCGCCCAGCAGACCGCCGAGCCGATCGCCGGCCAGTTCGGGCTCCCGGTCGGGGTGGACGAACGGCTGATCGAGAGCGCCAACTGGTTCGAGGGCAAGAAGGTCTCGCCCGGCGACGGCTCGTTCCGCGACCCGCGCAACTGGTGGGTGCTGCGCGACCCGGTGACCCCGAGCTGGGGTGAGGCGTACCGGGCCATCGCCGAGCGGATGTTCGCCGGGCTGCACGCCGCCCGGGTGGCCGCCGAGGGGCGCGAGGCGGTCATCGTCTCCCACCAACTGCCCATCTGGACGCTGCGCCGCTACGTCGAACGCAAGCGGCTCTGGCACGATCCGCGCCGCCGGCAGTGCGGGCTGGCCAGCCTCACCTCCTTCCACTTCGACGGGGCGAAGGTGGTCGGGATCGGGTACTCCGAGCCGGCTGCGCACCTGATCGCGATGTCCGCGACAGCCCGGACGGCCAAGGGGGCCTGAGATGCGTTCCCGGAGGCCGCTGGCCGTCCTGCTCGCCGCCGTCACCGCCGGGGCGGCGCTGGCCGGCTGCTCCTCCGGCACCGAGGAGAGCCGGTGCGCCAACAACGGCGGCATCGTCGAGTGCGCCCCCGACCAACGCTCCGCCGCCCCGACGATCGCCGGTGACCTGCTCACCGGTGGCCGGTACGACACCTCCCAGGCCCGGGGGCAGGTGGTGGTGGTCAACTTCTGGGGTTCCTGGTGCGCGCCCTGCCGGGCCGAGGCCGACGACCTGGAGGCCACCTACCAGGCCACCAGGGCGTCCGGGGTGACCTTCCTCGGCATCAACGTGCAGGACAGCCGGGACAAGGCGATCGCCTTCGAGGAGGGTCGGGTCACCTATCCGAGCCTGTTCGACCCGGCCAGTCGGCTGGCGCTGGCGCTGGACATCCCGCCGAACACCATCCCGGCCACCGTCGTGCTCGACCGGCAGGGCCGGATCGCCACCGTGATCCGGGCCGCCGTCACCACCGACGGGCTGCGCCCGATCGTCGAGCGGATCGCCGCCGAAGAGCCGGCGTCGACCGGTTCCCGCTGATGGGCGAGACGTTCCGCGAACTCGCCCAGTCCGGCCCGCTGCTGCTGGCCATCGGCGCGGCGGCGCTCGCCGGGCTGGTCAGCTTCCTGTCCCCGTGCGTACTGCCGCTGATGCCCGGCTACCTGTCGTACGTGACCGGCCTGGCCGGCACCGACCTGGAGGGCCGCGCCCGGCCGACCACCCCGCCCGACGCGGACCCCACCCCGGGCGGCGGCCCGGCACCCGGTGGCGACCCGGCCACCGAGGGCGGCTCGGCACGCGGCGGCGGTTCGGCATCCGGCGGCACGGTGGCGGTGGCGACCCGGGCGGCGGCCCGTCCGGTGGCGGCGGTCAAGGGCCGGGTGCTGGCCGGGACGTTGCTGTTCATCGCTGGCTTCACCGTCGTCTTCACCGCCACCGCGATCCTCTTCGCCGGGTTCGGCCGGATCTTCTTCGACTACGAGCGCACCTTCCAGGTCGTCATCGGCGCGCTGATCGTCCTGCTCGGGCTGAGCTACCTGGGGGTGCTCCCCGGGATGCAGCGGGAACTGCGCATCCGTCGGCTGCCCGCCGCCGGGCTGCTCGGTGCGCCGGTGCTCGGCGCGGTGTTCGCGCTGAGCTGGATGCCGTGCACCGGGCCGACGCTGGGCGCGGTGCTCGGGATGGCCGCCACCGGTGGGCAGACCGACCGTGCCGTGGTGCTGGCGGTGGCGTACTGCCTCGGGTTGGGGTTGCCGTTCGTGGTCTTCGGGTTGGGCTTCCACCGGCTGCTCGGGGTGTTCCGCGCGGTCCGGCGCAACAGCCGCTGGGTGACCCGGATCGGCGGGGTGCTGCTGATCCTGATCGGTCTGGCGCTGGTCACCGGCGGTTGGCAGAACTTCGTGATCTGGTTGCAGACGACGGTGGGCCCCGGCGAGGTGAGCATCTGATGACGACCGTCGACGACCGCCCGGCCAGCCCACCCGCCGAGGCTCCCCGCCGCCGGCCGAATCCGCTGCTGGCCCTGCTGCGCAACTCGTGGCGGCAGCTCACCAGCATGCGTACCGCGTTGATCCTGCTGTTCCTGCTCGCGGTCGCGGCCATTCCCGGCTCGGTACTGCCGCAGCGCGGGGTCAACCCGGAGAACGTCGACAGGTACTTCGTCGAGCATCCGGAGCTGGCTCCGCAGCTGGACCGGATCGGCGCGTTCGAGGTGTTCGGCTCGGTCTGGTTCTCCGCCATCTACCTGTTGCTGTTCACCTCGCTGGTGGGCTGCATCCTGCCCCGGATGCGTGAGCACGTGCGGGCGTTGCGGGCCCGGCCGCCGGCCGCGCCCAAGCGGATGGAGCGGCTGCCGCAGCACACCGTGCTGGAGTCGCCGGGCGCCGCCGACCCGCAGGCCATCGCCGCGGTGCTGCGTCGCCGCCGGTGGCGGGTGCAGGTGCGCGGCAACGAGGTCTCCGCCGAGAAGGGCTACCTCAAGGAGACCGGCAACCTGCTGTTCCACACCTCGCTGGTCGCCGTGCTGCTCGGGGTCGCGCTCGGCTCGTGGTACGGCTGGCACGGCAACAAGCTGCTGGTGGCCGGCGCGGACAACGCGTTCTGCAACACCCGCCAGCAGTACGCCGAGGCAAAGCTCGGCCCGCGCGTCGACAGCGCCGACCTGCCGCCGTTCTGCCTGACCCTCGACCGGTTCGACGCCCGGTTCCTGCCGTCCGGGCAGCCGGAGAGCTACCGCGCCACGGTGACCGTCGACCGCCCCGACGGCTCGGACCGGCGGACCGCCACCTTCTCGGTCAACTCGCCGCTACGGCTGGGCTCCGCCAACGTCTACCTGCTGGGTCACGGCTACGCCCCGATCCTCAGGTACACCGACCGGTACGGCCGTAGCCAGACCAGCACGGTGCCGTTCCTGACCAGCGGCGACGCCAACCTCACCAGCGAGGGGGTGGCCGCCTTCCCGGACGCCAACGTCGACCCGGCGACCGGCCGGCGGGATGCCAACCAGCAGGTCGCCTTCGAAGGGCTGTATCTGCCGACCGCCCCGGACACCGGGCCGTTCGCGTCGTCGCGGTTCCCCGAGGAACGCAACCCTGCCGTGGTGCTGGCCGCCTACCGGGGCAACCTGGGGCTGGACGCCGGCATCCCCGGCTCGGTCTACCAGCTCGACCAGCGCCAGGTGACCAACGGCAAGCTCAAGCAGGTGGGCGACAGGAAGCTGGCCCCGGGCGAGACGTGGACCCTGGACGACGGCAGCAAGCTGGAGTTCCTCGGCACCAAGCGGTACGTCACCCTCTCCGTCCGGCACGACCCGGGCGAGGAGCTGATGCTGGGTGCCTGCGTGGTGCTGCTGGTCGGGCTGATGGGGTCGCTGTTCGGCCGTCGGCGGCGGGTCTGGTTCCGGGTGACGCCCCCCGACAGTGGATCTCCGACGGGCGGTAGTAGCTTGGTGTCGGCCGGTGGGCTGCCGCGCACCGATCATCCGGGGTTCGCCGAGGAGTTCGCGTCTCTCGTCGCGGCGGTACGCGACGACGGGCGGCCCGACCGGCCGGCGCGAGAGGGAGTCGAGTGATGTCCGCAGTCTCCGACCAGTTGGTGACGTTCGCGATCCTGGTGTACCTGATCGCGATGATCAGCCACGCCGTCGAGTACGCCCTGGGCAACGTCCGTGCCGTCGCCGCCCGGGTCACCCCGGCGCGGGAACTGGTCGGCGCGGGCGTGGGTGGCGCGGGAGTCGACAAGGTCGACGGGCCGGTGGCCGACGCCCCCGGGACCACGCCGCCGTCGGTCCGGCCGAGCCGTTCGGCGGGGCGGGCCCGGCTCGCCGGGCGGATCGCCGCCGGGCTGACCGTGCTCGCCGCCGCGCTGCACCTCGGCGCGCTGGTCACCCGGGGGATCGCCGCCGACCGGATGCCCTGGGGCAACATGTACGAGTTCGTGCTGACGGTCACCTGGATCGGGACCGCCGCCTGGCTCGTGGTGCTCGGGAAGCGGCCGTCACTGCGCCGGCTCGGGTTGTTCCTCACCCTGGTCATGGTGCTGCTGCTGGCGTTCGCCGAGCTGAAGCTCTACGTCCCGGTGGTGCCGCTGATGCCGGCGCTCCAGTCGTACTGGTTCATCATCCACGTGTCGACGATCGTCTTCTCCTCAGGCATCTTCCTGCTGGGCGTGGTGCCGGCCGTGTCGTTCCTGCTGCGCAACGGCTACGAGCAGGGGCGGCGCAGCTTCCCGTACACGCTGGCCCGGCGGCTGCCCGGAGCGGCCGACCTGGAGCGGCTGACCTTCGCGCTGCACGCCTTCTCGTTCCCGATCTTCACGTTCGCGGTGATCGCGGGCGCGATCTGGGCCGAGGCGGCGTGGGGCCGGGCCTGGGGCTGGGACCCGAAGGAGACCTGGGCGTTCATCTCCTGGGTGGTCTATGCCGGTTACCTGCACGCCCGCGCCACGCCCAGCGTCCGGCGCAACGTGGCGACCTGGATCGCGGTGCTGGGCTTCCTGACCGTGCTGATGAACCTGTTCGGGGTGAACTTCTTCTTCACCGGCCTGCACTCGTACGCCGGGGTGGAGTGAGCCGGCCGGTGAGCACCCGGTCGACGCCCAGGGTCACCTGGTAGGCGACCTCCGGCACGTCGGCCAGGTCGAGGCGCTCGGCCCGCAGGGCGAGCTGGGCGTGCAGCTCCCGGGCCACCGCGTCGCGGATCTCCCGTTGGAGCGGGGAGAGGCCGTCCGGATCACCCACCGTGTACGCGTCATCCATGCGCCCATCCTCCGCCGGAGAAGCGGGCTGTGTCGACGCCCCTCCGTCTGCAAAATGTATAACTACACTTCTAAGAAGTGTAGTTATAAGAAGTGCGGAGACCGTGATGCGTGAGCTTGCCAAGCCTGCCGGGATCTTCGACCGGGACATCGAGTGGACGGAGCTTGCCCGCTTCGCGGCGGACGAGCGCCCCGGCGCGACGCTCGGCGTGGTGAGCGGACGCCGCCGTCAGGGCAAGACGTTGCTCCTCTACGAACTCGCCCGAAGCAGCGGCGGCTTCTACTTCGGTGCCACGGAGGCGACGTCGACCGAGTCGCTCCGGCGGCTCGGGGAGGCGCTCGGCGCGTTCGTGGGTGCCCCCGGCCCGGTGCAGCTTCCGGACTGGGCGGCGGCGGTGGACGCGCTGCTCGCCCTCGGCCGGGACCGCCCGGTGCCGGTGGTGATCGACGAGTTTCCCTACCTGGTGCGGGCGGCACGGGATCTGCCGTCGATCATCCAACACGCACTGACTCCGGGGCGGCCGGAGCGCAGCGAATCCCGCGCCCGCCTGTTGCTGTGTGGCTCGGCCCTGTCGTTCATGGGTGGCCTGCTCGCCGGGTCGGCACCGCTGCGCGGCCGGGCCGGGCTGGAGCTGCCGGTCCGGCCCCTGGACTACCGGGCGGCGGCAGCCTTCTGGGGCCTCGACGATCCGCTGCTGGCGGTGCGGGTCTTCGCCATCGTCGGTGGTACTCCCGCCTACCGGCGCGAATACGTGCAGGATGACGCGCCCTCCGGTCCGGCGGACTTCGACCCGTGGGTGGTCCGTGCGGTGCTGAATCCGGCGCGACCTCTGTTCCGGGAGGCGCGGTATCTGCTCGCGGAGGACCCCGACCTGCGGGACGCGGCGTTGTACCACTCCGTGCTCGCCGCCGTGGCGGAGGGGAATGCCAGCCGGGGCGGGATCGCGGGCTACATCGGACGCAAGGCCACCGACCTGCAGCACCCACTCACCGTCCTTGAGGACGCCGGCCTGTTGCTCCGGGAGCCGGATCTGTTGCGCACCAGCCGCAGCAACTACCGGATCACCGAGCCGTTGATCTCCTTCTACCAGGCGGTGATGCGGCCGGCATGGACCGCCCTGGAGCAACGGCGTGGACTGGAGGTCTGGCGACGTTCGCAACGCCGGTACGCGAGCGCCGTCCTGGGCCCGAGGTTCGAGGAGATCGTCCGGCAGTGGGCGGTGGGGTTCGCCGATCCGGAAGTGCTGGGTGGGCCGGTGGCCGAGGTCGGTACGGCCACCCTCACCGACGCGGCGAGCCGGACCAGTCACGAACTCGACCTGGTGGCGCTCGGCGAGCCGCCGATGGGGGACGGTCCGCGTCCGTTGCTGGCGATCGGTGAAGTGAAGTGGGGGCGTCGACTGGGTCTTCCCGACCTGGAACGACTGGCACGCCTACGCGACATTCTCCGGGGGCGGCCCGGGGTGGAAGCGACCGACGTACGCCTGCTCCTCGCCAGCGCCGAGGGCTTCACCGACGAACTCGTCCGGGTCGCCGCCGACCGACCGGACGTCGTGCTTGTCGATCCCGAGGTGCTCTACGGGCGCTGACGAATCAGGACGGTGCAGGACCCGACGTCACATCCGGGTGCGGCGCTGGAGCGGGGTCGGGAAATGCTGGCGGGACTGTGGAGCGGCGGGGTCTGACAGGGAGCTTCCTGATGACTACTCTGCGACACGGTGATTCCGTCCGCTGCCGGGTGGACGGTCGCCGTCCCGATAGGAGTGCCGGATGAGCGAGCGGGTGTCGACGGCGGAGCTGATCCGGGCCCAGTTGCGCCGGTCGCGGGCGACCGCCGGCCTGACCCAGGAGGAGTTCGGCCGCCGGGTGCACTACTCCCCGTCGACGGTGTCGGCGGTGGAGCTGGGGCAGGTCGTGCCGAACCACTCCTATCTCAAGCGCGCCGACGACGTCCTCGACAGCGGCGGCCTCTTCGTCGCCCTGCGAGAGTTGGGGCGGCGCGACGGTGAGCCGGTGTGGTTCCGCCCGTGGCTGGAGGCCGAGCGGACGGCGACCCAGCTGCGCTGCTTCGGCGCGACCATGGTGCCGGGCCTGTTGCAGACCGCCGACTACGCGCGGGCAGGCTTCCGACTTGATCTCAGTTACACCGCCGAGCGGGTCGAGGAGTTGGTGGCGGCCCGACTCGCCCGGCAGGAGATCCTCGACCGGGAGCACCCGCCGCAGCTCACCGCCGTGATCGACGAGAGCGCGCTCCGCCGGTTCGCCGAGGGCTGCGCCGAGGTGATGGCCGGTCAGCTCCGGCACCTGATCGAGTGCGCCCGCCGGCCGCACGTCAACGTGCACGTCCTGCCGGCTACGGTCGGATTGCATGCGGGCCTTTTCGGGCCGTTCATTCTCGGCTGCTCGGCCGACGGCGACTGGGTGGGCTTTCTCGACACGCAGACCGGCGGCACGGTGGTGGACGACATCGACGGGGTGGCGACGCTGCTGGGAAGATGGGAAACTCTGCGCAGTGAGGCGCTGCCCCGACAGCAGTCGATCGACCTGCTTGAGGAGATCGTGAGGCCATGGATCTGACCGACGCCCGGTGGCGCAAGGCCACCCGCAGCGGCAACGACTCCGGCGCCTGCGTCGAGGTCGCCGACAACCTGCCCGGTCGGGTGCACGTCCGGGACTCCAAGGACCGCGACGGCGGGGTGCTGACCTTCGCCCCGGCCGCCTGGCGGGCCTTCGTCGCGCAGACCCGCCGCCACTGACCGCCCGCCGGCCGGCGGGCACTCCCGTCGCACAGGCTGGGCCACTGGTGACCCGGGCGCGTTCCTGACGTCCGCGTCGGTCGCCGGGCAGGTGTGCCCGGAGGGCGTTTCAGCTGCCGAACCAGCCAGGGACGTCGAGGCGGAAGGTGTCCGGCGGGGTGACCGCGCGGAGGTCGTCCTCCAGGGCGGCCACCCGCTCCGCGCCGAGCCGGCCAACCCACTGCTCCCGTAGCGCGTCGAAGATCGTCGCCGAGCGGCGCAGCCCGTCGACGCCCTTAGCCGTCATCCGGATCAGCTTGCGGCGGGCGTCGGCCGGGTCGTCGGCGCGTTCCAGGTAACCGAGGGCGACCAGCCGGTCGACGGTCTTTCCGGCGGCCTGCTTCGAGACGCCGAGGCGGTGGCCCAGGTCGGACGCGGTGGTGCCGTGCACGCCGACGGCCTGGAGTACGAAGCCGTGTGCCGGCCGCAGCTCGGGGTGCCCCTGCCGGGCCAACTCGGCGTGCAGGTCGTCGACCAGGCTGCGGAACCCGGCGAGCAGCAGCAGGGGCAGCACGAAACCGGGCCGCTCGGGGTCACCCGTCGACATGTTCGACAACCTGGTTTACTGTTTCGACAACCACGTTGACTATCGTACGTGAGGGGTAGCCCCATGTCCCGATCCGGCTTCACCACCCACACCCTCGACACCGCGCCCGACGCCGCCCGGCCGACCATGGCCGGCGTACGGCGGAAGCTCGGCCACCTGCCCGGCGCGGTCGGTCTGATGGCCGAGTCCCCCGAGCTGCTCAAGGGGTTCCTCGCTGCCTCCGCGACCTTCGAGACCACCGACCTCGCGCCCGTCGAGCGGGAGGTGGTGGTGTTGACGGTGGCCACCCGCAACCGGTGCCACCTCTGCGTGGCGCTGCACACCGTCACCCTGCACCGGCTGGGTGCCGCCGCTGAACTGATCGCCGCGCTGCGCGACGGCACCGACCTGCCCGAACCCCGGCTGGCGGCGCTGCGCCGGTTCACCCTCGCCGTCCTCGACCATGCCGGTGACGTGCCGGACGAGGAGCTGACCGCCTTCCTCGACGCCGGCTACCGGCCCCGGCACGCCCTGGACGTGGTGCTCGGGGTCGGGACGTACACCATCTCGACCCTCGCCAACCGACTCACCCGCGCCCCGCTCGACCCGCCCCTCGCCGCGTACGCCTGGGAGCCGGCGGCCTGACCGACCGGCCGCCGTCGAGGACGGACACCTTGCGCTGGCACGAAAGTAAAACACAACTTTAGTTCTTCGGCTTCACCTGACCGGAACCTAAAGCTTTTCTTTAGGTTGGTAGCCTTGGCGAGTGTCAACATCGAACCGGCGAGCGCTGTTCCAGCTTGCTGCCCGTCAGCACGGCTACGTCACCGCCGCGCAGGCTCGGGAAATTGGATACTCGTATCAGGCGCAGAAACACCACGTTGATCACGGCAACTGGGTGCGGGTCGACCGGGGAGTTTTCCGGCTGATGGATTGGCCGGCGCATCCGGCGGACCATCTCGTCCGTTGGGTGCTGTGGAGCGGGGCGGTGGGCGTGGTGAGTCATGCCAGCGCGCTCTCCGTGCACGACCTTGGTGATCTCGACCCGGCCAGGGTGCATCTGTCGGTTCCCGCGCGGTTCCGACGCTCGGCTCCGGAGATCGTCCTGCACCGACCGCTTCCCCCCGAGGCGGACATCGAAGATCGAGAAGGGTTCCGGGTGACGACCCCGAGTCGCGCACTTGCCGAGTGCGCACAGGCAAGGATCGAGCAACAGTGGCTCGACGGTGCTGTCGCCGAGGCGCTCAGCCGGGGCCTCACCACTGCACGGCGTCTGCGTGCCGCCGCCACGGAGTTGGGTCCGACGGCGGAGCTGGGTGCGCATATCGCCCTGGCGGCGGCAGGTCGATGAGCAGGAGATACTCGACGGCTTCCGCGCTGCGTGCTGCCGTCGACAACCGCATCCTCGAACGTGCGCGACTGCTCGGCAGGGACCCCAACTGGCTCCGTCGTCGCCTTGCCTTCACCAGGCTCCTGGTGCGCCTCGTTCACCAGAACACCGATGCCTGGGTGCTCAAGGGCGGGATGGCGGTCGAGCTGCGACGGCCCGGGCTTGCACGATCGACCCGCGATGTCGACCTGGTGATAAGGCCGGGCCTGGTAGCGGACCCGGCTGACGGAACGGAACTCCACGAGGCGCTCATCGAGGCACTGCTCACCGACCCTGACGGTGACTGGTTCATCTACTCGGCCGCCGCGCCGACCCGGCTACGCGACGACGCGTACGGCCGTCCGGCCTGGCGTTTCCCGGTCGAGAGCCGCCTTGCCGGCCAACTCTTCGCCACACTCAAGTTGGACGTGGTGGCGCGACCCGAGGAACTGGGCGGCGTCGAGCTGCGCGAACTGCCGGACGACCTGGCATTCGCCGCGATCCCCACCCGGGTGATCTGGGTAGCTGACCTGCGGCAGCAGTACGCCGAAAAGCTGCACGCCCTGACGCGGCTCTACGAAACCGGGCTGTCCACCCGGGTCAGGGATCTGGTCGACCTCGTCCTGCTGGTGGAGGACGGTGTGCCGGCTGATGAAGCGCTGGTCAGGCGGGTGCACCACGTCTTCTCCATCCGAGGTACCCACACCGTGCCGGATGATCTCCCCGAACCACCGCCATCGTGGAACGCCCGGTACGAAGTCCTGGCTGCGGAGATCGGGCTGGCGGTGACGTCTGCCATCGAGGCACACAAGATTGTTTCAGGGCACTGGGCGCAGGCTCGTGCCGCAGGGGATCAGTGACACCACGCGGGACGCGAACCCGGACGTCGTTGTGGCAGGGCCCGCTGTCGCGGGCAGTTCCCGCCGGACCGGGGCTGTCAGTCGTGCAGGAAGGGGAGTAGCAGGGCGGTCAGCTCGGCGGGGCGCTCCTCGAACAGCCAGTGGCCGCAGTCGGTGACCACCCGGCCGTCGACCGTGTGGGCGTAGCGGCGTACCTGGTCGGCGACCTGGCCGCCGAGGCTGGCCGCCGCGCCGATGGCCAGCACCGGCATCGGCAGCGGATTCTTCCGGTACGCGGCGTTGTCCTTGACGTCCTGCGCGAAGGCCCGGAAGTAGTCGAAACTCGCCCGCAGGTGGGCCGGGTCGGTCAGGTGCCGGGCGTACTCCTCGATGTCGTCCGCACCGATGCTGCCCTTGTTCACCATGATCGAGTCGGTGAAGCGGTCCACCCAGCGCGCCTCCCGGCCGGTGACCAGCTCCTCCGGCAGGCCGTTGGTGAGGTTGAAGAAGCCGAAGTTCCACACCGCCGGCCCCGCCTCGGTCAGCGCGGGAAACGTGTAGATTCCCTCGTCCGGGATCGGTGCCTCGGACAGCACCAGGCGGGACACCGCGTCCGGGTGGGCGGCGGCGTAGGCGTACGCGACCATGGTGCCCACGTCGTGGCCGACCAGCCGGATGTCGTCGGCCAGGCCCAGCCCGGTCAGCAGCCCGTGCAGGTCGGCGGCGACGGTCTTCTTGTCGTACCCGTCGGGTGGGGCGTCGCTGTCGCCGAAGCCGCGCAGGTCGGGGGCGACCACGTGGTACGTCGCGGCCAGCTCCGGCAGCAGCCCCCGCCACATCCGCCAGCACTGCGGATAGCCGTGCAGCAGCACCAGGGTCGGTCCACGGCCGCCCCGGACATAGTTGATCGCCACGTCACCGACCTGCGCCCGCTGCTCGGTGAAGCCCGCCGGAACCCCTCCGTCGCCCATCCCCGCCCCCGTCCCGACGTCGCCGGCCCGACCAGCCGCCCCACCGTCACCCGTGCAACGAGCAGCCGCCGGGTGGGGAGACGCACACCGCCGGGTCCCACCCGGCGTGGGCGGGGCCGGCGGGGGTGCGGGAGACTGGCCGTATGGCGGCTCGTGGCTTCCCGTACACCGATCTCAAGGACTTTCTCGCGGCGCTGGAGCGCGCGGGCGAGCTGCGGCGGGTGACCGTCCCGGTGGACCCCACGCTGGAGATCAGCGAGGTGGTCACCCGGACGGTCCGGGCCGGCGGGCCGGCGCTGCTGTTCGAGCGGCCCACCCGGGGTGAGATGCCGGTGGCGATCAACCTGTTCGGCACCGAGAAGCGGATGGCGATGGCGCTCGGCGTCGACTCGCTCGACGAGATCGGCGACCGGATCGGCGCGTTGATCAAGCCGGAGCTGCCGGTCGGCTGGTCCGGCATCCGCGAGGGCCTGGGCAAGGTCATGCAGCTCAAGTCGGTGCCGCCGCGCAAGGTGAAGACCGCGCCCTGCCAGGAGGTGGTCTACTCCGGTGACGACGTCGACCTGGGCCGGCTGCCCGGCCTCCAGGTCTGGCCCGGCGACGGCGGGATCTTCCACAACTACGGGCTGACCCACACCAAGCACCCGGAGACCGGCAAGCGCAACCTCGGGCTCTACCGCCTCCAGCAGCACTCCCGCAACACTCTCGGCATGCACTGGCAGATCCACAAGGACTCCACCGCCCACCACGCGGTCGCCGAACGGCTCGGCCAGCGGCTGCCCGTCGCCATCGCCATCGGCTGCGACCCGGTGGTCAGCTACGCCGCCTCCGCGCCGCTCCCCGGAGACATCGACGAATATCTGTTCGCTGGGTTCCTGCGCGGCGAACGGGTCGAGATGGTCGACTGCCTGACCGTGCCGTTGCAGGTGCCGGCGCACGCGCAGATCGTGCTGGAGGGCTACCTGGAACCCGGCGAGCGGCTGCCCGAGGGGCCGTTCGGCGACCACACCGGTTTCTACACCCCGGTCGAACCGTTCCCGGTGCTGCACGTCGAGACGATGACCACGCAGCGCAACCCGGTCTACCACTCGATCGTCACGTCCAAGCCGCCGCAGGAGGACCACGGCCTCGGCAAGGCCACCGAGCGGATCTTCCAACCGCTGCTCAAACTGCTGATCCCGGACATCGTCGACTACGACCTGCCGGCCGCCGGGGTGTTCCACAACTGCGCGATCGTGTCGATCAACAAGCGCTACCCCAAGCACGCACAGAAGGTGATGAACGCCATCTGGGGGGCGCACCTGATGTCGCTGACCAAGCTGATCGTGATCGTCGACGCCGACTGCGACGTGCACGACTACAACGAGGTCGCGTTCCGCGCCTTCGGCAACGTCGACTACGCCCGCGACCTGCTGCTCACCGAAGGGCCGGTGGACCACCTCGACCATGCCTCCTACCAGCAGTTCTGGGGCGGCAAGGTCGGTGTCGACGCCACCCGTAAACTGCCCGCCGAGGGCTACACCCGGGGCTGGCCCGAGGAGATGACGATGTCGCCGGAGGTCACCTCGCTGGTCGACAAACGCTGGAAGGAGTACGGCATCTGATGGCCACCGCCGTCGCCCCGGCCCCCCGCCCTGGCCGGGTCAAATCCTTCCTCAAGCTCGTCGCGATCGAGCACTCCGTCTTCGCGCTGCCGTTCGCGTACCTGTCGGCGCTGACCGCGATGCAGGTCAACGGTGGTCGGGTGCGGTGGGGAGACCTGCTGCTGATCACCGTGGCGATGGTCGGTGCACGCACGTTCGCCATGGCCGCCAACCGCATCCTCGACCGGCGGATCGACGCCCGGAACCCGCGTACCGCCGGGCGGGAACTGGTCACCGGGGCGGTGAGCGTGCGGACGGCCTGGACCGGCGCGGCCGTCGCCCTGGTGGTCTTCCTCGCCGCCGCTGCCCTGCTCAACCCGCTCTGCCTGGTGCTCGCCCCGCTCGCCGTCATCCCGCTGGTCGTCTACCCCTACGGCAAGCGGTTCACCGACTGGCCACACGCCATCCTGGCCGTCGCCCAGGCGGTCGGCCCCGTCGGCGCCTGGCTCGCCGTCACCGGCACCTTCGCCGGGTCCGGGCCGGCCTGGCTGCTCGGCGCGGCCGTCGGCCTGTGGATCGGCGGCTTCGACCTGATCTACGCCTGCCAGGACGACGAGGTCGACAGGCAGATCGGGGTACGCAGCGTTCCCGCCCGCTACGGCCGGCGCTTCGCCCTGCACGCCTCCACCGGGGCACACGTGGTGACGTTCGCGCTGTTCATCTGGTTCGGCGCGCTGGTCGGCTTCGGTTGGCCCTGGTGGATCGGGCTGGCGTTCACCGCGGTCGCGTTCGGCTACCAGCACGTGGTGGTCACCCCGACCGACCTGAGCCGGGTCAACCGGGCGTTCTTCACGGCGAACGGTTTCGTCGGCATCGCCCTGTTCGTCTTCGCCCTGCTCGACCTGGTGATCCGCCTCGACCTGCGCCCCTGATCCCGCCTCCTTCCGGCTGCTCATCTCCGGCGCTGCACCGTGCTGCGCCCCGCTCTGCCCCGCCCCGCCCGCTGTCCTTGATGATCAAGAAGTTTGCGTCAGTTGATCAAGAGGTTCAGGTCAACTCGAAGATCAAACTTGACGCAAAGCTCTTGATCACCGGGGCGGGGTGGGCGTCGGCGGGGCGGGGGTCGGTGGGGCGGGTGGGGGGATGGGTTAGGGATGGGTTAGGGGTGGGGGTGGACGGGGTAGCGGGCGCTTTCCAGGGTCCAGTCGATGGTGCCCCGGACGGCGTTCGCGATGCCGTCGAGGTGGGCGGCGACGGCACCGTCGAGCGCCGGGCCGAACGACGGGACCGCGGCGCACTGCACCTGGAACCGGGTCATCGTGTCCCGCCAGCGGTCGGCGACCAGTTCGGCGGCCCGTTCCACCGGCACGGCCTGTTCGTCGGCGAGCGCCAGCACCAGGTTGTGCCCGCCCGAGGTGGTCCGGTCCCGTTCCATCGAGGCAAGGTCGTTGTACCAGGAGAGCAGGTCGTTGCCGAGGTCACCGATCCGGCGTAGCAGCGGATGGTGGTAGACCGCGTCCGGTAGCGTCCGACCCCCGACGAACTCGATCAGCGGGTACGACACGTACGCCGCCGAGGTGGCCCGGCGCAGCGTCACGTACTCGGCCACGTTGGGCGGCCGGCCGCTCTCCTTCGCCACCGCCTCCCGCCAGTTGCCGTCCAGGTGGTCGCCGACCGCGTCGGCGAACCGCAGCCGCCAGCGCGCCGGCATCCGGCGGCGGGGCACCCGCCACGCCTCGACCAGCAGCCGGCGCAGCGGCCCCCCGAATCCCGGGTGCCGCCGTCGGGGCCCGTCGTGCAGCAGGGTCAGCGTCCCGCGTCGCAGTGCCCGGATCTGCTCCGAGGGCAGCCGGTCCGGCCCGTCGCAGGCGTCGTCGACCAGGAAGAACCAGGTGAAAAGGGCTGACACGGTACGTAGGTCCGGCTCGCTGGCGTCCGGGTAGAGGCGGCCCGCGTACCTGGCGAAGCCGGCCCGGTCGAGCCGGTGCAACGCCTCGACGCTCAACGGCAGACCCAGCCGGGGTAGCAGTTCCAGCAACCACTCCTGCACGCCGTCGGCGTACGGGGAGAGCCGGGGCGGGATCGGGCAGGTCGACCGTAACGACCAGAGGATCTTGTCGACCATTATCGATGTCTCCCCCGTGCCGTGTGGATCTTTAGTCCGCAGCATCGCAGGTCGAGTGCTGACCTGCCGGCCGGGCCTGCCGTCGGAGGCGCGGCCCACCGGTACGGCGACGGTGGGTCGACCGGCCGGTCCCGCACCGTGCCGACGGGGCGATCACGGGGGTGGGCGTCGGCGGTCGGCGTACACCAGGCAGGCTGGGCGTATGCGCGAACCATGGGTGGTGGGGGTTTCCGGGGCGTCCGGCACCCCCTACGCGGCGGCCGTCGTCCGGGGCCTGCTCGACGCCGGGCAGCCGGTGGACCTGATCGTGTCCCGGGCCGCCCGGCTGACCGTCCTGGACGAGACCGGCCGGCCGTTCCGGGACGGCCACTGGGCCGAGGACCTCGCCGGTTGGCTGGGCCGCGACCTCACCGGCGACGACGTGCGGCACTGGCCGGCCGGTGACATCGCCGCCGGCCCGAGCAGCGGCTCCTACCGGGTACGCGGCATGGCGGTCGTGCCGGCCAGCACGGCAGCCTGCGCCGGCATCGCCATCGGCCTGTCGAAGGACCTGCTGCAACGCGCCGCCGAGGTCAACCTCAAGGAACGACGCCCGGTGGTGCTGGTGCCCCGGGAGACCCCGGTGACCCGCAGCCACCTGGAACACCTGATCGCGCTGCACGACGCCGGCGCGGTGGTGCTGCCGGCCAGCCCCGGCTTCTACGGCGCGGGTGCGTCCGCCACCGCCCAACAACTTGTCGACTTCGTCGCGGGCAAGGTGCTGGACGCCCTGGGCGTGCCGCACACCCTGTTCCGCCGCTGGTCGGGCGAGCTGGCCGCCGACCGCTGACCCGCCCCCGACCGCTGACCCGCCCCCGACCGCTGGCCGGCCCGTGCTCAGCCCACGCGGGTCGCTGCCCGCCGGCCCTGGCGCAGGGCCCGGACGGCGAGCAGGTGGCGCTGCCCGGGGCCGTTCAAGCGGCGACGGGCCGGCCTCGTCGGCCGGCCCGTGCGTCCGTCTCGCACCATTCAGTACATCCCGGCATTGGCCGGACCCGGCCCGGTCGAGGCGGCCGGGCCCACGTTGCGTGGCTTGCCCATGTCGTCCGCCTCGTCCAACATGCCCTCCCCTTCCAGCAGGGCCCGCACCTCGGATTCCCGAAACCGGCGATGCCCGCCTGGAGTCCGGATGCTGCCTATCCGGCCGGCCGCCGCCCACCGCGTCACAGTCTTCGGGTCCACCCGAAACAGTGCGGCGACCTCACCCGGTGTCAGCAGGCGATCTCCAGTGTCCACAGCCCCCTCCTCGCGTCGACGAAGCCCTCGGCTGAACACACTGCCCCCGGCCGGTGCGAGCCCAGAGCCGTCATGAGGGACGTATGGCAATTACAGCACCAGCGAACTGGCCTGTCCGCCAAACGCGAAAAACGCACGGAGTGGGAAGTTAGTAAATGGTACCGGCGCGGGACTCCCTTGACCGTCGGTCTGCGAACTGTCACCTGCTGTCAGATCCAACGGATGCCGGTCGCCGGACGTTACGCCCCAACGGATAGGCTCACCCTCCGTGGACGCGATCGACCGGAGCCTCGTCGAACTACTGCGGAGTAACGCCCGCCTGTCGTACGCCGAGCTGGCCCGGCAGGTCGGCCTCTCCGCGCCGGCCGTGCACGAACGGGTCGGCAAGCTGGAGTCCAGCGGCGTCATCCGGGCCTACCGGGCCGAGGTCGAGCCGGAGGCGATCGGCCTCGGCGTGACCGCGCTCATCGGCATCGTCGAGGACTCCGGCGGGGACACCGACGACGTGCTGGAGACGTTCCGGCAGATGCCCGAGATCGAATCCTGCTACTTCATGGCCGGCGTCGAGTCCTTCCTGCTCAAGGCTCGGGTGGGCACCATCGCCGAGCTGGAACAGCTGATCGTACGGCTGAGCCGTACCCCCGGGGTGGCCTCCACCCGTACCGGCATCGCCCTGTCGACCAAGTGGGAGAACCGGCCCCAGCCGATCGAGCCGTCGGCCTCCTGACCGGCTGGTGCGAGCGGCGACGACGCCGGGTCGGCCCGAACCCGAGCCGACCTCGCTTGTACCGTTGCCGACGTGACTCATCTCGACCGGTGCGACGAGGCCAGCCGGGTGTGGGTGACCGAGGCGATCGCCGCCGTGGAGGCCGACGCCAACCGGTCCGCCGACACCCACCTGCTGCCGTTCCCGCTGCCCCGGCAGTGGGGGATCGACCTCTACCTCAAGGACGAGTCTGTGCACCCCACGGGCTCGCTCAAGCACCGGCTGGCCCGCTCGCTGTTCCTGTACGGGCTGTGCAACGGCTGGATCGGGCCGGAGACCACGGTGATCGAGGCGTCCTCCGGCTCGACGGCGGTCTCCGAGGCGTACTTCGCCCGGATGCTCGGGCTGCCGTTCGTCGCCGTGATGCCCGCCTCCACCTCACCCGAGAAGATCGCCCAGATCGAGTTCCACGGCGGGCGCTGCCACCTGGTCGACGACCCGGCCAAGGTGGTGGTCGAGGCGCGCTGGCTCGCCGAGGACAGCGGCGGGCACTTCATGGACCAGTTCACCTACGCCGAACGGGCCACCGACTGGCGGGGCAACAACAACATCGCCGAGTCGATCTACGCCCAGCTCTCCCTGGAACGGCACCCGGTGCCCGCCTGGATCGTGGTCGGCGCCGGCACCGGCGGCACCAGCGCCACCATCGGCCGGTACGCCCGCTACCAGCGGCTGCCCACCAAACTCTGCGTGGTCGACCCGGAGAACTCGGCGTTCTACCCGGCGTGGCAGGCCGCCGACTGGTCGGTACGCACCGGCCGGGGCTCCCGGATCGAGGGGATCGGCCGACCCACCGTCGAGGCGTCCTTCCTCCCCTCGGTGGTCGACCGGATGACCCAGGTGCCCGACGCCGCCTCGCTGGCCGCCATGCGGGCCGGATCGGCGGTGCTCGGCCGGCGGGTCGGCGGCTCCACCGGCACCAACCTGTGGGGGGCGTTCGGGCTGATCGCCGAACTGCTCGCCCAGGGGCGACCCGGCTCGGTGGTGACGCTGATCTGCGACGCCGGGGACCGGTACGCCGACACCTACTACGACGACGACTGGGTGGCCGCACAGGGCCTCGACCTCGCCCCGTACCTGGCCACCATCGACCGGTTCCTCAGCACCGGGAGCTGGCCCGGCTGACCCCCGGAGCCGGCCGGGCCGACACCCGGCCCTGCCCGCCCGGTTCCGCCGTCAGCCCAGGTCGGCCCGGTCGGCCAGCCCGGGGTAGTGCCGGACCAGCCCCTCGCCGTCCACCTCCAGCTCGGTGCGGAACGTGTCACTGGTGAACCCCACCCGCCCCGGCCCGAGCGCGGTATAGACCTGCTCGCCGGCCACCACCTCCAGGCTGGGCACCAGCACCCACGCCACGGTGATCCGGTGCTCGGTGCTGGACGCGGCCCCCGCCAGCCCCAGCCGACGGATCGGCAGGCTGTTGAACAGGGCCGAGCCGCCCAGGTCGACGTCGAGCGCCGCGTGCAACCGGTTGGTGTCCTCGATGCCGGGTAGGCCGGCCGGTGGCTGCCCGGCCGCCCGCAGCGCCGCGTCCAGGTCACCCTGCTCGCCGGTACGCACCCGCCACCCGTCCGCGCCGCGTTCCAGCCGTACGCTCCGCGACCAGCCGTCCCCCTCCACCTCCACGGCGAGCGAGGTGGTGGCCCCGTCCGAGCCGGTCTCCAACCGGTAGCGGCAGGTGTAGGGGATCGGGTCGACCGCCAGTTGGGTCCCGTGCGCGGCGAATCCGGCCCCGTCGTCGAGGACGGCGTGCTCGGCCCCGGCGGTGTCGGTCCGGCTCCAGAAAAGTGACCTCGGCATGGTCCGGACGTTACGCCAGCAGGGCGTCGACGGCAGCGCATGCGCGAACGCCGCCCCGGAGCAGGTGCTCCGGGGCGGCGTCGGAAAACCGCGGGGGACCGTGGCCGGGCCGGCCCGCTCCCGTCCGATCAGTGGGTACGCGCCGGCGGCCGGCCGCCGAAACCCCGCCGGTCGTCACGCGGCCGGTCGTCACGGACCCGGCCCTCGGTGCGGAACCCGCCCCGACGGTCGGTGCCCCGCGAATCGCCGCCGCCGAACCGGCGCTCACCGGACCGCTGCTCGCCCCGGGCGTCCCGGTCGCCGAAACGCGGCTCGCTGCGCTCGCCGAACCGCCGGTCGCCGTAACCCCGGTCGCCGTAACCCCGGTCGCCGTGGTCGCCGTAGCTCCGGTCGGTCCGGGGCCGCTCGGCGTAGCCGCGCTCGCCGCTCGGCCGCTCCCGGTAACCCCCGCCGGTCCGCTCGCCGTACCCCTGACCGGCGGCGGTCCGGTCGCCGTAGCCGCCGGTGGGGCGGTCACGGTGGCCCCGCTCGCCGCCGCTGTGGTCGCGGTAGCCGCCGGTGCGCTCGCGGTAGCCCCGGTCGCCGCCCCCGGTCCGGTCGCCGTAGCCCCGGTCGCCGGTGGGGCGGTCGTCCCGGGCAGCGCGGTCACCGAACGGGCGGTCGCCGTAACGGCGGTCCCCGGTCTGCCGGTCGCCGCCCTGGTCGCCGTAGCTCCGCTCCCGGGCCGGTCGCTCCGCGCCGTAGCTGCCGCGCGGCCGTTCCCCGCCGTAGCCGCCACGGCCGTCCCGGCTGCCGCCGTGGCCCCGGTCGCCGCCGTAGCCCCGGGCGTCCCGGTCGCCGAAGCGGCGCGGGCGGTCGCCGTGCCGACGCGGCTCGGGCTCGTCACGGACCGGGACACCGCTGGGCTCGCGGGCACCGGTCAGCTCGGCGAGCACCGCGTCGCCGACCCGCACCCGGGTCTCGGCCGGCTCCACGCCCGCCTTCTCCAGCATCGCCAGCGTGGTCCGCCGCTGCTTGGGCAGCACCAACGTGGCCACCGCGCCGGACTCGCCGGCCCGCGCGGTACGCCCCGCCCGGTGCAGGTAGTCCTTCGGGTCCTTCGGCGGGTCGATGTGCAGCACCAGCGACACCCCGTCGACGTGGATGCCCCGGGCCGCCACGTCCGTGGCGACCAGCACGTCCATCCGTCCCTCACGGAACTCGGCGAGGGTCTTGGTACGCATCCGCTGGGTCTTTCCGCCGTGCAGCCCACCGGCCCGTACGCCCACCGCGCCGAGCTGTTCCACCAGCCGGTCCACCCCGAGCTGGGTACGGGCGAAGAGCATCGTCCGACCGGACCGGGCCGCGATCGACGCCGCCACGGCGAACTTGTCGTGCGGCGGGATCAGCAGCAGGTGGTGGTCCATCGTGGATACCGAGGCGGTCGACGGCGCGGTCGAGTGCGTCACCGGGTCGGTCATGAACCGCTTGACCAGGGTGTCGACGTCACCGTCCAGAGTGGCCGAGAACAGCAGCCGCTGGGCACCCGCCGGGGTCTTGGCGAGCAGCTCGGTGACCTCGGGAAGGAAGCCCATGTCGGCCATCTGGTCGGCCTCGTCGAGGACTGTCACCTCGACATCGTCCAGGACGCAGACGCCCCGGCTGATCAGGTCGCCGAGCCGGCCCGGGGTGGCCACGACGATCTCGACGCCCCGGCGCAGCGCGTCGATCTGCCGGTCGTACGGCACGCCGCCGACGGCGGTCTTGAGGAAGATCCCGACGGCCTTGCCCAGCGGCAGCAGCGCGTCGTTCACCTGCATCGCCAGCTCGCGGGTGGGGACGAGGACCAGGGCGCGCGGGTGCAGCGGCCGGGCCCGGTTCAGCTCGGCCAGCCGGGCGACGATGGGCAGGCCGAAGGCGAGGGTCTTGCCGGAGCCGGTCTGGCCCCGGCCGAGGACGTCCCGGCCGGCGAGGGCGTCGGGCAGGGTGGCCCGCTGGATCTCGAACGGGGTGGTGATGCCCTGCCGGGCGAGGGCGTCGACGAGCTGCCGGGGCAGCCCCAGGTCGGCGAAGCCGACGGGGGTGGCCGGGACGGCGAGGTCGTCGGTCGGGAGGTCGTGGGCGGACGGACTGGTGCCGGGGTCAACGGAGGTGGTCAAGAAAAGCCTTTCGAGCGGGGCGCATCTTCGCGATGGCCCGCCGCAGCATGGAATACGCCGCCGAATCGCCCGCAAGATCGCCCAGGGGCACGCCACGCGTGCCGGGTCAGTGATCCCGACAAGTGTACGGCGATCCGGTGACGTCGCCAGTGGGCCCCGAGCCGGTAGTGGGCGGACTCACCCGTTCCGGGCCGTCAGCCACCTGCCGGCGGCCCCCTCCACCGGCGTCACCCGCCGCCCGGCCTCACTGGGACAGCATGCCGCCGACCAGCCCGTCCATCACGTCGTTGGCGAGCAGGACGACCAGCACGCTGATCGCCACCAGCAGCCCCAGCGAGGCGGCGAGCACGATCACCACCCGGGTGGTCCTGGATCGCGGTGCCGGCGTGTCGGACCAGCCCTGGGCCAGGATGTGCCCGGTCAGCGAGCCGGAGTTCTCCACCGGGTTGGCGGCCGGGAAGGCGACCGTGGCGTGCCCCGGGCCGTCGGTGCCGCCGTAGCCGACGCTGGCCAGGTTCGGGCCGCCCCGGTAGGGCGTACCGGAGGAGGGACGGGCGGCGTCGCCGGCCGTGCGGCGCGGCGCGGACCCGGACGCCGGCCAGGTGGGCAGCGCCGGGGCCGGCACCACCGGCAGCACCGAGGTCGCGCCGTCACCCACCGGATCGGGTACGACCGGGGCCCGGAACGTCGGCATGGCCGTACCTGCTGCTCCCGCGCTGCCGGCTCCGGTGCGGCTTGTTTCCGCGCTGCCTGCGCTGACGCCGGCGGCACCCGTTCCACCGGTACCCGCCGGGGGTGCGGAGGTCGGCGGAGCGAAGGCGGCGGGGGCCGGGGGTGCGGAAGTCGGTGGGGTCGACCCGGAGGGGGTCGTGGCCGGGGGTGCGGAGACGGGCGGCCTGAAGACGGGGGAGGTGGCGGCCGGGGGTGCGGCAGCCGCAGGCGTCGGGAGGCTGCCGGCCGGGGGTGCCGAGGTGGGCGGGGCGACGGTGCCGCCGGTCGCGGGCGCGGTGACGGAGGCGCTGGCCCGGAAGGCCGTCGGGGCGCCGGGCATGGCCGGCGGCGGGGGGAACGGGGGTGCCGGCATCGGGCCGGGCGGCGGTGGGGGCGGGGGCACCGCCGGGCCCGGGGGCGGCAGCGGCGGCCCCGGTACGGGTGGGACCGGGCCGGGAGGAACCGGAACGGGGCCCGGCGGTGGACCGGGCAGCGGCGGGACCGGTGCGGGGAACGGACCGGGGGCCGGCGGCTCGGGAGTGCCCGGCGTCGAGGGCTCGGGCGTGGGGGCCGGCGACGGTTCGGGGGCGGGCTCCGGCTCCGGTGTCGGCGGGGTGGGGGGCTGTGCCGGCTCCGGGGGCTGCACGGGCTCGGGCGGCTCCGGGTTGACCGGCGTCGACCGGTACACCCCGGGGGCCGCGTCGCCGGGCCGGGTGCCCGCGTCCGCTGCGGCGTCCTCGGCCTCGGCGGCGGAGACCCGGCTGAGCCCGGGGACGGAGACGCTGGCCCGTGCCGGGCCGCCGTCCGAGCCGTCACGCTGCCCGGGGACACTTGCCGGGCCGGCCGGACTGCCGGCGGTGTCCGGGTCGGATGTCCGGGAGGTCGGGACGGTGACCGGGCCGCCCGGAATGGGGTCGCCGCCGGCGGAGCCGTCCGGCTCGGGTGTTCGGGAGGCCGGGACGGCCGGCTCGGCGGCGGTCGGGGTGCCGGCCCGGTAGGTGGTCGCGGTGCCCGGCCCTGCCGGCAGGTCGCCACCCCCGGGCGGGGCGGTCACGGTACGTACGCTGGCCGTGGCGCGGGCCGTGCCTTCCACGGCCGGGCCGGGCCGGACCGGGGTGCTGGTGACCCGGCCGGGGCGGGGCGGGGCGTCGCCGGGTGCCGGGGTGGCCTCGTCGGCGCGAGCGGTGGGGCCGGCCGGGTCGGGCACCGGTCCCTGGTCCACGTGCCCCACCGGAACCTCTTGCTCGCCCATGATCGCCCTCCGTGCCCCCTCGCATCCGCGTCCCGCGAACGGTGACCGGATGTGCCTCGTGTCACCGTGCCACATCTCGTCCCGTCGGCACAGCCGGAGTGCCGATGGGACGGTCGGGGCGGTGCCGGCCGGTCAGTTCCCGGTGCTCGCCGAGGCTCCCGCCGACGCCGGGGCGGACGCCGACCGGCTGCTCTCCACGGTGCCGCTGTCCTCCGGGTCCGGGGTGCCGGAACCGGTGAGGCTCGGCGTCGGGTCGGCGGTCCTGGTCGGCGTGGGGGTCGGCGTCGCCGTGGTGGCCGACGGCCTCGGGGTGACCGGCGGCTTCGTCGGCGCGGTGGTCGACCCGCCGGTCGGCCGGGGCGTGGGCGTGGTCGGCTTCGGTGACGCCGTGGTGGGCTTCGGGGTGGGGGTGGTGGGCTTCGGCGAGGCCGTGGTGGGCTTCGGGGTGGGCGGCGGGGGCTGGGTGACCGGGGCCCCGGGGGTGGTCACCGCGCCGACGACCCGGGTGGAGGCGTAGAGGCCGGACCACCGCACCTGGGAGATCTTGACCACGTCCCCGCTGCGCGGCGCCTGCACCATCCGACCGTTGCCGATGTACATCGCGACGTGGTGGATGGTCGTCCAGCTGCTGCCCGAGGCGAAGAAGAGCAGGTCGCCGGGGAGCAGGGCGCTCTGCGAGACAGTCCGGCCACGGGTGGCGTAGTACTGGTCGCGGGCGACCCGGGGCAGGTCGTAGTAGCCGGCCGACCGGTAGGCCGCCCACATCAGACCGGAGCAGTCGAACCGGTCCGGCCCCTCGGCCGCCCAGAGGTACGGGTCGCCGAGCTGCGCCAGCGCGTACCGCACGGCGGCGAGCGCCTGCGGGCTGGCGTTCAGGCCGCTGCTGCTCTGCCCCTCGACGTACGCCGACCCGAGCTTCTGCTCGGCGGCCTCCTGCTGCTTCTCCAGGGCGATGAGCTGGGCCTGGTTGTCGGCCCGCAGCTTGGCGATCTTGGCATCGTTGTCGCGCAGCGCCTTCTGCACCGCGGCGAACTGGTCCTCGGCCCGCCGGACCCGGTCGGTGGCGGCGGTGACCGCCTGGGCGGCGACCTGCTCAGCCGTACGGGCCCGGGAGAGTTCACCGGAGGCCGCCGTGGTCTCGCCGTCGGCCTGCTCACCCCGGGAGACCCGTTGCAGGACGCTCAGCCCGTGCAGGTCGCGGGCGAACTCGCCGGGCGGCAGGGCGGCGGCGGCCTTGAAGGCGTCCGCGGCGACGGCGTTGGCCCGTTGCTCGGCAACGGTCAGCGCGCTCCGGGCCCGGGTCAGCTCGCCCTGCACACCGGTGAGCTGCACCCGGGCGTCGTCGCGCTGCTTTTCGAGCTGGAGGAGCTGGTCGGCGAGCTGGCCGTTCTGCGCGGTCAGGGTGTCGATCTGGGACAGCAGCGGGCTGGTCGGCAGCCCGCCGACGGGCAGCGCGGTCGAGCTGCCCGGCTGGCCCACGGTCGGGTAGCCGGGGGCCGCCGCACCGGGCAGTCGCAGCGTGCCTGTCGCCACCGGTCGGGAACCGGTGTCCGGAACGGTGTTGGGCAGTGCCGGGTCGGCGTAGACCGGGGTGGCCAGGGCCATCGCGGCGACCGCGCCGAGCAGCGCCGACCAGAGCGCCGGCCGCAGCACCGGGGAGACCACCGGGACCCTGCGTCGTCGCTGTCGTCGCCCGTGCCCGCTGTCGACCATTCCGCTCCCTGTGCCGCGTGATGGTGTCACCGCGTGAGGTGGGGCGCGGCGACCCGGAACGCCGCCGGTGTGCGCCGCGTCCCATCCTGTCTTACCGCACCGGGACAACGATGTCGATGCGGAGACGGCTTGGAGAAGCCTGGGAGTACGGGTGAGGTAGGTCGCTGGCGGTGCCCGTCCTGCCGACCTGTCGGTCGTCCGACGTAGGCTCGATCGGACCGCAGGTGGAAGGGACGTGGCTTTTCGATGGACGCCGGACTCAAGCGTGAGCTCGAAGAGAAGGTGTACGCGGGGGAGCGACTGACCCGCTCGGACGGGATCGCCCTCTATGAGAGCGACGACCTGACCTGGTTGGGCCGGCTGGCCCACCACCGGCGTACGGAGTTGAACGGCGAACGGGTGATGTTCAACGTCAACCGGCACCTCAACCTGACGAACGTCTGTTCCGCCTCGTGTGCGTACTGCTCGTTCCAGCGCAAGCCGGGCGAGAAGGACGCATACACGATGCGGATCGAGGAGGCGGTCCGCAAGGCCAAGGAGATGGAGGACGAGCAGCTCACCGAGTTGCACATCGTCAACGGCCTGCACCCCACCCTGCCCTGGCGCTACTACCCCAAGGTGCTGCGCGAGCTGAAGGCGGCGCTGCCCAACGTCAAGCTCAAGTGCTTCACCGCGACCGAGGTGCAGTGGTTCGAGAAGATCAGCGGCCTGTCCGCCGACGAGATCCTCGACGAGCTGATGGACGCCGGCCTGGAGTCGTTGACCGGCGGCGGCGCGGAGATCTTCGACTGGGAGGTCCGCCAGCACATCGTCGACCACGCCTGCCACTGGGAGGACTGGTCGCGGATCCACGCGCTGGCCCACGCCAAGGGCATGAAGACCCCGGCGACGATGCTCTACGGCCACATCGAGGAGCCCCGGCACCGGGTCGACCACGTGCTGCGGCTGCGCGAGTTGCAGGACCAGACCGGCGGGTTCGCGGTCTTCATCCCGCTGCGCTACCAGCACGACTTCGTCGACTCGGCGGACGGCAAGATCCGGAACCGGATCCAGGCGCGCACCACCATGGCGTCGCCGGCCGAGTCGCTCAAGACGTTCGCGGTCTCCCGGCTGCTCTTCGACAACGTCCCGCACCTGAAGAACTTCTGGGTGATGCACGGCCTGTCGGTGGCCCAGCTCTCGCTCAACTTCGGCGTGGACGACCTGGACGGCTCGGTCGTCGAATACAAGATCACCCACGACGCCGACTCGTACGGCACCCCGAACACCATGCACCGTGACGACCTGCTGCACCTGATCTGGGACGCCGGTTTCCAGCCGGTGGAGCGGGACACCCGCTACAACGTCGTCCGCGAGTACGACCGTGCGCCGTCGCTTTCGTCTCGGCGTGCCGAGCCGCAGCAGGTCTGGGCCTGACCCGGCCGTATGCTCGTCACACCATGACCGGACAGCAGCCGACCGCGCAGCAGCGCAGCGGGTTTCCCCGCCGGGACGCCGAGGGACGCATCCTGACCCTGGGTGACCTGCTCGGGGTGAGCCTGGCCGGCTGGCTGATCGGCCTGCTGGCGCTGGTGCTCTTCGACTGGGCGTTCGCCGTGGCCGGCGCGGGTGACTTCGGTCGGACCAACGGCTGGCTCGCGGTGATCCTGCCGGCCTGGCTGTTCTGGGACGACTTCCGGGCCTGGGACTTCGGCGCGGCCAGGGTGGTCGCGGCCCTGTCCGCCGCGGTGGTCGCGGTGCTCGCCGGGCTGCTGGTGGCGGGCCTGGCGGCCGGGCTCGCGCCGCTGTTCACCGGCGGGCTGGCCGCGCTCGCGTTCACCGTCGGGTACGCGGTGCTCTGGTTCCAGGGCGTGCACTGGCTGGCCCGACGGACGGGCTGAGCCACACCCGACGGCGGCGTTCCGACGCAGAAGCAAGGAGTGGGCAACGTGGGCGCGAGCAGCGAGCGGGGTGTGCGAGCCCTGCGGTCGCGGATGAGGATGGTCCGGTGAGCGCGGCGGTGAAGTACACGCTGGCCCGGATCGGGCTGTTCCTGGTGGTCGTGGCGGCGTTGTGGCCGGTCGGGATGAACCTCTTCCTGAAGCTGATGGTGGCGTTGATCTTTTCCGCCGCCGCGTCGTTCTTCCTGCTCCGGGGCTGGCGGGACCAGATGGCCGAGGAGGTGGCCGCCGCCGCCGAGCGGCGACGCGCGGAGAAGGAGCGGCTCCGCTCCGCCCTGGCCGGCGACGACCACCCCGGCGGGGACGCCCCGCGCCCCTGATCCCCGCCCCCCGCGCGGACACGCCCCGCGCCCTCTCCGGCCCCCGCCCGCCGCGGTGATCAAGAGGTTTGCGCCAACTTTGATCGTCAACCTGACGCATACCTCTTGATCACCGGGCACCAGCGACGCACCGCGTCCTACCGGGCGTGATCCACTCCAGGTTGACTCAGGGGCGGTGTCGCTGTCTGGCGATACCGCTACTTCGGCTCCCGAGAGTGGATCTTGATTTGGGTCACCAGTTGGTCGAGCCGGGGACGATCGGCCAGGGGCGGTCGGTCGGCTTGATCAGGTAGGCGATGCCGCCCGACCCGCCGGCCACCGTCCCGTCGGCCCGGTGCCGCTTGGTCCGCAGCCAGATCTGCTCGAACTGGTCGCGTCGGTAGACGTTGCGCACCTCGGCGTTGGACGCGGACGCCGGGTCGTTGACGATCACGTCGCCGTCGGCGGTGAAGCCGACGACCACGAACAGGTGCCCGGAGGTGCCGTAGTTGGAGCCGTCCAGCTCGGTGTCGAGGAAGGACTGTGAGGTGACCACGGGGATGCCGGCGCGGATGAAGCGTTCCACCTCGTCGAGGGAGTGCAGCCGGGTCACCCGGGCCTCGATGCCGGGGAAGCTGGCCGCGTATGCGGTGTTGAACGGCCAGTTGCCCGCGCCCTCGTACTCGTTATCCCAGGTCATCCGGGCGGCCTGGACAACCTGCGGGTCGGGGTGGCCGGGGTCGATCCAGGACAGGTCGGCCGCCGACGGGAGCCTGCCGTAGTACTCCAGCACCATCGCGGTGGACGTCGGACTGCACCAGACCTGGCCGCCGCCGCCCCACTCGGGGTAGCTGCCCCGGTGGATCATCTGGGAGCGGGCGGGCACCGGCAGTTCGGTGCCCCAGGCGATGCGGCCCCGGCTCGGCGTGACGGTGAACCGGTCCGGCACGGACGAACTCATCGCGCCGAGCATCCGGACCCGGGGTGCGGCGGCCTGGCCGGGCGCGCGGTAGAGGGTCAACCGGAGCTGGTACGACCGCAGCAGCACCCCGGCGTCGGCGTCGTCGATGGCGAACGTGTCGGTCCACACGCTGGACCAGGGGTCGCCCTGACCGTCCAGGGTGGCCCGGGCGATGTCCCGGTCGCCGGAGGCCCAGCGGGCCATCACGTACCAGGGGGTGTGGTCGCCGGTGGAGTAGGTGCCCTGGAGTTCGACCTGGAGCCAGGTGCCGGCGGGGGTGTCGGCGTTCCAGGAGGCGACCAGTTCGGTGGCGTCGAAGCCGATCGGGGTGGGCGGGGAGGTCCAGGTGGCGTATTCCCAGGTGCGGGTGGTGCCGGTGTGTTCGTCGGTGAACTCGATGGTGCCGGCGGGGCGGCCCATGGTGAGGCCGGCGTGGTCGCCGGGGGCGGCGTGGGTGCCCCGGTGGGTGCCGGCCCGCCAGTCGGGGTAGCGGGACCACTCCTGGAAGGTGATCTGCTCGTCGTGCCCACCGGCAGGCGGGCGGTCCCCGGCGGGTGGACGGTCCCCGGCAGGTGGGTGCGCCCCGGCGGGCGTGGGGCCGCCGGCCCGGACGGGTGCGGTGCTGGCGAGCAGGGTGAGGGTGGCGACGCCGACCAGGGCGACGGTGCGCAGGGCTCTGCTGGACATGGCAACTCCGCAGGGTGGGGAATCGTTGCCGTTCACTGTCCCGCCTGGCAGGAAGTTTCGCCAGAGGGCGTCGTCGGGAAAACCATTGCCGGTATGACGATCCGGTCGGGATGGTGGGAGATAGTCACGGATATTGATATGACCATGTGACTGCTGGTGAAGTGGGCGCACAACGGGATACCCCGTACCCCGAGGAGGACGTCCATGGCCTTCCGCACCTCCCCCTTCCGGCGTCGCCTGGCGCTGGCCGTCGTCGCCGGCCTCGGCCTCACCGCCGTCGCCACCGGGCCGGTCTCCGCCCGCCCGGCCCCGGAGCCCGAGCCCACCGCCGTCAGCTACCGCGTGCTCGGCCCGCGTACCCTCGCCGACCGCAACGCGGTCGCCCGCACCGGCGCGGCCATCGACTCCGCCGAGCACGGCGTGCTGTACGTCTCGGCCAACCGGTCCGAGGCCGCCGCCATCACCCGGCTCGGCTTCCGACTGGAACGGGAGGTCGAGCCGGCCCCCGCCGAGGGCGCCCGCGCCAACGCCTTCCCGCCGGCCGACTCGAACTACCACGACTACGCCGAGCTGACCACCGTGGTCAACCAGGTGGTCGCCGACCACCCGGCGATCGCCCGCAAGATCAGCATCGGCCGGTCGTACGAGGGCCGCGACCTGATGGCGGTGAAGATCTCGGACAACGTCGGCACCGACGAGGCCGAACCGGAGATCCTGTTCAACGCCCAGCAGCACGCCCGCGAGCACCTGACCGTCGAGATGGCGATCTACCTGCTCAACCTGTTCACCGACAGCTACGGCACCGACTCGCGGATCACCAGCATCGTCAACTCCCGGGAGATCTGGATCGTCCCCACGGTCAACCCGGACGGCAGCGAGTACGACATCGCCACCGGCTCCTACCGGTCCTGGCGCAAGAACCGGCAGCCCAACAGTGGTGCGGCGGCGGTCGGCACCGACCTGAACCGCAACTGGGGCTACAACTGGGGCTGCTGCGGCGGCTCGTCCGGCGCGCCGTCGTCGAGCACCTACCGGGGGCCGTCCGCGTTCTCCGCGCCGGAGACCAAGGCGCTGCGGGACTTCGTCAACAGCCGGGTCGTCGGCGGGGTGCAGCAGATCAAGGCCAACATCGACTGGCACACCTACTCGCAGCTGGTGCTCTGGCCGTTCGGCTACACCACGGCGAACACCCCCAGCGGGATGACCGCCGACCAGTACAACACCTTCGCCACCCTCGGGCAGCGGATGGCGGCCACCAACGGCTACACCCCCGAGCAGTCCAGCGACCTCTACATCACCGACGGCGACAGCCTCGACTGGATGTGGGCGACCCACAAGATCTGGGCGTACACCTTCGAGATGTACCCCGGGGAGTCCGGAGCCGGCGGCGGCTTCTACCCGCCCGACGAGGTGATCCCCGCCCAGACCTCCCGCAACAAGGAGGCGGTGCTGCTCCTGTCCGAGTACGCCGACTGCCCCTACCGGGTCATCAACAAGCAGAGCACGTACTGCTGACCCCGCTGACCTGACTCCGGGTGGGGTCCCGTAAGCCCCCGACGGGGCCCCACCCACCCCCTCCGTCCGGACGATCTTCGCTGGTCGTGCGCTACCGTGGCACCCGATCGACCGCAGCGAAGCCGGTGCGAAACCGGCGCTGTCCCGCAACTGTGATGACCCACCGAGGCTCCCCGCCCTGCGCCGGGAGCCGCCGCGACGCCCGGCCCGACGTGGCCGGCGTCGCCGTGTGTGGGGACGAGCCAGGTCGCCTGTGGTCGGTCGCGACACGCGCTCTCGAGGAAGGGCGCCTCGCGGACGGGCGCGCACACGCTCCCTGTCGGCGAAGCACCACGCTCCTCGACCGACAGGAGGCCAGATGTTCCGACGTACCCCCCGGTTGTTCGCCGCGACCCTCGCGGTGGCGGCCCTCGCCCTCGGCGCGTGCGCCGAAAAGACCTCGGACGACACCCCCGCCACCGGCGGCAGCAGTTCCGGCGCGGCGGCCTTCCCGGCCACGGTGGGCAACCTCACCCTCGACAAGCGGCCCGAGAAGATCGTCTCGCTGTCGCCCACGGCGACCGAGATGCTCTTCGCCATCGGCGCGGGCAAGCAGGTCACCGCCGTCGACGACCAGTCGAACTACCCGGCCGACGCGCCCAAGAGCGAGCTGTCCGGCTTCCAGCCCAACGCCGAGGCGATCGCCGGCAAGAACCCCGACCTGGTGGTCCTCGCCAACGACACCAACAAGATCATCGCCCAGCTCACCGCGCTGAAGGTGCCGGTGCTGCTCACCCCGGCGGCGACCACCCTCGACGACACCTACCGGCAGCTCGCCGACCTGGGTACCCTCACCGGCCACCCGACCGAGGCCGCCGACGTCACCGCCCGGATGAAGGACGAGATCGGCAAGCTCACCAAGGACCTGCCGCAGCGGTCGACGAAGCTGACCTACTACCACGAGCTGGGGCCGGAGCTGTACAGCGCGACCAGCAAGACCTTCATCGGCTCGATCTACACGCTGGCCGGCCTGGAGAACATCGCCGACGCCTCCGACGCCGACGGCAAGAACGGCGGATACCCGCAGCTCTCCCAGGAGGTCATCGTCAAGGCGAACCCCGACTTCGTCTTCCTCGCCGACGTCAAGTGCTGCCAGCAGAGCGCCGACACGGTCAAGGCCCGTAGCGGCTGGGCCGGCGTCACCGCCGTCAGGAACAACCAGGTCGTCGCGCTCGACGACGACGTCGCCTCGCGCTGGGGCCCGCGCGTGGTCGACCTGCTCCGGTCGATCGTCGACGCCACCGCCAAGGTGCCCGCGTGACGGTCCGGTGACCGTGCGGTCCACCACACCCGCACCGGCCGGGACGCGCGACGCGTCCCGGCCGGCCCGCGTCACCGGTACGCCCCGGCCGGCCGGCCTGCGCAAGCGCTGGCTCGCCGCCGGGGTGCTCGCCGTGCTGGTGGCCCTGGTCGCCGGGGTGTCCCTCGGGCCGGTCAGCCTGCCGCCCGGCAGCGTCGCCGCCGAACTGCTCAACCTGCTGCCCGGAGTACGCCTGGACAGCGGGCTCACCGAACGCGAGATCGCGATCGTCACCGAGCTGCGGCTGCCCCGGGTGGTGCTCGGCCTGCTCGTCGGCGGTCTGCTCGCCCTGGCCGGCGGCTGCTACCAGGGGGTGTTCCGCAACCCGCTGGCCGACCCGTACCTGCTGGGGGTGGCGGCCGGCGCGGGATTCGCGGTGACCGCGGTGATCACGCTGGGCGGCATCGGGGCGGGCGGCGCGCTGACCGGGATGCCGGTCACCATTCCGCTCGCCGCGTTCGTCGGCTCGCTCGGTGCGGTCGCCCTGACGTACCTGCTCGGGGCGGCCGGCGGGCGGGACCGCTCCCCGGCCACCCTGATCCTGGCCGGGGTCGCGGTGTCCGCGTTCCTCGCCGCCGGGCAGACGTACCTGCTGCAACGGCACTCCGACAGCATCCAGCAGGTCTACTCGTGGCTGCTCGGCCGGCTCGGCACCGCCGGCTGGGGTGACGTGCGGCTGATCCTGCCCTACTTCGTGCTGACCACCGTGGTGGTGCTGCTGCACCGGCGGGAACTCGACGTGCTCTCCGTCGGCGACGACGAGGCGAGCAGCCTCGGGCTGCACCCGCAACGCTCCCGCTACCTGCTGATCGCCGCCGCCTCGCTGGGCACCGCCGCCGCCGTCTCCGCCTCGGGGCTGATCGGCTTCGTCGGGATCATCGTGCCGCACACCGTACGGCTGCTCGCCGGGTCGAGCCACCGGGTGATCCTGCCGCTGTCGCTGCTGTTCGGCGCGGCGTTCCTGGCGCTGACCGACGTGGTCGCCCGGACCGCCGCCGCCCCCGCCGAGATCCCGATCGGCGTGGTCACCGCCCTGCTCGGCGGCCCGTTCTTCGTCCTGGTCCTGCGCACCGCCCGCCGGGTATTTCCATGAGTGTGCCGGCGGTGCAGGTGCGGGGGCTGCACGTGCGGCTCGGTGGGGAGGTGATCCTGGCCGGCGTCGACCTGACGGTCGACAGCGGCGAGTGGGTCACCGTGATCGGGCCGAACGGCGCCGGCAAGTCGACCCTGCTGCGCGCCGTCGGCGGCCTGCTGCCCGCCCCGGGCGCGGTCTCCCTGTTCGGTACGCCGTCCGGCGCGCTGCGTCGCCGGGAGCGGGCCCGGGTGGTGGCGACGGTGGCGCAGTCCCCGGTGGTGCCGGCGGGGATGTCGGTGTTCGACTACGTCCTGCTGGGGCGCACCCCGTACGTCGCGCCGCTGGGCCGGGAGTCGGCGGCCGACCTGGCGGTCGTGCACGACGTCCTCGACCGACTCGACCTGACCGGGTTCCACGGGCGGGAGCTGGCCACCCTCTCCGGCGGGGAACGGCAGCGGGTGTTCCTGGCCCGCGCCCTCGCCCAGGGCGCCACCCTGCTGCTGCTCGACGAGCCGACCAGCGCGCTGGACATCGGCCACCAGCAGGAGGTGCTGGAGTTGGTCGACCAGCTCCGCCGCACGCACGGCCTGACCGTGCTGGCCACCATGCACGACCTCTCCGTCGCCGGCGAGTACGCCGACCGGATGGTGCTGCTCGCCGACGGCCGGGTCGTCGCGGCGGGCCCGCCCGACCAGGTGCTCACCGAGGAGTTGCTGTCCCGGCACTACCGGGCCCGGGTCCGGGTCGTCCCCGGCGACCACGGTCCGCTGGTGGTGCCCAGCCGACCCGGCCCACCGCGCCGCTGACCTGCGGCGCGTCGTCAGGCGGGTTCGGTGGCGGGGCACAGCAGGGAGAACCGGGCCCCTGCGGGGTCCCGCAGGGTGCTCCGGCGGCCCAGCAGGGTGTCCCGGGGCGGGGTGATTATGGTGCCGCCGAGGGTGGTGGCGCGGGCGGTGGCCATGTCGACGTCGGCCACCGCGAAGAACACCGACCAGTACGCCGGCCGCGCCGGGTCGGGGGTGGGCAGCATCCCGGCCACGATCCGGGCCCCGCACCGCCAGCCGGTGTAGCCGGATCCGCCGGCGGGCTGCTCCTCCGGGTGCCAGCCGAAGACCAGCTCGTAGAAGACCTTCGCGCCCTCCGGGTCGGGGCTGACCAGCTCGTTCCAGCACATCGCCCCGGGCGCGTCGAGCAGTTCCGCCCCGGGCGTCCGCATCGGCTGCCAGACGCTGAACACCGCGCCGGCCGGGTCGGCGAAGACCGCCATCCGACCGGCGTGCAGGACGTCGAACGGGGCGACCAGCACCTGACCGCCGGCCGCCCCGACCCGGGTGCTGACCAGGTCGGCGTCGTCGGTCGCCACGTACGTCGACCAGACCGGCTCCCGGCCCGGGTCGGCAGGTGGGCCGGCACCCGCCACCGCCCGGCCGTCCCGGTGGAAGGTGGTGTAGCCGGCCCGCTCGGGTTCGGGCGCGATCCGGCCGGTCCAGCCGAACAGCTCCGGGTAGAACCGCCTGGCGGCGTCCAGGTCGGGGGTCGCCAGGTCGGTCCAGCAGGGCGTGCCCGCGGCGACGGTGCGCACGTCGGCCCCTCTCGGCTGTGGGGCGTACGGGTGGACGCCCTGCCGGCATCGTGGCACCGGGCGGCGGCCACCCGGGCCGAAGCGGCGTACAGGTCAGCTGAACCGGCGACCCTCGTCCCGCCGGTACGCCCAGCCGGAGACCGTGGCGAGCAGCACGATCCAGACGCCGAGCATGGCCAGGGCGAGCGGGTCGGGTCGCCAGTCGCCGACCGCCGCCCACATCAGTTCGACCGCGCCCCGGGTGGGGAGGAACGGGGCGATCGTCTGGATGAAGCCGGGCGCGTCACCCGGCGCGGAGAGCAGGCCGCCGCCGAAGGCCAGCGGGAAGAAGATGACCTGCGCGACGACGATCGCCGCCTTGCTCGGCAGCGAGTAGCCGATGGCGAGCCCCAGCAGGGTGAACGGCACCGACACCACGGCCACGGTGGCCGCGCCGAGCAGCAGCCCGACCGGGGTGACCCGGGCGGCCGTGGCGACCGCCGCGATGACCACGACGGGCAGCATCGACAGGTAGGTCAGCACCAGCCCGGCCAGGATCCGCCCGGCCAGGCGGGGTCCCGGCCCGGCCGGCAGGGTCCGGGTGTACGGGTTCCACGGCTGGTCGCGGTCCTCGGCGACGCCGATCCCGTACTGGAAGATGTTGGCGCTCATCACCGCGAAGGTGACCATCGCGGCGGTGGCGTAGGTCGCGCCGGTCGGATCGTCCCCGGCGAACGGGACGACGAAGAAGAGCATCGCGGCGGCGGGGAAGAACGCGCTGCCGACCACGGCGACGGGGATGCGGAGGGTCTCCAGGAGTTGGTAGCGGGCGTGGACCAGGGTGAGCGGCACGGCGTCGGCTCCTCAGGCGGTGGGTCGGGCGGCGACGGCTGCGCCGGTGGGGGTGGCCGGGTCGGTGGTGGCCGGGTCAGCGGTGATGGCGAGGAACGCCTCTTCCAGCGAGGTGGGGCGGACCTCCAGCTCGCGGAACGTCACCCCGGCGGTGACCAGGTCGCGGACCAGCTGGTCGGCGTCGGTGGTGAGCAGGTGGGTACGTCCCTCGGTGTGTTCGGTGGCGACCACGCCGGGCAGCGCGGGCAGGTCGTCGGCGACGAGGCTGACCCGGCGGACGCCGACGATGCCCCTGATCGCGTCGGTGCTGTCGTCGGCGAGCACCCGGCCCTGCCCGAGCACCACCACCCGCTGCGCCAGCGCCTCGACCTCTTCGAGGTAGTGGCTGCTCAGCAGTACCGTCCCGCCGTCGGCGTGGAACGACCGGATGGCCTCCCACAGGGTGTGCCGGGCTTCGACGTCCAGTCCGGTGGTCGGCTCGTCGAGGACGACCAGCCGGGGCCGGCCGACGAACGCCAGCGCGACGGCGAGCCGCCGCCGCTGCCCGCCGGAGAGCCCGCCGGTCTGCCGTCGTACCTGGTCGGTGAGGCCGAACCGGTCGAGCAGTTCGCCCCGGGGCACCGGGTCGGGATAGTGCGCGGAGACGAAGTCGACCACCTCGCCGACCCGGAGGGTGCCGGGCAGTCCGGTTTCCTGCGGGGTGACCCCGAGTTGCCGCCTCGACGCCGGCCGGCGGGGGTCGCCGCCGAAGAGCTCGACCTGCCCGGCGGTGGGCCGGCGCAGCCCGACCAGCAGGTTGATCAGGGTGCTCTTGCCGGCGCCGTTCGGCCCGAGCAGGCCGACGAGCTCGCCGGCGGAGACGGTCAGGTCGGCCCGGTCGAGGGCGAGGACGTCGCCGTACCGGCGGGTGGCCTGGTCGGCATGGGCGAGGATCATCGGGGCTCCCGGGGGTCGGCGGGGTCGAGCAGGGCGCGGATGTTCTCGGTGTACTCCTCGAACGCCCGCCGTCCGCGCCGGCTGAGCCGGACCAGGGTGGTCGGCGTGCGTCCGCGGTGGGTCTTGTCGATCTCGACGTAGCCGGCGTCCTCCAGCTTGCGCAGGTGGACGGAGAGGTTGCCGGCGGTCATCGCGAGCAGTTCCTGGAGGCGGGGGAAGGTGATCCGGTCGCCGTCGGCGAGGGTGGCCAGGGTGACCACCACCCGCAGCCGGGCCTGGGCGTGGATGACCGGGTCCAGCTCGCTCATCCGTGCCGCCGCCGGGCGAGCGCGCCGGCCACCAGCAGTCCGCCGCCGCCGGCCACCGACACCACCAGGGCGTGCCAGCCGGGGCCGGCGACGACGCCGACGATGTTGACGGCGGTGAGCCAGACGCCGAGGCGGAACAGGGTGCGGTCGAGCCAGATCGCGCCGCCGGCCATGTGCAGGGCACCGGTGAGCCCGACCGACAGCGCCGACCAGAGCAGCCCGGCGAGCTCGGGCGGCAGGCTGTCGGTGACCCGGCCGATCACCACGGACAGGCCGAAGAATCCGAGGCCCCACGCCGTGCCGTACCACCTGCCGCGCCGGGCCGACTCGCCGGCGACGTGCCGGTAGGCGCGGGCGCTGCCCACCCCGAACACCACGGCGGCGGCGGCGAGCAGTACGAAGAGCACGGTCAGCGGCAGCCAGGCGGGCATCGCGACGATGGTGCGGCCGTCGGGGGAGAACCGCAGGAAGTAGACCCCGAAGCCGATCAGCCAGGCGAACCCCCATGGCCAGTAGTGCACCCGGGGGTCGGGTTCCAGCCCACGGACGGTGCTGGCCTGTTGCTCGCGGATCAGCCGCATCGCGGCGGCGGCGTCGATCGGGGCGTCGTCTTCGGGGGTCATGCAAACTACTTTAAAACACAAAGTCGAGCCGTCGGCCGTCCGGGTCGGCCACCGGACAGCGGGGCCCGGGCCGGCGGCGTGCGCTGGGTCGGCCGGCGGTCAGGTGGGGTCAGGCCGTCGGGCCGTCCGACGGATCGGCCAGCGGGCCGGGCAGCGGGGCGGTGTGCAGCACCGACAACCGGGACACCGCCCGGGTCAACGCCACGTAGAGGCGGTGCAGGCCACGCGGCTCGGCGGCCACGATCGCGGCCGGCTCCACGACCACCACGTGGTCGTACTCCAGGCCCTTGACCAGGGTCGCGGGGACCACGGTGACCCGCGCCGAGGCCGCCACGTCGTCGGCGGTCGCGGTCGGCACCCCGGCCGCGGCGAGCGCCGACCGTAGCCCCTCCACCGCGTCGTCGGCGGCGATCACCCCGACCGAACCGTCGTGCCCGAGCGCCGTGCGCACCTCGGCCACCGTCGCCGCCGCCAGATCGGTCACGGTACGCACGTCGAGCGCGCCGTCACGACGCAACGACACCGCCGGCGGTACGTCGACCGCCAGCGCCGGCAGCAGCCGGTTGGCGAACGCGACCACCACGGCCGGCACCCGGAACCCGACGCTCAGCGGCACCACCACCGCGTCCGGCTTGCCCAGGTGGGCCAGGGACTCCCGCCAGTCGGTGGCCGCCCACGGCGCGGTGCCCTGGGCCAGGTCGCCGAGCAGGGTGATCGAACCGTGCTCGCTGCGCCTGGCGATGGCCCGGCACTGCATCGGCGACAGATCCTGCGCCTCGTCGACGACGACGTGCCCGAACCCGACGGGCCGTTCGATCAGCCCGGCCGCCTCGTCGATCAGCACCGTGTCGGCGGCGGTCCACCGGGTCGCCTTCGGTGTGCGGCCGAGCTTCGTGCCCACCGCCGGGCCGGCCCCCGACCGACGCCTGACCGACCCGGTGCCTGCCGGTCCGGTGCCGGTGGGTCCGGTGCCCGTCGGGTCGGTGGCTGCCGGGCCGCGCAGCAGGGCCTGCTCGGCGGGGGTGAGCAGGCCGTCGGCGGCGGCGGCGAGCACGGCCGGGTCACCGAGCACCGCGTGCACCAGCCCCTCCGGGGTGAGCGCCGGCCAGGCCGCGTCGAGGAAGTCGGTGACCGGGCGGGCCTTGCCCATCCGGCGCAGCCAGGCATCGCCCGGCGACTCGGCCCGGCGGGCCTCGGCCTGCCGTTGCAGCAACCCGACCACCCGGGCCCGCACCCGCTCCCGCCCGGTGTCGTACGGCAGACCCTCCCGCCGGGTCTCCTCGACCACCAGGTGCAGCGGCTCCAGGCCGATCCGCCAGCGGAACGACCCGTCCGACACCATGATCGGCTCGGTCGGCGCGGTGATCAGCTGGTCCGCCGCCCGACGCAGCACCTCGGCCATCCGGGGATCATGCTTGAGCGCGGCCACCGGCGGATCGTCGACCGCCCGGACGGGCACCCGGGCGACCAGGTCCTCCACGGTGGCCTGGGCCACCTCGACCTCGCCGAGGGCGGGTAGCACCGCCGCGATGTACGACAGGAACGCCCGGTTCGGTCCGACGATCAGCACCCCGGCCCGGCGCAGCCGTTCCCGGTGCAGATAGAGCAGGTACGCGGCGCGGTGCAGCCCGACCGCCGTCTTGCCGGTGCCCGGGGCGCCCTGGACGCAGATCGAGTCAGCCAAGTCGGCCCGGACCAGTTCGTCCTGCTCGGGCTGGATGGTGGCGACGATGTCCCGCATCGGCCCGACCCGGGGGCGTTCGATCTCGGCCGTGAGGATGCGGCTGGCCGTGCCCAACTCCTCGCCCCGGTCCAGGTGCTCGTCCTCGAAGCTGGTCAGCGACCCGGCGCTGAACCCGAACCGCCGTCGTACCGCGACACCCTGTGGGTCACGGGCGCTGGCCCGGTAGAACAATCGGGAGACCGGGGCCCGCCAGTCCAGCACCAGCGGTTCGCCCCGGTCGTCGGTGACGTGCCGCCGGCCGACGTGGTAGCCCCGGCCGGCGTGCTCCGGGTCGGCGGGGCCGAAGTCCAGCCGGCCGAAGAAGAGCGCGGTGGTCGGGTCGTCGGCCAGCTCGGCGACCCGTCGGGCCAGGTGCCGGCCGAGCTGCTCGGCGGTGTACGCGTCCCCGGCGACCTTGTCGCCGGTGGCGAAGAGCGACTCGGCGCGGTCGCGCATCCGGCCCAGGGCCTGCCGGGAGGTTGCCAGGTGGGCCCGCTCGGCGTCCAGTTCTGTTTCGAGGTGTGCTTGTCCGGGGTGTGCTGGTCGGGGGTGTGCGCTGCCGCGTTCTTCGGTTGCGGGCACGGTGATCCTCTTGACGGTCTCGATCGGCTCGCCCGCGTATCCAGGAAGGGTCTCCTGGCGCGTGGGGACGTCCGCTGCGGTGGCTACCTCACCACGGCCGTCGAGCGGTCAACCACACTACGCCCCGCCCTCCCTCCCGCTCCACCCGGTTTTCGGCCGTCTGCGCCGGTCCGCGTGGCACCCTTGTGACAGGATTCGTCAGGAGGTGAGTCGTCGATGAGCGTAGCCGTGCTTGAGCATGTGGGTCCGTGGCGCGAGGACGAGTATCTCGAGCTCGGCGAGACCGCCGATCGGATCGAGCTGTTCGACGGCAGTCTGCTGGTGAGTCCGGCACCCACCACACGCCATCAGCACATCTCGCGACGGCTGGCCAATCTGATCGACCCGTCGGCCGACGAGGTCGGCCTCTGGGCCTACGAAGCGGTGAACGTTCGCCTGGCCACCGGTCGGATCTTCATCCCCGACCTCGTGGTGACTCCGATCGACGACGTCACCATCATCGACGCCTCGGACGTGGTGCTGGTCGGTGAGGTGGTCTCACCAGGCAATGCGGGCGCTGACCGGTTACTGAAGATGCAGCTCTACGCCGCTGCGCGGATCGGGTGGTACCTACTCGTCGAATCCGAGCAGCCGGATTCGGTGACGCTGCGGTTGTTCCGCCTCGACGGTGGGCACTATGTCGAGCATGTGGTGGCGAAGGGCGGCGAGACGCTGACCGCCGACGGCCCGTTTCCGTTCGAGATCGACACCCGCGCCCTGCTGCGTCGCCGGTGATGTGACGGCCCCTGACGGGGCGGCCCCGGGCGCTGGCCGGCGGTGCGGGGTTGGCCACTGTCCGGGACTCCCGGTGAGCCGGTACGGGCCGGCGGGGATACGGTCGGGGCATGGTTGAGCGCGTGGCACGTCCCAGGGTCGGGCACATCCAGTTCCTGAACTGCCTGCCGATCTACTGGGGGCTGATGCGTTCCGGCGCGCTGCTCGACGTCGACCTGCACAAGGACTCGCCGGACCGGCTCAGCGCGGCGCTGGTCGCCGGTGACCTGGACATCGGCCCGATCTCCCAGGTGGAATACCTGCGGCACGCCGACGAACTGCTGCTCCTGCCGGATTTGGCGGTGGGCAGCGACGGGCCGGTGCTCTCGGTCAACGTGGTCTCCACCAGGCCGCTGACCGAGCTGGACGGCCGTCGGGTCGCGCTCGGCTCGACCTCGCGGACCGGGGTGCTGCTGGCGCAACTCCTGCTCGCCGACCGGTACGGCGTCCAACCGGAGTACTTCCGCTGCCCGCCGGACCTGACCCAGATGCTGCTGGAGGCCGACGCCGGGGTGCTGATCGGCGACGTGGCGCTGCGTGCGCTCTACGAGGCGCCGGGTCGGGGGCTGGCGGTGACCGACCTCGGGCAGGCGTGGCGGGAGTGGACCGGGCTGCCGATGGTCTTCGCCGTCTGGGCGGTCCGTCGGGACTTCGCCGCCGCCCACCCGGGCCTGGTCAAGGAGGTGCACGAGGCGTTCCTGCGTTCCCGTGACCTGTGCCTGGCCGAGCTGGACCAGGTGGCCGAGGCGGCGGCCCGCTGGGAGCCGTTCGACGCGGCGACGCTGGCCACGTACTTCCGCGCCCTCGACTTCTCGCTGGGCGGGCGGCAGGTCGCCGGCCTGCGCGAGTTCGCCAGGCGGGCGGCGGCGACCGGCGAGGCCCCCGCCCTGCCCGAGGGCGGCCCGGAGTTCTTCGCCGGCTGACCCGTCGACCCGGCTCCGGACCGGCCGGTTCGGGTCAGGTGCTGGGGCCGATCAGGGCTTCGGTGATCTTCTGGCAGTTCTTCATGCCGTACTCGTAGCCCAGGTTGATCGGGTAGCGGACCATCACACCCATCGTCCAGGTGTCGCCGATGGCCAGGCAGTTGATGTGCATCTCCTGCTCGCGGGTCCGGTCGATCCAGCCGTTCTTGATGGCGATCTTCTTCTGCTGGGCGGCCGGGAACGCCTTGCGGATGCCGAAGTCACCCGAGCCCCGGACCAGCCGCATCTCGTTGAGCAGCCACTTGGTCCACTCGGGGCCGGCGGCGCGACCGTCGGCGATGCAGTTGCCGAGCCGGGCGGCGTCACGGGGGGAGAGGTTGGTCCGGCTCCAGCCACCGTCGGCGGCCACACTGCTGTCGGTGAGCTTGCACAGCGAGATCAGCCGCTTGATCGAGGCGGACCGGCCGACCCCGTTGTAGAACTGCTCGGCCCGGGTGTTGTCGCTGTCCCGGATGATCCGGGTGGCGTCGGCGAGCTTGGCGTCGCTCGGGGTCTGCCCGCTCTCGTCGGCCCGCCGCAGGTAGTCGGCGACGATCCACGACTTGATCAGCGAGGCGGTGGTGCTGGTCTCGGCCATGTTGTCCGAGCCGATGATCGCGCCGGTGCGGCGGTCCAGCACGCTCCAGGCGTACCAGCCCTTGATGTCGAGGTCGAGGTCCCGGTCTGCGAAGGGCAGCGGGGTGAGCGAGGGGGTCGGCGACGGTGCCGGGGCCGGCCGGCTGCGGCGGTCGACGGCCGATCCGGTGGACCGGGACTCGGTGGACGCGTCACCCCAGCGTGAGGCGGCGGTGGACTCCATCGGTGAGCCGGGGAGCAGCCGCAGCGAGACGAGCACCAGACCGGTGAGGACCGCGGCGACCGCGGCGATCTTCAACGGTCGGTGGTCCCGTCGGGTGGAGCGGCCGGGCCGCCGGCTGCCCGGCATCAGAGCTTCCCGAGCGGCTGGGGCACCTTGAGTGCGGCACCGGGCTGCGGGGTGACCAGTTGGGTGGCGACGCTGGCGCACACCTTGGCACCATAGGTCAACTGCTGGCGTATCGGGTAGCGCATCATCACGGCGAGGCTCCACTTGTCGGTGACGGCGAGGCAGCTGACGTGCCAGTTGCCGTCGTAGCTGAGGGGGGTCCAGCCGTTCTTCATGGCAACCGGGCCCTGCTTGGTGATCTCGTCGGGCAGGCCGTCGATGATGCCCCACCGGCCGCCGCCGGCGCGGGCCAGCTGCTTGCTCACGCTGCCCCGGACCTGGGCCATCTCGTTGAGCACCCACTTGGTCCAGTGGGGGCCGGCGGCCGTGCCGTCGGCGATGCAGTCACCGAGCCGGGCGGCGTCGCGGGGGGACATCCGGGTGAAGCTCCACCAGCCCTCGTAGCCGGAGACGTTGCCGGGCTTGGTGTCCTTGAGGCCGCAGGTGGTGATCGCCCGCTTGAGCACCGGGCCGGGCTGGCCGTTGTCCAGCGCCCGGTACGAGCCGCCCGACTTCGCGTAGATCCGGTTGGTGGCGTCGTCGTTGCTGTCCCGGATGGCCAGGCTCGCGTTCTTCAACATCGCTGCCGGTGGCTTCTGGTCGCCGAGCTCGCGCAGGTAGTCGGAGACGATCCAGACCTTGAGCATCGACTCGGTGGAGCTGGTCGAGGTCATGTTCTTCGAGCCGGAGAGTTGACCGGTCTTGCGGTCCTGCAGGGCCCAGGCGAAGAACTCCCCCTTGAAGTTCACGGTGACCGGGCCGGCGGCCAGGGTGGGTGCCGGGGGTGCGGTAGGCGCGGGCGCGGGCACCTTCTCCGCCGTGCCGCCGCCGGTACCGCCTGTCGGGTCGTCGCCGGCGAGCTTGGCGTACGCGGTCGGCACCAGCAGGCCGGTGCCGAGCAGCACCGCCATGACGGCGAGCACCATGATCACGCGAGATCGCATGCGTGGGTGAACTCCAGATGTCAGGCCGGGGGGACCGGCTGCTTCCGCGGGTGTCGGCTCGACCGCCGAGGCCGGGGGAATGGCCTGTGTCTCGCTGGCGATCGTCGGTAGCCGATCGGTGGTGACCGGGGAAGTCTACGTCCGGACAGCCGACTCGCCAGAATCCGACGCACGGCAAACTGCCGGTAAGTCGAGATAAAGGCACGGTTTGCGCCCCTTGTAGGTATTCATCTTTGATCAGTGACCCAAGTCATATCTGAGCAGGTGTCCTGGTGTCGACCGAGCGCATCCACCTGGTAACGGAAGCCGCTACTCAAATCCTGTTACACCCTCTGGTGTCATCGGAGGCGAGCTGTAACACTTGACGAATGTATGGCAACGACTTCGCCCCGGAGCAGGACACGCCCGGCGGTGGCCTGCTCGGTCAGGTCGAGGCCGCCGAGGCGGCGCTGCGCGAGGCGGCGGCCCGCGCCCGGGAGGGTGCCACCACGCCCGGTGCGGATCCGGCGGCGTACTTCGCCGACGTGATCGACGCCGACCAGAAGATCGAACCCCGCGACTGGATGCCCGAGGCCTACCGGCGGACCCTGGTCCGGCAGATCGCCCAGCACGCCCACTCGGAGATCATCGGCATGCAGCCCGAGGGGAACTGGATCAGCCGCGCCCCCTCGCTCAAGCGCAAGGCCATCCTGCTGGCCAAGGTCCAGGACGAGGCCGGCCACGGTCTCTACCTCTACGCCGCCGCCGAGACCCTCGGCGTCAGCCGCGACGAACTGGTGGAGCTGCTGCTCGACGGCCGGCAGAAGTACAGCTCGATCTTCAATTACCCCACCCTCACCTGGGCCGACGTGGGCGCGATCGGCTGGCTGGTGGACGGCGCGGCGATCGTCAACCAGGTCCCGCTCTGCCGCTGCTCCTACGGGCCGTACGCGCGGGCGATGATCCGGGTCTGCAAGGAGGAGTCGTTCCACCAGCGGCAGGGCTTCGAGATCCTGCACACCCTGGCGCAGGGCACCCCGGCCCAGCGGGCGATGGCGCAGGACGCGCTCGACCGCTGGTGGTACCCGTCACTGGCGATGTTCGGCCCGCCCGACGGTGACTCCACCCACTCCGCCCAGTCGATGGCCTGGAAGATCAAGCGGTTCTCCAACGACGAGCTGCGGCAGCGCTTCGTCGACATGTGCGTGCAGCAGGCGGAGGTCCTCGGCCTCACCATCCCCGACCCCGACCTGCGCTGGAACGACGAGCGGCAGGCGTACGACTTCACCCAGCCCGACTACGACGAGCTGATGCGGGTGATCAAGGGGGAGGGCCCGTGCAACAGGCAGCGGATGGAACACCGCCGCCGCGCACACGCCGACGGCGCGTGGGTCCGCGAGGCCGCCACGGCGTACGCCGCGAAGCAGCGGGCCGAGTCGCAGCGGGAGAAGGTGGCCGCGTGAGCGAGCAGAACGAACCGCCCCGGGCCTCGGCGACCTCGCCGCTGTGGGAGGTCTTCGTCCGGGCCCGACGAGGGCTGTCCCACACCCACGTCGGCAGCCTGCACGCCCCCGACGCCGAGCTGGCCCTGCGCAACGCCCGGGACCTCTACACCCGCCGGCAGGAGGGCGTCTCCATCTGGGTGGTGCCGGCCGCGGCGATCACCGCGTCCAGCCCCGACGAGAAGGACGCCTTCTTCGACCCGGCCGCCGACAAGGTCTACCGCCACCCCACCTTCTACGAGGTGCCGGACGGGGTGGCCCACCTGTGAACGGCCCCTTCGACTTCACCCTCGCCCTCGGCGACGACGCGCTGGTGGCCGCCCAGCGGCTCGGCGAGTGGGCCACCCGTGCGCCCGAGATGGAAGAGGACATCGCGCTGGCCAACATCGCCCTCGACCAGCTCGGCGCGGCCCGCCTGCTGTTGTCGTACGCGGGGGAGCTGGAGGGCGCCGGCCGGGACGAGGACGCGTTGGCGTACCTGCGCGACGACCGGGAGTTCCGCAACTGCCTGCTGGTCGAGCTGCCCAACGGCGACTTCGCGGTGACCATGGTGAAGCTGCTGCTGCTCGCGGCGTACCAGGTGCCGCTCTACACCGCGCTGGCCGGCTGTTCCGACGAGCGGCTCGCCGCCATCGGCGCGAAGGCGCGCAAGGAGTCCGCCTACCACCTGGACCATTCCGCGCTGTGGGTGAAGCGGCTCGGCGACGGCACCGACGAGTCGCACCGCCGCGCCCAGGCCGCGCTGGACCAGATCTGGCCGTACCACCACGAGCTGTTCACGGCGGACCCGGCGGCCCCGGTCGACCCGGCCACCCTGCGGGCCGACTTCGACGCCGCGGTGCACCCGGTGCTGGCCGAGGCCACCCTGACCCGGCCGGAGACCGGCTGGACGCCGGGCGGCGGCCGGGCCGGCGTGCACACCGAGCACCTGTCCTTCCTGCTGGCCGAGATGCAGGTGCTGCACCGCGCCCACCCCGGGGCCCGGTGGTGAGCCGGGCGGGCCTGGGGTGGCAGCGGTGACCGACCCGAGGGCGGCCGTGGCGGCGGTGGTGGATCCGGAGATCCGGGTGATCACCATCGACGAGCTGGGCATCCTGCGGGCGGTCGACCGGGACCGGGAGACCGGCCGGGTGGTCGTCACGATCACCCCCACCTACACCGGCTGTCCGGCGATGGACGTGATCCGGGACGACATCCGGCGGGCGCTGGCGGTCGCCGGGTATCCCGACGCCGAGGTCCGCACGGTCTTCAGCCCCGCCTGGAGTACGGACTGGATCTCCGAGGGCGGCCGGGCGAAACTCGCCGCCGCCGGGATCGCCCCGCCCGGCCCGCGCGGCGACGGCACGGCGGTGCCGCTGACCCTGGCGGTGCGTTGCCCCCGGTGCGGCTCGCCGGAGACCGCGCAGGTCAGCCGGTTCGGTTCCACCGCGTGCAAGGCGCTCTGGCGCTGTCGTTCCTGCTCCGAACCCTTCGACCACCTGAAGGCGCTATGACTGTCACCATCACCCGCCCGGTCCGTCGCCGGCCGTCCTTCCACCCGCTGCCGGTCGCCGCCGTCGACCGGCTCACCGACGACGCCGTGGCGATCACCTTCGCGGTGCCCGAGGAGTTGCGGGCGACGTTCGCCTTCGTCGCCGGCCAGCACCTGACCGTCCGCCTGCCCGGTGCCGCCGGTGCGGACGTGCGGCGGTCGTACTCGATCTGCTCGACGCCTGACGACCTGGCCCGGCACGGCCGGCTGCGGATCGGGGTGCGGGAGATCCCCGGCGGCGCGTTTTCCAGTTACGCCTGCGGCGCGCTGCGGCACGGCGACACCGTCGAGGTGCTGCCTCCGCTGGGGCATTTCACCACGGCGTTCGCGCCGGACCGGGTGCGGCACTACGGCGCGGTGGTCGCCGGCTCCGGGATCACCCCGGTGCTCGCGCTGGTCGCGACCGCCCTGACCGTCGAGCCGGCCAGCACCTTCACCCTGGTGTACGGCAACCGGACGGCGAACACGGTGATGTTCGCCGAGGAGTTGGCCGACCTGAAGGACCGCTACCCGACGAGGCTGCACCTGGTGCATGTGCTCTCCCGGGAGCCGGGCGAGTCACCGTTGCTCTCCGGCCGGATCGACGCCGACCGGCTGGGCCGGCTGCTGGACACCATCGTGCCCGGCGACGCCATCGCCGAGTGGTTCCTCTGCGGCCCGTACCAACTGGTGCTGGACGCGAAGGCGGTGCTGACCGGCCGGGGCCTGCCGGAGTCGGCGGTGCACACCGAGTTGTTCCACGTCGACGCCCCACCGGAGCCGGTACGCCGCAGCGGCGAGTCGACAGGCGGCGCGGAGGTGACGATCGTGCTGGACGGCCGATCGTCGCGGTTCACCATGGGCGCGGGCGAGCGTGTGCTGGACGCGGCGCTGAAGGTGCGCGGCGAACTGCCGTACGCCTGCAAGGGCGGGGTCTGCTCGACCTGCCGGGCGAAGGTGGTCTCCGGTGCGGTGACGATGGCCCGCAACTACGCCCTGGAGCCGGAAGAGGTGGCCGCCGGGTACGTACTGACCTGCCAGTCCACCCCCACCACCGACACCCTTACTGTCGACTACGACGGATAGCGTCGTCGGCCGCGTCCCGCCCCGGTCGGCGGGCCTGTTGTCTGTTGCGGGTCCTGTCGAGCTGATGACGTCAGCGACTCACCCGGGATCGACCGATCTGCACCGGTTTCGCCATCCTGGCGACCGCTCAGTCGGTGCCGACATGGGCGGGCCGGTAGGTGAGGTCGGAGTGGTGCTCGACGGGTGAGTGAGTGCCGAGACTTCGCTCCGGGTGTCCCCGGCCAGACATACTGGCAATGAGTTGTCCGGATGCTCCGGACGAAGGTAGCCTGGCTATCGCCGGGGGCAGTAGCCCCCTGGAAGTGGACCCGGCAGCCTTCCGGACGGTGGGTGGGCCGGGTCTCGCGTTTCTCGGGCCGGTCAGACCCGGTGTGATTCGGTGACCACGGCCCGCACCGCCGTGCGCCAGTGTCCTCCTCTCGCCCAACACCAGGCGAGTGCGTCAGGGATGGCCAGCAGGCACTCCTCGTGCGCTTTCAGATGGTCGTAGCGGAGTTGTCCGGCGATTCCGGCTCTGCGAACCTCATCAAAGAGCAGCCGCTGATCGGCCTTGAGCGTCGAGTCGTCCCGCTCGATGACCAGACGCGCTGCACTGGTCTTCGCGGCGTATTCGACCAGCCCGGCGAGGCAGGCATCCCGGGCAGCTTTCGTGGTCCGGTGGCCGACTGCATCGAACACGGTGGCCTGAACCCCGATGGTGGTGATCGCGGTGACGATCTGCCGCCGCCGGTCATCTCTTTCCTTGTGAAAGTGGATCCGGCGCTGGTGGGGCAGGACGAGACTCCGCACTGTCCTGCGGGCGCGAATCAGGTCGGAAGGCAGCACGACGGCGGCGACCAGGAGGAAGCTGCGTTCCTTGGTCTCGTCCACGAAGATGTGGCTCCTCAACCCGGGTGCCCCTCTGCCGTGGCGGTCACCCGTTGTTTCCGGCATTGACGATTTGTCGGATTAGTTCAAGGCGGTCCTGAGGGCCGAGGGCGGCCAGGTTGCCACCCCCGATCCCGTCGAGAACGGCACGTACGTCGCACTCCTGGGGACGGAGGACGGCATCGATGACGCGAGCCCGCGGCCCGCCGTCGCGGCAGTAGATCCACACGGTCTGGTTCTGTCGCGGTTCGGTGTTCTGGTCCGGGTCCAAGCGCTCTGGCGGGAAGTAGCCGAGCCCGGTGGCCTGGAGCGCTTCTGCGATCTCTGCCAGCACCCAACGCCCCAGCTTCCGGTAGCCGAGTTCCTCTCGTAACTCTCCGAGGCTGGCTTCCGTTAGTCCTCCGTCCGCTCGGCATCGGGCGGCAGTGCCGGGTGTCTGCTCCATCTTCCTCAACAATCGTCGCCACGCAGTCCGGCCATCATGTTGTGTATTGGCATCACAGGTTGTCAAGGGATGGCATACAAGTTGTCATGATCTTGACAATATGACAGCTCCCTGGTCGAGCGGAGCGCGCCCCGGCGCACCCCCACGGGCAGCAAACCGCGTTCGGCGTACGCTCGGGATGTGACGGCGAACCGGGAGATCGACGACATCCTGCAACGTGGCGCGGACGGCGGGCGGATCACGCCCGAAGAGGCGCTGCTGCTCTACACCGAGGCGCCCTTCCACGCGTTGGGCGAGGCGGCGGACGCGGTACGCCGGCGGCGCTACCCGGACAACGTCGTCACCTACCTGATCGACCGCAACATCAACTACACCAACGTCTGCGTGACGGCGTGCAAGTTCTGCGCCTTCTACCGGGCCCCCAAGCACGCCGAGGGGTGGACCCACCCGACCGAGGAGATCCTGCGTCGCTGCGGCGAGGCGGTCGAGCTGGGCGCCACCCAGGTCATGCTCCAGGGCGGCCACCACCCGGACTACGGCGTGGAGTACTACGAGGAGCTGTTCTCCTCGGTCAAGAAGGCGTACCCGCAACTGGCGATCCACTCGATCGGGCCGAGCGAGATCCTGCACATGGCGAAGGTGTCCGGCGTCAGCCTGGACGAGGCCATCGCCCGGATCAAGACGGCCGGGCTGGACTCGATCGCCGGCGCCGGGGCCGAGATGCTCCCCGACCGGCCGCGCAAGGCGATCGCCCCGCTCAAGGAATCCGGCGCGCGCTGGCTGGAGGTCATGGAGTTGGCCCACCGGCAGGGTCTGGAGTCCACCGCCACGATGATGATGGGCACCGGCGAGACCAACGCCGAGCGGATCGAGCACCTGCGGATGATCCGCGACGTGCAGGACCGCACCCGGGGGTTCCGGGCGTTCATCCCGTGGACGTACCAGCCGGAGAACAACCACCTCAAGGGCCGCACCCAGGCCACCACCCTGGAGTACCTGCGCCTGGTGGCGGTGGCCCGGCTGTTCTTCGAGACCGTGCCGCACCTGCAGGCGTCCTGGCTGACCACCGGCAAGGACGTCGGCCAGCTCGCCCTGCACATGGGCGTCGACGACCTCGGTTCGATCATGCTGGAGGAGAACGTCATCTCCTCGGCCGGCGCGCGGCACCGGTCCAACCTGCACGAGCTGATCGGCATGATCCGCTCGGCGGACCGGATCCCGGCCCAGCGGGACACCCTCTACCGGCGGCTGGCGGTGCACCACACCCCCGCCGACGACCCGACCGACGACCGGGTGGTGTCGCACTTCTCCTCGATCGCCATGCCCGGCGGGGGCGCCGGCCGTACGCTGCCGCTCGTCGAGGCACGCTGAGCCCGGCTGGTTGTCACGGGGAGTCACCGGTCGGGCTGGAATCGTGACTGGCTGAACGGGTCCGGGTGTCGGCCCAGGGGATATTCGTGGTCGCCGTTCGGCCGAGGCGACGCGGGACCAGCCCCCACAAGACGCGGCAATTGGGGCGGCGTGCGGCACGCTGGGCGGATATTCCGCAGCCGGCGCTACGGCGCGGGGGTTGGCGCGGCGCGGCGGTGCCCGCTAACGTGCGCCCGACGTACCTCCGCTGACCGCCTGCGGCGAGCGGATGACGAGTGTCGTACGTCCTCCATCGGCCCGGGAGGGCCGTTCATATAAAACGGGGGCGGGACGGGTGACCGTCCCGCCCCCGCTCCTCCTCCGTTCGGCCCCGTCTCGGACAAAAACGCACGTCACGGCTGGCGTACCGGCGTCGATCTCGGATAACGTCCGCTCGGTTCGCCACATCAGCCCCACCTTTCCCAGCAGTCCCTAGCCCCCCGGGGGATCGATGACTCTGTTCCACCGCTCGGCCCTGGCCCGCCTCGGCGCCGTGGCCCTGCTCGCCGTCGGTGGCCTGGCCACCGTCGCCGCCCCGGCCAGCGCCGCCGACCAGGCGCAGCTCGACCTCGTCCCGCTCAGCTCCCAGCTGGCCCTGGGCGTCAAGGAGGCCAAGGCCAAGCCGTTCAAGTTCTCCGTGCAGAACGTCCGCGGCACGGTCGACGCCAAGGACGTGAAGGTCACTGTCGAGACCGCGGGCCTGAGGCCCAACAAGGTAGGGGTGCTCGTGCCGGACGGCTGCGCCGTCAGCGGCACCGCCTTCACCTGCTCCCTGTCCGACCTGGGGGGCACCACCGACGACATCGCCGCCGGCACCACCGAGGAGTTCGGCATCCCGCTGTTCGGCACCGACACGCGCGGCAAGGGTGGCGTGCTGAAGGTGACCGTGAGCGGGTCCAACACCACGTCGGACTCGGTCGACCACGACATCATGGTCGTCAAGCCCGGCTACGACCTGACCACCTGGGTGCAGGACGTCTACGCCGACGTGGTGGTCGACGGCGACGACGCCGGCGAGAGCGGACTGACCGGCGTCAAGCCCGGCGGGACCGCCCCGCTGGACTGGGCGGTCTACAACGGCGGCAGCCGCCGCGCGACCGGCGTCTTCTACGGGATCGCCCTGCCGGAGGGCGCCAGCTTCGTCGACCTGCCGGAGAGCTGCGTCACGCAGGACCTGGGCGGCGTGGTGGCGTACTGCGAGGACGGCGGCGCGGTGCTGCGGCCGGGCGAGTTCTACACCGCCGACGTCCGGATCAAGGTCGGCACGGGCGTCACCGAGAAGGTGCTCACCCCGGGCGTCCTGTTCGCCGCCGGGCTGACCGAGGCCGAGGGCACCCCGGAGGAGGAGCCGCAGGTCGCCAGCAAGGCGCAGCGCAAGGTCTTCACCGAGACCGACGACGGTGACAACACCTCGTTGTTCGACGTGTTCGTCGACCTGAGCACCGGCCCGAGCCCGAGCCCCAGCCCGACCGGTGAGCCGAGCCCGAGCACCAGCGGTCAGCCGAGCCCGAGCACCAGCGTCAGCCCGACGACCGGTGGCGGCACGGGTGGCGGCGACGGCGGTCTGCCGGTGACCGGTGCGCAGGCCACCCTGATCGGTGGCATCGGCGTCGTCGTGCTGCTCGCGGGCGGCGCGATGCTGATGCTCGCCCGTCGGCGTCGGCTGGTGCTGGTGGCACCGGGCGACGAGAAGCCGCAGAGCTGACCGGAGGCAGGTTTTCCGCACCACGGCAGGACGGCGGGCGGGGTGGGCGACCACCCCGCCCGCCGCGCGTCCGCCCCGCCTTGCGTGCCGCCCGTCGCCGACCCCCGGGTCGGTCGGACCCAGCGGCGGGTGGGTGGGGTCAGGCTGGCAGAGTGGAGGGGTGAGCCGTACCCCGCAGGGCCAGCGCGCCGGCCTGGACAAGTCCCCGCACGAGGTCGCCGCGATGTTCGACGGGGTGGCCGCCCGCTACGACCTGACCAACACTGTGCTGTCCTTCGGGCAGGACCGGTCGTGGCGACGGGCCACCCGGGCGGCGCTCGGGCTGCTCCCCGGTGAGCGGGTGCTGGACGTGGGCGCCGGCACCGGGGTGTCGACGCAGGAACTGGCCCGCTCCGGGGCGTACGCGGTGGGGGCTGACCTGTCGCAGGGGATGCTGCACGCCGGCAAGCGGGTCCGGCCGGAGGTGCCGCTGCTCGCCGGGGACGCGCTGCGGCTGCCCTTCGCCGACGCCTCGTTCGACGCGGTGACGATCTCCTTCGCCCTGCGTAACGTCAACGACCCCGATGCGGCGCTGCGGGAGCTGGCCCGGGTGACCCGGCCGGGGGGCCGGCTGGTGGTCTGCGAGTTCAGCACGCCGGTGCACCAGGCATTCCGGACGGTCTACCTGTCGTACCTGATGCGGTCGTTGCCGGTGGTGGCCCGGACGGTGTCCAGCAACCCCGACGCGTACGTCTACCTGGCCGAGTCGATCCGGGCCTGGCCGGACCAGGCGGCCCTGGCGGCGCGGGTCGGCGCGGCCGGCTGGGGCCGGGTGGCGTGGCGCAACCTGACCGGCGGGGTGGTGGCCCTGCACCGGGCCATCCGGACGTGACCGAGGGTGAAGCCGCTTTTTCCTTAATGTCTGCCTTTGGTCTAAATTGGGGCGTAAGCTCCCCGGCATGACCGGAGTAGTGCCCACCGACCCCGCGATCCCCGCCGACGACGATGCCGCCGAGCTGGTCGCCCAGCTCAGGGAGCTGGCCGGCGCGGACCCGGCCGAGGTCCGTCAGGTGGTGGCCGAGGTGCTGGGTGCGCTCGACCGAGCGGCCGGCGGAGCGCTGCGTGACCACCTGCCGGCGGCGGTCCGGGCCGACGACGGGCTCGACATCGCCCGGAACTGAGGGACGAACCCACCCCGACCGGCCTGTTTCCAGGAAGTTAGGTACCCCTCACCCGGCAGCTGTGTAACCACGGTCATAGACTCCAACCCGATCGGCTTGTGAAGCATTTCACGAGCGTGCGGGAGGAGGCGCAGATGACATCGGTGGAGAACGACGCCGACGTGATCGTGGTGGGCGCCGGTCCCGGTGGATCGGCGACGGCGTACCACCTGGCGCGGCACGGCGTACGCGTGCTGCTGCTGGAGAAGACCGAGTTCCCCCGCGAGAAGGTGTGCGGGGACGGGCTCACCCCCCGGGCGACCCGGCAGCTCATCCGGATGGGCGTGGACACCTCGCCCGAGGCCGGCTGGCTGCACAACAAGGGCCTGCGGGTGATCGGTGGCGGGGTACGCCTCGAACTGGACTGGCCCGACCTGGCCAGCTTCCCCAACTACGGCCTGGTCCGCACCCGGCTGGACTTCGACGACCTGCTCGCCCAGCGGGCGGTCTCCGCCGGTGTCGAACTGCGGACCAACGTCAACGTCATCGGCCCGGTGCTCGACGCGGCCGACCGGGTGGTCGGGGTGACCGCCGAGGTCGGCCCGGACCGGGAACCGGCCACCTTCCACGCCCCGCTGGTGGTCGCCGCGGACGGCGTCTCCGGCCGGTTCCCGCTCGCCCTGGGCCTGGCCAAGCGGGAGGACCGGCCGATCGGCGTGGCCGTCCGCCGCTACTACCGCTCGCCGGCCCGGCACGACGACGACTATCTGGAGTCCTGGCTGGAGCTGCGCAGCAAGGGCAGCGACGCGCTGCTGCCCGGCTACGGCTGGATCTTCGGCCTCGGTGACGGCCGGGTCAACGTCGGCCTCGGCGTGCTCAACTCCTCCTCCGCGTTCGGCAAGACGAACTACCGGCGGCTGCTGACCGACTGGCTGGCCAACACCCCGGCGGACTGGGGGATGACCGACGAGACCAACGCCGACGGCCCGATCCTCGGCGCGGCGCTGCCGATGGGCTTCAACCGGGTGCCGCACTACACCCGGGGGGTCCTGCTGGTCGGCGACTCCGGCGGCATGGTCAACCCGTTCAACGGCGAGGGCATCGCGTACGCGATGGAATCCGGCGAACTGGCCGCAGAGGTCATCGTGCAGGCGCTGGCCCGGCCGGCCGGCCCGGAGCGGGAGCGGGCGCTGACCGCGTACCCGCAGGAGCTGAAGGCCCGGTTCGGCGGCTATTACCGGCTCGGCGGGATCTTCGTCAAGCTGATCGGCCGGCCCGAGGTGATGCGGATGGCCACCAAGCACGGCATGCCGCACCCGATGCTGATGCGCTTCGTGCTCAAGCTGCTGGCCAACCTGACCGACCCGCGCGGCGGGGACGCGATGGACCGGGTCATCAACGCGATGACGAAGGCGGCCCCGGCCGTGTGAGGCGTGACCGGGCCAGGGCCAACGGCGGCACCGGCACGGACAGGGATCGACCCCCGCTGACGGCAGTCACGAGGGACGTGAATAGTGTGAATTTTGTCAAGCACCTGGGGCAGGGGAAGGACGAGCAGGAGAAAAGATGTCGCTCTCGCCTTACGCACCGATCATCGGGCTGTTCGCCCTCGCCGCGGCGTTCTCGCTGTTCTCCGTGGCCGCCGCCCGCTTCGCCGGTCCCCGGCGCTACAACAAGGCCAAGCTCGAGGCGTACGAGTGTGGGATCGAGCCCAGCCCGCAGCCCGTGGGCGGCGGCCGGTTCCCGATCAAGTTCTACCTGACGGCGATGCTCTTCATCGTCTTCGACATCGAGATCATCTTCCTCTACCCCTGGGCGGTCTCCTTCGACGCCCTGCCGATCTTCGGCTTCGTGGAGATGGTCCTGTTCATCGTCGCGGTCTTCGTCGCGTACGCCTACGTGTGGCGGCGCGGCGGGCTGGACTGGGACTGAGGGAGGAACGTCAGATGGGCATCGAGGAGAAACTCCCCGCCGGCGTCCTGCTCACCTCCGTGGAGAAGCTGGTCAACTGGTCGCGGAAGTCGTCCGTCTGGGGCGCCACCTTCGGCCTGGCCTGCTGCGCCATCGAGATGATGGCGGCCGGTGGCCCGCACTACGACATGGGCCGCTGGGGCATGGAGGTCTTCCGCGCCTCGCCGCGCCAGGCCGACCTGATGATCGTGGCCGGCCGGGTGAGCCAGAAGATGGCCCCGGTGCTGCGCCAGATCTACGACCAGATGGCCGAGCCCCGGTGGGTGCTCTCCATGGGCGTCTGCGCCAGCAGCGGCGGCATGTTCAACAACTACGCGATCGTCCAGGGCGTCGACCACGTCGTCCCGGTCGACATGTACCTGCCGGGCTGCCCGCCCCGCCCCGAGATGCTCATCGACGCGATCCTCAAGCTCCGCGAGAAGATCATGTACGAGCCGCTGGGCCCGAACGGCCGCAAGATGCAGGCGGCCCGGCTGGAGCGCGGTGACGTGCCCGTGGTGCCGTACGGCTCGATGCCGTCGTCGTACCGCAACGACAAGGCCCGCCGTGCCGAATGGACGAAGGCGGTCCGTGAGGGGCGCGAGGAGCAGTTGCGGATCGAGAACTGGATGAACGCCCAGAACCACCTCCAGACCCAGGCTGGCCCCAAATGAGCAACGACAGGAAGAACGACGGCGGGGTGCCGGTGCCGGTCACCCCGGCCGGTGCGACCAGCGGTGCTGCCGCCGAGCTGCCGCCGTCCAGCCCGGCCGGGCGCGGCATGTTCGGCATGCAGGGCACCGGCGACGTCTCCGGCTACGGCGGCCTGGTCCGCCACCGCACCCCGATCGAGGAGGCGCCCCGGCCGTACGGGGGCTACTTCGACGAGGTGCGCGACGCGCTGGAGGAGGCGTACCCGCAGTTCGGCGACGCGATCGAGAAGGTCGTCGTCGACCGGGGCGAGCTGACCCTGCACGTCCGCCCGGAGCGGATCGCCGAGGTGTGCCAGGTGATGCGGGACGACCTCGCGCTGCGCTTCGAGCTGTGTTCCTCGGTGTCCGGGGTGGACTACCTCGGTGCCGACGAGCGCCGGCTGCACGTGGTCTACCAGCTCACCTCGATGACCTACCGGCGGCGGGTCCGGCTGGAGGCGGCCGTCTCCGCCGAGCACCCGCACCTGCCCAGCGTCACCGCCGTCTACCCGACGGCCGACTGGCAGGAGCGCGAGGCGTACGACATGTTCGGGGTCATCTTCGACGGCCACCCCAACCTGACCCGGGTCCTGATGCCGGACGACTGGGAGGGCCACCCGCAGCGCAAGGACTACCCGCTCGGCGGCGTCCCCGTCGAGTACAAGGGCGCGGAGATCCCGCCGCCGGACCGTAGGAGGTCATACCAGTGACCACGTCCAACTACGCGACCGAACGGGAGACCACCGAGGGGCGGGTCTTCACCGTCACCGGTGGGGACTGGGACCAGGTCGTCTCCGGCACCGACCCGATCAACGACGAGCGGATCGTCGTGAACATGGGTCCGCAGCACCCGTCGACGCACGGCGTGCTCCGGCTGATCCTGGAGCTGGAGGGCGAGACGGTCCGCGAGGCCCGCTCGGTCGTCGGCTACCTGCACACCGGCATCGAGAAGAACCTCGAATACCGCAACTGGGTGCAGGGTTCGACGTTCGTGACCCGGATGGACTACCTCGCCCCGATCTTCAACGAGACGGCGTACAGCCTCGCGGTGGAGAAGCTGCTCGGCATCACCGACGACATCACCGAGCGGGCCACCACGATCCGGGTCCTGATGATGGAGCTGAACCGGATCTCCTCGCACCTGGTCTGGCTGGCCACCACCGGCATGGAGCTGGGCGCGATCTCGATCATGCTGTACGGCTTCCGCGAGCGGGAGTACATCCTCGACATCTTCGAGACCATCACCGGCCTGCGGATGAACCACGCGTACGTCCGGCCGGGCGGGGTGGCGCAGGACGTCCCGGACGCGGCGATCGCCAAGATCCGCGACTTCCTCGCGATGATGCCGAAGAAGCTCAAGGAGTACGAGGACCTCCTCTCCGGTCAGCCGATCTGGACCGAGCGCACCCAGGGCGTCGCGGTGCTCGACGTGACCGCCTGTGTCGCGCTCGGCGTCACCGGCCCGGTGTTGCGCTCCGCCGGCCTGGCCTGGGATCTGCGCAAGACCATGCCGTACTGCGGCTACGAGACGTACGAGTTCGACGTGCCGACCCACCCGGACGGTGACGTCTGGGGCCGCTACCTGGTCCGGCTCGCCGAGATCCGGGAGTCGCTCAAGCTGGTCGAGCAGGCGTTGGACCGGTTGAAGCCGGGCCCGGTGATGGTCGCCGACCGCAAGATCGCCTGGCCGGCGCAGCTCGCCATCGGCGTGGACGGCATGGGCAACTCGCTGGAGCACGTCGCCAAGATCATGGGTCAGTCGATGGAGTCGCTGATCCATCACTTCAAGCTGGTCACCGAGGGCTTCCGGGTCCCGCCGGGCCAGGTGTACGTCGGCATCGAGTCGCCCCGGGGCGAGCTGGGCGTGCACGCGGTCTCCGACGGTGGCACCCGGCCGTACCGGGTGCACTACCGGGAGCCGAGCTTCGTCAACCTCCAGGCCCTTCCGGCGATGGCCGAGGGCGGCCTGATCGCCGACGTGATCGCCGGTGGCGCCTCGCTGGACCCCGTGATGGGTGGTTGTGACCGGTGAGCGCGAGGAGTGCAGCGAAGCGGAGCCCCGCAGTCGCGAACGGAAGGCGACTCTGATGACGACGTTTACTGAAGAGACCCGGGTCCGGGCGCGGGAGATCATCGCCCGCTACCCGGCCGACCGGTCCCGCTCGGCGCTGCTGCCGCTGCTGCACCTGGTGCAGGCCGAGGAGGGCTACGTCTCCCCGGCCGGGGTGGCGTTCTGCGCCGAGGTGCTGGGACTGAACAAGGCCCAGGTCGGCGCGGTGGCCACCTTCTACACCATGTACAAGCGCCGGCCCACCGGTGACTACCTGGTCAGCGTCTGCACCAACACGATGTGCAACGTGCTCGGCGGGCAGGAGGTCTACGACACGCTCGTCGAGCACCTGGGCGTCGGGCACGACGAGACCACCGCCGACGGGAAGATCACCCTGGAGCACGCCGAGTGCCTGGCGGCGTGCGACTACGGCCCGGTCATGACCGTCAACTACGACTTCTTCGACGGCGTCGACCCGCAGGGCGCGGTCGGTGTGGTGGACGAGCTGCGCGCCGGGGGCCGGCCGATGCCGACCCGGGGCGCCCGGCTCTGCACGCTCAAGGAGATGGCGGTCCAGCTCGCCGGCTTCGCCGACGAGCGCGACGGCGCGGTCGCCGACGGCGGGCCGGGCGAGGCCACCCTGCGTGGCCTGCGCCTGGCCGAGCAGCACGGCATCACGGCACCGGGCTACGACCCGAAGACCCCGATCCGCAGCAAGGCCGAGGCCGACCGGGCCGCCGCCGAGGCCAAGGCGAAGGCCGAGGCCGCCAAGGCCCCCGCCCCGGCCGCCCCGGCGGCGAAGCCGGAGCAGGTCACCGGCAGCACCGCGCCGGACGTGAAGGCCCCGGACGACAAGTCGCCGCAGGTGCGTACCGCCGAGACCCGGCAGCCCGACGCGGCCACCGCCGTGCCGGACGCCCCCGGCACCAGGGTCCCGGCCGACGGCACGCCACCGGCGTCCCGCGACGCGCAGGCGGCGCAGGCGGCCGGGGTGGCCGCGAACGCCCCCGCCGGTGACGGCAAGCCCGCCGGCGACGAGGCCGGTGCGCAGGAGCGCAACCTCAAGGAAGCCGAGGCGGAAACGGGCGCTGCCGGCGCGGGCTCCGCCGTCGCGAGCGAGACGGGGGCCCAGAAGTGACCACTCCCCGGCCGGAGACCCTGGCCAAGCTGACCCCGGTGCTGACCCGCCGCTGGCTGTCCCCGGACGCCTGGCGGATCGGCGGCTACGAGAAGCTCGACGGCTACGCCGCGCTGCGCAAGGCCCTCAGGGCCCACCCGGACGACCTGATCCAGCTGATCAAGGACTCCGGCCTGCGTGGCCGGGGTGGCGCGGGCTTCCCCACCGGCCTGAAGTGGGGCTTCATCCCGCAGGGCGACGGCAAGCCGCACTACCTGGTGGTCAACGCCGACGAGGGCGAGCCGGGCACCTGCAAGGACCTGCCGCTGATGACCCACGACCCGCACTCGCTGGTCGAGGGGGTCATCATCGCCTCGTACGCGATCCGGGCCAGCCGGGCCTACATCTACATCCGGGGCGAGGCGGTGCACGCCGCCCGCCGGCTGCGCAACGCGGTGGCCGAGGCACAGGCCAAGGGCTACCTCGGGCGCAACATCCTGGGCACCGGGTTCGACCTGGAACTGGTCGTGCACTCCGGCGCGGGGGCATACATCTGCGGCGAGGAGACGGCGCTGCTGGACTCGCTGGAGGGGTTCCGGGGTCAGCCCCGGCTCCGCCCGCCGTTCCCGGCCACCCACGGCCTGTACGCCAGCCCGACGGTGGTCAACAACGTCGGCACCATCGCCAGCGTGCCGTACATCGTGCTGGGCGGCGCGGACTGGTGGAAGTCCATGGGCACCGAGAAGTCGTCCGGGCCGATGATCTACTCGCTCTCCGGGCGGATCGTCAACCCGGGCCAGTTCGAGTGCGGCCTGGGTGTCACCCTGCGCGAGCTGATCGAGCTGGCCGGCGGGATGCAGCCCGGTCACCAGCTCAGGTTCTGGACGCCCGGCGGATCGTCCACCCCGCTGCTCACCGCCGAGCACCTGGACGTGCCGCTGGACTTCGAGGGGGTGGCGGCGGCCGGCTCGATCCTGGGCACCACGGCCACCCAGATCTTCTCCGACCAGGACTGCCCGGTCTACGCGACCTACCGGTGGCTGGAGTTCTACCACCACGAGTCGTGCGGCAAGTGCACCCCGTGCCGGGAGGGCAACTACTGGATGGTCCGGGTCTACCGGCGCATCCTGGCCGGCCAGGGTACCCACGAGGACCTGGACACTCTGCTCGACACCTGCGACAACATCCTCGGCCGCTCGTTCTGCGGTCTGGGTGACGGCGCGACCAGCTCGGTGACCTCGTCGTTGCAGTACTTCAAGCAGGACTACCTCGACTACATCGAGGGGCGTACCGCGCCGAAGCTGTCGGACAAGCAGCTGGTGGGGGCGCACTGATGAACGCGAGTCCTGTAGTCGCGAAGGGAAGGCGACTCTGATGACCGACGTAGCCAAGCAGACCGAGACGGTCACGCTCACCATCGACGGCGTCGAGGTCACCGCCCCCAAGGGGGCGCTGCTGATCCGGGTCGCCGAGCAGTTGGGCACCGAGATCCCCCGGTTCTGTGACCACCCGCTGCTGGCCCCGGCCGGCGCCTGCCGGCAGTGCCTGGTCGAGGTGGAGGGGCAGCGCAAGCCGGTCGCCTCCTGCACCCAGACCGTCGCCGAGGGCATGGTGGTCCGCACCCAGCTCACCTCCCCGGTCGCCAAGAAGGCGCAGGAGGGGGTGATGGAGCTGCTGCTGGTCAACCACCCGCTGGACTGCCCGATGTGCGACAAGGGCGGTGAGTGCCCGCTGCAGAACCAGGCGATGTCCACCGGCCGTACCGACTCCCGCTTCCACGAGCACAAGCGGGAGTACGTCAAGCCGATGGAGATCAGCACCCAGGTGCTGCTCGACCGGGAGCGCTGCGTGCTCTGCCAGCGCTGCACCCGGTTCTCCGAGGAGATCGCCGGCGACAAGTTCATCGATCTGATGGGCCGGTCGTCCGCCGAGGAGATCAACATCTACCGGGACGACGCCTACGGTGCCGAGGGCGACTCCGGCGACGTCCCCTTCAACTCGTACTTCTCCGGTAACACCGTGCAGATCTGCCCGGTCGGCGCGCTCACCGGGGCGCAGTACCGGTTCCGGGCCCGCCCGTTCGACCTGGTCTCCAGCCCGAGCGTCTGCGAGCACTGCTCGGCCGGCTGCGCGCAGCGCACCGACTGGCGACGGGGCAAGGTGCTGCGCCGCCTCGCCGGGGACGACCCGCAGGTCAACGAGGAGTGGAACTGCGACAAGGGGCGGTGGGGCTTCCAGTACACCCGCGCCTTCGACCGGCTCACCACCCCGCTGGTGCGTGACGAGAAGTCAGGTGAGCTGCGGGAGGCGTCCTGGAGCGAGGCGCTGACCCGGGCCGCCGACGGGCTGCGGGCCGCCCGCGACGAGGGTCGCGGCACGGCGGTGCTCACCGGCGGCCGGCTGACCGTCGAGGACGCCTACGCGTACGCGAAGTTCGCCAGGGTCGCCCTCAACACCAACGACATCGACTTCCGGGCCCGGCCGGTCTCCCGCGAGGAGTCCGACTTCCTGGCCAGCACCGTCGCCGGGGTCACCGACGTGACCTACGCCGACGTGGAGAAGGCGTCCACGGTGGTGCTGGTCGGGCTGGAGCCGGAGGAGGAGTGCCCGATCCTCTTCCTGCGGCTGCGCAAGGCGTACCTGAAGAAGAAGCTGACGGTCTACGCGATCGCCCCGTTCGCCACCCGCGGCCTGGAGAAGCTCGGGGCCAAGCTGGCCCGGGTGGTGCCGGGCGAGGAGGCGAGCGTGCTCGCCGAGCACGACACGGTGGCCGAGGCGCTGAGCGCCGAGGGCGCGATCCTGTTCGTCGGCGAGCGGCTGGCCGGCGTGCCGGGTGGCCTCTCCGCCGCCGCGGACGTCGCCAGGCGTACCGGTGCGAAGCTGGCCTGGGTGCCGCGGCGCGCGGGTGACCGGGGTGCGGTCGACGCGGGTTGTCTGCCCAACCTGCTGCCCGGTGGACGTCCGGTGACCGAGCCGTCGGCCCGTGCCGAACTGGGTGAGGCGTGGGACATTCCGGCCGGGGTGATCCCCAGCCAGGCCGGTCGGGACACCGACCAGATCCTGGCCGCCGCCGCGAACGGTCAGCTCGGCGCCCTGGTGGTGGCCGGGGTGGACCCGGCCGACCTGGCCGACCCGAGGCTGGCCGAGCAGGCGCTCGACGCGGTGCCCTTCCTGGTCAGCCTGGAGCTGCGCAACTCGGCGGTGGCCCGCCGGGCCGACGTGGTGCTGCCGGTGGCCCCGGTGGTCGAGAAGGCCGGCAGCTTCCTCGACTGGGAGGGCCGGCTGCGCACCTTCGAGGCGGTGCTGCACACCACCGCGATGACCGACGCGCGGGTGTTGGACGCGATCGCCGCGCAGCTCGACGTCCGGCTCGGCACCGGCGACGTGTCGAGCATCCGCCGGGAGCTGGGCGCGCTGCCGCCGACCCGGGCGGACCGGCCGGTCAGCCCGTCGGTGGCCCCGGCGACCGTGCCCCAGCCGGGTGCGGGCGAGGCGGTGCTGGCGACCTGGCACCAGCTGATCGACCTGGGCAGCCTCACCGACGGCGACGAGCACCTCGCCGGCACCGCCCGTCCGCCGGTGGTCCGGCTGGGCAAGGGCACCGCCGAGACGCTCGGCGTGGCCGACGGTGACCCGGTCACGGTGGGCACCGACCGGGGTGCGGTCACCCTGCCGGCGGCCATCACCGAGATGCCCGACGGCGTCGTCTGGCTGCCGACCAACTCGCCCGGTTCGACCGTACGGCGCAGCCTCGGCGTCGCGTCCGGCACGGTGGTCCGGATCTCCGGAGGTGCACAGTGAACACCCTCCTGGCGCAGGACCCGACACTGGCGGACTTCGGCAGGGACCCGTGGTGGCTGGTCCTTATCAAGATCGTCTTTGCCTTCGTCTTCGGTCTGCTCGCCACCCTGCTCGGCGTCTGGTTCGAGCGGCGGGTCGTCGGCTACATGCAGGTCCGGCCCGGCCCCAACCAGGTCGGCCCGTTCGGCCTGCTGCAGACCCTCGCCGACGGTCTCAAGATGGCCTTCAAGGAGGACATCCTCCCGAAGGCCGCCGACAAGGTGGTCTACTTCTTCGCCCCGGTCATCTCGGTGGTCTGCGCGGTCACCGCGCTGTCGGTGATCCCGTTCGGCCCGATGGTGAGCATCTTCGGCCACCGGACCCCGTTACAGGTCACCGACGTGCCGGTGGCGGTGCTGGTGCTGCTGGCCTGCTCGTCGCTGGCCGTCTACGGCATCGTGCTCGGTGGTTGGGCCTCCGGCTCGACGTACCCGCTGCTCGGCGGCCTGCGCTCCAGCGCCCAGATGATCTCGTACGAGGTCGCGATGGGGCTGAGCATCGTGGCGGTGTTCATGACCGCCGGCACCATGTCCACCAGCGGGATCGTCGCCGCCCAGGGGGACGCCACCCGGCTCACCATCGCCGGCACCGAGATTCCCGCGCCGGGTTGGTACGCGATCCTGCTGCTGCCCAGCTTCATCATCTTCTTCATCGCCACCGTCGGTGAGACCAACCGGGCGCCGTTCGACCTGCCCGAGGCGGAGTCGGAGCTGGTCGCCGGCTTCATGACCGAGTACAGCTCGCTGAAGTTCGCGCTGTTCATGCTCTCCGAGTACGTGGCCATGGTGACCATGTCCGCGGTGACCACGACGCTGTTCCTCGGCGGCTGGCGGGCCCCCTGGCCGATCACCCTGTGGGCCGACGCCAACACCGGCTGGTGGCCGATGCTCTGGTTCTTCGGCAAGGTGCTGATGCTGGTCTTCGTCTTCGTCTGGCTGCGGGGCACCCTGCCCCGGCTGCGCTACGACCAGTTCATGCGCTTCGGCTGGAAGGTGCTGCTGCCGATCAACCTGGTCTGGATCCTCGTCCTGGCCGGGCTGCGCTCCATCGAGGACTGGCAGTCGCGGGACCGGCTGCTCGCCACCGCCATCGGTGCCGGTGTGCTGCTGCTCGCGACGCTGCTGTGGCCGAGCCGCAAGCCGGCCCCGAAGCCGACCCCGCAGGAACAGGCCGACAGCCGGCCGTACGGCAGCTTCCCGCTGCCCCCGCTGGATCTACAGGTACCACCGAGCCCGCGCACCAAGCGCGTGGTCGCCGAGCGGGAGCCGGCCAACATCGCCACCGGCTCGGACTCCAGGGAGGTGTGACGTGGGCGCGATCACCGGAACGTTCAAGGGCTTCGGGGTCACCTTCTCGCACATGTTCAGGAAGGTCGTCACCACCGACTACCCGTTCAAGCCGCCGGTGTCGGCGCCGCGCTACCACGGGCGGCACATCCTCAACCGGCACCCGGACGGCCTGGAGAAGTGCATCGGCTGCGAGCTGTGCGCCTGGGCCTGCCCGGCGGACGCGATCTACGTCGAGGGTGGCGACAACACCGACGAGCAGCGCTTCTCGCCGGGCGAGCGGTACGCCAGCGTCTACCAGATCAACTACGCCCGGTGCATCTTCTGCGGGCTCTGCATCGAGGCCTGCCCGACCCGTTCGCTGACCATGAGCAACGAGTACGAGCTGGCCCGGGACAACCGGCAGGACCTGATCTTCACCAAGGAGCAGTTGCTCGCTCCGCTGCTCGAAGGCATGGAGCAGCCGCCGCACCCGATGCGGCTCGGTGACAGCGAGAAGGACTACTACGTCGGCGCGCTGACCAACCCGGGCACCTCGGCCGGTGCCGAGCAGTCGCCGATGGGGCCCGGCCGCTACCGGGTCGACGAGCACCCCGGGGTGACCTTCCCGGGTGCCGAGCAGGCGGCCCAGCGGGCGGCGGGCAAGGGAGCCGGAGCATGAACACGTCCACGGTGCTCGCCGCGGCGGGCCAGGTGTCCGGGGGTGAGGAGGTCACCTTCTGGATCCTCGCCCCGCTGGCGCTGATCGGCGCGATCGGCATGGTCTGGGCGCGCAACGCCGTGCACTCGGCGCTGTTCCTGGTGCTCACCATGCTCTGCCTGGGCGTGTTCTACGTGCTCCAGGCGGGGCCGTTCATCGGCATGGTGCAGATCATCGTCTACACCGGCGCGATCATGATGCTGTTCCTGTTCGTGCTGATGCTGGTCGGTCGGGACGCCTCCGACTCGCTGATCGAGACGCTGCGCGGCCAGCGGGTCGCCGCGGTGGTGCTCGGGCTCGGCTTCGCCGGGCTGGTCGGCACCGGCCTGTACCGGGCGCTGGACGGGGTCACCGCCGTCGGTCTGGAGCAGGCCAACGCGGAGGGCAACGTGCAGGGAATCGCCCGGCTGCTGTTCACCAAGTACGTCTTCGCCTTCGAGCTGACCTCCGCGCTGCTGATCACGGCGGCGATCGGGGCGATGGTGCTGGCGCACATCGAGCGGCGCAAGGAAGACAAGATGGACCAGGTCGCCACGATGAAGGCCCGGTTCCGCCCCGGCAACTACCCCGGCCCGAAGCCCGGTCCGGGCGTCTTCGCCACCTCCTCCTCGGTGGCCACCCCGGCCCGGCTGCCCGACGGTCGGCTGACCGACCGCAGCACCCCGGCGATCCTGCCGCAGCGGGAGCTGACCGCCGAGGAAACCACCCTGAAGGGGACGGAACGGTGAGCGCGAGGAGTGCAGCGAAGCGGAGCCCCGCAGTCGCGAACGAAAGGTCGGTCCGGTGACCCCCGACTACTACCTGATCCTGGCCGCGGTGCTGTTCACCGTCGGCGCGGTCGGCGTGCTGGTGCGGCGTAACGCGATCGTGCTGTTCATGTGCGTCGAGCTGATGCTCAACGCGGCCAACCTGACGCTGGTCACCTTCAGCCGGATCAACGGTGACCTCAACGGACAGATCATGGCGTTCTTCGTGATGGTGGTGGCGGCGGCCGAGGTCGTGGTCGGGCTCGCGATCATCATGTCGATCTTCCGGACCCGACGCTCCGCGAGCGTCGACGACGCCAACCTGCTGAAGTACTAAAGGGGCCCTGCGGTGGATGAGATTCTGACGTACGCCCAGGCAGAGCCGACCGGCGCCGTCACCTACGCGGCGGCGGACGGCCTGCTGAGCAGCGTCTGGCTGCTGGTGGCGATCCCGTTGGCCAGCGCGGCGATCCTGCTGCTGCTCGGCCGGCGGGCCGACCGCTGGGGGCACTGGCTGGGCGTGGCGGCGATCGGTGCCGCGTTCGTGCTGGGGCTCACCTCGTTCTTCCAGCTGCGCGGGCTGGAGAACAAGTCCGTCGAGCTGAGCCTCTGGGACTTCATCACGGTCGGCAACCTGCGGGTGGACTTCGGTCTGCTCTTCGACCCGCTGGCCGCGGTCTTCGTCCTGCTGATCACCGGGGTGGGTTTCCTGATCCACCTCTACGCGGTCGAGTACATGGCGCACGACGAGGGCCGGCGACGGTTCTTCGCGTACTTCAACCTGTTCGTCGCCGCGATGCTGTTGCTGGTGCTCGGCAACAACTACGTGATGCTCTACTTCGGCTGGGAGGGCGTCGGTCTGGCGTCGTACCTGCTGATCTCCTTCTGGTACGGTCGGCCGAGCGCGGCCACCGCCGGCAAGAAGGCGTTCCTGATGAACCGGGTCGGCGACGCCGGCCTGGCGATCGGCATCTTCATCCTGTTCGCCACCCTCGGCACCACCCAGTACGACGAGGTCTTCTCCTCCGTGGGCGGGCTGGCCAGCGGCACGGTGCTGGTGCTGGGCCTACTGCTGCTGCTCGGTGCGGCCGGCAAGTCCGGCCAGTTCCCGCTCCAGGCGTGGCTGCCGGACGCGATGGAGGGCCCGACCCCGGTGTCGGCGCTGATCCACGCGGCCACCATGGTCACCGCCGGCGTCTACCTGATCGCCCGCTCCAACCCGATCTTCTCGGCCAACGAGACGCTCCAGCTCGTGGTGGTCAGCGTCGGCGCGTTGACCCTGCTGATGGGCTGCGTCATCGGCGCGGCCAAGGACGACATCAAGCGGGTGCTGGCCTGGTCGACGGTCAGCCAGATCGGCTACATGTTCCTCGGCGTGGGCCTCGGCGGCGCGGCGTACGCGCTGGCCATCGTGCACCTGCTGGCGCACGGCTTCTTCAAGGCCAACATGTTCCTCGGTGCCGGCTCGGTGATGCACGGCATGAACGACCAAGTGGACATCCGCCGCTTCGGTGGGCTGTCGAAGTACATGAAGACCACCTGGATCACCTTCATGATGGGCTGGCTCGCCATCATCGGCATGTTCCCGTTCTCCGGCTTCTTCTCCAAGGAGCCGATCATCGTGGCCGCGTTCGAGCGGGAGGGCTGGACGGCCTGGCTGTTCGGCGGGGCGGCGCTGCTCGGCGCGGGGCTGACCGCGTTCTACATGACCCGGTTGTTCGTGCTGACCTTCCACGGCCCGAAGCGGTGGACCGAGGACATCGAGCACCCGCACGAGTCGCCGAAGCTGATGACCATCCCGCTGATCCTGCTGGCGGTCGGCTCGGTCGGTGCCGGTTTCCTGCTCGCCACCTCCGTACCGGACTGGCTGACCGCCACCGCCGGGCTGGGCGGCGAGCACGCCGAGCACGCAGCGGTCCTGCCGCACTGGCTGCTGACCACGCTGTCGCTGGTGGTGACGGTGCTCGGCGCCGGGCTGGCCTGGGCGCTGTTCCGCAACGGCACGGCCACCGCGCCGCAGCCGGCCGGGGTGCTGGTCACCGCCGCCCGACGCAACCTCTACACGGACGCCTTCAACGAGGTGGTCTTCGAGAAGCCGGGCATCTTCCTCACCCGGGCGCTGGTCTTCCTCGACAACCGGGGCGTCGACGGGCTGGTCAACGGCCTGGCCGCCGGGGTCGGGGGCGGTTCGGGTCGGCTCCGGCGGTGGCAGACCGGTTTCGTCCGGTCGTACGCCACCTCGATCCTGACCGGCGCGCTGCTCGTGGTGGCGGCGTTCCTGGCGGTGCAGGCGGGGTGGCTGGCGTGATCGACCTCAATGCGACCGCCCCCGCCGGCGGGCCCCGCATCCACGACGGAGGTAAGGCCGCATAATGTCCAACTTCCCGTTCCTCTCGGTGCTGACGGTGGCACCGCTGGTCGGTGCCCTGGTCGTGGCCTTCCTGCCGCGTCGCCGGCCCGACCTGGCCAAGCAGGTGGCGTTCGGCTGGTCGCTGCTGGTGCTGGCGCTGTCGGTGGTGATGTGGGTCACCTTCCAGGCCGACGGTGACCGGCTCCAGTTCCACGAGTCGTACCCGTGGATCCCCACCTGGGACGTCAGATTCACCTTCGCTGTCGACGGCATCGCGCTGGTCATGCTGATGCTGATCGCGGTGCTGGTGCCGCTGGTGATCCTGGCCTCCTGGCACGACGCCGACGCCTCGAAGCGGTCGGTGCCTGCCTACTTCGCCCTGCTGCTCGTCCTCGAATCCACGATGATCGGCGTCTTCGCCGCCGCCGACGTCTTCCTGTTCTATGTGTTCTTCGAGGTCATGCTGGTGCCGATGTACTTCCTGATCGGCAGCTACGGCGGCCACCAGCGGCAGTACGCGGCGGTGAAGTTCTTCCTCTACTCGCTGGTCGGCGGGCTGTTCATGCTGGCCGCGGTGATCGGCCTGTGGGTGGTCGGCGGCAAGACCTTCGACTGGCAGGCGCTGACCCAGGTGGACATCTCCACCGGCACCGAGCGCTGGCTGTTCCTCGGCTTCTTCCTCGCCTTCGCGATCAAGGCGCCGTTCTTCCCGTTCCACACCTGGCTGCCGGACGCCGGTCGGGCCGCCCCGGCGGGTGCCGCCGCGCTGCTGGTCGGCGTGCTGGACAAGGTCGGCACGTTCGGCATCCTGCGGTACTGCCTGCCGCTGTTCCCGGAGGCGTCGAAGTGGTTCGCGCCGTGGGCGCTGGCGCTGGGCCTGATCGGCATCCTCTACGCCGCGTTGCTCGCCGTCGGCCAGTCCGACCTGAAGCGGCTGGTGTCGTACACCTCGATCGCGCACTTCGGGTTCATCGGGGTCGGCATCTTCGCCTTCACCACCCAGGCGGGCACCGGCGCGGTGCTCTACATGCTCAACCACGGGCTCGCCACCGGCCTGCTGTTCCTGGTCGTCGGGATGCTCATCGCCCGCCGGGGATCGTCGCTGATCTCCGACTTCGGCGGGGCGGGCAAGCTGGTCCCGCTGCTGGCCGGGGTGCTCTTCTTCGCCGGTCTGGCCTCGCTGGCGTTGCCCGGCACCGCGCCGTTCGTCTCCGAGTTCCTGGTGCTGATCGGCACGTTCACGGTCAACAAGCCGGTCGCGGTGATCGCCACGCTGGGCATCATCCTGGCCGCCGCGTACGTGCTGTGGATGGTGCAGCGCACCACCCAGGGCACGCTCAACCCGGAGTTGACCGAGGTCAAGGCGATGCACCGCGACCTCACCCTGCGCGAGAAGGCCGTGGTCGCTCCGCTGATCGCCCTGATCGTGCTGCTCGGCTTCTATCCGAAGCCGGTCACCGATGTGATCAACCCCGCCGTCCAGGCGACCATGCAGGACGTCGGCAAGACCGATCCCGCCCCCGAGGTCGGCAGCGTCCAGGAGGCTGCACAGTGAGCGCGAGGAGCGAACGGGCGCAGCGAGTGAGCCCCGCAGTCGCGGGCGAAAGGCAGCATCTGCGATGACCGAACTCAAGTTGCCGTCGATCGACTACGCGGCGATCGCCCCGATCCTGATCATGCTGGGGGTCGCCCTGCTCGGTGTCCTGGTGGAGGCGTTCGTACCGCGCCGCCGCCGGCACCTGGTGCAGCTGACGCTGTCCCTGGTGGCGGTGCTCGCCGCGTTGGTGATGGTGGTGCTCAGCGCCGACGCCCGGCTGGTCACGGCGGGCGGGGCACTGGCGGTGGACGGCCCCACCCTGTTCCTGCAGGGCACCATCCTGGTGCTCGCCGCGATGGCGTTGCTGCTGATCGGCGAGCGGTCGGTGGAGCGCGGCGGCGCGTTCGTCGCCCAGGCGGCGGTGACCGCCGAGTCGGCCGACGACCGGAAGCAGGCCGAGGGACGCAACGGGGCGACCGAGGTCTACCCGCTGACCAGCTTCGCGATCGGCGGCATGCTGATCTTCGTGGCGGCGAACGACCTGCTGACCATGTTCATCGCGCTGGAGGTCTTCTCCCTGCCGCTCTACCTGCTCTGCGCGTTGGCCCGTCGCCGGCGGCTGCTGAGCCAGGAGGCGGCCATGAAGTACTTCCTGCTCGGCGCGTACGCCTCGGCGTTCTTCCTGTTCGGCGTGGCGCTGGTGTACGGCTTCACCGCCGGCATCCCGGGCCGGTCCGCAGGCGTCGACTTCGCCACCGTGCACGCCGCGGTGAAGGAGTCCCCGTCCAGCGAGGTGCTGCTGTTCGCCGGGATGGCGCTGATCGCCATCGGCCTGCTGTTCAAGGCCGCCGCCGCCCCGTTCCACGTCTGGACCCCGGACGTCTACCAGGGCGCGCCCACCCCGGTCACCGGCTTCATGGCGGCCTGCACGAAGGTGGCCGCGTTCGGTGCCCTGCTGCGGGTCTTCCACGTGGCGTTCGACCAGGCGGCCTGGGACTTCACCCCGGTCCTCGGGGTGGTGGCGGTGCTCACCATGCTGATCGGCGCGGTGCTGGCGGTCACCCAGACCGACATCAAGCGGCTGCTGGCGTACTCGTCGATCGCCAACGCCGGGTACCTGCTCGTCGGGGTGCTCGCCCCGACCGGCGCGGGCGTCTCCGGCACGATGTTCTACCTGGCCGCGTACGGCTTCTCGGTGCTCGCCGCGTTCGCCGTGGTGACCCTGGTCCGGGACGCCGACGGGGAGGCCACCCACCTGTCCCGCTGGGCCGGGCTGGGCCGTCGCTCGCCGTTCTACGCCGGGGTCTTCACCTTCATCCTGCTGGCCTTCGCCGGTATCCCGTTGACCAGCGGCTTCATGAGCAAGTTCGCGGTCTTCGGCCCGGCTCTGGAGAGCGGGCACGCCTGGCTGGTGGTGGCCGGTGTGCTGACCAGCATGGTGCTGGCCTTCCCGTACCTGCGGGTCGTGGTGATGATGTGGCTCTCCGAGCCGGGCGAGAGCACCCCGACCGTCGCGGTGCCGGGCGGCCTGACCGCCACCGCGCTGATGATCGGGGTGGCCGCCACCCTGATCCTCGGCGTGCTGCCGGCGCCTCTGCTCGATCTGGCGACGGACGCGGCGGCATTCGTCAGGTGATCCGTCCGGTACGCCCGTGGGGCCGGTACGCGCAGGCGTGCCGGCCCCACGGCCGTATCCCCCGTCCGGAGCAGGTCGAACGGGTGTGGCATGGTTGATGGCGTGGTGAATCCGGCGGGGGAGCGTTCAGGTGCCGTCGGCTCCGGTGGTCGTCGGGGCCGGGCGGGCACGGGTCAGGTCGGCGCACTCGGCGTGCACCTGGCCGATCCACGGGTCGAGGCGTCCGTGCTGGGCCTGCTGGACGACGTCGAGGTGGAGTTGCGGGCCAACGTGTCCAGCGCCGACCCGCTCGTCACCGAGGCTGCCCGGCATCTGGTCGAGGCGGGCGGCAAGCGGTTCCGGCCGTTGCTGGTGGCACTGGGCGCGCAGTTCGGCGACCCGGCGGGCCCGCAGGTGGTGCCGGCGGCCGTGGTGATGGAGCTCACCCACCTGGCCACCCTCTACCACGACGACGTGATGGACGAGGCCGCCGTGCGGCGGGGCGCGCCCAGCGCGAACTCCCGCTGGACCAACTCGGTGGCCATCCTGGTCGGCGACTACCTCTTCGCGCGGGCCGCCGACATCGCTGCCGACCTCGGCCCCGAGGCGGTACGCCTCCAGGCGCGCACCTTCGCCCGGCTCGTGCACGGGCAGATCGCCGAGACCGTCGGCCCCCGCACGCAGGACCCGGTCGACCACTACCTGCGGGTGATCGCCGACAAGACGGGTTCGCTGATCGCCACCTCGGCCCGGTTCGGCGGCATGTTCGGCGGGGCGACCGGGGAACACACCGAGGCCCTGGCCGGCTACGGCGAGACCATCGGGGTCGCCTTCCAGCTCTCCGACGACCTGCTCGACATCGCCTCCGAGTCGGTGCAGTCGGGTAAGACACCCGGCACCGACCTGCGGGAGGGAGTGCCGACCCTGCCGGTGCTCTACGCGCTGGCCGGTGACGACTCCGACGCGGCGTCGGTGCGGCTGCGGGAGATCCTGGCCACCGGCCCGCTGGTCGACGACGCGCTGCACGCCGAGGCGCTCGGCCTGCTCCGGGAGTCCCCGGCGCTCAAGCGGGCCCGGGAGACCGTCCGCAGCTACGCCGAGGACGCCCGCGCCCAGTTGACGCCGCTGCCCCGGATTCCGGCCCGGCAGGCGCTGGAGTCGCTCTGCGACTACATCGCCGACCGCACCAGCTGAACCCCGCGCCACCCGGCTCCGGCCCGCTCAGGGCGTCGCGGCGCGGCGCAGCAACCGGCTGCCGGTGAGCATGAGGACGGCGGCGAGGAGCATGGCGACCCCGGCGGTCAGCCACATCACCGGGTAGCCGCCGGTCCCGGCGAGCGCACCGAGCCCGAGCGGGCCGAGGCAGCCGCCGGCGTACACCCCGGTCTGGGTGATCGAGGTGGCGGCGGCCGGGGCCTGCGGGTGCAGCCGGACCACCGCGAAGTTCAGCAGGCCGGGCCACGCCCAGCCCAACCCGAAGCCGAGCACCACCCCGACGGTCAGCGGCACCGCCCCGGCCACCGCCAGCAGCCCCAACCCGACGGCCCCGACCACCAGCATCGCGGCGATCAGCGCGACGTGACCGGTGTCCCGCCGGTCGGCCAGCCAGCCGACGCCGATCCGGGCCGCCACGCAGACCGCGCCGCCCAGGGTGAGCACCAGTCCGGCCGGGCCGGGGGCGAGGCCCCGGTGCACCGACGAGTCGACCACGAACGTGCCCAGCGCGTTGGCGGCCCCCGCCGCGAGGGTGGCCGCCACGCCGACCACCACCAGCGCCGTGGTGGCCCCGCCGCCGCGTTCCGCCGCACGTTCCCGTACCGGTCCGGCCGGCTGCGGGGGTACGGCCGGCAGCGCGGCCAACGCGGCCCCGGCGGCGGCCACGAACGCCCAGCGCCAGCCGGCGGTGAGGGCGATCGCCGGCACCGCCGCACCGGCCAGCAGGGTGGAGGCGGGGATGGCGGCCTGCTTCACCCCGAACGACAGGCCCTGCCGCCGGGCGGGCACGTGCCGGGCCAGCGCGGCGTTGCTGGCGAGTTGACCGAGCGCGTTGGCGGCGGCGCTGAGCGCGAGCAGGCCGAGCAGCACCGGGTACGAGCGGGCCAGCCCGGCGATGGCGAGCAGGCAGCCGGCGGCGAGTCCGACGGCGGCGCGGGCCACCACGGCTGGGCCGACCCACTCCACCAGCCGGCCCGACGGCACTGCGGCGAGCGCGCTGACGCCGAAGTAGACCGATACGGCCAGCCCCAGCCCGGCGGGGGAGAAGCCCAGATCGTCGCCCATCTGCACGGCGAGCCCGCCGACCAGGAAGACCGGCAGGACGCTGGCGATGGTGGTGGCGACCGCCCCGCTGCCGGCCCGCAGGGGGCGTACGGCCGGCGTACGGCTGGGGGCGGTGTGGGTCATCGTGGGCCCAACCTACGCGAGTCGTGTTCCTGACAACGCTCGGCGTGTCGCCTGGGAACCCGCCGTATACCGCCTGATCTGGCATCCACCACCCGAACGGGCGTTCCGTCTCGGCCGGGTTTTTCATATGGTGTAAGTCCCCGGCTGCGGAGGTGGTTGTGCGTGACCCCCTGGCGGAACCTTCGGATCTGATCCGAAGTGTGTCCCGCGCGCTACGCGTGCTCGAGTCGGTCGGTCGTGCCCCGAAGGGCCTGACCGTCAAGCAGATCGCCCGGCGGTGCGAGCTGACCGTCGCCACCACCTACCACCTGGTGCGCACCCTGGCCTACGAGGGTTACGTGATCCGGCGGGAGGACGGCACCTACATCGTCGGCCTGGAGATCGCCGACCGGTACCGGGAACTGGTCACCGCGTTCCGGGGCCCGGCGGCGGTCGGCGAGTCGCTGCGGCGGGCCGCCGTCGACACCGGGTGGAGCCACTACCTGGGGCGGTTCGTCGGCGGTCAGGTGGCGGTCACCGCCGTCGCCGAGGGGGCCCGCTCGCCGTACCTGGAGGACATGGTCCCCGGCTTCGACGAGGGTGCGCACGCCACCGCCCTGGGCAAGGCGCTGCTGGCCACCCTCACCACCGAGCAGCGCCTGCGCTACCTGCGCGACTACGGCATGCGGCCGTTCACCACCGCCACCCTCACCAGTCCCGAGGCGTTCGAGGCGGATCTGGCCGCCGGCGACCGGCGGGGCATGCAACTGGAGTTGGGGCAGTTCCGGCAGGGGGTGGCGTGCGCCGCCGTCCTGGTCACCCCGGACAAGGACATGGAACGACGGGTGGTGCTGGCCTGCGCCCTGCCGGCCAGCGAGATGATGACCTCCGCCCGGGTGGTGCGCGCCAAGCTGCTCACCGCCGCCCGTGCGGTCGCCGACGGCATCGCCGCCGACCTCTGACCCCGTCCGGCGGCGCGCAGGCGGAGGCCCCGGCCCGGCGTACGGGCGAAGGCCCCCTCCCGGACCGCAGCGGGAGAGGGCCTTCGCGGCCGGCCCGGCGGGGCCGACCCTGGACGCGCGTCAGCTGCCGATCGGGCCGCCGTCGAGCCGCCAGGTGACCACCACGCCCGGCTTGGCGTAGTCGCCGTCCGGCCAGGTCGACGCCGGCTTCTCCACCGACGCGCCGGTGATCTCACCGGGGTGCTGCACGGCCACGAACACCGACCGGTTGTCGCCGGTGATGAACGGCCCGCAGGTCTCCGCACCCAGCGGCACGGTGAGGAACTGCTTCAGGTGCCCCCGCTCCGGCCCCTCGACGGCGGTGGCGAACAGGCCGTCGTTGCTGCCCAACGCGTTGCCGTCGGTCGAGATCCAGAGGTTGCCGGTGGCGTCGAAGGCGACGTTGTCCGGGCAGGAGATCGGCGAGACCTTCGTCTTGTCGTACCCGGCGAAGTAGGTCGACGGGTCGGCCGGGTCACCGGCGACGATCGGCAGCGACCAGGTGAAGGACTCCGCCGTGTTGTCGCCCCGGTCCTCGACCAGCTCCAGGATCTGCCCGTGCTTGTTGAGGTTGCGCGGGTTGATCTCGTCGGCTGCCGGCTTGCCCGCCTTGCCCCGGTCGGAGTTGTTGGTCAGCGCCACGTACACCTTGCCGGTGAGCAGGCTCGGCTCGACGTCCTCCGGCCGGTCCATCTTCGTCGCGCCGACCTTGTCCCCGGCGAGCCGGGTGAAGGTGAGCACGTCGGCGGCGGTCATCCCGTCGACGAAACTGCGGTTGCCGCTGACCAGCCTGATCCACCGGCCGGTGCCGTTGAACGCGCCGTCGGCGGGTAGCTTGCCCGAGCCGTCGATCTCGGCGGCGCTGGTCTGGTTGAACTGCGCCACGTACAGGGTGCCCGACTCCAGCAGGGTCAGGTTGTTCTTGCGGGCCACCCAGGAGTCCCCGGGCATGAACTTCTTGTCGGAGACGAACTTGTAGAGGTAGTCGAAGCGCTCGTCGTCGCCCATGTACGCGACCACCCGCTTGTCGCGGGCCACGATCACGTTCGCGCCCTCGTGCTTGAACCGGCCCAGCGCGGTGTGCTTACGCGGGCGGCTCTCCGGGTCGAACGGGTCGATCTCGACGATCCATCCGAACCGGTGCGCCTCGTTGGGGTGCTTCGCCAGGTCGAACCGCTCGTCGGCCCGCTCCCATTTGCGGCTACCGCTCGGGTAGCGGGCGGTGGTGGTGATGCCGTACCTGTCGAACTTCGGCTTCAGCTCGGCGGGCGCGGCGTCGGCCCCGACGAAGTACTGGTTGAAGTTCTCCTCGCCGGAGAGCACCGTCCCCCAGGGGGTGACCCCGCCGGCGCAGTTGTTCAGGGTGCCGACCACCGTGCGCCCCTTCGGGTCGGCGGCGGTCCGCAGCCACGCCGAGCCGGCGGCCGGGCCGGTCAGCTCGAACTTCGTGGCCAGCGCGGTGACCCGCCGGTTGTACGGCCGCCGGCCCTGGCCCACCGCCCGCCACTGCCCGGTGCCGTCCACCCGCTCCAGCTCCACCACCGACATGCCGTGCGCGGCCATCGCGGTGCGCAGCTGCTCGACGGTGAGGTTGTCCAGGCCGGTGAAGCCGGGGAACATCAGGTCCTCGTTGGTGTACTCGTGGTTGACCACGAGCAGCGCCCGCCTGCCCCGCCGGTCCAGCGGCAGCACCCCGACGAAGTCGTTGTTGTAGCCGAACTGCTTGGCCTGAGCGGCGGCGGTCTGCCCGTGCAGGTCGAACCGGGGCGCACCGGGCAGCACCGGGTCGCCCCAGCGGATGACCACGTGGTGGTCGTACCCGTTGGGGACGACCAGGGTGTCGAGCTGGTTCGGCGGGATCGGCTTGAAGGTCAGCGCGCCGCTGCCGACGCCGCGCTGCGGCGCGGTCGGATCGGCCACCTCCGGCACCACCGGGGTGGCCGGGGCGGCACCGGCCGGGGCGGCCCCGGCCAGCGCACCGGCGGCGGCACCGCCGAAGCCGAGCACCAGCGCGCCCACCGCACCCGCCCGGACCACACCCCGCCGGGTCACCTCCCCCTCGACCAGGTCGCCGAAGTAGGTGTTGTCGGAGGTGTTGGGTACCGGGTGGTCACAGGCGTTGCCGCAGCGGTACAGGCAGGTCATCGCATCGCGGCTGCCGTGCCGGGTGGTGCCGAGCAGCGGGAGCAGCCGGGGACGGTCGCTCATGGAAGGGAGCCTCCTGGAAGCAGGTCGGTGGCACGCCGTTTTCACCTGCGCGACGTGCGTACCGGGCGGACGCTGCCAGGACGGGGTGAGCGGCCACCGGACGCGGTGTGAACCGGATGTGAACAGCAGTCACCGCTGAACCGATCGGGGTCACGGCGCGTAATAACCGGCGGACACGTTCGCCGGACCTGTCGGGCGGGAAGCGAGGGGATCACCATCAGCGACCACGACGCCCAACTGCTGCGCGCCCTGCACGACGAGCACGCCGAGGCGCTCTACGCGCACGCGCTGCGGCTGGTCAACGGGGACCGCACCCGGGCCGAGGACCTGGTGCAGGAGACCCTGCTGCGGGCCTGGCGGCATCCCGAGGCGCTGGACCCGCGTCGCGGCTCGGTCCGCGCGTGGCTTTTCACCACCGCCCGCAACCTGGCGATCGACGCCTGGCGGCGCCGGTCGACCCGGGTCGGCGAGGTGTTCACCGACGACCTGCCCGAGCCACCCGAGACGGTCGACGAGGCGGAGCGCGCGGTCGAGGCCTGGACCATCGCCGAGGCGCTGAACCGGCTCAGCCCCACCCACCGGGAGGTGCTGGTCGAGTGCTTCTACCAGGGCCGTTCGGTGGCCGAGGCGGCGGCCCGGCTGGGGGTGCCACCGGGAACGGTCAAGTCCCGCACCCACTACGCGCTGCGTTCACTACGGTTGGCGCTGGCCGAGATGGGGGTGACCGGATGACCCGCTGCGAGTTCGCACACGACGACGGCGCGTACGTGCTGGGTGCGCTCGCCCCCGCCGACCGGGCCGCCTACGAGCGGCACCTGGCCGGGTGCGCGGCGTGCCGGGACGCGGTGGCCGAGATCGCCGTGCTGCCGGGCCTGCTGGGCCGGCTCGACCCGACCACGCTGGAGGAGTTCCTCCCGCCACCGCCCGAGGTCAGCCGGGTGCCCGACCTGATCGCCACCGCCCGGGACCGCCGCCGCCGCGAGCGGACCCGCAACCGCCGCCGGTACGCGGTGACCGCCCTCGTCGCCGCCGGGTTCGCCCTGGTGCTGGGCGTCGCCGGGGCGTCCGCCCTGCGGCCGGCCCCGACGCCCGCGCCGACCACCCAGGCGGTACGGATGGTGTCGATGGCGCCGGTCGCGGCCAAGACCCCGGCGGTGCACGCCGAGATCGGGCTGAGCGGCACCAAGTGGGGCACCGAGGTCACCATGCACTGCGGGTACGACGCGACGGCGGGCTACGGCAAGGCGTACACGTTCCGGCTGGTGGCCCGGGGGCCGGACGACGCGACCGAGCAGATCGCCTCCTGGCTGGCCGCCCCCGGCGACGACGTGAACCTGCGCGGGGCGACCCGGTTCACCGACGCCGAACTGGTCCGCCTCGAACTGCTACGCGCCGACGGGACCCTGGTGCTCAGCTACGACGTCCGCTGATCCTGCGGGCCGCGCGGCGGTCGGGTGGCTCAGTGGGCGGTGGCGGGCAGCGGATCGGCGGCGCGGGCGGCGGCCCGGGTGCGTCGGCCGTTGCGCAGCGCGTCCAGGGTGAAGATCACCAGGGCCAGCCAGACCAGGGTGAAACCGGCGAGCCGGGCCGGCGGCATCGGCTCGTGGAAGATCAGCACGCCGCAGCCGAGCTGGAGGACCGGGGCCACGTACTGGAGCATGCCGAGCGCGGTCAGTGGCAGCCGGTTGGCCGCGCCCGCGAACATCAGCAGCGGGACGGCCGTCACCGCCCCGGCCGCCACCAGCAGCGCGGTGTGTCCGGCCGAGACCCCGCCGAACGTCGACCCGCCCCGGCTGGCCAACCAGCCCAGGTAGCCCAGGGCAGGCAGGGCCAGCACCGCCGACTCGACGAACAGCCCCTCCGCCGCCGGCAGCCCGAGCCGCTTCTTGGTCAACCCGTAGCCGGCGAAGCTGGCCGCCAGGATCAACGCCAGGTAGGGCAGCCGGCCGTAGTCGACGGTGAGCACCGCGACCGCCGCCGCGCCCACCCCGAGCGCCACCCACTGGGCCGGGCGCAGCCGCTCCCGCAGCACCACCACCCCGAGCAGCACCGACACCAGCGGGTTGATGAAGTAGCCGAGGGCGGTCTCCACCACCCGGTCGGAGTTCACCCCGTAGATGTAGGTGCCCCAGTTCACCGCGATCAGCGCCGCCGCGACGACGATCCCGGCCAGCGTCCGGGGACGGCGGGCAAGCGACCGCAGGAAGCCGACGTTGCGCAGGGCGACGAGCAGCAGCGCGACGAACACCACCGACCAGAGGATCCGGTGGGCGAGGATCTCCATCGGCCCGGCCGGCCGGAGCAGCTTCAGGTAGATCGGGATGAAACCCCAGAGCAGGTACGCACCGAAGCCGTAGAGGTAGCCGAGACGCAGCGGAGTCACGACCCCACCGTAAGGGGTACGGCCGGATCAGGCTCCTTTCCGGTGAGCGGGGTCACCGCTCGTTCACCCACTCCATCCACCCGTCCGGGGGCGCGGGCGTGAAGCCCAGCTTCGCGTACACCCCGTGGGCGTCGGCGGTCGACAACGCGATCCGGCGTACGCCGTACCCGGCGAGGTGGTCGCGGATCGAGCCGGCCAGCCAGGTGCCCAGGCCGCGCCCCCGCGCCTGCGGGTCGACGTAGAGGTCGCAGAGCCAGCCGACGGTGGCCCGGTCGATGCGCTCCGGGTCGGTGTCGAGCTGCCAGCCGTCGGGGTGGGTCAACGAGAACACCCCGCCACGCTAACCCCGCCCGAGGGCTGTCCCGCCAGCCAATTCCCGTCCGCTGGCCGCGTCGCCAGCCAATGTCCGTCCGGTGGCCGACCTGGCGGGGCGACGTCGGCCGGCCACCGCCCCGCTGGAGCGGCGGCCGGCCCCCGGGTCAGTCGCGGTCGAGGATCGCCCCGAGGATCCAGGTCACGATGCCGACCAGGAGCGCGCCCAGCACCGCCTCGGGCCAGAACCCGTCCACGTGGAACGGCAGGTCCGCCTGGCCGGCGATCCAGCTGGTGAGCAGGAACAGCAGCCCGTTGACGACCAGGGCGATCAGCCCGAGGGTGAGCAGGTAGAAGCCGCAGCCGACGGTCTTGATGATCGGCTGGAGCACCGCGTTCACCACACCGAAGATCACCGAGACCAGCACCAGGGTGACGACCGCCTCGCCGGCCGAGCCGGTGTCGAGCGTGATACCGGGGATGAGCAGCGTCGCCAGCCAGAAGGCGACCACCGTGGAACCCAGCCGGATCAGAAGGCCCTTCAGAAAATCCATGGCCGGGATCGTGTCACGTGCGGTCCAGCCAGGGAAACCACCGTGGCTCCTGCGGTCAGCGCCGGCCGGGCCGACCGACCAGTTGCGACTCGATCGGGGTGGGCGAGAGCAGCGCCCACCGCAGCGCCCGACGGTTGACCACCGCGACCATGTCGTCCCGGATGCGGGTCAACCAATCCGCCGCGCCACCCAACCCCAGCGCGGTGCCGGCCAGGGCGGCCTCCGACGGGTCGAGGGGTTGCAGCACCGCCAGGTCGGCCCGGCCGAGGGTGTCGACGTCCGCCGGGGTCAACCCGTCCCGGACCACCAGGGTGGAGACCCATCCCGCCCCGGGTGGCGGTTCGCCGGCCGCCGTACCCGCGTCGGCCACCACCAGCAGCGGACGCAGCGGGGAACCGGTGACGCCGACCGCCCGCCCGGTGGGGACCACCACCACCCCGCCCTGCTGCCCGCCGACCCCGCGGACGAACGGCTCCCAGGCCCGTGGCCGGCCGGTCTGCACCAGTACCCCGGCCCCGAGCGCCAACGCCCGCAGCACCAGCAACTGAGCCGCCGCCAGCCCGCCGACCAGCACCAGCCGGGTGCCCTCGGCGCGGAACAGCCGGACGGTCACCGCACCGCCGTGCCGGTTGGCCCCCACCATCAGCCCCGCCCCGCCGAGGGTCAGCTCCGGCGGCTCGACAGCCGGCGTGACCACCCCGGGCACCGCCAACGGCAACGTGGCGGCCAGGCCGGGCAACTGCGCGCCGTCGAGCCGGTGCAGCTCACCACCGGCGTCGGCGACGATCCGGCACAACCCCTCGGCAGCGTGTTGCAGTGCGGCCGGTGTGGCGGCGGCCAACCGTACCGTCAGGCACGTCGGTGGTGCGGTGTCGCCGGCCTGCGGACCGGCACCGAGTGAGACGGTGGTGGCGGTCGCCGGCAGGGCCAACAGCCGGGACACCAACCGGCGACCCGGATCGACCCGGGCGTCCGGCCAACGGACCAGCCGGAAGGTTGCCTGGTGCTGGTCGCCGGCGCACACCGTCGACCAGCTCTCGCGCACCGGCCGGCCGGGGTCGTGGTGGGCGAGTTCGGCAAGCACCCGCAGCGCTGCCGGCCCGCCCAGCGGACGGGCCGGCAGCGGCCCCACCCGGCGGACGATCCGACGCACCGTGCCGGCCAGCGCCCGGCGCAGGTCCGCGTCGGACCAGCCGGACGCCCGCATCACCCGGACGGCGAGCAGGGCCCGCTCCTGGCCCGGCAGCCGTCCCTCGGTCAACTGGCGGTACGACGTGCCGGCCGCGCCGCCGACCTCCGCCGCCGGGGCCGGCACGACGTGCAGCAACACCTGCACCCGTACCGGTGGTTGCTCCGGCCCGGCCGGGGGCAGCAGCGTGCCGGGTGCCGGCAGCGGGTGGGACCGGTCACCGAGCAGGTCGCCCGGATCGCCCAGGTCGAGCAGGACGGTCAGCCCGGTGGCGTCGTCGACCACCCCCGCCGGCCCGTCGGTCAACTCCACCCCGGCCAGTACGGCATCGGGAAGCAGCAGGTCCAGCAGGGCCTCCGGGACGGTGTCGGCGGCCAGGCCGTGCCGGCGGGTGAGGAACCCGGCGGTGGTGCCCCACCAGTCGAACAGCCACCGCCCGCGCCAGCGCCCCCAGCCGAGACCGGCCAGCACCACCGCACCGATCGCGGCGAGCACCGCCGGCACCGGCCCGCGACCGTAGGCGGCCACCGGCAGCGCCAGCGCGACCTGCGTGGCGACGACCTGACCGGGGTGTACGGCGGTGCCGGTGCGGGGTCGGGGCGGGCCCTCGGCGGTCCGCCGGAGCGGGCGGTCGGTCGTGCTCGCCGTCACCACATCTCCTCCGTGTGCCCGCCGGGTCGGTCGTCCCGGCTGCCCCCGGGCGTCCCGCCGCGAACGCCCGGCCGGGACCGGAACGCGACGGGAGTGTGACCCATCGTAGTGTTCCCGTCCGTGCGGTGGGGTCCTGCCGTTCCGGCGTCGGGGCACGTTGTCCACAGGGGAGACGGACGGGGTAGCACATCGGCGACGGTGCGACTACCGTCAGCGACTGATTCGCCGACCAGGTCCGTCCGGTCCCCTGCCGACGGACGGTCCGTCCGCACAGGACGGCCAACGGTCGGCCCCGACCGGGGAGACGAGGTGACGTCCGGGTGTCCCAGACCCAGGCAGAAGCGGCGGTGATGCACCACACCGCCACCAGGTTCGAGCAGGTGGACCAGTCGTTGCAGGCCATGCTGACCGGCCTGATGGCCGAGCTGGAGGTGTTGCAGCAGGCCTGGCGGGGCGCCGGTGGGCGTTCCTTCGAGCAGGTCAAGCAGCAGTGGGGGCGGGACCAGGCCGCGCTGCAACGGGCCCTGCGGGAAACCGCCACGGCCCTGCGTACCGCCGGCCGCCAGTACGACGTCTCGGACACCGAGGCCGCCGGCCGGGTCGCCGGCACCAGTCGCGGCATCCAACTGCCGCTCTAGCCACATCCACATCCCGGGGAGGAACGATCCGATGGACCATGGCGTGCTGGTTGTCAACTTCGCCGCGCTGCACCAGGCCGGCGCGGACATCCAGAAGGCACTGAACACCCTCGACGCGCAGCTCGGCCAGCTGGAACGGGACGCCGCCCCACTGGTCGCCGGCTGGGACGGCGAGGCCCGCCGGGCGTACGAGCAGCGGCAGTCGCGGTGGCGCTCCGCGTCGCAGGATCTCCAGGCGATGCTGCGGGACATCAAACTCGCCGTGGACGACTCCGCAGCCGACTACCTCGACACCGAGAAGCGCAACACCGGCCTGTTCCACTGACCCGGCCGCCCGGCGGTTCTGCGGCGGGCCGCGAAGCCCGGTCCGCCGGGCGGGCTCCCCGATGGTGACGCGGCCGGTGGTGCTCCGACGGCGACGCCCGGCCGGTCGACGGTCGGGCGTCGCCGTCAGGCCGGGCCGGCCGGGTGCCAGCGGCGGCGGACGCCCCGGGGGAGCACCACGGCCAACAGCACCGTCACCACCACCGTCCCGCCGACGGACGAGGCGACCAGCAGCGCCCGCTGCCGGGCCGCCGCCCGCCGGTGCGTCTGCGCCAGCAGCGCCGGGTCCGCCTGCGGCGTCGGCAGGACCGTCGTCGGGCGGGCGGCCGGCCGGGGAGCACCACCGGTCTCCACCACCGCCCGGTACGGGTTGAGCACGCCGGCACCGTAGCCGCCCTCCCGGCCACCCGGTGCCGGATCGGTGGTGCCGACGATCCGGCGGGCCACCCCGACGGCGTCGAGGCCCGGCCGGTACTGCCGCAGCAGGGCGGCGGTGCCCGCCACGAACGGGGCGGCGTAACTGGTGCCCTCGGCCCGCTGGTGACCCTGCCCCGGCGCGGCCATCAGCACCTCGCCGCCCGGCGCGACCAGGTCGACGTACGGGCCGACCTGGGAGAACGGGGCGCGCACGCCGGTCGGGGTGACCGCGCCGACGCCGAGCACCCCGTCGTACGCCGCCGGATAGGGCAGCGGGTCCCCGCCGTCGTGCAGGTTGCCGGCAGCGGCCACCACGACCACGTCCCGCCGCAGCGCGTAGTCGACCGCGTCGCGAACGGCCGGGTTGTCGGCGTACAGGACGACGGAGAGGTTGAGCACGTCGGCGTCGTGGTCCACCGCCCACCGGACGGCCTGGGCGAAACCGGCGGCGCTGACCGTACGCCCCGACTCCCGACCCTCGACGACCTGCTGTTCGCTGACCCGTACCGGCAGGATGCGGGCACCGGGTGCGAGCCCCCGGAAGGCCACCCCGTTGGCCTCCCCGGCGGCGATGATGCTGGCCACCCCGGTGCCGTGGCCGGCGCAGTCCCGGGTGCCGTCGCCGCCCGGGTCGAGGAAGTCCGCCCCGTCGAGCACCCGCCCCCGCAGTTGGGGGTGCCGCCTGTCGACACCGGAGTCGACCACCGCCACGACGACGCCGGCACCGGTGGCCAGCGGGGCGAGCCGCTGCGGGGCGTACCGTCGCTGGGGCCACGGGGTGGCGGCGACCGGTCGGGCCGGCGCGGGCGACGTGACGCAGGAGGGGGCGGCGCTGGCCGGGGTGACCGACGCCACGACGGCCGTCGGGGGTGCGGCGAGCAGGGCCGCTGCCAGAGTGACGAACGCTCGTCGGCTGCCGGATCGGGTCATCGACCGCCTCCGTATCGTGTCGACTCCGCAACGGGATGTTAGCGCCCGGTCCGCTCCCAGGCCGGCCGCTGACCGACTTATCGTGATCTTGTTTTCACCTTGTAGGTTGTACGCGACGCCTGTGGCCTGATCCGGGAGGAGAGGTGGCCGTGACCGACTGGGAGCCGGCTACCGAGGCCGAGACGGCGATGCGTGACGCGCTGCACGCCGGTGACCAGGAGCTCTACTTCCGCATCCTGGCTGGTACGGAGCTTTTCCTCCCGGTCTCCGGCCAGGCCCTCGCCGGTGCGACACCGATGGGCTGGGGCACCTGGACGACCGGTGGCCGCACCCACGTGCTGGCCTTCACCTCGGCCGCCGCGATGCACGCCTGCCTCGGGTCCTCCGCCGGCCCCTACCGGCGCAGCCGCTACGCCGACCTGGCCGTCGAGTGGCCCAACCATGAGTGGTGGCTGGCGGTGAACCCCGGTCTGCCGGTCGAGGGTTACCTGCCCGCCTGGTTCGTCTCGCAGCTCTCCCGGGGGGACGTCCGGCTGCCCGGCCGCGCCCCGGTGGTGCGGTCCCAGCGGGAGTCCGACCAACCTCCGGTCCGTGGCGCGCCCGGCGGACCGGCCGATGTCGAGCCGACCGCCGACCTCTCCGCCGGCTGGTCCCAGCCCCGGCCGGCGTCGTCCGTCACCGCTCCACCCGCCGGGGGTGGTATCCGCCCGGCGACGGGCGCATCGCTGACCGATGAGCGGGGGCGTCCGGTCGTCCCGCCCGGTGGTGGCCCGCGCACCACCACCGCCGGCCCACCCGAACAGGGCCGCCCCGCCTTCCCCGAGCCCGGCACCGTGCCGGCGGCGACCAATGGCGGCTGGCCGGCGGTTCCCCGTCGCCGGCTGCTGGGCGAGGAGTCCGCCGGCCCGGCCAACGGGCGTACCTCGTTCTTCGAGCCGTCCAGTGCCCGGGGTGCCACCCGGTCGCCCCGGGACAATCCGCTGCGTTCGGGTGAGCGGGCGGCCCCACCGACCCGACCCGGGATGGGTGGTCAGCCCTTCCCCCGCCGCCGCCCGGCACCCAACCAGCCGGGCGAGGACGAGGCCACCCGCGCGTTCCGGATGACCGATCCGCCGGCCCGGTCCGGTCCCGGCAACGGGGCGTCACCGGCAGGCCGTTCCCCGGACCCGCTGGCCGAGGAGCCGACCCGGGCCTTCCGGGTGGAGCCGCCGGGTGGGGAGCCGACCCGGGCCTTCCACGTCGGCCCGGTGGCGGACGAGGCGACCCGGGCCTTCCGTACGCCACCACCGGCGGCGGAGGCCACCCAGGCGTTGCCCCGCCGGCAGCCCAGCCCGGACGGGTCGCCCGGGGCACGCCAGCCCCGCCCGCCGACCGACCCGTTCGCCGTCCCACCTGCCGCTCCGGCCGACCCGTTCGCCGTCCCACCTGCCGCGCCGACCGCTCCGGCCGGCCCCGCCCGGGGCGAGGCGGAGGAGGTGCCGCCCTCCGTCGCCGAGCCGGTCTCCGCGCCGCCGGTGTCCCGCCGGGGGTTCATGCCCATCGTGATAGAGGGTGTGATCCTGGAGTCCCGCGACCTCCCGGTCGCCCCCGCGCCCGCCCCGTCCGCCGCCCAGGGCTCGCTGTTCGTCCCCCCGGCGGCGTCCGCGCCGCCGGTCGTCCCGCCGCCGGCCGCCGCGCCGTTCGTTCCCCCCGCCGCCCCCGTGCCACCGCCGGTGCCGCCGCCGGCAACCGTGCCCACGGCGACCCCGGTGCCGCCGGCCGGGGGGCCGGGTGCCGGGGACACGGTCAACGTGAACGGGACCGGTGGTCCGTTCGGCGCTCCCGCCCGCCCGCCCGCATCCGGGCCGGTCCACCCGCCGCCCGCCAGCCCGCCGCCCGCCAGCCCGTCGCCTGCCAGCCCGCCGCCCGCCAGCCCGTCGCCTGCCGCCCGGCCCCGTCCCGCCCCGGATGACCTGTGGACCCCGGCCGCCGAGCGGGCCGCCTCGAAGGCCCGGCCGGAGGTCGCGGCGGCCCCACCGGACGTGGCACCCCCGCCGGCCAGCGCGCCGACCGTCCACCCGCCCGCGCCGGCAGCGGACGCGCCGGTCACCCGGCCGGCTGGGGGAGCGCAGGCGTGGACCGCTCCGCCGGGTGACGCCGTGCCGGCGGACAGCGCGCCCGCCGCCCCGACCCCGACCGGGGATGCTGCCCCTACCCCCACGGCCGGTGGCCCGGTCCGGACCGCCGCCGGGACGGCCCCGACGGCCACCGCGCCGTCCGCGGACCGTGCCGACCCACGTTCCACCCCGGTCGACCTGTGGACCCCCGCCGCCGAGCGGGCCGCGCAGACCTCCCCGGCGGCACCCGTCACCGAGCTGCCGACCACTACCGTGCCGGCCGCCACCGCGGGGCCGAGCGCCCCTGCCGGGCCTACCGCCACCGCCGTGCCGACAGCTTCTGCCGTGCCGACCTCCCCGGCGGCACCGGGCCCGGCCGGCGATCCGGCTCCGTTCGGCAGCGCGCCGCCCGGGAGCCCGTCGTCGACCGCCGGTGCGGATGTCGCGCCGCCGGTCGACGAGGCGTTCCTGCCGGCCAACGAGGTCGAGGAGAACCTGCTGGACGCGGTCGGCGTCGGCAGCACCGACGGTTTCCTGTCCACCCTGCTGCTGGCCCGGGTGCTGCTTCCGGTCAACCCCGACTCGGTGGCCGGCAGCCGCCCCGGCGAGCCCGGTTTCCAGTGGCGTACCGGGACGACCGACGGTGAGACGTACGTCGTGGTCTACACCTCACCGGAGCGGCTGGCCGAGCACGACGTGCTGCCGGTCGAGACGATCGAGGTGCGCTTCGTACAGTTGATCCGGCGGTGGCCGGACCCGAGCTGGGCGTTCGCCGTCAACCCGGGCACCCCGGTCGGGGCCAAGCTGCCCGGTGAGCAGATCGTGGCCCTGGCCAGCTGGGCGGCCGAGGTCGGGCTCGGTGACGAGGCGGACGTGGAACCGGTGGCCGCCGCCGAGGCACCTGCCGAACGCACCCGGTACGCCCCGCCGGTCACCGACCCGTCCCGTCCGGTGGTGATGCAGAAGGCGGTCGCCCCGAGCCAACTCGCCTACTACCTGGAACGCGGCTACGACCGGGTCTCCGGTTTCGTGCACCGGGCCGGCGAACTGGCCCACCTGACCACCCCGGCGGAACTGCACGACGCCCTGGGGCTGGGCTACCCGGACTCGCCGTTCGCCCGCGACGCCGAGGCCACCTACGTGCTGCGCTGGCCCGCGTACCGGCCGAGTCTCTACCGCATTCCGTACGGCGGGCAGAACGAGGCGGCGATGCGGGCCATGGAGGGCTGGGTGATCGAACGAGCGCCGTTCCGGGGCAACGGGTTCGCCCCCGGGGAGAGCAGCGACGTGGTGGCCGAGTTCAAGGTGGACAGCGCCCGGTTGCCGCACGGTGCACAGCTCTGGCGGATCGGCACGGAGGGCACCGAACGGGTGATCGCCGTCCTGGACACCGACGCGCTGGTCTGGCGACAGGTGGGGCAGGAGTGATGCGCGACGGCTACGTGGCCCGCTGGCAGGGGCGCGAGTACCAGGTCAGCCCGGACGGCGACCACGTACGCATCTACCAGCCGGAACCCGCCGACGGCTTCGAGGAGGTACGCCCCGGCCGGTACGTGCGGGTCGTGCCGGCCGGTGAGGTCGAGGACCTCGCATACGTGCGGACCACCTGCACCTGGCAGGGGCAGCCGTTCATCGTGCTCGGCGAGCACGACGGGTGGCTGCGGGTCGAGTACACGGGTGGTCGCTGGCCGGTGGCGCAGGCGATGGGGCTGGAGGTCTTCGACTTCGGCGTCTACCAGGGTTGGGCACCTGCCGCCGAGGTCGCCGACCTGCGCGAACAGCGGGTCTGACCGCCGGCCACGGCCCGGACGGGACAGCCGACGGGGGACCGTCGAGGCGGGCACGGGACGGTCAGGACTTGGTCCAGCGCAGGATCTCGCCGAGCACCAGGTCGCCGGCCTCCACGTGGGGGAAGTGGCCCACCCCGTCGAGCAGCCGCCACTCGTAGGGGGCGCTGACGTACCGGCCGGAGCCCTGCGCGGTGCGCGGCAGGGACGCGACGTCGACCGCCCCGTGCAGCTGGAGGGTGGGGGTGACCAGGGGCTTCTGCATCAGCCGGACGAACCGGTAGCCGTGCAGCCGCAGCACCGAGCGGAAGGCCCACCGGTAGCCCTCCAGCGCGCAGAAGGCGGCCTGCGGGATGAGCATCGCCTCCCGGCAGCGCTGCGCGTACCCGGCGAAGTCGGGGCCGGCGACCCAGCGGGGGCCGCCCCAACGGCTCAGCATCTGCTGCACCTCGGCGGCGTCGTTGCGGGTGAGCACGTGCTCGTACCGGGGGAACTGGAACTTCAGCGCCGGGGTGGAGGCGGCGAACTGGCCGCGCGGGTCGGCGAAGATGGCCGCGCGCAACCGCAGCGGGTGGGGCGCGCCGAGCACCACCAGCCGGCGGACCAGGGTGGGGTGGAACGAGGCGGCTGTCCAGCCGATCAGCCCGCCGGAGCCGGCACCGACCACGGTGGCCGAGCGTTCCCCGAGGGCACGGATCAGGCCGGCGACGTCGGCGGCGAGGGTGTAGCCGTCGTACCCCCGGGGTGGTTTGTCGCTGGCGCCGTAGCCGCGCAGGTCCACCGCGACGGCCCGGAAGCCGGCGTCGGCGATGGCGGGGAGCATCGTGTGCCAGGCCCACCAGTGCTCGGGGAAGCCGTGCAGGAAGAGCACCATCGGCCCGGTGCCCGCCTCGACGACGTGGAACCGGCTGCCGTTCGCGCCGACGAACCGGTGCGTCCACGGCCCCTCGGTGAGGACGCAGGACTCGTCGGTGGGCCCGCCACGCTGCTCGGTCATGGGCACAGCCTAGGACCTCGGTGCCTGTCGATCGCCCAGCCGACCCGGACCGGGCTGCGGCCCGCGACCCGGTCCGGTCCCGGCGGGCTGAGTGGACTCAGCGGACGACGCTGATCCGGACGACGCCGACCGGGGTGCCGGGCCCGCAGGCGGCGGGGGGCACGGCCGGGTCGACGGTGACCACGACGGTGCTGCCGGCGGCGACGGTGCCGAGGCCGGGGCCGTGCAGCGCGTACTCGTGGCCGTCGTCGGTGACCAGGCCGTAGCACGGGCCGTCGCCGCCCCGGGTGATCCTTCCGGCGAGCCGGTCCGGCCGGCGTCGGTCGGTGGGGTGTCGTGGGGGCGCGGTGGGCCGGCGCAGGGTGGGCGGCGGGTCGGCGGAGAGCGGTGCCGTCGGCCGGTCGGCGGGCGGGCCCGGCGTCGCCACGCGTTCGGCGGGCGTCGCCGCGCGGCCGGCCGGCGGTCGGGGGCCGGCGGGCGTCGCCGCGCGGCCGGCGGGTGGTCGGGGGTCGGCGGGCGGTGCCGGCAGGTCGGCCGGGGACCGGTGGTCGGCCGGCGGGTCGGTGGTCGGGGTCCGGTCGTCGGTCACGGTCGCCTCCGCTCCCGGCGCACCCGCCACGGGTACGCGCAGAGCCAGCCTGCCACGGCGGCGGCGCAGCGGCATCCGGCCGGCCCCGGACGGGCCGATGCCCGGGCAGGAGTCCTGCCCGGGCATCGGGTACAGCAGGTGGTGCGCTGATCAGCGGATCAGGAGAAGCGGACCTTCAGCGAGGTGCCGTTCTGCTCCACAACCTTGATCTTGGTGCCGGTGGCCGGGAGCTTGACGCCGTGGTTCGGCAGCTCCGGGTACCAGTACTGCTTGGTGTCGTCGAACAGCGGCTGCGCGGCCTGGCCGCGGACGTACTGCGGCACGCTGTTGATGTGCAGCGTGAACGAGTCCGCCTTCTTCAGGCTGAACGGCGCGTCGTACACCTGGACGCGGGCCCGCCACGGGGCACCGGTCAGGTTGTACAGCGGCTCCGGGTGCGCGTCGATGATCATGTTCCGACCCTCGCCCGGGTGGTCGAAGGTGTCGTTGTCGGCCCACCGGAGGTTCCAGTAGGAGATCAGCAGACCCTCCTGGTACGCGTAGTGGTCCACGTAGTCCGGGCGGCTGTTCGCGTAACCGAAGTAGTACGGGCCGGTCTTGAGGTACTGGTCGTACGACACGTACGACCGGTTGCCGGCGATGTAGTAGTTGTCGAACTTGCGGATGTAGGTCTCGGCCACGATGCTGAACCCGTTCAGGGTCCAACCGGCGGCACCGGCCTCCGCACCGTCGGTGAGCACGGTCTGCCCGTCGGCGGTGATGGTGATCGCGTCACCGTAGAAGCCGCCCTCAGAGACACCACCGTCGGTCTGGTAGCGCAGCCGGAACTGCACCACCTTGCCGGCCGCGGCGTTCATCGGGATGTTGACGTCGACCCACTGGCCGTTGCTGGAGCCGTCCAGGGCGAAGCGCCCGGGGGAGATCTCCTTGAGGGCCTTGCCGTTGGCGGTACCCGGCAGGGTGGACCAGGTCTGGCCGCCGTCGGTGCTGGCCTCGAAGAAGAGGTAGTCGTAGTCCGCCTCGATCGCGTAACGACCCTTCATGGTGAGCGCGGCGCTGGTCTTCCCGGTGAGGTCGATCGTCCGCGTCATCGTGGTGTTCAGGTCGTCGTCGTTGCCGGAGAAGAACTGCTTCGTCCCCTCGAACGGCTTGCCGTTCTGGAAGCTGTACTCCCGCTGCGGCAGCACGACCACGGCACCCTGCGCCTTGTCGGAGTTGTACTCCTGCGGGCCCAGGTTGAGGGTCTTCTGCTGACCGGCCACCACGACCTCGTAGTCGAGCCAGCCGAGCTGGAGCTTGTTCCACGCGCCGAGGTCGCCGCCGCGCTCGCCGATGCCACCGTCGTTCTTGGCACCGAGCCGGCTCTGGGCCATCAGGGTCCAGTGCTCGTTGTTGTTGTCACCGCTGTTGATGACGTTGTAGTCGTCCGGCAGACCGAGGTCGTGACCGTACTCGTGGTAGAAGACGCTCCGGCCACCGTTCTCCGGCTGGATCGTGTAGTCGCCGATCCAGACGCCGGTGTTGCCGATCTGGGTGCCGCCGGCCGGGAAGTTCGCCGGGCCGGTGTTGCCCTGGTCGCTGGCGAAGGCGTACCACCGGTGGCTCCAGATGGCGTCCTCACCCTGGATCGGGTCACCGTCGGCCTGGTCGCCGCCGGAGTGGACGATCTGGAAGTGGTCGATGTAGCCGTCCGGCTCGTTGAAGTCGCCGTCGCCGTCGAAGTCGTACCGGTCCCACTGGTCCATCGACTTGACGTCGGCGGCGATCTGGGCGTCGGTGCGGCCGGCCGCCTTCTGGTCGGCGACCCACTGGTTGGCGGCGTCCCGGACCAGGGCCCAGGTGTTGTTGCAGACGTTCGAGGCGCACGGGTAGCCGTTGGAGCGGCCGTACCGGGCCTCGTTGTACTTCACCTTGACCCAGTCGGTGACCTCGCCGTCGACGCTGTAGCGACCCGAGGACTGGGCCTCGTAGTACTGCTTCAGCGACTCGTCGCCCTGCCCGGTGCCGAAGTACAGCTTCCGGTAGTAGTCGGCGTTGTAGTCGGCCTGCCAGACGGTGGAGTTGTCCACCGCCCGGTTGGGGGCCGGGATCTCGTTGTGCAGCGGCCCGTCGAACCGGGTCGGGCCGGGGACGGCCGGGGCCGTGTCCTGGTCCGGGTAGCTCGGGTGCCGCTCGTTGCCGAACTCCGCGAGGATCACAAAGATCTTGTCGGTCTGCTCGCGGCCGAGCTCGACGTACTGGTCCTGCGTCTGGGCGACGCCCGAGGCCGTCGTCCGGGCGTTGCTCCGCCCCGCAGCCTGGGTCTTGCCCACCTTGACGACCGTGCTGCCGTTGATCTTCTGCGCCTTCGCCTTGCCGGAAAGGACCTCGCTGAGGCCCTCCTGGCGCAGTGCCCGCCGCTTGGTTTCGAGCGGGTTGGGCAGATCGTGGTCCGCGTTGGCGGGCTCAGCGATCGACGGGGCGGCCGTCGGGAGCTTCGGCGTCGGCGCAGCGCTGGCGGACGTACCCGTCACCAGACCTGTCGCCGTCAGCGAGAGCCCGAGCAGACCCACTGCGACTTTGCGCACGTGGTACCTCCGGTGTGAGGGAACCGGCCCAACGGGGGTACGGGCCGGCATGGGACGTCCCACTAGTGGGACCCATGGTGAACATAGACACTGCCGGGACGGGTGGGAAGACGTGCGCGTCGATTTGTTGCAAGATTTTGATGGGAACGCTTTTCACCGTCACACACCGGATGTTCACCAACGGTCATGAGCAGCGCGGACGGCCCCGTCGAGAATCGTAGTGACGTATTTCGATTCCGTTGCCGAGATGCAGGAAACGGTGGGCCGCCGGCATGTCCGCCGACGGCCCACCGTTCACCGAATCAGTCAGTTACTGACCCTTACCACCGCATCGCCGGGCGTACCCGACGCGTGACTTCAGTACTTCGCCGGAGTGATCCGGACAACCGCGTAGGAGTTGTCCGGCGCGGCCGACTCGATCTTGATGGAGACCCCGTTGCGGACCTTCGAGTCCGAGGGGTTGCCGGTGCCGAGCACGATCGCCCCACCGCCCAGCGTCACGCCGTAGAACTCGGTGGCCGGCGTGCCGTCCGGGTTCACCACCCGGGTGGTGTACGGCTTGTTGCCCCGCGACGGGACGACCACCGAGGCGTCGTTGTCCCGGGCGTACGGCGAACCGTCGCGCATCTCGATGCCCGGGTACCAGCCCTTGGCGTCACTGAAGCCCGACACCGGGTGCTGCCGCGGGAACTTGGTGCAGTACGCGCTGTACGGCTCGTCTGCCGCCTCCAGGCACTCGGTGAACGGGTAGGTCGGGTTCAGCGAGAACGCCGCGTTCGCCGACTGCGGCCGGCTCGGCAGGTTGTCCAGCACCGACGGGTCCTTCGCCGCCGCCTCACCGGTACGCCGCAGCGGGTCGTAGTGCGAGTCCACAATCAGCAACCCGCCCTTGGCCCCGTAGCTGGGCAGCGCGGTCATCTGTCCGGTGACGTGGTTGACGTCGCCCAGCATCGTGTCCCGGTACCAGACCAGCATGCCCGGCGCGTTGTACGAGATCCGGTCGACCTTCCACGCCTCGTGCGAGTAGATGGTGTCGTAGGCGTACTTCAGGCCCATGTCGAAGCCGTCGAAGTTGCGCCACTCCGCCAGGTAGTACTGCGCCTTGACCTGGGTGCCCGGGTCGATGTGCCAGCCCGCGCCGGTGGTGTCGGTGAAGGTGCCACCGGTCAGCGTCCAGCCGTTCGTGCCGCTCTCCACGTTGTCGCTGAACGTGGTGGCCCCGCCGCCGGTGACCGAGAGGTCGTCGACGAACCAGCCCCGCTCCTGGAACGCCTCGTCGGTGGCGTACCGCAGCCGCACCTGCACGGTCGTCCCGGCGTACGCCGACAGGTCGACCCAGTCGTGCCGCCAACCGGCGGTGCTGCCGGTCAGGCCGTACTTCTTGTTGCCGAAGTCGACCATGCGGCCGTTCGGGTCGGCGTAACCGTCGTTGGTGGAGACCAGTGCGCCGGCCTCGTCGTAGACCTTCTGCTCGGTCCAGGTGGCCCCGCCGTCGGTGGAGACCTCGACGAAGCCGTAGTCCCAGTCGTCCTCGATGACGTAGTTGTTCCACATCCAGAACTTCGCGTCGGCGGCGGCCGGGACGGCCACCTGCCGGCTGAGCTTGACGTCGGCCCAGGCCTGGTCGGCGCCGCTGTACCACATCCCGGTGCCGCTGTGCGGCTGGGCGAGGGTGACCACCTTGTCCGGCAGGTCGATCTTGATGCCGTCCTGGGTGCCCACCGGGGTCCGCGAGGTCTGCCCGAGCGTCGCCGTCCGGTTCCGGGTGCCAGGGGCGATGGTCAGCGGATCGGCCCAGCCCAGCACCCACTTGTCCCAGATGCCCATGTGGGTGGGCAGGGCCTGGAAGATCTCACCGGTGTGCGAGCCGGACGCCATCAGGTCCCAGAAGTCGACGTCCGAGTCGGCGTTGCCCGAGGTGTCGTAGAGGTCCGGCAGGCCCAGGTCGTGACCGAACTCGTGGGCGAAGACCCCGACCCCGGCGTCCTCCGGCTGCACGATGTAGTTGGACACCTTCAGGTTGGTGCCGGGGATGGTGTAGCCGCCGGCGACCGTGGAGGAGTGCGCCCAGACCGCGTACACACCCTGGTCGCCGCCGCCGCGGGACTTGCCCTGACCGGCGTGCACCAGGACCAGGTGGTCGATCACGCCGTCCGGCTCGTTGACGTTGCCGTCGCCGTCCCGGTCACCCTGGTCCTCGATGTCGTAGTCGGCCCACGGGAAGTCGGGGTCGCTCGCGGCCAGCGCGTCGATCGCGTCGGTGGCGAGCCGCCCCGCGCCCTGCGGGTTGTCCGGGTGGCCGTTCATCGCCTGCTGCCGGCCGGCGACCCAGGCGCCGGTCTCGTCCTGGAAGCAGCGCGAGGCCGCGTACCAGCCCTCCGAGTGCGGCACGGTGATCCACGGGCTGGCCTGCCCGTCCACCGTGTACGCGCCCTTGGACATCTCCAGGTACATGTTGTGCATGGTGCGGCCGGACAGGTCGATGCCCTTCTTGCCGTCCGGTCCCTTGAGGTCCTTACGGACCCGCTCGGTGATGCCCTGCTTGGTGTAGAGCATCTTGTCGAAGTGGGCCGGCGAGAAGTCCGGCACCCACATCGAGTTGTTGTCCTCGTGCGGCAGGGTCGCCGGGTTGGGGATGTTGTTGTGCTTCGGTCCGTTCTGGACGGTGCCGGGCACGCAGGTGCGGTCCTCGAACACCGTCTTGGGGACCATCACCCCGGTGAAGTCGTCGTTGGCCTGGTCGTTGAACTCGACCAGCAGGGTGAGCAGCTTGGCCGTCTGGGTGCTCTTGGCCTTCTTGAACGCGCGCGGGCTCTGCCCGGTCCGGATCGCCCGCGCCTCGTTACGGGCCAGTTCCCGGGCGGCCAGCGGGTTGCCGCCGGCGAACTTGCGGTCGTACGCGCGGGCCTCGTCCGCCGCCGGGGTGCGGATCCCGTCGGCGCCCCGGACCTCCTTACCCGCGGTGTCCGGCTGCACCTCCGGCTCGGCGTAGTTGAGGTAGTGCTCGTCGGCCCCGATCCGGGTCGGTGTGGCCGGCCCGGCAGGTTGGGCCGCCGCACTGCCGGTCACGGTCAGTGACGAGGCGACGAGAGCGAGGGCGGGCAACGCGACGAGGATTCGTCGACGTGCCCTGGTGGACGGGAGAATGTTCATGCCACTCCGTTTCTCGGGCATGGGAAAGGGATCGCCGGTGAGACCTCTGTCGAGCCCAGTCGATATCGCTGAACCTAAATGAGAAGGGTTCTCACCCGGAAGGGGGCGACGGTGCCTCTGCCCGTTCAGCCCGAGTCGGCTCGGCCTACCGACCGATTCGCACCCCTAAAAAGACGGTGGGTGCCGGCCCTCGCGGACCGGCACCCACCGTCGGGTACGGCTGTCGTCAGTCCTCGTCGGACTTCCCGCCGCTGAGCCCGGAGGAGATCAGCTCCATCACCGAGGAGTCCTGGAGCGTGGTGACGTCACCCAGCGACCGGTTCTCCGCCACGTCCCGCAGCAACCGGCGCATGATCTTGCCGGAGCGGGTCTTCGGCAGCTCCGGCACCAGCATGATCTGCCGGGGCTTGGCGATCGGGCCGAGCGTCTTCGCCACGTGGTTGCGCAGCTCGGCGATGAGCTGCTCACCCGCCTCGCCCGAGGTGTCGGCGGTGCCGCGCGGGATGGCGAACGCGACGATCGCCTGCCCGGTGGTCGGGTCGGTCGCGCCGACCACCGCCGCCTCGGCCACCGCCGGGTGCGACACCAGCGCCGACTCCACCTCGGTGGTGGAGATGTTGTGCCCGGACACCAGCATCACGTCGTCGACCCGGCCGAGCAACCAGATGTGCCCGTCGTCGTCCTTCTTCGCCCCGTCGCCGGCGAAGTACATCCCCTCGAACCGGGACCAGTACGTCTCGATGAACCGGTTGTCGTCGCCCCAGATGGTGCGCAGCATCGACGGCCACGGCTCGCGCAGCACCAGGTAACCGCCCCCGCCGTTGGGCACCGACTGGCCCTGGTCGTCCACCACGTCGGCGACGACGCCGGGCAGCGGGGTCATCGCCGAACCCGGCTTGGCCGCGGTCACCCCGGGCAGCGGGGAGATCATGATCGCGCCGGTCTCGGTCTGCCACCAGGTGTCCACGATCGGCAGTTCGTCCCGGCCGACGTGCTGCCGGTACCACATCCACGCCTCCGGGTTGATCGGCTCGCCGACGCTGCCCAGCAGGCGCAGCGACGACAGGTCGAAGCCCGCCGGGATGTCCTCGCCCCACTTCATCATGGTGCGGATCAGCGTCGGCGCGGTGTAGAGGATGCTGACCTTGTACTTGTCGACGATCTCCCAGAACCGGCCCTTGTGCGGGGTGTCCGGGGTGCCCTCGTACATCACCTGGGTCGCGCCGTTGGCCAGCGGCCCGTACACGATGTAGGAGTGCCCGGTGACCCAGCCGATGTCGGCGGTGCACCAGTAGACGTCGGTCGCAGGCTTCAGGTCGAACACCGCGTGCGCCGTCCACGCGGCCTGGGTCAGGTAGCCGCCGGTGGTGTGCAGGATGCCCTTCGGACGGGCCGTGGTGCCGCTGGTGTAGAGGATGAACAGCGGGTGCTCGGCGTCGAACGGCTGCGCGACGTGTTCCGCCGACGCCGTCTCGACCGTCTCGTGCCACCAGTGGTCCTTCGCCGACCAGGCGACCTCCTCGCCGGTGCGCCTGACCACCAGCACGTGCTCGATCGACGGGCAGTTCGCCACCGCCTCGTCCACGGTCGGCTTCAGCGCCGACGGCTTGCCCCGCCGGTAGCCGCCGTCGGCGGTGATCACCACCTTGGCGCTCGCGTCCTGGATCCGGTTGCTCAGCGCGTCGGCGGAGAAGCCGCCGAAGACCACGCTGTGGGTCGCGCCGATCCGGGCGCAGGCCAGCATCGCCACCGCCGCCTCGGGGATCATCGGGAGGTAGATCGCCACCCGGTCACCGGCGACCACGCCCAGGTCGGTCAGCGCGTTCGCCGCCTGGCAGGTCAGCCGGTGCAGGTCGGCGTAGGTGAGGGTGCGGGTGTCACCCGGCTCGCCCTCCCAGTGGATCGCCACCCGGTCGCCGTTGCCGGCCTCCAGGTGCCGGTCCAGGCAGTTGTACGCCACGTTGAGCTGGCCGCCGACGAACCACTTCGCGAACGGCGGGTTCGACCAGTCGAGCACCTCGTCCCACGGCCTGGCCCAGGCCAGCCGGCCGGCCTGCCGCTCCCAGAAGGCGAGCCGGTCCGCGCCGGCCTCGTCGTACGCGTCGGCGGTGACGTTGGCCTGGGCGGCGAGTGCGGCCGGCGGCGGGAACTGGCGCGTCTCGTTCAGCAGGTTGGCCAAGGCCTCGCTCATGCGGTGACTCCTTCGTCGGGTGACCTGCGTCTCTACCCGGCCGAGGTTAGTCCGGGCAGCTCGGGACCGCGACACCCCCGATGCCGGCCGGCGCGCTCAGCGGCCGTCCCGGCGCGCTCGACGGCCCGCCCCTCCCACCCTGATCAGGATCGGACCCGAGGCCGGCCCGGCGGGTGGCATCCGCCCCGGAGTCACCCGGTCGCTAGCGTGGCGGGGTGACCACCGATCCGCTCGCCCCGCTGCTCGCGCTCGCCGACATCGCCCCCGCCGTCGAGCGGGCCCGCGAGCGGGTCGACCAGGCGATGCGGCACCGCGCGCTGCGCCGCCACGGTGGCCAGGTCGCGGCCGAGGTCGGCCTGCGCAGCGCGGTGGCCAGCGCCGCCCTGGAGGGGTACGACCACGAGCGCGAGGCCGTCCGCGCCGGCACCGTCACCGAACCGGTGCTCCAGGGGGCGCTACGGGTGGCCGGGGCACTGCCCGGGTTGACCGAGCTGTGGCCGAAGGCCCCCCGGCAGGCGCTGGCCCGGTTGCACGTGCTCGCCGCCCGGGACGTCGTCGCCGAGGCGGAGCTGGGGCGGCCGGTCGCCGACCCGGTGGTGGCCGCCCGGCTCGACGGGCTGGCCGGGCTGGTCGCCGGCGGGATGACGGTCTCCCCGCTGCTGCTCGCCGCCGTGGTGCACGGCGAGCTGCTCAACCTGCGGCCCTTCGCCGGCCCGTCCGGGGTGGTGGCCCGCGCCGCCGCCCGGCTGGTGCTGATGTCCCGGGGGTTCGACCCGCGCGGCCTGGTCGCCGTCGACGTCGGTCACCGGGAACGGCAACCCGAGTACGTCGGCGCGGCCGGGGCCTTCGCCACCGGCACCCCCGACGGCCTGCGCTCCTGGCTGCGGCACTACCTGAGCGCCGTCGAGGTGGGCGCGGACCAGCTCACCGTCGTCGGCGACGAGATCATCGCCGCCGCCTGACCGGTGCCGTCCGCGTACCCGACCCCGACCGGTGCCGGGTGCGCGGTCAGTCCCGGCGGGTGGCCCGGTTCACCCGCGAGCGCAGCGCCCGCCGGGCGACCGGTCCGAGGTCGTCGACGATCTCGATGAGCACGGCGAGCTGGTCGAGCGCCGCCATCGCCCGCTGCACGCCCGCCCGGTCCACCCCGTCATAGAGTTCCAGCCCGACGAACGCGGCGCAGACGGCCCGGGCCAGGCCGGGAACGTCGGCGATCTCGGCGAACGGGGAACCGGCGAGCAGCCGTCGCAGCACCGACTCGATCTCGTCCACCCAGAGTTGGAGCGCGGCGGCGGTGGGCGCGGCGAGCCGCTCGTCGGTCTGCGCCCCGGCCAGCATCTGGGCCAGGAAGGAGACGTTGCCCAGCTCGCGTTCCTGCTCGTGCAGCTCCTGCCCGACGGCGAGCAGTTCCCGTAGCGAGCCCACCCCGGCCAGCCGGGCCGACCAGTGTGCGAGCCGGTCGGCGGTGCTGGCCCGGCAGGCCGCCGTCAGCAGCTCGTCGACCGTGCCGAAGTGGTAGAAGACCAGCGCCTGGTTCACCCCGGCGGCGGCGGCGATGGTGCGGGCGGACACGCCGGCGATGCCGTGCGTACGGATGGCGGTGATGGCGCCGTCCAGGAGGCGCTGCTTGGTGCCGGACATCGTCCTCCTCGTGGGCCCGCCGGATGCGGTGGTGCGATCATCGCATCGGTCACCAGCTGCGCCAGCCAGCCGACCCCGGGCAGCCGCAGGGTCCAGCCGACCACCGCCCAGCCGAGGTGCAGGTGCCCGAGGGCGCGGGCGACGGCGGCCACCCCCCGTTCCGCCGGGCCGTCGCCGTCGACGTACGCCGCCCGCCACAACACCCCCTCGGCGTCGGCGGCGGGCCGGACCAGCAGCCCCACCGGGCGGCGACGGGCGACGAACCGCCAGGTCGCCGCGCACGGACCGCAGGCGTCGTCGAGGAACAGGACCGCCGGCGGCCCCGCGTGGTAGGGCCGCCGACGCGGCCACCAGTCCCTGACCTGCCTCCGGTACGCGTGCCACGCCCCGCCGTGCCGGTCGGCCAGGTCGTGTTCCTCGTGCGGTCGGGCCACCGCCACGCTGAAGGCGACCGCCACCACCGCCGCCAGCACCAGCGCGGAGCTGCGGGTGAGCGCGGCGGTGAGCAACAGCAGGGCCACGGCGGCGGCCTGCATCGGGTTGGCCAGGTAGGCGTACGGCCCGGTGGTGACCAGCCGCACGGGCGGGTCCCACGGGTACGGCGTGCCCCCGCCGTGGGTGACGAACTCGCGGACCGCGGCCAGCGCCGGGGCGGCCAGCACCAGCGCCACCTGGGCGAGGAGCAGCAGGACGGGCCGGGGCAGCCCGGTGACCGCCGCCCATGACCCGTCGCCGACCTCGAAGGCCAGGCCGGGGACCAGCCACAGCAGCAGGGCGGTGAAGACCCCGACCTGGAGCAGCGCGCGTGCCGCCAGGTGCCGCCGGTCGGCACACCAGCGACCGAGCAGTTGCGCCGGCAGGGCCACCACGAGCAGGCCGACCAACTCGCCGACCAGCCAGTGCGGGCCGAGCCGGACCAGTGGGTGCAGCGCCGGCATGGCCACCGCGTCGACCCAGAGCAGCAGGCCCAGCGCCAGCGGCACCGGGAGGGCCCGGCGCAGCAGCACGGGCAGCGGACCCCAGAGCACGGCCCAGCCGATCCACAGGTCGACAGGCATCCCCCGGTAGCTCCCCCGGACCGGGGCGAACGTGTACCAACCGGTACGCCGGGCCAGCTCGTCGAGGGCGGCGATGCCGATGCCGGCGGCCAGGAAGGCCAGCAGCGCCGCGGCCCGACCGGCGCGGCTCCGGTCGACCCGGGCGGCGGCGAGCACGGCCAGCAGCGGCACCGCCAGGCTGAGGTAACGGGCGGCGATCATCGCAGCGCCATCATGTCCAGCAGGTGTCCCGTTCCCGCCCCGAGCAGGACCTGCTGGATCGGCCCGAAGTACCAGGAGGGGTCGAGCCCCCGGGTGTAGTCCACCCGGATGCGTACCTCGGTGTGCCGCTGGTCGACGGCCCGCCAGCTCAGCGTGGCGTGCCGCCAGCGGAACCAGCGCGCGGTGATCGAGCTGTCCTCGACGAACCGGAATCCGACCCGCTGCACCCCCACCGTCTCCACCTCGGCGAGCAGGTGACCGCCGGGGCCGTGCGCGCTGCCGTGGTAGCCGAACATCCACCTGTCGCCCGGGTCGAGCCCGTCCCCGCTGACCTGGCCTGGGGTGGGCACGCCGAGCAGCCGCAGCGGCACCGAGCGCACCGGTACGGGGCGGGGGCCGGCGGCGAGCCGGGCGGCCACCTGGTCGGCCGGCAGTTCCACCACCCGGACCACCTGGACGGACTGGTCGGGTGCGATCCGAGGTGCCGGTCCGCTGCCCTCCAGTCCCGGCAGGAGCAGCAACGGCACCGCGATGACGGCGTACGGGCGGGAAGCGTCGCGCAGCGCGCGGATCAGAGCGGTGGTTCCGTGGGATACCGCGTAGACAAGTGGGGCGGCGAGGATGACGCAGATCGCTCCCTCGTGCAGCGCGACCGCCGCCAGCAGCAGGGCGACCGTGGTGATCACGAAGACCCGGCCGTGCGCGGTACGGCCGGGCAGCAGGGCGAGCGCGGCGGCGAGGGCCGTCGGGAGCAGCACGAAGAGCAGGGCGCTGTCGGCCCGCCCGTCGCGCACGGTGGCGATGAAGACCAGCAGCCCGAAGACCGAGATCAGGCCGGCGAGCACCCAGTTCGCGGCGGTCCGTCGGGGCGGTCGGTCCTGCTCGTTCATCCATGCCTCCCAGTTTTGAGCATCTGCTCAAAATCGAGCATAGGCGTGTTTGAGCGATCGCTCAATCGGGGGTAGGCAGGGAAAGTGCTGCGTGGTGGGTGCCGGTCGTCACTTCGGGTGCGGCTGCGGTGCAGATGTTCCGGCGGTCGACCCGGCGGGCGGTGCGGTCGGCGACGGCGGGTGCGGTCGGCGACGGTGGGACCGGCCGGTGTGCCTCGACGGTGAGGTGGGCTGTCCGGCCGGTTGGCCGGGGCTGGTCAGGTGGGCCGGTCAGGTCGTCCGGTGGCCGGGTTCGTCAGGCGGCCTGTACGGCGCGGGTACGGCGGTGCCGCCCGTACCAGGCGATACCGATCGCCACCCCGACGCCGACGCCGAGCGCCGCCGCGGCCACCGGGACGGCCGGCCGCTCCCGCAGCCGCCGGCCCAGCGGGATCGGATGCCGGAACTCCAGCACCGGCCAGGCGTTCTCCACCGCGAGCCGGCGCAGCGCCCGGTCCGGATTGACCACGCTGGGATGCCCCACGCACTCCAGCAACGGCCGGTCACTGTACGAGTCGGAATAGGCGTACGAGTCGGCCAGGTCGTAGCCCCGGGCGGCGGCCAGCTCGTTGACCGCCTCGACCTTGCTCGGACCGGCCGCGTAGAACTCCACCTCGCCGCTGTAGCGGCCGTCCTGCACGCTCATCCGGGTGGCGATCACGTCGGTCACCCCGAGCAGCGCGCCTATCGGCCGGACCATCTCCTCGCCGGAGGCGGAGACCAGCACGACGTCCCGGCCGGCCGCCTGGTGCTCCTCGATCAGCGCGGCGGCCTCGGCGTACACGTAGGGGTTGATCAGCTCGTGGAGCGTCTCCGCGACGATCTGACGGACCTGTTCCACCCGCCAACCCTTGCAGAGCGCGGCGAGATAATCCCTGGTCCTGGCCATGGTCTGCTCGTCGGTGCCGCCCAGCCGAAACATCAGCTGCGCGTACGCCGACTTCACGACGTCCCGTCGTGTGATCAGCCCGTCCCGGTAGAACGGCCGACCGAATGCCAAGGCGCTCGACTTGGCGATGACGGTCTTGTCCAGATCGAAGAAAGCGGCACTTCGGCCCACGGCGCGCAAGTCTAGTCCGATGCGGTGGGGTCGGCGGGCACCCTGGGTCCATACGCCACTCGACCTGCGCGAGCACTCCGGCCACGAATGCTCAACGTGATCGCAGTCACACGCTCCGAACATAATTTCGCAATGAGTGGGGTCGACAACACTCGACGTGAACAGTCCGCTCGGGCAGACTTGTCCTCACGACAACGATTCATGTGCCGGAAAGCTGAGAGACCCTCGGCGGTCGCACCCCCCGTGACCGCCGGGCCGGTTCGGCTCAACCCCCCCGGAGCCGAACCATTCGACGACCCCCGTCTCCCCCCGACGGGGGTCGTCCCTTTCCCATGGAAGCGCTCCCGGCCAGTTCACAGGTCGTCATCTTCCTTGTCGAGGCGGTGTGCCGATGGCGTTTCCTCGGCCGGAGGCAGCAAAAAGGCAGCGGAGCCGTCGAACGCCTCCAGGACGCGCGCTGCATAGTCGTCCGGGGTGTGGGTGTACCGGTTGAGCGTCGTCGACGCCTGTTCGTGCCCCATGACCCGCTGCACCAGATTGATCGGGACACCGTCGGTGACCAGCCAGGTGGCGTAGGCGTGCCGCAGGTCGTGGAAGCGCATCCCGCCGGCGGACCTGGCCGCCACACAGGCGACGGCTTCCCGCTCGGTGGTGAACTCGGCCGACCACTCGACGCCTTCCTGATCGGTCCAGACCGTGCGGTACCGGTGCGGGCCCGTGGCGACGACCTGGCCGAGCAGGCCGGCGCGGACCAGCGACGGCAGCCAGACCCGACGCCGGAAGTTCGACCGCCGCAGTGGCCGTCCCACCCGGTCACGGAAGACCAACGTGCGCGGGTCCGGGTCGTCGGTGGCGGCCCGCAGCTCGCGGAGCGCGGACAGCAGGAAGCCGGGTAGCGGTACGGTCCGGACCCCGGCGCGACTCTTCGGGTACGGACGCAGCACGATCCCGCCGTGGGTCTCCTCGGCCACCTGGACCACGCGCAGCGATGCCCGGTCGAGGTCGACCGACGACCACGTCAGCCCGGCGCACTCACCCCAGCGCAGCCCGGCCCCGGCGGCGGTGGAGACGATCGCCCGGTGGCGGGGTGGCACGGCGGGCAGTAGCCGACCGAGAAAGTCTTCCCGGCTGATCGTGACCGGCTTGACGTCGCGGGACCGGTCGCGTGGCAGCTTCACGCCCTCGGCCGGGTTGGTGGCGATCAGCCGTGCCTGAACCGCCGTCCGAAGGATCATCGAGAGGAGTTGGTAGCACTTGGCCACGGTGGTGGGGGCGAGATCCCGACCGAGGCCGCTCACCCACTCCTGCACCGACATGAAGTCGACTTTGCCGAGTGGCCAGTCACCCCACTTTGGCAGGACGTGCGTGCGGAGCATGGACACGGTCCGCTCGGTGGTGCGCGCCTCGACGGTCCGGGTGGCGAGCCACTGCTGAGCGAAGTCACCGAAGCGGGTACGGCCGGCGTGCGGGTTGACGTAGGTCCCTCGGTTGAGGCTTCCCTCGACCTCGGTGAGGTAGACGTTGGCCTCCCGCTTGGTGCGGAAGCTCTTGGACTTCTGCCCGCCGGCAGGGTCGCGCCAACAGGCGCGGTAGGTGCCGGCCGGAGTCTTGCGGACGAAGCCCATCAGCGCCTCCGCCCGTGCTCGGTGCCGGTGGCGGCGGCCGGTTCCTCGGTGACGCCGTCGAGCCAGGTGTGGAAGCGGGCGCGGGGAATCAGCCAGCGACCACCCAGGCGGGTCGCCGGGATCGTGCCGTCCCGAACGAGGGCGTACGTACTGCCCAGCGAGATGCCCAGCAGCTTGGCGACCTCCCGGACGGTGTAGGTGACCGGCCCGACGACGGTGACCCCGGTACGCGGGACGAGCCGGACGACGGGACTCGGGCGGGCGGTGGTGCTCATGACGGATGACCTCCCCAGGTCTGTTCGGATTGGACGGCAGCCGGCGTGATGCCGGCCGGGGTGGTGCTGAGTTCGTGGGCGAGTTCTTCGCGGCCGGTGGCTTGTCGCTCGCGAGCCATGGCGGCGGCGGTGTTGGCGAGGAGGGCGTCACCGGTGGTGTGCCAGCCGACGCCGGCGAAGGTGAGGGTGCCGACGATCAGGGTGGTGTCGTCGTGCTCGTCGACGAGCTGGCCGCCGGTCGGGTGCGCGTGGTCCTGGCCCTCGTGCTGCCGGTGTTGGCGGCGGGTGTCGCGCAGCAGTTGGAAGGTGACGGAGTACCGGCGGGCTTTAGTGAGGAAGTGGCCGCCGAAGCCGAGCATGTGCGCCCAGCGGCGCAGCCGGGCGTAGGGGTTGGTCGTCGGTCTGTTGGCCGGTTTGGTGTCAAGGGCGGCTTGACGGTCGGCGACGCAGACGGGGCAGGCGGCGTACCGGGTGTGGGTGCCGCAGTCGGGGCACTCCCAGCGATCGACGAAGCCAGGCCGGGGCCGGTGGTCGCGGGGCCGTTGCCAGAGGGGCACGGGGGTGCCGGTGGGTTGGCCGATGCGCCAGCAGGCGTCGACGAGGCGGGCGGTGTGGTCGCCGTCGGGGTCGGCGTGGTCGCCGATGGTGTCGGCGGTGAGCCTGACGGAGCGGTGCCCGGTTACCTCGGTGCTCTTGGTGGCGTACTTGGCAAGGTAGCCGGCAACCATGCTGTCGGTGACCTCGCCGTGGCCGTTCAGCGTGATGGGTCGGATGTCGAGCTGCTCGCCCCAGGCGATCGGCCAGCCGTCGGGCCGGTCGGGGTGGGTGGGGGTGGCGAACGCGACCTGCGCGGCGGCGTGGCGGAGCGCGTCGACGAGGTCGGCGGTGGTGAACGCGGCCGGTGGTGGGACGACGGCGGCCGGGTCGTCGGGGTCGACGCCGTCGAGGCGGACGAGGGCGTGGAAGTGGACCGCGCCGCGTGCCTGGAACTCGGCGGCCTTGCCATGGGACAGCCGGACCGGTGGGACGGTGCGGGTGTTGCCGGCGGCGGTGACGACCTGGACGCGGGGAATGCCGCGGTGGCGGGCGAGTTTGGCGAGGTGTCGTTCCGCGGCCTGCTTGGTGCGGTGCCACAGCTCGCCCGAGAAGAGGTTCCAGACGACCTGGTGATCGTGGTCGTAGCAGTCCAGGCACAGCGGTTGACCGAGTGTGGCGTCTCCGGGTTCGTGCCTGGCCCAGCAGACGGCAGGGCGGCCGTGGGGGCAGCGGCCGGCGGCCGGGTCGGTGGCACGGCGGGCGTGGCAGGGGTCGGGACGGCAGTCGCAGCGCTTACGGTTCCGGCAGGTGTGCTTGCGGACCGCCCGGACGTGGACCGGTCCGAACGACGGTGCGGTGAAGGTGGGGAACACCGCCGGGTGTTGGTTGACGGTGTCCGGTACGCCCTTGCCGCCGACGAGGCCGGCGCGTAGGAGTTGGTAGGCGTCGCGTTGGTAGGTGTGGGCGCAGGAGGGGCAGACGGTGGCGCGTCGGTTGCCGCAGGCGGTGTAGATGACCGCGTCGGGCATGGCGTCGGTGTGCCGCTGATCGAGAACCCGGCCGGTGGTGGGGTCGACGGTGAGGAGTTGGCCGGCGAGGCGGATGGGGCGGGTGCAGCCGGCGGCGGCGCGGACGTGCTCGATCCAGCCGAAGTAGTCCGGTCGGGTGGCGCGTTCGAAGGCGGCCCCGGCGGCGGTGTAGTCGTAGATGGGTGGGACGTCGGCGTTCGAGCCCACCCCCCGGGCCGAAGCGCGGGGGGTGAGGTCCAGCGTCGAGCCCATCAGGCCGCAGTCCCGTTGGGGGTGCGGGTGGTGATGGTGCGTTCCGTGACGATGACCCGGCAGGCGCCGCATTGGCGCTTGGTCGGTTCGTGCCGGTGGCAGGGGATGCGGGTGGTCTGTTCGCCGCAGCGGACGGTGACCGGTGCCCGGCAGGGTCCGCCGGGGATGACGTCGACGACGGTGCGCCGGATGTCGTACGGGTGCCCGTCGGGGTAGACGGGGCAGGTGTGGGTGGCGTGTTCGATGTCGACGATGACGATGGTCATTGGGCACCACCGGTCAGGGTGATGAGGAGCTGCCCGGCGACGGCCGGAGTGACGTCGAGCCGGTCGGCCAGCTCGCCCGGGGTGATGGGTGCTCCGGTGTTCTGCTCGTGCTGAACGGCGGCGAAGCGGGCCATGGGCAGCAGGTGGGTCGGGACGTCGACCGGCTCCGGGGCCAGCATGGTGGCGGGTTGCGGCGCGACAGGCGCAGCGGCGACGGGTTCCGGCTCGGTGGGCCGGGCGACCGTGATGGGTGCCGGGTCGGTGGTGATGGCGGCCGGCGGTGCCGGTTCGGTGGTGACCTGCTCGGTCACTTGGACGTGGATGGGTTCGGCAGGCTCGGCGGCCGGCGGGGTGGGGTTGTCGCTCTTGACGGGGGCGAGGACGAGTTTCACCAGGGCCATGAAGGCCAGGGCGGGTACGGCGGACAGGAGCCACCCGGACAGGCCGGGTTTGGCGACCGCGAGTTGTGCGGCGAGGGAAAGGCCAGCGGCGGCGATGAGCAGGAACAGCGGGTAGCCGATGGAAGCGCCGAGCCGGCGGCGTCGGCGGATGGTCAGTAGGCAGGCGATGGGGACGAGTTCGGAGATGACGGCGTTGGCCCAGCCGAACCATTCGCCGGTGCCGGTGGGGGAGTTGGCAAGGGTCCAGTCCTTGACATGGGTGAACGAGGCCGCTCCGGCGAAGCCGGCGACGGTGATGAGGATGAGGACCAGGACGACGCCCTCGATGCGGGGGCCGGCGGGTTGACGGTTCATCGGACACCGCCCATGTAGGCCATGGCGATGCCGATGAGCAGGATGACGGCGAAAGTGATCAGGACGCCCATTAGTGGCCTCCGTGGCAGTCGAGGCAGCAGCCGTAGCGGCGTGGGATGTAGTAGGGCTGCACCAGGCCGCACGTCTGACAGGTGCGGCGGGCGCGGAGCGCCTTGGTGATGGCTTCCCGTTGGGCGGGCGAGGCGGTCCGCTTCGGCTTGGCGAGGTCGAGGCGGTAGAGGTAGGCGACGCGCTTACCGCGACGCCAGAGGACCTGGCAGGCGGGTTCCTGCCCGGCGGGCCGGAGGCCGGCGGCGCGCAGTTGCCGCCGGGTAGCAAGGCCGTCGGGGGCCATCCGGTACGGATAGGTGGGCATGCCGTAGCGGCTGCCGGTCGGGTCGTAGAAGACGGTCATGAGCGGTCTGCCCAACGCTGTTGGGCGGCCTGGCGGGAGATGCCGAGGCGGGAGCCGATCTCGGCCCAGGAGTAGCCGAAGGCCCGCAGGCCGATGACGGCGTCACCGATGGCCCGGTCGAGGTCGGCGGAGAGGGCGACGAGGTCACGGAGTGCTTCGACGTCGCCGGTGGCGACGCGTCGGCCGTGGGCGCGGATGATGCGCCGGGTGAAGGCGGCGAACTGGTCGTTCTCGACGACCTCCCGACGCTTCTGCCGGGGAACGGATGGCGTCAAGGACGCCTTGACGGTGCTCACCGGTTCTCACCTCCGGCGGTGTGGAGGCGGTCCCACTCGGTGGCGGCGGCCTCAAGGGCGGTGACGACCTGCTCGGCGGTGCGGGTCGGGTCGTCGTTCCAGGAGTAGGGGGAGGTGTGTTCGTCGAGGAGGTAGCCGTCCTCGTCGACGAAGAACACGGGCGCGGTGGCGTCGAGGTGGTCGACCAGCACGTCGAGAGCGGTCACGTAGTCGGCGATGGTGTCGCCGTCGAGCTGGGCGAACTGCTCGACCGGGCGACCGGCGCAGGCGATGCGGATAGCCCCGGCGGCGCAGGCCGGCGGGGTGGGGATGTCGGTGGTGGGGGCGTAGTAGGTGCCCTGGTGCCAGCCGTGCCGGCGCAGGTAGAGGGCAGCCATCCGGAGCAGGTCAGCAGGGGTGACCGTTCCGGTGGTGGGTGGGTTCTGGGTAGCCTTCACGGCAGCCACGTCCTTTCAGAAGGGCTTGGTGGGAGGTCGGCGGAACCGGTCTGCTTTCCAGGGCTTGAGCCGGTTCCGTCGGCCGTTCAGTTGGTGCGGAGCCGCAGGTAGCGGCGGAATCGGGTGGGGTCGTCGGGCAGCGGCACGGGCGCGGAGGCGAAGGCGAGAATCCCGTGATCGGCGGCCAGCTTCAGGAGCGTGGCGAGTTCGGCGGGCGTGCCGACGACGAAGCGGTTGACGTATCGGGTGGTCGGTCGCGGGGCGCGACGGGCGTGGATGCGCTGTAGCAGGCTCATGCGGCGGTCTCCCAGTCGACTCGGGCTCCGGTGGGTGCGGATAAGCGGGTGGGGCGACGGGTCCAGGTGGCGTAGTCGGCGATGCCGGCGATCTGGGCGTCATCGAGGTAGGCCACCTTGATGCGGCGAGGGGTGCCGCCTTCGGCGATGAGGTAGGCCGCGCCCTGGTTGGTGGGGGCGATGTCGGTGGCGGTGTAGCCCTGCTCGGCCCAGCCGTGACCGAGGACGATGTTCGAGCTGTTGGGGGTGGTGCAGCGGAACGCGGCGCGGTAGCCGAACAGGTCCCGCAGGCTGGTGGGGATGATGTCGAAGGACGGCCGCTGGGTCGCGGCGATGACGGGGATGCCGGCGGCACGTCCCCGGGCGACCAGGTCGCGGAGCAGGGCGACGAACTCTTCCTGCTCCTGCTTGCTGCCGATGGTGGCGGAGTAGAAGGCGATCTCGTCGACCAGCACCGTGATGACGGAGAGTCCGTCGAGGGCGGTGACCTTGCGACGCCCGTGGGCGCGTAGCCAGGCGTAGCGGTTGTTCATCACCGTTTGCAGGCGTCGTAGAACGTCGAGGGCGGCGGTGATGTCGGGGCCGATGAACGCGTCGGCGCAGTCCTCCCACTGACCCAGCTCGACGAGCTTGCCGTCCAGCAGTACAAGGCGGGAGTCGACGGAGAGCGCGGCGTGAGCGGCGATGGTGTTGAGGAGGCCGGACTTGCCTCCACCGGGTTCACCCCCGGCGAGGAGGTTTCGGTAGGCCAGGGTGATGTAGACGTGCTGGCCGAACTCGTCGATGCCGATGAAGATCGGGTCGAACATCGACAGGCCAGGCCCCACCGGAATGCCGGCGGTCGGGGCGGATGCCGTAGCCATGGGTGCCCTCCTTGGGCGTTGGTGGGCGCGGGAAGCCACACGAAGGAGCCCGTAGGGCTCCCCGCGTCCGGGTCGGGAAGGGGTGGGATCAGAGCCAGTCGGAGAGGTCGTCGGCGTCCGACGACGGCGCGGGGGCCGGCTTGCTGCCGTTGGCCGACGTGGCGGCCTGCTTCTTGGGCTGGACGGGCAGGGTGATGGTGGGGGCCTGGACGTCGGGCAGGTCCAGGGCGGTGGGGATGACCGGCGTCGGCCGGTCGGTGGCCGGGGCGTCCGGGTCGATGACGTCGGCCAGGGGAGACGTGACGGTCGCGGTGAGCACCTCGCGGCGTTTGATGTCGAACCGCAGGTACGCGGCGTTGCCATCCGAGGCCCGTTCGACCAGGACGGATGAGGCGTGGCAGGTCACGGCGATCTTGTCGAGGCGGCCTTCCAGGTCCGCCAGGGACAGGCCGGGCCGCAGGTAGACCCAGACCCGCTCACCGACCGGGGTCGGCGTGGCCCAGAGGATCAGCGGGAGGGAACCCGACTGGTTGGCGATGATGAACTGCGCGAAGCACACCCGCAGCCGGTGGCGCACGATCAGGCACCACACCCAGGCGACGACCTGACGGCGCAGAGCAGGAACAGCAGCCGGGACGCCGAGGACGACGGCGACGACGGCCAGGGTGACCGGGGTCGGAGTGTGGGTGGCGAGCTGCACCCAGCCGGTGAGCAGTAGCACGGCCAGGACGATTTCCGGGGTCCACCACCAGAGCAGCCGCAGTACCGGCCAGATGCGGACCAGGAGCCAGGCCAGCGCGCCACACGGGACGCTGACGGCCGCGCCGATGAACAGCGCGATGATCGGGTGTACGTAGGCAGCGGCCACCACGGCATCGAGTACGCCGATGATGACCGCAGTGAGGATGAACGCCATACGGGCGTTTCGGGCCGACGACCGGTGAACCTTGGCCTCGATGACCGTCACGGTTCCGGTTGACTTCCGCCCGAACGAGCGGCGAGGGCTAGACTTGGACATGACACGTCCTCCCAAGCGATTGGGCTGGATGGGTTGGAGAGCACGGGGTCGGCAGGTGTAGGAGCCAGTACCGGCCCCGCGCTCGAAATCACTCAGGCCGCCGCAGCAGCCGATGGGCTCAGATGCAGGCGATGAGCAGCGCGGAGACCCACAGGCAGGCCGCGTGTAGGGACTGGTCCGCCAGGTACATGCCACAGATCGGGGCCTGACGGTCGGCGAAGTCGGCGCTTCCGGTGTGGATGAGCAGCCACCGCACCGGCCAACGCCGGTCGAGGATGGCGTGGGAGACGGCGGAGAAGCCGACACCGGCAGCGAGCCCGACACCCGTGACGGGCAGGTCGAGCGCGACGATGGCGATGGTCAACATGACCACCACCACGAGGTGATAGGCCACGATGTGGCCCAGCAGGTGACGCCAGCCGTCCCAGCCGGGAGCGGCCTTGTGGGCGGCCTGCTTGTCGGACTGACCGAAGACGTGGTCGGCCACCTGGTGACCGGCGTAGAAGGTCGCCGCGACAACGGCGAACACGATGGCGGAAACGAGCATGACAACCACTCCCAACGACAATGGGCAGACGGGTTGGATGGCAGGCGGGGTCGGCAGGTGTAGGAGCCAGTACCGACCCCGCGCCATATCGAGAAGGCAACCGCAGGTTGCCGAGGGCCGGGAGAGTAGGAGCCAGAAACGCTCCCGGAACCTTGGGCGGATCAGATCAGCGGACCGTCAGGCCGCTTCGTGCGAAGACACCAGAGGCTCACACAGCACGGTGAGCGAGGAACCTCACTTGGCCGCCGAGGCACCAGCCTTCGGCTTCAGCGAGATGGCACGGAACGCGACGCCGTTACGCCCGTTGGTCGCCCACGGGATGGCCTCCAACTGCTCGACAGCGACGAGCTGTCCCACCGTCACGCTCGGCTTCTCTCCCGCCGTGGTGATGGTGATGATCTCGCCACCGGTCTCGTCGAGCACGAAGACCTGGGTGGACCACATGAGCCGGCCAGTGTTCTTCTCCGACCGCTGGTTGCCGTTCTGGTCGTTCTTCGGCTCCGGGTCCCTCGTCACCTGAACCTGCTTGCTCTGGGTGTCCACGTACAGCTTCACAACAAACCTCCTGTGTCTCGGGCCAGGTAGTGAGCTTGTCCCCGGTGGACTTTCTGCTCTTGGCCTCTGCGGTCAAGACTCCCGGAAAGCGGGGGACAGCCCATCCGATGGGCTGGACGACTATGGGACGTCTCGGCTACCTTGTAGTCGTCCTAAAGTCGTCCCTTGAGGAGTGTCCGATGCCGAACGACCGGCTACGCGATGCCATCCTGCGCAACGGCCTGACTCCCGTCGCCGTAGCCGAGAGGATCGGGGTCGACGCGAAGACCGTGGAACGCTGGATCACCCAGAATCGGACGCCGTACCCGCGTCATCGACACGCCATCGCGGCGATGGTGCGCGAAGACGTCCCGTATCTCTGGCCGGAGGCAGTGACACCGGAACGGGCATCGAAAATCGGGCAGAGCGAAATGGTTCAGCTCTACTCCCGGCGTTCCTCGGTGCCGAACGATCTGTGGCGACGACTGATCGAACGGGCCGAGCAGCGCATCGACGTACTGGCCTATGCCGGCCTATTCCTCGTGGAGCAGGACCCGATGCTTGTCGACGTCCTGCGTCAAAAGGGCCTTGACGGCGTAACGGTGAATATCCTGCTCGGTGATCCGACCAGCGCCGCGATTGAGCGAAGGAGCGTAGAGGAGGGTGCGCCCGGCGTGATGGCCGCGAAGATCCGCCAGGTCCAGGGGTACTACAAGCAGCTTGACGATGCGCCCGGGGTGAACGTGCTCTACCACGACACGACCCTGTACAACTCGATCTACCGCTTCGACGACGAGATGTTGGTCAACATGCACGTCCTCGGTTTCCCGGCGCCCCACGCGCCGGTCATGCACCTACGCAAGCTCAACGGCGGCGACCTGTTCCGCACCTACTCCGACAGCTTCGATCGAGTCGTGTTGGCCTCGAAGCGCCGACCCGGCGACGAGGTGGCAGCCTAGAGACATGGCGAGAACCGAGCACTACCACGACCCGAACGCGCCGAAGGCCAACAGCATCGTCGTCGCCGTTTCCGTCTTCGTCCGGGACGAGCAGGCCCGGGTGCTGCTCATTCAGCGCACCGACAACGGCCTATGGTCCCTGCCCGGCGGTGGTCAGGAGATCGGCGAATCGGTCGCCGAGACGGCAGTCCGGGAGACCCGCGAGGAGACCGGCGTCAGTGTCGAAGTGGTCGGCATGGTCGGCGTCTACTCCGACCCCGGTCACGTCATCGAGTACTCAGACGGCGAGGTACGGCAACAGTTCTCGCTCTGCTTCCGCGCCGTACCGATCAGCGGTACCCCGACCCCGAGCGACGAGTCACACGAAGTCCGGTGGGTGGCCCGCGACGAGCTGGCCGCGCTCGACATCCACCCGTCGACCCTGCTCCGCATCACCCACGGCTATGAGGACCGCCCCGAGCCCTACATCGGCTAAGCGACGCTGCCCGCAAGCCGGCGCTGAGTCCGTTGCACGGCGGCGACCATCTCCGGTTCCGCCCGACCGATGAACCGGGTCACCAGGTGCTCCGGCCCATACCGCGACCGGATCTCCGCCAGCCGCTCCAACACCTCGAAGTCCTGGCCGTCGGGCCCGGTGGTCATGTCCGAGAAGCAGAGCCCATCGGTCACCGCTGTTTCCTCCCGAGGGAACTCGGCAGCCAGGACCTCACCGAGCCCACGTTCCTCCGCTTCCAGCCACGCGCAGGAGTGATGAGCCACCAGGGCGGCAATCCGCTCGTTGAACCGCTCACGCCGTAGCCAGCGGCCACCGTCGAGGGAGTGAAAGCCGGTGTCGACCAGGTCGGGGCTGTAGCCCACGTCATGCAGCCACGCCGACGCTACGAGCACCGCGCGATCTTCGACCGGGACCGCCGCGCTGATCCGGTCCGCCTTGGCGGCCACCGCCTGGACGTGACTCCACCGACGAGGTAACGGCGTCTCCAACAGGTGCCGCGCAACTTCCCGAGCGGTATCGACGAGGTCGGCCATCCCGCCAGGGTACGGAGCGACGGGGTCCGCGCACCATCCCATGTCCGCTCACCGACGGGCGGGGGCGGCCGGCTGCCGGCGATGTGGTTCATAGTTTCTGTACGTCTTCAAGGCGGCCCTGATCGGGCCGCACGCGCCGCCGCCTGGGCGCGCGTCCGTCGCTCCGCTGGCGCTCCGACTCCGGCCCCGCAACACGCCCGGCGGGCTGGCGCGGAGGGCGGGTAGCCCGGTGGGCCGCCGGCTGACGACAGGCCGTTTCCGGGGTGGGGGTGGGCCGGCAGCCGGCCGGGCCGCGCGGCGAGCACCGCGCGGCGTAGGGGAGCGGACGCCGGGTCCGTCGGCGGGCGGCGGGCCGGTGGCGGGGTTGCGGTTACTGCGCCTCCGGCGGGGGCGCTCGGGCTCCGGGATGCCGGGGGTCCGTCGGCGGCTTGCGGTCCGTGGGTGGTTGGGGTGGGGAGCCATCCCGCCCGCCGTCGACCCGGGCGAGCCGAGCAGACCACCGCCCGACCCGCCAGCGTCCGTACGAGCCGTCAAGGCCGTCTTGACGTGGCGGGCCGGGCGGCGGCCCGCTCCACAGGAGTGCGGGTCGACGGCAGACGGGATGGCTAGGGCGTCGTGCCTGGCGCGTATGTTCCATGACATGAACGAACAGAATCTTCGGGCAGCCACCGAGAGGCTCGCGAAACGACGGCAGGACTCTCAGCAGGATCAACGCGAGTTGCATGGGGCACTCCATGATCCAAAAGGTGCCGAGCTCATTCGGCAGGCGTACGAGCTACGCGCTCAAGCGATGTCTCTCGGCCGCATGGACCTTGTGGCTGAGGCGGACAAAACTATCGAGAACCTCCAACGGGCCGAGGAACAGGGACGCGATGCGGCACTGAATCTTGCCGCCGCCGACGAGGAAGCCCGCCAGGCAATCGAATTCGCGAACGAGGTTCTCGATAGGAGTGGGAGAGCGGGTGACAACCTGGGTGACGACAGGGAGCGATAACGCTGGACGCCTACGGACAATGGCGGACCGTTTCAGCAGCTCAGTCCGGGTATGTACACAGCTCAGCGGCGACTGATCTTTCCTTCACACCGAAGGCGTCTACTCGCTCCACCCCGGACCCGACGGGCACCGCTCGCAGCGGGTGATGCCGCAAGCGCGCACGTTGGCTGCCGCGTGGATCGAACCCGTTCCGGGGCAGTCGGCCCGGCCGCACTCCGTCGACATGTTCTCGTGGAGGATCACGATGCCGAGGCACGACGGCAAGGACTTGACCCCGAAAGGACGACGAGCCATTTCAACCTCGCATGGGTGACTAACTGAGTGACGATCGGGGCGGACCGGCGCGCACACCGGTGGACGATGACGGACCGAGAGTCCAGGGTGCGACGGGGGTAGGGGCAGGTCGGCCCAGCTTGATCGTTGCCTGGGGGGCAAGGGGTTGCCGGCTTGATATCTGTAGGGCATCGGGATGGGCAAACCGCTTCCGACTGGTGCCCCAAGCTAAGGCGGGATGGCTGCTTGTCAAACGCGGGACTGCGTTGCAAGGGAGAGAGCAGGGAGTAAGCGCCAGGTAGGGTTCCCGAGCCCCATTCAGGTGATTCTGATTTGGCCCTTTTGGCTAGATACACGTGAAGCCCGGCACTTAGCCGGGCTTCACGTGCGCTCTTTGCAGTCTTGGGCGCTTGAGGGGTGGTTGGCGGGAGCGCCCTCCGTGCAAAGCAGTTATAGGATGTGGACGATTTCGGTCTGGCCTTCACGGGTTTCGAGCTTGAGTCGCCCGCCCCCACGTTCTAGCAGTTCAAGTACGAGATTGTAGACAACCAAGGCTCGATTGATCGTGTCGGTTTTGGTGTCCCGGGTCTTCTCGCAAGCTTGATCCAAGGCTTCGACCGCACGAGGCGCTAGATTGACAGTCACGCGTACCAATGAGCTTCCACCGCCACCGCCACCGCCACCGCCACCGGCCGGATGGTCGCCCTGGGAATCCCTTGGCTGCTCGGTGTTGGCCTGGCGTCGGTCCTCGGAGGATCGGCTGCCCACGTCCACTCCTCTCGGATAATCAGGGGTCGTGAGCTGAGGTACCAGTCCCGCCCCTGGTCGGCCCAGCACACTTCCCGTCTTGGCCACGGCGTACTCCTTCTCCTCTGGGCGCAGGCGCGGACCGTGCCTCTCGCCGGCAAACGACTGCTTCGGCCCGCCACTCCAGCAGTGCGAGCTTGGAGGCATGTCCTGACTCAGGACGTACCCGCTCGCCATAGCTAGAGCCATACAACGCATGTATCACCTGCGACTGTTCCAATGTCTCACACTGTTACAGTCTCGACTAGGGGTGCTAGTCGGCGGCACAGTACCAGGCATCTCTTGAGCACACTAGATGCAGGTTTGATGCTCGTGCAGGCTGGGACCAGGCCCCGCTGAGGCTGCCTCTGGCTGCTAGGGATCACTTGGGTGTTGCTCTTATCACTCCGCCTAACGATTCAGCATCTATCAGGCAATGGGCAGAGATTACCCTCCGTGGCGTCGCGGCTACATCCCAGACTTTGTCGGTTTTGCGACATCCGGTAACTTCGTGACCATCCAGCGAAGACCAGTACACACGTACGGTAAAAAGCGGGTCCTGCTGCCGTATGACGTGTGATCGTGGGTGCTATGGTGACTGACCGTAGCCCCGCTGGGTCTGCGCAAAGTAGCTGGAAAGGGCTGTGGCGGGGGAGTAGCCCTACCAACGGGCGAAAGGGTGAAAAGGGGCATGACGAGTCCCACCCAGCCTGGGCGTCAGGTCGAAGACGACCTGACGCGGCAGGGATATCCGGAGAACGAGCCGACCGCGAGGGGGCAGAGCGAAGACATCGAGGCTGAGGCCGAGATCAAGGTCGGGTTCTTCCAGGGGAAAGTGCGCCTCCGGGACGGGGCCGGGCGAACCTCGGTGAGCTTCTCCCACCTCGTGGACGCGTTCACGGTCATGATCTGGCCGGTGGGCGTGGCTCTCCTCCTGCTGCTGGTAGATGCGCCAGCGTTGATCAAGGTGTGGGGGTCAAGTGCCGCCTTCGTTCTCGCCTTGACCGTGTTCGTGGTGCGGATGTGGTTGGCCGGAAGGCAGCGCTAGGAGAGGTAGCAGGTGGCGGGCCGTACTAGCCGTGCGGTCCGCCACCCCTCGATGCCGTGGAAGTGAGACGTCTAAGGCAGCGAGAAGGCAGCGGGAGCATTGGCAAGGGTCGGACCAGAACGTCAGCCGCCGACGTTCGGCACCTGCTCGTTGCCGTGGGTCAGCACTATCTGGCAGCAGCCGACAGGTTGAGACCGCATCCCCCCGACGGGGGTCGTCCCTTTCCCATGGAAGCGCTCCCGTTGCACACGGTCGAGTCGAATGCGGCGTCCGGTTGCAGCCGGGTGCCGCTGTGCTGTGGCGGCGCTGCGCCGATCGACCGTCAAGCATCCCGCGTGTGGCGTCATAGCACTGGCCCGCGATTTGTCCGTCGGGTCGCTGACAGATAGTCCACTAAGAGTGCCCTGCTCAACGGCCGTCCGTAGAAGACGCGGAAGCGGATGACCGGACTACCGCACGACCGCCCGCATCGTCGTACGGGCGGGTAGGAAGCAGGCCAGGGCCCGGCCGTGCCGGTCGGTGACCACCCACGGGTGCCCCACGTACGTCTGCTGGCGGTAGGACCGGCCGGCGTCGAGCACCTTGTACTGCCGGCGCTGCCCCTGGTAGTCGAGCCAGTAGACGACGACCCGTGAACTGCGGGCGTTGACGAACTCGACGTACGTCGAGGGGCCGTTCGAACTGGACCGCAGCGAGTGTTCCTGCCAGCCCGGCAGCGCGGTCAACTCGGCCGGTCCGGGCGGGTTCGTCGGCGGCTTCGGCGTGGGGCGGGGCGCGGTGGTCGTCGGCGCCGGCCGGGGCGGCGTGGTGGTCGGGGTGGGGCGGGACGTCGTACCCGTAGCGGGTCGGTGGGGCTGGCGGGGCGGTGCCGGGGGTGGCGCGACCGGGGTCGCGGCGCGGGTGGCCATCGAAGCCGGGGCGGGCGAGTAGTCGGCGACCGGCGTGGGGCTCTCCACGGCCGCGAGATCCGGGCGATCGGCGATCCAGGAGGGTGTCGCCGGGAGGGCGGCACCGTCGCGTTTGGGTCCGGACCACAACGGTGACAGGGCCAGGACGAGGCTGGTCACCAGGCCGAACGCCACGGTGGCCAACAGCAGCGTCCGTCCGATGCCGGCGGGTTCGACGGCGTGCACGGGGGACGGCAGCGGGTCGCTCGGTGACCCGGACGCCGGGATGTCGATCAGGTGCCGGCCGGTCGGGGGGACGAGGTACGGCGGCAGCGTCTGGCGGTACCGGGGTGCCGGAAGCCAGCCACCGATGCGCAGGGTGGGGGGTGTGTCGTCGGGTGAGTCGGCCATGGCCCCGTTTCCGAGAGCGGCGGATGCCACCTTCGCGGTGGCGGTCACGATTATCTGCGTACGAGGCGGTATGCCGTCAATCACTCGGGCGGGGTGAACAGGACGTTTTTTCGCGTTCTTCATCGGGACGGCACCGCTGCGGCCGGCGTCGTTCGGTCGTCCCGGCCCTCCGTGCGGTGTGCCGAAGATGCCCCGCTGCTGGTCAGTGCCTCCTACCGGGTCGACGGAGGCGTCGAAGGGCCGACCGGGAAGACCTTGACGGCCAGCCCGGTCGTGATCCCACCACCGAAGCGGCATAACAGATCACCGGCCGTGGCGGGGGTTGTCCACAGGTCGTCCCGTTGTCCACAGGGGCGGCGGCGCGGACGGCACGGACCGGAGACGACGGCGCAGGGTCTGTCCCAGCAACCCCGAGCGCTGGAGGCCGTGATGCCACCCCGTACCTCCCTTCCGCCGTACCGACGACTGCCGCTGCTGGTCACCTCCGACGGCGACCTCCTCGACGAGTTGCTGCGGCTCGCCGCAGCGGGCGGCACCGAGGTGGAGGTGGCCGCCGATCCGGCCGCCGCCCGGTCCCGCTGGCTTCCCGCGCCCCTGGTCCTCGTCGGCAGTGACCAGGCCCAAGCCTGCCTGCGGGCCCGGTTGCCCAGGCGGCCCCGGACGGTGCTGGTCGGACGGTCGGGGGAACTCGACCCGAGCTGGGAGATCGCCGAGTTGATCGGGGCCGAGCACGTCGCCACCCTGCCCGCTGCCGAACCATGGCTGGTCGACCGGTTCGCCGCGTGCGCGCCCGGCGGCGAACCGGCGGCACCGGCCCGGACGGTCGCCGTGCTCGGCGGTCGGGGAGGGGCCGGGGCGAGCGTCCTCGCGGGTGGCCTGGCCGTCACCGCCGCCCGCGCCCACCTGCGCACCCTCCTGGTCGACGCGGACCCGCTCGGCGGCGGGCTCGACCTGGTGCTCGGCTGGGAGGACCTGGACGGGCTGCGCTGGCCGTCGCTCACCGACGCCGACGGCCGGGTCGACGCGCCCGCCCTGGTCCGCGCCCTGCCGCACCGGGGCGACCTGGTCGTCCTCTCCTGGGACCGGGGCGAGCCGCTGGCCCTGCCCGCCCCGGCGATGGCCGCCACCCTCGACGCCGCCCGCCGGGGCCGGGACTTCGTCGTCGTCGACCTGCCGCGCCAGCTCGACGACGCGGCCGTACTCGCCCTCCAGGCCGCCGACCAGGTGTACGTGGTGGTGCCCGCCGAACTGCGGGCGACCGCTGCGGCGGCCCGGGTGGTCGCGGCGACGGCTCCGCACTGCGCCGCACTGGGGGTGATCGTCCGGGGGCCCGCCCCGGGCCGGCTGCGCGCGGCCGAGGTGGCCCGTGCCCTCGGACTGCCGCTCGCCGGCACGCTACGCCCCGAACCTGCCCTGAGCCGGGGGCTGGAACGCGGTGAGGCACCGGCCGCCGCCGGCCGGGGACCGCTCGCCGCGCTCTGCCGGCAACTGGTCACCGACCTGACCGGGCTGCCCGTGCCGGGTGCGGCGTGACCGGGCGACCCGAGGAGTTCGCTGCCCGGGTCCGGCAGCGGATGGCCGACACCACCACGCCGGTCACCCCGGCGGCGATCGTCTCCGCCGTACGCGCCGAACCGTCCGCCGCCGTCCTCGGTGACACCGCCGTGCTGCGGATCGCCGACCGGGTGCACGACGACCTGGTGGGTGCCGGGCCGCTCGCCCCGCTGCTCGCTGATCCCGAGGTGACCGACGTGCTCGTGAACGGGCTGCGGGTCTGGGTCGACCGGGGCGCCGGGCTGCACCAGGTGGCGGTGCCGCTCGGCACGGTCGACGACGTACGCCGGCTCGCCCAACGGCTCACCGCCGCCGCCGGTCGTCGGCTCGACGACGGCTCACCCTGCGCGGATGCCCGACTGCCCGACGGCACCCGGTTGCACGCCGTGCTGCCTCCGGTGGCGACCGACGGGCCCTACCTGTCGCTGCGCACCTTCCGGCACCGGCCGTTCACCCTCGACGAGCTGGTCCAGCAGGGCACCGTGCCGCAGTCGGTCGCCCCGGTGCTCGCCGCGGTGGTGGCCGCCCGTCTGGCCTACCTGGTCACCGGCGGCACCGGCTCGGGCAAGACGACCCTGCTCAACACGATGCTCGGCCTGGTGCCGACGACGGAACGCATCGTGCTGGTCGAGGACGCCGCCGAACTGCACCCGGTGCACCCGCACGTGGTCGGTCTCCAGGCCCGGACGGCCAACGTGGAGGGCGCGGGCGTGATCGGGCTGAGCGAACTGGTCCGGCAGGCGCTGCGGATGCGTCCCGACCGGCTGGTCGTCGGCGAGTGCCGGGGCGCCGAGGTGGTCGATCTGCTGGCCGCGCTCAACACCGGCCACGACGGAGGGGCGGGAACCCTGCACGCCAACACCCCGGCCGACGTGCCGGCTCGGCTGGAGGCGCTCGGGCTGCTCGGCGGCCTGCCCCGGGCGGCGCTGCACGCGCAGGTCACCGCCGCGCTCCAGGTGTTGGTCCAGGTACGTCGGAGCCCCGACGGCCGACTGGTGGAGTCGATCTGCCTGCTGCTGGCCGACGGCCCCGACCGGCTGGTGACGGTGGTGCCCGCCTGGGTACGTGGGCAGGGCGTCGGACCGGCCGGGCCCGGTCTCGCGATCCTGCTCCGCGACCGGGGAGTGCCGGTGCCGCCTCTGTTGCGGGCACCCCGACCCGGCGCGACGGGGCGGGCATGACGTCGCCGTTGTGGCTGGTCGCGGTCCTGCTGACCGGCGCGGCCCTGGCGGTCGCCTGGCCGGTACGCAGCAGTCGACGCCGACGCCGCAGCGTGCTCCCCGCACCGCCACGTCCCGGACCGGAACCCGGCGACCCCCACCGGTCGACGCCCGGTCGCCGGCTGGCGCGTCGGCTGGTGTCCGGCCCGCCGAGGCGGGTCCTGCTGTTGGCCGGTCTCGTCGGTGCCGGTACGGGTGGCCTCGCCGCCGGACCGGTTGCCGCACTCCTCCTGGCCGGCTACGGGATGCTCGGGGCGCGTGCCGTGCACCGGCGGCGGCTCGCCGGGCAGGTCGGCCGGGAACGTCGTCGCCACCTGGACCGGCTCGGGGCGCTCGCCGCCGACCTGCGGGCCGGCCTGCCCGTCCCCGCTGACGCCGCGCCGAACCAGGAACCCGGCGCAGCGCGACCGGGCGACGACCCGGCCGGAGTGGACCGGCTCGCCCGGCTGACCCGGTCGGCGGTCCGGCTCGCCGACCGGACCGGAGCGCCCCTGGCCGAACTCCTGGAACGCGTCGAGGCCGACGCGCGGGCGTTCGACCGGGGACTGGCCGGTGCCGCCGCCCAGGCGGCCGGGGCCAATGCCACCGCGCTGCTGCTTGCCGCGCTCCCGCTCGGCGGCATCGCCCTCGGCTACGGCATCGGCGTCGATCCGCTGGCGGTGCTGCTGCACACCCCGATCGGTGCCGGGTGTGCCCTCGCCGCGATGGGCCTTCAGGCCGGCGGGTTGCTCTGGGCCGAGCGGCTGGGCGTCGTGCCTGGCGGGGGTGGGTGATGTCCCCGGCGCAGTTGTCGGCCGGCTGCCTGGTCCTGGCCGCGCTGCTGGTCGCGGTGCGCGGCAACCGGGCCGGCCGGCGGTGGAACGTTCTGACCGGCCGGCGCGCGGGCCGGAGCCGACCGGACTGGTGGCCGGACCGGACACGACTCGGGGCCGTCCTGGCGGGTGTGGCGGTCCTGCTGCTGGTGGGCGGTTGGCCCGGGGCGCTGGGCGGGGCGTTGACCGCCCCGGTGGCGGACCGGTTGCTGCGACGGATCACCCCGCCTGCGGTACGGGAACGCCGGTTGCGGGAGGCCGCCGACCTGCCGCTCGCCGCTGACCTGCTGGCGGCGGCGATGCGGGCCGGCGCACCGGTGGACCGGTCGGTGCTCGCGGTGGCCGACGCGGTGGACGGCCCACTGGCCGCCCGACTCGCCCGGATCGGGCGGACGCTGCTGCTCGGCGGCGAGCCGTCGGAGGCGTGGGCCCACCTGGCACCGGTGCCCGGGGCGGACCGGGTGGTAGCCGCGGCACTGCGTTCGTCGCGCAGCGGGGCGGCGTTGGCCGGTGCCCTCGGCCGTGTCGCCGACGACCTGCGGGCCGACCGCTCCACGGCTGCGGAGGCGTCCGCCCGGCGGGCCGGCGTACTGATCGTGTTGCCGCTGGGCCTGTGTTTCCTACCGGCCTTCATTCTCGCCGGCCTGGTGCCGGTGATCGTCGCCGTCCTCGGCGACGTGCTGTGACCCAACATCGAGAAAGGGAACGAGCGATGCGCAAACTCCTCACCCGGCTGCGCGGGGACGCGGGGATGAACACCGCCGAGTACGCCGTGGGCACCCTCGCCGCAGTCGCCTTCGCCGGCATCCTGCTCAAGGTGCTCACCTCGGGCAACGTGCAGTCCGCGCTGACGGCCGTCATCGATCGGGCGTTGAAGTGAGACCGCGCCGGCCGGCCGGTCGGGATCGGGGCTCGTTCACCGCCGAACTGGCGACCGGCCTGCCGGCGCTGCTCCTGCTCCTGTTCGCCGGAATCACCGCCGTCGACGCGGTCACCACGAAGGCGGCCTGCCTGGACGCGGCCCGGGAGGCGGCGCTCGCTGCCTCCCGGGGCGAGGACGGGACCAGTGCGGGCACCCGGATCGCACCGGAGGCGGCGGTCGTGTCGATCGTGGTGGACGAGGGCCGGGTCATCGCGACGGTCCGCGCGCCCGTCCGAGCGCTCGGTGCCCGGCTGCCCCGACTCACCGTCGAGGCCGGCACGGTCGCCGCCGTCGAACCGGGCGCACCACAGCCGGGCACGCCGCAACCCGCACCGCAGCCAGGCGCACCGGAACTGGCCACACCGCAACCGGAGGCACCACAGCCAGACATGCGGCAACCTGGCGTACCGGAACCGGACGCACCAACCGTGGACGCACCAATGCCGGAGGCGTCCGCTGCGCGTGGACCCGGGGCGGACACGCCGGAAGGACACTCGTGAGCTGCGGATGCCGGCCCGAGCGTGCCACTCGCCGCGCCGGGGTGACGGGCCCCGGGAGGAAGGGGCGCGGTGACGTCGCCGAGCGGGGTGGGGCCACCGTGCTGTTGCTCGCCGTCGGTCTGGTCTTCGTGCTGGTCGGGCTGTTCGGGGCGGCGATCGGCGCGGCCCGGCTGGCGCGACACCAGGCCCGGGTCGCTGCCGACTTCGGTGCCCTGGCGGGGGCCGGTGCGGCGCGGCAGGGTGCCGGCGTGGCCTGTGCGACCGCCGACGGGTTCGTCCGTGCCAATGCCGCCCGGCTGGTCACCTGCCGCGCTGACGGGCTCGACGTGGTGGTGACGGTCGAGGTGGCGGTCACTCCGCTGCCGGGGCTGCGGCGGCACGCCACCGCCACCGCCCGCGCCGGCCCGGTCCGAGGCTGACCGATCCGGGGCCGACCGGTTCGGGGCCGACCGGTTCGGGGCCGACCGGTTCGGGGCCGACCGGTTCGGGGCCGACCGGTTCGGGGATGGCCGGTCCGGCGGTGACCGGTCCGGGGTCGACCCGCCGGAGCGCCGGCCCCGGACGGGACCGCCTGGAACAGGCAGGCCCGCCCTGGATCAAGGCCGGCCCATCCCGGAACAGGGCGGGCCGGCCCGACCCCGAACCGGGTGGCTCAGCGGCCCTGGAGCGCGTCCAGGCCGATGGCCATGGCGATCACCAGTCGCCTGTCGATCTGCGGATGCGGCACCTCGACGACGTAGCGGTCCCGCAGGCCCCACTTCTTGATCACCGAGAACACCGGCTGACCACCGGCGGTGAAGTCGAAGTGGTACGGCAGCCAGGACAACGAGTCGACGAACCGGCGCAGCAGTGCCACCGGCATGCTGCGCTCCTGGCCGGTGACCGCCGGCAGGCCGGCCTGCTCGACGTGCCAGGTCGAGCGGAGCAGCGACTGGGCGAAGTCCTTGCGGAACAGCCCGATCGGTGTGCCGGCGTGGTCGGTCACGTCGTATGTGGCACCGAGGTCGAGCCGCTGCCGGGCCTTGAACCCGAGCAGCGGGTGCTGCTTGGAGTCGTCGGTGTAGATGGTGACCTGCTCCTTGAAGGCGAGTCGCTTCTGCTGCGCGAACGCCAGCAACTCGCCCTCGGTGCCGTCCGCCGCCACGGCCCGGACCTCGTACTGGTTGACCATCATCCGGATCCGCTGCCGGACGTGGAACTGGTGCTGTGCCTGCAAACTGTCCAACTGCATGAGAACTCCTCCGAAGGGTGCGCCGGAGTCTCGCACAACCCTCCGACCAGCGCCCGTCAGCGCCCGGCGGCCACCCCTGTCGATGCCCGCCGCCGGCCGGCGGCCAACTCGGTCAGCGCCCGCCGTCGGCCGGCGGCCGACCCCCGTCGACGCCCGCCGTCGCCGGTCGGTCGCCGCCGTCAGCGTCCGTCGGCGGTCGCCTTGAGCGCCCAGGTGTTGAGCACCTGGTGGATGCCCCGCAGCCGCTCGTTGATCTGGTCCAGACGTTCCGCCTGGGCCAGGCTGGCCAGGGCGGCACCCAGCGCGATCAGCTGGTCGGGGGTGAGATTGTCCTGGTCGATCGTGTAGAGCAGGTCGACGGTCTCGGCGATGGTGTCGGCCACGGCTTCTCCTCCGGGTCGGCATGAACGGCGGGGTCGGCGCTGGGAGGGCACTTCCGATTATCGATGGAAGCGCTCCCATGCATCAATGCCCAGATGTCGTTGCGCTCAAGCGCGATCCCGGGAGTCAATGGCGGCCACCCACGACACGACCGCCGGCCGGGTCCCCGTCACCGGTCGGCCGGGCCCGGCTGGGCGGGCGCGGTGGCGATGGCGGACAGGTTGGCCAGGACCACGTCGAGGACCCGGACCGCGCCCGACTTGGACAGCGGGTTGTTGCCGTTGCCGCACTTCGGGGACTGGACGCAGGACGGGCAGCCCGACTCGCAGCCGCACTCGACGACGGCGTCGCGGGTGGCACCCAGCCAGGCCGCCGCCGTCCGGTAGGCCCGCTCGGCGAAGCCGGCCCCGCCGGGGTGGCCGTCGTAGACGAACACGGTGGGTGCCTCGGTGTCCGGGTGCAGGGCGGTGGAGAGCCCGCCGATGTCCCACCTGTCGCAGGTGGCCATCAGCGGCAGCAACCCGATCGCGGCGTGCTCGGCGGCGTGCAGCGCCCCCGGCACGTCCGCCGGCTCGACCCCGGCCGCCGCCAGCGACTGCGGGGAGAGCGTGAACCAGACCGCGACGGTGCGCAGTTCCCGGGCCGGCAGGTCCAGCGGGCGGGTGTCGATCACCTCGCCGGAGGCGATCCGGCGACGCTGGTAGGAGACCACCTGGCTGGTGACGTCCACCTCGCCGAGGAAGAGCCCGACCGGGCCGGCGTCCCGGTACGAGCGGACCGACACCACGGAGAGCGAGGTGACGTCCCGGGCGTGGGTGGACCAGTCCGGCTCCTCGGCGTGCACCAGCGCGCACCCGTCGTCGAGGTCCAGCGCGTCGACCACGTACGAGACGCCCTGGTGCAGGTAGACCGCCCCCGGGTGGACGAGGAAGTGCGCCGAGCCGCCGTCGACGGTGCCGAGCAGGCGTCCGGTGGACTCCTCCACCACGCAGACCGGCGCCCCGCCCTCGCCACGCAGGTCGATCTCGGGGCGTTCCCGGTGCCGCCAGTACCACCCGGTGGGCCGCTGCCGCAGGTCACCGGCCTGCACCAGCTCGTCGACGGCCTCCTTCGCCCCGTCACCGAACAGCTCCAGGTCGGCCGGGGTGAGCGGGGACTCGGCGGCGGCGCAGGCGAGCTGCGGGGTGAGCACGTACGGGTTGGCCGGGTCGAGCACCGTCGCCTCGACCGGGCGGCCGAACAGCGCCTCCGGATGGTGCACCAGGTAGGTGTCGAGCGGGTCGTCCCGGGCCACCAGCACGGCGAGCGCCTCGTCGCCGGAGCGCCCGGCCCGGCCGGCCTGCTGCCACAGCGACGCCCGGGTGCCCGGCCAGCCGCAGATCAGCACCGCGTCCAGCCCGACCAGGTCGACGCCGAGTTCCAGCGCGTTGGTCGAGGCCAGCCCGAGCAGGTCGCCGTGGAGCAGGGCCCGTTCCAGTTTCCGGCGTTCCTCCTTCAGGTAACCGGCCCGGTAGGCGGCCACCCGTTCGCCGAGGCCGGGCACCGCCTCGTCCAGCGCCCGGCGGGCGTTCGCGGCGACCACCTCCGCGCCGCGCCGGGACCGGACGAAGGCGAGCGTGCGTACCCCCTCGGCGACGGTGTCGGCGAGCAGGTCGGCGGTCTCCCGCAGCGCCGACCGGCGGACCTGGATCAGGTCGTCGGCGACGGCCCCGACGTCGGCGGGCGGCGGCAGCAGCGGCGGTTCCCAGAGCGCGAAGGTGACCCCGCCGCGCGGCGAGGTGTCCTCGGTGACGGCGGTGACGGGCAGGCCGGTGAGCCGCCCGGCGGTCGCCGCCGGGTCACCCGACGTCGCCGACGCGAGCAGGAACACGGGGGTACGGCCGAACTGCGCGCACCGGCGGCGCAGCCGGCGCAGTACGTGCGCCACGTGCGAGCCGAACACGCCCCGGTAGGTGTGGCACTCGTCGACGACCACGTACGTCAGCCGGCGCAGGAACCCCGACCAGTGGGTGTGGCCGGGCAGCAGGCCGTGGTGCAGCATGTCCGGGTTGGTCAGCACGAACCGGGAGTGCCGGCGGATCCACTCCCGTTCGGTGCGCGGGGTGTCCCCGTCGTAGGTGGCGGGGCGTACCCCGTCGAGGTCGAGGCCGGCGACGGCGCGCAGCTGGTCGGCGGCGAGGGCCTTGGTGGGGGCCAGGTAGAGCACCGTGGCCCGGGGGTCGGCCAGCAGCGTGGCCAGCGTCGGGAGCTGGTACGCCAGGGACTTGCCGGACGCGGTGCCGGTGGCCACGACGACGTGCTGCCCGGCGTACGCCAGCTCGGCGGCCTGGGCCTGGTGCCGCCAGGGGGCGGTGACGCCGCGTCGGGCGAACGCCGCCCGGAGCTCCTCGGGGGCCCACTGCGGCCAGGGGGCCTGCTGCCCGGCGCGGGCCGGTACCCGCTCGACGTGGGTGACCGGGTCGAGCGGATGGCGGGTCCGTAGCCGGTGCAGCAGCTCGGCCGGGCCCCGCCCGGTGCCGGGGCCTGCGGTCGCGGTGGCTGCGGGGTTCACGTCCTGCACTCTCGCACTGGTGTTCGGTGCTGAACAACCGGGCCGGTGGGTATGGAGGAGCCGCCGCCGGTGACCCCGCCGGGCCGTCCGGCGGGGATGGTTAGATGCCCAGGAGAGTTTACGGCTCTCGGAGGAGGACTGATGGAGCTGTCGCTGGCGACCCGCACCGTGGGGGAGCACACGGTGCTCGAGGTCGGCGGTGAGGTGGACGTCTACACCGCACCCCGACTGCGCGAACGGCTCCTGGAGTTGATCGACGGCGGGGCCCGGCGGGTGGTCGTCGACCTGGGGCGGGTGGACTTCCTCGACTCCACCGGCCTGGGGGTGCTGGTCGGCGCCCTGAAGCGGCTGCGGTCGGCCGGGGGTTCGTTCGCCCTGGTCTGTGACAAGGAGCCGCTGCTGAAGATCTTCCGGATCACCGCCCTGGACCAGGTCTTCCCCCTGCACCCGACGGTGGACGCGGCGATCGCCGCCGACCCCACCGGCTCCGGCGCGTGATGGCGACGGTCCGGCTCTCCTTCTCGCCGGCGCCGGTGCACGTGCGTACCGCCCGCCTGGTCGGTGTGGCGGTGGCCCGTCGGGCCGGGGTCCGGGAGGATCTGCTCGACGAGGTACGGCTGGCCATCGGTGAGGCGTGCACCCGGGCGGTCGCCCTGCACCACCAGTACGGGCTGGCCGACCCGGTGCTGGTGGAGATGTCCGACTCCGGAGCGTATTCGGTGCGGGTGGTGGACCGGGCGCCGATCGAGGCGGGGTTGGGCCTGGCCGCGTTGAACGCCGACGAGTTGGCCAACGAGGCGTTGACCGACGAGGCGCTGACCACGGGCGTGGGCTTCGCGCTGCTCGCCGGTTTCGTGGAGGACCTCCAGGTGCGGCCGGTGGCCGAGGGGATCGGGACCGAGGTCCGGATGGTGTGGCCGGTCGGTCGCTGATCGTCACTGTACGTATGTGAGGCCGTGACCCTTGGTGGGTCGCGGCCTCGCGGCGTCGATGGCCTCCTATATCAGATTTTTCCTCATAACACAGTTACAGAGATCATCCGGACACGGCGTCCCCCAGGTGTGACCTCCAACACTGGCCGGGGCTACAGTCTGTGGGTTGTCAGTACGTGATCGTTCCCGCAGCCAGCGGATATGGATGTTGATCATCTTCCGTGGCGGCGGGTCGGAGCACGTGCGCCACCGCATCCAGGCGTCGGTCATACGTCCACTGGCCGGCGCGACAGTGTTCGGTACAGGAGGACATAGATGTCCGGGACCTTGGCCGCCGAAGGCGGCGCGCTGTCCCTCACCGGAGAGAACGTGACGTACGTCGTCATCGCCGCGGTCATCGCGCTGGTGGCACTCGTCTTCGCCGCCGCCTTGACCAAGGCCGTGCTGGCAGCCGGTAAGGGCACCACCAACATGCAGGAGATCTCCGGCGCGGTGCAGGAGGGCGCCTCCGCCTATCTGCTCCGGCAGTTCAGGACGTTGGCGATCTTCGTGGTCGTCGCCGTCGTACTGCTCTTCCTGCTACCGGTGCACGACACCGACGGCAGCGAACTGGCGGTCAAGATCGGCCGGTCCGCGTTCTTCGTGGTCGGCGCCCTGTTCAGCGCGTTCATCGGCGGGGCCGGGATGTGGCTGGCCACCCGGGCCAACCTGCGGGTCGCCGCCGCCGCCCGGGAGGCGGCCGGTGGCCGGGAAGCCGCCATGAAGATCGCCTTCCGTACCGGCGGCGTGGTCGGCTTCCTCACCGTCGGCCTCGGCCTGTTCGGCGCGGCGCTCGTGGTCATGCTGTTCAAGGGCGACGCGCCGACCGTGCTGGAGGGCTTCGGCTTCGGTGCCGCCCTGCTCGCCATGTTCATGCGGGTCGGCGGCGGCATCTTCACCAAGGCCGCCGACGTCGGGGCCGACCTCGTCGGCAAGGTCGAGCAGGGTATCCCCGAGGACGACCCGCGCAACGCCGCCACCATCGCCGACAACGTGGGCGACAACGTCGGCGACTGCGCCGGCATGGCCGCCGACCTCTTCGAGTCGTACGCGGTGACGCTGGTCGCCGCGCTGATCCTCGGCCGCGCCGCGTTCGGCGAGGACGGGCTGGTCTTCCCGCTGATCATCTCCACCATCGGGGTGCTGATCGCCATCGTCGGCGTCTTCATCACCCGGCTGCGCCCCTCCGACCGCAACGGCCTGACCGCCATCAACCGGGCCTTCTACCTCTCCGCCGTCATCTCCGCGGTGCTGGTCGCGGTCGCCGCCTTCCTCTACCTGCCGGCCAGCTTCGGCGAGCTGGAGGGCGGGCTCACCGACGTCGACCAGAACCCCCGCGTGGTCGCCATCGGCGCGGTCGTCATCGGCATCGTGCTGGCCGCCGCCATCCAGGCGCTGACCGGCTACTTCACCGAGACCAACAGGCGTCCGGTGCAGGACATCGGCAAGAGTTCGCAGACCGGCCCGGCCACCGTCATCCTCGCCGGCATCAGCGTCGGCCTGGAGTCGGCGGTCTACTCGGCCCTGCTGATCGGTGCCGGGGTCTTCGGCGCGTTCCTGCTCGGCGGCAGCTCCATCACCCTGTCGCTGTTCGCGGTCGCGCTGGCCGGCACCGGCCTGCTCACCACGGTCGGCGTGATCGTCGCGATGGACACCTTCGGCCCGATCTCCGACAACGCGCAGGGCGTGGCCGAGATGTCCGGCGACATCGACGAGAACGGCGCGCGGATCCTCACCGAACTCGACGCGGTCGGCAACACCACCAAGGCGATCACCAAGGGCATCGCGATCGCCACCGCCGTGCTCGCGGCCACCGCGCTGTTCGGCTCGTACACCGACACGCTGAGCACCGCGTACTCCGACGCGGGCGTCGGGGACGTCGCCAGCGAGATCCTCAACGCGCTCAACGTCGCCAACCCGCGCAACCTGGTCGGTCTGATCATCGGTGCGGCGGTGGTCTTCCTCTTCTCCGGGCTGGCCATCAACGCGGTGTCCCGCTCGGCCGGCGCGGTGGTGATGGAGGTCCGCCGGCAGTTCCGTGAGCTGCCCGGCATCATGGACCGCACCCAGCGCCCCGAGTACGGCAAGGTCGTCGACATCTGCACCCGGGACGCGCAGCGCGAGCTGATGACCCCCGGCCTGCTGGCCATCCTCGCCCCGATCGCGGTCGGCTTCGGCCTCGGCCCCGGCGCGCTGGCCTCCTACCTGGCCGGGGCGATCGGGGCGGGCACCCTGATGGCGGTCTTCCTGTCCAACTCCGGTGGCGCGTGGGACAACGCCAAGAAGCTCGTCGAGGACGGCTCCTACGGCGGCAAGGGTTCCGAGTCGCACTCGGCGACGGTCATCGGCGACACCGTCGGCGACCCGTTCAAGGACACCGCCGGCCCGGCGATCAACCCGCTGATCAAGGTGATGAACCTGGTCTCGCTGCTGATCGCGCCGGCCGTGGTGGCCTGGAGCGTCGGCGACGACCGGAACACCCCGCTGCGCCTGACGGTCGCGGTGGTCGCCACCCTGATCGTGGTCGCGGCGGTGGTGTTCAGCAAGCGCAAGGGCGTCGCCATGGACTCCACCCCGGACGGTGGCGGCACCGGCACGGGCAACGACCCGAAGCGGGTCGAAGCCGCCAACGCCTGAGTCACGACGCGGCGGGTCCCCGGTCCTGCGGGGGCCCGCTGCGCCGTGAAACCTGACCGCTGGCGCAATCGCCCGGAGGCCGTACGCTGCAACGCATGCGTACGTGTCGGGCGGGTGACGCCGGGAAGCTCACGGTGGTCCTCGTCGCGGTCGTACTCGTCGTGGCCGGGTGTGGTGGCGGGCCCAGCCCCCGGGCCTGGGCGGCGTCGGTCTGCGAGGCGCTCACCCCCTGGCGGGCCGAGATCAGCAAGCTCACCAGCAGCACCCACCAGCAGATGACCGCGCAGACCACCCCGGCGCAGGCGAAGGAGAACCTGGTGCGGCTCTTCGGCGGCGCCGAGCAGGCGAGCGAGACGGCCCGCCGCCGGATCGCCGACGCCGGCATCCCGGAGACCGACCACGGCGACGAGGTGTCGAAGGGGTTCCGCACCTCCCTGGCGAAGATCAGGGACGCCTACGGCCGCGCCGGGGACACCATCGACGCCCTGGACACCACCCGGGCCGCCGCCTTCTACGACGGCGTCCAGGCCGCGGTCGACACGCTCAACCAGGAGTACGACGCGAGCGCGCTGGACACCGGGCGACTCAACTCGACAGAGCTCAAACAGGCCTTCGACGAGGTTCCGGAGTGTCGCTGAGGCGTGCCGACCCGCCCGGGGAACCGGGGCGTCAGCTCTCGCTGTTCGGCACCGAGGCGGCCGATCCGTCCGTCGCCGACCTGGCCGGGCTGCTCGCCGGCCCGGGGGAGGTGCACCGGATGGGTCGTACCGCCCGGTTGTCCGTCGGGGTGGACGCGGCCTGGCGGGTGCACGTGCTCGTCGACGAGTTGGCCCGGCGGGGGCTCGCGGCGGGCTGGGAGTCGACCGGGGAGCAGCGTTATGTCGTGCGCACCCCGTACCTGACCACGTTGGCGCCGTTGGCGACGGCCTGGCTGCCCGGTGGGGTCAAGCGACCACCGCCCCGGTTCCACCTGCACGGGCGGCGGCTGCGGCTGTGGCTGGCCGCCGCCGGGGCGGCCGACGACGCCGGGCTGCTGCTGCGCCTTGACCGGCGGGACGAGCCGTGGTGGCCGGTGGTGCGGGCGGCGCTCGCGGTGGTGGGTCTGCCGGCGGCGCTGGTGGAGGTGGAGGCGGGTGGTCCGGCGTACCGGATCGGTGGGCGACGGCTGGCCCGGCTGGCCGAGCTGGTCGGTGACCGCCCGCCGGCCGCCCCCGCCGACCTCTGGCCGTGACCCCCCTGCCCGGGCCTCTGGCCGTGACCGTCCCGCCCGGGCCCGCCGCTGCCCGCCGCGACCCGTGGGCCGGGTGGTGATCGACTCGACGGGGGCCGCATTGCGGTATCGGAGCGACCGGATGCGGAGTCGATCAGTCGGGACGGGGCGGGGTGTCCGATCATGGACGGGATCGCGGACAGTATGCTGGTCGTCTCACTCCGTGAACACCGGGATTCGCCCAGGTCGGAGGGCCGACGTCGTCACCGTGGCCCACTTCGGGGCCTACCCACGGTGTACGGTGGCGCCGTCCGGTCACTGAGGCCGTGCGGCGTCGGCGGTGCCGCCGCGCGGACGCTGTTTGCCGCCCCCGGGACCCGGAACCTGGGCGGCGCGTTACGTTGGACATCCGGACCAACCGTGGTCCGGCGGGCGCAACACGGCCCGAAACGGGCCTGGAGCAGGAGCGAGGTCGGGGAGAGACGTGCCGAGCAGAGCTGGAACCACCCGTCTGGTCATCGTCGAGTCACCGGCGAAGGCCAAGACGATCTCGGGCTACCTCGGCCCGGGGTACGTCGTGGAGGCCAGCTTCGGCCACGTCCGGGACCTGCCCCGCAACGCCGCCGACGTGCCGGCCAAGTACAAGGGCGAGCCGTGGGCCCGCCTCGGGGTGGACGTCGACAACGGCTTCCACGCCCTCTACGTGGTCTCGGCCGACCGTAAACAGCAGATCAGCAAGCTGGTGAAGCTGGCCAAGGAGGTCGACGAGATCTTCCTGGCCACGGACGAGGACCGCGAGGGCGAGGCCATCGCCTGGCACCTGGTGGAGACCCTCAAGCCCAAGGTGCCGGTCAAGCGGATGGTCTTCCACGAGATCACCAAGCCGGCCATCCAGGCCGCGGTGGCCAACCCCCGGGAGATCGACCGGGACCTGGTCGACGCCCAGGAGGCCCGCCGCATCCTCGACCGGCTCTACGGCTACGAGGTATCCCCGGTGCTGTGGAAGAAGGTCATGCCGAGGCTCTCGGCGGGCCGGGTGCAGTCCGTGGCGACCCGGATCGTGGTCGAGCGGGAACGCCAGCGGATGGCCTTCCGCACCGCGGAGTACTGGGACATCCTCGCCACCCTCGCGGTGGCGAAGCCGGGCGAGGGCCCGCGCACCTTCAACGCCACCCTGGTCGCGCTCAACGGCGACCGGGCCGCCACCGGCAAGGACTTCGAGCCGACCACCGGCCGGGTGCGGCCCGGCGCGGGCGTGGTGCACCTCGACGAGAGCGGTGCCCGTGGGCTGGCGGCCCGGCTCGACGGGCGGCCGTTCACCGTCACCCGGGTCGAGGAGAAGCCCTACCGTCGTCGCCCCTACGCGCCGTTCATCACCTCCACCCTCCAGCAGGAGGCGGCCCGCAAGCTGCGGTTCTCGTCGCAGCAGACGATGCGCACCGCGCAGCGGCTCTACGAGAACGGCTACATCACCTACATGCGTACCGACTCGGTGAACCTCTCCGAGACGGCCATCACGGCGGCCCGCCGGCAGATCGTCGAGCTGTACGGCGAGCGCAGCGTGCCACCGGAGCCGCGCCGCTACACCGGCAAGGTCAAGAACGCCCAGGAGGCGCACGAGGCGATCCGCCCGGCGGGGGACAACTTCCGCACCCCGGGCGACGTGGCCAAGGAGCTGTCCGGCGAGGAGTTCAAGCTCTACGAGCTGATCTGGCGGCGTACCATCGCCTCGCAGATGACCGACGCGGTCGGCTCCAGTGTCTCGGTGCGTATCCGGGCGGTCTCCGTCGCCCAGGAGGAGGCCGACTTCGGCGCCACCGGCAAGACCATCACCGACCCGGGCTTCCTGCGCGCGTATGTCGAGTCCAGCGACGACGAGAACGCCGAGGCCGAGGACGCCGAGCGCCGGCTGCCCACCCTGGTCAAGGACCAGCCGTTGACCGCCGACGAGTTGGCCGCGCAGGGCCACCACACCCAGCCGCCGTCGCGCTACACCGAGGCGTCGCTGGTGAAGGCGCTGGAGGAGCTGGGCATCGGGCGTCCCTCGACATACGCGTCGATCATGCAGACGATCCAGGACCGGGGCTACGTCACCAAGCGCGGCCAGGCGATGATCCCGACCTTCCTGGCGTTCGCGGTGATCGGGCTGATGGAACGGCACTACCCGCGCCTGATCGACTACGACTTCACCGCCAGCATGGAGAACGAGCTGGACGAGATCGCCGGGGGCGACCACGCCGCCGTCGACTTCCTCACCGCGTTCTACTTCGGCAGCAGCAACGGCACCGGTGACCAGGCCATCGCCCACGCGGGCGGGTTGAAGAAGCTGGTCACCGAGAACCTCAGCGAGATCGACGCGCGCAGCGTCAACTCGATCCCGTTGCACACCGACGACGAGGGGCGCGAGGTCGTCGTCCGGGTCGGCCGCTTCGGGCCGTACCTGCAACGGGCCCTGCCCGGCGAGCAGCCGGCACCGAAGGCCGACGGTGAGGAGGGCGGCGGCCAGGGCGACCGGGCGCCGATCCCGGAGGGGCTGGCCCCCGACGAGCTGACCCCGGAGAAGGTGCACGAGCTGTTCCTCGGCGGGGGCGGCGAACGCAAGCTCGGCGACGACCCGGCCACCGGGGAACCGATCCTGCTCAAGTCCGGCCGGTTCGGCCCGTACGTCGCCAGCGGCGAGCGCAAGTCGTCGCTGCTGCGCACGCAGACGCCCGACTCGCTCACCCTCGACGAGGCGTTGAAGCTGCTCAGCCTGCCCCGGGTGATCGGGGTCGCCCCGGATGGCGCGGAGGTCGTCGCCAACAACGGCCGCTACGGCCCGTACGTCAAGCGTGGTGACGAGTTCCGCTCGCTGGACTCGGAAGACAAGATGTTCACCGTCACCCTCGACGAGGCGCTGGCGCTGCTGGCCGCCCCGAAGACCCGTCAGCGTCGGGCCGCCGCGCCCCCGCTGCGCGAGATGGGTGTCGACCCGCTGACCGAGAAGCCACTGGTGATCAAAGACGGCCGGTTCGGGCCGTACGTCACCGACGGGGAGTTCAACGCGTCGCTGCGGCGCGGGCAGACCCCGGAGGAACTGACCATCGAGCAGGCGTCGGAGATGCTGGCCGAGAAGCGGGCGAAGGGCCCGGCCCCGAAGAAGGCGGCGGCGAAGAAGGCCCCGGCCAAGAAGGCGCCCGCCAAGAAGACGGCGGCGGCCAGGAAGACGACGGCGGCGGCCAAGGCCACCACGGCGAAGGCCACCGCGACCAAGGCCACCGCGACCAAGGCCACCGCGACCAAGGCCACCACGGCGAAGGCCACCGCGACCAAGAAGGCCACCGCGACCAAGAAGGCCACGGCGGCCACGAAGACGCCGGCCCGCAAGGCTGCTCCCCGCAAGGCCACGGTGGCTGCCGACGGCGAGTGAGCCGCTGAAATGGGCCTCACGTTCGGTGCGCGATGGCCTACTCTGTCGCGGTGTCCAAATCGGAGAGTGCGGGTGGCGGCCGGCCGCTGAAGGTGGCGGGCATCGTCGCCCTCGTCGGCACGGTGCTGGCCGGAGCGGGGCTGATCGTCTGGCGTACCAGCGGGACGCGTGGCGATTCGCCGGCTGACCCGCCGGGCGTCGGCGTCGGTGCGCCGGTCGCCGAGGTCGGGCCGGTGACCACCCCGCCCGACCCGGCCGTACGCCAGGACTCCTCCGGCCGCCGGCTGTTCACCATCCTGGGTGCCGGCGACGTGCTGGTGCACCCCGAGCTGACCCATCAGGCAGGTCGGGACGCCAAGCGCGCAGGGCGTCCCGGTGCGCTCGACTTCAACCCGTTGTTCCGGCACGCCCGCCCGGCGGTCGAGGGTGCGGACCTGGCGATCTGCCACCTGGAGACCCCGCTGGCCAAGCCGGACGGGCCGTTCGTCGGCTTCCCGAAGTTCAGCGTCCCCCCGCAGGTGGTGGACGCGATCCGGGGCACCGGCTTCGATGCCTGCTCGACGGCGTCCAACCACACCATCGACCAGGGCGAGGCGGGGGTCGTCCGCACCCTGGACGCGTTGGACGCCGCGAAGATCGGACACACCGGCAGCGCGCGGACCAAGAAGGAATCGCTCACCCCACGGATCTACACCAAGAACGGGGTGCGGGTCGGGCACCTGGCCTACAGCCTGCACTTCAACGGGCTGCGACGGCCGGCGGGCAAGGACTGGATCGCCAACCTCATCGAGCCACCCAGGATCCTCGCGGCGGCACGCAAGCTGCGTACGGCGGGCGCGGAGATCGTGGTGCTGAGCCTGCACTGGGGCACCGAGTACGAGAACCTGCCGGACGCCAGGCAGGAGGAGTGGTCGAAGGTGTTGATCGCGTCCCCGGACATCGATCTGATCCTGGGTCACCATGCGCACGTGGTGCAGCCGATGGAGAAGATCGGCCAGAAGTGGGTCGTCTACGGGATGGGCAACCAGGTCGCCCGGCACGCCGAGCCGATCCCCGCCAACCGGGAGGGGGTGATGGGGCGGTTCACCTTCACCGAGACGGCCAAGGGGAAGTGGCGGGTGACCCGGGCCGAGGCCATTCCCACCTGGATCAATCTGAATCCGGACATCCGGTTGGTGGACCTGTCCACCGCGCTGGCGGATCCGACGACCCCGGCGCACCGCCGGGAGGTCTACCGGGCTGCTGCCGCCCGCATCCGGGGCTACCTGTTGGCCCGTGGCGGAGCAGCGGATGGTCTTGAGGTTCTTGGCCCGCCCGGTAGTTCGGCCACGCCGAACGGGTAAATCACACGGTTGAATATCCGATTCGCTCGATAGTTGGCGAATCGCGCCATCCGGCGGGCGGTGAGCGCTGTTAGCCTCGCACGCCGGCTGGTCCACGGGGAGGAACGGTTTCATGGGTGAGGACTGTCTGCTGCGGGTGCGTGGATGAACCATCCGCCACCGCCGCCGCCGGGGCGGGCGGGACTCCACCACCCCGAGGACGGGCCGGGAGAGCTGGCCCGTTGGCGTCTGATCAGCCTGGAGAAGCAGCTTCCGCAGCCCCGTCTGCTGACCGGGGTCGGTACGCCGGCACTGGTGGCCGCCCTGCTGCTCACCCTGCTCGCCGTCTTCGCCTTCGGCTACCTGGGCCGCGACAACGAGACCGGCGTGCCCCGGGCCGTGACCGATTCGCAGCGGGACTTCGTCGGTGCGGTCGCCCGTGGCCTCGACAGCTCGGTCGCCCGTAGCCGGGAGGAGTTGACCCGTACGGCCGCCGCCTACGACGCGCGGCCGGCCGGGGCGGCCACCCAACTCGCCGCGCTCACCACGGACCAGCCGAAGTGGCGGGGCGTCGGCATCCTCGACGCGGGCGGAAAGTCCACTGTGGCCGCAGTCGGTCGACCGGTGACGCCGCCCCCCGGCGCTGCCACCGGCCGGATCGCCGTGCCGGTGGTCGAGGGCAACGACCCCCGGCTGCTCCTGGTCGAGCCGCTGTCCGATGGCCGGCTGCTCGTCGCCGAGCTGAACCTGCACATCCGCACCCTGCGGCTGGACCCGAAGGCGAGGCAGGCCGTGCTGATCGCCGTCCCCGGAGGGGGACGGTCCCTCGTCCAGGGGGCGCCCGTGCCGGCGGATCCCGCGCTGGACGCGCTGATCGCCGGGGCGGTGGGTGCGACGTCAGGCGTACCCACCGCCACCCGCACCGGCGTACCGGCCGCCGGCCCGGCCGACCGGGACCCGACCGTGCCGGTCGCCCCGGTGGCCACCGCCGACGCCGTCGGCAAGGTCGGTGTCGTGGTGGTCTCCCTGGTGTACGTCCCGGTCACCGCCGCTGCGGTCACCCGGGAGCCCCTGCTGGCCGCGCTCGCCCTGCTGGTGGGGGCGGGTGCGGTGCTGCTCACCCTCCAGTTCGGACTGGTCCGGCCGATGCGGCTGCTCCTCGTCCACGCCAAGGCGGTGGCCTCGGGCAACCCCGTGCAGGGGTGGCCGAGGACGGCGAACGCCCAGGTCAACCGGATCGCCTCGGCGTTCGGCAGGCTCGCCGCCCAGCAGCGGACAACCCCGGCGCAGCGCGGCCCGGACGATCCGGCAGGCGGTGTCCCGGCAGGTCTGGTCGTCGTCACGGCGGTCGTCGCGGTGCTGTTGGCCGCAGGCGGGATCCTGGCCACCCTCGCCCCCCACGAGGACGACCTCCCGGCCCAGGTGGTGCGGGACTCGGAGAACCAGGTCGCGGCCGTGGCCGGCGCGGTCGACGACACCCTGGACGGTGGCTACACCAAGCTCGCCCTGATCGGCGCGGACAACCGTACCGCCGGTACCGCCCAGCTGCGCCGGGTGCTCGACCGCCTGCTCGACGACAACCGCAGGTTCCGCAGCGGCTACCTCGCGTCGGCGAACGGCAGTGTGATCACCAGCGTGGGCCGGGCCCCACTGCGGCCCGGTGGTCCGTTGCCGGGCGAGGGCGGTGTGGTGCTGCACGACGTGCAGGGCCGACTGCCGATCGTCTACGCGTACACGCAGTTGGCGGACGGGCGGTCGCTGGTCGCCGAGTTCGACGTGCGCTACCTGACCCGGCTGTTGGAACGGGTCGACGGGCGACTGCGGGTGGTCGACGTGGACCAGCGGGACATCCTGGATTCGGCCGGCTACCTCGCCTTCGAGCAGGTTTCCAGCGGGCAGGTGCGGACCGCGGCGGCGGAGGCGCTCAGCGGCAGGCCGTACGCCCGGGTGGCGGAGGTCGACGGTGACCGTGAGTTGTTGATCGCCGCGCCGGTCGCGCTGGAGGGTTCGGCGGCGCACCTGGAGTGGACGGTGGTGGCCGAGCGCCCGGTCACCGACTACGCGCTGCCCGGCAACGAGATGCGTCAGGGTGCGCTCCTGGTGGCGGTCGTCGCGGCGGGCATCGGTCTGCTGCTGTTCAGCTGGTACTACTTCTTCCAACTCCGGCCGTTGCGCAACCTGTCCCGGGAGGCGGCGACCCTCGCCGGCGGGGACAGCAGCCGGGTGATCTCACCGCGCTGGCACGACGACATCGGCGCGGTGGCGGTCTGCCTGGAGGTGTGTCGTCAGGCGGCGGTCCACGGCGAGCAGCGGCTCGGCGGTGCGGCGCGACTACGTGGCACCGAGGGCATGCCCACGGCGATCATGACGAAGATCCCGCCACGGCGGAAGGCGGGTAGCCGTGGTGTCCGGTCGTCCCGCAGGGGTGACTGAGATGCTCTTCCTCTATCTGGTGTTCCTCCTCGCGTGCCTCGGGCTGCTGGCCGGCGGCATCATCGAGCAGCGCAACCATCACCGCAGCCTGCACCGCATCCCGCAGCGGGTGCTCGTCAACGGCATCCGGGGCAAGAGTTCGATCACCCGGCTCACCGCCGGTGCGCTGCGCGGTGGCCGGTTGGTCGTGGTGGCCAAGACGACCGGCACGGCGGCCCGGTTCATCTTCCCGGACGCCAGCGAGGAACCGGTCTACCGCAAGTTCGGTATCGCCAACGTGGTGGAGCAGATCGGCATCGTCCGCCGGGCCGCCGCCTACTACCCGGACGCGCTGGTGATCGAGTGCATGGCGGTCATGCCACCGCTACAGGAGCTGAACCAGACCAAGCTGATCCAGTCGACCATCGGCATCCTCTGCAACGTCCGGGAGGACCATCTCGCCGAGATGGGGCCGACCCTGGACGACGTGGCCCGTTCGCTGAGCCGGTCCATGCCGGTGGGCGGGATCTGCGTCACCGCCGAGTCCGACCGGCTGCACATCCTGCAGGCGGAGGCGGACAAGCGGTCCTGCAAGCTGATCCCGGTCGACCCGGAGTCGGTCACCGACGACGAGATGGCGGGCTTCACCTGGACCACGTTCAAGGAGAACGTGGCCATCGCCCTCAAGGTGGCCGAACTGCTCGGGGTGTCCCGGCAGGCCGCCCTGACCGGAATGTGGACGGCGCCCCCCGATCCGGGGGTGCTCAGCGTCGAGGAGTACCGCCGGGGCGACACGTCGCTGCGGTTCGCGAACATCTTCGCCGCCAACGACCCCGAGTCGACGTTCATGAACATCAAGCAGTTGCAGGAACAGGGGTCGATCCCCCGACCGCTGCACGTGCTGATCAACTGCCGGCCGGACCGGGTGGAGCGGAACGGCCAGATGGGTGCGCTGGTCTCCCGGATCGACCCGGACAGGGTCATCCTGATCGGTGAGCCGACCCGGAGTGCCCGCGTCAAGATCGAGGAGAAGTGGCAGGACCGGGTGGTCGACCTGGGCGGCCGGATCGGGGCCGGGGAACTGCTCGACGGGGTGCTCGGCAGCATCGACGGGTTCGCCTCGGTGCTGGCGATCGGCAACATCCACGGTCAGGGCGAGATCCTGCTCGCGCAGCTGGGCCGTCTGGACCGCTCGGTATCCCAGGACCCGCCTGCTCGTGCCGTGCCGCCGGCTCCGCCTGCTCATGCCGTGCCGGCTGGTCCGCCTGTTCGTGCCGTGCCGCCGGGTCCGCCTGCCCGTTCTGTGCCGGCTGGTCCGCCTGCCCGGCCTGTCGGCGGGGCAACTGTCGGTCGGAACGGCGTACCGGCAGGGCCGGGGCCGGCCTCCGGCGGCTCCCGGCGGCAGGCCACGACGTACGGCGACCCGCCCGTGCCCGCCGCGCCCCCGGCGGCGTGGCCCGGCACCCCGACACCCCGACCCCGGCCGTACGACGGGCCGGAGCGCCCCGGCGTGCCCGCCCCCGGGCGTCCGGACCGGTACGCCGCGCTCGCCCCCGAGCAGCTGGACCGGTACGCCGCCCTCGCTCCCGAGCAGTTGGACCGGTACCACGCCGGGTCCCCGGGCCAGCCGGACCTGTTCGGCCCGGCGGAGCAGGAGCCGCCGACCCGGCGCGGCCGGCCGGTGGGCGGGCCCCCGGAGCGGGCCCCGGTGGAGCCCGATCCGCACCGGGGCCGGATCCGCCGGTCGCCGGCCGACGGCACCGCGCCGACGCACCCCGATCCCGATCCGCAGTCGTCGCATCGGCGGCCGTCCGTCTACCGGAGTTCCTCATGATCAACGGAGAGCTGACGCCCGAGCTGTCCACGCTCTGCCTGGGCGTCGGGCTGGTGCTCGCGCTGGCCTGCTACCTCACCACCAATCTCTCCCCCGGCGGCATGATCACGCCGGGTTGGTTGGCACTGGCCCTGGTCGAGGAGTACCGCCAGGTGTTGGTGATCGTCGCGATGACCGGGGTGACCTGGGGGCTCACCCGGCTCATGCAGCGGGTGGTCATCCTCTACGGCAAGCGGCTGTTCGCGGCGATCGTGCTGCTCAGCGTGCTGCTCCAGACCACCCTCTTCCTGATCATCCAGCAGGACTTCCCACTGCTGTTCTCGCACCAGACCCTCGGCTTCGTGGCGCCCGGCCTGATCGCCTACCAGTTGGTCCGTCAACCACCGCTGGCGACGATCCTGGCCACCGGGGCGGTCTCCGTGGGTTCGTACCTGATCATCTTCAGTGGCATCCTGGCCGGCCTGGTGCCGGTGAGTTGAGCCGAGACTACGGAAGCAGGCATCCCCCGTGTCACAGAGCAGGAACGGGATCTGGGCGACGCTGGCCGTCGTCCTGATCGCCGCGGGTGTGATCGTCGTCGTGGCGCTCCGCCCCGACCGGTCCGCGTCGACCGCCCCGCCGGGCGGCGTGGCCGCCCCGGGCGCGGCGTCGGTCGGGTCCGCCGAGCTGACCTTCGCCCGGCTGGGCAAACCGTCACGGACCCAGGTCCGCGACGCGGCCGGGCGGGTGCTGGCGGTGTTCACCGACAAGGCCCGCACGGTACGCGTCTCCGGCCCGGAACGGACCTTCACCGAGCCCCGCTTCACCACGTCGTCGGTGACCACCGACGCCTGGATCCGGCTCGCCCCGACCCCGTGGAAGGCCGGTGAGGAGAAGGCGGCCTGGTTCCGGCCCTGGCTGGACAAGGCGGTCGGGGACGACAGCCCGGACGCCCTCGCCATCGCGATGGACTACCTGGACGACGCGCCCGCCCGCAAGGATGCCGAGGGCCGCCAGTTCGCCGGCGACGCCTCCTTCGGCCCGCTCTCGGCAGCCGACCCGGACGGTCGCGCCGAGAACTCCGACTTCTACGACTACCTCGGCGTGGAGTGGGACTTCCCGGACGGCAAGCACGAGCGGCCGGCCAAGGACCACTTCCGCAGCCTGGACTGCTCGGGTTTCATCCGGATGGTCTACGGCTACCGGATGAAGTACCCGTTGCGGGGCACCAACACCAAGGGCGCCGGACTGCCCCGCCGGGCGTACGCGATGGCCGGCTTCGGCCCGGGCGCGTTGCTGATCCCGAACACCGGCCGGGCGGCCCGGGACTACGGCGTGCTCCAGGAGGGCGACCTGGTCTTCTTCAACCACGGTGCGAACGCCGGCCCGAGCATCGAACACTCCGGCATCTATCTCGGCGTCGACGATGCCGGCCACCACCGGTTCTTCTCCAGCCGGGTCAAGGCGAACGGTCCGACGTTCGGTGACTTCGGCGGCGAGTCGCTGCTGGACGGGCCGGGCTACTGGTCGGGCCGGTTCCTGTCCGCGCGCCGGGTCTGACACCGGCCGGGGCGGCGACGCGCGGGTGCGTGGTCGGACGTCGGGACCGCTTGCCGGCCGGTGTCAGCGACCGGGAAGGTCGGCGGCCACCAGTGCCGCCACCAGTTCCGCCCGGCGGTCCTCGACCCGGCGCACCGTCCAGGTGACCTCCAGATGGACGAAGACCGCGTCCTGCCTGCGGGCCGCCTCGGCCTGGGTGTTGGTGGTGCCCTCCAGCTCACCGCACCTGCTGGTCCAGGCCCGGCAGGCGACGAAGCCGGCGGCGTCCAGCGCGTCGGCCGTGCGGCGCAGGGCGGGGGTGGAGCGCTTCTGCCCGTCGGAGACCACCATCTCCGCGCCGGGGAGGCTCTGCTCGGCGAAACCGTGCAGTTGGATCTGGTTGATCCGGTTGCGGGCGAACCGGTCGCTGGCCAGCTGGAACAGGCCCTGGGAGTTGTGCGCCGCGTCCGCCCGCCCGTCGCCGGCCCGGCGGTGTGCGCCGGCGACCAGCATGATGCTGCCCGGCGTCGCCCGGAACAGCCGTAGCCCGATGTCCTCCGTGTGCAGGTCCGAGTTGGGGTGGGGCACCTCGACGGCGAGTCGTACCGGCTGGGAGAGGTCCACCAGGATCAGGCCCCAGGGCCGTTCCGCGCCGGCCTCGGTGACGAACAGCGCGTAGTCGCGCCCGGTCTGCGGGTCCCGGCCCCTGCTCGCGGCGAAGCCCAACCCGGCCAGCAGCCCGCTCGCCTCCGGCAGCCCCGAGTGGTCCCCGGTCACCAACAGGGTGACCGCCCGACGGGCCGTCTGCCGTTCCGTCGGATCCGGGTCGCGGTAGGGATCGGTCGGCTTGAGTCGGCTGACGAAGTCGGTCAGCACCGTGTCCGGGGTCACCGGGGCGGGCGGGGCGGCGGTGGGCCCGTCGGGTGGCTCGCCGCACGCGACGAGCCACAGCGACAGGGCCGCACAGCACGCCAGGAGACCGTTGCGGTGGGTGGAGGTTCGGGCCATCGCAGGCAGGCTACCGCGCCGTTCCCACCGTCGTCGTCACCCCGGCGGCGGGTGGGTCAGGGGCCGAGGATGTGGTCGAGGTGGGGGTTGGTGAGGACCCGGCCGGGGTCGAGGCGGGCCCGCAGGTCCTGGAAGTCGGCGAACTTCGGGTACGCGGTCGCCAGCGAGGCCGCGTCCCGGTAGTGCAGCTTGCCCCAGTGGGGTCGGCCGCCCAGCCCGGCAGCCACCTCCTCGAAGGCCCGGAAGTACGGCTCGTAGGGCATGCCGACGTACTGGTGGACGGCGAGGTAGGCGGAGTCGCGCCCGTAGCCGTGGGACAGCCAGATGTCGTCGGCGGCGGTGAACCGCACCTCGACCGGGAAGAGCACCTTGAACGGCAGCCGGTCGACGAGGCGGCGCAGTTCCGCCAGCGCCTGCGGGAGGGCGGCGCGTGGGATGCCGTACTCCATCTCCACGAAGCGGACCCGGCGCGGGGTGCAGAAGACGGTGTCGGAGCGGCCGGTGTAGGTGCGTTCGGTGAGCGCGCGGGCGGAGACCGCGCTGATCGTGGGCACCAGCGTCGGTACGGCCCGACCCAGCCGGCAGGCCCCGGCGAAGACGGTGTTGGCGAGGAGTTCGTCGTCCAGCCAGCCGCGCCAGCGGGGCAGCGGCCGGTCGTCGGCGGGCACCCGGTCGTTGGTCTTGAGCTGCACCCGGTCGGTGTACGGGAACCAGTAGAACTCGACGTGGTCGTGCCGGCCGATGAGGCCGGACAGGTCGCCCAGCACCTCGTCGAGCGGGGCGGGGCGTTCGTGTGCGCGCAGCGTGAACGCGTCGACGCAGCGCAGGGTGACCTCGACGAGCACGCCGAGCGCCCCCAGGCCGACCCGGGCGGCGGCGAAGATGTCCGGGTGTTCCTCGGCTGAGCAGTGCAGCACCTCGCCGGTGCCGGTTACCAGGGTGAGCGCCTCGACGAAGGTGGACAGGCAGCCGTAGGCGGCACCGGTGCCGTGGGTGCCGGTGGAGATCGCTCCGGCGATGGTCTGCGCGTCGATGTCGCCCAGGTTGGGCATGGCCAGGCCGTGCCCGGCGAGCAGCGCGTTGAGCGCCCGTAGGGTCGTCCCGGCGGGCACGGTGACCAGCCGGGCGTCCCGGTCGACCCGGACACCGGTGTCGAGGGCTGACAATTCCATCCGCCGGCCGTCCGCCAGGGCGATCGGGGTGAACGAGTGGCCGCTGCCGACCACCCTGATCCGCTGACCCGCGCCTGCCGCGTCCAGGACCGCCTCGGCTGTGTCCTCGACGGTGGTAGGGCGCAGGATGGCGGTGGCGACGCTGCGTTGGTTGCCCGCCCAGTTGGACCAAGCGGTGGTGGTACCGGCCATCGGCGCTCCTCGACATGAACGTGAACTGACTTCATATCAGGAACGTTGTGCCTGGTAAATACCGCAATCGAGGTCCGCTCGTTGTACCGGTAGTCACGGCCTCGTGACATGTGGATATGTTCTTCCGTCGAAGGGGGGTGGCGTCGAGTGTCCACACCAGCCGCCACGACCGGGCCGCTGCGCCGCGTTCCGGTGCAGGGTCGAAGTGTCGCGCGCGTCCAACGGATGTTGGACGCCTGTGCCGAGCTCGTCGACGAGGTGGGGTACGAGGGGTTGACCACCACGTTGCTCGCCGAGCGGGCCGAGGTGGCGATCGGGTCGGTCTACCAGTTCTTCCCGGACAAGCGGGCGATAGTGCAGGCGCTGACGCTGCGCACGATGGAGTCCTACCTCCAGCGGCTCGACGAACGCTTCGCCTCCGACGACCTGAGCCACTGGTGGGACGGCGTCGACGCGGGCATCGACGAGTACATCTCGATGCACCGGACGGTCCCGGGCTTCCGGACCCTGCACTTCGGCGACGTCGTCGACCTGCACCTGCTCGACGAGCAGCGGGACAACAACGGGGTGATCGCCGACCAGTTGGCCCGGGTGCTCACCGAGCGGTTCGGCATGGCCGACGAGCCGCGCCTGCGGTTCTGCCTGGAGATCGCCGTCGAGGCCGCCGACGCCCTGATCAAGCTGGCGTTCCGCCGCAAGCAGGAGGGCGACGAACGGGTCCTCGCCGAGGCCAAGGCGCTGATCAGGGAGTACCTGCACCGCCACGTCGAGGCCCCGACCGAACCCGCCGCCCAACCCTGACCCGGCCGGCCCGCCCCGGAGCCGGCCGGCAGGCCCGCCCCGGAGCGCCCGCGCCTGTCGCCGGGTGAATCAGAGGAACGCGTGGCCCTCGCCCCGGTAGGTGGGCACCGTGGCGACCACGCTGTCCCCGTCGACCAGGTGCAGGTCGTTGACCCGCTCGCAGAGTTCGCCGGCCTTGGCGTGCCGGAACCACACCCGGTCGCCGATCCGCAGGGCGGCTGCGGCGGCACCGGTGAGCGGGGTCTGCACCTCGCCCGCGCCCTCGGTGCCGACGAGTTCCAGCCCGGCCGGCAGCCACGGCCGCGGCAGCCGGCTCGTCGCCGCCGGTCCGGAGGCGATCCAACCGCCGCCGAGCACGGTGGCGATCTCCGGTGTCGGTCGGCGGACCACCGAGCAGGCGAAGAACGCCGCCGGGGTCGGCCGCCAGGCGCGGTAGGCGTCGAACAGCGTCGGGCCGTACAGCCCCGAGCCGGCGGTGACCTCGGTGACCGAGGGGTCGGCGCTGGTGGCGGCCACGCTGCCGGTGCCGCCGCCGTTGACGAACTCCAGGTCGGCGTGTTCGCGGACGGCGGCGACCGCCGCACCCCGGCGGGCCAGCAGTTCCCGGTACGACCCGCGCTGGGCGATCCGGATCGCGGCGCTGAGCGCGGCCTGTCCGGGTGGAGCGTCCCCGAGCCCGGCGATCTGTGCCTCGTACGACATCAGGCCGACCAGCCGGAAGCCGGCCCGGCGGGCGACGGCGGCGGCGAGCGCGCCGGCCGCCCGGGCGCTGTGCACCGGCGAGCGGCGGACCCCGACGTGCACCCGCCCGCGCAGGGGTCGCCAGGAGGCGTCGAGGTCGAGGCAGACCCGGATCTCGGGCCGGCGACCCGGGGCGCACACCGAGTCGATCAGGTCGAGCTGCTCGGTGCTGTCGATCATGAGGGTGACCGCTGCGGCGAGCTGCGGATCACCGGCCAGGGCGGCGAGCGCGCCCCGGTCGGCGGTGGGGTACGCCACCAGCGCGTCGTCGGTCGCGCCGGAGCGGACCAGCCAGTTCGCCTCGGCCAGGGTGAACGCCATCACGCCGGCCCAGCCGGCCTGCCCGAGCGCCCGGTCGAGCAGGTCGCGGGACCGGATCGACTTGCTGGCGGCGCGGACCGGCTTGCCGCTGCTGCGGGCGGCCAGCGCGGTGGCGTTGGCGTCGAAGGCGGTGAGGTCCACCACGGCGTAGGGCGGGTCGAGGTGGGCGGTCGCCTTGTCGAGGCGTTCGCGCAGGGTGTCGCTGTCGATGGCCACGAATGCACGCTAACTGTCCGGACGGCAATGCGAAATACCCTCACGTCCTGCCGGGCTGCGGTCGGTGGCATCCGCGGCCTAGGCTCGGCGAGCAGGAGAATGTCGCCGGTGGGGAGGCTCCCACCGGGTCTAGAGTGTTGCACCGGGACTGCCCAGTGTTGGGCCGGCGCGTGGAGGTACGGCCATCGAAAGCCAGCAGAACGGCGAGTCGTCCGGCGCGTCGTCGCCCGGGCCCGCCGGAGCCGCCGCCCAGACAGACCGGTCCGGAGCTGCGGCGATCCGGTCGGTACTACGCATCCGGCCGTTCCGGCGGCTCTGGATCGTGCTCGGCGCAGCCTCCTTCGGTGACTGGCTCGGCCTGCTCGCCACCTCCGTCTTCGCCGCCGCGCAGGTCTCCGGCAGCACCGCCCAGGGGGCGGTGTTCGGTGGCGTGATCGCGATCCGGCTGCTCCCGGCGCTGGTGCTCGGGCCGGTGGCCGGCGTGCTCGCCGACCGGTTCGACAGGCGCTGGACGATGGTCATCTGCGACCTGCTGCGGTTCCTGCTGTTCGCCTCGATCCCGCTGGTCGCGCTGCTGGGCGTCCGGGGCGGCGTGGTGGTCACCTGGGCTGCGGTCGCCACCTTCCTGATCGAGTCGATCACCCTGCTCTGGATCCCGGCCAAGGAGGCCGCGGTCCCCAACCTCATCCCGCGCGCCCGGCTGGAGACGGCCAACCAGCTCACCCTGATCACCACGTACGGCCTGACCCCGGTCGCCGCCGCGATCGCCCTGGCGGTGCTGGACCGCAGCGTGCGCGGGGTCACCGGCGGCGAGATGCCGAGCTGGGCCGAGCCCGCCCAGCTCGCCCTCTGGTTCAACGCCCTCTCCCGGCTGGCCACCGCGCTGGTGGTGGCCTTCGGCATCAAGGAGATCAGCCAGGCCCAGGCCCGGGAACGGGGCGAACGCGCCGAGCAGGGCATGTTCAGCCAGTTCACCGAGGGCTGGAAGTTCATCGGCCAGACCCCGCTGGTCCGGGGCCTGGTGCTGGGCATCTTCGGCGCGTTCGCCGGTGGCGGCATCGTGATCGGCACCGCCAAGTTCTTCGCCGCCTCGCTCGGTGCCGGCGACGCCGCGTTCTACATGCTGTTCGGCGCGATCTTCATCGGGCTGGCGGTCGGCATCGGGCTCGGCCCGATGATCGTGCGGGACATGTCCCGCCGCCGCTGGTTCGGCATGAGCATCGTGCTGGCCAGCGCCTCCGTGCTGGTGCTGGCGTTCGCCATCCACCTGTCGATGGCCATCCTCGGCGCGATCATGGTCGGCGCGGGTGCCGGCATGGCCTTCCTCGCCGGCACCACGCTGCTCGGCGGCGAGGTCGCCGACGAGGTACGCGGCCGGGTCTTCGCCGTCGTGCAGATCGGCACCCGGCTGGTGCTGATCCTGGCGATCGCGCTGAGCAGTCTGCTGGTCGGGGTCGGCGGTTCACGCCAGCTCACCATCGCCGACCTCGGCATCTCGGTCTCCTCCACCCGGCTGCTGCTGCTCGCCGCCGGCCTGGCCGGCATCTTCGCCGGGATCAGCGCGTTCGGGCAGATGGACGACAAGAAGGGCGTGCCGGTCCTGGCCGACCTCTGGGGCTCGATGCGCGGCCGGCCGCTGATGCCGGCCGAGCCGTTCGTCTCCAACGGTCTCTTCGTGGTCTTCGAGGGCGGCGAGGGGGCCGGCAAGTCCACCCAGTTGGAGCAGCTCGCCACCCGCCTGCGCGAGCAGGGCCGGGACGTGGTGGTGACCCGGGAACCGGGTGCCACAGCGGTGGGCGAGCGGATCCGGGCCCTGGTGCTTGAGGATTCCGGCGCGGACGCCCCCTCCCCACGCGCCGAGGCGCTGCTGTACGCCGCCGACCGGGCCCACCACGTCGCCACCGTGGTCCGCCCGGCGCTGATCCGGGGCGCGGTCGTGATCAGCGACAGGTACGTCGACTCGTCCCTGGCCTACCAGGGCGCCGGTCGTACGCTGCCGGTCGACGAGGTCTCCTGGCTCTCCTCCTGGGCCACCGGCGGGCTCAAGCCCGACCTGGTGGTGCTGCTCGACGTCGACCCGCGGACCGGCCTGTCCCGGGCCGCCGCCCGCAACCAGGGGGCCGACCGGCTGGAGGCCGAGTCCGTGGCCTTCCACGAGCGGGTCCGCTACGCCTTCCTCGACCTCGCGGCCAACGACCCCAAGCGTTACCTGGTGCTCGACGCGGCCCGCCCGGTCGACGAGATCGCCGGCCAGGTCGGCCGCCGGGTGCAGGAGTTCCTGGTGGACCCGGCCGGCATCGTGCACCCGCGCCCGGCACACGGGCCCGACACCTCGGTCCAGCCCGAGTTATCCGACACGGAGCTGGTGGGGATGGAGCACCGGACCTGATGCCGGACGTCTTCGCCGAACTGGTCGGCCAGGACGACGCGGTCGGCACCCTGCGCCGGGCCGCCGCGTCGGCCGCCGCCGTGCTGCGCGCCGCCCACCTTCCGGCACCCGCCGGCACCGTCGACGATCCGGACGACGACCTGGCCGCCCTGGCCGAGGCCGACGAGGATGCCGCCGCCGGGTCGACCGCCCCGGCCGTCGACCCGGGGGCCGGGATGACCCACGCCTGGATCTTCACCGGTCCGCCCGGTTCCGGCCGTTCGGTGGCCGCCCGCGCCTTCGCCGCCGCGCTCCAGTGCGTGCACGGCACCGGCTGCGGCACCTGCCCCGGCTGCCACACCACGCTCACCGGCACCCACGCCGACGTCCGGCTGGTGGCCCCCGAGGGGCTCTCCATCGGCGTCGGCGAGATGCGCGCCCTGGTGCTGCGGGCGGCGAGCACCCCGTCCGGCGGGCGCTGGCAGGTGGTGATCATCGAGGACGCCGACCGGCTCACCGAGGCCGCCGGCAACGCGCTGCTCAAGGCGGTCGAGGAGCCGCCACCGCGGACGGTCTTCCTGCTCTGCGCCCCGTCCACCCACCCGGAGGACGTGTCGGTGACGATCCGGTCGCGGTGTCGGGTCGTACCGCTGCGGCAGCCCTCGGCGGCGGCGGTCGCCGACGTGCTGGTCCGGCGGGACGGCATCGCGCCCGACGTGGCGCAGTGGGCGGCCGCCGCCGCGCAGGGGCACGTGGGCCGGGCCCGCCGGCTGGCCCGCGATCCTGAGGCGCGTCAGCGCCGGGACGCGGTGCTGGCGGTGCCGCGCCGGCTGACCGGGGTGGGCACCGCGCTGGACGCGGCGTCGGCGCTGATCGAGGCGGCCGAGGCGGAGGCGGCGGCCTCGGTCGCGGAGTCCGACGTGGCCGAGCGGGCCGCGTTGCAGACCGCGCTGGGCGCGGGCGGCACCGGCCGGGGCGCGGCGGGCGCGACGCGGGGCTCCGCCGGCCAGCTGAAGGACCTGGAGAAGCGGCAGAAGTCGCGGGCCACCCGGGCCCAGCGGGACGCCCTGGACCGGGCCCTGGTGGACCTGGCCGGTTTCTACCGGGACGCGCTCACCTCGGCGCTGCGCGCGCCGGTCGCCCCGGTACACACCGACACCGCCACGCTGGCCGAGGCGGGCGGGCAGAAGTGGGCCCCGGAGGGTGCGCTGCGCCGGCTGGAGGCGGTCCTGGAGTGCCGGGCCGCGATCGAGGCGAACGTCAAACCCCGCATCGCCGTGGAGGCGATGATGCTCTCCCTCTGGCGCGGCTGACCCCCGGTTGCCGCCCATCGACACGTGTTGACGGGGTGCGGTACGGTCCCGGTGGGCCGCGGTGATCGTGGTGGCACGCAGGGTGAGGTCGACCTGGGGGGAGATCGGATGCCGCGCGGCGAGATCGACGAGGCGTGGATCGAGGAGGCGGTGCGGCGGTACCGCCGGATCGAGTCCCTCCAGGCCGAGTTCGACCGGGCGGTGGAGACCGTCGAGGTGACCGTCCGCTCGCCCGACGGGCTGGTCGAGGTGGTGGTGACCGCCGGTGGGCGGATCACCGACGTGCGCTTCCTCGGGCCGCTGCACAACCGCCACCCGCGGGACGTGGCCGGCTCGGTGCAGGCCGCCGTCACGGCCGCCGCCGACGCCGCCCAGTGGGCCCGGGAGAAGCTGCACAACGAGACGTTCACCGCCTACCGTCCGCTCGCGGGGGCGTGAGATGGATCCCCTGCGTACCCTCGCCGACCGCCTCGACGAGGCCAGCGCCACCCTCGCCGCGCTGTCCCGCACGGTCACCGCCACCGACCCGCCGCACCCGGCGTTCGGCGCGCACGCCGCCGGCCGTCCCGGCGAGGTCGGCCGGGCCCTGCACCGGCAGTGGACGACCGCCACCGACGGGCGGGCCCGCGAGGCGGGTGCCGCCGCCGCCCGGCTGGCCGCCGCCGCGTCGGCCGTCCGCAGCGCCGCCGACCGCTACACCTCCACCGACGAGGCCGCCCGCCGCCGGCTGGCCGGGGAGGCGTGATGGATCCGCTGGACCGGCTCGCCGAACCGGGCCTGGACCTGCTCACCCGGGTCGACACGCTGCTCGCCGCCGGCGCACCCGAGGGGCACCCGGTCTGGCCGCTGCTGCGCCGGATGCAACTGCTGCCCGGCGAGGCCCTGCGCGCCTTCCTCGACCTGCATCCCGCGCCGCTGGCGACCGCCGGCCACGCCGTGCGCCGGCTCGTGCGGGGGTACGACGACGCGTGCGCCGCCCTCACCGATCCGGGCATCTGGTCGGGCCCGGCCGGGGCGTCCTACGACGAGGCCCGTACCGCCCTGCTGCGCCACCTGGACGAGGGCCCGGAGAGCCTGGTGGGCCGGCTGGAATCCACCGCCGGTTACGCCGACGCGCTGGCCGACTGGGTGGAGGGCAGCCGGCTGGCGGTGGCCCGGGTGCTGGCCGAGGTGCTCGGCTCCACCGAGGCGGTCCGGGTCCGGATGGTCGCCGGTGCGGGTGCCGGGCCCGTCGGGGCGGCTGCGGCGGCCGAGATCGCCACCCGGGTGCTCTCGGTGCTCGGGGTGGCCTACGACGGGGCGGAGACGCTGCTGCGCCAGTGGTCGCCCAGCCTCGCCGAGTCGACCTGGCGGCCGAGCGGCGGGCCGTCGTACCACGGCGGCCCGGTGCGGATCGGCTGATGGACGAGCCGACCCGGCGGGGGGCCCGCCCGTCGCACCCGGACCGGTTCCGTCGATCCGTCGTAGGCTGATGGCATGGGCATGCTCTGCGCGGTCAGCTTCAACCGGTACGGGCGGCTCTACTACCTCGACCCGGGGGAGTTCAGCCCGAAGGTCGGTGACCGGGTGCTCGTCCCCACCGACGACGGTCCCGAGGTGGCGGAGTGCGTCTGGGCGGCGCAGTGGGTCGCCGAGGAGACCGATGGTTTCCCGAAGCTGGCCGGGCTGGCCGACGACGACGACCTGCGCCGCGACGAGGTGCTGCGGCGGCGCAAGGCCGAGGCGAAGGTGGCGGCGAAGCGGCTGATCCGGGAGCACGGCCTGCCGATGAAGGTGGTCGCGGTGGATCATGTCCTGGCTGCCACCGAGGGCGCCGGGGACCGGACGACCGTCTATTTCACCGCCCCGCACCGGGTGGACTTCCGCTCCCTGGTGCGGGACCTGGGTGCCACCTTGCACTGCCGGGTGGAGCTGCGGCAGCTCTCCGCCCGGGATTCGGCCCGGGTGCAGGGCGGCATCGGTTCCTGCGGCCGGGACCTGTGCTGCGCCACCTTCCTCAACGACTTCGAGCCGGTGACCATCCGGATGGCCAAGGACCAGGACCTCCCGTTGAATCCGCTGCGGATCTCGGGCGCCTGCGGCCGGCTGATGTGCTGCCTCAAGTACGAGCACCCGTTGTACGCCAGGTTCACCGAGTCCGCCCCGGCGATCGGCAGCCGCGTCAGCACGCCCGAGGGGGACGGCCGGGTGGTCGGCCACAGCGTCCCGAGGGACGCGGTGACCGTCCGCCTGGATGCCGACGGTTCGCGCTCCATGTGCTCCCGCGCGGACGTCTGTGGCTCCCGCAGCGCCTACGAGAGCCGAGACCCGGCTGGCCCCGGAGGGGCCGCGCGCTGACCGACGCTTCCCGGTCGGGCACGGCCCGTCAGGCGCGGTCGTGCAGGGTGACCTGGTAGCCGTCGGGGTCGGCGAAGGTGAACGTCCGGCCGAAGGGCCCGTCGACCGGCGCGGAGACGATGGTGTGCCCGTCGGTGACGAGCGCGTCGTGGATGGCCTGCACGTCCGTGGCGTGAAGCCAGATCGCGGCACCGATGCCGGGCCGGGCGGCGGAGGCGAGATCGGTGCCGGGGACGACGTCGCGCAGGGCGAACGCGATCGGTGTGGTGGCGAAGACGACGGCGTGCGGTGGCCCGGCCGGCGAGCGGACGAGGCCGAGGTAGCGCTCGTAGAACGCCTGGGAGGCGGCGAGGTCGCGCGCCTGGAACGAGATGAAGTCGGGGCCGGTGACGGGCATGCGATACTCCTTCAGTCATGTCAGGTTCCTGACATCAGCAAGCTATGTCAGAATGCTGACATGAGTCAAGTTGATGCCGGCATCGACCTGGAGACGTCCCTGGGCTACCTGCTGAAGGAGGCGTCGAGCGCCCTCCGGGCGGCCATGGAGGAGGTGCTGCGACCACTCGGGATGGGCGTGACGCACTACGCCTGCCTCGAACTGCTGGCGCAGCGGCCGGGCATGTCGAACTCCGAACTCGCGCGGGGCGCGTTCGTGACCCGGCAGACGATGAACGTGCTGCTCCAGAATCTGGAACGGGAGGGCTACGTGACCAGGCCGGCGGCGGCACCCGTCGGCAAGGCGCTGCCCACGCGACTCACGCCGAGCGGTCGACGCAGCCTGGAGCGGGCGAGCGCGGCGGTCCGTTCCGTCGAGGTCAGAATGCTCTCCGGCATGACCGGCCCCGAGCGCTCAGCCGCGTTCCACGCCCTCAAATCGATGATCCACTCCCTGACCTCCCCGCCTGCGCCGCCGCCCCCCGCCGACGACCGGGGTTGATCAAGAGGTTTGCGTCATTGTGGGCACGGCGGGTGACGCGAACTTCTTGGTCAACTTCGCCGGGCGCCGGGCGGCGGGCGGCGGGCGGCGGGCGGCGGGCGGCGGGTGGCGGGTGGCGGGTGGCGGGTGGTCCGGGTGGTCCGGGTGGGGTCGGGAATTCAGGTGAGGGTTACCGGGGGTTCGGCGAGGCGGGGGGTCAGCGGGGTGCGGGGGGTCAGCCAGGAGGCGGTCGGGGACTGGTCGGGGTTGAGCTGCCAGTCGTGGCAGACCCGGTCGACGGCGATCGGATAGACGGTCAGCGTGCCGTCCGGGTCGATCCGCATCCGCAGGAACGACTTCGAGTCCTCGATGCCCTGCCCGGCGAACAGTTCGTTGACGTTGACCCCGAATGCCCCCGCGACCAGCAGGTACCCGGCCACGAGTTGGGTGGCGACCAGCCCGATCACCGGACCGTAGACCACGGCGGCGGCGACCGCCGGCAGCGGCCACGGCCAGTGGTAGAACGGCAGGTGCAGCCAGGCCCAGGTGCCGGCGACCGCGAGCCCCACGTGCGCCAGGCCGTGACCGATGCCGAGCAGCCAGTGCCGGACGTGCCGTTTCCCGCCGGCGCTGGGCGGCTGGGCGAAGAAGGCCGCGCCGAGCAGCGTCACCCCCAACATGATCACCAGCGGGACGCTGAACAGCCGCTGCTCGGTGCCGGTCCGGTTGGCCGCGACCCCGGCCATGGCGAGCATCAGCAACGTGTGCAGGGTGCCGAGCAGGGTGCCGAAGCCCGGGTTGCGCCGGGGTAGCCGGTGGAAGATCCCCCAGCCGTAGCGCCGGGAGCGGGCCGCGTCCGGGAATCGGGCCACCAGGTCGTACGCGCGGGTGCGGCTGGCCCGGCGGGACAGGGTGTCCTTCGGCGGCACCTCGATCCGCTCGGGCAGGGTGTGCGTCGGATACAGGTACGCCCCGCCCCCGCCACAGGTGATCAACTGCCGTTCCGGGCCGGCGTACCTGGCGTAGTGGTGCAGGTCGCCGGAGACCAGCAGCCGCACGTGCGCCCCGGTGGGCGCGATGATCGTCCGGACGAAGTAGTCGATCGAGTCGTACGCGGTGGGATGGTCGACGGACTTCACCCAGGTCGGCGCCGGCACCGCCAGGATCACCCGGGACTCCGGGCCGAGCCGGCGGGCCACCTCGTCGAAGTACGACAGCTGCGGGTCGTCCAGGTAGGACCCCGACTGGTCGTCCAGGCCGAGCAGCCACCACCCGGCCGGCAGTTCCACCGCGAAGTACGACCGGGACTGGCCGGTGCCCCAGCCGCCGAAGTTGCGGTCCCGGGAGCGGACGAACAGCCGCAGGAACGCGGTCAGCCCGTCGTACCAGTCATGGTTGCCGGGCACGGCGAACAGCATCGGCCGCTGCGGCGGGGCCACCGGCAGCGCCGCCTGGTACGGCCCCTTGCACCGGTCCTCGTACGCCTCGTAGGCCGCCGACGGGTAGACCTGGTCGCCGCCCATCACCAGGGTCTGCGCCCGGGGCAGCCGGTGCCCGTCCACGGTCAGCTCCGGCTGGGCCAGCAGGTACGCCACCGAGTACGTGGCGTCGAAGCCGTCGCCCAGGTCGGCCACGTAGTCGAGCCAGAGACCCCCGTCCGGGCCGACCTGCGTGCCGATCCTGGCGTCGAGTGCGTTCTGCAACTCCCGCTTGTCCAGGTACGCCCCGAACAGCATCGCCAGCAGGGTGCGGATGCCGGTGCTGATCAGCAGGAACGGCGCGAGCCAGGGGACCGGCTTGCGGGGCGTGAAACCCAGCTCCACCGGATCGGTGCCGCGTGGCCTGCGGACGGCCCGCTCACCGGGGGCGTGCTCGGCGTCCGGGTCCGTTACGGGGCCGATCGGGTCGGCGGGACGTCCGGAGGTGGCGGGGCGCTCGGGGGTGGCGGGGTCGTCGCTCACCCGGGCAGCCTAGCCGTCCCGCCCGACACGGATGTCCCTTGATGTCCGGTCCGCCGGCGGGGAACCCCCTCGGTCCCGCCGGGGGTCGTGCCGTACACTTGGCGGTCGTTGCCGCCTTAGCTCAGTCGGCTAGAGCGACGCACTCGTAATGCGTAGGTCGACGGTTCGATTCCGTCAGGCGGCTCGGTAGGGCAAAGGCCCTCTGACCTCGGTGAACGGCCGGAGTCAGAGGGCCTTTCGCGTGCCCGGTCAAGATCAACCGTGTACCGATCCGTGTATCACCGGTCCGGCGGTGGGTCCCGCTCGATCCCCGCGAGGTCCTCCATCACGTCCGAGTACACGGTCCAGTAGTCCGTCACCAGCCGGCCTCCGCCCCGGCCGCGCGTCCCCTCGTCGACCCGAGGCAGCAGCGGCACCGTGTCGCCCACCGCCGCCGCCGACGCGTACGTCCGGCCCGCCGCCGGACACGACCCGGCGACCCGGGACGCCGGCAACTGCTGCCGGATCAGCTTGCGCAACTGCTCCAGCTGCACGCCCAGGTCGGCCACCTGGCGGACCAGCTGGACGGCCCCGGACTCCACTACCCGCTGCCGCTGCAAGTCGCTTGACCGGACGATCCACCCGCACAGCCCGACCACGGCCAGGCTGGACAGCAGCTGGTAGGTGCCCTGGCGCATGTCGATCGTCGTGGTGTGGTCGACGACGTACAGGACGGAGCACACGGTCAGGGTGACGGTGCCCAGGGCCAGGTAGCGGTACTCGGTGCGCGTCCGGGGTTGGGAGCGCGGCGGTTCTGTCCCCACATGATCGCTCATGGCGGGAGAGTGTGCGCCCGACTACAGGGGGTCGGACAACCACCGCGAGTCCGTTGTCACACATGGTGGGGAGGCTGTGACCGGACGGGGGTGGTGGTGGCGGATGATCCGCCTATTCCTCGGGACCTTCGACGAAGACTCCTCGGCCGGGCACCCCATAGGTAAGGCCGCGTGTGCGTAGCACGATCTGTACTTTGTCGATGGTGCCCGTCGAAACGGAGTAGAGGGCGGCCAGTTGGCGAACGCTCGGTAGTGCTGTGTGCGGCGGGTACTCCCCGGCAGCAATTCGAGCGGCAATGTCGTCCGCGATCTGCTCGTACGTCAACCGGCGGACGGCCACAGTGGTCACTCAATTCGTCGCGCTGAACGCCCCGAATTGCAGCATGCGAACAACCGGGCAGCAATGGAATCGATCACCTACGTGGGTAGGTTGGGTAGGCTGCTGCGGAGCGCAGTCAGACGGTGATCAACAGTCATCCCCTGGAGGTCCGATGCTCCGCAAGATCATCCGCGCCGCCCGGCAGCTCGTCCGGCGGCGGCCGCCGGTACGGCTGGACGCGACCGGGCCGGCGACCTGCTACGGCACCCAGACCGGGGCGTACCCCGGCACCCTCACCAGCTGGGCCATCGAGCCGGCCGACAGGCGGGACGTCTGGTGAGCCGCATCGTCGAACCCCTGCACGTCGACGACGTCGTCCAGGTCGCCTCCCGCGTCGACCACGCGCACCGCGACGGCGGGCCCGGGTGTCTGGAGTGCGACAGCGACGGCTGCGGCCAGCACGCCTGGGCCGCCGACATCCTGGATCGGCACCGCGCCGACCGAGTCGCGCTCCGCGAGCTGGTGGCCAGCTGGTGACCGCGCCCGCGCCGACCATCGCCCCAGGCACCCGGATTTCTCTCCGGCCCGGCGAATGGGTCACCCACGACGGGGTCATCGCCGAGATGTACGTGGACCTGCGCCTGGTCGAAGTCGCGGAGACGCACCCGCTCGGCCTGGTGTGGATCCACGCCCACGGCCTCGACTGCCGGTGGGAGTCGGTGGCCTGCCCGGAGCCGTGGTGCATCCGTGTCGCCGTCCCGCCGGACACCCTGCGGGACGCTGCCGACCGGTGACCCGCTGCCTCGGCTGCGCCCCCGGGGTGCTCGACCTCCCGCACCAGTGCGCCGGCCAGCGGGAGCTGTCCGTCACCGGGGGGTGGTGCGCCTGTGCTCGGCCCGGCTGCGCCGCCGGACCCGCCGCCGAGCCGCCACCGCGCCGACCCCGCCCCCGGACCGCCCGGCCGTCAACGATCTGACAGACCCACCCCGCCACAGGAAGTACGGTGCCCGCCATGACTCGCGCCACCTCTCGCAGATCTACCTTTCGTACGAAGCTCTACTTGGCGTGCAGCGGCTTGTCCCTGCTCGTGGCACTGGCTGCCTGCGGCGGCGAGGCCGGTACCGAGACGGCACCCGTTGCACCCGCGCCGACAACGTCGGCTGCTCCCCAACCCGGCGTCCCGCCGGTCCCCGACGATGCCACCACTACGAAGTACATCGCCGCGCTCAAGCGCATCGACCCCGACATCGTTGGCGACAAGGACGACCGGACGATGGTGAACCGGGGGCGTGACCAGTGCACCTCTATCGCCGAGGCACCCGACGACACGGCCCGCTTGATCAAGCTGACCAACCAGAGGTTCACCAGCCCTGAACACCCGGATGGTTTCGGCACCGCCAAAGCGACGAAGATCCTCGCCGCCGTGCGCGAGTACATCTGCCCCTGACCTGCCTCAACACGTAGCAGCGCCCCCACCCGAGGAGTCGGGTGGGGGCGCTGCTACGTGTTGAGGTGTCAGGAAAGCGCATTCCTCGCCGGCTCGGCAGCCGTCCGCGAGGGTCGACCGGGGCCGCGGCCGGTGCCGGCCCGCTTGCCGTGGGCTGTGATCCGCCGGCGGACCTCGGACACGCTCACCCCGGCCCGCTCGGCCACCTCGGCCTCGGGCAGTTCGGCGCGGGCCGTGGCGATGGCCGCGTCCTGGGCTGCCGCCAGGGCGGCCTTGACCTCCGGGCCGAGATCGCGCAGCGCTGCGTACTGCTCCAGCGGGGGCAGGTGGGTGGTGGCGGTGAGGCGGGCGGCGAGGTCGGTCAGGTCCATGCCCAAAATTCTACACCACTATGTTGCTGAAAACTCTAGTGCAGTGTAGAATTTAGGCATGAGCGGGAAGACGAACAGCACCACCTACACCTGGACTCCCGGCAAGCGGTTCTGCGACGCCGAGGTCCACCGCACCGAGGCCACCTGCGCCGCCTGCGAGAACCTCGGCTCCTGCGCCGACTGCGGCCAGCACGTCAGCGGCCCCGCTCACCGGAGCTGCGACCAGAACGGTGAGGTGATCCACGCGGCCTGCTCGCCGACCCGCGCCGCCCGCGACTGGGTCGACTACTACTGACCGACCGCGCCGGCCCCGCCGCCTGGCGGGGTCGGCTGGGCATGGTGGAGAAATTCCACACCACTATGTTGCGCGGAATTCTAGGGTGATGTAGAATTTAGGTACAGGCAGGAACGAGCCAGGGAGACCAAGATGATCGCCGCCATCGCCACCACCGCCCGCCAGATCGCCGACATGGAGACCGACCTCGCCGCCCGCCGGCTGGCCGGCCGCCCCACCCGGCTGGTCGAGATCCGGATCGCCACCACCCGCCAGGCCCTCGCCCACCTGATCGAGGTTGCCCACGAGGGTGACCTCCCCGCCGCCGAGATCGAGGCCGCCGCCCAGGGTTGGGATGCCGAGCCCGAGCCGGCCACCGTGGACGACCTGGTCGTCGCGACCGTCGGCCGGCTGGCCGCCGGGGCGGGCGACTGGGTGCACATGGTCCGGCTGCGCACCGCGCTCCCGCAGGTCCCCCGCGCCGGCCTCGACGACGTGCTCCGCCGGCTCGAACGCGCCAGCCGGGTCGTCATCGCCCCCGAGTCCGCCCAGTGGTGCGCCACCGCCGAGGAGCTGGCCGCGGCGATCCGTATCGGCGGCCAGGACAAGCACCTGGTCTGTGTGGAGTGACCCGGCGGGGGCCGGCCACCCCGGCCGGCCCCCGCCGGCACGCCGGACCCCACCGTTCGGAAAGCGCTTTCCCTGACCTGCCTGACACGACGACGCGGCCCCGCCCTCCACCAGGGAGAGCGGGGCCGCGTCGTGGATGGATCAGGACGGAGCGGTCGCCAGCCACGGCACGTACGTCCGCAGCCAGGCGTCCACACCCGGGAGCGCCAGCACGCGGGTGATCGCGCCGGCGACCACCACCGCCTGGGCGACGGCCGGCACCGCGTCGACGCCGGCGGTGACCGCCACTACCGGCAGCAGGGACAGCGCCCCCACCGCGCCGGCGACGACCGTGCGGGCGGTGGCCCGCCAGGGGTGGCGAGTCTGGGTGGGCGCGGGGTCGATGGGCTGCTGCTGCATGGGCACCTCCAGGTACGACGAAGCCCGGACCACCCTGGCCCGGGCCGAGAATGCGTTTTCCTGCCCCGGTCGGGGCCAGGCGGTCAGCCGGCCGGCGCGTGCGGGGCCGGCTGGAGCGACGCGAGCTGGATCTTCAGATCGCCGATCTGGGCGGTCAGCGCGGTGATGGTGGCCTCGCGGCCGGCCAGCTGGATGCGTAGCTGGTCCCGCTCGCCCTGGACGGCACGCAGCTCGGCGGACAGGTGCTGCTCGGTGCGCTCCAGCTGCGCGGTCCGCGACTCCAGGTCCACGACCCGCTGACGGAGCCGCTCCGCCTCGGCTGATGTTCTCGCCAGCGAGGCCTGCGCGTCCTGGAGCGCGGCACGGACCCGCTCCAGCTCGGCTCTGAGGTCGGCGGTGATCTGCTGGTAGACGTCCTGCCCGATCCGGACCGCATCGGCACGCAGCTGGTTGGACTGGGCGTCAGCCAGTGAGGCCTGGGCGCTGCGCATCCGTCGGGTGAGCAGGTGGCCGACGACGGGGCCGACGACCGCCCCGCCGGCGATCGCGCCGCCGGCGCCGATCAGCGCGGTCAGGACGGTCGGATCCATCAGTTCGCCGTGCCGGTGGGCAGCAGGTTACGGAGCTGGGCGAGTACCTGCTCGGCGGTCAGCTCTCCGGACTCCATCCGCCGGAGCAGGTCGGCGACCGCGTCCAGCCGGCCGGCCAGCTCGGCCAGCATCTGGGCATCACGTTGCGCCTCGGCGGCCGCCGCAGCGTCGATCCGGGCGAGGATCGCCTTGGTGTCGAGGCCCTGGACCGCGCCGAGCATCGCCGCCTGCATGGTGGCGAGCTGAGTGCTGAGGCTCTTCAGCGTCGGGTGCGCCGAGGCGTACGCCTTGCCCGCCTTGGCCAGCGCGTCGTCCGTCCCCATCGCCATCCGGGTGTAGATCTGACCCACCGGGTTGCGGCCGTCGAGGACGGTCAGGTTCTTGTGGACGGTTTCCAGCCAGGCGTGCTCTTCGGGTGTCATGTCACGGTCCTCCAGTAGGCCGATGGTGGTCAGGTAGCGCCGGAACAGCGGGGTCTGGTCCCGCCCGGCGCGGATCGCGTCGCGGAAGAAGCTGAAGTGGGTGTGCCACAGGTGCGAGTCGTCGCCGGAGCTGCGCTTGCCCAGCCGGTCCCACCGCCTGACGACCTTGCCGTCAGGCGAATAGATGATCTCCCTGATATCCCGGGTGTCCGGCGCGTTCGCCCGGCACTGGCCGACGCACCAGGTGGAGAACGTCCGGAGATTGTGGGTGGCACCCCCGGAGCGGACGCTGAACATGCCCACGTCCAACCCGGAGGCGTAGAGGGTGAGGCCACCTGCGTCCCGGGGCGACTCCACGACGGAGTAGTCGTTGGTGACCACCCGGTCGGAGCCACAGTGGTAGCCGCCCCGGTGGGCCGGATCACCGACGATCCCGACCGCCGCCGACGCCAACGACGAGATGGTGTCGAGCAGGAGCCGGCGGACCGCCAGCAGGTTAGCCGGAGCCGTCGTCATGATGCGCTAGGCGTGATGTTCGCCTGCTCCGTCGTGGCCACCCAGCCGTAGCCGTCGCTGAACTCTGGCGAGGCCTCCAACGCGTCCAGGATCGCCTGGAAGCCGCGCCGGGCATCCTCCACCGGCACCGGCTCCAGTCCGGAGGGAACGGGCTGGTCGACGGTCAGGTTGAACCCGGCACCGGTGCCGGTCTGAGTGATCGTCAGTCTCATGCTGGTCGAGCCTGGGTTGGGATCGCTGATCGGCACGGGGATTCCTCTCAGGGGAAGATCAGAACGGTGAGCTGCGTATGAAGCGCGGCGAGGCGTATCGAGCCGCTGGCCCCAACGACGTTGGCCTGCAACTTGAAGGTGTGGGCACCGGCGGCGATGACACCGCCGTACGTCTGGCTGATCACCGCGCGGGCACCCGAGGTGACGTTGGCCGGGTTCCAGATGGCCTGTGGCGACGTCAACGCCAGGCCGTCGACGACCAGGGACACCACCCCGGTCAGGGAACCGGCCGTCAGGAGGTTGAAGTCGCCCGACCAGTTCGCCAGGTAGGTGGCCCCGTCGTAGGCGGTCGACATGTTGACCGTGGTCCCCGCCAGATCGGTTGCCGTGGTCGTGGCGGTGTAGGCGGCGTTGAGCTGCCCGAAGCCGCGCAGGGTGTTCACGCGGCCCGGTACGACGCGTTGACCGGACTGGATGGGCACGGGGGTTCCTTTCAGAGTGCGGCGATGGCGGGCAGCCACACGTCGACGGGGGTGCCCGCCGGCCACGCCGAGATGATGCCGTTGACGCTGCGGGCGGCGACGGTGAACGTCTGCGGCGACGTGTCGACCGTGGATGCGGGGACGAGGGTCGCCCCGGTGGTCAGCCACACGGTGCCCGCCGTGGTGGTGCTGTCGTGGCGGGCGCGCATCGCGGCCTGCCCTGTGGTGGCGGGGGCGACCAGGCGGCCCGACACGGGCGTCCAGATGCCGGCCGGGACCGTCGGCGGGCCGACGATCCCCGTCGACAGGTACGCCCCGCCGGAGGTGTGCCAGTCGACCGCGGGCCCGGCCTTCACCGCCACGGTCGAGTACACCCAGACCGTGGCGATGTAGGTGGTGCCGGCGGTGGCGGTGACCCGGTTGGTGGCGTTGACACCGCCGGAGGTTCCGCCGCCGGCGGTGACGCTGACCCCCGCGTAGTTGGCGCGGCCGATCTGCGGCACCGGCGACACGGTGGCGTTGCTGGCCGTCCACGACGTCATGCCCGAGGCGAACCACGGGTCGGCGTTGAGTACCTGGCCGACCGCGTCGACGCGGACCCGTTCGACGCCGACGGCCAGGTCCAGGGGGTAGCTGTCCGGGTCGGTTGCCCAGATGCCGTTGTCGGTGGTGGAGGTGACCTGCAACGTTGTCGCCGTGGACGTGATGCCGGCCGCGAGGGTCGATCCGTCGGCGGCGACCCGGGCGTCCCCGTCGGCGGTGGCCACGTCCCACGGGTCGGCCGGTGACGCGTTCCAGGTGATCTCCCAGGTGTACGCGTCCAGGGTTTCGGTGTAGCCCTGCACCATCACCCGGGCGAACCCGACCGGCAGCCAGGCCGGCAGCCCGGCCAGCTCGACGACGTCGCCGACGTCGACCAGGGCGACCTGCTGCCGCAGGGTCGGGTTGGCGGTGTAGGCGGTGCCGGCGAGGTTCGCGCGAACCCTCGGGTAGCGGGCGGCATCCACGGTGCCGAGCCGCAGCCGCCAGCCCGCGTGGTCGGTGAGGCGGGCGTCGTCGGCGATCTGCACGGTCACCGCCGAGTCGTAGGTGCCCACCCCGGCCGGTGGTGCGGCCACCGACAGCGGCCCGGTGGTCTGCACCGCCCGCGCCGACCCGCCGCCGTCGCGGGAGACGGTGACGTCGTTGACCACCTGGTCGTCGTCGTCGACCGGTTCGAACGGTTCCGCGATGTGCCCCGCGTTGTACCCGATGCTCAACGCCGCCTGGTTGTACAGGGCCACGCGTGGCCGGTACACCAGCCCCGACTGCCAGCGGGGTTCGCCGAGGATTCCGCCGTCGGCTTGCGCGGCGTCGCGCATCAACTCCAGGTAGGGGGCGATGCGCTGCGCGCCCAGCGTCTCCGTGTACGCCCCGCCGCCCATGAACGTGACCGGCACCCCCACCTCGGCGGACAGGCGGGTCATGCGGGCGGTGGTCGTCTCACCGGCGTAGCCGATCGACGCGCGCCGGAACGTGTCCGTGACGAGCGGGATCTCTTCGGAGTCCACGACCAGGTGCGCCACTGATGCGCCGGTCATGTAGTCGGCCCCGGTCACCTCCACCCGGGACGGCTGCCCCCACTGGGAGGTGACCGTGGTCGCGGCCGGGCCGTAGAAGACATCGGAGCCGACGCCGTGCCACACGGGCCGGTAGTCGATGGTGCCGGACCCCTTGGTCAGCAGCAGCATCATGGCCACCCAGCCGTTCGGTGCCGCGCCGGTGCCGTGCAGGGTGGACATGTTGGTGATCTCGTTGCCGTCGGCGTCGTACCCGGCCCACCGGTAGCCGGTCTGTGAGGCTTGCAGGTCCCAGCGGGCGACCCGGCCGCCGAGCATGTGGATCCGGCAGTACGTCTTGTCGGCGGTCGACGACGGGATGGCGGTCATCTTGAACAGCAGCATCACCGACCAGGTGGTGGCGGTGGGTCGGCTGGCGACCGGGGTGATGATGACCGAGGTGGCGTCGTTCAGGGTGGCGGTGCTCGCCGCGCCGGGCAGGGAGGTGTCGCTGCCGAACGTCACCAGCCGGCTTTCGCCGGCCAGCACCCCGGCCGCCGAGCTGGACGGGCGGGTCGACTTCTCGCCGTCTTCCAACGGCAGGTACGCGGCCGGGTCAATGGCGAGCAGGGTCCGCAGCAGCGGCGACCGGACGGCGCTCGCACCCTGCCCCAGACGGCGGGAGATACCGGCGGCTTCGATCGGCACCCACCGGTCCCGGCCGGACCGCTCCCACCGCACCGGCCACGAACTGACCTCGCCGAAGAACCTCAACCCCCGGTCGATCACCAACGCCCCGCCGTCGAGGGTCCACACCCGGCCCTGCCCGTCGGTCAGCGTGGTCGCGCCCACCGTCATGGCGGTGAAGTTGGGGCTGGCCACCACCGTGCCGCCGATGCCGGAGCGCAACTCGAACCCGAACAGCTCACCGGCGAACGGCTCAACGCCGAGCTGCCGCTCATAGCCCAGCTCAATCTCGGCGGTGCCGCCGAACACGGAGGTGGTGCCCGCCTGGACGACGGGCGGGCCGATCTGCGTCCACGGACCAGCCAGGCTCGACGCGGTGTAGAAGGTCACCGTGCACCCGCCGGCCCCGTTGTCGACGTCGAGGGTGGCCCGAACCGCGAGAGTGCCGTCCGGGGCCGGCGTGACCGGCACCGAACGCGCCTCGCGGCGTGACGCGAGCGTCCCGTCGGGCGACCACAACAGCCACATCTGCCCGAGCGCATCGGTGTGCAACGCCCACGACCGGTTGTTGACGTTGATCTCGTACCGGCCGGCCAGAGACACGCCGCCCTCATCGCGCCACTGGCTGTAGCTCCGCGCCCAGATCCGAACGTCCAGGTCCCCGGTCACCGCCAGGGACGCGTGGTGCGGGGTGGTCACCCGCCACCCACCGGTGCCGCCGGGGGCGATACGGCCCGGCAGGGCCACCGCCCGGCCCGGGTCAGCCTCGGCGACCCGCACACGGACCGGGGTGTTCCGGCCGATCAGCCCGTAGTAAGGGCTGGCCGGGTTACGGGGGCTGTACCGGCCGTGCCGGTTGTTCAGGGTCATCGAGCAGCGGCCGGGGTCGGTATCGGCACCCTCGTTGGCGCGGCCCCTGCTGATCTGGATACCGCCGCCGGAGTGGGCCGCACCGAGCCGCACATCGGCGGTGATGTCCACCCACCCGAGCACGGCCCCCAGGTACAGCTCGACGGTGACACCCAACGGGGTGGACGGGAACGCCACGTCAGCTCCTCCCCAGTGCGACCTGCACGTTGCCACCGCGCCGCTTGATCGCGCCGCGCAGGATCTCCACCAACAGGTCGTCGAGGGCGGTCCCACCGGAACGCAGCTCGATCACCGTCACCCCGCCGCCCCGGCCGGTGAGCGGGGTGACCTGCGCGCCCCGGTTGAGAGACAGCAGCTCCGGGCCGCGTTCACCGACGACCGCCAGGCCGGAGCGGTCGATGGTGCCGCCCTTGGCCAGGTACGGGATGTTGGGTGTGCCGAAGCTGGCGCTGGGCACGCTCACGCCCATGAACGACCCGCCGCCGATGGTGAACGACAGGCCGTTCCACTTGCCGATGATCCAGTTGATGGCGTTGCGGAACGCCGACTTCACCCCGTCGAACATGCCCCGGGCGGCACGCCCGATCCGGGCACCCATTCCGAAGACGAACTGCGCGAGGGCGGTGAACTTGCTGACCACCCAGTCCTTCGCGGACGTCGCGCCGGCCTTGATCTTGTCCCAGTTGCGCACGACGTACAGCACGGCCAGGCCGATCGGACCGGTGATGATCGCCAGCAGGAGCGGCCAGTGTTGTTGCAGCCAGGACCAGACGGCGGCCGCACCGGCCTTGATGCCGCCCCACGCCCACGCCCAGAGCCGTTGAAACCAGTCCGTCTTGACCGCGATGATCACGATGATCGCGACCAGGGCGACGATCGCCAGCACCACCCACGTGATCGGCGAGGACCACAGCTCCAGGTTCAGCACGGCCTGCACCACCGCCCAGACCTTCATCGCCGTCGACACGGTGTAGATCACCCCGGCGAACGCGACCAGGCCGGCGGTCAGCGGGGTGACCCAGCTGGAGTTGCGGGCCAGGAACCCGAACGTCTTTTCGATGTAGGGGATGGCCTTGGCCAGGTTCTCCACCAGCGCCTGCTGCGCCGTGCGTTTGAACGCCTCCAGCTTCGCGCCGGCGGACTGCTCCAGCTGCCGGCCCGCCCGGTCCGCCGCCCCGCCGAGCTGTCCCAGCCCGGTGGTGGCCTTGGACGGATCCATGGCCAGCAGCGCGGCGCCCAAGTCTTCGGCCTTGGTCCCGAACAGCTGTACCGCGACCTGCCCCTGCTTCACCGGGTCCTTGATCCCGCGCAGCCGGTCGAGCGTCTGGTCCAGGGCGGCGGTGGCCTTCGGACCGCCGGCGGCGATGTCGGCGGCCATCTGCTTGCCCGACAGGCCCAGCGCGGCGAAACCGGCCGCCGTGGTGGCCGACCCGTCGACCGCCCGGATCGCGAACTCCTTCAGCGCGTCGGCGGCGGTGTCCGAGTCGCGGGCACCGGCCTTGACGGCCTGCGACAGCAAACCCAGCGCGGCCGGCCCGTCGACGCCGAGCTTGCGGAACTGGGTGCCGTACTCGTTGAACGTGTCGATCAGGTCCTGGCTCTTGTTGACGCCCATCTCCACGCCACGCTGGAGCAGGTCAAAGCCCTCACTGGCCGACTTGACCATCCCGGTGCGGATCATCTGCGACACCGCCGTCGACACCCGGCCGGCGTCCTCCTCCATCACCTTCGACAGGTTGGCCACCTTGGACGCCACCGCGTCGATCTGCGCCGTCGAGGCACCCGACGGGACCAGCGCGTTCTGCATCGCGGCCCGCACCGCCGCGGTGGCCTCCTCCATCGTCTCGACCACACCGCGGGCGTAGACGTCGCCGGCGGCCCGGCCGGCGCTCGCGGCCGCCGGCGTGCCGGCGCCCAGCTGCGCCGCCAGCAGCGCGTCGGTCTTCGACTGCGCGAGGGTCGACGCGACACCGGCGGCCAGCGCCGCCCCGATGGCCAGCCCGGCCGTGGCGGCGACACCCTTCAGCTTGTTGAAGGTCCCGCTGGCCTTGTCCTTGGCCAGGATGTTGAACACCAGGCTGGTGTCGGACACACGATCACCCCCCGGATTCGGCCTTGTTGAGTTGATCGACGGCGTCGCACAGCGCCAGGAACTCCTCCACCGTCAGCCGCTCGATCTCCCACGGCCGGATGTGCAGGTAGTGCGCGAACAACGCCAGCCGGGTCAGTCGGCGTTGTTCGAGGTCGCTTTTCCCTCGATCTGCTCACCCCGGGCCAGCGCCTCGGTGATCTCGATGTCGAGGGCGACCAGCATCTGCTCGCGGTCCTCGTCGGACAGGTTGGCCTTCATCAGCCGGTCCTTCAGCGCGGCCAGCTCGTCGGCGGAGTGCTCCACCAGCAGCTCGCCGGTGTAGAAGTCCGGCAGGTCCTCGAACCGCAAGGTGTGGTGGTCGCGGCGCATCAGGTGCCACAGCAGCACCCGGCGGGCCTTCGCGCTGCCCGACTGCACGTCGGCGCGGAACTTGTCCCAGTTCTGCCCGTACCGCTTCTCGATCAACTCGGCCTCGGACTGGCGGACCCGGTCCGGGTCGAAGCTCCACCGCTGGACGTCGCCGCCCTCGGGGCTGTAGGTGACGTGCATGAGGGTCAAACCTTCCTGGTGATGTATCGGGCGTGTTCGTTCATGACCTTCAGCACCGCCGCCCGGTGCGCCGCCTTGTGCTGCCGGGTGGGCCGGTCGAAGAACTCCGGCTCGCCGATCTGCTGCACCCACACGTCCCGGCCGTAGACCCGGTGCCGCCAGCCCTTGCGGCTGTTGAGCCGCTTCGGGGCATTCGCGAAGCCGCGCGGCATGCCCTTCTTCCGGATCCGCAGCCGGGCCCCGGTCGACCGGCCCGTCAGCCGAGCCTCCGCCTTCAGCTTCGACAGCACCACGGTGCGCAGCGGCGGACCCTCGACCGGGATCCCGGCGGTGCTCATACCCATCAGGCCGGCCCGGACCTCCTGCTTCGCCGGCTCCAGGGCCTGACGCAGCCCCTTGGCCAGTTCCCGCCGCAGCCGCTTACCGTCCGCCTGCTCACCGAGTGCCCGGGCCAGGGCCTGGAGCGCCTCCTGGTCGGTCGACAGCTCGATCATCGGTCAGGCCGTGGCCCGGACGATCGCACCGGACGTCGGATAGGTGACGTCGTGCTCGGCGGTGTCGCCGACCCCGCCAGCGATCGGCTTCCACTCCTTCACCAGCACGTTGCCGGTGTACTTGGGGTTCGACGTGCCCACGGCGGAGTTGGACGTCCGCGTCTCGAAGCTGACGACGGTGCCGAACAACGGCCACATGATGGAGTCGATGGCGGCCGCCGCCACGTCCTGCTTGATGCCCACCGCGAGCTGGCCGGACGCGATGCCGCCGAGGACTTCGGTCCAGCCACCGGAGGCGAACGTGGTCACGTCCTTTTCTTCCACCTCAGCGGTCAGCTCGATCTTGCTGGTGAACGCAGTCACGTCGACACCGTTGATCGCCAGATAGGCGGCCTTCAGAACCATCTTCGGCATGGGGAACCCTCCTCAGGGCATGACAACTGCCCGGGCACCGAGCGGGCCGGGAGACGAATCAGGGGGTTAGGCCGGGCCGATGCCGGCGGCGGCCACGAACAGGAACGACGGGGTGGTGCCGGAGATCGTCCAGCGGACCCGCCACCAGTCGTCGGTGACCGGGCCGGCGACCTTGACCGCCTGGCCACCCCGGGCGGTGGCGGCGGTGAACGTCGCCCTGGTCGTCGGCGACCCGAATCCGACCGTGTCGTCGGACTCGACCACCACCGTGATCGACGGGGTGATGCCGGCCGCCGACAGCACGTGCAGCGTGACGTACAACGCGCCGGTGTCCAGCAGCGCACCGAGCTGCCGGGCGGTGCCGGTGCCCGTCGCCGTACGGGCGGTGCCCGGCGGGTGGAGCACCTGGCCACGCGACAGCGGCCACGATCCGGACCAGTCCGCCGACCACGGGGCCACCTCGCCCACCGCGCCGCCCAACTGATAGCTGCCCTGCATCATCCGGGTCAGCCACGCGACGTCGCCGACGGCCGCGCCGGCCGGGCAGGCCGTCCACGCCCCAACCCCACCCAGCCCCGCCCAGGACGCGTCATCGACCCGGCTCGGGTCGGCAGCTTCCCACTGGCCGGCCCCGGACGCCTTCGTCGACGCCAGGCCGGCCAGCACCTCTTGCCACACCTCGGTCGGGGACGCCGGGTTGAACGCCGTCGCGTCCTTGACCTCGACCTCGCTGGACAGCTCCACCTTGTTGGTGTTGCCCGTCAGGTCGGCACCGCCGACGAACAGCCGCACGCCCTTCAGCACGAACTTGCCCATGGCTCAGCTCCCGTCCCCGATGACCTTCACGACCAGCTCCGCCCCGACGTACTTCGTGCCGGTGTGCTCGTAGTAGCGGTACCCCTGGACCCGCAGCACCATCAGGTCGTCGCACGCCCCACCGAGCGTGGAGTCCGCCTCCAGCGCCTGCTTGAGGCTGGCCGGCCCGGCCCCGGACAGGTAGCCGTCAAGCAGCTGCTGCGACGCCCGGTCATCGGCGGTCCCGACCAGCACCCGGCACGTCACCATCAGCTCGTCCAGGCCCCGGCCGAACGCGCCGGTGAAGTCGACATCAACCTCCGCCGGGAAGAAGCACGGAGCCTCGAACGCGTCCGGCACGTACCCGAACGTGGTCAGCGGCGGGTCGGACACCACCGTGCCGGCCGCCGCGCCGAGCCCGGCACGAACCCGGGAAATGTCCACAGGTCTCCCCCTGTCAGGCGAACGCGGGCAGCACGTAGGGGCTGACGAGGGCCTCCACGTCCGGGTCGGTACGTGACACCCGGACCGCGCCCCACTCGGCCGACCCGGCGATGCCCTCCGGGCTGCCCCGCCGCTTGTGCAGCCGGGCCGCCTGGAGCAACGTCGCCTGCCGCACCTCGTCGGGCACCACGGGCCAACCCCACAGGGCCGTGACCCGCACAGCGGTGGTCCACCACCGGCCGCGCAGCACCGACACCGGCAGGCCCGGCCCGGCCGGGTCCGCCGTCCACCCGGTGTACGCGGTCCAGGTGCCGCCAGCGCCGGTATCGACGGTCAGCCCGGTGACGTCGGCGATGTCGTCGACCAGCAGCCCATCCCCGTCGACGTCACCGGGCACCACCCGGCCATGCGTGCGGTAGACCCTCGCCGAGGGGCTGTCGGCGGCGGTGAACGATCTGCCGGTGATCTTGTCGACGTGCCGCGACGCGGTCTGGAGCGCCTGGTCCAGCAGCGTGTCCCGCGAGTTGTCGGTCACCCCCAGGTATTCCTTGAAGGTGGTCAGGTCCACGTACGTCGCCATCCTCGGTGTCCCCTCACGCGGCGATCGGCACAGGTCAGGTCGTCTGCTGCGGCGGGGCCTGCCGGCCGCGCAGCAGCTCGCCCTTGGGGTTGTAGCCGCGCAGCTTGAGCTGCTCGTCGACCTGGCCGACGCGCTCGGTGTAGCGCTTCTTCTTCGCGTCGTCGGTCGCGGCGGCCGCCGCCCGGACCAGGCCGGCGCGCTCGTGCACCAGGGCCTCGGCGGTGCCGGCCGGGTTCGGGTCGTTGATCTTCTGCTCGTCGCTCATCGCGGGCGGTTCCCTTCACTGATCGGATCGGAGCGGGGCCGGCACCCGGCCGGTGGGCGGCCGGGTGCCGGCGGTGGATCAGGCGCCGGTGAAGGTCGGGGTGACCAGACCGGTGCCGGAGATCTTGCGGGCGTGGGCGTACCGCTGGTGGGTGTAGGCGTAGTAGCCGTAGACCACGAGCAGCACGCCGAGGCTGGCCACCTTGGGCTGCTCCGCGCGGATGTACATCGGCGCGTTCGGGTCCTCCCACAGGTGGAACTCGTTGCGGTCGCCGAGGTAGATCTCGTCCTCGTTGGTGCCGGCACCGAGGTTCGTCGCGATGTTGTTGTCGACGATCACCGGCGTGCCGTTGGGCAGGATGCCGCGCACGCCCCGGCCGTACCGCTCGCCGTAGTTCGCGCCGAGGGTCTGCGCCACCACCCCCGGCTGGGTGATCAGCGGGTAGGAGGTGCCCATCGCGTTCTGCATCCAGTACCAGCGCCGCGAGTGCATCACCGCGAGGTTCTCCCCGGACGCCTGGTCCAGCAGCGCCGCCTCCACCCCCGACAGGCCCTCGATCGCCTTCGGGTACAGCTCGGCGGTCGTCGGGGACGCGTCGGTGTAGGTGACCGCCGTGGCCACCGCCGACAGGCCGGTGGTGGCCTGGTTGATCAGCTTCCCGTCCAGGTTGGTGGCATACCGGCGGAACAGGTCGTCGACGACGATCGGTTCGGTGCCGGCACCACGCTCGATCGACGCCCGGGACATGGTCTGCTGACCGGCGGCGGTCTGCACCGGGATCGTGAGCAGGGTGTCGTCCATGTCCTGCTCGGCGACGTTGTTGTTCTCCCCCGACTGGTTGTCGGCGGACGACGGCGTGGTGATCCGGCTGATGTTGACCGTCATGCCCTGCGCGGGCAGGTCGTGCCGGCGGATCGCGTCGGCGAACGGCCGTCCCGCCGCGGCCGCCGGCGCATACATGTCGGTCAGGTACTGCGGCACCACCAGGCCGGTGAACGCGCCGGTGCCGACCGCGCGCAGCTGGTCGCCGCGGACGGTCCGCTCTTCCTGCATGTGCCGGGTCAGCCGGTCGCGGGCCTCGTAGTCGCCGATGAACGCCGCGGCGACGTCGCGCTCGAAGCTGGCACCGCGCGGGTCCTGGTCCTGGCGGTAGGTGCGTTCCTCGGCACCGACCCGGGCCACCCGGTCGTAGGCGGGGGCCCGGCTCGCGGTCGGCGCGGTGCGGGCCGACAGGGCCGCCACCTCGTCCTCCCGCCGCTGCTCGTCCAGCAGCTCGTCCAGCGCCTCCTGGGCGCGGGTGACGTCCGCGTCGGCGGCGTCGCGCGCCTCCCGGCGGGCGGTGACCGCGTCCTCGGTCAGGTTGGGGTCCGCCCGCAGGGCCGTCAGTGCGTCCTGGGCGGTCCGGCGGGCGGCGATCGCGGTACGCAGGGTTTCCTGCGCCCGGGCGATCAGCTCGGCGAGCGTCATGCTCGTACTCCGTTCGTGAGGTGATCGGTGGACGCCCGTCCAGGTCAGACGGCCACCCGAGGCAGTAGCGCCGGGTGGACTCGTGCGAGGCAGAGCAGGGCAGATGACCCGCGCACGGGTGCGCGGGGAGTCAGGTGGGGCGGCGGTCAGCCGCCGGCGATGGCCAGCTCCAGCAGCGCCCGGGCCCGCCGGTCGGACCCGCGTGCCTGGCGCAGGCTGGCGTCGGTGGCCGGGTTCGCGCCGTAGCCGACGATCGCGACGTCGCCGCGGTGGATGTCGACCTGGTCGATGCGGAACTGCGTCCAGTCCGGCGACCAGGTGCCCGACTCGATCCGGAACGCGAACGACATCTCGTCGACCAGCTTCGCGGCCAGCTTCGGCGCGATGTAGGCCACGTCGACGTCGGCCGGGTCGAGCCGAGCCGCCACGAGCAGACCGGTGTCGTCGACCGACAGGTCCAGGGTGCCGTTCGTGGTGCGGGCGATGCGGCGCAGCTGGTCGTGGCCGAGCACCAGCGGCACGTCCAGGTCCGACCGGCCCAGCGTCTGGGTGAACGCGTCGGCGGAGATGACCTCGGTGTACGGGCCGTACCAGTCCCACATCTCGTACCCGCGCTCGGTCACCGAGGCGTGCCCGGTGAACTCCAGCACGCCGGCGTCACCGGCGGCGGCGCGCAGCTGCGGGTTGCCGAGCACCGCCCGCACGACGGCACGGGATCCGGCCGGCTCCGCCGAGCGGCGCTGCGACGGCCGGTCGGCCCGCTGGCGGACGTGCTGGGCGCGTTCCGCCGCCGCAGCGGCGACGTCCCGGGTGGTCATGCTCATGCCTTCGCCTCCGTCGGCTGCGTGCGGGGAGCGCCGAACACCCGGTCGAACTGGGCCAGGTCGGCATCGGTCAGGGGCGGCCGGTCATTCAGGGCGCGCGCCTCGTCAGGCGTCAGCTGCCTGGAGTCCAGCTCGGTCTTGATCGTGCGCGCCCGGGCCTCGGGGTCCATGGCGAGCAGCGCGTTGCGGTTCAGCTTCACGAACCGGGGCTTCGGGGTCAGGCGGGACAGCGCGGACTCCCGCCGGCTCACCGCCGGCCCCAACTTCATGATCAGGAACTGGAGGTTCCGTTGGGTCATGCTGGCGTAGGTGATCGACCCGGTGGACACCGCCGCGTCGATCAGGTCCGCCGGTGCGCCGAAGAACCGGGCGATGTCCGTCAGCCCGAACTCCCGGGTGCGCAGGAACTCACTGGACGCGGCCACCGTCTGGATCGGCTTGTACTCCCAGTCGTTGCCGTGCACGAACAGGTCACCGTTCGCCACCGCCGCGCGGTAGAAGTCCTTCGCGGTCTGCGCCTCCACCTTGTTGATCTTCTTCGCGGTGTTCTTCAACTCCGCCATGGGGATAGCCGAGCCGCCGAACCAGTCCAGGGCGAACTGCTGCGCGGACAATGACTCCTGGAGCGACCAGGCCGCGTACGCCACGGGCGACAGGCCCAGCGGCATCCCGGCCACCGTGTACTGCCGCTCGTGCCAGATGTCGTCCAGCCGCTCATCGGTGTAGGTGTCGGTGCCGATGCGGACCTCGGTGATGGTCGCGCCCTTGGCCCGGACGGTGACGTCCGACAGGGCGACCAGGTCGATGCGCGCCGGCAACCCGAGCGCGTTCCGTTCGGTCACCACGCCGAAGGTGTTGCCGCCCCGGTCCAGGTCGAACTGCGTGGCCCACAGCCACTCCTGCATGTCGACCTTCTCGCCGCCCGGGTTGATCAGCACCGGGGGCTTGGGCACCTCGGCCTGGACACCCGCCACACGCCGGTACAGGTCCACCGGCATGGTCGACACCAGGTCGGCCCGCAGCGTCAGGCACGCCCACACCGCCGAGTGCCGCAGCGCCGTCTCGTTGGTCACCACCGCGCCGGCGCTGCGGCGCCCCCGCCGCTCGGCGAGCAGATCCTCCGCGCTGGTGATGCTCGCTGCCCGGGCAGCACCACGACCGAACAGGCTCACAGCTGCTCACCCGGCCGCCCCGGCGTCGGCTGCCCCCGACGGTCGGCCCACCACCGGCCGGCGAGCACCACCACAGCGGCCACGATCAGCCCGGAGCCGGGGCCGGCCAGCTGCCCGACGGCGACGCCCAGGCCGGCCGCGAGCAGCAGCAGACCGAGCACATCCAGGGCAAGAGTCACGACATCACGCACAGCTCCTCCTCACCCTCACCCGAACGAATCGGCCACGTCGTAGTCGTCCGCCAGGTGCTTGCGGGTCTCCAGCGCGAACAGCGCCGAGATCGCGGCCTGGAGGCAGATCACGTTGCCGCTGGCCTTGCGGTCCAGCAGCCACACATCGCCGGACGGCTTCGTCCGGGCAACCTTGTACGCGTCGGTGAGGGCGTCCTGGCCCTCGTGGCGCATCGTGCCGGCGCGGACCTCACCGAGCAGCGTCGCGGTGTACGCGGCGCTGTCACTGACCAGCGGCGAGGCGATGTCACCGCGCTTCGGCTCCCCGCTGGGCAGCTCGATCTCCACGTCCAGCAGTGGCTGCTTGAGCTGCTTGGTCGGACCTCCACCGAGGTCCACACCCCACGCCACGGGCGTCCACCGCTCGTCCAGCTCGGCGCAGCGGTCCGGCAGCCAGTCGACGCCCGGCTTGTACTCGATCACCCGCAGGTGGTGCTTCACCGGGCCCTCGCCGGGCCAGGCCGCGACGATCGCCGCCTCGGTGCCCTGCCAGTCACAGGCGATCCCGAACGCCAGCAGGTCACCGGGTGCCTGCCGGATGTCGATCAGGTCGTTCCACCGCTCGACCGGCGGCACGTTCGGATCCGGCGGCAGGACGCTGCCCTTGCGCCGGTTCAGGTACGCCCGGTCGAACTCGTCCGGCGTGGTCTTGAACTTCTCCAGCTCGCCGGCGACGGTGTCCAGGGTGACGGTGTGCCGCCAGGTCGGCGAGCAGTCGCACTCGCCCGGGGTCGGGCACAGCGCCGGCATGCACGTCAGCCACGTCGCCGGCGCGTCCCGGGGGCCGTCGAGGTTGGACCACTCCAGGTAGCAGATCTGCGTCGGCTCGCCGGAGGCGACGACCAGGCGGCCGAGCTCCACCTTCGTGGCCATGTACGTCGACGCCTCGGTGCCCTCGGTCGACACCCGCCAGTGCTGCGGCGACCACCTGGTCAACATCGCCGGCGAGAACGCCTGCTCCAACCGATGGTCGACCGCCGCCCAGAACTCGTCCTCGACCCCGAGGTCGAGCGTCGGCCCGTGCCCGGACGTCTCGGTGTTCGCGGTGATGCTGTCCAACGCCCCGGTGTCCCAGAGGACGCTCTCCGACCCGTTGGCCAGCCGGGTGGTGAACCGGGACGACAACGGGGACGCCTGGAGCACCGGCAGGTGTTCCTCGACGAACTTCCGCCGGGCCGCCAGCAGCTTCTGCGCGGCGTAGAGGATGAACTGGCGCGGACCCTGCGACGGCCGGAACCGGAGCGCCTCGCTGCCCATCTTCAACGCCCGGTGCGCCTTCACCGACAGGATCAGCGTGGTCTTGCCCGACTGGCGGGGCACCACCAGCGTCACGTCCCGGTAGACCAACCACCCGGTGTCCGGGTCGACCTCGAGCGCGGTGTCCACCGCGTACCGCTGCCACGGCATCAGCGGCTGGCCTAGCTGGGCGGCGATCCGCGCCACCCCGACCCCGTACGTCTTGCGGGCCGGGTTCCGCAGCGTTCCGACCCGGGGCGGGCACGTCAGCCCGTACGCCGCGTAGATCTCCTCCGGGGACATCCCCACCCGCAGCGGCACCGGGCCGATCCGCTGGCGGTCACTCAGCGCCGAGGCCATCTTCTTCCTCGGTCGGTGCAGGCTTCAGCTGCCACAGCTGGTCCAGGGTGTCCGTGAGCGCCCGGGCCAGCTGCGCGGGCTGCCGTCGGTCGCCCTCGCCGTCGATGTCGGCGGCCAGGGAGTACGCCAGCTGCGCCAGGGCCTCCTGCCGGCCGGTCAGCTCGCCCAGGTCCTCCACCGCCGACCGGGTGGCGTCCTCCACCGCGCCGCACTCCGGCGGCCGGTACGCCTCGTGGCCGAACAGGTCGGCGTGCTCGGCGAGCAGCTGCCGCACCGGCACGTTCAGCGCGGCCGCCAACCAGAGCAGGTCGTCGACGGACGGCGAGCGGCGCCCGATCTCCAGGTTCCGCAGCGCGGCCGCGGTGAACGTCGCCGGCGCACCGGCGGCCCGGGCCGCCGCGGCGACGTCGTCCCGCGTTCCGCCGTGAGCGGTCCGGGCAGCAGCGATTGCGGCGCTGATCGCGGCGCTGATCGGCTCGGTCATCTGCTGATCCCCCCGATCAGATCCGGGCCCTGTACGTGGCCCGGGGAGAAAAAAATGTCGGCTTGGCGCGGGGTCGACAGGCTGACCAACCCAAAAAACCGGACGCCGCACCTACTCTGACCTGCGCAAACGTCGACCGCGAGGCGTGATCACCGCATCGGTGCTCACCAATCAGGCGACGTCACCCATGCAGTCGGCGCTACGTCGCCCGTGCCGCGTACCTGGTTGCAGCAGCGCTTGCAGGTCGGGCAGCCAGGCGGGCCGTGCGCCGGCCGCCAGTTCCACGTCTCCAACCGGCCGCGCCGCTTCGACCTCGGGATCTTGTGGTCCACCTGGTTGGCACCACCGTGCTGGCAGATCCAGCACACCGGGTGATCCTCCAGGAACTGGAGCCGCAACCGGCGGTACGCCTGGCTGTCCTCGCTGTGCTGGCTCACCCGGCCCCACCCATCGGCTACCCATACGCCGCAGCCCCCGCCAGGGCGGGGGCTGCGTCCCGGAGCCGATCCCGGGTGACTGGCAGGGTAGATCGCGGCACCGAACAGACTCCTGGCGCTGCGCCCATGGTGATATGCCAGAGATGATCTTGTCAAACGTCTGTCCGAACGACACCACCTCGCATCCCTGACGAAGTCCGCTCCTCGGCGGCCAGCAACTGCTCCCCGACGTAGCCGTAGATTCCGGCCCGTCGCACCGGTGGGTCGACGTGCGGGAAGCCGTCAGGGTTCGACTGGCAGCGTGGGCAGTCCTGCGGGCTGGCACCGGCGACGTGGCCAGCACGGCGGGACCGCAGCACCCACTGGTTGATGAGCTTGCGGTCGACGCGTAGCTGCGCCACGGCGTACGCGGTGGTCCACCATTGCACGCCATCGACCACGACCACGCCGCTCACGCCGCGCCGGTCCGCCGGTCGGACCAGCCGCCGTGTCCGGTGGTGGTGCTGCGGACGGTGGGCCGGCGCCGGCCCTGCTCGTCGAGGCGGCGGGCGATCGCCACGGCGGTGGCCAGCCCGCCCGGTCCCTCCATCTCGCCCCGGGTCCACACGTGGGCCAGGCCGGGCCGTCGGTCGCGTCGGAGGCAGCCGCAGCCGGCCCCGGCGCACAGGCAGGTCCGGCGTACACACTCCACCGTCCAGCGGCGCTTGTCGCGGCCGTCGTGCCGCAGTTGCAGGGATCGGTGGCGGCAGGCCGGGCACCGGTGCTCGATCGGCCGCACCGGTTCGGCCACCACGCCGGCCGCCGCCCGGGCGACCTCGTCCGCCCACGCGATGTGCTCGGCGATCCTGCCCACCAGGTACGCGTCCCGGTTGTCGTGCAGGTCGTCGAGGACGCCGGCCCGCCACGCGTCGCCGGCGGCGTCGACCACCCACGGCCGGCCGGGCCCGCCGGCGGTCAACCAGTCCAGCACGTCGACGGGCCGGCCGCCGCCGACGTACGACGAGGCGCGGCCCTCGGCGACGAGGCGGGCCAGCCGGGTCAGGATCCGGGTGACGACGGTGAGGGCGTCGACGACGTCGAGCCGCGCGGCCGCCGCCGACGGTGCCAGCGCGCCCATGCCGTGCCGCAGGTTCGCCTCCCGCCACGTCCGGGCGGCGTGCCCGCGCGCTTCGAGGATCTCGGCCTGGTCCTCGTCGACGGGCCGGCCGGGCCGGCGCTCCCGGCCGGGGGCCGTCAGCAGCCACAGCCAGGCCAGCGACTCCCGAAGTCGCTCGACAGCGTCGCGCAGGTCGACGACCCGGGGCGGCGGGGAGTAGGTGGTGGTCATCGGTCCTCCGGGGCGGGCTGTGCGGGCGGGGCGGGGTGTGCAGGGACTGCGCCGGGGGGCCAGATGTACGGGTCGGGTTGGGTGGGAGCTGGTCGGGAGCGCCGGTGGTAGATGTCGGGGTGCTGGGGGCTGCGGGCTGGCTGGTGTGACCAGGGGGTGGGTGGGGTGGGTGGTGGGGGTTTCACCTCGGGTTTCCCGCCCCGACCCAGCCCGGACCCTTCGGGGTGGTGATTGGTCGTCGTGGTGGTGGCGGTGTTGTCGGGGTTCAGGCGCACTGGTGGTGCCGGATCGGCGTTTCGATCGCGTTCGTGGTCGGTGATGGGTTCATCGGTCCGTTCGGTGATCGGTTTTTGTTCGTGATCGTGATTGGTCGTCGTTTCGTCGGTGATCGGTGCGTGATCTCCGTCGGCGGGCAGGTCGTGGAGCACCTGATCGCGGGTGCGCATCCGGGCGGCCTGCTCGGGGGTGGGGATGGGCAGCAGCACCATGTCGGCCTCGTGGGGCAGGCGGTGGCCCTTGTGCTCGTTGCAGCGCTTGCAGCTCAAGACGAAGTTCTCGGCGTTGGCACCGGCGGGCTGGTCGGGGTCGACGTGGTCGTAGTGGATCCGCTTGCGGGGGTCCTTGGCCCGGCCGGACTTCGGCGACAGCGGTCCGCTGCCGCAGTACCGGCAGCAGCCACCGTCGCGGGTGTAGACGAGGGCCTTGAGGCGGGCGTCGCGGAGGTCGGCCTTCTGCGCCCGGTTGCGGTTGTACTCCCGCCGGGACGGGTTCCGCTTGCTGAAGCCGTGGATCCGGTAGGCGTACCCGGTGATCCAGCCGTCGCCGAGGCACTCGCACTCGTCGCCCTGGCGGTGCAGCAGCGGCGGCTGGTCGAGTACCCCGGTGGTCAGCAGACCGAGGATCTTCTTCCGTCCCCGGCACTGCTGCAACGCCATGCCCTCGGTCAGGTAGCCGTCGGACAGCACTGACGACGCCACCGATTTCAGGCGGCACAGCGCCGACTGCAACGCGTCGACGAGGTCCGCGACCCCGCCGGCGAGCACCTCCCACACCGGCTCGGTGTGGAAGGTGTCGCTCTCAAGCCAGTACGGCACGACCCACCGCCCCAAAGATCAACATCGATGGTTCTCCTGATACGGCAAAGCGCGGCCACCTGCCAAGGTGGCCGCGCCGAAGGTTGAGCAGGACGATCAGAGCGGCGGGAAGCGCCGTCACGGGTGGGGTGGTTCGGGAGGGTCTTCCGTCACGGGAGCACCCCCAGCGCCTCCGTGACCACGACCGCCACGGCGGCCACCGCGACGAGCAGAGCGAGGAAACCCGCCAGAGCGGACCAGAACCGGCCGGTGACCATCCGCGCGTAGGCCAGCAGCAGCGCGCCCGCCACGGCCAGGCCGATGACTAACCGCAGGATCTCGGGCCGCATCAGCTGGCACCGCCCGCTGGCCGGCCCTCGCTCGGCACGGCGACGGAGGACGTCAGGTCGAGCCGTTCGGCGATCGCCGCGACGGTTGGGCAGACGCCCCGGCACAGCGGCTCCTCGCATCCCGTACACCACGGGCACGAGCAGTGGCAGTGACGCCGGACCGGCGGACCACCGTCCTCGGGTTCGCTGTCGATGAATCCGCCACCGTCGCAGCCGCCGCAGTCGGGGTCCGGCGCGTTGGTCTTGGAATGGTACGGCTGGTGAATGTCGAGGACGCGCAGCACGACACCGCGCAGCAGCTGGTCGGTGCCGGGCCGCTCCAGACGCTGCCGGATGGCGTGCACGGCCTGGTCGTGGGTGGCGATCAACACGATCTCGCCCATCAGGCCAGCGCCCCGGGTGCGTCCGCCGCAGTGGCGGTCATGATCTTGTCGTAGAGGGCCAGCGCGAAGCGGGCGTCACCCATGGCGGTGTGCCGGGCGGCCGGGTCGACCGGAACGCCGAGCTGGGTGGCCAGGTCGTCGATGCGCCACGGTAGGGCCGGGGCCGGCCGGCCGAGCGCCTGGGACAGGGCGGCGGTGTAGCCGAGCGTCAGCGCGCCGACGTCGACGAGGTGGTAGTGCCACGTCGGTGTCTGCCAGTGCGACCGGAGGAACCGGCCGAGGAACCCGGCGTCGAAGGCGGGGTTGATGCCGACCAGGTTCGCGCTGTCGAGCAGCTCGGCCAGTCGCCGGGCGACCGCCATCCGGGTCCAGTTGGTGTGCGGCTTGCCGTGCTCGGCGGGCAGCCGCAGCGCGTACCCCTGCCGGTCCGGGTCCTGCACCGGCCAGGCCCGCTCGTAGTAGCGGCTGATCTGGAGCGCTCGGGGCTCGGCCTGGGCGAGGTTCGGGCGCAGCAGCCAGTGCCACTCCCCGTCGAGGGACGGGTCGCGGTGGTCGCGCACGATCGCCCCGATCTCCCAGATGTGATGGCGGTCCGGGTCCAGGCCGGTGGTCTCCAGGTCTAGAGCCACGATGGTGCTGCTGCTGGTCATGTCTCCTCGATGGGGTCGATGGGGTCCGACGTCGGCGGCGTCGGGAGCGGGAGGGGTCGGGCGCAGGCGGCGCACTGCCGGCGCTCGACGACGTAGACCACGCCGGTCATCAGGCCGGTCACCGTCATTCGGCAGATGTGCGGATACGGTGCGGCGACCGGCACCGGCCGGCCCAGCACGACGCTCGCGCCGAGCCACCGGCCGGCCGGCGCGATCACGGCGCCCTCTGCGTACGCATCCGGCGGCGCATGCCCTGGTTGGTGCCCGCCCACAGGCCGTGCAGCTTGTCGACCGGCTGGCTCAGCGCCCAGTCGAGGCATTTCCCGTAGACCGCGCAGCCCTGGCAGTACAGCACCCGGACGGCGGCCGCCGCGGCCACGGACTCCGGCTCGGGGAAGAAGTCGTCCGGATCGGCGTCCACGCACGCCGGCCGGACGGTCCGGTCGCGTAGGAAGCCGGGCACCGCTTCGATGACCGTGATGATTCCGCCGGTCACGCCTCACCTGCCGTGGCGGCCGCGGCCATACGGCGCAGGATCAGCAGCGTCCGGTCGGCGGTCACCGGGTCGATCGCGGTCCGGACGGTGAGGCTGTCCGGGTCGACCTCGCCACGCCACCAGGTGACCCGCTCCCGCAACGCGTACGGCACCACCCGGGGCCGGGTGCGCCAGTCGGGGTAGTACCGGCACAGCAGCGGCGTCAGCTCCTCAGCCCGCCACGTCACCGCACGGGCGGTCAGCAGCGGCCGGATCCGCTCGTCCACGGTGGCCGGGTCGACCGCGTCGGCGGGCACCGCCTTCACCCGTGGACCGGCGAGGCGGATGGTCACCCGGAGCAGCTCGGTGCCGACGGCGTCGACGGCGTCGACGCGCAGCGCCACCGGGGCCAGGTTCCGCCGGCCCGACGGTGCCGGCGGGCGGAGCACCTCGGTGCAGCGGATCACCGGCAGCCCGGCGGCGATCACCTCGGCGGCCCACCGGGCGGCCTCGGTCCGGGCCCCGGCGGCAGCGGCCACCGCAGCGCGCAGCCGCACCGCCCGGGCGCACGCCAGGCACAGGTGACGGGACGCGTCCGCCTCACCCCCGGCCAGGTGATCCGCCCCGGCCACGTCGCCCAGCACCGGCACCGGCCGGTCCGGACGGGCCCCGCACCCCTCACACACCCGGCCCGCCCCGGCCCGCGCCCGGGCCGCCTCCAGATGCCAGATACTCGCCGGCGACGGCGTCGCCTCCGCCAGGGAGTACAGCTCGACGACCTCCCGCCGTCCGCGCCAGTTCGGCGCGTCGACGTACGCGCGGACCGGACCGCCCGGCAGCCGGGGCAGGTCCAGATCCGCCAACTGCGTCCGGGAGTAGAAGCCGCTCGGCACCCGCCGCCAGCCCTCGTACACGGTCAGATCAGCCACGCGACACCACCTCCACGATCTCGCCGTCGATCGCGTCCCCGCCCCGTAGTCCGACCTGGACTCCGGCCGCGAACTGGCTGGAGATCCGGGCGGGCAGGATGCCGAAAGCGCAGAGCACGTCCAACGCCTGGTCGACGCTGGCCGGGTAGAAGTCGGTGCCGCCGACCGGTTCGTACCGGCCGCCGCCGGCGAGCCACCGGATACCGACGTCGGTGGGCCGGAACCACTCGACGTCGACGACGTCGACCGGAAGGGCGTCGCCGCGGTGCAGCGGCGGTGCCGTCGAGGCGAACGGCAGCTCGTACCGGTGCGGCGCGGTGCGGCGGCCGCCGACGGCCCGCAGGTGATGCAGCGCCGCACGTACCCGGGCGATCGTCACCAGGCCCAGCCCGGGGGTTACCCCCGTCCCGCCGTCGACCGGGGAAGTAGTCGACGGCGGGACGAGGGCTGGAGCGGCATGGTCGGCGTCGCGCGCCACCGGCGAACCGGCGTCCACGGCGTCGGGGCCGCCGGCCGCTCCATCCGCCGGGCCCGTGTCAGCCCCGGCGGCCGTGTGAGTGCCGGCCGCGACCGGCTGGACGAACTCCGGCGCGACTGCCGCGACGGCGGCGATGCGGCGGGCCGGGTCGGTCTCGTAGTCCTGGCCGACCCCGGCCAGCGGGTCGGTGTCGGTGGCCGGGGCGGAGCCGCGAAACTCCGCCCCGGCCGTGTCCGAGGCCCGGGGGTCGTGGGTCTCGGACGCACCCGCCGCGACGCGGGTGGTCTCCTGTTCCGGCCAGCAGGTGCGACACCAGGTCGTCTGCCACCGGTCGGCGGCCTGCTGGGCGGTCAGCGTCAGCCCGGTGCGGGTAGCCCGCGAGCAGCGGGTGAACAGGGTCGACTTGATGGCGTGTGCGGCGATGCCCTTGCGGGCGGTCGCGATCCAGACCCGCTCGGCCGGTGCCGGCCCGCGCTCCTCGATGACCACCGGGGCCGGGGCCGGGGGCGGCGGCGGGGTCGGTCGGGTCGCGGGGCGCTGCCGGCCGTCGAGGGACCGGACGGTGGACGGGAGGTCGTCTGCCTCAGTTGAGACAGACGCGACCTCCCTGGCCGCCGTGGCCTTACTGATGTTCAGCGCGGCACCGATCGCCCGGGTGGACATGCCGACGTGCCGCAGCGTGGCCACCGCCTGGGTGCGGTGCACCTCCGGTACCCGGAGCCGGTCCGCCCCGTATTCACCGTCCAGGTACGCCTGCCAGCTCGGGTAGCCGAGGACCTGCCAGTCGCCGCGCTCGAAGGCGAGCGCGAACTCGGCCACCGTCTCCAGGTAGTCGCGCAGCCCCTGGCGGATCCGGTCGGCGCGGGCCCGGGCCGCTTCCTCGGTGGACCGGTCGATCAGGGCGACGACGTCCGGGCTCACCGCGGGGCCTGCCGCATCATCCGGGCGGTCCGCCGGCGGGCACCGGCCCGGGTCCACGCGTACCCCTGCCGCAGCCGGCCGCCCGTGACCATCACGGCCCAGTGCCAGCGCCGCCGCCACCACGGCCGGTCCTCGATCAGGCACGGCGGGAAGCCGTACAGCACCCGGGCGTCGGCGGGGGCCGGCTCCGGGCAGGCGGACCGGACCGGCTCGGCCGGGCCGGTCACCGCGCTGAACGGGGCGGCGGCCGGCGGCCGGCCGGCGCGGCGGGCGGTGATCCGGGGCAGTTGGCCGAGGCGCTCCGGACCGCCCGGCGCGTACTCCGGGTAGGTGGCGTAGCCCGGCCGGCCGGCGGCGGCCCGGCGCAGCTGCTCGTCGGTGAGCAGACGCGGGGCGGTCTGGTCGGTCATCGTCCTACTCCTCATCAGGGTCGCGCTCGCCGAGGATCGCGGCGTCGCGCGCTTGGGCGGCGGCGGCGAGAGCGGGCGAGATACGGGATCGGCGCGGGTTCGGCGGGGGCGGGGTGTGGTTGGCGTCGCCGGCCTCGCCGACACGCAGGCAGGTACGGCAGGTCTGCCGGAAGCGGTGGTCCACGCCGATGTCCGGGTCCGGATCCCACCGCGAGCAGATCCGCCGGCCAGGCTTGCTGGTCACGGCATGACCCCCTGGTCCTGGTCCTGGTCGTCGAGCAGGTCCGGGCCGGTCTGGGTGGGGCCGCCCCGCCCGGACATGCCGGGCAGGGCGACCGGCAGGCGCTGTGCACGCAGCTCGGCCCGGAGATTGCGCCAGCACCCGGCCCCGATCCGCCGGGCCCGGGACACGGGCGTGCGCAGCGGCCGGTCACACAGCCGGCACAGCACCGGCTCAGTGCTCGTCACGGTCGACCAGCCCGGGCATTCAGCGCCGCCGTCGACTCAGCGGCCCGCCGGGCGACATACGCGGCGAGCATCGCGTTGACCGGTGGCCCCGGCCGGGTGGGCCGGGCCGGCGGCGGGGCAGGCCGAGGCGCGACCCCGACCACCCGCACCACCCGGTCGTGCCGGTCGGCACCCAGCAGCACCGTGATCCACGCCAGCACCACGGCACACGCCACCGCGAGCACCACCACGGCGGTCAGCCCCGGGCGTGCGACCAGGAAGTCAACGACGGGAACGATGGTCGCCATCACCGCAGCTCCCTGCGGTCCGGATGCCGCCAGCGGCGCCACCGACTACGCGGCGCGGTGGTGTAGAAGTCCAACCACACCTCGTCGACGACCTCACCGACCTCATCGGCAGCGGGCAGTTCCTGGGTCACCTCGCCGACGTCGGCCTGGCCGGAGTCGGTCAGACGCCACACCGCGACGGCCAGCACCAGCACCGCGAGGCCGAGCAGCAGGGTGATCACGTCTTGCACCGTCAGCCCGCGGCTCATCGCCGGGCCTCCGGGATCACCAGGAAGTCACTGCACCGACCACGGCTGTGCAGCGGGACCGACGCCGCGTGCAGACCCCGGTACCGGCCCGCCCGGGCCCGCCGCTGCCCCACCGACACCGCCACCATCACCGCACCGAGCCAGCCGAGGACCAGCACCGCGACACCCGCCAGCGCACCCGGGCCCGGCGACCCGGGCAGCGCCACCACCAGCCCGGCGACGACCACGACACCCCCTAGCGCGGCCGCCAACCCGCCGGCCGGAGACCACCGCCGGTCGGCCGCCGACGGCAGAGACCGGGACGGGCGCACGGGAGGCTCGGCGGCCAGCGGGGGCCGGCCGACCAGCGCCGGATCGACCGCCCGCGGAAACTCCGACTCCCCGGCCCGGGGCAACGTCGACTCGACGACCGGCACCGCCGCAGCCGCGGCCGTGGCGAACACCGGCACCGGCGCGGGCCGGGCCCGGACCGGCCCGACCGGCACCACCGGGCGCACCGGCCGGGCCGCGCGGGCCGCAGCAGAACGCGCGGCCGCCGCCTCCCGGCGGGCACGGAACGCCGCGAGCCGCTCCGCCCGCCGACGCCGCTGCACCCGGGCGCGCCGGGCGTCCCACCAGCGCTGCCAACGCACCGCCACCGCCACCAGCAGCACCGCCAGCAGCAGACCCCCCACCTCCGGGCCCGTAGCCCGCAGCCCCGCGATCACCGTGGCCATCACACCGACACCTCGGCCAGGGCCTCGTACGTCGACAGGTCCACCGGTGCCGGCCGCGGGCCGGCCGGGACCGGGCACCCGTCCGGCGGCACCACCGCCGACATCACCAGCGACAGCCCCCGCCACTGCGTCCACGCCGTGAACACCCTCACCCGGTGACCGTTCTCGGCGATCGTGTCCATGACCTGCGCGTCCCGAAGGACGTCGAAGCGCTCCGCCCATGCCTCGGCCTCGGCGATCGTGTCGCACCGTACGATCACCACCCGGTCGGGCCCGGTGTCGTCGATGAACCGGACCATCACCGGGGCCGGCAGCGCCGGCTGGTCGACGGCGTAGCAGAGCCGCGACAGCTCCCGCATCGTGTTCGCCCTGGCGATCCGCCGGCCCGCCGGCTGCCCCTCCACCGGGGCCGGTGCGGAACCGGCCTGGCGGGTCAGTGCCCGGGGGTGCTCCCCGGTGAAGTCCATCCCGCTGCCGCAGGGCCGGGAGGACACATCCTGGTCCAGCGGGACGAGGCGGAAACCCGCCTCGGAGGCCGCGGCCAATGCGCCGTCGCTGTGTCCCTGGCAAACGTTGATCGCGCCCACCAGGTTGCATGCACCGCCACCGGTGGGACGCTGGATCTCGTAGCGGACGGCAGCGGCACCACTGCAGCTAGGTAGGGCCGGCAACCCCGCCGGCATGCTGGGTGTCACCGGCTCCGGCCACTCCGGCAAACCACCCGGCGTCGTACCGGGGGTCACTGGTAGCCGAGCCGCGCCGCGCGGGGGGTTACGATCAGAACTCACGACCTTGTCCTCCTCGAAGAGCAATGGGGTCGGTATGCGCGGGTCGCCTCCGACAAGGCGACCCGCGTTCTTCATTGGGGACGGGTAGGCGACGGTGTTCACCCGGTCGCCTCCCCGCCAGGCGGCCCTGAGCGCCTCGGCCGGGTGGGTGAACCCCCACCAGAACCCGGCCAGCCAGGCCAACGTCCACAGCGTGGCGACCTTCGGGCCGGTGCCGGCACCGCCGCCGGTGTTCGTCGACCCGGACCCGGACCCGGACCCGTTGCCCGATCCGGTGCCGGCGCCGCCGCCGGTGTTGTTGCCGCTGCCACCCGACGCGGTCACAGTCCGCTCGTTCATGCCGCGTCCGCTGCTGCGGACCGGGCCCGCTGCTCGTCCTCGCGCAACTCGCGAACGAAGGTGTCGAGGTCCTCGTAATAGACGACCCGCCGCTTGCCGAGCAGGAACGACCTCAGGGGCCCGGTGCCGCCGTCGATCAGCTTCCAGACGTACCGCTCCGTGACGCCGCCGAGCAGAACGGCCACCTCCGGCACGCTGTAGGCGAGCCGGCCGGGGATCTCGTCGCTCCGACGGGCCGGAGTCTGAACGCGCTCGCTCCGATTCATGGGAGTGACCGTACACGCTCCTGTTCATGGGAGCACGTCATACGTTCGGGGGATATTCGACTGAACGCGCCCGACTAGCATCATCGACATGAGTCGTTGCTACCGCCCGCGAACGGCGGCAACCCAGCCCCTGCGCCGCCACCCCTGGCGGCACTCCCGCAGGTCGGAGCACTCCCGGCCAACGGAGCACCGTCCCGCGAATCGGACCGACACTGGACGGGTGGCCGTCACCCCAGCAGTAGCCCGCGCCCGCTTCGCCCGCTTCATCGGCCGGGCACTCCGCGACGCCCGCGACCGCGGCATGACCGACACCCAGATCAAGGCGGCGACCGGGATCCCCCCGTCGACGTTCCACCGCTGGCAGACCACCGAAGGCGGCCTACCCCGGTGGGAGAAGGTCGCCCAGTTCTGCGCCGGCCTCGACATCCCCCTGACGGCGGCCAGCGCCGCACTCGGCATGACCGACAACGCCCGCGAGCCGGAGCCGGACCCGACCGACGACCCGGACCTACGCGCGCTCGGCCGCCGGCTCCGCGACCCGGCCGTCAGCGACACGGAGAAGCAAGCCATCCGGCACACCATCCGGCTGCTGGCCCGGTCCACCCGCAGCGAGGTCGACTGATGGCCCGCCGGCGCCGGCCCACCGCCCGGCAGGGGAAGGACGGCTACTGGCACGCCTACGTCACCGTCGGCACCAAGCCGAACGGCCGGCCGGATCAGCGGCACATCAGCAGGCCCACCCAGCGTGAAGCCGAGGACGCCGCCGACGAGCTGCTCGACCAGCTGCGCACCGCCGGAGCCGTGCCGAAGGCCGGGAAGCTCACCGTGCAGCAGTGGATGGAGACGTACCTCGACACCATCGCCCCGCGCCGCTGCAACCCGGGCACCGTCTACGACTACCGCAGCAAGATGCGGAACTGGGTGTACCCGGACCACGGCGGCCGGCGGCTCGACAAGCTCGCCCCGGAGCACCTCGACGCGATCTACACCGCCATGGCGAAGGCGGGCAAGGCACCATCGCACCAGCTGAAGGTGCACCGCATCCTGTCCCGGGCGTTGGAGATCGCCATGCGGCGCGGCCACGTCGTGCGGAACGTCGCGCGGCTGGTCGACCCGCCGTCCGTCGACGACGCCAAGGTGGAAGCCCTGGCCGAGGTCTACACCCGACAGGTCCTGGAGGTAGCGCGGCGGCGCCGCAACTCGGTCCGCTGGTCGGTGGCGTTCGCGCTCGGGCTGCGGCAGGGCGAGGCGATCGGGCTGCGGTGGCGCGTTGACGGCCAGGACCTGGTCGACCTCGACGGCGGGGTGTTGCACGTGTGGTGGCAGCTGCGGCGGCGGATCTTCGAGCACGGCTGTGGACAGACCTGTGGACGGAAGCGGGGTGCCGAGTGCCCGAAACGGTCCGGCGGTGGCCTGCAATTCGTCAAGACGAAAGGCAAGTCGCGCCGCTCCATTCCCATTCCTCCGCAGTTGTTGCCCGCATTCAAGGCGCATAAGAAAGCGCAGCAGAAAGAGCGGATGGCGTTCCGTGGGAAATGGAATGCCGATAACGCGGTATTCACGACCGAGGACGGCCGACTACTCGACCCGCGCGACGATTACGACGAATGGGTTTCGATTCTGGCAGAGGCCGGGGTGCCGCACAAGAAACTGCACATCATGCGGCATTCGGCGGCAACGATGCTGCTGGCCCAGGGGGTCGACATCCGGGTGGTGCAGGAGGTGCTGGGTCACCGGGACATCCGGACGACGGGCGGGTACACCCAGGGCGCTCAGGAGTTGATGGCCGCAGCCGTGGAGAAGCTCGGCGGGCACCTGTTCGGCGCGGCCGGAGCATGATCAACCGTGTACCGATCCGTGTACTGAACGGGTCTGAATGACACTGAATGGCGCTGACGGAACGTGGCCTGATCAGGCCCCATCAGACCCGTTCAGTAATTGGCGGGAAACTCGTAATGCGTAGGTCGACGGTTCGATTCCGTCAGGCGGCTCGGTGAGAAAGCCCAGGTCAACCGACCTGGGCTTTCCTGTTTGCGACCCTTGACGAGCCACCCCGGGACGGCCTTTCCCCGTCGTTGCGGGCGCGACTCCGCCCGCCCCGGTCACCGGGTGCCGGGGCGTCCGCGTAGCGCGTGGTAGGCGACTGCGAGGGCGATGCCGAGGACGACGATGACGACCTCGTGTCCCGGGTGGAGGTTCTTCGACAGGCTGGGGGCGCGGTCCGGGCCGATCGCCCAGAGCGCCAGTCCCGCCCCGTAGGCCGCGCCGAGCGCGCCGGCCCACCACCGCAGCGGGCGCAGAGCATCGTGGCGGAACACGGTGACCAGCGTGATCGCCACCGGGACGACGGCCACCATGGCGAACTGGCCGGCGACGAGGGCGGCAGCTGCCCAGGCGCTGCTGACGAGGGGCCGCGAGCGGGGCAGCACGCCCGGGGGCGTGGGTGTCGTCGGTGCGGGGGGCATGGCGGGTTCCTTCCGGTACGAGGGCGGGCGGCGGGTGGTCCCCGCCGGGGTTCAGGGGCGGGCGGCCGGATCGGTGCGTTCGGCGGCGGCCTTGAGGTCGGCCAGCCACGCCTCCAGCCCGTAGCCGAGGTAGGCGGTGGAGGTCGCCACGTCGGCCTCCACCTGGGCGCCGGTCCAGGTCTCCTCGGTGCGGACCAGCACACCGCCGGTGACCTCGGTGAAGGTCCAGACGTGAACGCCGTTGTCGATGTGCAGGCCGTCGCCGACTCCCGGGCCGGCCCAGCGGACGCACCGGTAGGGCGTCAGGTGCGTCACGGTCGAGGTGATGGTCAGCGTCGTGGCCGGGGTCATCGGGGTTTCCGGGACGGGCGTGGTCCACCGGAACGCCGACCCCGCGCGCAGTTCGCCGTCGTCGAGGCGGGTGACGGAGGTGACCGGCGCCTGCCAGGAGGGCCAGTTCCCGACGTCGGTCTGCAGGTGCCAGACGGTGTACAGCGACGCGTCGACGAGCGTCTCGGTGCGGTACCGGATCCGGGCCGCCGGGTCGACGCCCTGTCCGTCGCAGGTGATCACCGGCTGGTTCGCGGTCGTTGCCATTTGTCTCCACCTATCTCACTTCTGCGACCTTGTGTCGCTGTGGTTACAGGCTATAACCAACGCGAGCTTCGGTCAATAGCGATGGTGATAGCCTGTAACTAACGTGAGAGCAGCGGTGGAGGGGTGGTCCATGAGTGCCGACGTGACCGGTCCGCGTGAGCGGTACCGCGCCCAGGTGCGGGCGGAGATCAAGCAGCGGGCCTGGGAACAGCTCGCCACAACCGGGGTGTCGGCGCTGTCGCTCAAGGCGATCGCCGAGCAGCTGGGCATGAGCGGCCCGGCGCTCTACCGGTACTTCGCCAGTCGGGACGAGCTGATCACCGCTCTGATCCGCGACGCGTACCGAAGCCTCGCCGACGCGCTCCGGGCCGCCGCCGACGCCGGGGCGGACGTCGCCGGGCTGGCGAACACCGTCCGCGCCTGGGCCCTCGACGATCCGCAGCGCTACCTGCTGATCTGGGGTACGCCCGTGCCCGGCTACCACGCCCCCGACGACACCACCGCGATCTCGACCGAGATCATGGCGACCATCGTCGACGCCTACCGCAGCCGCGACGTCCCGCCCTCGGGGCGACGGATCGAGACCCACCTCGACGACCATCGCGGCTGGGTCACGGACCCGACCGTGCCGGCCGCGACGCTAAGGGAGGCGCTGGCCTTCTGGACGCGGGTGCACGGCGTCCTGTCGCTCGAACTCGCCGGCCACTTCGCCGGCATGGGGTTCGATCCGGCACTGCTGTTCGACGACGAGATCGACGACCTTCTCGGCCGCTGAGCACCGGGGACGGGACACGCCACCACCGCCACCGGCCGCCGGGACGGGACGCGGCGCCACCGCCGCAACGGCACCGGTCGATGCCCGTTGTCCGGTACGGCTAAGGTCAACAGTCGGCTACCGTACGCATACGAGGATGGGACCCCTCGATGAGATGTGCCTTCTGTGGCCGGTGGTGGCCGCTGCCCTGGTCGTGCGGCCGGTGCCGGCGTGACCGTCGTCGGATGCGCCGCGACTATCTGCGCCGCGCCGCCCCGCAGGACGCGCTGCGCGACCTGACCCGCACCGACCCGGACCGCTGACCGGCCAGCACGCCGCCCGGCGGGAGCCGGCGCGGGCGAGGGGGCGGGTCCCGCCGTGACTATCCTGGGCCCGTGCTGCCCCTGCCGCCCGGTGACTTCCGGGCCTACCTGTTCGACTGCGACGGCACCATCGTCGACTCCATGCCGGTGCACCACCTGGCCTGGCGGGCGGCGCTCGACGAGTGGGGCTGCGACCTGCCGGAGGACCTGTTCTACGCCTGGGGTGGCCGGCCGGTGGCCGACATCGTCGTCGACCTCAACGAGCGGCACGGGCTGGCCATGCCCGTCGAGGTGGTGGCCCGTCGCCGGGAGGACGCCTACCAGAGTTTCCTGCCGCAGCTCACCGCCGTTCCCGGGGTGCTGGCGCACATCGAACGGGCACACCGGCGGGTACCGTTCGCGGTGGTCTCCGGCAGCACCCGGGAGTCGGTGACCGCCTCCCTGTCCGCGCTCGACCTGCTCGACCGGTTCGACGTGCTGGTGTGTGCGGAGGACTACACGCGGGCCAAGCCGGACCCGGAGTGCTACCTGATGGCGGCGCGGCTGCTCGACGTACCGCCGGAGCAGTGCCTGGTGTTCGAGGACACCGACCTGGGGGTCGCGGCGGCGACGGCGGCGGGCATGACCTCGGTCCGGGTCCCGCCGCCCTGGCAGCGCTGAACCGGGGCCGGGGATCCGGCCCGGCGGCACCGGCTCACCGCCGGCCCGGGGGACGCCGTCACCCCCGGTAGAGCTTCTCCGCGTACGCCGGGCCGTAGTAGCGCTCCAGGTCGGCCAGGCTCTCGGACGGCGTCTCCACCTCCTTGACCAGCCGGGCCCGGGACGGCAGCGCGTCCGGCTGCCAGGTCTCCGGCTGCCACAGTTCGGAACGGAGGAACGCCTTCGCGCAGTGGTAGAAGATCTGCTCGACGGCCACCTCGACGGCGAGCACCGGCCGGTGCCCCTGGACCAGCATGTCGTCGAAGTAGGGCGCGTCGCGGACCAGCTTCGCCCGCCCGTTGATCCGCAGGGTGTCCGTCCGGCCGGGGATCAGGAAGATCAGCCCGACGTGCGGGTTGTCGAGGATGTTGCGGTAGCCGTCGGCCCGCCGGTTGCCGGGCCGCTCCGGGATGGCGATCGTCCGGTCGTCGAGCACCAGCGCGAAGCCGGCCGGGTCGCCCTTGGGGGAGACGTCGCAGCTGCCGTCCGCGCCGGCCGTGGCGACCAGGCAGAACGGCGACGCGGCCAGCCACTGCCGGTCCCGTTCGTGCAGCACCGTGCGTTCCTTGGCCGCCGCCCGGGGCATCGGTGCCCCCAGCAGCGCGCGTAGCTCCTCGTGTGAGGTGATCTCCGCCGTCACGTCCGCCTCCCCCGTCCGTTGGTCCCGGTGGCGGGCGGTGGAGCACCGGCCGCCGTACGTCAGCCTAGGCGGGCGTGGCGAGCCCGGTTTGTCCCCCATGGCGGCGGGTACCGGCGCACCCCGCCCCGACGACGCAGTGGAGGACCGCGATGGAGAGCCGACTGAAGGTGCTCGGGCACCCGGTGCACCCGATGCTGGTGATGTTCCCGGTGGCGTTGCTGGTCACCGGCACCCTCTTCGACGTCGTGGACACGGTCGGCGGGCCCGACTTCCTCGCCGAGGTGGCGTACTGGAACATCACCGTCGGCCTGGTCGGTGGCCTGCTGGCGGCGGGGGCCGGCGCGTTCGACCTGCTGGCTATCCCGGCCGGCACCCGGGCCAAGCGGGTGGCGCTCACCCACGCGGCGGCGAACGTCGCGGTGATCCTGCTCTTCGCCGCCGTCTGGGCGGTTCGGTTGAATGCCGACTCCCGGGCGGCCGGCGGCGCGCTGATCGCCATCGAGGTGGTCGGCCTGGCCATCCTCGGTGTCAGCGCCTGGCTCGGCGGGGAACTGGTCGACCGGCTGGGGGTTGGTGTCGACTCCGACGCCGGCCTGGACGCCCCCAGCTCGCTGCGGCCCGCCGCGGCCAGCCGACCGGTGGGGGAGGTGCGGTGAGCGAGCAGCCGGGCCGGGGCAGCCCTCAGCCGGGCGGGGACCCGACCGGTGAACTCCAGGCGCTGCGCGCCGAGCTGAGCCGGCTGGTCGGCGGCCGGGGCGCGTCGCCCGACGTCGAGCTGACCGAGGTCGCCGACGGCTGGCAGGTGGTCGTCCGGCTGCCCGGGGTGGCGCCGGAGGAGGTCGCCGTCGAGCTGGACGACCGGGAACTATGCGTCCGGGCCCGGTCGGAGGCCGAGGTCAACGCCGACCAGGGCATTCCCGGAGGGGTGGAGACCCGGGGCTTCGAGTACCGGGTGGACCTGCCGTCCCGGGTCGACCCCGACGCCATCGACGCGGTGATGGACCACGGTCTGCTCCGGGTGCACCTGCCCCGGGCGGCGCGACCCACGCCGCGCACCATCACCGTCGGCCGCGCCGGCTACCCGCCCGGCCCCACCCGCAGCGGTACGCCCACCGGCGTGGACCCGGCGGCGGACCGGGAACTACACCACCCGCACACCACCGTCGACCCGCTCGACCGGCCGTAGGGCCCCGGTGGACAGCCCGACCCTGGGTGGCCCGCTGGGCGAGCGGGTGCCCGACGTGGCCCGGATCGCCGTGCTGCGGGCCAACGCGCTCGGCGACCTCGTCTTCCTGCTGCCCGCCCTGGACTCGCTGCGGGCCGCGTACCCGACGGCGGAGATCGTGTTGTTCGGTGCGCCGTGGCACGCGGAGTTCTGGCGGGACCGACCCGGCCCGGTCGACCGGGTGCTGGTCGTTCCGTCGGCCCCCGGCATCCGTGAGCCAGGCCCCGACGAGCCGCCCGGTTCGCTCGACGACTTCCTGGCCGAGGCCGCCCGGGAGGGCTACGACCTGGCGTTGCAGGTGCACGGTGGCGGGGCCAACTCGAATCCGGTGATGAGCCGGTTGGGGGCCCGGGTCACCGCCGGGCTGCGCGCCGAGGACGCCCCGCCGCTGGACCGCTGGCTGCGCTACGTCTACTACCAGCCCGAGGTGATCCGCTACCTGGAGGTGGTGGGCCTGGTCGGGGCGGACGCGGTCACCGTCGTACCGAAGCTCGCGGTGACCGACGCGGACCGGGCGCAGGCACGGGCGGTGCTGGGCGAGCCGGACCGGCCCCGGGTGGCACTGCACCCCGGGGCGAGCGACACCCGGCGGCGCTGGCCCGCGCGGCGGTTCGCCGAGGTGGCCCGGGTGCTGCACGACGACGGGTACGAGGTGCTGGTCACCGGCACCCCCGCCGAGCGGGCGGTGGTGGACGAGGTGGTCGCGGCGGCCGGGGTGCCGGTCCGTCCCCAGGTCGGCACGCTCAGCCTCGGCGGGCTGGTCGGCGCGTACGCGGGCTGCGCGCTGGTGGTCTCCAACGACACCGGCCCGCTGCACCTGGCCGGCGCGGTCGGCACCCCGACGGTGGGCGTCTACTGGGTCGGCAACATGATCAACGGGGCGACGCCGTTGCGCGCCCGGCACCGCCCGATCGCCGCCTGGACGACGCGCTGCCCGGTCTGCGGGGTCGACTGCACCCCGGGCATCTATCCGCACCGGCCCGGCGACGGCAACTGCCCGCACCGGGACTCGTTCGTCGCCGACGTGCCGGTGGCCGAGGTGCTCGAAGCCGCCGCCGACCTGCTCCGCCCTGACCCGGGCAGCGCCGCCGGCTGACGGTCCGGTCGGGCGGTGCGGCCGGTCGACGGGCCGAGGGCAGGGCAGCGCCGCCGGTCGCCGGGCCTGGGGCCGGGCGGTGCCGCCGGTCGACCGGGCCCCGGGCCGGGACGACCCTGGCGGGTCGCCGGCCGGTGCCGGCAAGGCTCAGGCCGGCTGGGGGGAGTCGGCGGCGACGACCTCCCATGCCTCGACGTCGCGTTCGGTCACGGTGGTCGGTGACTCCAGGTGGTACGCGCCGCTGGGCAGCACACCCGCGCCGCCGTACCGGGCCAGCACCGCGAGCTGGGCGGCGACGTCCTCGCCCTGGTGGTTCGCCGGCACCCGCCGCCAGAACTCGAAGCCGCCCGCGTCGACCAGTGCCGCCCGGTCGTAGAGCACACAACCGCCGATCCAGGAGACCTTGTACGCCCGCCACGCCCCCGCCGGCAGGCCCAGCTTCTGCTGCACGTGCAGCAGGTTCGCGGCCGGATGGATGGCGGCCCGCTGCCACTGCGGGGTGTCGGGGCGGACCAGTTCCGGCACCACCGGCCCGGCCCACTCCTCGTAGTGTCGGTGCGTCTCGGGGCGGACGTCGTCGGCGTACGACAGGCCGTGCACCGCGTTGCCGACGAACCCGCAGCCCAGCTCCCCGATCGCGGTGACCAGCCGGTCCAGGGTGCCCGGTTCGAGCCAGACGTCGTCGTCGAGGCAGAGCACGTACCGGGCCACCGACCGGTCCAGCAGGTACGCCCGGTGTTCGGCCAGCCCGCGCCGGGGCAGCCGACGGGTCAGCAGCACCGGGTGCCCCCGGTGGCGCAACGCGCGCACCATGGTGGCCGCCGCCGGGTGCGCGTACGCCGGGTCGTGGTCGGACTGGTCGCTGACCACCACCCCGAAGTCGGGGACCTCGACCTGGGCGGCCAGCCCGGCCAGGGTGACCGCCAGTTCGGCCGGCCGGTTGCGGGTCGGGATCAGCACGTCGAGCCGACGGGGTCGGCGGAACCCCCCGGCCGAGCCGAGGTCGAGCGGTCGGCTCACGTGGACCTGCCCAGGTGTCCGGCGGTCGGGGTCGGGGCGACCGCTGTGGCTTCCGGGCCGGGTGCCGCAGACGTACCGGCGGCGGGTCGTACCCGGTCGGCCGGCGCGTCGGCGGGTCGTACCGGACCGGCCGGCGGGTCGGTGGCGGTGCCCAGGCTGCTGGCGGCCTGTGCGCGGATCCGGTCGATGATCGCCGAGGTGGACCGGTCCGGCACGTAGCCGAGGGTGCGCACCTGACCGCCGAGCCGGCGGACCAGGGGTGCCTCCGGGACCATCTCCGGCGGATAGTCGCCGCCCTTGACGTACACGTCGGGGCGGACCGCCTCGATCAGGTCGGCCGGCGAGTCCTCCTCGAAGACCACCACGTGGTCCACGCAGGACAACGCGGCGAGCAGGGCGATCCGGTCCTCCACCGGGTTGACCGGCCGGTCGGCACCCTTGAGCCGGCGGACGCTGGAGTCGGAGTTGACCGCCACCACCAGCAGGTCGCCGAGCGCACGGGCCTGTTCCAGGTAACGCACGTGGCCGGGGTGCAGCACGTCGAAGCAGCCGTTGGTGAACACCACCGACCGGCCGGCCCGTCGGTGGTCGGCGACGATCGCGTCCAGTTCGCCGGTGCCGACCAGCGTCGGGTGGGCGGTGCCGTCGGGTGCGCCGCCGAGCGCGTCGAGCAGGTCCTCCCGGCGGCACACGCAGGTACCGGTGTCCGAGACGGTGATGGTCGCGGCGAGCTGGGCCAACTGGGCGGCGGTGGGCAGCGACGCCTCGGCGGCCAGCGCGAGGGTCATCGCCGCCAGGTACGCGTCGCCCGCGCCGACGGCGTGACTGGCCGGGACGGGGGTGCTGTGGCTGCGCCGGGGTGCGCCGTCCGGGCCGCCGACGATGGCACCCTCGGTGTCCAGGGTCACCGCGACCACGTCCGCGCCGGTGTGCGCCCGCAGCTCGGCCAGTCGCGCCTGGGCCAGCCCGGCCCGGTCGACCCCCTCGCCGACCGTCGCGTTGACGGTCACCCCGGCCCCGGTCACGCTCAACCCGTCCCCGGTCATCGCGACCCGCCCCTCACCCGGGGTCGGTTCCCCGGTCGGGCCGGTCGGTGCCCGGCCGACCCCGCCGGGGGCGGTGCCCACGACCAGCTCCGACGGCCCGTCGGCCGGATCGTTCGGCGGGTGGTCCAGGTGCAGGCCGGTGCCGCCGGTACGGGTCGGGGCGGGCGGCGCGCCGAAGCCGGCGGCGGCGCGGGCCAGCAGCCGGGTCGCCTCGGCGAAGCTGGGGGTCACCACCGTCGGGTTCAGCCCCCGCCAGTCGGCGAGGTCGTGGGCGTCCAGGGCGACGGTGGCGTACCGGTGCCGGTGGGCGACCAGCCAGGCGCGGACCGGGGCGGGCAGCGCGCCGAGACCGTAGTCGCAGACCACCAGCGTGGGCGCGACCCCGCCGGCCACCGCCCGCAGCTCCTCGGTGGCGCAGCTCAGGGCGGTGAGCAGCCGGCCGACGCCGTCGTCGTCGAGCGGGTCGTCCGGGTCACCGGAGTCCTCCCGGAGCAGGATCTGGTTGCCGGCGAGCATCCGGCGTTTCACCGGCGTCGGCCGGTGCGGTTCGCTGACCGTACGGTCCCACACGCCGGCCCGGTCCAGGCAGTCGTGCAGTTCGTCGCCGGCCACGTCCGCGCCGACCGGGGCGACGAGCAGAGCCCGCCCGCCGAGGGTGGCGATGTTGACCGCCGTGTTCGCGGCCCCGCCGGCGGCGGTGATCCGTCGGCGCAGGGTGAGGATCGGCGCGGGGGCCTCCCGGCACAGCCGCTCCGACTCGGCGAAGCGCCACTCGTCGAGCATGGCGTCGCCGACGACGAGGACGGCGCGTTCCCGCCAGCTCTCCACGACGGTGGCGAGCCGGCGCTGTTCCGCTGCTGCTCCTGCCATGCCCACCGGGGTCCCCCGCCCCGACCAGGCCAAACCCACCGCCCTGGCCGGCGACCGGGGTCACGTTTCGGGCCCCGAGCCCCGGGAACCGACCAGAGGTATCCGGAGAGGGGAAAACCGACATGGCAGCCACGACATTGCAGGGCAAGCGGATCGCGTTCCTCGCCACCGACGGCGTGGAGGAGGTCGAGTACGTGCAGCCGCGCGAGGCGGTCGAGAAGGCGGGTGCGACCGCCGAGCTGGTGTCGCTCAAGCCCGGCACCATCCAGGCCTTCAACCACCTCGACCAGGCCAAGACGTACGACGTGGCGGTGACGGCGGCCGACGCGGACGCCGACGGCTACGACGCGCTGGTGCTGCCCGGCGGGGTGGCCAACCCGGACTTCCTGCGCACCGACCCGGACGCGGTCCGGTTCGTGCAGGCGTTCTTCACCGCCGGGAAGCCGGTCGGGGTGATCTGCCACGGCCCGTGGACGCTGGTCGAGGCGGGCGTGGTGGCGGGCCGCCGGATCACCAGCTGGCCGAGCCTGCGTACCGACCTGACCAATGCCGGCGCGACCTGGGTCGACGAACAGGTGGTGACCGACGGCAACCTGGTCAGCAGCCGCAAGCCCGACGACCTGCCGGCGTTCTGCGCCGCGATCGTCGACCGGTTCGCCGCCGGCGACTGAGCCGTCCCGCGACGGGCACGCGGGGTCCGCCCGCGTGCCCGTCGGTGGGTCCGGGGCAGGTTTCCCCGGCCCGCAGGCATGTTCGCGGGGGAGCGGGAAAGAAGGCGGGATGACCGCCCAGACCCACGGCCAGCCGGTGCTCCAGGCCCGCCAGCTCCGCCTGTTGATGTTCGGCCTGATGACCGGCATGCTGCTGGCCGCGCTCGACCAGACCATCGTCGGTACGGCGTTGCCCACCATCGTCGGCGAGCTGGGCGGGATCGACCACTACTCGTGGGTGGTGACCGCCTACCTGCTCGCCTCGACCGCCTCCACCCCGCTCTACGGCAAGATGGCCGACCTGTACGGCCGCCGCCCCGTCTTCCTCTTCTCGATCGGCACGTTCCTGCTCGGCTCGCTGCTGGCCGGCCTGTCGCAGGACATGACCCAGCTGATCGTCACCCGGGGCGTGCAGGGCATCGGCGCGGGTGGCCTGATGACGCTGGCGTTCACCATCATCTCCGACGTGGTGTCGCCCCGGGACCGTGGCCGCTACCAGGGGCTGTTCGGGGCGGTCTTCGGCGTCTCCTCGGTGGCCGGGCCGCTGGTCGGCGGCTACTTCGCCGAGACCAACTGGCGGTGGATCTTCTATCTGAACGTGCCGCTGGCGCTGCTGGCGATCGTGGTCTGCTACCACGTGCTGCGGCTGATCCCGTTCGAGCGGCGGGAGCACACCGTGGACTGGCTGGGCGCGGCGCTGCTGGTCGCCGGGGTGAGCGCGCTGCTGCTGGCGTTGAGCTGGGGCGGCAACTCGTACGCCTGGGGCTCGGCGACGATCATCGGGCTGTTCGTGGCGGGCGCGGTGCTCGGGGTGGCGTTCGTGCTCCAGGAGGCCCGGGTCGCCGAGCCGATCCTGCCGCTGGGGTTGTTCCGCTCGGCGACGTTCGCGCTGGCCAACTCGGCCGGCTTCGTGCTCGGTCTGGTGATGTTCGGGTCGATCATCTTCATCCCGCTCTATCTGCAGATCGTCAAGGGCGCCTCGCCCACCCGCAGCGGTCTGCTGATGCTGCCGATGATGGCCGGCATCATCGTCACCTCGATCGTGACCGGCCGGGCGATGAGCCGGATCGGCAGGTACAAGTGGTTCCCGGTGGCCGGTTCGGTGGTGCTGGTCGTCGGCATGCTGCTGTTCACCAGGCTCCAGGTGGACAGCTCGCTCTGGGCGGCGTTCGGCTACATGGTGGTGATCGGCGTCGGGCTGGGCCTGTGCATGCAGTCGCTCATCCTCGGCGTGCAGAACGCGGTGGACGTCCGGAACCTGGGCGCGGCGACCTCCTCGGCGACGTTCTTCCGGTCGCTGGGCGGCTCGTTCGGGGTGGCCATCCTGGGCGCGGTGCTCTCCACCCGGCTCGCCAGCGGGCTCGCCGACCGGCTGCCCGGGGCGATCGCCCAGCTCCCGCCCGAGCAGCGGGCGGCGGTGGCGGGCAGCGGCACGAACATCTCGATCAACGACCCGGCGACGATCCTCGCCCTGCCCGGTCCGGTCCGGGCGGCCATCCAGGCGTCCTTCGTCGAGTCGCTGCACCTGGTGTTCCTGACCACCGGCCTGATCGCGCTGCTCGCCGTGCTGGTCACCCTGGCCCTGCCGAACGACCAGCTCCGGGGTGCCGGCCCGCAGGGCGCGACCGGTGGCACCGACCCGCTCGGCGGCACCGCCCCCGCCCCCGGCGGCAAGCCCCTGACCAGGGAGTCCAAGGAGGAAGCCGCCGCCGACCTCAACGCCAAATCCCAAACCATGCTCTGACCCGCCCCCGCCTGCCCCGTCCGCGCCGCGCCCTGCCCGCGCCCCGCCCGCCTCGCCCCGGTGATCAAGAGGTTTACGTCAAGAATCGCGGATGTGTTGACGTAAACCTCTTGATCAACTGACGCAAACCTCTTGATCACCGGGAAGGCGGCGGGACGGACGGGGCGGGCGGGGCGGGCGGGCCGGGGCCGGCGGGGTGGGCGGGCGGCGGGAGGAGGGCGGGGGTGGGCGGGGGTGGGCGGGGGTGGGCGGGAGGGGGTTACTTGAGGATCAGGCGGTTGGTCTGGGTGAAGACGTCGAGGTCGGCGAGGGTTTCCGGGACCGACAGGGAGAGCGGGGCGGGGAACTCGTGCGGGTGCAGGAAGGCGGCGTCGGTCGTCTCGTCGGTGACCCGGGCCAGCTCGCCGTCCCAGTCGTCGACCCGGAACGCGGTGGTGAAGATCTGGTAGGTGTGGCCGTACATGTTGGTGTGGGTGCGGTCCGGGCCGGTGTAGAGGGCGAAGGCGCTGACCCGCAGGGCGCGTAATCCGGTCTCCTCGCGGACCTCACGCACCGCGCAGTCGGCGATCGACTCGCCGAGTTCCATTGCGCCCGCCGGCAGCGCCCACTGGCCGTTGTCCGACCGGCGGATCAACAGCACCCGCCCGGCGTCGTCGCGCACCACGGCCCGGGCGCCGACGAACATCAGCGTCCGGTCACCGGCCAGGGCGCGTAGCTGTCCCACGTACGAGTCGGCCCAGGAGATACTCACCCGGACAATCTACGCAGCATCTCGGTAACGGTCGGACGTTCCGGGGGTTCCCAACGTGTGACCGGCGACACTAGCTTGTCACCCATGCGTAGCACGATGATGGACGCCCCGCTTCAGGTCGCCCGGATCCTCGAATACGGTGCCACCGTGCACGGCACGGCCGAGGTGGTCACCTGGACGGGGGCCGAGCCGCGCCGGATATCGTACGCCGAGGTGGGGCGGGCGGCGGCCCGGCTGGCCCACGCGTTGCGCGACGAGTGCGGGGTTACCGGCGACGAGCGCGTCGCCACCTTCATGTGGAACAACACCGAGCACCTGGTGGCGTACTTCGCCGTGCCGAGCATGGGCGCGGTGCTGCACACCCTGAACATCAGGCTCTTCCCCGGCCAGGTCGCCTACATCGCCAACCACGCGCAGGACCGGGTGGTACTCGTCGACTCGACGTTGATCCCGCTGCTGGCCCGGGTGCTCGGCGAGCTGACCACGGTGCGGCACGTGGTGGTGGTCGGCGGGGGTGACCCTGAGCCGCTGCGGGCGGTCGCCGGTGACCGGGTCACCTTCCACCACTGGGACGACCTGCTGGCCGGCCGGCCCGAGCACTACGACTGGCCGGAGGTCGACGAGCGGGACGCCGCCGCGCTCTGCTACACCTCCGGCACCATCGGGAACCCCAAGGGGGTCGCGTACTCGCACCGGTCGATCTATCTGCACTCGTTGCAGGTGTGCCTGCCGGAGGGGTTCGGGCTCGGGCCGGGCCACCGGGAGCTGGCCATCGTGCCGATGTTCCACGCGATGTCCTGGGGGTTGCCGTACGCGGCGTTCCTCTCCGGCGCGTCGCTGATCATGCCGGACCGGTTCCTCCAGGCCGCGCCGATCGCCGAGATGATCGCCGCCGAGCGGCCCACCCTGGCCGGTGCGGTGCCGACCATCTGGAACGACCTGCTGGCCTACCTGGATACCCACGACGTGGACACCTCGTCGCTGAAGGAGGTGATCGTCGGCGGTTCGGCGTGCCCGCCCACGCTGATGCGCGCGTTCTCCGAGCGGCACGGCATCGAGGTGATCCACGCCTGGGGGATGACCGAGACGTCCCCGTTGGGGTCGGTGTCCCGGGCCCCGGCCGGGGTGACCGGGGAGGACGCCTGGCGGTTCCGCTACACGCAGGGCCGGATTCCGGCCGGGGTGGCGGCCCGGATCGTCGGCCCGCTGGGTGAGCCGTTGCCCGCCGACGGGACGTCCGTGGGCGAGCTGGAGGTACGCGGCCCGTGGGTGACCGCCCGGTACTTCGGTGACGACGCCCCCGACCCGGAGAAGTTCCACGACGGCTGGCTGCGTACGGGTGACGTGGGCATGCTCTCGCCGGACGGGTTCCTCACCCTCACCGACCGGGCCAAGGACGTGATCAAGTCCGGTGGGGAGTGGATCTCCTCGGTGGAGCTGGAGAACGCGCTGATGGCCCACCCGGACGTGCAGGAGGCCTGCGTGGTGGGGGTGCCCGACCGGCGGTGGGGTGAGCGTCCACTGGCCACCGTGGTGGTCCGTGAGGGCGCGTCGACCAGTGTGGAGCAGCTCCGTGCGTTCCTCGCCGAATCGGTGGCACACTGGCAGCTGCCGGAACGGTGGGCGGTCATCGACGCGGTGCCCAGGACCAGCGTGGGCAAGTTCGACAAGAAGGTGGTGCGTTCGCGGTACGCCGCCGGCGACCTGGAGGTACGGGAGCTGGCGGGGCCGTAACACTTTTCGGCGACTCGTCGCCGATGGGGTAGGGACGTCACTCCTGAAACATCCCTCCCCAGGGGCGGCCCCGGCGTTCGCACCGCGCCGGGGCCGCCCTTCCTTGCGGGGTGACCCGCCATGCCATTGTTGCGATAATTACTCGCGTCTGTCCGGGTGATTGCGAAATGTCCTCAGATTCACCGGTCGGCGGTGTCCGGAACTACTGCCCGGCGGTGTCCAGCAGCACCTTCCCCACCACCGCGTCCTCCACCGCCCGGTGCGCGTCGGCGGCCTGCGCCAACGGGAAACGGTGCAACGGCAGGCCGGCCTCACCGCCCACCCGTACCGCCCCCTGGGCGACCGCCGCCGCCACGTCGGTCACCGCCTGCGCCTTGGCCGCCTTCGGCGCGGTGTAGACCAGCACGAACTGCCAGCGGGCGTTCGGGGCCATCAACGGCCGGATCGGCAGGGTCACCTCGCCACCACCGTCGTCGGCGTAGACGCAGACCGCCCCGCCGGCCCGCAGCACCTGTACGTCGACGGCGGCGTTGCGGGCGGCGGAGACCTCGACGATCGTGTGCACCCCGTCGGGCGAGACCTTGCGGACCTCGTCGACCACGTTCTGCTCCCGGTAATTGATCACGAAGGAGGCTCCGGCCGCCGCCGCGAGCTGCGCCTTCTCCGGGCTGCTCACCGTCGCGATGACGCAGGCGTCGGCCCAGCGGGCCAACTGGATCGCCGCGTTGCCCACCGCGCCCGCCCCGCCCTGCACCAGCACCACGTGGTCACTGAGCGCCCCCGCGTGCAGGGTGTCCGGCATGTACTCCCCGACGGTCAGGCAGCGGTGCGCGGTGAGGAACGGGATGCCCAGGCAGGCACCCAGCTCGAAGGAGGCGTCCCCGAGCGGCACCACCTGCCGGACCGGCACCACCGTGTACTCGGCGGCCGTACCCCACGGGCGCTGCCAGGCCGCCTCCCAGACCCACACCCGTTCCCCGGCCAGGCCCTGGTCGACCCCCGCGCCGACCGCCTCCACCACGCCCGCCCCGTCCTGCCCCGGGGTCTGCCAGCCGACCGGCAGCGGCTGCTGCCGGCGGCTCTTCCAGTCGGTCGGGTTCACCCCGGCCACCGCCAGCCGGACCAGCACCTCCCCCGGGCCCGGCTCCGGCACCGGCCGGTCGACCAGCCGGAGCACCGACGGGTCACCGGTGCGTTCGTACACGATCGTCTGCATGCCGTCTCCTCAGGCCGCCGGTTTGAGCACCACCTTCGAGTAGCCCGCCTCGCGGCGGTCGAAACGCTGGTACGCGTCCGGTGCCGCGTCCAGCGGCAACTCCTTGCTCACCACGAAACTCGGCGTGGCCCGCCCCGCCATGATCAGGTTCCGTAGGTACTCGTTGTAGGTCTTCACGTTGGCCTGCCCGGTCCCCATCCGCAGGCCCTTCTCGAAGAGCTTGCCCATCTTGAACAGCAGCTCACCCTTGCCGGAGTGCTCGTCCGGCGCACCCGGGTCGTTGGCCAGATAGAGGCCGACCACGCCGATCGCGCCGGTCGCCCGGACCACCTCGACCAGGCTGTTCAACACCGAGGCCGGATGCTCCACACCGCCCTCCCCGGTGGCCTGGTAGCCGACCGCGTCCACCCCGTGGTCGGTGCCCACCCCGTCGGTCCGGTCGAAGATCTGGGCGACCGGGTCCCCGGCCGAGAAGTCGATCGGGGTCGCCCCGATCGACTCGGCCAGCCGCAGCCGGTCCGGCACCTTGTCCACCAGGAACACCTCGGCGGCACCCATCAGGACCGCCGAGTACGCGGCCATCAGCCCGACCGGCCCACCACCCATCACGGTGATGTTCTCGCCCGGCCGTAGCCCGGTCATCGCCACCCCGTGGTAGCCGGTGGGGAAGATGTCGGCGAGCATCGCGTAGTCGTTCTCGTGCTCGGTGCCGGGCGGGAGCTTCAGGCAGTTGAAGTCGGCGAACGGCACCCGCAGGTACTCCGCCTGCCCACCCCGGTACGGCCCCATCGCCACGTAGCCGTACGCGCCACCGGCGAAGCCGGGGTTGACGGTGAGGCAGAAGCCGGTCTTCTGTTCCCGGCAGTTGCGGCAGAACCCGCACGCCACGTTGAACGGCATCGACACCCGGTCGCCGACCCTGATCCCGCGTACCCCGGTGCCGGCCTCGACCACCGTGCCCATGTTCTCGTGGCCGAAGACGATGCCCGGTTCGGCGAGCGTGCGCCCCTCGTACATGTGCAGGTCCGAGCCGCAGATCGCGGTCGTGGTGATCTGCACGACGACGTCGTCCGGGTGCTCGATGCGCGGGTCCTCGACGTCGTTGACCGCCACCTCGTGCGGCCCCTGGTACACCACAGCTCTCATGGTCCCGACGCTAGGCGGCCCGGCCGGGTCACGGGGGCGGTTTCAGTCGAGCCGGTCCACCACCTCCGGGGTGAGGTCGTGCACCGAGGAGAGCACCGTCGCGGCCAGCTCCGCCGCGTCCGGGTCCAGCGGGTACGACCCGTGCGGCACCGCGATCACCCGCATCCCGGCGGCGGCGGCCGAGCGGACCCCGTTGGAGGAGTCCTCCACGGCGGCACACCGGGCCGGGTCGACCCCGAGCCGTTCGGCGACGGCCAGGTACACGTCGGGCGCGGGCTTGCCCCGGGCGGTCCGCTCGGTCGACAGGGTCACCCGGAACTCGGCGGTGAGGTCCGCGGCGGCCAGTGCCGCCGCGATCAGCCGGGTCGGCGAGGAACTGGCCAACCCCAGCGGCCACCGCGCGGCCAACCGGCGCACCACCAGGTCGGCGTCGTCGATCAGCGGTACGCGCACCGCGTACCGCCGGGCCATCTCCTCGACGACGTCCACGGCGACCTGCTCGGCGCTGCGGTCGACGCCCAGCTCACCGCTGAGGTACTCGGCCCACTCACCGGTGCTCATCCCCATCAGCCGCCGCTGGGTGTCGGGCTGCCAGGTGCCGCCCCGCGCCGCCACGTACGCCCGGCGCACCTCCTCCCAGACCGGCTCCGAGTCCACGATCACGCCGTCCAGGTCGAACACCACCGCATCCACCGTCACCCCGCCATCCTCCCCGACCCCGCCCGACCCCGGTCGCCCGGTGTCGGCGTGTGGTGGCCCCGGCGGGGTCAGTCCTCGTCGGCGGGGCTGGGCCGGTTCGTGGCGATCCACGCTGTTCGTCAACCAGCGCTGCCTCGCCGATCATGGAGTTGTGGTGGGTAACAAAACGCCCGTAAAACCCCCAAAATCGGCACCACAACTCCATGATCGCCAAGCGGGACCACCCTTCCTGTCGCTGGTTGGCCAGCCGCTCATGGGGTTGGCGCAACGGTGTTGCGACGGCCCTCCGGGGTCCCTCGCCCTCTATCTGGGTGGGCCGTGAGTCGTGACCGGGCAGCTGAGGACCTGCGATGGCCACACTCCGCGCGGGGTGACCTGATCCAGGTGGGCCGGGCTGCCAGCGTGCAGTTCGTCAAGCCCATCCGGTGCCGGGTCATCCGGGTGTTGGACTGGATCACCTACGACGGCTGGTGCTGGCTCGACGTCTACCAACTGGACGACAGGGGCGACGCGGTGGCCCGACGGTCGATCTTCGTACGGCCGGCGGGGTTGGTCGTCCACCGCCGGACCGTCCCCGTTCCGGTCGGGCAGCAGCGGCGGTCCGGCTCGACCGTGCGGCCCCGAACTCAGCGGTAGGCGGCGGCCTGGGTGCCGTAGAGGGTGGCGTACACGCCGTCGAGGCGGATCAGCTCGTCGTGGGTGCCCACCTCGCGTACCCCGCCCTCACCGATCACGATGATCAGGTCGGCGGTGCGGACCGTCGAGAAGCGGTGCGACACGAACACCGTCACCCCGCCGCTGTCGGCGGCGACCCGGGCCGCCCCGTCGGCGTACCTGGCGAACAACCGGTGCTCGGCCTCGGCGTCCAGCGCCGACGCCGGCTCGTCCAGCACCATCAGCAGCGGGGCGTCACGCATCATCGCCCGGCCGAGCGCCAACTGCTGCCACTGCCCGCCGGAGGCGTCCACCCCGCCGTCGGCGTGGCTGCGCCCCAGCCGGGTGTCCAGCCCGTACGGCAGCTTGTCGGCGACCTCGCTGTGCGCGCGGGCCAGGCCGGTGCGGACCGCGTCGTCGTCGGTGGCCCGGGGCAGGTCCCCGATGCCGACCGCCAGCCGGGCGGTCAGCTCCGGCCGCGCGTAGTCCTGGAACGCGGCGGTGGTCCGCGCCCGCCAGGCGGCCAGGTCGAGGTGCCGCAGGTCGACCCCGTCGACCAGGATCGCCCCCCGGTCGGGCTCGTAGAACCGGTTGAGCAGCTTGACCAGCGTGGTCTTGCCCGCGCCGTTCTCGCCCACCACCGCCACCGTGCTGCCGGCGGGCAGCAGCAGGTCGACGTCGCGCAGCACCGGTTCCGCCGCGCCCGGGTAGCTGAAGGTGACCTGCCGCAGCCGGATGCCCTCCAGCAGGCGCGCGGGCGGGAGCAGCGGCGTGGCGGGCGCGTCGGGCGGGGTGACCGGCTGCGGCACCAGCTCACGCACCTCGTCCAGGCGTTGCAGGGACCGGCCGCTGCGCGCCAACTGCTGGGTGATCGTCACGGCGGCGGCGACCTGATGGTTGAGCTGCGAGGCGAGCATGATCGCCAACACCACGTCGCCGACGTCCGCCCGGCCGCGTACGGCGTCGCGGACGACCAGGACCAGGGCGGCGACGTAGCCGAGGGCGAACACGGCCTGCCCGGCGGCCCGCCACAGCCCGGCGGTCAGCTCGCCGCGCCACAGCCGGGCGGTGGCCCGCTGCCAGTGCGTGGCGTAGCGCTGCTGGAGATGCCCCTCCAGGCCCAACAGGCGCAGCTCCTTGGCCGAGGCCGCCGTGGTGGTCAGCTCGAACAGGTGCCGGGCCTGCCGGGTGTCGACGACGCTGTCCGCACGGGCCCGGTCGGCGGCGGCCTGCGCCCGGCGACCGGCCAGCACCGGCAGCGCGGCCAGCAGCGGCAGCAGCACCAGCGCCGGATGGGTCAGGGTGAGCAGCACGGTGGTCAGCAGCAGGCCGACCGCCAGCGACCCGCCGGTCAGCAGCGCCTGGAGGCCCTCGCCGATGCGTTGCAGCTCGTCCTGGGCCAACGCCATCCGGTCGGCGTGCTCGGGCCGCTCGTGGTGGTCGAGGTACGGGGTGCCGTTGCTGATCTCGATGAGCTGCTCGTCGGTGCTGAGCACGTTGAGCTCGGACACCTCGAAGTACCCGATGTGGGCGAAGTGCGCGCAGGTCAGCGCCGCGATCGCGGCCACCGCGACGGCCAGCCCCGCCCAGGCCGCCGCCCCGGCCCGGCCGGCCGCCGCCGCGTTCGTGAGGTGCTTGAGCGCCACCGCGCTCGCCGGCACCGCCACCGCGTTGCCCGCCATCAACGCCAGCGCCACGGCCATCTTGCGCCGGTCCTGCCGCCACGACAGCCGCAGCAGCCCGGTGATCGCCCGCAGCATCGCTCAGCCCACCCGCTGCGCCAGCGGACCGGCGCCCTCGTCGGTCTCCCGGTCGGCCCCGCCGGTGTCCCGGTCCGCGTCGTCCTCGGCGAACCGCTCCGCCTGGAGGGTGAACATCGCCGCGTACCGGCCGCCCGCCGCCATCAGCTCGTCGTGGCTGCCCTGCTCGACGACCCGCCCCCCGTCGAGCAGGACGATCCGGTCGGCCAGCCGGACGCTGGACAGCCGGTGCGAGATGAGCACCGTCGTGCGGCCCCGGGTCAGCTCGGCGAATCGGGCGAAGAACTCGGCCTCGGCCCGCACGTCCAGCGCCGCCGTGGGCTCGTCCAACACCAGCACCGTGCTCCCGTGGTAGAGCGCGAACAGGGCACGGGCGATGGCGATGCGCTGCCACTGCCCGCCGGACAGGTCGACCCCGCCGTCGTACGCGCGCGACAGCAGCGTGTCCAGGCCGTCCGGCAGCGCGTCGAGGGTGTCGAGCAGCCCGGCCGCCTCCGCCGCACGGCGGATCCCGGCCCGGTCGTCGAGATGCTCCACCGCGCCGAACCCGATGTTGGCCGCCACCGACAGCTCGTAGCGGACGAAGTCCTGGAACACCACGGCGATCCGCCGCTGCCAGTCCCGGGCCGGCAGATCGGCGAGGTCGACGCCGTCGGCGCGCACCGCACCGGCGTCCGGCGAGTAGAGCCGGGCCAGCAGTTTCACCAGGGTCGTCTTGCCCGCGCCGTTCACCCCGACCAGGGCGGTGCAGCGTCCGGCGGGGATGTGCAGGTCCAGACCGTCGACCACCGGAGTGGCAGAGCCCGGGTAGCCGAAGCGCACCCCGGCGAAGTCGATGGCCGGGGCGGTGGTGGCGGGCGGCCCGGCACGGCCCCGGTCGGCGGGTTCCGGGTAGCGGGCCATGGCCTGCTCGAACGCGGTGATGGCGGTCGCGGCGTTCATGCCGTACTGGGTCTGGGTGTCGGAGTCCGGGTAGAACTCGCCCAGCCGGATCAGGGCCAGCACCGCCTGCAACACCAGCGCCAGCGCGGCCAGGTCGTACGCCCCGTCGGCGGCACGCACCCCGGCCAGCGCCAGCACCGCCGCGACGCCGACCAGCCCCACCGCCGTGTACGCCAGGTAGGGCCGCAGGTAGATCCGGCGGCGCTCGGCCCAGACGGGAGCCAGGGCCCGGCGGTAGACCTGCCGGTAGCGTTCGGTCAGCCAGCCGGTGAGCCCGAAGACCCGCAGCTCCTTGGCGGCGGCCGGGCCCATCGCCAGCCCCCGCAGGTAGCGGCTCTCCCGGCGCAGGGCCGCCACGTCGCGGATGACCCGGGCGTAACGCCGCAACCCGCCACGCTGGCCGTGCCGGAACAGCAGCACCACCGCCAGCATGACCGCCGCCGCCCACGGCCCCAGCACCACCGCCACCACCACCGTGAACCCGGCGACCTGGGTGTACGGCCCGACGAGGGCGATCAACCCGGCGTACGCGGCACCCGGGGTGCGGAACGCGAACCGCAGCTCGTGCCCGGCCTCGCCCAGCTCGTCCAGCACCGCCGGGTCCTCCAGCGGGGTGATCTCCCGGGTCGACAACGACGCCTGGATGAGCCGCCGGTACATGTGCCCGTCGACGCGGCGGCTGAGCTGCTCGGCGACGGCCTTCTGCGCCGCCTCCGCCAACTGCGCCACGATCAGCGCCGCTCCGGCGACGGCCAGCGGCCACCACACCCCGGCCGCCCCGGCGGTGCCGTGCAGCACCGGGCCGATCCGGCCGACGGTGGTGCTGACGGCGATCGCGAAGACGACCGGCAGCACCCCCCGGGTCACGCTGAGCGCCAGCGCGACGGCACTCCAACCGGCTCCGGCGGCGGGCCACTGCCGGGCGATGCGCAGCCGGGCGGCGACGGCCGCACGCCACGGCCCGACGCCGGAGGGGGAGGCGGTCATCACGGTCAGCCGAAGATCTCGTCCCGCAGGGGCGCGGGCAGGTCCAGCTCCTGCGCACAGGACCGCACCGAGACCTCGTACGACTCCACCACCTCGGCGCTGTCGGCCACGGCCAGCTCCGCGTCGGTCAGCACCGTCACCGACCGGGCCCGGAAGCGGTACTCGTCGGCGTTGCCGTGCAGACCGGGTACGACGTAGGGCTCCGGCTCCACCGGGTTGTGGATCTTTGACTGGTCGGAGTTGAGGTCACCGGCCGCACCCCAACCGGTGAGCATCTCCGGCCGGTACAGGTGACCGATGCCGAGGCGGTCGAACAACCGGGACACCGTCTCCTGCGGGGCGCGACTGCACTCGTACGGGAAGTGCGTCACCGCCAGCCCCTCGGCGGCGGCCCAGGCCCGCATCCGCGCGTAGTTGAGCGTGCTGAGCACGAAGTTCTCCACCACCCGCTCCCGCCCGATCTTGCCCTCCCACTTGGCCATCCACGAGTCGAGCGAGGCGCGCGGCTGCCGGTCCAGCACCAGCAGGCGCAGCCGGTCGACCGGCCAGCCGGCCTCGACGAGGCAGCGGGCCGGGTTGAACAGCGCCTCGAACGGCACGTACGGCCCGGCCATCTCCTTGGCGAACAACACCGGCTCGCCGTCGGGCAGCTTCCACGGCGAACCCTCGCCACCGGTGAGCACGAACCGGCCGATGGTCTTGACCGGCTGGTAGTAGGCCGCCGCCCGCGCCATGCCGAACAGGTTGGTCACGGCGGTCGAGCCGACCCGGCAGCGTCCCCAGCCGAGCACCAGCAGCGGAAAGTCGTCCGGGCTGCGACCGGCGAACCCGTCCCGCAGGGTGGCCACGATCCGGGCGGTCACCTTGTCGACGGTGGTGGTGACGACCTGGTAGCGGTCGTCGGGCGGCAGCGCGACGGTGGTGAGCGCGTCGTCGCCTGTGGCGGCCAGCCGGCGCAGCAGCGGATAGGGATCGGTCATCGGGACTCCCGGTGGTCGGAGGGGCGGGTGCGGCCGAGTTCGAGCAGCGCGGCGACGTCCCGCAGGGCCACCGGACGCAGCGCGGCCTCGCACAGCAGCGTCTCGACGCCCCGCAGCACCCGCTCGCAGACCGAGCCGGGCACCCGCCGGGTGTCGGCCAGCAACTGCAGCGCGCAGCCACCTGCCAGGTAGGGCATGGCCAGGAAGAAGGTCATGTCGTGCCGGGCCACGGCGGCGACCTGCCGCACGGTGGTCTGCGCCGCCAGGGCGGTCAGCGTGGCCCGGTCGGGCGGCCCCGCCGGCACGTCGAAGTCGCGACCCAGGCGGGCGTCGTTGAAGTACACCGACAGGTCGGCCTGCGCGCCCTCGGCCGCGATCAGCTCGTCCAGGGCGTCCGGCGGATAGGTGGCGTGGAAGTAGGACTCCGTCGAGTCGCGGTAGCAGCGCCGCACGGCGTCGTCGACGTCACCGTTGCCGATCTCGAAGACCAGCAGCGCGTTCTGGGCTATACCGGTGGCCAGTTGCCGCTGGCGGGGGGTGTTCCGGTTGCCGGCGATCAGCTTCACCACGGCCCGGTCCCGGCCGGTCAACGCCGCCTGGACCAGCAGCGCGGCGGTCAGCACCACGGTGGACGACGACGCACCCGTCCGCTCGGCCAGCGCGCCGGCCGCCGCCGCCACGGCGGTGGACTCCATCCGCCAGGTGACGACCGGCAGCGGGCCGGCGTCCTGCTCCGGCCCGTCGAAGATCCGCTGCGGCACCAGGGGCAGCCGCTCCCGCCAGTACGCCAGGGACCGGGCGGCCCGGCGCTGCCCGGCCGGCGACGCCTCGTAGCCGGCCTGATCCAGCGGCTGCCAGCCCGGCGCGGGCAGGGTCCGTTCGCCCTCGATCAGGGTGCGCAGTTCCGCCAACAGCAGCTCCAGCGACCAGCCGTCCAGCGACACGTGCGAGGCGGCCACGGCCACCGCCTCGACCAGCCCGTCGACGCGCAGCAGCGCCCACCGGACCGGCCAGTCCCGGTCCAGCCGGAACGCGGTGCCGGCCAGTTCGGCGGCGGCGGCGTCCGCCGCCTCCGGCAGGTCGGCGGCTGTGGTGTCCCGCACCAGTGGCGCGTACGACCCGTCGGCGAGCAGGTGCTGGCGGGGCCCGTCGGCGTCCTCGGTCATCAGGGTCCGCAGCACCTGGTGCCGCAGCGCCAGCGCCGACCAGGCCGTGGTGACCCGCTCGATGGTGACCGGGGCGGTCAGCCGCAGCACCCGCCGGATGTTGAAGTCCCGGCTGGCCTCGCCGAACCACTGCATCGGCCGGTACATGGCCAGCTGTCCCCAGGTCAGCGGCGCGGAACCGGTGGACCCCCCGGAGAACCGGGCCTGGACCGCCGCGTCCCCGACCGCCGGCTGGCCGGTGTCCGCGTGCGGGGACCGGTCCGGCTGTTCCCCGGCGGGCGTCGCCGTGGCCACGGGGGTCGGCAGTTGGTGGTCGGGCATCCCGGCGGCCAGGGCGCGCACCGTGCGCCTGTCGAACAGGTCGGCGATGCCCACCGGCAGGCCCAGCTCCTCGTCCAGCCGGGTGACGACCTCGACCACCTGCATGGAGTCGCCGCCGAGTTCGAAGAAGTCGTCGTCGACACCGAGCCGGTCCACCCGAAGCACCGCGCCGACCACCCCGGCCACCGCCGTCTCCAGCTCACCCGAGGGCGGGACGTACGTGGTGCTCAGCGCGGGCCGTACCGTCGGCGTGGTGGGCAGCCGACGGGTGTCGACCTTGCCGTTCGGGGTGAGCGGGTACTGCGCCACGTACAGGAACCGGCTCGGGACGGACGCCTCCGGCAGCAGACCGGCGGCGTGGGCGCGCAGCTGCGCCTCGGTCGGCCGGGGCTCCTCCTCAGACCGCAGGTAGGCGACCAGGTGCAGGTCGTGGCCGTCGGGTTCGGCGATCACCACCGCCTCGGCGACGCCGGGGCAACGGCGCAGCGCGTCCTCGACGGCGGGCGGTTCGACGCGCTGGCCCCGGATCTTCACCTGCCGGTCGGCGCGGCCGAGCACGTCCAGCACCCCGTCCGGGTCCAGCCGGCCCAGGTCCCCGGTGCGCAGCAGCCGCCGCCCGTCGCCACCCGGGTGCGGGATCCACCGCTGGGCGGTCAGCACCGGCTGGCCGTGGTAGCCCCGGCCGATCACCGCCCCGCCGAGGCAGATTTCGCCGGTCTGCCCCGGCGGCGCGGGCCGGCCCTGCTCGTCGAGGATGTGCACCTCGGCGTTGGGGATGGGGGCACCGACCGGCAGCCGCCGCCCGACCGTACGGTTCGCGCCGATCCAGTACCAGGTCGCGCCGACGGTCTCGCTCATGCCGTAGTGGTTGCCGAAGCCCGACTTGGGGCTGCCGCTGATCCACGCGTCGAACTCGGGGGTCAGATAGAGCGGCTCGCTGCCGATCATCACCTGGCGGGCGACGTCGTCGACGCCACCGAGCGCGGTCATCGCCCGCACGTGCGACGGGGTGAGCTTCAGGAACCCGCACGGGGCGGCGGCGGTCAACGCGATCAGGTCGTCGAACGCGACCGGCTCGGGCGCGACCTCCAGCTCCCAGTCCGCGACCAGCGCCGTGAACAGCGTCATCACCGACCCGACGAAGTACAGCGGGGCGTGCAGCACCGCCCGCTCCCCGGGCTGGAACGCGAACTCCCCGGCGCACCAGTGCACGTAGTTGACGAGCTGCCGGTGGGTGCCGAGCACCCCCTTGGGGGCGCCGCTGGTGCCGGAGGTGTACATGATGAACGCCAGGTTCTCGATCCGGCAGCCGCCGTCACCGTCGTCACCCACCGGCTCCGGCAGGTCGGTCACGTCGAGCACGGTCGACGGGTAGCCGGCGTCCACGAGGCCCCGGTGCTCCGGGCCGGTCAGCAGCACCGGATCGCCCGCGTCGGCGAGGATCCGGGCCCGCCGGTCCGCCGGGTCGTGCACCGACAGCGGCAGGTACGCCGACCCGGCGGCCAGCACCGCGAGGATCGCCACCACCGCGTCCACCGAGCGGGGGAGCAGCACCGCGACCGGCGTCTCCGGCCCGGCCCCGTGGCCCCGCAGCACCCGGGCGGCGTGCCGGACCCGGGCCCGCAGCTCCCCGGCGGTGACCGCGACCCCGGCGCAGCGCACCGCGACGCGCTCCGGATCGGCGGCCAGCGCCCGGTCGACGAGGACGTGCAGCGGGGTGTCGCCGAACGGGCGGCGGGGGCCGGTGGCGACCGACGACGCAGCGTCCACCGTGGCCGGCCCGGTCCGGGCGGCGGGGCCGCCGTCGGCACCCCCGGGGGTACGCAGCGAGGCGGGCCGCAGGTCGGTCCAGTGTGCCGCGACGTGCTCCAGGCACGCCTCGACCGGCCCGGTGAAGACCGTCGTCCAGCCGCCCGGCAGCGGCCGGTCCGCCGGCCAGAGGGAGTACTGGTCCTCGCCGTTGACGACGACCTGGTGCGGGTCGACGCTCACGCGGGCCCCCCGACCGTCTGCCGTGCCGCGTCGAGCCGGTCGACGGGGTGCCGCCAGGCTTCCTTGGTGTACCAGTCGCCGCCGAACGAGTCGATCGTCGGGGTCCAGCCGTCGTGCGCGTCGGCGTAGCCGGCGACCTCCCGCCAGAACACGTCCACCAGCGCCGAGTACCGGCAGGCGGTCCGCAGGTCGGCCAGGGTGAACGGCGGCCCGTCCATGCGGACCAGGCGGATGTCGAACGCGCCCCGGTACTGCCGGCCGCCGACCGTGAACGGTTGCTTCCACATCGCCGCCCCGGGGGCCCGCAGGGTGTAGCGGACGCGGGAGGTGCTGTGTCCACCGTGGCGCAGGTCGCCCCACTCGGCGATGTCGGGCACCAGCGGCGGGAAGAAGTAGTGCCGCTGCCGGGGCACCTCGACCCGGTCGAAGTTGCCGGGCACGAAGTGCCAACGGTTGTACATCATCCGCTGGGCGACCTGCCACAGGATGTCGGTGACGGCGGGGGCGGGCAGGTCCGCTGCCATCTGAGGGCTGGGCAGCACGCAGCAGAAGAAGTCGGGCTTCTTCAGCCCCGCCACCTCCTCGTCGTACCGCCCGGCCGGACCGTCGAGGCGGGACAGGTCGCGGATGCCGCTGGACATGCCATAGTCGGCGCGGCTGCCGACGACCGCGCCCAGCACGATGCCCTCCAGGATGCCGGTCAGCTCGCGCTCGTCGCCGCCCGTGTGCACCCTGTGCAGGGCGGCGGCGGTGGCACGTCGTACCCAGGAGGCGGCGTCCTCGCCGTCGACAGGCGCGGGCCGGACGCCGGTCAGGGTCGGCGGCAGCTCGACCTGGCTGCGCTGCCCCTCCTGCCAGGGCAGCAGGTACTCGTCCTTGGCGTAGGTCAGGCCGTTGATCCGCCGGTAGCGGATGTGACCGCTGCCGTCGACGAGTTCGACCAGCTCACCGGCGAGCGTGGCCAACTCGGCCAGGGTCGCGGTGCTCAACTCCCCGGTGCTCAGCTCCCCGGTGGTGTGCCCGTCGAGCGCGCGCAGGTACTCCGCACAGCGGGTGGTCAGCACCTTGCGGAGGCTGACCGCGTTGAGCTGGCGGCCGTTGAACTCCTCGAACCGGACCGCCCGGCCGGTGCGGAACAGCAACTGGATGGACGCGACGAAGAGCCGCTCCTCCGGGCTCCAGTCGGCCGGTGGGCGACCCCGCAACGCGGGCAGCACGCCGTCGCGGATGAGGGTGCTGGAGCCGGAGTCGGAGCGGGAGAACACCCGACGCTCGACGAAGATCAGGACGGTCTCGACCCGTTCGACCCAGTCGATGACCTCCTCCAGCCGCTCCGCCAGGCTGCCGTCGGCGTCCCAGGTGCGCAGCATCCGGTCGAGTTCGCGGCGCTGGTGCTCCTCCTCGGCCTGGGCCGGCAGCCACTCCTCGTCGATCATCTCGACCATCCACCCGGGCAGGGCGAGTTCGGCCACCACCTCCTCGACCGGCACGTCGCCGCGCGCCGGTTCGTGGATGGTCAGCTTGCCCAACGCCGAGTGGGCCAGCACGAACCCGGCGGGGGAGGCGTCGGCGTCCGGTGCGGTCAGCCGGAGGTGCTGCCGGCCGAGCAGGTGCCTGACGATCGCCTGTTCGCGCAGGGTCAGGCCGTCGAAGGCGGACCGGAAGGGCACCTTGCCCGCCATGGTGAGCAGTCGCAGCACGGCCGTCTGGGCGCTGCCGCCGAACAGTTCGACGGGATCACGCACGTCGCGCAGTTCCTGGCTCCACTGGTCGAATTTCGTACGTCGCACGGTCCCGCCTTTCTCGACCAGGGCAGGCTGCGGCGTTCGCACGATGCGGCTCGTACGACGACAGCCACCGCCGTGCGGTGACGACAGGGCATGCGGCGGCCGGCAGCCGACCTGGAGGGTGGAAGGCTCCCGTGGCAGTGCCACGGCGAGGAGGAGACGACACTCCACACCGGTGTGGGAGCGCTCCCGATCAGGAAGTCTCGCCGACGATGAAACATGTGTCAACAACGTGTGTCGGCCACCGATGACCTGCTAGGACGTGACTGCCCGGTGCGACACCGGTAGTCCGGATTCGGGTCGTCCGGGCCGGGCGGTCAGGAGGAGAGCGCGGGAAGCCCGATCGGGTTGTCCCGGGGGATGACCGTGTGGCAGGCACGCGCGACCGGAACCAGCAGCTCGCGGAGCCGTTGTGTGCCGTCCGGGCCGAGGGCCAGCCAGGGGCGGGCGGCGGCCAGGTCGGTCGCGTCCTCGACCGCCCGCAGGCCGGTGCGCCCCGCCTCGGTGGGGGCGCCCTCGTCGGTCAGCCACCCCCGGTCGACCAGCCGGGCCCGCGCCCGCGCCCACTCGTCCCCGGTCCAGCCCCGGCCGAGCAGGTATTCCTCCGGCAGGTTGACGGCGACCCGGAACGCCAACGTCTCGATCGGGTCCAGACCGGCGGCGACCAGCGCGGCCACATGCCCGTCCCCGCGGTGTTCGCGCAGCGTGGTGGCCGCCTGCCAGAGCCGGGCCAGCGGGTAGTCGCCGCGCGGCAGGGCGGCGTTGGCCGCGCCGAGCACCCGGCCGGCGGTGTCCGCCCCGACGGCCGCGGCCTCCAGCAGCGTGGCCGCCTCGGCCAGGTGCGCCTCGGGAAGTTCGTAGGTGAGCTCGGCGAGCGCCTGCACGGCCCCGGTGAGCCGGGCGCGCAACGCCTCCTCGGGGGCGGCGAGCTGCCACACCGCCGGCAGCGCCCGGCTCACCATCGGCGGGGCGAAGGTGAAGAAGGCGGCGGTCACCGGGGCGGCGTCGACCGGCCCCAGCGGGGCGGTCCGGCCCGCGAAGTAACCCCGCCAGTAGCCGCGCAGCCCGATCGCCTCGTAGGCGGCGCGGGCCCGGGGATGGAAGTAGGTGATCGCGTGCAGGGGTTCGACGTGCGTCCACATCAACCGGGCGGTCCGCCCGGGGTCGTCCAGCGGCGGCACGCGCACCTCCGGGTCGGTGGGGGTCACCGTGGCGCGGACCGGCCGCTCACGGTGACCCCGAACCTACTGCCGGTGGGTGCCGGCCGGAAGACCCGTGTGGTCTACTGCACCGCCAGCACGTCGACGATGAACCGCAGCGGGCCGGAAGGCGCGCCGGGACGCTGCGGCGTGTCGCCGTACGCCAGGTCGGCGGGGATGTCGAGCTGGACCCGGCTGCCCACGGTCTGACCCTGCATGCCCTGGTCCCAGCCGGGGATGACGTTGCCCTGGCCGAGGCCGAAGGTGAACGGCTCGGACCGCTTCCAGGAGGCGTCGAACTCCTCACCGGTCTTGTACGACACACCCACGTAGTTCACGGTGATCTGCTGGCCGGCCTGGGCGGCCGGGCCGGTGCCCCGGATCAGCGGGGTGGCCTTGAGCCCGGTGAGCTCGCCCTCGCCCTTGGTGGCCTGCGGCTTGGTGCACAGCGCCTGGTCGGCCCCGTCGGGCAGCTTGGGGAAGTCACCCGTGCAGCCGGCCGGTGCCGCCGCCGGCTTCGGGTCGTCCTTCTCGCCGTTGCGGACCACCACGAACACCCCGACGATCACCGCGATGACGGCCACGCCGGCGACGGCGCCCAGCCACGCCTGGCGGCGCTTGCGCTTCTCGGCGGCCTTCTGCGCCGCCAACTGGGCGGCGAGTCGCCGCTGTGCCTTCGTCTCCGGGGCCTGACCCTGGCCCGCCGAACGGTTCTCCGTACGCTCGCTCACGTCCTCGACTCCCTGCTGATGTGGGTGGCCGGCCCGGCGACCCGGTTCCGTGGCCAGCGCACACGGTACCCGGATCGATGCCGAGGGTGGGCCGTCGCCCGCCCGTGGTGTCCCCGAACGGGCCGGGTCGTGCCGGCACATGCCGTTCTTTCCGGGTGCCGGGAGCCGACCGGCGGTAGGTTCTCGACCATGGCGATCCTCACCGACGACGACAAGGCCCTGCTCGCCGAGCCGCAGCTCGCCCACGTGGCGACCATCGAGGCGGACGGCACCCCGCACGTCACCCCGGTCTGGGTGGACGTCGACGGCGAGCACATCCTGTTCAACACCGCCAAGGGGCGGCAGAAATACCACAACATCGCCCGCAACCCGGTGGTCGCGGTCTCCGTGGTCGACCGGGCCGACGACTTCCGCACCCTCTGGGTGAAGGGCACCGCCGAGTTCGTCACCGAGGGTGCCGACGCGCACATCGACCGGCTGGCGAAGAAGTACCTCGGGCAGGACACCTATCCGTTCCGGCAGCCCGACGAGGAGCGGGTGATCGTCCGGATCACCCCCACCGAGAAGCTCGGCCGGGGCTGACCGACGCCCGACGCCCGGCGGACGGCCCACCGTCGCGCCGGGCGTCGGGCGGGTCCGCCGCTCAGGCGCTGCGGCGCGGGGCGGCCTTCTTCCCGGTGGTCTTCTTCGCAGGGGACTTGGTGGCCTTCTTCTCGGTGGCCTTCTTCGCGGCGGTCTTCTTCGCCGGCTCCGCCTTCGTGGCCGGGGTCTTCTTCGGGGTGGTCTTACCGGCGGTGGTCTTCTTCGCCGCCTGCTTGGCCGACCGGGCCGACGAGATCGGTGTCGGCTCGCCGGCCCCGGTCTCGCCCCGGGCCACCCGGGCCCGCTCCACGGACGCCTTCAGCGCCGCCATCAGGTCCACCGCGGCGGCCGGCGTCGCCTCCTCCTCCGCCGGTTGGACCACCTCACGGCCCTCCACCTTGGCGTCGATGACCTCCTGCAGCGCCGCCCGGTAGTCGTCGGTGAAGGCGTCCGGCCGGAACTCCCCGGCCATCGAGTCGATCAGCGAGGCGGCCATCGCCAGCTCCGGCGGGCGGACCTTGAGGTCCTCGTCGAGGAAACCGAAGTCGGGGGTACGCACCTCGTCGGGCCAGAGCATCGTGTTGAGCAGCAGCACCCCGTCACGGACCCGCAGGGTGGCCAACTGTTCCCGCTGGCGCAGCGCTACCTTGACGATCGCCACCCGCTCCGAGTCGGCCAGCGCGTCGCGCAGCAGCACGTACGGCTTGGTGGCGGTCCCCTCCGGCTCCAGGAAGTACGCCTTGTTGTAGAGGATCGGGTCGACCTGCTCGGCGGGGACGAACTCCAGCACGTCGATCGCCCGGGAACTGGTCAGCGGCAGGTCGGCGAAGTCGGCGTCGGTGAGGATCACCAGCTCGCCACCACCCAGGTCGTAGCCCTTGGCGATGTCGTCGTAGCTCACCTCCTCGCCGCAGACCGAGCAGGTGCGCTTGTAGCGGATCCGGCCGCCGTCGTCGCGGTGCACCTGGTGGAACCGGATGTCCTTCTCCTCGGTGGCCGAGTAGAGCTTCACCCCGATCGAGACCAGCCCGAACGACACGGCTCCCTTCCAGATCGCCCGCATCCCGATGCTCCTCTCCCCGACCTGACCAGGATCGCAAACGATCGAAGCCCCCGCACGTGCTTCCGTGCGCAACTACAGTCGGACAGGTGCCCGGCGCTCCGTTGAAGCCGATGCTCGCGATGACCGGGCCGCTCCCGGTGGGTGCCGGCTGGGCGTACGAGTTCAAGTGGGACGGGGTCCGCGCGCTCGCCGACCTGACAGGCGGCCATCCGCACCTGTTCGCCCGCTCCGGTGTGGAGATCACCGCCGCGTACCCGGAACTGGTGACGCTGGCCGAGCAGGTCGACGACGCGTTGCTCGACGGTGAGGTGGTCCTGTTCGACCCGGCCGGGCAGCCCTCGTTCACCGCCCTCGCCGAGCGGATGCACGTGCGGGAGCGGGCGAAGGCGGCCCGGCTGGCGGCGACCATCCCGGTCACGTACATGATCTTCGATGTGTTGCGGTTGCGGGGCGAGGATCTCACCGGGTGGCCGTACCACGAACGGCGGGCGGCGCTCGACGGCCTGGGGCTCGGCGCGGCCCGGTGGGCGGTGCCCCCCTGCTTCACCGACGGTGCCGCGACCTACCAGGCGGCCGGGGAACACGGCCTGGAGGGGGTGCTGGCCAAGCGGGCCGACTCGGTCTACCGGCCCGGGGTGCGTTCGCCGGACTGGGTCAAGGTCAAACTGGAGGTGACAGCCGACTTCGTGATCGGCGGCTGGCGGCCCGGCGCGCGCAGGATCGGTGGGCTGCTGGTCGGGGTGCCCGGCCCCGACGGTCGGCTCACCTACCGGGGGCGGGTCGGTGGCGGGATCGGCGCGGCCCTGGAACGGGACCTGCTGGGCCAGCTCGAACCGCTGCGCGCCGCCGGGTCGCCGTTCGCCGGGGACCTGCCGCGCGAGGACGCCCGGGGCGCGATCTGGGTGACCCCCCGGATCGTGGTGGAGGTCAGATACGGCCAGCGCACCCCGGACGGGCGGCTACGGTTCCCCCGGGTGCTGCGGCTGCGCCCCGACAAGCCGCCCGGGGAGGTGGAGGATGCCTGAGCGGGTGAAGGTGGAGGTGGACGGCCGGGCGTTGGAGCTGTCCAACCTGGACAAGGTGCTCTTTCCGGAGGCCGGCTTCACCAAGGGCGAGGTGATCGACTACTACACCCGGATCGCCCCGGTGCTGCTGCCGCACCTGGCCGACCGGGCGTTGACCAGGATCCGCTTCCCCAACGGCGTCACCGGCGGCTCGTTCTTCGAGAAGAACGCCCCGGCCGCCACCCCCGCCTGGGTACGCACCGAGACGCTGCCCGTGCCCGGGTCGAGCAAGGGTCGGGAGACCATCGACTACGTGGTCGCCGACGACCTGCCCACCCTGGTCTGGCTGGCGAATCTCGCCGCCCTCGAACTGCACACCCCGCAGTGGCGGATCGGCACCCACCCGGACCTGATGGTCGTCGACCTCGATCCCGGCCCGCCGGCGGGGTTGCCGCAGTGCTGCCGGGTGGCGGTCCTGCTGCGCGACCGGCTCGCCCTCGACGGGGTCACGGCGTACCCGAAGACCTCCGGCAAGAAGGGCATGCAGCTCTGCTGCCCGATCAGCGCCACCCAGGACGCCGACGTCGTCTCCGACTACGCGAAGCGGATCGCCCAGGAGTTGGAGCAGGAACACCCGAAGCTGGTCGTGTCGCGGATGGCGAAGAACCTGCGGCCCGGGAAGGTCTTCATCGACTGGAGTCAGAACAACGCGGCGAAGACGACAGTCGCGCCGTACTCGCTGCGGGCGCAGGCGGTGCCGGCGGTGTCCACCCCGCTGACCTGGGACGAGGTCGAGTCGGGGGCGGCGGGGAAACGGCCGGCGGCGAAGCCGTACACCGCCGGGGAGGTGCTGCGGCGGGTGGAGAAGTCCGGCGACCTGCTCGCCCCGCTGCTCGACGGCGGCCCGACGCTGCCCGCATGAGCCGAGTGACGTCCCGGCCGACTCGCGTGAGCTGCGGCGGGTCGGCCGGGACGTCGGGTCAGCGGACCCCGAAGACCTTCCGGTACGTGCCGAGGCGCAGCAGCACGGTCTCCCCGGTGGCGTCGAGTACGCCGTCGTTGTCGGTGATCGCGTAGACCTGACCGTCACCGCCGACGGTCAGCCCTTCCAGCTTCTCCTGGGTCCAGCCGTTGGTGGCCCGCAGCGCCGGCAGCACGTCGACGGCGAGGGTCTTGGGCAGCACCGTCAGCGGGCCGGCGGCGGCCGGACCGGTCGGCAGCGGCACCGTGTAGATCCGCTTGACGGCGGCGGCCGGCCCGTTGAGCTTGTCCCGTTCGATCACGGCGAGCCGGTCACCGACCACGGTGATCTCGGAGAGCCCGATCCAGTCACCGGGGACGGTGGTGCCCTCCAGCCGGTAGCCGAACCAGCTCCAACTGTCGGCGGCCACGTCGTACCGGCCGATCCGGACGACACCGGTCGGGTCGGTGGCCACCTCGCGCTGGAGCACCGCCCAGACGATCTCCCGGCCGTGCCGGTCGGTGCTCGCGGTGACCCCCTCGAAGCCCTGCTTGCCCAGCCCGGCGGCGATCTCCGCCGGCAGTGGCACGGTCTGCTCGGTACGCCCGTCCCCGTTCAGCCGGACCAGCCTGTTCTCGCTGCCCTTGGCGCCCTCGACGGCCAGCCAGAAACCGCCCTGCGGTCGGGCGGAGATCCCCTCTGTGTCGTATCCGACCGGCTTGCCGGCGGCATCGGTCACGGTCGTCGACCCGGTGATCACGGCCGGCGACTTCCGGGTGTCGACGCTCAGGATCTGGGTCGGGGTGTACGCGGCGTCGGTGACGGTGTAGAGCTGCTGTGGCTGGCCCGGCACGGCGGACAGCGCGCCGAGCGCCCCCCAGCCGATCGGCGCGCCCGAGGCGTCGTCGGCCGAGACGAAGCTCGGGAAGCCCGGCTTGTCCGCACCCAACCGGTAGAGCGACACCGAGGCGCGGACGCCCACCGAGGCGTCGTCGGTCTCGCTGGAGACCGCGAGCAGGTCCCGGGAGGGGATGGGGAGCAGCCCCTCCGGGCCGTTGGTGGCGGGCAGCACCTGGCGCAGCACCGGGGCGGTGGGCCGGGTGAGGTCGTAGACGGCGACGAAGTTGCTCCGTTCCGACCCGACGAACGCGTACCGCACGCCGTGGTACTCGGCGATCGCCACGCCCTCCGGCTCGGTGCCCTTCTTGGCGGCCCGGTCGTTGTTGTGCAACCCGTAGCGGACGGCCAGCCGTTCGAAGGTGTTGCCGGCGTCCCAGACCACCTGGCCGGTCCGGCTGTCGAAGACCGACCAGCCCCGGGTGCCGCCCCGCCAGTCACCCTCGTTGGCGGTGGCCAGGTAACGGTCGTTGATCCAGGCGACCGCGTCCGGCTCACGGGGGACGTCGGTGATCGAGCCGGTCAGGTCGATCCGGCCGTCCTTGACCGTGTCGATGCCGCTGACCGAGGCGGTGCCGGCGCTGAACGCCCGGGTGATCCGGCCGGTCGGCACGTCCACCAGCACGACGCCGTTGTTCTCCTGAAGGGTGACCGCGAGCTGGTTACGCCCGTTGATCGAGACGTACTCGGGTTCCGGGTCGGTGGGCTCGGTGATCCCGGCGGCGGCCAGCACCGGCAACGCCCGGCCGTCGGGCGCGGTCAATGCGACGGTACGCAGCTTCCACCGCTGCGGCGTCGTCTTCCCGTCGAGGTCGATGAGCTGGACGAAACCGGCGGGTGCCTGTGGCAGGTCACCCTTCTTGTGACCGGGTGGGGTGGCGTCCTCGTCCCGCTCGTTCTCGATGGCGATCGCCGCGTACCGCTCGTCGTGGCTGATCGCGATGGAATCGGGCTGCCCGCCGAGGTCGATGCTGCGCACCCGCTGCCGGGTGGCCAGCTCGATCACGTCGAGGCGGCCGGAGGGGGCGGTGTAGCTGGCGCTGGTGTTCACCACGACCAGCACCCACCGGCCGACGACCGCCACTGAGGTCGGCTCGTCCTCGGCGTCGCCCAACTGGGCCAGGGAGAGGGTGCCGAGGCCGCGCGGCTGGTCCGGCCGGCCGATGTCGAGGAAGCCGATCCGCCGGGCCGCCGCGTCGGTGTAGACCAGGGTACGGCCGTTCGGGCTGACCGCGGAGATCTCGGCGACCGTGGCGGTGGCCGGGTCCTCGCCTTCGGGCCGGTTCTGGAACACCGGGTAGGTGGCGGTGCGGTCGAAGTTGAGCTTCCGGTCCGGGTAACCCTGGGCGGCGACGGCGCTGCCGGGCACGGTCAGGGTGGCCACCGTCAGGCCGGTCACCACTGTCGAGGCGAACACTCTTCTCGCTGTCACTGCTCCTCCGAACGTTTCGATTCGGACGGAGGCTGGCAGGCGTGACCGAGCGCAGGTCGACCAGCGGGTTAACGGCCGGCGACGGGCCGGCGGTGAGCTGGCTCGCGGGCCTCGTCGTTTCGGCCGGTCTTCCCCGGTCAAGGCGGTGGCCGGGCGGGGCCGACCCGGTCGCCGATCGATGACGGTCCACCCGGCCACCACGCGGCAATGGGCTGACCGGGTCACCGCCCGATGACAGGCCGACCGGTTCACCGGTCGATGATGACGCCGTTCGCGTCGATGCCGTGGTCCCGCCAGTAGACGTCCCACTCGTCGTCGACGTGCTGCGGGACCTTGCCCTGCGGGTAGCGGACGTAGGGGGCGGTCGGCTCCTGGCCGTCGGGGAAGCAGGCGCTGCCGCCCTGCCCGCCCACCGCGATCGCCGGGTACTCGCCGTCGCTGCAGATGCTCTCCCGATAGCCGCAGCCGCTGGTCAACAGCAGCCCGCTCAGGCCCACTCCGGCAAGGATGATCATGACCCTCGTTCGCATGGGTCGAGTCTTGTCGCGGCGGGCGACGCTGTCATGCGCACGCGTACTCAACTCTTCCCGGATCGGTAGGGTGGGGCGTTTCGTCCGGACAGGAGGACCGATGGCTGCCCACCTCGCCGTCACCCCGTCGACCGATGCGCCCGAACAGGTCGACCTGCCACTGCTGACCTACTACGACGACGCGACGGGCGAGCGGACCGCGCTGACCGCGAGTCAGCTCGGTGGCTGGGCGGCGCGTACCGCCGGTCTGCTGCGCGACGGGTGCGGGCTGGGGCCGGGCAGCCGGGTCGCGGTGCTGCTGCCGCCGCACTGGCGTACCGCTGCGGTGTTGCTAGGGGCCTGGTCGGTGGGCATGGCGGTGTCGTTCCGGCCGCGCGCCACCGCCGGCCTGCCGGTCCTCGAACCGGGCGGCGATCTGGCGTACGACGCGGTGTTCGTCACCCCGGAACGCCTCGACGACTGGCTGGAGGACGTGCCCGACGGGGTGCACCGCTACCTCGTCGGCACCCGCCCCGGGGCGTTGACCGACGTGCCGGTGGGGTGGCTCGACTGGTCCGCCGAGGTGCTGCGGCACACCGACACCCCGCCCGACTACGGGGCCGTCCACCCCGCCGCCCCGGCCACCCCCGACGGCACGACCTACGCCGTCTGGGGACGCCTGGCGAAGGAGGTCGCCACCCAACTCGACCTGCGTCCCGGCGACCGCCTGCTGGTCGACGCCGCCGAACACGAGCAGCCGGTGAAGTGGCTGCTCGCCCCGCTGGCAGCCGGCGCCTCCGTGGTCATCTGCGCCAACCCCGACCCCACCAGATCGGCTGCCCGCATCTCCACCGAACACATAACCCGCACCCTCTAACCCCGCCCGCACCCGCCGCCGACCCCGTTTCCCCCGGTGATCAAGAGGTTTGCGTCAACTTTGATCTTCAGATTGACGCAAACCTCTTGATCACCGGGCCTGGGTCGGCCGCTGTCCCGGGGTCGACCCAGGGGATTGCTCGGCGGTTCGGTCAGCAGGTGGTGTTGCCGGCGGGGACCCAGCCGTCCAGGGACGGGTCCTCGGCACCGTGGCCGTAGATCCAGGTGTCGTTGTCCTCGGACCAGCCCTGGCCGTGCCAGCGGAACCCACGCCCGGCGGTCAGGGTGCGCAACACCTGGCCGTGCGGTGCCGTGCGCAGCCAGGTGTTCTGGGTGAGGTTGCAGAGGAAACCGGGCGCGTCGCTGGCCGAGGCCGGGGCGGCGGCCACGGCGGTCCCCGGGACGGCGACGACCGCGATCGTCAGGACGTGCAGAATTCGGCGCTTCACTCGGATCCCCTTCGACGTGCCGGTGTCAACTGTCGACTGTGGACACCGTACCCGCCGGGGGAGACGACCGCCTGTCGGGCGGGACGAGCCCCGGCTGGGCGAGTCGCGGAAACGCCGGCCGAATCGCTGACGTCATCAGCTCTAAAGGACGCACGAGGGACCACCCACCCCCCGCCGCACGCAGAACGAGAGGAGCGACGCAACCAGACCCGGGCGCGCGAGGGACCAGCGCACCCCCGACCGGCCGCAGTCGCCCCGCGCGTGGGGCACGCCTGCCGCGACCGGCTGCCGGCACCCCGCCGGCGCAGGTCAGTCGACCGTGGGGAGCCTCGGGCCGAGGACGTCGTCGGCGTCCACGATCGTGTACGCGTACCCCTGCTCGGCGAGGAAGCGCTGCCGGTGCGCGGCGTACTCGGTGTCGATGGTGTCCCGGGAGACCACCGTGTAGAAGTGCGCCTGCCGGCCGTCGGCCTTCGGCCGGAGCACCCGGCCCAGCCGCTGCGCCTCCTCCTGCCGGGAGCCGAACGTGCCGGACACCTGGATAGCCACCGCCGCCTCGGGCAGGTCGATGGAGAAGTTGCCGACCTTCGAGATGACCAGCGTGCGCAGTTCACCCGAGCGGAACGCGTCGAACAGCCGCTCCCGCTCCTTGTTGGTGGTGGAACCCTGGATGATCGGCGCGTCCAGGTACTCCCCGAGCTGGTGCAACTGGTCGATGTACGCCCCGATCACCAGCACCTGGTCGTCGGGGTGCCGGCCGACCAGCGCCTTCACCACCGGCAGCTTCGTCCGGGCGGTCGCCGCCATCCGGTAACGCTCCTCGGCCTCCGCCGTCGCGTACGACATCCGCTCCGCGTCGGTCAGGGTGACCCTGACCTCGGTGCACTCGGCCGGGGCGATCCAACCCTGCGACTCGATGTCCTTCCACGGCGCGTCGTACCGCTTGGGGCCGATCAGGCTGAACACGTCACCCTCCCGGCCGTCCTCGCGGACCAGGGTGGCGGTCAGGCCCAACCGGCGGCGGGCCTGGAGGTCGGCGGTGAACCGGAAGATCGGCGCGGGCAGCAGGTGCACCTCGTCATAGACGACCAGGCCCCAGTCGCGGGCCCCGAACAGGTCCAGGTGGGTGAACGCGCCGCCGCGCCGCGAGGTGAGCACCTGGTACGTGGCGATGGTGACCGGACGGATCTCCTTGCGCTCGCCGGAGTATTCCCCGATCTCCTCCTCGGTGAGCGAGGTACGGGCGATCAGCTCCCGCTTCCACTGCCGGCCGGCGACCGTGTTGGTGACCAGGATCAGCGTGGTCGCCTTCGCCTCGGCCATCGCCGCCGCGCCGACCATGGTCTTGCCCGCCCCGCACGGCAGCACCACCACCCCGGACCCGCCGGCCCAGAACGCCTCCGCCGCCTCCCGCTGGTACGACCGCAGCGTCCACGGCTTGCCACCGTCCTTGCCGGCCTCGGTCAGCTCGATCGGGTGCGCCTCACCGTCGACGTACCCGGCCAGGTCCTCCGCCGGCCAGCCCAGCTTGAGCAGCGCCTGCTTGAGTCGACCCCGCTCCGACGGGTGCACCCGGATCGTGTCGTCGTCGATCCTGTCGCCGAGCATGCCGGCGAGCTTCTTGCTCTTGGCGACCTCGATCAGCACCATCCGGTCCAGCCCCCGCAGCACCAGGCCGTACGCCGGGTCGTTGGCGAGCTGGAGCCGGCCGTACCGGTCCATCGTGTCGGCCACGTCGACCAGCAGGGCGTGCGGCACCGGATAGCGGGAGAACTTCAGCAGCGCGTCGACCACGGCCTCGGCGTCGTGGCCGGCGGCGCGGGCGTTCCACAGCCCCAACGGGGTGAGCCGGTAGGTGTGCACGTGCTCCGGGGAACGCTCCAACTCGGCGAAGGGGGCGATCGCCATCCGGCAGGACTGCGCGTCCGGGTGGTCGATCTCCAGCAGCAGCGTCTTGTCGGACTGCACGATCAGTGGTCCACCGCTCACGCCAGGTCCCCTCCTCGGCCGGATTCCCCGACCGGCGGCGAATCCCGCCGCAGGTCGACCATCCAGTGTTGCACGGGGGTGGGAGACTGCCAGAAAATCTTCGCAATGGGTGCAACGTTTCCCAGAGCGCACGCGTCTACCAGTGGGACGACCAACCCGGGGAGGCACACGATGCAGGTCCGCCACAGAGCCCGGGTCGTCGCCCTGGCCATGGTCATGCTGGTCGGCGCCGGTGGGTGTGCGTCCGTGCCGCAGGCCGATCCGGGTGGCACAGGAGGAGGGCTCGCCCCGGTCGGCAGTGCGGAACAGGTAACGGGGGCGGGTGCCTCCTCCCTGCCCGACCAGCTGACCGGGTCCGACACGAAGCCCCGGCCCCGGAAGAAGCCACAACCGGAGGTCCGCGCCACCAAGACCCCGAAGGCGTCGACCGGGCACCGGCCGCGCGTCCCGCAGAAGTCCAACCTGACCCGCTGCCAGCAGGGTGAACACCAGCGTGAGGTGGAGACGTACCTGGCCCGGCTGGGTGGGTTCGGCACCGTCACCGTGGACGGCCGGCAGACCGACGCCGACTGCGCCGCGATCAAGAAGTTCCAGCAGCGGTACGACATCCGCCCGGCCGAGGGTCGCGCCGGCCCGTTGACGCTCGACGTGGCGAAGCGACTGGCCACCACCGACGTCAAGCGCTGCTCCGCCGGCTCCGGCACCACCTTCTGTGTGGACCTGACCCGGCAGACCACCTGGGTGATGCGCGACGGCAAGGTCGTCGCCAAGCCCACCGTCACCCGGACCGGGATGGCCGGGTACGCCACCCCCGCCGGCACGTACAAGGTGAACCTGCGCAACCTGAAGGAATGGTCCAACCCGTACGAGGTGTGGCTGCCCTACTGGCAGCGCTTCAACGGCGGGATCGGCTTCCACGAGACCACCACCTACCTGCACAACGCGGGGATCGGCTCGCACGGTTGCGTCAACCTGCTGCACACCGACGCGGTGCGCTGGTGGGAACTGGGCAAGGTCGGCTCCCGGGTGGTCCTGGTCGGCCGCCGCCCCGGCACCTGAGCCGTCCGTCCCATCCGTCCCACCCTGCCCGTCTCGCCGTCGGCCCGTCGGTAGTTGTCCATAGGGGCCGGATCGGGGGTATTTCCCCCTGTCCGTCCTGGCGACCGGGTGCCACCCTGGAAGTCGGGGGCCGGACGGGGTGGGAGGGCTGGGATGACCGTCGATCACGAGATGATCGCCGAGGACGCGTCGAACGGCGACCGGGTGACACCGACCGACGAGGTGTCCACGGCCACCATGGTCGGGTACGCCGTCGCCGGGATCGCCGTCGTCGGCTGGTTCCTCTTCGGCTGGCTGGTGCAACGGCAGGGCTTCATCGACTCGGTCGGCGAGGCCGCCGGCACGGGGTTCGCCCTGCTGCTCATCGTCTCGGTCATCGGCACCGTACGCCGCAGCCGCCGCTGAGTCGCAACGACTGACGGGGCTGCCGAACGGTCACTCCTCCCGGACGGCCGCGGTGATCCGGTGCAGGGCGAAGGTGTGCAGCATCTCGGTCCGCTCGTCCTCGGCACGCAGGTAGCCGGCACCGATCGACACCGGGCGCAGCAGCCGGGACAGCGTCGCCCCGTGCGCGTCGACATAGCCGACCCAGACCAGCGCCTTGTCCCGGACCGCCTGCTGGAGCACCGCCAGCGCCTCGGCGTGACCGTGCGCGGGCAGCGGGCCGGCCGCCGCGCGGGCCGCACCACCACGGACCACTGCCGGGGCCCGCCGGGCCGCCCGCGCCGCCGCCTCGCCCCGCCGGATCTGCTCCACCACACCGAGCAGCCGGGGCAGCGCCAACCGGGGCGTGGCCAGCGGGTCCACCGCCCGCCCGGTCAACGGCACCCGGGTCGGGGCCCGTCGCACCCGGGGCCGGGCCAGCACCGTCGTGCCGGTGGCGTCCTCCGGCACCGGGGCGTACCCGGCGTCACGCAGCGCGGTCAGCATCCGCCCCACCTGGTACGGGGTGCACAGCACCGTCGGGGCCAGCCGGCGGAACGCCAACGCCGTCAACCGCCGGTCGGCCAGCACCTCCGCGAGCAGCGCCTCGTCGTCGCTGCGCACGTACCCGCCGGCGGAGCCGACCCGCAGCCCACCGTGCTGACGGGCCACGTCGTCCACCAGATAGGTCAACCCCTGTGGGATCGGGGTCCGCGACCGCCGCCGGAACAGGTCGTGCAGGTCGTCGGCCGTATAGCCGGAGTCCAGGGCCCGCCGGACGCTGGCCGTGGTGACCCGGTGCACGCTGGCCCCACCCGCCGACTCCGGCTCGGTCACCGTCTCCAGTTCGGCGGCCAACGTCGGATCGGGTGGGCCGGGCACCACCACGCTCAGGTCGGCCTGCACCAGGAAATGGTCGACCGGGGCGGGGAGCAGGGCATCCAGCGCCCGGACCGTGCCCGACGAGTCACCACCGTCGGTGTCGGCACGCAACCCCAGCGGGTCGTCGCCACCCCGCTCGTCGGTGTCCGTCACATCGGCGAGCAGCAGCCGCCCGTACGCGGTGAGCGCGCCGAGGCCGGTCACCCCCAGCCGGGCCGCCTCGGTCAGCACCTCCCGGTGCGCGGCCTCCCGACCCCGGCTGCGCCGGGGGGCCCGCCAGTCGAGCAGCGCCAGCACCTCCTCGGCGGTCGGGGCGGTGGCCGGTTCCAGCTCGGCCAGCACCCCGAGCACCGCCCGGCGGGCGGCCGGCGCACCGGCCCGCTCCGCCTCGGCGGAGAGCACGCTGATCGGCCGGTCCCGGTCGTCACGCTGCCCCACCAGACCTGCCTGCCGGCTCATCGTCAACCAGGCGCGGGCCAACTGCTCCCAGCGGTGGGCCAGCGACACCGCCCGCCACACCTCGTACGCGCCGGTGGGCAGCACCTGCTGTTCGCCGCCGTACCGGCTGGCGGCGGCGGGCAGGTCCAGCTCACCGAGGAGACCTGCCGCGTACGCCACCTCGACCAGCAGCGCGGTCGTCGACTCGTCCAGGGAGACCGTACGGGCCAGCCGGCGCAGGTCGCGTACCCCGATCCCGCCGGAACGCAGCACCGGTGCCGGCTCGGCGGTCAGCGCCTCCAGCAGCGCCTCGGTGTGCCGTACCACCTCCATGGTCTGCCCGACCCCGGCGGAGTCGACGGCCTTGGCTTCCCGCGGCGGCGCCGCGACCGGCGGCGGGTCGATCCGCAGCGGCCCGAGCGGGCCGGTGTCCCGGCGCAGCAGCAGCCCCACCTCGCGGGGCAGCTCGACCGTCCCGGCGGAGACCGCCACCAGCAGCCGGGCCTCGACCAGCCAGCGCACCGGCGACCCGGTCGGGGCGCCACCGTTGGTCGGGTCGGGCGGCACGTCGTCCTCCGCGCCGAGCGCCGGCGCCTGCAGCGATCCGGGCGGCACGCTGCCGACCGGTGGACCGGCGGCGAGCCGGTCCAGGATCGCCCGCGCCGACGGGGGCGCGGCGAGCAGCGTACGGCGCAGTTTCGCGGCGTCCGCGCAGAGCGCCGCCGCCCGCAGGTCCAGCTCCTCGGCCGGCCGGCCCAGGCCCGCCGGGTACGGGGCGAGCTCGTCGACGCTGCCGGTGACCTGGAGCGCCTGCTCCGGGCCGTACAGCAGGAACCGGGCGCGGAGCCGGTCGAGCGCGCCACGGACCGTGGCCGGGGCGGGCGGGTGCGGCCCGGCGGCGGCCAGGGCGAGGACCGCCTCGGTGGAGGTGGTGCCGTCCGAGGCGTGCCGGGTCAACCGGGCGGCGTCGAGGATCTGGAGGGTGAACTGGTCCAGCCCGTCGAGGGCACGGGCGACCGACACCCGCGACTCGGCCCGCAGGGCGAGCGCGGAGACGTCGGCCGGCACCGGCACGACGAGGTCGGGCCGCAACTGGAGCAGTGCGGCGAGCGCCTCGTCGGGCAGCGCGCGCAGCTGGTCGGCGAGTGAGGTGGTCATCGTCGTTCCACGCTAGCCCGCTGCCGCCCGATCCCGCCGCCCGGACGTCCGGCTCGGGCGACCTGTCCGGGTACCTTCGCAGCATGTCCGCGCTGATGGTCGGGTTCGACCTCGACATGACCCTGATCGACTCCCGCCCCGGCATCGCCGCCGCCTACCGGGAGCTCACCGCCCGTACGGGGGTGCCGGTCGACGCGGAGCTGGCGGTGTCCCGGCTCGGCCCGCCGCTGCGCACCGAACTCGCCCACTGGTTCCCGGCCGAACGGGTCGAGGAGGCGGTGACGCTCTACCGGGAGCTGTACCCCGCGTACGCGATCACCCCGTCGGTACCGATGCCCGGCGCCCGGGAGGCGGTCGACGCGGTGCACGCGCACGGCGGCCGGGTGATGGTCGTCACCTCCAAGATCGGCCGGTTGGCCCGGCTGCACCTGGACCACCTCGGGCTGGCGGTCGACGAGTTGGCCGGCGACCTCTTCGCCGAGCAGAAGGCGACCTCGTTACGGGAGCACGGGGCCGCGCTCTACGTCGGTGACCACGTGGCGGACATGGTGGCGGCCGGGGCGGCAGGCATCCCGGGCGTGGGCGTGGCCACCGGCCCCTGCCCGGCGGACGAACTGCGCGCGGCCGGTGCACAGGTGGTGCTCGACGACCTCACCGGATTCCCGGCGGCGCTCGACCGGATCATCGGGCTAGCCTTGGAGCAGTAGACGTATCGAGTGAAGCAGGGGTCTCCAAGGTGCCGACGGGGCGAGTGAAGTGGTATGACGCGGCCAAGGGATACGGGTTCGTCACCAGTGACGAGGGTGGCGACGTGTTCCTGCCGAAGGGCGCGCTGCCGGCAGGTGTCACCGACCTCAAGGGTGGGCAACGGGTCGACTTCAGCGTGGTGGACAGCCGGCGCGGCGCCCAGGCGATGGGGGTCAAGCTGCTGGACGCGCCGCCGTCCATGGCCGAGCTGCGCCGTCGGCCGGCCGAGGAACTGCACGGCCTGGTCGAAGACATGATCAAGGTGCTGGAGGCGAAGGTCCAGCCGGATCTGCGCCGGGGCCGGTTCCCCGACAAGAAGACCGCGCAGAAGATCGCTCAGCTGGTCCACGCGGTGGCCCGCGAGCTGGAGGTCTGAGGCACCAGCCCGGCGTCGGCGGCCCGGCCCAGCAGCGCCTCCACGGCGGCGAACCCCGCGTCCCCCAGGTCTGCGGTGAACTCGTTGACGTAGAGGCCGATGTGCCGGTCCACCACGTCGGGCTCCATCTCCTGCGCGTGCGCGAGCACGTACTCCCGGCTGGCCGCAGGGTCCGCCCACGCCTGGCGTACCGATTCGCGGATCCAGCCGGCGGCGGCCACCGGGTCGACCGCGCCCTTGCGGGCCAGGATCGCCCCGAGCGGGATGGGCAGGCCCGTGTCGGACTCCCACCACTCACCCAGGTCCACCAGCGCGGTCAGCCCGTGCCGGTGGTAGGTGAACCGGGCCTCGTGGATCACCAGCCCGGCGTCGTACCGACCGGCTGCGACGCCCGGCATGATCTCGTGGAACGGCACGATTTCGATGCGGGCCGGCGGCTGCCCGGCCGACCAGAGCCGGAACAGCAGGTACGCAGTGGTCCGGTCACCGGGCACCGCCACCGTGGCCCCGCCCAGGTCGACCCGGTCGGCGTCGGCACGGGTGAGCACGAGGGGGCCGCAGCCACGGCCGAGCGCACCGCCGCAGGGCAGCAGGTGATAGTCGTCGAGCAGCCAGGGGAGCGCGGCGTAGCTGACCTTCACCAGATCGAAGGCGCCGCGTTCGGCGGCGGTGTTGGTGACGTCGACATCGGCGAAGGTCACCTCGACCGGTGGCGCGCCCGGTACCCGGCCGTGCACCAGTGCGTCGAAGACGAACGTGTCGTTGGGGCAGGGCGAGATCGCCAGGGAGAGCGCCACGACCCCACGGTAACCCGGCCCTCTGCCGACGACATCCACACCGTCTGCGGCGATCGGTGGCGGCCAGCGGTGGGCGGTGGGCGGCGCACCGTGAGCGGCGGGCGGCGGGCGGCGGGCGGTGAGCGGTGAGCGGGCCGCTTAATGTCTGCTCCGTCCCCCTTCCGCGCGTCGCCCGGGATCGAGATCCGGGCAGCCCTGGGCGGGCGAGGAGTACTCCTACGCGTCCTTTCGATCTGACGACGTCAGCGATTCAGAAGCCGGCTCGCGCGTCTGGGCATCCGCCCCGCTGGGTGGTTGGCTTCCCGGTGGTCCGGTGGTCCGGTGGTCCGGTGGTCCGGGTGATTCGGTGGTCCGGGTGATTCGGTGAGGTCATCAGCTCGAAAGGACGCGACCTCGATAGTTTGTCCCCAGCTCCAGCGGGTTTCCACAGGGTTATCCACAGCCCCGGGTGGGGCTGTTGAAACCGTGTCGACGCAACGGGAGCATGGCGGGGTGACGAGGGAGGAAGCCCCGCTGGCCGACCTGGGCCGGACGGTTCGGGCACTGCGCCGCGAGGCCGACCTGAGCCAGCGGGAGCTGGCCCGGCGTTCAGGGGTGCCCCAGGCGACCATTGCCCGGATCGAGTCCGGCAGGGCGACCGACCCACGGTTCCACACGGTCGAGCGACTGGTGCGGGCGGTCGGTGGGACCCTGAGGGTCGCACTGCCGGGCAGGCCAGCGTCGACGGCGGGCCCGACCACGATCCCGACCGCTGCCCCGACCGCCGCCCCGAACGCAGCCCCGAACGAAGTCTCGAACGAAGTCTCGATCACGGCGTCGGCCACCGAGGTGACCTGCTCGCTCCCGCCGGTGCCGCACGATGATCTGCGGGACACCGCCGGGCGGCGCTATCCGGCCCACCTCGACGTCTGGCCGGTGCGGGAGCCGAAGGACTGGCCGGGTGCCTGGTGGGCGGACTGGTACAACCTGCCGCCCCCGCTCTGGCCGCTGCGGTTGCCGCCGGCGGCGTACGAACGGAACCGGGGGTACCGGGACCGGCGGCGGGCGGCGGAGCGGGTGCGTCGGGACACCAGGGTCCGGTGGGTGGAGGGTGACGGGCGGCCGGCGACGGCCTGGCGGTTCGTGGCCGAGTTGCCCGACGGCACCCTCCTGGGGGAGCTGCGCGCCCACGAGCGTGACCTGCGCCTGGCCCATGGGGACGACTGGGACTGGCCGCGTGAACTCGTACTCGACGGGGTGCTGGTCGCGGCCGGGCACCGCCGGATCGGCATCGGTGCCCGGCTGATGGTGGCCATGGCGCAGCGGATGGACGAGACGGGCATCGGCCTGGTCCACACGGTGGTCGAGAACCACATCGCCATCCGCTTCCTGTCGGCCTGCGGTTTCCGGGTCGCGTCCGCTCGTCCCCTCGCCATGACCCTGGAACGCCCGGCCGGCCCCGCGCCCCGGCCATCCCGTCCGCCATAGCCCGCCCCCTCGGCCATAGCCCGCCCCGACCGCCGTAGCCACCCGGCCGTCGCCCCGGGTGCGCCTCAGGACAGCGCGCGGGCCGCCTCGGTCAGGGCGGTGAACGCCTCCCGCATCCGCCACCCGTCGCGGTCCCGGGGACCGACCGGGTTCGAGACGGTACGCAGCTCGGCGAAGGGGAGGCCGGCCTGCGTGGCGGCGACCGCCACGGCGTACCCCTCCATGGCCTCGGCCACCGCGTCGGGGTGCCGGTCGGCGAGGATGGCGGTGCTCGCGGCGGTGCCGGTGACCGTGCTGACCGTCAGCACCGCCCCGACGACCGCCTGCGGGAGGGCGGAGCGCAACGCGTGAAGCAGCGCCGGGTCGACGTCGATGGTGGGGCCGCCGCCGAGCAGTTCCGGGGGCATGCCCAGTTCGTCGACGGGGATGAAGCCCGTCGGGGATTCGGCCCCGAGGTCAGCGGCGACGCTGCGGGAGGCGAGCACCGTGGCGCCGACCGGGGCGCGGCCGGCGAAACCGCCGGCGATCCCGGCGCTGACCACGGCTCGGTACGGGCGGCCGGCGGCCTCGGCCAGAGCCAGCATCCGGGCGGTGGTGGCGCCGGCCACGGCGGGGCCGACGCCCAGCGCCCGGACGGTGACCGTCGGGTCGGTCAGCCCGGCCCGGACGGCCTCCGCCTCGGCCGGCACGGCGGTCAGCACCAGCAGACCCGTCACGGCACCGACCCCGGCGACTGCCGCCGCTCGTCGTCGACGCCGCTGCCCGGGACGGCTGACGACGGCCGGTAGATGTGGTAGCCGGGCGGGGCCAGCCCGTCGCCGGAACGCCCGGGGTCGCCCGCTCCGCTCGGTGCCGGTGAGGTCGGTGCGGCACGGGCCGCCGCCTCGGCCGCCGCGTCGTCGGCGGCCCCGTCCGTACCGTCGCCCGGGTCGGTCGGGTCGGCGGGGTCGCGGCGGGCGCGGCGGGCGCGACGGGCCGCGGTGGCGGCATCGTCGGCCTGGTCCTGGGCGGCCAGTTCCTCGTCGGTCAGCGGCCGGCCGAGCAGCCGCTGGGCGCGGAGCCGACCGGCGACGACGACCCCCCGGACGGCGGCGAGGACACCCACCCCGGCGGCGACCGCGATGCCGATCCGGCCCTCGAACGGGACGAGACCGAGCCCGCCTCCGGCGACGAAGGCGAGCATCAGGACGGTTTCCGAGTGGGCGAAGGAACTGGCCCGCAGCCGTTCGGGAATCCGTTCCTGGATCGAGGCGTCGACGGCCAGCTTGGCTATCCCGCTGGACAGGGCGGCGACCAGGCAGAACAGCGCCACCATGGGCAGTGAGAACTTCAACACGGTCAGGATGCCCACCCCGGCCACGATGATCATCGTGCTGGACTGGATCGCCGCCGGCCGGTGGATGCGCAGCCGGGTGCCGACCGCGGTGGCCAGGAAACCGCCGACCGCCAGCGCGCCACCGATCAGACCCAGCGCCGCCTGGTCGTTGAGCTCCCGGCCGAACAGGTCGTTGGTCAGGTCTCCCTTCTTCAGCGCGAACGCCAGGAAGAGCAGGAGGAAGCCGTAGAGCGCGCGGAGCCCTGCCGCCCCGATCAGGGTGGCGATCACCAGCCGGCCCGCCGGCCGCCCCCGGCCCAGCGGACGGTCGCCCTTGCGGCGCAGTGCCCGCAGCGGCCGGGGCACCCGCTCGGGCGGCTCCGAGTCCGCCCGGGGTGGCAGCCGCAGCGCGATCACCATGCCGACCAGGAAGATGACCGAGGCGACCCGCAGCGGCCACTGCGGCCCCAACCAGAACGCCGCCAGTCCCAGCGGGGCCACCAGTGCCCCGGCCACCGTGCCGTAGACGCTGGCCCGCGCCCCCACCTGGGACAACCCGAGCCCTTCGGGCAGCAACCGGGGTACGGCGGCGGAGCGGGCCACCCCGTAGGCCCGGGAGAGCGCCAGCACGCCGAACGCCGCCGGATAGAGCCCGAGGCTGCCGAGGTAGTCGGAGATCAGCCAGGCGAGGAAGGCCCGGCCGAGCATGGTGGTGGCGAGAGCGTACCGGCGGCCGTGTCGGAAGTGGTCGAGCAGCGGGCCGACCACGGGAGCCAGCATGGCGAACGGCACCATCGTGACCAGCAGGTAGAGCGCGACCTTGCTGCGGGCCTCGCCGAGCGGGACGTCGAAGAAGATGGTCCCGGCCAGCCCGATGGCGATCAACGTGTCGCCGGCGCAGGAGACGGCGTGCAGGTCGAACAGGCGGACCATGCCGGCCTCGCCGCCGGCACCCCGGGCGCGGGCCGAGCCGGCGCGGCGGGTCACCCAGCGTCCGCCGCTGACCGAGCTGCGCAGCAGCAGGCGGGTGGCACGGATGCCGGTGCCGACGGTCCGTCCCAGTACGGACGACCCGGAGCGGGAGAACAGCGGCATGTGCACCATCCTTGCCCATCTGCTCCAGGTACGCCGCACCACGGGGAAGACTCACTCGGGGAGTGCCTGTCGGTGCGCGGCGCGCATGGGGAACAATGGTCGGGTGACCAGGCCCGCTCCCGCCCGTGCCGCCCGCCTCGACCAGGTCTGCGCCGCTGCCGTCGAGGTGGCCCGCGACGCCATCACCGAGGTGGAGCCCACCGACGTCGGCGACCACCTGCGGGCCGTCGCCGAGGGCGACCGGGTCGTCACCCATTATTTCGAATGCCTGCTCGGTGGCTACCGGGGCTGGCGTTGGGCGGTGACGGTCACCCGGGTGCCGCGCAGCCGGCAGGTCACCGTCTGTGAGACGGTGCTGCTGCCCGGCTCCGACGCGCTGCTCGCGCCGGGCTGGCTGCCCTGGCAGGAACGGCTCCAGCCGGGTGACCTCGGCCCCGGTGACCTGCTGCCCACCCCGTCCGACGACGACCGGCTCGCCCCCGGCTACCTGCTCTCCGACGACCCGGCGGTCGAGGAGACCTCCTGGGAGCTGGGCCTGGGCCGCCCCCGGGTGCTGTCCCGGGAGGGCCGGGCCGAGGCGGCCCAACGCTGGTACGACGGCGACCATGGTCCGTCGGCGGCGATCTCCACCGCCGCCCCCGCGTCGGCCCGCTGCGGCACCTGCGGCTTCTACCTGCCGCTCGCCGGTGCGCTCCGGCTGGCGTTCGGGGCCTGCGGCAACTTCTACGCCCCGGACGACGGTCGGGTGGTCAGCGCCGACCACGGTTGCGGCGCGCACTCGGAGACCCTGGTGGAGACTCCCGAGCCGGCGATCGACGAGCTTCCGACGGTGTACGACGACAGCGCGGTCGAGTCGATGACGGTGGACGGCGCGTCCCCGGCCGACGGGCCGGCGCCTGTGGAGTCGCCCGACCCCGCCTGACCAGCTACCGGTCAGCCCCGGGGGTGGATTGCCGTCGGCGGCGGCGGTGGGCGTCGTGCCGCATCATCGTGGCCAGACCGGGAAAGCCCCACAGGAACCCGGCCAGGCAGGTCCAGAGCCAGTCCTGGTGACCGTGTTCGGTGAGCCAGTCACGGAAGAAGACCAGCAGGAACAGGCCGGCAACCGCCCAGGCGATCAGCCCGGCCACCGCGAACGGGACCATCGGCGGGTCGAGGGGCTCGGGTCGGGGTGGTTGCTCCTGCGGCACGGGCAGAAGCGTACCGCGAAGTACTTTCCCGGCCCGCCGCTGATCTGGGACGATGCGCGCGACAACGGTAGATCATTAGCGAGGACCTGATGGCCATTGCGCCGCCGGACAACGGCATTCCCTCTGATCCCGCTCAACCCCGGAACGGTTTCGACCGGTTCTTCGAGGTCTCCGCCCGTGGCTCGACGATGAGCCGCGAGGTACGCGGTGGCCTGGCGACCTTCTTCACGATGGCGTACATCGTGGTACTGAACCCGCTGATCCTGGGCGGGGCCGCCGACGGTGACGGCAAGAAGCTCTCGATTCCCGCCCTGGCCGCCGCGACCGCGCTGGTGGCGGGCCTGATGACGATCCTGATGGGGGTCGTCGGGCGGTTCCCGATGGCGTTGGCCGCCGGTCTGGGGGTGAACGCGCTCGTCGCGTTCGAGATCGCCCCGCAGATGACCTGGGCGGACGCGATGGGGCTGGTGGTGATCGAGGGTGTGCTCATTGCGATCCTCGTGCTCACCGGCCTGCGTACGGCGGTGTTCCGTTCGGTCCCGACGCAGCTCAAGACCGCGATCGGGGTCGGCATCGGGTTGTTCCTGACCATCATCGGCCTGGTCGACGCCGGTTTCGTCAGGCGGGTGCCGGACGCGGCGAACACCACCGTGCCGGTGGGGCTCGGCATCAACGGCAAGATCGTCAGCTGGCCGATGCTGGTCTTCGTGGTCGGCCTGCTGGTGACGCTGGTGCTGGTGGTGCGCCGGGTGCGCGGCGCGATCCTGATCGGCATCCTGGCCTCGACCGTGCTGGCGATCATCGTGGAGGCGGTCGCCAAGGTGGGTCCGTCGTTCGTCGACGGCAAGCCCAACCCGGACGGCTGGTCGTTGAACGTGCCGAAGCTGCCCGAGCGGATCGTGGACATCCCCGACCTGTCGTTGCTGGGCAACTTCAACGTGCTGGGCTCGTGGAGCCGGGCGGGTTGGTTGATCCCGCTGATGTTCGTCTTCACCCTGTTGATCACGGACTTCTTCGACACGATGGGCACGATGGTCGCGATCGGCCAGGAGGGGGACATGCTCGACGAGCAGGGCACCCCGCCCCGGGCGAAGGAGATCCTGCTGGTCGACTCGATCGCCGCGGCGGCGGGTGGCGCGGCGAGCGTCTCCAGCAACACGTCGTACATCGAGAGTGCCTCGGGGGTCGCGGAGGGTGCCCGGACCGGGGTGGCCAACCTGGTCGCCGGCGCCCTGTTCCTGCTGGCGATGTTCCTGTCGCCGCTGGCGACGGTGGTGCCGTTCGAGGCGGCCTCGACGGCGCTGGTGGTGGTCGGGTTCCTGATGATGACCGCGGTGCGGACCATCGACTGGACCGACTACGAGATCGCGATCCCGGCGTTCCTCACCATCACCCTGATGCCGTTCACCTACTCGATCTCCAACGGCATCGGCGCGGGCATCATCAGCTACGTGGTGCTCAAGCTGGCCAAGGGGAAGGCGCGGGAGGTCCATCCGCTGCTCTACGCGGTGGCGGTGCTCTTCGTGCTCTACTTCCTGCGTGGACCGATCGAGTCCGCGGTGCTGTAGTCCCGGCGTCGGTCTCCGGGCCGGGTGACCCGTCGGGGTTGCCCGGCCCGGGGCGGCGGCATTCCCCCTCGTGAGCATGGTCATATGGCATGTCATTAGCCAGGCTCATTAGTTAGGCTAACGACTGTGACGGAGCGGACGGTGACGGCGAACCGCGTGCCACCGGCGCAGCTGGCACCCCAGCTGCGTGATGCGATCACCCGACTCAACCGACGGGTCCGGCAGGCCCGCCCGGTCGGCGACCTGACGGTCACCCAGCTCTCCGCGCTCACCAGCCTCCGGCTGGCGGGCGCGCTGACGCCCCGGGAGCTGGCCGACGTCGAACGGGTCCAGCCACCGACGATGACCAAGATCGTCGCGAAGCTGGAGGAGCGCGGCCTGGTGCAGCGCACCCCCCACCCGACCGACGGCCGGCAGGTCATCCTGGCGGCCACCGAGTCAGGCCGGGCCGTGCTCGACCAGTTCGAACGGGCCCGCAACGAGTGGCTGGCCAGCCGGCTGGCCGCGCTCACGGAGGACGAACGCGACACGCTACGGCGGGCCGCCGAGATCCTCCAGCAGCTCGCCCGCGCCTGACGCCCCACCGGGTCCGCGCCGTCCGCCGTCGATGACGCGTACGCGACCCGAGGAGGCGCACCAAGAGTGCAGGCGAAGCTGAGCACGATGTTCCAGTCCCTACGAGTCCGCAACTACCGACTCTTCGCCACCGGACAGCTGGTCAAACTGATCGGCGTCTGGATGATGTTCATCGCCCAGGACTGGCTCGTCCTTGAGCTTTCGGACAACTCGGCCACCGCGCTCGGCGTGGTGACCGCCCTGCAGTTCACCCCGGTGCTGCTGCTCACGCTGCTCTCCGGCCGCCTCGCCGACCGGTACGACAAGCGGATGCTGCTCTTCGTCGCCAACTCCGTCTGGACGGTGCTGGCGTTGGGGATGAGCCTCCTGGTGCTCACCGGCCTGGTCGAGCTGTGGCACGTCTTCGCGTTCGCCGCCCTGCTCGGCACCGCCAACGCGGTGGAGACCCCGGTCCGGCAGGCGTTCGTCAGCGAACTCGTCGGCACCACCCTGCTGCCCAACGCGCTCTCCCTCAACGCGGCCGTGTTCAACTCGGCCCGGATCATCGGCCCCGCCGTCGCCGGCTTGGCCATCGCCGCGTTCGACGTCGGCCCGGTCTTCCTGTTCACCGCCGTCAGCTCCATCGCCCCGCTGGCCAACGTGGTCCGGATGCGCCCGGCCGAGCTGTACCGCAAGGAACTTCCGCCGCTCGGCGAGCGGGACTCGGCGAAGGTCGTCGACGGGCTGCGCTACGTCCGTAGCCGCCCCGACCTGCTGCTGCCGATGGTGGTCATGTCGGTGATCGGGATGTCGCTGTTCAACTTCCAGCTCACCCTCGCCGCGCTGGCCAAGACGGTGTTCCACACCGGGGCCGCCTCGTTCGGCCTGTTCAGCACCGCACTGGCGGTCGGCGCGCTGGTCGGGGCGCTCGCCGGCACCGGTCGGCGCAGCCGTCCCTCGGTCTGGCTGGTGCTCGGCGCGGCCGTCGGCTGCGCGGCCTTCGGCACCCTGGTCGGCCTCGCCCCGGCGTACTGGCTGGTGGTGACCCTCCTCCTGCCGACCGGCTTCTTCATGGTCTTCTTCGCCCAGGCGGCCAACCAGCGGGTGCAGCTCGGCACCGACGCCGCCTTCCGGGGCCGGGTGATGGCGCTGTGGGTGCTGGTGTTCCTGGGCACCAACCCGGTCGGCGCGCCGATCATCGGCTGGGTCGCCGAGACCTTCGGCGCCGGGGCGAGCATCTGGATGGGTGGGCTCATCTCCCTGGCCACCGCCCTGCTCGCGCTCACCTGGCAACTGCGGCGCTCCGGTGCTCGGCTGCGCTTCCGGGTGCTGCCGATGCCGCGTTTCTACGTGGTGCCCGGCCCCCGTCTGCTCACCCCCGGCGGGCGGTGAGCGGTGCCGCCGCCCGGCGGCGGACACGCACAGCGTTCAGATAGCAACAAAGCGGTGGCGCGCGGGCCCGCCGGGCCTTAGCGTCGAGGTGTGGCAGGCGGGAGCGCGCTGACGCTGGTAATGGCGTTCCTCGCCATGGCATGCCTGCCGGCGGCGTTCGCCCTGGTCTTCTGCTATGACGAGATCCTCGACCGGGTGGCCTGCGGGTGGGCCGAGTGGCGGGAACGCCGCCGGGAACGCCGCACCATCGCCCGGCTCGACCGGGCCCTCGCCACCGACCCGGTCACCCGCGACCTCGACCTGACCGAGCTGGACCGGGCCGACCGCCGTCCCCTCGAACTCCTCGCCGCCGACCTGCGCCGGCTCGGCCGCCACCGGCTCGCCGCGGGCGGCCGTTCGGTGGTCTGGCACAGCTCGGTGATCGAGGCGTACGACGACCGGCTCCGCGCGGCCTGCCGGGCACTGGGGATCCCCGAGCACCTGGCCGAGCTGACCGGGGTCGACCGGGAGATCGAACGGGTCCGGGTCGAAGGGCTGCTCGCCGGGGCGGGCCTCGCGTTGCCGGCCACCCGCGCCGACCGCCGCCCCCGCGACCGGCGGGCGTGAGACTCTTCGTCGCGGTCTACCCGCCGCCGTCCGTCGTCGCCGACGTGACCGCCCGGGTGGCCCGGCTGCGGGTGGGTGCGGCCACCGCCGCCGGCCTCGACATACGCCTGGCGCAGCCGGCGCACCTGCACGTCACGCTGGCCTTTCTCGGTGAGGTGGCACCCGGTCGACTGCCCGGGGTCCAGGGTGCCCTCGCAGCGGCGGCCGGGACCGCCCGGGCCGGCTGGGACGGCCCGCCCCGGTTGCGGCTGGGCGGTGGGGGCTGCTTCGGCCAGGGCCGCTCCACGGTGCTCTGGGTGGACGTGCTGGGGGAGGTGTCGGCGCTGCGTACCCTGGCCCGGCTGATCCGCGCCGAGCTGGACCGGGCCGGCCTGCCGTACGACGGGAAGCCGTTCCGCCCGCACCTGACGGTGGCCCGCCCCGGGGACCGGCTCACCCCGTCCGAGGTGGAGGCCGACCGGCTCGCCCTCGACGCCCACCTCGGCCCGCCCTGGCCCGCCACCGACCTGGTGCTGGTCCACAGCCGCCCCGGCCCCCACCACACCCACCTGACCAGCTGGCCGCTCTGACCTACCCGGCCGCCCGCGCGCAACCGGGGGCGACACAGCGGTGTCCGAGTCACCCGGACCCCGGCACGCCGCCCCCGTTGAGTTGATCACGGGTCGGGCCGGCGGCCCGTCAGACCAGGGTCACCAGGCCCATGCCTCCGGGCCGGGGCCGCCGTTGCCGACCGGTGGGAACAGCTCGTCGAGCCGCTGCTCCGTCGCCTCGTCGATCTGCACCGAGAGCGCCCCCAGGGTGTTGTCGAGCTGCGCCACCGTACGCGGGCCGATGATCGGGGCGGTCACCCCGGGCCGGGAGAGCAGCCAGGCCAACGCCACGTCGGCCGGGTCCTGACCCAACTCCGCGCAGAACTTCTCGTACGCCTCGATGGCCGGCCGGTGCGCGGCGAGCCCGTCGGCGGCCCGACCGGCGGTGCCCCGCGCGGCCCCGCCCTCGGCCATCTTGCGCAGCACTCCGGAGAGCAGCCCGCCGTGCAGCGGCGACCACGGGATGACCCCCAGCCCGTAGTGCTGCGCGGCCGGGATCACCTCCAGCTCGACGTGTCGGGTGAGCAGGTTGTAGATGGACTGCTCGGCGACCAGACCGAGGAAGTTGCGCTTCCCGGCGGCGGCCTGCGCCTGGGCGATGTGCCAACCGGCGAAGTTGGACGATCCGACGTAGATCACCTTGCCCTGCGCGACCAGGGTCTCCATCGCCTGCCAGATCTCCTCCCACGGGGTGCTCCGCGAGACGTGGTGCATCTGGTAGAGGTCGATCACGTCGGTCTGGAGCCGACGCAGCGAGTCCTCACAGGCCCGGACGATGTGCCGGGCGCTCAGGCCCTGGTCGTTGGGCCACTCGCTCATCTTGCCGTAGACCTTGGTGGCCAGGACGACCCGGTCCCGCCGGCCGCCGCCCTGGGCGAACCAGCGGCCGATGATCTGCTCGGTGATCCCCTCGCCGGTCTGCCAGCCGTACACGTTGGCGGTGTCGAAGAAGTTGATGCCGTGTTCGAGCGCCCGGTCCATGATGGCGAAACTGTCCGGCTCGGACGTCTGCGGCCCGAAGTTCATCGTGCCGAGGCAGAGCCGGCTCACCGACAGGCCGGTGCGTCCCAGATTCGTGTACTCCATGACCCCACCCTGACACGCGCGGCGGGACGCCGCCGGGCACTGCCAGGGTGGAGCCTCGGGTCAGGAGGACTCGCGGGCCGCCGGGCCGCTGCCGAAGAGGACGTCGTCCCAGCTCGGCAGGCGCTTACGCGGCTTGCCCGAGGCGTCCGTCGACTCGCCACCGGCGGCGGCTGCGGCCGTGCCGGTGCGACGCGGCCGGAGCACCGCCAGCGACGGCACGGCCGGGACCTCCTTCGGCGCGTCCGAATCGTCGTCGAAGGCGGAACCCTGCCCACCGCCGAGCAGCGCGGCGGCGCCACCGCCGACGGCCCGCTGCCGGGGGGCGTCGGCACCGGCCAGCGCGGCCGGGGACCGCGGGTCGAGACCCCGCCCCGAGGTGCCGCCGAGCGGACGGTCCAGCGAGGCCAGCAACGCGTCCCGGCCGGCCCGGATCGGGTCCCGGCCCGGTCGGGCCTGCTCGCTGGCGGCCGGCAGGCCGTGCCCGCCCCGGCTCGGCTCACCACGCGACGGGCCGGGCAGCGCGTGACCGCCCCGCTCCGGTGCCGGCTCCTGGCCGAGGATCGGCATGGGACGCTCGGCGCACAGGTACTGCGCCATGTCGTCGTGCGGGGTGACGTTCTGCCGGAGCTTGTCGAGGTCCCAGACGGCCTGCGCGGTGGCCTTGCCCGACGGCCAGGTGGCGATGATCCGCCAGGTGCCGTCGTCGCGCCGGAAGGCGTCCCAGGAGATCTTCTCGGTGTCGATACCGTGCTGGGCCAGCCGGCCGTTGACCACCTCGGCCAGCGGGGTTGCCTTCTCGGCGCCCTTGAGCCGGGTGCGCCGGGCGTGCTGGGCGAGCATGGCCCGTTCCTGGAGCACCGGGCCGGCGTAGCGCAGCACCCGGTCGACGGGGACGCCGGCGATCCGGGCGACGTCCTCGGCGGACTCGCCGGAGCGGATGCGGGCCTGGATGTCGCGGGGGGACAGCGACGGGGTCGGGTCGGCCCCGACCGGGACGACGGCGAGCGGCGGCGTGCCGGGCTCGGCGTGCAGCACGGTCGCGATGCGTTCGTCGATGGGGAGGGCGAGCAGGCGCCCGACCTCGTCGGCGAGCACCAGCGCCTGGCCGTCCTCGGAGAGGGCGACGAAGCGTACTGGGCGCATGGCGTAGCCTCCGTCCCGCTTCGCTGGCCGTCACGCCACGAGCCGGCCACCCGGGCGTCCTCGCACCACCGTACGCCCATCTGCCCACAGGTGGGGGAGGTGAATCCGCATGTCGCGACTGAGCTGCGGCAATGATCACAGTGGGTGGCCGCAGCAGCCGCTGCGACCACCCACCGTGACGGGTGTGATCAGAGCCGCTCGACCACGTAGTCGATCGCGGCGGTGAGCGCCTCCACGTCGGACGGCTCCACCGCCGGGAAGAGGGCGACCCGCAGCTGGTTGCGGCCGAGCTTGCGGTACGGCTCGGTATCGACGATCCCGTTGGCCCGCAGCACCTTGGCGATCGCGGCGGCGTCGACCCCGTCGGCGAAGTCGACGGTGGCGACCACGTTGGAGCGCAGCGTCGGATCGGTGACGAACGGGGTGGCGAACCCGGACCGCTCGGCCCAGCCGTAGACGATCCCGGCGCTCTCGGCGGTGCGCTTGGCCGCCCAGCTCAGGCCGCCCTGCGAGTTCATCCAGTCGGTCTGCTCGGCGGCCAGGAAGATGGTCGCCAGCGCCGGGGTGTTGTAGGTCTGCTCCAGCCGCGAGTTGTCGATCGCGGTGACCAGGTCGAGGAAGGCCGGGATGTAGCGGCCCGAGCCCTTGATCTCGGCGGCCCGCTCCAGCGCGGCCGGCGACATCAGGGCCAGCCAGAGGCCGCCGTCGGAGCCGAAGCACTTCTGCGGGGCGAAGTAGTAGACGTCGGTCTCGCCGACGTTGACGTCCAGACCGCCGGCCCCGGAGGTGGCGTCGACCAGCAGCAGCGAGCCCGGGTCGGCGTCGGCGACCCGGCCGATCGGCACCGCGACACCCGTGGAGGTCTCGTTGTGCGGGGTGGCGTAGACGTCCACCCCGGCCTCGGCGACCAGGCTCGGCGCGCTGCCCGGCTCGGCCTTGCGCACGGTCGGCTCGCCGAGGAACGGCGCGTCCTTGACCGACTTCGCGAACTTCGCGCCGAACTCGCCGAAGCTGGCGAACTGGGCCCGGTCGCGGACCAGCCCGAAGGTGGCGACCTCCCAGAAGGCGGTGGTGCCGCCGTTGCCGAGGACCACCTCGTAGCCCTCGGGGAGGGAGAAGAACTCGGCCAGGCCCCGGCGGAGCCGGGCGACCTCGGCCCGGACGGTCTGCTGCCGGTGCGAGGTGCCCAGGAAGGTGGTCGCCACGTCGGCGAGCGCGGAGACCGCCGCCGGACGTACCTTGGACGGCCCGCAGCCGAACCGCCCGTCGGCGGGCTTGATGTCGTCGGGAATCCGGATGGTCGGTGCGTCAGCCACGGTTTTCTCGATCCTTCCGCATGGGCGAGGGCGGGCCCTTCAACGGGCGCGGAGCCGCGCCGGACGTGCGCTGGCGCACGTCGTGGCCGGATCCGGGCCTGGTCCGGCGACACTGCCGGCCTTCATCCTCGCACCCGTGGCGGCCCGGATGCCGGCTGGTCCCAGGCCCGGGGCTGAGGCGTCGGACACACCGGGGGCGGGTGGCCGGCGACGCGTCAGGGGCGTCGACCGGCCGGTCGACGCCCCTGCGCGGAGCGGGTGTGCTCAGACGCCGTGCGGGATAGCGTCCCAGCCCTCGACCTGCTGCGGCTTGCGGGTGCCCGGCCCGACGTAGCGGGCCGACGGCCGGACGAGCCGCTGGAGCTTCTTCTGCTCCAGGATGTGCGCCGACCAGCCGCCCATCCGGGCGCAGGTGAACATCGAGGTGAACATGTGCGCCGGCACCTCGGCGAAGTCGAGCACCACGGCCGACCAGAACTCGACGTTGGTGGCGAGGACCCGGTCCGGGCGGCGGGCCTGTAGCTCGGCCAGGGCGGCCTTCTCCAGCGCCTCGGCCACCTCGAAACGGGGTGCGCCCAGCTCCCGGGCGGTGCGCCGGAGCACCCGGGCGCGCGGGTCCTCGGCCCGGTAGACCCGGTGACCGAAGCCCATCAGCCGCTCGCCCCGGTCGAGGACGCCCTTGACGTAACCCTCGGCGTCGCCGCTGCGCTCGACGGCCTCCAGCATGGTGAGCACCCGCGACGGCGCGCCGCCGTGCAGCGGGCCGGAGAGCGCGCCGATGCCCGAGGAGATGCAGGCCGCCGCGTCGGCCCCGGTGGAGGCGACGATCCGGGCGGTGAAGGTGGAGGCGTTCAGGCCGTGCTCGGCGGCCGAGATGAAGTACGCGTCGACGGCCTTGACGTGCCGCGGGTCGGGCTCGCCGCGCCAGCGCTTCATGAACCGCTCGACGATCGTCTCCGCCTTGTCGATCTCCTTCTGCGGCACCGCCGGCAGGCCCAGCCCACGGGCGGACTGGGCGACGAAGGACAGCGCGGTGACCGAGACCCGGGCCAGGTCGGCGCGGGCCTGGACGTCGGAGATGTCGAGCAGCTGACTGAGCCCCCAGTACGGCGCGAGCATGGCGACCGCGGACTGCACGTCGACGCGGATGTCGCCGGAGTGCACCGGCACCGGGAACGGCTCGGCGGGCGGTAGGCCGGGGCCGAAGCGGCCGTCGACCAGCAGGGCCCAGACGTTGCCGAAGGAGACCTGGCCGATCAGATCCTCGATGTCCACGCCCCGGTAGCGCAGCGCGCCACCCTCGCGGTCCGGTTCGGCGATCTCGGTCTCGAAGGCCACGACGCCTTCGAGGCCCGGTTTGAAGTCGGCCATTTCGTCTCCTGGCTTCTGGCTCGGTGCGCCCGTTACGGGCTTGGTCCGGCCCGGTACCTACGGCGACCCTCAGGGATGTCTCCTCGTCATCTTGCCTGGTGAGTAACCAAGCGCGCGACCCGCTGCGACTGTGCTGCACACGACATCCCCGCCGCTGGACGCCGGGGTGCGCTCCGTGAGACTGATCGGTGGGCCGACCGGCGTCGCCGGGACGCGGGACGGCCGGCATGAGGAGGACGACGTGACGGGCGACACACCCGCGCTGGCGGCCATGCGGCACGAATACGCCGCCGACCTGGGACTTTCCGAGCCGGATCTGGCCGCCGACTGGCCCACCCAGTTCGGCCGCTGGCTCGCCGACGCGGTCACCGCCGGCCTGCCCGAGCCGAACGCGATGGTCCTCGGCACCGCCGACGCCGCCGGCCGGCCCAGCGGCCGTACCGTGCTGCTCAAGGAGTACGACCCGCAGGGGTTCGTCTTCTTCACCAACCACGGCTCGCGCAAGGGCACCGAGCTGGCCGACAACCCGTGGGCCAGCCTGGTCTTCCCCTGGTTCGCGATGCAGCGGCAGGTGGTGGTGAGCGGTCGGGTGGAGCACGTCGACCGGCCCGGGACCGAGGCGTACTTCGCCTCCCGGCCGCGCGGCTCCCAGCTCGGGGCCTGGGCGAGCACCCAGTCGGCGGTGGTGCCGGACCGGGCCGCGCTCGAGGAGGCGTACCGGGAGGTGGCGGAGCGGTTCCCGGCCGGCACGCCGGTCCCGACGCCTCCGTACTGGGGTGGGTTCCGGGTCCGGCCGGAGACGGTGGAGTTCTGGCAGGGCCGGGCCGGGCGGCTGCACGACCGGCTGCGGTTCCGTCGGGCCGAGGGGGGCGACTGGGTCGTCGAGCGGCTGGCCCCGTGACCGCGGTCACACCGGCCCGGACGGGTCGGGCCCGCCGGCTGGCCATCGACCTGCGTCCGCTGCGGGTTCCCGCGTACCGCCGGATGTGGCTCGGCAACACGGTGGCGATGTTCGGGTTCCAGTTCACCGCGGTCGCCGTGCCGGTGGAGATGTACGCGCTGACCCGGGACTCGTTCTGGGTCGGGCTGCTCGGGGTGGCGGGTTTCCTGCCGCTACTGGTCTTCGGCCTGTGGGGCGGGGCGGTGGCCGACGCCCGGGACCGGCGGCGGGTGCTGCTGGTCGGCTCGGCGCTGCTCTGGGTGTCGATGCTCGGCCTGCTCGGGCACGCGCTGTCCGGGATCGGCAGCCCGGTGCTGCTGCTGGCGCTGGTGACCGTGCACTCGATCGCGTTCGCGATCAGCTCGCCGGCCCGGTCGGCGATCCTGCCCCGGCTGCTCCCGCCCGAGCTGGTCCCGGCGGGCAGCACCCTGAACTACACCACCTTCACCGCCGCGTCGGTGGCCGGCCCGCTCGCCGCCGGCCTGGTCTTCGCCACCTTCGGCACCGACGCCGGGCTGCCGGTCGCCTACACCGCCGACGCGCTGCTGTTCACCGCGCTGGTGGTGGCGACGGTACGGCTGCCCGCGATGCCCCCGGCCCCACCGACCGAGGGGGAGGTGCGCCGGGGTGGCCTGGCCGGCATCCTCGACGGGTTCCGCTACCTGGCCACCACGCCGGTGCTGCTCTCCTCGTTCGCCATCGACCTGATCGCGATGATCCTGGCCATGCCCCGGGCGCTCTTCCCCGAGGTGGCGCAGGAACGGTTCGGCGGCGGGGCGGCGGTGGGCTGGCTCTACAGCGCCATCGCGATCGGCGCGATGCTGGGCGGCCTGACCTCCGGCTGGATCGGCCGGCTGCGGCGGCAGGGGCTCGCCCTGGTGGTGGCGGTGGTCGGCTGGGGGCTGGCCATCGCGGCGGCCGGGCTGGCCCGGCAGCTGTGGCTGGTGGTGCTGCTGCTCGCGGTGGCCGGGGCGGCGGACCTGGTCAGCGCGGTGCTGCGGCAGTCGATGCTGCTGGTCTACGCGCCGGACCGGATGCGCGGCCGGCTCCAGGGGGTGAACACGGTGGTGGTGGCCGGCGGGCCCCGGCTGGGTGACCTGCGGGCCGGGGCGATGGCCGCCGGGTTCGGTGGCTCGGTCGCCTGGGTCGCCGGCGGGCTGCTCTCGGCCGGGTTGGCGGTGCTGCTGGTGGCGTGCTTCCCGGCCCTGCTGCGCTACCGGGCCGGCACGGTGACGGAGGACCGCAGCTGACCGCACGCCCGGTGGGACGGGTGCGCCGGGTCCGGCGGGCCGGGCCGGGCACCGACTAAGGTCACGACATGGACAACACTGCGCACCGCCCGCCCTCGGGGACACAGTGGACCATCGCCGCCGACGGCCACGAGGCCGTCATCGTCGAGGTCGGCGGCGGGGTACGGACCTACCGGCGGGACGGGGTCGACTACCTCGACGGGTACGCCGAGGACGAGATCAGCCCCGGTAGCGCCGGGCACGTGCTGGCGCCCTGGCCGAACCGGATCAGGGACGGGCAATACTCCTTCGGCGGCCGGTCGTTGCAGCTGGACCTGACCGAGCCGGCCCGGGGGGTCGCCCTGCACGGCCTGGTCAACTGGGTGCGCTGGCAGCCGGTCGAGGAATCGGCCGACGCGGTGACCCTCGGTTACGATCTGCCGCCGACCCCCGGCTACCCGTGGTCGCTGCGGCTGCGGACCCGGTGGAGTGTGGGGGTGGACGGGTTGCGCGGCGAGCACGAGGTGACCAACACCGGGGCCGAAGCCGCACCGTTCGGGTTCTCGGTGCACCCGTACCTGCGGCTGGCCGGGGTGGCGGTGGACGACCTGACGATGCGGTTGCCGGCCCGTAGCCGGCTCCAGGTCGACGCCCGGCTGCTGCCGATCGGGGCGACCCCGGTGGCCGGCACCGAGTACGACTGGACCACCGCCCGGCCGATCGGCGACGCGCAGCTCGACCTCTGCTTCGGCGACGTGATCCGGGACGACGACGGTGGTTCGTCGGTGACCCTGACCGCCCCGGACGACGCGGACGGGGTGCGCCTGTGGGCCGACCACCACTTCGGCTGGTGGCAGGTCTTCACCGGGGACGCGTTGACCGGCGAGCGGCACCGTCGGTCGGTGGCGGTGGAGCCGATGACCTGCCCGCCGGACGCGTTCCGGTCCGGCCGGGACGTCATCGCGCTGGCCCCGGGGGAGACCTGGCGGGGCACCTGGGGCATCCGGCCCGGGGTCTGAGCATGGAGTTCGGCGAGGTGGTGAGGCGTCGCCGGATGGTGCGCAACTACGACCCGGACCGTCCGGTCCCGCCGGAGGTGGTGCAGCGGCTGCTGGACCACGCGGTCCGGGCGCCGTCGGCCGGCTTCGCCCAGGGCTGGGGTTTCCTGGTGCTGGAGGAGCCGGCGGACCGGGAGCGGTTCTGGACGGCGGCCACGCCCGGCGGTGGGGGGCGGGACCGGTGGCTGGCCGGGATGCGCCGGGCCCCGCTGATCGTGGTGCCGCACGCCAACCGCTCGGCCTACCTGGAGCGCTACGCCGAGCCGGACAAGGGCTGGGTGGACCGCTCGGAGGACCGCTGGCCGGTGCCCTACTGGTACGTCGACACCGGCTTCGCCGCGCTGCTGATGCTGCTCACCGCCGTGGACGAGGGGCTGGGGGCGTGCTTCTTCGGCATTCCACCGGACCGGTTGCCGGCGTACCGGGAGGCGTTCGGGGTGCCGGGGGAGTACCACCCGATCGGCGCGGTCACGGTAGGTTATCGGGCAGTCGACCATCGGTCGCCGTCGCTGCGGCGCGGGCGTCGGCCGGTGGACGAGGTGGTCCGGCGCGGCCGGTGGAGTTGATGCCGGTTCGTACCATCCGCAGCGGGTGCCGGGCTTACGGAAACCGACAACGGGGAGCGGAACGCCGTGTGGCGGGGACGGATAGGCTGGCACCGTGATCGGTGCCGCACGGTGCGGCAGCTCGGCGTGACCCGGCACCACGCCGAGGGTCGGCCCGACCACGGGGAGGGGAGCGTGCCGTGATCTTCAAGGCGGTCCGGGACGGGCGTCCCTATCCGGAGCACAACCTGACGTTGAAGCAGTGGGCGGAGATCCCGCCCCGCCCGTTGCGGTTGGACCAGCTCATCACGACCAAGCGCGAGTTGGCGCTGGACAAGCTCCTCGCCGAGGACTCCACCTTCTACGGCGACCTGTTTCCGCACGTGGTGCAGTGGAACGGTGGCCTCTATCTGGAGGACGGCCTGCACCGGGCGTTGCGCGCGGCGTTGCAGCAGCGCAACCAGATCCACGCCCGGGTGCTGGTCTACAACGGCCAGCCCGAGTGACGCCCGCCTGAGCAGTCGTTAAGGTGGCGGCCATGGGCACCCCGCTGGACCTGCTGGACGTGGACGCCTCGCTCAGCGAGGAGGAACGTCAGATCCGGGCCGTCGTCCGCCGGCTCGTCGACGACCGGGTCCGCCCGCACGTCGCCGGCTGGTACGAGGACGGCGACGTCCCGGCCCGCGACCTGGCCCGCGAGTTCGGCCGCCTCGGCCTGCTCGGCATGCACCTGACCGGGTACGGCTGCGCCGGCGCCTCGATGGTCGCGTACGGGTTGGCCTGCCTGGAGCTGGAGGCCGGCGACTCCGGCGTCCGCTCCCTGGTGTCGGTGCAGGGTTCGCTGGCCATGTACGCCGTCTGGCGCTTCGGCGACGAGGAGCACAAGCAGCGCTGGCTGCCCGCGATGGCCGCCGGCGAGGCGATCGGCTGCTTCGGCCTGACCGAGCCCGACCACGGCTCCGACCCGGCCTCGATGACCACCCGGGCCCGCCGCGACGGCGACGACTGGATCCTCGACGGCGCGAAGATGTGGATCACCAATGCGCCGGTCGCCGACGTCGGGGTGATCTGGGCGCGCACCGACGAGGGGGTGCGGGGTTTCCTCGTACCGATGGACACCCCCGGGGTGACGGCGCGCGAGATCCGCCGCAAGATGTCGCTGCGGGCCTCGGTGACCGGCGAGATCGCCCTCGACGGGGTGCGGCTGCCGGCGGACGCCCTGCTGCCCGGCGCGGTCGGGCTCAAGGCGCCGCTGAGCTGCCTGACCGAGGCCCGGCAGGGCATCGTCTGGGGCGCGCTCGGCGCGGCCCGGGACTGTCTGGAGACGGCGCTGTCGTACGCCGGCACCCGGACCCAGTTCGGTCGGCCGCTGGCCGGCTTCCAGCTCACCCAGGCCAAGCTCGCCGACATGGCGGTGGAGTGGAACAAGGGCCTGCTGCTCGCCCTGCACCTGGGCCGGCTGGCCGACGCGGGCACGCTGCGACCGGACCAGGTCAGCGTGGGCAAGCTGAACAACGTGCGGGAGGCGCTGGCGATCGCCCGGCAGTGCCGGACGATCCTCGGCGCGAACGGGGTCTCCGGCGAGTACCCGGTGATGCGGCACGCCAACAACCTGGAGAGCGTGCTCACCTACGAGGGCACCTCCGAGATCCACCAGCTGGTCGTCGGGCAGCGGCTCACCGGCTTGTCCGCCTTCGGCTGACGTCCTCCCGTCACCCGTTCGGGTCGCTCGCCGCGCGCGCGTCGTACGGTGGCCGTACCGTCATCGACAGAAGCACGTGTCTGACGAGGACGGTGAGGGCGATGGCCCGCGACGGTGAAACCCCCCAGAGTGAGTTCCCCGGCTACCCGACCGCCGACACACTGCGCACCCGGTCGGGCGACCCGGTCGACCCCGACACCCCACCGGCCGACCCGCCCCGCACCGGTGGCGGCCCGGCCCGGGGCCTGCTCTGGGTGCTCGGCGCGGCGGCGTTGGTCGTGGTGGTGCTGCTCGGCACACAGGTGACCGGGATCTTCCCGGAGTTCCGCAACCCGTTCGCCAAGGAACAGACCGACCGCAGCCAGCCGCCGCTGCTCAAGTCGATCCAGGATCTGAGCCGTTACGTGGCGGCCGAGGGCAACTTCCAGGTCGTGGTCGACCTCCAGAACGACCGCGACAACGTGCCGGAGTTCCTGCTCAACCAGCGGACGCTGTTCGTCGGGGCGGGCAGCGTCGAGGCGTACGTCGACTTCGGCAAGATCGGCGAGGGCGCGGTGGTGCCGTCCGCCGACGGCAAGTCCGTCGAAATCAAGCTGCCCGCGCCGCAGCTCGGCGAGACCAACCTCGACATGGACAAGAGCTACGTCTTCGCCGAGGAGCGCGGCCTGTTCAACCGGATCGGCGACCTGGTCAAGGGCGACCCCAACCGGCAGCAGCAGGTCTACCGGATGGCCGAGGAGCGGATCACCGCGGCGGCCCGGGACAGCGGCCTGGCCAAGCGCGCCGAGGAGAACACCCGCAAGATGCTGGAGGGCCTGCTCCGCTCGCTCGGCTACGAGAAGATCACCATCACCTACACGGCCCCCTGACCCGAAGCGGGTTCGACCGCGGTCTTCGTGATCAAGAGGTTTGCGTCAGCGTTGATCTCCAAGTTGACGCAAACCTCTTGATCACCGGGCGCGATCCCGCCGGGCGCGACCGCGCCGGGCGCGACCCTGCCGGGCGCGGTCGCGCCGGGGCGGTCAGTGGCTGGTGGTGGCGTAGCGGTCCTCGTTGGGCATCAGGATCCACAGCACCAGGTAGATGATCACCTGCGTGCCGGGCAGCAGCAGCGACAGCAGGAACAGCAGCCGGACCAGCGTGGCCGAGGTGTTGAACCGGCGGGCCAGGCCGGCACAGACACCGGCGAGCATGCGCCCCTCGCGGGGTCGGACCAGTTTGCGACTCATCGTCGTACTCCCACTCTGCGGCGATCCGCCGCGCTGCGTTCCACGGTAGGAAGGGGCGGCCACCGTGCCCTCCGTCCCGAGGGTGATCCGGTGACCCGGTACCCGTAGGTGGTTACCCGAGTCGACCCCGGCCGACGCCTGCCGACGCGACGACGGGGTGCGGACGACGGGGTGCGGTGGGCCGGGGCGGGTAGGCTCGCCGATCGACACCGCCCCACCCCGGGCGGGATCAGCAGGTCACCGGGGACCCCGGCGGCCACGGACCCGGCCGGACCCGGCACCACCGGGCGGCGGCGAGGAAGCGCAGCGATGATCAGTGTCTTCGACCTCTTCAGTGTCGGCATCGGCCCGTCCAGCTCCCACACGGTGGGCCCGATGCGGGCCGGGCGCACCTTCGTCGCCGGGCTGAAGGCCGACGGGCTGCTGCACACCGTCACCCGGGTCGGGGCCGAACTGTTCGGCTCGCTGGGCGCGACCGGCCACGGCCACGGCAGCGACCGGGCGGTGCTGCTCGGGTTGGCCGGCGAGAGCCCGGAGACGGTGGACACCGACAGCGTCGGCCCCCGGGTCGCCGAGATCCGCGCCCGTCGCCGGCTGGCCCTGCTCGGCAGCCAGGAGATCGACTTCGAACCGGACCGGGACCTGGTGCTGCACCGCCGCCGGTCGCTGCCGTACCACCCGAACGGGATGGTCTTCTCGGCCTGGGACGCGGCGGGCGCACAGCTGCGCACCCGGACGTACTACTCGGTCGGTGGCGGGTTCGTGGTGGACGAGGCGGCGGCCGGGGCGGACCGGATCACCGCCGACACCACCGCCGTGCGGCACCCCTTCTCGACCGGTGCCGAACTACTCGACGTCACCGCCGGCACCGGCCTGTCGATCAGCGGGGTGATGCTCGCCAACGAGCTGTCCTGGCGCAGCGAGGCGGACGTGCGGGCCGGGCTGCTGGACATCTGGCGGGTGATGCGGGAGTGCGTGGCCCGGGGCGGCACCCGCGACGGCGTACTGCCGGGCGGGTTGCGGGTCCGGCGGCGCGCCGCCGAGTTGCGCCGCAGCCTGGAGGCCAACGCGGGCGCGACCGACCCGCTGCGCGTGATGGACTGGGTGACCCTGTTCGCGCTCGCGGTCAACGAGGAGAACGCCGCCGGTGGCCGGGTGGTGACCGCCCCGACGAACGGTGCGGCCGGGATCATCCCGGCGGTGCTGCACTACTACACCCGGTTCGTGCCCGACGCCTCCGACGAGGGGGTGGTGCGGTTCCTGCTGGCCGCCGGGGCGATCGGGGTGCTGTTCAAGGAGAACGCCTCGATCTCCGGGGCCGAGGTGGGCTGCCAGGGCGAGGTCGGGTCGGCATGCTCGATGGCCGCCGCCGGGCTGGCCGAGGCGCTCGGCGGCACCCCCGAGCAGGTGGAGAACGCCGCCGAGATCGGCATGGAGCACAACCTCGGGTTGACCTGCGACCCGGTCGGGGGGCTGGTGCAGATCCCCTGCATCGAACGCAACGCGGTGGCTAGCATCAAGGCGATCACGGCGGCCCGGCTCGCGCTGCGCGGCGACGGGGTGCACCACGTCTCGCTCGACAAGGTCATCAAGACCATGCGCGAGACCGGGGCGGACATGAAGGTCAAGTACAAGGAGACGGCACGCGGCGGCCTGGCCGTCAACGTGATCGAGTGCTGAGGGGCGTTCGTTCACCGGCTGCTAACCTGTCGTCCGTTGTTGTCAGGCGGGAGGCGACGGTGACCGCAGGCGTCACGGCGTTGTGGTCGCACCGCAACTCGCTGCGCATCCTGGTCAGACGCGACCTCGCGGTGAAGTACCAGCAATCCGTGCTCGGTTACCTCTGGTCGCTGATCGAGCCGCTGGGGATGGGCGCGATCTACTTCTTCGTCTTCGGGGTGCTCTATTCCGGGCCGACCAACAGGCACCTCGGCGAGGCCGCCGGGTCGTACCCGCTGTTCCTGGTCACCGGCATCTTCGCCTGGATGTGGACCAGCTCGGCGCTGAGCGAGGCGACCAACGCGCTGACCGGGCAGTCCCGCCTGATCACCACCATGAACGTGCCCCGGCAGGTCTTCCCGATCGGCCGGGTCACCGGCCGGTTCGCCGAGTACGTCGCCGGCCTGCCGATCCTGCTGGCCGTCGCCGTCGTCTACGCCGCCAACGGCCGGATCGAGCTGGGCTGGTCGCTGCTGAGTTTGCCGCTGGCCGTCGCCGTGCAGGGCACCCTGCTGATCGGGCTGGCCCTGCTGCTGTCCGCGGCGAACGTGCTGATGCGCGACGTGGAACGGCTCATGCGGCTGGTCATCCGGGTGCTGTTCTACGCCACCCCGATCATCTACCCGCTCAGCCTGGTCCGGGAGTCGGGCATGCCGGGCTGGGTGAAGGTGGCGTACGAGCTGAACCCGCTGGTCGGCATCTTCCAGCTCCAGCACGCCATCTGGTACCCGGACGAGTTCCCCGACGCCCGGCTGCTGACCACCACGATCGCCGGCAGCCTGCTGGTGCTGGCGGCCGGCTGGTGGGCGTTCCGCCGGCTCGAACCGGCCGTGCTGAAGGAACTGTAGGTGCCGCCGATCATCGAGGCGCAGGGTCTCGGCATCCGCTTCGTCCGCAACCGGCGTCGGCAGCTGCGGCTGCGGGAGCTGTTCATCCACCGGGGCGGCCGGGCCGCCTCCGGCCAGTTCTGGCCGCTGCGGGACGTCTCGTTCACCGTCGCGCCGGGTGACACGCTGGGCGTGATCGGGCGCAACGGCACCGGCAAGAGCACCCTGCTGCGGCTGATCGCCGGGGTGCTCATCCCCGACGAGGGGCGGATCACCGTCTCCGGTGACGTCGCGCCGCTGCTGGAACTGTCGGCCGGCTTCTCCAACGACCTGACCGGCCGGGAGAACCTCTACCTGGTCGGCGGGCTGCACGGGCTCTCCACCGGCTACCTGCGGCGGCACTTCGACGACATCGTCGGGTTCGCCGGTGAGCAGGTGGAACGGGCCATCGACACCTCGGTACGGCACTACTCGTCGGGGATGAAGGTGCGGCTCGGGTTCGCGATCATCTCGCACCTGCCGCACCCGATCCTGCTGATGGACGAGGTGACCGCGGTGGGCGACGCGGAGTTCCGCCAGAAGTGTTACTCGACGATCGACCGACTGCTCGCGGAGGGGCGCACCTTGGTGCTGGTGTCACACAACGAGAAGGACCTGACCCGGTTCTGCCGTCGGGGGCTCTATCTCGACGGCGGGCGGCTGACCGTGGACGGGACGGTCGCCGAGGCGCTCGACGCGTACCACGCCGCGGTGCCGCGATGACCGTGGCGATCGTGCTCGCCGCCGGTGCGTCGGCCGCGGGCCTGCCCACCGGCACGGGTGAACCGCTTGCCGACCGGCTCGCCGGGCAGTTGCACCGGGCCGGGGCACAGCGGGTGCACACCGTCGCCGACCTGCAGGCGCTTGCCGCCCTGGTGGACACCGTCACCGGCCCGGTCCTGGTCACCGGGGGCGACCTGGTCGCGCACACGGCCGTACTGCGGCACCTGGCGACCAGCCCGGTCGGCCCGACGGTGGCCCTGGTGCTCACCGACCCGCCGGCCGCCGGCGCGACGCTGGTGCGCGAGGAGCGCGGGCAGGTGGTCGACGCCGGCCCGGAGCTGCCCGACGCCACCGGCGTCTTCGGCGGCGCGCTGCGGGTCGGCGCGGACGACCTGCCGGCGCTGGCCGCCGCCGCCCGCTCGGCGGCCGTCGCCCCGGCGTCAGGCGTCGCCGTGGACCGGCTGTTCGCCGCGCTGGCCGACCTCGGCACCCTGACCTTCGCCCACCGGGTACGCCTGCTGGTGGCGCACCGGGTCGCCGATCCGGTCGGGCTGGCCGCCGCCGAGACGGCCCTGGCCGGGGTGGACGAGGACCGGGCGCAGCTGCGGCTGTCGGTGAAGGAACGCGACGACTTCTTCACCACCTACTTCGTCAGCACCTGGTCGCCGTACGTGACGAAGGCGTGTGCCCGGCTGGGCCTGACGCCGACCGGGGTCACCATGATCTCGGTGCTGTTCGCGGTGGTCGCGGCGGTGCTCTTCGGCGTCGGTGGCCGGCCCGCCCTGGTGGCCGGCGCGGTCCTGCTCTACCTGGGGTTCGTGCTGGACTGCGTGGACGGGCAGTTGGCCCGCTACACCAGGCACTTCAGCGCCTGGGGCGGCTGGCTGGACACGATGGCCGACCGGGCGAAGGAGTACCTGGTCTACGCCGGGTTGGGCTACGGCGCGACGCACGCCGGGTTCCGCTACGGCTGGGCGCTGGCCATCGCGGCGATGACCCTGCAGACCGTCAGGCACATGACCGACGCCTGGTACGGGGTGCTGCACGACGAGGCGGCCCGGCGTCCCCGCCCGGCCGGCCCGGCCGCCGGGGGGATCGGCGGGAAGCTGAACGCCGCCTCGACCCGGGTGCAGGCGGACACCGGCTCGGTGTCGTACTGGTTGAAGCGCACGGTGGTCTTCCCGATCGGCGAGCGGTGGGCGTTGATCGCGGTCACCGCCGCGCTGTTCGGGCCGCTGGTCAGCCTGGTCTCGGTGCTGGTGTGGGGGGTGCTGGCGTTCGGTTACACGGGCGCGTTGCGGACCCTGCGGGCGCGTTGGATGTGGGTGCCGGTGCTGGACACCGTCGACGCGACGCTGCACCGCGACGACGGGCCGCTGGCGGCCCGGCTGCCGGTGGTCCGGCCGATGGGCCCGTTGACCCTGGCGGTGCTCGGGGTGCTCGGGCCGGCGGTGCTGCTGGTGCTGGGGCTGCTGCGGGTGGCCGGTGCCGGCGACCCGGGCGGGCTGCGCTGGTGGCTGCCGGTGGCGTTGGTGGTGCTGCTGGTCGCCGGGCTGGGTGCGGGCGCGGCGCACAACGGGCCGCTGGACTGGCTGGTGCCGGCGGCGCTGCGGGCCGGGGAGTACCTGTTCGCCGCCGTGGTCGGGGTGATCGGCGGGGTGCCGGCCTGGCTGGTCTTCGGGTACGTCTTCGTGCTGACCGTGCACCACTACGACCTGACCGCCCGGTTGGAGAAGCGGCAGGCGGCGCCACCGTTGCACGCCTGGACGCTGGGCTGGGAGGGGCGTTCGGCGCTGCTGGCGGTGGCGGCGATCGCCGGATTTGCCGCCCCTGCCATGGCTACAATCGGTACGTACCTTCTGGTGGTTTTCGTGGCGAGTGTCGTGCTGGCCTGGGTGGTCCTGCCGGCCCGCGCGGGCCGGGCGGCGGCCGTACCCGTGCGGGGTGCCTCGCCGGGCTGACGACGGGGGCGGGGCGGATGACGCTGATCAGCTTCGTCGTACCGGCCTTCCGGGTGCAGGGCTACCTGCGCGAGTGCCTGGACTCGCTGCTCGGGCAGCCGTACCGGGACATCGAGGTGATCGGGGTCGACGACGGGTCCCCGGACGCCTGCGGCGACATCCTCGACGAGTACGCCGCCCGTGACCCCCGGGTCCGCGCGGTACGCCTGCCGCGCAACGTCGGGCTCGGTCCGGCCCGCAACGCCGGGCTGGACCGGGCCACCGGCGAGTACGTCTGGTTCCTCGACGGCGACGACCGGCTCGCCCCCGACTGCCTGACCGAGGTCGCCGACCGGCTCACCGCCACCCGCCCCGACGTGCTGCTGGTCGACCACGTCCGGGTGCACTGGGACGAGAGCGCCACCCGCAGCGCCCTGCCGGAGGTCTTCGGCGATCCGCCGGGCGCGGCGACGTTCCGGCTGGCGGAGCGGCCCGAGGCGCTGCGCCTGCTGCACACCGCCTGGAACCGGCTGGTCCGCCGGGAGTTCCTGACCGGCCTCGGGCTGCGCTTCGCCCCCGGCTGGTACGAGGACGTCGCGTTCAGCTACCCGGTGCTGCTGGCCGCCGGGCGGATCGGCGTGCTCGACCGGGTCTGCGTGCACTACCGGCAGCGGCGGGCGGGCGCGATCACCCGGACCCTCGACGACCGGCACTTCGAGGTCTTCGACCAGTGGCAGCGGGTGTTCGCCTTCCTCGACGACCGGCCCGAGCTGGCGGGCCTGCGGCCGGCGGTGTTCGAGCGGATGATCTGGCACTACCTCACCGTGCTCGGCAACGGCGACCGGATCGCCCCCGCGCTGCGGCAGGCGTTCTTCCGGCGGATCACCGCCGACCACCGGCGCTTCCGCCCGCCCGGCGGCTACCCGGTGCCGGACGGCGGGGACGGGCTCAAGCACCGGCTGGTCGCCGCCGGCCGGTGGCACATCTTCAGCGCGTTGCGCGCCGTCAACCAGGCCCGGGAGACCGCGCGGGTGACCGGCCGGCGGGTCCGGCCGGTGGCCCGGCGGACCGCCCGGCTGACCCGGGACGCCCTGCTGCACGAGTACTACCGGGCCGAGCTGCGCCGGCCGATCGACCCGACGCTCGCCGTCTACGCCGCCTACTGGTACCGGGGCTACGCCTGCAACCCGGCGGCGGTGCACGCCGCCGCCCGCCGGCTCGCCCCGCAGGTACGGGGGGTGTGGATCGTGCGCCGGGACCGGGTCGACACCCTGCCGCCCGGCACCGAGTACGTCGTGGCCGGCACCCGCGACGCCCAGCGGGTGCTGGCGCGGGCCCGCTGGCTGGTCAACAACGTCAACTTCCCGGACTTCGTGCGCAAGCGTCCCGGCCAGGTGCACGTGCAGACCCACCACGGCACCCCGGTCAAGGTGATGGGCCTGGACCAGCAGCGGTACCCGCTCGGCGCGGTCGGAATGGACTTCGCCGGGCTGCTGCGGCGGGTGGACCGGTGGGACTACAGCATCACCTCCAACGCGTTCTCCACCCAGATGTGGGACCGCGCCTACCCGGCGGACTACGTCCGGCTGGAGGTGGGCTACCCGCGCAACGACCGGCTGGTCACCGCCACCGCCGAGGAGGTGCGCGCGGTCCGGGCCGGGCTCGGGATCGCCCCGGACGAGCGGGTGGTGCTCTACGCGCCGACCCACCGCGAGCACCTGCCCGGCTACCGGCCGCCGTTCGACCCGTACCGGCTGCTGGAGGTGCTCGGGCCGGCCGGCCGGTTGCTGGTGCGCAGCCACTACTTCCACGACCGGGAGGGCCGGGTCCGGCGGCGGGCCGGGGGGCGGGTGGTCGACGTCAGTGACGTCGGCACCGTCGAGGACCTCTACCTGGCCGCCGACGTGCTGGTCACCGACTACTCGTCGGCGATGTTCGACTACGCGGTGCTGGACCGGCCGATCGTGATCTACGCGCCGGACCGGGACGCCTACCGGCTGGCCCGGGGGGTGTACTTCGACGTGACCGCCGAGCCGCCGGGCGCGGTCGCGCTGACCTTCGACCAGTTGCGGGAGGTCTTCCGCTCCGGCGCGGAGGCTGCTCCACCGGCCGAGCGGGCCCGTCGGGCGTTCCGGGAACGGTTCTGCGGCTGGGACGACGGACACGCGGCGGAACGGGTGGTCCGGCGGGTGTTCCTCGGTGAACCGGGGTGAGGATCCGGGCGGATCGCCGTACTGGCCCGTAATAGGGCTGTCATCAGCCGAACATGGCACGTTTACCCGATGTGCTAACCCGATGATGCTCGTCACAGTCAACCCGGGGTTCGGCCAAGCTGGGGGAGGAGACGGTGACCACCGTCGCGCTGAAGGACGTCACAAAGGTATTCCCGGACGGGACGATCGCCGTCGACAACGTCAGTCTCGACGTCGTCGACGGGGAGTTCATGGTGCTGCTGGGCCCGTCCGGCTGCGGGAAGTCGACCGTGTTGCGGATGATCGCGGGCCTGGCCGAGCCGACCACCGGCGCGGTGATGCTCGACGGCGAGGTCGCCAACGACCTGCCGCCGCGTGACCGGAAGATCGCCATGGTCTTCCAGGACTTCGCGCTCTATCCGCACATGTCCGTCGGCGACAACATCGGCTTCCCGCTGAAGCTGTCCGGGGTCGAGCCGGTGCCCCGGGGCGAGCGGGTGCAGGACGTGGCGAGCGCGCTCGGCATCGGCGACGTGCTCGGCCGCAAACCGAGCCAGCTCTCCGGCGGCCAGCGGCAGCGGGTCGCGATGGGCCGGGCGATCGTCCGCCGGCCGGGGTTGTTCCTGATGGACGAGCCGCTGTCCAATCTGGACAGCGGCCTGCGGGCCGAGCTGCGCGCCGAGATCTCCGCGCTGACCCGCGAGCTGGGCGTCACCACCATCTACGTCACCCACGACCAGGCCGAGGCGCTGACCATGGCCGACCGGGTGGCCATCATGCGCAAGGGCGTGCTCCAGGACGTCGGCACCCCCACCCAGGTGTACGGCCGGCCGGCGACCCTCTACGTCGCGGCGTTCCTCGGCAGCCCCCGGATGAACCTGCTGGAGGCGTCGGTCTACGTCCACCTCGACCGGTATGTCACGCTCACCCTCGGCGACCAGGCGCTCTACCTGCCGTGGGACGACATCCGCAGCCGGGCGGTGGCGCACTACCACGGCGAACGGATCGTGGTCGGGATGCGGGCCGAGGCGCTCACCCCGGTCGCCCCGGACACCCCTGGCGACGTGCTCCAGGGCCGGGTGCGTTACCTGGAGCACCACGGGCACGAGTCGCTGGCCTTCCTCGACATCGGCGCCACCGCCATCATGGTCGACGAGATGAGCGCCCCCGCCGACGACGCCGCCCCCGGCCAGCGCGGGCTGCGACGGTTCGGCCAGGTCATGTCCCGGCTCACCGGGCGGGCCACCGACCCGGAGGAGGTCGACCGGACGCCCGGCGGCAACCGCACCAGCGTGTTGAACGACCCCGGCCGCCACCACCGCCGCCCGGCCGAACTGGCGGTCCGGCTGGCCCCGTACCCGGCGATCGCGGCGGGACACCCGATGGCGGTCGCGGTCCGGATGGACGCCCTGCACTTCTTCGACGAGCGCGGCGACCGCATCGACGTCGGCTGGCGCTGACGGTCCGCCGCGGGCACGGTGTGGTCGCGCCATGCAGCCGGGTCCGCTGGAACGGCGGTGTCCGCAGGTCCACCTGACGCAATGTCGGCGACAATCGCGCACGGTATTGGCGGGGTATTTACCCGCGGGTAACGTCAGGGTCATGACCGTTGACTCCCGCGAGGTGGCGGCCGGGGTGCTCCGGGCCGTCCCGTTCGCCCGCACGCTCGGCTTCGAGTTCGTCGAGGTCGCGCCCGAGGCCGAGGGTGGGGTCCGGGCCGTCGTCCGGCTGCCCGACTCGCCGGCCACCCACAACCACGTCGGCGGTCCGCACGCCGGCGCCCTGTTCACCCTCGGCGAGACCGCCTCCGGCGCGGTGGTGATGGCGGCGTTCGGGCAGATGCTCGACCGGGCCACGCCGCTGGCCGTACGGGCCGACATCGCGTACCGGCGGGTGGCGATGGGGGAGGTGCGGGCCACCGCGCGGCTCGGTCGTCCCCCGGCCGAGGTGCTCGCCGAACTGGACGCCGGGCAGCGCCCGGAGTTCCCGGTCGCGGTGGAGATCGGCACCCCCGACGGCACCGTCACCGCCACCATGACCGTCCAGTGGACGCTGCGCCCGAACCGCTGACCCGCGTGGCGGGGTTTGCCCGGTGGGGGTGCTGGATAGATTCGTAGCGTGCTGGGCCTACCTGCTCATGTGACCGCCTGCCTCTTCGACCTCGACGGCGTGCTGACGCCGACCGCCACGGTGCACAACGCCGCCTGGAAACAAACCTTCGACGAGCTGTTGCGCCGGCACGCCGAGGCCGACGGCGAACCGTTCCGGCCGTTCGACCCCGGCCCGGACTACCACCGTTACGTCGACGGGAGGCCGCGCGCCGACGGGGTGCGGTCCTTCCTCGCCTCCCGGGGCATCACCCTGCCCGAGGGCAGCCCCGACGACCCGCCCGACGCGGAGACCGTGAACGGGGTCGGCAACCGCAAGAACGTCGTCCTGCTGGACCGGATCCACCACGACGGCGTGCAGGCGTACCCCGGGTCGGTGGCCTACCTGAAGGCGGCCGAGCAGGCCGGGCTGCGCCGCGCGGTGGTCTCGGCCAGCGCCAACTGCCGCGACGTGGTCGCCGCCGCCGGCCTGGAACCGCTGCTGGAGGTACGGGTCGACGGGCTGGTCGCCCGCGCCGAGGGGCTGCGCGGCAAACCGCACCCGGACACCTTCCTCGCCGCCGCCGAGCTGCTCGGGGTGGCCCCCGCCGAGGCCGCCGTGTTCGAGGACGCGCTGGCCGGGGTGGCCGCCGGCCGGGCCGGCGGCTTCGGCCACGTGATCGGCGTGGACCGGGTCGGCCAGGCCGACGAGCTGCGCGCCCACGGGGCCGACGTGGTGGTCACCGACCTCGCCGAGCTGCTGGGCGGGCCCACCGCATGATCCGGGAACGCGCCTACCCGGTCGAGCCGTGGCACATCCGGGAGACCCGCCTCGACATGGACGTGCTGGCCCAGTCCGAGTCGGTGTTCGCACTGTCCAACGGTCACATCGGGCTGCGCGGCAACCTCGACGAGGGCGAACCGCACGGCCTGCCCGGCACCTACCTCAACTCGTTCTACGAGCTGCGTCCGCTGCCGTACGCGGAGGCCGGGTTCGGCTTCCCCGAGTCGGGGCAGACCATCGTCAACGTCACCAACGGCAAGCTGATCCGGCTGCTCGTCGACGACGAACCGCTCGACCTGCGCTACGGCGAGCTGCTCAGCCACGAACGGGTCCTCGACCTGCGGGCCGGCACCCTGCAGCGGGAGATGCACTGGCGCTCACCCGCCGGCCGGGAGGTGAAGGTCCGCAGCACCCGGCTGGTCTCCTTCACCCAGCGGTCGGTCGCCGCGATCCACTACGAGGTGGAGGCGGTCAGCGGCCCGCTGCGGCTGATCCTCCAGTCCGAGCTGGTCGCCAACGAGAACCTGCCGGCACAGAGCCGCGACCCCCGGGTCGCCGCCGTGCTGGAGTCGCCGTTGCAGGCCGAGGAGGAGCTGACCACGGGCGACGGCGGCCTGCTCATCCACCGCACCAAGGTCAGCGGGCTGCGGGTGGCCGCCGGGATGGGCCACGACGTGGAGGCCCCGGGCAAGACCACCCTGGAGTCCGAGGGGTACGAGGACTGGGTCCGGACCACCATCGGCTGCGTGCTCCAGCCCGGCGAGACGCTCCGCGTGGTCAAGTACCTGTCGTATGGCTGGTCCAGCCGGCGTTCCCTGCCGGCGCTGCGCGACCAGGTCGGCGCGGCGCTGGCCGCCGCCCGGCTGGCCGGCTGGGACGGGCTGCACCGGGAGCAGCGCAGCTACCTCGACGGATTCTGGGACGCCGCCGACGTCCGGGTCGAGGGCGACCCGGAGGTGCAGCAGGCCGTCAGGTTCGGACTGTTCCACGTGCTCCAGGCCGGGGCGCGGGCCGAACGGCGGCCGATCTCCGCCAAGGGACTGACCGGTCCCGGCTACGACGGACACGCGTTCTGGGACACCGAGATGTTCGTGCTGCCGGTGTTGACGTACACCCAGCCGGGCGCGGTCCGTGACGCCCTGTACTGGCGGCACGCCACCCTGGAGCAGGCCCGCGAACGGGCCCGGACGTTGAACCTGGCCGGCGCGGCTTTCCCGTGGCGCACCATCGAGGGGCCGGAGTCGTCGGCGTACTGGCCGGCCGGCACCGCCGCGTTCCACATCGCCGCCGACATCGCCGACGCGCTGCGCCGCTACGTCCTGGTCACCGGCGACGAGCAGCTGGAACGGGACATCGGCCTGGAACTGCTGGTGGAGACGGCCCGGCTGTGGCGTTCCCTGGGCCACCACGACCGGTACGGCCGGTTCCACCTCGACGGGGTGACCGGCCCCGACGAGTACACCGCCGTCAAGAACGACAACATCTACACCAACCTGATGGCGCAGCGGAACCTGCTCACCGCCGCCGACTGCGCGATGCGCCTGCGCGACGAGGCCCTCGACCTCGGGGTCTCCGAGGAGGAGGCGGCCGAGTGGCGCGACGCCGCCACCGCCATGCACATCCCGTACGACGAGGACCTCGACGTGCACGAGCAGGTGGAGGGGTTCACCCGGCTCCAGGAGTGGGACTTCGCGCACACCCCGCCCGAAAAATACCCGCTGCTGCTGCACTACCCGTACTTCGACCTGTACCGCAAGCAGGTGGTCAAGCAGGCCGACCTGGTGCTGGCCATGCACTGGCGGGGCGACGCGTTCACCGAGGCGCAGAAGCTGCGCAACTTCCTCTACTACGAGCGGCGTACCGTACGGGACTCGTCCCTGTCGGCGTGCACCCAGGCGGTGCTCGCCGCCGAGGTGGGCCACCCCGAGCTGGCGCACAGCTACCTGCGGGAAGCCGCGCTGATGGATCTGCACGACCTCAACGAGAACACCCGCGACGGCGTGCACATGGCGTCGCTGGCGGGGGCCTGGATCGCGCTGGTGGCCGGGTTCGGCGGGCTGCGCGACCACGACGGCGAGCTGTCGTTCGCCCCCCGGCTGTCCAGCCGGTTGAGCCGGTTGGAGTTCTCGTTGCAGTGGCGGGGGATGCGGCTGCGGGTGGACGTCCGGCCGCACCAGACGACGTACTCGCTGCGCAACGGCGGCCCGGACACGGTGATGGAGCTGCGGCACCACGGTGAGACCGTCCGGGTGACCTCCGCCGCCCCGGTGACCGTGCCGGTGCCGCAGCGCCACGAGAGCGGCCCGGCGCCGGAGCAGCCGCCCGGCCGGGCCCCGCTGCTGCGCCTGCCCGAATCCCCCGGCTGAGGGGTCGCCGTCGCGGTCGCGACGGCGACCCTGCGCCCGTAGCTGACCGGCAGGGGTCAGAACTGGGGGCCGTCGGAGGGCCGGCCACCGGCGTCGCGCGGGGCCACCGCCCGCGGGTCCTCCGGGGTACGCGCCTGCGCCGCCTCGTCCGCCCAGTCGGGCTCGTGCCCGGCGTCCGGTTCGGGGCGGTCCTGTTCGATGGTCCGGGTCTGCTGACGTGCCTTCCGCTTGGCCATGGCGAACCTCGTGATCCGTGCGGGGCGCGGCTGCGCCGGTGTGCCGCGCGTCTTCCCGCCGGAAACCCCCGCAAACCGCCGCCGGGGGCGGGCCGGTCAGGTGTCGAGGTGGCGGGCGAAGGCGAGGCGCAGGTGGTTCTTGGGGCGGGCGCCGACGATCGAGCCGGCCACCTGCCCGCCGACGAGGACCAGCATGGTGGGCAGCGACATCACCCCGTACGCCCTGGTGGTTTCGGGGTTCGCGTCGGTGTCCAGGGTGACCACCCGCAGCCGGTCGCCGAACTCCTCGGCCAGCTCGGCGAGGTGCCGTGAGGTGCCCACGCAGGGCGGGCACCAGTCGGCCCAGAAGTCGACCACCACCGGTCGGTCGGCGGCCAGCACCGTGTCGGCGAAGGTGGCGTCGGTGACGGCGGTCAACCGGTGCGCTGCCGTGTCCTGAGGCATGTTTCCTCCCGTTGTGCAATGGCCTGGGTGAGCTGGTCGTGCAGCTGGCTGCGGACCGCGCCGAGCCGGTCGAGGTAGGCGTCCACCTCGGCCAGCTTGCGGCGCAGCACCGCCACCGAGTCGGGGCAGACGTCCCCGGAGGCGTGGCCGGCCCGCAGGCAGGCCACGAAGGGTCGGATGTCGTCGAGGCCGAAACCGACCGCCAGCAGCGCCCGGATCTCGTGCACCACCCGCAGTTCGGCCTCGTCGTACACCCGGTAGCCGTTGGCCGAGCGGCGCGGCCGGACCAACCCGTGCGTCTCGTAGTACCGCAGCGTGCGGGTGCTCGTGCCGGCCCGTTGCGCCAGCTCGCCGATCAGCATCCCGACCTCCTCGCCGCAGTTCCCGGCGTCACGCTAGACCTTGCCGCCGGTGTCAAGGCAACGGGTGAGAGCGGCCCCCGGGCGGGTAACCGCCACCGGCCGGCGAGTGGGAAGGGGCAACCACCATGGGGGTACGTGCCGAGGCCACGGTGGCGCTGGGGGAGGTCAGGCTGCCGGCGGACGTCGACGGGCCGGACGACGCGACGGGGGTGGTGCTCTTCGCCCACGGCAGCGGCAGTTCCCGGCACAGCCCGCGCAACGTGGCGGTGGCCCGGGTGCTCCAGCGTCGCCGGCTGGTGACCGTGCTGGTGGACCTGCTCACCGCCGAGGAGGACGCGGTCGACGCCCGGACCGCGCAGTGGCGCTTCGACATCGACCTGCTGGCCGACCGGCTCACCGGCACCCTCGACTGGCTCGCCGCCGAACCCACGCTGGGCCGGCTGCCGGTCGGCCTGTTCGGGGCGAGCACCGGGGCCGCCGCCGCCCTGGTGGCCGCCGCGGCCCGCCCGCAGCGGGTCGCCGCCGTGGTGTCCCGGGGCGGCCGGCCGGATCTGGCCGGCCCCGCCCTGTCCGGGGTACGCGCGGCGACGCTGCTGCTGGTCGGTGGCCTCGACGATCAGGTGATCACGGTGAACGAGCAGGCCGCCGCGGTGCTCGCCGCCCCGCACGAGGTGCGTGTGGTGCCCGGTGCGGGTCACCTGTTCGAGGAGCCCGGCACGCTCGACCAGGTGGCCGACGCCGCCGCCGACTGGTTCACCCGGCACCTCCCCGTCCCGGCCTGACCGGGTCGGCAGGGCGACGCGCAAGGGATGGGATGTTGCGGATCCGAGCGCTCAGACCCCGCAACATCGCCCCCCTTGCGACGGTCTCGGCGGACGGGCGGGGCGGGCCTCAGGCTGGGGCGGCGGGGGGTTCGTCGCGGCGGTGGTGCGGGCGGTCGGCCGGCGGGGTCGGGGCGACCTGCTCCCGGTGCCGTTGGACGGTGTCGACCACCCGGTAGGCGACCGCCGCGATCGGCACCGAGACGAAGGCGCCGGCGATGCCGGCGATCAGCGTGCCCGCCGTGACCACCACCAGGATCACCGCCGGGTGCAACTGCACCTGCCGCTTCATGATCAACGGCTCCAGCAGGTTGCCCTCGACCTGCTGGACGGCGATCACCGCCGCCAGCACCAGCAGCGCCGTGGTCGGCCCGTTCGCGGCCAACGCCACCAGGACGGCGACCGCGCCGGCCACCGTCGCCCCGATGATCGGCACGAACCCGCCGAGGAAGGTGATCAGGGCCAGCGGCAGTGCCAACGGCACCCCCAGCACCACCAGCGCCAGCCCGATCCCGATCGCGTCGATGGCCGCGATGATCATCGTGCCCCGGCTGTACGAGCCGAGGGTGCGCCAGCCGACCCGGCCCGCCTCGGCGGCCACCGTCCGGTTCGGCCCGGTCATCCGGCGCAGCACCCAGTGCCACATCGACCGGCCGTCCTTGAGCAGGAAGAACAGCAGCACCAGGGCGAGCAGGGCGGAGCCGAGGGCCTCGGCCGCCGTACGGGCCCCGCCGACCGGGTCGGGGGTGCTGCCGCCCAGCCCGTCGCGGACCTGTCCGATCAGCTTGTCGAGTTGGGCATCGCTGACCGGCAGCGTCTCGGTGACGAAGTCGCGGGAGCGTTGCAGGCCCTCGTCGAGCTGCTGGCTCAGCTCACCGAACTGGGCGGCCGTCAGGTTCCACACCAGCACCCCCACCCCGACCAGCACCCCGAGCAGCAGCAGGACGCTCAGCAACGCGGCGAGCGCGGCCGGCACCCGCAGCCGGCGCAGGATCAGCAGCACCGGGTCGAGCAGTGCGGTGAGGAATAGGGTGACCGCCACCGCGATCGCCAGCGGCGCGAGCAGCACCGCCACCTGGCCCAGCAGGTAGCAGCCGAACACCACGACCACCAGGCAGGCGCTCCACACCACAGCCGTGCGGACCAGCCAGGGCAACGCCCCCCAGGCCTGCCGCGGGCTGGGGCGGGCACCCGCAGCCGTCACCTCGGGCGTACGCCCGGCACCGTCCTCGGCCACGTCGGTTCCTCCTCGGTCTCGGCGGGGTCGATACCCGTCCGGGTCGACCGCGACACCCGGTGGCTCAACGCCGTCCCGGCCACCGGGTTCCGTTCAGGACGGTCGTTCCCGGACGGTGCCGCCGGTGCGACGACGCCCCGGCCCGCCCACTGCTGCCGTGCCGTGTGGTGCCGCGGTGGTCCGGCAGTGTCATGTCAAAGGCTGATCACCTCTGGTAACCATCGAGGACTCTCGCTACTATCCGCATTCGGGGCATGACTCACCGTGGAGTCGTGTGGAGTGGGTCGGCGCGCGAGCCCGCGGGCCGTCGACGAGAGGGAGCATCCCCGGTGACCGAGACAACGCACGCCACGAAGGCCAGGCCGTATCCGTTCAGCGATCCGCACCGGCTCGACGTCGACCCCCGCTACGCCGAACTGCGCCGCGACGAACCGCTGATCCGGGTGCGACTCCCGTTCGGGGAACCGGCCTGGCTGGCCACCCGGCACGCGGACGTGCGGACCGTGCTGGGTGATCCCCGGTTCAGCCGGGCCGCCGCCGTCGGGCGCGACGAGCCCCGCAGCGTCCCCTACCAGCGGGAATCAGGCATCCTCGGGATGGACCCGCCCGAGCACAGCCGGCTGCGGCGGCTGGCGGCCAAGGCGTTCACCGCCCGGCGGGTCGAGGAACTGCGCCCGCGTACCCGGGAACTGACCGACGAACTCGTCGCCGGCATGACCGCCGCCGGCTCCCCGGCCGACCTGGTCGCCCACGTCGCCACCCCGCTGCCGATCCGGGTCATCTGCGACCTGCTCGGGGTGCCGGTCGCCGACCAGGACCGGTTCCACACCTGGTCCGAGGCGATCGTGTCGACCACCTCGCTGCGGCCGGAGGTGGCCGAGAGCTACCTGGACCGACTGCTGTCGTACATGGCGGGGCTGATCGCGAAGCGGCGGGTGACCCCCACCGACGACCTGATCGGGGCGATGGTTCGGGCCCGCGACGAGAACGCCGACCGGCTCACCGAGGACGAGATGGTGCGGCTGGCCGCGGGTCTGCTGGCCGCCGGTCACGAAACCACCGTGAACCAGATCCCCAACCTGGTCTACGTCCTGCTCACCGAGCCCGACGTCTGGCAGCGGCTGCTCGACGAGCCGTCCCTGGTGCCGTCCGCCGTGGAGGAACTGCTGCGGTTCATCCCGCTCGGTGCCACCTCCGCGTTCGCCAGGTACGCCCTGGAGGACGTCGAGCTCGGCGGGGTGCTGGTCCGCGCCGGTGAGCCGGTGCTGGTCTCCATCCCCTCGGCCAACCGGGACGAGACCGTCTTTCCCGACGCCGACCGGCTCGACCTCGACCGGGAGACGAACCCGCACCTCGCCTTCGGGCACGGTCCGCACCACTGCATCGGGGCCCAACTGGCCCGGATGGAACTCCAGGTGGTCCTGGAGACGCTGCTGACCCGTACCCCGGGCCTGCGGCTGGCGGTGCCCCCGGCGGCGCTGACCTGGAAGAGCGGCCTGCTGGTCCGGGGCCTGACGGCATTGCCCGTGAGCTGGTAAACGAAAGGAAGGGTGGGGCAGATGGGGGACAGCGGCTGGCGGGTGCACGTGGACCCGACCCGGTGCATCGGGGCGGGGATCTGCGCGAGCTACGCTCCGGCGCACTTCGTCCTGGTGGACGGGTTGTCCCGGCCGGTGGCCGAACGGATCGATCCGGCGGACGCGGTGCTGGACGCCGCTGAGTCCTGCCCGATGGAGGCGATCGTGGTGTCCGACGCGGCGGACGGCAGCCGGGTCGCCCCGGAGTCGTGACCGGACGCGGTGGTCACCTCCGGCGAGGTGACCACCGTCGACGGTCAGTCCTGCCCGTCGTGCAGCTCTGCCCGGGTGGTCGGCCGCCCGCTCAGCGTGTCCCTGATCCGGTCGACCAGCCCGGCACCAGGGTTGAGCAGCCGGTTCGCCGGTGGGTGGTCCGGTGTGCCGGGGTGCGGGCGGGTCGGCAGGTGCCCCTTCGCCGCCCGTACCCGGTCGGCCAGCTCCACCAGCTCCTCGTGGGCGACCGCCGCCCGCAGCCTGGGGAACAGCTCCGACTCCTCCTCCCGTACGTGCTGCCTGATGCTCTTCGTCAGGTGGCTGATCAACGGCTCGAAGCGGGCGTCGGACGGGTCCAGCGGCTCCAGTTCCTTCAACGTGCGCTCGGCGGCGGCGTGTTCGGCGATCTCGTGTTCGGCGAGCTGGTCACCGTCGGGCAGGGCCCGGCGGGCGGTCGGGTAGACGTACATCTCCTCGGCTACCGCGTGCCGGACCAGTTCGGCGATCAGCACGTCGGCCAGCCGGCGGCGGTGCCCGGCGGTGCCCTGCGGGTTCTCCAGCTCCACGAAGATCGCCTCGATCTCGTGGTGGTCGGCGGTCAGGACGTCCACCACGTCCCGGCCCGTGGTGGCCTGTGGATCGCTCATCTCGGTGCCCCTTACCGGTTGCGGACGGATCGGCTCCTGGCGGGGCCTGTACCCACCGCCGGTCACCCGAACCCATCACCGTCGATGGGCCACCACCTGTCGACCCCGCCGGACGGCACGCCCGTCAGCGGGCGGCAGTCAGCGACCCGCCCCGCCGGCCGGTCCTGTCCTGTCGGCCGGTCCTGCCGCGTCGGCCTGTCCTACCGGCCTGTCCTGTGCGGACGCGAGCGGCGGGAGGGAGCCGAGCAGGCGGGTCACCCCGATCTCGATGACCACCCGTTCCGGGTTCGGGCGCGGCGGCCGGTAGCGCTCGGCGTACCGGCGCTCGGCGTCGGCCACCGCGGCGGCGTCGGTCCGCAGCACCGCCCGGCCCTCGACGGTCAGCCACCAGCGGCCGTCGAGGTGGCACGCGGCCACCGGCACCCCCGCCGCACCGGCGGCGGCGACGTACCGGGACTTCGCCGAACCGGCGGACGTGATCACCCGGGCCAGCCCGGCCGCCGGATCGTAGGTCAACCCGACCGGTACGACGTGCGGCGTGCCGTCGGGCCGCAGGGTGGTCAGCGTGGCCAGGTGCCGCTCGCGGCAGAACGTGAGGACCCGCTCGTCGTACGGGTCCAACCGATGCCTGCCGGCCATGTCCGTCCCCCGTCCCGGGGCCGGCGTGGCCCCGACCCGGCCCCGATCATGACACGATCTGGCGGGACTGGCCCGGGCCGGGCGGGACACCCGTCCGACCGGGTTGGCCGGGCAGGCTGCGACCGGCGGCCCGGCGGCGCTGGACCAGGCGGGTCAGGTAGATCAGCGCCCCGGCCAGCACGCCCATGTCGTCCAGGTAGATCGGGTCGGGCAGGAGGTCGACCGGCGAGATCGTGTAGATCAGCGCGCCGTAGAACGCCACCTTGCCGCTCACGCCGAGCGTGCCGAGCAGCCGGCGGGTGCGGACCACCCGCACCGCCAGCAGGACCGCGCCGACCAGCGTGGCCAGGGCCAGGATCGCACCGACGACGACGAGCGCCCACATCTGACGGGACATGCCCGCAACGCTAGTGCAGCGCAGCCCGTCGCGCCGCCGTCCGGGAGGCGCCGCGCCGCCGCCCGTCGCCGCGGCGGGAGGGTCAGTAGGCGGCCACGGCGGCCCGACCGCGCGCCACCACCGGGTTCTCCCGGGTGCTGTCCGCCGACGGGCGGGGGGCCTCCGGCATCGGCAGCACCGACTCGGCCCGCTCCGGGCGGCGCTCCCGCGCCGCGAACGCCTCGTCGCGCAGGCTGCGCGCCGCCGCTCCGGCCAGGTCGGCGGCCCGCCAGGCCGCCTGCTCCCGGGCCACCGCCGCCCGGTGCCGGGCCGCCAGGTGGTCCCGGATCGCGCGGCGCAGCACCAGTTCCTGCTCCACCGGGTGCCGGCGCGGGTCCCAGCCGGCCCGGTGGGCGAGGACGTCGGCGAGTTGCGCGTCCGACAGCTCCCTCCGCCGGTGGGCCTCGTCGGCGGCCCGGTGCAGCCAGCGTTCCCGGTCGGCGTACTCGGCGGGGGTCTGTCCGGTGTGCGGCAGGGGCATCGACGCGGCGGCGGCGAGCCGACGCAGGTGCGCCTCGGCCGCCTCCAGGGCCGTCCAGGCCGACTCGACCTCGTCCTGGACGGCGAGCCACTCGGCCCGCAGCCGGCTCGCCGTGGTGCCGGCCCGGTCGGCCGCCACGGCGACCTCCTCGGCGTACCGGGTGTGCTCCCGGTCCTGCTCGGCCCGGTCCGGGTCGTCGGGCAGGGCGGCGTCGCGGAACCGGCCGGCCACCGCCGGCCGGAGCCGGCCGGGCCGGACCACCAGGGCCGCGACGGCGACGGCGGCGAGGGCGAGCAGGATCAGCCAGATCGCGGCGGCGGCGGGGACATCGGGCAGGACGGCGGAGAAGACGGTCTGCATCACCAACACCTCACGGTGGACAACGATGTGGACGGACGGGGGCCCGGCAGTGGGCGGAAGCGGTGCGCGCGTCCCGGCGGCGGCCGGACCGGACCTGCCTGGCCCAGTTCTGCCCGGATCGGGTCTGCCTGGACCGCTGTCGGACCGACAGCTGCCGGTCCGCGGTCGGCGGTGGCCCGGCCGTGGCGGTGGCCCGGTCGCGGCCGGACGGGCGCGCAGCTGCCGCGCGGCTCAGCTCCGGGGCGGGCCGCGCCGGCCGGTGGCGTCCCGGGCCGGGTCCGGCGTGGCCCCGGCGACCGGCGCGACGGGCCGGGTGGCGGCACCGTCGGCGGGCGTCGGCGGCTGGGGCGGCAGGGACCCGTCGGCGGGCCGCTCGTCGTCGGGCCGGGTGCCGGGCCGGTCGAGGGTCGGCCGGGCGTCGGTGGGCAGCGTCGCCACCCGCGAGGTCACCACGGACGGTCGGGCGGCAGCGGCGGCCGGGCCGCCGGTGACGGCGAGGAACCCGCCGAGGCCGACGGCGAGCACCAGCGTGGTGACGGCCAGCCGGGTCAGATCGCGCAGCCTCGACACCCAGACGGGCGGGGCGGAAGCTACGCGGATCACCTGTCCAACCTATCCCCGATCGGCCGTCCGCGCAGGGTCGGTGGCCCGACCGGACGAGTGAGCCGGGCCACGGTGTGCCGTGTGGACGGACCGCTCCCACCAGGGATACGGCCACTGACCTGCGCCTGGATGCATCGACGGCGATGAGAATGCCGACAGTTTCCGGCCGGCGGGTCCGGGCAACTCTGCCGACGGCGCGACGCCCCGCCGCGCCGGACCGACAGACCGGAGGAGACACCATGGGAGTACGCCGTCAGGTCGTTGCGGCCGTCGCGGTCGCCACTGCGGCGGTGCTGGCCACCGCCGTACCCGCGCAGGCGGCGCCGACCGCCGTCGACACCGGACCGCTCACTCCGGTGGCCGACGTCGACGTGGAGCGCTACGTGGGCGACTGGTACCAGGTCGCCGCCATCCCGGCGATCTTCGAGATCCAGTGCTACAAGAACGTGACGGCGCGGTACGACGTCCAGCCCGACGGCACCATCGGGGTCCGCAACAGCTGCCGGACCATCGTGGGAACCACCAGCGCGGTCACCGGGCGGGCCCGTAGCGAGAACCCGCCGGCCGACTCGGCGTTGACCGTGTCCTTCCTCAAGCTCGGCGGTAAGTGGATCTATCTGGGTGGGCCGAACTACGTGGTGATCGGGCTCGACCCCGACTACCGCTGGGCGGTCGTCGGCGACCCGGACCGCAGCAGCGGTTTCGTCCTCTCCCGGGAGCCGGCGCTGACCGGGGCGCAGACGGCGGCGGCGAAGGCGGCGCTCACCGCCAACGGCTACGACCTGTGCGACTTCCGCACCACCCGGCAGGACGGTGGCGGCGGAGCGGGCAGCTTCTGCTGACCCTCCACCGTCGACGGCCCGTCCCCACCGGGGCGGGCCGTCGACGTGTGCCGGTCCGGCGGTGTCCTGGCCGGGGCCGGCCGTCGCCCTCCGGGTCGGCGGCTCAGGACCCGGCGTCGGCCGGATCGGGGCTGAAGAGGGCGAGCAGGGCGCCGACCTGGCGGTCGGCCTCGGCGGGGTGCCGGAAGTGGCCGCTCGGGTTGAGCGTGTACTCGTTGCGCCGGCCGACCCGGGTACGCCGCAGGTAGCCGCCGGCCTCCAGGTCGGCGACGATCGCCTGGGCGGCCCGTTCGGTCACCCCGACCTCGTCGGCGACGTCGCGGAGGCGGGCGGTGGGGTTACGGGCGATGGCGAGCAGCACATGACCATGGTTGGTGAGGAACGTCCAGTTCCGGGTGCTCCCGGTGCCGCCTGTCGCCATGCCGGTCATGGTATGGCCCGTACCTGGGAGACCCGTCGTCGGCCGCCCCGACGGTTGCCCCGGAGCGGCCGGTCGGCCCCCGGTGGGTCGCCCGTCGACCTCGGTGGGTGCCGGGGCCGACACGCCGTCGACACGGCTTCGACCGATGCCTGAAACGTGTATCACGAAATCTTGACGTACCTTTAGCTGCGTGTGACCGTGAGGACACGGCCGTCGTCGCCGCCGGCCGGCGTGACCAGGTGCGATTCCGGACCGAGGTGAGGCAATGGCCCCGATCACTCCGACCCAGGCGCTGGCCGAGTTGCAGGCCGGCAACAGGCGTTTCGTCGCCGGTGTGCCCCACCATCCCAACCAGGATGCCGGCCACCGCACCGCCGTCGCCGACGGCCAGCATCCCTTCGCGGTCATCGTCGGCTGCTCCGACTCCCGGCTCGCCGCCGAGATCATCTTCGACCGGGGTCTCGGTGACCTCTTCGTGGTCCGGACCGCCGGGCACACCGCCGGGCCCGAGGTGCTCGGCAGCGTCGAGTACGCGGTGACGGTGCTCGGCACCCCGCTGGTGGTGGTCCTCGGGCACGACTCCTGTGGTGCCGTGCAGGCGGCCCGGGACGCGGCCCGGACCGGCACCCAGCCCCCGGGACACCTCTACTCGGTGGTCGCCGCCGTCGGGCCGAGCCTGCGTCGCGCGGCCCAGCAGGGGGTGCACGACATCGACGGGATCGTCGACATCCATATCGCGCAGACCGTCGAGGTGCTGCTCGGCAACTCCCCGGTGATCGCCGCCGAGGTGGCCGCCGGCCGGTGCGCGGTGGTCGGGATGTCCTACCGGCTCGCCGCCGGTGAGGTGCGCCAGGTAGCCCCCGAGCTGCCCGCGCCCGCCGCCGCGGTGCCGGCACCGGCCGTGCCGGCCGGTGCCGCGACGGCACCCGTCGCCTCCTGACCCGCACCGGTCACGATGAGGGCCGCCCGGCTCAGCCGGGCGGCCCTCATCGTGCGCCTCGATCAACTCACCGGGCCGGTGCTGCGGTGTCCGGAACGCCGGACACCGCAGCTTCGGCCCAGCTGCACCCGCTACAACAGCGACACGTGGACGTGGTCGGTGTGGTTGGACGGTCCCGAGTACGAACTCCAGCCGTTGGCCGGGAACCAGATCTGCCGGTTCCAGATCACGTAGTAGATGCCCAGCCGGTCCGAGTTGCGGATCAGGAACGCGGCGAGGTTGTTGCCGTACATCCGGGTGTCGTTGTTGTGCCACGGGCTGAACCCGCTCTTCTGCAACGACCAGTCGCACGCCTTGCCCTTGGGGTGCTCCCACGGCCCACCGGGGCGGTAGCAGCCGACGAACCGGTTGAATCCGGCCCGCTTGACCTCCTTGTACATGTGCAGCGTGCGCGGGGTGATGCACCCGGACGTGGTCGGGTCGTTCTCGCTGCACGACTCCCCGCGCCACTCGCCGTTGGCGGTCTGGCCGGGTGCGACGCGGGCCACCGGGGACGTCGCGTCGACCAGGCCGCCGGTGAAGCCCCGACCGCCGACCAGGGCCAGTGCCTTGTCGGCCTCGGTCTTCTTCTTGGCCATCAGGTTGGCCTGCTTCTGCTGCTCACGGACCTCGGCGTCGACGGCGAGCTTGGCCTGCTCGGCCCGGGTCTTGACCTTGTTGACCTCGGCCAGCTTGCCGGCGTTGACCATGTTCAGCTCGTCCAGGGCGGCGGCCCGCCGGACGAAGGCGTCCGGGGCGTCGCTCTCCAGCAGCGCGGCGACCGCGCCGACCCGACCCGTCCGGTACGACTGGGCGGCGATCTCGGTGACCTGCGGAGCCAACGCCGCCAGCTCCTGCTCCGCCTTCTCCACCTCGATGGCGTATTCGAGTTGGCGTTTCTTGGACTTCTCCAGTCGGGTCTTCGCCGCCGAGTACTCCCGGTTCGTCGCCTCGATGACGTCGGTGAGCAGCTTGGGCTCCTCGTCCTCCTCGTGCCCCGAGGGGGTGGGCGCGTTGGGTGCTGCCGCCGCGGGGGCGGCGGCCGGGCCGGCGACCAGCGCCAGAGCGGCGAGCACGGCCACCACCGGAGTCCACCAGTGGCGTAGGGGTGCCGTCACAGTTGTCCCTTCCGTCGACCGCCGACCGGGTTAGCTGACGGGTTCGGGACGGAAGTGGCCCCTACCGCTGGCGCGGATTCACCCCAGGTGCTCGGTTCCCCGGCTCGCCGTACGGCGATTGGGCGGTGGCACCGCTGGCTCCGGTGGGCGCCTTCGGCGGTGACCGGCAGCGAGGTTACCCGAGAGTCGTACCGGGGATCTACGCCCGCAACCCGACCAAATGAGTATTTTCCCGATAGCGAGTGGTAATCAGTGACGTGGCCGACAGCCGCGACCTCGCCTTCGGTCACGCAGCGCAGTGTCACCATGCGGTGTCCGTGCTCCTTTCCGGGTCCGGCCACCGTGCGGGGGCCGGGGTGGACGGTTCGCCGTGCCGGGGCGCGCTCAACGCCTCCCACGCCTCGGCACGGTCGGGGGCGGGACGTGGGGCGGGCGTCGGCCCGGCCGTACCGGCGTCGGCCGGCCCCCGTCCGGCGGTGACCACCAGCGCGGCCAACCCGGTGGTCAGCGGCACCGCCGCCACCAGGCCGAGGGTCGCCACCGCGCTGCGGACGATCTCCTGGGCCAGGAACTCGCTGGTGAGGATCTGGCTCACCGGGCGGCTGTCGGCGGTGAGCAGGAGCAGCAACGGCAGTGACGCGCCCGCGTACGCCAGCACGATCGTGTTGACCGTGGACGCGATGTGCGCCCGGCCGACCCGGGTCGCCGCCCGGTAGAGCTGCAACCGGGACAGCCCCGGATTGGCGTGCGCCAGCTCGGTGACGGTGGCCGACTGGGTGACCGTGACGTCGTCCAGGACACCGAGCGACCCGATGATGATCCCGGCCAGCAGCAGGCCGTGCAGGTCGACGTCGCGTTGGTACATCGACAGCGTGGTGGCCTCCTCGCTGCCGTACCCGGTCAGGTGGGTGGCGGCGGTGGCCAGCGTGCCCAGGACGCCGGTCAGCACCAGACTGCCCAGCGTGCCCAGCACCGCCACCGAGGTCTGCGCGGTGATCCCGTGGGTCAGGTACAGCACCACGAACATGATCAACGCGGCGCCGGTGACCGCGATCGGCAGCGGCGCGCCCCCGGCGGAGATGCCCGGCACCACGAAGGTCAACAGGATGGCGAAGCTGGCCCCGAGCCCGGCCAGGGCGGCCAGCCCGCGCAGCCGGCCGAACGCCACGATCGCCGCCGCGAACAGGGCGACCAGCCAGAGCAGCGGCATGCCCCGCTGGTGCTCGGCGATGTGGTAGCTGCTCACCGACGGATCGGTGGGGTCGGCCAACGCGACGAGCACGACCTCGTCGCCGACGGCCACCGTCGGTGCCCCCGGCCCGGACGGGACGGGCGTCTCGACCTGCTCACCGCTGTCCGGCCCCTGCCCGACGGTGACGGTCACCGTCCCGCACGGCCCGTCGGCCACCCCCGACGGGCCGTCGGGCGTCTGCGGGGCGGGCGGGCACGGCTCGGTCACCACCCGGGTCACCGTGCCGTGGTAGCGGGGCACCTGCTCGCCCTGGTCGATCTTCGAGGTCTTCCCTGGCCAGAGCAGCAGCGTGGCGATCACCGTGACGACGATGAGTGGCACCACCGTCATGACGAGGATCCGTCGCACCCGGGGCGGGGTGGACGGAGCGGGGCGGGTGTGGTCGGCGCCCATGTCTGCGAGTTCTCCCAACGGTCCGGGACGGGATACGTGTCAGCCGACCTGCCGGTTCACCCACGGGCGGCGCGTCATCGTCGGACGATGGTAGCCAGCGCCCCGACCCGCCCGCCCGGTTCACCGTGCCCACGGCCTGCCGGAAGAGGATGGTGGTGGCCATGGACCAGCACCGCGACCGGGCAGCCACCCCGCACCCCGGCCCGACGGCGCGGGGTGGCCACACCGACCCGGTGGGGCCCGCCCCGCACCGGAGCCGGGTCGGGCACGCCGGCCGCACCCCGGACCGGAGCGGGGGCGAACACGTCGGGCACGACCCGGCGACGTTCCGGCGTCGGTTCCTCGTCTGCCTGGCGCTGACCCTGCCGGTGGTGGCGACCGACCGGATGGTGCTGGACTGGGTCGGCCACCCTCTGGAGTTCCCCGGCCGTTCCCTGGTCGGGCCGGTGCTCGGCTCGGTGGTCTTCTGGTGGGGCGGCTGGCCGTTCCTGACCGGGGCGCTCCGGGAGGCCCGCGCCCGTACGCCGGGCATGATGCTGCTGGTCGCGATGGCGATCAGCGTCGCGTACACCGCCTCGGTGTCGACCTTCCTCGGTGCCTTCGACCTGGACTTCTGGTGGGAGCTGGCGGCGCTGGTGACCATCATGCTGCTCGGCCACTGGCAGGAGACGAAGGCGATCGGCCAGGCCCGAGGAGCACTCGACGCGCTGGCCGCGCTGCTGCCCGACGACGCCGAACGCGTCGGCGCGGACGACGACGTCGAACGGGTGCCGGTGACCGGGCTGCGTGAGGGCGACGTGGTGCTGGTCCGCCCCGGCGGTCGGGTGCCCGCCGACGGACGCGTCGTGGCCGGCACCGCGGAACTGGACGAGTCGATGGTCACCGGTGAGTCCCGGCCGGTGCCCCGGTCGGCAGGTGACCGGGTGGTGGCCGGCACCGTCGCCACCGACCAGCCCGTGCGGGTGCGGGTCGAGGCGGTCGGCGAGGCGACCACGCTGGCCGGCATCCGCCGCCTGGTCACCCAGGCGCAGCGGTCCGGCGGGCGGGCGCAGGCGCTCGCCGACCGCTTCGCCGGCTGGCTGTTCTACGTCGCCACCGGCACCGCCGTGCTGACCGCGCTGGTCTGGACCGCGCTCGGCGAGCCGGACCAGGCGGTGGTGCGGACCGTCACCGTGCTGGTGATCGCCTGCCCGCACGCCCTGGGCTTGGCGATCCCGCTGGTCGTCGCGCTCTCCACCGGGCTCGCCGCCCGCTCCGGGGTGCTGGTACGCGACCGGCTGGCGCTGGAGCGGATGCGGACCGTCGACACCGTGCTCTTCGACAAGACCGGCACCCTCACCCGGGGCGAGCACGTGCTGGTCGGGGTGGCCGCCGCCGACGGCACCGACGGGAACGAGGTGCTGCGGCTCGCGGCCGGCGTGGAGGCCGACAGCGAACACCCGCTGGCCCGCGCGATCGTGACCGCCGCCGCCGACCGGGGCGGAGCACGTACGGCCACCGGGTTCCGCGCGTTGCCCGGCCGGGGAGTCCGCGCCGGGATCGACGGTACGGACTACGCCGTCGGCGGTCCGGCGCTGCTGCGCGAGCTGGGCCGGGAACTGCCCGGCGAACTGACGGCGGCGCAGCGGGAGTGGACCGGCCGGGCGGCGGTGGTGCTGTACCTGGTGCGCCTGCCCGACACCGTCGTCGGCCTGCTCGCCCTTGCCGACCAGGTGCGACCGGAGGCGCGGGAGGCGGTCGACGCACTACGTGCCGAGGGTGTCCGGACGATCGCGATGCTCACCGGGGACGCCCGCCCGGTGGCCGAGGCGGTCGCCGCCGACCTGGGCTTCCGACCCGGGGTGGACGAGGTGTTCGCCGAGGTGCTCCCGGCCGACAAGGACCGGCAGGTGGCCGGGTTGCAGCGGCGGGGTCTGCGGGTGGCGGTGGTCGGTGACGGGGTGAACGACGCCCCGGCCCTGGCCAGAGCCGACGTCGGGATCGCCATCGGGGCGGGTGCCGACGTGGCGGTCGAGTCGGCCGGGGTGGTGCTCGCCTCGTCCGACCCGCGCGGGGTGGCCGGTGTGCTGCGGCTGTCCCGGGCGGCGTACCGCACGATGCTCCAGAACCTGGCCTGGGCGGCCGGCTACAACGTGGTGGCGTTGCCGTTGGCCGCCGGGGTACTGGCCGGGGTGGGGATCACGCTCGGCCCGGCGGTCGGCGCGGTCCTGATGTCCGCCTCCACCATCGTGGTGGCGCTCAACGCCCAACTGCTGCGCCGGGTACGCCTCGACGCCCGGTGACCCGTACCGGCCCGCCGGGCGACCGGTACGGCTAGCGTGGAGCCGTGCGGCGGGCGGGTACGGCGACGACGACCGGGCGGTGGCTGCGGCTGCTGCTGCTCGTCGGCACGCTGCTGGGGCTCTCCGCGATGCACACCCTCGGTCACGACGGGCACCTCGGCGGCGTCCACCATCCCACCGGCCACGGCACGTCGACCGACGACCCGCACCGGCCCGCCGCCGGGCACGACACCGACAGGTCGTCCGTCTCCGGGCCGGCGGCGGACCTGATGCACCTGATCCCGGCGGTGTGGGGGGTGCCGGTCGGTCCGGGGTGGGGCGTCGCGGTGCCGGACCCGGCCGTGCGGTCCTGCGGGGACGGGTGCCCGGTGGCGCTGCCCGCCGGCCCGTCAGGCACACCCGTAACGGCGTGGAGCGTCTGCCTGGCGGTGCTCGGGGCGCTCACCGTGCTGGTGCTGGTGTTGCTCTTCGTGGTCCGTACCAGGCCGGCCGGGGTGTTCCGGCCGCCGTCGCGGCCCCGCCAGCCGCGCGCCCCGCCACCGCGCCCGCTCGGGCTGCGGCTCGCCACGGTGTCGGTACTGCGCAGATAGGACACCCGGCGCGGCTTTGCCGTGTCCACCGTCCGTCGCGTACGTGTCCGTCCACCGAAAGGTATGCCCGTGTCCACCCGTACCCTTGCCCGTCGCGTCGCCCTGGCCGGCGTCGCTCTCGCCGCCGCGTCCGCCCTGACCGCCTGCGGCGGCGGCCACTCCACCGCCGGCGGTCACGGCCGCCCGGCCGCCGGGGCCGGCCCTTCCTCGGCCGCCGCGGATCCGGCCGACGTGATGTTCGCCCAGATGATGATCCCGCACCACCAGCAGGCGGTACGCATGTCGGAGCTGGCCGGGAGCCGGGCCGCCGATCCGGAGGTCACCCGGCTGGCCGAACGGATCCGCGCCGCCCAGGCCCCGGAGATCGCCACCATGACCGGCTGGCTCACCGCCTGGGGCCGGCCCGTCCCGTCCGACGGCCCGGCCGACGGCCATCTGCCAGGGATGGACCACGGGATGCCGGGGATGATGTCCGACGCCGACCTGGCCCGGCTGGAGGGGGCGACCGGTCGGGACTTCGACCGCCGGTTCCTCAGCATGATGATCGCCCACCACGAGGGGGCGATCACCATGGCCCGCCAGGAGCTGGCGGACGGCCGGCACGCCGGGGCGCGGGCCATGGCGCAGCAGATCGTCACCACCCAGCAGGGCGAGATCGACACCATGCGGAAGATCCTCGCCCGGCTCTGACCGCCACCCGTGACGCGTCGCGGGGCCGGATCCCACCGGCCCCGCGACGTCGGTCTCCCGCCCGGTCCCGCCCGGCCGTTGCCCCGCCGGTCGCCGGACGGGTGGGTCGGGTCAGCCGCGTTTCATCAGGCGGCCGACGGCGGCCATCATCTCGGCGGCCATCTCGTCGGCGCGGCCCTCGGCGGCCCCCTCGTGCATGCAGTGCCGGGCGTGGCCGTCGAGCAGGCCGAGGGCGACCTTGTCCAGGGCGGCCTGCACGGCGGAGATCTGGGTGAGCACGTCGATGCAGTACCGGTCGTCGTCGACCATCTTCTCGATCCCCCGGACCTGCCCCTCCACCCGGCGCAGCCGCGCGAGCAGCTGGTCCTTGCTGGCGGTGTAACCCCGGACCGGGGTGCTCGGTGTGGTCATGGGGACCACGATAGCGTACCCCTGGGGGGTATGCTACGGTCGCGGGGTGACGTACCCCTGGGGGGTATGTTGGACGAGTGGAGGGGAGAGTCGCATGATCACGGACTACCAGGTGACGGGCATGACCTGCGGGCACTGCGTCAGCGCGGTCAGCGCCGAGGTGGGTGCCCTTGACGGCGTCACCGACGTCCAGGTCGACCTGGCCTCCGGCCGGGTCGCCGTCACCAGCGACCGCCCGCTGGACACCGCGTCCGTGCGGGCCGCCGTCGACGAGGCCGGCTACGACCTCGTCGAGGCGTGACGGTCCAGGGCGACCGATGAACACACCGACCAGGCTGGGCGGCTTCGCCCTGGTCCTCGCGGTGGTGTTCGGCGCGGCGTACGGGGTCGGCCAGCTGACCGGCCCCGGTACCCCGCCCGCCGAGACCCGCCACGACCCCACGCGACCCGTCCACCGCCCCGACCCTGCCACCGACCCGACGCCGACCGGCACCGGCACCGGCGGGGCCGGTCACACCCACGGTTGACCGGAGGTGCCGCGATGACCCCGACCACCCAGAACCTGCCCACCGCCCCCCACCTGATCGAGCTGGCCATCGGCGGAATGACCTGCGCCTCCTGCGCCGCCCGGATCGAGAAGAAGCTCAACCGGCTCGACGGCGTCGAGGCGAGCGTCAACTACGCCACCGAGAAGGCCACCGTCCGGTACCCCGACGGGGTCACCCCGGACGACCTGATCGCCACCGTCGAGAAGACCGGCTACACCGCCGTCGTGCCGCCCCCGCCCACCCCCGCCGGGACGGAACCGGCCGGTGCGCCGGTCGACGAGCTGGGTGCCCTGCGGACCCGGCTGCGGGTGTCGGCCGTGCTCACCGTGCCGGTGATCGTGCTGGCGATGGTCCCGGCCTGGCAGTTCACCTACTGGCAGTGGCTGTCGCTGACCCTGGCCGCCCCGGTGGTCGCGTACGGCGGGCTGCCGTTCCACCGGGCCGCCTGGACCAACCTGCGGCACGGCGCGGCGACCATGGACACCCTGGTGTCACTCGGCACCCTGGCCGCGTTCGGCTGGTCGCTCTGGGCGCTCTTCCTCGGCGACGCCGGGATGCCCGGGATGACCCACCCGTTCCGGCTGGACATCGTCCGCACCGGCGGGGCCGGCAACATCTATCTGGAGACCGCCGCCGGGGTGACCGTGTTCCTGCTGGCCGGCCGCTACTTCGAGGCGCGCTCCAAGCGGACCGCCGGGGCGGCCCTGCGCGCCCTGCTCGAACTCGGCGCGCGGGACGTCGCCGTGCTGCGCGGCGGCACGGAGACCCGGGTCCCGGTCGACCGGCTCGTGGTGGGCGACCGGTTCGTGGTCCGGCCCGGCGAGAAGATCGCCACCGACGGGCGGGTCGAGGAGGGCACCTCGGCGGTCGACGCCAGCATGCTCACCGGCGAATCGGTGCCGGTCGAGGTCGGGCCCGGCGACCAGGTGGCCGGTGCCACCGTCAACGCGGGCGGCCGGTTGGTCGTCACCGCCACCCGGGTCGGCGCGGACACCCAACTCGCCCAGATGGCCCGGCTGGTGGAGGCGGCACAGACCGGCAAGGCCGCCGTGCAGCGGCTCGCCGACCGGATCTCCGGGGTGTTCGTGCCGATCGTCATCGTGCTGGCCGTCGGCACCCTGGGCTGGTGGCTGGGGTCCGGGGCCGGCCCGACCGCCGCCTTCACCGCCGCGGTGGCCGTGCTGATCATCGCCTGTCCGTGTGCCCTCGGCCTGGCCACCCCGACCGCGCTGCTGGTCGGCACCGGGCGCGGCGCCCAGCTCGGCATCCTGATCAAGGGGCCGGAGGTGCTGGAGTCCACCCGGCAGGTCGACACGGTGGTGCTGGACAAGACCGGCACGGTCACCACCGGCCGGATGACCCTGGTCGACGTCCGTCCCGTCGAGGGGCAGGACCGGGCCGAACTGCTCCGGCTCGCCGGGGCGGTGGAGGCCGGCTCGGAGCACCCGATCGCCCGCGCCGTGGCGGCAGGTGCCGCCGGGGCCGGTGAGCTGCCGTCGGTCACCCGGTTCGCCGCCGCCGAAGGGCTCGGCGTCACCGGCACCGTCGACGGCCACGACCTCGTCGTCGGGCGGCCACGGCTGCTGCGCGAGCGGGGTCTGGACGTACCGGAGGAGGTGGTCCGGGCGGTGGCCGAGGCGGAGGCCGCCGGGCGTACGGCGGTGGTGGCGGGCTGGTCCGGGCGGGCCCGGGGCGTCCTCGCGGTCGCCGACGTGGTCCGGCCCACCAGCCGGGCGGCGATCGCCGGGCTGCGCGCCCTGGGCCTGACCCCGGTGCTGCTCACCGGGGACAACGCGACAGTCGCGCAGGCGGTGGCCGCCGAGGTGGGCATCGACCAGGTGACCGCCGAGGTGCTGCCGGCCGACAAGGTCGACGTGGTCCGCCGGCTCCAGGCGCAGGGTCACACGGTCGCCATGATCGGCGACGGGATCAACGACGCGCCGGCCCTGGCCCAGGCCGACCTGGGACTGGCCATGGGCACCGGCACCGACGTGGCGATCGAGGCGTCCGACCTGACCCTGGTCCGGGGCGACCTGACCGCCGCGGTGGACGCGATCCGGCTCTCCCGGCGCACCCTCGCGGTGATCAAGGGCAATCTGTTCTGGGCGTTCGCCTACAACGTGGCCGCCCTCCCCCTGGCCGCCGCCGGCCTGCTCAACCCGATGATCGCGGGCGCGGCGATGGCCTTCTCGTCGGTCTTCGTGGTGGCCAACAGCCTCCGCCTCCGCCGCTTCCCGACCACACCGCACCCCGCACGAGCGCGATCCGGGCAGCCGGGTTGATCAAGAGGTGCGCGTCACCCGCCGGCTCGCTGGTGACGCAAACCTCTTGATCAACGGGCGGGGGCCGGTGGCGGTGCGTTTTGGGGACGAGGGGTGGGGGTATCTGGGTGGCGTTGGAAGAAATGCTTTATTCGGGAGGCTCTCATGGGGTTCGACGACAAGATCGGCAACACGACCGAGAACACCGCCGGCAAGATCAAGGAAGGCGTCGGCCGGGCGACCGACAACGAGCGCCTTGAGGCCGAGGGCCGCAACGACCAGGCCAAGTCCAGCCTCAAGCAGGCCGCCGAGAAGGTCAAGGACGCCTTCAAGAGCTGAACCGCACCACCGTCACGCCGGACCGACCCCGTCGGGCCGGCGTGACGCGTGTCCGGGTCCGCCGATTCGATTTCCCGCCGGGTCGTGCGGCATCGTGTCGCGGTACGGCCGTCACACCGAACGGGGAAAGTCGATGCATCGCCGCTCCACCACCGCACTCACCCTCGCCGTCCTCGCCGTCCTCGCCGCCGGCTGCTCGGACGGCGGCACCGGCACCGACGCCGCACCCGGCCCGTCGGCCACCGCCACCACCGGGGAACCCACACCCCAGACGGCGACCACCACTGCCCCGGAGAGCACCGGACCGCCCGCCGGCACCGCCGCGAACACCGCCCAGGTCTGCCGCGCCGTCGACCAGCTGATCATCGACGGCAGCCGGCAGATCACCGCCGACTCGGCCGACGCCACCCGCGAGGAACTCACCCCGGAGCAGCTCAACGGCAAGCTCAAGGGGCGGCTGAGCCGGCTCGCCGACGACGTCCGCGCGCAGGCCCGCAAGGCCCGGGACGATCGGATCAGGAAGCTGGTGGAGGAGACCGCCACGAAGATCGACGCCGGGGCGTCGGCCAAGAGCCCGGCGAGCTGGATGGGCACCGACTTCGTCGACATCCCGCCCCGGCTCACCCGCGACTGCCACGTCTGAGCCGGCGCTACGGCTCAGGCGACAGCTCAGCGTCGACCGGTCAGCGGGCGGGACGGCGGCGCGCTACCGGCGAGCGAGGCCCGGTCGGCGGCGGAGGTGCCGGACTGCCAGCCCTCGGCGTCCCGCACGGTCAGCCGGGCCCGGGTGACCCCGGGGAAGAGGGTGTCCATCCGCTCCCGCACCGCGCCTGAGCGGGCCGCGAGCACCGGCAGCAGCCGGTCCGCCCCGGTGTCCTGCGCCGCCTGCCGGTCCGCCGATTCGGTCGCCGCCCGCAGCCGCTCACCGATGCGCAGCGCGAAGGCGTGCAGGAAAGCCTCGTCGTACGCCTTGGTCCGCCGGCCGCCGCCGCGTCGTTCCCGCCGGCCGCGCAGCATCGCGGCGGTGGCCTGCACCAGCAGCGAGGTGTGCAGCAGTTCGACCGCCTCCAGATCGGCCGGGAAGCCGAGCACGGTGGCGAAACCGAGGTCGTCGGACCAGACCGACTCGCACCGGTTCGCCGTCGCCACCTCCTGCACCAGCAGCGCCTTCGCGCCCGCGTAGGGGGCGTCGGTGCCGATCCGCACCCCGCCGGGATGGTCCGGGTGGGTCGCGGCCGACTCGACCAGCGCCCGTTCCAGGCTGTGCCGGGCGATCAGTTCCTGCGCCTTCCCGGTGAACGCCTCCGCCTCGGCGGGGAAGGTGGTGGACTCGGCCTTGGCCAGCAGCGCCCGTACCCGGTCCAGGACGCGGGAGCCGGACGGACCGCGCGGCCCGGTCACCGTCACGGCACCGTGGCCGCCGGGCGGTGGGCGCAGCACCGCGATCGGCGGCAGCCCGGCCAGCAGCGCCAGCACCTCGACGGCGTCCCGCAGGGCGGCGATCCGGTCCGTGCCCTCACGGACCGCCCACCCGCCCAGCCAGCCCGCGTCGCCGTCCCAGCGGACCCGGGCGTCCAGGTCGGCCAACTGGTCGTCCCACCACTGCGGCACCGGGCCGGGCTCGGCCGCCCGGTCGGCGGCGAGCGCGTCGACGACCAGCCGCCCGGGGCGCGCGCCGAGCCGGCGGGTCACGATCCGGGCCACGTCGACCGGCTGCCAGCCCCGTGGCCACAGCCGGTGCACCGCGGCGACGAGCCGGCGCAGCAGGGCGGCGTCCACCGCCGTCGGCCCGGCGGCCCCGTCGTCGGCACCCCGGCCGCCGTCGTCGCCGGGCCGCGCCGGGGCGCTGCCGACCACCAGCCGGTCCAGCTTCCGCTCCGCGTCGCGTACGTCGGTGCCGCGCACCGCCGTGACCGCGGCGGTGATCAGGGCGTCGGCGTCCGGCACGGGGGTCCTTCCTCGGGGACGACGGCCGGACGGTGTCCGGATCGTCGGGAGTGTCTGCCCGGCAACGGTACCCGCACCCGGATTGCCCCTCCCCGGCACTCATCCGTTCGCCTCCCGGGTCCGTACTCCTGCCCGGAGTGGATCCGGGTGGACGGGAGGCGAACGGTGAGCACCCTGACGGTGAGCGAGTCCGTCGACCGTGGCCGGCACCGGGGGCGACGGCGGGGCGTGACCCCGGCCGGCGTCCTGACGGTGGTGCTGGTAGTGGCGGGGCTGGTCGCCGGTGGCGCGGTGGTGGCCCAGCGGCAGGGCATCGACCTGGGTGCCCTCGTCGGCGACGTACGGCGGGAACCGCTGCGGCCGGCCAACGCGGCGGTGCCGCCGGTGCCCCCCGGGGCGCAGGCTCCCGCCCCGCTCTCCTCCGCCGTGCCTTCCGCCGCCGCGCCCGCTCCGGCGCTGCGCTATCCGCAACGGGGGACCGGCACCTGGCGGACGGCGACCGCGCAGGGGGCGGTGGCCGGGCGCGGCGGGCAGCTCCTGCGCTACCGGGTGGCGGTGGAGGGCGGCATCGACGACGTCGACCCGGAACGGTTCGGTCGGGAGGTGGCGGTGGTGCTCGCCGACCGCCGGGGCTGGACCGCCGACGGCAGGTGGCGGCTGCAACGGGTCGGCGGCGACACCCCGGCCGACTTCACCGTGATGCTGACCACCCCGGTCACCCGGGGCGAGTTGTGCGGGGACACCTCCGACCGGTACACCTCCTGCCGCAACGGCGACCGGGTGGTGGTCAACGTGGCGCGTTGGGCCCGGGGCGTGCCCGACTTCCGGGGCGACCTCGGCACCTACCGGGCGTACGTGCTCAACCACGAGGTGGGGCACCGGCTGGGCCGGGGGCACGAACGGTGTCCGGCCGCGGGCGGGCCGGCCCCGGTGATGCAGCAGCAGACCCTGGGCCTGCACGGCTGCCGGCCGAACGCCTGGCCGATGGTGGGCGGTGCCCTGCTCACCGGCCCGGCCGGCGAGTACGACGACCCGATCCCCTCCGACGACTGACCCCGGCCTGCGGGCGGGCGTTGACCTACCCGAGATGGGCGACGATGCGCTGCCCGGCCGGAGTGAAGGCGGATTGTCGGTCCCGTTGAGGTGACCAGTCGCGCGTCGCCCGTCGTGCTGCCCGGTCACCGGCGGGGGAAGGACGCCCAGATGTTCTTGGTGCGGTCGGTGGCGTACCAGCCGACCTTGAGCGAGACGGCCATGGCGATCTGGAGGCCCCGGCCCCCGGCCCCCATCGGGCGGGTGTCGGCCAACTCGGGGATGGTGCTGAGGTCGTGGTCGGCCACGTCGAGGATGAGCGAGTCGTCGACCGTCAGCAACCGGACAATGGTCGGTGGAATGCCATGTTTGAGGGCATTCGTGGCGAGTTCGGTGGCAACCAGGACGATCAACTCGGGAATCTCTTCCATCCGCTGACCGTCGAGGAGCTGCTCACCGGTGAGGGCCTCGTGCAGGGAGGCACGCAGGGCGCGCAGGTCGGCGGGATCGGCCAGTTCCCACCGGCGCAATTCGGTGGCCTGCGGCGGGGGCGGCGAGGTGAGAAGCTGTGCCATGATCCCGGTTTACCCTACGTAGCGGCCCACCATGCCATCCCGGCTGTCGGGGATTCGTCGCATGCCACCCGTCGTACCGGCCCCGCGCGCCGGCCCGTTCCCCGCCCCCGCGCAGTCCGGTCGGGTGTGCTTCGGGCCACTGTCCAGGGTGGTGTGCCAGGCCGGGACGGGTGGGGGTCCGCCGGCACGCCGGCAATCGCAGAAACCATCCGATTCGGGGCCTGCGTGAGCCCGTGCGGTCGCGTAAAGTCCGCAAACTGAACGGGCCATGTCGGCGACGGAACGCCCCGCTAACGGGTGCCCGTCCGCACGGTTGGGCGCATCCCCGCGCCGGCTCGCGGACCGCCTCAGGAAGAGCCATGACCGCCAGTACGAATACCCCCAAGGTGACCGTCGTGGTCCCGGCGTACAACTCCGGACCGCACATCGAGAAGCTCGTCACCTCGCTGCTGCGGCAGTCACTGCCGGCCAGCGAGTTCGAGGCGATGTTCGTCGACGACGGCTCGACCGACTCGACCGGTGCCCGGCTCGACGAACTGGCCGCCGCCCACCCGCACTTCCGGGTGCTGCACATCGACAACTCCGGCTGGCCGTCGCGGCCCCGCAACCTCGGTGTCGAGCACGCCCGGGGCGAGTACGTCTTCTTCGCCGACGACGACGACTGGTTCGGCGAGGAGGCCCTCGAACGCCTGTACGCCTGCGCGACCGCGCACGACGCGGACCTGGTGATCGGCAAGATGGCCGGACACCGCCGGTCGGTGCCGCGTGAGCTGTTCCGGCGCAACCGGTTCGACGCCACCCTGGAGAACGCTCCCCTGATCGACAGCCTCACCGCGCACAAGCTGTTCCGGCGCTCCTTCCTCGTCGAGCACGGCCTGCGGTTCCCCGAGGGCAAGCGTCGGCTGGAGGACCACGTCTTCGTCACCCGGGCGTATTTCCTGTCCCGGCGCACCTGCGTGCTGGCCGACTACGTCTGCTACCACCACCAGCGGCGGGTCGACGCCGGCAACGTCACGGCCACCGCGCTGGAGCCGGCCGGCTACTTCGTCAACCTGCGCGAGGCGCTCGACATCGTCGACGAGCACACCGAGCCCGGCCCGCTGCGCGACCGGCTGCACCGGCGGTGGCTGCGCAACGAGATGGTGTCCCGGTTGCGCGGCCGACGACTGCTCGACGCGCCCGCCGACTGGGTGGACCAGTTGGTCGGCGAGGCGCAGCGGACGATCCGGGACCGGTTCGCCCCGGGCGTCGCCGCCGGCCTTCCGCCGCTGCAACGGATCATCACCAGGCTCATCGAGCAGGGGCGCACCCCGGACCTGCGCCGGCTCGCCGGGTGGGAGGCGGCCGTACGGGCCGCGCCCACCGTGCAGCGGGTCGAGCGGGACGCCACCACCCTGACCGTCAGGCTCACCGCCGAGCTGTTCTTCGGCGACCAGCCGCTCACCCTCACCGCCGACGGCGAGCAGCGGCTGCTGGTGGTGCCGGTGGACGACCTCCCGGCCGACCTGCGGGACGCCACCGCCCGGATCAAGCAGTCCAAGCTCGACGTGATCGCCAGGCGGCGGGACACCCGGGAGGAGTTCTTCGTACCGGTCACCGGCACCGTCGAGCTGGTCCCGGCGGCCGACGGCATGCTGCGGCTGGTCCAGCGGGGCACCGCCCGCCTCGACGTCGGGGCGCTCAACGGCGGCCGGAGCAGGGGCACCTGGGACCTCAAGGTCCGGGTCACCTGCTGCGGTTGGACCGAGGACGCCAGCCTCCCGGTGGCGTTCCGTTGCGCGTCCGACGGGGCCCGGCCGGTCTCCGTGCCGTACCTGGGCAGCCTGCGTTTCCGGCTGCGACGGGCGGTGGCGCGTCGGGTGCCCGAGTCGATCCGGCGGGCCATCCGCCGCTGATGCAGTCCCCACGGTGAACGTGCTGGAACTCAACCTGGTCCTGGACCGCAGCCTGCCCGCCTGCTGACCCCGACGCCGACACCCCCATCAGGCGGTCGCGCCCCGGGGCGGCACGCACAGCGGGAGGATGGACGCGTGTCACGAGGTGAACTGCGCATCTACCTGGGCGCCGCCCCCGGGGTCGGCAAGACGTACGCGATGTTGGAGGAGGCCAGGCGGCGGGCCGAACGGGGCACCGACGTGGTGGTCGGCCTGGTGGAGACGCACGGCCGGCCGCAGACCGCCGCGATGATCGGCGACCTGGAGGTGCTGCCCCGCCGCCCGCTGCGCTACCGGGGCGTCAATTTCACCGAGCTGGACCTGGACGCCGTCCTTGAACGCCGGCCCGAGGTGGTGGTGGTCGACGAGTTGGCCCACACCAACGTGCCCGGCTCCCGGCACCAGAAACGCTGGCAGGACGTCCAGGAACTGCTTGACGCGGGCATCTCGGTACTGTCGACGGTCAACGTGCAGCACCTGGAGTCGCTCAACGACGTCGTCACGCAGATCACCGGCACCACCCAGCGGGAGACCGTCCCGGACGCCGTGGTCCGCGCCGCCGAGCAGGTCGAACTGGTCGACATGACCCCGGAGGCGCTGCGCCGGCGGATGGCGCACGGCAATATTTACGGCCCCGACAAGATCGACGCGGCGCTGGGTAACTACTTCCGGGTCGGCAACCTCACCGCGCTGCGCGAGCTGGCCCTGCTCTGGCTGGCCGACAAGGTCGACGACCAGCTCGACCGGTACCGGGCCCAGCAGGGCATCTCCGACACCTGGGAGGCCCGGGAACGGGTCGTCGTCGCCCTCACCGGCGGCCCCGAGGGGGAGACGCTGATCCGTCGGGCCGCCCGGATCGCCGCCCGGAGCAAGGGTGCCGACCTGCTCGCCGTGCACGTGGCCCGCGACGACGGACTGGCCGGGGCGGACCCGGCCCAGCTCGCCCGGCAGCGGGTCCTGGTGGAGAGCCTCGGCGGGAGTTACCACCAGGTGCTCGGCGCGGACGTCCCGGCCGCCCTGCTCGACTTCGCCCGGGGGGTCAACGCCACCCAACTGGTGCTCGGCGCGAGCCGGCGCGGCCGGTTCGCCCAGCTGTTCGCCCGAGGCGTCGGCGTGACGACCACGGCCCGCTCCGGGGCGATCGACGTACACCTGGTCACCCATCCGGAGGCCGGTCGGGGTCGGCGCGGGCCGGGGGTGCCGGCGGCGCTGTCCCGGCGGCGTCGGCTGCTCGGCTTCGCGCTCGCCGGGCTGGGCCTGCCGCTGCTCACCCTGCTGCTGTCGGTGTTGCCGGACCTGAGCCTGACCAACGACATTCTGATCTTCCTGGCCGGGGTGGTCGGGGTGGCGCTGGTCGGTGGGCTGTGGCCGGCGTTGGTCGCTGCGCTCGGTGGGTCGCTGTTGTTGAACTGGTTCTTCACTCCGCCGTACCGCACGTTGACCATCGCCGAGGCGGACAATCTGCTCGCGTTGGGTGTCTTCGTGGCGGTGGCGGTCGCGGTGAGTGGGGTGGTGGATGTGGCGGCCCGGCGTACCCGGGAGGCGGCCCGTGCCGCCGCCGATGCGCAGACCCTGGCGGTGGTCGCCGGCAGCGTGCTGCGCGGCGAGCGGCCGTTGCCGGCGCTGTTGGACCGGTTGCGGGAGACCTTCGGGCTGCGCGCGGTCAGCGTGCTCGAACTCGCCCCCGAGGCGCAGGGGCGGCCCGGTCGGGCCCACGAGGAGGGCGTGTGGCGTCGGGTCGCCAGCGTCGGGGTGGACCCGGCCGGCAGCCCCGGCGCGGGGGAGACCACGGTGCCGGTCGACGAGCGGTTGACCGTGGTGCTCTCCGGTCGTCGGTTGGAGGCCGCCGACCGGCGCATCGTGGAGGCGTTCGCCGCGCAGGCCGCTGTCGCGCTGCGCCAGGAACGGCTCGCCGAGGAGGCCGCCACCGCCCGGCCGCTCGCCGAGGCCGACCGGTTGCGCACCGCGTTGCTCGCCGCCGTCAGCCATGACCTGCGTACGCCGTTGGCGTCGGCGAAGGCGGCGGTGAGCAGTCTGCGCAGCCCTGACGTCGAGTTCGACCCGGAGGACCGGGCCGAGTTGTTGGCCACCGCCGACGAGTCGTTGGACCGGCTGGGTCGGCTGGTGGCGAACCTGCTGGACATGAGCCGGTTGCAGGCCGGCGTGTTGGGCGTCGCCCGTACCGCGGTCGGGTTGGAGGATGCCGTACCGCTGGCCCTGGACGAGCTGGGGCCGGCCGCCGCCGGGGTGCGCACCGACATCCCGGCCGACCTGCCGGCGGTCGACGCCGACCCGGGCCTGCTGGAACGGGTGCTGGTCAACGTCGTGGCGAACGCGTTGCGGCACAGCCCGGCCGGCCGGCCGCCCACGATCACCGCCAGCGCCCACGCCGGGCAGGTGGAGCTACGGGTCATCGACACCGGGCCGGGTATCCCCGAGGACCGGTGGGAGCACGTCTTCCTGCCGTTCCAGCGGCTCGGCGACCGGGACAACCGGACCGGGGTGGGGCTCGGGCTGGCCCTGTCCCGGGGCCTGGCCGAGGCGATGGGTGGCAGCATCACCCCGGAGACCACCCCCGGCGGAGGGCTGACCATGGTGCTGCGGCTACCCGCCGCCGACGAGAGGCCGGACCGGTGACCCGCATCCTGGTCGTCGACGACGAACCACAGATCCTGCGCGCGCTGCGGATCAACCTGCGCGCCCGCGGCTACGACGTCGAGGTCGCCGACACCGGCACGGCCGCGCTGAAGGCCGCCGCCGGCCACCCCCCGGACCTGGTGGTGCTCGACCTCGGCCTGCCCGACCTCGACGGTGTGGACGTCATCCGGGGCCTACGCGGCTGGACCACCGTGCCGATCATCGTGCTGTCCGGGCGAGCCGGCAGCGCCGACAAAGTCGCCGCCCTCGACGCCGGCGCCGACGACTACGTCACCAAACCGTTCGGGGTCGACGAACTGCTCGCCCGCATCCGCGCCGTCACCCGCCGCCTCACCGCCGCACCTGCCGACGCCACCGCCACGGCGCGGGTGGGACGACACACCGTCAACCTCGCCACCCACACCGTCACCAGCGACGACGGCACCGACACCCGGCTGACCCCCACCCAGTGGGCCGTGCTCGAACGACTGCTGCGCCACCCCGGCAAACTGATCAGCCAGCGTCAGCTCCTGCACGACGTGTGGGGCCCGGAATACCAGCAGGAGACCAACTACCTGCGGCAGTACCTGGCCCAGCTGCGACGCAAGCTCGAAGACGACCCCGCCCGCCCCCGGCACCTGATCACCGAACCCGGCATGGGCTACCGCTACCGCCCCTGACCGGCACGGTCCGACCGGGCGTCCGCGCCGGGTCGTGGCCCGCCAGCTCAGCCGAGGCTGAGGCCGATCGCCAGGGCGACGACGGCGAGCAGCGGAGGGACGAGCTGCTTGAGCGCGGCGCTCGCCTTCGACGGTGACGAGACCAGGAGCACCAGACCGGCGGCGACCATCGACCCGGCGCCGACGAAGACCAGCGTCGCGCCGACGGCGTGTGCGCCCACGGCGTACGCGACGATGCCGACGACGATCGCGACGGCCAGGAACAGGTTGTAGAAGCCCTGGTTGAAGGCGAGCTGCCGGGTCACCTCCGCCTCCTCACGGCTGGTGCCGAAGACCGCGCGGGCGCGGGCGCTGGTCCAGACCACCGACTCCAGGTAGAAGATGTAGGCGTGGATGAGGCCGGCGATGCCGGCCAGGACGAGTCCCGCGACGACCACGCCGCTGCCTCCTTCGTTCGCGCGGACGGAGATGTCCGCCACCGTCATTCTCCCTGCCCGCCACGCTCGCCGAGTCGGGTGTTGGCTGTTTGCCGTCGGCCTCCTACGGTGGGGGAGACGTGGGGGAGGCTCAGGTTGTTCGACGCGGGTGACGCGGTGCGTTGGCTCCAGCTCGCCGCACCCCGGGGCGGGCCGGACGACCTGCCGCTACTGGTGAACCGGGTCGCGCCGGCCGTGGACGCCACCGAGATCGTGATCTACCTGGCGGACTACCAGCAGGCGAGCCTGGTGCCACTGCTCGGCGTCGGGCCGGTCCGGGAGAGCCTGTCGATCGAGACGACCCTCGCGGGCAGGGCGTTCACCGGTCTCGACGTGCAACGGGCAGCCGACAATCCGGACCGGATCTGGGTGCCGCTGCTGGTCGGGTGCGAGCGGATGGGCGTCCTGGAGATCGTCTCGCCGGCCGCCGGTGACCGCGCCCTGGACGGGCCCGCCCGGGAGCTGGCGACCTGCGTCGGTCAGCTGGTGGTGAACCGCCGGCCGTACGGTGACGTGGTCGAACGGCTGCGACGGCGGCTGCCCATGCAGGTCGCCGCCGAGATCCTCTGGGGGCTGCTGCCGCCGCTGACCTTCGCCACCGACGACATGGTGCTCACCACCATCCTCGAACCGTGCTACGACGTCGGCGGCGACGTCTTCGACTACGCGCTCAACGGCGACGTGCTCAGCGTCGGGCTCTTCGACACCTGCGGGCACGGCATCAAGGCGAGCACCCTGGCCTCACTCGCGGTCAGCGCCTACCGCAACGCCCGCCGCTGCGGCCTCGACCTGGTCGACACGGCCCTCAGCATCGACAAATGGATACGCTCCGAGCACCCGCACCTGTTCGCCACCGCGCTCCTCGTCGAGCTGGAGCCGAGCACCGGCCGGCTCCGGATGATCAACGCGGGTCACCCGGGCGCCCTGCTGCTGCGCGACGGCAAGGCGATCCGGGAACTGCCGGGCCCGACCGCGCTCCCGCTCGGCCTGGGCCACCTGGCGACCCAGCGCCCCGGGGTGTACGAGGAGGAGCTGCACCCCGGGGACCGCATCCTCGCCTACACCGACGGCATCACCGACGCGCGCGGCGTCGACGGGGAACGGTTCGGGTTGACGCGGCTCGTCGACTTCGTCAACCGGGCACTCAACGACCGGTTGGCCACCCCGGAGACGATGCGCCGGCTGGTGCGCGCGGTGGTCGCGTACCAGGAGGGGCAGCTCGACGACGACGCTACGGCGCTGCTGCTGGAGTGGCGTCCACCGCGTACCCACCTGCCCGACCTGCCCGGGGGCCCGACGCCTGGTCGCTGAGCGACCCGCATGGGGCAGCCGGCGGTGCCGGGACGACGGGTCATCCGTTCGGGTCGGTGTCCCGGTGATCGGGGCGGGGCACCGGGACCGGGTCGGTCCGTGCGGGCCGGTCGGGCTCGGTGAGCTGGAGCAGGCGGTACATGGTGCGCCGCAGCAGCTCCGCGGCGTCGCCCGGGCGGGCGGTCAACGCGCCCAGCACCGCTGCCGGGTCGATCCGGCCGGTGAGAGCGAGCTGGGGCAGCAGGGGCCGGTGCAGGTCCAGCCGGGGCGCGTGCAGGGCGAGCAGGTGTTGCGGCGTACCGGGGGCGGGTGCCGGTTCCGGGGCGGGGAGCACCAGGGTCGGACGTCCGACGGCCGCGGCGTAGGAGGTGACGGAGCCGTGGTCACCGATGACGTGGTCGGCGGCGACCACCGGGGCCCGCCAGTCCTCGGTCGGCTCGGGCAGCAGCAGCCCGGCGTCGAGGCAGTTCCGGAGCCAGGCGCGGATCTGGCGGTGCCCGTGAGCGGCCCAGATTGCCGGGTGTAGCAGCGCGGCGACCCGGTAGCGCTCGGCCGGGAGCTGTGCCATCACCTGCGGTAGCAGGTCGGGCCAACGTCCGAAGCTACCCTCCGGGCCCCAGGTGGAGGCGACCACCACGAGTTCCTGGTGTTCGCCCAGCCCCATGGCCCGTCGGTAGTCCGGGCGGCGGGGCAGGCTGGCGACGAGCCGGTCGACGCAGGGGTCGCCGACGACCACTGCCGTTGCGAGCGCGTCCGGGCACTGCCGTCGCAGCACCTCCACCTCGTATTCGTGGGAGAGGGCGAGAGCCGCCGGGAGCACCCGCCCGTCATGGGTGAGCCGTTGCGCGTCGAGACCGTAGACGGGGTGGTCGGCGGGTGCCGGTACGGCGCTCGGGCCGGAGCGGACCCGCTTGCTGCGTCCGGCTCCGTGGGCGAGCAGTAGCAGGGGCGCGTGGAGTTCATGCAGTCCGCCGTGGGCGGCGGCGAGGCCGAGATCGAAGCGTTCCCGAACGGCCTGCTGCCAGGGCAGGACGAGTGCGCCGAGCCCGTCGAGGAGTTGTTCCACCCGGTGGTTGAAGACGTCCGGGGCGATGGTGAAGACCACCTGCACCCGGGGGTCGCTCTCGACGTACCCGATGACGTCGAGCAACCGGTGGCAGCTCGCGAGGGTGTGGGTCACGACGAGCACGGTGTGGCAGCCCGACCGGGTCACCCAGCGGTCGGCATCGATGCCGATGGGGGCGGGTGGCCACGCCGACGTCATGGCTCGCCCCCCCCTCGACCATCCCACTGTCCGATCAGGACGGTACCGCTGCTGCGGGCCTCCCGTCAGCGGCGGGCGGTCCGCGCAACGGCGACGGCCGGCCGACCCAGAACGCGGAGCGGCCGGGACCGCCGTGGCGGCCCCGGCCGCATCCCGGCCGGCGGTGCGGTCACCCGTCCAGCGGTTTGATCCAGATGTTGCGGTACTGGACCGGGTTGCCGTGATCCTGGAGCCGGATGGCGCCGGCCGCCGGGCCCTCGGGCCGGCTGCCGCCGGTCGGGCCGAGGATCTCCACGTCGTCGTGCACGGTGACGCCGTTCCACACCACGGTGACCCGGGGGTTCGCCACCTTGACGCCGGCCGCGTCGTAGCGGGCCTGGCGGTACTCGATGACGTACGTCTGCCAGGTCTGCGGCGGGCGGGCCGCGTTCACGTCGGGCGCCTTCTGGGTGTAGATGGCGGCGGCGTCGTTGTTCTGCGGCGGGTCGATGCCGAACGAGTCGAGCACCTGGATCTCGTAGCGGTCCTGGAGGTAGACGCCGCTGTTGGCGCGCTGCTGGCCGGTCACCTCCGGTGGGTAGAGCGGCAGGTTGAACTCGACGTGCAGCCGGAAGTCGCCGAAGGCCTGCACGGTACGCAGGTCGCCGCCGCGTACGGTCATGGTGTTGCCGTCGAGCGTCCACTCCGGTTCGCGCCCGTCGGTGTGCTGCCACTCGGTGAGGTCACCGCCGTCGAACAGGGTGATCCGTTCCCCGCGTGGCCGGACGGCGAGCACGTCGAGGTTGACGTGGCCGGAGTCGGCGCTCTCCTTGCGGTACTCGACGATGTTGCGGCCCCGGCGCAGGTGCGCCTTGGTGGTGACGGTGCCCCACTCCTCCCAGGTGACGGTGGACGGGAAGACCGTCTGTCCGATCCGTTTGCCGTTGACGTACAGGCTGAGTTGCTTGGGGCCGGAGAACGGGTTGGGGCCGTTGCTGTAGCGCATCGCCAGGTCGTGGGTGCCGGCCTCGGCCACGTCGACGGAGATCCGGGTGGACGCGCCGTCGTCGGCGAACCCGGCGGCGAACCCGGCACCGGAGTAGGCGGCGTGGTCGGTGGCCATCCCGACGCCGACGGTGCGGCCCTCCTCGGCCTCGAAGAACGTCTGCGGCTGAGCCACCCGGCCGGGGATCTCGTTGAGCGTGTACCAGGCTTCGGTGTTCCACAGCTGCTCACCGTCGACGGCGGAGAACGGGCGCGGCGAGCGGACGTGCACCACCCGGTTCTCCATGAGACCGGGGATGCGCAGCCGGACGGTCCGCCCGTTGGCCGCCAGCACCGCCCTGGTCACGGTGAGTTTCTCCAGGTCGAGCTTGGGACCGCCGTACTGGCTGGTCGCCCCGTAGCGCCACTGCGTCACCTGGTACGCCTCGGCGAGCCGTTGCGCGGTCTCCGGCGACAGCTTCTCGGTGTACTCCAGGTCGAACCCGTTGGCGGTGGCCCGCATCTGCTTGACCTCGAAGGTCGAGGTGCCGTTGGGAGTGAGCTTCTGGAGGCCGTAGCTGAGTTTGCCCTCCTGGCCCCAGTTGCCGCCGGCACCCACGCCGCCCACGTAGAGCGCGCCGTCGGGGCCGAGGGTGACCTCGTTGACGCCGGCCTCCAGGCCCTGGGTGTGCCGGAACACCGCCCCCTGGTACTGCCCCTCGACCTCGTCGAGGTACACCCGCTGCAGGCCGCCGTAGGTGACGTCGCCGACGACGACCTGCCCGGCGTACGGGCCCTGGGTCAACAGCACCGGGCTGGACGGGGAGTTGCCGATCTCGTTCTGCGGGAGCCAGGCGATCGGCCGGGTCACCGGCTTGTCGTCGTACGGCCCGTCGGGGCTGGTGTAGTGGTTGAAAAACGCCCCCTGCTGGATCTGGACCAGCTTGGACGCGGGCAGCCAGCCACCCTGGTTGTCGGTGACGAAAACCTCGCCGCGCGGCCCCCAGCCGATCCCGTTCGGGGTACGCAGCCCACCGGCCACGTACGTGATCTTGCCGGTCCGGGCGTTGACCCTGATCGAGGTGCCCCGGTTCGGTGCGGGCTGGGGCACGGTGGTGGCGCCGCCCTGGTTGATCGCGACCGACAGGTTGAGGTGGAAGAACCCGTCCCGGTAGAGCAGGCCGAACGCGAACTCGTGGAAGTTGCCGCCCCACGGCCAGGTGGCGACCGTACGCCGGTCGTCGGCGACGCCGTCGTCGTCGGTGTCGCGCAGCGCGGTCAGTTCGTGCTTCTGGCTGACGTAGATGGTGCCGTCGACCACGGCGACGCCCTGCGGCTCGCGTAGCCCGTCGGCGAACCGGCGGTACGTCACCTGGTCGGGGCCGGTCGCGCCGGTGACGCCCGTGGCCACCCAGATCTCGCCGGTGGCGTTGTCGGTGCCGCCCCAGGTGCTCAGCACCAGCGCGCCGTCGGGCCGGAACGCCATCCCGGTGACCTGCGGCCGGAACCCGTCGGGGCGCAGGTCGGTGAGGGTGTAGCCGGGGTGCACCCGGTCGAGCGGCAGGCCGTCGCCGGCCGAGTCGGTGGCCCCCTCGCAGTATTTCCAGCCGGGCGCGGTGACCCGGACCACCCCGGCGTCGGTGCTCAGCGCGGAGGTCGGGACGAGGGTGAAGTCGGCGCTGCCCGGTGGACGCCACTCCAGCCGGAGCACCTGGCCGCCGCCGTCGTCGAAGTGCTCGATGCGCAGCGGGTGCCGGCCGGCGGTGAGGGTGGCCGTCCCCTCCTTGGCGGTTTCCCCGTGCAGCCCGTCGTGGTCGACGACGACGGTGTCGCCGATGCTCAGCCGGGAGCCGTCGTCGCTGGTGAGGCGGAAGGCGTAGCTGCCGTCGACGGGGGCGGCCAGGTTGCCGGTGACGTGGCTGACGAACCGGTCGGCGAGTCCGAAGTCGTCGGTGCTACTCCAGTTGACCTGCGGCATCAGCTTGTCGACGTTCGGCGTCTGGGCGGGCTTGAGGGTGCACAGCGCCGACAGCGGGGTGCCCATGTCGTACGTGCGCAGGGTGACGCCGGGTTCCTGCGGCGGGAGGTCGGCGACGGGCGCGGCGGTGGCCGGGGTGACGGACCCGGTGGCGAGGACGGTCGCCAGGGCGGTGCCGGCGGCCACGAGCGCGGATCTGTGTCGCCGCCGGTGCGGGGTGGTCATGGTGCCTCCAGTGGTGGTGGGCCCGGCCGGGGGACCGCGCCACTTTCTGCCGATGGCGGTTCGGTATGGCACGCGTCACACCGAAGATTGATCGCAGACACTAGCACTTTGAATCGAATTGGGGAAACTTTTCGATGTTTGAACAAAAGTCGAGGTGTGCGGGTCGGATCCACCGGCTCGTGGGCTGGTGGGCGGGGTCGGGGGTGAGGCACTATGCCCATGGAATCCGCGCAGCTCAAGCCAGGACTGGTAGGTGAACCGTGCCGCTGCCCCGTCGCGTGGTCGTTTCCGGTGTGGTCGCCACGGCCGTCCTCGGCACGGCGGTGGGCGTCGCCGTCTGGGCCGGCCGGGACGATCCGGCGTACCGACCGCCGACGTCGCGGGTGGTGCAGCCCGGCGCACCCGGCCAACCGGGCCGGCAACTGTCCGGCACCGACCTGGCGCAGGTCTCACCGCCCGGGTTCACCGCCGCCGACAGTCGGTTCGTGCAGGGCATGATCCCGCACCACACCCAGGCCCTGGCGATGACCGCGCTGCTGGCCGGGCGCACCACCAGCCCGGACGTGACGCTGCTGGCCAAGCGGATCGAGGTGTCGCAGGGCGACGAGATCGCCCGGATGCGCACCTGGCTCGCCGAGCGCAACGTGCCGGCCGCTGGCGGTCACGACGGGGCGGCGCACGACGCGCTCATGCCGGGGATGCTTACCGCCGCCCAGTTCGAGCAGCTCAAGCAGGCACGCGGGACGGAGTTCGACAGGCTCTTCCTCACCGCGATGATCCGCCACCACCAGGGCGCACTGACCATGGTGGAGCAGCTGTACGCCGCCGGTGGTGGCCTGGAACCGGCGAGCGACCAGTTCGCCCGGGAGGTCAACGCCGACCAGGGCATCGAGATCCAGCGCATGCAGCAGATGCTGGCCAAGCTCGGCTGACCGGGTCGCCGACCGCGCCGGGTCGCCGACCGCGTCCGGTCGCCGGTGCAGGCCCGGTCGCTGGTCCAGGCCCGCAGGCCGGTGCCGGAGCGGCCGGGGAACGGCCGGGGCCTGCCCAGCATCACTGGGCAGGCCCCGGGTTCAGGCGGTCCGTCGGCCCGGTCGGGCCGGGCGGGTCACCTGTCGAACTGGTCGATCAGCGCCTGGGCGTCGCGGACCAGCAGGTTGCGGGCCCCGATGGCGTTGAGTGCGCGGGCCTGGTCGAGGAAGGTGGTCAGGTGCCCGACCGCCTCCGCCGGCTGGCCTGCGGAGGCCGCCGCGGCGGCCCTGCCGAGGCTGGTGGTCAGCTTGTCGGCGTTGCCCGCGCTGACGGTGCCGGCGGACCGGTAACCGTCGACGAGGGCCTGCAGGTCGGCGATGGACGTCGTGGTGGTGAACGTGACGGACCGTTCGGTGGTGTTACCGGCCTTGTCCTTCGCGGTCACCGTCAGGGTGTGGCTGCCCAGCGGAAGGCCGGACAGGGTGACCGTGGCCCCCCGGGCGACCCGCTTGCCGTCCAGCAGCGCGCTGTCCGGGTTGATGCCGGGCCCGGAGCCGGTGTCGGTGACCGTCCAGTCCACCGTCACCGTGCCGGAGTCGCCGTACGCGGTGCCCTCGGTCAGCCCGGACACCTGCACCTCGGGGGCGGTCCGGTCGATCTTGAGCCACTGGCTGCCCTGCCGGGAGGTGTTGCCGGCCGCGTCGACCGCCCGGTACCGCACCGACCCCTTGACCTCGGCGCTGATCGTCGCGACGCCGCTGGCCGGAACGTCCACCCAGGTCACGCCGTCGTCGACGGAGTACTGGCCGGTCCACATGCCGGGGATCAGGCCGGCCAGGGTGAGCGTGACGGCATCGGTGTACCAGCCGTTGTTACCGGTCGGCTCGGCCGGGCCCACCGTGGCGGAGACCCGGGGGTTGAAGGTGTCCGCGAGGTCCACCACGGCCTGGCGGAGCGTCCCGTACGCTGCGCCATCCAGCCGGTCGGCGAGCGTCCGCAGTTGCGCCTCGGCGGCGAACCGCCTGCCCTCGGCGGCGAACCCGCTGGCCCGGCCCAGGGCCGTGTCGACCTCCGCGCTCAACGCCTCGTCGATCGCGCCGGCCCGTACCCCCTGGTCGTGGTAGGCGCGGACGAGCGCGAAGCTCGGCGTCCAACTGATCTTCGGCTGCCCCTGTGCGTTGAACCCGGCGAGCTTGACCTGGGTGGCGGCCTCGATCTCGGCCGCCGACAGGTGGGCGCTGGGCTTCAGTGCGAACACGTCGAAGCCCCGGGCGATCTCGTTGCCGTACAGGTTGCCGTTGTACCAGTACGCCGACCAGAAACCACCCAGCACGAGCGCGTTCGGGTTGACCGGGCCCCGGTCGAAGTACGCGATTTCGTGCGGGTTCTTCGAGTCGGTGAAGTCGAACACCGAGATGCCACCCTGGTACCAGGCCTGCATCATGACGTCGCGGCCGGGCACCGGGATCAGCGAGCCGTTGTGCGCGACGCAGTTCTCCTGCAACGACTGCGGCACCGGCAGCTTGTAGTAGCTGGCGAAGGTCATCTTCCGGTCGACGATGTCGAAGATGGCGTTGGCGCCCCACTGCGGCAGGTCGGTGTCCCGGCAACGTGCGCCGCTGCCACCGCCCCACTCGTCGGTGAAGATCACCTTGGTGCCGTCGTTGTTGAACGTCGCCGAGTGCCAGTACGCGAAGTTCGGGTCGGCCACCTCGTCGATCCGCTTCGGGTTCGCCGGGTCCGAGATGTCGATCAGGATGCCGTTGCCCTGGCACGCGCCGGCCGCCAGCCCGATCTCCGGGTACGCGGTGATGTCGTGGCAGGCGTTGGTGTTCGGCGTCGGCGACCAGGTCGACCCGGACGGGTGCCGGGGCGTGACCGGGCCGTTCTGGAGGCCGTCGACCCGACCGGTGACCGGGTCCTGGAACAGCCTCGGCTGGTTCACCACGGCGGCGTCCTGCGGCGCGGCCAGCGGCACCTTGATGACGTCGATCCGCCACCGCGACGGGTTCTCCCCGTCGGCGGCGTTGTTGTTGCAACCCTCCATCGTGGTCGCCGGCCGTACCGAGGTGGTGCCGGAGACGTAGACGTAGATGTTGTCGGCGTCGCGGGGGTCGGTCACCACGGAGTGCGTGTGCGAGCCACGGCAGAGTTGGACGGCGGCCACCTGCACCGGGCTGCGGACGTCGCTGATGTCGAAGACCCGCACCCCCTGGAACCGGGTGCCGACGTTGGGGTTGGTGCCGCAGTCGACCCGGCCCCGGCTCTCCTCGACCGACATGAACAGCAGGTTGCCGTGCACGGAGAGGTCGCCCTGCCCGCCGGGGCACACCACGCTGGTGACCAGCGTCGGCTCGGCCGGGTCGGCGACGTCGGTGATGGTGAACCCGTTGTAGTTGCCCTGGAAGGCGTACCGGCCGCCGAAGGCGAGATCCGAGTTGTAGTACCCGCCGTTGCCCGGGTTCGTCGGGTCGACGAACCCGGCGGGCTTGTCGCGGTGCGCGACGTGTTCCAGGTTGCTGATCGCGGACTGCGCGTCGAGCCAGCCGCCGCCGAGGCCGACGCGCGGATCGGGCTCCGCCGCCGACGCGGTGCCGGGGAGCACGCCGGCCAGCAGCAGCCCCGCGGCTATCAGGCCGAGGGCCCGTCGACCCCGGCGTGCCCTGGTGGTTGGGGGAGTTGTCATGTGTCGCCTTCCGATCGAAGACCAGCCGCGACGTCCACATCGGGGGAAAACGCGCCGCGTGAGTAAGGACCGTACCGACGATCAAGTGCTGGTCAAGATGCCCATGTGAGTTATGTACATGTTTGCGCGCCAAGCCGTACGCAATTGCTCCCGGGCGGTCACGCAGCTCACGACAGTCGTAGGAGCAGCCGCCGCGCTCCCTGCGCCACTCGTCGAAACGCGCCCGCATCCCTCCGACACCGGCGGACGTCCCCGAGCGCCCCCGTTCGGAATCTGGCACCGTGGGTACGACGCATGGCGTCACCGGATGTCCGGTACGCCTTGACGAAGGGGGTTCAGGTGGAATTCACGCTGTCGACCCGCCGGGAGGGGGCCGGCACGGTGGTCGAAGTCGCTGGTGACCTCGATATGAGCACCACCCCCCAGCTGCGGGAACGGTTACGCGAAGTGGTCGAGGGCGGCGCCCGGGTGGTGGTGGTCGACCTGGCCGGCGTCGGGTTCATGGACTCCAGCGGCCTCGGCGCGCTGGTTGTCGCCTATCGTGAGCTGCGGGAACGCGGCGGCTGGCTGGGGCTGGCCGGGGTACGCCGGTCGGTCCGCACGGTGTTGTCGATCACCTCGGTCGACCAGGTCATCGACATCTTCGACACGGTGCACGACGCCGAGGCGGCGGCCCGGGCGGCGTGAACGTCCTTCACCGGGACGGGGCGCTGGCCCGGTCGGTGTCCGCACCGGCGGTGCTGCGGCGCGGCCCGTGGTCGCCGTACCAGTCGATGATCATCAGCGTGGCGTCGTCGGCCAACTCGGGGCCGGCGGTGGCCAGCGCCGCGTCCGACAGCGCCCGGACCGCCTCGCGGGGGTGCAACGACGCGATGTCGTGCAGGGCGGCGGGCAGGTCGAGATCGGCGGCGTTGCGTTCGCGCATCCCGTCGGTGACCACGACCAGCCGGTCGCCGGGCCGCAGGACGACCTCCCCGCTGCGGAAGCCCGCCTCGGGGAACATGCCCAGCGGAAAGTTGCCGGGCAGCTCCAGCATCGTGGTCCGGCCGTCGCGGACCAGCATCGGCGGGACGTGCCCGGCGTTGAGCAGTTCGCAGCGCCCGGTGGCCAGCTCGATGCGCCCCAGCACCGCCGTCACGTACGCGCCGCGGACGTTGGCGTGTGTCGCGATGGCGCGGTTGGCCTCCTCGGCCTGCTCGGTGAGGGCCAACCCCCGGCGACGGGTGTTGCGCAGGCTGCCCACCCCCAGGGTGGCGGTCAACGCGCTGGCGACCCCGTGGCCCATCGCGTCGGTGACGCTGAGGTGCAGCGCGTCCCGGGCCACGCTGTAGTCGAAGGTGTCCCCGCCGACGCTCGCCGCCGGCTCCAACCAGCCGGAGAGGGCGAACGCCCCGGCCTCGCAGGTGAACGAGGCGGGCAGCAGCCGACGCTGGATCTCGGCGGAGAGGGTGAACGGGGTGCTGCGCTGCCCCCACTCGAACAGGTCGGTGTGCCGCCGGTTGGCGATCACCACGAACGCCAGCGCGTGCGCCGTACGGGCGACCCGCTCGATCACCTCGGCGTCCGGCTCGTCGGGCAGGTCGATCTCCAGCAGGCCGATGGCCTCACCACGCTCGGTGACCGGGGCGAGCAGTGTCCACCGTCCGTCGCCGGGAAGCACCCGGGGGACCTGGTGACGGACCGCCTGCTCGTAGGGGCCGCCGTCGAGGGGCAGCACCTCGGCGAGTTCCTCACCCTGGCGGCGACCCGGCCCGGCGACGCCCGGCTGGTGGGTGAGCCGGGCCAGGGCCCGGCCGCTGAGATCGGCGATCAGTAGGGAGACACCGAGCGCGTTCAACGCCGTGGCGATCGCCCCGGTGACCGCCTCGACCGCCTCGACCGGCGCGGCGTCCTCGGCCGACTGCAGCATCTCGGCCAGCACGATCTGCTCGCTGTCCTCCATCTGTGGAGCATATGCACTCCCGATGCCGGCCGCCTCACGACGAGCGGCGCGGCGGCGGCCCCGCCCAGTCGTCGTCCGGGCCGTGGCCCGACCGCCGCGGCCGGACGGTCCGGTCAGCGGCGGTTCAGCGCGGACTCCAGCCGACGGATCAGCGTCCTACGGCCCCTGCCCCGGCGTTCGGCCCGCAGGGCGGCCCGGAGCTGTGCGGTGTCGAGATCGCGGACGTGCTTCGTCGCCTCGGCCACGGTCAGCTCGGTCAGCGAGCCGCCCGAGGTGACGTTGCGGCGGGCGCGTCTGGCCGGGCCGGTGTTGGCCACGTACTGCCGGCCGGAGGTCGACGCCCGGCGCTTGCGCGCGTCGGTGGCCCGTTGCTGCTGCGGGGAGAGCTGCTTCCACGCCCTGTCGGGCAGGTACCTGTCGGTCTCACCGTCGTGCCGGGCCCGGGTGGTGCCCTGCCTGGTCCGCCACTTCTGGTCGCCCCAGCAGCGCAGGGACTGCTGCCGCTCGTCCCTCGGCCCCTGGTAGCCGCCGCCGCGCTGCTGGTACTCGCGGGTCAGCAGTTGCGACTTGCGGGCCGACCACTGCCCCGGTCGTCCGCCCCGGTCGCCGGCCCGGATCTCCTCCTTGAGCTGCTCGCGCAGCTCGGGTTTCGTGTAGCGCGCCATGGGCGCGGATTACCCGTGGCCGCCGGCCGTACTCACCCTCGCGGCGGCCCGGTCGCGCCGCGTGGCCGGCGACCGGCCGGGCGGGTCACCTGCTGAACGCCTCCCGCCGGCAGGCCGTCATCTTGGGCGACTGGAAGTCACCGTTCGGGCCGACCTCGGTGATGCCGAACTCGCCGTCCTCGTCGGGCGCGGTCAACCGGTAACCGGCCTTCTTGGCGCACTGGTACCACTCGCGCTGGTTGTCGCGGAACGCCGCGTTGTCCGTACGCTTCTGACGCTCCTCGAAGAACTCCGGCTCCGTCGACCGGCACGCCGCCCGTACCCGCTTCGCCTTCGGGTCGTTCTGGCTCTCCTTCCAGATCACCATCCGGCCGTCCTCGTAGCCGGGGCCGCCCTCCTTCGCCACACACCGCCCCCAGGCCGCGCGCAGGGCCTCGATCTCGTCGTTGGTGGCGTCGAGGGGGATCAGCGGACGCCGGTCCTCGACGTCGGCGGGACCGGCGGCGCGGGCGGTGGGGCTCTGCACCGAGGCCACCGGTGGGCGGTCGGCCCGGTCGTCGGTCGGGGCGGCGGAACAACCGACGAGCAGGCAACCGACCACCAGCGCCGGTGCGGCGAAGCGACGGGCCGTGGTGCGGAACGTGTGCGACATGCTGCCCACGATCGGGGCGCGATGTCAGGAACCCGTGTGGATTCCCCGGACCTGACAGGTTTCTGAAAAGCCGTCGCCATGCTCGCGGTGTGTCAACAGAACAGTCCCCAGCGCAGAGCCCACCGCGCCGTACCGGTCGCCGCGTCGTCGTCCCGGCGGTGCTGATCCTGGTGCTGGCGGTCGTCGTCAGCGGCGTCGTCTGGTCGGTCCACCGCGGCCCGGCCACGGCCGGCGGGGACCCGCCGGTCCCGGTGCAGACCACCACCGTCGTGCGGACCGACCTCGCCAGCACCGTGTCGCTGACCGGCACCCTCGGGTACGGGCGGGCGGAGCCGGTGAAGGGCGGCCGGAGCGGGACGGTCACCTGGCTGCCGCCGGCCGGCGCGACGGTCACCCGGGGCAAGCAGCTCTACCGGATCGACGACCAGCCGGTGCCGCTGTTCTACGGCGGCCTGCCGCTCTACCGCGACCTGGCCGAACCCGGCACGGTCGGCCGCGACGTGCGGGTCGTCGCCACCAACCTCAAGGCGCTGGGGTACGAGATCGGCTACCAGCCGGTACCGGGGGAGAAGGTCTCCCGACCGGTGAAGGCCGCCGCCGCGTCGCCTGCCGGGCAGCAGGACGCGGCACCGGAACCGGGCAGGGGTACGTCCGGGCAGGGCGCGGCGGCACCCACGCCGACGGCTTCCGCCCCGGCCCGGGTCGTCGTCCGCAAGGGCGAGGGGGTGCTGACCGGCTCGCTGATGCGGGCCATCAAGCGCTGGCAGCAGGACGCCGAACTGCCGGTGACCGGCCGGATCGCCGTCGGCGACGTGGCCGTGCTGCCCGGTGCGGTCCGGGTCGACGCCGTCACCGCGCTGCGCGGCGACCCTGCCGAGACGCCGCTGTTGACCGTCACGCCGACCGCGAAGGTGATCACCGTGCAGGCCGAGGTGGCCGAGGCCGGCACGATCCAGCGGGGCGACCGGGTGACGGTGACGCTGCCGGGCGACAAGACCGTCGACGGCACCGTATCGGCGGTCGCCACCGCCGTCACCCAGGACGACGCCGGCCCGACCGCCACGCCGAAGCGGGCCGTCACGGTGACCGTGGACGACGACCTGACCGGGATCGACGCCGCCGACGTGCAGGTCGACCTGGCCGGCGAGACCCGGGAGGGCGTCCTCGCCGTACCGGTCGGCGCGCTGGTGGCGCTCAGCGAGGGTGGCTACGCGCTGCAACTGGCCGACGGGGGACGGTTCGTCGCCGTCACCACCGGCATGTTCGCCAAGGGCATGGTCGAGGTCTCCGGCGACGGGATCACCGAGGATCTCGCGGTGGTGACCGCCTCGTGACCGTGCTGGCCGTACGCGACGCCGCCATGCGCTACCCGGGCGGGGTCACCGCCCTCGCCGGCGTCTCGCTCGACATCACCGAGGGTGAGATGCTGGCCATCGTCGGCCCGTCCGGTTCCGGCAAGTCGACCCTGCTGCACATCATGGGCACGCTGGACCGGCCGACCTCCGGCACGGTGCACCTCGGCGGCCTCGACGTCGCCGGGCTCTCCGACCGGCAGTTGTCCGCGCTGCGCGGGCGCTGGCTGGGCTTCGTCTTCCAGCAGTTCCACCTCACCGCCGGGCTCACCGCCGCCGAGAACGTCGCCACCGGCCTGCTCTACGCCGGGGTGCCCCGCCGGGACCGCCGGCCGCTGGCCCTCGCGGCGCTGGACCGGGTCGGCCTGGCGCACCGCGTCACCCACCTGCCGCACCAGCTCTCCGGCGGGGAACGGCAGCGGGTGGCGATCGCCCGCGCCCTGGTCCACCAACCCGCGCTGCTGCTCGCCGACGAACCCACCGGCGCGCTGGACACCCGTACCGGCCAGGCCGTCCTGGAGTTGCTGTACCGGCTGCACGCGGAGGGCACCACCATCGCCGTGATCACCCACGACCGGGACATCGCCGCCCGCCTGCCCCGCCGGGTGGAGCTGCGCGACGGCCACCTGGTCGCCGACTCCGGCCGGGTGGTGACGCCCCGATGAACACACCCACCACCGGGGGTACGCCGCACCGGGCGCATCCGGGTACGGCCCGCGAGGCCGCCCGGCCGGTCCGGCTGGCCGTGACCGACCTACTCGGTCTGGGGCTGCTCGGCATCCGTACCCGGCGCACCCGGGCCGCGCTGTCGGCGCTCGGCATCGCCATCGGGATCGCCACCATGATCGTGGTCACCGGCATCCCCGCCTCCAGCCAGGCCCAGCTGATGCGGGAACTCTCCGCGCTCGGCACGAACATGCTTGAGGTGCGGGCGCTGCCCGACCAGGACCCACCGGCGCTGCTGCCGACGGAGTCGACCGCCATGGTCCGGCGGGTGGGGCCGGTGACCAGTGTCAGCGCGGTCGCCAACACCCACCTGCTGGTCCGCCGCTCCGACCGTACCGATCCTGACGACGGCTCGGGTCTGACGGTGCTGGCCAGCCAACTCGACCTGCTCCCGATCATCAACGCCCGGGTACAGCACGGAAGCTGGCTCACCCCGGCGACGGCGCGTTTCCCCACCGTGGTGCTCGGCGCGGTCGCGGCGGTCCGGCTGGGCGTCCGCGACGTGCCCGCCGGGGGTGGCCCCGGCCAGCAGGTGATGATCGGCGACAGGTGGTTCACCGTGGTCGGCATCCTGGCCGCCGTACCGCTGCTGCCGGACATCGACCGGTCGGTGCTGGTCGGCTGGCCGGCCGCGCAGTCCGAGCTGGGCTTCGACGGGCATCCCACGGTGCTCTACGTCCGGTCGCTGGAGCCGGCGGTCGAGCAGGTGCGGGCGGTGCTGCCCGAGACGGTCAACCCGCAGAGCCCGGCCGACGTGCTGGTCAGCCGCCCCTCCGACGCGCTGGCCGCGAAGCGCGCCACCGAGAACGCCTTCTCGTCGCTGTTTTTGGCCCTGGCCGCGGTGGCGCTGCTGGTCGGCGGAATCGGGGTGGCCAACACGATGGTCATCTCGGTGCTGGAACGACGGGCCGAGATCGGCCTGCGGCGTGCGCTGGGCGCGCACCGGGGGCAGATCCGTGGCCAGTTCCTCACTGAGTCGGTGGCCCTGGCGTCGTTGGGCGGGATCGTCGGGACGCTGCTCGGGCTGGCCGTGACCGCCGGCTACGCCGCGTACCACCAGTGGCCGGTGGTGATCCCGTTGGCCTCGACGCTGGCCGGGCTGGGCGGTGCGGCGGTGGTGGGCGTGGTGGCCGGCGTCTACCCGTCGATGCGGGCCGCCGCCCTGCCGCCGACGGAGGCGCTGGCCAGCATCTGAGCCGGCCGCCGACCGGGCGTCCGTCCCGACCGGTAGGTGCCGCCGGCCGCGGCCGGGTCGCGGCCCGGCCGCCGCAGTTAACGGTCACATACGCCGACGGGGCCGGATCCCGAAAAGTTGCGAGCCGCCCGGACCGATAGTTTCGAGAACGGCTCCCGGTCCCCGGACCGGCCGGCCCGTCCCGGTGCCGGCCGGTCCACGGTCCTCGGCGGCTCGGCCGAGGGGTGCACGGTGCTCGCGGATCCGCTTACGGTAAGGCCGCTGACCAGCAGGGACGGTGTGGTCGGGTCGGCGGTGGCCGGGTCGTCGCGGGTGGACATGCCCCGGCGTGCCGGGCCGCCCGGCCGGGGGGACACGGGTGGCGTCACGGTGCCACGACGCACCCGCTCCGGCGGCCGGCGTCGCTCGTCCGGTTGAGTATGTTATCGATAACCTGCTATCTTTCGGCCGGGAGCGAAGGGCACGCTTCCCGTCGTCGCAGTCCGTTGGCAGCGGAACCCGAGGGCACCCCTCGCGCCGCCCTGCCGGTCGACGACCACGTCCGGGCCGCTCCACCGAGCCGTTGTGCCGTCCGCGCCGAACGGGCGCGTCCGCCCACCCGAGTCGCCCTGCCCAGGCGGGAGACGGGGTGCGGGTCGTTCACCGCATCCTGCCGTCCACCGGCCATCGCCGGGTCGACTCGCGTATCACCACCGGGACACCAGACCCATGGCAAGGAGCCAAGCAATGGTCAGACACAGACACCTACTCCCGACCATCGCCGCCGCAGCCGTCCTGCTCGCGGCGACCGTCGGCGGCGCGCTGAACGGCGGCCTCTCCGCGACGGCGGAGGCGGCGACGAACGGCACCCTCGCGGCGACGGCCGGCTGCGGCAAGGCCCCCACATTGAGCAACGGGACGCGCACGATCACCAGCAGCGGGCAGAACCGCAGCTACATCCTGCGGATTCCGGACGGCTACGACCGCAACCGTCAGTACCGGCTGGTCGTCGGCTTCCACTGGTTGAACGGCTCGGCGCAGAACGTCTCCTCGGCCGGCTACTACGGCCTGCTGCCGCTGTCCAACAACAGCACGATCTTCGTCGCCCCGCAGGGTATCGACGCCGGCTGGGCCAACACCAACGGCCGGGACCTGACCCTCTTCGACGACATCCTCCGGCAGGTCGAGAACGACCTGTGCGTGGACACCACCCAGCGTTTCGTGCTGGGCTGGAGCTACGGCGGCGCGATGAGCTATGCGGTGGCCTGCGCCCGGCCCACCGTCGTGCGCGCGGTCGCGGTGCTGTCCGGCGCCCAGCTCAGCGGCTGCAGCGGCGGAACCCAGCCGGTGCCGTACTTCGGCATCCACGGCACCCACGACAGCGTGCTCAACATCTCGATGGGCCGGTCGCTGCGTGACACGTTCGTCCGGAACAACGGGTGCACCGCGCAGAGCCCGCGTGAGCCGGGCCTGAACACCTTCACCCACATCACGACCGTCTACTCGGGCTGCCGTTCCGGCTTCCCGGTGCAGTGGGCCGCGTTCGACGGTGACCACACCCCCAGCCCGGTCGACGGGTCGGGCACCCCCAACGACTCGCGGACCTGGACTTCGGGGGAGATCTGGCGCTTCTTCAGCCAGTTCCAGTCCACCACGCCGCCCACCACGCCCCCGCCGACCACCGCTCCGCCGACGACTCCGCCGCCCACCACCGCCCCGCCGACCACGCCGCCGCCGACCACCCCGCCGCCCACCAGCGGACCGGGCGGCTGCACCGCCACCTACAAGGCGGTCAACAGTTGGCCCGGCGGTTTCCAGGGTGAGGTCACCGTGGCCAACACCAGCTCCGGCGCGATCACCGGCTGGGCCGTGGGTCTGAGCCTGGGCAGCGGCCAGGCGCTCAGCAGCGTCTGGAACGGCGTCAACACCGGCACCACCGGCAACGTCACCGTCCGCAACGCCGCCTACAACGGCGCGCTGGCCCCCAACGGTTCGACCACGTTCGGGTTCACCGCCACCGGCAACGGCACCCCGCCGCCCGGCAACATCACCTGCGCCATCTCCTGATCACGGACGCCCTCAGGGCCCGGAGCCACCCGGCTCCGGGCCCGCCGTCCGTTCCGGGCCCGGTCGGTGTCGCGGGTCTGCCGCCCGGGTGAGACGTGGCGGGTCTTATTGCCAATAACTGGCAACTACGCGATAGTGGCAGCAGTGGCGGGTACCCGGGCCTGCGATGATCCGACCTGGCCCGAGTGCCCGCCCCGCTGTCGACCCACGATTCAAGGAGCTGCTGGTGGGCCTCTACTCGCTGCCCGACATGCCGTACGACTACGGTGCACTGGAGCCGGCCATGTCCGGCGAGATCCTGGAGCTGCACCACAGCAAGCACCATGCGGCGTACGTCAAGGGCAGCAACGACGCCCTGGAACAGCTCGCCGAGGCCCGGGACAAGGGCGACTTCGCGGCGCTGGTCGGGTTGGAGAAGACGTTCGCGTTCAACCTGTCCGGGCACGTGCTGCACTCGATCTTCTGGAACAACCTCTCCCCGGACGGCGGTGACCGGCCCGACGGGGAGTTGGCGGCGGCGATCGACGAGCACTTCGGCTCGTTCGACGGCTTCGCCGGGCAGCTGTCGGCGGCGACCAAGAGCGTGCAGGGCTCCGGCTGGGGCGTCCTGGCCTGGGAACCGCTGGGGCAGCGGCTGATCGTGGAACAGGTCTACGACCACCATGGCAACGTCGGGCAGGGCTCCACCCCGCTGCTGGTGTTCGACGCCTGGGAGCACGCCTACTACCTGCAGTACCGCAACGTCCGTCCGGACTACGTCGACCGGCTGTGGAACCTCGTCGACTGGGCCGACGTGACCGCCCGCTTCGACGCCGCCCGCGCGACCGCCCCGAAGCTCTGACCGGCGTGACCGGCCCCGTTCCGGTCGCCGCCGACCTCGTCCAGCGTGCCGCCGGGGTCATCGCCGCCCGCCGTCGCGGTGACCTCGCCGGGGCGGAGGCGCTGCTGGCCTCGTTCGACACCGAGCAGGCCCGCACCCTCGGCTTCTACCTGCTCGCCGACCTCGCCCTCGGGCTGGTCCGCGCGCAGACCGGGGAGTCGCTGGACGACCTGGTCCGGCAGCTCACGCTGCTTGTGGCCGACACCTCTCCGCCGCCCGCCCCCTGATCCACCGGCCTCCTGGAGCACCGCCGCGTCGAGCGTCGACGCGGCGGTGCTCCACCGCGACATCCCAGGAGTACGTCATGGTCAAGCCCCGCTCCGTACGCGTGCCGGCATTGCTCGGCATCGCCCTGGCCGTCGTCGCCGGCTGCACGTCCCCGACGCCGTCGTCCACCGGCGGAGCCGCAGGCGGTCCGGTCGTGGTGGCCACGGCGGGTGAGCCGGAGACCCTCAACCCGGTGCTCAACTACGGCCCCGACGGCGCGTCGCTCATCTTCGACGGGCTGGTCGCCCGGGACGCCCGCAACCAGCTCGTGCCGGCCCTGGCCCGGGAACTGCCGACGGTGTCGGCGGACGGCCGGACGGTGACGGCGACGCTGCGCGAGGGGGTGCTGTTCCACGACGGCAGCCCGCTCACCGCCGGGGACGTCGTCTTCACCTACCAGGCGGTGCTGGACCCGAAGGTCGACTCGACGCTCCGCTCGGACCTCGACATGCTCGCCTCCGTCGCCGCCCCCGACCCGTCCACCGTGGTCTTCACCCTCAAGCACCCGTACGCGCCGTTCGTGCAGCGGCTGGCGCTGGGCATCGTGCCGGCGAAGGCGTTCGAGGGGCAGGACGTCAACAAGGCGGAGTTCAACCGCCTGCCGATCGGCACCGGGCCGTACCGGATGACGTCGTGGACGCCGGGGGACCGGCTGGTGCTGGCGGCGAACGAGCGGTACTGGGGCGGTAAGCCGGCGAACCCGGGCGTGGTGGTGGCGTTCGTCGCCGACGACAACGTCCGCGCCCAGCGGATGCGGGCCGGCGAGTTCGACGCGGCCGAGCTGCCGCCGAAGCTGGCGACCGGATTCGACGGCCAGCGCGGTCAGCAGGTGCACAAGGTCCCGACCGCCGACTACCGGGGCGTGATGCTGCCGATGGGCAACCCCGTGCTGGGCGACCTGGCGGTCCGCCGGGCGCTGAGCACGGCGGTGGACCGGCAGGCCATGGTGACCGGGGTGCTCGGCGGGGCGGGGGAGCCGGCGTTCGGCCCGGTGCCGCCCACCTCCGAGTTCGCCGAGCCGTCGATCGCCGGCCGGGCTGCCGCCGACCGGGCCGCCGCCGCCGCGATCCTCGACGCCGCCGGCTGGACCCCCGGCCCGGACGGCATCCGCGCCCGGGACGGGCGGCAGGCCGCGTTCACGCTGATGTACCCGGCCACCGACAGCCTGCGCAAGGAACTGGCCCTGGCGGTCACCGCCGACGCCAGGAAGATCGGCGTCGCGGTCACCCCGCAGGGTCTCACCTGGGACGCGATCACCCCCCGGATGAAGACCGACGCGCTGATCATGGGGTACGGCACCCCGTACGACCCGGATTTCGTGTCGTTCAAGCTGTTCGGTTCCGCCTTCGCCGGACAGGGCTTCTTCAACCCCGGCTCCTACCGGTCCGCCACCGTCGACGCCGCGCTACAGGCCGGGCGGGACAGCGCCGACCCGGCCGCCCGACGGGCCGCGTACGCCACCTTCCAGAAGCAGCTCGCCGCCGACGTGCCGTGGGTGTTCCTCACCTACCTGCAACACACCTACGTGGTGCGCGACAGCGTGACCGGGGTGACCCCCCGGGTCGAGCCGCACGAGCACGACGTCGCCAACAGCCTCTGGTGGAACGTGCACACCTGGGAGAAGAAGGCGTGACGCCACCCGGCCGACGTCGCCGGCTGGCCGGGGCCGGGGTCATGATCCGCCGCCGGCTGCTGGTCGCCGTACCGGTGCTCGCCGCGACCAGCATGGGCATGTTCGCCCTCGGCGCGGCCTCCCCGATCGACCCGGCCCAGCAGTACGCGGGCGCGGCGGCCTTCACCACCACCGAGGAGAACCTCGCGCAGCTCCGCGCGAACTGGGGCGTCGACGACCCGCTGCCGGTGCAGTACGCCCGCTGGGTGGGCAACCTGCTGCGCGGCGACCTCGGCTGGTCCACCAGCCGCCACGAACCGGTCACCTCGGTGCTCGCCGCCCGCGCCGGCTGGACCCTGCTGCTGGTCGGCCTGGCCCTCGCCCTCGTCCTGGTGGCCAGCGTGCTGCTGGGCACCCTGGCCGCGTACCGGCGCGGTGGCGTCTTCGACCGCGCCCTGCGCACCGTCGCGTACGCCGTGCAGTCGATGCCGGTGTTCTGGATCGGGCTGGCCGCGATCGCCGTGTTCGCCCTCACCCTGGGCTGGCTGCCCGCCGGTGGGCTCACCGACCTCACCGCGACCGGCACCGACCCGGCCGACGTGGCCCGGCACCTGGTGCTGCCGGTGACCGTGCTGGCGATCTCCCAGGCCCCGTGGTTCGTGCTGTTCGTCCGGGACGCGGTCGCCGAGAGCCTGCGCGAAGACCACGTGCTGGCCGCCCGCGCCCGGGGGCTGCCCGGCCGTACCGTCCTGTTCGGCCACGCGCTGCGGACGGCGCTGCTGCCCTTCCTCACCCTGGTCGGCACGCACCTGCCCGAACTCGTCGGCGGCGCGGTGCTGGTGGAGACCGTCTTCTCGCTGCCCGGTCTCGGCGCGGTCACCGTGCAGGCCGCGCTGGGCGCCGACTTCCCGCTGCTGGCCGCCACCACCCTGGCCACCACCGTCGTGGTGCTGGCCGCGAACCTGGCCACCGACCTCGGCTACGCCGCCGCCGACCCCCGGGTACGCCTCGATGACTGACCTCGCCCCACCACCGGCCGCCCCGCCCGCCCGACGCCTGCCGCCGCGCCGGCCGGCCATCCTGCTGCGGGGCGGGCGGGCCGGCGCGGGGGTGGCCGCCGCCGTGCTCGTCGTCGCGGTCCTCGCCTGCCTGCTCGCACCACTATTGTGGCCGCTGGACCAGAGCGCGGTCGACCTAACCCGGACCCGGCTCGCGCCCTCGCCCGAACACCTGGCCGGCACCGACGACCTGGGTCGGGACGTGGCCCTGCGCAGCCTCTACGGGCTGCGCGTCTCGCTGCTCGTCGGGGTGGTCGCCGCGCTCGTCGCCACCGTCATCGGTGGTCTCGTCGGCGCGGTCGCCGGCAGCGTCGGCGGGCGCGTCGACCGGGTGCTGATGCGGGTCGTCGACACCGTCGCCGCCCTGCCGCACCTGCTGCTGGGCATCTTCATCGTGGCGATGCTGCGGCCGAGCCTCGGCGCGGTCGTCGCCTCGATCGCGTTGACGCACTGGCTCTCCACCGCCCGGATCGTCCGCTCCGAACTGCTCAGCCTACGGTCCCGCCCGTTCGTCGACGCCGCGATCGCCGGCGGGGCGAGCCGGGCCCGGGTGCTCACCCGGCACCTGCTGCCGCACGTGCTGCCCCGGCTCGCGCTGGCGACCACGCTGATGGTGCCGCACGCCGTCTGGCACGAGACCGCGCTGTCCTTCCTCGGCCTGGGCCTGCCGCCGCATCTCGCCTCGATCGGCAACATGATCAACGACGGTCAGCGGTCCCTGCTCACCGGCGCGTGGTGGGCCAGCATCGTTCCCGGCCTGGCTCTGGTCGCCGTCACCCTCGCCCTGGCCGTGCTCACCGGCCGCTGGCGGGACCGCCTCGACCCCCGCGTACGGGCGGAGTTGCAGCTGTGACCGCGAGCGCAACCGGCACCGTGCCCACCGACGCCGGCCCCCGGCCGGCGCTGCTGACCGTCGACGGGCTGACCGTCCGGTTCCGGCTCCCCGACGCCGTCGTGCACGCCGTCACCGACCTGCGCCTCGACCTGCACCCCGGCGAACTGCTGGCCGTGGTCGGCGAGTCGGGCTGCGGCAAGTCCGTGCTCGCGCACGCCCTGCTCGGCCTGCTGCCCCGCAACGCCACCGTCACCGGGCACGCCCACCTGCACCCGCCGGACGGCACCCCGGTCGACCTGGTCGCGGCGGGTGAACGGCACCTCGCCCGGCACGTCCGGGGCCGGGTCGTCGGCCTCGTCCCGCAGAGCCCGGCCACCGCCCTGACCCCGGTGCGCACCGGCCGGCGGCTGCTGGAGGAGACCCTGCGCGCCCACGGGCACCCCCGCCGCGACGTCGCCGAGGCCGCCGAACGGGCCGCCGCCGACGTCGGCCTGCACCCCGCCGACCTCGACCGATATCCGCACGAGCTGTCCGGGGGGATGGCCCAACGGCTGGCCACCGCCCTGGCACTGGCCCCCGACCCGCCGCTGCTGCTCGCCGACGAACCCACCAGCGGCCTCGACCGGCCGCTGGTGGAGCACACCCTGGACCTGCTGCGCCGCCGCTGCGACGCCGGGGCCGCCGTCCTGCTCATCACCCACGACCTGGCCGCCGCCCGCCGCGTCGCCGACACCGTCGCCGTCATGTACGCCAGCCGCGTCGTCGAACACCGGCCCACCCCGGACCTGTTCGACCGCCCCGCCCACCCGTACACCGCCGGGCTGCTCGACGCCCTGCCCGACCGGGCGTTCACCCCGGTGCCCGGTCACCCGCCGATGCTCACCGACCTGCCCGCCGGCTGTGCGTTCGCTCCGCGCTGCCACCGGGCCACCGACACCTGCCGTACCCCGCCCCGCCCGACGGCCGACGGCACCGGGCAGGTCGCCTGCCACCACCCGCTCACCTCCGGAGCAGCGGCATGACGACCACGGCCGACCATCCGCCCGCCGGGCTCGCCGCGCACCAGGTCACCGTCCACTACGGACGGCAGCGCGTGCTCGACCGGGTCGACCTGCACGTCGCACCCGGGGAGACGGTCGGCCTGCGCGGCCCCTCCGGCAGCGGCAAGTCCACCCTCGCCCGGGTGCTGGCCTTCCTGCACGCCCCGGACGGCGGCCGGATCACCCTCGACGGCGAACCCGTCGCCGGGGTCCGGCACCGGCTGCCCGCCGCCGTACGGACCCGGGTGGCGATCCTGTTCCAGAGTCCCCGCGCCGCCAGTGACCCCCGGTTGAGCCTGGCCGACCTGATCGCCGAACCGTTACGCGCCACCGGAACACCGGCCGGGCAGGTGAGCGCCCGCACGGCCGAGCTGGCCGACCTGGTCGGGCTCACCCCCGACCTGCTCACCCGGCGTCCGCACGCGGTCAGCGACGGGCAGTTGCAACGCGCATGCCTGGCCCGCGCCCTCGTGCACCGCCCCGACCACCTGCTCTGCGACGAGGCCACCGCCATGCTCGACGCCTCCACCCAGGCCCACGTGGCGGCAGTCGTGACCGACTACCAGCGCCGGCACCGGGCGGGCGTGCTGCTGATCACCCACGATCCGGCGCTGCTGGCCCGCTGGGCGACCCGGGTGGTGGACCTGCCGGGGCCGTCGGTGGCGGCGGTGCCCGACCCCGCGACGGCTACCGGACGGGGCCGGTCCGCAGGTAGGTGAGGACGGCGAGCACCCGGCGGTTGGTGTCGTCGCTGGGCGGCAGGTCGAGCTTGGCCAGGATGTTGCCGACGTGCTTACCGATCGCCGCCTCGGTGACGTACAGCCGGGCCGCGATCGCCGCGTTGGAGTGTCCCTCGGCCAGCAGCACCAGCACCTCCCGCTCCCGGGCGGACAGGACGGCGAGCGGGTCGCGGGGGCGGTGCAGCAGGTGCCGCACCACGTCGGGGTCGATGGCCGTGCCGCCGTCGGTGACCCGACGCAGGGTCGCGGCGAACTCGGCGACGTCGGCGACCCGGTCCTTGAGCAGGTAACCGACCCGACGGCGGTCACCGCTGTCGAGCAGCGCCGCGGCGTACCCGGCCTGCACGTGCTGGCTGAGCACCACCACCGCGAGGTGCGGGCGGGCGGCGCGGGCGGTGACGGCGGCCCGTAGCCCGTCGTCGCGGTGCTGCGGCGGCATCCGGATGTCGGTCACCACCAGGTCCGGTTCGTGCGCGTCGACCGCGTCCAGCAGCTCCGGGGCGGAGCCGACGGCGGCGACCACCGCGAAGTCGAACCGGGTCAGCAGGCCGACCATGCCCTCCCGCAGGAGCACCTCGTCCTCGGCGAGCACGACCCGGGTCACCGGGGGCACGGCAGCTCCACCCGCACCAGGGTAGGCCCGCCGGGCGGGCTGGACAGCAGCAGCCGGCCGTCGACGGCGGCGACCCGGTCGGCGAGCCCGGTCAGTCCGCTGCCCCGGGCCGGGTCGGCGTCGCCGCACCCGTCGTCCTCGATCTCGACGACGAGACGGCCGGCGGACCTGGTCAGGCGTACCTCGGCCCGGCCCGCGCGGGCGTGCCGGGCCACGTTGCCCAGGGACTCGGACACCACGAAGTAGGCGGTGGTCTCGACCACCTCCGGCAGCGGCTGCCCGAGGTCGGCCCGGACGTCGACCGGGATGGTGGCCGCCCCGGCCAGTTCCCGGACAGCGCCGGCCAGGCCGAGTTCGGTGAGGTTCTGCGGGCGGATGCCCTGCACGATCTGCCGGAGCGTGACCATCAGCCCCTTCGCCTGCTCGTGCGCGACGGCCAGCGGCCGGGCGGCGGGGGAGTCGTCGGGCACGTCCAGCCGGGCCAAGCCGAGCTGGAGGGTGAGACTGGTCAGCCGGGGCTGCGCGCCGTCGTGCACGTCCCGCTCGATGCGGCGACGCTCAGCCTCGTACGCGTCGACCAGTCGGGCCCGGGAGCGGGTGACCTCCCGCAGCGCCGTGGTGTCGACGGACCCGTCGAGTAGCCAACGGGCCGCCGTCGCCTGGCCGGCGGCGAGCAGGACCGCCAGGTACAGCAGCGCCGGGACACAGAGGACGCCCACGGCCGCGTACGGGATCGCCTGGCGGGGGGTGTCGATCGTGGTCCAGACCACGATGACCGGGTCGTTGCCGCTGGCCAGCCAGGGGCTGGCGATCAGCGTCGCGTCGAGCAGCACGAGCATGAACAGCAGCCAGTACGCCAGCGGCACGAGCCCGCCCAGCAGGAAGGTGTGACCGACCTCCCGCCAGGCCGCGGCGCTGGTGTAGCGGGCCACCAGACCCGTATACCGGGGGCGGTGCAGCGGTCGCGGGTCGACCAGGCGCAGCCGCCACCGCTCGACCACGGCCACCGCGAGGCTGACGACCGGAGCCGACGCGAGCACCAGCAGGGCGACGACGGTGAGGAACACGACGATGGGCAGCTCGACCGGGCGGTCCTGCCGCACCGTGTTGAGCACGGCCATCAGGGGCGCGCCGACGACGAGCAGCCCGATCGACAGGGGTGCGGCGACCGGCAGGGTGGTGGCGAGGTAGGCCAGCGCCCGCCACGGCCACGGGGAGAGCAGGTGGTCGCGTCGGCGCAGCGCCGCCGCCAGGTGCAGGGGTACGTCCGGGGTCATGGTCGAACCCTGTCAGGGCGACGCCGCCCGACCCAGCCCACTGGTCGTAGCGTTGCGGGTATGCCTGGCCCTACCCGGCTGGGAGGTCGTCGCGCACAGTGATCCGGCAACTACTTGACCGGGCCGTGCAACTCCCCGGGCCGGTGCCTCCGTTCTACCTCCGGCACAAGGAGGCAGCCGACGTGAGAGCCGAAGACGAACAGGCGTTCCGCGAGTTCGTGACGTCCCAGATGGCGTCGCTGCGCAAGCTGGCGTACATGACCTGCGGTGACTGGCACGCGGCCGAGGACGCCGTGGCCAACGCCCTGGTCAAGCTCTATCCCCGCTGGCGGAAGCTGGAACGGCCCGATCTCTACGTCAAGACCATGGTCTACCGGGCGGCGGTCGACGAGACCCGGCGGCCGTGGCGGCGGGAGCGGTCGTCCGGTGACGCCATGCCGGACGTCGCGCTGCGCGACCCGGCCGACGCGACCGACGAGCGGATGCGGCTGCGGGCCGCGCTCGACGCCGTACCGGCCCGGCAGCGGGCCGCCGTCGTGCTCCGGCACTACCTGGGCCTGAGCCTGGAGGACACGGCAGGCGTCCTCGACTGCACGGTGGGCACCGCCAAGAGCCAGGTATCCCGCGGTCTGGCCAAGCTGCGCGAGTCGCTCGCTGCCGAACGCATCAATCTCACCGGGAATTCGATCGAGGAGTTGACCAGTGCAGTTGCATGAATTGGTGGACGCGGTGACCGGTCAGGAGCCACCGATGACCCGTACCGCCGACGACATCGTCGCGGCGGGACGCCGGGCGCAGCGGCGACGCCGGGCCGGGTTCGCCTCGGCCGGCGCGGCCGGCCTGGTCGTGGTCGCGGTCGCCGGCGCGTTCGCGCTGCCGACCCTGGGCGCCGGGCGGGACACCACCGCCGCGCCGCCCCCGGTGGGTGCGGCGGCCGCCGCACCCACCGAGGCCCGCTGGGCCGACGCCCCGCCGTTCACCTTCACCTTCCAGGGGTACGACGCGGGCCCGCTGCACGTGCAGGACCCGATCGTCGCGTCGGTCGGTTACCAGATCGCCTCGGTCTACTCCGACGGCCACATCTCGAACGACAAGCCGGTCACCGCCGACGAGATCGAGGCGGGCGGCGACCCCATCGAGCAGAAGAAGCGGGCGGCCGGGGGCAAGCCCAGCCTGTGGGCGTACCTGACCGTCTACCGGCCGGGCGTCTTCGACCCGGCCGGGATCAAGAACGGCAGGAAGGTCACCGTGGCCGGGCACCGGGCCGTGCAGGCGACCCTGCCGGTCGGCCTCGACCCGAGCAAGCCGGTCGACGAGGGCAACAAGCTGCTCGCCTGGGAGTACGCGCCCAACGCGTGGGCGGCGGTGACGTCGATCTCCAGCTCCGTGGCCTCGCCCAGCTTCCAGGACCTCGGCGGCCTGGTCGGCGGTCTGAAGCCCAGCCGGCCGAAGCCGGCCACGGTGCCGTTCACCGTGGGCTACGTGCCGGCCGGCTACCGGCCGTTGCAGTCCGGCACGCACGCCATGCCCGGCCTCAGCGGCATCGCCGCGGCCCGCGCCGGTGACTTCGGCGGCGCGACGTACACCCGGCCGGCCGCGCCCACCTCGGGCCTGACCGCGCCCTACGACCAGGCCGAGAACGGCATCAAGGACGGCTTCCACATCTTCGTCACGCCGGCCGGCAGCTCGAACCAGTCCCCGGAGCCGGGTGTGACGAAGTGCTACCCCGGCTCGGACCGGCGGGCCCCGGGTGACGGTGCCGGAGGCGGCGGCTTCTGCAACATCTGGAACGCCGACGGCACGGTCGTCCTCCAGGTCAGCGGGATGGGCCTGGGCAACAAGCTGCCGCTGGCCGAGCTGGAGAAGGTCGCCAAGGGCATCAGGGTCGCCGACGTCAGGGACGAGTCGACCTGGACCCCGGCCGCGCAGGCCCTCCGGCCGTAACGGAACCTTCCCCTCCGGCGGGTCGGCCGGCGGCAGGGATCGGGACCGGCCGCCCCCTCCGGCGACCGATCGGGACCGGCCGCCACCGGCGACAGCGGCACCGCGCACGACGGCGGTGCCGCTGTCGCCGTGTGTGGGCGACGTCGCCCCGATCCCGCGCCGGAAGGTGGACACGGCACCGCCCAGGAAGTGGAATAGCCCTTCCATTTGGAATTTCTATTCCACTTGGCTGTCGGCCGGCTCCACCACCACACCCCGAGATGAAGGCGCAGCCCATGACGGCTCTCCCCGACGACCTGGTCGCGGTCCTGCACGGTACGGCGATCTGCTTCGTGACCACGCTCATGCCCGACGGGTCACCGCAGATCTCCCAGACCTGGGTGGGCACCGACGGCGAGCACGTGCTGGTCAACACCGTGGACACCCACCAGAAGACCCGCAACGTACGACGCGACCCGCGGGTCGCCATCGGCGTCGCCGACCCCGCCGCCCCGGCCCGGTACTGGGCGCTGCGCGGCAGCGTGGTGGACATCTCCACCGCCGGTGCCCGCGAGCACATCGACGAGTTGTCCCGCAAGTACCTCGGTCGCCCCTATCCCGGTTTCGGCGGTGGTGGGCAGCAGCGGGTCCTGCTCACCGTGAAGGTCGACCGGGTGCACACACCGTGACCCGGTGAGCGGGGTCGCCGCCTCCCTGTTCCGGTCGCCGCACCCCGCACCGGCGTTACGCTGCCGTCCGGCCCGCCCAGCCCGTGAAGTTGGTCGATGTCTTAATGGGTGGGCCGTACGTCTTGGCAGCGGCGCACGCCTCGGCTACCGTCGTGGGAACGCTCCCATGTAGAAACATCTATGTGATCAGGAGGCAACACGTCGTGGCTACCCTCTCCTCGCTCCGCCGCAGATCGGTGGCGGCCTTCAGCGTGGCGGCCGTCGCGGGCGTCACCGCCGCCGGCGTAGTCCTCGCCGGTGGCACCGCCTCCGCCGGGACGATATCCGGACCGCTCTACCGCGACCCGACGACGGCCGTCGTCCGCTGGGTCGCCGCCAACCCCGGCGACTCGCGGGTCGGCGTCATCCGTGACAAGATCGCCAGCCAGCCGCAGGCCCGGTGGTTCGCCAACTTCAACCCGTCAACCGCGCAGTCCGAGGCCGCGTCGTTCGTCGGCGCCGCCAACTCCGCGGGGCAGATCCCGGTGCTCTCGATCTACGAGATCACCAACCGGGACTGCGGCGGGGCCAGCGCCGGGGGCGCGCCCGACCTCAACCAGTACCAGACCTGGGTGTCGAACTTCGCCCGGGGGCTGGGCAACCAGACGGTCATCATCATCCTGGAGACCGACTCGCTCGCCCTGCTGACCTGCCTGAACAGCAACGAGATCAACGCCCGCAACCAGGCGATCTCGACGGCCACCCGGACCCTCAAGGCGGCCAACCCCAACGCCAAGGTCTACCTCGACGGCGGCCACTCCACCTGGAACAGCGCCAACGAGACGGCCAACCGCCTGCGCGCGGCCGGCGTGCAGTACGCCGACGGCTTCTTCACCAACGTGTCGAACTTCAACCCCACCTCCAGTGAGGCGAACTTCGGCCGGAACGTCATCAACGCCCTCAACGGCATGGGCATCTCGGGCAAGCGCCAGGTCATCGACACCAGCCGCAACGGCGGAGCCAGCGGTGACTGGTGCGGCGACGACAACACCGACCGGCGTATCGGGCAGTACCCGACGACCAACACCGGCGACAACAACATCGACGCGTACCTCTGGGTGAAGCCGCCGGGCGAGGCCGACGGCTGCCGATACACCGCCGGTTCCTTCCAGCCGGACCTGGCCTTCAGTCTGGCCAACGGCGCACCCAACCCGCCGGTGACGACCCCGCCGACCACCGCGCCGCCCACCACGGCCCCGCCGACGACCCCGCCCCCCACCACGGCGCCCCCCACCACGCCGCCGCCGGCCGGCAACGGCTGCACCGCGTCGGTGGTGGTCAACCAGTGGAACGGCGGCTTCACGGCGAGCGTTACGGTCACCGCCGGCGCCACCGCCCTCAACGGCTGGAACGTCAGCATCAGCCTGCCCGGCGGTGCCAGCGTCACCAGCACCTGGAGCGCACAGTCCAGCGGCACCAGCGGGACCGTCCGGTTCACCAACGTGAGCTACAACGGGCAGGTCGGTGCCGGGCAGTCGACCAACTTCGGCTTCCAGGGCAACGGCACCGGCCCCGGTGCCACGGCCACCTGCGCGGCCAGCTGACCGGTCCGACGGCGACGGCCCGGCGCGGAGCACCCTTCCGCGCCGGGCCGTCCGCCGTCCGCTCGCTGCGGCCCGGCCGCAGGCTAGACAGGAGAGGGGATCTCACACACCAGGAGATCTTCCAACGGTACGTCTACGCCGGCGCGGGTCACCCGCAGCGGAGGGAACACCGGCCCGGTGGCCTCACCTCCGGGCGGTGAGCACGTCGATCTCGCAGCCCGGAGCGGCCGGGTCGAAGCCGTGTTCCGTCAGCCAGCGGATCGTCAGCAGGCTCCGCGCCGACCACCACGCCCGGATGACGTCGACGTCGACCTCGGTGCCGTAGCCGGCGACGACGTCACCCAGGTGCTCCTCGTGACCGAGCGTCAGGATGGCGAGGTCGTACAGGGCGTCGCCGGGGCCCGCCTCGGACCAGTCGAGCACGCCGGTGACCTCGTCGTGCTCGACGAACACGTGCGCGGTCTGCAGGTCGCCGTGCATGAACACCGGGGTCCACGGCCGCAGCGCGGCCTCGGCGACCCGACGGTTACGGGCGACCAGATCGGCGGGGAGGACGCCGTTCGTGACGAGCCACCGGCACTCCCCGTCGAGGCGTGCCGCCAGGTCGTCGAGGTGACGACCGGGCCAGGGCGGCAGCGGGGCGTCGTGCAGCCTGCGTACGGCGGCACCGGCCGCGGCCCACGCGGCGGGCGACGCGGTCGACGGTTCGCCGAGCTGGCCCAGTGGCCGCCCGGGAAGGGCGGCGAGCGCGAGCACGGGCGGCCTGTGCCATCGGATCTCCGGCGTGGGGACCGGTGCCAGCGCCATCGCCTCGACCTCGACGGCGGTGCGCGTCGGATCGGAGTCGATCTTGAGGAACAGGTCGCCGACGCGCAGAGTCGCGCGCTCCTGATGGGCGACGACCACCTCGACCCCTGCCACGCCGGTCAGTCTCGCGTAGACATCCGTCGACGTCACCTGGTTTGTGCCGCCGGCCGGACGGTCGCCCTCAGGCCGTGAGGACGACCGTCTTGCCGGGCAGCTCACCCGCGCCGGCCCGGGCGTGCAGCGCGGGCAGCTCGGCAAGCGGCACCCGCTGGGCCACCTCGACGTGCAACTCGCCGGTGCCCACCCGCGCCGCCAGGTCGGCGAGCTGGTCGGCGTCGCTGCGGACGAACAGGTCGATGCCGCGTACGCCACGCGCCCCGTCGGAAGGGGCGGGCATCCAGACGGTGGTGTTGACCAGGGTTCCACCGTCACGGATCAGCGTGACCAGGGCGGCGAGCTGCTCCGGGGCGACCGGGGCGAGGTTGAGCACCAGGTCGACCGGCTCGGTCACCGCCGCCGTCACGTCGGTGCTGGTGTGGTCGACCACCTCGTCGGCCCCGGCGGCCCGGACCCGGTCGGCGCTGCGGGGGCTGGCCGTGGCGATCACCCGGGCACCGGCCTCCTTCGCCAACTGCACGGCGTATCCGCCGACCGCGCCGCCGGCCCCGTTGACCAGCACCCGCTGGCCGGCGGTCAGCCTGCCGTGGTCGAACAGCGCCTGCCACGCCGTCAGCCCCACCAGCGGAAGCGCCGCCGCATCGGCCAACGGGATGTTCCCCGGCGCCCCGGTCAGGATCTCCGCCGGCGCGATCACGTACTCCGCCGCCGCCCCGGTCCCCGTCATCGGCAGGAAGCCGATGACCCGGTCGCCGACCGCGATGTCGGTCACCTCGGGACCGACCGCGTCGACCGTGCCGGCGACGTCGAGGCCGGGAGTGTGGGGCAGCTCGACCGGGATCGGGCCCTGCATGAAGCCCGCGCGGATGTTGCCGTCGACGCCGTTGAACGACGTCGCGGCGACCCGGATGCGGACCTGACCGACACCGGGGACGGGCTGCTCGACGTCCTCGTAGCGGAGCACCTCGGGGCCGCCGAACTCGTGAAAACGCACTGCCTTCATTGCCTGACCTGCTTTCCTGGACGCCGTCGGTGAGCCTCGGGCGCGAAGCGGTGCCGTCGCGGCAGCGCCGCGCGGTGCGGAGGCATCCGGCCCGGTGTCACCAGGGTCGCCCGGAGGCAGCCGCCGGATCCGCGGTCGCCGGATACGTCACCCAATCTGGCAGGAACCGGCGCGGTCAGCCTGGGCCAGGTTGGCCCACCCTGATGACGGCCGGCTCACCGGCGTCGTCGACGATCTCGGCGAGCCGCGCCGCATCGGCCGAACGCGGTGCCGCGGTGAGCATCAGGGCCGCCAGATCGTCACCCGGGATGGTGACCAGGCTGCCGACGAGGGTGACGACACCGCCGTCCGGATGGACGAACGCGGCGCTGCTCTCGTAGGCCGTCACCGGACGCGGCTCCCGCCACAGGGTGTCGAACAGACCGCTGCGGCTGCGCATCTCGTCCACCAGCCCGGCGAGGGAGGCATCGGCCGGGTAACGCAGCACCGCGCTGCGCAGCCGGGCGACGAGGACCGCCTCGTGATCGGTCGCCTCGGCCGCCGACTGCCGGAAACCACGGAACGGATCGCAGAACGTACGCCAGGCGACGTTCCACTGCCACGGGTCCCCGGTGAGTTCCCAGTGCCCCAGGGCCAGGAACGCGGTGTTCACGGCGACCAGGTTCATCGCCGCGTCGGAGACGAACATCGGGGTGTCGGTGAACCGCTCCAGCAGCCGCATCGCGCCCGGACCGATCTCGTCGGGCACCCGCCCGTCCGCGGCGGCGTACCCGGCCAGCGCGCAGAGCCGCTCGTACTCCGCCCGCCCGACCCGCAGCGCACGGGCGATGGCGTGCACCACCCCGGCCGACGGATGACTGCGCCCCTGCTCCAACCGGCGTACGTAGTCCGCCGACATGCCCGCCAGCTCGCCGAGTTCCTCCCGCCGCAACCCCTGCACCCGCCGCCGGCCGACCGGCAGCCCGACCGTCGCCGGCGTCGTGCTCTCCCGCAACTGGCGCACCGCGACGCCGAACTCGTGACGTTCCACGGTCCCAGTCTGCCCCGACCGGCCGGACCGCAGGTCGCGGGTGGTCCCGGGGGTTATCCCCGGTACGACGGCGGGTGGAAGCCGCCTTCTGTCGCCCCTGTCGCGCTCCTAGCGTGGGAACGACCGAGGGCGGCCGCAGGCGCAGCCCCGGTTTCCCGAGGAGCCCGTTCATGGCACGGAGAATCCGCACAGCCCTGTTCGCCGCGTTGGTCGCCGGCTGTCTGACCCTGACGAACGCGGCACCCACCTTCGCCGCCGGCACCGTCGAGCCGTCCACCCGGCATCCAGGTGACGGGCCGACCTGGCGTCCGGGTGACGGCCCGGCCCGGCTGAGACTGCCGACGCCGACCGGGCCCTATCCGGTGGGCACCGTCGACCTGCACCTGGTCGACCGCTCCCGCACCGACCCGTGGGCGACCACCCCGGCCTCCCGCGAGCTGATGGTCAGCCTCTGGTATCCGGCCACCGACGTGGACCGCTTCCCCCGGGCACCCCACATGCTGCCCGGCGCGGCGGCCCACTTCGGCAGCGCCGACGGGGTCGGGACCAGCCTGTACGACATACCGGCGGGCGCGGTGGACTTCGCCGCCACCCGGACCAGCGGTCACCGGGGTGCGCCGATGGCGCGGCGCGCGCGACCGTTCCCCGTGGTGTTGTACTCCCCCGGGGCCGGCGACCCGCGGACCTGGAACACCACGGTGGTGCAGGACCTCGCCAGCCGGGGGTACGTGGTGGTGACCGTCGACCACACCTACGAGACGTCCGAGGTGGAGTTTCCCGACGGCCGGGTCCTCACCACCGTGTTGCCGCAGCTCTTCGAGCAGGCGCAGCAGCCCGACGACTTCCAGCGACTCGCGGCCCGTGTGTTCGACACCCGGGTCGCGGACATCCGCTTCGTGCTCGACCAGCTGGCTGCCCTGCACCGGGGTGGCAACCCGGACGCGGAGGGCCGGCCGCTGCCCCGGGGCGTGGCGGGCGGCCTGGACCTGCGCCGGGCGGGCATGTTCGGTGTCTCGGCGGGCGGGATCACCGCTCTGCAGGTGATGAGCGAGGACTCCCGGATCAGGGCCGCGATCGACATGGACGGCAGCATCGAGTCACCGATCGTCCCGGATGCCCTCCGGTTGTGGCCGGTGACCCGTACCGGTCTGGACCGGCCGTTCATGTTCGTCGGTGACGCCGGCACCGACCACCGGCAGACGCCGTCCTGGCGGATGCTGTGGGACAACAGCACCGGTTGGCGGGTCGACCTGCGGCTCGACGGGGCGCCCAGCGAGGACGCGTACAAGGACATCGTGCCGCTGCTTCCGCAGATCGCCCGGCAACTCGGCCTTCCCGACAGCTTCGTCACCGAGACCATCGGCACCCTCGACCCGGCCCGCGCCGTCCGCACCCAGGAGACCCTGGTCACCGCCTTCTTCGACAGGTGGTTGCGCGGCCGGGACGGGCACCTGCTGGACGGTCCGTCGCCCCGACTGCCCGGCGTCACCTTCATCCCCTGACCCGCGAACCACCCCGCCGGCCGGTGGCCCTTCGGCTGCCGGCCGGCGTTCGTGTCGGTCGCCGGCCGACGGGCATGCACGCCGGCCGGCGTCGGACCGGGCACGGTCAGCCGCCGAGGTGGCGCAGGACGGCCAGCACCCGGCGGTTGTCGCCGTCCGAGGCCGGCAGCCCGAGCTTCGCGAAGATGTTCGCCACGTGCTTCTCCACCACCCCGGGGGTGATGGCGAGCGCCGCCGCGATGCCGGCGTTGGACCGGCCCTCGGCCATCGCCGAGAGCACCGCACGCTCGCGGGGGGTCAGCGACGCCAGCCCCGCCACGTCCCGCCCGGCCCGCATCAGGTGACCGACCACCTCCGGATCGAGCGCGGTGCCGCCGGCCGCCACCCGGGTCAGCGCCTCCACGAAGTCGGCGACGTCGGCTACCCGGTCCTTGAGCAGGTAGCCGACCCCGCTGGGCCGGTCGGTGAGCAGGCGGGTCGCGTAGCGGGTCTCGACGTACTGGGAGAACACCAGCACCCCGACCTCGGGATGGTCGCGGCGGATGTCGATCGCGGCACGCAGCCCCTCGTCGGTGTGCGTCGGCGGCATCCGGATGTCGACCACTGCCACGTCCGGCAGGGCGTCGGCGACGGCCGACCGTAACGAGTCCGCGTCGGTCACCGCCGCGCAGACCTGGAAGCCACGGTCGGTGAGCAGCCGGACCAACCCCTCGCGCATCATCGCGGCGTCCTCCGCGATCACCACCCGCATGCCGTCGCCTCCCATTCACACCTGTGTGGGTAGCTCGATCTCGACCCGGGTGGGCCCGCCGACCGGGCTGTGCACCATCATCCGGCCGTCCACGACGGTGATGCGGCGGGCCAGCCCGGTCAGGCCGGGGCCGGCCGGGTCCGCCCCGCCGGTGCCGTCGTCGGTGACACCGAGCGTCAGACTGCGGCCGGTGCCGACGACACCGAGCCGGACCCGGGTCGCGTTGCTGTGCTTCGCGGCGTTGGCGAGCAGTTCGGCCGCGCAGAAGTAGGCGATCGTCTCGATCGCGGGCGCCGGCCGGTCGGGCAGCTCGACCGTCACCGTGACCGGGAGCGCGCTGCTGGAGGCCAGCGTCGCCAGCGCGTCGCCGAGACCGTTGTCGAGCGCCGGTGGGTGGATGCCGCGCACCAGGTCGCGCAGGTCGGCGAGGGCGTCCTTCGCGCCCTGGTGGGCGAGGGCGACCAGCTCGCGGGCCTGCACGAGGTCGGGTGGCGGGCCGTCGACACCGAGCTTCTCGGTGGCCATGCCGAGGTTCATGGCCAGCGTCGCCAGCCGGATCTGCGCGCCGTCGTGCAGGTCCCGTTCCAGCCGGCGCATCATCGTGGCCGCGTCGTCGATGGCCTGGGCCCGGCTGACCTGGAGCTGCCGCACCCGTTCGGCGAGCCGGCGCGGACCGAGCAGCCACCGCATCGCCGCCAGGTCGGCCGTCGTGCCGATCCGCATCAGCGTCGGTGCCACCAGGAGCATGGCCAGACCGGCCGCCGCGATGAGGAACGTGCCGGCGAGCGTGCGCGCGCCGATGGGGCCGAACGGGGTCAGCGCCAACACCGGCCCGAGGCGGGTGCCGGGCGGGTGGTTGCGGAACAGCGGCCACCACAGCGGGTAGCTGAGGTTGACCGGCCCGAACACGTAACAGAACACGCCGTAGCCCTGCGGGACGGCCAGCGGCACCTTGAGCAGGGCGTACCCGCAGGCCCGCCAGCCCGGCCCGTCGGTGACCAGCGCACCGGGCCGCCGCGACGACCGTGGCGGCGGAGCTTCCAGGTGTACGCCGAGCAGCCGGGACGCGAGCCGGCGGTGCACCGCTCCCGTCGCGCGCCCGGCCGGGGCGGCCAACACGACCAGCAGCGCGACGGTGAGCGGGAACAGCACCAGGAACAGCGGCGCGACGGTGGGGGCGGGCTCACGGGACATGGCCCCGGTGGCCCACAGGACGAGGGCACCCACGGCGGGCACGAGCATCGGTGCGGCCAGGACCGTGACCGCGCTGAGCACACCGACCACGCAGAACACGGCCTGACGCAGGACGGGTCCGGTGAACGGTGCGCGCAGCGCGGTCATCGGCCCATTCTGGCCGATGACCGCGCTGCTGCCTGTTCCGTTGCGACCGGCCCGGTCGTGGTCGGCCCCGTTGTCGTCGGCCCGTGGGTCACGCATCCCGGGAGCGGAGCAGGATGCCACCGCACAGGATCGCCACCGCCGCGTACCCGCACATCAGCAGCACGCTGACCCACCCGGTGAACAGCCCGGACCCGGGCGAGAGCACCGCCACCGAGTTGAGCAGCATCAGCAGCGGCATGAAGCGTCCGACGGCGACGCCGTGCTCGCCGAACAGCCCGACCACGATCGTGGGGACGAACATCAGACCGAACAGCATGCCGATCGCCGCCCCCGAATGCCGCACCAACGCCCCGATACCCACCCCGATCAGCGCCGTGGCGGCCAGATAACCGCCGGTCAGCAGGACCGCCCGCAGGACCGCCGGGTCCCCGAGGGAAGCGGTCGGGATGGCGGTACCACGGATCGCGAGCTGCCCGCCCAGATAGCCGGCGAACGTCCCGGCCATGCCGACGGTGAGAGCCGCGCCACCGCACACGGCGGCCTTCGCCGAAAGGACCGTCCGACGCCGCGGTACGGCGGCGAACGTCGACCGGATCTGCCCGGTGCCGTACTCGCCGGTCACCAGCAGGACGCCGAGCACGCCCAGGAACAGTTGGGCCAGGAGGGCGCCGCTGAGACTGTTGTTCAGGATCTGGGCGGTGGTGGCGACCGGCGTGTGGGACCGGTAGCCGAGGCCCACCCCCACCCCGGTCGCCGCCATCGACAGCACCGTCGCGACCGTCAGCCACCACGTCGACCGGACGCTGCTCAGCTTGATCCATTCCATCCGGGCCACCTGCCGGAATCCGTAGCCGTTCATGACACCTCCGTGCCGCGGTAGTCGGTGGTCTGCGAGGTGAGCCGGAAGAACGCGTCCTCCAGCGTGTCGTGGCGGCCGGCGAGTTCGGCGACGGTGGTCTCCGCCAGCAGTTCGCCCCGGCCGATGACCACCAGCTGGTCCGCGGTCAACGCCATCTCGGCGATCAGGTGGCTGGACACGAACACCGTCCGACCCTCGGCGGCGAGTGCGCGCAGCAGGCTCCGGATCCAGCGGATGCCCTCCGGGTCCAGCCCGTTGACCGGCTCGTCGAGCAGCAGGACCCCCGGGTCGCCGAGCAACGCCACCGCGACGCCTAACCGCTGGCGCATGCCGAGCGAGTAGGTGCCGGTGCGCCGCTTCGCCGCATCGGACAGACCCACGAGGCGCAACACCTGATCGACGCGCGATCGGGGGATGTCGTTGCTGGCGGCGAGCGCGGCCAGGTGCGCGTAGCCGCTGCGACCGGGGTGGAACGCCCCGGCGTCGAGGAGTGCGCCGACCGACCTCAACGGCCACGTCAGCTTCGCGTACGGCACACCGCCGATCAGTGCCTCCCCATGGTCCGGGGCGTCCAGCCCGAGGATCATCCGCATCGTCGTCGACTTGCCGGACCCGTTCGGGCCGAGGAAGCCGGTCACCACCCCCGGCTGTACCCGGACGGTCAGCCCGTTCACGGCGACCCGGTCCCCGTACCTCTTGGTCAACTCCCGTAGTTCGATCACCAGATCGACGTTAGGCAACAGCGTCCGCGGTCAGAAGCCGGCAGGCACCCGGCTCCGCCTGGCGGTTTTCCCCCAGCTCCCGGTTTCGCCGGGCGTCCGGGTGTTTTCCGGCGTGGTCGATCCAGCCCGGACCGTGTCATGCTGCACGGGCCCCGACGGGAGGACGACGATGGCTGCTGGCGATGCCGTACAGGTGCGGCCGAGGCGAGGATCGCTGCGACCGCTGCTGTCCGGGGCGACGCTGGTCGCGGTCCTGGCGTTGCTGTTCGGGCTGCCGTGGTGGACGTTGACGGTGGCGGCGCGCTGGCCGACGCCCGTGCAGGCCGCCGGCACGACCCTGTTCGTGGTCGCGCTCGTCGCGTTCCCCGTACTGATGTATCTCGGGCACGGCCGCCGGCGGCTGGACGCGGCGGCCCGCGCCGGGGACACCCTGCTCGGCCTGGTGTGGATCCTGTTCGTCTGGGCGCTGATCGGCAACGTCGCCCGGCTCCCGCTGGCCGCGATGGGGGTCGCCGATCCGGCGCGGTCCCGGTTCGTGGCGGCCGGTGCGGCGGTCGTCGCGGTCGTCCTGGCCGTCTGGGGTTACGTCGAGGCGATGCGGGTGCCCCGGGTCCGGCGGGTGGAGGTCACCATCGACCGGCTGGGAGCCGGTCTCGACGGGGTCCGGGTGGTGCTGCTGACCGACACCCACTACGGCCCGATCGACCGGGCCCGCTGGTCCGCCCGGACGATCGAGGTGGTCAACGGCCTGGCCCCCGACATCGTCTGCCACACCGGCGACATCGCCGACGGCACCGTCGACCAGCGCCGGGCGCAGGCGGCGCCGCTGGGCACCGTGCAGGCCCGGCTGGCCCGGGTGTACGTGACGGGCAACCACGAGTACTACGGCCAGGCGCAGGGCTGGGTCGAGCACATGCGGGCACTCGGCTGGGAGCCCCTGCACAACCGGCACCTCGTGGTGGAGCGGGACGACGCCCGGCTCGTCGTCGCCGGGGTGGATGACCTGACCGCCGCCTCCTCCGGCGTCGCCGGGCACCGCGCCGACCACGCCGCGGCGCTCGCCGGCACCGACCCGCGGTTGCCGGTGCTGCTGCTGGCGCACCAGCCGAAGCAGATCGGCGACGCGGTCGCGGCCGGCGTGGATCTGCAACTGTCCGGGCACACCCACGGCGGCCAGATGTGGCCGTTCCACTACCTGGTCCGGCTCGACCAGCCGGTCGTCCAGGGCCTGAGCCGGCACGGCAGGACCCAGCTCTACACGAGCCGGGGGACCGGCTTCTGGGGCCCGCCGTTCCGGATCTTCGCGCCGAGCGAGATCACCCTGCTCACCCTCCGGGCCGGGTAGTGCTCCAGCCACACCTGGCCGGACGGACGAGGCCGCAGGTCTGATCCGGGTCGGCGAGCGCACCCTGTCCGAGGGCGACCTGGTGACGATCGACGGTACCGGCGGCGCGGTCATCACCGGGCGGCGCGGACCGGTCGACCCGGGTGGCCCCGGTCCGGGCGAGCGGTTTCGGCCCGGTCGCGCACCGCAGAAACAGCGCCGTGGTCGATGGTCCCGCAAGGGATGACCACCGTCGTACGGCCGACCGGGGTGTTCTCACCATTCACTGCGAGTTGAGAAATTCCGGTTGACAGGTCTCCGACAACTCGTCGGTCGGATCGTGCATTGTGTAAACACTTTGTTTCGCGGCACTTGGCGGACTCTGAGGTCGTGTCATCTGTGCAGTGGTAACGCCGCGGGCGGCGCGTCGATAAAGATCAACGTTTGGGTGTCCGCGCCCCGCCGATCACTGCGCACACCACCGCCGGGGTGGTGAACGGGCAGCCGGTCACCACCGGTGACCATGGCCGGGCGCAGCACGTTCGGGGGTCGGTGCGGCGGCGCGATCTCGGCAAGTGCTGACGGCATCAGCGGGTGCTGCTGAATGCCGGGCCCGGGTCGCCCGGGCGGCGGCCGGAAATCCTAATGGTCCGGCGGGTAGCTGCGGCGGCGACCCTGCGGGTGTCCTGAATATGGGAAAGTATGTGTATCGTAGCAGCTCAAATGGCATATGTGGGCGAATGGCCGGGCGGCGTCGGGGCATTGGTGGGCGCGGGTCGGTGGATACGTACGTGAATCTTGCCAAATGGGTGCGGGGCGGTGTGGGAGCGACGTTTTTCCCACTCGCATTTATCCGTTTTCGACACGCATCGCCCCATGGTCCCCGGTTCGTCGGAGGATAGGCCCGGCTGCTCCGGCCGGGGTGGCGCTCGGGCGTGGGTGTGGTCCGGGCGGGTGTGGCGGCAGGGGATGCCCCGGCTGGCCGCCGGGCGGTCCATCGGGGCCGAGTTTGCTCGCTGCGGTGCTGATCAGAGGCGGTAAGGCCGCTGCTGGTCGGGCGTCGGCCGGCCGGCGTCCGGTCGAGGGGCTGGCCGCCCGGGCGGGATTCGGCGGTGGGTCCGGCCCGAGCGGGTGAGCGCTGTCGACCGGCACCGGTCCCGTCGTGGGGGTGCCAATGGCGCACCCGTATCGGTTGCCACCAGCGGATATTCGGAAGAACAGTGGCCGGCGGCCAGAGAAATTCGAGGATCGGTCGAGGGTGGCTCGGCGCCTCATCCTGCGCACCGTTTCGCGCAGAGCCCATTCGTGGCAATTTGCACCTACTGGCGCGTTAGATCTAACCTCATTGTGAAATCTGCTGTCAGAAAACGGTCAGTCCGACTCGCGGGCACCGCCGGGCGTGTCGGCGGCGTGGCCGCGGCTTCCTGGACATCGCCGCAGAACATCGGTCTATCTGCGGTTTGCTGTGCCCGCTTCTGTGTCCTTGGGAGCCGGTGAATCCTCTACCAGGGCTAAGGGAACCAGCAAAGCGAGTGATTTGCATGATTGGCTCATCCCATGCATGATGGGCGCGGAGCAAGCCGCCGTCCAACATTGGTCCAGCCACTTGGACTATTCGGGCCTGTTCGAATTGCGAAGGCACTCGGCCCAGGGTGGACCGTGTGGCGAGCACGGGGGGTTCCATGTCACAGCACGATGGAGAGGCTGCGGCCTCGGACGATTTACTTGATCATTTTCACCGGACCGCGCGCCGTCACCCGGAGTCACCGGCGATCAGCGAGAACGGTCGGGTGCTCAGCTACGCGCAGCTTGAACGGATGGTCCGGGAGACGGCCGCCGAGATCGGCCCGCAACCGGGTGTGGTCGGCGTGCGGACCGCACGATCAGCCGACACGATCGTCCGGCTGCTCGGCGTGCTCGATGCGGGTGGGACCTACTGCCCGATCGACCCGACCTTCCCGGTCTCCCGACAGCAGGAACTGGTGACGGCGAGCGGATCCGCCCGGATACTGCCGGCGGCACCCGAGCCGTCCACGTCGGGAAGCCTCGTTGGCGGTCCCACCGACCCGTTCGCGGACAGCATGCACGAGACGGTCGGCGATCCGGCGACCTTCGGCGCACCGGACCCCGACGACCCGGCGTACGTGCTGTTCACCTCGGGATCCACCGGGACGCCGAAGGCGGTGCTCACCCCGCGCCGGGCGATCACCGCCGCCACCCGCTCGCTCGCGGAGCTGTTCGACATCGGCCCCGGCGACCGGGTTCTCCAGTTCGCCTCGCTGAACTGGGACACCTGCTTCGAGGAGATCCTGCCGACCCTCACCAGCGGAGCGACCCTGGTCTTCAACAGCGAGGCCTACTCCGGATCGTTCCCCCGCTTCCTGCGGATGGTCGCGGCGGAGGGGGTGACCGTCCTGGACCTGCCGACCGCGTTCTGGCACGAACTCGTGCACTACCTGGTGGAGGACGAGGCCACGCTGCCCGCGTGCGTACGACTGATGATCATCGGTGGTGAGGCGGCCAGCCCGGCCCGACTGGCCGACTGGTGCGCCCGCGACACCGCGGCGATCCGCCTCGTCAACACCTACGGCTGCACCGAGACCACCCTGGTCACCCACGCCGTCGACCTGCACGGCCCGCGTACGCCGGGCGTCGGGTCCGGATGGGACCCGACCCGGCGGGTGCCGATCGGACGGGCGCTCCCGCACGTGCGGGAGCACATCAGCGACGAGGGTGAGCTGCTGATCGGCGGGGCGTCGGTGGCGTTGGGCTATCTCGGCCTGGCGGCCGAGACCGCCGCCCGGTTCGAACTGCTCGATCTCGGCGACGGGCCGCAGCGTTACTTCCACACCGGTGACCGGGTGAGCCGGGCCGTGGACGGCACGCTGATCCACGAGGGTCGGCTCGACAGCCAGATCAAGGTGCGCGGGTTCCGCGTCGACCCGGGTGAGGTCGAGGCCCAGATCTCGGGCCAACCGGACGTGGCCGCCACCGCGGTCGTGGGTGTCACCGTCGCCGACCACACCACCATGACCGCGTACGTGGTGCCCCGTCCCCGGGCCGACACCGAGGTGCTCGGCGCGGAGGTCCTGGCCTACCTGCGTACCAGGGTTCCCCGACATCTGGTGCCCAACCGGATCATCGTCGTTCCGGACCTCGTCTACACGTCAAGTGGCAAGGTCGACCGCGCCGGGTCGCATCGGCGGTACGCGTCCGACCACCTTTCAAGGAGCTGAGCCAATGAGCGCCGCCGGAGTGACCGACATCTTCCGCAGGGTTCTGCAGACCGACGACATCGCGATGAGCTCGGACTTCTTCGAGCTGGGCGGAGACTCCCTGCTCGCGACGCGGGTGCTGAGCGCAATCGCCCGCGAGTACGGCGTCGAGCTGTCCTTCGAGGACTTCCTCAACGGTCCGTCGCCCGACCATCTGTCCGAGAAGATCGCGAGCGTGGTCCAGTGAGCGTCATCGTTGTCGGTGGCGGTCTCGCCGGCCTGACCGCCGCGACGGAACTCGTCTCGGCCGGTGTCGAGGTGACCGTTCTGGAGGCACGCGACCGGGTCGGGGGGCGTACCCACGGCATCGAGGTCGCGCCGGGCAACTGGGTCGACGCGGGCGCGGCGTACCTGGGTGAGCGGCACACCAGCCTGCTGGCCCTGCTGGCCCGCACCGGCCTGAAGACCACGCCGACGACCATGGCGGGGGCCAGCACGTTCGCGCTCAACGACGGGCGGGACACCAGCCCGGGGCGGTTCCCGCCGCTCAACGCGGTCGCGTTGGGCGGGATGTTCGACCTGCTCGACGAACTGGTCGCGAGCGTACGGGTGGACGCGCCCTGGCTGACGCCGAACGCGGCCGAGTTGGATGCCATGACGGCGGCGCAGTGGGCGCGGCACAACCTGCCGCATCCGGACGCGCAACTGTTCTTCCCGCTCTTCCTCGGCGAGATGATGGCCGCCGACCCGGCGGACATCTCCGTCCTGCACATGGCGTTCTACCTGCGTTCCGGTGGCGGAGTCAGCTATCTCAACGCGTTCGAGGGCGGGGCGCAGGAGGAGCGGGTCGCCGGTGGCGCGCACCAGGTCTGCGAGGTGCTCGCCGCCGCGCTCGGCGACCGGGTCCGGCTCTCCGATCCGGTACGGGCGATCCACCAGGACGCCGACGGTGTCACGGTGTACGCGGCCAGCGGCGAGCTGCGCGCGGACCGGGTGATCGTCGCGCTGCCGCCGTTGCTGGCCGACGGCCTGGAGTACCACCCGGCGCTGCCGGCTCCGCGTGCCTCCGCGCAGACCGCTCCCGGATGTGCGGTCAAGCTGCACCTGGTCTATCCCCGCCCGCTGTGGCGCGAGCACGGGCTGTCGGGCTGGTCGGTCAGCGCCGACGGCCCGTTGCTGTCCACGGTCGACGACTCCCCGGAGGGCGGGGTCGGGGTGCTGACCGGGTTCGTCACCGGCAGCGAGGCCCGCCGGTTCGGCGCGCTCACCTATGCCGAGCAGCGCGCCGCGGCCTTCGCCCAGGCCCGCCAGCTCTTCCCGCAGCTACCGGACCCGGTGTCGTTCTTCGTGACCGACTGGGTCACGGCGGAGTACAGCCGTGGCTGCTACGCCGCGCTGTTCGGCCCGGGGGACTGGATGCGGCACGGCCCCCACCTCACCGAGCCGCACCAGCGGGTGCACTGGGCGGGCACCGAGACGAGCACCGAGTTCTTCGGCCTGATGGAGGGTGCGATCCGCTCCGGCCATCGAGTGGCCGCGGAAATCACCGCAGAGCAGCACTGAGCCACGCAGAGCACTGAGAGCCTAGGAGATCTCGATGAGCGCGATCAGCCCCATCGCCCCACTGTCGGTTCGGCGCGAGATGATGACCGACCCGACACTCGGCGCCGGCAACTTCCTCCAGCGTGCCCTTGAGCTGAACCCGAACCGCAACGTGCCGTACGCGTACAGCCACTCGACCGACCACCGGGGCGCCGTCGTCCTGCGCGGTCACAGCCTGGTGGATCTCGCCGCGCTGCGGGACCGGTACGCCAAGTGGTACTGGGCGAACGGCGTCCGTCCGGGTGACCCGGTGGGTGTCCTGGTCGCCGAGGGGCTTGAGCCGTTGCTCCACTACTTCGCGCTCACCTCGCTCGGGGCGATCCCCGCGATGGTGAACGACGCGATGCCGACGAACGGCGCCGTGCGGTACCTGGACCACGTGGGCGTGGTCGGCGTGGTTTCCGACGACCCGACCCGGCTGGTCGCGGCGTACCGGGCGAACCAGCGCAAGCCGCGCTTCGTCGTGCCGACGGCAGAGATCCGGGCGTACGACCCGCAGCCCGGTGAGCTGCCCGAGTGGTTCCCGTACCAGCACAAGGACGACGAGGTGGTGGCGCTCATCCACTCCTCCGGCACCACCGGCACCCCGAAGTCCACCATGCTGGCCCACAAGCAGTTCTGGAACGGCAAGCAGCCCCGCATGGTGCGGTTCCCGGCGGAGTCGTACGACAAGCTCATGTCCCTGATGCCGCACACGCACGCCGGCGGCCTCAGCTACTTCCTGACCACGACGTTGCTCGGTGTACCGACGGTGGTGATGGGGAACTGGCGGCGCGAGGTCGTCGAGCCGGTGATGGAGGCGTTCCAGCCGACCATGATCGCATCGTTCCCGCGCACCTATGTGGAGCTGGCCACGGGTGACCTGCCGGTCCGGGGCGCGGCGAAGGTGCACAGCTGGTTCAACACCGGCGACGGCGCGCACTACGGCCACATCCGTCGACTGGTGACGCTGGGCGAGCGGCCGGCGGGGCTGATCAAGCCGTGGCTGCTGCCCGACGAGAAGGCCGAGCAGCCCGCGCTGCCGGGGTCGCAGTTCATCGACGGGCTGGGCTCCTCCGAGATGGGGATGGCGCTGTTCGGGCAGGTGACGACGCCCGAGTCGGCCCGCAACGACCGCTGCGTCGGCAAGCCGCTCGAGGTGGTCCACCGGGCCGCCGTCCTCGACGAGGAGGGTCGCGAGCTGCCCGACGGCACGGTGGGTCTGCTCGCCGTGCAGACCCCGTCGCGTACCCCGGGCTACTGGAACGACCCGGTGCTGACCCGCTCGTTCGAGCTCAACGGTTACTGGTTGACCGGTGACGTGGCGTACCGCGACAGCGAGGGCAACTTCTACCACCTCGACCGTACGGTCGACGTCATGGACACCGCGTCCGGGCCGGTGTACAGCCTGCCGATCGAGGAGGTCCTGCTGGCCGACTGCGCGGAGCTGTTCTGGGACTGCGCGGTGGTCGGTGTCCCGTCGGCCGACGGGGCCGGTCAGGTTCCGGTCGCCACGGTCCGGTTGCAGCAGGATGCCGGCGACCCGCCGCTGAGCGAGTTGCTGGAGCACGCCAACAAGGCCCTGACCGAGGCGAACCTGACGCCCCTGGCGGCGCTGCTGGTGGCCCGCACCGACGCGGACTACCCGACCGGCGTCACCGGGAAGTCACTCAAGCGTGAGCTCAGGACCCGGCTGTCCACCCTGCTCACGGATCCCGCGCGTCGGAGCGAGTACTCGGACTGACATCGACGAAGCCGCCGCTCTGTGCCCGATCAAGGGCACAGAGCCGGTCGGTCGCGTCCGGGTGGCCCAGGTTTGACCGCCCTTTGCTCGCACCGCTTCAGACCTTCAATTCAGACTCGGGGAGACGAAGAGCTGTGACGGAGAGCGACATCACCACGTTGTGTGTCATCGGAATGGGACCGCGCGGGTTGTCGGTGGCCGAGCGGGTCGCTGCCAACGCCTCCGTGACCGGACAACGCGTGGTGTTGCACGTCGTCGACCCGTACCTCGGTGCGGGCGGACGGGTGTGGCGGTCCACCCAGTCGCCGGTGCTGCTGATGAACACGGTCGCCTCCCAGGTGACCATGTTCACCGACGGGAGTGTGCAGTGCGACGGCCCGATCCGGCCCGGACCCAGCCTGCACGAGTGGGCCGGACTGGTCACCCTGATGGAGTCGGTGGACAGGTACCCGGAGGCGGTACGGGACGAGGCCAGGCGGTTGGGTCCGGACTCGTACCCGACCCGCGCGTTCTACGGGCACTATCTACAGTGGGTGCTCGACCACGTGGTGCGCACCGCCCCGGCCCACGTCTCGGTGCACCTGCACGCCGACACCGCAGTCGCCCTGGACGACGCGCCCGACGGTACCCAGTCGGTGACCCTCGCCGACGGGCAACGGCTCACCGGGATCGATTCGGTGGTGCTCACCCTCGGGCACGTCGACATGGCGCTGAGCGGTTCCGAGGAGGAACTGGTCGCCTACACCGAGGCCCAGCGGGTGACCTATCTGCGCACCGCGAATCCGGCCGAGGTGGACCTGGACGTGATCACGCCGGGGCAGCGGGTCGCGTTGCGCGGCATGGGGCTGAACTTCTTCGACTACATGGCGTTGCTCACCGTCGGGCGCGGCGGACGGTTCGTGCCCGGCGACGACGGGTTGACCTACCTGCCCTCCGGCAACGAGCCGCTGATGTTCGTCGGCTCACGCCGTGGTGTCCCGTACCACTCCCGGGGCGAGAACCAGAAGGGCGCCTTCGGCCGGCACATGCCGCTGTTCCTCACCGTCGAGGTGATAGGCGAGCTGCGGGACCGGCACGAGGGCGGCGACCCGGTGGAGTTCGTCGCCGACGTGTGGCCGTTGGTCGACCGGGAGGTCCGGGCCGTCTACTACCACGCGCTGATCGCTGCCCGGGACGGGCAGGAGGCGGCGGACTCCTTCCTGTGGGAGTTCTGCCAGTGGCAGACCACGACACCGTCGGTCGACGAGAAGCTGCTCCGGCACTCCGGGATGCCCGAGTCGGACTGGTGGAACTGGGACCGCGTCGCCCGACCGTACGGTGATCAGGAGTTCCGTAGTAACCAGGAGTTCCAGGACTGGCTGCTCGGGTATCTGCGCCAGGATGTCGTGGAGGCACGGCTCGGTAACGTGCGGGGCCCGCTGAAGGCCGCCCTGGACGTGATGCGGGACCTGCGCAACGAGATCCGGCTCGTGGTGGACCACGCCGGCATCACCGGCAGCTCGTACCGCAGCGAGTTGCAGTCGTGGTACACGCCGCTGAACGCGTTCGTGTCGATCGGACCGCCGCCGAGCCGGATCGAGGAGCTGATCGCGCTCATCGAGGCCGGCGTGGTCAACGTCATCGGGCCGGGGTTGACGGTCACCCCGACCCGGCACGGGACGGGGCTCGTGGTGAGCTCCAGCCAGATCGCGGACTCGACGGTGGAGGTGTCCGCGCTCATCGAGGCGCGACTGCCGGAGGTGGACATCCGGTCCACCGAGGACCGGTTGCTGCGCAGCCTGGTGGCCCGGGGACAGTGCCGCCCGTACCGGATACCGGACCCGGAGCGGGGGGAATACCAGACCGGGGCGATGGCGGTGACCCGTCGACCGTGCCGGCTGATCGACAGATCCGGCCGAATTCACCCGAACAGGTACGCCTTGAGCATACCTACTGAAACCGTGCACTGGGCGACCGCGGCGGGCATCCGACCGGGCGTGGACTCGGTCATCCTGGGTGACGCGGACGCCATCGCACGGGCCTGCCTGGCCATCCCGGCCGTTCCTCAGGCGCCGTCGACGATGTCGACACCCGTCGCATCCTGACCGGTCCGCCAGAGAGGAGCCGTCGTGACCACCAGCAACGACCGCAGCGTAGATCCGGGTGCCGACACCGGCCTGCTCAGCCCGATGTGGGCCGGTGCGGGCCTTGGGGGGCTGCTGTCCGACGAGGCGTGGGTGGCGGCGATGCTGCAGGTCGAGGTCGCGCTGGCGCGGGTGCAGGCCCGGCTCGGGGTGATCCCGCCGCCGGCCGCCGAGGTGATCGCGCGGGTGGCCGCCTCGGCCCGCCTCGACGTCGCCGACATCGCCCGCCGGGCCCGGGGTGCCGCCAACCCGGTGGTCCCCTTCGTGCAGGAACTCACCCGTGCCGTCGCCGAGGCCGACCCGGACGCCGCGGAGTACGTGCACCGGGGCAGTACCAGCCAGGACATCCTGGACTCGGCGAGCATGCTGCTCACCGCCCGGGTCCTGACCCGGATCGAGGGGGACCTGGCCCGGGTGGCGGACGCGCTGGCGACCCTGGCCCGGGAACACCGGGCCACCCCGATGGCCGGTCGCACCCTCACCCAGCACGCGACGCCCATCACCTTCGGACTCAAAGCGGCCGGCTGGCTCGCCCTGGTACTCGACGCGGTCGACCGGGTCCGGCAGGTCCGCGCCAGCCTGCCCGCACAGCTCGGCGGGGCGGCCGGAACACTCGCCGCGTACGAGGAGTACGCCCGCTCGGCCGGGATCACCGGCACCCCCGGCGGCCCGGGACACGGCGTCGACCTGCTGGCCGGGTTCTCCGCCGAGTTGGGCCTGCGTGAGCCCGAGGCGCCGTGGCACGCCCAGCGCACCCCGCTCGCCGACATCGGATGGGCGCTGGTGGTGGTCACCGGCGCGCTCGGCAAGCTGGCGGTGGACGTACTGGGTATGTCACGGACCGAGGTCGCCGAGGTGGTGGAGCCGGCCGCGCAGGGCCGGGGGGTGTCGTCCGCGATGCCGCAGAAGCGCAATCCCGTACTGGCCACCGTCATCGTCGCGGCGGCCCGGCAGGTGCCCGGGTACGCACTCATGCTCGGGCAGAGCCTGCTCGCCGAGGACGAGCGGTCGGCCGGCGGCTGGCAGTCCGAGTGGCAGCCGTTGCGGGAGGCGCTGCGACTCGCCGCCGGTGCGGCCGGCAACGCGGTCGAGCTCACCGAGGGACTGACCGTGTTCCCGGAGCACCTGTCGCGCAACCTCGCGATCACTGGCGGGACCATCGTCTCGGAAAGACTCAACGTGGCCCTCGCGCCGCAGCTCGGCAAGGTCGTCGCGAAGCAGTTGCTGGCCAGGATCTCGCTGGAGGCGGCGTCCGGGGGCGGGTCGTTCGACGACCTGTTGGCGGCGGCGCCCGAGCTGGCCGGGAGCTTCAGCGAGGACCGGGCAATACACGACCTGCTTGACCCCAGCAACTATCTCGGCGCCGCCGAGGACGTCGTCGCCCGTGTGTTGCGACGTCACTATGCTTCGTACGGCCAAGAGGACCGATGACTGCCACAGTGCACGAAGTACCGCACGAGGTGCGGAATCAGCAGCCCTACCAGTATGTACGGACTCCACTCGTCGAACCCGACTGGCGTCGCTTCCCTGGCTGGCGGGACGTCACCGCCGAGCAGTGGCGCGACGCCCAGTGGCAACGCGCGCACTGTGTGAAGAACGTCGGACAACTGAGCGCGGTGGTCGGCGATCTGCTCGACGACCACGTCTATGACGATCTCGCCGCCGACCAGAAGCACTTCGCCACCATGTCGATGCTGCTGCCACCGCAGATGCTGAACACGATGGCGCCGCACGACCGGACCGACCGCCGTGCCTACAGCGAGGCGTTCGTGGCCGACCCGGTCCGCCGGTACATGGTTCCGCTGCACAGCGACCGGGACCCCGACGGCCCGAGCCACCCGTACGCCGAGCGTGACTCGCTGCACGAGGCGGAGATGTGGGTGGTGGAGGGCCTGACCCACCGGTACCCGACGAAGGTGCTCGCCGAACTGGTCTCCACCTGCCCCCAGTACTGCGGCCACTGCACCCGGATGGACCTGGTCGGCAACTCGACCCCGCAGATCGAGAAGCTCCGGCTCACCCTCAAACCGGCGGACCGGCAGAGCCAGATGATCGACTTCCTGCGTCGTACGCCTGGCGTCCGTGACGTCGTGGTGTCCGGCGGCGACGTGGCCAACGTACCGTGGTCGCAGCTTGAGGCGTTCCTCATGCGGCTGCTGGAGATCGAGTCGATCCGCGACATCCGGTTGGCCACCAAGGCGCTTGTCGGTCTGCCGCAGCACTGGCTCCAGCCCAGCGTCCGGGAGGGGCTGGCCCGGGTGGCCGGTACCGCGGCACGCCGCGCGGTCAACCTGGCCATCCACACGCACGCGAACCACGTGCAGTCGGTGACCCCGCTGGTCGCCGAGGCGACCCGGGCCGCGTTGGACGCCGGTGTCCGGGACGTACGCAACCAGGGCGTGCTCATGCGGGGCGTCAACGCCACCGCGACCGACCTGCTCGACCTGTGCTTCGCGTTGCAGGGTGAGGCGAACATCCTGCCGTACTACTTCTACATGTGTGACATGATCCCGAACGCGGAGCACTGGCGGATCGCGGTGTGGGAGGCGCAGGAACTGCAACACGACATCATGGGCTACCTGCCCGGGTACGCGACGCCCCGGATCGTCTGCGACGTCCCGTACGTCGGTAAGCGTTGGGTACACCAGGTGAGTGAGTACGACCGCGAGCGCGGTGTCTCGTACTGGACGAAGAACTACCGGACCGGGATCGAGACGGCGGAATCCGGCGACCTGGAGCACGGGTTGGACCGTCGCTATGCCTACTACGACCCGATCTCCTCCCTGTCGGACTCCGGTCGGCGCTGGTGGCGGGAGCACGGCCAGTTCGAGGACTGACCGGGACGGGTAGGACGGCAGATGGAGCAGCGGGAAGCAGAAAGAGGGTTTGTGGTGGACATCCAGGAGCTGAACCGCCGGGCGGTGCGGCAGAGCGTGGAGATCGTCTCCAGTGCGCGGGAGGAGCAGTGGGATCTGCCCACCCCGTGCGCGCAGTGGAACCTGCGGCAGTTGCTGGCCCACATGACCGCCCAGAACAACGGCTTCGCGGCGGCGGCCGACGGCGAGACCGAGGACGACTCGGTCTGGCGGGAGCAGCCGACGGCCGACCCGGGCGGTGACTACCTCCGGTCGGCGGAACGGGTGATCAGCGCGTTCGACGGACCGGACGTCATGGGTCGGGAGTTCTGGCTGCCGGAGATCCGGCGGGTCGGCGGCTTCCCGGCCCGAATGGCGATCAGCTTCCACTTCCTCGACTACGTGGTGCACGGGTGGGATGTGGGCGCCGCGCTCGGTGCGCCGCCGAAGTTCGACGACGACATCGTCGAGGCGGCGTTGGAGGTCACCCGTCGGGCGGTACCCGTCGGTCCGTCCCGCAGCCTGCCGGGTTCACCGTTCGCGCCGCCGCTGCCGGCAGAGGGCTCGGACCAGGACCGTCTGCTGCGGCTGCTCGGTCGGTCCCCGGCCTGGCCGGCCTGACCGTGGGCGCGTCCACCCGGGACGTGCTCGGGCGGCTCAGGCACCCGATCGTCGCGGCGCCGATGGCCGGTGGCGCCTCGACCCCCGCGTTGGTCGGTGAGGTTTCGGCGGCCGGTGGCCTGGGTTTTCTGGCCGCCGGTTACCGGTCGCCGGCCGACCTGCGGGCCGACCTGGTGCAGGTGCGGGCCCGGACCGGGGCGCTGTTCGGCGTCAACGTGTTCGTGCCCGCCACGTCGGCCACCGATCCGGTGGCGCTGGACCGCTACCGCCTGGCACTCGCGGGCGAGGCACAGCGGTACGGCGTCACGCTCGGTGACCCGCCGGTCGGTGACACCGACGGCTGGGAGGAGAAGCTGGCGCTGCTGGTCGAGGAACGGGTGCCGCTGGTGAGCTTCACCTTCGGCTGCCCGTCCCCGTCGGTGGTGGACCGGTTCCACGAGGTCGGCACCGCTGTGGTGGGGACGGTGACCAGTGCCGACGAGGCCAGGGCCTGCTCTCGGGCCGGTGTCGACGTGTTGGTCGTCCAGGGACCCGAGGCCGGCGGGCACCGCGCCTCGTTCACGCCCGAGCCGTCGCAGGGGAACGGCGTCGGCCTGTTACCCCTGCTCGCCGAGGTCCGCGACGCGGTGGACCTCGACCTGATCGCGGCCGGCGGCATCATGGACGGTGGTGCGGTCGCCGCCGTACTGGCGGCCGGGGCGGGCGCCGCGCAACTGGGCACGGCGTTCCTCCGTACCCCGGAGAGCGGCGCCCATCCCCGGCACCAGGCCGCCCTGGTGGACCCCCGGTTCAGCAGCACGTCGGTGACCCTCGCGTTCTCCGGGCGACCCGCGCGTGGCCTGACCAACCGCTTCATCCGGGAGTACGGGAACACCGCCCCGTCGGCCTACCCGCAGGTGCACCATCTGACCGTGCCGATCCGGAAGGCCGCCGCCGCGGCCGGCGATCCGGACGGGATGGCGTTGTGGGCCGGCCAGGGGCACCGGTTCACCAGGGATCTTCCCGCCCGGCGGCTCGTCGAGGTGCTTGCTGCGGAGGCCGCCGAGGCGGCCGTGCTCACGGCGGGCCGGCTGCGCCGGGTGCCCGGTCAGCCGGGGGAGTCCCGATGACCGGCCTGCCGGCGAGCATCTGACTCTGTCCGCGGAACTCGGCGATCACCACGCCGTCGGTACGGCGAACGGTGACGTCGTAGATCCCGGCACGCCCGAACCGGGTCCGCTCCACCGCCTCGGCCCGCAACTCGTCGTCCACCTCGGCCGGTCGGAGGAACGTCACCTGCGCGCTCTGGGCCACGGTGACCGGGCCGTGGGTGTTGCAGGCGAAGGCGAACGCCGCGTCGGCCAGGAGGAACAGATAGCCTCCGTGGGCCATCCCGTGTCCGTTGACCATTGTCGGGGCGACCCGCATCCGGACCTGCGCGTACCCTGGGCCGACCTGCTCAAGGTCGATGCCCAGCGTCTGGCAGGTGAGGTCGGTGGCGTAGAGCTCGCGGGCCCGGGCCTGCGCGGCGGCCCGGGCGTCCGCGCCGTTGTCCCCGGGCTTGTCCGGGGTGGTCGGGTCGTCCGTCAACGTCGGTGCTCCTACCGAGGTCGCCCGGCCCGCGCCGGGCGTCGTGTCCGTGGTGCCGGCCCGCGTGCTCACCGTGCCGGACCGGTGGTGGTCCGGCCCAGGAAGACCAGGATCGCCACGATGCCGAGGAACGACACCGCGCCGGCCACGATGCTTGTCGTGTGCATCGCCGTGATGAACGCGTCGTTGGCCTGGTCGACCAACTGGGGAAGGTGGAACGACTGGGCGGCGATCCGGGTGGCCTCGGCCGAGGCGCCCGCGGCCTCCTGGGCCTGCGGTGGCAGGACGTCCAGGCTGGGGGCGACCTCGTCCTGGTAGACACCCGACAGCACCGAACCGAGTACGGCGACGCCCAGGGCGCTGCCGACCTGACGCATCGAGTTGTTCGCGGCCGAGCCGGCACCGGTGCGCTCCGGGGGCAGCGTGGCCATGATCGCCTCCGTGGTGGGGGCCATCACCGCACCCATGCCGAGGCCCTGGACCACCATCAGCACGCAGAACCAGATGATCGGCGTCTCCAGCGTGAAGAAGACGAAGCCGAAGAACGTGCTGACGGCGAGGAGCATGGCCAGCGCGACGACCGGCCGGAGGCCGAACCGTCGCACCAGCCGGACCGAGAGCGGTGCTCCCAGCACCACTCCGATCGCGACCGGGGCGATCGCCGCGCCGCTCTCCAGGGGTGAGTACCCGCGTGCGCCCTGGAGATAGAAGTTCGAGTAGTACATCGCGCCGGCCAGTCCGAAGAAGGTGAGCATGACGGACACGCTCGCCCCGGTGAAGTGCCGGTTGCGGAACAGCCGTACGTCGAAGCAGGGGTTCGGCACCCGTAGTTCGACGAAGACGAACGCGGTGAGCAGGACGAGACCACCGAGGATCGGGCCGATCACGTGCAGCTGCGTCCACTCGTTGCGGTGGCCACCCTCGATCACCCCGTAGACCAGGATGAAGATGCCCACGGTGGACAGCAGTACCCCGAGCGGGTCGAAGCGCTGCTGCCTGCTGCTCTCGGCCGTGGGTACCAGCCAGAGCGCGCCCACGATCGCGGCGACGGCGAAGGGTACGTTGATCAGGAAGATCGATCCCCACCAGAACTGCTCCAGCAGTGCCCCGCCGACCAGCGGACCGGCCGCCACCGCGAGCCCGCTGGCGGCGGAGAACACGCCGATGGCCACCGCCCGGTGTCCTCCGATGAAGACCCTCGCGACCAGCGCCAGGGTCGCCGGCATGATCAGGGCACTGCCGATGCCCATCACGCCCCTGGCCACGATGAGCTGGGTGGTGTCGGCGGAGTACGCCGCCCAGGCGGATGACACGCCGAACAAGGCCATGCCGAACAGGAACAGCCGTCGGTGACCGAACCGGTCGCCGAGCACTCCGCCGGTGAACAGCAGCCCGGCGAAGACCAGCGTGTACGAGCTGATCGACCACTGTAGCTGGCTGGTGGTCGCGCCGAGCCCCGCCACCGGATCGGCCAGCGTCTTGAGCGCCACGTTCAGGATCGTGTTGTCGAGCCAGGCGGTGAGCTGCGCGATCGTGAGCACGGCCAGCGTCAGCCACTGCCGTGTCGTCGGTGGCCGGACCGCCGTCGCGGTGGCGGGCGACCCGGACGGCGAGTCCGACTGTTTCTGCGCTGTCATGGAAATCCAATCTCGTTCGGTAGCGGAGCCACGGCACAGTGTAGGTGCAGGGGTGCCCGGTTTGCTCTCCCGATGAGCGTCCCCGCAGGGTGCGCCGGCGTTGTTTGTGATACGTGGGTCGGACGCATCCGACGGCCGGAACAGGTGTCAAGCAGAAAATCGCCGCCGGCGTGACAGGTGCGGTTTACCGACAGTCTGTCTGCTCGCCGCCGTGCGGTCGAATGTCGATCGGCTAATGCTCCCCCCAGGGTGCTGCCGGGGTCCGTCCGCCGGGTGTCCCAGATGCTGGCCATGGTCATGTGTGAGTCGGGATGGCGACAGTTTCCCGTCGAGCGGGGTCGCTTTCCCGTACGTGGGTCGGGCGAATCAACCGGAGCCATGAAACAACCCGACACATCCGGCGTCGATGTGATGTTTATCACTCGCACGGGTATGCCTGCTCGGCCGTCCGGGCGGCACCTTGCCCCGGCCATTGAATCCCCTGTTCATCGCGTTGCGGAAGGGTTCCCGGTTCCCGCCCGGTGTGGCATCGACGGGTGTTTTGGTAGGGAAGTAGCTGAACTGACATGGGCTCTAAATTGTGAGTACATTCATGCGTCGGAACGGGTCACTTCCGTGGTGATCCTGCGTGGAGACGCTCGCTGCCAGTGCCGGCGACCTCAATCCCGACGTCCGTAGGGGGACCGATCTTGACTGTCAATCCGCCCTGGTACCAGCAGCTGGCTGACACCCCACTGTCCGAGCGCGCCAGCGCGCTCGAGACCCTCGTCGTGGCGGAGTTCAAGGTCTGGCTCCTGATGGGCGACGCGGACGTCTTCCCGCTCGACGAGAGCTACTTCGCGTTGGGGCTCAGCTCGCTCGGCGCGACCGAGATTCAGCAACGACTGGTGGCCGGGCTCGGTCGCCCGATCAACGCGGCGAGTTTGTTCAACAATCCGACAGCGGCCCATCTGCTCACCTACCTGCGCACCGAGGTGCTGGCGGATCTGTTTCCGCAGACCTCGTCGTCTTCTGGCAGTGCGACGGCCCCGGTCGAGAGAGATGTGGTGAAAGTGCCGGCTTCGTACAGTGACGGCCACACTTCACCGAAAGACCTACTCAATGACATGCTCAAAGACCTTTATTCTTCTTGACCGCGGGATTGACTGATCCATGGGGGATGACCATGACGGAGACGGCTTCGCAGATCCGGAATGACGACCTGGTCCGAAAGCTCTTGATGGAGAAGTACGAGCCGATCGCCATCGTGGGCATGGGTCTGCGGCTTCCCGGCAACAACGAGACCCCGGAGGAGTTCGCCGAGTTCCTGCGGGCCGGGCGATCGGGCACGGGTCCGATTCCCGACGATCGCTGGGACGTTCAGGGCCTGTACAGCGACGATGCGGCGGAGAAGGGCAAGGTCCTTACCGCCGGGGGCGGATTCATCAGCGGAATTGACCAGTTCGACCCCAAGTTCTTCAACATCTCGCCAAAGGAAGCGGCCTACGTCGACCCGCAGCACCGGTTGGTGCTCGAATGCGCGTGGAAGGCGCTGGAAGCGGCGAACATCGATCCGGCGACCCTGCGTGACAGCAACGGCGGCGTCTACATGGGCATCAGCTCGATGGACTACACCATCGAGGTGGACCGGCTGGACCCGACCGAGTTGACCTCCCACATCGCCGCCGGTACGGCACACAGCGCGATGTCGGGACGGTTGTCGTACTTCCTCGGCTGGCGCGGCCCGTGCATGAGCATCGACACCGCGTGCTCCTCCTCGCTGGTGGCCCTGCACCTGGCCGCCCAGGGACTACGGCGGGGCGAGTGTGACATCGCCCTGTTCGGCGGGGTGAACGCCGTCCACCACCCGCGTAACCACGTCGTGTTCTCCCAGGCCAACATGCTCGCCGCCGACGGCCGCTGCAAGACGTTCGACGACAGCGCGGACGGCTACAGCCGCAGCGAGGGCTGCGCGGTGATGGTCCTCAAGCGACTCTCCGACGCCAGGCGCGACGGTGACACCGTGCTCGCGCTGGTACGCGGTTCGTCGGTCCGGCAGGACGGCGAGAGCGGCGGCCTCACCGTACCCAACGGCACCGCCCAGGCCATCCTCATGCGCGAGGCGCTGGCCAGCGCGATGCTCGACCCCGGTGACGTGCAGTACGTCGAGGCGCACGGCACGGGGACGTCGCTCGGCGACCCGATCGAGATGGGTGCCATCGACGCCGTGCTCTCCGAGTCGCACGCGGACCGGCCGGTGGTGGTGGGCTCGGTCAAGACCAACATCGGGCACATGGAGGCCGCCGCGGGCGTCGGTGGCGTGGTGAAGACCGTCCTCCAGCTTCAGGAGGGGGTCATCTACCCGCACATCAACCTGGAGACCCCGTCGCGCCACATCCCCTGGGACCGCTACCGGGTGACCGTGCCGACGAAGCAGGTCACCTGGGAGGGCGCCCCGAGGCGGGCACTGGTCAACTCGTTCGGGTTCGCGGGCACCATCGCGTCGGTCGTCCTTGAGCAGGCGCCCCCGCCGCCGGCCTCCCCGACGTCCGCCGTCGCGCCCGACGAGGAGCTGCTCTTCACGCTCTCCGCGCGGGGCCAGTCGTCCCTGCGGGCGCAGGCCGAGCGGTACCGTCGCTTCCTGGACGAGCAGGCCGACATCGACGTGGCCGACCTCTGCTACACCAGCAACGTCGGTCGGACCCACTGGAACGCGCGGCTGGCCGGCACGGTGTCGTCGCGGGCCGACATCGAGGCGCTGCTGGACAACTACCTCGCCCGACCCGAGTCGGATTCCGGCGCGGAAGGCGAGTTCCGTGGCGGGAACGTCGCGTTCCTGTTCACCGGTCAGGGCTCCCAGTACGCGGGCATGGGGCGCGCGCTCTATGCCCAGTACCCGGTCTTCCGAGCCCACTTGGACGAGTGCGACCGCCTCTTCACGCCGGCGCTCGGTCGGTCGATCAAGGAACTCGCCTTCGGTGAGGCGTCCGGCGACCCGCAGGAGATCGACCAGACCGTCTACACCCAGCCGGCCCTGTTCGCGCTCGAGTACGCCATCGCCCAGCTGTGGATCTCGTGGGGTGTGAAGCCGACCGTGCTGCTCGGGCACAGTGTCGGCGAGATCGTCGCGGCCACCATCGCCGGGCTGTTCAGCCTGCCGGACGCGGTCACCCTGGTCGCCGCGCGGGCCCGGCTGATGCAGTCGGTCACCACGCCGGGCGGCATGGTGGCGGTCCGGGCCGCCGCGGAGCAGGTGGCTCCGCTGCTGGCAGGGTACGCCGACGTCAGCTTCGGCGCGATCAACGCACCGCAGCAGTGCGTCGTCTCCGGCGGCACCGAGTCACTGGCGAAGATCACCGAGGAACTGCTGGCCCAGGGGATCATGGCGAAGCAGCTACCGGTGTCGCACGCCTTCCACTCGCCGCTGATGGTCGAGGTGTTCGACGCGTTCCGCGAGGCGATCAAGGACATCACGTTCAGCGAGCCCGAGCTGAGTTTCGTCTCCAACCTGACCGGTAAGGTCGCGAGCCTGGCCGACGTCGGCAACCCGGACTACTGGGTACGCCACATCGGCGAGCCGGTGAACTTCGCCGCCGGCATGCGCTTCGTCCAGACCCGGGGCCGGCACGTGTTCATCGAGGTCGGCCCGTCCGCCGCGCTGACCAACATGGGCAAGCGGTGCGGCGACCCGGCCCCGCACCTGTGGCTGTCCAGCCTGACCCCGACGGACCAGGACGGCTCGACCATCCGGGGCGCGCTGGCCCGCTGCTACACGTCCGGCCTGGCGATCTCCTGGTCCGGTTACCACGAGGGCCGGCACCGTCGCCGGATCACCCTGCCGACCTACGTGTTCGACAAGCGGCGCTACTGGTTGCCCGTGCCCAACCGCGGTGGCATCTTCGCCCCGGCCGGGACGCTGGCCACGGCGACCGACCGGCACCCGCTGCTGGGTACGGAGGTCTCGACCGACGCGCAGCGCGCGGCGGGAGAGCGTGAGTTCTCCACCCAGCTGCACCCGACGAGTCCGGCCCACCTCGCCGACCACATCGTCATGGGTCAGGTCGTCTTCCCCGGCGCGGGCTACGTCGAGGTTCTGCTCGCGTTGCAGGACGCGGTGTTCGGCGAGACCGGACGTCTGGTCCAGGACGTCCGCATCCTTGAGCCCCTGTTCCTGCCCGAGGAGTCCCCCACCGAGGTGCGTACTCGACTGCGGTCGGACGGGGACGGGCGGTGGCAGGCCGAGATCGTCAGCCGCATCGCCGCCCGCAACGGCGTCATCGAGCGTCGCCACGTCACCGCCACGCTCGGTGGCCCGCCGGAGAACGCGGTCACGCTGGCCGACGTCGTCAGCCGGCTGCGGTCGACCGAGCGGGCGTGCGACACCCCAATCGCCGTACACCGGGCCGACGACATCTACGCCGACTTCGTCGAGCTGGGGCTGCCGTACGGGCCGGAGTTCCGGCGCATCCGCACGGTGGCGCAGTACGCCGACGGGTTCGCGATCGGGGATCTGCGGGGCATCGACACGCCCGCGGTCGGGACCCTGCCCGCCTCGGTGCTGGACTGCGCCATGCAGACCCTGGCCGGGGTCGCCGAGCTGGGTGACACCTACCTTCCGGTCGGGTTCGGCAGCGTCGAGCTGCTGAAGAAGCCCAAGGGTGACCTGCGTACCCTGCTCCAGCTGAACCTGCCAGGCGACGCCCAGGACGGGGTCGCCGGTTCGGAACTCACCGCCGACATCGTGGTGCTCGAAGGCGACCGTCCGGTGTTCGTCGTGCACGAGGTGCGGCTCAAGCGCGTCGCGAACACCTCGTCGGACGGTGGACGCACGCTGCTCCACGAACCCCGCTGGCTGCGGCGTTCGCTGGTCGCCGCGAAGGCGGGTGCCGAAGGACGCGGTGACGTGCTCGTCCTGCACCGCACCGAGGAGGAGTTCGCGTCCGTGGCGCCGTCGTTGGCGGATGCGGGCGTACGGCTGCGGTTCGCCACCGACACCGGGCAGGTGCGCGAGACCCTCGCCGCCGAGCCCACCGTCACCGACGTGTACTGGTTCTGGCGTGCCGCGCCCGACCAGGTCGGTGCGGAGCGCCTGCGTACCGAGACCGAACGCAACTATCGGGACCTGCTCACGCTGGTCGGGCAGCTGGACGGCCTCGGGCTGGGCCGGGACCTGCGGGTCACGCTGGTGACGCAGGGCGCGCAGTGGCTGCCCGGCGACGTCGCCGACGACCGTACGGACGAGAGCCTGGTGGCCGCCTCGCTGTGGGGCTTCGGCCACGTCCTGCTCAACGAGTACCCGACGCTGCGGGCGACCCTGCTCGATCTGCCTCCGGTCAGCGCCGGGGTGGACTTCCAGCCGCTGGTCGACGAGCTGCTCACCGGGGACACCGGCGGCGGCGAGTTCCAGGTGGCCTACCGGGGTGGCAGCCGGTTCGTGAAGCGGGTGCTTCCGCAGGCCGTCGACGCCGGCGACGACGACAACTTCGAGCTGTCAATCGTGGAGTACGGCCAGTTCGCGAACATCAAGCCGGTCCCCGTCCAGGACGTCGCGCCCACCGGTGACGAGATCGAGGTCCGGATCGAGGCCGCCGGTCTCAACTTCAAGGACGTGCTCAACGCGCTCGGCATGCTCAAGCAGTACGCGCTGGACAACGGGATCGAGTACAAGCCGCTGCCGCTGGGCTTCGAGGCCGCCGGCACCGTCGTGGCGGCCGGTCCGGACGCGGAGTTCGCGGTCGGCGAGGACGTCGTGCTCAGCCAGCTCGGCTGCATGCGCAGGCGGATGACCGTGTCCTCGCAGGTGGCGGTCCGCAAGCCGGCCGGGATCGGTTTCGCCGAGGCCGCCGGGCTCTCCGCCGCGTACGTCACCGCCTACTACGCCCTGCACAACCTCGCGAAGATCAAGTCGGGCGACAAGATCCTCATCCACGCCGCCGCCGGCGGGGTCGGCCAGGCGGCCGTGCAGCTCGCCCAGCTGGCGGGTGCCGAGGTCTACGCGACCGCCAGCCCGCGCAAGTGGCCGCTGCTGCGGTCGCAGGGCGTGCGGCACATCATGAACTCGCGCAACCTCGAGTTCTCCGACGAGATCCTGCGGATCACCGAGGGGCGCGGCGTCGACATCGTGCTCAACAGCCTGAACAAGGAGTACGTCCCGGCCGGGCTGCGCTGCCTCGGGCAGGACGGCCGGTTCGTCGAGCTCGGCAAGATCGGCATCTGGTCCACCGAGCAGGTACGGGCCGAGCGTCCGGACGTCGACTACCACAACTTCGACCTCAGCGAGTTCCCGCAGGACGAGCTCAACCGCCTCAACAAGCAGATCCTGCAGACGGTGGTGGATCTGGTGGAGTCGGGGCAGGTCGGCGCGCTGCCGACCGTCGCGTACTCGCTCGACGAGGTCGAGGAGGCGTTCGGGGTACTCAGCCGGGGCGCCAACACCGGCAAGCTGGTGCTCACCCTCGGCGACACCCGACCGGTCGAACGGCCGCTGACGATCAGCCCGGATGAGACGTACCTCATCACCGGTGGCCTGGGCGCCCTCGGCGTGGTCACCGCACGTCGGCTCGCCCAGGAGGGCGCCCGGCACGTGGCGATGGTCAGCCGGCGGCTCGTGGCTGACGAGGAGTTGGCCGCGCTGACCACGGCGATCGGTGCGGACGTGCGGGTCCGCGTGCACCAGGGCGACGTGTCCGACGCCGCCGACGTGGACCGGATCATGGCCGCGATCGCGGAGTCGGACGCCCCGCTCGGCGGGGTCATCCACGCCGCCGGTGTGCTCGCCGACGCGCCCATCGCCAACCAGAGCTGGGAGAGCTTCGAACGGGTGCTCAGCCCGAAGGTGTACGGGACGTGGCTGCTGCACCGGGCGGCGGCGGCCGTACCCACCGTGAGGTTCTTCGCGGCGTACTCCTCGATCGCGTCGATCATCGGTGCGGCCGGTCAGAGCAACTACGCCGCCGGCAACGCCTTCATGGACGGACTGATGCACTGGCGGGTCGCCCAGGGGCTGCCCGGGTTGAGCGTCAACTGGGGACCGTGGGCGGAGGTGGGTATGGCCGCCAACCTGACGTCCGGGCAGATCAAGAGCATCGAGGAGCGTGGCGTCAAGTTCGTCAAGCCCGCCGAGGCCACCCGGGCACTGGTCAGGGCGATGGGCCGTACGGCGCCGCAGAGCATCATCTGCGAGTTCGACTGGGAGAAGTTCGTCGCCGGTCAGCCGGTGGCCAACGCGCTGTTCAAGCAGGTTCTGACGACCGAGGTGGGACCGGCGCAGACGATCGACCTCGACGAGTTGATGAGCCTGCCCCGCAGCGACCGGGACGCCGCGATCCGTTCGTTGCTGCGGGCGAAGGTCGCCGCGGTGCTGCACTTCGACTCCCTCGACGACATCGAGGCCGACGCCAGGTTCGTGGAACTGGGGCTCGACTCGCTGGCGGCGGTGGAGTTGAAGAACGCGCTCGAATCGGTGTTCCGGGTGCCGCTGCCGACGTCGATCCTGTTCGACTACCCGGCCGTCGGGACGCTGGCGGAGTTCATCGGTCAGCAACTGGCGTCGGTCGAGTCCGAGTCCGGGGCCGGGTCGGAGCCGGACCAGGCCGACGTCGAGGACCTCGACGACAGTGCGGCGGACGCGGAACTCGACGCCCTGCGCGAGTTCGTCTAGCAGCGACAGAACCAGGGCAGGCGCGACGTGGAGAACGGACTTTGACGAACTACATCGACTATCTTGAGTCGCTGTCCAAGAAGCAACTCATGGTGATGCTCGCCCGGCAGCGGCAGGACGAGACCCAGGGCATCGCGGTGGTCGGGCTCGGCTGCCGCCTCCCCGGGGGGATCGATGATCCGCGGAGTCTGTGGACCACGTTGCGGGAGGGACGGGTCGTGCCGACGGAGTCGGCCGGCCCGCCCACCGACAGCCTCGGTCGGGCGCGCTGGAACCTCGACGCGCCCGACCTGGCACCCATCGCCGACGTGCTCCGTTCCGGTGCTTACCTGAACGACGTCGACCTGTTCGATGCCGACTACTTCGGCATCACCGAGCAGGAGGCGGAGCGGATGGATCCGCAACAGCGCCTGCTGCTCGAGGTCACCGTGCAGGCGCTCGCCGACGCGAACCTGACCCGCGCCGACCTGCGCCGCCAGCGGGTCGGGATCTTCATCGGAGCGAGCACGGTGGAGTACCCGATAGCCTGGGTGCGAAACCGGGTGCCGGCCGACGACCTGTCCCCGCACATGGCGCTCGGCAACACCCTGAGCGCGACGTCGGGGCGGATCGGTTTCATGCTGGGCGTCAACGGCCCGGCGATGACCATCGAGACGTCGTCGTCCTCGGCGCTGACCGCGATGCACCTGGCCGCGCAGGCACTCCGGCGACGCGAGTGCGACGTCGCCCTGGTCGGTGCCTGCCAGTTGCTGCTCTCCCCGTTCACCACCGCGGTGCTGGGCAAGCCGGGCATGCTGTCGAGCGCCGGGCGCAGCCGCCCGTTCACCACCGAGGCCGACGGCCACGTCCGGGGCGAGGGCTGCGGCATCCTGGTCGTCAAACGGCATTCCGACGCGGTCGCCGACGGTGACCTGCCGTACGCGCTGCTGCGCGGCAGCGCGGTCCACTCCCACGGTGACCGCCCCTCGATGGCGGTGACCGCGGGCGCCGGGCAGAAGACGGTCATCGAGTTGGCGCTGCGCAGTGCTGGCGTCGAACCGCTCGACGTGCAGTATGTCGAGGCCCAGGCCAACGGGTCCCGGCTGGGCGGGATAATCGAGGCCGAGTCACTGGCCGAGGCGTACGAGCGTCGGTCACCGACGGCCCCGCCGCTGTACCTGGGATCGTGCAAGGCCAACCTCGGCTACCTGGAGACCGCCTCCGGGGCGGTGGGCCTGATGAAGACGGTGCTCGCCCTCGCCCACGGCGAGGTGCCGCCGCAGGTCGGCACGGAGAACCTCGACCCCGGCGTCGCGTGGGACCGGACCGGTCTGCGGTTCGCGGACAAACCAACGGCGTGGCCGTCGGACGGCCGCCGCCTGGCCGGGGTGAGCTCGTTCGGCTTCACCGGGATCAACGCGCACGTCATCCTGGAGGGCGTCCCGGGCCGGCGGCGGCCGGAGGCGGCCCCCACGGCACCGGGTGTCCCCGCCCTGCTGGTCCTCTCGGCGCACAACGACGCGGCGCTGGCGGCGACCGCCGACCGGTTGCACCGGCACCTGGACCAGCGCGCGGAGTGGGACCACCACACGGTCTGCCGTACGTTGGCGCACGGTCGCGACCATCTCCCGGTCCGCTCCGCGGCCGTCGTCACCGGCCGGTCCGAACTCCTCGACGCACTGGCCGCCGGCCCGGTAGAGCGGGCGCCCCGGGCGGATATCCACGTCGAGTTGCCCGAGCTTGACGACTCGCGGCTGAGGGCGGTGCTGACCACCAGCCTGGGTCCGGGGTTCGAGCCGCTCGCCGCCCGGCTACGCGGGTGCGCCGAGGCCATGGGCCTGCCCGCCCTGGACGGGTTGCTCACCGACGGTCAGGCACTGCCGGAGGGCACCTGGCTCGCCTGGGCGATGGGCTGGTGCGAGCTGCTGACGGCGGTGGGGCTGCGGGTGTCCGGCGGACTGTTCGGCGGTCGGTACCGCCACGTACTGTCCGATGTGGTGGCCGGGCGTACCGCAACGACCGAGGTCGCCGCGCGGTGGCAGGCCGGTGCGCTGGGAGCCGTACCGCCGCGACCGGGCGCGGCGGACGTGACGGTCACCGGGAACGTGTGGGTGCTGGGTGCGGCGGCGACCGCCGAGGCCGTGCCGGTGCCGCTGGCCGAGCTGGACGCGGCCGGCTGGCTGCACCTGGTGGGGGAGCAGTACGCGGCCGGCGCCGAGATCGTCTTCACCGAGCTGTCGGCGCGGGCTGGGCAGGCACTGTGCCGCCTTCCCGGCCCGGTCCTGACCGGCAGACGGTACTGGCCCGAAGGCTATCAATGGTCCTGACGCGAGCTGATGGGATGCCACAGATGCACTACCCGAACCTCAAGACAGTCGTCGACACCGCGACCTTTCACGCCGAGCGGCATCCGGACCGTGTCGCCATCGAATGCGAGGGTCGCGAGGTCACCTTCGCGCAACTGCACCGGGGAAGCAACAGGTCGGCCCGCGCGATTCTCGCGGCCGGCGTGACACCCGGATCACGGGTCGGCTACCTGGGCAAGGAGTCGGAGTACTACTACGAGATCGTCTTCGCCTGCGCGAAGAGCGGGGCCGTGCTCGTGCCGATCAACTGGCGGCTGACGCCGACGGAGATCGAGCACATCCTGCGCGACTCGGGCACGGAGCTTCTCTTCACCGAACGCGAGTTCCGCGCCACCGCGCTGGACCTCCAGCGGGAGCAGAATCAGCTACGGCTCGTGGTCGACATGGACGGCGAGGGCGAGTTGGGTGCGGGTTTCCGGGCCTGGACCGCGGAGCACTCCGCCGACGACCTGGACACCTCGGTCCAGCCCGAGGACCCGATCGTGCAGCTCTACACCAGCGGCACCACGGGCCTTCCGAAGGGCGTCGTGCTGCCGCACCGCAGCTTCTTCCGGATCAACGACCTGTTGGTCGAGAACGACCTGGACTGGCTGGACTGGCGGTCGGACGACAAGAGCCTGATCGGCATCCCGGGTTTCCACGTCGCCGGCCTCTGGTGGGCGTTGCAGGCGCTCAACGCGGGCGTCACCAGCGTGGCCATGCGTCGGTTCCTGAGCACGGAGGCGGCCACCCTGATCCGCGAGTCGGGAATCACCACGACCCTGGTGGTTCCGGCGATGTTGCAGATGATCCTGGCTGAGCCCCGGGTGGGGTCGGACGACTTCGCCAGCCTGCGCAAGGTCGCCTACGGGGGCTCGCCGATCTCCGAGAGCCTGCTGCGGCAGAGCCTGGATGCGATGGGCTGTGAGTTCGTCCAGCTCTACGGTCTTACCGAGACCGGGAACTGCGCGGTGTGTCTGCCGGCGGCCGAGCATGTTCCGGGCAGCCCACGTATGCGGGCCGCCGGCCGACCGATGCCCGGCGTCGACCTGAGGGTGGTCGACGCGGACGGTGTCGAGGTGCCGCAAGGCGAGGTGGGAGAGGTCTGGCTGCGCACCCCGGCGATCATGATCGAGTACTGGGGCCTCAAGGAGGCGACCGACGAGGTCTTCGTGGACGGCTGGTTCCGCACCGGTGACGCCGGATACCTCGACCAGGACGGCTATCTCTACATTTCCGACCGGATCAAGGACACGATCATTGTGGCCGGGGAGAACGTCTACCCCGCCGAGGTCGAGAATGCGTTGTGCAAGCATCCCGCGGTCGCGGAGGCGGCGGTGATCGGCGTCCCCGACGAGCGCTGGGGTGAGGCGGTCCGGGCCTTTGTGGTACTACGCCCAGGTCAGCAGGCGACGCCGCGTGAGTTGATGTTGTCGTTGAAGGGGCTGATCTCCGACTTCAAGATTCCTGCCCAGTACGATATCATCGACAAAGTCCCCCGTAACCCCAGTGGCAAGATTCTGCGTCGGATCCTCCGGGACCAGTTCTGGGCGCATGTGGACCGCAACGTCAACTGAATTGAGATTCCTATGAGCATCGCCCTCTCCACGGTGAAGGCCGGGCTGCGGGTCGCCTCGGTGGTCGCACCGGGTCTCGCCGGGAAGTGGACGTTCGCACTGTTCTGCAAGCTCCGCACCCCGTCGCGGGTGCGCCCCAACGAGGCCGAGATCCACGCCCAGGCCCAGGTGGAGAGCATCGAGTACAACGGTCGGCGGGTCGTCACCTACCAGTGGGGGGACGGCACCAAGCCCGTCCTGGTGGTCCACGGTTGGGAGTCCCGCGGCTCGCGGTACGCACCGCTGGTGGCGGAGCTGCTCGCCCGCGGATACAGCGCGGTCACCTTCGACGCACCCGGCAACGGCGACTCCGAGGGAAATCGCACCACGCTGCTGGAGTACGCGGACATCATCGAGAAACTGTACGAGCGGCACGGCCCCTTCCAGGCGGCCGTCGCCCACTCGTTCGGGTCGTTGGCGCTCTTCCACGCCATGCGCAAAGGGGTCAAGGTCGACCGCGTGGTGACGGTGAACGCCGTGTGCGACTTCGACTACCTGGTCCACCGGTTCAGCGAGGAACTCGGTTTGTCCGAGCGCCTGAGGAAGGATCTGAGCCGCCGGTTCGAGGGCCTGTTCCCGCAGGAGCAGGACATCTATCGCCGTTTCTCCGTCCCGTACCAGGCGGACCGGGTGACCGGTCCGGTGCTGGTGATCCACGACGAGGATGACCGTCGGATCGAGATGTCGCAGGCCAAGAAGATCGCTGCGGCGTTCCCCGGCCAGTCTCGGATGATCACCACTCAGGGCTTCGGACACAGCAAGATCCTCACCGACCCCAAGACGCTGACGGCCATCGCGGACTTCGTGTCGGAATCCACCGTCTGACCGCACCCGCCTGTCGTCCTCCCAGCTAGCGCGCGCCCCGGCGGGTCTGTACCCACCGGGGCGCGGTCGTCGTGACGATCGGGTACGGCTCCGGCCAACTACCTTGTCAGCGGCTCACGCAGTGCCGTGACGACCCGGTACTGCAACGGCAATTGGTCAGGGATGACGTTGTCGTCGGTGGTGACGGGTCCGGGCCTGGTGTCGCGGCGTCTGCGCCATCGGGGCCAGGCACGGATTTGCTCGAGTTCATGGGGGATGGGGGTTTCTCCGTATGCCGGAGGGTTTGGTCTGTCCGCGTTCTAGAGTTCCATGGCTCTGCGGTCACGTGCTCAGGGGATAGAGCATCGGTTTCCTAAGGCTGGCCTCCGCCGGTGTCCGCAGGTCGATGACCTGCGGATTTCCTATCGTCCCCGGTACGTGCCGGTCGCTTCGCGGGCTCGCTGCGATCGCTTGCCGAAGATCAGCCGACCAGCGCCTCGGTCGTCGGTGGCCAGAAACGGCTGAGGAGCAGCCTGGGAGCGAGGTCAGTCTGCTGTCGGGGCGGGAGCCTGCCACAGGGTACTGACCGGCATGGCGCGGAGCCTGTCGCCGAACGGCAGCGTGGCGGTGCCGGTATAGAGGACGATGCCGGCGACGAAGTCGTCGCCGAGGCGCTCGGCGAGCCGGCGTAGCCCGCGGAAGTCGTCGGGTCCGACGGTGCTGGCTGCCTTGACTTCGATCCCGACCACCTGACCAACTCGGTTCTCGAGCACCGCGTCGACTTCGTACCTGCTCTGGTCGCGGTAGTGGGACAGGTCGACGGGCTGCTCGGACCAGGTGAGCTGGCGGGACAGTTCGGACAGGACGAATGATTCGAGCAGCGGCCCGAACGGTGCGCCCGGCCGGAGCAGCGCGCGGGCGTCGGTCGCGATCTCGTTGGCGGCGATACCCGAGTCGACGAAGATCAGTTTCGACGCGGCGGTGGCCCGGGTGCCCAGGTTGCGGGACCAGCCCGGGATCCGCTTGATCAGGAAGATCTCTTCCAGCGCCTGGAGGTAGCGGGCGATCGTCGGTCGACTGAGCCCGAGGGCTGATTCGAGGGAGTTGGCGGCGATGATGGTCGCGGACCTGGCCGCAAGCAGGCGTACCAGTTTGCGTAGCTCGCCCTTGTGCTGGATGTCGGACAGTTGCCGGACGTCGCGGTCGATGAGCGCCTGGACGTACGCGTCGAGGAACCGTTGGCGGCGGCGCGGGTCGGTACGGGTGGTGGCCTCGGGTAGGCCGCCGCGCACTATCCTGGCCGCGTAGTCGGCGCGGGTCACCTCCGACTCGTGTCGCAGGTCCGGACCGAGCGTGAAGACGGCGTCGATGAATCCGTCCGGCTCAGCGTCGAGTTCTCCCTGGGAGAACGGCCAGAGTTCCACGGTCTCCATCCGGCCGGGCAACGCGTCCGGGGCGGCAACCATGCCGAACAACCGTGACGAGCCGGTGAGCAGGTACCGGCCCGGACGAGGGTCCTCGTCGACTGCTGCCTTGATGGCAAGCAGTAGTTCCGGAGCGCGCTGAATCTCGTCGATGACCAGGAGGTCGGAGGAGTCCACGAACCCGACCGGGTCGGCGATCGCCGCCGCCCGGTCCTGCGCCCGATCAAGATCGCGGCGCTCGGCCAGACGATCGCCGGCAACGAGGCGAACCAGGGTGCTCTTGCCTGCTTGGCGTGCTCCACTGATCAAGACGACGCGGGTGTCCGCCAGGGCAGCGTTGACCTGCGCGGCGGCGCGGCGGGGGATCAGATGCGGTGTGGGCACGGCATCATCATAACGGCCGCGTTTTCGATCTGCGAGGATCTGGGCTTTCGATCTGCGGCGTAAGGTGCGTTCGGTACGCGGTCATCTGGTGTTCGATCTGCGGGCCACGCGGTCGAGCCGGTTCGTGGAAGGGGTCCACGGCTACGTCGCGTTGTTGTGTGTCGCGGCGAGTTCGGGGAAGGCGTGCCCTCCGGTGGCGACGTCGAAGGTGGTTGTACAGACGGGACGTCGTTGATCTTCGATGATGTACGCGACGTGTGCTCGCCAGCGGATGCCAACCCGGGTCATTCGGTGCCGACGCGGGTCACCGCAGCCGCTCGTGGTCGCAAACGGGGGTTCGTGTGCTCGGGCTGTGGTCCTGGGCTGGGCGAACGGGGGTCCGGGTGACGTGGGTGGAAGTGGGCCACTCCCTGCCACCCCAGGTGAACCCGCCGGTCGCTAGACTAGGCGCTCGCGCCCTCGTAGCTCAGGGGATAGAGCATCGGTTTCCTAAGACTGGCCTCCGCCGGTGTCCACAGGCCGATGACCTGCGGATTTCCTATCGTCCCCGGTACGTGCCGGTCGCTTCGCGGGCTCGCTGCGATCGCTTGCCGAAGATCAGCTGGAACGTTGTGGGCCCTGTGGGTGCCGGCATGACGTAGCCGTGAGTCGGGGCCGAGTCATCGTTCCTCGTCGTCGAGCAGTTCGCGGCGCCACTCCGCGAATCGGCTTCGGAGATCGTCCAGCGCTGGGCCGGTGACGCCGTACTGGGCGAAGTCGTCGGGGTCGAGGTGGGTGGCCTGTCCGAGGGCGTCGGCGAAGATGCGCGGGTCGAAGCCACGGTCGGCACGCTGCGCGAGGGCGAAAAGGGCGTTGCGGGTGTAGCGGCCGGAGCGGAGGGTGGCATCGATGTCGATGAAGTCCCGGGCGAACGCCCGCCCGTAGAGGGCGCTCATCTTGTTCGCGACCGCATCGTCGGGGTGGAGTACCGGGCCGATCGCCATGAGGATCGGTTCGTTGGCCCGCCAGTCCACGCCGAGTTCGACCTTGGAGGTCCGCACACCGTCGGTGACGGCCAGTCGGGCGAAGGTGTCGTACTGGCGCTCGGTCTCGACGGTGAGGCCGTCGTCTCGGTAGGCGTGCACGACGGCGGTGACCGCGGAGGTGAACTCGTTGCGGCGGTCCCAGGCGGTGAACAGGTCGACGTCCTCGCTGGGCCGCTCGACAAGCCCGGCGGCCTGGACCGCGTATCCGCCGGCCAGCGCGAAGCCGTATCGATCGGCCGCCGCGAGCCCGGTGCGGGCGAGGCGTTCGTGGAAGGGGTCCACTGCTACGCCGCGGTGCTGCGGGCCGCGGCGAGTTCGGGGAAGGCTTCCTCCCAGCGCTGCCGGAGCTGGGGCGGCAGCCAGAGGCTGGGCCAGAGCCGCCGGAGGAGGTCGGCGTCGAGCCAGGTGTTCAGGTCCTCGACGGTGCTGGCTTCGGTGAGTACCACCTTGTACATGCTGGCCAGGCGTGCGGGCCGGTCAAGGTCGTACTCGGCGTGCCCGGACCAGTCGAGGTGACGCGGAAGCGTCACCATGCCGCCAATCGGGCCGTGCAGCGCGGCCAGGGTTTCAGCCACCACGTAGGGCTTCCGGTCACCGTAGGGTCGGTAGTCCGCCGGCGGCTGGGGTGCCGTCCTGCGTCGGCTGATGTTGGTCGCCCGTCGGACTTCTGGTCGGAGCGCCTGACGGATGGTCTCTCGGCTGTATCCGGTGACCCGCTGCAGATCCACCGGCCGCCAGCCAGCCGCGTGGAACGCCCGCAGCTGCTCGTCCCGCTCGGTCAACGCCTGCGACCGCGTCGCCTCGTACCTGGAGACAACCGCCTGCAGCTCATCCTCCGAGAACCGGCCCATGGCCATCAGCCTACTACGCTAGGCCCAGCAAGCTTGGCCTTTCATTCGCACCCTGTAACCGGCGGGCCCAGGCGTGGTGATCGCGTCGGGATGCACTCACGTTCTGGTGAAGCCGAGGGCCCGGTATCCGGGCATGCGGCGTGGGAGTGAGGCGGCGAGGATGGGTGTGGCCGGGTCGTGGTAGTCGTGGGCTTCGGCGAGGTCCTTGCCGGGTGCGGCGCGGATGACTCGGCCGGCGTATTGGACGAGTAGGCCGTCGTAGGAGATCGGGCCGGCGAGGAACAGGGTGTCGAGGGCGGGGGCGTCGAAGCCTTCACCGATGAACGGTGTGGTGCCGATGACGAGCAGGCCGTCGCCGGCCTTGGCGCCGTCGAGCCGGTCAACGACGGCCCGCCGTTCGCGGGTGCTCATCCCGCCTTGGAGCACGAGTGCCTGATGTCCGCGTGCGGCGAGCAGAGCGGTGAGTGCCTCGACCTGGGCGACGCGTCGGGTCAGCACGAGACAGTTACGGCCGCGGGTCAGGGCTGCGGCGACGTCATCGGCGATCTGGGTGTTACGGGGCTCGTCGAGGGCGAGTCTTCGGTGGACCTCGGCGAGCGCGCCGGGCGTGTCCAGGTTGATGTCGCCGGGTTGGAATGTGGTCTCGTGGATGAACAGCGCTCGCCGGGGTCCGGCGTCGGTGTGCATCGCGGCTGCGAGGGTGCCTGGTTCCTCGTCGGTCAGGGTGTGGCGGACGGGTCCGAGTTGCCAGGTGACGAGCTGGCCGAGGCCGTCGCGTCGGGTGGGTGTGGCGGTGAGGCCGAGCCAGAACTGCGCGGCGATCCGTTTGACCGAGTGCTCGTAGGCGGCGGCGCCGAGGTGGTGGCATTCGTCGACGATGACGTGCCCGTATCCCTGGGTCAGGGTGGCGACGTCGTCGCGCCGGGCGAGGGAGGGCAGCAGCGCGATGTCCACCGTGCCGGTGAGCTTGCGTCGGCCGCCGCCGAGTTGACCGGTGCTTGATGCCGAGGAACTGTTCGATGCGGATGCGCCGTCTCAAGGTCGATGGCCGCTGCCGAATGGTGTCGGTGCTCGGTCGGTTGAGGGCTGCGGTCGGGGGGATCCGGATGGCAGGGCGGGGGCGGCTTTCGGTCCAGGCAGGGCGATCGTGTGTCTGACCAGCCTGGTGCCGGGTACGCCGATCACGTTGATCTCTCGGCGGTTGTCCGCGACGCCGAGGCGCTCAACCAAGTCGACCATGCGGCGTCTGTGTGTGGTCGGTGATCCAGGGCTGGTGAGCCGACTGGCAAACTAGGGCCATGGCACGAACGTCCATACCGGACTACTCGCAACTGCTCTGGCCCACCGCCGAGGCTGTCCGAACCCTTGGAGGCTCGGGTTCGATTGACGAGATCGTGGAGGCTGTCCTACAGCAACAACACTTCACCGACGAGCAGCAGCAAATCCTGCACGGTGATGGCCCTCAGACCGAGATTGAATACCGGCTTGCCTGGGCTCGCACCTATCTGAAGTTCATGGGCCTCCTGATTAACAGCCGTCGCGGAGTATGGACCCTTACGGAACAGGGTCGAGCCGTGGACAAGGACGCCATCCCTCGCCTACATGGTGAGGTCGTCGCGCGGCTACGTGAAGAGCAGCGGGCCCGGCGACTGGCGCAGCAGGCTAAGAACGTCGCCAGCGGCGACGGCCAACAAATCGACGAAGAGCAGGATTGGCGGGATCTGCTGCTTGATGTACTGATGTCAATTGCGCCCGACGCGTTCGAGCGACTGTCGCAGCGGCTGCTACGCGAAGCTGGCTTCATTAGCGCCACAGTGACTGGCCGGACTGGGGACGGCGGCATTGACGGTCTCGGCATCTACCGCATGTCCCTGGTGTCGTTCCCGGTCTTCTTCCAGTGCAAGCGCTATCGGGGCAGCGTCGGAGCCAGCGCGGTCCGAGACTTCCGCGGCGCGATGGCTGGTCGCGGCGATAAGGGGCTGCTGATCACCACGGGCACGTTTACAGCTGAGGCGAAGGCAGAAGCAACCCGCGACGGAGCCCCACCGGTAGACCTAATAGACGGCCGGCGGTTGTGCGACCTACTGAAGGAATATGACCTCGGCGTCCGTACTGAGACACGCACCGTCGAGGACGTGACTGTCGAGACAGAGTTCTTCGCCGACCTATGAAACGGCCGTCCGCCTTCGTCCGATGCTCCCAGCGGCGGGATGGACAGCGGCATCACGCGCGTTGCATTCTTGTCAACAAGACACAACTGTCGGTTTTGACCGGGCTGCTCAAGGTTCTGCACTCCGCACTAGATATGCAAGCAAACCCCCGTTCGGCATGGCCCTTGAGCACCCAACCGTCGAGGTAGCGACACGGCCGTTAACTTAGCGCTCCCCCAGTCTCTTTACCGGGGGCCTTCAGTCCGTCAACCGAGTCCATGGGTGGGCGGCTGGAGGCAGTCCTAGAGCGGTCTGAAGGCGGGTGTGCTCATGCCTGAGCGCAGCACCGAGTACATCGTTGAGTGGGGATTGCTCGAGCTTCCTGAGAATTGCGCACAACTTGGTCAGGAGAAGATCCCCCGGGGCAGGCAGTTCCAGTTGGTGGGCGACAGTGTGTACGGCGTCGTTGGTGCGCCGTGCTGCGCGTCGTAGATCCCGGAGGTGGCTGGGCCGGTGTGTTCGGCGTTGGCGGATGAACCGTCCCGTAGCCGTGATGGTGTCGCGAAGTACAAGATCCCAGGCTTGGCTGGCCGCGTCCTGTGGAGGCGCTCCGTACTGGACGAGCGCGTCTGCGAGCAGCGGGGCGAACGTCGTCGGGTACAGGAATATCGGTTCGCCATTGGGTCCCGGACCGTAGAGGTTTGCCGCCAGACGTGCCGTTGCACCCGAGATCGCGAAGGTAGGAATATCGTCGCCCAAGACGACAGCCCATCGCTCGACGGCCGGTTCCAAGGCGGCAGCTTCGACCAGAGCGAGTCCGATCGGCCCGAGCCCGTTGGCTCCCGGGCGGAGGTCTAGGGTGACGTTGATTCTGGCTGGGCCGCGGTCGACCGCGGCCATGACGAGTCCAGCGGCATTGAACAGCTTCGCCAAATCGATGTCTCTGCCGATCGCCGAACGGGGCGGTTCGGTCCGGTCGACCACACGGCCGAGTTCCGGCAGACAGCTACGGCCCAGCGCCACACCGGCCTGGTAGCCCCGGGCCGTGGCCCAGGCCCGTGTGGCGGTTCTGTGCACGTCCTCAAGGTCAACGACTTGGTTCCCGAAAACGGCGGTCTCCGCCTCAGGGTCCCAGTACAGGTCCTCGTGAGCTCGGGCGTTGCGCCACAACGGCACGATCACCTCGGCGATCATTAGGCACAGGGGTGTTTCCTCCTGACGAGCGAGCAGCCGGCTTCGGATCTCGTTCAGGCCTGCGGAGGCGGGCGTCGACTCACCCAAGAGCCGCAGGACGCCCACCGCCGCCACCCGCAATGGGCCTTCGCTTACAGCACGGTATAGCTCGGCGACAGTCCGCGTGTAGGTGTCGGCGTCCGGCGCGGTCATGATGGCGCGCTGGGTATCCATGATGCCCAGATGGGTCGAATAGACGACCCTGTCACGGTCGATCGCCTCCACGATCGCGGCTGCGGTGGTCGCGACATCTTCCGCCGCACAACGATGGACCAGATCGCATGCGTATCGGGCGGCACGGTGAGCCACGAGGGGGCGGGCGTCCGTGGCGAGGGCGAGAGGATGTAGCCCTCCGTCCAGTTCATCAATGACCCGACGGTCCCGGCAAGCGAACCCGAGCAGCCGCATCGTGATCTGGCGGAGCTGGTCGTGGTGGCCGTGGAACGCGGCCCTCAGCGCCGTGCTGGCCCTGATCCTCGTGGCAACGATCTCGCGGGCCGGCACCCCGTACACCCTGGCGACTCGGTCCTCGTCGCCGGGATCAGCCTCCAACGCCGCCACGAGACTGGCCTCCGCGTCAGCGAGTGCCGGTCCGCCGTCACGATCGCCGGCTCCGTGTCCAGCAGCCATGCTGTCCAGCAGATAGACCGTCCCGTTACAGGCGGCGTCGACGGAGAGTGCGATCGCCGTGTGTGATTCCGCGTCAGGTGGTTCGAACCATAGGACGTCGGAGGCGTGCCGGCGGAGCACGTCAATGCTGTCGATAAGTCTGGCGGTGGCAGGTGCAAGCCTGCGACCCACGGCGCGGGTATCCCCGCCCACGGCGGTGCGGACGTCAACGGTCGCACGAACGGCGCGTCGGACGTGGGCGAGTAGCTCGGAGTCCTCGAGTACTGTCTGCCATTGGGCAGCCGTCACCGAAATGCGGTCCGTCGCCCATCCGCAAGGTGCAAGGGCACGCCAGGATGCCGGATCGATCGACCGTAGGGCCGCGGTAGCAGCACGAGCGGTCCGTTCGTCAGGGGCTGCCGCTGCAGCGCGAACCATCGAATCACCTGCCGATGACGGGGACGGGTTTCGGGAGGCTACGGCCTGCAAGATGCCGTCCGCAATCGCAATGCCTGTGTGGACACGCCCTTGGCGGCGCTGGTGCCAGTTCAGCGGGTGATCGCTCGCCAGGCCGAGTCCAGCCCTCGCAGTGGCGCTGGCTGCAGCCCTGATCCTGGATTCTGCACCGCTGGCAACGAGGTCGACGCCCGCTGCGTCATGGTGTGCGACTTGTTGTCCATTTTGGACGTGTTGCGTAGTTGACAGGCGGCCATTCAGAACACCCACTGAGCTTGACAGCAAGGCGCTGATGTTTGCCGCATCGGCAGGGGCGACAAGACGAGGGCTTCCAACCGCTGCGACTGAGCCCGATGGCGTCCAGAACTGCCTTTGCCGTCTTTGCGTGACACGCCGAGGGTGCCAAACCGTGACTCAACCATGCTCACGACTTCGGAATGGCCGTGAGGGACAGCTTGACCAGCTGATTTGCATCCTCGGGTTTCCCGATCCTCTGGCTACGCGCGCACGGCGAGTCGCGGCATAGATCCTTGACTCAGCCGCGTGTCGTAGCCCGTCCATATACTGACGGTGCTGTCGAAGATCGGGGTGGTCGACGTTCCGGCGATCGCGCGAACCCCAGCGGCGGGCAGCGGTTGGGCGACTTCGCGGGCAAGCCCGACAAGCCGGCGTGTAGGGAGTGCCAGGATGAGACGCGAAGAGATAATCCCGAGCGCGGCGAGGTTGACCAACTCGCTTCGGGACCTCGGGTACGAGTTCTCTAGTGCGGTCGCAGACCTCATTGACAACAGCGTCGCCGCCGGAGCCGGCAGGGTCAGCATCACGATCCATTTCGACGGCCCGGACTCTTGGATCCGGGTTGCCGACGACGGTGCCGGCATGACCGGTGCGAGCATCTCGGAGGCGATGCGGCTAGGAGCCGCGCGGGACTACGGCGAGGGTGACCTTGGCAAGTTTGGACTCGGCCTCAAGACTGCCAGCTTGTCCCAATGCCGGGTTATCAGCGTAGCCAGCCGTACTGCTCCGAACCGCCGGAGGATCGAGGCGCGGCGGCTCGATCTTGGCCACGTGACGGAGACGGACCGCTGGGAGATCCTGCACCTCACTGGGACCGAGCGCCCTGAGCCGCTGATCGCGCCGCTCAGGGAGGCGACGGGGACGGTAGTGATGTGGGAGAACCTCGACCGCATCCTGAATTTCCGCGACCCCTGGGGTGGGTGGGCGCAGCGGCACCTGATGGCGCTGGCCGAACAGCTCGAACTCCACCTCGGGATGGTTTTTGGACGCTTCCTGTCCGGACAGGCGCGGTGGCGCAGGCGGCTCCACATCACCATCAACGGCACGCCGGTCGAAGCGTGGGATCCGTTCGTGCGGGCTGAACCCAGGACCGAATCGCTCCCGGTAAAGGAGTTTCCGGTGGCCGGCGGACTGGTGAGGTTCAGTCCGTTTGTTGTCCCAGCGCAGCGTGAGTTCACTAGCGATGCTGCCTGGCGGCGGGCCAGCGGTCCGCGGAACTGGAACCGTCAGCAGGGCTTCTACGTCTACCGGGCGGACCGTATGATCCAGTCCGGTGGCTGGTCGCGGATGCGCACACAGGATGAACACACCAAACTGGCCCGCGCATCCCTGGAGTTCTGGCCTGATCTGGACGAGGCTTTCGAGATCAACATCTCGAAGATGCGGGTACGGCTACCAGAGGATCTCAGGGAACAGCTGGACCGACCGGTCGCCGAGCTGGTTAAGAGAGCGCAGGAGCGTTACCGCGGGGGCGACAAGAGGTCCCCTCGCCCTCGGCCGCCCTCAGGGCCGCCACCCCCGCCACCGCCCTTTAGGAGTGGTGCCGTTCCGGCCTCGGTCGACGGAGAGCGGCGGGGCGCCGGAGCTGAGGAAGCCCGGTCCGCGACGCTCCCGGCAGGTGGCGGCGGCAACGGCAGTGGAGCCGTGAGCCCGCCTTCGGGCGGATCCGGCGGCCAAGGGCCGCTGGTGACGTTGGCGCGACCGACCGCCGTCGCCGCCTTGCAACGGGCGGCTGAGCGCGCCGGACACTCGGACGCACTGGAACTGATTCTCGACCAGCTACGACGAGATGACCCGGAGGTGGCTCGTGAACTCGGCCTCTGAACGGACGGGGCAACACTCGCCGGAAACCTACCTGCGGGCCATCCGCGCCGTCATGAGTACCGGTCTGACACTGGAGCAGGCATTGGCCGGCTTTGTGCCGGAGGAGCTGCGGGACGAGGTCAGCCGTCGTTGGAATGCCGATCGGGTGACGCTTGAACCGGTCGCGGTGCTGTCCAAGGACAGGCCGCGCGCATGGTTCGACAGCTACGACCCGGCTGCCGGCTACTACTGGCCGAGAATTCGCGAATGGCTGCTGGTCGAGAAGGGACGAACTGAGAGCGCCATCGACGCGATCGACACGGCCACCGACAAGATCCTGTCGATGCTCGAAGACCCCCGGCCCGGCGGGTCCGGCAGCTTCCAGATCCGGGGCCTGGTCGTCGGCTACGTACAGAGCGGAAAGACCGCCAACTTCACCGCGCTGATCGCCAAGGCGTACGACGCGGGCTACCGCATCGTCATCGTGCTCTCCGGAATCCACAACTCGCTACGTCGGCAGACGCAGTTGAGGCTGGAGGACGAACTGGGCCTTGCCCCCGACGAGACCGGCCGTCGGGGAGTCGGCGCCCCCGAACACGGGCGCCAGATTATCCGCATGACCGGTGCGGAAGTCTGGCAGGACTTCCACCCGGGCACGGCCGATGCCAGTCTCCTACAGGGCAACGTCCCGCTGATCTTCGTGATCAAGAAGAACGCGAGCGTGCTGCGTCGCCTGGTCGGCTGGCTTGAGGAGCGGCAACCGGTCAGCACACCGGTGCTCGTCATCGACGACGAGGCCGACCAGGCCAGCATCAACACCGGCGGGAACCGGCAACTCCTCGAGGAGGTTGTCGACCTGGTCGCTGAAGACGTCGATGCCGCCGCAGACGGTCTGGACCTGGTGTCGGCCCATACCCAGGCCGAAGAGATCAACCCCTCGGTCATCAACGGACTTGTCCGGCAGCTGCTGCACCGCCTCAGGCGGGTCAGCTATATCGGATACACGGCCACCCCGTTTGCCAACGTTCTGATCAATCACGAGGCGATGGACCGAGAGGTCGCCGAGGATCTGTATCCGCGGGACTTCATCGTCTCTCTCCCCCCGCCCCACGGCTACTACGGCCCAGAACGCCTCTTCGGACGTGAGGCGCTGGCCGGCGAGGGCGGCGAGAACGTCGAGGGGATCGACGTCATCCGTAAGGTACGTGACCATGAGGCCCGCCTGCTCACGCCGGCCCGGGGAGCACCTCCGGTGAACGCCCTACCGCAGAGTTTCGACGACGCGCTCGCAGACTTCATCCTCGCCATGGCGGCTCGCGACACTCGTGCCGGCGGCTCACCGGCCTCCGCGATGCTTATCCACGGCTCCCAGTACACCTACCAGCAGGACGCCATCGCGGCACTGGTCCGCGAACGGCTGTCCGTGCTGCGGCAGCGTTGGCGCTACGACAACGAGCACGCCGCACCCGAGTTTCAGCGCCGTTGGGAGGAGCAGTTCGTCCCCGTCACCGGTGCCATCGCGCCGGACCGGTACCTCAAGTTCTCCGAGATTGAGCCGGCAATTGCCCGTCTTTTCCGTGGGGAGTTTCCCGTCCTAGTCCTGCACAACAGATCGACGGACGAACTGGATTACGAACGCAACCCGGATCTGCGTGCGGTGGTCGTCGGCGGCAACAAACTGTCGCGTGGCCTGACTATCGAAGGCCTCCTCGTTTCGTACTACGTCCGCAATGCCAATTACTTCGACACTCTGCTGCAGATGGGCAGGTGGTTCGGCTACCGCGAGGACTACGTCGACCTGACCCGACTGTGGACCACGGCCGATCTCAACCAGCGCTTCCGAGACCTGGCCACCGCAGAGGAAGACCTCAGACGCGAGATCCGGCTGTACGAGATTCTCGGAAAGACCCCTCGCGACTTCGGTCCCCGGATCCGGGCGCACGAGACGATGCGCATCACCGCGCCTAACAGGATGGGCAGCGCGCGGGAGATTAGTTACGACTTCTCGGGAACGTTGTTTCAGACGATCCTCTTCCGACTCGACGACCAGGACTGGTTGCGGCATAACGTCGATGCGACACGCCGGTTGCTGAGCAGGCTCGGACCGCCGAACGCAGTGGGCCCTGACGACCTGCCCGCGTGGAAGGACGTGGACTGGCGGGAGATCGAGGAGTTCCTCGGCGACGCGGGGTACCGGACAGCTCCCGGCTCCCAGCGCTCAAGCTTGGCCCTCCGCGAGTACATTGCGGTACAGGCCAAGCACCGCGAACTTTTCCGGTGGAGGGTGGCGGTCCGTGGCCGGCAGAACATTGACACCGACCTGGGCAGCGAGGACCTGCACATCCAGGGCTACGGACCGGTGGCCTGCATCAGCCGCGCCCGCGATGGACTCTCGGAGACCAGCATCGGCACGCTCGTTAACCCGGTCAGCCGCGGCAACCCTGGCGCCGGTGACGAGGACATCGGCCTCGGCGACGAGGACCGTAAATGGGCGGCGGCAGCCGCAGAGGGCAGCGATGTGAGCTATCCCGTCGCCCTGCGCCACCGGCGGCCGTCCACGGAGGGACTGCTCCTGCTCTACCCGATCAGCGCCTACAGCAAGCCAAAGGAATCGACGTCGTCCGTCGAGCGCAAGGGGCCGCCCAAGCGGCCCCTGTTCGACAACCCCGACGAGCATGGCGAGACAGTCATAGGAATGGCGATCAGCTTTCCGGCCTCGGAGAGCCCGGCCACCATCCGGTACGTCGTCGGGTCACCCGGTCCGGTCACCGGATGACCGGCAATGCCGAGCAACGCCCAAGGGACCCGGATGGTCTGGAAATCCTGTGGCGCTCACTGCCGACTCCGGCCGGGCTGCTCTTGGAGGCGCAGCGCGTCGCTGACTGGCCGGGCGGACCGTTGCTGGCCGCGGTCGATGCAGCAGGGCGCCGGCATCTGCTGATCGCGCTCCCTGCAGCCGACGCCTTCCGTGCACCCAGACCCAGTCGCGGTCTTCGTGCTGAGGTCCGCCGGCTGAAGGTCCACCGAGCTGACGAGAACACCTGGATAGACCTCAGTTGCCCCGAGCCCGCCCTGCAGAGGCTGTTCACATCCTTTGTGGAGGAGGTCGTCAGCACGCTCGTTGCCGGCGCGTCAGCCAACCCGGATCCGATTACAGAAGCAGCGGAGCGCTGGCACAAGTTCTGGTCCGTTTCCACTGACGGCCTCAGCGTCGATTTCCAGGTCGGACTGATCGGTGAACTCTGGTTGCTTACCCGGTGGTTGCCGTCGCTCACCCGAGCTGCGGTCCGATCGTGGCAAGGGCCGCTCGGCGGTAGGCACGACTTCGTCGGCTCCCGCCTGTCGGTCGAGGTGAAGACGAGCGGATCTCTGACCGGACCCACCATCCACCGGATCAGGTCGCTCGATCAGCTGGCTCCGCCCGTGTCCGGCGTCCTGTACCTGATGTCGCTCCGATTGGCAGGTGATCCCATGGGCGAGATCACCCTCGACGACCTGATCCGGCAGGCCCGGGCGATGGCCGAGCACGACGACCTCCTCGCCGATGAGCTCGACCAGCGCCTTGCCTCAGCCGGGTGGACACCGGCCGATCTCGGTAGCTATGACAGACCGTGGCGGCTGCTCCACCAGGCTCTCTACGAGGTCAGCGAGGGGTTTCCACGACTGACCTCCGCGTCTTTCCCCGAAGGCCTACCCGCCGGAATCACCGACGTTGGGTTCACGCTCGACACCACCGCTTGTGAAAGCTGGCTTGTGGCGGATGATCCAGGGTCGGCCTCCCATCTGTCAGCCCTCGCTCTCGCTCAGTGACCTGCCGGCCGTCGATGTAGGTGCTTCGGTCGGCAGGTCGCGGTGCCATTACCGCTCCGTCCCGGGCAGGAACCCGAACACGTCCGACACCGCCATCCGCAGCCAGATATGGCATGCGAGGAACCATTTGACATATTCCTGCCAGTTCGCGGTCAATCCGATCTGGCCAGCTCGGTAGTCCGCAATCAAGATCCTGCACCGTCGCTGGCCTGCCCAGCCGCACCGGGTGTCCGGCGGGTCGCCAGGCGGCCGGGTCGGGGTTGCAGGTTCAGGGGCCCGAACTCGTCGAAGCGGATTACCCAACCATCGGTAGGCGGGTGGTCAAGAGGCCGAGGATGCGGCACATCTCTATGGTGAGGTTCGGACCGGTGCCGGCCCCACATCCTGGTGTTCTGCCCATGCAAGCGGGCGGTGGTCGCGACCCTACGCGGGGCTCGGCTCGGCGCTGGCTTTGGGCACCCCGACGACGGTAGCGTGCGTGACCGTGACCGCCGCTGAACCTGCCCGCACCCGTAAGCCCAGGAAGCGCGAAGGGTACGGCGTGAAGTTGGTCAGGGGCCCGTTCGTGCGGCTCTCCCCCCATCCGGACAGCTGCGAGGACGCTGCCGATCTCCCCGCCTATGCCGCTGGTGTCCGTCGTACAGGGAGACCTCTGGCCGCTGACCTCTTCAGCGGTGCTGGCGGGTTGAGCCTCGGTCTGCAGAAGGCAGGCTACGAGGTCGTGCTCAGTGTTGATCACGATGCGGAGGCGGTCGAGACGCACCGGCATCACCATGGGGGCCTCAGCGTCAACTGGGACCTGGGCGATCCCGCGGTGATCCGCACGGTTGCTGATCTCGTGCGGGACTGCCGGATCGAGCTGCTCGCCGGTGGTCCTCCTTGCCAGCCGTTCTCGAAAGCCGGTCGGTCGATGATCCGTCACCGGGTCCGCTATGCGGAGCGCGACCCGTACGACGAGCGTCGGGACCTGTGGCGCTCGTTCATCGAGGTGATCCGGCTCGCCAGGCCGCCGGCGGTGCTGATGGAGAACGTTCCGGACATGGCCTTGGACAAGGAAATGTTCATCTTCCGGACGATGGTCCATGAGCTGGAGTCGATGGGCTACGCCGTTCAGGCTCAGGTGGTCGACACGTGGCGGTACGGGGTCCCGCAGTTCCGGCAGCGCCTGATCGTCGTCGCTCTTGCCGACGGCGCGCTGTTCGAGTGGCCGCCGCATGCGCTCGAGCGGGTGACCGTATGGAACGCAATCGGGGATCTTCCGCCGGTGGAGGGTGGCTGGCGCCCTGAGGGCGGCGCCGAGGGGTGGACCGATTACGCGGAGCCGGTGACGGAGTATCAGCGCAGCATGCGGGCCGACGTGACGGACGCTGACAGGCGCAAGGTGTTCGATCACGTCACCCGACCTGTCCGTGAGGACGACGCCCGTGCGTTCGAGTTGATGGACGCCACCACCCGTTACTCGGACCTGCCCGAGGAGATGAGGCGGTACCGCGACGACATCTTCGACGACAAGTACAAGCGCCTCGACGAGGACGGCCTCTCCCGGACGATCACTGCGCACATCGCGAAGGACGGCTACTGGTACATCCATCCGCGGCAGGGTCGGACCCTGACCGTGCGGGAGGCGGCCAGGTTGCAGACCTTCCCCGACTGGTTCAGGTTCGCCGGACCCCCCTCGGCGGCCTTCCGCCAGATCGGCAACGCGGTGCCACCGTTGTTCGCCGAGCACCTGGCGGGCGCGGTGCGCCGGAGCGTCGTCGCCGCGCGGCCGGCGGAGATCTCCACGCGGGAGGTCGCGGCGTTGCTCGCCGGATGGTTCGACAGCGCTGAGGTCCGTGGCCTCCCCTGGCTGCGGGCGACCACGAGGTGGCAGGTTATCCAGGCGGAGATGCTGCTGGACCGCGCCTCCGTGGACGTCGTACGTCCGCTCTGGCCGCTGATCGCGAGGTGGACGTCCCCGCAGGCGACGGTGCTCGCGGAGTCGGAGCTGGGCGAGATCGGGCGTTGGACGGGCAAGGAGGTCCGTGCGGGGCGGATCGTCGAGCTGGCCGGGCGGCTGGCCGACAACCCGGCGGTCCTCGATGACGACGCCGCGGTACGCAACATCCCCGGGGTGCACGAGGCGTTGGCGGACCTGGCGATCCTGGTCGTGCCCAGTGCGGGCGAGGACGATTCGGAGGAACCGGTGCTTTCCACCAAGGGTGTGCTGCGGGTGGCTGCCCGTTACCTCGGTGAGCCGGTCGACCGGAGGAATCGGCTCACGGACGGCCGGCTGGCGGTGGCCCGCATGATCGGTGACGACAGCGAGGCCCGCAGGGCGCATCTGGGTCTCATCGAGCTGGCCAACACACTGTGCCGGCCGGTTGAGCCGACATGTGACGCGTGCCCGTTGCAGAAGGTGTGCCGCAGCAGCCAGGCCGGAAGCCTCCGGCTCTTCTGACCGGTAGTCGGCCCGTCCTTCTGCGGACGGCTTCAGGTGTCCAGACCGAGGGCCTTCAGCACGTCCGGCGACTGTTCCCGGAGTACGGCGGTGATGTGTTGCCAGGCGGTCCATTCCCCGGCCTGCATAGCTGCGGCCCGCAGGGCGAGGCCGGCAGCGGCGGTGGCATGCGTGGCGGCGCGGACCTCGGGCGGGGCACCTAGACCGGCGGGGACCGGCCGCCGCGTCGCGGTGGTGCGGGGGGTCTTGCGGTAGGCGTCATTGGCGTAGATGCACAGCTCGTTGATCGGTGCTTCGAGCATCTGGCGGAGCTGGGCGGGGATCGCCACCCGCATCTTGGCGACGTTGATGTTGAACGCGGAGTCGAGGCTGGTGCCGAAGTCGACGGAGGCCCGGGCGAGCTTCGTGTGTTCATCGATGCCGCGGATGCCGCCCCAACCGCCCCACTGGACGAGGCGGTCGGCCCGGTAGATGTACAGGCCCTGCTGACGGTTCCAGTTGAGCGGTCCGGAGTGCCGTTCGAACTCGCCCGGGCTGCTGAAGCCGTCGCGTGAGGGCAGGATATAGCGGCGTAGGGTCACGTGGCCCCCGGCGTTGCCGAGTGTGACCTCGAAGCGTTGGGGCGGTAGTTCCTGCCGGGCTGCTTCGTCCGGTGCGAACGGGTTCCAGGCGCGGACCTTCTGCCCGTTGACGGAGATCACGACCTGCCGGTCCCCGGCGGTGCCCTCAATGAATCGGTGGAACACCATCCCGAGGTGTTCGGCGGTGCGGGTGGCGAGCGTCTCGATGCGGCGTTTCGCCCAGCCGCCTTCGGGCCGGCGCTCCGGGAGAACCCTGTCCAGGCTGCGCCAGAGCACCACCGTGCCGGTGCCCTCGGCGAGCCATTTCCGGGCACGGACGACGTCGGGATCGGCACCGGGGTCGACGATGACCCACTCGTCCCATTCCTCGACGATGTCGAGATCGAGGCTGCGGGCGTGGGTGCGGAAGACCTTCGGCGTGCTCCGGGTGATCACGGTGACGGACCGGCACTGCGACAGTGACGCGGTCTTCAGTCCGAGCCCGTACCGACCGAGGTCGCCGTCGGCGTAGCCGCGTCGTGACCCGAGCCGGAGGGCCTCGAGGAGCGCGTTCGGTGCCATGCCCGAACCGTCGTCGGTGATGAAGACCCGCGAGTCCGCGCCGTCGAACTCGATGCTGATGTCGACGTGGGTCGCTCCCGCGGCGATGCTGTTGTCGACGATGTCGGCCACCGCGGTGGGGAACTCGTAGCCGATGTCGCGCAGGGAGCCGGTCAGTCTCGCGGCCGAGGGTGGCACCTGGAACCATGATCCGGCCGGCATCGGCTTCCTCCCCGGTGTACGACGACAGCTTCAGGACCAGGATGTCACACATCACGTGGTGATCTTGTACCGCGTTCCGGTGCTCCCCGTCTCCGGTGCCAGAGTGCTTCGATGCTGTCCGCGACGTCCACGGGGTCCTCGTGTTCCCAGAAGTGCGCCACCGTCCAGCCGATTGCGGAGAGCTGGTGGTCCTTCTCGCGGTCACGTTGAACGTTGCGCTGCAGTTTGGCGGTCCACCAAGCCGAGTTGTTCTTGGGGATCGTGCCGTGCAACGGACACAGATGCCAGAAGCATCCGTCGATGAATACGGCGATCTTCGCTCTGGTGAAGGCGATGTCGGGCCGGCCGGGCAGCGGTTTGAGGTTGACCCTGTAGCGCATCCCCCGGCGGTGAAGTTCACGACGGATGAGGAGTTCCGGGCGCGTGGAGGAGCGTGGCATCCGACTCATCTGCGCCGACACCAGCGCGTTGAGGGGTGCCGGTCGACGACCGGTGGATGTCAAAGCGCCCTCCGTCGTGGGTGAGGTGCCTTCCGGCCGTCCGGACGGATCCGGTGGCACCACGCCGGTCGTGACCGGCCAACCGCCCAGTGGGCGACGGCATCTGCGTACACATCGATGTCAGCCGAACGGACCGAAGGCCCGGGCCGGGGCGCGGTGGCACAACCGGCGGATTCACCGGTGGCGCGGCCCGGACCATGGCCGGACCGGTGCCGGTACCGGCGCGGCGACCGCCGGCCTATGTAGCAGGGGGCGATCCGGTACGTTGAAAGTCGCCGTAACACCGGGCTCCGGGGCTTCTCACATTCAGCCGTCGGACGAATATGCTGAAGAGCCCTGCCACTTATGTCGACCACCCCCATGCCCCGCCCGGCAACCGCCCCTCGTCCCGGAAGACTGCGCGATGTCTGAATGCTCACCCCTGGCGGTCCTATCCGTGACGGCGGTCGCGTGCGCCCTGCTGGAGTCGAATCATGCCTGACGTGGACGTGAGCGCATTCGCGCACACCCTCATCGAGGACGTCCGGGCGCAGGCGGACGCCGACGGCTGCGACCTGGCGGAAGCGTTCGCGCGGATGATGCTGGACCGGTTCAGCCTGGACGGCTACACCGAGGACGCGACCGTGGTCATGTACCGCGACCACGGGGTGGAGATCAGCGGTTACGGGCTCTCCTCCGATGACCGGTGCCTGGATCTGTTCGCGACGGTGTACAGCCCCAGGGCGGACGAGGCACACAAGATCAACCGCCCTGAGCTGGAGGCGGTGACCCGGCGGTTGCAGAACTTTCTGCTGAGGGCCGTTCCGGGCACCCCACGACGCAGGAACCCCTCCTCCGAGGTGCTCGGTATGGAACGGGCGGTTGCGGAGAAGTTCCACCAGGTCGACCGGATCCGCTTCATCATCGTCACCAACGCGCGCAGCGTCGTGCGGGAACCCGCCATGACGACGGAGATCGAAGGCCGCAAGGTCGTCCGGGAACTGTGGGACCTGCGTCGCCTTGCCGCATGGTCGGTGTCCGGGACCCAGGCGGAACCGATCATCGCCGAGTTTCCCGACGGCCTGCCGTGTCTGACCGCGCCACTGACGGCCGGGGACTACTCGGTATTCCTGGCCATCGTGCCCGGCGCGGACCTGGCCGCGTTGTACGCCGAGCACGGTGGCCGGCTTCTCGAGCTCAATGTGCGGTCCTTCCTGCAGACGAAGGGTGCGGTCAACCGGGGCATCCAGGAGACGCTGCGGACCACACCGGACCGGTTCCTCGCCTACAACAACGGCATCGCGGCCACGGCGTCCCGGGTGGACCTGGACCGGGGGACCAACGGCCAGAGCGTCATCCGGCGGATCCACGGCCTGCAGATCGTCAACGGAGGCCAGACCACCGCCTCGATCCACCACGCGCGCCGCAACGGGATCCCGGTCGACAACGTGCACGTACAGATGAAACTCACCGTCGTGTCCCCGGACCGGCTCGAGGAGATCGTCCCCCGCATCTCCCAGTACTCGAACACCCAGAACAAGGTCACCGCATCCGATCTCCGCGCCAACAGCGGCTTCCACATCGACGTGGAGCGGATCATGCGAACGCTCCTCGCCCCACCCGGGCCGGTGCACCGCGTGGACACCCACTGGTACTACGAACGGGCCCGCGGCCAGTACGCCGACGCCATCGCCAGGGAGACGACACCGGCACGCCGGGCCACCTTCCGCGCGTCGAACCCGCCCGACCAGAAGTTCGACAAGGCGGACCTGGCCAGGTTCGAGCAGGCGTGGGCACGCTACCCCCACCTGGTCAGCCGCGGCGGCGAGAAGAACTTCGTGCTCTTCCAGGGGCGCCTCAAGGACGAGCCGGTCGCTGTGGACAAGGCCTACTGCCGCAGGCTCGTCGCCAAGGCGATCCTGTTCCGCCGCACTGACCGGATCGTGCGTGATCAGAACTTCGGCGGATACAAGATCAATATCGTGGCGTACACCATCGCGTTCCTCGTCCACGCCACCCGGGGCCGCATCGACCTCGACAGGATCTGGCGCGACCAGGACCTCTCGCCGGCGCTGAGGGAGGCCATCGCCGAAGTGTCGGTGCTCGCCCAGAAGGTGATCACCTCCCCACCCGACGGGCGCGTCCACGTCGGGGAGTGGGCGAAACGGCCGGAGTGCTGGGACACGGTCCGTGAACTGGACTGGCAACCCTCACCGGTGCTCGAGGCGGAGCTGGCCGACGTCGACACCTACGTCGAGGACCTTCAGCTCATCCAGGCGACCGCCGCGCAGGACTGGTCGGACCTGGTCGACTGGGGGCGCTCCACCGGCACACTCGACGGAGCCGAGCAGCGCACCGCCGCCAACGTCGCGGAGGCGCTGCGCGAGCGGTGGACACCCGCCGGCAGAGACGTCCTCGCTGCGGTACCGCTCATGCGCCGCGCGCGCCGGACCGGCTTCCGGCCCGTTGCCGGATTCTGAGCCACGAACCATAACCGAGAGGTGGCGCCACCATGTCCGTGTGGACCCGGGACGTACCCGTCGAGGGAACGACCGAACTCCCACCGGACCCGCGTGCCCTCGACGCCCTCGGCCGCAACCACTCCCTCGAGACCGCTCTCGCCGACCTCGTCGACAACTCCATAGACGCTGACGCCGACCGCATCCGGATCCGCTTCATCCGGCACCGCACCAGGCTCGTCGGTCTCTACGTCGTCGACAACGGTACTGGCATCAGACCTGACACCATCGACGCTGCGATGACGGTCGGTGGACGCCGGAACTACTCCGGAACCGACCTCGGACGGTTCGGTGTCGGCCTCAAGGCCGCGTCCTTCAGTCAGGCCGCCAGCCTCACCGTCATGTCGCGCGCCGCGGGCCACCCACCCGTCGGACGCCGTTGGTTGCTGAACGGCAGCCGCCGCGACCACCGGTGCGACATCGTCGCCAGCGACTTCGCCGCCGCGGAACTCGACCGCAACTGGCCGGTGCCCACCACGCCCAGCGGAACCGTAGTGCGCTGGGACGACGTGGCCGGATTCCCCTCGACCGACGACCCGGCCCAGGTCGAGGAGTTCCTCACCCGTACCATCTCCCACCTGCAGGGACACCTCGGCCTCACCTTCCACCGCATCATCACGCGGAGGAACATCCGCATCAGCATCGACGTCGAGGACACCGGACTCGGTGCCGGCATCGCCAGCACCGTCAACGCCCTGGACCCCTTCGCCTACCCCGGGACACCACCCGGCTGGCCCAAGGAGCTACGAGCCGACCTCGACGGCAACCCCGTCGTCCTGCGCTGCCACATCTGGCCCGGCCGGTCGAGCCTGCCGCAGTACCGGCTCCCCGGCGGTGCGGAGCAGCGCCAGGGCCTCTACGTGTACCGCCACGACCGGCTCCTGCACGCCGGCGGATGGGAGGGTGTCCACGCCGCGGACCGCAGGCTCCAGCTCGCCCGCGTGGAGATCGACATCGATGGCGACATCCCCGGACTGTTCACCATGAACCCGGAGAAGACCCGGGTGACAGCCGGTCCACGGTTCGCCGGAACCGTCGCCCGCGCCCGCGCCGACGACGGCACCGACATCACCACCTACCTGCAGGCTGCCGAAGCCGTCTGGACGAGCACGAACCAGCGCACCACCGCCCGACGCCGGCCGGTCGTCCCGCCCGGCCGCGGTCTGCACCCGAAGGTCACCCGCGAGATCCGCGACGAACTCCCGCAGCTCTCCGATGAGCCTGTCAACATCCTGTGGAAGGCGCTGCCGGACAGCCAGTTCATCGAGGTCGACCGGGAGGCGAACACCCTCTGGCTGAACAGGAACTACCGTGCCGCGCTGCTCGGCGGCCGACGCGGCGGGCTCAACGACCTGCCTGTGCTCAAGACGCTGCTGTACCTGCTCGCCGAGAACACGTTCCAGGGAGCCCACCTCGGCCCCAGGGACAAGGACAACATCGAACTCTGGCAGGACCTGCTCACCACCGCCGCCCGCGCAGAACGCGCCGCCTACGAGGAGCGAAGGTGAGCACGTCCAGCGAGCGCCATCTCAGTACCGAGACCTTCGCCGGACATCTGCGTCACACGGCACCGATGGACCACCCGGTACCCGGTGAGCCCCGGCTGGTGCTGTTCACCGTTCCAGGTGACCGGGTCGGCCTGCGCGGGCCGGCCCGCCCGGGGGAGCGACCGGCACCCACCGGTCTGGAACATGTCACCGTCCGCACCGTCCACCATGGCGGGCGACGGATGATCGAGCTGGTCATCACGGACCCCCGGGTCTTCCTCGACGCCTACCCCCTGCTGCGGGCCGTCGCCGACCGGATCCAGCTCGGCCACCAGCCGATGACCTCCGCGGTCCGCGACACCCTCCGCCAGCTGGGCCACCTTCTCCAGCCCGAAGCCACCCTGCGGCGTTCCACCGAGACCGGCATGCTCGGCGAGCTGTGCCTGTTCAACGGCGTCGCCCTGACCGCGGGACCGGCAGTGGCACTGCAGGCGTGGCGCGGGGCCCTGTCGGAGGAACACGACTTCGGCTTCCCCGGCTACGACGTGGAGGTCAAGACCACCACCTACGAACAGCGCCGGCACACCATCGAATCACTCACCCAGCTCGTACCGACCGGCGCGCGGCCACTGTGGCTGGTCTCCGTCCAGGTCACCGTCGCGGGCCACGACGGCGCCACCCTGCCGGAACTTATCGGTCGGAGCCGCGCCCTGCTCAGCGCCGGAGCCGACCGGATCCGGTTCGACGACCTGCTCCACGCGGCAGGCTGGGCGGACCGCCACGCCACCTCCTGCGGCACCCGTTGGCGGCTCAGGACATCACCGGCGACCTTCATCGTCGGCGCCGGTTTCCCCCGCATCACACCGGCCATGCTGCAACCGCAGACAGACCTCGCCCGGGTCACCGACGTCCGCTACCGCACCGACCTCACCGGCCGGACCGAGGACAACCCGCCGGACCTGCTGCGCACCGCCCTCACCGCCGGACAACAGGAGCTGCCATGAGCGACACCGTCACCACCGGCTACAGCTCCGCCCTCGACGGCATGAAGACCGCCGGCCCCGGCCCGTTGCACCAGTTCGCGGCGCTCTTCGCCAGGGACACCTCGCTGGCCGACGGAGCGGCACTACTCGCGCATCTGCAGAACGCCGGTCCGGACGACGCCCTACGCCAACGCCTCGCCTACCAGCTGTCGTCCTGGGACCACACGGACGACGGACCGTGGGCCGCCGGCACCGCGCCCCACACGGCCGAGCGGCGGGCCGCCGCCTGCCGTGCACTCGGCCTCGACCGGGCCACCGAGGAGCTCCTCTCCGAGATCATCCCCTGGGCCGCGACCGACGCTCCCATCGTCATCGCCGAACACTTCGAGGAGTGGCGCACCCCGCAGCGGCGCACCGAACGTGACTTCTACTGGGCCCACTACAGCGCCAACCTGCTGGCCAACGGCTGGGACCCGACCGCCGTCGCCGGCATCGACGAGGCCACGGAAGAAGTTGTCCGCCGCATCTCCGACCCCACCCGCAAAGTCGCCTACCAGGCCAAGGGCCTCGTCGTCGGATACGTGCAGAGCGGGAAGACCGCCAACTTCACCGGCGTGATCGCCAAGGCCATCGACGCCGGCTACCGGATGGTCATCGTCCTGACGGGCACCACCAACATGCTCAGAGCCCAGACCCAGCGACGACTCGACATGGAACTGTGCGGTCGCGAGAACATCGAGCCGGACCACGATCCCACCGCACACGAGTACCGCTACGACGACGACTGGAAACGCCACAAGTTCATCAACCACGGTGGCAGACCGTCCGACTCCGGGCACCCCGACATCGAACGGCTCAGCAACTACGCGGGCGACTACCAGCGCCTCAAACAGGGCATCTCGGCGCTACGGTTCAAAAGGCACGATTCCACCAAGGAGTTCTTCCACCCCGCCAACCTCTACACCAGCGACGCCCGCCTGGTCGTGGCGAAGAAGAACGCGTCCGTCCTCACCAACCTCGTCGCCGACCTGAAGAAGGTCAGCGCACGGCTCGGCGAGATCCCCGTACTCATCATCGACGACGAGTCCGACCAGGCGTCCGTCAACACCACCAGCCCCGCCAAGTGGAAGGAGGACAGCAAGAAACGCACGGCGATCAACCGGCTCATCGCCCAGCTCCTGACGATGCTGCCCCGCGCCCAGTACGTCGGCTACACCGCCACCCCGTACGCCAACGTCTTCATCGATCCGTCCGACGTCGAGGACATCTTCCCCAAGGACTTCATCGTCTCGCTGCCCCGACCGCTCGGCTACATGGGTGCCGACGACTTCCACGACTTCGACGACGACCGCCCGGTCGGACAGCGGCCGTTGGAGACGTCGAAGGAACGGGCCCACGTCCGCTGGCTCAGCGACGAGCCCACCGATCACGAGCTGCGAGCCGCCCTGGACATGTACGTACTTACCGGCGCACTCAAGGTCTACCGCCAACGGGCCGGTGCCGGTAGCTACCGGCACCACACCATGCTCGTTCACGAAGCGATGGGCCGCGAGTCCCACCGCGAGACCGCAGGGGTCATCGAGAAGCTCTGGGCGACGGCCGGCTACCACGGCCCGGCAGGTCTTCAGCGGCTCAGGGAGCTGTACGAATCCGACATCCTCCCCGTCACCACCGCGCAGGCACCCGGGGCGGCCATGCCGGGCAGCTTCGAAGAAATGCACGAGGACATCGCCGCCGCGATCGGGCTGATCCAGCCGGCCGACCGCCACGGCACTCCGGTCATCATCGTCAACAGCGACCCCGACCTGGAAAGGCACCAGGAGGACCTCGACTTCGACCAACGCGGTGTGTGGCGGATCCTCGTCGGGGGCAACAAGCTCGCCCGTGGCTTCACCGTCGAGGGCCTCACCGTGACCTACTACCGCCGCGCGACCAAACAGGTCGACACCCTGATGCAGATGGGCCGGTGGTTCGGCTTCCGGTCCGGCTACCGGGACCTGGTCCGCCTGTACACGACCCAGGATCTGCACGCGCTGTTCGGTGCCGCCTGTCAGGACGAACAGGCCCTACGCGATGACCTCCGCAAGTACTCGTCCGAGACCGCTCCGGAGTCGCGGTTGACCCCGAGCCGCATTCCTCCGCTGGTCGAACAACATCGTCCTGACCTGCGACCGACCGGACGTAACAAGATGTGGAACGCCCGACTGGTCTCGCGCAGCGCACCAGGTGAACCGATGGAGCCGGTCGCGCACCCGGAGAAGGGCAAGCCGGCTCTGCAGAACCTCAGGCTCTGGAAGCCGGTCCTTGCCGCCGCTGAGGCGACCGGCGCGGTCTCCTTCAGGGAAACCGGATCGAAGAAAACGTATGCGGCGTACCACGCGGTGGTGCCGCATGGCGAGATGATGGAGGTGCTGAACCGTCTGCAGTGGCTCCGCGATGACATCTTCGTTCCGGAACGTACCTGGCTGAACTCTCTCGCCCCGACCCAGCTCCGGCAGTGGGTCGTGCTACTACCCCAACAGGTGGACCCCTCAACCGGCCGCATGATCCTCGGGCACGGACCGTTCAGCATCTTCGGCAGGAAGCGGAGCGATACGGGCACGCTCAGCGCCATCAGCGAAAGCCGCCACCGCAACGCCGCAGCCCGGATCGCGGGTCTCAAAGCGGACCGCGACCCAGCCGCCGACGCGCTGGCGGCACCTTGCACAGCGGTACTCACCCTGTATCCCTCGGTCAGGCCGAAGACGTTGACGGGAGTACGAGGCGACGTGGTCGATCCGGAACTGGTCACGATCGGGTTCCGGGCCATTACCCCGCTAAGCACCGGTGGAGCCGGCAAGCGGCTGATCTGGACGACCATGGACAGCGGCAGACCGAATGACCTTGTTGTCGACATGTCACCGGCGGTATGACCCAAGCGGAGCACGTGCGTTGCTGGGCCGCGAAGGGGAACCTAACGCCAGACAATCAAGATTCGGGTGCCGAGTCGGTGAATTCCTTGCCACCGCGCTCGGCGACCCGGTGCCGTCGGACGAGCGCTCTCGCCGCGACGAGCCGTTTTGGTCGGTTGTTCGCGTCTGGGGCGCTGTTGCGCAGTTGCTCAGCGACCGTCGTGGCGGTGAAGGTTCGCTCCCTGGCGAGCTTGAAGGTGTCCGAGAGAACATCCGACGCCGCTAGTAGCACCAAGGTCATCAAAGACCCTGGACAACCTTGGCGAACACGAGCAGGCCGCCCGGTTGGCCGAGGAGCACGAACGCGACCGCATCACACCTCTCACGATGCGCCCCGTCGTCGAATGCCCTCTACGCCCCTCGAGATACCCGTACGCGGGATCAGGGTCAGGCGTCGCTGGTGGTGAACTCCCCTACCCCGACATGGACGCGCTGTCGTCCCGTGCCGAGTGGGCAGCGACGATGGCAGGGGTCGATTCGTGCGTCGCACCGCACCCGTGTCACAGCTTAAGCTCGCCAGGACCGTCAGCGACCTGGCGCTCGTGTTACTGGCAGGGGTGTTGTGACATCGATTGCCTCCTGATGGACAGATCGCCTTTGACAGCGCGGCTCCCGCGCCGGTCTCCTGCTTCGCCGTGGCTGGCCGCTCTCGCGGAGAGGACCGGACGCGTCAGCGGTAACGACGATCATCTGACTGATCGCTGACAGAGCGGTTCTGAACTGCGGATTGACAGGCGGAGCCCCAGTGCCATCCGCGAATGGGGATGCGTTGGTGGGGAGACGGTGACTTGAGGTTCCCCCCGGGATGTGGACACCGGGTTATGCCGCGATCTGGTGCAGGGTAGCTGGTGTGAGGGTTTGTTCGTAGTCGGCGGGGCTGAGGTAGCCGAGTGTGGAGTGGCGTCGTCGGTG